>NZ_AP029173.1:0-3670206 GCF_055397465.1 Bdellovibrio sp. CKG001
GATACGTGGGGCATTAATAAAGCACAATGCGGCAATAAGGTCAACTGTTGAAAACTTCAGCTCCCCTTGTTAAGAGGACCCGGTACTTGAGGGGAATCACGTGGAATTAAACTCGTCTTTTTGGACACTTATCAAAACCAAGATGAAAAGCAGGAACGACAATAACAAGTTGTTGGATACCTGGCTGGACCCTATTGAGTACGTAAGCACTACGGGGCCAAGCGAACGCCCTCGCCTAGTCCTTGGAGTGCCTAATGCCCTTCACCAGTACTTCGTGATTGAGAACCTTCAGGATAAGATTTATACAGAGATTTCAGATACTTATGGAAAACCCTTTGAAGTCGAGTTCAGTATTACGGGGAACAAAATAAATTCTCATATTGAGACATCCTCCACCCCGGACGAACTTTTAAGTGGGTCTGAGATCCTCCAAGCACAATTGGCGCGTGCTCAGAATATCCAGCCTACTCAACCAAGGTCTAGTACGGATAGTCTCAATTCAGATCTGACATTCTCTACCTTTGTCGTGGGGAAAAACTCAGAATTTGCCCATGCCGCCTGTTTTAACGTCGCCCGTAATCCGGGGGCCGATGATTATAACCCACTCTATATATATGGACCTGTGGGAATGGGTAAAACCCACTTACTGCATGCTGCGGGAAATCATATTCGCGAACAATATCCGCAACTTAGAATTACATACATCTCGGCTGAACGCTTTATGAATGAGTGTATTTCAGCCATCCGCCGCCATGAAATGGATAAGTTCCGCCAAAAATACCGCGAGAACTCCGACATCCTTCTGGTCGACGACGTGCAGTTTATTGCTCGTGGTGAGGCTGTCCAGGAAGAGTTTTTCCACACAGTGAACAGTTTTATCGACAGCCGTAAGCAGGTCATCTTGGCCAGCGACCGGATGCCTAAAGATATCCACGGCCTGGAAGACCGCAGCCGCACCCGTTTGGAGCGTGGGTTGATCGCAGACATCACCATGCCGGATCTGGAAACGCGTATTGCCATCCTTCGCTACAAGGCCGAAAAGTTCAATGTGCGCCTTCCTGAAGACGTCGTGAACTACATAGCCAGAATATCCAAACGCTCGATCAGAGAGTTGGAAGGCAATCTAAAAAAAGTAAAGATGTTCTCTGAGCTCCAGGGTCTTCCGATTGATTATGACTTGGTGAAGCGCATTCTATCTCACCACGAAACTCAATCCACTATTTCTGTGGAAGAGATCATGAAGCTGGTCGCTGACCACTTTAAGGTGCGTGTTTTGGATCTAAAATCTTCCACCCGAGCGAAGCCGATTGTCGTTCCACGTCAAATCGCGATGTATCTGATTAAGAAGTTCCTGGATAAATCATTGGTGGATATCGGGAAGTCTTTTGGTGGTAAAGATCATACAACTGTGATGAATGCTCTGGAACGGGTTAAGAATCTACAAGCAGCGGACCAGGATATTGCCAAGGATATCGAAGATTTAGAACAGCGTATCCACAATATCACAGGGGTGTGAATGTGGACTGTGGAAAGAGTTGTGGAAGAGTTTGGGGCTTAAAATGTGGATCAAAGTTACCCCCAAAAAAGGCTCAAAAACTGCAAAGTTGTACAGGGTCTTTATCCACAAATGTTTTTTAGTGTTTACATGCACTTAGGGGATTTGTTAGGTTTTCCACGCCCCTACTACTACTACTAGATATTTATATATATAGAATTAGATAATAAGAGCGTTCAAAAGAGGGTCTTTCATGAAATTAGAAATTGATAAGCGAGATCTGTTAAGCCTTATCGGAAAAACTCAGAACATTGTTGAGAAACGCAACACAATGCCAATCTTGATCAATGTTTTGCTGGAAGCAGACCAAAACACGTTGAAGGTTTTTGCCACAGATCTGGAAGTCAGCCTGACAGACCAAATCAAAGTTCAAGTTCATCAACCAGGCAAAGTCGCCGTCAGTGCAAAAAGTTTATTCGATATTGCCAAAGAACTTTCTGAAGGCCCTATCACTCTGATTAAAAAAGAAAATAACTGGCTGGAGATCAAACAAGGGAAGTACACATCCAAGATTGTGGGTATCTCTGCTGAAGAATATCCAATCTTCCCAACTTACAACTCTCAGGCTTTTATTAAAATTGATGCACAAGTTTTGAAAGAGATGATTGATAAAACAATCTACTCCGTTTCCACAGACGAAACTCGCTATCACCTGAATGGTGTTTTCTTTGAGCTCAATCCACAGTCTGGATTCAAAATGGTGGCAACTGACGGTCACCGTATGAGTTTGGTGAATAAACCATCCTCAGAAATCAAAGTGAATGCGACTCAAGGTGTGATCATTCCACGCAAAGGTCTTCATGAAATTAAGAAAATTCTTGAAAGCATCGAAGGCACTGTGGAAATAGCTGTGGAAGGCTCCCAATTCGTATTGAAACATTCATCAACAATTCTGATGATTCGTTTGATCGAAGGAAAGTACCCGAATTATCAACAGTTTATTCCACAGAAGCTTCCGCAAAAAGTGATGATAAGCCGTGATGCATTCCTGACTTCACTGAAACGCGTTTCTTTGTTGGCAAATCAAAAGTCCAAAGCGGTGTTGTTGAATCTATCCAACGGTCGTATGGAAATTTCTTCCAACAATCCAGAGCTGGGTGATGCGAAAGAGGAAATCGAAGTGGATTACGCAGGTAATGAAATCAAAATTGGTTTCAATGCCAAGTACATCACCGACATCCTGACAAGTATGAACCAGGATAAGATTGATTTTGAGCTGAACGATCACCTGTCCCCTGGTTTGATGAGACCTCACAACGATCAGACTTACACCTGCGTTGTGATGCCGATGAGAATCTAATGATCTTCGAACGACTGCGTCTGGTTAATTTCCGAAATTATCGGGACGTGGTCTTGTCCTTTTCTCCTCGAGTGAATGTCTTCCTCGGGGAAAACGGACAAGGGAAAACAAATCTCCTTGAGGCGATGTACATGATCTCTCAAGGGGACTCCTTCCGCTACTCTGACAATTCCACTTTGATTAATTCCCAGTACAGCGAATCCGTCATCCAGGCGCTGATCAGTCAAAATGAACTTCACTACAAACTGAAGATGGGACTTTCAAAAAGTCGCAAGGTCCTGACGTTAAACGAAAAACGTGTGAACTCGGCCGATGTTCGAAAAATCTTCGCTAGTGTTGTGTTTAGTCCGGAAAGTCTGGCTTCAATCAAAGAAGGGGCTGATCATCGCCGTGAATTGGTGGATGAACTGCTCGTCACTTTTGACCGCCGAAATGTGAGTTTGATTGCGGATTATCGAAAAGCCCTGAAAACGCGCAACAAGATCCTTAAGAACTTTTTAGAGGGCTTACAGGACAAAACGGTCACGGAAGGACTTTTGGAGTCCCTGGAGCCCCAATTTGTGCGTTTAGCGACCGATTTGACCCATGCCCGCATCACTGCTTTGGCAGGACTCTCCAAAGAGTTTAATAATGCCATGCAATACATTTCCGGTAACATGAATGTGGATATCTCGGTGGAATACCTGATTTCCGATCAAAACGCGGTGAGTTTTACACGAGAAGAAGTCGAAAATGCGCTCACCAAACGTCTGCGTGAACTGCATGATGCGGAGCTCTCAAGCGGGACAAGTTTGGTCGGTCCACATAAGCACGATATTGTGTTCCTATATGGGCAAAAAGACTCACGATTTTTCTGTAGCCAGGGGCAGCAGAGAGCGATCATTCTTTCTTTCAAAATGGCCCAAATTGTGTATCATAGGAAGGCTCACGGGACCTATCCTGTGCTGATGTTGGATGACGTACTTTCCGAGCTCGATAAAGCCAAAAGAGATGCACTGATTACGTTCTTACACGAGATCAATACGCAGATTTTTGTGACGACCACGGATTTCACGTTACCCGACTCTTTCAGCCTCGATCAGCTTTCCGTTGTGCGCATCAAGGATGGTCATATCCTTGAGTAGATCCTTTCGGTTTCTAAACCGGAAGCGAATGATGAACGCGACTTCTTCGAGAGTGTCGAAGGGTATGCAAAGCAATGAGGGGTTCCAGTGTCAGTAGAAGAACAAAAATCCTATTCGGCCGATTCAATTCAGGTTCTTGAAGGTCTTGAAGCAGTTCGTAAGCGTCCCGGGATGTATATCGGGGATACCGCTTTCAAAGGTTATCACCACCTTGTGTATGAGATTGTGGATAACTCGGTAGACGAACATTTGGCTGGCTACTGCAAAAAAATCAGTGTGTCCATCAATGCCGATGAATCCATCACCGTTGAAGACGACGGTCGTGGTATTCCGGTCGCGACTCAAACACAAACTGGTAAATCCGCTCTGGAACTGGTTATGACCGTTTTGCACGCTGGTGGTAAATTCGACGGCGGTGGTTATAAAGTTTCCGGCGGTCTGCACGGGGTTGGTGCTTCAGTTGTGAATGCACTATCTGACCGTGTGTCAGTTGAAGTTCAGCGCGATGGACACTTCTGGAGACAAAACTACGAGCGTGGAAAAATTCTGGCTCCTGTAGCAAAAGGTGAAGTCACAACAAAAACCGGAACGAAAGTAACTTTCAAACCGGATCGCACCATCTTCAAAGACGAAACTCTCAGTTACGATTTCACCACTCTTGCCAACCGTTTCCGTGAACTGGCTTTCTTGAATGCGGGCCTGCATATCTCTTTGACCGACGAACGCAACGGCAAAAAACAGGACTTCCAGTATTCCGAAGGTGTGGCTGAATTCGTAAAGTACATGAATCAGTCCAAAAAATCCCTGCACAACGAAGTGATTTACTTCAAGGGCGAAAAAGACAATGTCGATGTGGAAATCGCCATGCAGTGGAATGATTCCTACTCTGAATCCATTTTCACTTATTGCAACAACATCAACACGCATGAAGGTGGTACTCACCTGGTCGGCTTCCGTGCCGCATTGACTCGTACAACGAATGCGTATGCGACTGAAAAAAATCTTCTGAAAGATCTGAAAGCCAACCTTGAGGGTGAGGACATCCGTGAAGGTTTGGCGGCTGTGATCTCTGTCAAAGTTCGTGAACCTCAGTTCGAAGGTCAGACAAAAACCAAACTGGGTAATGCCGAAGTTAAGGGTATTGTCGAGACGATGGTAAATGAAAAGCTTGCGGACTGGATGGATCGCAATCCATCCGTGGCAAAAAATATCATCGGCAAGTGTGTGGAATCAGCTCGTGCCCGTGAAGCTGCCAGAAAAGCCCGCGATCTGACTCGTCGTAAAACTGTTTTGGATGGCGGATCCCTGCCAGGGAAAATGGCTGACTGTCAGGAACGTGATCCGGCTCTTTGTGAACTGTACCTGGTGGAGGGTGACTCCGCAGGTGGTTCCGCGAAGCAAGGACGTGACCGTCGCACTCAGGCGATCTTGCCGTTGAAGGGTAAAATCCTGAACGTCGAAAAAGCACGTTTCGATAAAATCATTTCTTCGGAAGAGATCAAAGTTATTATCTCTGCTTTGGGAACCGGTATCGGCAAAGACAACGTGAACGTGGATAAAATCCGCTATCACAAAATCATCATCATGACCGATGCCGACGTCGATGGATCACACATCATGACGTTGCTTCTGACCTTCTTCTATCGCCAGATGCCGTTGGTGCTTGAGCGTGGTTATGTGTATATCGCCCAGCCACCTCTGTACCGCGCGAAAAAAGGCAAAGAGGAAACTTACCTGAAAAATGAAGCGGCTTTGACGGAATATCTTCTTAGCTCCGGTCTTGGAAACTTCAAAATCAAAGGTAAAGAGTCCCTGCCGGAAACAGAACTGCGTCAGTTGATCCTGAATATCCAGCGCTTCAATGATCTACTGCGTGTTTCCTCTAAGAAATACGACAAGGACGTTTTGTACTTCCTGTTGAGTAAAGTATCTGACTTTGAAAAAACCTTCACAGATGCCAAAAAGATTGAACAGGTTCTTACAGACCTGGGTGCCTGGGTTAACTCTGATCAGACACTGGGTATTACCGAATACAAAGGCGAAGTTAAAACAGAAGCTGAAACCGGCAAAATCTATGCTGACATCTACACCGTTCGTTATGCTGACCGCATGACGACGAAATTCAGCACGGACAATCTGCGTTCTTCTGAAATCATCGAGCTTAGAAAAATCTGGTCTGATATTCAGGCGATCAGCACTCTGCCTTTGACCATTCTTGAAGGTGAAAACGAAGTTCAGTTTGAGAACTACAACGACTTCTACACTCACGTGATGGAATCCACGAAAAAAGGAATCTACATCCAGCGCTATAAAGGATTGGGAGAGATGAATCCGGAGCAGTTGTGGGAAACCACTCTGAACAAGGAAAACAGAACTCTTCTGAAAGTGACTATCGACGATGCTGTTGCCGCCGACGAAACCTTCTCCATCCTAATGGGTGAAATGGTTGAACCTCGTCGTCAATTCATCCACGACAACGCATTGTTGGCACGAAGCCTGGACGTTTAATTTTTAAGGGATTTGAAATTTTATGGAAAATAATCAAGAAGAAAAAGGCGTCACGTTAGTTGATATCAGTAAGGAGATGCGCGGAGCTTATCTGCAGTACTCCATGTCCGTGATCGTGGGCCGTGCGCTTCCCGACGTGCGTGACGGTTTGAAACCGGTTCACCGCCGTGTTTTGTTTGCTCAAAGTGAAATGAACAACCGCCACAACAGACCGTATTTGAAGTCGGCCCGTGTGGTGGGTGACGTGATCGGTAAATATCACCCTCACGGTGATGCGTCTGTGTACGATACCATGGTTCGTATGGCTCAGGACTTCTCTTTGCGCTACCCGCTTGAGGATGGTCAGGGGAACTTTGGTTCCATCGACGGTGATAGCCCGGCAGCCATGCGTTACACTGAGATCCGTCTGACGGCTTTGGCAGAGGAGCTTCTGAACGACCTGGAAAAAGAAACTGTCTCTTACGGTCCGAACTACGATGACTCTTTGTTGATTCCGACGGTTCTTCCGTCCAAATTCCCAAATCTTTTGGTGAACGGTTCAGCGGGTATCGCGGTGGGTATGGCGACCAACATTCCTCCGCACAACCTGGGTGAGGTTATTGATGGATGTATCCACCTGATCAACAACCCGGACTGTCAGATTGAAGATCTTATGCAACACATTAAGGGTCCGGACTTCCCGACTTCTGGTGTGATTGCCGGCCGTGAAGGTATCTTGCAGGCTTATAAAAAAGGCCGCGGTATTATCACAATCAAAGCGGTGGCAGAAATTGTTCAGGTTAAAGACCGTGAAGAGATCGTGATCACCGAGATCCCGTATCAGGTGAATAAAGCCAAACTGATTGAAAGTATGGCGGACCTGGTTCGTGACAAACAAATCGAAGGCATTTCGGACATCCGTGATGAGTCTTCGCGTGAAGGTATGCGTATCGTGGTTGTTCTGAAACGCGGTGAAAACGCCAGCGTGATCCTGAACAGACTTTATAAGTTTACTCAAATGCAGACGAGCTTCGGTATTATCATGCTGGCTCTGGATGCGAAAAACCAACCCGTGACTTTCGATTTGAAAGGCATGCTGGAAGCGTTCGTTGATCACCGCCGTGACGTCGTCACCAAACGTTGTATCTTCGAACTGAAAAAAGCCCAGGAGCGCGCCCATATCCTGGAAGGTCTGAAAAAAGCCCTGGATCACATCGAAGAAGTAATCAAAACCATCCGAGCATCCAAAGAAGCCAACACGGCTCGTGAAGCCCTGATGGAAAAATTCGACTTCTCTGAAAGACAAGCCGTAGCAATCCTGGAAATGCGTTTGCAGCGCCTGACAGGTTTGGAACGCGATAAGATCATCGCTGAACTGGCTGAGTTGATGAAACAAATCGACTGGTTGAAGTTTGTACTTTCTGATGTTCGTGAGATTTACAAAATCATCGTCGGCGAACTGGAAGACCTGAAAAAACGTTATGCCGATCCAAGACGCACCCAAATCACGGGTGACCTGAGTGATCTGGAAGATGAAGACCTGATTGCCGACGAACAAATGGTTGTGACTGTGACCAACACAGGCCTGATCAAACGTATCCCGGTTGAAGAATACCGCGTGCAAAAACGTGGCGGTAAAGGTCTTAAAGGCATGGAGACCAAAGAAGAAGACTACGTAACGGACATCTTCTCTGCGAGCACCAAAACCATGCTGCTGGTCTTCACTGACAAAGGTAAAGTTTACTGGTGTAAAGTTCACCGTCTGCCTCTGGGCACCAGAACTTCCAAAGGGAAGTCTTTGGCCAACGTGGTTCAGCTTTCCAATGGTGAAAGCGTTCGTGCGATTCTGCCGGTGAATGAGTTCAGTGAAAGTAAATACGTGGTGATGCTGACGGAAAAAGGTGTGATCAAGAAAACATCTTTGGATGCCTTCTCCAACCCAAGAACAGCCGGCGTGATTGCGCTGACGACCGATCTGGATGACGCGATTATCGATGTGAAAATTTCTGACGGTCAGAGTGATATCTTCATTGCGACCAAAGAAGGTATGTCCATCCGCTTCAACGAAGCTGATGTGCGTGGTATGGGCCGTACCGCCCGCGGCGTGAAAGCGATCACTCTTGCAAAAGACGACATCGTGGTGGCGATGGAAGTTCTTGAAAAGAACACCAAAGACACTATTTTGATGGTGACCTCCAAAGGTTATGGAAAACGCTCCGAAGTGGCCGAGTACCGTATTCAGTCTCGTGGTGGCGTGGGTATTATCACTCAGAAAACCACAGACAAAGTCGGTGTTGTTATCGGCACCAAAAAAGTGGCCGACAACATGGAGCTTATCCTTTCTACAGACAAGGGGCAGGTTATCCGCATGAAGGTGACTGATATCTCTGTTCTTGGTCGTAACACTCAAGGTGTCCGCCTGATCAACATTGATGAGAAGGAAGAGACCGTAACCGGTGTTGCCGTTGTAGCGGAGGATGAATCTGCGGCTGAAGAAACAGCTCCAGAGGGAGTCACTCACTAAAATGATCAGAGCCTTGCTGGTTGCCCTAGTTTTGGCTCTGTCCGCCTGCTCTTCCCAGGAAGAAGCAGACTTTAAACAAGCGCAAAAATCCATATCCCAGGGACATTATCGAATTGCCCTGGGGTACTTGGATCAAGTCATTAAAAGAGACGCTCCCAGCAAATACCCACTGGAGGCGGCTCGCGAAGCCGCCCGAATTTCCTATTTTGAAATCAAGGACTTTAAAAAGGCCGTCGCTTATCACCATTATATTGTGCTGAATTCCACTGACGAAAAAGAACGGCTGGAATCCCAAAGACAGATTGCTTCGATCTACTTCAATAACCTTCAGGATTATCAGGCATCCATTATTGAGTTCAGTAAGTTGCAGCAGATGCCTCACACGGATCTGGAGGCTGCTCAATATAAAATGAACATCGCGCGGGCACAGTACTACCTGAACAACTTCTTTCAGGCCGAGTCGGAGATTGATTCTCTTTTGAAGCTTAAAAGTGACGACAATATCCGTTTTAGCGCGATGATGTTAAAAGGGAATATTCTGGTTGCGAAGAAAGACTTTAAGAACGCCGCAGTGATCTTTAAGGATCTGATTGATGACTATCCTGACAAAGCCGTGCAGGAGAATGTCGCATTGACCCTGGCGGTTTGTTACGAAGAGAATCTTGATTTCAAGAGTGCGATTGCCGTTTTGGAAGAACATCGAGGGAAATACAATCCTCCGGAGTATATTGAACTGCGAATCAAGCGCCTTCAGGAACGTATGAAGAATGCCCCCGGCGCGAAAGGCTTCAGGAAGTAATGAAAAAGTATATAATCTTTGCATCCATCGGCTTTGAGCTTGTCGGTTTGATTCTGGGATGTTTTTACCTTGGGCAATACCTTGATCAGAAATATCAAACCAAGGGCCTAATCTTTGCCGGATTAAGCCTGGCCAGTTTGGTGGGCTGGTTGTGGAGGGTCATCTGGTTGCTGCAAAGAATGCAGAAACAAGATGAGAAAGAATCAGAATCCAAGAAACCACCCGGAACGCCATGAAATTTGTTCTTACCATTCAAGCCCTTCTTATCCTCCTAGGAGGCCTTCTTTTAGGGCTTTTTGCTGCGCCACAACACAATTATTCCTTCATTTCCGGTAGCTTGGTCATTTTTCTGAGCTTCTTTCTGGCGGGAATTGCCTGGGTCTTGATCTTCAATAAGAAATTGGTTGCCCTAGCCATCGGGATCATTGTATTTAAGTACGCGATTTTAGGGATTATTATCTTTAAGCTTGTTGCCTTGCCGTGGTTCGATACCTTGTGGTTCGCTCTCGGTGTTGCAAGTTTTATTCTTTCAGCACTCGCTTACGCGACGAAAGAAGCCTTAAGAGAAGGAAAAGAAGATGTCATTTAACTGGACACAACTGGCTCCTGGAGTAGGTCACGAATACGCACACGTTGCTACTTTGGGTATCGCAACTGTTGCAGCGTTTGGAATTGGTTTGATGGCAAGAGCTTCACTTGGAAAAGGTGAAACTGCTGTTATGCCTGCGAGTAAGTTCTCTCTTCGTGGGATCTTCGAACTTCTAACTGAAATGACATCAGGCCTGGCTGAGATGGTTATCGGTGAACACGGTAAGCACTACATCCCGTTCTTCGCTTCCGTCTTCTTCTTCATCTTGTTCAACAACTTGTTGGGTATGATTCCGGGTATGACTCCTGCGACAGAGAACATGAACACCACTTTCGGATTCGGTGTTTTGATGTTCTTGTTCTATAACTTCCAAGGTGTGAAAGAAAACGGCCCTGTGGCTTATCTTAAACACTTCATGGGTCCGGTTATTTTCCTGGCGCCATTGATGTTCGTGATCGAGATCGTGTCTCACGTTGTTCGTCCGTTCTCTTTGGGTCTTCGTCTTGCGAACGTTATGATGGGTGACCACACGGTTCTTTCCGTGTTCCTGGATCTGGTACCAATCGGTGTACCAATTCCATTCTACATCATGGGATTGTTCGTTTGTTTTGTTCAGGCTTTTGTATTTACTTTGCTTTCAATGGTCTACGTGGCATTCGCGATTGCACACGATCACTAAAAGGCAAAATTTTAAACCATAAGGAGTTCACATGAAAAAAATGATCATCGCAGCTATCACTTTGCTTGCTTCTTCCGCTTTCGCTCAAGACGCAGCTGTTGCTGTAACTGAAACTGTTGTTGCTAACGCAGACCGCGGTCTTGTTGCTATCGCAGCAGCTATCGCTATCTCTTTGTCTGTTTTCGCGGGCGCTATGGCTCAAGGTAAAACAGCTTCCACAGCTTTGGAAGGTATCGCTCGTAACCCAGCGGCTTCTGGTAAGCTTTTGATCCCAATGATCTTGGGTCTAGCTCTTATCGAATCCCTAGTTATCTACGCATTGATCATCGCTTTGGGCTTGAAATAATTCAGGCTTGATCTCTTGATCAAGAAGGCCGGTTAAACGGTCTTTAGAAACCCACAACTTTCATCGGTTGTGGGTTTTTTATTTTCAAAATATGAATCCCTCTAGTTCGACTCTTCCAGGGGTTTTTTAAGACCGGTGCTCTCGTAAACCTTCACACTTTCTTTTTTTAAAAGATCCGCTTGAGTGCAAACGTCAGATAGCTCTTTAAGAAGAGCCTGGTCCTGACTATTTAAAGTCTTCGCCAAATCAACACAATCCTCCAGAACAAGGCGCAAAGACTGCTGAGCCTTTTGTGAAGTGTTGAAGACATACCGGTCGCTTCTTTCAATATCTTTGTGGCCGAAGCCATGCGGCCCGTGTGAGACATAGTAACTACGCAGAAGTTTTTCAATTGTGGTTTCTTCAAGACTGGCCGAACGCTCGAAGAACACCTGCATCTTTGCAAACAACACAAAGCTCTGAATGGTTCTGCGCTTGTGGTCTTCGTCGCGATACTGACCCATGTTGCGATAAATCTCTTTGGCTTCAAAAAAGTCTTCCTGTGCGTCTTCGGTGTGCATCAGATGAAGGGACTCGCGGGTGTTGTCAGTCATCATGCGGGCTCGGTCAAAAAGATAGTGAGCGTATTCATGAATGACGGTCCAGTCATCAGTGCTTTCAATCAAGAGGATGGTGGGTTTTTCAACTCCATAGGCGTAGTTGGACTCGGTCATGTAAAGACCGATGGCGCCTTCGGAAAATACTTTTAGGAACTTCTTGGGAATCATATCCTCAGTGGCGTAAGGTAAAAAAGGAACAGTCACGGGAAGATCTTCTGTATCTTTCACTCGATAAACGTCAATGCCCTGAGATTGTATATAGTCGATCTTCTGCCTCAGATTCATGCTTAGCATGGGTGTGAGCAGATTTAGTTGGATCTGCTTTTCGAAGTCCAAAGTGGTGCAATCCCGGCAGTCCGCCAAGGCCACGGAAGTTGATAGCAGCAATGAAAGAACAGCGGCGCCAAGAATTTTTGTGTGTCGAATCAGACTCATAGTCGCACCTCGGGGATATTGAGTTGCAAAGCTTATGACATCTCAGAGGCTCTAGATTACAGAGGAGACACACCAGGTGTCTAAGACTTTGACAGGGGACTTTTTCTGTCTTGAGGGGCTTTGCAGGCCTTGTTACTTTTGATCTATGAAGCATTTTGAAAACCGCTGGATCTATGAATTTTTCGAGGAAAAACCTGATGCCATTATCAAATCCATGTTCGGCGGACTGGCCTTGTACTATCAGGGGCAATTGAAGCTTGTGATCATGGAGGATGCTGGAAATGATCTCTATCGCGGAAAGAAGTATCCCTATGATATCTGGAATGGTCTGCTGATCTGCACATCGCGTGAACAGCACCCTGCCCTGCAGGCCCAGTTTCCTTCACTTGTTCTACATCCGGTATTGCCTAAGTGGCTTTATGTGCCCTTCACGTCAGAAAGCTGGGAATCCCTGGCAGATTCCATCATAAAACTTGTTCGTTCCGGAGACCCAAGAATCGGTGTCTGGCCACAGCAAAAGAAAAAAAAGAAAGTCTCTCGCAAGAAGGTTTCGAAAAAGATCTCGACCTCCAGGAAAACAAAAAGAAAATAGACATAAAAAAAGCCGGGCTATTCACCCGGCTCTTTTTTTAAAGATACTTATTTACAATCGCTTCCACACGGCCGCGGATTTTATCCAAGCCTTCCTGCGAAGAAGACTCATAGCGAACCACCACCACAGGCTGGGTATTCGAAGAACGGCACAAAGCCCAACCGTCGGCAAAGCTCAAACGAATGCCATCAGTGAAGTCCACTTTGTAGTCAGCATCCGGAGTGTTCGGGAAAGCTTCGATCATCTTTTGGACGATCAAAACTTTTTTCTCTTCTGTAGTATCGATACGGATTTCAGGTGTGTTGAAAGAAGGTGGCAAGCCTTCCAGAAGTTGTGGAATGGTTTTACCAGTTTTCGCCAGAATCTCTACCAAACGCAAAGCCGCATAAGGAGCATCATCGTAGCCGTAATTGCGATCCGCGAAGAACACGTGGCCTGACATCTCTCCACCGAAAGGTGCTTTTTCAACTTTGATTTTTTCTTTCACCAAAGAGTGACCTGTTTTCCACATGATCGGCTGACCACCGTGTTTTGCAACATCGTGATACAAGCGATCAGAACACTTCACATCGCCGATGATTTTTGCGCCCTTTTGTTCAGCCAAAATCGCGCGGGAGATAATCACCATCAACTCATCACCATAAACCATGCGGCCTGTGTGATCGACGACACCGATGCGGTCCGCATCACCGTCAAAACCAATACCGGCCACAGCGCCTTCTTTCAGAACCTGGGCTTTCAAATCAACAAGGTTTTCTTCCACTGTTGGATCTGGATGATGATTCGGGAAAGTACCATCTGGCTGTTCGAACAAAATGGTTGGGTTCAGACCAACGGCGTTGAAAAGACCTCTTACGACAGAACCACCGGCACCATTTCCGCAGTCCAAAACAACTTTTGTGTCTTTGATTGTGCCAAACTCTTTTGCGTAACGAGCATAGTACATCGGCTTGATGTCGAAGGACTCTTCAGAACCTTTTCCGTCGATGAATTCGCCTTTTTGAATGATGTGCAGAAGTTTCTGGATTTCTGCACCAAAGATAGTGCCCTTACCAACAGAGATTTTAAAGCCGTTGTATTCTGGCGGATTGTGGGAACCGGTCACCTGAACCGCGCCGTCCACTTTCAGTTCGAAAGTGGCAAAATAGCATACGGGAGTTGTTACGAGGCCCAAGTGAATGACTTTAGCTCCAGAGTCCATCAAACCCTTTGCAAGATTTTTGATGATCGCTGGAGAGCTTTCACGGGCATCGCAACCCAAAGCCACTGTCGGGTTGTCGATGTTCTTATTTTGTTTCATGTACACGACATAAGCGCGACCCAGAAGGTAAGCGAAGTTATCGTCGAACTGTCCGTTATAGACACCGCGAATGTCGTATTCTCTAAAAATCACAGGTTGAAACATATATCACCTCAATTATTTCAAGGGCTTAGGAGTATAATTTTTGCGCTCTAGAGTCGAGCTAATTTTACCGCCCAGCGAACGGCATCAATCATCGAATGGGGATTGGCCTTGTTCTGACCGAAAATATCCTTGGCTGTGCCATGGTCCACACTGGTGCGTATGAAAGGGATACCCAGGGTCATATGCACGCCGGAATCCTGTCCGTGGATCATTTTAAAGGGAATAAGTCCCTGGTCATGATAAAGGCAAAGGTATATCGAATATTTGCGCCAATTCGCCGGGAAGAAGGCCGCATCGGGGACCAGAGGCCCTTGAACAGGTATCTTTCTTTCCTTCGCGAAAGAGATCAATTCCGGGAAGAACAAAAGCTCTTCCTGTCCGATCAATCCCTGCTCGCCCGCATGGGGATTCAATCCCAGAATACCGATAGGTTTTTTCGCTTGAGCCGCAGGCAGCTTTTTACGAAGATCATCGGCATTTAAAAGAGCTTCAGCCAGGGTGCTAAAACTTAGGTGTTTTGAAATATCACGAACGGGAATATGGGCGGTGGTCAGCACCACATTGAACTTATCCCCCAAAAAACCCATATGAACATGACGGGTTTTGGAGACACGTTTGAGTATATCTGTATGTCCCAGATCCTTATAGCCAGCCTCTTTGATCGAGGTTTTGGACAGCGGGGCTGTAGCCATGGCCTGCAATTCTTTTCTCAAACAGGCCTTGGCAGATGTTTCCACCCAGTGGGCTGGTGATTCTTCTGAGGCAATGTCGATCAGGTAGGGTCCTGTCACCTTCAGGGCTTCTGAAAGTGAATCCACCACAATGCGCTCAAATTTCCTGTCGATAAGTCTCAAATACTTATCCGGAGCACCCTCAGCTCGCCACATGATGAACTGTGTGTTGGACTGAGGCCCCAGGTGATGCAAAGCCTTGGCTGTGACCTCCAGCCCTATACCATCAGCATCCCCTGTAGTAAGCGCAATTCTTTTTCTACTCATTGATACGAACGAAAGACTCGTCACGTTTGGTTTGCAGCCAGTTCTTCAGCTGACGACGGAAGCTGATCTCCAACAACTGAGATTTGATTCTTTCTTTTGCTGCCTGAAACTTCGGATCTGTTGTCAGCTTTTTCCCTGTCAGTTTCACGATATGAAAGCCCATGCGGGATCTGACAATAGGAGTGGTTTCATTCGCCTTCAGGCTTGAAATCGCTTCTTCAATTTCTGGCAGGAATTCACCGGACTTGAAGGTTCCCAGGGCTCCACCAGAAGAAAAGTTCGGATCTTCACTGTACTGCTGCGCCAGATTTTCAAAGTTGTCACCACTGCGAAGTTTACCCAAAACAGTCTCTGCGCGTTTGATGGCCGCCTCTGCGCCCCCTTTTTTGGGGTTAAAGAAGATGTGGGATACGCTAAATTCATCGATCGAGGGACGATTGTTCGGATTGGATTTCAGATACTCATTTAAGGCGTCTTCATCTGAAATGCGCAGTTTGGAAATGATCTCGGCGTCCATCAAAGAACGTTTTTCAATACTGTCTTTCAGGAATCGACGGTAGTCTTCAAGAGTCACGCCTTGCTGCTTGATCACATTGGCAAGCTCGGCCTCAGAGACGTTATTCTTTTTCGCCATCTCTTTCAGTTCGGAATCCACGCGGTCACTTGTCACCGTCAGGTTCAGGCGCTTGATCTCGGATTGAAGGATCTTTTCATGGATCAGATAATCCAGCTGCGCCTTGCGGTTCCCCTTCAGGCTGGTGACGGGCTTATCAAACAGCAGAGCCTCGTCAACCATGCCGGGCTTGGGAATGCGTTTTTCAAGATCTTTAAAGTCTGATTCCAAAACCAACTCGCTATTGACGATAGCCACAGTTTTTTCCACAACCTCAGCATGACTTGGTGTAGCCACTAGCAAAGCAAAAAGAAGATTAATCATTGGTTCCTCTTGTATCCACTTTAATGGAGTTCATCAATTCGTAGTCCTTTAAGACTTTACTACTTCTGAGCTGAGCATCAAGCCATGCGACGTATTCCGCCTGCTCGCGTTGTGCGCGCAGGGCCCTGATGATTTGTGGTTTGACCTCCTCAAGTGGCAACGTGGAGGCTGCGGCCTTCTTTTCCACGCGAATGAGATGGATTCCGAAGGGACTTTTGATTGTTTGCACTCCGGATCCGGCACTGAACAGGGGATCAAAGTAGTCCACGGTCCCCTTTTCGATCCACCCCACGACGCCGCCTTGTTTGGCATCAGGTGTGATCGAGTATTTTCGAGCCAGCTCCGCGAAGTCCCCGGATTTCAGATCGACCTTGATGGCATCGGCCTTGGCATCTTCATCAACAACAATCTGGCGCAGATAAATGCGTTCTTTGCGTTTGTAGCGGTCTTTGTTGTCTTCATAATAGCGCTTAATCTCTTCTTCTGTGGGCGCCTTGACCTTTTCATTGATCTTTTTAAAGACCTCACGCTCGATCAGAGAATAACGAAGCTCTTCACGCCATTCCGAGAAGGACAGATTTTCCTGCGCCAGGGCCCGTCGGAAGGAAAGATCGTCCGGATAGTTGGCGCGCAGGGTATCGACCTCTTTATCCAGGGTGGCCTCGGAAATCACGATGCTCTGAGCACGGGACCAATCCAGCGTCAGGCTCTTCACCAGGAAATCACGCAGAATTTCTTCTTTGATTCGGTGGATATTGTTCGGGTCTTTGGCGGCCAGAGCATCGAAGTTGCGCAGCCGGCGTGCCAGCTGATTGGCGAACTGTTTTGAGGTCAGAACGTGATCATTCACCTTCTCTACCGGCTTGGTAGAGATCTTCTGATAGCTTGATGGACATCCCGCCAGGGCGAGGCTCATAAAAATAAAAAGCCCCGTCAGTGCGGGGCTCTTATTGATTTTCATCGAATCAAATCCTTATTTTAAAAGACTTTTGTTTTCTTTGATCGGATAAGACTTCTTCATCTTCTCAAAGTAGTCATTGAAGACGTCTTTTCTTTTCTCGTCGTAAACAGCCGCTCTGATCTGGCGTTTGTTCGCGTTCTCATAGCTTCTACGACCCGTCAACTTAATGATGTGGAAGCCAAACTTCGTCTCGATAAGCCCCGTAATCTCACCG
The DNA here is from genome assembly GCF_055397465.1 of Bdellovibrio sp. CKG001. Classification (NCBI taxonomy): domain Bacteria; kingdom Pseudomonadati; phylum Bdellovibrionota; class Bdellovibrionia; order Bdellovibrionales; family Pseudobdellovibrionaceae; genus Bdellovibrio; species Bdellovibrio sp. CKG001. Next base: position 17,545 of record NZ_AP029173.1, read on the forward strand.
ACTTTCATGTTGGCAACAGCATCATAGTAGTTCGGAACCAGAGTTATACGAGACTGCCAACCGATGTCACCACCAACTTGCTTGGAAAGCGCATCGTCAGAGTACAACTTCACCAGTTCTTCAAACGGCCTTTTGCTTTTTTTAACTTCGTCATAAATTTCAGTGGCACGTTTCTTCGCTTCTGCAACCTGAGTTGGAGTGGCGCCTGCTTTGAACTCAATCAGGATATGGCTGGTGCGAAGCTCCGGATTTTTAGCGTACCAAGCTTTCATTTCAGCATCAGAAACCTGGATCTTCTGAATTCTTTGGCCGATATCCTTTTCAAGAAGAGCCTTGTACATTTCCTGATCGAAGCGCTCTTGAACGATAGGGTCTTTTTGCAAATTGCGTTTCTCAGCCTCTTGCACACCCATTTCAAAACGAACCAGATCTTCCAGGAATTGTTCCTTGGTTGGAGGATTGATCGTTTGTGACTTCACCTCATTGTACTTTTTATTGAAATCTTCAAGTGTGATGGTTTTTTTACCCACCTGAGCCACGACTTCATTGGATTTCTGAGCGAAAGAGGTCGCAGAGATGAGCAACAAGATGCTGATTACAAGTTTCATACTTTAAAAGTCCCTCTAAAAAGTTGAAGACACACTAGCGCTATTTCCAAATCAAGTGGCGTCATTGCCTCGAAGATCTGAAAGCGAGTTCTACGCTAAAAGGCTAGCACTGAGCATCATTATCCGCAATGAATTTAAGAGCTTGCTGTCTAGCTTGGTGTAAAAGCCCCTCTAACTCTAGAGCAAGGTCTGGGTTTCTTGGATCAACCTCTTTACTCACCGGAGACATGGGGCCAATCCAGTAGATGATCACTTTGGCGAAAGGTTTTGGCAGGAAGGTTTTATTCCACGATTTAGGAAAGTGAATCGCGCGATCGCACGCCACGCCCGCCGCGTAGATCGGACCATGAATCATGCGGGAAAGTTCAAAGACCCCGGGTTTGACTTTGTGTAACGGGCCTTTTGGACCATCCACGGCAAAGCTGCAATTTCCCCCGTCTTTTACCAAACGCAAAAGACCTTTTAATGCCTGCACACCACCGCGTGTGGAAGAACCGCGGCTGGTTCTTGCCCCTAACCATTTCAAGACGGTGGCCATCAGCTCGCCGTCTTTGGATTGCGAAGCAATCGTGGCAATACGATATCTTTTTACGACAGATAAAAGTGCGAGCTCATCTCCGTGAAAGTGCGCTAACACCACCGGCGATGGAGTGGAAGAATCAAGCGAATTTTTCAGGGAATCAGGCTCAATAAGCCGAACCCTCCATGTCCATGAGAGGGTTCGGTAAAAGATGAAAACAATAATCGGAAGAATATATTTTCTAAACACGATTAGTGGTGAAGAGCCTTCTTGAACTCTTCAGTCAGTTTCGGAACGATTTCCAAAGCGTCACCCACGATACCGTAAGTCGCTTTTTGGAAGATTGGCGCATTTGGATCGTTGTTGATCGCAACAATCACTTTGGATCCGCTCATGCCCGCCAAGTGCTGGATCGCGCCGGAAATACCAACCGCGATGTACAAAGTTGGAGCTACAGTTTTACCTGTTTGGCCCACTTGCATACCGTGACCAACCCAACCAGCATCAACAACTGCGCGAGAAGCGCCGACTGTCGCACCCAAAACATCAGCAAGATCATTCAAAACCTTGAAGTTCGCAGCCTCTTTAAGTCCACGACCGCCGGAAACGATGATGTTAGCCTCCGTCAGATCCAACTTTTCGCTGGCGCCTTTGACGATTTCTTTTACCAAAGTTTTCAGATCCACCGCAGCTGCTGCGTGTTCAACCACGCTTGCAGTTTTGGAGGTGTCCACTGCTGCAACTGGAAGTTGGTTTGCACGCATCAAAACAATTTTAGTGGAGCTGTTTTCAAAGTTTACAGTCGCAAAGCACTTACCGGAGTACATAGGCTTAACAGCCGTCACGTTATCACCGGAAATAGTCAAAGATGTGCAATCACTTGCCACACCCACACCCAAGCGAGCTGCTACACGCGGGAAAAGATCTTTCCCTGTAGAAGAAGCAGAAGCCAGGATGATGGAAGGCTGAACCTTCGCGATGATCGCCGCCATGTTTGCAGTGAAGGACTCTGGATTGTAAGCATCCAAAGAGGCGTCTTTTACAACGTGAACTTCAGAAGCTCCATTGTGACCCAAAGCAGCTGTTACATCACCTGCGTGAGAACCGAAAGCCACTGCCACAACCGTGTTACCGGATGCCGCCGCTGCCTGAACCAGTTCTTGAGCGCTGCGTTTGATTTTACCGTTTGTGTGTTCCGCAAAAACTAGAATTTTACCCATGTCGCAAGCTCCTTACAGAACCTTCGCTTCGTCGCGAAGAAGTTTAACCAGTTCGGATGCCTGTGCAGAAGCATCACCAGAGATCATTTTCACAGCCGGTTTTTCCGGTGGAAGAGCAAAACCTGTGTATTTAACTTTGATGTCAGAAGCCGGGATGTTCAAAGAAGCGAATTCGATTTCTTTGATCACTTTCTTTTTGGCTTTCATGATGCCTGGAAGACTTGCGTAACGAGGCATATTCAAGCCTTTGTTCGCAGCCACAACCGCTGGAGTCATCATTTGCACCACTTCTTTGGCGCCGCCTTCAATGTCACGCTCAACAAGAACGTTTTCGCCATTGAAATTGAATTTCGATACCACTGTAGTGTGAGGAACATTCAGGAATTCAGCAAGCATTTGGCTGACAGAAGAGGCGTTGTCGTCAATCGCAAGTTTACCGGAGAAGATGACTTTCGCGCCGCCTTCGGCCTTGATCACCTCAGCCAAAGCTTTTGCGGTAGAGAAGTTGTCCAGACCCTCGCCGTTGACCACGATGGCTTCATCAGCACCCATAGCCAAAGCTGTGCGCAAAGATTCAACAACACGAGCCTTTGGTCCAACACTCAGAACCCATACTTGGGACCCTGGGTTTGCGTCGCGAAGTTTGTTGGCCTCCTCAACTGCATACTCGTCATATGGGTTCATAACCCATTTAATACCCGCCGTGTCGATTCCGGTTTGGTCGGGAGAGATCTTAATCTTTGTTTCGGTGTCAGGCACCTGCTTGATACACACAAAAATCTTCATATTTTACCCCGTTTTTAAGAGGGCTTTGTTCTATCGCAAGTCCAGGAAAGGCAAAACTAAATTGTATATTTAACGTGTCGCGAAACATGACGGGGGACATGGACAAAAAGCAACCCGCGGGAGTAAGGTAAGTGGAAACTTATTGAGAAAATACACACCAAAAAACAAGGGGTTCTACACCATGTCTGGATTTCTCGGTTCTACCGTCGGGAAAAAGTACCTAATGGGAATCACCGGTTTAATTTGGGCGGGATTTGTTCTCGCACACATGGCCGGTAATCTTTTAATCTTCGTAAGCCATGATGCCTACAATGCTTACGGACACGCGTTAACAAGCGGTAACATCATTTACGTCGCAGAAGCTGTTCTGGTTCTGGCGTTGATAGTTCACGTTTTCTGCGCCCTCAGCCTTACGAAGCACAATCGTGAAGCCAAAGAGCAGCGTTACGCAGTTGCAGCCAGCGGCCAAAAGAAGGTTTCATTGGCTTCCAGAACCATGGCGGTTCAGGGAAGTCTGATTCTTGTCTTCATCATTCTTCACCTGATCACCTTCAAATACGGTACTCATTACGAAACGACAGTAAACGGCGTCGTGATGCGTGACCTGGCGAAGCTGATGGTCGAAGTCTTCCAAAGCCCGGGCTACATCGCATGGTATGTCGTGTGTTTGATCCTTTTGGGCTTCCACCTCAGTCACGGTGTGGGTTCCACGTTCCAGTCTTTGGGTCTGATGGAAGGCACTTACCGCAATACATGGAAAAAACTGAGCTACGCCTACGCGGTGGTCGTTGCTTTGGGTTTCATTTCTCAACCCGTATTTATTTTCCTGAACGGCAACTAAGGGGACGAATCAATGGCTAACAAATTAGACAGCAAAATTCCAAGCGGCCCAATTGAATCCAAATGGACTAAAACCAAATTTGACTACAAGTTGGTGAACCCTGCGAACAAAAGAAAGCACTCCATCATCGTCGTGGGCACCGGTCTTGCCGGCGCTTCCGCGGCAGCTTCTTTGGGAGAACTGGGTTACAAAGTTAAAGCCTTCTGCGTGCATGAATCCCCTCGCCGTGCCCACTCTGTGGCGGCTCAGGGTGGTATCAATGCTGCAAAAAACTATCAAAACGATGGTGACTCCACTTACCGTCTTTTCTACGACACCGTAAAAGGTGGTGACTTCCGGGCTCGCGAAGCCAACGTTTATCGTCTGGCAGAAGTGTCAGCGAACATCATCGATCAGATGGTGGCTCAAGGGGTTCCATTTGCGCGTGAATACGGCGGAACTTTGGCAAACCGTTCCTTCGGTGGTGCGCAGGTTTCCCGTACTTTCTATGCCCGCGGTCAGACCGGTCAGCAGCTTTTGTTGGGTGCTTACTCTGAAATGATGAGACAGGTGGATGCAGGAAACGTCGAGCTTCGCAGCCGTCGTGAAATGCTGGATCTTGTTGTGATCGACGGAAAAGCCCGCGGCATCATCGTGCGCAACCTGTTAACAGGTGAAATTGAATCTCACGAAGCCGATGCGGTGGTGATCGCGTCCGGTGGTTATTCAAACGTGTTCTTCCTTTCCACGAACGCGATGAATTGCGCGGTGACAGCAGCTTGGAAGGCGCACAAGCGTGGTGCTTACTTCGCAAACCCTTGTTACACACAGATCCATCCAACGTGCATTCCGGTTCACGGTGAAAACCAATCCAAGCTGACGTTGATGTCTGAATCTTTGCGTAATGACGGACGTGTTTGGGTTCCTAAGGCTGTCGGTGACAAACGTCATCCGAACCAGATTCCAGAAAATGAACGCGATTACTACTTGGAGCGCGTGTACCCGTCTTTCGGTAACCTGGCTCCTCGTGACGTGGCTTCTCGTCAAGCGAAGTATCGTTGTGATGAAGGCCGTGGCGTGAATGAATCTGGCAAGGCTGTTTATTTGGATTTCGCTGATGCGATCAAGCGTTTGGGCGAAGAAAAAATCTCTGAGCGTTACGGTAACCTGTTTGAAATGTATGAAAAAATCACAGGTCAGAATCCGTACAAGCAACCGATGATGATCTATCCGGCTCCTCACTACACCATGGGTGGATTGTGGGTGGACTACAATCTGGAATCCACAATTCCAGGTCTGTTTGTTGCTGGTGAAGCAAACTTCTCTGACCACGGGGCCAATCGTCTGGGGGCTTCTGCATTGATGCAGGGTCTGGCGGATGGTTACTTCGTTCTTCCGTACACTTTGGGTAATTACCTGGGCGGCACGAAGCTAGAGAAAGTTTCCACGACGAATGAAGCCTTCAAAGCGGCTGAACACGGCGTGAAAGAAGAAATCAACAAGATGATGAACATCAAGGGTTCTCGCACGGTTGACAGCTTCCATAAAGAGCTGGGTCATGTGATGTGGGAATACTGCGGTATGGGTCGTAATGAAGCGGGCTTGAAAAAAGCGCTTCAAGAAATCCCAAAAATCCGCGAAGAGTTCTGGAATAACGTGCGTATCCCAGGTGAGGCAAATTACCTGAATACAGAGCTTGAAAAAGCCGGTCGCGTGGCGGACTTCCTGGAGCTGGGTGAGTTGATGTGTCGTGATGCCCTGGAAAGACAAGAATCCTGCGGTGGTCACTTCCGTGAAGAATACCAGGTGGATGGTGAAGCTAAACGTGACGATACGAATTTCTGTCACGTGGCTGCGTGGGAATACACTGGCAAAATCGAGACTTCTGTTCGCCACAAAGAAGAACTGAAGTTTGAAAACGTACATCTAGCAACTCGTAGCTATAAATAAGAGGCGTAGCATGTCTGGAAAAAATATTAATCTGACCTTGAAAGTTTGGAGACAAAAAGGCCCTAAAGACCAAGGGGGCTTTGCAGAGTATCAGGCAAAGAATGTTTCTGAAGACGCTTCTTTCCTGGAAATGCTGGATGCAGTAAATGAAGAGCTGGTCGCAAAGGGTGATGAGCCTATCGCCTTTGACCATGACTGCCGTGAAGGCATCTGCGGGACTTGCGGCTTTGTGATCGACGGCGAAGCTCACGGCCCGATGAAATCCACAACCGTGTGCCAGTTGCACATGAGAAACTTCGCTGATGGCGCAACCCTGACGATTGAACCATTCCGCGCGAAAGCTTTCCCGATGATCAAGGATTTGATGGTGGACAGATCCGCTTTGGATCGTATCATCTCCGCTGGTGGTTATATCACTGCGAACACGGGTAATGCTGTGGACGCCAACGCGATTCTGGTTCCGAAGGCGGATGCTGATGAAGCAATGTCTTCAGCAACTTGTATCGGTTGCGGCGCGTGTGTGGCAGCTTGTAAGAATGCTTCTGCTGCTTTGTTCACTTCTGCCAAGATCTCCCATATGGCGTTGTTGCCACAGGGTCAGGTGGAAAGAAAAGAGCGCGCCATCCGCATGGTGGGCGCGATGGATGCAGAAGGCTTCGGCTCATGTACAACAACGGGTGCTTGTGAAGCGGCCTGCCCGAAAGAGATTCAGCTGACGAACATCTCGCGCATGAACCGCGAATTCTTCGTAGCCAACGTCACCAAACGTGAAAAACACAAAGACGGCGGCGCCGGCTAAAAAAAGAAAAGGGAGTCCACGGACTCCCTTTTTTATTTCCGTCCTCAAAAGGTGCCTGGTTGTTTTTTCTGGCTAAGCCGCATCAAATCCTTCCCTAAAGCAAGCGTCACCCAAATTTTTAGTTCTGAAATAGTCCTTTAATATTGAATGCTTAATTACGGATTTAGAGCACTTTGTTGCGCTGTAGCCAGAAAAAACAACCAGGCAACTTTAACCTTTAAATTCTGCGGCATGGGTCTTTCTCATTGAGAGACATCTTTGATCTTTTCTTCTTCGACATTCTTCTAAAGCTCGTTCAACAAACTTCCGAAACTAGACCAAGGATTGGGCTTATGAAGAAGATCAATGAACTAATGGCAGAACTGGGTTTCAAAAACGATGCACCTGACAGCGTGAAAGAAGCCTTTATCAAACACCTTATTAAGGCTTCCGCGGGCGTCAATGTCGTGACACCTTCAGAGCGCAAAGAGATCGCAGCGAATCCGCAAAGAATCGTACAATTCAAAGCTCCTCAACAAATGAGTTTTGATTTTATTGATGAAAATCCCACACCTAAGACCGGTAAAAAAGCCGTTTCTTAGTCCAGCTAACAAGTGCAAAGTCCGGCTTCTCCTAGACCATGGTCGTGGGATAAGCTGGACTTTCAGCCAAAAATTCAGAAATTCTTAACCACAATAAAAAATAGATAACCAGCCCCTACCCTCATTGGTACCATTTTGGAACTAGGGACGTCTGGGGAAAATTTTTCCCCTCTCTGTCGATAGAAAATCACCCATTGAAGGAGGGGATCACATGAAAAGGCTTATGGAAAGAGCCTCCAAAGCGCTGGCACTTGGCTTGTTGCTTACTGGATTAAACGCATTTGCGGCTGCACCTGAGGCAGTACCTGGTGAATTCATCGTAAAATTCAAAGACGACGCAGTCGCGACATCTTCTTTGAATATCTTGAGCCAAGAATTAGGTTCTTACGTGAAGGACACCATCCCTGGTCAAAATATCGTGGTGATCAAACGTCCCGTGTTTGAGATTCAATCCAATGTTGTAAAGTCATTGGCACAAAATCCAAACATCGACATCATCGAGCCAAACTATATCTACAGAATCAACAGAACTCCAAACGATCCGATGCTGGGTCAACTTTGGGGCATGATCAATAACGGTCAACCGGATTCTCAAAAGCGTGAAGGTATTGCCGGCGTGGATATCGGAGCCGCTCAAGCCTGGGATATCACAACAGGTTCTAAAGACGTTATCGTGGCGGTGATCGACACGGGTGTGAACTACAACCACCCAGATCTTAAAGGTAACATGTGGACAAACGATGCAGAGTTGAATGGTCAGCCCGGCGTTGACGATGATGGCAACGGAATCATCGACGACATCTACGGCGCGAACTTCGTGACAGCTGCTAAACCAACAGGCAACCCTCTGGATGACCACGGTCACGGTTCTCACTGTTCTGGTACGATCGGTGCTACTGGCGACGATGGTAAAGGTATCGTGGGTGTGGCTTGGAATGTGCGCATCATGGGTGTGAAGTTCCTTTCTGCAAGCGGTTCGGGTTCTTTGGACGGAGCTTTGAAGGCGATTGATTACGCGACTTCCAAAGGTGCAAAGATTCTTTCCAACTCCTGGGGTGGCGGTGGCTACTCTGAAACACTGAAGCAGGCGATCGAAAGATCCAATGCAGCTGGGGCTTTGTTCGTGGCAGCTGCGGGCAACGAATCCAACAACAATGATTCCAACCCGACTTACCCTGCAACTTACGATGTGCCAAACGTGCTTTCTGTTGCGGCTATCGACAATCGTGGTCAGATTGCTTCCTTCTCTAACTACGGTAAGACAAAGGTTCACGTGGGTGCGCCTGGTGTGAATATCGTTTCTTCGATCACTGGAACTGGTTATGACTCTTGGTCTGGTACTTCCATGGCGACACCTCACGTGTCTGGTATGGCAGTTCTTCTGGCTTCCGCTGAGCCCAACCTGACTGGTATTGAAATGAAGGAAAGAATTGTTTCCACATCCAAGCCAATTGCAGGTCTGCGTGGTAAAGCAAGAGGTGGTTTGGCAAATGCCTACGCCATGCTGACAAACACTCTTCCACAGCCGGATCCAAACGATCCAGTGAACTGGCAGACGGTGGATGTGGCTCACTCCACTCCTCACCCTTATGCTGGCAAGGCGAATCTGACGTATGAGGTTTCTGTTCCGGGTGCAAAACAGATCTCCATCTTCTTCTCGAAGTTCGACACGGAGAGAGATTATGACAACGTGAAGTTCTACGATGCCGCGGGCAAACTTTACGGCACTATGAGCGGTAAGAACGATGAAACGTTCTCTCCAGTGATCGATGGTGACTACGTGAAAATCGTGTTCACTTCCGACGACTCTGTTAACAAATACGGATTTGACATCACAAAAGCTGCTTGGAGATAAAGGCTAGCTCCGTGATCTATCAAAAGAGGAAGGCCACTCTCAGGAGTGGCCTTTTTCATATTCTATTTTTATCCGAAATCAAAATCAGGAATGCCAAGATCTATTTGACGGAGCTTTCGATAAGAAACTTTTCCATCTTCAGATTGGTATAGTCGGGGAAATCCAGCTGTGTGCAGTGAGATCCGTAAGGAACAAGCACGAACTCGGAGTGTTTGATTTTTTCTTTGAAGTGATACTGGAATCGAATGGGTGTGACCATGTCCTTTTCACCCGAAATAATCAGTACCGGCACCTCGATGGTTTCCAGCACACTTTCGCCGTCGTATTTCATCAGCTCTTCAAACAGTCGCAGAAACACTTCCAGATTCATGCGCGCGACACCGCGGGCATAGACTTCGATGTCTTTAAAGTGTGTCACTTTTAAATTGAATCCACCAGCCAAGGCCGCAAGGTACATCGACATTGGATTATCCACCGCCAATTTCCACAGAGTATTCCACAGGTCCGGCTGATGTTCGTACTGGGATTTCACAAAATAAAAGAATGGCTCAATCACGTCCAAACCAAACATGCCCTTAATCGGATTTTTGGCAAATCCATTGATGAAGATCATCGACATGAACAGATCCGGTTGGCGTGAATATAGATCCAAAAGCAACGGTGCGCCGAAGCTGTGCCCGGCAAAATGAGCTTTCTTGATGTTCAGATGCTTTAGCAGGCCGATCATGTCTTTGGAAAGGGCTTCCACGGTCAGTTGACTGGCGTCGGCTACGGGACAACTTTTCTGGTGGCCACGCAGATCAAAGCTGATGACTTTATATTTTTTTGAAAAGTATTCTATTTGATGATGCCAGTGATTCAAAAGGCAGGCGATGCCATACACCAGCACCAGTGGCTCTCCTTCTCCACGAACTTCGTAGTAGATGGGTGTGCCATCGAAGCTTTCAAAGCTGCCGGTGGTTTTCGGTGTGGTCTCCATGATGCCTTTCCTCTAGACGTAGCTGACCTTAATAAGGGTATTTCCTACTGAAATCAAATCCCCGTCTTTGAGCATTTCGGCATCTATTGTCTTCTGGTTAAGGGTCACCCGCCCCTTGGCTTGGATTTTAATTTCGACCATGCCTGGACCGGGGTGCAGTTCGAAGGCCTCTTGCGGGGCCTCGTCATCCAGAAGCTCAATATCCAAAGAGTCCGCCCCCGCCGATCGGGGTCCGTACCCTAAAATAATTTCCTCATCAGTTTGAATGCCCTGAATGAACTGAAGCCGCAAAGCCGGACTGAAGCTTTGCAGATTGGCAGGCGTTGAATTTTCCGGCGCAGGGATGTCCCCAAGACGGTCCCGCAAAATGCTGCGCCAAGTTATGAGGCGGGAGAAGTCCAATGCGAGTTCTTCTTCGACGGTCACGACTTTGAACTGGGTTCTGCCCAGCTCAAAGATAACCCCCGGTAATAACGCCACTTTTTTCACACGCCGGCCGTTAATGTGAATCCCGTTAGAGGAATCCAGATCCTGCAGAACGTACTGCCCCTTCCCGTCCAGGGCAAACTGGGCGTGGGTGCTAGAGACTTTACCGTCTTTAATGATGATGTCGGCTTTCGATCGACCGAGGGTCAAACCCTCTTCCACCTTAAAGCGGGAGCCTTCGTTGGGGCCGTCCATTATCTCAATAAAAGTGACCATTTACACATTCTAGGACTGGTTTCTTGGGGATTCAATTGCCTAATCCTTGTGCTTGGGCCAAAGCCGTGCTAAACCCGTTAAACATTTAAAAAAGTCATCCTTGCTCCCGCTTACAGAAGTGGGGGCTATAAACCGAAAGGATAGTTCAATGGAAACTACTACAACGAAAAAACCTTACGAGGTTGTCGTTATCATGCATCCAGATGCAACTCTGGAAGATCAAAAAGATCTATTCAAGAAGAACAAAGCGACAATCGAATCTTACAAAGGTTCTGTTAACTCTTTGGAAACTTGGGGCAAAAGAACTTTGGCAACTCCAATTGGCAAGTTGAAAAAGGCAATCTACTTCCACTCTACATTCGAAGCTGACACACAAGCTATCGCTGAGTTGGAACGTACAATGCGCATCAACGATAAAGTTCTTCGCTTCATGCACACTCGCTTGGATGATCGCGTTTCTTTGGCAAAATTCATGGAAGGCTTCAAAAAAGGTCTTGCTGAATCTGCTGCTCGTGAAAAAGAACGTGAAGCAAAAGCTGCTGCTCGTAAAGCTGCTTTCGCAGCTGCAAAAGCAGAGCGTTCTGAGCGTTTCGATAAAGGCGAATAATTAAAGTAAAGGCGTAAGCCATGAAGAAGACGGCGACCCCCCAAAAGTTCATCACAATTTCATCACTCTCGATTTTGTTGTCGATGCTCACAGGGATTATGGGCGCCCCCCTTCTCCGTGTCTTGCGCAAAGCCTACGGTCCTATCGCCTTTTGGATTTTAGGGATCGTAGTCACAGGAGCTGCGTGGCTCCTGAACGCTCAACCTCTGGCTCTGTTCTTAGGCTCCGTTTGGATGACTTTAGGTGCCTACATGGAATTAGAACAAAGAGGACTTGGGTGGTGGATTTCGGGACTCTTGAGTGTTGCTGTGGGATCTGTGGCTGCGGGCCTGGGGATCATGGGAGCTTTCAAAAGAAACGGGATCAACACGTATGCTGAAGTTCAGAAGCTGGTGGAACAGTTCTCCCAAAAGGTTCAGGAAATGAATCCGGCGGTGAAGTTGGATCCGGGTGTTTTGATCCAGCAGGTGCCCTCAGCCGTGGTTATCATGTTAGTGTTAGCCCTGGGTTTGGGACTTATTTTTGAGAGAAGGGTTTTTTCGTGGCTCAATTTGCCCCGCGAGAAAATTGCCTCTCAGCTCAAGTTGTTGGAATATCGTTTGCCCGATTATTTTATTTGGGTGGCGATGACAGCCTTCCTTCTAACAATGGTGAGTTTTGGCGGTAAGGCCACTGCTATCCTCGCAGTTAATATACTGAACGTTTCAATCGTTCTTTATTTCTTTCAGGGGCTGGCGGTGTTGGAGGTATTTCTAAACTCGATGCGAGCAGGATTGTTCATGCGAGTTTTGACGTACATAATCTTGGTCGGTCAGTTATTGCCGATTCTGGCAGTGGTTGGCTTGGTCGATTACTGGGTTGATTTCAGGGCGCGTCTTCGCAAGATGAAGACTCCGACTGAAAACAGCTAAAAAATGGAGATCACATGAAAGTTATTCTTCAAAAAGATGTTAAAGATGTAGGTCGTGTTGGTGAGTTGGTGAACGTTTCTGAAGGTTTCGCAAGAAACTTCCTGTTCCCACGCAAATTGGCTGCGGAAGCTACTGAAAAACGCGTAAAAGAGTACGAACACTTGAAACGCGTTGCTGAAGCTAAGAAGAAAAAAGCTCAAGCTGAAAGACAAGAGCTTCTTAACAAGATCAACGGCACAACTATCACATTCAAGTTGGCTGCTGGTGAAACTGATAAGCTTTTCGGCACTGTAACTACTACAGACATTTCCAAAGAACTTCAAAAAATGGGTCACTCCGTAGATCGTCGTGACATCCATCTTGAAGAGCCAATCAAAGTTTTGGGTCAACACAAAGCTGTGGTTCGCTACTCTGAAGGTATGGAAGCAAAGATCCAGATCGCTGTTGAGCGCGCGTAAGCCGATTTATAGCATCTGAAGCGAAAGTTTCTTTAAAAGGGACCCCAACGGGTCCCTTTTACTTTTTTGCCATAAGACTTTCTTATGGGTTTGATTTGAAAAATTGTATTGCACCGGTGCCATTTTGGGTGTTTAAAGGCCTCACCTTTTAGGGGAAGGTGGGGGGCATATGAAACTTATCAATGTTACAAAATCTTTGGTTCTTACGGGTGTGGCGGCGGCCTTGGCGGCTTGTTCCCCAGCAACTCAAAACTCTGTTCAGTCCGGCACACAAAGCACAGGTATTATCGGTGGTCAGCCGGTGGATACCAAAGACAGCATTGCAAAGACGACTGTGGCGATCATCGCTTCTGTAAAGACAGCGGACGATCAAGAAGGTCAGTTCATCTGTACAGGCTCCCTTCTTAAACACAATATGGTTCTGACTGCAGGCCACTGTGTTCCTCAGGTGGGTGAAGAATACAAAGAAGTGTCTTTGTATGTGATCTTCAATACAGACATCAATAAAATGCAAAGAACTGACATCCGCCTGGTGGTGGATTCTGAAGTTCATGAAGACTACGGTAAAATCGGTCAGGATGGCGAAGACGCCAGTGACGTTGCGGTTCTAAGATTCGCAGGCGGCATGGCGCCGGGCTATCAGATTGCAAAGTTCTTGTCTGACGAATCCCTTCTTGTTCCGGGCACAAAGGTGACATTGGCAGGTTACGGATTGATTGAAACCGATGGTGTGAATACAAAATCTGACGATCGTCTTCGCAAGGTGGATGTCGAGATCGCTGACAGCTTCGGTAAAACTGAAATGCTGTTGGATCAAACTCAAGGTAAAGGCGCTTGCCATGGTGACTCTGGTGGCCCAGCATTCCTTGAAGTGAATGGTGTTCAATACGTTTGGGGCATCACAAGCCGTGGAGCTGGTAAGGACGGCAAAGATGACTGTTCACTTGTAGCGGTTTACACGAAGGTAAAATCTCAAGCGACATTCATCAACAAAGCGATCAAAACTTTGAGCAAAAGAGAGCAACAACAACAGCGCCTGGCTCAACAACAATAATCTTCATCTGAAGAGATTTAGAAAATAGAAAAGGGTCCCGATGAGGACCCTTTTTTTATGCGCTCTCGGCGCTGTTTTCGACCTGCATTTCCAAAAACACAGTTTGCAGGTAGTCTGCCATCACTTCCCGCAGTTCCTCGAGCGTGAGGCTTTCGGGGTTCTTGCCATGCTTTTCCAGCAGGTTGTTAAATTCTCTTTCGACAGGGTCCTGGGGCAGTCCTGTTGCCGCAACCACTGCCTTCGCCAGTTTATTTCCCATGATCAGCCTCCATGCTTTTCAAAGGTCTCTGTAGTGAAGACGAATCCAGTCCATCAAGAGGTTAACGCGAACTCAACCCCAAAGGCGCAATCAAGTCCAAGGTCCAGTTTGGACTTACAAAACCCCTAGCTGCGCCGATGGGAATGTTCCTTGGCCCAATTCCGTGCGCCCGGCAGGCACCAGTACAGGAACGGCAAAAGCACCCGTCGCGGCAGCAAGCGGCGAATATAGTAAAACACTGTGGCATCCAGAGTGGCCGGAAGCCACAGTGGCGGATTTTCAGTTTTCATGGCCTTCAGGATCTGCTTGGCCACCTTTTCTGGCGTTGTGAGCGACATGTTCATCATACGCTCCACAAAGGGGGTCATGTTCTTGTAGAAATCGCAGTACGGCCCGCTCCAGTTCCGAGTCGGATCTGATTGCGGCGTGTGATAGACGTTCTTGTGCGAAGGGCTGTGGATAAAGCCCGGTTGAACCAGACAGATTCTGACGCCAAAGGGGCGCATCTCATACCACAAAGCCTCGCTGGCGCCTTCCAGGGCGAACTTAGAGGCTGAATATGAAGACATCGTCGGCATGGCCAGCATCCCGCTGACCGAGGAGATATTGATGATCTTGCCCCGACCCGTTTCACGCATATGTGGCAGACACAGACGAATCAACCCCATGGGACCGAAATAGTTGGTGGCCATCTGAAGTTCTTCATCTTGTTCCGTCATGTGCTCAACCACGGCGCGATAGGAAATGCCGGCGTTGTTAATTAAAATATCCACGCCACCCCAGGTGCGACTGATATCGTGGATCAGATGCTGGCGGCTTTTTTCGTCAGTCACATCCAGAGCCCGGATCAGGAAACGATCGTCTTCGCGAAACTCATTGCGAACTTTTTCCAGGCTTTTTTCGCGAGCGGTGGCGACCACACGATATTCTGTGCGTTCATGCAGAAGTTTGGCGACAGCCATGCCGATACCCGAGCTGCATCCCGTGATCAGAACGACAGGCTTATAGTGTTGAGGTTTCTTACGTTGGAAAAAATAAATAAGGGGCCTCATAGGGCCCCATTATCTTAGACGGTTGATCCAGGTGCAAAGTTTTTAGGTCTGCCGCCCGGCATTGGTGGGGGCGCCTGCGGTGGAGGCAGTGGACTCACTGGGCCTTCCGGGTCTGCATCGCGGAATCTATTGTACTGGGCATCGAAGCGCATTTTCACAGGGCCTGTGGCACCGTTACGCTGCTTACCCACGATCACTTCGGCGTGACCTTGTTTGTCTGGATTTTCTTTGTCGTAGTAGTCATCACGATAAAGCATCATGATAACGTCGGCATCCTGCTCGATAGATCCGGACTCACGCAGGTCAGAAAGCATTGGTTTCTTCTCTGTACGTCCCTCAACCCCACGGTTCAGCTGGGCCAGAGCGATCACTGGAATCTGAAGTTCCTTGGCGATGGCTTTCAAAGATTTGGAAATCTCGGCAACCTCTTGCTCACGTGATTGCATCTTTTGTTTCATGCTCATCAACTGCAAGTAGTCGATCATGATCAGATCAAGGCCGTGTTCGGCTTTCAAACGACGTGCACGGGAACGGATCTCAAACGGAGAAACACCCGGCGTATCATCAATGAAGATAGATGCTTCAGAAAGCGCACTGGCCGCGTTGATCAGCTTCGGCCATGCCGAATCCTGAATACGACCGTTACGGATTTCACTCATGCTGACTTTGGATTCCGCAGACAGCATACGCATCATCATGGACTCTTTACCCATCTCCAAAGAGAAGTAAGCCACAGTCTTTTTCAGACGAAGGGCCACGTGCTGAGCAATGTTCAGAGAGAAGGCTGTCTTACCCATGGACGGACGAGCGGCAATGATCGTCATCTCGCCCGGGTGTAGACCGGCGGTCATTTCATCCAGCTTCTTGAAGCCTGTGGCAAGGCCGGTGATCTCGGCTTTGTTCTTGTAAAGTTCTTCAATCTTTTGAATGGAAGCCTTGACGATTTCCATAGAGCCCACAAGACCTGTTTTGGTTTTGTTTTCGCCCACTTTAAAGATTTCAGATTCTGCCTGATCTACGAAAGATTCCACGTCCACGAAATCTTGTTCGTAGGCTTTTTCGATCAAAGAGGAATTAATTGCAATCAAGCGACGCAAAGTGGCCTTGTCTTTAACGATCTTGGCATGCGTGCCGATATTGGCAGAAGAAATGGTTTTATCCAAAAGGCTGATCAGATATTCAGGGCCGCCGGCAATATCCATGTGTCCCTGTGACTGCAAAACGTTCGTCACAGTGATGATATCAATAGGCTGGCCTTTGGCGTGCAACTCTTTAATGGCTTCGTAGATCTTTTGATGGCCTGGCTTATAAAAGTCATCAGCCATCAGAACGTCACCGACCTGATCGAGTGCTTCACGATCAAGCATCAAACCGCCCAGAATGGACTGTTCGGCGTCAATATTTTGTGGTGGTATTCGCGTACTCATTGAACCCCTCTAGAGTGGCGAAAATTAATAGAACTCAAAGTTTGCGGGCCTCGTGCGTGGTGGTGGTTCTCGGTTGGCCCGCTGATGCAAGACTTGAACGAATCTTAGTTCATTTTCTTTACACGAATCTTGTAGTTGTCAATTTTCTTCTTAAGAGTGTTGCGATTGATGCCCAGCATTTGCGCGGTTTTCACCTGGTTGCCATTATAGGCGCGCAAAGCAAGCTCAAGAAGTGGCTTTTCTACTTGTTCCAGAACTACATTGTACAAACCATTCAACTCAACTTGTGCTTCTTTTTGTTGAGCAAACAAAACTTCAAGTTTGCTTTTAACTAACTTCTCCAAGCTTACAGATTGAAGGTTGGCGACAAAAAGATTATCGGAACTGTTTAGGTTCGGCGTCATGGAACTCCCAAAATTTCAGATGAATCGTTAAGGACTATACTCCGCGTGTTTCGGGATTCCAAATATACTTATGCAGCTGTAATTGCAACCTTGCTGATGAATTTTTCTGCAAAATTTTTTCTGCCAACCAGCGTTCAGAGACTTGGCCGTATGATGGGCTGTATAAAACCACAAATTTTTCAAATAAATTATGTTGACGGCAGAATTCCTCAGACCATTCGAAATCTTTTTCTGAACAAATCACGAACTTGTATTCCGTGCTGGGAGTGGAAAAGCCGATGTTCTCCATCACAAATGAATTTGCTGCACCACTATCTGGAGTTTTCACATCCAAAATAATTTTCACACGCGCATCAACTTCAGCAATGCTTTTTGATCCACTTGTTTCCAAAGAAACTTTGTAACCGCGATCACAAAGAATTCTCATCAATGTGTGCACTTCTTTTTGCAACAAAGGTTCTCCACCCGTGATGCAGACGTTCGGGGCTTTGTGGGAATCGATTTCCGCCAGAATATTTTCCAGCGTTTGCATCTCGCCTTCATAATAGGAATATTTGGTGTCGCAATAGGTGCAGCGCAGATTGCAGGCGGTCAGGCGCACAAAGACTGTTGGACAGCCGACATAGGTGGTTTCACCCTGAATACTATAGAAAATCTCATTTATTTTAAGCATTTGACTGGCTCTTTGTCCTGCACCCCGGGGCTTAAGTCAAGGAAGGCCCTAGGGTGCATGACTAACTGCTGGGAATTTCGTAAATTTTTTAAATGAACCAATTCCTTAAAAAGTTTCGACAGGACGTCATTGCAATAGGCTTTTTGGGTTTAGGGCTGTTCTTTGCTCTTTCCCTGATTAGCTACAACCCACTAGACCCCTCCCTAAATTCCATAGGGCAAGGGCTAAAAGCTGTAAATTATTGCGGAATTGTGGGCAGTTTCCTTGCCGATATGTTGTATCAGGGCATGGGCCTGGCAGCCTGGGTGGTCGTGGCCTGTTTTGTCAAAATTGCCTATGCTGCTTTCAAAGGTGAGTCCCTGAACCTTAAAAACATTCGTTTTGTCTGGGCCTTTCTGCTGATAGTGAATGTGGCCGCTCTATTCTCGTTGTATTTGCCGAACACCAAGATTTTCCAGGGGCAAATCTATTTAGGCGGCTTATTGGGTCTGGGCGTTTCTCAGGCTTTGATGGGGGCCTTTAACTCTGTGGGTGTGCAGGTCATCCTGTGGTCACTGATGGCCGTGTTGGTGGTCTTCTATTCTGAAAAAACACTGCAAGAGCTTGCCGAAGTTCCACAGGGACTTCTGGCCTCCATGAAGAAAAAGAAAGTCATGGATAAGGTGGCGGCATTCTTCTCTGGAATGTTTGTGCAGGAAGGTAAAAAAGGAAAATCTAAAAAATCTGATGCCAAAGAAACCAAAGCCAAGAGCATTTTCCCTCTTTCCGACAAGAAGTTCGTAGAAAAAGACGCCGAGGAAGAAGAAGAGGACGAAGAGCTGGAAGAACTTCTGGCCGCCGCCGAAGAAGAAGACGAAGAAGAATCTGACGAAGAGGATTCCGAGGAGTCTGACGAAGAAGAGGAAGAAGAGGTTCCTGCGGTTCGTCTGGCACAGAAGCGCAAAGTTGTGATGAAGGCCAAGCCGCCTCGTCGTATTGAAAACTGGGATATGCCGAAACTGGCGCTGCTGGAAGACCCTCCAGCGTCCCGTATCAAGATTGACAAGGCCGAGATTCAGCGCAAAGCCGACTCTTTGGTCGAGAAGCTGAAAAACTTCTCGATCGAAGGAACCATTCAGGATGCCAAGCCGGGTCCTTTGGTGACCATGTATGAATTTAAGCCCAATGCCGATGTGAAAATTTCGAAGATTTCGGAGCTGGAAGATGACCTGTCTTTGGCCCTATCTTCAGAATCTGTGCGTGTGGTGGGTCACATTCCGGGCACGGATGTGGTTGGTATCGAAACCGCGAACCTGAAGCGTGAAACCGTTTATTACAAAGACCTGATTGCCGAGGATCAGTTCTGGAGCGAAGACCTGGCGCTGCCGATGGCCGTGGGCCGTGCGGTGGATGGAGAGCCGAAGGTGGTTGATCTAAGAAAGATGCCGCATTTGCTGATTGCCGGTACAACGGGGTCGGGTAAGTCGGTGTTTGTGGGTTCTATCATCACGGGCCTTTTGTTCCGTCACTCCCCTAAAACACTTCGTTTGGTTTTGATTGACCCGAAGATGGTCGACCTGGCGCCGTTCTCCACTGTTCCGCATCTGGTGCTACCACACGTGACCGAGCCGAAGAAGGCGGCAACAGCACTGAAGTGGGCTGTGCGTGAAATGGAAAAGCGTTATAAGTCTTTGTCCAAATTCGGTGTTGGTAAAATTGAAGCGTTCAACGAAAAAACCGGCAACCTTTCCAAGGCTGAAGTTGAAGAGCATGAAAAGATCAACCTGGAGCTGGAAGAAGGTAAAGCGAAGCTGGATCAGTACTACTATCAGCCACTTCCTTATATCGTGATCGTGGTAGACGAGTTGGCAGACTTGATGATCGTGGAAAAACAAAACATCGAAGAGCCGATCCAGCGTTTGACACAAAAAGCGCGCGCCTGCGGTATCCACTTGATTCTGGCGACCCAGTCTCCGCGTAAAGACGTCGTGACGGGTTTGATTAAAACAAACATCCCGGGCCGCGTGGCCCTGAAGGTGGCTTCTAAGATGGACTCGCGAATCATCATTGATGACTCGGGTGCGGAACGCTTGCTTCCGAATGGGGATATGTTGTTCCAGGCACCAGGTGTTGGTAAGCCGACCCGTCACCACGGTCCTTATTTGTCAGATGGTGAAATTGGCAATGTTGTAAAACACTGGGCATCTCAAGCAGAACCTGAATACGATCCTCTGGCCATGAAAGCGCTGGATGGATTTGCTGGGGGTGATGGCGGTGAAGCTGGCGGCGGCGACGGTGGTGGCTTTGGTGAAGAAGAGTACGATGAGAGATACGATGAAATTCTGTCGTGGGCTTCTGAGCAGAAAGAAATCTCTGCGTCTTTAATTCAGCGCAAATTCAGACTCGGATATCCGCGAGCAGCACGCATGATTGAGATCTTCGAAAAAGAAGGTGTCGTCGGCCCTGCGAATGGCAGCAAGCCGCGTCAAGTTCTGGTGAGTAGTTACAGAGAACAGTAAATAGAGTCTTGACTGCACTACCCTTGGTCGTGGTCTCATTAGGGGACCATATAACCATTCAAGGAGGAATTTTATGTTCAAGGCTCTTATTGCGGCCCTAGGTTTGGCGTTCTCTGTTAATGCAGTTGCAGCACCATCTGTAACGGACGTTCTGGTTCAGGCACAAATGCCTGGTATTCTGGAGCAAGCTCAGACAACCGGTTTGGACTGGAAAGTTGGCGACAGAGCTGACTACAGCGTGGACATGGGTTTCATCAAAGGTTCCATGATCATGTCTGTAAAATCCATCGGAGCTGATGGCATCTGGTTGAATCAGGATGTGGATCTTGGTTTTGCTGGTAAGCAAAAAATGGAAATGTTGATCGATCCAAACACTGGCGAAACTAAAAAGTTGTTGGTGAACGGTAAAGAACAACAAGTACCTAAACAAGACGTAGAAGTAATTGAAGTTAAAGAAGATCGTATCACTGTTCCAGCAGGTACTTTCGATTGCATCCACGCTCGTTTGAAAAACAAAGAAGACAACTCTGAGATCAATGCTTGGATCAACCCACAGCAAATCCCAATGTCCGGTCTTTTGAAACAAGTGGCTCCAAGCCAGTTCGGTAACGTGACTGTTGCTTTGAAGTCTTTCCAAAAGAAATAGTTCAATGAAGTTGAAGTTCTTAAGAGCCGCTGTCTTAGCGGCTCTTACTCTTTCCAGCCCTTTCGTTTTTGCTCAGGCCAAAGCTCCCAAGTCTGAGACCTATAAAGACATTATTGAAAAAGCCTATAACTTGAGTCTGCAGCGCGATCGCCAACAGGCGCTCAATATTCTGTCCAGCGCGATTCAACGAGAAACCCGTCCTCAGGCTGTCAGTGAACTGAAAAAGACAGTGAATGAGGTTTCCAACATCTTCTTCAGTGACAAGGCTCAGCAACTTTTTGAGACCGGCGTGTCCTTGCGTAAGTCCGAGATCAATCAAGCTCTGGACAAGGTGGCTGAGGCCGCTCGTATCGAGCCTGATAACTTCCCGATCGTGAACGAACTTTCACGTCTGATGATCGCAAAAGGAGACTGCAAAGGTGGTCTTGAGACTGTCAGAAAGCAGCTTTTGGTGGTCCCTTTTGATGAAGAGCTGAAATTGACCCAGGCTCAGGCATTGGCCTGCCAGTCGAAATGGGTTGAATATCAGAAAGTTATCGACTCAGTGGCAGTTAAAAAGAGTTCCCAGCAGAAATTCTGGTATGCCCTGGAAGTGCAGAAGTATCTGGAGCTCAACAGCCCTGTCAAAGCTCAGGAGTCCTTGGCTCTTTTAAAGAAGGCTGATGATAAATATCCTGAGTCTTTCTATTGGATCTGGAAGGTCAGTCAGATGCAGAAGAGCCCTAATACTGAGGAAGCTCAGAAATACGTGATGACCTGCAAAAACATTTCAGCGAACCAGTATAGACAGTATATGATAGACCCCATGCTTTGTCGCCGTATCACCGAGGTGGAAGGCGATTTGAAGGGGATCCATGGAACATCTGAATAAAACGATCATTTTGGCAGCTCTTTCACTAGCGATGTTCGGTTGCGGAGTGAAAGGACGCCCTCTTCCTCCGCTGAATCCGGCGCCTTTGGGGCGCGGTGAGCCGACTTTCAAAGATTCCACATCCCCAACTCCCGTTAAAAAGAAGTCCAAGGATTCAGAGGCTGGACAGCCATGAGTGCCTTTTTGCCAATCACGATCACGAAGATGTCTGGCGCGGGTAACACCTTCGCTTTGGTGGATGCTCGCGATGGTTCGATCTGGAAGGACATTGAAAGCCATCTGAAGATGACCCGGGCTCAATTTGCGAAGCTGGTCTGTGACCGGGTTCTGGGCGTGGGAACGGACGGCTTTCTTTTGATTGAATCAGGATCTGAGGGATTTGATTACAACTGGGACTTCTTCAACAATGACGGATCAACCGCAGAAATGTGCGGCAATGCTGCACGCTGTGCGGCCCGTTTTTGTTATGAAAACCTGGGCGGCAGTCCCACGGGGGCCTTACGCTTTAAAACCGGTGCGGGTCTGGTGACAGCCCATGTTCTTGGGGACACTCGTGTCCGCGTTCGTATGCCTGAGGCACGATTCATTCAGGAGCAGATTGAACTAAAAACCAAATCCAGTTCGACGGAGACGTTTGCTTTGGTGAACACCGGCGTCCCTCATCTGGTTCAGAAGATCCACGCTTTCTCTGACACCGTTGCGCTGAAGGATATGGCGCGTGAAGCACGTTCGCATCATGACTTGCAGCCTGCGGGGGCCAATGTCACTTTTTATGCCGAAGAATCTGTTGCGAAAATTCGTGCCGTGACTTTCGAGCGTGGCGTTGAGGATTACACTCTGGCCTGCGGGACCGGCGCGGTGGCCGCTGCCTTTGTGTATTCGCAACAAACCAAAGAATCCCGCGTTGAAGTGCAGATGCCTGGTGGAGTGATGTTTGTCAGCTTCATCGCGGGCGACCCCCATCCACTGATGGAGGGCGATGCCGTGTTTATTGGTGATTTTAAATATAATCTTGAGGTGGTGGGATGAAAAATTTCAAAGGAACTTTCACGGCGCTGATTACGCCATTTAAAAATGGCAAAATAGACTTTGCGTCGTTGGATAAGCTGGTGAAGCACCAATTGCAAAACGGCATTGACGGTTTCGTCGTCAATGGGACTACGGCGGAAAGTCCGACGCTGACAGGACAGGAAAAAGCAGAGCTGTTGCAGCACCTGCGTTCAGTCTGTGGAAACAACGTTCCTTTGATTATGGGAACGGGTTCGAACAGCACGGCGCAAACGATTGAAGATTCACGCAAAGCGGAAGAACTGGGGGCTGATGCAATCCTGGTTGTTGTTCCGTACTACAACAAACCTCCGCAGCGGGGTTTGTATGAACACTTTAAGGCGGTGGCCAGTTCAGTCAAGATTCCGACGATCTTATACAATGTCCCGGGAAGAACGATCACTTCTTTATCCGCAGAAACCACTCGTGATCTATCCAAGGTCGCGGGAGTTATCGGCATCAAGGATGCCACGGGAAAAATCGATGTTGCCAAAGAGCTGATTGCTGCCTGCGGGAAGGACTTTGTGATGCTTTCCGGTGATGATGGAACCTACGTGGAGTTCCTGGGTGTCGGTGGTCATGGTGTGATCTCGGTTGCAACGCACGTGATCCCTGCCCAAATGGTGCAGTGGAAGAAGTGGGTATCTGAGGGCGCTATCGAAAAAGCTCGCGCGGATATTGCGAAGTACAATGACCTGATCAATCTTCTGTTTGTGGAAGCAAATCCCATCCCGGTTAAAAAAGCTGTTCAGCTTTTGGGTCTGATTGAATCTGCAGAGCTTCGATTGCCGCTGGTTGAGCTGGCGCCGGAACACACCGAGGCCTTGCGTGCAGAAATGAAAAAAGTGGGTCTTCTGTGAAAAAAATCAAAATCGGACTGTTCGGGTCCGCCGGCAGAATGGGCAAGGAAATATCCGCTGTTATCGAGGCAAATCCTCGGTGCGATCTGGTCTATGCCCCCTTGCGGGGTGAAAAGTGGGATGAAAAGAAAGCTTCGACTGTGGATGTGTGGATTGATTTTTCGTCTCCAGAGGCCTTGAAGGATGTCTTAAAAAAAGCGGCCGAGCACAGAACCCCTGTTGTCTGCGGCACGACGGGTTTTTCAAAAAAAGAAAAGGATCTTCTGCAAAAGTACAGCGCGAAGATCCCTGTTCTGTGGTCTTCAAATATGAGCCTGGGTGTGGCGGTACTGAACGAGGCTTTAAAGTCTCTGTCGGCTATTTCACATTTTGACTTTCAAATTGAAGAAATTCACCACAATCGCAAGAAAGACCGTCCTTCAGGAACGGCGATCACTCTTCAGGAGAATCTGGAAAAAGCGGTTGGCAAAAAACTGCCAGACGCTTTGGCCATTCGTGGGGGTGGTGTGTTCGGGGTTCATAAGATTTTCGCGATGAGTGACGAAGAGGTTTTGACCTTCGAACACACGGCTTTAAATCGCACGGTGTTCGCCAAAGGAGCCGTCCAGGCGGCGGAATGGCTGGTAAAACAGAAGCCAGGCCTTTATCAGATCCGCGATGTTCTTTTCGGGAAGAAGAAATGAATTCCAAGCGGCATATCGCGCTGATTTATCTGACTTTGGATCTTGTCGGCGGGGTCGAAAAAGCCAAAAGACTATTGGAGAAGCTTTCAGAGTGTGGGGAGATCGTCGCCATCTCCTCTGTTTACAAGCGTTACCTTACCGACGAACGTCAGGATCTGAGCGCACGCATGGAATTTGTTGTGCGATTTGAGACATCTCTATCAGTGGATCAGTGCCTGCATCTGGTTTTATCCCAGTGTGAACAGGGTGCCCCGGGTTTACTTCAGCGCAGCCATGCGGAACTGACGCTGCTGACTTTTGATGACATGATTGTGATGTCTCCCCGCCTGACTCTGCCATACCCGCAGATGCATCAGGATCCGCTGATTATCCGCTGTGCCGCCGAGGCCTGGGGGGCTTATGAGCATCCCATCTATCAAAAAAGCCTCAGTGAGATTGCCAAGACGGCACAACCAGCGAAGCAGGCAGAGTTTTATATTCAGGGTAAAAGCCTGGTTGATTTTTAAAATCAGCCAACGTACAAATTGTGAGTATCTAAAATCACTGATTAGAATCTTGGAGTTCCCATGAAGTTTTTTATCGACACGGCAGAAATTGAAGAAATCAAGCAAGCCAACCTGCGTGGTTGGGTTGATGGTGTGACCACAAACCCTTCTTTGATCGCAAAAAGCGGTAAAGACTTCCACACAGTGATCAAAGAGATCTGCAAAGAGATCTCAGGTCCAGTGTCCGCCGAAGTGATCAGTCTTCAACATGAAGAGATGGTGCGCGAAGGTAAAGAGCTGGCAAAGCTGGCTTCAAATGTCGTTGTAAAAATCCCTATGTGCGAAGACGGCATGATTGCTGTTAAGAAACTGAAAGCGGAAGGGATCAAGACCAACGTCACGTTGGTGTTCTCTCCAATGCAGGCCTTGTTGGCTGCAAAAGCTGGTGCGACCATGGTGTCCCCGTTTGTGGGTCGTTTGGACGACATTGGTGTTGAAGGTATGCAGATGGTTGATCAGGTTATCCAAATGTATCGCAACTATGATTTCGACACTGAAGTCTTGGTCGCAAGCGTGCGTAGCCCGATGCATATTCAACTTGCAGCTGAAATGGGTGCCGATATCGCTACAATTCCATTTAAAGTGATGCAGCAGATGACTCATCACCCACTGACCGACAAAGGTATTAAAGCCTTTATGGACGATTGGAATAAGGCTCAGAAGAAGTAATGAACAAACTTTCTTTGTTATTTGTCTTTCTAATGACTGTTCTTTTGTCCAGTTGTCGAACTGGGGGCGTGATTCTACGTGAAACGCCCCTGAACCTCAGCGAGACACGTCGTGTGGTCATGTCTGTGATTGGTGAGCCTCGCACGGTAAGCCAGAACGGGCGCGAAATGACGTCCCGCTATTACGACAAAAAAGGCAGCAATATCGAGAAGATGGATATGGCCAAAGAAAGATATTATACGCACGTCACAATTCTGGGCGATCGCCGTCCTTATGATGTGCAAGTGCAGGTTCTGGTCGAAGGTCGTAATGAAGAAGGAGGTTTTGACCTCCTTGACCGCGATGACGACAGAGCCGCTCCCATCGCGGAAAAGCTGCGCCAGACGCTTAACCAAAGTCGCGACAGTCGCAACGTGATTGACGACTTCCGTTCCTTCTAAATACGATAAAGACTAGTCAGAAGTGACTATTCTTATAATGAGGTGACTGTTGCAAGGACTGCGACTGAAGCGGTTGTTGATACCGCTGACCGTATTTGCTGGATGCTTATACTGGTCAAGCCCCACAGGTGGCTTGAAGTTCATTCCTATTTACGATGCACTTGTCATCAAGGCTCAGAAAAATTCACCACCACACATTGCGTTTGAAGAGATGCTGGAATCCGAGAGGCAACTTTCGGAATGGGTCCGCATCGAAAAAATCAAACCACTGAATCTGGCGTCGGAAAAATCCTCTGCTCCTCTTTTTGCCAAGAAGATCGAGCTGACCGAAATGGTCATTCAGAAAACGCCGGAAAGATTTGTTGCCTCGCAATCAGCACAGACTCCAGGAACCATCGACAGCGATCCTTCGCAGTGGATAAATGAACTTCCTGCTGCGCAAGCCAGACGCCTGCAGGTGGCCCAGCAAAAAAACGAAGTGTTGTCTCAGGATTGGAGCCAACCAACCTGGTCGGACATGGCCCGGGAAGTCCTGCAGAAGTCCGGGATCACGGCCGAAACAGGCGTAGCAAATTCGAAAGTGTATGTTGCGGGAATCGATTCAAAGGGGCGCGCCAACACGTCAGTCCCCAAAGCAGATGTCTATGTAGCGCCTAAGAACGAATCTGCCGGGGAAGATCCGAACTTGCCTTCCTATGGATTGGTGGAAGAAAAGCCGGCTGGAATTCGGACCATCTCTGGGCCGTTGGAAATCACTGGCGGACTTGCAGTGACCAACGAACATCATATCGAGATCCGTCGCAGTGACGAAGGTGTCCTGAAAGAACTGGGCCGTGTGAATTTGGTGCAGGGACAATATAATATTGAGGTCGAGGATGTGACCGGATCTATTGTCGCCAAGCTGGTAGATAAAGAAGGTAAGACTTTGGGTGAAGGCAGCTTCCGCCTGAACCGGGTTGCGTCCGTGGGCCAGAACACTCTGCAGGGACCCAAGATCCGCATCCAACCGCATCCTGACTTTGCGGGTATTGTGACAAGCGCCTATAACCCGCGACCGGATGATGCAGCCCCGGCAAAAACACTTGTGACCTTTGTAAAAGGTGCTAAAGAAGTCGCCCCCAGAAAAGATGGAGCCGTGGCGATGGACAATGTCACCCGTGGTTCCACCACGGTAATGCGAGCCGCAGCCCCTTCTCACATGCAGACGGCGGCAATTGTAGTTTCCGGTTCGGAATTTAAGACTCCCCTTTATCCAAATACGATGATTCAGGCTTTGCAGGACATTCTTTCTCAGCAAAGGCAGATGTCATTTGATGGGGCTCCAACAGTCATTTGGGGTAAAGTGACTTTGGATGGCAAGACCCTGGCAGGTATCGAAGTGCAGGTGGAATCTGATCAAAGCTTGGTGCCGGTTTACTTCAATCAATTTATGCTTCCTGATCCAAGTCTGCAGGCCACCAGTGAAAACGGTCTGTTTGCTTTTGTCGATGCTTCCCCCGGATTCCATTCCCTTCTGGCGACTCGAGCGGATGTGATTCTCGGCTACCAGAACGTGGTTGTGGAAGAAGGCTCAGTTGCTCAGGGTGATATTGCCGCTACGATTAAAAATGAATCCGTGCCGTTAAGGGTTTACGATGCTTTCACAGGTGAACCTGTGACGGGTCTTGTGACTATGCAAAGTCTTTCTGAAGAACTGCAGGTTACAGGGGTCGCAACAGTCACACTGCCGAATCTGAAGCGTTACGGTCTGATGCGTGTTCAGCCCGAGGGTGCAGATTACGTGGCAGCTCGTTATGTCTATAACGACAACGATGAGTTCGTGCACGCTCCAGTTGTTCACTGGTCGTGGTTGAGTGCGATTAAGAACTATCTGAAGATTGATGATTTGCCATCAGCAGGCGTGATCGTAGGTTTTGTCCCGGATGAAAACTTCGAGGTGTATCTGGCCGCCTACGACAATATCAATCCACGTCAGATAGTGTACTTTGATATGCAGGGTCGCATTCTGCAGAATGGAAAAGGGATCGCTGGCGGGGGCTTTATTATCTACAACGTCCCTGAAGATATTCATGAAGTAGTTGTCGTTGGCGAGAGAACTCAGAAAATCTATTCGCGTGTTCTTCCGGTGGATCCGAACACGCTATCTGTTTTGAACTTCAGAGAATAACTACCGTGCGAAATCCCGCACAATCGCTTTAAAGACATCTCCGCGATCTTCAAAAGACTTAAAGGCATCAAGACTGGTGCCCCCAGGGCTTAACAATACTGTGTCGGCGGGTTTTACCTGTGACAGGATGAACTCCATGGCGTCTTGCATGCTGACGAAAGATTTTCCCGGCAAGGTTGATTTGGCTTGAGCCGTTTGACGGCATTCGCCGAAGAATACAAACTCTGTGTTTTGCAGGGCCTCCAGCGGTTTCAGATCCTGCCAGGGAAGGTTCTTGTCGCGGCCACCAAGAAGGACCCATAGTTTGCCCGCGGACTGAAGAGTGTCATGAGCTGCGGTGACGGCAATCAGAACGCTGTCCATGGCCGTGGCTTTGCTGTCATTGATAAAGCGCACACCTTTGACAGTGCCGACGCTTTCAAGGCGATGGGCAAGCCCCTTGAACGCCTTCATGCCCGCAATGGCCGTCACTGGCCATCCAGCGGCCAGCGCCAGTGAGCTTGCCAGTGCCAGGTTGTCCTGATTGTGTTGTCCAATCAGTTCAGCCTGCTCCAGATGCAGGGCTTGTAAAGACGGATCCTGACGGGAAATGACCTGAATCTGCTGGGAAGAGCCATTCTTGTTGAAGTACTCCACAAGATCGCCACCTTCGCGATTCAATAAAAGCACATTCTTCGTCAAAGAAAGGATCTTCCACTTTGTCTGATAGTAGTGCTCTAGGTTTTCATATCGCTCAAGGTGGTTCGAAGTGAAGTACGTGATGGCGGAATAATCCAATTCCAGACCCTCGCAGTTTTCCAACTGATAACTGGAAAGCTCAAGTATGATCCAGTTAGCACGAGGACGTTTTTTTTCCAGAACATCGGCAGCATAGTCGGCAAAGGGTGTCCCTAGATTGCCTCCCACAAAACCCGTTTTGGAAAAGGCGTGCAAGCCAGCGCCCAGTATGGACACGGTGGTGCTTTTGCCAACAGATCCCGTGATACCGATAAGTCTTTCGTTTTCCAGCGTGGCGCAGGCCAACGAAATTTCGCTGGTTATGGCAACACCTTTGGTGCGAGCTTCCTGTATCCATGGCGAAGCCAGCGGCACCCCGGGAGAAACCACCAAAGTGCGTGGTGCGCCTTGCGACATAAGAGCCTGTGGATCACGAAAGTGAGCAGACTCTAGTTTGCCGTCAAAGGTAAGAATGGATTCTGGGGCATATCCCGCCAGAAGCAGCAGGCGTCGAGCGGCTTCACCACTTTTACCCATGCCGACAATTGCAATTGGAGTCTTCAGGTTCTTGATAAATTCTTTCATCTGCACGATCATAGATCGTGGGAGGCAGCTTTGCCCACTTTTTTTTCAAGACCCTTTCCTGATTTTAAAACAGCCTCGCATACGGCAATCATCAGTGATCTGCATTTGTGCGAAGCCGAACCGGTCAACCTGCGTTTTCCTCTGTGGAAGAAGTTTAAGACACGTCAGTTTTTCTTTGACGATGTCTTTGAGTCTTTCCTAAAGCATTGCGAAGAACGGGCTCAAGGGGCTCCGGTGGAGCTGGTGCTGAATGGGGATATTTTCGACTTTGACAGTGTATTAAAGCTGCCTGATGAACCCGTGTTCCACATGAGCTGGCTGGAGAAGCATCGGGGACTTTTCCCGATCGAAGAGCGGTCTCGTTACAAAATTGAAGTCATTCTGCAAGATCACGCCGAGTGGGTTCGTGCCTTACGGGAATTCATTTTGCGTGGGAATCGGGCTGTGTTTGTTATTGGCAATCATGACCTCGAGTTGCATTTCACGGAAGTGCAGGCGGAAATTTATAAGCACTTGGATTTGCCAGAAGACAAAAAGATGCAGGTGCGTTTTGTGGAATGGTTCTACATCAGCAACCAGGACACCTTGATTGAGCATGGCAATCAATACGATCCGTATTGCATGTGTGAAGACCCGATCAATCCTTATGTTCGGGGCTATAACTTTGTGTCGCTCAAGCTCCCATTCGGAAATCTGGCCTGCCGTTATCTAATGAATGGTATGGGATTTTTTAACCCCCACGTGGACAGCAACTACATCATGTCGATTCCGGAATATATTCGCTTCTTCCTAAAGTATATGTTGCGGGCTCAACCCGGGCTGGTGTTGACATGGTTCTGGGGTTCGGTGGTGACTTTGCTGCATTCGTTCTTTGATCGCCTGGCGGCCCCGATACGTAATCCGCTGAAGATCGAAGATCGAGTGGCCTTCATTGCTGAAAAAGCAAATGCAGAACCGCGGATGGTTCGCGAGCTGAAAGAGCTCTTTGTGGCCCCGGCTGCCAGCAATCCTTTTTTATTGGCAAGAGAGCTGTGGCTGGATCGTGCGTTTATTATTTTTGTCGCGTTCTATCTGATCTTTCAACTGATGGTGGTTGTTCGTTCAATCTATGAAATCTCCTTCTTCTGGGCTTTCATTCCGTTGTTTCTGCTTCTGCCATTCTTCTTGTTTTATAGTAAGTCAGTTACATCTTTGGTGTCTGGGTACAAAGAGCCCGACGACCGTGTGCTGGCAATGACCAGTGCAATCACCAAGGTGAATCGAATAGTTTATGGACACACACACCACACCCGGCATGAGATCATCGGTTCGGTCGAACACTTAAATAGTGGCTGCTGGTCCCCCGCATTCCTGGATGTTGAATGTACAAAGCCATTGGATCAAAAAACTTTTGTATGGATATCCCCAGGTGAAAGTGGGACAAGGCAGGCAGAGCTTTTCAAGTTCGTCGATGGCAAGTCAGAGCTCTTATTGAACCCGGGCCGCTCTATAAATTAGTGCGGCGCAAGAAGATTTCATATTGTCAATCCCAGGACCCTATGCAAACCTTTTATTGTTCGTTTTAACATGGATGGAGAGGTATATCATGGCAGAAGTACTTGTAGTTACAAGCAAAGTAAAAAAACTTATCAAAGAAAAAGGTCAAATGAACACATCTGCTGAGACTATCGACGTACTCAGTAAGGCAATTGAGCAACTTTGCCTAAAAGGTGTTGAGAGCGCGAAAGCTGACGGTCGTAAGACTGTAATGGCTCGCGACATCGTTATTGACCACCTTTAATTCGGTCAAAAGCCTTTGCAAGGCGCTTATAAAACCCACGGCTTGTAACCGTGGGTTTTTGTTTTTTGGTGCTTAGATCATTTTCTGCAAGTCGTCCCAAGAGATGATTTTTACGCCCAGAGTTTGAGCTTTTTCAACTTTAGAGCCGGGATCATCACCCACCACCAAGTAGTTCAGCTTAGAGGAAACAGAGCTGAGAATCTTTCCGCCATTCTTTTCAATCAGGTCTTTGGCATCATCCCGCTTCACGGGCAACGTTCCAGTGATCAGGAAGCTCATTCCGGACAAAGCCCCCTCTTGAGAGCGCAGGGGTTCTGCGATCTTCACTCCCAACTTGATCATGGCATGGACATCATCCACCAAACGTTGATTGGAGGTCCAATCACGAATGGACTTTGCCACTTTAGGGCCGATCTCTGGCACCAGAAGCAGCTCTTCCTCACTGGCGCCAAGGAACTTTTCAATAGTCAGGAAGTGATCGGCCAGATGTTTTCCGGTCTGCTCTCCGACGAAACGAATTCCCAGGGCAAAGATGAATCGTGCCAGTGTTGGATGTTTGCTGGCTTCGATGGATTTGATGATGTTCTCTGCGGACTTATCGCCCTGGCGATCCAAAGACAGGATGTTTTCTTTGGACAGGCGATAGAAGTCTGAAAAGCTGGAAAGCAGTTTATTATCGACCAGAGTCTCAATCAAACGGTCACCGACTTTGTCGATATTCATCGCACGTCGAGCCACAAAGTGTTTCAGTGATTCTTTGACCATGGCGATACAAAGTGGATTCACACAGCGGGTAACGACCTCACCCTCGGCCTTCACCGCCTTGGAGCCGCAGGCAGGACAATTTTCAGGAATCAAGAACAGCGTGCTTCCCTTGGGGCGTTTGTCCTTCACAACCTCGACGACTTCAGGGATGACATCCCCGGCACGTTGGATAACCACCGTGTCCCCGATGTGAATATCTTTACGGGTGATCTCGTCTTGATTGTGTAAGGTGGCGTTGGTGATGGTGACGCCGCCGACTTTGACGGGCTTCATGATCGCCACGGGGGTCAGCGCCCCTGTGCGACCAACTTGCACCACGATATTTTCAATGGTCGTCAAAGCCTGTTCAGGTTTAAACTTGGCGGCCGTGGCCCATCGAGGGCTGCGTGCGACAAGTCCCAAGTCCTCTTGCAATCTCAGAGAGTTGACCTTGATAACGACGCCATCGATATCAAAAGGCAGAGCGGGCCGAACCTTCTCGATGTGGTGATAGTACTCGACCACCTCTTCAGGTCCTTTTGCAACCCGCAGAAGGTCTTCCTTGTATTTCAGAGTTGTCGGTATGCCGTGTGCAGCGAAGTACTCTTGGATCTCTTTTTGTGTTTCAAAAGCAACCCCATCGGTGGCTCCCAGGGCATATCCAAAGAACCGCAAAGGACGGGAGGCTGCAATTTTTGAGTCCAATTGACGAACTGTTCCCGCGGCGGCGTTGCGAGGATTGGCAAACGTCTGCTGGCCATTCTCCTGCTGCATTTCATTGAGCTTGGCAAAGTCCTGCTTGAACATCAGAACCTCTCCGCGAACCTCAAAAAGAGCCGGCGGATCTTTATGACGTAATTTTAATGGAATACTTTTGATGGTTTTGATGTTCTGGGTGACGTCTTCGCCCACGGAACCATCACCGCGTGTGATCGCCCTGACGAAGTGACCATTTTCATAGATTAGCTCCATGGACAGTCCATCGAATTTCAGTTCGCAGAGGTATTCTATGGGCTCGTCGGTATTGAGAAATTTTTTTATGCGTTCATCAAAATCAAAGATGTCCTCGGGGGAATAACTATTCGCCAAAGAAAGCATGGGCAGACGATGCGGGGCTTTTTCAAACCCCTCTAAAATGCTTCCACCCACTCGTTGAGAGGGAGAATCCGCCAGGTCCAGACCTTTCTCTGTTTTCTCAAGCTCTAACAGCTCGGAAAAGAGTTTGTCGTATTCAAAATCCGTAATGGTGGGCTTATCAAGAACATGATAGCTATGGTCGTGTTCGGAGATGATCTTCTTAAGCTCTTCGTGGCGTTTCTTGGACATGCCCTCTTTGTACCATGATTGAAGGTC
The DNA here is from genome assembly GCF_055397465.1 of Bdellovibrio sp. CKG001. Lineage (NCBI taxonomy): Bacteria > Pseudomonadati > Bdellovibrionota > Bdellovibrionia > Bdellovibrionales > Pseudobdellovibrionaceae > Bdellovibrio > Bdellovibrio sp. CKG001. The sequence goes on from NZ_AP029173.1 coordinate 50,815, forward strand.
CAGTCACCAAGAAATTGCACGTCCCAAGAGTGACGTGTGTTGCCGTTTAAGATAGCTTGTATGTGCCATCTCAAGGAGTTTTTCAAATGATCGATAAAGAAACCATTGAGCATATTGCCAAACTGGCCCGACTTCATGTGACTGAACAGGAGGCGCTGGAATACAGCACCCAGCTGGCGAAAGCCCTAGGGCATTTTGAAAAGATATCCAAGGTCAACACAGCCGGTGTTGAGCCCCTGATTACACCCACAGAAATTGAATCCTATTGGCGGGAAGACGTCGTAAAACAGGACTTCTCTGCCGAAGAGATGACAAACAACGCGCCGGCAAAATCAGGAAACCTTTTCCAAGTGCCACCGGTAGTTTAAGGAACGTTATGGATTTAACTTTTGCCACCCTGTCCGAGATTGCCGAGGCTGTGAAGAGCAAACAGATCAGCGCCAAAGAAGTCACAACGCACTTTCAAAATCGCATCGATTCGCTGAATGGAAAACTCAACGCCTTCACCTCGCTGAATGAAAATGCATTGAAAGAAGCCGAACTTCTTGATGCGCGCATCGCCAAAGGTGAAGATGCGGGCGTTCTTGCGGGAGTTCCTTTTGGTATCAAAGAAATGTTTTGCACCAAAGGACTTAAAACGACAGCGGGTTCTAAGATGCTGGAAAACTTTGTGCCGCCATATGATGCCACGGCGGTGGCTCGGTTAAAAACTGCTGGTGCCGTTGTTCTGGGAAAATTGAATCAGGATGAGTTTGCCATGGGGTCCTCCAATGAAACGTCTTTTCATGGAGCTGTCAGAAATCCATGGGATCTGGAAAGAGTTCCAGGAGGATCATCGGGTGGTTCTGCGGCGGCACAGGCGGCGCGCTTAGTGGCGGGCACACTAGGCACTGACACCGGCGGATCGATTCGCCAACCCGCCAGCTTTTGCGGCATTGTGGGTGTGAAGCCCACTTATGGCCGTGTCAGTCGTTATGGCATCATCGCCTATGCGTCTTCATTGGACCAGGCCGGCCCCATGGTCAGCACGGTCAAAGATGCGGCCCTGACTCTTGAAGTGATTTCAGGTTTTGATGCGCAGGATGGCACCACTTCTCAGAAAGCCGTACCCGCCTGGAGTCACAACCTCAATGCCAATATGAAGGGCTTAAAGGTCGGGCTGGTCAAAGAATATTTATCCGCCCAGGGTCTGGACTCTGATGTGCAAAAAACTGTGGAAAACGCCGTCACTGAGCTTAAAAAACTCGGTGCTGAAATTGTTGAAGTGTCTTTGCCACTGGCCGAGTATGCGGTCCCAGTTTACTATCTTGTGGCAGCCAGCGAAGCGTCTTCGAATCTGTCCCGATACGACGGGGTCAAGTACGGATTCAGAGCCGAATTTAAAAATCTGTCGTCAGTTGATCTGGCAGAGTTTTACAGCCAAACACGCGGGCAGGGTTTCGGCGCCGAAGTAAAGCGTCGAATTATGCTGGGGACCTACTGCCTGTCCAGTGGTTACTATGATGCTTATTACACCAAGGCGGGTCAGGTTCGCCGTTTGTTACTGGAAGAATATCAGTCTGCCTTCAAACAATGTGATGTGATTTTAAGTCCGGTCACCACGGCGCCGGCATTTAAGCTGGGCGAGCGCATTTCGGACCCTTTGACGATGTATTTGAATGACATCTTTACCACCTCCACAAATTTGGCGGGACTTCCGGGGATGAGTGTTCCCTTTGGAATGTCCAAAGAGGGGCTGCCGATCGGTGTGCAACTGACGGCGGCGCATTTCGAGGAGCAGAAGATGCTGAATGTGGCTTATGCTTTAGAAGGCGCTTCGCCGGTGAAAGGTAAAAATCCCCATGTCGTATAGAGGTTATGAAGCCGTCATCGGCATAGAGATTCACGTTCAGCTCAGCACAAAAACAAAAATGTTCTGTGGTGACTCCACTTCTTTTGAGGCTGGGGATAATGAAAATACCTCTCCCGTCAGTGTGGGAATGCCGGGAACTTTGCCTGTCGTTAATTCCAAGGCGATTGAGTACTCCATAAAAACGGGTTTGGCTTTGGGCTGTGACATCAGAAGAAAATCTGTTTTTGCCCGCAAGAACTATTTCTACCCGGACTTACCCAAAGGGTATCAAATTTCTCAATATGATCTGCCGCTCTGTGAAAATGGTTCTGTGACATTCACGGTTGATGGGAAGGAAAAAACCGTTTCCATCACGCGTGCGCACATGGAAGAAGATGCGGGCAAATCCACACACTTTGGTGAATACACACTGATCAATTACAACCGCTCGGGCATTCCCTTGTTGGAGGTGGTTTCCGGGCCTGATATCAGATCACCGGCGGAAGCCGCCGAATACGCACGCACCATTCGTCAGATAGTTCGCTATCTGGATGTCTGCGACGGAAATCTTGAGGAAGGATCGTTGCGCTGTGACTGCAACGTTTCCGTACGCAAGATCGGCGATCCGCAGCTTGGGACTCGTGTCGAGATTAAGAATATCAACTCGTTCCGCTTCGTTGAAAAAGCCATCGAATATGAAATTGAAAGGCAGATTGATGAGGTTGAACGCGGGGAAAAGATCGTGCAGGAGACCCGCTTGTGGGACCCGGATAAGAACCGGACGTTCTCGATGCGCAGTAAAGAGGATGCTCAAGACTATCGATATTTTGCAGATCCGGATCTGCTGCCAATCATCGTGACAGACGGCATGATTGAAAAATTCCGTCAGGAGCTTCCCGAGTTGCCAATTGCAAGGGCCAAAAGATTTGAAACGGAACATGCCCTGCCGGCCTACGACGCCTCGGTTCTGACCATGGAAAAAGATGTGGCGGACTATTATGAAGAAACCGCCAGGGAAGCGAAGAACTTTAAAGCTTCGTCAAATTGGATTATGACGGAGCTGATGCGTGAGCTCAACAGCGCCGGGAAAAGCATCAAGGACTCCCCGATCAAGCCAGCCCAGTTGGGGCGCATGATTGCGTTGATTGATAAAGGAACTATCTCTGGAAAGATAGCCAAGACTGTCTTTCAGGAAATGTGGGATACCGGCAAAGACCCTGAAGTTGTGATTAAAGAAAAAGGTCTGGTGCAGATTTCTGATCCGGCGGCCATTGAAAAGATTGTCGATGAAGTTCTGGCAGCCAACCCTCAGGTGGTGGAGGACCACCGTTCGGGCAAAAAGAAGAATCTTTTTGGTTTCTTCGTGGGGGCCGTTATGAAGGCTTCCAAGGGGCAGGCAAATCCGGATATGGTTAATAAGATTCTGCAGGAAAAGTTAAAGTAGATAGGAAAAGGAATGAAGAAGGTTGCTGCTCTTGATCTGGGAACGAACACATTTTTGTGTCTGATTGCTGATGGTGATGAAAACGGTATTCGCAAAGTGCATCGGGATCTTGTTCAGGTGGTGCGTTTAGGTCAAGGTGTTGGTCAAACGGGCGAGTTTCATCCTGATGCCTTGGCAAGGGCGCGAAAGTGTCTGACGGAATTCAAGAAGGAAATTGACGCTGAAAGAGTTGATCAGGTTCTGGCGATGGCGACATCAGCCGCACGTGATGCGCGCAACGGTCAGGAGCTCTTCCGTATTGGTGAAGAGCTGGGCATTCCGATTGAGATCATCCCTGGCGAAGATGAAGCCCGTATCACCTATCAAGGGGCCACCGCAGGCGCCAAAAATCCTCAACTGACATCTTTGGTGGTGGACGTGGGGGGCGGCTCAACAGAACTGATTGTGGGCAAGGCCTCGGACATTCTTTTCGGGGAAAGCCTAGATATCGGTGGCGTGCGACTGACAGAGAAGTTTATCAGCGCTCAACCAGTGAAGGAAGACGATCGCCGTCGCCTGGAAGCATATATTCAGGAACAGCTGAAGACAGTTCTTCCCGAGCTGGAAAAGCACAACATTGATCAAATTATTGCTGTGGCCGGAACTCCGACATCTCTGGTGGCTATTGAGGTGGGCGGTTTTGACGAGGCCAAAGTGGATGGATACTTCTTAAAGAAAGATCGTCTGCATCACTGGGTGGAAGAGTTTGCCCGTACCACAGTCGAAGAAAAAAAGACCAAGTATCAACTCGGTGGACGAGCTGATATTATTTTTGCGGGGGCTTCCATCTTACTGGCTGTCGTCGAGGCCCTGGGCCTGGACGGGATGATGGTATCCACCAAAGGAGTTCGTTATGGCGTGGCGCTTGAAATGCTTAGGTCTCGTTAATTTTTTCGCGAAGGTCAGTCTGCTTGTTGTCCTTATAATGCCGTCAGCTTTTGCCAAGGATTTTTCCAAAAAGAAAATCTCTTTGGGTGGCAAGACCTTTGTCGTAGAAGTGGCGGAGACTCCGGATCAGCACGAACGCGGTTTGATGTTCAGGACCAAAATGGGGGAAGATGAAGGAATGCTCTTCATCTTTAAGAACACTGAGACACGTTTTTTCTGGATGAAGAACACCCTGATTGATTTGTCTATTGGCTACTTCGATGCAGAAATGAAACTGATAGATATCAAGGAGATGAAATCTGGCAAAGGTGTCCCGGACTCGGCTCTGCCTTCTTATGCCAGCGCACAACCAGCAAAGTACGCACTTGAAATGAACGCAGGTTGGTTCGATAAGAATAAGATAAAGCTGGGATCGAAACTGAAAATTCACTAGATCGAAAGTCCAGTGAATTTCTTAGTATTTGCAAGCCTTCGATCTTGTGCATTAGATTGTTAATAACGCTTAACTGAAACAGTATGTTTCGTGGCATCAATCAAGGATGAATACATGATGAAAAAACTCGTTGTCTTACTAGCGTGCCTCGGTCTGGCATTCCAAGTAACAAGCTGTACGTCTAAGGATAGCCAAGCAGACTCTGAAGTAGCTGCTGATTTTGACTCTGCTGACCTTGAGAAGCTGGAAGGTGACGAGGCTCTTGAGATCGCGGGCGATGATTCCCTGGCCAGTGATCAACTTCCTGAAGACGCTTTGGGTGAAACAACCACCACGACGGAAACCACGACCACAACAACTGAAACTACGGTTGCCGACAGTGAGGCGACAACGGAACAAACAGATGTTGCAACAACGACAGAAACTCTTCCGGCAGATCCTTTCGCGGAATCAACCACAACAACAGCCACAACTCCAGAACCTGTTGAAACTTCCACATCTGTAGCTCAGTCTGAAACATCCAGTTCAGTGTTTGAAAGCTCCTCAGTCAGTGATTCCTCCACAACAGTTGTTGATTCAGCCCCTTCGGAAGCTCCGAAAAAAGCCAACGTTCCTTTGCAGAAAGTGGCAACGACGCCATGGAAAGCCGGCGGCACTTGGTTTAATACAGTTTACTTTGCCCGTCCTGGCGACACGCTTAAGAGCATCAGCCAGATGATCTACGGTACGGATAAAAGAGCTGAGCTGAAAAAAGGAAACCCCACTTATCATTCACGCGATGTGCGCGCCGGAGACAAAGTTTACTACAACTCCCCACACCGTCCGGATGATTCGGCCCGTATGATCACTTACTATGAAGACAACGGACTGGCTCCTGAAACATATGTGGCAAAAGCTGGCGACAATATCAGAAAAATTTCCAAGACTCTTCTGGGTTATGATAATGCGTGGAAAGAAGTTTGGGCTTCCAACTCTGTTGATTCCAAAGGTGAGATCGCAGAAGGAACAGAACTTCGTTACTGGAGAGGTGGCGCAGTGGCCGCAGCTCCGGCCGCTCCAGCTCCTCAGCAGCATCAGGAAGTAGCGGCAGCGATGCCAGAGCAGGCTCCGCCTGCAATGCAGGAAGAGATTCCAGCTCCACCAATGCCTGAAGATCCAATGGCGCAGCAGGCGCAGATGGACATCCCGCCTCCACCTCCAATGGATCAGGCTGGCGAAATGGCGCCTCCGCCTCCGCCACCGGATATGGCTCAGGAAATGGCACCTCCACCACCACCACCGGTTGAAGCCATCAATCCTCCGGCTCCGCAAGTGGCCGAAGAGGCCCCAACGGGAATGGATAATGACACAACAATGGCTTTGGCTGTTGTGGGTCTGGCAGCGGCAGGTTTGGCTGTGCTGATTGTGATGAGAAAGAAAAGAAAACAAAAAGAGCTTGAACAACAAGCCATGGACAACACTCACGTCGGAACTTAATCCGGGGTCGGTGGAAAATAAAAAAGAGCGAGTATGAACTCGCTCTTTTTGTTTTTGTATCTGTGACTTTGTGATCAGCCGACTTTTTTGAAGATGGTATCCATCACGGAACGACGGTCGTTGCGTGAGTTCTCCACGAAATAGATCAGGTCGTCCACAATCTGAACATCGCGGTTATTGACCGGCATAAACTTTACGCCGACTCCCACGGAGTTCGTCCAGATGACATGGGCCGCGATTTTTCTTTCACGACCGGCCACGACGATGACCAGGTTTAATTTTTCGTTGGCGCGAACTTCTCCGCCCTCAAACTCCAAAAAGGCTCCAGTGATGCTGATATTCTTAAGCGTGCCTTTAGTTTCCTCGCGCGCGTAATTGCGCTTGAAAGAGACCTCTAGGTTAAGAGGGGTTCTTGGTGCCGGAACTTTATAAGTGTCCTCCACGTTAGACTCCTTGTGCTTAAATCTTGGATACTATCCTTTCGGTATTACAAACCAAAAATTAATAGCCCAAGAACCCCATTTTTAAAAAATTAGGTTAATTTTTTGAAAACTGGACGTCTCAGGCTCATATTTAAACACCTGAAATAGCTTCATTTTTATAAAACTGAAAAATCGTCTAAGCTTAAGACATCATGAACATATTTCTGTTTTCTGAGGCCTTCGTTTCAGTTTGGAACAGGTTTTCCGGTTGACAAGCAGGGGGCGCCTCTAGGACAGTGTGTTCATAACGTAAGCACAAATCCAATCGGATCTGCTCCCATTTAATTATCGCTCTTTTTTCTGATTAAAATCCTACAAGGAGAATTTGTTTGTCTGAACCTAAAGATCAACAAGGCGTTGAGGTGGTAAAAAAACGTACTCGTACAACAAAGAGTGCGTCTGAAGACACCTCGATTCCGACTCCTGCAGAGGCATCTCCAGCCCCTGCAGTTGAAGCGGCACCAGCCGCCCCAGCCACTTCTGCCACCACACCACCTCCTGCAGCTGCTCAACAAGCTGCCGCTCCAGAAGCGCGCCAAGACAGACCCCAGCAAAACAATCAACGCCGTGAATTCCGCCCACACAATCGTGACAACCGTGATCGTAATGATCGTGGTGATCGCAACGACCGCAACGACCGTGGGGACAGGGGTGATCGCGGGGGTCATCGTCATGACCGTAACGCCAATCAACGCCGCGACTTCAGAGGCGATCGCAATCGCGACGAAGGCCAACCAATGGCTGACGACGCTCACTCCACACAACCGGCACAAACGCAGGATGTGGATTTGGCCGACATCTCTTTGACCGATGAGGAAAAGAGCTGGTTGTCCTCCAAGGACTTGAAATCAAAAAACATCACGCAGCTGACAGAGCTTGCAAATAAACTGAAAATCGAAAACGCTGCCGGTCTTCGCCGTCAGGATATGATCTTCGAAATTCTGAAACGTGCCGCGAAACTGGGTCAGGACATTTATGGTTCTGGCGTTCTGGAAATCCTTCCCGACGGTTACGGCTTCCTTCGTTCACCGGACTACAACTATCTTCCGGGTCCGGATGATATCTACGTTTCTCCATCCCAGATCCGTCGCTTCGGTCTAAGAACCGGTGACACGGTCACAGGAACTGTCCGCCCACCAAAAGATGGCGAACGTTACTTTGCACTATTGAAAGTGGACTCTTTGAACTTCGAGACCACTGAAAACGGCAAGGACAAAATCCTTTTCGACAACTTAACGCCGCTTTATCCAAACGAGCGCCTGAAGCTGGAACACAGCCCTGGCGAATACACAACGCGTGTTGTGGATCTGATGGCTCCGCTGGGTAAAGGTCAGCGTGCTTTGATCGTGGCGCCACCAAGAACAGGTAAAACTGTTTTGATGCAACAAATTGCCAATGCGATCACGCACAATCATCCGGAAGTAAAATTGATCGTTCTTCTGATCGATGAGCGTCCGGAAGAGGTGACTGACATGCAACGTACTGTAAAAGGTGAAGTTGTATCGTCCACGTTCGATGAGCCACCAACTCGTCACGTTCAGGTTGCAGAGATGGTTATTGAAAAAGCAAAACGTCTGGTTGAGCACAAACACGACGTGGTGATCCTGCTGGATTCCATCACTCGTCTGGCGCGTGCATACAACACCGTTGTTCCTCCATCCGGTAAAATCCTGTCTGGTGGTGTGGATTCCAACGCCCTTCATAAACCAAAACGTTTCTTCGGTGCGGCTCGTAACATCGAAGAAGGCGGATCTTTGACTATTATCGCGACAGCTTTGATCGATACGGGTTCCCGTATGGACGAGGTTATCTTCGAGGAGTTTAAAGGTACTGGTAACGCCGAGATCCACTTGGATCGCAAGCTGATGGAAAAACGTATCTTCCCTTGCATGGACATCAATAAGTCCGGCACTCGTAAGGAAGATTTGTTGGTTGATAAAGCTGATCTGAATCGTCTGTGGATCCTGAGAAAAGTATTGGCACCTATGAACGTTGTCGATGCGATGGAATTCCTGATCGACAAAGTGGAAGGCACAAAAACCAATACGGACTTCTTGAAAGCCATGTCCGGACCAGGCTAAGCATTGCTTAGCCCTGGAAATTAGAGATTGGAAAATTGAAGAAAAAAGGGAGTCGCAAGACTCCCTTTTTGTTTTTAAGGATTAGGTTGGGGTTCTGGTTCTGGCTCTGGTTCGGGTTGCGGTTCCGGTTGAGGCTGAGGTTCCGGAGTGGGTTCGGTCTTTTTTAAAGCGTCTGTTTCGCAGCCGCCATAGAGGCTGTCATCAATCACGCCTTCAAAAGGATAGACGAAATCAGACATGCCATCAGAGCCTTCTTTGGTGGTGTCTATCACAAGTCGGTGGCTGATGCCTTCGCTGGTGATTGTGATGATGCCACCTTTATCAAAAGTCACTTTGCCTGGGACCTCCAGGGTTCCCTGATCCGGGGACTCGACTTTGACTTTATTTGTATCAGAATTATAGGACACAGAAATAAAAGGTTCAGTGAAGGTGCAGTAGATACTTTCTGCTGAAGCCACATGAGACAGGGTCAAGACGGCCGCGAACGGGACCAAAAACTTCATGGAATACCTCCTTGTAGGTCCATCAAGAGTAGGTGGCTTCGGAGGTGGAGCTCAACGATCCCCGGGGCTTTGAGGTAAAATACAAGGGCGACCCTCGTGGTTCCAAGGTCCTGATTTGCCCTGTCTCGAAAAACACTATAATCCTATTAAACTCGGGAAATAGGTTAATTAAGTGATTGAAATATCTAAGTTTTATTAAAACTACCAGACCCCCTGTGGGCCTCTGAAGATGCCAATAAAATCAGCGATTTATGCTCGACACAGGGTGGTCAGTATGTTACATCCTTACAGCTTAAGACCCATAGGTTAAATTATTTAGAAGGAATCAGGTCATGAAACAAAACCTACACCCAAAAGTAAATACTGTTGTATTTAAAGATATCTCTTGCGACTTCAGTTTCTTGGGAACATCTACTCTTCACTCTAACGAAACTGTTAAATGGGAAGACGGTAAAGAATATCCACTAATCAAAGTTGAGATCTCTTCTGCATCTCACCCGTTCTTCACTGGTAAGCAACGTGTGATGGATACTGAAGGTCGTATCGATCGTTTCAAAAAACGTTACGGCAAGAAGTAAATTTCAGACCTCCGTTCGGGGGACGTTCTTGTATGAAATGCGGTTCAAAGTTCGAGCCGCATTTTCGTTTTCAGCCACAGTCATTTTCCATCTCAGCATGAGCAGGAGCTCTTCATGTTCTCGAAGTTAGACGCAGTTGAATCTCGTTACGAAGAAGTCAATATGGCTCTTCAAAGACCGGATATTGCCTCTAATCAGACGCAGTATCGGGCTTTGATGAAGGAACTGGGCAATCTGGAAAAGATTGTTCTGGTTTATCGCGACTATAAAAAGAAGACTGAAAATCTGAAAGCCAGCAAAGAACTTCTGACGGCAGAACAAGACTCAGAAATGCGCGAGCTGATCCGCGAGGAAGTGAAAGAGCTGGAAGCCGAGCTTCCAGAGCTTGAGCACCAGTTGAAGGTGGCATTGATCCCGAAAGATCCAAACGATGACAAGAATACGATTCTTGAGATTCGTGCGGGTGCCGGCGGGGACGAAGCAGCCCTTTTTGCTGATGAACTTTTCCGTGGCTATGTTCACTATGCCGCTTCCCAGGGCTGGAAGGTGGAAATGATTTCTTTCTCTGAAGGTAACGCCGGAGGAGCGAAAGAGATTATCGCCAGCATCACCGGGGATTCTGTTTTCAGTAAAATGAAGTATGAATCCGGTGTTCATCGCGTGCAGCGTGTTCCAAAGACCGAAGCTGCGGGCCGTATCCACACCTCCACTGTCACTGTAGCGGTGATTCCAGAGGTGGAAGTTTCTGAAATCAAGATCCCGATGTCTGATGTTCGCATTGAAACCATGCGTTCCCAAGGCTCCGGCGGTCAGTCGGTAAATAGAACGGAATCCGCAGTTCGCGTCGTGCACTTGCCGACCGGGATCGACGTAAAATGTCAGGAAGGAAAGTCACAATCCACCAACCGTGAGCGTGCTTTCCAGATCCTTTACGCAAAATTGCAGCAGATCGAAGACGAAAAAGCCCGCAAAGAAGCATCCGACGTTCGTTTGGAGCAAATCGGGACCGGGGATCGTTCAGAGCGCATTCGCACTTACAATTTCCCGCAGACTCGCATCACGGATCATCGTATTGGTTTGACGATCCACCAGTTGGATCAGGTGATGAGCGGTTCATTTGAGTTGCTGATTGATCCACTCATTGCTAACTTCCAGGCAGAGGCACTTAAAAAACAAGTCTCTGCTTAATGAATGAAACTAAAAGAAATACTCGATAAAACCACAGCTTTCTTCAAAGATAAAAAAATCGATACTCCACGTTTGGATGCGGAACTGCTTTTGGCCCACGGGCTGAAGCTGGAACGCATTCAATTGTATCTGCGTTTTGATCAGCCCATGAAAGAAGAAGAGCTGGCCGTCTTGCGTGAATTGGTTCGCCGTCGTGCGGCCGGAGAGCCTGTGGCTTATATTTTGGGCTATCGTGATTTCTTCGGCCACCGTTTTGAAGTGAATTCAAACGTCCTGATTCCGCGCCCGGAAACAGAGCATATTGTGGAAGATGTTCTGGCGTGGGCGCAAGATAAAGATCAACCCTGGGGTTTTGTCGACCTTGGCTGTGGCTCGGGTTGCATTGGGTTGAGTCTTTTAAAGGAATATCCGCTGGCAAAACTTGTCGCCGTGGATCTTTCTGCCGGAGCCGTGGAAACAGCACAAAGAAACGCTGAAGCCCTGGGTGTGGCAGACCGGGTTCAGTTCCTGAACTGTGATGCCAGCAATGTGGATAGAATTATGTCGGCTTACAGGGACTTCACTGGCAAAGACCAGATTGACGTTTTGGTTTCCAACCCGCCTTACATTGCTCCCAATGACCCCCAAGTTGAAGAAAACGTAAAGAAATATGAACCCAATTCCGCGCTTTATGCGGAAGAAGATGGTTTGGCACTATTAAAGGCATGGTCGGCAGCTTTTGCCCCCTACCTGAAGAAACCCGGATTGATGCTGATGGAAATGGGAATGAGCCAGGGGGCGGCGATGAAGCAGTCCTTTGAAAGCTTAAAAATATTTAACGAAATCAGTGTCATCAAAGATCTTTCTGGGCATGATAGAGTCATCCGCGGAGAAACACATGGATAAAATGGTCGTTACGGGCAATGGCCCACTAAAAGGTACTGTCGCGACGAGTGGTGCGAAGAACGCTGCTCTTCCAATTCTATTTTCAACTCTTCTGGCAGAAGGCACACACGTTTTCACAAACATGCCGAAGCTAAAGGATATCGAATCCACTTCTGAGTTACTGAACAGCCTGGGTTGTGAGACAAAATGGGTGGGCGACGAATTTCACGTAACCGTGAACAAACCCTCTTCCTTTGAAGCATCTTATGATCTAGTTCGCAAAATGCGCGCAAGTTTCCTGTGTATGGGCCCCATGTTGGCCAAATACGGTGAGGCGGTTGTTTCCCAGCCGGGTGGATGTGCCATCGGAAGTCGTCCCATTGATTTGCACTTGGATGGTTTCAAAGCGTTGGGTGCCACTATCACGCAAAAAGAAGGTTACGTTCATGCAGGATCTCCGAAGCTTCAAGGTTCGACATTCCTGTTTGAAACAGTGACTGTCGGCGGAACCGAAAACGTGATGATGGCGGCGACTTTGGCAAAGGGCGTGACCATTCTTGAAAATGCTGCGAAAGAGCCAGAGATCGTGGATCTTGCTGAGTACCTGAACAAAATGGGCGCAAAGATCACAGGCCATGGAACCAGCGTGATTCGCATCGAAGGTGTTGAGCAACTAAAGCCCGCAAAACACGCCATCATGCCTGATCGTATTGAAGCAGGAACCCTGTTGATTGCAGGCGCGATCACGAAAGGTCAAGTGACTGTGACCAAGTGTGTGCCGGCTCATTTGGAAGCTTTGATTTTGAAAATGCGTGAAGCAGGTTTCAAAATCGAAACAACGGCTGATTCCATGACAGTATTCCCATGTGAAAAATGGGAAGCTGTGGATGTGACGACAGCTCCTCACCCGCTGTTCCCGACAGATCTTCAGGCGCAGTTCATGGCTTTGATGACTGTGGCTCACGGAACCAGTGTGATCACTGAAACGGTCTTTGAAAATCGCTTCATGCACGTGACAGAGCTTTCTCGTTTGGGCGCAGATATCACTCCGAAAACCCGCGTAGCTGTTGTGCGTGGCAGACCGGGTCAATTGACGGGAGCACCCGTGATGGCCACCGACTTGCGTGCCAGTGCCTCGTTGGTTCTTGCAGGCCTTGTGGCTTCGGGAGAGACTGTTGTCAGCCGCATCTATCACCTGGATCGCGGATACGAAAAGCTGGAAGACAAACTGTCTTCCCTGGGTGCGAAGATCAAAAGAATTGAATAATAAAGAAGCCCTGAGAAATCAGGGCTTTTGTTTTTTCAGCGACAGTAACTCTAAGCTCCTTGAATCAATCAAGGAGATCCGAAGTTTTCTAGTGGTATTTTAAAAAAGAAAAAGGCCTACAAGGAGGGGGATCCGTAGGCCTTTTTAAGAGAAAAAAGAACAGTCTCAGCCCGCGGAGGGGATGGGGCTGAGACTTAATGACATGAAACTACAAAGTAGCTTCGCTGATACCAAACACAAAGAAGACGACCGTTTTGTTCCCAAAACCGAAACCAGGGAGGGGGTCCACAGTTTCAAGTTCGAAGTTGGGAGCAAGTTGATGCTCAAGTTCAATACCGCTCATCATAACTTTAGAACCAATATAAGGTGTTAGGTCGAACTGTGACTTCAATACGAAGAAAGTCTGCTGATCAGCCATTGCCAAAACAAGGGTGCCGTCAGCCAAAGCCACAACTTCGCCAGTGTGAGTTTTGAAGTTATAATTTTGAAGGTCGGAAACACCGGCCTCTTCACCTAATGCATTGTTTGGAAGTACACCCGCGCGAGCCACTGCGGAAATCGCGAGAACTACCAAGATGTAAACTGCTATCAATGCGTTTCGGATCACTATTAAACTCCCCAAATCACGATCTAACGATGTCTTATACAGCAAAGGCTGTGCCAATATGAGACAGTCGCCAAAGTGCCTTAAATTCGATTTGAGATCCGATTAAAGAGGTCGCCAATCTCAATTCGGAACCAGGGGTAATTCCATTATGGGTTTTAGGTTCTATTCTGGAACCAGTTCCTTGACTAAAGCACAGACCTTTAGACGGTCCTTTCGGGGACATAGTTCTTTGTTAAAAACCACAATATAATCAAGTGTCTATGTCACGCATACAGGTAACTTGGGTTGTTAAAACTAGGAAGGGTCAGGTCAAGGGACCTTACTCGACGGAAGCCATTCTTCGCATGATTGGTGAGGGTGTGTTTTCCGGTCAGGAGATGATCTCGCGCTTGCCTGATGGTCAGTGGACGTTAATTTCCAAGGAACCAGCCTTCTATGACAAACTTCTGGAGGCATTGGAAGGCATCGTTGATGTCGATCCCAAAAAAGCCCAGAAGATGGAAGCGGAAACGGTCATCATTCAGGCTCCGAAGCCTGCAAAACCGAAAACAGAAACCAGCACAGAACACAGTATCAATCCCTCACCGAATCCAAAGCCGCTTTTGCAGCAAATTGATGTGTTGGACACCCCGGCTTACGTTCCTCCGGCAGCAAAGATTGCCTCTGTGCCCTCAGGTGGGGACAAAGAATCCGTTATTGAGCTTTCCAATGTGAAGAACATGGAAAAAGGAGAGCTGCAAAAATCTCTCAAGATCCCCGCTCTGATTCTGGCTGTGGTTATTGTGCTGGGCGTGTGGTTGTTGTGGGATACGGGGCCGGCGGATGGTTCGAAGATTCACCTGTTAGCTCCTGGAAAAGCAGGTTCGGCTTTGTCGGATCAGGCTGTGAAAGAAAAATTGAACGAAGCCCTTTTTGCAATGGAGCAGGACACGTTTGAATCTTACGTATCGGCTCAGAATAAACTGGTGAGCATTATCGAAGGTGCGCCGATGAACATCGAGGTGCGTGCTTTGTTGTGCGTGGTGTATTATGAGCTGTGGCCTTTTGCGGTTCAGGACGCACAGGATGTCCGTACGATAGCGTCGGTGACTCAGGCCACGCGGGCCTTGAATGTGATCAGTCCGTTCGGACAAGTCTGTGAAGCTGTGAAGCTGATGACGGCGGGACGTTACAAGGAAGCCAAAGGAGCCATTGAAGCCACTTTGGAAAGTTCAGAGCCGTTCTCGCTGTTGCCGGTTCTGTACAGCTTTAAAGCTGAGCTTCTGGCGGGTGAAAAAGACTATATGAATGCCGTCCCCTATTTTGAAAAGGCCACTCAGCTTTGGGAAAAATGGCTGGATCCCCAGGTGGCACTGGCGGAAGTCCTTTATCAACAAGGTGACTTTACGTCATCGGCGACCATCCTTCGCAATGTGCTGGCAAAAAACCCCAAACACAAGGAAGCCAAAGTGGCTGCTGGTTTGGTGGAGTATAAAGGCTTTAAAAAATCCGATACGGCCTACGCTCTTCTGAACGCGGCATTGGAATCGAAAGGTCGCATTCCGTCGTTGATCGAAGCCGAAGGTTATGGTGCCTTGGCAGAAATCTTCGTTCTGCGCGGAGAGAAAAAGAAAGCCCTGGATATTGCCCAGAAGGCCTTTGCGTTAAATCCCAATAACGGCGAACTTCGCCAATTGGTGATTCGTCTGGGTGGTAGTGACAAGATCAAAGGTGAAAAAGGCCGAAACAATGAACTGCTGTATTTGGGGGATCAGTACGTGCGCCAAGGGGACTTCCTGGCGGCGCAGGCTGAATTCAAAGCGGCATTTGAAGCGGACCCGAAAAACGGAACCGCCGCAATGAAGGCAGCCAAAGCCCTGTGGCAACTGAATCAAAGTTTTGAGGCCATCGAGTGGCTGAACAAATCCATCAAGGCGGAACCAAAGTTGGTATCAGCCTATGTCTTGCAGGCCGATTACATGTCCCAACGTTTTGACTTTGTCGGGGCTTTGCAGATTCTGACCAATGCCATGCGGATTGCGCCGAACAACTATGAAGTTCTGAGGGGATTAGCGCAGCTGGAGTTCCGTAAAAACAATATGGTGGGGACCATCAACTATGCCCTGCGTGCAGCGAAAGCCTATGATGGGGATATTGAGACTTTCATTCTTTTATCCAAAGCCAACGGATTGCTGGCACGGTCGATAGTTCCTATTAATAAAAAAGAAATTGAGCGCAAGGAAAACGCCGCCAAAGATGCCATTCGTTATGCGACCAAGGCAGTGGAAATTGATGCCACCAACCCTGAAGCACAAATCACCTATGCCAAGATGCTGGCGCAGACCAATGGGGTGGATTCGGGAATCACCTATCTGAACGAGCTGATCAAACGATTCTCCTACACTATGGACTATCGAATCGCTCTAGCAGAAGTTTACAAGTCAGAAGACCGTTACAGCCAGGCGAAAGAGATTTATGAGCGCGCCACCGAAGCCGATCCTCGCAGCAAAAAAGCGTGGCTGGGGTTGGGTGAAAGTGAAAAGGCCCTGGGCTTAAATGACCGGGCTTTGAAGGCCTTCTTAAGTGCGGCGGTTTTGGACCCTACCGATGGGGAAGCTTTGTTCCAGGCCGGGAAATTGTATCTGGAAACCAGTCGTTTCGAGGAAGCCATCCAGCAATTCAAACGTGTTCAAAGGTTGAATCCAAACTATCCGCGAACGCACTACTATATTGGTAAGGCGGCTTTTTCATCGGGGGATTTTGCCACGGCCTTGGAGGCGGCGAAGGCTGAAAAGAAATTAAATCCCAATGTGGCAGATTCTTACATTCTGGCGGCCGAAGTATTTACAGCACGTCGTCAGTATGCGGAGTGTGCGGCCGAGTATTCCACGGCCATGAAGCTTCGTCCTCAAGGGGCGGACATCTATGTCAAGTCAGCCCAGTGTTATCGTCAGTCCGGCTCCCTGGATGTGGCAGAGGACATGCTTGCCCTGGCCTCCGCCCGGGAAAGTGGTTATGCCGAAATCTATCGTGAACAGGGTGCCATCTATGAGATGAAGGGCGATACTCGCTCTGCGGCGCAAGCTTATAATAAATATTTGGGACTCTCGCCAAACGCATTAGATCGTGCTGAAATAGAAGCGAAAATGATGAGACTTGGCAACTAAGGACGGATAACGGAGGAATCTAAGCCATGGGAATCGGCGACAAAATGCGGGGGCTGGCAAGCAGCGCTCAAGAGGGTGTTAAGTCATCCACAATCTCACTGTTTCATATTTTACTGCGCTTGGTGACCGGGCTTGTTCTGGGTTTGACCTTGGCGCTGATCGGACAAGAGCTGATGGGCTATGGCACATTCGCCTTGTTGTTCGTAATGGTTGTGGTTGTTGCTGCGCTGATGAAGATTCTGGCGAACTGGAGCATCGGTCAGATTTTAATTTTTGACCTGATCTGCGTCCTTGTCGTGATGTTGCTAAGAATGTATATACTTGTTGCCCCTTAATGGCCGGCTGGTGAAAAGTGCCCGATCGACTGCGTTGTCGGGCATTGTCCTCGCTCCGACGTGCATAGAGCACGCCTCCGCTGCGGGAAAGCCCTCCGCCTTGCGCTCGAACACTTTTGACCAACCTTTAAAGTGGCAGAGCGATTTGATTTTTGAGATCTGTTTTTGGAAAAGGAAATTGAGATGATTGATATTAAACTTCTGGAAAAGAAAGCTGAGAACGGGACCTCTTACTATGATGAGTACAAGCAAGGGCTTGTAAATCGTGGGGCTTCCACAGAAGTGCTTGAGCAGATCATGGAGCTCAATAAAAAGCGCAAAGAGCTTATCACTCTCGCCGAGACGGCCAAGGCCAACCAAAACAAACTCAGCGGTGAGATCGGCAAGATCAAACGCGAAGGTGGCGATGCTTCTGCAATTTTGGCAGAAGTGGATGTGTTGAAAACTCAGGTGAAAGACCTTGAATCCAAGGCTGCAGAAGCCGATCAACAGGTGACAAACCTGGCATTGGTGATTCCGAACAAGCCGCATTCTTCTGTGCCGGTGGGTTCTTCTGAAAAAGACAATAAAGAGATCAAAGTTGTTGGCACTCCGACCAAGTTCTCTTTCAAAGCCAAAGAACACTGGGAACTGGGTGAAGCGCTGAACATCATTGATTTTGAGCGTGCCGGTAAAACCACGGGCACTCGTTTTGCCTTCCTGAAAGGGGCGGCGGCGCAAATGGAGCGCGCGTTGATCCAGTTCATGATGGATAAGCACTCCATGAAACATGGTTACACCGAAATGATTCCTCCGTTCATGGTGAACAGCAACAGCTTGCTGGGCACTGGGAACTTCCCGAAATTCAAAGAGGACGTTTTCCATCTGGAAGGTTCTGACCTGTATCTGATTCCAACGGCGGAAGTACCGGTGACGAATTACTACAATAACGAAATCCTGGATGAAAAAGATCTGCCTCAAAGCTTCTGTGCTTATTCACCGTGCTTCCGTTCTGAAGCGGGGTCTGCAGGTCGCGACACCAAAGGTCTGATTCGTCAGCACCAATTCGACAAGGTTGAATTGATGGTGTTTGCTCATCCGGACAAATCCCACGAAGTTCATGAGGCTTTGACATCCCACGCAGAGCAGATCTTAATTGATTTGGAGCTGCCGTTCCGCCGTGTACTTCTGTGCACCGGGGACATGGGCTTTGGATCCGCGAAAACTTATGATCTGGAAGTTTGGTTGCCGGGCCAGAATGCGTATCGTGAGATCAGCTCTTGCTCTAACTTCGAGGACTTCCAGGCTCGTCGCGCGAACATCCGCTTCCGCAGTGCCGGTGGCAAACCTCAGTTCGTTCACACGCTGAACGGCTCTGCCCTGGCGGTGGGAAGAACTTTGGTGGCGATCCTAGAAAACTACCAGCGCGAAGACGGTTCCGTGGGCATTCCAAAGGCCTTGCAGCCTTATATGGGCGGCCGTACCGAAATCAGAAAGTAGGTCTTTCCTTCCAAGCAGCATGAGGCCCCGACCTTGTGCTGCGTCATGGAAACAACTGCTTGAATACTCTCGTCAAAACCCATAAAACGGTCGACGGAGAGTTGGTAGAGCGGTTGAATACACCAGTCTTGAAAACTGGCAGCCCTTCGCGGGGCTCGAGGGTTCGAATCCCTCACTCTCCGCCATCATAAACCGCCCACAAGGCGGTTTTTGTGTTTCTGGAGCATTCCTCTTTTCCTTCCGGGGGTCCCTATGATGGAACTTGTCGATATCATCCTTCATCTTGATAAACATATTGCCGAATGGATCGTGTTCTTCGGACCGTGGCTGTATGTGATTTTGTTCCTGATTATCTTTGCTGAAACGGGCCTTGTCGTGACTCCGTTCCTTCCGGGGGATTCCCTGCTGTTTGCACTGGGTGCATTCACTGTTGTGGAAGGTGGTTTGAATCTGTGGGTGATTCTGATCAGCCTGACCATTGCGGGCATCTTGGGGGATACGGTCAACTATCACATCGGAAAGTATCTGGGGCCGAAGGTCTTTGAATCCAACTCGCGCTTCTTTAAAAAAGAATATCTGGATCAAACTCACGCGTTCTATGAGCGTTGGGGAGCTTTCACGATTGTGGCGGCCCGTTTTGCTCCGATCGTTCGTACTTTTGCACCGTTCGTGGCGGGTATCGGTGAAATGCAGTATCGCAAGTTCGTTATTTATAACGTTGCGGGTGCTTTTGCGTGGGTTTGGAGCTTTGTTCTGGCAGGTCACTTCTTCGGGAATCTTCCGGTGGTGAAGCAGAACTTCCACATTGTGATCTTCGGCGTGATCGGGGTGTCTTTGATCCCGATGATTTGGCCGTGGATTTCCAGCAAGCTTAAAAAGAAAAAAGCCTAAGCACTCAGCTTCGTCAGAAGCTCTTTCAGATGCGGATTGGTTTCATAGAAAATGGGATCTGAGCTCTTATAGTGCTCGCCCAATGATTTAACCACAAAGCGACCACTGGCTTGGAAGAGTGGATTCTTGGAATCCAGATACTCTTTCAGCTTTTCGGTCAGTTCTTTATCTAGATCTCTTTTACCACTGACTAACAGGGCATCCGCTGAAACACGATTGTTTTTGGAATAAACAAAACGGCGCAGGAAGGCGATATCTTTTGCTAGATCCCCTAACACGATAATCGCATTGGCCTGCACGCGGGGATCTTTGTGTTCAAGGCAGACACCCAGTTGTTCCAGCAGATTTTCTTTCACCAGGTAAGCAGGAACAAAGTTCGAAGCTAAAGAAATCACGGCCGAAAGAACCTTGTCGTTGGCTTTTTGTTCTTGGTTGAGTTTCAAAATGTCAGAAAGGAACCGCGTAAAGCCATCAGCCTGCGCCTCTGTGCTCATTTTTAGTTTAAATGTCTTTAGAATATTGAAGGCTGTGAAGAAGGTGCTGTCCTTCCCTGCCCCAAGTTCTTGGGTCAGGAACTTATAAGCATAACAAAGATCTTCATCGCTGCGGAAGTAGGTCAGCAAGGTGATATCGGCAGCAAGAGCCTTCTCGATGCTGGTGAACTCTTTGGCGCGATACAAAGTCGACGGCTTCGAAAAACCCTTGAGCAGAGTTTCTTTGGTGTCAGAAATCGTACAAAGTTCCTTCAGAGACTCGGAGGCCTCTGCATAGAAGGTGGCAGAGCTGGAAGCTTTGTCGTCCACCTGACTGAGAAGTCGTGCAGATTCGATCAAAGGCAATCCACTGAGGGCAAAGCCTGAGTCTTGATTTACGAAGCGAATTTTGCCCAAGACAAAACTGCCTTTGACCTTAAAGCAGTGATCGGCGCCCGCAGGCAAAGAGTCCTCAATATCTTGAGCGGTTTTAAAGACACTGCGCAGGCAGGCCAGGGCCATGGCCTGGGAGTTCTGGGGGCCTTCTTTGATGTGAAAGACGATTTCATCGCCGACGTACTGATAGATCAAACCGTTATAGCGTTCAATCAGTTCGCGCGCCTGAATGAAGTAAGCATTCATGATGTCAGTGACGTATTCGTCTTTCTTTTCCAAAAAAATCTGCGTATAGCCGTTCAGATCTACGCGGATCATCGTGCTTTGGAATGCATAAGGGGCCTTCTGGCCGGACTTCATTTCGTGCAAGATCGCAGGTGTCAGGGAGTCGGAATAGTATCGGTTTTCATGCTCGAGATACTGTTTTGTGCTTTCATAGCTTTGTGTGGCCTTAAGAAGTGTCTGGCCTTCTTTGGAGAGGGACTTTACTGAAGCAAGCTTCGAGCGATCGCGTGTGGAAAGGATTTTGGTTAGACTTAAAATATCTTTGAGGAAGATATAGACAATAAGGCCAGCCAGAAGGGTCACGATAAGAATATCCTGAATAATTTGACCTTTCATGTTTAGAGCTGTTTGCAACATGATGTTCTTCTTGTCTTGTAGGACGCCCACGGTAAAGCGATAGTCCATCAACTTGACAGTCCGGAAAGCCAGTTGATCATTTTGCAAGACCTGATTGAAAACCTGATAGTCCGCATTGATCCCAGCAAGATTGTTGAAGTTGTTGTACCATTCCAAGACTTCGCGATCTTTTTGTAAAATATAGAAATCCAGCATGTGAATCTTCCGGGCTGCTTCCAGGCGGTCCTTAAGAAGACTGCGGTTCTCGGAAAGCACTGCTGGGATAAAGCTTTCCTGAACAAATTGCATCTGCTGTTGTCGTTTTAGAATTTCATTTTCAGTGGCGCTTTTTACGTCAAAAAAGAACTGAGTGGAGCTGGCAATGACATATCCCAGCCAGAACACTGCGACGATTGAAATGACGACAGATCTGCGACCATTATTTTTGGCGAACAAATTTATCTCCTTGGTCAAGGAAGATGACTTCGCCTTTGGGCGCACCTACGGTATTACCGTAGAGGTCAAGCACTGTGATTTTTTGAGTTTCCAGTTGTTTTCTAAAGTCCGGCTTTTGCAACTTCTCTTTTGTCGCCTGATAGCTGCTGTTTGAAATGTACGTGACAACCTCTTCCCGGGTAACAGTGGAAGAGGCTTGCTGCGAGGGTGCTAAGTCGTTTGGATTCCTATTTGCGGATCGTGTCTTTGCCGCAATGGAAGGCTTTACGGCCGCGGGAGATCTCGAGGGAGAGCCTCCCAACCCTCCGCCCATAGCCGGTGCTGTGGAGTTAAAGCTGGCCCCGGTGTCGCCTGAAGATCTGGCTCCTGATGCAGAGGCACCTCTTGCCACCTCACTTTGCTCAAACGGTGTGTTGCTTTGCCCTGCTGCTGCCTGGCCAGATCTATTGGCACTAACTGCGCGAGAGGATGAAGGCGCCGGAGAGGAGCCGGGGGCCTGGTTGCCGTCAAGGGTGATCTGTTCGACAATTCTTTCGTTGGAACTCACTTTGTCTCGAGACAGAGCGGCGAACGGATTGGACTTTGCTTTATTGCTATCGGAGCTTTTTGCAGTGCCCGAGCTTTTGGCGGAAACCTCCGAATTTGTGATGTTGGATTCTGCAGAGGCCATTTTGTCGGTGGCTCCCGCTCGTGTGTTCATCGCACCAACTAAGTTATTTGCCATGCGCAGAACGCCGCTACTTTCTGAAGCTGATTGAACCAACGCTTGCTGAGACCCAGCTTCTGTTGCTGGAGACGGACTTGTAATCGATTTCGACAATGTTGGTGAATCTGGGATTCCAGACTGAGCCAAGGTCATTTCCTTGGGAATGTTTGCAGAAGCCTGAGAGGCCGCAATCTGATTCCCATTAGCGGCTGGAGTGGAACTCGAAGACGGACTATTTGCCGCTGGCGGAGAAGATGGCTTCGCTACCTCGACACCGGATTTCCCACCTGAATCAGAAGCCGGGGCTCTGGTTTCTAAGGCAGCTTTAGTGTCGGCTGACGCTTTACCGCTTTGATCTTTGGTAGCCTGGCTTGCAGCATCGTCTGTATTTCCCCTTACGGACTTGAAGCCCATATCGAAATTATTTTCTGAAATCTGCTTACATACAGAGACAACAGCTTCCACCTGCTCTTCGGACTCCAGGCCCGAGCGATGCAACAGTTCGTGCTCTAGATCTTCAGTGCTGGGCACGGAATTTTTTTCTTTATAGATCTGAGCATTCAGATGAATCTTTCGTTTCTCTGAAGTTGCCAAAGGACTTTTTTGGCCCTCAGCTGGCTCACAAGTAATCAGCGGAGCGTGGTCATCTGCTTGATGAGCAAGTTGCATGGCCTGAAGCTGAAAGCGGGCTGCGATTAGATCAGCAGGAATGCCAGATTTGAATTTCTTGTCGTAGGCTTCTTTGAATTTGGGTTTGTGAAGGCATTCCGCAATTGTATTGCCCTTTATCATGTCAGACCTAATAGATTTTGCCAATGGGATAACGAGGGAGTTTTGTAGACGAATGAGCTCACGTGGATTGAACCTACTACCACAGTCTTTGGCGATCAACTTCTCTGCAATAAGTTGCTTTAGGGAAGCAGCTTCGATTTTTTGACTAAAAGAAGCTAATTTACTTTTAATCTCTTCAATCTGGCATTTTGCATCCGTAGTGGAAAGATTCATTAATATGAGCGGACGCTGTGATGCTTCTCCTAATATAAACTTTGAGTTGTCCCATCTGTAAGAAGCAAGACTCACGATCTTATCGTCGACATGTTTTATCTCAAAAATAGCCGGCCGGTGAGCATTGAATTTAACTTTAACTTCCAATGGACCCTTGCGCAGATACCAATAGTCAATCTGGCCATCCAAATTACTATCCATACGTATGTCTTCGTACTCTTTATAAGAGATAACAAAACGACCGATTTTATCATTTTCAGGATTATAAATAATCTTGTGTGGATCCAATAGTGTACGTTGTGGTGCTTGCGCCCACAAGTTTGGAATCAGATAGAGAAGGGTGATTAGGATCTTCACTTCAGTTTATTCGGCAAAAATCTAATAATGGTTTATGGTTAAGAAAATAGCTGGGCTTCAGGCTAGTTTTGTTGGGGCCTCTTCCTAACTTTGACTGACTGGAACAACATATTATTATGAGAATACTTTTGTTTTTATGCTTGCTCATGTTGGGTGTTGAAATGGTTTCTGCCGCGGATCTGGGGCTTAGATACTATGACAGCATTAAAAAAACTTATAAACCGCTCCAAGTAATCGAAAAAGACGGTGTCACTATTTCGAAAAGCTGTCTCAAATCTGGAAAAATGAAATGCCAGGCTTGGGATGCCGTCCTGAATAAGAAGGCACTAACCCCCACACCCGGAGTTGGTGTTGTCGGTAATCCGGCAGCTCGATACTGCCATGACTATAATGCGAACAACCTGATTGTCCTGGATGCAAAGAAGAACGAGTATGATTATTGCGTCTTCTCTGATGGTTCTATGATTGATTCCTGGTCTTTGTATTATAAGCATTTTAAAAAGTAGAGGGTTTTCTTGTGAAGATGCTTCTTTTAATCATTTTACTTATTTCTCAGAGTGTTTTTGCAGCAGACGGCTTAAATCCATTTAAGTTTCAGTATGCAGTTGAGCCTGGAACACAGTCTCAGATCACAAACATGCCCAGAGTGCGCAGCCAGGATTCCTTTGGGATTTGTTATGCTTTTGCGGCATCGGTACTTTACGATCAAGCAAGCTGTGTTGAAAATGAAATCGCTGACTGTGGAGCATTGCCTGATGAAAGCCGAGTATCCGCACTAGATATGTCAAGATTCAGCGTCAATTTGCCTGATGGCATAGACGCAAGGGACAAATTCAATTATGAAGAGCTGCGCGAAGGAGGAAGTGCCGCATTGGCATTACAAAACTCACTCGATATTCTGCACAATGCAAGAGAATCGTGTGCACCTTTTGATCAACTTGTGGCTAAAGTGAAGAACCCCAACGAAGCGCAAAAAATTGAATTGGCTATGTGGAAACGATTTCAAGATAGCTATGAGACCTATAAGAAGAAGTCCAAAGAATGTGCTGCTTGCGGATTGGAATACGCGACAGCAAAATCGCAGGAACTCAAAGACAAGTTTAATCTTAAAACTTCAAACCAAGAAATTCTCCAGGCATTTGCACAAGATACCTATGGAAAGTTCCTAGATAGACTTCTTGTGCCGGAAGAGTGCTGGGAGTTTAAGAAGGGACTTTCTCTACTTGGTGGTTGGGGCGTAAGCATTTACCCCAAATCAGGTGAAAAATCAGATTACAACAAAATGCTCGCAATGATCAAAAAGA
This sequence comes from Bdellovibrio sp. CKG001, assembly GCF_055397465.1. Lineage (NCBI taxonomy): Bacteria > Pseudomonadati > Bdellovibrionota > Bdellovibrionia > Bdellovibrionales > Pseudobdellovibrionaceae > Bdellovibrio > Bdellovibrio sp. CKG001. The sequence continues at coordinate 75,665 of NZ_AP029173.1, forward strand.
ACCTTGCAAACAAAAGGCCCATGGCGTTTGGCTTTTGCACCCAAGAACCTCTTACCGTAAAGAGCATAAAAGCGTGTAATGAAGCGACAAATGCATCTGGTACGATTACTGGTTTTGGTCATGAGGTCGTGATCAAGGGATATAGACGAGTTTGTAAGGTCAATGCTGGCAAGACCACAAAAGAATGCTACGACGCAGTTCAGGTTCAAAACTCATGGGGTCAGTCCTGGCAGAATGAAAATGATGACGGATGGGTTGACGCAAAAGAACTTCTAGATCGCAGCTTCTACGGAACTCAGACTCTTACATGGCTTGAGAAATAGGCTCCAACTTAAACTTAACTACCCTCACAGCAGCATCTGGAGAAAGATTCAAAACAGGTATAAAGCCGTTCAGGATTCTCTGCACCCTTAGGCGAGTCAGTCCAGACATCGTTCGTCGATAAATCGCACAGAGGGTTCTTCAGCGATGACGGCACATTTAAATGTGTGCACAGAATCTGGGTCGATAAACCTGTTGTTTTTAAAGAAACTGAATTCGCCTGGGATTTTCTTGTCCCCTTTGGTGAGCTCATAGATAACCGTAAACTTCTCGTCGTCTTCGTTGACGATATTCACGATTCGCACCTTATCCCTTCCTGAAAGGGTGATTTGGCTGGAGCCTTCATAGGTTTCAGACACAAGCTGAATATTAAGACTCTGTGCTTTTTCAATGCATGCATTGCTGCCAAAGCCTCCCATAGCGCCTAGTCTGATTGCGGTGACAAACTGCTTGGCTATTGTGGATGGCTTCATGTTGGCACAGTCTGCTTCAGTGAGGCCCTGCGATTGTACAGTGAATAGTAAAATGAATGAAAGTAATATCGCTCTCATGATTTCTCCTAAGTGCATCTGGCGACACATTGTTCGCCGACTAAATTAGCTTTTTTGCTCATGGTGCATCCGGGCTTGGTGTTACCTTTGTGGCGAATCAGATTTGATGTCCTCATAAAAGACAAAGGCAGAACACCGCCAGTCACCTTTGTTTTGCAAGCTGCAATCGCAAGGGGACGTATTTTTCCCGCCAGTCCTGACATGGAAATATATTGCTTTGCTTGAACTCTGGAAATGGCAAGACTTCCAAGTCCAGCGCTCTGGATGATGTCAAAGTTAAGATACTTTGCAAAGTCACTTGGCAGATTATCGCAGTCGCGTGTCGATTTAAAACGATAGCCAATGCCCATCAGACGATTTAGTCCAAAAGGATCTTCGCCGACCCGGTCGATCATAAAGACGTGTCCTGACCAAGCTAGAACATCGCCGGATTTTAACGTCTCGTCTTTAGTAAAAGTCGGGGCACTAAAGCAAGAGTTTCTTGACGTAAATGAAGCGTACTCAGTGGAAGTAGCAGTGTTTGAAGCTGTTTTCGCATAAGGAGTCAAAGAAAGGCCGGCCGCGGACAGGGCAGTCGACACGAACGATGAACAATCAAGGCCCGTGAACGGAGCGCCTCTTGTGGAGTGAGTTTGCAAGATATTGATATTGCTACCGCTGATAGATGGCCAGCCTCCATAAGTGTATATTGGTGGAGCCTTGCGCATATCGCGGCACTGACTGTTATCGGGGCCATTCTGATCAATATAGTAATGGCTTCGGACCAGTTTGGTCTGATTTGCATTGGGGATGGTTCTAATCTTGTAGGAATGTCTCATATTTCCCCGAGCAGAACGGTAGGAAAGATATCCATCGATACTTGTCTGATATGTATAGGCAGGCTTCGAGATCGCGTCGCAGGATTGATACATCACAGCCATCGTTTTTAAAGCCCCTAAAAACGCCGGGGAGTATTGGGCCGCCAGGGGCTTTTGGATTTCAGTTACCGGAGAAGGCTGCTCAGGCGCACGACAGCTGGGGCAGTCATTGGCGTATCTTGCTTCTGACTCGCTCTTTTTAGCCGCCGGGGGAGTAGCTGGTGATGCATTGGCTGCTGTGAACTTAGCTATCTCTGCCGGGCTTAGTTTGCGGCCGTTCTCTGTGATAGTGATGTTCGGTCTTTTTAAGTCATAGTAGACCCAGGACTCCTTGCCTGCATGACGTCCCGTTTTGATACGAATTTTGATTCCAAGATGGCCTCCCGGGGTGCGCGCGGATTCAAGTAACTCAGCCCGATCCCCGGTTCCGATAGTCCCAACAACGCTTTTGGTGTCAGAGGCGGAAAAAGAAGGCTTTGACCTTAAATAAAACAGATCCTGGAAAGAGATATCTGCGCCCAGCGCAAAAGTCCCCGAAAGCATGAGTATTGAAAAAGGAAGGGCTCGTTTCATACCCAGGTCTTACTTCAAGATCTGTGACACTTCCTTTGTAAATTTATTCACATTTAGGGTCTAAAAGGGCAAACTTGGCGTAACAGGTGTGCAGTCCTTAGACACCCGTTGACGCCGGAGAAATCTAAAACTTACTTTGCACAGGTGGCCGTTGCATCAATGTTGTAAGTTTGGAACAGGATCCAGTCTCTTTTCCACATTGTAGTTTCGACGTCAGTGATTTTTCCATCAGGGCATTGTGCATGAAGCTTTTTATAAACTCGGATATCTTGCAGAGCCGCTTCATTCATAGAAGCTAGATTCAGAATTGCCACCTTGGTGGATTCCGCTTGTACTCTTTGACCGCTTGTAGTGACGGCTCCCCCAGAGTGAGACTGAAGACTTGTGCAGTTTGAAAGCAAAACAGCAGTGCAAAGCAAAAGTGCGGCACGTGACATATTGGTAATATTGGGTAGTTTCATCAGTTTCTCCTATTGTTGGTTTGTGCCAAAGGCTTTCTCGCAGGCTTCATAAACTTCTTTTTTATTTAATCCACAGTAGTCAATTTGTCGGTAGTGACCACAAAGTGTTTTTAGTTCGCTTTTAAAGCTTTCCGCATTGCTTTGATCTGTCATTGTATCAAGTGATTCGATTCCTTTGGTGAGAACGACTTCAATATACGAACTGGTGCCAGCTACCTGAATGCCGCCATATTTATCTTTTTGACCGACAAGCTTGCATGTTTCAGCAGGGGTGGGCCTTCCTCGTTCGATATCATAGGGACTTTGTTTCATATTATTATGAAGAATGGTGTGAACATCAGAGATATAGGCGCTGACTGCACGAGACGAGTACAGACAAGCCTGTTCTACCTTTTTTCTATTCGGGGGCATATCAGCTTCTCTTTCCACAGCACAGCTGAAGATTTCGTTACAGTTGTCAAAAGCCGTCATGTGGCGATTCATGAGTATTGCTGCTTTGGGCAGTGTTTCTGAGACTACTTTTGCAGGCCCGAACCCATTGACCGGTCCATAGACATAAAAGTATATGCCATCTCCGTAAGTCCAATCTTCATAGACTTTATACAGTTCTTCATTTTCTGCAGGCAATTGAGTAAGTTCGCGAGATGTACACACTTTATAGGAGGGCGTTGTATATATTGGTTTGGCTTCTTCGTACTTTTCGACACTATCTGAATTGCATCCTGATAGTACAAATGCAGTAAGCATTGCCGCAAGCGTTAACAAAATTACAGGCTTGTCGGATTTATTTTCTGAATATTTCATGTCATGGATCCTTAAAATCGCTATTACTTTAGGCGCTAAACAAGGTGCAAGTTATATACCACTATGTTTAGTTCGCAATCACTCGAAGATCTACGTTCGCCGAACTGTAAAGTCCGTGCCGTCGCTCTATCTCATCCAATAGTTGTCGTTTAAGCAGTTCACGATCTTCTTTAGCACAGTCGTCAGCCTTTCGTTTAACAACAAAATAAAGTGAAGCAACGCCGACTGCGCCGACCACGGTGATGGTTAATACTGCGGGGTTGGCAAATGAAAGACCCAATGCTGCCAATTCTAAAGACAAGGATTCGCGAACACCAGGTGTGCGTAGTGCGACCGTTGCGGGCAGAATCGCCATGTTCACGATCTGCAGACCATCCTTGAGACTTTTGAGATCCTTGCACGAAATGGCCGATCTGCTAAGGCCATAATAGTAGTTCTGCTGCCCTGAAGAAACACAGCCTTCAAACAAGATGCCCTCGTCGTTTGCAAGTGCTGGTTGCGCCAGAAAGGCAACTGCTAAAGAGATAAATAATACCAAGTACTTCATAACCATGTCCTTCTTAGAAGAATGTATAAACCAGTTTAATTCTTAAAGACTTCAAAGGAAACGAGCCGCCCTGATCTCGTTTAACAAGATCGAAAGTCGCTAGAGCAGCTGGTTGAGAAAAGATTGGGGAATACAGCAGAACGTTTGTTCTGTCGCGCAAGAGTAAGCCCAAAATTCCTTTTACTGACTCGTCGCGAATAAGACGCGAACTAATCATATCGCTCCCTATAAACTGATAAGACGAACCCCAGGTATGCAAACGGTTTGTAGTACGATATGTAAAGTTATGAATTGACCCGTCAGCCCCTTCTAAGGTGCCCGCCCCTCCGTGAGAGACCTCTAGGAATGTCTTCTGAACACTTCCTGTACCCGAAAGGCTTTCGTCAAAGCGAGTTTGTTCAAGTTCAATATCTGCGATCCGTAGGTTCTTCTGGTGACCACCAAAAAACTCTTTGTTTAAATGAATTTTCGTTGATCCAAAAGTGTTGAGATCTAGAATCTGCTTTTCATTTAACTCGACATAAACCGCATCTTTGCGCACAAGCATCGTCGGTGAGGCGCTGTGGAACTTGTTGTCCAGGGATAAAACTATTTTATGTATGAAAGACATATAAAAACTCTTCATAAGACGAACGGATTCTTCTAGTGACTCAGATGCAGAAGCCAATTCTATAGTTTTTTCTTTCAAAAGTTCAAAATGTGATGACTGTGGAAGAGGCTCTAACGTTGTATATTCATAAGCTTTGATCACCTCGTTGTAGACATAGAGAAGTCTTTCTGTCGACGTATCTTGAATTGACTGAACAAGGTTCCGCAGTGTCGAATCCCCCAAGTTCGCTAATGCCAGATATTTATCCTGAGCAACCAGAGACAAAGCGATGGATTGCTCGATCAAGGCTGAGGAGTTGGCGATATCTTGCAAAGTCTCTTGCAGTTTGTGGTACACCTCAGCTCTTTGTTTAACAATTCTCTCTAGATCTGCAGCAGAAGCTTTAAAGAACTGGTCGGAATTCTTGATTCTCTCAATCTCTTGTTGCAGCTCGTCCTCAGGGACGACAGCTCCAGTGAAGCCTTTGCTAATTTCAGTCATCTTTTCAAAGACAGGAGTCACTTCTTCTTTAAGCTTGTTAAGATAATCGATTTTTTCCTGAAAGCTTTTGTCTTCAAGATTTGAAATCTTCATTTTATTCAGCAGAGCATCGAAACTGGAGCGAGATTTAGTCAAATTCTCTTTGGAAAATGCCTTCTCCCAGTCGGCTTTGGCTTTTGCTCCGTAGGCGATGTAGTCCGCAACGCTGCCGGAAGTCGGAACATCGGCAAGATAGTCCATCACCGTTCCAGCGGCGGCCAAGGTCGGCTGCCCTGCCGGGATCACTTTGGATAGAGACGCCAATACTTTAATGTTCTGCCTTAAGGAGTCCCATTGATGTTTTCTGGCGACATTATTCTTTGCTTGTTCTTCAATTTGTTTATTCAGACTTAACAACAAACGATCATAAGCGGCCTCGTTATTCTTGAGGCTGATTCGCATGCCTTCGAGCTCGTTGATAGAGGAAATTCTGATGTTTTGCTTGTCGGACTCTGCGTTGATAATCTTGTTTTGCTGTTGGACTAATACCGCCAGGTGATTGCGGCTAAGTTGCTTTTTGTCCAGCAAATCAAGAATCTTCGCCGTCAGATAGTAGTTTGTTAGTGCCATATCAATCTCTGAATCAAGTTGTGTTAGTCCGAAGTCCAAGGTGTACAATGGCGCCTCTTTGTAGGAACGGCCAAAGTAGTCCTGTTGCAGGTTGATTCGATTCAGCAGAAGCGCATATCGGGCCCCAACTTCAAGATAGTGACTGGAGTACTCTTTTGAAAGACCGCGCATGCTTGAAAGGTCCTCTTCGAGAACTTTTTTTACAAAGGTGAAGTTTTTTGCGATATATCTGTCGCGAATTAGTTTAAGACGAGATTTATAGAATTCCTCGGAGTGTGTTAAGCGAGGAAGGGACTCGGCCGTCGCAGTTCCGAAGCTTGCCGCTTTAAGGGGAGACGTTGGAGAGACGGCATCTTTCCCGTTCTGTGTGGCCTTGTTTTTGATGAGTACATATCTGGGATTGACTGTGAAGTTGTCCTGTACTGCCCACATCGCGGCGTATTGAGGTGATCCGGCTTTTCCACCTTTATACACGCCTGCCGCCTTGCCAGACTTCCCTGGCGCAACGCTGGCAATTGTGTCTAAAGCTGAACCAGTCACACGTTCACCGTTAATCATATTTGCCACAACGATCACAGTACCTCCCTGACCTCCAGCTCCTGGATGACCACCGGGTACCGCATCGCCCCCGTCAGAAGGCCATTGCTGTGCGCCTCGGGCAGGCGTTCTCTGTCCCCCAACGCAGTTCTTTCCTCCAGCGCGTCGCAGGACTTCTTCTTTGGTTCTAACAATTTCCGGGTTACAAGTGGGTGATTCATGCAGAGCCTCGCGATAAACGACGCCATAAGATATTCCCGTTTCAATTATGGATTCAAAAGCTGGAATGCTGACGCCATCAGTGCCAGAGCGGCCACCACCGGCATCTTGTCCCTTGCCACCTTCCGCAATAAGTCTTTTCATGCTCTTATCGCCGTGAGTGATAATCTCGTTTGCGACGATTTGGATACGACTGCCCTTATAACCTTCGTTGCCATCAATACCCTTGGTTCGTTTATTGAGTGGCTCTAGAACGGGACCTAAATCTTCTGGTGTAGTGCTGATAGCGCCGTTATCTTCAAAGACAATTTGTTCAGCATTTAATGTGATACTTGTATGGGGCAAGTGGAGCTTATTTCTTACTATGATTCTTTTTGCATCAACTTTTAATGTATAAACTGAATTGACGTACTTTGGGTCAGAAGTCATGGTGGATTTGTAGATCTTAAACGGTTGTTCATCCGCATCCAGAACGACCTCAGTTCCAACGATAGCTATATTATTAGCGGTGCCATCTTGCAGTACGCCATTCAACTCCACCTTCGAAGGCTCTTTTGTAATGGTAATTGAATTATATTGATCCAGCGTAAGATCGGATGGTTTGGCCTCAGACTCTGTTAGGGCAGACGCTGATTTCAGAGTTAAAGCACCAGAGTTGTTCGATCTACTGCAGGCGGTGGCTACGGCTGCTATAACCACAAACGAAATTACGCGCATCTTCTTGTCCATTTCATCCTCCGACGAAAAATGTAATGGACCTTTTCTAAGGCAAAGGTTCTCGCTTTAGAACAGCATGTTGTTTTTGTAATATTTCGTATTCATTTTTATATCAAGAGACTCCTTCAAGCGTGTACCGAACCTCAATCAAATAAAGCGAGCTACAAAAGATTATACGCCAGTATAATTTGGTCCAATCAGTAAACAGGGTGTCCGAAGTTCGTTAATAGTATCTGTTTCTGAGCATAGAAGAGGCGGTATGACACTTGCTCTAGCTATTGCAGAAGACTTCGGAAAACATCAAAACCTGTTTGTTTAGATTATAAAGGCATAGCAAGGCGAAAAATGTTGGCCCTGTCTAATTTGCTGACAGAACAAAGGACTCAAATGAAGCAAAGTTCAATTGCGACACAGCTTAACAGGGCCATCCACTTTGCAGGAAGACTGCAGAAAGATATTGCTCATCAGTCCGATATCACCGAGGCCACACTAAGCCGCTTTCTAAGCGAAAAAACGGACATCAAGCTAACCACCTTCACGGCGATTCTGGCTTGTTTGAAAATTGATCTTGCGGCTGTTCTGCATAAAGAGATCAACAAGGCGTCGGGTCTTCAGGAAGATTCAGAAAGTACGGACGTTGACCGACTTCTGGAGCTGCTGCCGAAGAATAAAAGAAGAAATGCAATCGAACATCTGTTGGCTTTATCCAAAGGGACTAAGTCTTACGAGGTTTCAAAAATTCGAAAAAAAATGGAAGAAACGCTTAATAAATAAGGAGCAATCATGTACGTAAAAAATTATGCCCTTGCAAATACGGTTCTGGGGTCACCAAGAACCACGTTGAAGGGATTGGGGTCAGTGACCTTTAAGGAAGAGCATGTTCGTGAGGTGGCAGAGTCACTTCTTATGCGTTCGATTTTGGGTCTGGTTGAGCTGAACGGATTTGAACCTCGAACTGAGTGGGTTCTCAGTCGTCTGAGCTGGGCCGAAAGCGAAGACGTGGATTTCGCCCTTCAGAATCTTCACGAATTTGGAATGTTGCTAAAAGGCTCAGATGGTCGATATATTTCTGTTGATATCGACTTTGATGACTATCTTTCACACCTGGACAGTCTTTCAGCCCAGTATCTGTTTTCAACAGAGCTAGGCCAATTGATACGAAATAATCCCGAAGTCATTAACACCCAAGCTACTGGTACCTATCTATGGACAGAGGAAATTTATCATAAATTTGCTACGGGCCTTCAGATTTTAATCACCCAGGCCAACAAAGAGGCGGCATTAACTAATACCGAGAAAGATATGCTTGTGGGCTTTAATTTCTCGATGACAGAAGTGACTCGTCCTGTGCCTTCAAAGAATGGAAAGAAAGGTGAATAGTATGAAAGCGGCATTTTTATTTCTTATGACCATGATTTTTGTTTCTGTGACTTGGGCGGGAGGCACTGGCTCAGGCTCAACAGGCGGCACTCGCCCGACAATGAATAGCTTGGAAAGTATGAAGTCTGTGGACGCGGTTAAGTTCCGCAACTTCAATAAAGGAAAAGTTGAGTTCTATTTCAAAGACAGGAATATTCCGAAGGCCGAGATTTATGAGGTCAAACTTGAGGAAATCGATAACAAGTATATTGAGGCCCTGCAAAAGTCAGCGGAAAGTAAATCTTGGCAACCGGTTTTCCCAGAGAAGGATTAGAGCTTTTAAGGATGTAACGAGTCCTGCAAAGACCTGTATCTATTCTGAATCTTTTTCCAGATATTACTATTGGGGCCGGTGATACCGTCTATGCCTATGGACTCGGTTGAACCGGCAATACCTCTGAATCTATTTTGATAGTGTTGTCCCCCAGGAAGAAATCGTGCCAAGTCAGGATTGCGCGCAGCAACTGTGGGGACATTCTGCTTTTCGACCGTCTTTGAGTTTTCTTCCATCTGAAGCTTTTCGTACCGTTTATCGGCGGACGCAGCGCCGCCACCGTAGAACCCACTTAGAACCGCAGGCTCCTTGGAGTTCTTCGCCTTCAGTCGTTTAATCAAGCCGGGCTGCAGATGTGGCGAAGAGAGGTTTGCACCCTGCCCTTGCTGCCCATCAACGGGCTCCTCTCCTCCTGAAGAGGTCGGCCATGCAGTGATAATGTGCGGCTTCTTTTCGTCTCTTAGCGGCGTTGCCTGTACCTGCGGTTTTAGCCTTGCGGTTGAATTTATGTTAGAGGGTAGATCAACTTGGTTGTCTGCCTGCCTTTTGCAAATGGGATTCGTCGGTGTTTTGCTGCATATGCAGACGGTTTGTTCTACCATCTCTGGATTGTTGCAGTCCATTTTAGGCAGGTTTGCGCATCCGGGATAGTCCGGGTAGGTTGAGCAGATTTCTGCAGTCGCTGCCGCCCCGTTGGTAAGGAGGGCGCAGGACTGTGAGTTCGCGTGCATTTCGGAATAGTTTTGTGCGGCTGCAGATGCCTGACCCATTTTTGAGGAAAATCCCTGGCAGGAAGACAGGTTTCCGGCCATGGCGGTTCGGGCTTCACCGGCTAGGCGTGCAGATTCCGCTCCGTTGTTGCACTTGGGGGTGAGCTGTGCTGAGCAGGCTGTTGAACAAGTGGTGATCGCATTCCCACACAAAAGACGATAAGACATAAGAGCTGCATTAGCTGCCTTTGCCAGGTTGGCCATTTTAGTGCAACTCTCCCGAATCCCCATGGCACTTTTCTGACCAGCATATAATGTCAATTGGGCGGCCATGTTTGCAACGTTGCTCATGGCGGAGTTGTTTTCGTCACACGAACTAGCGGCTTTTAATGTTGCCTGCTCGCATGCATTAACCTCGGCGTCGAAGTTTTCCAAGCATTGAGTATCTGCGCTTTCGGCTGGGGCGTTGGCGCCTGAGTCTTCATCTTTATCGTCATCCTTTTCGCCGGTGGCTTTGGATTTTTCGTCGTCAGAAAGGGGGACATCTGCGTCTAGGAATCCATGCCCATCGTCCGGTGGTGCTGTTGGCTCAGGAGCGGGTTCTTCTATTTCCTTCCCGCTGTCGTAATTTTGAGACGGATTTCTCTCTTCCATAGAACAGAGTCGATAGCACAACCTAAACTCATCTTGTCTTCGCTGTATATCATCATACTGCAAGACCCTCTGATCACACTCTTTCACGCATTGCTGACTACCAAAGGCAACATTTGAAAAAATAAAAACGGCATTGGAAAGGAGCGCCGATAGAAGAAGTGTTCGTTCATACTTCATGCTCTACCTATCGGCATGACACCTGTTCTGCCTAAGAGGTTTATAAACATTTCGTTTTTACAAGGTTCTGTTTTCAATTGATTCATGTCTATAAATAGTTCACTGAAAATCGTTTAAATCAGTTGTCACTTTAAACAGTACTAAGTTTTGTGTATATAGAGCGGATTCGGAGAATTTGTGATGAAAAAAATTGTAATATCCTTGAGTCTGATTTTATTTCTGGGCTGTAATGAAGCTCGTCAAGAGGGCATTAGTTTTGAAGACACTAACGGAAGTATTATAGGTGGAACTAGAATAGATCCGATGTCTATCCCGGCTCGATCAACGGTTTATGTAGGCTTGGCGTACTATAAAAACGGTAGGCCTGTTCAAGAAGCCAGATGTTCTGGGGTTCTGGTTTCCAGAAGAGCTATTCTAACTGCAGCACACTGTGTTGATGGTGCCACTGAGGTAGACTACGAAAAAATGCAGATCTATGTGGCGTTTGGTGCTGACATTTCTGTCCCGTCCAATATTACTGTGTGGGCGACGTCCGGGGTAAAGATCCATCCTGACTATTCAGCAGAAGTTGCTTTTGGCAGGAGAGCACCCCGTGATATTGCAGTGGTTACAATTGCCAAGGATGCCCCCTTCCCCTTCGTACCGGCACAGATACTTACCGATTATCGATTGCTTGAGCTTGGTGAAAATCTGCTCGTCCTAGGATACGGTCTTTCATCCGTAGAGCCTTGGGAACTAGCAAAGAACTTAAAATCAGTTTCGCTTCCTCTTGCGGGCATATCACACAACAGCTTGGAGCTTCGTGGAACTTCGGAAGAAAATACCTGCGGAGGTGATTCGGGTGGACCGATCTTCGCTAATAAAAATGGTAATTACTATCTTGTGGGAACTCTAGTGGGCGAAATGATTAAAGACGACAGGTTGCCCCGATGTACTCAACGAATTGTAATTACCCATCTTGACTATGTGAAAGACTTCATTGCGCCATATATTCAACAGTGAGCTTAGGACTTTTCTATGAAAAGAATTATAGTATTTTTGACTTTGATTTTATCCGTGGGCTGTAATGAAGCTCCTCACGAGAGCATTAGTTTTGAAGACACTAATGGAAGTATTATAGGTGGGATCAGAGAGGACGCAGCTTCTTTGGCAGCACGTTCTACGGTTTATGTTGTAATAGGACTTTATAAGAACGGCAAGATTGTTCATGAGTCTCGGTGCTCTGGCGTCCTTATATCCAAGAGGGCTATTCTAACTGCTGCACATTGCGTTGATGGTAATGATGGAGTTGATTACGATAAGCTAAAGACTGTTGTCGCATTTGGAGCTGATATTTCTGTTCCATCTAATATTACCGTATGGGCGACGTCCGAGGTAAAGATCCATCCTGACTATTCAGCAGAGGTTGCTTTTCGCAGGGGAGCACCCCATGATATTGCAGTGGTTACAATTGCCAAGGATGCTCCTGCTCCCTTCGTACCAGCCAAAATATTTAAAGACTTTCAATCACTGGAGCTAGGCGAAAGACTTCTTATTTTGGGATATGGTCTTAGTTCTATTAATCCTCGAACAAAACCAACATATCTCAAATCAGTTTTTCTTCCATTGGCAGGCATCCTGCACAACAGCTTAGAGGTTCGTGGGACGGCTGAAGAGAATGTCTGTGGAGGTGATTCCGGAGGACCTGTCTTCGTTCTCAGAGATGGCAAACCGTATTTGATAGGAACGTCAGTAGGAGAGATGTTTATCGACAACCGATTGCCTTTATGCACCCAGCGTGCGGTAATTACCAATCTTGACTATGTTAAAGTGAAAGACTTCATTGGCCCCTTCTTAGGAAACTAGCTTGTGCTGCTGGAGCGGTTCTGCAACGGGGGCTCCTGCGAAGATCTACTGCGCTCGACAGTAAGGCAACGAGCGCGTATAGTTCAGAATCGCCCTTTTATTCGCCCTCGTCTGCGCGACCAACCTTTTGGGGTTGTCAATTAGTGGCTGCCAATATCGACCCAATCCACGATTACTACCTGTTCCAATATAGGGTGAAGAGTCCAAATACATTCGCATCGTCTTGATCGCGCAATCAATGTTTTTCTTGTCGTTAAAGGTGTCTGCTGTGGTTTTTAATAAGCCACAAGAATCACCTTTAGACATGCTGAAGAGTCCATTGCTGCTAACCCCAAAATGTTCCATATATGTAGCCGTGGATCTAAAGCCACTTTCAATTTCTGACAGTTTCGATGCGAACTGAAGCCAGAAGGCGCGTCGTTGACTGAGAGTTAAATTATTCCAGTTGGGGCAATAGCTCGTGGCATCTTTCGGATTGTAGTTGGCCAGGCCCTCTCGATCAATGGCTTCAAGTGTGTAGGTGGACCATGTTTGGCCTTTGTCATGATAGTGCCAAACCGGCAAGGCCGTACCCAAAGGTGGCTTAGGTCCGTCATAGCTTGATTCGCAGTTTGTGCAAGAGCTGCCAGAACCAAAGCGGCCGGAAAAAAAGGACCCTATCTTAGAACCTGCCATTGAGAAAAGATTCAAGGCCTTTGACATCGCAGAGGAGCTTTCAGGAGTGAACAAATTCGATGCAACTCCGATGAACAGAATAAGCAGGACATGTCTTGGAACTGACTTCAATCTGCATCTCCCGGTTTTTTACAATATGGCAGGGCACGCAGGTGCTTTTTCAAGGCTTTCTGACTGGCGAAGGTCCAATCGCGATCATAGATGGGGTTAGGTACAAATATCTGCCAGTTACCTCCAAGCCCTTTGATTCCGTCATGCCCACCGATGGCATTGGTGTGTACCAACCAATACTTCATTGTGTACACCCCACACCGAAGATTCTTTTGGGGGTCCAGTGTGTCTGCTCTGGATTTCAAGTAGCTACATTGAGTGGTCGACATCGCCAATAGGCCGTTGCTTTCCTGGCCTGCCGCCGCACCTTTGTCGTGGTGAACCATCGACGGATTTAAAACACTCTCTATTTCGGCCATTTTTGAAACCATGTTCAGCCAAAAGTTCTTGCGTTCGGCCAACGTTAGACTTTTCCAATTCGGGCAGTAATAAGCAGCATCTTTTGGGTTTAGATTTGCCAGTCCTTCTTTTTCGATGGCCTCCATGGTGTACTGAGTCCATTTTTCACCATCTGGGTGCTCGGCCCATACGGGAAGGCCCGATCCTTCGGGCGGCTTCGGTCCGCGATATTGAGCGGCACAGTCAGTACACGAGCTCGAGGTGCCCAGGGCTTTTCCGAAAAGTCCCTTTATGTTTGAGCCAAGTGTGGAAAAGAAACTTAGAGCCTTCGCCATTGCAATGGCTTCCATAGGCACACTTTGTACCGTCAAAGTAAGAGCCAATAGCAGGACAACTTTTTTCATTATCTGGTGCCATCCACTTCGGATGTAGGTGCTGAGGGATCTACGAACTCGTAGTCACTGTCTTTGGGTGTTGCGTCTTCTGAGCTTGTCCCCAATGCAATAAACTTCTTTTGCTCTGGGCAGTAGAAGCAATTATTTGCTTTTTCCAATGGGGAACATTCTCCGGCATTTTTATAAGATTGCAGATTAGGATCAGCCAATAAAGTCGATGGAGTCAGAATTAAAAGAGCAAGCAGAAGTCGACACATTTTTAACCACCTTATGTAAACTAGAATATATTCATACCTCGGTCGGTGTCTAAAAAAAACTTTTGGCAGGACCAATTTACTGAGGTGATAATCTAAACATCAAAGGATTGATGATGTTTAGATTTTTCGCTTTTGTTTTTGTTCTTATTGTAACCTGTTCAGCGTCCGCAGTTGTCGATACGTCCACCGGTTCTTTCGTGCATTCATGGACTGACTTCGAAGGGCGTGGGATGGATCTTAGGCTAAGTCTTGTCAGGACTTATCATAGCCGCTCCAATCATCGTGGGTGGTTTGGTTATGGCTGGTGCACAGGCTTAGAAACAAACCTGAAGAGAAGCGAAGATCTTCTTGAGATAAACTACTGTGGTGATGGACGTGTGGCCGTATTTAAAGCCGAAGGTTCACAGTTTAAAGGGGCCCTGGCGTCTGATGGAATAGTTAAAAAGGTGGACTCAGTCTACAAACGAACTTTGCCCGATGGAACTATAGAGACCTTTAATTCTGAAGGAGCTCTTGTCGAAATCCGCAAGGGAAAGCTCTTCATTCAGGTAAAGTATAATAGTAAAGGTGTCCCTTCCGAGATTACTGACAGCGGTGGGCGCTTGGTCAGCATACTTTCAAATTCCCAGGGAAATATTTCCCTTATCCAATTCCAGCTCAACGCCAAAGGCAAAGATATCAATCCGGTGACCATTGGGCAGTACTCTTATGTCGCCGATAATCTTGTCGAAGCGAAGAACGCCTGGGGTAACACTTATACATATGAGTACGACAAAAAACACAATATGATTGGCGCAAAATGGCCAGGAGAAAAGTCTGTCACGATATCTTATAATAATAGTGATTGGGTTCAATCTGTCAGCGGAACGGAGATCTGCAAAGAATTTTATTCTTATAAATTGGACAACTCTCGAAAGCCGCCTCGTTATGCCGTGACTGTGAAGAAGGACTGTCATGATGGGGTCAAGATTGAGCGCGCCTATGCTTACACCTATGCATTGGATAACAGCCGCATCGTTGCCGCAGACTATGATGAAAGCGGCGTGAAGCGAGAATACGTCTATGAGGGCGACAATGTGGTCAAGGTTGTGGAACATCGCGGAGAAAATCAAATCGCCACAACAATCAAAAGAAACTCCAAAGGTCATATTATTTCTGTAGTGAACCCTTTTGAGGTCAGACGTTATAGCTACAAGACTGGGGATACACGGGACTTGGTGGTGAAGGCAGAGATTGAATTGGTGGTTCTGGGCAAAGTAGCATCGCTGGAAGCTTATTCTTTTGGCTATGACGGAAATGATCGACTTATCTTTGCGGTAAAACCTGACAAAACAAAAATTGAATTTAAGTGGTCAGAAGACGATGTTCTGACGCAAGTACAACGCCCCGGAGTTGCGGTGGAATTGGTGTACGGCTCAGACAACGAAGTAACGGGCGTTAAGTTTGGTGGCAAGACGTTGCCGGTGAGTATTTATGAGGTCCCAGCCACGGCTCAAGAGATTGCAGCGGTTGAGACTTATATCGACTTCCATAGAATGCAAAGACTGACGATTCCCTCATACTAAATAAAGGTATCTGAGTTGTCGGATTCACCTTTGGAACGCAATTTTCATGAGCCCCCCTTTGATTTTCGGGGGCTCGGTCGCACCCTCGTATGAGGATTATATTGACCTGAAGCCCCCAACCTCAACTTGACTAAGTTCATGCGGCCCCATAAATTCGTCGACCTATGAACAAAGAATTTATGTTAAGAGCCATCGAACTTTCCAGGAACAATATGCACGCGGGTGCGGGCGGCCCTTTTGGGGCAGTTATTGTTAAGGATGGAAAGATTATTGGCGAAGGCTGGAATAAGGTCACTTCCTCTAACGATCCCACAGCCCATGCAGAAGTATCTGCGATTCGCGATGCCTGTGCGAAAAGCAATAGCTTTGAACTGGCGGGTGCTGAGATTTATACTAGCTGCGAACCTTGCCCGATGTGCTTATCAGCAATTTACTGGGCGCGTATTTCTAAGATTTACTATGGAAATACACGTAAAGACGCAGCCGAGATCAATTTTGACGATGACTTCCTTTATCAGGAAATCCCTAAAGATATTAAAGACCGTAAAGTTCCCATGATCCAATGTGCTCATGCGGAAGCCCTTGAGGTCTTTAAAGAGTGGGACAGCAAGTCCGACAAAATCCCCTACTAAAGCCCAAGAAATAGTTCAGGACTCCTGCCCGGAAGTCTTCTTAGAGAGAATAAAGGAATGAAAGCACTTTCATTCCTTTTTCTGTTTTTGAGCGTTTTTTCCGCCGTATCTTGTCAGCATAAGGAAAAACAAATCCCTAGAGATATCGCCTCATTACAAGCTAATGGGGGGATGGAGGGTATTTGGTTTTTACAAGGCACCTCGTCTACGCGGGGTCCGTACAATGGAGAGTTGGAACTGCGTAAGTCTCACGACGGGACCTACGACGTTGTCCGAATGGTCACCTATATCAACTATTTCTTCGATGGCTTGAAAGTTCAGGAAGTCTGGACTGGAAAAGCCGTTGCCACAGGCGAAAGTCTGACGATCTCTTATGATCTGAAGCAAGCCGACTTCATCACTCGTTTGGGCGACCTGAAGCGGGATCCTTCGGACTTCAGCAATACTATTAATGTGGTGTCCCGTTACACCGTCACCCCCAATGGGCTGGCGACGTCCTATGCGGATAAGAAAGTTTCAAGCTATACCGAGTGGATTACGACAAAAAGGGAGCTTGAATCCAAACCTCTCTGGGTGAATCAAAGGCAACTGATCGGCGCCAAGGGCCCTAAGATTCCCCTGGTTGTGCGTGGAGTAATCAATGTCTTTAAGAAAGACATTGGCTATGAAAAAGACCCTTTGGTGAAGTCTTACAAGAACAGAAAAGAGTACAAGGATGAAAATCCTTATATCGTCTTTGATCCAACGGATTTTGAATTCTATCGTCGCAACAAGGATATAATTCGCGTTGCCAATAAGATCGTGGACGACATCAGCATCACTGAAGCCGTTGTGAAACGAAACGCCTATGCACCGACTTTAGAAGAAAAGGCCCGCAGCTATGATCGAAATGCACGGGACTTTCATATCAATGAAGCCGGGATTGTAACTCCCTCCCAGATTGATGAGCAGGGGCGCTTGGTTGCTTTCAATCTTCACGGGGATGCTGCGCTGTGGACGGGAATGTATCTGGGGTCTCAGGCAATGCGCTATCAGCTAACCAAAGAAGTTGAGGCGTTGGATAACATCAAACGCACCCTACGCGGCTTGATGACACTGATGGAAATAACCGGAGATCCGCAGCAGTTTGCCAGAACGCTTGCGATCTATAATCCGGCCAAAGGACTTCCCGATTCCAGGTGGCACCAGGGCAAAGGCAAGTTCCAGCATCTGATGTGGCAAGAAGGTGGCAACAACGACATGGTCAAAGGAATCACACATGGATTCCTTTGGGCAGGACTGGTGCTGCCCAAATCTGAAGTGGAGCTGTGGCGAGATTTAAAATCTTATTCTCGCAAGCTGATTGACCTGCAGGTCGTCTGGGATAAACCACAGAACAAAGCGGCGGCTTTGGGGTTGGCGGCATGGCTGACCAATGATCCCGCCTTCAAAGAACAGTACATCGGATATTATGGCAAAACTAAAACGAAACTCAGTGGATTTAGCTTCGACACCACTTTCTATTGGCATGGATCTGCCGACTGGAGTGGGATTAACTTAGGGCTGGTGGGGGATATCACCGATATTACGATTGCCGATCTGTTGGGGCAGACAAAAATTCGCGATCAATTGCGCGAGCGCCTGATGGATGCATGGGTGACTTACGCGCCCGCACAAAGACACCTGCAAACACTGGTGGCTTACGGCTTTGCTTACAAGCATGGAACGCGCGGAGGAAACTTCCGTTCAGACAGCAGTGATGCGAAATTTGCCGAATCCTTAAAGCAGGCAAGTTGGGGTTTGCGAGAGATCCCCTATCCCCGCCCTAACTTGAATGTCAGCATCGACCATTCCCTGCGACCTGATTGGTGCATGTCACCGATTCCAAGGTTGTTCTGGAAGGCTTTGAAGAAGCCAGAACCCCCGATCGATTATTTCTATCAAGGGCTTTACAACTATCCGATCTTTGAGCTGCAGGCCTTTGCCAGCAACTTTGTCTGGAAGGACACGGCTTTTGGTTATCAGATTTCACATGTCAAGGGTGAAGAGGAATCCGGAGTGGACTATCTTTATGCCTATTGGTTAGCAAAATACGTGGGTGCGAGTAATGTTGAGTAAATGGATCTATACCGCTGCCTTAATGGTGTTCCTGGCAGATGCGGCTTGGGCAAAGAAAGAGATTCTGGTTTTAGGCGGGGGCGGAGAACCCGAGGGCGCAACCACAATCTTTGATGAGACACTTAAGAACTTGGGCACGTTTTCCAAAAGCGCCGGGTGGAAGCCCACCGTGGTGTTTAACGGTGGCCACAAGACAACGGAAGCTTTGGCCAAACAAGCCGGCGGCGGAAAAAATATCCCTGCAACGACCGACAATCTGAACAAACAAATCGAATTGTTTAAGCAGAAGATTCAAAAAGGCGAACTGAAAAAGGGTGATCAGCTGATGATCAGTGTGGCGACCCATGGGCTGGAGGCGGCTCCTCCTTTTGAAACTCATGCGGTGTCATCAAAAAATGGCACTTTCAACATGGATCGTCTGAAAGCTCTTCGTGATCTGGCAGAAAAAAAAGGCGTCAAACTTGCGATCATGGATTTTAGCTGCCATTCCGGGGCCACCTTAAAGTTGGGCACAGATAAAACATGTGTGATCTCGGCTGCATCTTCCAATGTGGGCTATAATACGACGGGATCTTCGATTGCGGGCAATTTGAGGGCCGGGGGAAATTTAGAGTATGCCTTTCTGGGGGCCAGATCTTCGCCGGCGGGTTTGTCTCCAGGGACACCGCAGATTTCCACAGAGGCAGGCAGAAAAACCTACCAGGCCACAGCCTTTCTTTCTGACTCCATGAGAGAAAGAAGTTCCTTGGATACCTGGGCTGAAAAAGGCAAGAAGGCGGAAGCCTGCAATCTGACAAATGCATCGTATGTGAAACTTGCACGAGAGCTCAAAGACATTAAGGAATCATATGGACGACTGTCAGGTATTCGTGCCTTGGCGGGACTGCCGGATGTGGATCAAGCCAAGGCTCAGCTTCAGCAGGCAATTAAGACCTATGAATCGGCCCGCAATCAGGCGTTGGCAGCTCATCGTGCCCAGAGTAAATACGACCAAGAGGTGTGCTTCGAGCTGGTGCCGAAGATGAATTACTGTGGAACAATGACTCAATTTGATTTCGGCTACGAGGAAGTAAAAAAACAAGCGGCCTCCAACCCGTCTCCGGCCATCAAGGCGGAACTTCGGGCCTATGAGAAGTTTGTAAAACGAGAGGACTTCAAAAAATGGAAGGCAGCTGCGGCCTCCTACGCAAAGCAGGCTGATGATCTTTACTGGAAGGCGGAAAAGGTCGGCCACGCGGAAAGAAAGATTTACGAGGCTCTTTACGCTCATTATTCAAAAGAATCCAAAGCACCGAATCCATGCAGGGACTTTAAATTATGAAATCTAGAATGTGGAAAACTTTGTTAATATCTGTGATGCTGGGCTTTTCTGTGAAATCCTTTGCGCAAGAGAGCTTCAAATGCGGTGAGTACGATATTACCGGAGTCGTCAAAAAATCCGATGGTAAATTTGTGTTGAAGTTGTACGAAGGCTCGATGAGCGAAATCACCCTGTCTTTGCCGGTCGATCTTGAGGCGGCGGCCCAGGTTTATGAAAACAAAGCTGTGCTCTTAAAGGCGAAGATGATGGCCCCGGTGAAGGACACTCGTGGCGTGGTGCAGTCGCTTCTTTCTGATGAGGAAGTTAAAAAACTTTTAGGCCCTGAGTCGCCATATTCAGCGCGCTTCCTTCGCGAGGATATCAAAGAACGCGTGCCAGATCCTCTGCATCCGGATCTGGATTCGGGAATGATACTCACAAAAGAACTATCCTGTGATGGCACTCGAACGCCAAGCTCGAAGAAGTCAGGGAAGTCAAAAAAGTAGGATTTGCTAAACCGGGGAACTTCCTCTAAAAAGGCTGCATTATGAAAAAGAAAACTGGAAGAGACTCAAAAGAACTGGCCGACTTTGCTTTGGGTGAAAATCAAACCAAGTATCCAGAAACCTATGCGCCGGAGGTGTTAGAAGCCTTCGACAATAAAAATCCCGGCAAGATTGCCTGGACGACTTTTGTGTGCACCGAGTTCACCTCGTTGTGCCCCAAAACCCGTCAGCCGGATTTCGCCAAGATTTTTGTGAATTACATCGCTGACAAGAAGATGGTCGAATCCAAATCTTTAAAGCTGTACCTTTTCAGTTTCCGCAACCACGGGGACTTCCATGAAGATTGCGTGCAGACGATCTGTGATGATCTGGTGAAGTTGATGAAACCGAAGTACATCGAAGTTATAGGTGAATTCACACCGCGCGGAGGCATCGCGATTTATCCTTACGCGAACTACGCAGCAAAGGATAAGTTCTTCCAGGACTTGTATAAAAAGCGCATGAGTGAATACGCCCCGGGCAAATACTCCATGGAGCTTTCCAAGCTGTACTAAGGCTGAATTTGGAAAGTTTCACCCTTGGCATGACTTGCAAGGTGAGCAATATGGTTCAGCGGTATATTATACACATTCTTTTTGCGGCTGTCGGGCTCACTCTGAGCCTTGGTGCCTTTGCTGCCGACCTTACCTCCACCTTTTACACTGTTTTAAATAGCCAGCCATCGTTAAGTGCGCAGGAGCAAGAAGGCCTTAGGGCTTATGATATCTATCTAGTGCCGGGTATCTTGTCTGAGTCCTTCCTGGATGGTGATGAACGATCCTCGATCACGTTTTCTCGTTTGACGGGGGAATATTTTGAAGCTCAGCAAAAACTACTTCAGAACCATTACGGCTTGAAGGTTCAACGTCTTTCCAGTTCTTCACAGTCTGTTGCAGAGATCAGAGCCAACATTCGTCATGCTCTTACCGTATCGCGGTCGGCGCAAAGAAGGGCTTTGTTTGTTACCCATTCCTTGGGTGGGCTGGCCTTGCTAGAAGAGCTAGTGAGTTTTCCCGGCCATCAGAGTGTGATCGCGGGAATCATTTTTTTACAAAGTCCATTTCAAGGTTCCCCAGTGGCTGATGTTTACTTTGAAGGGCCATTGCATTTACATAAATGGCTGCGACCGATCATTCCGTACTTCAACACCTCTCCAGACACCATACATTATTTGAGCACTGCCGTTCGCAGACAGTTTATGACTGAAAACCGAATGATTATTCAGGAGTTGACTCAACGAGTTCCGACAATCACCGTCGGGGGCGTCGTGAACGGCCACAGCAGTTTGTTCACTCCGGCCGTCAATATCATCGCGACTGGCTGCTTTAAAGTTGTTCTGGGTCAATGTGTGATCCGCACGTCTTTCAAGGGGCCCTATGACTCCAGCGATGGCATGGTTCCGTTTGAAAGCTCTAAAATTGGTTCCGCCGACTTCATTCGCCTTGAGGGCGTAGACCACGGCGAAACGGTCGTAAATATCCCGTTCGAACAGCACAGCAAGGATCAACTAACGACAGCGTTGCTGAAGACCCTATTTTCGAAGCTTGATAGATAGTACAAGCGCCTAAGAAACAAATTTTATGGGAATAAAATGGCGGAAAGGGCGGGATTTGAACCCGCGGTACACCTTTTGAGTGTACGAGCGTTTAGCAAACGCTTGGTTTCAGCCACTCACCCACCTTTCCGCGGTCGGTTTATTTCGACTGAGGATTCAAAGTGCCATAGCCGGGTGCTTTAATCAAGGACTTGGCCGGACCATTTTTGTAATTTTATCAAGAATGCTTGATTTTTCCCTGGCCGCAGTCTATCTATACTTCTCTTTCACAGTGCACTCGTAGCTCAGCTGGATAGAGTACATGACTACGAATCATGTGGTCAGAGGTTCGAATCCTCTCGAGTGCACCATTTTTTCTCTTTTCAATTCCCCTGACATGATTATTTAATGCGTAGCGCAAATTCTACCCAGCTTCGCTAAGACCGTTCGTTTTTCGGCTATTTTGATTTCACAATCGATCCATCCACGGGGTTGAAGTAGATCTCTACCTTTTTGCCGTCTTTATTGGTGCCATAGATTTCATAGCATGTGCCGGGTTGTTTGAATTTTGAAATCTTGTAGCCCTCGGCCTCGACCTTTTTCTTAAAGGCCTCTTCGGTCATCCATTTTTCTTTAGGTTCCGTCGTGCACTCTTTCTTGGCATAGGCAGAGGAAGCAGCGCTCACGAGTAGCAGGGTTAGAATAAGATGTTTCATGTTTTTTCTCCTTTTGAGCTGGGATTATTCCCAATCACTTGGACTCAGTATCGCTATTATTTGAAAATTGGGAATGGTCTGAAAGGCCTAAGTGCTTGATTAAAGGCACAATAGACCTTTTGCCCAATGGACGTAGCCTGCAAAAGAGACGAGTTTAGAGGTGTCAAAGGCACTATTTCCTTTAGGAGGTTCAAAATGAGATCAGCTTTAATCTATGATCTGCCCACGCGACTTTTCCACTGGTTGTTTTCTGGCTTATTTTTGATGTCATTTATCATAGCTAAGACTGTCGATGATGAGGCTGTGACCTTTAGTTATCACATGCTGGCGGGCCTGCTATTGGGGGGCCTGGTGGTGTGGAGGCTGCTTTGGGGTGTTGTCGGATCAAAACACGCTAAATTCACGGGCTTTAGCCTGAACCCTCTTGATCTGAAAGATTATTTCTGGGGTATTTTATCAGGATCCAAAAAACGTTGGTCGGGACACAACCCGGCTTCCAGCTGGGCGGCCGTGACCATGTTTGTTTTGGCGCTGGGGTTGGCCATCACCGGTTATCTTATGAGCACTGGCAGCAAGGAAACCTTCGAGGACATTCATGAGTTTATGGCCAACACCTTCATCGTGGTGGCGGCACTGCATGTGGCCGGTGTGGTTTTGCACTCGCTCCGTCATCAAGATGGAATTGCGCTGAGCATGATCGACGGGAAAAAAGAGCTGGATGAATCTGGCGAAGCCATTCCATCCTCGCGTGGATTCGCTGCGGTGTTATTGCTGGCTCTGGTGGTCTCTGGCGGATTGTATCTGGCTAAAAACTTCGACTCTCAGAAGCGGGCTCTATCTTTGTTTGGTCAAACGCTGCAGATGGGTGAGGCTGAAACACAGTACGACGGTGATGACGACTGAGAAGTTTCCTTATAGGATGCAATCATGAACCACAAAGAGCGTGCAGTCCTTATTGTTGTGCTTGCCACAGT
The DNA here is from genome assembly GCF_055397465.1 of Bdellovibrio sp. CKG001. Classification (NCBI taxonomy): domain Bacteria; kingdom Pseudomonadati; phylum Bdellovibrionota; class Bdellovibrionia; order Bdellovibrionales; family Pseudobdellovibrionaceae; genus Bdellovibrio; species Bdellovibrio sp. CKG001. Next base: position 99,170 of record NZ_AP029173.1, read on the forward strand.
GGCCCTGATGGTCGCCATTGATTTAGTCACAGATTCCCAGGAAGGTGTGGCGGTTTGGCATGTTCTGGTTGAAGGCGGGGCCGGGTTGGCGGCCCTGTTTGGGATTTTTTATGTCCTGAAGGACTCGTTCAATCTGCAGCACAAACTGTCGGACTCATTAAGTGAAAATGCCAAACTTAAACAAGAAGCCCAGGACTGGAAAACAGAAGCTCAGAAATATATCGAAGGTCTTTCTAAATCCATTGATCTGCAGCTTTCCAAGTGGAATCTGTCTCAGGCCGAAAAAGAAGTGGCTTTGTTGTTACTAAAAGGGCTTTCGCTCAAAGAGATCGCCGAGATCCGCCATACCACCGAAAAAACGGCGCGCGTTCAGTCGATTGCGATCTATTCCAAGTCAGGCCTGGCAGGACGGTCGGAACTGGCGGCCTTCTTTCTGGAAGACCTGCTTCAGCCACAATCCGTGCAATAGCCTCCCATGTTATAGCTAGCTAGTTTCAACTCGCCGAGTTAAATTTAAGCGATGAAGATCTCATTTTTTCTAAAAATATCAATGATGCTGATTGCTTTGGCGGGGGTTCTATATGCGATCCGAGCCCTTAACACCGGGGATGTGGCCGATAAACTTTCGGATCCGCAAAGCGCCTTGGGCCTTTTGATTGGTAGCGACTATCGCCCTTATAACTGGTGTCCGGAAAAGACCACCAAAGTGGATGTATTCACAAACGAGGGCACTCTGCTCCGAACTTTAGAGGTTCCCGCTGACGTCAGCGCGGTGTGCGAAATCATGATGGGGGCTTTTTCCAGCGAAGGGATCGAGGAAAGCTCTTATCAAAAGGTTTTGGCGGCCCACGGGATCGCCGAATCCGAGATCGTGATCCTGGAGGGGGTGGCTGGAAAGCCGGTTTTCCGCGTTAAAGGGATGCCTTTTAGTTCGCCAATGCTTTCCAAGGCTTTAGATAGGCTTGCAGCCCCTTAAGATTATTTCTGTTTGACAAGAATGGGCCAAAGCCGCTAATTTAGCCCTTCACCGAGTTCAGAAGTAGCTCAGTCGGTAGAGCAAGCGGCTGTTAACCGCTGGGTCGGGGGTTCGAGTCCCTCCTTCTGAGCCATTTATTTTCAAATAAATGTGATTAAGAAAACCAAGTCCTCAAGGCTTGGTTTTTTTATTTTTGCCTCTGACAGAATCTGATCATCCACTGTGTCCCCGATTTTGCCACCCAAGTCAGCTGGACCTCCTGCAAATTGCACTTTGAGCAACAAAACGGAAGTCGATAGCATGGAACTCTGAAAAGGAGTTGTCATGAGGTTTTGGATTTTCAGTGCCTTGATTCTTCCCGTCCAAGTTATTGCTTCGACCCCGTCTTTTCAGGACTCTGTGGCAGGTATTAATTCTCATCTGACCAGAGCTGCAAAATTTGAAATTCCTGCCACTCATGACAAGGATCTTTATCTGCGCATGGAAAAGGCCCTGTCCACTGAAAATCCCGCGCAAGCGTTGCTGGCGCTGGCGAATGAAGGGGACTTTGTCACCTGCTCAGCGTTCCATGCGACAGCCCCCTCGGGATTGCTGCCAATGACGGGCCTGTTAGAGACAGCGAAAAAGCTAAATCATGATGCCGTGGCTGCAAAATCCTGGGAACAAATTCTGAAGCTGGCGAATCTTTGGTGGAACTTTGGCAATTGTGAAATGCCGGTGATCGCAGGTCAGATCGGTATGCAGATGCTCAAGGAAACGCTGGCGGAAATGGCAAAACTTTCCAAGGAAAACATGAGCGACGATGATCGCACAAAACTTGCCGAACTTAAGCGTCAGATCCAGGGATGGAGTGCCTCGGCCTTTTTGGAAAAAGGCTTCCGATTTGAAATGGCTCTGACCAGCGCCTTGCTGTTGCCAGAACTAAAATCGGGAAAGTTTGAATTCAACAGGGAAGAACTTGAAGAAAGCGCCCAGGAAAAACCCCTGGTCGGATTCTTTGGTCTGATCCAGCTTTTGTATCCGGAAGGTTATGGAAGTTTTGACTGGGGCGAGGGTGCTAAACCCGTAGCCGCGGTGGTGGATTACATAAAAGGCGCGAAGGGCCCGGCTGTAGCGGTGGGGAAAGCTGTCACTGAGCAGGAAACAAAGTATCTGAAGTCCTTCTTTGAGGAGTTGAAGCTGCGTGATCAGGGTGTGAAGTCGGCCAAAGACCTTCTGAAAGAAACAAAAGCCAACGAGCTGATCGCGACCCTGCAGAAAGATGAGGAGCTGCTGAAGGCCAAGCGTGAGCTGGCTCAGAGTTATAAAGACAAGTCCGGCTTTATCATGGCAGTTGTGGTTTTCAGAATGGCGAATCCGAACTTCTCTAAGTCTGTTGATAAAAAAGCGCAGACCTTGCAAAGAGACCTTCTTAAGTTTTCCAAGGCGCTGTAAATCCATGGGGAGCCTTTTTTCGGGGTCTTTTTGTATCAATTTCCTGTAAAGCCTTATTTGTCTCAAAGTGACCCAATTGGGCCATAATTCGGGGTTCAAATCGCTTATATTGCAAATGAGCCATCTTCCAGCGGGCACACCCTTTGTAATAAGGGGACTTTGGAATTATCGGACGTCTGCTGGAGGACCCATGCGCCTTATTAAATATCTCCCACTGATCGCCTTTTGGGGCTTTACGGCTTTCACCATGAAAGCGGGCGCCGAGGTTAAGAGCTATCGTGAATGGAAAACGGAACGAGTTCAGGCCGCGCAAAGCAAGGTCATGACTTTGAAGGCGCAGATCGATCTTAAAAAATCCGTGGGTCGCAGTTTGGCAAACGGGACCGATCCTAACATGGCCCATAAAGCGGGGCTGGAGGCAGTTTCGACTCAGGATATGTCCGTGGAAAAGTTGGAAAGGGAACTTCGTGAAGAAATCTATGATCTGGAAGTTGCCAAAGACCTGTCCGTGACGGACTACTTCGTGGGTTACCTTACCAAGATTCAGGATAAAAAGACGGCCTTTAATGAAGTGGCTGGCAAGCTGTCCCCGGAAGAGGTGGCGGAGCTGATGACGGCCTATGCGAACTCTGTTTTTGGGGCGCAGTCGGCAGATCTGCCTGTGAGCGCGAATAACTTGTCAAAAGACGGTATTAAATAAGTCTGCGGAAATTCTTATAAAATTATAATCTTTAAGGGGTGCGTCATAGAGATGTGAGCAAGTTTTTGCAGCACCCGACCTTGACTCTTTTCAGAGGCGATTCATATTAGCTTTCGTTAGATTTACTTAAAACGGAGGCATAGTATGGCTAAGAACGAAATTGGCGTTCGTCCACTTCATGACAGAATTCTAGTTCGCAGAATGGCGGAAGAAGAAAAAACCGCTGGCGGTCTTTTCATTCCTGACACTGCAAAAGAAAAACCACAAAAAGGTGAAATCATCGCTACAGGTAAAGGTCGCGTGACTGAAGATGGCAAAGTTTTGCCTTTGGAAGTTAAAGTTGGCGATAAAGTTCTTTTCGGCAAATACGCTGGAACAGAATTGAAGCTGGATGGCGCTGAATACCTGATGATGCGCGAAGAAGACATCCTGGGCGTATTCAACTAATTTTATTTTTAATGTCTGCTCCAGCAACGCTGGAGTGAATCAGATTTGAACGGAGAAAATCATGAGTAAGGTAATTACATTCTCAGAAGACGCTCGTACACACATCCTTAAAGGTGTGAACACTTTGGCGAACGCAGTAAAAGTAACTTTGGGACCTAAAGGTCGCAACGTTGTTATCGATAAATCTTTCGGCTCTCCACTGATCACTAAAGACGGTGTGACTGTTGCGAAAGAAATCGAACTTGAAAACAAATTCGAAAACATGGGCGCTCAGATGGTTAAGGAAGTTGCTTCCAAAACCAACGATGAAGCTGGTGACGGTACAACAACTGCAACAGTTTTGGCTCAAGCGATCTACCGTGAAGGCGCGAAACTTGTTTCCGCTGGTCACAACCCAATGTCCATCAAGCGTGGTATCGATAAAGCAGTAGCAATCGTTATCGACGAATTGAAATCCATGTCCAAACCAGTAAAAGGTTCCAACGAAGTAGCTCAAGTTGGTGCTATTTCTGCAAACAATGACAAAGAAATCGGTCAGATGTTGGCAGATGCTATGGATAAAGTAGGCCGTGAAGGCGTTATCACTATCGAAGAATCCAAAACTGCAAAAACGGAAGTGACTGTAGTTGAAGGTATGCAATTCGACCGTGGTTACCTGTCTCCATACTTCGTAACTAACGCAGAAAGAATGGAAGCAGTTCTTGAGAACGCTTACGTTCTTGTTTACGACAAAAAAATCTCTTCCATGAAAGACATGATCGGTATTCTTGAAGGCGTTGCTAAGCAAGGTCGTCAGTTGTTGATCATCGCTGAAGACGTTGAAGGCGAAGCATTGGCAACTTTGGTTGTTAATAAATTGCGCGGCACTCTTCATATCGCTGCTGTTAAAGCTCCAGGCTTCGGTGACCGTCGTAAAGCTATGCTTGAAGACATCGCGATCCTGACTGGCGCGAAAGTGATCTCTGAAGATGTTGGTTTGAAACTTGAGGCGGCAACTGTTGCTGACCTGGGTATCGCAAAACGCATCGTTGTAGATAAAGACAACACAACAATCATCGATGGCGCTGGTAAAAAGAACGACATCAATGGCCGTGTTGCTCAGATCAAAGCTCAAATCGAAGAGACTTCTTCTGACTACGACAAAGAAAAACTGAAAGAGCGTTTGGCTAAATTGGCTGGCGGCGTAGCTGTTATCCACGTTGGTGCTCCTTCTGAAGTTGAAATGAAAGAGAAAAAACACCGCGTAGAAGACGCTTTGAACGCGACTCGCGCAGCGGTTGAAGAAGGTATCGTAGCTGGTGGTGGTACTGCTTTGCTTCGCGCTTCTACAAAAATCGACAAATCCAAGTTCGCTGAAGAAGAACAATTCGGCGCGACTATCATCAAACGTGCTTGTGAAGAGCCTATCCGTCAAATCGCGGCGAACGCTGGTTTGGATGGCGCGATCGTTTTGGATCGTATCCTTCAGAACAAGTCCGTTACTTGGGGCTTCAACGCATACTCTGACGAATACACTGACCTGATCAAAGACGGTGTTATCGATCCAGTTAAAGTTGTTCGTTGTGCTTTGACTAACGCGGCTTCCGTTTCTTCTTTGATGCTGACTACAGAGACTATGATCGCTGAAGCGCCTAAGAAAGAATCCGCAGCTCCTGCAATGCCTGACCATGGCGGCATGGGTGGCATGGGCGGTATGATGTAATCAGCTTAGCCCCCGGCTAAGCGATTACACCCGCCGAAGCCATCAGCGAAGGCGGGTTCCACGAAAAAAACAAAAAGCCTGGGCTTATAGCCCAGGCTTTTTTATTAAAGCTCACGAGATACCCTCCGGACTTGTCGCAGAGAGTTTCACTTTCTAAAGATATCTACTAGAACAGATACTGAACCCCACCGAACAAGGTGGTCATCTTATGACTGGTACTGGTTGCCGGATCAACCCGCTGACCCGCCCCAGAGAAATCGGTGCTATAATTTTCCAGCATCAACTCACCGCGGATTTTAAATCTTGTCTTCATTCGATAGTCCACGAAGAAGCTGAACGAATTAATCTTGCTGTCAGAAGAGGACCCGCTGTCTTTGCTTTCACTGACATTGGGATTCATATAAAAATCAAACCTTCCCCCGATATCCACCGGAAGTTCTTCAGAAAGTGGGAACTGGCCAGCAAGACTGATCAGAAAGCCACTGTAGTCCATTGTTGTAAAGGCAGTCGGAGTGCTGTTGTCGACTGAGAACTTTGTTGTGTTATATCCGGCACCTACCTGCAGCTTGGGACCAAAGAAGTCACTGGTCAGAAGGAAGTTGTATCCGGCGGCAACTCCATACTGCCCGACAGACATATTCAAAGATCCCGGGGATGAGCCTGTCAGGTTGTTGTCGATCGAAAACACAGATTGTCGCAGTTGAACACCGACATACCACTCGGGATTCAGCCACAACTCACCCCGCACCAGAATATTGGGGGTCAAGTTGTTACTGCCACTGACTGATCCGGCGGTCACCAGGCTTGTGTTCTGGGTGTAATTGCCAAGTCCTGCCATCAGTTCAATTTTTCCAAACTGAGGTGGCATTGTTGGCAGCCATTCCTGAGGGTCTTCCCCGAAGGCGACGTCTTTATCAGGACGTGTGCTGATATCCTGAAGAATTTTCCCGGAGGGTGTTGTGACGGGCGTAGAGTATTTCACAAACTCATCGGGCATGACTTTGGATCCAACAGAGATCACTCCCGGATCCTTTTCCATTTCGATGTAACCGAAACTCAAGTACGGTTCCACCTTAAATAATTTCACGCGGCCCAGAACTTCCTTCTCCGTGCTGATCATGAAGTTCAGTTTGGGGTGCCGGTTGACTTTGATGATCTGAACAACTGACACGCGACTGTCGGGTTTCAGTCCATAATTGCTTCCCAGATTCAAAGTCACCTGCTGGCCGCGACGGCTCAGGATTGTTGCACGGAAAGGCATGCGGTATTTTAGGCTTTCAAAAAGGCGGCGCACCTCATTGCGAATCTCGGCGGTTTCAAAGCCTTTATAGTCGCTCAAAGACTCTTGCAGCAAAGGCAGGCCCTCGCGTCCCACAAACAGTGTCAGTGTGATGGAAATCCCGCGGGGACCGCGAATGATCTTCGAGGTCAGGGCCGCTTCACTTTGAGTGCTTTGCAGAATCTTCTGCACATCCGTGGGGTTTTCATCCAATGTTTCGGACTTAATTTTTAGATCTTTGGGAAAGTTGGACAACGACCATTGTTTGTCGTCATTCAAAAGACTGCGCAGTTCTTCTTCTGCGGGCCTGGCATAAATGCCGCCCACGTTGTCAGTGGTCGGAACAAGCACGATGGATTTGATTGCAAGATCTTGGTCTGCGGCGCTGATATAGACATTCTGGGCATTGGTCTGGGCCTGTGCTGTCGAGCAGATTGAAATGAAACAGGACGCGACAAAGAAAGAACTCAGCAAGAATGATTTCATGTTTTTATTCTGCCCTGCCTCTGAAAACAGGTCAATTTGAGGTCAAGTAATTCGGACCGAGAGCCGAAAGATTTCTTATGAAGTCTTCAATTTCTTTTTTGATTTTTGCTGCGCTCTTTTCTTTGACCTTTGAGTCCTCGGCCCAAGTGGGTCTGGAAGGCTTTTCTTCAGGACGCTATGAAGTGCGAAAATCCAACAAACGAAATCCCGCTTCCGAAACAGCACCGGTGGTCACGGACTCTGACGGTGTTGCCGTGCGCACGTTGAAGACCAGTGAGCTGGAAGCCGAAGAGAAGGCTCGGAAAGAAGCAGAGGCCCGGAAGAAAGCAGAAGAGAATCAAGTGGTGACGACGACGGCTCCGGCGGTGTCGGCCAAGCCTGCTGTGGAAAAAGTCGTGGATACTGAGGACTCGTCTGAAGTCCAGGAGCCTGGTATCGGGGAACAGGCGGAAAGTTTGTTCTCTAATAAAGCCGGAAGAATCTATGACTTCTATCGCGAACAGATTCATCCGGATGATATTCGTAAAAATCGGCTGGAGCTGGAAGTGATGCCGGTGGTGGCTTACAACGACTCCCAGTCCAACTATGGATTCCGCGACTATCAAAGTTTCTTTAATGCTCTGAATATTCGCGCCAACGTTTGGTTCACGCCTTTGATTGGCGTCAGCGGTCGTATCTTGTTCTCTTTTGCAGCGGACGTGGATTCGGTCACAGCAGATCAGTCACGCATCCCTGCCAGGTTTGAAATGGTCGATGTGGGTGTGAACTTCCGCAAGTTCTTTGGCGTTTCTCGCAAGGCGAATTCGCTCGAGTTTTCTGTTCTTTTAAGTGACAGCAAAATGACGGTTCCAAGTGACAATACGTCACGTGCCCGGTTGAAAACGCAGGGTTTGGGCCTGGGTTTGAAGGGGCGCATTCCCACTTCAGCGGACTATGCCTGGACAGTGGGGGGATCCTTCTTCCCGCGTCTGCAGCATTCTGAATCTGAAACGGGTGTGGCGATTCAGTCCGGAGCCTCGGAAGAAAGTGTGCGCATTGGTTTGGATGTCGGCGGAGAATGGAAGTTCACCCGAGAAAGTCAGATGATCTGGAATCTGGGTGCCAGTGTTGAACGAAATGTCTTTGACGGCACAGCAGGCATCCCCGACCCAAGTACAGGTTTGACTCCGAACAATGTCAGTGTCACGAATGCCTTTTATATGCTCTCTCTGGGCTATCGTTGGGGTCACTAGAATCCGCTCATCAAATTCGGTCCAAGATCTTATACTGGCATCATGAAGATACGTTTCGCCGTTGTCGATGATGCCGCCTTTCTAAGAGAACTCATAAAAAATATCGTTGTTTCCGACGGAGGCGTTTGCGTGGGCGAGGCTGCCAACGGGGATGAAGCTGTTGAGTTGGTGCAATCAACCCTGCCCGATCTGGTTTTTCTGGATATGGTGATGCCACTTCGCAATGGCATCGAGACGGCGAAGATTCTGAAAGAACTGCATCCCTCGATCAAAATCATTGGTTGTTCGACGATTGATCAGGAAGAGCTTGTGCAGAAGGCTTATGAAGCTGGCTTTGACTCTTATCTGACAAAGCCCTTTAACAAAGACCAAATTTTAAAAGAGATTTCAAAAGTATTACCGCATCTGGGAGAATCCACTCATGGAAGAACTTAAGTTTGTAACTAAATGCCTGGCTTTCACGTCACTGATGATTGTGCTTATGCAGGTAAAGGTTGGGGGCGCATCGGTTGAGTCTCACGCTTTCCGCTGGTTGCAACGCTCAACTGTTTCTCAATACATTCAGAGTGCTGCTGCGGGGGGCGCAATGGCCTTGCGTAATTTGGGCCGTGGTTTGAGTGATGGCGTGGCCAGCACAGTCGATGGTTTCCAGGAAGGCGCTCACGAAAAAGCGATTCGCTAGTCCTCTGAAAAAAGGGGAAGGGAGAGCGACCGTAAGGGGGGGTAGTCACTCTCCCTAGGGGGCATATTCAACTCAACAGTCTTAGCGAGTACCGCGAACTGTTGTTTCTTTACCAGATTTCGTATCTGCTTTTGCCACACGAACTGGATTGGTGTTTTTGAAAAGGTCGTTCGAAGCAGAAGCAACTCTGTGAGAGCACTTTGGATTTGCCATTGCAGCGGATGCAAAGACCATCAAAGAAACTGCGATTGTAGCTTTCACGATTTTCTTCATAAGATACTCCTTTAAACTTATAGCTCTCGCCATAAATACTTAATTAACAGCTCAATGAAGGCTATTGCATCGCGTGTGCCAGGTTTTTTGTATCAGGATGAGACAAAGAGGCAGGTTTCAGGGAAAAAATAAAGGGCTTTGGATGACCAAAGCCCTTTTGTGTAAGGCGAGTGTTAAGAATCTAGACAGAATTAGCGGGTCCCTTTGACTCCGGATTCAGAGCCGTTACCGCCGGAAGCGCCACCTTTGCCTTCGGAGAACGGACTGATTCTGCTGTTTGTGTTGTCCATCGGACGACTGCCGTAACCAGCGCCAGAGCCAAAGCGGCGGGCGATACACTCACGACAGATACCTGTGGCAGACACACTGCTTTCTGTGGGCTCAGAAGAACGAGCCTCATTCGGGTCGTCTCCTGGGTTTACAGCGCGTTTGGAGTCGTCTTCCTGGGCAAAGGAAGTTGCACCTACAAAGGAGGAGCCCAGGGCCAGCATAATGGAAAGAACCAAAAGTCTTTTCATATAATCACCTTCTCCTTAGAGATACAGTTCCGCTGTTGCGGGGGCAATGATGTCCAAGAGGTTGTTAAAAGTACTTGCAACTTGCATTGCCACTGAAGGCCCCTCTTTACTGTCAACTTTGTTGATTTCACCGTTCTGTTTATAGCTTACCACAATAGTTCCCAAACCGGGACGGGTAACTACAGAAGGTTTTCCGTAACGTTCCTCGTACTCGATTTTAACGACTTTTTTGGCCTGATCTGTAATGGTTGCAATACGGCCACGGGCATCGTAGGTCATGTTAATTTTCTGCCCGTCACTGTTTTGTGCGTAAGCTAGATTCCCTTTGCCATCGTATTTGAACTGAGTCGCTTTAACCGCAGCCTTGGCACCTTTCTCATTAAAATACGTGCTGGTCACAGAGCTGACCTTTTTGAACTTAGGATCGTACTCAAACGCCATTTTCACGTTCGGCGCCGCTTTAACCTTCACCAGGCCATCTGGATAGTATTCATAAGAGATACGATCCGCATTACGACGAATGGAAACGGGTTTGCCGAAGACCTCGTGATAAGTGATATCAGTCACGTTACCGCTCACCGTGGTCATCACACGCTGAAGGAAGTATTGGCCATCAGGGCGCTGTTGGTGCCAGAATTCGTATTTATTATCCGCAACCACCTCTTTGCCACAGGTCTTTTTCACTGTGGACCAGTAGTGATTTTTTGGATCATTTTGAGAAAATTCATAGCTATAGGACTCAACGCACTTGTCGCGGTCAGCGAAGGCGATCACCCAGTCATTCTTCTTGTCATACTTGATAGCAATGAAGGACTTATCAGGCCAAGTGGCTCTGGTCAGATTGTGTAGTTCGTCGTACTCGTAGTTGTAAGTCTTCAACCAGGCGTTCTTAACGGACGCTAGATCATCCAGATTTGCAAACTTGTATTCAGCCATCAAGCCATTGGGGCCCGTGATCGATTTAACTTTCTTGTTTTGATAGTATTTGAAGCTCAAACGACGGCCATTGTTATCTTGAATGGTGGCAATAGAGTCCTTGTCGTAATCAAACTTCAGGAAGTTGTTGTTCTTATCATAAATGTGAGTCAGCTTCCCTTGAGGATTGAAGCGCTGAGCGCTGCCATCGGGAAGATTGCGAGTATAGTAGGTCTTATTAAAGATGAAGTGCTCAACCTCACGACCGTTGGCGTAGAACTTCGTTCCTTCTTTTACCGGAACTGTGATTTTGTAGTGGTTGGCATAATCCGAACGAAGGCTGTCGTCTTCCAAAAGCTGAGCCTTCAGGTTTGTGATGGCCGCTTCAGTCAGGCCCACCTTCTTTTCGGCCTTCATCTTGTTGATGATCTGATTGATGGTGCCTTCAACCTCTTTGCGTGTGATTTCGCGAGGCGAGAAGGTAACTTCCAAACCGCCACCACATTCTTTGACTTTGATGTTACCTTCAGCGGTGACTTCCATCGCGGTTTCGAAGTCTGAGCACCAGCCAAAGCCGAACATACCATTGAAAAGAGAACGGCTGTTGTAAGTGCGAACAATCTTCAGATCATACCCGCTGCCTGGAACGTCCATATCAATCCAGGTGTTGGAGTAGTTGGCATTTTTCATGTCAACAAGCGCGAACGCCTGTGCTGAAAAAAGAAAGGCGAACGCCAAGAATACTTTCTTCATTATCGATACCTCTTCCTTGAAGCTGACAAACTACACTTTAATGGTAACAAGCTTTTTAATGAGCACGCCACCGATAATTTGCAGACCCAGCATTGCCACGAGCAACACTAGACCTAAGGTTGTGCTAAACATTGGTTTGATGAAGGTGGGATCGATAACGGTGAATACAACCATCAAGATAAACGGAATCAGGGTGACGATAATTCCCTGCATAAGACCCTGAGCGGTCAGAGCCTGAATTTTTTTCTCTACCTTTTGTCTTTCGCGCACGACCAGTACGATGGTCTGGAAAGTTTCTGCCAGATTACCGCCGGTTTCTTTCAGGATGTTGATGGAGGTCACAAACATCTGGACATCGGGACGTGGAATGCGGTTGCCCAGATCGTTCAGTGCACTTTCGAAGCTGTCACCAACTTGCATCTGATACAGTACCTGTGCGAATTCCTGACTCATGGGATTTCCCATGATCTCTACCACACGCTTCATGGATTCCTGCGGGTTGGATCCGGCCTTGATACCGTTGGCCATGATGGTCAGTCCGTCGACCATCTGGTCGACGAATTTGGCGCAGCGTTTTTCATAAATCAAGCGAACCAGCAACAGTGGAAGCTGCCAACCGGCCACAGTGATAGAAGCGCCGAAGATGAAACCAATAAGAACATTGGGCCAGAAAATCAAAAAGGCCAAAGCTCCTAAACCGAAGCTCATCATCAGAATCAGAATCGTGACTTTCTTTTCATCGACTTCCATTCCCATTATACGAAGCAGACGCATGACTTCGTCGCGTTTACCCAGACTGCGTTGGTGCAGCCACGAAATCGCCTTGTCCGCCCAGGCGATGACAATGACGAAGACGCAAAGGCCAAACAGAGGAATCATGATCCATTCGTTAAACAGGAAGCTCATACTCTATCCTGACTTCTTCACCGGAGCGATGCCGGGCATCTTTGGTGCCATGGCTGCCGGGATGGGTGGTTTGTTTTGCGCAGGTGCCGCCGCTGCAGGGTTGCCCGCATTCGGATCGTTGGCGAAGATCTCGCGAGGAATCACAACACCTTTATCACTCAACTTTTGAATGAAACTTGGAATGGTACCAGTTGCCTGGAACACGCCCTGAATCTTTCTGTTTTTGTCATAGCCGGTTTCTTTAAAGCGGAAGATTTCTGCCAGAGTGACTACGTCACCCTGCATGCCGGCAACTTCGGTGATGCTAAGGATCTTACGACTACCATCCGACAGACGGGAGATCTGCACAATCAGATTCACCGCGCCGGCAATCTGTTCACGAATCGCACGGACCGGTAGATCCATTCCGGACATCATACAAAGTGTTTCCAGACGCGCAATACACTCGCGAGGAGAGTTGGCGTGAGTCGTGGTCATGGAACCATCGTGACCGGTATTCATGGCCTGCAACATATCCAAAGCGGCACCGTCACGGCACTCACCGACGATGATGCGGTCCGGACGCATACGCAGGGCATTCTTGATAAGATCCCGGATGTGAACAGCGTTGGAGCCTTCCATGGAAGCCGGACGGGTTTCCAGACGCACAACGTGCTCCTGTTGCAGTTGCAACTCGGCCGCGTCCTCGACCGTGATCACACGTTCGTTGGACGGAATGTACGAAGACAACATATTCAACAAAGAGGTTTTACCTGAACCGGTACCACCAGAGATCACGACATTCAGACCGTTTTCCACGCAGATGCGCAGGAAGTCGATCATGTTCTTGGTGATACTTCCATAGGAAATATACTTGTCAGCGGTGATACCGCCCTTTTTAAACTTACGAATGGTCAGCGCAGGGCCGTCGATCGCCAAAGGCTCAATCACGGCGTTCACACGCGAACCGTCTTTCAAGCGGGCATCGACGTAAGGGGTTGAGTCATTGATCTGACGACCCAGCGGCGTCACAATACGCTCGATGATACGGCGCAAGTGATCGTTGGAGGTAAAGGTCACAGGGCTTAGCTGCACTTTACCGCTTTTTTCGACGAAGATTTTTTTAAATCCATTCACCATGATCTCGGTGACGTCGCCGTCGGCCAGCAGATCTTCCAGGGGACCCAGGCCCAGGGCTTCTTCCAGGACCTCTTTGATGATCTTGGAACGCTCTTCACGAGCAAGATCCGGAGCTTCACGGTCCACGATCAGGGTGATTTCGCGTTTGGTTTTTTCGCGGACTTCTTTTTCTTTGTTTTCATCTTGTTTGGTGTCGACCAAAAGCTTCTTCAGATCCACAGTACGAATCAGTTCATTGTGGATACGAATCTTCAGAAGAGTTCTGGCGTCCATCCCTTGAACGGCAAGGGCGGAACCCCCATCGGCCGACGCCGCGGGCGGAGGTGTTGGTTTCGGACGCGCTGTTGTTTTAAGTCGTTGTAAAACACCGCCAGTCAGTTTTCGGGCAACGTCATAATACGCCGCTGTGATCGGCGCTTTCGGGGCAGAGATCACAAATGGGGTGTACTTTTGCAGCGACATCATGGATGTGGCCTCATCCTGTGGAATGATTCCCAGGAAGGGAAGCTGCAACTGATTGGAAATCGTTTGTGGTGACAGACCCGTCGGAGACGCTTTGTTGATCACCAGCTGGAACATGTCTTTAGGGAAAGTCGCTGACAAAAGCTCGTTCACCAGGCGTTGAGTTTGAGTCACCACCAGAACTTCGGGAGTTGTGACGATCATAATGGCGGTGGCTTCCTGCAAAACTGCCATCTGTGCGGGACCCAGATCTGTTCCCACGTCCACGACGACATACTTAAAGGCCCGGCCAAAGAAATCCAATAGTTTTCCCAGAAGATCCGGAGAGATGTTCAAACTTTCTTCCGGTCCGCGAACCGCGCCCAGATAAGCCAGGCCGGACTGGTGCATGGTCACAAGAGTGTTCATCGGCTGAGAATTTAAAGAGCCTTGGAAGTTAGCCAGTTCTTTCAGGGTCTTTTGTGGTTTCAGACCCATGATAACGTTTTGATCGCCGACGCTCTTGGCATCAGCATCAATCAAAAGAACCTGACTGCGGAGTTCGTTCATGATGGTGCAGGCGAAATTGGCTGCGAATACGGATTTACCGACGCCGCCTTTGCCGCCCACCACTGCGATGAGATTACAATTAGGATTGATAGCCAAAACAGACCTCCAGCTTTCCTATCGGCTGAAACGGGAGGTCCGTTTACGAGACCTTAATCGCGTAAACGGAACTTCTTCTTAATTTGCTCGGCACCAGCACTCGCAGAAGTTTTCACTATCGGTGTGACAAAGACCACGAACTGGCTTTGTTGTTTCACGAAATCTTTGGATGCATACAAACTGATGATCGGATTCTTTTGCCCCGCTGGACGATTGTACCCGGTCGAGGTCGAGTTACGAATCAATCCCCCCACGGCAGCACTTTGGCGGTCACGCACCGTCACCGAGGACGTCATTTCGTTGGCGCTGGTGATGGGAGCACCGCTGGGTGTGTTCCCCAAAAGGCTGGACACTTTGAAGGCCATCTCCATCGCAACACTTCCGGATTTTTCGCCCAGCAGTCGTGGTGTGATCGAAGTCACAATACCAACTTCGGCAAAGGCCGTTCCTTGAGTGCCGTCTTTGCCAATCACTGGATACGGCTGATTGGTGACTTGTTTGATTTCACCTTTTTTGCCGTCTTCCACAATCAGACTGGTGCTTTCCAGGACGCGGGCATGACCGTGTTGTTTGGCCCAGTTCAGTTTAGGCAAAAGATTGGAAACCGTTCCAGTGATGGAGCTGATCACACCACCCGGAGAATCTCCGCCGGTCTGGAATGTCATCGTGGAGTTATCCCCCAATTCCGGAGTGAACTGGAACTTGAAGGCCTTGGAATAGTCTTTGTTCAGCTCCACGTAGTGAACCACCAGCTGGATCATCTTGGCAGGGGCTGCCGCAGGGGCCGCTTTGATCTGGATCAGATTGATCACACCATCGTTGGCGGGCTTACGTTTTTTGATCACACCTTTTTCTTCTGCAGCTTCGATCACGATGTCAGGCAGATAGGTTTTGGCGATGATTTCGGCGCGTTTGGATTCTTCATCCGAATTGGCCCAGCCCTGCAGAATGATTTTTTCATTCACTGCGCGGACCTCAATTTCAGGATTGTTGATGTCGCGGGCAATGAATTCCGCAATTTTCTTTTGTGCCAGAGGACTCAGGGTCACCAAGGAAGAGGCCTGATCCCCGAACTGCTGGACGACGTTATAGATACGCGCCAGATCTTTTGGCAAAAGAATCTGACCATCGACCACCACGCGGTTGTTGACGATTTTGATATTGATACCTTCGATATCACCCAGCAGGGCGCGCATTTCGCGGACCACTTTGTCGAGCTTGCTTTTTTTGACGTCGATGCGGAACTCGGCCACGATCTTGCCATTGCGTTTGTCGTGAATGGTCAAAGTGGCAAAGCCTTCACTTTTTGGCGTGAAGCGCATGATATTGAGGTCTTTGGCGTAAGAGGCGGTCACAATTCGACGGAAGTCACCCTTGAATTCGATACTGTCAGGAAGCGGGGGAAGCTTCTCATCCTGCTCGATACCCAGGGTCAGATTGATGAACTTACGAGAACGATAGATTCCCTCTTCACCCGAAGTGGATGAAGTGGGCGCGGCTTCCAGTTCTTCCTGGGCCCAGGCGATGGTTCCACTGAGCAGGAATAAACTTAGCAGTCCTCCTGCAATCAGATTTTTACGTCTCATAAATCCCCCTTACTTCCCCTAAATCAGACCCATTACAAAGTTTGAAATCCGTTGGCGCGTGGTCTTTGTGCTGGTGGAGGCGCAACTCGCTGTTGTTGAACTGGTGGCATGGGTCGTGGTGGCATCACAATGGCAGGCGCGGCTGGCGCATCCATGGATACAACCGGTTTGCCCAGTACGCTGTCCGAAGTGGAGCTTGGCATACGAGGCGGAATTGTTCTGTCGCTTGGATTTCTCAAGGCCATGAACAGATTCCCTGGTGCAGTCGAAAGAATATAGAACAGATCCTGGGCTTCCTTGGGTGTTGCTTCGACCGTGATGGTGGTGTACTTGGTGTCCCCAGTCAGTGCGATCTGAGTCAGGTTCTTCCCGGTGGAATCCAGCTCAAACATGCGTGGAATGTTATTCACAACACTGACACCTGTTGCCAGAACAACGACGTCATTCATCATTGTGAATACTTCACGGCGCTGATTGACCCCTTTACCGGAATCAACGGCCGCATAGATGTCAATACGATCACCTGGGCGAATCAGCTTAGCCACACCGCGGACTTCATCCACCGGAATAGTCACGGCACGTTTGCTTGGCGCAACTTGCAGAGAAATCCCTGTGTCCGGTCCCGGGGTTAGAAGGTTGTTCTTGACGATCATCTGACCTTTACGAATAGGCACTGCGGCCACGTTTCCGATAATTTCATCAGGCACGGTGATAGCATCGGGCTGAATGAAGTCGGCCGGAAGCTCTTTGGTTTCGACCATGGTGTCATAGACGGTTTGCATTTCGGCGATATCTTCCTTCGCCACAACCACACGTTTGGTGGAACCAAAGCGCTTGTCGTATTCGGCTTTCTTCTCTTGAGAGTAACTATAGAGAAGGAAGGTGGCGAAAACCCCTGCTGCGATCGAAAGCCATAAATTTCTAGTTTCGTTTGATCCCATAAAGTCCCACTTCTCTTATGTGCCCGTGCATCCGGCGTTAAGGCAGATTCCGTAAGTTGTTTTCACCCAAATAGGGTTCACTGCGACACCCTCGTTTCTTCCTCCCGGAAGATTGCGAACCTTTTCGTGCTCAGCCTTGGTGTTGCCAGTGACTTCGGCCGCTCGTTTTTGGAACGTGAAGAAGTCAATCAGACGGGCGCTGGCAATCCAGTCCTGTCCTTTGGCGTTTTCCGACAAGGTCCCGTGAACACGCATGCCTATTTTGTTATAGGTGTACTTCAGTGTGTTTGGGTCCGAACTGATCGCGCTGAGATAATTCAGATTCGATCGGTTGCGGAAAGTTTCAAAAGCATAGTTTCGGGATGCGATGGAATTCAAAATTCCCGTATGAATGGCCCCGAAGAACCCCAGCGAGAAGTTCACCAGCAGCACGATAACAATGATAATAGGGATGAGTTCCAGAACAGCCATCCCTTCTTCATTCTTTAAAGAGGATTTACGCTTTTGCTTCTTCAGCATCCGTTATCCTCCATCGGGATGTAATCACCCGTATTGCCGCCAAGTTCCTTATATCTTGGATCCAGATCCAGAAGAGCGGAATAGCGCTTTTTAATCTGACCTTCCCAGCATTCCTGCCGGGTGGGTTCGCGGATCAGGAACCCGGTGATTTTGGCGGAAAAGCCCGAATCGTCCTCGCTGGTGGATCCCAGGAAAGCGATCTTCAGACTTAGCAGTTTTGGTTTGAAATCAAAGCGGACTCCCACTTGCGGCACGCGGCCTTCTTCGCCCTTGTATTCATCGGCAAAGTTATCCCCGGCGCCACCGCCGCGAATTTCAAGTTGTGGAGAGAGTTGGAACCAACCACCGTCAGCCTTATTGAAAAGAGGCTTCAGGACGGGATTGTTGATCAGGGCCAGGTATTTTTCTTTGCCCATTTGTTCCTGTTTGGTTTGATCGACGTGAGCCGCAGCATGGGCTCGTGAGGCGGAAAAGGCGATATACTGCGCCACTTCAGCCATGGATAGAGTGAAGTTCAGTGCGAAAAAGACAATGCAAAGCCCCACCGAAATCACGATGGCGAAAATGAATTCAGCGGAAATCATCCCGCGTTCATTTCGTAAGGTTTTTGCAAAGCGCTTGGTTTCGCCCATTCTTTCCTCTTTGAATCTTTACTCTGGCTCGACAGTCAAAGAACGATTCAATTGGTTGGGATGTTTGCTTTTAGCCTTGTCTGGCGTATCCCATACGCCAGCCTCGATCATGCCGGAAACCTTCTGCCATGGGCCGGAGATCATCTTTGCAAGATACTTATTCTCTCGCAGTTGACCAGTGGCCCACACCAGCGCTCCCACCATGAAAGTCATCAGCAGGACGGATTCGATAAGAAATTGGCCCTTGTTGTTACCAAGAGTCTTTTTCATCATTCACCCACCCAACCAATGTGATTGCCACCCTGAGGCTTAAATCCCGCTCCTGTCATGAGCTGTTGTTCCACGCGTGCTCCCAACCGAGGCCCTGATTCTTTAAAGGCCTTTGCCGGAACAGTCATGAACCCCTTCAGGATAAAGAAGAAGGTGGCAAATATTAAAAGCACGTATTCAATAGTCATTGGGTCCCCCTTTTTCCCAGCTAAAAAGCAGAGAGTTCAGGCGAACTTATTCCCCTTGGAAGCCGGAAATCTTTTCGGAGAGTTCTCCAAGTTTGCCGTCCATTGTGGTCTTAATTTTGTCTTTAAAGAGCACAACAAGGGCTACAACAACCACCAACAAAAGGATGTATTCCGTCGCACCTTGGCCGGCCTCATTTTTCAATAGCTTCTTAGAAAAGTTCTTAAACTTTTTCATGGATATTCCTCCTTAGTCAGAATATCGGATAATTTTGGGATTCTCTTTAGAGGACAGATTACAGAAGCTTATTTTGTCTTTGCCTCAGAATGAGATTCTGCTCTCTGAAAGACTTAAGCCCCACTCCTGTCGAAAACTTAGACGGAATCGGAAGCTTGAAATTGAACGACACTTGGTCGAAGGTCCGGGTTTTCTTTGTGCGTGGGGCTTTCGCGAGGCTTGGCCGCCGCACGACCTAGGTCAGAAATCTGAACCTTTGTTGGGGTCCTGTATTGACGAAGGTCCTAAGACTGAATAGATTGGGCCTTAGGAGACTTCTCAGCATGCCTAAGCACCTTGTTTTTCTCTATGCTTTTTGTGTAGTTATTCTTTTCGTCGTCAACGTCGTAGTGTCCTAGTCAGGACCTGGTTGTCGAGAGGGTCAAAGGACCCTGCATGAGGATTCCCATGCAGGTCGAATCTTAGTTCTTCAGAGCGTAAATATCAGGGTAATTTCTGCCAAGTTCTTCTGAATCCATGCCGTAACCAACGACATAGCGGTCTTCAATTGTTTTACCGATATAGTCAGCTTTGATTGGCAGTTCACGGCGAGCAGGCTTATCCAGCAGGGTCACGATTTTCAAGGATGCCGGAGCGGAAGCAAACAGACGGCTTCGCAGGAAGCTCAGTGTGCGACCGGTGTCGATGATTTCTTCAACCACGATCACATGTTTGCCAGCGATATTTACAGAGATGTCTTTAACGATTTTAATCGCGCCACCACGTTCAACTGCCTGAACATGCACGAAATCCACCTGCTGAGGCAGATCCACTTTACGCATCAGATCCGCAGTGAAGTGAATCGAGCCGCGCAGTGGGCAGATAAACACAACATCCTTTCCTTCGTAATCAGCTTCGATTTGGGAAGCCAGGTTGGAAACAAGTTCAGAGATTTCTTCGCTTGTCAGGAAAGGGACCATTTGATCTTTAAGTTGTGCCATGTTGTGCCTCTACAAATCGATGGAAGTGATGCCAGCAGCTTGAGCCATTTTCAAATAGCGCAAAGCCTCGGGGTGTTGTGGATCCCGAATGAGGATATTCTCCCACTGTTCGGTCGCTTCAGCAATATTGTTTGAATTGTAGTAGATCGCCCCAAGCTTTAGGCGAGCTGGAATAAGGTGTGGGTATTCACGGATCAGGGCCTTGAGATCCTTCACCGCGCGATCCGCCTGGCCCAACTGAACGTGAACTTCGGCAATACGCATGGTGATTTCAGCTTTTCTGCTGGAAAGCTTCTGCGCTTTCAAAAGCTGTTCAAGAGCTTCGTTGTAGCGTTTGTACTGATAGTAAAGATCCGCCAATTCTTCGTGTTTGGAGGCGATTTTTTCGTCCACAAACGGATCCTGCTTGCCGGATTTCTTTTCCAGCTGGGATTGAGCATCCAGGAAAACCTGTTTGCCCTCATCGTATTTGCCCAGATCGTTCAAAATAATGGACAGACCCACGCTGGCATCGGTGTAAGTTGGGTCAATTTCCAGAGCGCGACGGAACGTTTTGATCGCCTTGCTGAACTGGCCTTTGTCGTAAAAGATCGTTGCCAGCATCTGATAAACTTCCGGGTTGCGGGTGTTTTGCAGAAGCATTTGATTCAGAATCGGCTCGGCCATCTTGTAGTTGCCGTTGATAAAATATCCACGGGCTTCAGATAGCATGTCGTCATGAAGAGCGTTCATTACTCAAGCTCCTTTTCAGCGGCTTTCAGTTCGCGAGTTCCTGGGAAGTCACGAGCCAGAATCTCTTCATACTTTTTGGCTTTCGCCGTATCGCCGATTCTGTGGGCGGCAATGCTGGCACGAGAAAGGGCTTTGGCATCAAAACCCAGTCCGCGGAAGTTGTTGTAAAGACCTTCATAGCGGCCCAGGGCACTGTCGAAGATTTTGCGTTTGAAGTAGAAGTCCGCGATGTACTCTTCTTTTTCAGCCAGCATTTTGATTGCAGCCGTGCGCTTTTCTTTGGCTTCCGTGACGTACTCAGAGTTTGGATATTTCTTAATCAAATCAGACAGATTAAGGATCGTGTCATTGGCCAAAGATAAATCACGATCAATCGTGGAAGGCAGCTGATTGAAGTAGCTCATGCCGATGCGGAACTGCACATAATCAGCATTGGGAACTGTCGGGTGGAGCTCTTTAAACATCTGATAGGACACTTGCGCTTCAGCGTAGGATTCTTGTTTGTAGTAAACATCCGCGATCGCCAGTTCTGCTTTTGTCGCGAAGTTGCTGTATGGGAACTTGTTTTTTACTTCGGTGTAGCGACGGATGGCCTCTTCAAAACGCTCAGACTTGTCGTACTCTTCCGCAATGGCGAAAGCCCCCTCCGGCGTATTGGAGTTCTTTTCAGTGGAGGCACAGGAAACAAGAGTTCCCACAGCCGCGAGAATGACTATGACTCGGAGCGTTTTCAACATAGAGGTAAATCATATTTTGACCAAGGTCCAGCTGTCAACGCGTCAAAAGCAGTGAGGATTTTTTAATCCAGCCGGTAAGTGATCCCGGATAAGTGACTTGCACCCAGTCCCCCTGGGTGGTGTGCGCAATAACTTCCATGCCGCCGAATAAATCCAGGATAGCGACCTGATTTTCACCTGGGGCGGTTTGTAATGCGACTTTCTCTTCGATGATGGTGCCACGAAGAATGGAAGAGTCATAAATTTTCAAAGCCAGAAGCCCTGTAAATATCACAAAACCCAAGGTCAGAAGGGCCGCGATTGTCGGGAATCCGGGCAGAGCTTTTTCCTCTAGCAGGGCGCGGCGACGGCGGCCGGCATAGGACAATAGAAGCCAGCCCGCAGCAAAGAAAAGCAGAGTGGAAAGAACAAGATAGGCCGTTAACGGGACGGGTTGCAGCAGATTCACACGCAACGTCTCATAGGTTTCGATTTGGCGAGGCACTTCGCGAATCTGCATTTGTGACAGAACAAACTTTAGTCCAGCCACAGCCGTGGGAAGTTCTGGTTCCGTGTGCAAGGCTTTGCGCAAAAGGCCGACGGACAAAGGCTTGTGATCCAGGTGGAACTCCGTCAAAGCCAGATTCGTCAGAATTGTCGCATTGTGTGGGTCTTTTTCCAGAGCTTTTGTGAAACTTTCCTGTGCCTTTGTGTAGTCTTTGGCTACGTAAAACTGAGTCCCCTGTTGAAAAAGGTCTGCAGAGCTTTCAGATTGCGCCGCGCCCAGAGAGGGCAAAATCAGAAAAAGAAAGAACACAGAGAGCATTTTTAAGTTCGACATAGCTTTCAAAGTTTACAGATAAAAGTCTCTTCATGTCTAGGGCGTGGCTTGTCTTAGTCCTGACCCGGGAGTAAACTAGACGGGCATTTCAAAAAAACAATGGGTCCGGTCATCTTGGACCCGCGAAAGGTATTATGAGTTCTCTTGTAGGTCATCAGATACAGCAATCCGATAAAATCAAATCCATGATTCAGGATCTTGTTGGCGAAGTTGGAAAGCTGAACGCCCAGATCACTGGCATTCGCGCTCCTCTGGATGAATTTAAGGATTCTGGAAAACAAAAAGTCGATCTGGCTGGTCAGTTCCGCGGACGTCCCTTGCATTATCCATACATGGGGACTGGTGCCGGTCGTGGCCCTTATGTTGAGCTTGAAGATGGCAGCATCAAATTGGATTTGATCAATGGTATCGGCATTCACTTGATGGGACATTCTCACCCACGCGTGATCGCTGCTGCTCTTCGTGGTTCTTTGGCTGACATTCTGACTCAAGGAAACTTGCAGCCTAACAATGAATACCGCTTGTTCACAGAAAAGATCGTAAAGCTGGCCAGCAAGAAAAGTCGCTTGAAGTACGCTTGGATCGCCACTTGCGGGACGATGGCCAACGAAAACGCTCTGAAGCTTTCCCGTCAAAAAAATTCTCCAGCGCGTTTTGTGATGGGCTTTAAGGATGCGTTTGCAGGTCGTTCCACAATGATGGCTGAAGTGACTGACAACCCGGCCTACAAGCAGGGTTTGCCTGAATATCACGAAGTTCTGCGCGTGCCGTTCTATGACAAACGTGATCCAAAATCCGGCGAAAAAGCATTAAACGTGATGAAAGAACACGTGGCAAAACATGAAGGCAATATCTCTGTCTTCGGTTTTGAACCAATGTTGGGTGAGGGCGGTTATCAGGCGGCTCCTCGTGAATTCTTCATCCCACTTCTGGATTTCTGTAAGTCCAAAAATATCGCGATCTGGGCTGATGAAGTTCAGACCTTCACACGCACGGGTGAATACTTTGCATTTGAAACTTTGGATATCGGTCAGTACATCGACATCTGCACGATCGCAAAGACCGCGCAAGTGGGTGCGACTCTTTACACTGAAGACTACAATCCAAAACCAGGTTTGATCGCCGGGACGTTCTCGGGCTCCACTCCGTCTTTAAGCGCGGGTATGGAAATGCTGGATATGCTGGGCGAAGGCTTCCTGGGGCCTCAGGGTCGCATCAACCAAATTCACAGACGTTTTATCGATGGCATCAATCGCCTGAATGAAACATCCTGCAAAGGCATCGCTCAGGATGCCGGCGGTATGGGTCTGATGATTGCCTTCACTCCGCATGACGGAAAAAAAGAAAGTGTGAATGCGTTTTTGAACAAACTTTTCCACAACGGGGTGATTGCCTTCCCATGTGGTAAAGACCCGGTTCGCGCGCGCTTCCTGGTTCCAGCTATCATTGAAGATGCTGACATCGACATCGCACTTAAAGCGATCGAAAAAACTTTGCTTGAAGGAGTCTAGTTGGACTTCATTGAAGCCTGCCGCCAGCTGATTGCAATTGATAGCACACCCACTCACGGCAATCGTGAATTATCCAAGTGGGTGGCGGCTTTCTGCCGTCAGCGCGGATTGCACGTGGAGGAACAGGAAGAAGTCGTGGGGGAGCTGGAGCAGGCCAATGTGATTGCCCGGCCTTCGGCGGAAAGACCCAGCGGCGAATTTTTGTTGCAGACACATCTGGATACGGTGGACCCGGGGCCGTTTGCTTTGTGGACGGAAACTGGAGCCAATCCTTTTGATGCTCATATCATAGATGGAAAAATCTATGGCTTGGGTGCAGCGGATGTGAAGCTGGACTTCCTGTGCAAACTGGAGGCGCTGGCTTCTTTTGGAAAGAATCGCGCGTGGCGCCTGCCGCCTGTCCTGGTGGGAACTTTCGGGGAAGAATCCGGGATGCAGGGGGCGCTGAAGCTGATTCGCAAAAACAAGATCTCTGCAAAAATGGCTCTGATTGGGGAGCCCAGTGATCTGCGCGTGATCAATGCCGCCAAGGGTTTTGCAAGTGTGGAAATCCATGTGCCTTTCTCGGACGAGGAGATGCGCTATCGTGAGGAGCACAACCTGCGCGAGAGCACCTCGACGCAATCAAAGATGTTCCGCGGCAAGGCGGCGCATTCTTCGATGCCACATTTGGGTGAAAGTGCGATTGCCAAAATGTTTGAATATCTGATGATGTTGCCGGATTCGGTCAATGTCATGGAAATGGACGGCGGCATTAATTTTAACACCGTTCCCAGTCACGCGTTCTTGGAGATTGACATGGTGACGCCGATTTCAGAGCCAATTTCCCGAAAGATTGCCAATATCTATCGGGCGGTAAAAGCTCTGGAACAGGAGTTCCTGAAATACAGGGATGAGGATTTTTATCCCAGTACACCGACGTTGAACATCGGGTTGATTCGCACCAATGAAACAGACATCCAGATTTCCGGTTCGTGCCGTATTCCTCCGGTGATCACGCACGAAATCTACGAGGGCTGGATGAATCGTCTGCGTGAAGTGTGCGAAGCCAACGGGGCGACGTTCCGAGTGAATGATTACAAAAAACCCTTCCGCACCGAAGTGACTTCCATTTTGGCGAAGGGGTGCCTGGATGAGCTGCGGGATATGGGTTTGGATGACAAACCCATCACTCAAGCTTCAACCAACGAAGCCAGCATCTTTACCCGCGTGGGTATTGAATGCATTTGCTTCGGTCCGGGGCGACGGGAGGGCAATGTGCACACTCCGCAAGAGCATGTGGCGATTGAGGATCTGCACAAGGCCATTGAATTTTATAAACGAGTCATCGAAAGGTTTTGTCTATGAGTTTTATAGTGCGACCGGTGCGACACGATGATTTGAGTCAACTGGTGGATCTGGCAAAGCAGTTTAATCTTTTGAACCTGCCGGGTGATAAAAAAGTGATTGGCGAAAAGATTGATCGCAGTGAGCAGTCTTTCGCCGGCAAGTTGACCAAAACACAGTCCGAGTATCTGTTTGTTCTTGAAGACGTGGAAGAAAAACTGGTAGTGGGAAGTTCTTTGGTGCTGGCAAAGCACGGAAACGAAGAAGTTCCTCACAGCTATTTTAAGATCTTTAAACGCGATCACTTCTCTCAGGATTTGGGAGTGGGCTTTATTCATCAAGTTTTGCGCTTTCAGCTGGATTTTGACGGTCCAACAGAAATCGGAGGACTTCTTGTTGATAAAACCTATCGCCGTCGTCCCGAAAAGCTGGGTAAACAAATCAGTCTGGCGCGTTTCCTGTACATGGGACTTTATCCGGAACGGTTCGAGGATCGAGTTCTGTGTGAACTGACGCCGCCGCTGACGGATGAAGGGCGCAGTGAATTCTGGGAGGCTCTGGGCCGCCGATTCACCGGTCTTCCTTATCAAGAAGCGGATCTTCTAAGCCAGTCGCACAAAGAGTTTATTGAAAGTCTGTTCCCGCAGGATGACATCTATTTGTGCCTTCTGGATGCTAAGGCCCGTTTGGTTCTGGGGCGTGTCGGTGAAGCCACAAAACCGGCCCAGCATCTTTTGGAAAGCATTGGTTTTAGTTATCTGGACGAAGTGGACCCTTTCGACGGCGGTCCTCATTATGGCGCAAATGTGTCCCAGATTCTGCCTATCACACAAGGCCGACGTCTGACGGTCACAGAATTTAAAGATGCCGCTTACAAAGAGCAGGGCTTGGTTGCCACAACCAGTGAAGAGTTCCGTGCTTCTTTGGCTTCCGCAGATGTTCGCGGTCATGAAGTGGCTCTGGCTCCGAAAGTGCGCCAACTCCTGGGCGTGGAGCTGGGTGAAGAAGTTTATATGTCTCCGTTTAATTACAATAGAGGAAAATAGAAAATGAGCACCACCATCTTTCCAATCAATTACAAAGGTGACTTTATCAATGGACGTTTTGTTCCGGTAACCAAAGGGGACGGCGAGTTCAAAGACATCAGCCCTGCCGATCTGAACGACACGGTCATGACGGTGCCGTTTAAGCACGATCACATTGATGAGGCCTGTGTTGCCGCGAAGAAGGCCTACATGCCTTGGTCCATGCTGACGATGGATGAGCGTCGTGGCTATCTGCTTCGTTTGAAAGAAATGTATGACACTCACGCCGAACAAATGGCGCAGATCATTTCCCGTGACACAGGGAAACCGACCTGGGAGGCCTTGACTGAAGCCAAAGCCCTGGGTGCCAAGATCGACATTACCTTGAATCATTCTTTGAAGCTTGTTGCTGAAGAACGTATTGCCAATGCTCTTCCGCAGGTGGAAGGGGTGATCCGCTATCGTTCTCGTGGAGTCATGGCGGTCATAGGTCCTTTCAACTTCCCGGCGCATCTGCCCAACGGGCATATCATTCCGGCTTTGATCGCGGGGAACACGGTTGTGTTTAAACCTTCTGAGCAGACGCCCGCCGTGGGTCAGTTCATGGCCGAAATGTTTGAAAAAGCTCAGTTCCCGCCAGGTGTATTCAACCTTGTACAGGGTGATGGCGCAGCGGGCGGCCGTTTGGTGGCAAGTGAACATGTGGACGGTGTTCTGTTCACGGGTTCTTACGAAGTGGGACTGAAGATCAAGCAAGAGACCTTGAATCATTACTGGAAAATCCTGGCGCTGGAGATGGGCGGTAAGAATGCCACGGTCGTTTGGGATGATGCAGACATGGACAAGGCGATTTACGAAAGCCTTGTGGGCTCTTATATGACCGCCGGTCAGCGCTGTTCCTGTACCAGTCGTATAATCTTGCATCCGAAGATTGCCGATGAGTTCACGGAAAGATTCTATCAGGCAGCCAAGAAACTAACGATCGGTCACTGGACGGAAAACACGTTCATGGGTCCATTGATCAATGCGGCTGCGGTGGAAAAATACATCCGCTTCCAGGAAATCGCCAATCGCGAGAACTGTGAAAGCCTGATGCGCGGTAAGGCGCTGGATCTGAAGCACAAGGGTTACTATGTGACTCCATCCATTCACTTGGTGAACAAATTTGATCCAAACAGTGTTTATCAAAAAAGTGAAATCTTTGGCCCGAATGTGGCGATCTATCAAAGTGACAACTTTGATGAGACCATGAACATTGTGAATTCCTCGGGTTACGGACTGGTGATGGCGCTCTTCTCTAAAAACAAAGAGCTTTACGATCAGGCTTTGCATAAAGCACGCGTCGGCCTTCTGAACTGGAATCGCACAACCAATGGCTCAAGCTCTCGCTTGCCGTTTGGTGGAATGGGTAAATCCGGCAATGACCGTCCGTCAGCGCATTTTGCAATTCAGTATTGCACGGTGCCTGTGGCAAGTCTTGAGGATGCAACTCCATTTGATCCGACAAAAATCTTGCCGGGCATGAACTTGGATATGAAGTAATGAAAAAGACGATTTTGGTTTTGGTTCTGGCGGTGGTGATTCTGCTGGCCTCAATGGGCGGTGGTGTGGCTTTCCTGGCGTATGAGTTCTCGCATTCCCGTCCCAGCGACACCGCGATGGATGTGGTATACGAAGTCACACCCGGTAAAGGATTTGCCACCATTGCCAAAGAGCTTGAAGAAAAAGGTCTTGTGAAGAACGCAACCTTCTTCAATCTGTATGCCCGCTTTAAAGGGGAACGCTCCAAAATCAAAGTCGGTGAATATTTGCTTCGCACGAACATGATCCCTTCCGAGGTGCTGGAAACCATCACCTCTGGAAAAAGCATCGCCCGCAGCTTTACAGTCAGCGAGGGGTTGAGCACCTATGAAATCGCGGACCTTTATGAAAAGCAGGGCTTCGGCACGGCAGCGGATTTCATGCGTTTGACTCGCGATCCGCAATTGATTCAGTCTTTGCTGGGCGAAACGGTGGACAGTCTGGAAGGTTATCTGTTCCCGGAAACCTATATGCTGACCAAGTACACAGACACCAAGGCTTTGATCAGCAATATGGTAAAAAGATTCTTGTATGTGTACAACGAAGTTCTTCCTCAGGCGGAAGTGAAGTTCCTAACCCGCCATCAGGTTGTGACTTTAGCCAGTATCATTGAAAAGGAGACCGGCGCACCGGAAGAACGCCCTTTGATTTCTTCGGTCTTTCACAACCGTATGGCTAAAAAAATGCGCCTGCAAACAGACCCAACTGTAATATACGGAAAAGCAGAAAAGCTGGGTAAGATTGTCATCAATATTACGCGAGAAGATCTGCTGACCCCAACTCGTTACAACACCTATGTGATTCCGGGTCTGCCACCAGGGCCGATTGCCAATCCGGGCCGTGAGGCACTGCTGGCGGCGGTGAAACCGCAGGAAAGTCAGTATCTGTTCTTTGTCAGTCAGAACGATGGAACACACGTGTTCTCTGAAGATTACAAAGGCCACCAAAGAGCGGTTCAGAAGTTCCAGTTGGATCGTAAAGCGCGTGAAGGAAAATCCTGGCGCGACCTGCAGAAACGCCCACCAACTCCCGGCAAAAACTAAGGTTCAAAGTTCGCTGGAGCAGATACTCGATCGAAGGAGCGGGTGTCTGAATTAAAGCGGAAGATATTCAAACGAGGCACCATCTGTTCATCATAGGTTGGTGCCACGATCTCTAAAGTTCCATCCTTATCGACATCCACCAAAGCCAGATTGGTCGCATTTCCCTGAACCAGCACGAAGCCGTCCCGGGTTTCATAAAGTGGAAGCTTGCTTAATAAGGTCAGCCCGCCCTGTTCTTCGGATTGATAGACTTCCAGGGAAAGAGCACTGCCACTTTGAATTTTTAGAATAACTACTTTAGGTCCATTTTTACCCAAGGCCCCGTCGACTTTAGCCACAATCTTGCGATTGGTGCTGATGAAAGCGTCCTTCACTTTACTGCGCAAAGAGGGAACGACAGCCACCACAGTCAGGGCCATGGCAATCAGGGCAAGGCCCGCCATAAGCAGGATTTCTTTTTTCTTAAATGCAGAATCAGAGGCCATCGAAGTCATAAAAAAAGTCTGCCATAAAAGTCGTTGAATGAAAAACCCTAACCGCATTAGGATATTCCCTGGCCTAAGGGCCAAGGAGTGAATGTGGCAAAGCTCGTAGTTTCCAAGTTTGGTGGCACTTCCATGGGAGATGCCGACTGTATGCTTCGCAGTGCCGAGGTCAGCTATCGCCAAGGATCAAGTCTGGTGGTGGTATCGGCAACTTCCGGAACAACCAATGATCTGATCGCCCTGGGAAAAACCGCTGAAACACAGAGCTGGCCGGATGCTGAAAAAATTCTTACCAAGATTCAGGAGCGGCATCTTAAAATTGCCGGGGATCTGTATTTGCCGGCAGACTCGGTGAAGCTGCTGGAGACTTTGTTTGAAGAAATGAGTTCTTTGGCCAAAGGGATTCATTTGTTGAAGGACTGCTCGGTCAAAGCTCTGGATACGTTGGTGAGTTTGGGGGAGCGCATGTCCTCTTTGCTCTTTACCCAGGCCATGTCGCAGGTCTTGAAAAAACATAATTCTGAAAAGACCGCAGAGCTTTTGGATGTGCGCAAAGTTCTTCGCACCGATGATTCTTTCGGCAAGGCAAAACCTTTGACCGCGGAAGTGGCGGCCTTGGCACAAAAGCACCTATCTTTCCTGCGTGAAGGTCAACGGGTGGTCTGCACTCAGGGTTATATCGGCATGACAGAAGAGGGCAATACCACAACGCTGGGGCGCGGAGGCAGTGACTATTCGGCTGCGATTCTGGCTGAAGGTGTGTCTGCGGACGTTCTGGAAATCTGGACAGATGTGGCGGGGATTGCGACCACGGACCCGCGCTTGTGTCCCAAAGCCCAACCTATCAGAGAGATTTCCTTTAAAGAGGCTTCGGAGCTTGCGACTTTTGGTGCAAAAATTCTGCATCCGGCGACGTTGCTTCCGGCCATTCGTAAAAATATTCCGGTCTTTGTTGGCTCCAGCTTCGATGCAGAAGCGCGTGGCACCTGGGTGCGCAAGGATGTCGAGGATCATCCGCTGATTCGTGCGATGGCACTGAGAAAAAAGCAGGTGCTCGTGACGCTGTCCACTCCGGAAATGCTTTACGCCCATGGATTCCTGTTTCAGATCTTTAAAATCTTCAATGACCACAAAGTCAGTATTGATGCGATCACGACGTCGGAAATTTCCGTCAGTGTGACGCTGGACGATTCCACGTTGCTGAATAAAAAACTGATCGCGGATCTTTCCCAGATTGCCGATGTTCAAGTGGAAGAAAATCTGGCCCTGATTTCTTTGATCGGAAACAATATCAACCACACCGCCGGCTTGGGAGAAAAGATCTTCAAGGCCATTTCAGACATCAACGTGCGCATGATCTGTCTGGGCGCCAGCAAGCACAACTTCTGCTTCCTGGTTTCTGATGAGCAGGGTCCCGAGGCGATTCGTCGCCTGCATTCTTGTTTTATCGAGGCAGGCAGCGAGGAAATGGCTTAGAAGGTACCTGGTACCTTTTGTATAAACACTGCGGCATGAGAGGACTTGCGAATGGAAAAGAATGAATTTTACAAGTTGTTGGAATCACGAACCTCGATTCGTAAGTACAAGCCCGATGCGGTTCCCAAAGAGGTGATCGAAAGAATTTTGGCTGCGGGAATGCAAGCCCCCTCCGGCAAGAATCGTCAGAACTGGCGTTTCTTTGTTGTGACCGGCAAAAAACGCGATGAGTATTTGCAGTACTCGCAGAAATCCTGGCTGGGGATTAAGGATATTTTGCAGCAGCGATTGAAGCCGTCGCTTTATCAATTTACAGAAAGATTTTTTTACACTTTGGGGGATGCGCCGGTGATTATTTTTGCGTATTCCCACAATGATTCTGAAGAGCGCTATCATACCAGCATTGGCTCTGTGTATATGGCTGTGGAAAACATGAATTTGGCCTGTCTGGTGGAAGGTTTGGGCTCTTGCACGATGGGAGCCCCACTGGAAATCAAAGAGGATGTGGATAAATTCCTGGGTGTGGATCAGTTGCCAGAATACCAAAAGGGGGAGCTGGAACTTCTTTGCGCCATGGTTTGTGGTTACCCGGACCACCAACCACCCAAAGCGCCTCGCCAAACTGACGGAAGGGTGACCTGGTTGTGAGTTCGAACCATTTCTAGTGATATCAGATACTTATGGTTTCATATCAGGAGCCCTCTCACATTCCCTGGGAGGGGGCTTTGTAAAAGGGTAAGGAAAACATATAAGTTAGCGATTTCTTTTAATTATTCTCTATCTATTGCCGGGCGGATTTGATATACCGCTCGGACTTATGAATCCAGTTGAAGCCTTAAAGACAAATCCCTTTGTTCTGGCCCCTATGGCCGGGATCACGGATCACGCTTTCCGCACCTTTATCAAAAAACTAGATGCCAGTGTTGTTGTCACTGAGTTGGTCAGTGCCAGCGGCATCGAGTACAAATCTGAACGCACGATGAAGTTGATGAGCTTTGATGAATCCCAGCGTCCGATCGGGATTCAGTTGTTCGGTGAAGAGCCTGAAATCGTAGCTCGAGCGGCCCAAGTGGCCGAAGCCGATGGTTGTGACTTTGTGGATTTGAACTTTGGCTGTCCGGTTCCCAAAGTCGTCAAGAAGGGCGCGGGTTCTGCAATCTTGAAAGACCCGGCTGCGGTTCAAAAGATGGTGTCGACCGTAAAGGCGACCATCAAAATTCCACTGACCATCAAGATTCGCACGGGTTGGGATGCCAACTCCCGCAATGCCACCGAGATCTGCAACATCGCTTATAACGAAGGCGTTTCCTGGGTGGCGATCCATGGACGCACTCGGGCCCAGGCCTATACTGGACTTGCGGATTGGGACTTTATCGCAGAAGTGAAGGCCAATACCAAGATTCCCATTCTTGGAAACGGAGACATCCTCACTCCTCGCCAGGCCAACCTAAGGCTGCAACAGTCCGGCTGTGACGGTGTCATGATTGGGCGAGGCTGCCTCAAAAATCCGTTTATCTTTATGGACGCCCTGTCCTTGTGGCGAGGTGAGGCGGTTAAAGACGTGAAGAGAGATTATGTGAGTCTTTTCCAAGGTCTTCAGAAAGAGATTGTGGCGCATTGTGATGAGCACATTACTGGGATCCAGCTCAGAAAGTTTGCAGCTTGGTTCTCAACAGGTTATTCTGGAGCCGCTCAGTTTCGAAAGAATCTTTTCCAATCCAAAAGCAATGACGAAATCATGGCACTAGCGAATGAGTTTTTCGCTGGGATCGGTAATGTAGAGCAAGAAGACACCAGCGAAGAAGAATTCCTGATGGGTGGTCACGGCTAACTTAACGTAAAGTTGACGAAGCCGTATTTGATTTTAGTTTAAGTTTAAATGTTTTGTTTTTAAGAGTTTCAATAACGAAGGGTAAATATGATTCAAGATCCAAAGAAAATTAGAAATATCGCTATCATCGCACACGTCGACCACGGAAAGACAACCCTGGTAGATCAGTTGATCAAAAAAGCCGGTACTTTCCGTGACAACGAGCAAGTTGAAGACCGTTTGATGGACTCCATGGATCTTGAAAGAGAGCGTGGTATCACGATCGCGGCGAAGAACGCGTCTTTCATGTACAAAGATATCAAGGTTAATATCGTTGATACTCCGGGGCACAGTGACTTCGGTGGTGAAGTTGAGCGTATCTTGAACATGGTTGATGGTTGTATCCTTCTTTGTGATGCTTCTGAAGGCCCGTTGCCACAAACCCGCTTCGTATTGAAAAAGGCTCTTGAGGGTGGCAAAAAGGTTATCGTTTGTATCAACAAGATCGACCGTGCCGATGCTCGTATCCAGGAAGTTCACAACGAATTGTTCGACCTGTTCATTGATCTTGATGCAACTGAAGAACAGTGTGATTTCCACACCATCTACGCTATTGCCCGTGAAGGTATGGCGACCCTGGATCCAAATGTAAATACAGGTTCTTTGGAAGTTCTTTACGATGCTATCGTAAATCTGGTTCCACCTCCGAAAATCGAAGAAAATCATCCATTGCAAGTAATGGTTTCCAATATCTCTTACAGTGACTACGTAGGTCGTTTGGCGATCGGTCGTGTTCGCGCAGGATCTATCAAAGTGGGTGACGAGGTTCTTTGCGTTCAGGCCAATGGTCAGAAGAAAGTAAAAGTCTCTGCCTTGTTCCAGTACAAAGTGAACTCTCAGGTTCCGGCCCAGGAAATTGGTGCGGGTGACATGGCTGTTATTGCAGGTATGGAAGACTTCACCATTGGTGATACCATCACTTCCGCAACCGATCCGCGTCCTTTGGAGCGTATCCGTGTTGAAGAGCCAACTGTAGGCATGGTGTTCTCTGTAAATAACGGTCCTTTCGCTGGTATGGACGGTAAGAACGTGACTTCCCGTAAGATCCTGGAGCGTTTGGAAAGAGAACTTTTGTACAACGTTGCGATCCGTGTTGAAAAAACAGATTCCACAGATGCTTTCAAAGTCATCGGCCGTGGTGAATTGCAATTGGGTGTATTGATTGAGCAAATGCGCCGTGAAAACTTCGAACTTCTGGTTTCCAAGCCGACTGTTGTCTTCAAAGAAGAAAACGGTAAAAAATTGGAGCCGATGGAGATTGCGGTTATCGATATCGAAGATGCTTACGTGGGCGCTGTGACTGAGAAGTTGGGCCGCCGTAAAGGTGTGATGACCAACATGGTTCAGAAAGGTTCCGGACGTACTCGTCTTGAGTTCCGTATCCCTTCTCGCGGTTTGATCGGTTACCGTTCAGACTTCCTGACCGACACTCGTGGTACTGGTTTGTTGAACACTCAGTTCGACGGATGGGATGACTACCGTGGTGAGATTGAACACCGCTTGAATGGTGCGATGATCTCTGACCGTAAAGGTATGGCAACTGCGTACGCAATCTGGAACTTGCAAGAGCGCGGCATCATGATGGTTGAACACGGTGATGAAGTGTACGAAGGCATGATTGTTGGCGAACACGCCAAGGAAAATGATCTAGAAGTAAACATCACACGCGAAAAGAAATTGTCAAACGTACGTGCTTCGGGTTCTGATGAAGCTATACGCCTGGTTCCGGTGAAAAAATTCACTTTGGAAAAAGCGATGGAATGGATCAAGGACTCTGAGTTGATCGAAGTTACGCCGAAGCACATCCGTCTTCGTTTGCGTGAACTTGATCCACACAAACGTGCAAGAGCAGCGAAGGAATAATGAGTACGAACGTCGCCATTGAAATTAAAGATCTGACGAAAAAATACGACGACAAGGTCGCCGTGGATGGAATCAATCTTGAAATTTACAAGGGCGAATGTTTCGGACTTCTGGGTCCTAACGGGGCTGGCAAATCAACTACGATGAAGATGATGTATTGCTCAGCCCTGGTTACAAGCGGGGAACTTTATGTTCTCGGCCTGAACGTTAAGAAAAATTACCGCGAGATCAAATCTCGCATAGGGGTCGTCCCGCAAGAGGACGGCCTTGATCCTGACTTCACAGTTCTTGAAAATCTTCGTGTCTACGCCAGCTTCCACAATATACCCTCTGCCGAGGCGGATCTGCGCGCGCAGGCGTTGCTGCGTCTGATGAAACTGGAAGAATATCAGGACCGCTCTGTGGAAACATTGAGCGGAGGTATGAAGCGCCGTCTGGCCATTGCCCGCGGTCTTATTAATTCCCCGGAAGTGGTTTTCCTGGATGAGCCAACCACAGGTTTGGATCCGCAGGCGCGAATCTGGATCTGGGACTTCTTCAAACATTTAAAGTCTGAAAAAAGCACGTTGGTTTTGACCACTCACTATATGGAAGAAGCCGAACAGATGTGTGATCGCGTGGCGATCATTGATGACGGCCGTATTTTGACTGTGGGAAAACCTCGCGAACTGATTCGTGAGTTGATTGGCAAAGAGGTTGTTGAGTTCGACACCAATCCGGTGGATTTGAACTATTATCTGGGCCGTTTGCGGGCCGAGGGCTTCTCTTATCAAGTTATTAAAGACACTGTTTCGGTTCTGGTAAAAGAGAATCAAGAGGGCCGCCGTGTGGTGGACCTTATAGCCAGTGACAAGATCTATATTCGTAAACCGACCCTGAACGATGTGTTCCTGAAGTTAGCGGGTCATCAGTTGAGGGATGAGTAATGAAGTTTAAAGATTACTTCTCTATCCCGAAGATGAACGACGGGGCTTTGAAAGTCTGGTCCCGCAATTTCCTTTATTTTAAAAAAACGTGGTTGGTGTCCCTGTTCTGGATTGTGCTGGAGCCGGTGATCTATCTGGGCGCAATTGGTTTCGGGCTTGGGGCTTTCGTAAATAATATGGGGGGAATGTCCTATATTGAGTTCTTCTTCCCGGCCTTACTGTCTTCGACGGCGATGATGGTGGCGTTCTTTGAGGGAACGTACGGAAACTACACAAAGCTGACCCATCAGAAAACTTATGCGACGATCATGCTGACTCGTGTGGGGCCGGAGGAAATCGTTGGTGGCGAGCTCTTATGGGCTGCCAGCAAAGGTTTCTTTGGAGTGATCGGTGTCACGATTGTGGCGATGTTCTTTGGACTGGTAGAGTCCTATCGCATTCTACTGGCGTTGCCGGTGTTGTTCCTGCTGAGCGCACTGTTTTCCTGTATCGGGATGATTTTCACATCCTTTGCGCGAAACTATGATTCGTTCATATATTCCACGTCCGGTTTGATCGTGCCGATGAGTCTTTTGAGCGGGACTTACTTCCCATTGGAACAATTGCCGATGGGTCTTCGCTATGTCGCTTATCTGTTCCCGCTGACTCATGCCGTGGCGGCAGTGCGCGGGATCTTGCATCAAGGCCCGGTACTTTGGATCGGTGTGCATATTCTGGTGCTGTTGCTTGCAACCTGGATCTGCATGAACATTTCGTTCTTTAGAATTCGCAAAAAACTTTTGAAATAGTCTTAATCAATCGTGGTGACTTTGATTCCATGATTCTTTAGAAGCTCGGCAAAGACACCGTCGCCGTCCTTCTGATTTCCGCTAAAGGTGCCATCATAGATCTTTCCGCATCCACACATGGGGGATTTTGATTTAAGCAAAGCTTCAGTGGCACCTGTAAGTTTGGCGATGCGCAAGGCTTCCTGTGCGCCTCGCTGATATTCCGCGGTCACATCTGCGCCCTGGTTGGTTAAAACCCTGTCGCCGATACGTTCTGCCGGAGGACGGGGTGTCGGAAGTCCGCCAAGCTGTTCGGGGCAGACCGGAATGGCTTCGCCGTTTTGGACCATTTCTTCAATAGACGAACGTGTTTGTGCTTTGCAGTCATAGCGACAATGAACGCCGGAAAGGCAGGCAGAAACAATCTTCATTCGCTCTCCTCACCCAGGTCCATTTGTTCCTGGGACTCCATGTTCTCCAACTCCTGCAGGGTGGGAACTTCTTCGCCTTCAGCAAAGATTTCTTCTGGTGGCGGTTCCGGTTGGAAGAAATACGCCACTTGCGCGATGGCCACATTGTATTCCTCTTCAGAAATACGGTGATAGCGGTACAGATCCTCGACGATGCGGCTGAGTCTTTTGCGCGCAAAGGGTGTCAGCTCCTTGCGGTAATAAGACATGGAATATTTCACCGGATTTGGCAGCACCATAGCCAGGAAGGCTGACTCCACAACAGTCAGCTCCGCCGGGGATTTTTTGAAATAGTACTTCGCTGCGGCTTTGACTCCGTAGATGTCCTTCCCGAACTCGACAACGTTCAGGTATCTTTCCAGAATCTCTTTTTTAGTCAGTGTGTGTTCGATACGATCGGTGATGATGGCTTCAAGACCTTTGCGGATAAAGGTACGATCCTTGGTTAGGAACATGTTCTTGGCAAGCTGCTGAGTGATGGTCGAGCCACCGCGTTTGAAGACCCCGGTTTCCCAGCCTTCTTTGGCGTTCTTTTCTATCGCATCCCAGTCAAAGCCCTTGTGATTATAAAAGTTTGAATCCTCAGTCAGGATGATGGTCTTTTGCAGAATAGGGGCAATGTGTTTCAGCGGTACGTAATTTTTTGAGCCCGGGCACAGTTCCACTTGGTACATGCGTGTGACCAGGCAACCCTTGATTTCACTTTGGCTTGGCAGCCAGGTCCACAGGGCTGCAAAGGCCAAAGCCATCAGGCAAAAAACTCCTAGAAAGAAAAAGAAAACCTGTTTCATGCGCCCTTTATTTACGAACCAATCCGTGATCTTTCATCCACTGAACTGAATTGTGAATGGCTTCCCGTGCCGGTCTGGGTTTGAAATCCAGCTCACGTTGAGCTTTGCCAGAATCAAACCAGTGATACATCGTGGCTGTGTAGGCATTTTCACGGCTGAGCGGACCCTTCAGGCCCATCTTCTCCATGAAATCGCCAATGGCGCCGACTGTATGAAGCAGTGGGCTGGGAAGCTGATGTTGGGGCGGTTTTACTCCAGCCTCCTGGGCGATCATAGCGAAAAGGTCTTTGATGAGAATATTTTCACCCGCCAGGATATAACGTTCGCCGGTGCGCCCCTTTTTCCAAGCGCTTAAAATGCCAGCCACAACGTCTTCAGCCGCGACCACATTGACGCCGCCGGAGGTGTAGAATTTCAAACGACCCTGGGCAACCTTGATCTGCATCTTCCGACTGCCTTTTTTGGCGTCGCCGCGACCATAGATCGTGGAGGGATTCAGAATAACGGCATCAATTTCATTCTTTTTGCACGCTTCACGCACCAAAATCTCGGCCTGATGTTTGGTCTGGAAGTACCCCAGATCCAACTCGGCAATATTGTAAGGGGACTCCTCATTAAGAATCTGATCTGGAGTGTATCCGGCTCCGATAGCGACCACCGAAGAAAGGTAAACCAAACGACGCACATGGTGCTCGCGGCAAACGGCAATCACGTTGGCGGTGCCTTCCACGTTGACCTTTTCCATCTGGGCACGCTGGGACTTTTTGTAGGCGATGACGCCCGCCAGATGAAAAACGGTGTCCATGCCTTTGACGGCTTCCAGCAGAGAATGAACATCCGTTACATCTCCATGAATGTACTTGCAGTTAACACCTTCCAGCTCAGAGAGATCACTTTTGGCGCGAACCAGGGCATAGACATCATGACCTTCGGCGACCAGGGCGCGGGTGACCCAGCTTCCAAGAAATCCGTTGGCTCCGGTGACTAATACTTTTTTCATGTCGTGGCTGTTCCTTCAGAGTTGATGCGTGCGAGGGTGAATTTGCAAAGGCGGGCAAACAACAGCCCAAAGATCATTCCCAGCAGGCCGCCGCAGACCACATCGGCCGGGAAGTGAACTCCATTATAAACGCGGCTGTAGGCGACCACGGTGGCCAGGGTGTACAGAGGGATGGTGGCCGGAGGGAAAATGGCCGAGGTAAAACTGGCAAAGCTATACATATTGGTCGCGTGATTTGAAACAAAGCTATAGCCACCAAAGGGCGCACGAACCTGAACTTCCAGATTCTGTGTGTTTGCCGGTCGGGGACGCTGCACCGTTTTTTTAAAGGCCCAGTTGCCAAAGCCATCCGAGGCGGAAACTGAAAGGACGGCAAAGAAGAAGATAATCAAACCCCTCTTCCAACCGCGCCGCCACATAAAGATCGCCAGGATCAGGGGGACCAGAACAAATTTAAAGAAATCTGTCTTGTGAAGGTCTGTGATGAACGGGAAGAACTGATCCGCCCAAGCGGCCGTCCAGTGTGAATTCACCAATACAAAAAGGCTCTTATCGAGAGAAACAATATAGTCGAGCATCAGAGTGAATGTACCCTAATTTTTCGCCCGCAGAAAGTCTAGGTCTTCGTGAGGTCCAAGTGTCAGATGTGATCCCCTGTGGCACACTTCTGTCTATGGACAAAGCAACATGGTTAGGTCTTCTGGTTGGTTTTGGTGGGATTTTGCTTGGAAACCTTCTGGAGGGCGGGCACGTCAGTTCGCTGATGCAGCTGACAGCATTTATTATCGTCTTGGCGGGAACTGTTGGAGCTGTGATGGTTTCAAGCTCTGAGAAGGATCTGAAGACAGGCTTACAGCTGGCCAAAACAGCTTTCCGTGAAGAAGACAGTCAGATCAAAACACGATTGAATGAAATTGTCGACTGTGCACGATTCGTTAAAAAAGAGTCTTTGCTAGCTTTGGAATCCCGTCTGAACACGATTCAAGATCCCTTGCTGAAGGGAATTCTTAGAAATGTCGTCGATGGGGTTGATGCCCAGACAATTCGCGATATCTTTGAAACCCAAATTGAAACTGAGGAAGAAGAACTTCTGGGCGGTGCCAAGATCTGGATCGATGCGGGCGGTTTTGCTCCGACAATCGGGATCATTGGGGCGGTTCTGGGGTTGATTCACGTGATGGGGAACCTGACAGACACCAGCAAGCTCGGTGCGGGGATTGCGGTGGCGTTTGTGGCCACTGTGTATGGGGTGAGTTCGGCCAATCTTTTGTTCCTTCCTTTGGGAAACAAACTAAAGCGTCGGGTGCAGGCGTTGACCCGTGAAAAAATGATGGTTCTGGAAGGCGGCCTGCTGGTTGGAAGCGGGATGAATCCTGTCGTTTTGGAACAAAAGCTGTACGCCTATCTTGAAAGCAATCAGAAGTAGGCCTGTGCGCATGGCAAAGAAGCATAAAAAACATCAGGAGCATGAAAATCACGAGAGATGGCTGGTCTCTTATGCTGATTTTATCACGCTGCTATTTGCTTTCTTTGTCGTGATGTATGCCACTTCAACTTCGAACGAAGAAAAGCAAAAAGAGTTTGAAGACTCCATCAAGCTGAATCTGCATTTGGTGGGTCGGGGTGGATCAGATGGTGATTCGTCTGACAGCATCGGTGCTTTGATGGCCGAACTGGAAATGCCTGTCGGGAATTTCCCCAAAAAAGGGGGACCTCGCGAGACAGAGGACTATGTGGAAAGATCTCTGGAAAAGTCCATGGATAAAGAGCAGAAAAAGAAAGCCATCCAGGACGTCTATCACGATGCGGTGGGGGTGCGGATCGCCTTGGCGGCTTCCACGTTCTTTCCTGAAGGATCTGCAAAATTGAAAATGTCATCTTTGGAATCTCTGGACAAGGTGGCAGAAGTTCTGAAGACCAATCAAAAGCGCATCATTGTGGAAGGTCATACAGATGATATTCCAATAGCGGACAACAGCTTTCCATCTAACTGGGAACTGGCTGGGGGAAGGGCTTCTGCCGTGGTTCGCTATCTTGTGAAGTATCACAAGATGGACCCCAAGCGCTTTGTGGCATTATCTTACGGAGATCAAAAACCTGTGGTCCCCAACGATACGGATGAACACCGCGCCATGAATCGTCGTATCGAAATATTTATTGTTACCGACAGCTCCAAACTGGATATCTGATGCCCATAAAATAAAAAAAGCCAAGGGCACGACCTTGGCTTTTCGGAGAAAGTAATTCTTTTTCTAAACTACACGCACTCTTTAAGTTTGCGAACCAACTCAAGAGCCTTGGCCTTATCCACGCCCTTAACTTCCATGATAGCCTGAACGAAAGCTTCTTCAGAAGTGCCTTTTTGAGCGGATTCAACAATCTCGTCATGACGTTTCAGGATCTGAGTGTAAGAGTCTCTTTCTGCCTTCGAGAAGCGAGTCAGGATAGAGTCCGTCAAAGTTTCCATGCGGGTTAATGCGGCTGTGGTTTCAGTCAGTTCCGCAGTGGAAAGCTCTTTTGCGGATCTGCGAGCCCCCGTCAAGTGAGAGTTTGACATGAAGGTCGCAGAAGCTGTTGCAGCCGCGTCGATAGACTGACCTTCAGCGGAGTCTCTTTTGCTAATTTCAGCAGCCATCTTTTTTGCAGCCACGATTGTTGCCAGATTGTCCAGGCGCTGAGCGGATTTCGCCGGATCAGCTTTGAGAGCGATCGCCAGGCTTGTGTTTTTACCTGCGGAAAGATTCAGTTCATTGATGATGCTGTCTTGAGCAGACTTAAGCTTTTGTGCATCCAAACCCTTGGAGGTTCGGGATTTTCCGAAAGCCGCCTCTTTCACCTGTTTTGCGTATTCCACCAACACCTCACGTGGGGCTTTTGCCGCAGGTGCCGCGTGGGCGAAAGAAACAGACATGCTTGTAACCAAGACTGCCATTCCGATGATAAATGCCTTTTTCATGCTCTCTCTCCTGTGTTTACACACTATACAGGCGGCTCCGTTTTTGGGTTCTCTCTGCCCTCGGACGCAACCTATTTAATTTAATTGTTTCAACTACCTATAATTCAAAGGCCGTACCAGTTAGGGTGCCGCCGGCAAAGCCATGCCTCTCAATTGAGAGATCTTGGCCTGAACCTCGTTATTAAACTTCTGCTGTTCCATATTGAGACGCTTGATGTTGCGGATTTTATCCCAGCTCACGGCATTGGCCATGGATCCGTACATCATCACTTCAGAAGCCAAAGACTGAAGATGCTCCAAGGCCTGAACAGCAACGTCGCGCTGTTGTTTGTTCAGTTGAACTGCGGCTCCACCTTCGGCATCACCAACTCCCAACAATGTTGCCACAGAGGCCAGCGCCGTTTGGATATTAGCCACTTGTTCTTCCAGCTGATAGTTCTCAAGAGGCGATTGAACCACTTCGCGGCCGTCGACTTTTTTGATCTCGATCTTCTTCAACAGGTTGTTCAGCACGATGAACTGGGTTTCCACTGCACGCAGCGCCGGGTGAGTGGGGGTTGTCGTGATCAGAGACTCAAAATCAAGACTGAACTTTGCCGATGGTTGCAGCAGTTCCTGCAGCAACGCCAGATAGGTTCTTTCTTCCTGGAAAACGGCATTCATAATTCCGTTAGAGATCGGACCACGGTTGAAGCTGCTGCGTTTTAAGTTGAAGATCTTGCGCACCATCTTGATCACGATTTCATCATAGCTTTTTGCAAACTCATTAAATGCGGCTTGCATTTGTGATTCTGTTGTTTTGTTCCACCACTGAGGGAAGTTGGTTTCAGAAGGTGTTCCCACAACATTGGGACGAGCTTCCTGCACCAAATACTCGACGAAGCCTTTGTACTGCTTCCCGCTGTCTGCGCGAACTGGGTGACCATAGATACGAGCCGCCGTCGTGCCTTGGGTGATACCGAAGCACTCGTCGAATTCGTCGTTAGTATCGGCCAAGCGTGGAGGCAGGAAGACAGAAGGGAAGCCCGTGTGCGCACCGGCGATACGAGGGGTTTTAATGACTTTTTCTCCCATTTCAGCATCCGGCCCGCAGACCATCTGCATGACCAGGAAGTCGGTGATTTTCGGAGTGGCGAAGATCCCCACACGTCGATAGTAGTTTGTACCTTTCAGGCTTTCACCTTCACTGGAGCGCTCAAAGGCCAAGCCAAAGCCACGTCCTTTTTCAAGAATCGGTTCCGGCGCACCCATCAGGCTGCGGATTTCGGCCAGCAGGTGATAGTATCCATAGGGACTGGCAGTGCTCATCGCAGCCACGCGCATTTCATCATTGAGGGTCTTCAGGGCTTTGCCGATGGTGTCGCGATCGCCAGAGGCCAGACCCGCGATGATATCGTTCACGGTTTTCTTCTGCCGTGCTGGGAAGTATTTAAGTTTGTCGGCTTTGACCAGA
Source organism: Bdellovibrio sp. CKG001 (assembly GCF_055397465.1). Lineage (NCBI taxonomy): Bacteria > Pseudomonadati > Bdellovibrionota > Bdellovibrionia > Bdellovibrionales > Pseudobdellovibrionaceae > Bdellovibrio > Bdellovibrio sp. CKG001. Next base: position 141,882 of record NZ_AP029173.1, read on the forward strand.
GCTTCCGCCTTGATCGCAGCTTCGGCCACAGTGTCCATCTGCATGCCTTCCACAAACTTAGGATGCGTCAGGTATAAATCCTCACGGCCTTCAGCCATATCAAGCGGAGTCACTCCGTTCAGGGGTGTATCCATCAGCAGGGGTTTGACTGCTGACTGGTTGAATCGAGCGTTGCGGATCTCATTAACAAAAGAACTATAGAAGGAATAGCTGCTGTTAAACATGCTCGTCATCTGTTTCAAAGCTTCGGACCAGTTGTGGTGTGCTTCGTAAACTTCAGACATATTGATCATGCGCCAGTCCATCATCTTTTGATGGAAGTGCTTCATGCCTTTGGTCAAATCTTCACTGGAGCTGTTCCATTTGGCGGCTTTCAAGGTGTTAACTTGAGTGACCATGTCTTTGTTCATGTCGTGGAAGTCAGCACCGTCAAAGATATTCTTCCAAGCGAAGGTGACATGACGGTTGAACCACATGTCCAAGGCAACGAAAGCTGAAATTTGCAGGCCCTTTACCAGAAGTAGGCGAAGACCCTTCACCTGCATAGAGCCTGGAGCCAGCCAAAGCGCGATATCCACACCCGTCACACGCAGAACAACTTTTGTCAGAAGAGCCTGACCCAAGGCCGCGACGCCCGAGGAAATCAGCATGGAGGCGATGCCCGGCGCGTATTCCCAGATCTTCTTTTTTACCACCAGATACTCGTAAGCCTTGCCGCATGGATCAGCGTCAATATTGGCTTTTTCGGCATCACTGATTTTTCCACCCATCATGGATTTGGCGCAGGCTTTGACATTGGGATCAGCAATCACAGACGACAGATAGGTCTGAAGGAACGCACCGACGGTCATCCCCAGGTACGGAATCATATGATGGAACTTTGGATTTTTGATGTACATGGACAGCAAGTTCGAAGTCAGACCTTGGGAATACATGAAGACAAAGAAGCCAAACACACCCATTGGAGACAGCTGATGCTGAATGTGCTGCTGCATGGCCACGGGATTTTGCGAGTAGTTTGTGATCAGTTGACCGGCCACCACAGCACCCATAGCCATAAAGAACATCGCAGACTCAGTCGGAAGATTCCTGACCGTGTGGGACAAGGAAGCTTTAGAGGCATTTTTGATGCGGACCATTTCATCCATCATCATCTTATTCATGGATTTCGGAGAGAATTTACGCAGATGAGTTTCCTCGCCAAAAGGAATTTCCATCGCCAGTTTTTTGGTGTTTTTGTCATAGACCTGGGCTTTTTTGGATTCTTTGTCCACGTGAAGCGTGTAACCCATGGGCTCAAGGAAGTCGCGATACTGTGACAGTTGTGCTTTTTCTTTTTCTGACCAGTCAACGGCGTGGGCCACAGGTGCCAGCACCATATTGATCGTAGCAATTGCGGTCAGGATTTTAGAAAACCACTTCATAGCGTCTCCTTGAGGTGAAAAGGCCTCAAGATCCTAGGAAGCAAGCTTTGGACCCTTCTATATCAATTAAATGGCATGCTGCTTGTATCAAAGCGCGACGAGGTCGTATCTGGGCACCGCTCTGTCTAAAAGATGACAGAGGCCTTGAGCAGAGGAACCCGGTTGTAAAGCTCTGTCTCAAAACGATACTCAAGACTGCGACCGCCCCAAGACACTCCGGCCGAGCCCACACCGAGTCCCTCGCCAGTGCGGGTGTTCTGTAAAATTCGCGCGGAAATCACGGAGCGAAGTCCGCTGTTCCACTTGCTCATGAACAGAGCTTCAAAACCCACAAGCGGATGGGGGATACTGCTAAGATGGAAGTTGTCATTCACCAGAAGCAGGCTGGCGCGCGAGAAGTTTTTCAGTGGAAGATCCAGTGAATATCCCACAGCCCAGCGCAGATAAGGATCCAGCTTGGGTTGGGTTCCCAGATCCAAGCGCCAGGTCCAAGGGGATTCAAACTCAGTGACGGGGGGTGAGTTAAATATTTTAAGCAAGGTTAACTGCTCCAGATCCAATCGTTCTGCTGCAGTTTCATAGCGAAACTCGACACCCAGGACTTCCAAATGTGAAAACGGCGATAACCCGCTGTCGTCAGACAGAAGGTCATGAAAGGCCCGACGATATTTAAAAGATACAAAATTTTTTTCATCCAGGCTGCCCACGGAAAGATAGTAGGCTTGCGAATCAGGACTTAGCAAAGGGGACTTCGGGGTTCCCAGCACCACGGGTTCGGTGACGTTGCCAAGTTTTGCCCGTTGCACCGAGAGCTGATACTTAAGATCCTTGTATTCCTTTTGATCACGGTATTCTTTAACCGCCAAATAGCTGAGCGTTGCTTCCAGAGCCGAGGCTTGTGGTGCCGAGGGCAGCTTTTGCAGCTCCCTGCTGTGTCCCGCGTGTACGAGATCACGAACAACTTGCTTTTCAGCGGCATTCAGATTTCTGTAGTGGGCCTGCCAGTAGGCCTGCAATGAAGGTCGGGCGCGTTCGCCCTCCAAGAGCCACTGATCACGCAGCACTTTCAGGGTGTCCAGAGGAATGGTGGCATCCCGAAACGAAGATGTGAGATCCCGCTCGGGCACAGCGACCTCAATAAGCTCCAGAATCTGCTGAGAGCAGTTGTCGGTCAAAAAATAATAGGGCGAATAGCTTCCTTCCAGTTCCAGAAGATGATCGATCAAAAAGTCGACCTGGGCGGGGGTGAGCTTGAGCTTATATTCCCAAAGACTGCGGCCTTCCAGATTCGTGTATTCCCGGATTTTTTGATAGTACGGCAGCATGGAGTAAGCACCCGGATAAAATCCAAAAAGACCCTTGAGAGCGAACAAAGCGCCATTGTCTTGGCCGGTCAGGGCGGCATAGTTGATTCCATAGTCCAATAACTCACGCTCTTTGGTGTTTTTGGGATTGTGAGCCCGTAAAAAGGTATGCCCGAAGCTGGAGCCGGCACTGGTGAGATCGCTGGAGGCAAAGACAATATACAGCTCTTCGGCATTCAGAATCTTTTTCCACTCAGATTGTTCATGGCAGGCAAGAATGTCGTCGCTGGCAATATCCAATCTGCTTTTCAACCAAAGAGTGCGAGCCCGATATCGGCACTGTGGATGTTTGGCAGAGCTTGAAGGGCTGAAAAGAACTTTCAGAGTTTGCAGCAGTTCGTCCTTGGGATCTTGCGAGCCCCGGGATGAAAGGAAAAAGTCGCCCTCAATGGCAGACTGATAACGTCCCCAGGATTTGCGATAGTGTCCCAGGCGAAGCCATTGAGGATCCTCCCAGATTTGGAGTGACCGGGCTTGTTGGATATAGGATTCAGTGCGCTCGGCAGAAAAGCCCCACGTTGTCAGTGGGGCCGCAAGCAAAAGGACAATTAGGAACCATGGCACAGCTGAACAAGTTCCTTCTGGCCGGAAAGTTCGCTATTCAGGTTCTGAACCATATCAGCTGCCGAGGTGTTTGCCGTCGGAAGGATGCGGGAATAAGAGGACTGAGCGAAAGTGCTGAATGCTTTTTGGGAAGCCTCATTCTGGCAACCCTTCATTTGTGCCAAAGTCGCCAGTTTTTCGCCGTGACCTTGTGCCATCTCACGGGAAAGTTCTTCTTGATTCACTTCCACGAAGTATTGCACTTCTTTGTCGGCCATAACCAAGCCGCGGGAAGAGCATCCGGAAGTTCCGGAAGTGATGCCCAGGGGCTGAGTGAATAGGAATGAGTTCGTGGTCATTGCCAGAAGCTGCAGACCTTTGGAGTTTTTCTGAATGATCATGCTGCCAAGACCGCAACCGGCATCACCTGCTGCGAAAGCTTGGGAACCAGCGAGCACAAGAAGAGAAACGATAATTTTTTTCATGAAGCCTCCCGTTGTTTTTATTAAATCGTTGCCTATTTATAGAAGAACATCAAAGCTTTTACCTGAGTGCACACAATCATGGACCTACGTCGTTAAGGGGAATTGTATGGCGACTATCGAAGTTACTAAATCCAATATTCAGGAAATTGTTGAAAATAATAATATGATCGTTCTGGATTTCTGGGCGGCATGGTGTGGGCCTTGCCGTCGATTTGCGCCGATCTTTGAATCTGTTGCAGCCAAGCATCCGGATGTGATTTTTGGCAAGATCGACACAGAAGCCGAAGTGGAGCTGGCTGATAAGTTTCAGATTAAATCTATCCCAACGCTGATGGTGATCAAGGAAAGTGACATCATCTTCAGTCAGCCGGGTGCCCTTCCTGAAGAGATCTTTGAGCAGATTATTGTCAAAGCCAAAGAAATCGATATGGAAGAAGTCCGCAAGGAAAACTCCTAATAGATTCGGCGGGGTGACCCTTTATAGGGGGCAACCCGTTTTTTGGTAGTGCATCCGCAATCAGAATGCGGTAGAGGAGGGCCATGATGAAATACATAGTTCTTTCTTTAGCGCTGCTTTTTTCTTTCAATGCCCAGGCGGTTTCCTGGAGGATCTTCGGGGCTTGTGACAATAAGCCGGTCTATGAAGGGGTCTACGAAGCGGATCTGCAGAAGTCCGTGGGCGCTGTCAGTCTTGAAATCTTTAATGCCAATAAGATCCCCTATGTGGGTTCTGAAGAAGGTTTGAATTCGATCCTGAATAGCCCCATCGGATTAGACAGCATCGAGGTCGTTTCTGATACAGAGATGCGTGTTTACGGCTGGTGTTATCTTGTTAACGGTAAACAACCGATGGAAATGCCTCATCAAGTTCATTTCAAGAATCAGAGTGACAAGCTGACTTGGTTCTATGCGTATTCCACAAATAAGAACAACCAGTGGGAGGACTATTGCTCCCCGGCTTACTGGATCCAGGCGGAACAATTCTGCGGGAAGAAACCTTAGAACTTTAAGCTATCTTTGAAACTCAACAGTTAACATAAAAAAAAGCCCGGTGTTTCCACCGGGCTTTTTAGTTTTAACTTATTTAATTCAGATTACTTCTGGATTGTCACAGTTTTGATAACAATCGGTTCAGCCGGACGATCCATAGCTCCTGTTTTGGAGTTTTCGATGGATTTTACAACGTCCATACCTTCAACAACTTCACCGAATACAGTGTGACGGCCATCCAACCAAGGAGTTGGAACAGTTGTTACGAAGAACTGGGAACCATTTGTGTTAGGACCCGCGTTCGCCATGGAAAGGATGCCTGGTTTGTCGTGCTTTGGAGCGCCAGCCGGGAACTCATCTTCAAAGCGGTAGCCTGGGCCACCAGTACCAGTTCCAAGTGGGCAACCACCTTGAATCATGAAATCTTTGATCACACGGTGGAAAGTAAGACCATTATAGAAAGGTTTTTTTACTTTTTCGCCAGTTTTAGGATCAGTCCACTCTTTAGTGCCTTCAGCCAAACCTACGAAGTTTTCAACGGTCTTAGGAGCTTTGTCGTTAAATAGTTTAACTTTGAAAGTTCCTTTATTTGTTTCAAATACTGCGATCATGTCTTTTCCCTTCTTCGTAGTCTTTGCCTTGGAATCGGTCTTGGCATCTGCACGGAAGCTAAAAGCTGCCAGCAAGAATGCAAAAAGGTAGATCCAAAATACCTTTTTAACATCGATATTCTTCGACATTATTGTCTCCTGACTTTTGTCCAACTCCTTCACTATTAGTGAGGCAGCCTGCGAGGGTCAAGTTCCTTCAAAATGGCGATATTCTGCGAAAGAAGGCTTTGGGCCTCTTTGAAAAGTTCGGACGGACTCGTATGAAGCGCCAAGGCAAGCGCATGAAAGGACTCATGATTTAGCTTCAGTTCAGAAAGTGACTCTGACGCAACCAGCTGAAGCATCTGTTCAATCTGCCGCATCCGGTCATAATTTCTACTCAGAAGGCTGCCCCGAGGGCCCATCGCTAACAAGAAGTGCTCGGTCGCTGTGGCCGCAGGAGTTTGTTTCTTTTGCAGAAGGAAAGTCTGGGCCGCCAGTTCCAGATCAACCAATCCTCCTTCACTGTATTTCAAGCTGAGGTCTGATCCGGTTGAGATCAACTGCTGTCGAATGCGATCAAGCTCAAGAAGTTCGTCAGAGGAAAGGCCGCGCTGAACAAAGTCCTTTGTCATCGGGGAGTTGTCATCAACCCAACGCGCTTTCAAGTAAGCCTGTCTTTCCCAGGCGGCGGCTTCGGATTGCAGGTAAGTGCGCAGATCATCTTCGTGAATGATCAAGGGGCCTGCTTTGCCTGAGGGGCGCAGACGCATATCAATGGAGTAGATATTCCCACCGCGATGACTTTCTGTCAGACGGGTGATGAATCGCTTGGCCAGCTTGAAGTCCGCCTCCCCAGGCTGATGGTTGAGAACGAAAATAAAATCCAGATCGCTGCGAAAACCCAGTTCGCGGCCACCCCATTTGCCCAAAGCCAGAACACGAAGATCCGAAGGAAAGTCTTTCTTCAAAGCGGTCAGCAGTGTGTTGACAATGGAATCCGCCGTGGAGGTCAGGTTCTGAGTCAGTTGCGCCAGATTCTTTTCACGCAGGTATTCACTACCATTGATGACTTCCGACAGAAGCTTCTTTTCCGCCAGTTCCTCCAGCAAAGAACCCAGATCATCCGAGGGAGTGTTCTGTGAGCGATAGACAAAACTGTCCAGCAACTCGGGCCGGTTGCACAAAATTCGTGAAAGATACGGAGAGTGTCCAAACAGCCACGCCAGCTCCTGCAGCAGATTTTTTTCCCGCAGCAGCAGACTGAAGAAGCTGGCTTTGGCGCGAGTGCCCCGGATGAAGTCTTTTAAAAGTAAAAGACCACGGCGCAAGTCTCCCTTTTGCTCTTTCAAAGTTTCAAAGAAGGCGGCAAGGAAGGCTTTGCGGGACAGTTCATCACGACCCTTGTTTCGGGACAAAACCTCCTGATCCAAAATCTCAGTCCAAAGTTCTTTCAGATCCTCATCGGGAAGGCCTGCCCCCTTCAACTCGTCTTCCAGAGAGCTTTCGCGCGGGGCCTCACCCAGAAGGCTCTTCACGATGGAATCACAGCGAAGCATATCAAAGCGCAAGGTTGCTAAAGCCGTTTGGATAAACTGGGGATGGCTGTCGTCGGTTCTGAGCAAATGAGTCTGTTCATCGTTCTGGGCCTGAACATAGTTTTCCAGACGGCGCAAATTCCAATAATGACTGCGCAAGAACTGAGACTCTTCCTTTGGCAAAAGCTCTTTCATCTCCAGCAGCAACAGAGCCTCAGTTGTCCCGCGGACCTGCAAACTGGTGTCCCGACCGCCGTGGATGACCTGCAGGGCGTGGGTGAAAAGTTCCACATCGCGAATACCCCCGACACCCAACTTCAGGTCGATAACATCGTGCTGCGATCGGCCCCAGTAGTGACCCTGAATTTTTGAACGTAAAGTCTTCAGATCTTCCAATAGGGTGAAATCCAGATGTTTGCGGAAGGAGAATTTATGAGCGAAATTGAGCACATCCTGCTGCAAGGATTCATCGCCGGCCAGAGCCCGCAGGCGGACAAAGGCCAGTCGTTCCCAGGTTTCGCCATAGTTTCCGTAGTAGTCCTTGAATTGATCCAGAGTTGGAATCAGGGGGCCTTGTTTGCCACCGGGGCGAAGATCAAAATCCAGTCGAAAAACAAAACCCAGCGCCGTTCTTTCTGAAAGAATTTTTTGAAAGCGGCGAAGGCCGGGCAGGGCGTTGACGGAGTCATCCTGGCTGACAATCAAAAGATCCACGTCCGAACTTAAATTCAGTTCGGAAGATCCCAGTTTCCCCAGGGCGAACAAAGCAACTTTTTGATCTTGAAAACACGTCGAAAAGGCTTGGCGCAGAAGAAGATCTGAGGCTCCGCTCCACTGATGGCAGATTTGATCGGGTGGAAGGGAGTCCTCTTTGGCAGCCAGAGCGCACCGAGACCAGATCTCGTTACGCTCCTGTCTTAGCTGATCTTCAAGGGATGTGTTAGTCAATGTTACGTGACCACTTCGGTTTGAAGTAGTTGTAATTGTCGTTGGTCACGCGGCGTTCTTCCGTACCGTCCACAGTGGAGATATAAATCTGATTCTTGCCGGTGCGGTTGGAAGTGTACATCACAAAACGGCCATCTGGAGAGAACGAAGGGTCTTCGTTGCTGGCCATCTTGCCGTTGGCCTTTTTTGCGGAAGTCAGGCGAATCATCCCGGTGCCGTCGGCATTCATAACGAAGATATCGAAGTTGTTATCGCTTTGACCGGCAAAGGCGATCTTCTTTCCATCCGGAGACCATGACGGGGAAGAGTTAAACACGCCTGCAAAGGTGATACGTTTCAGACCCGAACCGTCGGCATTGGCCGTGTAAATCATGGGACGTCCCGCACGGTCAGAAGAAAACGCCAACTGGCCGGAGTTGGAAACATTCGGCTCCACATTCAAAGCGCCGGAAGGACCGTTGGTGATCTTGCCAACCAAGGTTCCATCCAGAGTCATTTTATAGATGTCAGGATTTGTGCCTTGGGAAATTGTCAGATAGATATTGCGACCATCCGGAGAGAAGGACGCCCCGGAGTTGATGCCCTGACGGTAGGAGATCAAAGATCTTTTACCTGTCGTCAGATCCAGCAACAGCATGTCGGCGTTTCTGAATTTAGCGCCAACACGTTTTACGTAAGAGGTGTAAGCAATCTTCTTACCATCCGGTGACCAGGCTGGAGAAATCGAAATACTGCGGTGACGGGAAACCTGTTCGGCATTGGCGCCATCCCAGTCCATCACAAAGATTTCTTTGCTCTGACCGCCAGCACGGTCGCTGGAAACAACCACGCGGGACAGGAATGGCCCTTCTTCGCCGGTCAGGGCTTTTAGAACATCGTTAGAGAACGTATGAGCAATACGACGGGCGCTGGAAACAGGGCCTTTATATTTTTTCCCCAAAACCAGAGCAGCGCGAGGGACATGGTACGTGTAGGTTTCTAAAGTCACTTCGTTGCCGACAACGGAATAGCCTGCGCGAATTAGGAAATCGGCACCGATGGAAGACCAGCTTTGAAATTTAAATCCATTTGGCAGACCCGGAGCCGGCATCAATCCCGTCTTGGCCGTATCCTCAAGAAACGCACTTTGATTGATGAACTGGAAGTAAGAGGAAACACTCAAGTCATTGGTGATCGTGTTGAAGATCTCAATGCCCACGCCTTGATTGCGGGAAGCCGTCGATGGGGATCCGGAGTATTGCAGTGGCGGAAAAGCCATGAGACTTTTTTTTGTGCGCGCTTCGCCCAGTTTAATATAGATGCCGTTGGATTGCGCATGAGAGATAAGGGGTGACAGGCCTAAAACCAGAATCAAGGCCAAAATCTGCTTCATCATGATGTCCTCCTAGTTATTCCGGGAATCCAATCAGGATTCCATCCACAGAGAATACGGCGATCAACTTTTCCGGTGGAGCCGGGAAAGGCGCCGAACGATCAATGGTTGCTAACACTTCTTCATCGTAGCTGGGATTGCCACTGGATTTAACAATTTTTCTGCCCAAAATATTACCACGCGAATCAATAAACAGACGCACCTGGGCTTTGTAGTCCTTCTTGGCCAGCCACTCTGGAATTGTCCAGTTCTGTTTGATGTGACGATCCAAATCAGAAATATAGCTGTCATTCTGAAGTTTCGCGATTCCCGTCAGCGAGCTGCCAGGTGACACGACATTGCCTTTGATCGGCGCACTGCCGGTGTCGGCTTTTCCAGTTCCGGCATTGGCGGCGACCTTCTTCTTTTCCTCTGCCACGTCTTCCTTGATCTTTTCAAGGGCAGCCATGGCTTTGAGTTTTTCCAGGGCATTTTGCTGTTTGGCCTTCACCTTTTCCAGATTGATACCTTCTTCTTTGGCTTTGGCCGGAGGAAGTTTCACGGGCTCTGGTTTGGTTTCAGGTTTCTTTTCGGCCACTTTTTCAGGTGGCTTTTCTGCGGGTTTTTCCTTGGCAGGTTCTTTATCAGGAAGAGCCGGCTTGGGATTTTCCTTGGCGGGAGCTGCCAAATCCTTCGGAGGTGTCTTATCAGGAAGGCCCACCATATCCACACGCACAGCCTGGGTGAAATCAATGGTCTCGGGCGTAAAGAACACGGTCTTCAGAGTGAAGATGGAAATAACAAGCGCATGCAGGGCAAAGGAGATCCCTATGCCGCGGGTCACTTGTTCGTCGTTTTTCTGCTGTTCGTGTTCTTCTAAGTAGTTCACTGGTCTTTTGGTTGTGTGATCAAGCCAATGTTAAAGATCCCGGCGGCACGCACTTCGGCCATGGCTTCCGCGACGAAGCCATAATCCACTTTGCGGTCTGCCTGGATGTACACCTGTTTATTCTTTTTATGTTCGAAGATCGCTTTTAGTTTCGGACGAAGTTCGTTCATGGCGATCTTTTGTTTGGCGATGGTCATTTTCTGGTCGGAATTGATCACCAAAACAAAAGGCTCTTCATTCACTTCAACACCGGAAGAGGAGGTCTTCGGCAGATCCACCTCAATCCCTTGTTGCATCAAAGGAGTCGTTACCATGAACATGATCAGCAAAACCAGCATCACGTCCACAAGGGGCGTGATATTGATTTCACTTAATGTCGCCCGGCTTTTTCCGCCGCCGCCACTCATTCCCATGATCTAGTTTCCTTGAAAGAAGTTACGCTTCACAATGTTCAGGAAGTCGGCGCTGAAGTTGTTCAGGGCAATTTCCTGCTTGCGAATTTTAGAGATAAAGTTGTTGTAAAGAACGACCGCCGGAATCGCTGTTGCCAAACCAATTGCAGTCGCAATCAGGGCTTCAGAAATCCCCGGAGCCACAACGGCCAAGCTGGCAGTTCCGGTCTGACCGATCTTGTGGAAGGAACCCATGATTCCCCAAACAGTTCCAAACAGTCCGATAAAAGGACCGGTGGAGCCCGTGGTCGCCAGAACTGTCAGACGGGATTCCAGTTTGGAGACTTCACTTTCTGTGGCTTTGTTCAACACGCGCTCAAGGTTGTCGATGCCCGACAGAATCGGCTTATCCCCTTCGGTTTTAGAAAGCAGGGGGGATTCAGAGATCTTTTTCATCTCCAGATAAGCGGCTTTAAACACGCGAGCGATAGAAGAATCTTTATATTGATCGATGTCTTCAAAAAGAGTGTCCAATGAATTCACTTTCCAGAACTTGCTCATGAAAAGCTCGTCGGACTGCTTCATGTTTTTGAAAGTGACGAACTTGGAATAACCAATGGCCCAACAGAAGATGGACATCACGATCAACATCAACAAAGTCAGTTGAACGACAGGGCTGGCTTGTGCGATTGCATCGATGGAGCTGGTGTTCACCGAAACAGAGGGTGCGGCTTGCGCCACGTTGATGAAATTAAATGCGGACATATCTAGACCTCCGGCTGACAGCTTTTCAAACAGTCAGCTAAAAAGATATGCCCAAATGCAATTGGGATCAACCTATTGAACAGGACCTTGGTTGAGAAGCTGGAGCAATTCTGGAAGATTCTCTGTGATCAGGCCATCTGCCTTGTGGCGACTCGCCTCAGCAAATTGTTCGGTAGTTTCGATGGGACCTAGGAAGATTCTTTTGTTGCGACGGCGCATTTCTGTGAGGATGTCGTCGTTGAAGGCCGGTCTTTTCATCAGCGTGAACGGGGCAACGAAAACGTCTCCTTTAAACTGCGTGGATGACAATATATATAGAGAATCAAAAGTGAGCATTCTCATAATATCCGGTGTGCTGGTTCCGTACACCCACTCTGGTTTTAACTCTTTTACAGAGGTCATGACGACCAGGGCATCGCTTTGAATCATGGTGCGTGATTTCGCAGACAGACCGTCGATCGCCTCCACCACGGCGGAATGCACGTCGTGCACGTTATCCACAACGTTCAACACAAAACGTGTTTGTGGGAACTGCTCATAGTACTCTTTCAGCGCCGGTGTTGTTTTGTAAAATTCGTTGATCTGCTCCCACGGGTACTCTGACAACTTGCTGCCGATCATGATGGGCGTGGTGGGGTTGGCTTTTTGTTCCGCCTCTTTCATTTTCAGGAATTCAGCATCCCGGGAAGGGGGCAAAATGAAAGGCACTTTGTCGCGGGAAAGACGAACGTCAGCCCAGATCGCCACGTCGGGTTTCAGCTTAATTGCCTCTTGAACCTTATCCAAGGTGTCGGCTTTAACGATCACAATGGGAGCGGGGCCAGAAAAGAAGGCGTGTTCATAGACGGGATAGTTCTGAGCATCGCCCCAAATACGGGCCATCAGAAGAAGAACACCAAGGACTAGAAAGCTGCAGACGGTAATGAAAAGGATTCTCATAGGACCTTCGTATAGCACCCTAAGACTTTGAAATCAGCACATTTTTTCAAAACCGAAGGAAAGAATCCTGTCATGATCTTAAATACGCTAAAATTAGGCGTATTTCGCCTTGTTTTTCAATTGGCTTTCTATTAGATAGAAGGCCATACAGTGTCCGCAGAAGGAAGCTTTTTATGAATAAAATCAACCGCAAGCTTGAATACGCTTTGATGGCTTTAAAGTATATGAGCCAAAAAATGCCCGGCGAGCTCACAACGGCCAAGGAAGTGTCTGACGCATTTCATACCCCGTTTGATGCGACAGCTCGTGTGATGCAGCAAATGGCCCAGAAGGGCGGAATTTTGCGCGCCGAATACGGAGCCAATGGCGGCTATCAGATCACCAAGGATCTGGCGAAAGTTTCCATCCATGACCTAGTGGAAGTCATTGAAGGTCCGACGGCCTTGGTGAAGTGCCTGCACAAGGAAGCTCCTTGTGAGATTCAAGGAACCTGCAACATTGTATCCCCGATCACAGATTTAAATCACAGACTTACGGAATTCTACAAGAGCCTGAGCCTGAAAGAACTATTGGTAGGAAGAGTGGCTATGCCAGCAAAAAAATCCACAGAGGTGGTGGCTCATGGATAACAACAAAAATTCCAACAACCCTTTGGAAAGTTACGAATACAAATACGGTTTCACAACCGACATTGAAACAGATCAGGTCGCCCTGGGTTTGAACGAAGACATCATCCGTTTGATCTCTTCCAAAAAGAATGAACCCGAGTGGATGCTGGAATACCGCCTGAAGGCTTATCGCCACTGGCTGACAATGGTCGAACCAACCTGGGCGCACGTGTCTTATCCGCCAGTTGATTTTCAGGCGATTCGTTACTATTCCGCGCCAAAGAAAGCCAAAGATGAATCGGAAAAACCAAAATCTTTGGATGATCTGGATCCGGAACTGATCAAGACTTTTGAAAAGCTGGGCATCCCTTTGACAGAACAAAAGCGCATCTCGGGCATTGCCGTGGATGTGGTTTTTGACTCTGTCTCTGTGGGGACCACTCACACCGAGGTTTTGGATAAAGCTGGTGTGATCTTCTGCTCTATCTCTGAGGCGATTCAAAAGCATCCGGAGCTGGTGAAAAAATATCTGGGCTCAGTGGTTCCTCACACGGACAACTACTATGCCGCTTTGAATGCGGCGGTCTTCACGGATGGCTCTTTCTGCTACATCCCGAAAGGGGTTCGTTGCCCGATTGATCTTTCCACTTACTTCCGTATCAACGCCAAAGACACGGGTCAGTTTGAAAGAACGCTGCTGGTTTGTGATGAAGGCGGCTATGTGAACTACCTTGAGGGCTGTACGGCGCCTCAGCGTGATGAAAACCAGCTTCATGCGGCCGTGGTGGAGCTGGTGGCTTTGGACAATGCCGAAATCAAGTACTCCACAGTGCAGAACTGGTACACGGGCGACAAAGAAGGCCGTGGTGGTATCTATAACTTTGTAACCAAACGCGGGAAAGCGTTGGGTAAGTACTCCAAGATTTCATGGACTCAGGTGGAGTCCGGTTCTGCGATCACTTGGAAGTATCCAAGCTGCATCTTGCAGGGCGAAGGCTCTGAGGGGGCTTTCTACTCTGTGGCTTTGACTCACGATATGATGCAGGCGGATACCGGAACGAAGATGATCCATATTGGTAAGAACACCAAGAGCACGATCATTTCCAAGGGTATTTCCACGGATAAATCCTCCAACGCCTATCGTGGGCAGGTGAAGATTCTTCCGTCAGCGGAAAATGCGCGCAACTATTCCCAGTGTGACTCCATGCTGGTGGGTGATCAAAGCAGTGCGCACACCTATCCGTATATTGAAGTAAAAAACAAAACAGCGACGATTGAGCACGAAGCGACGACTTCCCGAATCAGCGAAGATCAGATCTTCTATCTTCAGTCCCGCGGTCTGGATATGGAAAAGACCATTTCAATGCTGGTGAACGGCTTCTGTAAGGAAGTCTTCAAAGAGCTTCCTTTGGAGTTCTCTGTCGAAGCAGTGAAATTGATTGAAATGAAACTGGAAAATTCTGTCGGCTAAGTGCGCGAAGCGCACAGAGTGCAGTCGCCCTGGGGGCGGCGAAACTGAAGTAGCAATAAAGGTAAAGAAAAATGTTAGAAATTAAAAACCTCCACGCACGAGTTGAAGAAAAAGAAATCCTGAAGGGTCTGAACCTGACTGTGAAAGCAGGTGAAGTTCACGCGATCATGGGGCCGAATGGTTCTGGTAAATCCACACTTTCCAAAGTGTTGGCGGGACACCCTGCGTATGAAGTGACCGCAGGCGAAGTGAAATATGAAGTGAACTTCCAAATGGCCAACTTGCTGGATTTGGAACCGGATGAAAGAGCCAAAGAAGGCATCTTCCTGGCCTTCCAGTATCCGATCGAAGTTCCGGGCGTTTCCAACTTCACGTTCCTGCACACGGCTTTCAACTCTGTGTTGGCCCATCAGGGTTCTGAGCCTATGCCGGAAGGGGAGTTCCGTGAATTCCTTTACCAGAAAATGAAACTTGTCAGCATGAAGCCTGAGTATCTGGATCGTCCGGTGAACACAGGCTTCTCTGGTGGTGAGAAAAAGAAAAATGAGATCCTGCAGATGGCGGTATTGTCTCCGCGTTTGGCATTGTTGGATGAAACAGATTCCGGTCTGGATATCGACGCCCTTCGTGTGGTTTCAGATGGCGTGAACAAGCTTCGCCGCAAGGACAACGCGATTGTGCTGGTGACTCACTATCAAAGACTTTTGGATTATATCAAGCCGGACTTCGTTCACGTTCTTGTGAACGGCAAAATCATCGAAACAGGTGACAGCTCTTTGGCTCTGAAACTGGAAGAAAAAGGCTACGACTGGTTGATCAACTAGTCGGCGGTAGGAATAAAAACTATGAACTTGCTATCTACTTACGACAGATTTAGTCAGGCACATCCGGCGCAAGGGGCTTTGGCCACCTTCCGTCAGGCGGGTTATGACTACGCTCTGAACAAGGGCCTACCGACCCGCAAAGATGAAGACTGGCACTACACCAGTGTGAAGGCGATCGGTGAAGGCGCCTTCGCTTCGGCGACGAGCTCTTTTGAGCCCAGCCATGAAACTCTGCTGCAGATTAAGGCGCGCCTGAATTCTGATTTTACCAACGTGGTGTTCTTCAACGGTGTTTTGAATAAGACCTTGTCGGCAGAACTTCCAGCCGGAATAGCGTTGAGCGAGGCTCATCAGTACCCTGAGCAGTTTGACGACGCCTTTGATGCTCTGAACGGTGCTTACCTGACGAAGGCTTTGGACGTTTCTATTGCAAAGGAAACGTCTGTGGAAAAACCTGTGAATTTTGTTTTCTTCACTTCCAATGAGGGCGGCAGCAACCTGATGGTTCATCCCCGCATTCGTCTGGAGGTCGGTGCAAGATCCTCGGTGAAAATTCTTGAAAGCCATTATGGTCTTCAGGATGCCGTCTATTTTGTGAATTCCGTCTTTGATCTGCATATCGCCGACAGTGCAAAAGTTATTTATGTGCGCGTGCAGGCTGAAAGTGAAAAGGCCTTCAACATCGGTCGCACACGCATCTTGGTTGAAAAGAATGCGAATTTGGAAAGTCTGGCTTTGGCAACAGGGGCTGCTTTGTCCCGTCATTCTTTGGATGTTGTGCTGAAGGGTCCGGGTTCCAACTCTGAAATCCTGGGCGTATACGCAGTTCATGGATCTCAGCATGTGGATAACACGTCTTTGATCGATCACCACGTGGGCGAGTGCAACACCAATCAATTGTACAAGGGCATTTTGGATGGTGAATCCAAGGCGGTCTTCTGTGGCAAGGTGCTGATCGAAAAAGGTGCACAGAAAGCCAACTCCGCCCAGTTGAACAATAACCTGCTTTTAAGCACCAAAGCCGAAGCCGACAGCAAGCCTTGTTTGGAGATCTATGCTGACGATGTGAAGGCGGCGCACGGATCGACCGTGGGGCAGTTGAACCGCGAGGAGCTTTTCTATCTGCAGTCCCGCGCGATTCCGAAAGACAAAGCGATTCCAATGTTAAGTTACGGCTTCCTTTCTGAAGTGATTTATAAAATTTCCGACGAGAACATCCAGATTTGGTTGTCTCGCCATTTGGATGAGGCGTTCAGTCACCTCAGCCTGACTCGGTAAGTGTTATGGGCAATTTAGAAGAGTTATTTGCAAGTGTTCGCAGTCAGTTTCCGGCTTTGACCCAATTGGTTCATGGCAAGAAACTGATTTATCTGGACAGCGGGGCGACAACATTAAAGCCCCAGTCCGTGATTGATCGTATTTCGCATTTTTATTCTTATGAAACCTCCAACGTGCACCGTGGAGCGCATTACCTCGGTGATGTGGCGACGGGGCATTTTGAGGCCGCTCGCCAGAAAGTGGCGGATTTCCTGGGGGCTTCCCAGTCTGAAGAGATCATCTTCGTCCGTGGAACCACAGAGGGCGTGAACCTAGTGGCGAACTCCTGGGGGCTTTCGAACCTGAAGGCCGGGGATGAGATTTTGATCACCGTGATGGAGCATCACGGGAACATCGTGCCTTGGCAGATGGTTGCAGAAAAAGTAGGCGCCAAGGTCGTGGCGGCGGACATTCACGACAACGGAGAGCTGAATCTTGAGGATTTCAAGAGCAAGCTTTCCGCCAAAACAAAACTTGTGGCTTTCACCGCTTCCTCTAATGTGTTGGGAACAAACACCGATGTGAAGCTTTTGACTCGTCTGGCGCATGAGGCCGGAGCCAAGGTTCTGGTGGATGGCGCCCAGATTGTGTCCCAGCTTCCGGTGAATGTGCAGGATATGGACTGTGACTTCTTCGTTTTTTCTGCGCACAAGCTTTTTGGTCCCTTCGGCTTCGGTGCTGTCTATGGCAAGAAAGCGATTCTGGATCAGATGCCTCCGTATCAAGGTGGCGGCAGCATGATTTCCAAAGTCACCATTGAAAAGACCACGTTCAATGATGTTCCCACTCGCTTTGAAGCAGGAACACCGCATGTGGAAGGGGCTGTGGGTTTGCATGCCGCTTTGGATTTTGTTGAAAAGATCGGTCTGGATAAGATCCATGCCTATGAAATGGAAATCCTAAAGTCAGCGACTGAAAAACTGCTGGCGATTCCTGATGTGAAGGTCTTTGGAACATCTTCCAACAAAGGGGCGATCCTTTCCTTCAATCTGAAGGGGGCTCATCATTCGGATGTGGCTCAGATTCTGGATCAGGAAGGTGTTGCTGTTCGCGCGGGTCACCATTGCACCCAGCCTCTGATGGCTCGATTGGGAGTCCCAGGAACAGTTCGCGCTTCGTTCTCAGTTTATAATAATCATGAAGATATTGATGCTTTAGTTAAAGCCGTGGCAAAGGCCCGGGAGATGTTGTTATGAGCACCCAAGATGTACTCATCCGTATTCAAGCGACCCCAAATCCCAACGCGTGGAAGTTTGTATTGGATCGTCCAGTCCTGACAGAGGGCAAGGCGACCTATGCTGACGCAAAAGAGGCTGATCAAAGCCTACTGGCATCCGCGTTGTTTCAAGTTGAAGGTGTTCGTCAGGTTCACTTCTTCCAGAATGTGATCACGATCACTCACAACTTTGATGCAGACCCTGAAGAGATTCAACGAAATGTCTGCTCCGTGATTCAAACTCGCATGCCGGCGCATAATCCGAACCAGACACAGATGGATGAAAAGAAATTGCGTCGTGCAAGTCTGTCACCAGAGGTTCAGCAGATCGAAGAGATTCTGGATCACACGGTCCGTCCGGGCTTGCAGGGTGATGGTGGGGACTTGGATGTGGTGAAATACGAAGACAATAAACTTTATGTCTTCTATCAGGGCGCCTGTGGGACTTGCCCAAGTGCCACGTCCGGAACCTTGATGGCTATCGAGGGTATTCTGAGAGATCAGTTCAATCCGGAAATCGAAGTGATTCCGCTGTAAAGAAAAAGGACCCTGACGGGTCCTTTTTTATTTTCTCCGACGTTTGAAAACTTCACTTCCCAGTTGAGCTTCGGCAGAACGTCGAAGTTCCGGGGCTTCCGCTTCCAGGGTGTCTTCCGAGCGGCTGACGATCAAGGCGGAATTTCCCAAGACTTCATTGCCGGCACGGGCCTTAACTCCCAAAGAGATCATTTTCTGTTTTTCTTTCGAGAAACCCACAACAGTCAACTTCAGCTCCACGACTTGTCCGGCTTTGACGTTGGCCAAAGAATCCGACACTTCCCCCTCAACCACAGACACTCCTTCGGGAAGACTCCAGGAGTAAGTGAAATCACTTTGCAGGTCCTGATTGACTAATATGCGTGCGACCAAAGAGACTTCATCGTCTGCATCTTCCGGTATCTCGTTCTCGGTTTTTAGCTCCACGTGGAATGCGGCCAGATGCTTTCCGACGGGCAGAGGTCTCCAGCTTGTTTTGCTTGCTGCCGCGGGACTGCGCTCTTCAGAGTTTCCAGAAAATGAAAACAGGGAGGCTCCCAAAGCCAAGGTCATAAAGGCCGCGGTGAAGACTATCTTTCGCTTCCGCATAGTGGGGTGACTCCATTTCTTGTCAGGGTGTAAGTGGCAGGGGCATTCAGGTCTGAATTGACCTTGCTATAGGCGTTGATTTTCACATTGATGATGTAATAGCCAGCGGATAACCCGCTTAAGCTGACGGTTTCTGTCGTGGCACTTGCAGAACGGCTTTGTCGCGCGATATACGAAGATGAATAGCCGGCGTACCAATGAGTGTCTTCGAAATAGACGTAGTCTTTTTTGTAAAGGATCAGATCCAAATTCAGCTTGCTGCTTGAGAAGTTCATAGAGATGCTTCCACCGCTGCCGTCATAATAGAAGAGGTAGAAGTCATTATTGACCTGCTGGTGAGATCTTGCCAAGCCACCCAAACTGGTCTCGGGTGTGCCGACAGTGAACGTTGTTGGGCAGGAGCCTCCGGTCGCACTGAGGTAGTACGCATAGTCTTTGGTGGTCTTGCTCTGTTTTTCCTCATCCAAAATGGTATCCCATTTGGCATTAGCGGCGATGTTGCGGGAAAGCAGGTTGTTAAACAGACCGAAATTGGGGATTGGATACAAAGCTGTATTCACAAGGCTTGTGGCCACCGGGTTGTTGTTTTTCCTGTGGCCAAGGGTGTCTTCACCCGAGAACGTTTTCCAGATATCAGCAAAAGCGATACCCGCACCGGTTTTGATGCCCGAATAAATTGCATCGTTCTTGCGTGTGGTTTTATAAAGAGTTCTTGAGACGGACACCTCACGGAATGTTCCTGTGCCTTCAAGGTCGGTGGCTGTGCTGTCCATAGAAGCCGTCGCGCCATTTTCCCAAAGGTTGAACGAAATGCTGACGCCGGATTTGGCGTTGCCCTTGTAACCATAGGTATCGACGTAATAGTGATAGCGAACCTGATCGGGGACGCGGCTTTCGTCGACTCCAAGGCTGGCAGCATCGGCACCCGTCAGAACAGCTGCCTGCAGGTAGTTGGCCCAGCCTTCACTCCATGCCAAGCGCGCATCAATGACAAAGTTTCCGTTGTGCGAGCCGCCCGGAGACGCTGAGTTCCCATAGACGTCTTCCAGGAAGTGACCGTATTCGTGCAAAATCACCGAGTCATCGAAATGATCCGTGTCAGAGGATTTCACGTCACCGCTGACGCCCCCTAAGATAAAGAGCTTTCGATCTCCAGGTGAATAGAACGACAGGGGTGAGTTGGAGCCGAAATAGGAATACGGATTAAATCCGGCTTTCCAGTAGACGGTCACTTTTTCAGCCACCCACCATTTATTGGGGTCTGTAGAAGGAACGCCACTTTCAAGAACGTTTTTATTGATGTTGCGGCGGATGTATTCGTTCGCAAGCAGGATATTATACATGATATTGAAGGCGCCGCCTTCAATGCCTGGATACAAGTTTTCATCGGCTTCGGCAATGACGGGAGTAGAGGTCAGATCCTTGGTCCCGTTGGTGATGTCAGAGGCCGTGACAGTGAAGGTGCGCGCGGCAAAGTGCGGGCTGTTGGCGTAGATGTCATTCAGAATGCTGACATTCAGATAGGCGTTCTGAGCGCGGGAAAACACTTTTAAAGTGTAGGTGCCTTCTGTTTTTGGAATCTTGAAAACGGCCAGACCGTCGGTTGTGGTTTCGCCCTGCTGGATGCGTGTGCCGGCTTCATCATAGATATGAAACTCTGCAAAGGCGATGGGCATTCCTTCGTTTACAACACCGGTTAAGCCATTGGTGCTGGCCCCGGGGCTAAAACTCAAACCCCGATAGCGGAAGATCGCAGGTGCCGTGACTGTGATTGCCGCAGCATTGTCGATTTCAGTGGGTTTGCCATAATAAGGGGGTTCGTTGGAGGCGGGTTCTGACGACGAAGAGTCGTCACGGCCCTCAAAGCCATTGCCATTGCCACAACCAGATAGAAGTAGAGAACAACCGCACAGAAGAGCGGCCAGAGTCCGGCTTAATTTCATAAGAAACTTATCGGACTTACGGGCGGGAGCCTGAACGATGAAGCCGATGATTTCTTAGAGTAAATTATGACAAAATTGCAGAAGTTTTTTGCAGGACTGTCTTGAAATGAGACAAATAAAAAAAGGCTCGAAGGCCACTCTGAAAAAGTAAACCTGTTTTAGCTAAGGTGGGTAACCATGATAACAACTTTAGGCTTCTCAGTACGAGCTGAGCTTGCTCACCATTGTCAGGGACAGTTCCCAAAAATATGCTTGTAAGGTTTATTTTCGATAGAGCTTTACGCCGTCGAACCCTTCTGAAGACTATTCTATCAGGTCTTTTAAAGCCGTCAATCAAACCGGACTCTTACTTTCTGGCAAAGCTCCGATAAATTGCTTATGACGCCAGAAATGTTAGATTTTATTTTTCCGTTTGTGGTTTTTTTCTATGGACTCCTGATGGTTGTTGTGTTGGAGAACCCCGTCCTGGCTAGGATCGGACAGGAGCGCCTGGGGCAGGCCTACGCCAATATCACGAAGCACAAATCCCTGGCGTGGATCTGCTTTTTTGTCGGCGGACTGTGGTCTGTGCAGAACGTCTGGTACTCCTCCCTTTAGTGCGCAATTGACTCTCAATGTATTGACTCCCGAAGTATTGACACTGGCAGGGGAGGGCATTAGCCTCTGCTCCCATGTCGGACACTCCTAATCAGGCTCTTCGTAAAGCAGATATTTCCGCCCAGGCTAATCTGGGGGCTGCGGATCTATTGACGAAAAGCAATGAACCTTCCGTGCTTTCTGTTGAGCAGCTCAATATCTATGTCAAACAGCTTCTCGAGGGTCAGATCGGGACCGTGTGGGTGAAGGGTGAAATCTCCAACTTCAAAGCGCACACGTCGGGGCACTTTTATTTCAGCTTAAAAGATTCTAAATCTCAGATTACGGCGGTGATGTTCCGCGGTCACAATGCGCGTCTGAAGTTCAAGCCGACCGACGGTATGGAAGTGATCGTGCGCGGCCGTATCACGGTGTATGAGCCACGTGGAAACTATCAACTCATGTGCGAGATGATGGAGCCTGTGGGTGCTGGGGCTTTGCAGAAAGCCTTCGAGCAACTGAAGATGAAATTAAAAGCGGAAGGGCTATTTGATACATCTAAAAAAAGACCGATTCCAACCTTCCCAAGGCATATTGCGATTGTGACATCTCCGACCGGGGCGGCCATTCGGGACATCCTGAATGTACTTTCCCGTCGGGCTAAATCAATTCAGGTCACAGTCGTGCCGACGATTGTTCAGGGGGAAGCCGCTGCTCCACAGATTTGTGAAGCCTTTAAGAAGGCCACCGCCCTTCCGGGTGTGGATGTGGTCATTGTTGGACGCGGAGGCGGTTCGATCGAAGACATGTGGTGCTTCAATGACGAAAAGCTGGCGCGTCTGATTGCTGCCAGCCCGGTTCCGGTGATCTCGGCCGTGGGTCACGAAATTGATTTTACGATTGCTGACTTTGTCGCGGATCTGCGTGCACCGACCCCGTCGGCGGCAGCAGAGCTTGTGGCAAAAAGTTCCGGGGAGCTTGCCAACAAAGTGGTTTCTTTGGAACGCATGCTGAAACTTTCTTTTGAAAAAAAGATGAAGTATCTGCGTGAAAAGATGACGGGTCTTTCAAAGCGATTGGTAGATCCTCAGCGCCGCCTTCAGGATTTGGAATTGCGCAACGACGATCTTTTGAATCGTCTGGAGTTTGCGATGAACCGGCGCCTGGCAGAGCGTCGCCACAAGGTGGAGCTGCTCAATGAAAAGCTGGGAAGTCCGCAGGACCTGATCCAGGAAAAGAAAAAGGATCTGGAATATCTGAAGGCACGCACAGAAAAGGCGTTGTTGTTCTCTATTGAGCGAAAAAAGGCCCGTATGGGTAAAGTGATGGGGATGCTCGACAGTCTCAGTCCGCTGAAGGTGGTTGAGCGGGGCTATTCCATCGTGACCAAGGATAGTGTTGTTATTAAATCGTCTGACCAGGTTAAAAAGGGTGATCTTTTGGATATCCGTCTGGCTCAGGGCTCACTGACCGCTGTTGTTGACAGCGTGAAAGGGGAATAAATGGATTTCGAGAAAAAGCTGGGACGTCTGGAAGAGATCGTTCAGAAAATGGAAAAGGGCGACTTGGCCCTGGAAGAATCACTGAAGCTTTTTGAAGAAGGTGTGAAGCTTTCACGGGAATGTCATCAGCGTCTGAACGAGGCTGAATCCAAAGTGAAACTTTTGATGTCGGTGGGCGCAGACGGTCAGCCGGTGACATCTGATTTCACTGCTGAGGAGAACTAATCTTGGATTTGGCAATTCAGATTGAACAGGAAATAGCGGCACGCACTGAAACTGTAAATCAGTTTGTGGAAAAGTATCTGTCTGAGATGGAGCTTCCCGAGGGAGCGGCCATCGCTGAATTGCGCAAATCCATGCTTTATTCTGCCACCAATGGTGGCAAGCGCTTCCGTCCGGTCTTGTCATTGCTGGTGGGAGAGCTTTTTGGTGCCAACAAAGAAAAAATTCTTCCCTTCGCCGCAGCGGTGGAACTGGTTCATACTTATTCTCTGATTCATGATGACCTTCCATGCATGGATAACGACGACATGCGCCGAGGCAAGCCAACGAATCATAAGGTCTATGGTGAGGACTTTGCCTTGCTTGCCGGGGATGCTCTTTTGACCGAGGCCTTTATGCTGATTGCTGAAGGCTACGCTGATAATAGTTTCTTGGTGGCTCAACTGGGCCGACTGCTTTCATCTGCGGCAGGCATCCGTGGTATGGTGGGTGGCCAGGCCATTGATCTACGCGCCGGTGACAAACAGATGTCATTGGAAGAGCTAACCCATCTGCATCGTCTGAAGACAGGGGCTTTGATCCGTGTCGCAGTCGAGGGGGCCGCTGTGATTGCCGGAGCCAAGCCAACTGATATCGAAAGCTTGAAAAAGTTCGGAGAAGGTTTGGGATTGGCCTTCCAAGTGGCTGACGATGTGCTGGATCACGGCGAAAAGGGACAGGACTTGCGTAGTTTCACGGGCATTTTGGGCCTGGAGGGAACCAAGACTTATCTGAAGGATCTTAGTGCATCGACACTGGCAGAGCTTCGCAAGGTCTCTGCGGATGCGCCCATGTTGGAATTCCTTATCAGCTTCAATCAAAATCGTCAGGTGTAGTTCTATGTCAGAAAAAGTGCGCTTGGATCTTTATCTTGTTGAAAGGGGTCTGGCGCAGTCGCGCACTCATGCACAGGAACTGATCGAGGCGGGACAAGTTTATCTTTCTGAAAATTCGCAAAAAAAGATTCTCAAAAAATCCAGTTATGCAGTCACTGCGGCGCAGGTGGGTCTGATCACGGTGGAGTCCGGACCGGCCAATCGCTTTGTCTCCCGGGGGGGGCTTAAGTTGGAAGGTGCGTTGGCTCATGTGGGGAAATCTCCGAAGGGCCTCAAAGTTCTGGATGTGGGAATCTCCACAGGTGGTTTCACTGACTGCCTTTTGCAGCAGGGGGCAGAAAAGGTGCTGGGTGTGGATGTAGGGCATGGGCAGGTTCATCCACAACTTCTGAAGGATTCCCGTTTGCAGGTGATCGAAGGAATCAACGCCCGAAATCTTTCCCGGGACGAACAAGTCCTGAAGGCCACGCCGCCAGAAAAATTTGATCTGGTGGTGATGGATGTTTCTTTCATTTCAATCGCATTGATCGTACCGGAACTGGCAGGCTTTCTTAAGACTGAAGGCTGTCTTTTAAGTCTGGTAAAGCCCCAATTTGAGGTCGGCGTTGACGGCCTTTCAAAGGGGGGTATAGTCAAAGATGTTTCTTTGTATGCAGAGGTCGAGACCAGAATAAAAGCTCTTTGTTCTGAAAATGGATTTAAGGTTCTCGACTACTTCCCATCTCCGATTCAGGGAAAGGACGGAAATAATGAGTTCTTTATTTACGCAAAAAAAATCTAGCTGGCTGGTGCTGTTTCTCTTCCTGGCAAGTTGTCAGAGCATCAGAACTCGCGAGGACGTTCGTAAGGGAACGCCACCCTCCATGCCACAAACCCGTCCTGTGTCTCCTCAGCAGCAGCGTCCTCAGGAACGTGAAAATATCGGAACACCCCCACCGATGGAAACAGATGAAGAAGAGGTGACAGAGATCACTCCGCCGCCACCTCCGGCTCCTGTGATTCCCACAATGCCCAAGATCGGTGTGATCCTGGGGGCGGGAGGCGCAAAGACCTACGCTCATATTGGGTTCTTGCATGAGTTGCAAAGAGCCAAAGTTCCAGTTTACGCCATTGGCGGTGTCGAGTTTGGCTCACCGATGGCAGCCCTGTATGCAAATAAGGAACTTGCCAACGAAGTTGAGTGGCAGATGTTCAAACTCAAGGACGAAGAGGTGTTAAAGAAGTCCTTGCTGGGTGGGGTGAACAAAAACAACGACGTGACAGTGTTGAAGGACTTTGTCGGGGTCGCATTTAATCGCGCCAAAATCGAGGACTTTAAAGTACCGTTCGCATGTCCGTCTTACAATCTGAAGAAGAATCAGGTTTACCTGATGAACCGCGGAAGCATCGACCAGTTGATGTATCTGTGCATGGCGTATCCGCCGTTCTTTAAGCCGTATCAGAACAGCGTTTCCGGCATCCGCGACATCACTTCTTTGGCCAATTATCTGCGCCAGAAGGGGGCGAATTACATTGTCTTCGTCAATGTTCTGCAGGCACCGGGCGGATCTAAGCCGTTCACCCTGGATGCTCAGGCTACAGACAACGTATTATGGAGTGAAGTGGCGGGACTGTATAATAAGCCTTTGCCGGGAGTTGATACGGTCATTTCACTGGATACGTCCGGTTATGGTATTATGGATTTTGAAAAGCGTCGGGAAATCATGAACAAAGGTGCGGATGCCGCAGCCAAACAGTTGAAGAGCCTGACGCGTAAATGGGGTCTTTAGGAGAATTTTTATGAGCAGAAAACCCACGTATGACATGAACATCTTTGCCGAAAGAAGAAAAAAAGCCGGCGAGCAGATCCCAGGGGCTGCTTTGGTGGTGACTTCTCACCCGGAATATATTCGTAACCATGACTGTCATTTCCCTTATCGACAGGACTCAAATCTTTTCTATCTGACGGGTTGGGAAGAGCCGGAGTCTGTTCTGGTTTACCGTCCGGGGCTTAAGCCTGAAACGGTGATGTTCGTGCGTCGCCGTGATGTCGAAAGAGAAACTTGGGATGGTTTCCGCTATGGACCCGAGGGCTGTGAGCGCGAGTTCAAGGTTGATAAGGCCTATCCAATTGATGAGTTCAGCAAAGTCGCTCCACAACTATTAAAAGAAGTCGATCGTGTTTACTATCGCCAGTACAAGAATCCTGAGATGGATCACAAGATGCAGGATGTTCTGGAAAGCGTGAAGGCTTTGCAGGGTCGCATGGGGAATGGTCTTTTGACGATTCTCGATGCCGATACGCTGTTGGGTGAAATGCGTTTGGTAAAATCCGAATATGAACTGACTCAGCTGCGTGAGGCGTGCGAGATCTCTGCGCAAGCTCATTTGGCGGCGATGCGCTTTACTCGTCCGGGGGTGACCGAACGTCAGATCCAAGGGGTTCTGGCGCACAATTTCTACATGCGCGGTTCAGCGCGCGAAGGGTATAATTACATCGTCGCTTCGGGCAATGCAGCGACGACTCTTCATTATAATTTTAACGATCAGGTCTGCCAGGATGGGGATCTTCTTTTGATCGACGCCGGGGCCGAGTTTAATTACTACACGGGCGATATCACGCGCACGTATCCTGTGAACGGAAAGTTCACGGATGAGCAGGCTCGGGTGTATGAAGGTGTTTTGAAAGTTCAGAAGCAGATCTGCGATTTCGTGAAGCCGGGAATTGTGTTTAAGGACCTGCATGATATGGGGACGTCGTTGCTGACGGATCTGATGCTGGATCTGGGGCTTCTATCCGGTCGCAAGGATGATCTTATTCAGGCCTTGGCGCAGAAAAAATACTACCCGCATGGCATCGGTCACTGGTTGGGCATGGATGTGCATGATGCCGGCCTTTACTTCAAGAAGGGCGAGCCTCGTCCGATTGAAGCCAACATGTGCTTCACCATTGAACCGGGTATTTATATCCCAGCTGACGACACATCAGCTCCTCAGAAGTACCGCGGTATTGGTATTCGTATCGAGGACAATTTGCGGGTCACCTCCACAGGCTCTGAGAATATGACTTCTTCCGTGCCAAAAGAAATTGCGGACATCGAAAAAGTTGTTGGCAAAGCATAGTTCGGTAAAAAAAGCCCTCTTGATCGAGGGCTTTTTTTTTAGGCGGTGATGGCGCGATCCACCTGGCGTAAGTTCTGAGAAATGAAAGTCAGCTGTTCACGCAGCTCATTGGACATACCCAGTCCCCATTTACTTTCCCCCTCAATAGAGCGCAGAATTTTTTTAAAGCTTTCTGTCAGCTCTTCCATGTCCCCCAGAAGAGCTTCCAGCGACGAAGAGAGCTCTTTCACTCTGGACATTTCAATTTTTCCGACCACGCAGATGACATCCATCCCGGCAGTCACTTTGGAAAGCATGGACACTGATCGGATCAGCGACTTGTTTTCTTTGGTGAGCTCTTTGGCGGTGTTCAGCACAGTCGCAAAGTTTGAGGAAATCAACTGCTTTAAGAGATCGCAGTTTTGAATCAGCATCTGCTCTTGTTCCTCGCTGATAGAAGCCTGGGCGTCCTCACGATACAAGGTTTCTTCCAGCAGATGGTTCATCATTTCTATCTGAAAGCGAGAGACGCCAATCGCCAAATACATTTCTGCAGCTGATTGATGAAACGAAGTGAAAGTTTTTTCAAAATCCAGGGTGTTGCTGAGGATGTCTTCAGCCAGCTTTTCCAGGTTGTTGGAAACCACGCCCAGGGGTTTTCCCACTTCCCCCAATTTGGCTGCGGAGATGGTGAGGTTCGTGGTGACCATCTGAACCTCGCGGCAGAGTTCATCGATAGCCCGGGATTTTGTTTTAAGAGCGCCGGTCCGTTCGCTGAGTTGATCGGCCAGATTGAAGGCTTTGCGAGCAGTTTCTGTGCAGGCTCGTGATGCTCTCAGAAGTCCTTCCAGAAGTCCGCTGTCGGTGTTGATTGCCGGTGCGAGATTTTCCTGAGACAGCGTCAGCAGGCCATCACGAGATTTCATCTCAGCCAGCAGGGCTTTATTCATAAAGTCTTCGTAGGATGAGAATCCCTTCTCCAGTAAAGCCTTTAAAAGATATTCAGTCGCCTGCTCAAGCGAGACGCCGGCTTCCTCTTTGTGCAGAAGATCGGCGTACACGGTCTGAATTTCGCACATCAGGGCTGTGCTGGGTTTTAAGCGAATGGATAAATAGCCATCAGGCATTGGGAAGGCCATGGCAAAGACCCAGTAAAACCGGCCGTTCTTGCTGCGATTTTTTACGTAGGCACAGATCGGCTTTCCTTCCTTGAGAAAACTCCAGAAAAGTTTAAAAACGCATCGGGGCATATCGGGATGGCGGATGATATTATGAGGACGACGTAGAATTTCCTCTTCTTGATATTCGCTCACCCGAAGAAAGACCTTGTTTCCGGTTTGAATCAGGCCTTTGAAATCGGTTTTTGAAAAGAATAATTCGTGTAATGCAAAGTCGGCTTCAAGATTAAGCACCAGTGTCTCCTCAAAGAGACACTGCTATAGCCTCAAGCCGCAAATCACATCAACAAATATGAGGAAGTCCCCGAAACAATCCACCGGCTCGGTGGAGATATTTCTTGAGTTATATAAACATTCCTTGAGTTATATAAATCTGTGGGACAGCCAAGAATGCTTTTCTGCGTATTCTTGCAGCTCTTTTTCTGTCTTAAATAATTTATCGTCGCGTGCAGCGGCGCTAACTGCCAGTCCCAGGTGGGTGGCTGATTGTAAAAGCTGATAGTCACCCATGGTATTTCCGGAAGCGAAGAACGGCTTTTTTCCGCCGGTTCTTTCCAGCAATGCATCCACTTTGCCTTGTTTGTAGGTGATCAGACCCTTTTGAATATCTGTGATGGTTCCATTTTCAACAACGGTTTCAACTCCGATGACATCATCCTTGCTAAGACCCAGCATTTCTGCGCCGGGTTCGATCGCCCATTTAACGGATGCGGTGACGACATAGATACGTACGCCTTTGGAAAGAAACAGATCGATCAGTCTCTTCTGCTCTGTGAAGACGGGAACCGGGAAGTGTCCTTTAACGGCGTCAATAGCCCATTGATGAACCTGCTCCAATTTTTGCCCCCGGCAGATCTGAGCTAGCCAAAGGTAGGCCTTTGTCGGATCAGCCGCTTTCATGGTTTGATAGTGTTCCCAAGGATCTGGCGGAAGTTGTACCAGGCGATTGTCAATTTGATGGTGGAAGAAGGTTTCGCCCAGATCGGTATCCCACAATGTTCCATCCGCATCAAAAGCTGCCACTGGTGCAGAATCTTCTTTCAGAACGAGGTCCAGTATCGTATCTATGCGCTTCCAAATGTCGGTGGAATAATCTTTGTATTTCATAGGCTCTTAGTATGAAATATGAAATGAAAAATGACAAGGAGACCTGAGGCCATGAGCCTTTATTGTCGAGTGATTCAGTCGGAAGATTTGCAGCAAATTTTGGATCTGGAAAGCAGAAAGCTTGCGGAAGCTTATCCGGATGAGATGGAAAGAATGATGGCCGGCTGGAACTCGAAATTTCGAGTGGAAGCCTTGAATCATTATATTGCTTTGGGCTGGAGCTTTCTGGCGCTGGAGCAGGACACAAACAAGTTGATGGGATACTTCATCGCCCAGCCACTGCTGTTCCTGGACGGCCAGACACAGTCCCTTTGGGTTGAGCACGTTCAATACACATCTTTGCAGGCCCGCGATGAACTATGTGAGCTTGCCTATAAACTGGGAAGAGAAAAACATCTGCAAAGAGTTTATTTCCCGAACGAAAATGGAGTGCCCAATTCTGTGAAGGCCTTCAGGCCCGAATCATGGCAGCCGGGAACACTTTCTGTGAAGACGACAAAAGGATAAAACATGAAAAATTTCTCCTTCGCAAATCGAATTCAGAACATCAATAAAATGAAATCTCAGGAATTTGATCTGATTATTATCGGGGGAGGAATCAATGGCGCGGGTGTGGCGCGTGATGCTTCCGCCCGTGGCATGAAGGTGGCTTTGATCGAAGCCCGGGATTTTGCATCGGGCACGTCATCCAAATCCAGCAAATTAATTCACGGTGGTATTCGCTACCTGGAAAACATGGAATTTAAACTTGTCTTTGAGGCATTGAACGAACGCACACGTTTGTTTGATATGGCGCCTCACCTGGTGCATCCACTGCGCTTCATGATTCCTCTTTATGAGGAAAGCCGGGTCGGAATGTTCAAGATGGGGTTGGGCATGTGGCTTTATGATGCTCTTTCCTTGTTTCAGGCTCCGGAAATTCACGAGCGACTGAATGCCGAAGAATCCATGGATCGTATGCCGGCACTGCGCCATCAGCAGCTGCTGGGCTCTTATATTTATTCCGACGCTTATATGGATGATGATCGCTTGGTTCATGAAACCTTGCGCTCGGCAAATGAAAATGGGGCGCTCTGTGCGAACTATGTGAAAGCCACGGGCGTGCAGTTCGGATCTGACGGAAAGATTGAGTCAGTTCTGTGTGAAGATCAGCATTCGCAAGAAAAGTTTGCAATCAAAGGCCGACATATCATCAGCAGCGTTGGCCCATGGACTGACAGTCTGGGTGAAAAGATATTTAAAGACTGGAAAAACATCCTGCGCCCGACCAAGGGTATTCACCTGACGCTGCCAAAGCACCGTCTGCCTTTAAGCAGTGCTGTGGTGATGGCGGCGGAAAAAAGTGACCGTATTGTGTTCGGCATTCCCCGTCACGAAATGATTATCATTGGAACCACGGACACTGATTTTAAGGATGCGCCGGAAAATGTTTCAGCCACACCGGAAGATGTAAAATATCTTCTGTCAGTCACCGACTACTACTTCCCGGGTGCCAACCTGACAGCTCACGACATCATCGCCAGTTATGCCGGGGTACGCCCTCTGGTGAATGATGGCTCCTCCAGCGAAGGCAAGACCAGCCGCGAACATACAATCATTCATGATGATCGTGGTGTGACTTTTGTAGCGGGTGGGAAGTACACGACGTATCGTTTGATGTGTGAACAAACCGTTGATGCAGCTTTGCAGTCGTTTTCTTTCGAAGAGCGAGTGGCCTGGAGCAAATCTGATACAACCAAGCCGCTGAACGCCTATACCAGTGTGGACGCCTTCCTTCAGGCCAAGGTTCAGGCCGATGTGTGGTCTCAAGAGACCGGTCGCCCTTATGAAGAAATGAGACTTCTGGCAGAACGCTATGGTATGGAGGGTGAGGAGATTCTTAACAAGTACTCCTCTGACATGACTTACTGGCAGTTGGAAGCGGCCCAGGCAATTGATTCCACGATGTGTCTTCATATGCGTGATTTTTACGCCCGCCGTGTGCCGTTGTTCCTTGCGGATCGCAATCATGGAGTCAAATATCTTGAAGAGATCGGGCAGGTCTTCCAGGACAAACTGGGTTGGAGTGACAGCCGCTTGAAAGATGAAAAGCACATGCTGACTGAATACATGGCGCATGAATTGGAATGGAAGAAGCACGTCTAAAGCTTTAAGGCAGGAAGTATTCTGAAATGGCCGGAAGCCCGTTTTGCATGGCCATAAAGACCAGCCGTTTGGGTTTGGGGCCGGAGGCCGGTTTGATCAGAATACGACGCCCTTGGCACGCGATCGAGCTTGCTGGGAAAGGCAGTTCTGTCGTCGTGTAATGAACGCCTTCTGTCAGCGGCCAGACGGCGGTGTTGGAAAGATCTGCGAAGTTGTGAACAGCCACCTTATAGAGTTTTTTGTCTTTGGCGCCGCAATAGTAAAGTGCTCCGGCACTGTCATACACAAAGCTGGCCGGTTGCTGTGGTAAAGTCAGAAGTGTCTTAACATTCCCTGAATAAAGAACATGAAGATTTGCCGTCACTATGGCGGCGTTGGTGTTGGGCTTGTACAGCCAGCCACCCAATGGATCAAAGTAAGTGGGCGTTCCCGTGTTGTGCGTTCCGCGAGGCCCCAGAGAACAGTTCGTGGCCGCACCATCGGGACAGTCATCCAGATCAGAATCCACACCAATGCGTCCCCCCACATAGGATGTTGTTGCCGGAGTCACAAGGCGCAGGGTTGAGTTATTGTGAGCGCTGCCATTCCAGTACATGAAGTTCACAAGGAAGTTTCCTGCTTTATAAGCCATGACTGATGGAGCATATCCAGTCATCAGCAGATCACCATAAGCGACGTCAGATTGGGTGTAAGCGGGAGTTCCTCCTTCACCGTTCATAAGCTGTTCCCAAAGACCTGTGGAGCGATTCAGACGACACAATCTGTGATAAGCCGTGTAGGTGCTGGGCGGAGTGACAAGGACATCGTTCTGCGCACAGTTCATGTAGATATCGCCGTTGGCGGGATTGGTGGCAAAGGCATTTGGTTCGGCCCAGTTCCCCAGTTTAATGCCTTGAGCGTTGGCGGCGACACCAAAGTTGACGCTGGTGTTGGTGCCGTTACCGGCAAGCAGACGAACCTCTGGAGAGGCGCCCGGGGAAACTTCACGCAATTTATTCTGTTGGTGGTCCAAAAGGACGACACTGTCGCCGACGCCATGATCGATGTAGAACAAGGAGGCCATACGCATGTCAAATCCGGATCCGCCGTCGCCGGCATCTTTTCTTTGGCCGAACAGGGTGTAGACCTTTCCCGCGACCACCGTTTTAATGATGCCGCGGGTGGAGAAGAAGATCCTTCCATATCGATCGACAAACACGTCATCCAAGGCTACGGGGCAGGATGTGGCATCAGTGCCATCCACACATTCTCCGGAAGCCCCGGTGCCAAGAACGCGCACCCAACTGCCGTCGTCCTGCAGCTGGTTCACGCTGTTATCGGTGTAACGATTGGCGCGATAAACCCGGCCATCCATGGAATGCACATCATAGTACACCAGTGAGGAATTGGTAAACGGGTGGGAAGGGAAAACTCCTGTGCCAACAAATGTTGTGGTATCAAGTTCTGTCGAGGGCCCGTAGGAATTGCCCGGAACTGAATAGACGGCCTGCACGTAAGCTTTGATCAGTGCACTGGTGGTCGGGTCGTAGCGCAGACTGAAGAATGAATAAGAATTTGAACTCAGATCCCACGAAGGCTGTCCAGTGACTCCGGTTCCAGAGAAACGAATTGTTTCTACGCGTGGGACAGCAAGGGAGCCTTTATAAAGACGAATGCGCCCGCCATTGTTGGGAGCAGCACCAGGTTTGTCAGAGACGAAATACAAGTCGCCATTGGGCATAGGAATGAAGGGTGCCCGTTTGCGAATCGACCAGGTCTCATCTGTGGAGGAAGTTTGTATCAGATTAATTTTTAAGTCCCGTGGATCCGCCACTGTGTCTGAAGTGTCAGTTCCCAGATTTCCTGCGGGGTCGGCTCCGATCAGGGTTTCGATGGTCATCGGTGTGACGTTGGTGTCAATTCGTCGGATCATGTAACGGTCGTACACCAGAATGCGGTTTTGATAGTCCAAGGCGGTGCGCAGGATGGCTTTGGCCCGGGCTTGCTCTACAGGAATGCCGTCGCCGTAAGAGTCCTCGCCGTCTTTTGCCAGGCGCAAAAGAACTTTGGAATTGTTGGTCTTCGGATCAATATAGAGGATCCCGAAAGAAGAGTCGTTAAAGAAGATCTTTCCGTCAGTTGCCACCAGAAGTGTGCCCGGGGCCGTATCATTGCCGACACTGGTGTTGAAGACCGTACTTTTGGCGTTGCCGTTGTGGCCGGGGTCTTGGTTCCCCGCAAGCAGATTGTAGGCACCACTGTTCAGCGGAGGACTTGTGACCTGCGAGGTCTGACCGTTGTTATCTGTGACTCGGATCTGCAGCTTGAAGAAAGTGTCGTTCGGGATGATTGAATTCCACAGATAGCAGCCAGTGCGCGGAGCAGAGTAAGAACAACCGGAGGAGTTGCTGGAATTGTTTGACAGTGAATCAGTGATTAAAGTGAAGGGCTGACCATCTTCAGCGTAAAACAGCTCCACTTTTGTGATGGTGCCGTTGTCACTGGCTTGCCAGCTGATATAAACCGGGGCGCCGTTGGCGAAGTTCATATCAAAGGTGTTGGGTGGGTTTGCTGGCGATGTTGAGTTCACTGTCAGGAACTTGGTCACCTCTGGTGGTGGATCGTTAATATAGTTCACGATGTTATAGTCTTTTTTCAGAACGGCGGAGTTGGTGCTGATGTTGCCCCCGACATCCATCACCCAGGCATAGATACTATAAGTTCCAAAGTTGATTCCCAGAAAGAAATCAAAATCCACAAGATTTAAATCTGGAAGTTCTTCCAAGCCGGGCTTGGGGGCTTTGACGCTGATCCAGCAGCTGTCCGAGGCCGCGGGTGCGCTGTTGACTGTTTTAAGGCAGAACTTGGTGATGGCTGTCTCAGCATCAGCAGCTTTCAGGCTGACGGTCACATAAGATCGAACGGTGTCATCCGGGTCAAGTTGGCCATTGATTTTCATCTCACCAGCGGTCACGACAGGTTTGATGGTGTCAAGAATGACGTCAAAGGCGTTGCTGGTTCCTGTTCCGGTCAGCCCATGGGAGTCGGTCAGGCGCGCGCGCACAAGGACTCCAGTGTTGTAAGCGTTGGGTGTCCAGTTTACGGTGAAGGACTTGTTGTTCATGGGGCCTGCAAGACCCAAAGTTCTGCTGGTCGCTACATTCCAGCTGGTGCCACCATCGGTGGAATAATCAAGATAAAGAGTCGCAGCGGCAGAGATCGTGGCCTCCGTAACATAGACGACAAATGGATAGTTGACGTTGATAGCCAGCGTGGGCACCGGATCGAATGTCAGGATCGGGGCCTTGCTGTCATAGGTGATGGTGACAACAGTTGCGGTTGAAATATTTCCGGCCTCATCACGTGCATAGAAGCGGACGTTGCGCAGACCTTGTTGATCTCCGTTGGCACTGAGATCGAACTGGTAATTTTGCGCCGCCGTTGAGCAGGCGATCCATCCGGCATCGCCCAACGCCGGAGGCGAGTTCACCTCTTTGAGTAAAATGAAAGTCGCATCGCTGCAGTCGTTGGCTGTGAACTGGGCGATGGGATTGTTGGTCACTGAGGCCGTGTTAAGGGTTATGGACGGAGCTGAAATAGCATTGTCGCGAATCAGATTCCAAGCAGGATGATTTGTTGTGTTTCCGGCGGCATCTGTGGAGGAAAGAAGCAAAGTCTTATTCCCATCGGTCCCGGAAAGTGTCAGATTCAACGAGAAAGTTCCCGTAACTGAACAGGTTGTGCTGGTCGGGGAGGGGGTGAATCCTCCTGAGGCGGAAACTGTTGTGCCGGCCTCACAGGAGCCAGAAACCGTGACCGCAGACTTGTGTTTGCTGTTGTCAGCAGGTGACAACACGGCAAGGGCTGGCGCCGTGGTATCGAGCGTGATGATGGCTGATTCAATGAGGCCCGCCTCCGGTTGCCAGTTTCCAGCCTGGTCACCGGCGATCAGGCAAAGTCGATACTGACCATCTCCGCTAAATGTCATCGTGGCATCAGTTCCTGCTGGCACCGGTGTTGTGTTCATCAGTGCGGCCCACTGCCCTGTACAGTCAGTATCTTTCACGACGATATAGCGATATTCGGTGGCACCGTCGGAAGGCAGTGTGACAGCAATTGAGCGGTCGGAGTTGTTATTGGAAAGACTGGGGCCCAGGGGTCCCAGGGCGATCGGGAACAGCGGTGCTTGGGTGTCCTTGTTAAAGAAGGAACTTAAAGAAGTTCCTTTGTTGCCCGCAGCATCGGTTTGTTCCACTGTTAATTGAGTCGCACCATCGCTAAGCACGGCGGTGGTCAGTATTCCGGCGAATGTGCCATTGTTGCAAGGCCAGGTGGCCAGGACTGTTCCAGCTGCCGAAATACTGACGGGTCCGTCATTGCTTTCACACGTCCCGTCCACGGGCAGTTGTGTGACCAAAGAGTTGCCGACTTCTGTGGGGAGTGGTGTGGAAAAACCGACTGAGGGGGCAAGGATGTCTTTAACGACAGCCGTTTCATTAGAGGACTTGACCCCGGCTTGAGAGGTCACTTCCAGTTTTACCTTGTATTCTGTGTCCGGCCATCCTTGAGTGTCGATGGTGAGTTCAAAACTTCCTTTACTGCAAAGGGCAGAAAACTTTTTGACTTCAGAATCCGAAAGCGTCGTTGTGATCGGTGCGATGATGACGTCAATGCGTTGACCTTCGTAAAAGCATTCTCCCTTCAGGGGATACTGATTCAGTGGTGCCTGGGAGTTGATGGTCAGAGAGTCTAACTTGTTACCCTGCGGATCGGTTAAGAACGGTGGCGTCAGGGCAGTGAAGTCCCATAGATGCCCATTGATAGTGCATCCCGTGGAAAAAGCCACGAAAAACAGGAGAATAACTCCAAGACCCATTACGTTCATACTAGCCTTATCGGATGTAAGGGTTCTTATGTTTAGGCGAGGATCCTTCACGCTCACGTCCTGGTGTCTCAAAATGTCACCGATGACAAAACTTTAACAGCTCTGTTGTCTCATTATGGAATCTGTATGGACCAGAGGCTGGCAGGCTCTTTGATACATCAGAGGTGGTTTCCTGTTTTGGAGGTGCCTATGCGTTCTCAATTGCACATAGTTCTATCGGTTCTTTCCCTGTCAGTGGCGGCTTGCTCCAATGGTGGAGGCGGCGGCGGCGGTGGTGGTGCAACTCCTCCTGTTGTGGTGAATCCGACAAGTCCAACTCCACAGGTGCCGGGTGCGACATCAGAGTTCACCTATGAATACCATCAGAATGGCTGTACGACTGGGAAACAGCGCCTGACTTCGAAGGCGGCCTACTGTGATGCTTTGCTGAATGATGCCCTTAACAATAACTGCGCGCGCGAGATGCGTGTGGAAACTTTCAATCGTATGTGTGCCAACGGGACCACGGTGTCTCCGACAGGCGGCTTGCAGGGTATGAGCACGGCGCGCTGTGAAGTGAACGGCATGGATCTGCGCGACCGCTCTATTATTCAGAACATGAACCCGTTCAATCCACAACGTCGCCAAATTTATCGTGACATGTTCTGGAATGCGAAGTCTGAAAATTCATACGAGATTTTGGGGAGCCTGATTGATACCTACGGTCGGGCCCGTTTTGTCATGACTCCGGCCCAAGCCCAGACAGCAGCTCAGGGTGAAATTGATCTGTCCCAGCAGAAGGGGGAATACCGCTTCTCTGTGCGATCGGCTTTGGGGTATCCGATTCAGTTGAAAGTCACCAATGAAGAAACCGAAAAGGAAGTGTCAGCGACATGTATTTCCCACAGCTCCTTTAAACGTGCGAAAGCGGATTTAAGCCGCATTAGATGCAGCTTTGCCAACAACGAGGTGGGTCGTCGCAGCACCGAGCGTGCGGAAGAAATTGTTTGGGACGTGAAAAACACCGTGGAAAAGGAAGTTTTCCGTGGGCGTGCTTCAGAAAGAATTCTTCTTCGTTTGAAACCGGCGCAAGGCGGGCAGGAAGAGCGCATTCAGGTGGTGGCTCAAGATCTTGATGTCGATAAAACTATGCAGGCCGAAACGTCTTTGACGGGTGGCTTGGAGGTTCGTTTCCGTGCAAAGCTTGCGGGTCGTGAGATGACTCTGAGTTGTGCGCCTGCGTCAAAATAACTCAAAAAAGGCCTAAATATCTGCATTGACTCCGGTTTTTATAGAACCTAGACTTGAGATGTTTTAGGCCCGATGAATATTTCCTGAAGTGAGATTCAGCATGAGTTTTTTTGACAAAGTTCAAGACTATTTTTCAAATGATATCGCCATTGACCTCGGCACTGCTAACACCCTTGTTTATGTAAAAGGCCGCGGAATTATCCTAGATGAGCCTTCTGTTGTTGCAGTTCAAAAGAACTATCGTGGAATGCAGAATCGCGTTCTGGCGGTGGGTAAAGAAGCCAAAGACATGTTGGGACGTACACCGGGCAGCATCGTGGCCATCCGCCCAATCAAAGACGGCGTTATTGCGGATTTTGAAGTCACTCAATCCATGTTGAGATACTTCATCGGCAAATCTTTGGGAGAGAAAAAATCCTTCATCCGTCCACGCATCATCATCTGCGTACCTTACGGAATCACTCAAGTTGAAAAACGCGCGGTGAAAGAGGCCGCTCAGTCAGCAGGGGCTCGTGAGGTGTATTTGATTGAGGAACCAATGGCGGCGGCTATCGGTGCGGGCCTTCCGATCACTGAACCTTCCGGCAATATGGTTGTCGATATGGGCGGTGGTACCACAGGTGTTGCAGTTATTTCTTTGGGCGGTATTGTTTACTGCAAATCCATCAAAGTGGCCGGTGATAAGTTTGATGAAGCGATCGTGAATTACGTTCGTCGTCAGTTCAATCTTTTGATCGGTGAAAGAACAGCTGAAAACATCAAAATCCAAATCGGTAACGCATATCCCTTCGAAGAAGAAAAATCCATGGAGATCAAAGGCCGTGACCTGGTTGCGGGCGCTCCGAAGACCATCGAAATCACTTCTTCCCAGGTTAACGATGCCTTGATGGATCCTTTGTCTGAAGTTGTCGATGCAGTTCGCACGGCTTTGGAAAAGACTCCGCCTGAATTGGCTTCCGATATCGTGGATAACGGCATTGTTCTGACCGGCGGGGGCGCCTTGCTGGCAAACCTGGACGTACTTTTGAGAGAGAGAACTGGACTTCCGGTTTCTATCGCAGAAGATCCATTGAGTTGTGTGGTTATGGGCTCTGGCAAGGTGCTTGACCAACTCGACCTTCTAAGACAGCTGACTGTCGACTAATTGCATTTCATCGATCAGGCCGAAGTGCCATCCTGGCATTCCGGTCTGACTGGACTTTTTCAACAGCCTGTTAGATTGTTTCCGAATTACCTGATAGTATGACTGCGATGACAGAGGCCGACGTACAATCTATCGCTCTATTCTTTTACTTTGCTTTGCTGGATGATCAAAAGGCGGTAGAGGCTTCATCGCAAGCTCTGGTCCTTTGTCGGGGCCGCAAAAATAGAAATCCTGAATTAAAAAACTCTGTTGCGATCGTGGCGGCCACCAAATCGGTATGGGACAAGTACAAGGTGCGGGTTTCGCGCGGGCGTCCCAATACCACAGTTGAATCCGGCTGGCTGATCCCTGAATCCGTTGATCTGGGCCCATGGCGCGAATTTCAAAAGACCGCCTCTGAGGACGAGCTTTTGACTGTGATCTGGTCTAAGATTTTAAAGATTCATGATGACGATATTTCCGCTGGTTTGGGAATTACCGAAGGCACCATTCGCTATCGATTGGGCCGGGCGCTACGCAAGCTGGGAAGTATGACCCAAGGTGTGAGTAAAATAAAGCATGGCTCAGCAGGAAAATAAGATTCCTCTTTCAAAAAAGAACAAAAGAGAAATGTCCCCGTTCATCGGGCATGAACTCTTGTATGATTTCCTGACTGACAGTCTGGATCCCGAGCGTCGTGCAGCAGTGGCGGACCACGTGAAGTTTTCACGGGATGCCCAGCTGGATCTGAACAAAATTGAAAATGGTCAGAAATACGCTGAACTCCTGGCAGACACGCGGGTCTCAGAGCCCATTATCGAACAAATCAACGCTCCGTCGAGTTATCTGACGGTTCTGATGCAAAAGTCCAACTTCGATAAATGGCCCCAGGGCCTGAAGTGGGGATTGGAAGCTTTGGTGGTGGTTGGTGTGATTGTCACCTTGCTGTCGGTAACGCCTTGGCAGAAGGTGATGCAGCTTGGAAGCATGATGGGCTCCAAGGAAGTGATACTGGCCGAAGTTTCGAAGACAGAAACAAAGACGGTGGTGGAAGAAAAACCCGAGTTTGTGGATGAGGGTGTGAAAGAGGCTCCATCTCCGGCGGTGGTGGCGAAGTCGCCGGAAAAAGTTCCGACTGCGGCGGAACTGAAAGCATCGCCGTCAGCCACACCGGCCCCGACGGCCGTGGCTAAAGCTCCGGAAAAAGCGACGGATGTTCCTGCTGCCAGTGGCGGTGGAGGCTATCTTTATCGGGGTGAAATTTCAGCCACAAACATTGAAACCATCGGTCCCAAGTTTTCAGATAAAATTATTGAACTGGGTGGTCGTAAAGCCGGCTCCGTGGAACTGGGTTGGAAGAAAACACCAACCTCCATGTATTATCACTTCACAATCCCAGAGGCGAAATATCAGGACCTGATGAATTTCATGTCGGCTTATGGCAAACCGAAGTTCTCGAAGGAAAAACATCCGCGCGTGATGCCTGATGGAATCATTCGACTGATCTTCACATTGGATGAATCGAAAAAGTGAAAACACTCAGAAAGAAACCCAAACGATCATTGCGCACGATCTTGATTGTCTGGTTTGTTCTGTTTTCCGTTGTGCCCTTGGCTTTTGTCACGGGCTACTCAATGATCAAGTACGAAAAAGCCATCGACCACGAGCTGTCGCAGCGTCTTAGCGGCAACGCTCGGGAAATCGATTTGATGCTCAACGATCTGCGCTCAAGCCTGGGGCAAAAGCGGGATCGTTATGTTCGTGATCCCAGTCTGATCTATCATATGTCCGAAGGGGACAGCGGGACTATTCGCAATATCTCATCTCAATGGATCAAATCAGACAGTCTTTCCAGTTTGACGTTCTTCAATCGGGAAGGGCGCATGCTGGCTTCTGTGTTTAAAGATGAAAAAGACAACGTGCGAAGCTTTGTGCCGGTTCAGGATGCAGTCTTTCTGTCCGCGAAATACATGGCGCAGCTCAAAGATCAAAAAGAGATCGCACTGGCTGAATTCGGAGACAAACAAAAGGTCAATCTGATCCTGATTTCCAAGGTAACAGGCGCCGGGGGGCGTCTGGTGGGTTACATGGAACAGATCGTGGATCTGAACAGGGCGTTTGTCGCTAAAATAAAAAGTCGTCTGAAACTGGAGCTGATCTTTTTCTCTGACAACGGTCAGGTGGTGGTGGCTAGCCATCCCGATTTCTATCTTTATAAAAAAGACTTCTTCAGACCCTATTTCCGGCCCGGAGTAGAGCCCTTCTTCGATCTGAATGTGCGCAGCAATCCTTACGGCTTCCTGATCTATCCCATTGATTGGGGCATCACAAAGTTCTATGTGGCGTTGGGGGCTTCCAAGATTGAAGCCAAAGCCGTCTTGAAGAACGTGAACTATGCCTTTATCAGTGTCGTTGGCGCCGTTATCATTCTTTTGATTTTGACAATTCTGGTGACTTCCAGCTGGGTGCTAAAGCCCTTGTATGATCTGGTAGAGGCCTTGCAGTCTTTTGAATCCCAAGAGCAGGCAGTGACCATTCCGGTAAAAAATGACACCGAAATCGGTCTTCTGACAGAGTCGTTCAATGAAATGAGTAAGAAAATCTGGGTTGCGCGTTCTGATTTGCGCAAAAAAATCACTGAACTTGAGGCTGCCAACAAAGAGCTCAAGGACACACAAACCAAGTTGGTTCACTCTGCCAAAATGGTCAGCTTGGGTCAGTTGGTTGCAGGGGTTGCCCACGAGCTGAATAACCCCATTGGATTTATTTACAGCAATATGACTCACCTGAAAGAGTATTCAGAAAAGCTGATCGAGCTAGCGGAAGTGGCTGAAAAAGATCCACCGAAGCTTCCTGCTTTGAAAGAAGAATACGAGTTTGACTATATCGTGAAGGATCTGCCGAAGCTGGTGGCGTCCTGTCAGGATGGGGCTCGTCGTACGCGCGATATCGTCCTGGGTTTGCGCAACTTCTCTCGTCTGGAAGAGGCCAAGCTTCAAGAGATCGATGTACATCAAAGCCTGGATACAACTTTGAATCTGTTGCAGGGCGAAATCAAAAACCGCATCGAGATTCACAGGCAATATGAGCCGACGCCTTTGGTTCACTGTTATGCCAGTCAGATCAATCAGGTGTTTATGAACATACTTTCAAATGCCGTGCAGGCTATTGAGGGGAATGGCCACATCTGGATTTCCACCACGGCCTTGAAGGACTTTAAGGGCTCCAAGGACAAGCGAGGTTGGGTGCAAGTCTCAATTCAAGACAGCGGCAAAGGGATGTCGGCCGATGTTCTGGAAAAAATATTTGATCCGTTCTTCACCACCAAGGGTGTGGGGCAGGGAACCGGTCTGGGTTTGAGTATTTCCTATGGGATTGTACAGAACCACGGTGGGGAAATTCAGGCTCGCTCCGAGGTGGGTGTGGGAACTGAATTTATATTGGTCATTCCGGTTTATCCTCCGATTCAGGAAAAAAATCCTCAACCATTGTCCTAAAGCTTTGGTCCAGCAACGCCGACAAGAAATGCATGAGACTTCTTGTCGCAACTGCAATTCTGACTTTGTTCTGTTCACTGGCCATGGCCGGAGATGGAAAAATTCACCTTA
This sequence comes from Bdellovibrio sp. CKG001, assembly GCF_055397465.1. Classification (NCBI taxonomy): domain Bacteria; kingdom Pseudomonadati; phylum Bdellovibrionota; class Bdellovibrionia; order Bdellovibrionales; family Pseudobdellovibrionaceae; genus Bdellovibrio; species Bdellovibrio sp. CKG001. Next base: position 184,115 of record NZ_AP029173.1, read on the forward strand.
GCGGAAAAGTTCCGGAGAAGGTCGACATCAAGGCAGAAAATGGAAAGTTGCACATATCCAAAAACTCTCCTCACCTGAAAGTCGTAGTGGATAAACGCGCGCCCGCTTCCGTCGTGCGTGTTGAAGCGCCTTAAGGCCAGTTGTTAAAATTTGATTGATGAGTTCTTCATCGCTCTTAAAACACCTCTTATTATTAAGAGGTATGACAAAAATCATTCTTCAGTCGATTGCTATCTTACTTTTCCTTCCGTCATTTTCAGCATGGGCCTTTCGTTTTTCGCCGATGGTGGTGGAGTTTACTCCGTCGGGCCCGCGCTCCACACAAGTGCTTGTCATAGAAAATCCCGGTGACGAAAAGCTGCCGGTGCAGATTGAAGCCTTTGCGCGATCCACCAACAAAAAAGGCGAAGAAGTCCGAACAAAAACGGAAGACTTTGCCATTTATCCAGAGCAGGTGGTTCTTCTTCCGAAAGAAAAAAGAAATGTTCGCGTGTCATGGGCAGGACAGATCACGGATGGAAAGGAAAAGGCCTATCGCTTGGTGGCCTCCCAGTTGCCAGTGGATTTTCGTGAAAAGAACTCTGCTCCGAAGAAGACATCAGTCAATCTGAAGTTTTTATTGCAGTATGTAGCCTCTGCTTACGTGACTCCTGAGGGCGCGCAGGCCCAGGTGGTCGTCAAACAAGTAAAGAAGTCAGGACCCAAGAAGGTGACCGTGACTTTTGCCAATGAAGGTAATGCTCATCGGGTACTGCTTTTTAAAGGTCTTAAGATCAAGGCTGCAGAGACAGTTCTGCTGGATCTAACCAGCAAAAAGGAAATTGAATCCATCAATCTTTTGCCGGGGGATGTGGCTTCTGTTGAGCTGGATACTGTAAAAGAAGTCCCTGCAAATCAGGAATTGAAAGCTGAACTGACGTTGAAGGAATCTGATAATTGAAGAAGTTCTGGTACGTTCTTATTTTTCTGATCCTGGGCCCGCTCGCTAACTTGGCACAAGCTCGCCCCAATCTTGAGAAGCCTTTTTTGATGGCTCCTTTGGTGCTGGATGGAAGATCACTTGCGGAGGCTTGGCTTTTCCCCCGTGAGGATGCGGACCAGTTTTCGGTCGAAGCAGCACCACTGCTTATGGCCATCCAGCCTGTCCTGAAAGATGAATTATTTTTGAAATTGCAGCAAAGTGTGCGTCCGCAGGGCGTTTTGACATTAAAGGATCTCGAGGCTGCGGGCTTTTCAGTGTCATTTGATCCTCCAAGTCTGGAATTGCGTTTGGATCTTCCTTCGAAGCATCGCAAGCCACAGACGGTGGATCTGAATTTCATTGAGTTTGAAAATAAAAAGTATCTGCGACCGTCCGAACACAGTGGATATCTGAATCTGAGGACTCAGCAATCCTGGCAATATGGAAGTGAGATCGAAAACAAGCGACGTGGAATGACCGGTAATGTGGAATTGGTGGAAAATGTCAGGGGCGTTGTCCTGGAGTCCAGCGCGGATTTCCAAGAAGACGGAACGGACAAATGGCGTCGTCAGGACACGCGAATTCGTCATGACGACGAAGCGAATATGGTCCGTTATACTCTGGGAGACCTCACTCTTCGCTCGGTGGGATTTCAGATTTCACCATCATTGGCCGGTGTGGCGGCAAGCCGAGAGTTTTCCATTCAGCCGTACAAAACTCTGACTCCTTTAAGCAGCACAGAGATTATTATCAAGCGATCCTCAATCGTTGAAATTTACGTGAATGGACTGTTGTTCAGTCAATTGCGTCTAAGCCCCGGAGTCTTTAATATTCGCGACTTTCCTTTGGCAAGCGGCCAAAGCAGTGTGCGGATCAAGGTCAAAGACGACCTTGGGCAAGAGGAAGTTTATGACTTCTCGCTACTTTATGAAAACAGTCTTCTGGCTAAGGACATTCAAGAGTTTTCTTATGCGGCAGGCATGCCGTGGCAGGTGTCAGGTGGTGATCGGGCCTATGATAATTCAGCGGTCTTTGTCAGTCTGTTTCATCGGCGAGGTATCACCGATCAGTTGACGGTCGGCATGAACTATCAAAGCTATTTTTCGCAACTGTTGCTGGGTGGAGAGGTTTCTGGAGTGAGTCCTTGGGGATATCTGTCAATGCAGATGGCGCAAGGTTCAGAGTCTTCGCAGAAGACGGGATTTGCGCAACGCCTGACCTATCGGTCCCTGGATAAGATTATGGGGCATCAGATGCCCGTGTTATTTATGCTAGAAGCTGAAAATCAAGATCGCGATTTCAGCCCCGTCGTCGCAGGGATCTCGTCCCTGGATACGCAGAAGTACCTCAGACGCTATGACACGCAACTGAACTATCGCTTTGACTCGTCGTGGTTGTTGGGAGTCGGAGCCGGAGCTTTGCAGTTTGCCAACCAGGAAGATCAGCGGATTTATCGTGGAAATTTGACAATCCCTGTACGCCGACAGATGCGTCTTGAAATCGCCTATAACAAGACGATGCAAAACAAAGAAGAAGACCGGTTACTGCTATCTTTCTTCTGGAATGAATCCCAGGGCCTGCATAGTGCCAGCGCTTATCATGATTCGCTTGAGAAGACGACCAATCTGGCGGTTCATCGTCATAATCGCTACCAGTACGATGACTATCGTTGGAATGCCTCTTTGCAAAATAGTGACAATAAGAATTCACGCAGCCTCTCTGCCGAATATCTGACTCAACCAGCCAGTATAAGATTGGATCACATCAACTTTGATCAAGATGGTCAGCAGTCGAATGTTTCATCCGTGGGCTTAAATACCGGGATAGCCTGGGTGGGGAATCGAGCGGCCTTTACTCAGCCTATCAGTGACAGCTTTGTGTTGATTCATTCAGATCAGCTGGATCAGGATCAATCGCTGATAATCAATCCGACGGGAGATCGTGGTCAGGCTCAGTTAGGTCCGCGAAAGACCGTGGTGCTGCGCGATCAATCAGCCTATTACCGAAACACTCTTAATGTGGATTCGACATCGCTGCCTGTGGGGTATTTGATGGATCAGGAGTTCTATGGAACTCAGTTAACTTATCGAAGTGGCTTGCTGCTGGATGTGAAGATTACTAAGAAGGTCATGGTGAAGGGACAGGTTCTTCTTCCGTCAGGCGAACCCCTGTCCTATGCGGCGGGAGACGTATTTGATTCCCGGGGAACGTTGGTGGATAACTCGTTCTTCACCAACAAAGAAGGCCGCTTCCTTATTGAGGGGCTTGAGCCTGGCACCTACAAGGTTGTGACGGATCGGGCCGGATTGGAAGGCTTTATGTTCGAAGTGCCTAAGCAGGCGGAAAAAATGCTGATAGTTGAAACCGTTAAGCTGAAACCTCAGGAGACGCGATAATGAAAAAGTGGATTCTTTTCCTGGCGTTACCCTTGTTCTTCGCAGAGTTGGTCGAGGCCTGCTCTGATATGGGATTTTATCTGACCCAGCCAGCGCCTTACTTTCAGACCGGTGGCAGCATGAAGGAAACCTTCGGAGTGGTCGTCAATGGCGACACCACCAAAGGGGCCTGCAACTATTTTTTGACGTTTGATTATGGTTCTTCAACTTCTTATACGACACGTTCCTTGAAATTCGCTTCTAACACGTGGCCTTATCAGGTTTCAAAGGATGCCTCTGGCATGCAGATTCTGAAGAAGTTTCCCGAAGGGGTTTCTTGCGGTGATTTTATCTGTGATAAACTTCAGGGGAATAATTCGTATAATACGCAAACGCATTCATACACAATTTCCATCGATACAAGCAATGACTGGAGAGCGGCGGGCACCTATGTCGATACGTTGACGGTCAGGTTATATCAAGGGCCCGTGAATAATGCCACCCTGGTGGCGTCACACTCACAAACGTTAACTTTTGGGTCTCATCGCAAGGCCGATATTTCCGTGGTTTCCTCTGGCGGCTCTTTTGATATCAACAAAACCACACACACAATGAACTTTGCTAATGGACTTGTCACCGGGGCGAAGGGAACGGCGGATATTATTTTGAAGTACAATGCTGGATTTTCTTTGTATGCCTGGACAGACAATGGCGGAAAGTTGAAGAAGGTCGGGGGCACAGATACGATTGATTATACTTTCAAGATCAACGGAAATGTCATCGCCATTCCTTGGTGGACACTGATTGCCTCGGGTTCAGGGGCTTCACCCGCGAGCGGACTGGTCAATCCGGTTGAGATCATTATCGGGAATACCACCGGCAAGTCCCAGGGTTCTTATCAGGATACGATCAATCTGACTATTCAATCCAATCAATAAAAAAGCCGGCCTCAAAAGACCGGCTTTTGCCTACTCAGCCTATTCAGAACTTCTTAAAGAGCTTCAATGGTTACAGTGACTGTGTCTGAGTAAACACCAGACTGTAAAGCCGCGATTTCAGCCGCAGTGGAGGTTGCCTTAACATTGACAGAAACGGCACTGCTTGTTTTCGCAGTCAGCGCACCGGAAGAGGCTGTGCAGGAGCTGGTAAGAGCGCAGTTGGAAATGCCGATTTTTGCCGAGTTATAGTCCAAGGAGTACTTTACTTTACTGGTGCCCGGACCTTGCAATTCACCAGCGTTCACCGATGACAATGTGATTTTGTAACCCGCTGTCGAGTTGGAAATTTCGTGCATGATGTTTGCGAACGACAACTGAGTCGCTGCACCGTTAACGATGTCGTCAACGTTCAGGGTCTGATCCACATTTTCAAGGGGATCGGTTCCCGTGGCTGTCAAAGACAGATAAGTTGTTTCAGCAACAGTTCCGGTAATCAGGAGCTGACCGGAGCTTGCGGCAAACGCATTTGTGGATACAACAAGAGCACTCACAGCAGCTAGAGTTTTGAACATTTTCATACAAGAGTTCCTTTCACTAAGTGGAGGGGGGAGGTTGTCATCATTGACAGTTTCTTTACTTCACGTTTTGTGCCCGACATGGATTCACTGTAATTTGATTAATAAGACCTAAATGCTGTCTAAAACTTTGACGTTTGTGCCGTAAATTCCGATCACCTCTTCGGGTTAGACCTAGTGTTGAGCTGGTCCTGAACATTATTATAGAAATCAGACTCATATTTTTACCAAGTCTTGATCATTAGAAGCCGGAAGATACCGGAACGGTTAGCGACGGAGCGTTTCAAAGTGAGAGATGGAGCTCTTTAGATTTGTTTAGGGAACTCCGATAAGGTTTTTATGGATTCGCAAAAGACTGAAAAAGAAAACTCCATGTGGTTGGCTTTGTTGCTCTTTGTTGGGGCAGCCGCGATGGTTTTTGTCTATTTGGGTACATCTGATGCGCCCCAAAAAGTTGCCGGGACACCAGCCGCAGTAAAATCTGAAAAATTCGAGAAGTCAGTCAACAGACATTTGATGCTGACCAATGAAAAGATGGAAATGGCCCGTCAGCGCATGCAGGTGGAAAATGCACAACTGATGAATAGTGACTTCAGTCAAACCAAAGCACAGGCTGCTTACGAAAACGACCGTCGTTTGGATCTTTCCATGGATACTCGTGCGCAAGAGCTGGCAGAAGAGCTGGGGCGCGGAGCTCGTCATGAAGAGGCCCTTTCACCTCACGACATCGTTCAGAAAGAACTGTTCAATGCGGAGCAAGCGCAAGAGTACTCGCAGGCTTATAAGGAAGAATACGCACGACAGTTCGTTGAAAATGCCCGTCGTGGTGGTTATAAAATCATTCTGAGTGAGGACTTGTCCCGCGTTCTGTCGGTGACGCCGATTCGCAACCCGAGCAACAATCAGTATCAAAGCACTTTGGAAGCGATTCAGTAAAGAACCTGAGAGCTCCTTGTTCGCTTCCATTTCTTAAAGTATCCATGATCAGCCATGCTGAAGTAGCTGCTTGTGCAGAGGACCAGATGATCATTCAGGGGAATTTCAAATAACAAAGACAGTTGGTGAATTTTTCGTGTGAGGACCAAATCCTGTTCGGACGGCAGCGCGCTGTTGCTGGGATGATTGTGGGCCAGGATAAAAGAGCTGGCATTAGAGGCAATCAGAATCCGAAAAATGTCCCGGGGATGAATAAGGCAATAGTCAGCGGTTCCTCGAAACACCATCTCTTTTCGGATCAAATTCATTTGTGAGTCCAAAGCCAGAAGCCAAAGTTCCTCGGCATAAGGATTGATGTGGGGGCGAAGGGATTCATAGGCTTGGAGACTTGTGGCGACTTCTTTCATGAAGGTCTGTATTGCAATATATAAGGGAAGCAGGGCGTAAGTAGGAGCAAGCTGATGGTCGGATTTTGGACAGCCGTCCTGAAACGGGGGGGCATGACTTGCGTCTGAAAGTCCCCGAGCATAGACTTTGGAAGTGTCCAAAGGGACAGGAAGGTAATATGAAAAAGAATCTGACTTTCGCAGCTGTGGCTCTTTCTTTCTTGGCGATGACCAGTTGTGGTCCGAAAGCCTTTGTTAAAGGCCAGTACGATGACGTAAACCGTGAAAATCTGCTGAATGACCAATGGTCCGAAACAGATATGCAAAAAGCCGTTCAAGATCTGGTTGCCAGCTTGATGAGTTCTCCAGCCATCAATAGCGCTAAGAAAATGCCGGTGGTTATGGTGACAAACTTGCAGAACAAAACCAGCGAACACATCGATACTCAAAGCATCATGGATATGGTTCGTGTTGAGCTGATGAAATCCGGCAAGGTGGGCTTTATCGACAAAGAAGCGCGTCAGGATATCGCCGATGAATACAACTATCAGAATTCCGGCATGGTGGAAGAAACCAGCAAAAAAGGTCCAGGTGGCCAAGTGGGTGCTGACTTCATCATCAACGGACGTTTGGATTCCATCGTTCAAGAAGTAGGCAAAGACAAGTCTGTCTACTACAAACTGACTTTGAATCTGACGAACCTGAAAAGCAGCATGATCACCTGGTCTGACCAGAAGCAGATTCGTAAAACCTTCAAAAAGAAATCCATTGGTCTATAATTGATGAAGCGGATTGCTCAAAGACTCATGCCTGTCATGGGTCTTTTTTTAGTTTTGCCTCTTTTGGGTTGCGCCACTTATCAGGTTAAGGTGCAACCAGCGCGCGAAGCATTGGTTCGTCACGAATACTCAAAAGCCATCGAGGATCTTAAGTCATTGGCCGAAAAATCCAGTGATGATCAGTTGGTGTATTTGTTGGATTATGCTGTGACTTTGCAGGTGGCGGGAAAACTAAAAGAAAGCAATCAGGTTTTCATGCAGGCGGATCGCCTGGCTGAACTGGTCGACTATCAGTCGGTGTCGCGCATCGCCGGATCTTTGGCGTTGAGTGAGGAAATGGTTCAGTACAAGGGCGACACCTTCGAAAAGATCTTTATCAATGCGTATCTGGCGATGAACTTCCTGCAGATGGGACAGTTGGATGATGCTTTGGTTGAAGCTCGTCGTATTAATGAAAAATATCTGAAATACCGCGCCGACGAAAAGCAGGCGTTTGAACTGAACTCGTTTAGTAAGTATCTGTCTGCCGTGATCTGGGAAGCCAGCCGCAGTTATGATGATGCTTATATCGCTTACGCGGAAGCCTACAAAATTGACCCGTCCATTTCCACGATCCGCGAGGACCTGATTCGTTCGGCGAAGCTGGCCCGTCGCATGGACAGTTACAAAGACTGGAAAAAGAAATTCCCTGACGTTGTGGAATCAGACTCTTGGTATGACCGCTCCAATGGAGAGCTCGTGATCATTTATCAACAGGGTTGGGGACCGAGAAAATCCGCGGGTAAAAACAACGGGCACACTTTGCCGACGCTGGTGCCGGTGCGCAGTCAGACTCAAAGGGCACGGCTGTATCTATCAAGCCAAATCGAGCCGCTGTTAAGCCGCGAGGTTTATGATGTGCAGTCCGCCGCAATGAAAACCCTGGAAGAGGACTACGGAATCTTGTTTGCCAAACGGATGGGCGGGATTGCGACCAAAGCGGTTCTATCAGATCAGATCCGTCAGCAGAATCAGGCCTTGGGGGATTTGGCTTACATCGCGTTGTTGGTGGCCGATCGCGCGGATGTGCGACAGTGGTCTTTCCTGCCACAGACTATTCAAATCATCCGTGTGCCGTTGCGCGCGGGAACCTACAAGTTCCGCCTGGAAGGTGTGGACTACAGCAACACAGCCACCGGGGAAGGTCTTGATTCCCGTGACGTGGAAATCAAAGCCGGTCAGAAGAAATTCGTGATCTGGCGATCGCTGAAATAGCTACGGTAGAACACAGTCTTTCAGCTGTTCTCGTTAATTCTGTTAAGAAAAATAAAAAAGGCCCCGCTTTGCGGAGCCTTTTTTGAAACCCTTGCTGGAAGGTCTTCTTAGTTGTTCAACAAAGAAGTGCCTGGCAGGTTTGGAGTTTCGTCGTCTTGCTGAAGACCTGGAAGTACAGTCGCTTTTTCAGCAGCTACTTTAGCAGTAGTGTCTGTGTTGTAGCGAGTCGCTGCAGTTGCAACGCGGTTTTCCAAGTTTTGTTTAACGCTGTCAGTAGAAGCGTTTTCAACAACTGTGTTTACTTGTTGCTTGGTCATGTAGTCCTGAGGGAACGCGCCAAGTTTAGCCAAGTAACCAGAGATGCTGCCGTTACCGTTCTGGATGATCTCACGCAGTGTGAAAAGAGGAGCGTATTGAGATGCTTTCTTTTCAGCTTCGAAGATGATCTGAGTCAGAGTCGCAGCAGTGATGTCATTTTTAGACTTGTTGTCGATAACCATCACTTCTTCGTTAGTGCGGATCATCTTAGCGATATCGTCCAAAGTCACATAGCAGCTTTGTTGAGTGTCGTAGAGTTTGCGGTTCTGATAGCGCTTGATGATTTTAACTTTAGAATTTGGCTTAGATGTCATAGTTTCGTTTTGGTTGATCAAAAGTGCCTCCCAATTTGAAATTTCCCCAAAGTCCCAAGGGGTTAACGGTGCCTTATGATTCGGCGTCCCCTTGCAGATGGGCGCAACCTATCCCTGCCGCCACCCCTTGTCAAGGGGTCCTAAAATCAAAAGAAAAGACTCTAGGCGTTATTTTTTCTGCAAATAGCCATTAGTTTTCTAAGATTTTACAGACCTTTGTCTAAAGTTTTTTCCAAAGGCCGCCGAAATGTTAAATGACGTCCCTTATTTTCGGAAAGAAAATTGATGAAAAACGAGCAAAAACAAGAGTTTAAGTCCTCTGGAGTCTTGGCCCTACTGGGCCTTGTGGGCTTTTCCACGGCGATAATCGCAACTCCTTGGAATCGTCAGGTTCAGGACGCTCGAACTGAGAAAGCTCGTCAAAAAGCAGAGGTTGTGGGCTATCAAGTTGTACAAATTTACCGCGAAGCAGCAAAAACCCAAAATATGGGGGAGCAGCCTTCAGGACGGCTTCCAGCTTCACTTTCCGAGGAAGCAGGTCTTTCCCCGGAAAACCTGAGAAGCACGGGCACAATGGGCACCGACCCATGGGGCCAGCCGTATCGTTATCGCATTTTGTCGACCGAAGCCAAGACGGGAAAGATCCGCATCCTGGTCTGGTCCACCGGGCCAAATCAGAGAATCGAAACTGCGTCGTTGGATGATGAAGACAAGCCCCTGGACAACCAGCCCCTTTATGAAGGGGACGACATCGGGGTCCTGTTGAGTGTGTCTCATAACTAGACTGCCGGTGGAGCGCGATCTTGGTCGTGATTCCATTCTGCCCGTTTAAGTTGCATCAAGCAAATCTCATAAAAAGCCGATCAGCCTAGTGACCAAGGAGATCTAATGTTTCCATACACTAGGACCGCGATAATCGCTCCGCTTCTTCTTTCCCTCACGGCTTGTGCGACATTCACTTCGAATGACTCAGACAAGGCTCCGTATTTTGAGGCGTCTTTTGACGATAAAAACCGGGCTCCGGCTTCCTTTGCTCCCGCAGTGCTTTCCTTGGATGGCGGCAGCACATTAGATCCGCTCTATATGCGCACTCAGGCCGATTACTACTTCGCGATGGGTGAGGCTTACGCACTGGAAGGCAACTCCCAGAAGGCTATTGAATCCTTCAAGATGGTTTTGGTTTATGACACCAATTCTCCTGCGGTGAATATGCGTCTGGCTGCGGAATACCTGAAGCAGGGTATGATCACGGAATCCTTGGCGCAGGCGGAAGAGGCCGTGAAGAAGGATCCGAAGAATGTGGACGCCCACCTGTTGTTGGGTGGTTTATATTCGTCCCTGAAAGTCTATCCAAAGGCGATGGAGCAATATCACACGGTGATGAAGCTTCAACCGGATAACACGGAAGCTCCGTTGTACATTGGGGCGCTGTATTCTGAGCAAAAACAATCAGACAAGGCCGTAAAGTATTTCGAAACCTTGCTGAAGAATCCGGAATACACAACTCCGTATCTGGCGCACTACTACATCGGCCGCGTTCGTATGGAACAGTCTGAGGCAAAGTTCGCTAAAGTGGCCGAAGCCTCTTTCAAGAAGGCTTTGGAGCTAAAGCCTGATTTTGCCGACGCCGTATTGTCTTTGGGTGTGCTTTATTCAAAACAGAAAAATGAAGACAAGGCGGTCAGCCTTTATCGTTCTTTCCAAAAGGAAAACACCCCCAGCCCGCGTGTGGCCGAGGTTTTGGCGCAAATCTATATTGAGCGCGGCGACTATGAAAATGCCTATGCCCAATTGGAAGTGATGGAAAGCGATTCTGATGAGCCACTGAATGTGCGCATGAAGATGGCTTTGATCCTGATTGAACAAAAGCGCTACGATACAGCCGTGCAGAAACTGGAAGAAATTCTGAAGGATGCTCCAGAGTCTGACAAGGTTCGCTTCTATCTGGCGGCAGTGTATGAGGAAACTCGTCAGCATGAAAAGGCTGTAAAAGAATATCGCAAGATCCCGATGTCCAGCACCTATTACGGTGAATCCGTTGTTCATGCTGCTTACCTTCTAAAAGGTTTGGGTCGCTTGGATGAAGGTATCGAGGTGGCGGCGGCAGGCTTGAAATCTCGCCAGGATCAGCCGCAGGTCTTTGCGATGTATGCTTCTTTGCTGGATGAAAAAGGTGATTACAAGAATGCATCCAAAACTTTGGAGCAAGGTCTGCAGAAGTTCCCGGATAATGCGCAGTTGCGATTCTACTATGGAACAATCAACGATCGCATGGGCAACAAAGATGTGGTCGTGGAGGAAATGCAAAAGGTGCTGGAATTGGATCCAAATCATGTTCAGGGTATGAACTATCTGGCGTTCACCTGGGCTGAAATGGGCGTCAAACTTCCAGAGGCAGAAAAGCTGGCTCGTCGGGCTTTGGAGCTAGAGCCTACGGACGGCTACATCCTGGATACACTGGGATGGATCTTGTACAAACAATCCAAGTATTCCGAATCGGTGAAGTTCCTGGAAGCCGCTCACAAACATCAGTCCACGGTGAGCATTATTGCAGAACACTTGGGTGATGCTTACTACAAGCAGTCCATGGTGGATAAAGCCAAGAAAATGTACAAGAAGGCCGCTGACCTTGAAACCGACACGAAAAAGGTTCAAGAGATCCGCAGCAAAATCACTGCGATTGAAAAGCAAGAGCTGAACGGCGCGCCTCGCCTGCCAGCATCTGTTGATAAGCCAATCGCAGAACACACCGAAAAATAATTAAAGCGAAAATTCAGATGAAAAATCCCGCATTTATGCGGGATTTTTATTTAAGACGCCTGAACTTTTGATGTGGGCATAGATATAGTTGGTGGCAAAAAAGACAAAGGGCAGGGCGATGATAAAGCCAAGGCCCCAGAGCAGTCCTGCAAGCAGGACAGCGACACCAAGATAGAAGCTGACTAGAAAGTAGTCTTTGAATTTTTTGACAGAGGCCAGAGCCGCCACATCAATCGACTTGGCCAGCGAGGTGCCGCTTTCCATACTTAAGCGCAAGGCGTGATTCAGTATCAGATAGAAGTATAATGCCAGGATCAGAAGGCCTAATGATAGTGGGACCGTCTGCAAAAAGTTCTGAGGGCTTTGCAATAGTCCCATCGCGGACCCCAGAAGGGCGCTGGTGGGCAAAAGGATCAGCGCAGTGACCACAAACGACAGCAGATGCTGTTTAAGGAAAGAAAAGTTCTGAGGCCACTTCCGGGTTTGAGAGTACTGATTGCTGACTTCCTGAAGAAAGAGCAAACCCAAGGAGATCAGGAAAGCGCTTACATAAGGCACAAAACGCACCAGCAGAACGAATATAGTGGCAATACACCCTAAAAGAAGGCTGTTGCGCCAGTCTTCTTTTAATTGAATCAAGGCTTGTTTAAGGGAATTCATTTCTCTATGCTAAGGCAATGATGAACAGGTTCAATGCTTTTTTCATGATCGTATTAACCCTTTTCCTTTCCGGATGTGTCACGAAGATGGTGAAGGAGGGTTCTTTTCAGAAAGCGCAGTGGGAAACCAAGGCGTTGATCAAGAATCAGAAAGAAAACAAAACCCAATCTCTGAATATAGATATCTTTGCGATAAAGAACGAAAGAGCGCGTTTTGAAATCACAGCTTTGCTGGGGTTTCAGGTTGCAAGTCTCGTGATGAGTCCGTCTGAGATCTCTTATGCTGTTTATCCTCAGAAGGCCTTTTATTACGGTCGCAATTCTGAGCGCGCCTTCCTGAATGTGGTGGGCATGCCCCTGCATCCCATGAATCTGACAAATATCGCATTTGATGAGCCCGTGCGTGGGCCTGGTTGGAAATGCGGACTGGATCCGGCAGGCCTGATTTATCAATGTGAGAATTTGACCAAGAGGACCCGTGTCGAGTGGCTGGATCGAAAAGAGGGACAGAAGAAGGTTGTGATTACGGCACCGCAATTTGAAATGCAGTGGCTTTTCTCTGCGCCCAAGACTGAGGTCCAGTTCAAATCAGATCTTTTCACCTTGAGACAGCCTCAGGGGTTCAAAGCAATACAACTAAATTAAAAAACTCGTTAACCGTCTAGTAATGAGGCATACTCTAACAGAGTAGGTGTGTCACCAATCACCTTGGGGAGAGAATATGGCCTCGAAGTTTGATCTGCAATCACTGGTCGCCAACTGGCAAAACTCAAGCACTCATGCCAAAGAGCATTGGAGTGGTACCTTCGAGGAATATCTCGACCTGGTAAAACAAAATCCGAAAATCACAAGAAATGCCTATCAGCGAATGTATGACATGATCGTTGAAGAAGGCACGGAAACTTACATCGACTTCAAAAAAGAAGTGATTCGCTATAAGTTCTTCGACGATGTCCATAACAACGGCAAAGATGCTGTCTTCGGTTTGGATGTGCAGTTGATGAAATTGGTGAACGTCTTAAAGGCAGCGGCTCTGGGATACGGAACAGAAAAGCGTGTGATCCTGCTGCACGGCCCGGTGGGAAGTGCGAAATCCACCATCTGCCGCATGCTGAAGAAGGGCCTTGAGCGCTACTCTCACTCAAAGCAAGGCGCACTTTACACCTTTGAATGGATCGATGAAAAGCTTGAGCTGGATGGTCTTCTGGGTAAGGGTGTGAAAGTGTTCCACTCGCCGATGAATGAAGAGCCTCTGCTTTTGATTCCGGAAGAACTGCGTGGTGCAGTTTATGATTCCATCAATAAAGGACAAGAGGGCAGCTTCCGTGTGCATGTGGATGGGGAACTCAGTCCGCCGTCACGCTTTATCTTTAAAGCCCTGATGGAAAGATATGATGGCAATCTGATGAAGGTTCTGTCACATGTGCGTGTGAAAAGACTGTTCATTTCAGAAGCCGACCGCGTGGGGATCGGCACCTTCCAGCCGAAGGATGAAAAGAATCAGGACTCCACGGAGCTTACCGGGGATATCAACTATCGTAAGATCGCCGAATATGGATCGGACTCAGATCCGCGGGCGTTCAACTTCGATGGAGAATTCAACGTTGCCAATCGCGGAATGATTGAATTTGTCGAGGTTCTGAAGCTGGATGTGGCCTTCTTGTATGATCTGTTGGGTGCTTCGCAGGAACACCGTGTGAAACCCAAGAAGTTCGCACAGACCCATATTGATGAGGTCATTATCGGTCACACGAATGAACCGGAGTACCGTCGTCTGCAGGACAACGAGTTCATGGAAGCTCTTCGTGACCGTACTGTGAAAATTGACATTCCATACATCACGCGCTGGAGAGATGAGATCAATATTTACAAGCGTGATTTCAATTCTCAGAAAGTGCGTGGAATCAGTATTGCTCCTCACACTGTGGAAATGGCGGCGATGTGGGCGATTCTGACCCGACTGGAAAAGCCGAAGAAAGCCAACTTGACCCGCTTGCAGAAACTAAAACTGTATAACGGTAAGACGTTGCCGAACTATACCGAAGACAACGTGCGCGAGCTTCGCAAAGAAACTGTGCGCGAGGGTCTTGAGGGGATTTCGGCCCGTTATATTCAGGACAAACTTTCCAATGCCCTGGTGGCGGCACAGCAGTCCAATAAAGGATCTGTGAATCCGTTCATGGTCTTTAAGGAGCTGGAATCGGGTCTGAAGAATCACTCGTTGATTGCCAACGAGGAGCTAAAGACCGAATTCAAAGAGCTTTTGGGTGTGGTCATGCAAGAGTACGAAGAAATCATCAAAGCTGAAGTGCAAAGAGCCATCAGCGCGGATGAAAGTGCGATGCAGCGCCTGTGTGCTAATTATATAGATAACGTCAAAGCCTATACGCAGAGAGAACGAGTTCGCAATCAGTTCACTGGAAACGACGAAGAGCCCGATGAGCGTCTGATGAGATCCATCGAGGAGAAGATCGAGATTCCAGAGTCCCGCAAGGACGATTTCCGTCGCGAGATTATGAACTATATCGGGGCCCTGGCTTTGGAAGGCAAGAAGTTCAATTACAAGATGAACGAACGTCTGCACAAAGCCATCGAACTGAAGCTCTTTGAGGATCAGAAGGACAGCATCAAGCTGACCACTTTGGTGAGCAATGTTGCTGACAAGGACACACAAGAGAAAATTGATATTGTTAAAACCCGTCTCATCAAGGACTTCGGATACGATGAAATCTCTGCTACGGATGTTTTGCATTACGTGGCAAGTATCTTCGCCCGAGGGGACGTAAAGAATAAATAATGTCGATACGTGAAGACCATAACAGATTCAGAGAGATTGTTAAGGGTAAGGTCAAAGAGGATCTGCGCAAGTACGTCTCTCAGGGTGAGATGATCGGGAAGCGTGAAGATGAATTTGTGAAAATTCCGCTTCCTCGTATCGATATCCCCAACTTCCGCTACGGCCCCAAACAGCAAGGGGGCGTCGGTCAGGGGGAAGGTCAGCCTGGTCAGGATGTCGGTGACCCTGGTGAGGGCGGACAGGGACAGGCGGGGGAGGCTCCTGGCGAACATCTTGTAGAAATCGAGATGTCGATGGAGGAGCTGGCCAACATTCTGGGTGAAAAACTGGAACTTCCTTTGATCCAGCCTAAGGGTGCGAAAAATATAGATTCTTTAAAGACAAAGTTCACGGGCTTGGCGCCGGTAGGTCCGGAAGGACTTCGCCACTTTAAGTCGTCGTATAAGCGGGCTTTAAAGCGCATGGTGGGTTCCGGAACCTATGATTCCGAAGAACCGTTGGTTCTGCCGATTCGCCGGGACATGCAGTACAAGTCCTTCAAGCGTGTGGAACAGCCGCAAACTCAAGCGGTGGTTATTTACATGATGGACGTTTCCGGAAGTATGGGTGACGAACAAAAAGAAATCGTTCGTTTGGAAAGCTTCTGGATCAACACGTGGTTGCGAAAACACTACAAGGGCCTTGAAACGCGATTCATTATTCACGATGCCGCGGCAAAAGAGGTGGATGAAGACACGTTCTTCCGTACCAGTGAATCCGGGGGAACGCTGATCAGTTCGGCTTATAAGCTTTGCCAGGAAATCATTCAGACGGACTATCCGGTGAATGAATGGAATATTTATCCATTTCATTTTTCAGATGGCGATAACTGGTCCGGCGAAGATACGCGTCTATGTATTAAGATGTTGCAGGAATTCTTCCTGCCAAACTGTAACGTCTTTAGTTACGGCCAGGTGGAAAGTAAATATGGCAGCGGGCAGTTCCTAAAAGATCTGCAAAAGGAATTTGGCGAGGACGAACGACTGACGCTCAGTCAGATTGAGAACCGCGACAAGATCCTGGATTCCATTAAAGACTTCCTTGGGAAAGGGAAGTAGCGAAGCGGAGCGAACATGGCTAATCTGACACCCGAACTTGAAGCCGAACGAAAAAGAATCTGCCAAATCGCCAAAGATGCGGGTCTGGACTTCTTTGAAACAATCTTTGAGTTGATTACCTACGATCAGATCAATCAGTTTGCCGCTTATGGTGGATTCCCGGTGCGCTACCCGCACTGGAAGTTCGGGATGGAATACGAACATCTGTCGAAGAGCTATGAATACGGCCTTTCCAAGATCTATGAAATGGTGATCAACACGGACCCTTGTTACGCTTACCTGATGGAAGGTAATGCCATGATGGACCAGAAGCTGGTCATGGCGCATGTGTACGGTCACTGTGATTTCTTTAAGAATAATATCTGGTTCTCAAAGACCAATCGTAAAATGATGGATCAGATGGCCAACCATGCGACTCGCATCCGCCGTTATATGGATCGCTATGGTCAGGATGTGGTGGAAAACTTTATCGACGTCTGTTTGTCTTTGGAAAATCTGATCGACCGATACAGTCCCTATGTGGAAAAGTCTGTGGTTAAAGCACAAGAGCCGCGCCCACAGCAGGAACCAAACTATTTGTTAAGAGTGGATCGCTCTTACATGCGCGACTATATCAATCCGCCCTCTTTTGTTGAAGAACAACGCCGCAAGGCGGATGAAGAAGCACAGGCCAAGGCTCAGAGATTCCCCAGTGAACCTGAAAAGGATGTGCTGAATTTCTTCATTCACTATGCACCGCTGACGGATTGGCAGCAGGACGTGCTGTCGATCATCCGGGATGAGGCTTACTACTTCTCTCCGCAGGGTATGACGAAGACCATGAATGAAGGGTGGGCGTCTTACTGGCATTCCAAGCTGATGACGACCAAGATTTTGAATGATTCCGAAATTATCGATTTTGCGGATCATCACGCCGGCACGATGGCGATGGCCCCGAACGGTTACAACCCATACAAAGTTGGTATCGAGCTTATGCGCGATATCGAAGACCGGTGGAACAAAGGTCAGTTCGGTCGCGAATGGGAAGAATGTGATGACGTTCGCGAAAGAAAGCACTGGGACCGTAAGCTGGGCCTGGGGCGCGAGAAGATCTTTGAAGTCAGAAAGGTCTGCAACGATGTGACCTTTATCGATCAGTTCCTGACCGAGGACTTCTGTGTTCGTAATAAAATGTTCGTTTATAAGTTCAATAAAAAGACCCAGAAGTTTGAGGTGGATACCAAGGACTTTAAGGCTATCAAAGCTCAGTTGTTGTTCCACATGACGAACTTCGGTCAGCCGATTATTCGGATTGAGGATGCCAACTTTGAAAACCGGGGCGAGTTGCTTTTGACCCACCTGCATGAGGGCATTGATATGCAGCCGGATTTTATGAGCGAAACGTTGAAGAACGTTTTCAAGATTTGGAAGAGACCGGTCAACATCGCCACGGTGATGGATGAAACCCCGCAGCTTTTTAGATTCGATGGAAAAGAGTATACTCAGCACAAGCTGGGAGAGCAGCCCAGCCCCAATCCATCCAATCAAGAGAGCTCAGGTTCGTGAAAAATACTCGCTTAGTTTTTAGTACAGACCCTCGGGACAATGTCACTTGTCCCGATTGCAAAGAATTAAAGGCCGAATGTCGCTGCCAGCCTGAAGAAGCGGTGCAGGACGGACAATTTACAGTGATTTTCCGAATGGAAAAAAGCGGACGGGGCGGTAAGATCGTCACGGTCTTGGATGGGTTTCCAAGGAATGAGACTTATTTGAAGACTCTGGCAAAGGAACTAAAGGCCAAATGCGGGGTGGGAGGAACCCATATCCTGGGTGAGAAGTCCGGGATGATTGAAATTCAGGGTGACAAACGTGATCAATTGAAGAAAATCCTAGAAGGTAAGCGCATCAAATTTAAGGGAATGTAAAACTAGACCCCTTGCCGCTTGCACTTTTCGCCTGAACGGGGGATTCTTCAAATATGAATATGTTTACAACTTCCACTCCTTTAAGGGGAACGGACTTGGGCGCAAAAAAAATCGTAATTGTAGATGACTATGAAGAGAGCTGTAAGCTTCTTGCCGAGATTCTCAGCTCTACCTACGAGTGCTCCTATACATCGGACAGCACTTCAGCATTTCGTTTAATCAACGAAAAGCGTCCCGATTTGATTTTATTAGATTATAAGATGCCTGGAGTGATGGGTGTGGATGTGTGCCGCATGGTTCGCGAAAGCGATACAACCAAGAACACACCGATCATCTTTGTTTCTGGTGCAGCGACTATTGATGAACGTATCAAGGCTTTTGAAACTGGTGCGGATGACTTCATTTCCAAGCCATTCCATGTCAAAGAACTGATTTTGCGAATCAAAGCTCGTCTTTCAGAAAAAGAGACCGAAACAGCGTCTGAATTAAACGCAGCGAACCTGAAGATGAATCTTCTGTCTCGCCAGGTGTTTGTCGATGGCAATGAGGTGAATCTGACACCAAAACAATTCGACATCCTGAAACTTTTGGTGGCTGGCAAAAACAACCTTGTCACTCGTGAAAAGTGTTTGTCTGAAATCTGGGGTGACACAGAAGTGACGTCCCGAAATGTCGATTCTCAGATCAATTATCTGAAGCGCAAGATCCAGAATTTCAACGGCCGTATCGTGGCTGTGCCGTCTCTAGGATACCGCCTAGAAGCCCAAGACTAGGCGCGGTCGGTGAAAAGGGCTCATCCACTTCGTTGTTGGGCCTTTTACTTCTCTCCGACGTGCTTGGAGCACGCCTCCGTTTCGTAAAAAGCCCTCCGCCTCGCGGCTGAACCCTTTTGACCGACCTTTGGGTTTGGGTAAAGGGTGTGTTTGCGATGGGTCGTGAATTCTTGAGAAGAGACAAAGTCTATCGACATCGACTGGTTTTGGGGCCACACTTAGAGTGTGGACGCAGTAAAACCTTTACTCATTGGACTTTCTCCTCGTCTTTTGCACCGGACGCCGGATGGTTTTGAAATTAAGAGCAAAACTATTCAGTATCTTGAGCAAAGCCTGGCGCATTTGATTGCCAAGCACGGCGGCCTTGTCTTTATGGTTCCTTCTTTGGAATCCTCCGGTCTTCTGGAAAAAGATGATCTGAATGTGCATCAATATGCGGAAATTCTGGATGGCTTGGTCTTGCAAGGCGGGGTGGACATTTCCCCGACCGTCTATGGGGAAGAACCCATCGAGATCATGGCAAAGCACCAGATTGATCCCATTCGCGATCGCTATGAATTGAAACTTCTGAAAGCTTTCGTCACTCGCAACAAACCGGTTCTGGGAATCTGCCGGGGTTTTCAGCTGATGAACGTTTTTAAAGGCGGCACTTTGTTCCAAGATCTGCCGACTCAACTTCCCAGCAATCTTTCGCACTTCAAATCTGAACTTTATGAAAAACTGACTCACACCGTGGATATTGAGCCCGGTGGAATGTTGCAAGACATGTATTCATCCGGCGGTGAGATTGTTTCGATTCACCATCAAGGGGTGAAAAAGCTGGGGCATGGGTTGCGTGTGGAAGCGCGCTCTCCCGATGGTCTGGTTGAAGCCTTCAGTTCCACGGAAGATGGTTTTTTTGTGGGAGTGCAATGGCACCCGGAATTTCATATTGATGATGAGGCTCGTTTCTTGTCGTCGGAGCCTCTGGTGAAAAAGTTCCTGGAGGCCTGCCGGGGCCTCCCGAAAACTGTCGAAAAATCCTACGATCTTTAGCTTTTTTGCTGCTTCTTTTTCGCAAGCTCGGTGCAAAGGGCTTTCATGCGATCAAATTCCTTGGTCGAAGTGATGGCTCTTGGGTTGCGAGGTTGATCGGACGCCATCTGATTCATCTGAGTCACGCGCTCGCGACTTGGCGGGTGAGTGCTCATGGCATCAGCCAGTGAAATCATCAGGGGGTTCTGCTGACCTTTGTTCTGCTCTTCCATTTTTAGAAGTTTGTCATAGAAAAGACCGACTTTGTCTTTGTCATAACCCGCCGCCACCGAGGTTCTGAAACCGATACGATCTGCTTCCATCTCGTCTTCGCGGGAATTGGCCATAAAGGCATACTTTTGAATCAGAAGACCACCACCAGCTCCGGCGGCAGCTCCGTACAGAGTCGCCTTCTGCATACATTCATCGTCGCCTTGTTTGCACAGCATTTTACCAAGTCCGTAACCCAAGGCGCCTCCAAGCAGGCCCCCGCCAGCAGCATAGATCCAGGACTTGCTTTCGGCTTTCTTCGCGGCATCCATGCGAATGGCCGTATGCCGGGCTTTGATGTGGCCGACTTCATGCCCGATCACGCCCGCCAGTTCAGCTTCAGAATCAGCCATGGCAATCAGTGGAGCAGTGACAAACACAGTTCCTGCCGGCAGCGCAAAGGCATTCACATAGCCCACATCGACGGCTGTGAAGTTGTAATTGTAGGGTTGACCTTCCAAACCGTTGGCCGTCACGATCTTGCGGCCCAGTTGGCTGATATAAGATTGAAGTTGGGGATTTTGAATGGCCGGATAGTCTTTGCGCATTTGCGGAAGAACTTCCGAAGTCATACGCTTTTCATCGGCCACAGTCAGAGAGGTTTCATCCCCGCGTAGGTTGCCCTCGCGTTGGCGATGCTGTTCTGTTGCACACGCCGCCATCAGAAGTGGGAGCGAAGCCAAGAAGGTTCTTCGCCCCATCGGGGTGCTGGTCCATTGTTTCAATACGTCATCTAGTTTTTGGATCGCTTCCTTTTGTGCCATGGAGTCGATTTTACGCGACCGCCTTCGCCTTTGGCAACTGGGCGTTTATTCCCGCCAGAAGGTCTGTGTTTTGCCTTGTTTTGCAAACGCTGACCTTCCAAAATCGCTTTGGCTTTTCCAACAGTCATAACGGCCGCATTGGCAGCTTCAACAGAATGGAACGGTTGGTCCTCGATCACGGTGACTTTTGTGCGCGTGACTTTTTCAATTGCGAAAAGGAAAGACTTTTCTTCGGCGGTGCAGAAGGAAATGGAAATGCCCTCAGCGCCAGCGCGGGCTGTTCTTCCAATACGATGCACATAGCTTTCAGGAATGTGTGGCAGTTCCATGTTGATAACATGTGTGATGCCGTCAATGTCGATACCACGAGCGGCGATATCTGTGGCAACCAGAACACGCACATCACCGCTTTTGAAATCTTCCAGGGCGCGTTGACGGGCATTTTGTGATTTGTCACCGTGAATGCCTGCCGCCTTGACGCCAGCCTTGGTCAGTTTATCCACAACTTTATTAGCGCCAAATTTCATCGCCGAGAACACCAGAACTTTGTGAAGAGCCGGGTCCTTCAAAAGGTGCAGCAATAGATCCAGCTTCTGCGGTTTTTCAACAAACATCACACGCTGCTCGACTTTTTCGGCGGTGGAGGAAACCGGAGTCACTTCCACTTTCCTAGGATTCACCAAAATACGATTGGCAAGAGTCTGAATCTCGTGCGGCATCGTCGCAGAGAAGAACAGGTTGTGACGTTTCTGCGGCAGCAGAGGGAGGATCTTTTTAATATCCTGCATGAAGCCCATGTCCAGCATGCGGTCGGCTTCATCCAGGACGAAGATTTCCACGCGATCCAGCTTCAGATGTTTTTGTTCGTGCAGATCCAGCAGGCGACCTGGTGTTGCCACCAGAACATCCACGCCTCCTTGCAGGGCGCGCACTTGCGGGCTTTGTCCAACACCACCAAAGATCACAGTGTGTTTCATCTTCAGATGCTTGCTGTAGGCCTCGATGTTTTCGTGGATCTGAATCGCCAGCTCACGTGTGGGGGTCAGAATCAGGCAGCGTGGAGACTTGGGTTCAATCTTGCGTGTGTGTTTTGCCAGATTCTGCAAAATAGGCAGTGAAAAGGCTGCCGTCTTTCCGGTGCCTGTTTGGGCGATTCCCAGCAGGTCATGCCCCTCAAGAATCACAGGGATGGCTGCCAACTGAATGGGAGTTGGAGTTTCGTAACCTGCTTCTTTTAAGGAAAATTGAAGAGGGGCAATAAGGGGGAGATCAGTAAATTTTGTAGTCGTCATTGGATCAGACTTCTAACAGGGGCCCTGCTTCCTGTAAATTTAATTCTGGTTTCGAGGGGTTATCGTCTGGATTGATTTTTCTTTTGGGCTGTTTTCAGAAGTTTTTGCACGGCCCACAGGATATCTTTGCTATAGGCAAACGCCGTGGAGGCGGTCTTGGCGTCAATCCACTCCACACCCCGGTGATAAGAGGCATCCTCAACTTGTGTCGGTGCGACCCACTCTTGATCCAAGACGCCGACAAAGAAGGTGGTCTTGCAGGCGTGAACTTTTCCATCCCAGGGGAAGTCATACTTTCGTTCAAAAGCAGTTTCTTCCAGAATGCGCACGCGATAGCCGGTTTCCTCCAGACATTCACGCGCCGCTGATTCGGCCGGTGTTTCACCCTCTTCGATCGCCCCTCCAGGCAGGAAGAAGTAAGGCACCTCTGAAGTGGGGTCAACAGCGTGAAAACCAAGGACCTGATTCTTATGCAGAACCACGACAGAAGATCTTTCACGGTAAATTTTTAGAGCCTTGTCGATTTTTTTTTCATCACGGCGGTCCTTAAAGAAACTTTGCAGCAGATCGCTGCATTCGTCTTCCAGGATGCCACTGGTGACCTCCACCTGATGGTTCAGGCGTGGGTCGTTCAGGATTTGATACAAACTGCCGACCCCGCCAGCTTTGGGGTCGGTGGCGCCATACACCACGCGCGCCACACGGGATTGCTGAATAGCTCCTGCACACATGATGCAGGGTTCAAGTGTGACGTACAAAGTGCAGTCACTCAGTCGCCAGCTTCCGCGTTTTTGCGAGGCCTTGTGCAGGGCCAGCATTTCCGCATGTCCCAGTGGAGTTTGCTGGCGTTCGCGCGTGTTGATCGCATAGGAAATCAGCCCCTCGGGACCCACGACAATGGCGGCTACGGGAACTTCATCCCGGGCGGCGGCTTTGCGTGCTAATTGCAAAGCCTTCTTCATCCATTTTTCGTCGTGGGACGTGGTGCTCATTACGCTTCCTCAGCAATTCTTTCGCGAAGTTTGACCGGTTCAACTGGCTTTTTGCGACGCATGCGAATGTTTAACATTTCCACACCGACAGAGAAGGCCATCGCAAAGTAAACATATCCTTTCGGTATGTGAACTTCCAAAGACTCAACGATCAACGTAAAGCCGATCATCAATAGGAAGCTTAAGGCAAGGATCTTCAAGGAAGGATGTGAGTCCACAAAGTCGCTGATGGTCTTCGCGGATACAATCATGACGACAGCTGACAAAACGACGGCAGCAATCATCACGGCAATTTCATTCACCATGCCCACGGCGGTGATGACAGAATCCAAAGAGAACACCACATCCAAAAGCAAAATCTGCACAATCACGGCATTGAAGGAGTGGGCCACCGCATTGGATTGACTGCCCTCAACACCCTCCAGCTTGTGATGGATTTCCATTGTGCTTTTGACGATCAGGAATAAACCGCCCAGCAGCAGAATGAGATCCCGTCCTGAGATCTTCTGACCCAGAACTTCAAACAAAGGCTCGGTCAGTCCGATGATCCAGGACAAGGAGAATAGCAGAATCACACGAGTGATCACGGCCAATCCCAAGCCCATCATGCGCGCTTTGCTTTGCTGCTCTTTGGGGAGCTTTCCAGCCAGAATGGAGATGAAGATGACGTTGTCGATTCCCAGAACAAGTTCCAGGGCAAAAAGGGTGAAAAAGGCGATCCAGATTTGTGGGTTCGCAAGCATTTCGGTCATAAAAAAAGAGAACTCCTGTTAAGTCGTTCTCTTTTTTATAAACTACTTCATCGGGCTTGGGTATTTCAGATCGCGGTTCAGGAAGTCCTGCATCCAGATTTTTTTCGGCCCGATACTTCGCCACTTGGCATCCAGGGAGTAAGACGCATAGGGGGTTTGGATCCGGTACTGGAAGTCTTCGTGTTCAGCCATCACCGCAAAAGTCAGGCTTTCGGCGAAGTCTTCATACGGACTGATGGCGGCATAAGTGGATACAAAGTTGGTCGGATTCAGCTGGTGGTAGAAGGCCTCGATATCCTGCAGTCCCAGCTGCTCGGTGCAGCCATAGAAGCAGAGTTTATTCCACAGGGGAAAGCTTTGCTCTGGCAGCGGTTCCATCAGGCTTTTCCAGCTCAAAGTGCCCCAGGAGCCTTCTTTGGGTATGAGTTTTTTGAACTCTTCCATCTGGCCTTGGGAAAGGTTGCAGGTTTCCCCCTCCGGGCAGACAAAGTTGTTGGCAGAGTTCGCGAAATCCAGAATATGCGCGAATTCATGCACGACAATATAATGAAGGGCGGAAAGGGAAACGGGCAGGGTCACGTCCACGCGAGGTCCTTCTGGCAGATGAACAAACGGAGGTGCCTTAATCCCGAAGGCTTTTTGTTCCTTCCAGCCAAAGACAGAGGTGGCGTCGTAGTTTTGTTCAATCAGGGTGCGGCGGATGCCCATGAAAGAGCCTTGCACATGGCCTTGGGCATCAGCCTGGATGACTCCGGCATAGGCCAAAGCCTCCAATTGATTTTCGATGTAAATGACATCCAGTCCGCAGAAGACCTTTTGCAGTTTCGGGGGCAGAATATCGTAGATCTTTTCGAGGGCCGGGGCGGCTGTGGGGCTGTCCTCTTGGCACGTTCGGGGCTCTTGAGGATTCTGAGACGGATTCACGATGCAGGTGATCTGTTGTATGCGCGCACGGCAGTCGGACTGGGAAAAGTGAGTGAACTTTTGAGTAGCGGCGCGCTCAAAGCGCAGTTGGCCTGGTTGCAGGATATAAAAATCCTCCCAGGCATGGGCGTGGTTAGTTCCGACGAATATTAGTGATATCAAATAGATAAGTAATTTCATAGGGTCCCCTCTGTTGCAATTTCCGCATTCCTTGGGGGGTGTTTCAATCAAATTGTGCAAAGGCGTGAATAATTCGTCGCGTCAGGACCCCGAGACTTGCCCCTTTTCTGCCGCTTTGTTATACACTCTTTCTCTCAAATTCTAATTCCACATCAGAAGGGAAGGTGATTGTCGTGGCAATGGTTAAGATCAAAGACGGTGAGTCTTTTGAATCAGCGTTCAGAAAATTCAAAAAGTCTTGCGAAAAAGCAGGTATTCTTTCTGAAGTTAAAAAACGCGAACACTTTGAAAAACCTTCTGTAAGACTTAAAAAGAAGTCTCTTTCAGCTCGTAAACGCGCTGTAAAAAAATCCAGAAAAGGTTGGAACGACTAGTTCCCTTTTTGAAAGTTTGTTTTTTCAAGAGGCGACCACTGGTCGCCTCTGTTTTATGACCAAATCTCTTCTTAAGTCCCTTTGGAGGCACTATGGAACTCAGAGATAAAATCGCCGCAGATGTTAAAGCTGCCATGATCGCAAAAGAATCTGCAAAGTTGGGAGCTCTTCGTATGCTCCAGTCTGCGATCAAAAACCGCGAAATCGACATGAGACCAGATCCCATCACTCCGGAAGAAGTGATGAATGTGGTTAAAAAGCTTGTTAAGCAACGCAAAGAATCCATCGAACAGTTCCAGGCCGCAGGCCGCACGGATCTGGTCGAGCAGGAAACTGCCGAACTGAAAGTTCTGGAAGTTTATTTGCCAGCGCAAATGAGCCGTGAACAAATCGAAGCTCTTGTTACAGAAGTAATTGCAGCATTGGGTGCTAAATCCGTGAAGGACATGGGTCCTGTGATGAAAGAAGTCATCGCGAAATCCGGTGGCGCCGCCGACAACAAAGTAGTGAGCGAAGTTATTAAATCTAAGCTTTCTTAATTTGTTGGAGAGGCATGCGATTTTCTCAAGACTTTATCGAGAAGGTGTCAGAGGCCAATAACCTCGTAGACATCATCTCCCAATACACTCAATTGAAACCTAGCGGTAGCGGCCTTATGGGCCGCTGTCCGTTTCCTGATCACGCCGAAAAAACGGCGTCTTTTTCCGTTTCTGAAACAAAACAGGTCTATCACTGTTTCGGTTGTCATAAATCCGGCAACCTGTTTTCGTTTTTGCGCGACTATCAGGGGATGAGTTTCCCTGAAGCGGTGGAATACCTTGCCGATCGCGCCAGCATCCCCATGCCAGCGCCGGAAAAAGAAGACGCCCAAAGAGACCAGGCGCACGACAAAAAGAAGTTGTTGTTAAAAGTAAATAAGCTCGCGGCTGATTATTTTTCAGAGCAACTTAAGCGCGTTCCTCACGATCACCCGGTGAAACGCTACATCGCCAGTCGTGGTTTGTCGCAAGAGGTGATCGAGGCTTTTGGTGTGGGTTATGCCCTGCCAGAGTGGGACGGGCTGGAGCAGTACCTGCTCAGTAAAAACGTGCCGATGGCCTTGGCGGAAGAGGCGCGCTTGGTGAAGGCTCGCAACAACAAGTCCGGGCATTTTGATATTTTCCGTGATCGTTTGATGTTCCCGATTCTCTCGGCGATGGGGGAGCCCATTGCGTTCGGTGGACGTTATTTAGAGAAAAAAGAAAACGAGCCGAAATATCTGAACTCTCCAGAGACGCCGGTGTTCGTGAAAGGCCGTGTGTTGTACGGTCTGTCGCAGACGGCGCGCTACATTCGCAGTGAAGATCTGGCTTTGATTGTGGAAGGATACATGGACCTGGTGTCCTTGTATCAGGCGGGCATTCGCAACGTCGTGGCCACCATGGGCACGGCTTTGACGCCGGATCACGGCAAGATGCTAAAGCGAATGACCAAGAACGTGGTGGCCCTGTTTGACGGGGATTCCGCGGGAATGGAAGCGGCCGAGCGCAGTTTGCCGATTTTGCTGGCGGCGGATTTATATCCAAAAGGTCTCACATTGCCGAATGGAATGGATCCGGACGATTATGTGAAAAAATACGGATCTGAAGCCTTGAAAATCGAGCTGGATCGCGCTCCGGATCTATTTGTGATGATTCTGTCGCGTTGGATGGAAGGATACCGTGGCGAGGCTTCGGAAAAAGTAAAATTAGCCGATAAGCTAAAGCCACTGTTTGAGTCCATTCCCGACCTTCGATTGCGGGATTTGTACTTGGCAGAGGCCGCTCAGAAAATGGGCGTAGGCCTTCCCTGGTTGCGTCAGGCTGTGGGAATACAGGGCAGTGGTCCTGTAAGTTCACAAAGTCGCCCAGGAATGACTAGGACGGTGCAGCCAAGCCCTTCTGTGGGCGCAGCTAACCCAAAAGCCTCTTCGGAGGTGTCCCAGTCAGTGGATGGGGGCAAAATCAGCCTCCAGGGAGCCTCTAAAGCGGAGCTGATGCTCTTGGGGTTGGTACTCAAAAGTCGTGCCAATTTCGAGTCGTTTGTGAATGAAAATCTTCTCGAGAGCACGGCCCATGAAGGAGTGAAGAAGATCCTCGAAAAAGCCACGGATGTGTATAGACAAGATCTTAGTAAGTTTGATAAATTGACCAGTCTCCTTGTCTCTTACGTCGATCAGCCTGAATATTTATTCCAAGTGAGCCCAGCGAATGAGGGCGATCCAGGGTTTGACGAAGAGGCAGAACTGAAACTCCTGCGCGATTGCTTTAAGCGCGTAAAAGAAAATTTCCTGCGCGAACAAGCAAAGCGCCTGGCACGAGATCTTAAAAACGAACCTAGTTCGGAAAAGTTGGAACAGATTATGAATATTCAGAGAAACCGAATCTCTCTGAATAAAGGGTAAAAGGCGGGGTATTGATGAAACCGAACCTACCAAACAAACAAGAGAAAGAGCCTGTAAAGGTGCTTTCTTTGCAAGAACAAGAGTCTCTGATTAAAGAAGAAATCCAGAGATTCCTGAAGCTTGCGAAGGAGAAGGGTGCGCTCACGATCGAAGAGATCAATGAGCTCCTTCCCCCTGAAATTATCGCTCCGTCAGTCCTGGACATGTTCATGCATGGCCTTGAGGGCGGTGGTGTAGTTATTTCAGACTTGTCTGAAAGTTCGAAAGCGGAGGAAGGCGAAGGTTCCTTCCTTGAAAATGTCGATTCTGAAGACGAAGAAGTTGATGAAGAAGAATTGGCCGAAAGTGAAGACGTTAAGGGCAATGACCCTGTACGCCTTTACCTGCGCAAAATGGGTAGCGTTTCCCTACTGACCCGTGAAGGGGAAGTGGAAATTGCCCGTCGTATTGAAAAAGGGGAACGCGAGATCGTTCGTGCGATCCTTTTGTCCCCACTGGGCACCTACGAGATCATCCAGCTTGGTAAGCGCCTTGATGAAGGCCGTATCAAAGTTAAATCGATCTTCCGTGGTCTTGAGGACGAGGACACTCAGTACGACGAAAAGGAATACATCGACAAAATTCACGAATTGATCGGTAAGGTCACAGAGTATCAGAAGGCCGCAGAAAAGCTGTTCGTGGTTCTTCGTAAAGAAGAAACCAACACGCCAGCTCGCCAGGCTGCCATGAAAGAGCTTGTTGTCATGAATGACAAGCTGATGGCGAACTTTGAATCCGTGAACTTCAACCGTAAGACGATCAACCGTATTGTGATCAAGTTTAAAAACTTGGTAAACCGTATCGGAACTCTTCGCCGTCGTATCAAAGACGGTGTGGAGCGTACGTTCTCCAAAGACGTTGCAGCCATGGCTGAGCGTATGAAGCTGATCGATGCGAATGAAAAAGAACTGACCCGCATGACCCGTGATACTGGTTTGAACTATCAGAAGTTCAAATCCTACGTATTGCAGGCTCAGGAAGCGGAAAAGCGTATCAGCCGTTTGGATTCAGAAACCGAAATGAATCACAACTGGGTGAAAGAAACCTACACGGCCATCTGGAAAGGTGAGCGTGAGGCCGATGCGGCGAAATCCGAGTTGGTTGAAGCCAATCTTCGTCTGGTTGTATCCATCGCGAAGAAGTACACCAACCGCGGTCTGCAATTCCTGGATCTGATCCAGGAAGGTAACATCGGTTTGATGAAAGCCGTTGATAAGTTCGAATACCGTCGTGGTTACAAATTCTCGACTTATGCGACTTGGTGGATCCGTCAGGCGATCACTCGTGCTATTGCCGATCAGGCGCGCACGATCCGTATCCCTGTGCACATGATCGAAACCATCAACAAACTTGTTCGTACATCCCGTTACCTGATCCAGGAACTTGGCCGTGAGCCGACCCCGGAAGAGATCGCGGATAAAATGGACATGCCGGTTGATAAGGTTCGTAAAGTTCTGAAAATTGCGAAAGAACCTATCTCTTTGGAAACTCCAGTGGGTGAAGAGGAAGATTCACACCTGGGCGACTTTATCGAGGACAAAAAGGTCATCAATCCTGCAGAAGCGATTGTGAACCTGAACCTTGCTGAACAAACCCGCCGTGTGCTGTCGACTTTGACTCCAAGAGAAGAAAAAGTCCTGCGTATGCGTTTCGGTATCGGGGAAGAGTCAGATCATACTTTGGAAGAAGTGGGTCAGGACTTCAACGTCACCCGTGAGCGTATCCGTCAGATCGAGGCGAAGGCGTTGCGCAAGCTTCGTCATCCATCCCGGTCTAATAAACTTAAAGCGTTTGTTGATAGCTAGATTGCTCAAAAGGCTCCCTTTCGGGAGCCTTTTTTCGTTTAGGCTGATGCACTGTGGTTTTGCCAAGTCTTTTTTAGTTTGATAGGCTCTTTTCATTCCAGTTCGTGGGGGGCTAGCTTAGTTGGTTAAAGCACGGTGCTCATAACACTGGGATCGGGGGTTCAAGTCCCTCGCCCCCTACCAAAAATAACATTGGGATCAAGATGGCCGCCGGAAGGTGGCCTTTCTTTTTAAAAGAAGTAATAAAAACAATAAATTAAGTAAGAGTAACTGATGCTGATAGCCGCTCAGTCAAATCACTCAAAATCATAGTAAATAACGGGAGTTGCTAGAGTCCTGTCAGAGTCATGGTCAGAACGTTAAAAACTCTGACAGAGTCCTCTACAGCTGTGGGCGGATGACCCGTTAAAGTAGTGCTTAATAGAGGCGAGGATTTGACGGGGGAGCGACTGCTAATGTTTTGAGATCGGTCCCCCCCAAAGATATTAAATGAACTTTTTATTTTCTTGCTCGAGAGTCCATAAAATCGCTTCTGACATAACTACGAAGTCACGAGCTTGTTTGGGTGATATTTTACTAGGGGGGCCATGTGCGGCTAAATTACGAAGCCTATACAGCCCAAGAACCGAATCACGGCTTGCACTTTCTATTACCCCCTTTTTTACTAGCATATCGAGCAGTGTCTGAACCGTACCTCTTTTTACTCCAGACCTTATTGCGACAGAGTTGACTAGGCCCTCGACTTGATTCCAAGCTTCAAGAATAGCTTGAGTGGGAGATGTACTGACTAAGACCTCAATCTTTTTCTGTATACCTGAGGGGATTGCCTTAGTGGTTTGCCCTTTGCTAGTAGAAGGAATTTCTCCCCGAATTTCTTGCGCTACAGCTTCAAACTCAGCTTTGAATTCACCTTTCTCAATTCTCCTCAGTTTTATTCCATTCAATAGATTGAGTAATTGTTTCTTGAATAGAATCATCACGATCAAAAACACTGCAGGCCAAGCGAGTGCCTTTGTCATTTCGGCTACGAAGGTTAGATTATCCATATAATACCTTTGAGCGCTCAACGCACGGACACATTACAGCGTCTTAAATACTCACTCAGAGTGTTGAGACGATCTATAATTTCACCGAATGCCTTCTGATCTGTTGTAATCCAAGGGTTGCCGTATCCTTCTTCTGGCAATGGAATGCTTGCTCTTCCGCCATCAACATTTACCACTAGTTCGTAGTCAACATAAGATGAGCCGTAATAAAGCTCATAAATTGTTCGATATGCAGTGGGATCTGGAAGTCCCTGGTGCCACGGCTCAGTGAAAGACCTGTCGATGTCGCTTCGATCGGCTCGGATGGTAATATTCAAATCATTTTTAAATGTATAAATACCTTTGTCATCGTCGTAAAGCCAGTCGGAGGCGGAGGAACCATAAATGTGTCTTTTAAAATCAGTATAATTCATAGTTGTCCCTTCAAGTACAAATGAGAAATCAGTCAGCCTATTCGCTTGCGCCGAACTATTGGACTTCTCCTTTTAGTTCTGCTGTGATTCTATAGGCAAAATTATCGGCATTTTGAGATAAATAATAATGTGTTTTAGTGTGAAATTTTTGTTAAGAATAGAATTGGGTAATTATTATTCAATAAAATTAGATGTTAAGCTAAGATAGTAATATGGCACAGTTTAAATGTGGACAGGAAAAGCCTTCAGGTAGCGGTCGGAAAAAAGGTACTCCCAATAAGAAGAGTCAGCTTCTTGAGGATATTTTTGCCTCGAATAACTTTAATGTTCCAGAACAGTTAATTAGCCTCTTACCAAAGCTGTCCCCTGATAAGCAAGCCACCATTCTTTTGAGCCTTATGGATTATATTTATCCGAAACGTAAATCTGTCGAGTCGTCGCAGCGAGAGACAGCCGGAGATAATCATATCACCGTCACTTTCGTTGAGGCAAAGAATGGGCGTCCCATAGAAATTGAGGGTTATACATGAGTTCAAAGTTTAAAGAGGTCGTCGAAGCAACTCTTCCTGCTGTCGAAACGGTTACAAGTATCTTTGCAATGAACCCTGAGTTTGCGGGCATAGCCACAGGCATCTCCGCAGCACTATGAAGTATTATTTGGCGTCGCTCTCTAAGGTTGAGCAAGACAATGCCATGGAGCTTGTTTTAAGACTAATGCGTGAAATTAACTCACTCAAGAAAAAGCCTTCGGTTGAACAGTTCTTTCAATCCGATGAGGGGCAGCATCTGTTAAAGTTTTCGATTCAAGCTAGTCTTAAAAAACAGGGATCAAGGCGAAACAACATGATCGCGAAGCTGACTGCCTCGGGAATGGTGCAATCTGTTTATGCATACTCTGTTCTGGACTTTATTGATATGGTTAGTGAACTCAACGAGCCAGAGCTTAATTTACTCATGACTGCATATGAACTATACGACAAGAAAGATTCTATTGGTAAAGAGCGAAAAGATTCTTTAGTTGCTCCAGACATAAAAACTTGGACTGAACTTCATGCGAGATTTCCAGAAATCCCTCCTATAGAGATGGTCGCACTTTTCATTAGAATGCAAAGAACAGGCTTGGTCCAAAGAGCACAAGGCTTTATGGACGATAGTGGGGACACCTTCGAGTTCACTCCCATTCTAAAAAAGTTGATTGATTATGCTAACCTGGATCGTGAGTCTGTAGATGAAACCTTGTCGCCAACAAATAGTCAGTAGCTACTAACTGACTATTTGTTGGCGGATTTCTTCATATTGAATGCTGCACTTCCGATGCGAGCACGAAGCTCATTGAGTCGATCTCTTTCTGATAGTTGCGATGCAGGCCAATACAGCGCTTTGGTGAGGCTGTAGTTATCCCTGCGAAAGCTAATCCAAACACCTTCTCTGCTGATAAGTCCAATGCCTTCGGCATTAACGAGTTTCGCATAGGAGGAAACTTGCCCGAAATCTTTCCCTAGTTGTTCATTTGTTGAGATACTTAGCTTTGCTTCCCAAACCCATGAGGCGTTAATTGTTTTGGTTTGTGGGTTTCTACATACATGAAGTAAGTAGTCGGGAATGACTTTTTCTGATCTCCCAATACGTAACTTTACTTGGCGTTCCCAGTCGGTTTCGGTGAACCCTAATTCTAACAATAGAGGTTCTAAGAAGTTCACTTCGACATCTCTCTCTGTTTCTAGGGCTGCACCTTTCCACTCTCTATCATCTAATCTGGGGAGACTTCCGATGCAAGACAAACAATACGACATCGCAAACAACGACTTACAGTTACGATGTTTTTGGGAATCTTCGTCAGGTAAATGTGCCACCGTCAACCGCTATCACCTATGAGATCGACGGTTTGAACCGTAGAATTGCGAAAAAAGTAAATGGGACAGTTCAAAAGCGTTGGGTCTATATGGACCGCTACAGAATTGCGGCCGAACTAAATTCTTCAGGGGCAATTACGAAGAGATTTGTTTGGGGATCAAAAGCAAATGTTCCGGACTATTTGATCGCTTCTGGTGTGAAGTATCGAATCATTTCCGATCATCTTGGCTCTCCGAGACTAGTGGTAAAGCAATCTGACGGTACCGTGATTCAAAGAATGAATCACGATGAGTTCGGGCGAGTGACTGAGGATACAAATCCTGGTTATCTTCCTTTTGGGTTTGCTGGGGGCCATTATGACAACCACACACAGCTGGTTCGGTTCGGAGCACGCGACTACGACCCAGAAACTGGTAGATGGACCTCTAAAGACCCTATTTTATTCAATGGGGGAGATACTAACCTCTTCGGATACGTGCAAAATGACCCCGTGAATTTAATTGACCCAACTGGGAACTGTCCTTGGTGTATAGGTGCAGTTGTGGGCGGAGTTGCCTCAGGGGTTTCGGCATATTTGGCAGGGGGAGACGCTCGGACTGTAGCTGTTTCTGCTGCGGTTGGTGCTGTTGCTGGCGCTGCATCTATGGGGGTAAGTGCATTTACTTCATCAGCCACAGGTATTATTGCGGCGAACGCCGTTATAGGAGGTAGCACCAGTGTTGCTACTCAGGTAGCCACAGGAACTTCGATTAGCGCCCTAAATTATTCCCAAATTGGCATTGGCGCTCTCGCTGGTGGAATTGGGGCCGGTGTCGGATTGGGAGCTGGGACTGCTGTATTTTACGGTACGCCGGTTATTGGAAGAAGTATTGGGGTTGGTCTTGCGCGAACAAATGAGTTCTGGGCGTCGCTCTTGACTGGAACTGCAATTGGAACGACGATTGAGGGGGCCGGAGCTTGCAGGTAGGATAGCTTTATGAGTACGAAAGACATAGTTATAGTAGTCATTTTAATGTTGGCTTGTATCTTAGGATTCAAGCCAATTTTAAATACCTTTAAAATTGTTCTGAAGGACCGCATTAACCCCAAGACCACGCCTGGAATGCGCAAGTTTGTTCTTTTCTGGCTGGGCCTCGGAGTCTTCTGTTGTGTTTTTTTGCTTTTTACATTGGCCTATTCGGTTGGGGCACGGCTTGGATGGTTTCCTGATTTCAAGCTCTAGTGTGTAGTTTAATTTGAAAACGTGCCTGGTCGAAAATAGCCATCATAAACCCCGTGCCTAAAACGAACCCAGAATTCTAAAAAAGTTCTGGGTTTTTGTTTTTAAAAATCGAAGGCAAAAATAATAAGTCTCAAAATTAGGCACGACCGTTTTTCAATCTCTCCCTTAAAGAACATCTCTCTTTTACTCTTGCGCTTTTCATTCGAATTTGTATCAGGCCACTGTCAAACTTTTGCATATTGCGGAGTTTCCTCGAAAAAAGGTACATGCAGAATATGGGACAACAAAAACGGAGCAATGGTGCGACGATGCTAGCCTTGGAGGGTATTATGAGAGAAGAGGTTGAAGTTTCAATTTATAAGCTAAAGAACGGAGGCTACCAGGCTTCTTATCTGAATCCATTTAGTAAGAAACGGATTCGCAATAAGTTTAAGATGCTGAATGAGGCCAATGATTTTAAACTAAAGATTCATGCTCAGTTTATTACGGACGTGATGACCGGGTATTCACATCTGCCGACTAAGCAGTTTTTAGATGCCTACCTAAAGCTGAATCCAGAAGCCAAAATGGTGTCTCGCGGACTTCCATTCTACAACTCATTTGTAGAAACCTTCGGACAAATAGCAGTCATCCGACAATCTGCAATCGCACGCAAGTGCATGTCGGTCGACCTTCTCCGGGATTCGTGAATTAAGGGCTGTGACAAGAGCAAGCAATGTTGCTTCTGTAAAAGGCTTAAAGAGAAACTCTTTTGTACATATGGGGCAGCACATGGAAGAGTACTCGGATGATACTAAAGATGATGTTCTTTATGAGATCTATATTCTAGATTTATCAGATCATTAGTGAGGGTCTAACTACAGACCCGCGTCGGGTTCTGTAGGCTTCTCAGTTTCTGGGGACCACTCCAATAACGACAATTCTGAGGTTTTGGACCAATCAACCTGTTTGCGGTTGATGATGCGGATAGAGACCTCGTTCCCATTCACGGTCCACAACAAGGTGTCGCCTTTGGCGATTCCTAGGGCTTGGCGGACGCGGGCGGGGATGGTGGTTTGGTTTTTACGGGAAGCTTTGGATGTTGCACCTGATTTGCTCATGCTGTGGGATCTCCGTAAGTCTATCTTAAAGGCTAAACGGGGGTTTTGTCCTCATTCCGCCTGCCATAAGACGCCACAAACAATCCTTCGTCCAGTTAGGGCCTTGAGGGGCCTGCCTTTCTGATAAGTAACAGACCTGAACTCTTCGCAACTGGCGTTCGGCAGTGGAATTCACTAGAAAGTGACCTTTAACAAGTCGCAGGTGAATGCCATGAATCGCTTTTTGTCCCTTTTGATCCTTGTCCTTTCTGTTCCTCTGTCCGTCCTGGCGACAAGCCCGTACTCTCCGTCAGAGGGGGTCCTTGAGAAAGGCCATGACCCGGCCCTGCAGCTTTATCGCACTAAGTTCTTCTACAATTCAGAAGGGACCTTGTCCCCGCGCAAGCTTGAGTCTCTGGTGCAGTTTCTGGAGCTTCAAAAGTCGTTGTTGATGGATTCGGCCAAGATGAACCGCAAGACCAATTTGATTCTGGTGCACGGCTATGAAAACGATAAGGCCGAAAAAGAGGGCCTGGAAGCCCAAAGCAGCGAGTCCGAAGCCATCGCACCTTTGATCTTTGCCCTGGAGCACACGCGAGACTTGCAGGCGCGCTATTCGCGAATGAGCCCCAATGAAATCCATGAAAAGGTTGAATTGATTCTTCTTTTTATTGCTGCTGGTTACACCCCTTATCCGATGACGATCTTTACTTCTTTGGTAGAGAGAGTGAAGAATCTTGCGGAAAATTTCTTTGAGTTTTCCATTGATGATTCCGCCAAAACCCAAGCTAGCAATTTACTTCTAAACGGACACTTCGCAAATCAAAAAGAACTGCGAGCCTATCAGCAGGCAGGGAATGATCTTTCGAAGCTGGATCCTCCCTCCTCGGCGATTTGGACGGACAATGACATCGCCGCTTACGATCCTTATTTAGAGATTTATTGGAAAAGAAAGTTTTTCCCTCCAAGGAACAACCCTCTGCCGGTCTTTCACTATGAGCGCATGGGGAATGGAACGATCAAGTTTAAGACCCACTGGTTCGACGATCAGGAGCTAAATAAAAAAGGCTTTCCCAAAAAGAAAGACGTCACCTTGCGTGTGGGCTTTGAAGCCTACAATGCCTCTGTGGTGAACCATCTGGCACGAATCATTGGATATCCGGCCAATCCGACAACATTTCGGTCGGCGATCAAGCTGGAACTGGGGGATACCTCGTTTGAAGAGTTCCTGACTCAGTGGCGCAATGTGCATGGACTGGAAATGGGCTCAGCGATGACGCATGTTGAACGAATTCCTGGTGAAAATGCCGTCATCATGAAGAACGTGACCCTGGAGGCCTACCCAGACAAGGACGACTATCGCCGGATGGGTCCGTTCCGCATGGGGGACAATGGATTGCGCAATCGCCGCGAGTACCGGGCCATGGTTCTTTATAATGCTTTGATCTCGTTGCAGGACCAGTTTGAATATCAGGCCCGTGTGGACGCCGTTCGCGACGAGCGGCGGGGATGGTTGCCGATCTTCTTCCTGTCGGACACCAGTTCTGCATTGGGGCTTCCGGCCATGCTTGGAAACGTAGGGGCTGTGAACGAGTTTACGTGGGAGTTCACAAAACGAAACAACGGGCAAGTTCGTCTGTTCTGGTTCTCGGTCTTTAATTCGCGAACTTGGAAGGACACCACGTACAGCGATGTGAAGTGGATGGCCCGTCGTATGGCGCAGATTCGCACAGATCAAATTGATGGTATTATGCAGACATCAGGATTCCCCGAGCCGGTGCAAAGACTTTATGCGGAAAAACTGAAATCCCGACTGAACAAGATGATGGTGGATTTTGATTTGCTTAAAGAGGGGTTCCAACCGCATCCGGTGCAGTCCAAGCAGGACCTGGCGTCAGCATATCCGGACTATATCAATGAGCACGGCTTTTTGAAGGAAGGCGCGCAAGAATATCCCGGCAATACCCTGCCGATTCTGGGAAATCGTTTTACCCCGTTTCAAGGGGCGATAGTTCTCACCATTAACACTCTTCAGAATAAATTTTTATCTCTGTTTAATCCGGCAAACTACGGCAAGGCGGACTTCGTCGTTGATTTGGGCAACGGGACTTTGGAGGGCGGGATTGGATTTGAAGCTTCCAGAGGCGTCAGCGTGAATCCGGAACTGGGCCCCGGCCAGAAGCGGTATCTTCTGAACGACAAACTGAGCATCAGTCTTCCGGTCGGGATATTCAACGACCGTGTCACAGCGCCGGTGGGGCTTTATTATACCTACACGTTTGAGTACCTGCACAGCGTTTCGACAATGAAGGAAGTTGGCACCAGCCGATTCTTCAGTCTGCTGAATCCGTTCAGTATTCGCGAAATCCGAAGATCTTTGGCTGTGGGTGAACAACTGCGTGTCAGCCATTCGTTTGGTGCCTCGGTCGGAAAGACCAAGTTGAAGGTGATTGAGGACGTTCAGATCGAAGCGGCCTTGCTTGGCTTGGGCTATGCCTCGGTTAAATCCATCTATTATTCCAAGCCTCATCCCACGCTTTTTGAGATCAGTACGGATCACGTGGACGTGGCATCTGCCTATAGTGGAATTGATATTAGGACTTATCTGCGTTTGGCCGCCAACGTGAGGGCAGAACGAACGAAGAAAGTCTATCGCATGTACCGGGTCGATCTGCTGAATGAGTCTTTGGAAAAGCAGATGCAATTGCAGGATGCGGTGGAGTCAGCACTGGTGGACACCGACTTTACAGCCCTTGCCAAGATGGTCAAACCCCATGAGTGGATTGAGTCGGCGAAAAGCAAAAGCTTCAATCTGGCTTTTATGGTCTGGAAGCGGTCTTCTGACACCGGTGTCAGTGATCTGCTGGTAGATGGGCAAAGACTGGTGCTGGGGCATAAATCGCGATCTTATGATCGAGGGCTCAGTCGTCTGTGGGAAGATAAGCTTGATATTGGCTTCTTCAAGCCGACGACGGATGTTGTGACAGATTTTTGGGGCGAAGGCGTTCAGATTGGCATGGCTTTGGAAGCCGTTGTGGATGACAAAGCAAGGCGTTTTGCTGAGATTGAAGTGACTTTGACTCAATCAATTTTTGACAACTATTGCACTCGCAAAGAATTTGAAAAAACCTTTAAGAAGTTTTTTAACAAAAGGGCTGGTATCGACGGCTACATTCGTTTCCAAATGCCTGATGAACTGGATGCTTATCCTGAACTGGTAGGCACGATGCGCTGGCAGATCTCGAAGAAGGCTCTGCGGGACATCCTGACGGCGGCCACGAATATCAACAACCTGGATTATCTCGTGCCGGGGGCTCGTTACGGTGATGATTCTGCCGGAAATGATCCGCGTGAAGGCATCAGTCACAAGGCGCAGAAGCTTTTAAAGGCCATGGACCGCGAGGTGACCACCTTCGGAAAGCTTTATACGCTGGAAGCCCAGGCCAAAGATCTTTTAAGTCTGTTGGAGGATCTGACCGGAAAAAAAGCCGAGATGGTGTCGCAACTGCGACGGTTTACTCGTGACGAGAACATCTGGCTGACCACTAACATCGCGAACATGCTTGAACTCAGTCATCCCACATTCCGTAAACAGAAGAATGGGGAGTTCTGGGCCCGGGAGATTGGCAAATATCAAGGGCACAGCTATTTGGACCGATTCCGTCGGGCTAATTTGTTGCAACCTGTTTATTGAGGCGGTTCCTGTATTCAAACATATTCCCTCGGTCCCGTCGTAGGTTCAGTATTGTTTTCATTAACCTTTAAGGAGGAGATATGGAAAGACAATCGGACACCCTACAAGTCGGACAGAAGCTGGTGGAGCTCTGTAAAAAAGGTCAAAACCTCAAAGCCGTGGAACAGCTTTATTCTGATAAAATCGAGAGTCATGAAGCGATGTCAATGCCGGGGATGCCTGAGGGGGTGAACGGAATTGAAGCCATCCGTAAGAAAAACAAAGAGTGGGAAGAAACCATGGATGTTCATTCCATGGAAGTGGATGGTCCCTTTCCCTGTGGAGATCGCTTTGCCGTCTATTTTAAGGTTGATGCCACTGATAAGAAGACTAAAAAGCGCATGAAGATGAATGAGGTGGGTCTTTACACCGTTCATAACGGTAAGATTATCAAAGAAGAATTCTTCTATGCCATGTAAACACTGAGCACTCAGGACCCTTCTGAAAGAGTCAGGAGGGTCTAAGTAAGAATGTAGTATCCCTTTTTGGAGCGCACACGTTCTAACTCGGACAAAAGAACGGCCATACGATCGTATGTCAACACTGAAGAGTCCTGCCAGCGTCGAGATGAAGAGGTTACTTCGTCCGCCGGGGAGTCTTCGATCAGCTGTCCATTCCTGAAGTGAAGAACATAGCGGGGGCCTTTACTTGAAAGAGCGTATTCAATATCTGAGTTCAGAAGTTTCGTCAGCTTGCGTGCCCGCAAATACGCCTGAGCGGCCCGCATGAAGTGGCGCTCAAACTTATCTGCGATATCTTCTGCAGTCAGTTCGACCTCGATATCTTCTGTCTCTGAGGTGTCAGTCTCTTTATCCTGCTCCGACAGGTCTTCTTCTTCCGTCGATTCTTCCGGCGCAGCATTCTTCACAAAGTATAAGCCCAGGGCAAAAATAGACCGCATGGATTTAAAGGTCTGCATGGATTCTTGATGGCGTGCACAGAATATTTCAAATCCGGCCTTAAGAAGATTGGAATCCAAAGGCTCATAGAACATATTGGGATCAAATGTTTGATCTTCCGTGCGCAAAGACGCATTCAACTTTAAAATTGAATCAAAAACTAAAGCGTTTGAAAAAGGACCGATAAAATGTTGTTCGTCCTGTTCAGGACTCATAGAGAGAAAATCGCGGCTAAAGAAAACCAAACTGCGTTCACCGGCTTTTAAACTGATGTTGTAGCGGGGGTTGTGTCTTTTGATTTCATCTGTTTCTAGCAGGGCAGCTTCCAAAGGCGTACGACAAGGGGTCACAATCAAATCATAGGCCTGCGTCAGCATCTCGAGCTTAAAAGAGTCTCTGCCTTTTTGCCCGCGGAAATAGCTGTTCACCCGATCGTGCAGGGATGTGGCTTTGCCGACATAAAGGATTTCACCCCACTGGGAAAGATAGCGATAGACGCCGGGAACTTTCGGAAGATTCAGTCGTTTTTCCTTGGGCATCGGATATTCGTACTTGGTCTTCTTTGGAGCTTCCTGATTCAGCCAGAGATTCAGATCTTCCAGCGTCATGATGTGTTGTTTTTCAAGTTCGTCGAGCAAGTGTTTCCAGATAACTTGGGTGGCTTCCACGTGGCTATGGCCTCGCTTGAACTCGCCCGCTGCATGACCAAAGTATCCCGCAAGCCCTTTGATACCTTTTGCCGGAAGATTCGGAAAAAGCCTTTTGGCAATCGCATGGGTGCAGATCACCGGGAACTCGCGAAGGTTTAAGGCTTCAAAGCTGGCCGCCAGAAACGGCTTTTCAAATTGAGCAAAGTGAATGACTGCCGGGCGATCAGAGATTTCACTGTAAAGAATCTCAAAGACCTGCGGCAATGGTTTGGCACTTTCAAGTTCTTCGCTGCGAATGCCGGTCAGAGACAGGATTCTTTTGGGCACGGGCTGGTCATCTGGTTGTGCCACCAGGTGACTGCGAGCTTCGGAAAGATCCGACAAGGCCCAGGCCATTTCCAGAATATTGGCGGCCCCTGGTTTTGCTCCGGTGGTTTGCAGATCCAAAAAGAAAACGGGCAGGTCTTTTAATCGCACGAAGTTTCCTCCGTGCTCTTCCAGAAAGACTCCAGATCAGAAATGATCTTTTGTGACACCAGCTCTTTCGGGCTTTCTTTGAACCAGCCGCTGGGCATAGCCTCGGCATAGACTGAATTTAAGAAGCGTGAATCCATCAGGATAATCACACCTTTGTCGGTTTCAGAGCGGATCACGCGGCCGGCCGATTGAATGGCTTTCGCCATGGCTGGATACACGTAGGTGTAATTAAAACCGTGTTCTTTCCCATAGCGACTGTCGAAATAAGAACGGATCTGTTCACGTTCAAAATCAAAACTTGGCAGAGCCGGACCGATAACGAAGGCTCCAATCAACATATCCCCAGGGAAATCCACGCCTTCAGAGAAAACTCCGCCCTGCACTCCCAGAAGCAAAATTGGCTCGGTGGCTGATTTCAACTCTTCCAGGTAGATCTGCACATCCAGCTGTTTCATGTCACGTTCCTGGCGCAGAACGCGCATATGCGGGACCTGTAACAGCTTCTCTACCTGGGCCAGAAATTCAAAACTTGGGAAAAGAGCTATGTAGTTGCCGGCCTTCACGCGCGTGACTCTGGCAATGACCTCAGCGACCTTGCCGGAGTTCAGCGCGCGGTCATTCAGCTTGGTGGAAATCTGCGGGATGATCATCAGCTGGCGATTTTCAACCTTAAACGGGGACTGGAATTCCAGAGTCTGACTTTCTTTCGGGAAGCCCAGCAGTTCCTGATAATAGGCAAAGGGCTTGAGTGTCGCTGAAAAAGCCACGAC
Source organism: Bdellovibrio sp. CKG001 (assembly GCF_055397465.1). Lineage (NCBI taxonomy): Bacteria > Pseudomonadati > Bdellovibrionota > Bdellovibrionia > Bdellovibrionales > Pseudobdellovibrionaceae > Bdellovibrio > Bdellovibrio sp. CKG001. Next base: position 225,912 of record NZ_AP029173.1, read on the forward strand.
ATTTTTAAATTCTTTATAAGCCAACTTTAATTGCTCAGAAGCATCACAGCAAGTGACCTTCAGCATTTCACTGAAGCGGGTGTTCTGATAGGTCGTGAAGAATTCGGGCCCGCGATAGTCCAGGGCCGCGATGAAATCACTCCACATATTCATCATGCGTAACATCGGGTCACGCTGAATAATTTCGGTCTCACTGTCCAGGTATTCTGTGGTCAAGGCGCGGATGGATCTCTCCAGATCAAGGAAAGGCTCAATGTCGATGTCAACCTTGCGGGAACCACCGTCTTCACCGTACTCCTGAATCAACGACTTGGCTCTGCGGATCAGTGTCCCGGCCTGCAAAGAAAACGTGGCCGGCAGTTTAGTAAAGTCAGATTCCAGAATATCCAGATCCTGCACGCTTAACGAAGGCGAGAAATAGTCCTGCGCGCGACTGGGCAGGTTGTGAGCTTCATCGATCACCAGGTTGGGTTTTTCTGCGGATTCTAAAAGAGGCTCTGACAGTCGTCCCAGCAAACTTCGGGGGGAAAAGGCATAATTGTAATCACCAATCACCACGTCGGCCTGCTCGATGGCTTCCACGGAAAGCTCAAAAGGACAGACTTCGTATTCTTTCCCCATCTCGATCAGCTTTTCCTGGGTCAGCTTGCGTTTTTTGCTAAGCTTGTTCACCAGGTCATGATCGGCCAGTTTGGTGTAATAACCCCGGGCAAACTCACAGTAACCGGGATTGCACAGGGTTTCGGCCTTCAGACACATCTTACTTTTTGCCGTTAACGTCAGCGAACGCAGCTTGCTGCCTTGCTCTTGCAGCTTTTCAACGGCCTCCTCCGCAACGATGTGCTGGGAGTTTTTCGGTGTTACATAGACAGTCTTCTGTCCTCGCGCCAGGGAATCCTTTAAGTTCGGATAAAGAACGCCCACGGTTTTTCCCAAACCTGTGGGGGCCTGAACCAATAAAGGATGTTTGCTGGCCACCTGAGCTTCGATGCTTTCAATCAGCTCGCGCTGCCCGGGACGGGGGGTGGCAAACGGGAAGGTCATTTCCTCCGCCATCTTCTGACGGGATTTGAAAAGTTTTTCTTTGACCTTGGTTTCTTCCACCAGTTCTTCCAGGCGCAGTGCAAGCCACAGTTCGTAGTGCGCAATATCCAATGTCACACGCAGATCCATGGATTTGAAATTGCGTGAGGAAACCAGATGCAGATTCAAAAAGGGAATGTGGCCGGTGTCTTTATAGTGGAAATAGCCGTAGGTGCGCAGCTGCCAGATATAAGGATGATTGTCATCGGCGCGAAGTTTGCGCCATAGTTCTTCCACGTCGAAGGCAGTTTTGATTTCTTCAATTTGAACGGGGTTGGCGGTGATGCCATCCGCACGACCTGAGACATGGAACTCATAGGGGCCGGCTGTGAACACGCAGCTCATGCGTTTTTCCGGGGTGTAGTCGTCAAATTCTTTTTGGCGACGGCGTTGGATGGATTGATGAATTTCCTGACCACTCATCGGAGGCGCGCCATAACCCGAGTGCAGCTCAATACTTCCTCGGCGGGGGCAGGGCAGGGCAAATTGTCGGACATCCAAAGACACTTTTCTCACAGGCTCTAATCAATCACAAACCACTGCTAAACGCGATAGCAAAAATTTAAAATGAACTCGGTTTTCCTTGCCCACGGCGCAACTTGAAACATACCTTGTTTATATGTGGCGTCTTCTTCCGGTTATTCTTATTGCATTTTCCTCGTTTGCGGGGGCTCAAGTCGAATCAGAGGCCTTGCCGGAAGAATCCGTTGAACAAACCACTTCTGCACAAAAAGCCACCGCCTATTTGGAGGGCACACGAGAGTTGCTGTCTTCGCGCGTAATCCGTCTGTCTGAAAGTGTAGATTCTTTGTTTGGCAATGCCCGGGCGGACGACCAGAAGAACACCAGTACGCTGCGTGTAAGCCAGACCTACTATATTCGTCGCGGAAACTTGGGGGCAGACGATCCGGGGACCTCATTAAATCTTTTTCTGCCGAACTTGAAGCGCTGGGAAAGGGCGGTTCAGGACAAGATCCAGTTACCTAAACCAGGTGCGGGATCTGCCGGAACTTCGAGTTCCTCTGAAGGCGATACTGAAGAGCGACTGTGGGATCTGAATAGCGAGACGGGATTGGTCGTGGCTATCCCCGTGAACTATTTTGCGCGTCTTCGTCTGCGTCGCAATTTTTTATGGGGGTACTTTGAAAATTCTTTCTTTGAACAGATTGGCTGGTCAAAGAAGGACGAATGGGAAGAGCGCACCTCACTGACGACGGACTATGCAATTTCCCGGGATTTGCTATTTCGTTTCGTCAATGAAGCCAACTGGGCAATGACCAACCGGGACTTTGATACGCATCATGGTCCGTCCCTGATTCGCACTTTAAGTGAGGACTCGGCCCTGTCACAAGATTTTCGTTATAATACGAAGTTGATTGGCAGTGCGATGTACAGCGAAAGCTTCGTTCTTTCCTCAACCTTTACCCAAAGACTTCCGATGCAGTGGATTTACCTGAAGACCACGCCCTCGTTGTCTTGGTCGCGCGAAGACGGTTTTACTCCGGCATGGGCCCTTTACATGACGGTTGAGCTGGTTTTTGGTAACGAGGACTCTTAGTCTCGCATTTCCTCGATGCCTTTGTCCTTTAAAAGAGCTGACCAGGAGCCGTCATTGACGATTTGATCGATCAGTCGATTGATTTCCGCAACGGTGATGACGTGTTGTCCTTTTGATACCAGAATACCCAGATCATAAAGTTGATCATACTTGGTGGAAACCACCAGCTTGCTTCGCTCTTCGGGATGATTCTTCAGGTACATTTCAAGGTATTCTTTGGTCACCATGGCAATATCTGCTCGTTTGGTTACGACCGATCGAATGTTGCCATCTATAGTATTTGTGAACTCCACGTTGAATCGCTTAAGCGCTTTGTCGCTGGTGGAGTGGCCCAGGAATCCATAATGATACCCTTGCATGCCCTTGATGGTTTTGTTGTGAAGGTTTTCAAAATATTTTTGGCTTTTGGCGTTGTCTTTATGGGCAATGAAAACTTCGGCGCCGTGGCGAAATATTTTTGAGGTTTCAACAGATTCGGCTGGCCACCCCCAGGTCTTGCTTTCAAATGCCATGATTTGATAGCGGGACGATTTCATATCGTGGTATCGTCGATAGGTGGTTGTGGGAACAAAAGAAAAGACATACTTCGTCTGCTTTTGATTTAATAATGCAATGAGATCCAGCGTCAGCCCTTCATAAGTGCCGCCGCGGTTGATGACATAAGGTGGAAACTCATATCCCCCCAGTCGAACGGGAATAGGTTTCGCCCAAGTCGTCAGACTTGTTAGCATTAAAATTAAAGCAGTTTTCACATTAAGAACCTTAAGGAGTCTTTCCGGGATGGTCAAATTAAAAGGGATCTTATGAAAATCAGAGCCAGTCATATTTTGGTTAAGAATCAGTATGAAGCCGAGGATTTGATCAGAAATCTGAAGGACGGAAAGAGCTTCGAGGAGCTTGCACAACGTTATTCGCAATGTTCCTCAGCGAAACTCGGTGGTGACCTGGGGGTTTTTGGTGAGGGACGCATGGACATGGACTTTGAGGAAGCAGCCTTTGCACTGAAGGTGAATGAAGTGACAGCCAAACCAGTGCGCACGCGATTTGGCTATCACATTATCAAACGAACCCGGTAATCTAGCTTTCACTTTCTTCGAGGTGCAGGCTTTTCCAGTACTGCAGAGACTGCTCAATCAGCTGCATATTGTACTGAATCCGCTTCTTTTCGTTTTCCAGCAACTTTTGATCTTCTTCCGGTGAAGTTCCGACACTGCGGACTTCCAACTTCATCTGGGCTGAGGCCTTGTCGTACAAAGACTCCCACAGTCGTCGTGCTGTGGATCGATTGAATTTTTCCTGAGGTTGTTCATCGGCTGGAAGCTGGCGGCCATCGAAACCCACCAGACCTCGGGATTTGAACTGGATCTTGTCGTGAAAACGCAGTCGTGCGATGGCATCAATTTTTTTGATGTATTTCATGGCCTCTTCAAGTTTTCCGACATTGTCGATGGACTTTGAAAGAATGCTTTCCTTTAGAAGCACATCGCGAATGAACATCGTTCGCATCATCAGGAAGGAATAGGTGGTTTCTTCAAAACGACGCCCGCCCTCGATGGATCCCCCTATGACGTAGTTCTGAATCATTTCTTGCACTACCGACTGCGGCGTGAAGCCAGCAATGATCTGCAAGGCGGTGAGCTTTGCAATCTTTTGCGTATTAATGCGTTGGATTTGTGTCTTGCTGTAAGGAAGCTCCTCGCCGGTGGTTTCATCAATCCCTTTGGCGGGCATGGCCTCATCGACCTCTTTAAGCCAAAGATAAGTCAATTCCACCAGTTCTTCGGATGTGGCAGCCTCAGCAAACTTCTTTCCAAAAGGCATCAGCTTGAATGGAACAGGAGCCAGGGTGTCGTAGTTTTCCTCTTTCAAAAGGTTTTCCAAGGGAATCAGCAGCGACTGGTCATGCACACCTTTGTTGGTGGTTTTCATGGCGTCCAGCATGCCATCCATCTTGGAGTTGGTCTGATTCATTTTTTCGGGAATCTGCTTGGTGCTGTCGATGGCATCTTGGGCATCACAGGCGACAAGGCCCGTGATGAGTGTTGCAGACATCAGCAATTGAGATAGTTTTTTCATCTGAATATCCATGATTAGGGATTGAGAATGTCGTTCTTAAGAGAAGCCACACCATCGTCGGCAGGGGTGCCCAGCCAGATTGAGAAGACCTTTTGAGAAAGGCCTTTGTCGCCATTGATACGGGTCAAGTGGCCTGCGGTGTCTTCATAGATCAGGGACTCTGAACCGTCTGAATGCTTAGTCACCAGGATAGTCAGGCTGGATCCCGCATCAGCATCGCCTCCCAGACGGACAGCATCCAGAAATGCTTTGATGGAAGGATTTTGCATATCCACTTTGTTGGCGCCTAAAGCGTCACGGAAAGAGCTTTGCACCGTATCGGCGTCTACCGAGCGCAGGAAGCTTAGTTGAATAGCCACGCTTTCGCTGTCGTCCAAAGACTTCAGAGCTTCCGTTGATTTTCTGACAAAACGCTCGGGGCTGCTGATAAGAAGCTGAGCCACATAGACTTTTACTTTCATCAACAGAACTTTCTTCCAGCGCAGACCTGCCCCGACAGAACCCAGTTCAATCTTTTTGCTGTCAACCGTGCCTTGTGCGGATTTAGCTATGTTAACTCCCTCAATGGTACGTGTGCCTTGTTCCATTTGTAAAAGGGCCGCGTTGGATGTCAGAGACAACGTCAGTAGAGTGGATAGCAGAGCGCAAGCGATGATTCTCATAAAATAAAACTCCTTCTTGATCCGTGCTAGATACGGGAGAAAGCCGAGTGAGTCCCTTTATTTGTCGGCAATCAATCTTTCCGCCAAGTAAGGTCGGATCACGACACAGGACGCGTAAACAAACAGATGCTTTTTTCTTTCTGAAAGAAATTCGACAGTAGAAAGTGAATTGGTGAACAGAATTTGGACACTACAAAAAGTATTAAATTTCGAATGTGAGTCGGCCGAAGACCTCTGGGAACGGAGGTCCTATGGCGGCAACCAAAGCAATCACCCGATGTCTTCTTTTAAGTGCAGGACTGCTGGTCTTGGCAGCTTGTGCGCCTTCCAATGACTTTCCTGCGCTTGATGAAAGCGGAAATGAAAGTGCTTCTGTCGTGGAACCAAGTGTTCCCAATTCTGATCCGGGAACACCGGAAGTGCTGGATCCAGCGCCGGATGTTCCGGAAGTTCCGGTGACCGCAAGTCAGAAACTGCTTTTGAATCAGGCCATGACCTTGCGTTACGAAAAGGCTGGCATTCTGGAAAACAAAATTGAACTTCCCGAAGGCACACAGATCGAGATTCCGGCGAACTATGAAGTCAAACATCTGGATTATCGCACTTCCAGCGGTGGAGTCGAACGCTCCAGCACGGGCTTCATCTATCCGGTGAAGGTGGTCTCGGTCTTGTCCCAGTATCAATCTCAGTTTACGGCAGCGAAGATTGCCGAGATTAACAAAACCTCTGGCGGGCTTTTCATTTTTGCTTCGATCGTCGGAAATCTGCAAGGGACGGAAGGGAACTTCGCCGTGGTGACAGCTGCGGCTTTGGGGGATGGGTTTATCAAAAACTTTAATGCCAGCGGCAAGCCGAAGTTCAATTACACCTCGTCAGTGATGAAACGATTTGGGGAAAGACTTAGCAAGGGCCTAAATCCCGACACGATGAAATCTGAAACGCGCGCCAAATATCAGGCGATTTTCAATGAACTCAAGAAAGCTGTGAACAGAACCGTGGCGACACCGAAGTCCTATCTGATGATGGACAAGGCGGTTGCGACTCAGTGGTCCATTAACTTTGAAAAGACCGGTGTGATATCCACCAGTGGGGCCTGGAGTATTGCAACCCAAGGCACGGCTGTTCGTCATGGCTTTTCGAATGTGCCCTGTGCAGAGTTCCAGTCAGAACTTTTGCGACAGGCTTATCAGCGCGCCGGGTATCGGGTGGCCGATGACTTCAACAAAGCTAAGGGCAATCAGCTGATCTGGTCCAGTACAGCAGCGGTGGTGAATTATTCGATGGCCTTGTATAAGGCCGGGTGGGTTCCGTGGGATGCGACCAAGTATCGTCCGATTCTGGGATCCATCATGATGAATGGGGCTGGCTATACGCCGGGGCATACGTATATCTCTGCTGGAGACGATGGAATGATTATCGTGGATAACGGAGCCCCTCAGGGCCGGGATCTGCGCAAGACAACAGACAAAACAATTTCAATCATGTACCAGGTGGGTGTGTTTTTCCTTCCTCCGGGAATCAACCCACCCGCTTGGTAAGTGTCAGGATATTTCCCAGCAGGCAAAGCACGACACCTAAAACTATGTAAGGTGTCCAGTGGAAGCCTTCAAAAAAGCTGGAAAGTGTCAGAGCAATCACCGGGGAAAGTACGCTGGTATAGGCGGCTTTCTCCGCTCCAATTCTTCCGGCCAAAGAAAGATAGGCCCCAAAGGCAATAACAGACCCAAACAGAGCCAGATACGTCAAAGCTCCCAGGAATTTGGCGGTCAGTGGGATGCTGAGATCATGACCTAAAATCAGTGCCACCAGCAAGGTGAAGAGACTTCCATACATCATGCCCCAAGTGTTGGTGACAACGACGGGAATACGCAGCTGATAGCTTTTTTGCGCCACCATGTTACCCATGGAGGCTGAAAGAGTTGCCAGAAAACCGACCAAAAGACCCCAGATGGTTTTCGAATTCGGATCAAAATGCAGAATCTCATTTAGAAATATAAATATGATTCCGATCCCGCCCAGAGCTGACCCCCAGATCACGTTGCGGGTGATGGGTTTTTTGAAAAACAGATTCATGCCGAACATGTTGTAATAAACCAAGGCGGTAAAACTCAAAGCCACCAGACCAGAGCTGATCATGGTTTCTGCCACATAGGTCAGCATGTAGTTAATCGAGAACATCAAAATACCCTGACCCGCAAAAAGCAGATGTTCACGTCGGGTGTATCTTAGGTTCTGTTTTTTCCAGAAGCAGAAAGTGAAAAGCATTCCCGCTGCCAGCAGAAACCGCCAGAAGACTGAGGTAACTGGAGACGCAGAATCAATCTGGAATGTGATGACAAGCCAGGTGGAACCCCAGATCACGGTGCAGATGGTGTAAAGGATGAGATTTTCGAATCTTGCTGGCATAGAGGAAATTTAGCAGAAGGTCCAGAAGGGGTCACTGCACTTCTTGTGGGTTCGCAGAGAATCAACTGAATCTTGTCAAAGTTCGAGAACTCTTCTGCTTCGCCCTTTCATCCGGCGGCATAATGAAAGAGCAAATCAACAAGGAGCATCTTATGGAACCGCAAAGACCGGATCTAGAGAAGACACCCCAGCCTGAGAAAGTCGGTAAGCCCACAACTGCAAAAGTTGAAAGCAAGCCGGCGGTTCAGGTGGAATCCGAGACCAGCCCGGCCCAGTGGGTGTGCATGGTGTTAGGGGTGGCGTTCGTATTGGTGGGAATGTCGGGATTTGTTCTGCCCAATCTGTTTGGAATGCATCTGGGCTGGGGGCATAACATCATTCATATTGTTTCAGGAATCACAGCTCTGTGGTTTGGAGTGGGAAACTCCATTATCACGGCAGAACGCTTTAGTTACATCTTTGGGGCCATCTATGGAATGTTGGGGCTGGCGGGCTTCTTGTTTGGTTCCAACACCAGCATGATTCCACCCACTATGGACTATGATTCGTTCTGGTGGCGTTTGATTCCGGGATATCTGGAACTGGGGACCGCAGACCATGTTGTGCATATCCTGATCGGAGCGGTGTTTGTGATTGGGGCCTGGTTGACCGCTCGAAAACTCGATCGTATTGCGCCGAAGGGCACAACTTGGCACTAAAGAAAAAATAAAAAAAGCCCCGGCTGTCCGGGGCTTTGCTCTAAGGACTAGTCTTCGTCCTCATCATCATAATCGTCGTCTTCGTCCTCGTCCTCATCCTCATCGTCTTCATCGTCTTCTTCATCCTCATCGAAGTCCTCGTCGGCTTCGATGCGAATCAGCCAGCCTTCTTCATAAGGGTCTTCCATAATAAGGGACGGATCGTCGATGACCTGAGAGTTCACTTCAACCACAGTGCCGGCAACCGGAGTATAAATATCCAAAGGACCGTCATCAGTTTCAAGGGTGCCGATAACGACATCTTCATCCACTTGCTCATTTTCCGCCGGTAAATCCACGGAAGAGATGGATTCGAAGTCTTCAAGGCCGTCTTCATTGATGCCGATGGTGATGAGTCCATCTTCCTGGCGCACCCAAAGGTAGCCCATAAAATTTCTAACGTCGTCTGATGCCATAATCTTTCCTTATCTAAGCTGATCTAATCCAGTGGTGCGGCAGAACCGCACCACATCCCCGCGTTGCGGCTTAACAATCGTAGTATAAATGGAACTCGTAGGGAACTGGTCTTTGCTGAATTGGGCGAACTTCTTTGTCGATTTTGTACTGAACCCAGGTCTGGATCAGATCGTCGCTGAAAACATCGCCTTTTTTCAGGAAGCTGCAGTTGTTGAGCAGGGCATTTAAGCTTTCTTCCAGGGTTCCCGGAACAGAAGGAATCGCCGCAGCCTCTTGAGGAGGCAGTCCGTAGATGTCCTTATCCAATGGATCGCCCGGATTGATCTTGTTGATAATGCCATCCAGACCAGCCATCAGAATCGCCGCTTCCGCCAGATAAATGTTGGCCGAAGGGTCTGGAGTGCGGAACTCGATACGTTTTGCCTTCGGATTTGGCCCTGAATTCGGGATACGCATCGCTGCAGAGCGGTTCTTAAAGCTGTAAGCCAGCTTCGTCGGAGCCTCAAAACCTGGAACCAAACGTTTATAAGAGTTAGTCGTTGGGTTGATGATTCCGCAAAGGGCTGGAGCATGTTTCAGAACGCCGCCGATATAGTGCAAAGCCATCTCCGAAAGACCGGCGTACTTGTTGCCTGCGAACAGATTTTTGCCATCTTTCCACAGGGACATATGGATGTGCATTCCCGAACCGTTGTCGCCGAAAATGGGTTTTGGCATGAAGGTCGCGGTTTTTCCATAGCGTTTGGCTACGTTTTTTACGATGTATTTGAACCACATCATTTTGTCGCCCATGTTCAAGGCTGTATCGAAGCGGAAGTTGATCTCACTTTGTGCCGCCGCGACCTCGTGGTGATGACGTTCCACTTGCATGCCGCATCTTTCAAGCTCAAGGCAGATTTCTGTTCTGAGATCCTGTTGGGAATCGGTTGGCAAAGCGGGGAAGTAGCCCTCTTTGGAGCGGATCTTGTAGCCCTGATTGTTGCCACCCTCGTCACGACCGGTGTTCCAGGAAGCTTCATCGCTGTCGATCATGTAGAAAGCTGAGCTGTTGGTCTGTTCGTAGCGAATATCGTCGAAAATAAAGAATTCCGCTTCAGGACCGAAGTAAGCGGTGTCAGCAATGCCGGTGGATTGCATGTAAGCGATGGCTTTTTTCACCACTTGACGAGGATCGCGGTTGTAAGCTTGAAGAGTTTCCGGAAGGCAGACGTCACAGATCAAAGACAAAGTGGGCACTTGCATGAACGGGTCCATCATCGCTGTGGACGGATCTGGAAGGATGATCATGTCGGATTCTTCGATGCCTCTCCAGCCGCGGATGGAACTTCCATCAAAGCCGAAGCCCTGTTCAAAAGCCTCGTCAGTCAACTGGTGCAGTGGCACTGTCAGGTGCTGCCAAGTTCCGATCATGTCACAGAACTTCAGGTCCACCATTTTTGCGCCTTTTTCGTTGGCGAATTTTAAAACATCTTGTCCGGTCATCGTGAGCCTCCATGGGGGGTTAAAAACTTTTTAAAGTGCTTGTTCGTCCTTCTCACCGGTGCGGATGCGAAGGGTAGATTCCACAGGAATAACGAAGATTTTTCCGTCACCAATTTTTCCTGTGCGAGCTGTTTTTTGAATGGCTTCCACGGCGCTATCAACCAGAGCAGACGGAAGAACCACTTCAATTTTAATTTTTGGGAGAAAGTCGACAACGTATTCGGCACCTTTGTAAACTTCAGTGCGGCCTTTTTGACGGCCAAAGCCCCGGACTTCCGAGACAGTGATCCCTTCAACGCCGACCTCAGTAAGAGCATCGACCACGTCATCCAATTTGAAGGGTTTGATAATGGCCTCAATTTTTTTCATGTACTTCTTTGTTCTGAAAAAGAATTCCTACGTCAGATTTGTAAAAGGATAACAAAGCATCCGAAGAATGCAAAAACTGAAAAGGTCATTTTATTTTTTTAATTTCTGCATAACGCATTCCAGTAAGTGTCACTGTTTGGAAAAAAAGAAAAAGCTCTCGTAAAGCGGCTTGCGGGGCTATGTGGTTTTTGGTACACACGGGACCTCATTTTCGGAAAATCACTATTGTTGTCGTACTCGGGGGGGATAATGACTACAAATCGTTTTTTCGTTTACGGTTCTTTCTGCGAAGGCATGGTTCACTTCAGCAAGATCCAAAATTTCGTGGAATCTTCAGTATTTGCACGAGTTAAGGCCACAGCTTACCGTTTGAAAGTAGGCTTCCCGGCACTGGTCAGAGGGGGATCTGATCTGGTTCCGGGGCAGATGATCGAGCTTAAGGGGTCCGATCTTTTGTTGAATCTGATGGATGAGTTCCACGGATACAACCGCCTTGATCCAGACAAGAGCCTTTACTCCAGGGAAGAAATTGATGTGCATCCAGAGGGTGCGTCTGAGCCGGTGAAAGCTTGGATTTACTTCCTGAATCCGTTAAAACTTCCGGTGAATGCCACTGTGATTGCCGGCGGAGACTGGAAACGTTCCTTACAGGAACAACCGGCTTTGACTTCCAAACTCAGTGAAAAGCAAGCAACTTATATTCAAAGACTGGGACGTTCTTCGGGCCGCGAGATCGTTCCGATTGATCTGACGCTCTATCGTGAGCTGATGAATCTGGAGCTGATCGTCGATAAAGGTCGTCGATTGGCGCTGTCTAAACTGGGCCAAGAGGTTTACAGACACCTTGCCTAATACAGAGAAACTTTTCCGCATTGTTCTTATTGAGCCCGAAATTCCTCAGAATACGGGAAATATCGGGCGCACTTGTGTCGGCACCAACTGCGAGCTGCACATCGTGGGAAAAATGGGGTTCGAAATCAACGATACGAACCTGAAAAGAGCGGGGCTGGATTACTGGCCCCATCTGACCTGGCACCGCCACGAGACTTTCGAAGACTGGTGGAAACACGTCGAAGATCCCAGCCGTATCTGGCTGTTTACGACCAAAACACAGCGAACCTATTTTGAGCCTCAATACCAGGCCGGGGATTGGTTCGTGTTCGGGAAGGAAACCAAGGGTCTGGACCCTGATTTCCTGATGAAACACCCCAGTCAAACAGTGACCATTCCAATGATTGGCGAAGGTGCGCGCAGTCTGAATCTGGCCACCAGTGTCGCCATTGCCGCCTACGAGGGCCTTCGTCAGCTCAAGTATCCATTGCGATAGTTTAAGGCTTTGGTCGGGGTTCAACCCGACCAAGTCTTTAAAATTCCGAATGAAATCGCGTCAATGACGCATCCAGAAATTGCCCCCTTACCTTGCCGCTTGCAAGTATTTGGGTCTATCCTCTTAGGCTATGGTTACACAAATTTTGACAAAAATGTTCGGAACGAAGCACGACCGTGAGATGAAAAAGATCCAGCCCACTGTGGATCGTATCAATGCCTTGGAACCTCAGATGGCAGCCCTTACGGATGATCAACTTAAAGCCAAAACTCCAGAGTTCCAGGAACGTCTGAAAAAGGGCGAAACTGTCGATGACATTCTGCCTGAAGCTTTTGCGGTCTGCCGTGAAGCCTCCAAGCGTGTGTTGGGAATGCGCCACTATGACGTTCAGTTGATCGGTGGTTATGTTCTGAATCGTGGAAATATCGCTGAGATGAGAACGGGTGAAGGTAAAACCCTGGTGGCAACTCTGCCGGTGTACCTGAACGCTCTTACGGGTCGCGGTGTTCACGTTGTGACTGTGAATGACTACTTGGTTCGTCGTGACGCCGAACACATGGGCCGTCTGTATGGCTGGCTGGGTCTTACCACAGGTATCATCGTTCATGGTTTGAACGACCAGCAACGCAAGCAGATGTATGCTTGTGACATCACTTATTGCACCAACAATGAACTGGGCTTTGACTATCTTCGTGACAACATGAAGTTTGACCTGAATGACTACGTTCAGCGCCCTCACTACTATGCCATCGTGGATGAGTGTGACTCCATCCTTGTCGACGAAGCGCGTACTCCGCTGATCATTTCCGGTCCTGCGGAATCCTCCACTGACAAATACTACGCTGTGAACGCCATCATTCCTCACCTGAAGCGCGATGTGCACTTCACGATGGAGGAAAAATCAAAAACAGCTTCTTTGACCGACGCCGGAAACGCGAAAGTGGAAGAACTGATGGGTCTTTCCAACCTTTACGATCCGCAAAACATCGAAATCCTGCACCATGTGTATCAGGGTTTGAAAGCTCACTATCTGTACCGTCGTGACGTGGAATACATGATCAAAGACGGTGAAATCGTGATCGTGGATGAGTTTACAGGTCGTTTGATGCCGGGTCGTCGCTGGAGCGATGGTTTGCACCAGGCGATCGAGGCCAAAGAGGGTGTTGAAGTGAAGTCTGAAAATCAGACTTTGGCAACGATCACCTTCCAGAACTACTTCCGTATGTATGAAAAGCTGTCTGGTATGACGGGGACTGCTGATACAGAAGCGGTGGAGTTCAAAAAGATCTATAAACTTGATGTGAACGTGATTCCAACCAATCGTCCGATCATGCGTAAGGATCAGGAAGACGTGGTTTACAAGTCTGAACTTGCAAAGTTCAAGGCGATCACGGCGGATATCAAAGAACGTATTGCCAAGGGTCAGCCGATCCTGGTGGGTACGGAATCCATTGAAAAGTCCGAGGCGTTGAGCGCCTTCCTTCGTAAAGAGGGTGTGAAACACGAAGTCCTGAATGCGAAACACCACGAACGTGAAGCGGAAATTATCGCTCAGGCCGGTCGTAAAGGGGCTGTGACTATTGCTACGAACATGGCAGGTCGTGGTACCGACATCATGCTGGGTGGTAACGCTGAAATGCTGGCAAAAACTCAGGTCGGTAATGATGATTCTCCAGAGTATCTGGAGGCCGTTCAAAAGCTGAAGCCACAGGTCGAAGCGGAGCGCGCCGAAGTTCGTTCCCTGGGTGGTTTGTACATCATCGGTACAGAACGCCATGAATCCCGTCGTATCGACAATCAGCTGCGTGGTCGTGCCGGTCGTCAGGGGGATCCGGGTGAATCCAGATTCTATCTGTCTTTGGAAGACAAGCTGATGCGTATCTTCAACGGCGAGCGTATTCAGAAGATCATGGAAATGCTGAACATCCCTGAAGATGAACCAATCACAGCCAAAATGGTGACTAACGCCATCGAAGGTGCGCAACGTAAGGTTGAAGGACACAACTTCGATATCCGTAAGAACCTGATGGAATACGATTCCGTGATGAACGCACAAAGAAATGCGATCTATGGAATGCGCCGTAAGGTTTTGGAGGGTCAGGAAATCGAAAGAACCACTTTGGACTGGTTGGGCGATGTGGTTTCCGGAATTCTGGACACTCACATCCCTGAAAACGGAAAAAAAGAAGAGTGGAGCCTGGAGGGCCTGAACAATGCCCTGGCTCAGACGTTCGGTTTCAAAGTTGATTTCTCGACAATGTCTGTGAACACCGACACAGTGACTGAAGCTGTGAAAGCCGGTGTGAAAGAAGTTTGGGATCGTCAGAAGAACTCCATGGGTCCGTTCTTTGAGCAAGTTCAGAAAATGATCCTGCTTCAAAGCATCGATAACCACTGGAAGAACCACCTTTATGTTATCGACAAGCTGAAAGAAGGTATCGGTCTGCGTGGTTATGCTCAGAAAGATCCTTTGCTTGAGTATAAAAAAGAGGCTTTCAAAGCCTTTGAGACGTTGAACAATACCATCAAGTCAGACGCGATCGAAAAAGTGATGCGTGTTCAGTTGGTTGCCCAACAAACTGAAGAGCAGGTGCTGGAAAGCCTGCGTCCGGAAGAAGCTGACTTGGATGAGTTGGATTACTCGTCTCCAAGCGAAGCGGATATCGGTCACAGCATTCCGGAAGCTGAAGAGGCTCCGAAACGCAAAATGACTTTCCAAAGCGGTCCTCGTGAGGATCGTCCGATGAACCGCGAAGAGCGTCGTCGTTTGGAAAAAGATTCGAAGGGAAAAAGATAATTGATCCCTTGTCCGAATTGCCATAAGTCGGTAGAGATTCTGGATAAGCACCTGGGGACGCTTTACACCTGTCCCCATTGCAATGCAGTTTATTTTATCGACTGGAATGGCCAACCTGAGATGGCTCAGCATGAACCTGAGCCAGAACCAGTTGTAGAGCCGACGGCGGCTCCGTCCTTTGAGGCTTCTGTCGAGCAAAACTATCAAGAGCAAAAC
This sequence comes from Bdellovibrio sp. CKG001, assembly GCF_055397465.1. Classification (NCBI taxonomy): domain Bacteria; kingdom Pseudomonadati; phylum Bdellovibrionota; class Bdellovibrionia; order Bdellovibrionales; family Pseudobdellovibrionaceae; genus Bdellovibrio; species Bdellovibrio sp. CKG001. The sequence goes on from NZ_AP029173.1 coordinate 241,042, forward strand.
TTCCAAGATCAAAACTTCCAAGATCAAAACTTCCAAGAGCAAAGTGGCTATCCTGAACAGGAGCAGGGCTATCAGCAACCTGAGGCGCCGGCCGCTTTCGATGGGGGCTTCAATGAAGCCCTGAATATGGCGGAGCAGCCACCAGCGGATATGACCTACGAAGCGCCTTCTGAAGATCAGGAAGTGCATGGTGAGGTTCCTGCGGTGGAAGAAGCCCCCTATGATTTCAGTCAGACTTTGGACTCCGTGGGGTCGCCAGCAATGCCGGAGCCCTTGGCTCCATCAGGGGTGAGCGATACACCGGACTTTTCAGATGTGACGGACTTTGCAAATGCAGATACGGTCAGCGGGCCTTTGGCGTATACCCTGACGATCGACGGCATTGAATCCAGTTTGCTGGTCAGTCAGTTGAAGGAAGCCATGACGGATTCCCGTTTTGGCTGGGATGTGCCTTCGCTTTTGTCTCAGATTGGTGGTGGACGTTTGGTCCTTCGAGGTCTGAATCCGGCTAAAGCATCTGTTCTTATCAACCGAATTAAATATCTGCCTTTTAAAATTTCCTGGAGGCAAGATGTCCTGTCTGGTTCCTAAAAAAAAGTTGAGCTTTTTTACAGTCCTTTTGTCGGTTTCTTTGGCTTTTGCCAATGAAGGCGGTGGGGAAGCGGCTCCGGTAGAGGGAGCTAAAGAAGTCCGCAGCGGTGAAGAATCCTTCGTTGTGGTGCAAGCCCGGGTGGCTGCTTTGGAAGCCAAGGTTCGTTCCGGGGAAGCTGAGATCCAAAAGTTGATTCTGGAAAAACAAACCAGCAAAGATCCGGCGCGAGTCAGTGAAATCATCTCCAGTATGGTCGCCTTGCATAAGGAAATGGAAAAGAATCTGAAAGAATATGATCAACAGCGAACGTTGCTGAAGTATCGTTACCCTGAAAAAGGGGTGGCGGCCAAAAGGGAATATGAGCGCATTGATTTGAAGTCCATTGAGGAGATGGAAAATCAAATGAGCCTGGGTTCCTCTGTGAAAAGAACATTGAAAAAGGTTCGCAGCCAATACAGCTCCCCAGAGGAAAGACAACAGCACGATGCGGCTGAAGCCCACGGTCAGGCTGGCAAAGGAGCGACAACGCCGGCGCCTGGCCTTGTGGATCCTGTCATTTTGAAAAAATAATTTTCTGCGCATCAAAATGAGACAAAAGAAAGTTGCTCACTTTGAGAGATCGGTGGAAGCTGATACCTTAGAAGAGTGGGGGAAGTATGCTCCGATATTTGGCTATTCCGTTGATTTCGCTGAGCTTGGTGACGACGGCCTGTCAGACATCCATGCTGAAGCAGTTTAATGAAATCACGCCAGGAATGGAAAAAGATGACGTACTGAATCTGATGGGAAGCCCCACCCGCACCCAGCGTTTTCACGGTAAAGACCGCTGGACCTATGTTTTTTACGACAAACGAATTCGTTTTGAAAAAGAAGTTCAGTTCTTTGAAGGCAATGCCGTGTATGTCGGCGATGTCTGGCAGCCTCCGGCAGATCGCACGGCTATAGCCATGGACACGCGCAATGATCAAAAAAATCGCGAGATTGACGAGATGCTGGCCCGTGAAGTGGAAAGCCATCGCAAGTCTTACGAAGAATATGAAAAGAAAGCCAAAGGCGAAGACAAAGTCCGTTATGTGCCGACCTTTGAGCCGGTTCGCTAATTTGCCACCGGAAGAATCAGCGGTTCTCCCAAGACAGAGATCACCTCATAGCCGTTAACTTCCAAGGTGTCTGAGGCTTCTCGTCCGTAGAACTTCACACCTGTCCAGGTCCATTCCTGAGGCCACTCATCCACCACATTGCGGAAGTAGATTTTACCAGTTTCGCGAATGCCGGGGGCTGAAGTTGTAAATTCAAACTGACTGATCGGGCTTTTGAAGATCTCCTGAAAAGGGATCGGGAAGGCCGCGATATGATTTTGATCTTCGCTGACGGTGCAGGGAATGCGCACGACCATCTTGGGAATCTCGCCCGAGATCGCAATACCTTCCGCGGCAAAATAAAGATCCAGTGTCGGGTAGCGGTCACACACAAACACGCGGGACCCAGCGGGACTTTTCATCAGGAACAAGCCCAGTTTGATGCCGGGACCGGCTTCAAAGGAATCCAATTCGACGTTCTTAAGGATCTGATACTTAAAAGCCTTGCGGAACTCTTCTGGAGAAGCCTCGGACAGATCGAAGTTGTCACTTTGGCTTCCCACGGCACTTAGGCCTCCGTCAGAGGCCACATTTCTTTTTGGAAGAAACTTTTTGTCCAAAAGGTGCAAAGCAAAAGGAAGTGCCGCCATGAGCAGAATCAGGCTGAGCATGCGGGACATTTTTTGTAATGGCGTCCGGTTTTTCTTCATATTAATACTCGCACTTTATTGTGGTTCGGTCCGCTTCAGTCAGGGTCTCGCGAACTGATCCGCCATTGAGAACGGCCCACATCACGCTGGGAACGGTGCTGCGATGTTTGAGTCCCAATACGTGACCCAGTTCGTGCACGAACAGGCTTTCCAGATGCACGTCTTTGATTGTTGTCGGAGTGGTCCCGGTGAAGTAACTGAAGTACTGATTGTTGATGGCCACGTCTGCTTCATAGAGTTTGTTGGTTTTCCAATAAAGGGAAGTCAGCCCCTGATAGTTGATGTTTTTATTGGGCCAGGTCAAATGCCAGTGAATCGTATTCTGACTGTCTTTGGTGGCGGCATTGGGAAGAGTGTCGCTGCCGCGTTCGAAATGAAACAAAGTCATCCCAGCAGCTTCATTCCAACGATAGGCCGCTTTATTAAGGGCGTCTTCGTAATCTGGCGGGAAGTCTTTGTGAAGTTTCAGGCGAACCGGGATGTTTCCTTTCCAGGAAACGCGCTGGCCATAAGAGTTTTGCACGAAGCCGCAGTCATTTTCTGCGGCACTGGCTAAAAGATCCTCGTCACCGGGCCCAAGTGTGGGCCCTTTCTGGCAAGAGCACAGAGCGAGCAATGTCAGAGGCAGAACGAGAAATTTCAACATACTTGTCAGTTTACACGAGATTCCTTCGGACATCCTGACAAGTGTTGATTACTCGACTTTCGACGAGTCGCCCTTAGTTGTAGAACTTAGCGATATCGTCGGTGTTACGGATAAAGGTTTTGAAGTCTGGAGAAACAAAGGAAGATTCGTGGATCTTGCCTTCCGGGCAGCCTGCCAATGTGGAGGCATTTACGCCATCCCACTTGCAAGTGCCGATGTACCAGGCCTTTTCGCTGTAATCGATCTTGTAAGCGACCAGAGTGGAAGACTTGAAGATCGCCACGACTTCTTCCAGGACGGTTTTTCCATCAGAATGGAAGTCACCTTGAAGGACGGTGTCCATCCAGATAAAGGACTGCTTCTGGGAAATCTGCTGAAGTTTTCTGACTTCGTAATCAGAAATAAGGACTGTGCGAGCACCGTCGAAATAGATTGGAATTTCACGATAGGGTTTTGCGCACTCAGATTGAATGCACGCAGATTTGTACTCTGCAACCAAGTCATAGAACTTATCAGCACCCACGAATTGCTTGTCAGCAGAGGCGTTCAGGGAAATCAAATTTGCGGCTACAAGTAGGCCCAACATAAATTTTTTCATACAAAACTCCGATTTCGAGGACCTTGTATAACTCTAGTGGGGGCCGTTGTATAACTTAAAATTCTTAGGAATGACTGGCAGCAGGCTCCATGAGCTGGCGTTTGAGAATCTTTCCGCTGTCGCCTTTGGGTAAAGTGGCTAGAAACACGAAATGCTTGGGAATTTTGAATTTGGCCAGATTCTTGGCGCAGTGGTTAAGCAGGTCCTCTGCGGTCAAATCGGGTTTTTGACGCACGATGAATGCCTTGCCCACTTCGCCCCATTTCTCATCAGGAACTCCGATGACAGCGGCCTCCAGCACGGCGGGGTGGGATCTGAGAATCTGTTCTACCTCGGGAGGGTAGACGTTTTCTCCACCAGAAATGAACATGTCCTTTTTGCGTCCCACCACATAGAAATAACCTTCTTCATCGCGACGAACCAGATCCCCAGTGTGAAGCCAGCCATCTTTGATGGTTTCTTGTGTTGCCTTTTCGTTATTCCAATAGCCTTGCATGATCATCGGGCCGCGCAGAACCAGTTCGCCGACTTGATTGCTGCCCAGTTCGTGTCCTTCATTATCCACGACCTTGGCATCTATATAGAAATTCGGAAAACCGATAGAGCCAATCTTGCGGATGGCATCTTCTTCATTCAAAGAAAACACATTCGGGCCAAACTCAGTCAGGCCGTAGCCCTGACGAACCGGCACGCCTTTCTTGTCCCAGGTTTTTATCAGCTCCAAAGGCATAGGCTCACCACCGACAATCGCATAGCGAATGCGGCTAAGATCCACAGATTTAAAGAGAGGTGATCGAGCCATCATGTCCATGGTTGTGGGGACACCAAATAGCAAAGTGGCCTTTTGTTCCTCGCTGAGGCGAAGAATCTGATCGGCATCGAACTTTTTCAAGAACACCACTTTGGCGCCACGATGTATGAACGGAGTCGTCAGAACATTCCAGCCACCAGTGTGGAAGAAGGGCAGGAAGATCACAGTGCAGTCTGTTTGTGAAATGTTCAGACGCAAAGTTGTGTTGATGGAATTCCAGAACAGCATTTTGTATGTCAGCACCGCACCTTTGGGACTTCCTGTGGTCCCCGAGGTGTACAAAATCATCACGGGATCTTCTTCAGTCGGAAGGAAAGCGGTTTCGCTACTGTCGGAAAAGGCCTCCAGTGCCGAGGCAAAGCTGTCAGAGCCTTGCAGGAAAAGCTTTTGCGGAACCACATCTGTAGAAAGATCTTCAATCAGATGGTTCAGGTTTTCCTGCAGTACCACCAGCTTCGGAGCGGAGTCCGTCAGAATGTGACGGACTTCCCTTTGTGTCAGACGGAAGTTGATCGGCACCATGATCGCGCCCAGACGCTGCAGGGCAAAGAAAAGAAACACATATTCCAGTTCATTGGTGGCCAAAACCGCAACGCGGTCGCCTTGGCCAACGTGGAAGTTTTGCTGAAGAAGCTTTGCTCCTTTGTTTGCCAATTCAAACAATCGTGCATAGGAAAACTCACGCCCGGTATCGCCATCTTGAATGGCGATATTTTGTGGCGAGTACATATTCCATTTTTTCAGCCAATCCAGTTCCATGTGTTCCTCTTGCTTAGACGACTATGTGTCGTAGCCCCATTCCAAGGCCAAGGCAGCCATGCTCATACCACCACCAGAGCCCAACATAAAGACCAAGTCCCCTTTTTTCATTTTCTTTTGGTAAGCCGCATCCGCCACGGCCATGCCGATGGAGGCGGAGCCCGTGTAGCCATAGCGATCCATCACGTAGTGGGCGCGCTCACGAGGCAGGGACAACTGATCCATGGTTTCGTAAATGCTTTGCACGTTAAACTGCGTGATAAAGAAGTGCTGGATGTCGGAAGGGTTCTTTTTAATACGATCCAGAATCTGATGAGTCAGGCGGGGCCAGTGAATCCCGTTGGTTTCAGGGGGAATGCGTTTCGGGAAGGCCAGCAGATGACCTTTGTTTTCAATGACCTGATGACTGACCGGTTGGGCCGTGCCCCCGGCATAGATGCCCATATAGTCATGATACTGACCATCAGTGTACATTTGGCTGTCGATAAAGCCGGAGCTGTCCTTGGAGGGTTGCAAAACAACAGCGCCCGCACCGTCGGCAAACAAGGAGGCGATTTTGTAATCATCGAAGTTCAGATACTTGCTCATGCCGTAAGCGCCGACCACCAGAACGTTTTTGTACTTGCTGTCGGCTGCAATGTATTTGGAGGCGATATCACAGCCCACCACGAAGCCGGCACAGGCTGTGTTGATGTCGTAGGTTCCTGCGTTAACGGCCCCCAGGCGATAAGCCACCACCGAGGCGGTGGAGGGAGAAAGGTAATCAGGTGTGTCGGTCGAAACAATGATCAGATCCAGATCCTTGGCAGTGATACCTGCGACTTTCATGGCCTCTTCGGCTGCAGGCAGAATCAAATCGGACGTGCGTTGTTCTGGATTCATCCAGCGGCGTTCGCGGATGTTTCTTTGCTCACTTAAGAAAGTTCCGATGTCTTTTTTGTAAAGATCATTAAAGTATTGATTGGTGATCACGCGTTCAGGCGCGTACATCCCGGTTCCTACAATGGTCGCTTTTCTTGTCGTGTTCATCGTTTATTCCTTTGCGATTTCGCTTATCTACAAATCAGTTTTGCCACTTTGGCAAGAAAACTTTTATAGAGCATTAACTCTATACTCCGAGCGAAAAAGTGCTTTTTCCTTTGACGGGTGGGGGGAGAGTCGGGGTACTCGTGACGTATGAACAATATTACTTTTGATTTCAAAAATAAAAATGCAGTTGTCACTGGTGGTGCTTCCGGCATCGGTTTCCAAATCACTCGCAGCTTCCTTGAAGCAGGTGGAAATGTTTCTATCTGGGATTATTCCGAGCAGGCTTTGCAGAACGCCAAGGCGGAACTTTCTCAGCACTCAGCGCAACTTCATTTGGCGCAAGTCGATGTTGGCAATCGTGATTCGGTTGCCAAGGCGGCGGCCTCCTTGCCGTGGGCTGTGGATATTCTTGTGAACAACGCGGGGATCACACGCGATAAGTCTTTCGCGAAGATGGCGCCCGAAGATTGGGATGCCGTGATCTCTACCAACCTGACTGGTTTGTTCAATGTGACGAAAACATTGTTGGAAAAATTCAATCCTCAATCCGCACACAAGCGTATCATCAGTATTTCGTCTGTGGTGGGATTGTATGGAAACTTCGGTCAGACCAATTATGCTGCCGCCAAGGCGGGGGTTATCGGTATGGCCAAAACCTGGGGTAAAGAATTGGGCCGCAAAGGCTTTACGTCCAATGCGATTGCTCCGGGCTTTATTGCAACGGCGATGACCAAGGCGATGCCGAAGGAAGTTCTGGAGGGCATGGCGGCGAAAGTTCCAGTCGCTCGTTTGGGTGAGGTGGAAGATATTGCAAATGCCTGTTTGTTCCTTGCCAGCGAGCAGGCAAGTTATATCAATGGCACTGTTCTCAGTGTTGATGGCGGTATTGTTCTGTAATAAATAAACTTTTTGAAGGAGTGACTTCGATGAGATCTCTGTTCTTGGCTTTGTTTGTCTTGGTATCAGGTTTCTTTGTGTCCTTGGAATCTTTGGCGAATGCCGAAGCGGTTAAGGGATTTGTGCAAATCACTCCGCAAAAAGAGCTTTTTGTGGATTATGTTCCGGCGAAAGAAAAGCAGCCAACGGTTGTTTTGGTTAACGGACTGACTTACAGCACCCGTCAATGGGAACGCTTTGTTGATGTCTTGGTAGCCAAAGGCGTGGGTGTTCTTCGCTATGATCCCATCGGGCAAGGGCAGACGCTTTTGAAGTATGCCCCGGTTGTAGCGCCGATTCCTGTGCAGGATCAGGTGCAGGACCTGAAAGTCCTTCTTGAGAAAATGAAATTAAAAGGTCCATTTAATATTGTTGGACTGTCTTATGGCGGTGGTGTGGCCGCAGGCTTCACCGCCGCTTATCCATCCTTGGTGAAGAATCTGATTATGATGGCGCCGTTCACGCGTCCTCTGGAGGGACAGGATCGCTGGATCAAATCCCAGATCTGGGCGACTCGTCAGATTTTCCCTTTTAACAAAATGACCGATGACGAGTTGTACGATCATTTCTTGCATCAGATCATCTATGCCACCTATCCGCAGGCAGAACCTGTGGTTCTGGAAAATCCCTTCAAGCTGGAAGCGACTTTCCGTCTGGTGCAGGGGATTCGTAAATTCCGCCCGGTGGATTTGACTCATGCGATCCCGGCCAAGTCCTTGCACTTGATGATTGCCCGCCAGGATCAGTACATCGAAACAAGCGTTCTGGATGAATACTGGGATGCGGTTCCAGCAGCGGCGCGCGCAAGCCGTCTTTATATCAACGGCTCTGAGCACAAAATGGTCGAAGCGGTTCCTTACTTCACGGCTTCCTGGGTTTATGAAATCGTGACGGGAAATAAATTGCTTTCTACAGGTCGTGACTTCGAAGGTTATCCCTTCCGAGGCGAGGCTCGCAGTGGGCAGGATCAGGTGACGGTGGGTCGCGAATGATTCACCACGAGGTTGTTTCCGGCGTCGTTCCCGAAAGCATTTTCTTTATCCACGGAAATCTGGCGTCCAATCGCTGGTGGTATCCGGCTGAAGAAATTTGGAAGCGACAGGCGGCCGGTAAAAGCTATTCCGGCTCTTTGATTTACGGCGAATTCCGTGGGTGCGGCAAAAGCACGCCTCCCCAAAGCAGTGACGAAGTAAATCTGCATCTATTTGCCGAGGATTTCATCGCGTTGTTAAAGTCGATGGGACCAGGGCCTTATCATGTTGTTGGACATTCCACCGGGGGTCTGATTGCGGCCTTGATGTTAGCCAAAGAGCCAAACCTGTTCCGCAAGGCGGTCTTGCTGGACCCTGTCGGAGCGCAGGGGATTACCTTTGATTCCTCCATGATTTCGGCGTTTGAAAAGATGAAGTTGGACAAGGATCTGACGGCTGCGGTGATCGGATCTACGATTCATAATAATAATGCCGATTCGGATTTCTTCCGCCAGGTGGTGGTGGAGGACGCCTTTAAAGCTGTGAAGGCTGTGGGTCACTGGGTCTTGGAAGCGCTTGATGGGCTTGATGTTCGCGGTGATTTGAAAACCGTTCAGCATGAAGTTTTGGTGCTGCACGGGGAGCATGACACCCTTCTACCTGAGGTTGATTCTCAGGCTCTGGCAGGCCTGTTTGTAAACGGAAAGTTCGAACGTATTGCCGGCCAAGGACACTGTCCAAACATTGAAAATCCCGAAAAGTTTGTGAACATCACTCGGAGTTATCTGTTTTCTTAAGGACACAGTCTTTTGCGGTGCATAATATCAACTAGTCCGGGGCGGCTTAATAGGTTGCCCATCGGTCTGTTTTCGGTTAGTTATCGATTAATAAATTACAATACTGTGACAAAACTACTTTGCGTCCCCTAGGGAGTGCCAACCTATGTCTGAAGCTAGAGATGAGTATAATCGTGGTGGTCTGCTGGCGTTTGCCTTTTCAATGGTATTCGTCTGTGCATTCTTCGTTTACATCGTTGTGATCAATAAAGGTGTTGATCTGGGTGAAAACGTTGTAGATCCAAATGCCCCTGTTGAAGAGGGTGCGGTTCCTGTTTTCGACATCGCGAAAGTACAAGAGCCATGGGTTTCCACTCCTGAAATGGTTGCTTACGGTAAAAAGTTCTTCGCCACAAACTGCGCTATGTGCCACGGTGCTGAGGGCAAGGGTGACGGTGCTGCGGGTGCGGGCCTGAATCCAAAGCCACGTAACTTGGTTGAAGGTAAGTGGACTCAAGGTGGCGGTCTTATCGCCCACTATCAAGTTCTACAAAATGGTATCAAGGGCACGTCCATGGCGGCTTATGCTCACTTCAAGCCAGCGGATCGCTGGGCTGTGATCCATTTCATTGAATCTATCACTGAAAACAAATCTAAAGACGATCCTGCTAAAGTTGCTGAGTTTGCAAAAACCGCACAATAATTAAGGATTTATTCATGCTTGCCGGTGAGCTTGTATTGAAAACAAAAGCAATGAGAGCGGCGCTGGCAGCGTCCGTTCTCGTTTTGTTTTCGGCTCAGGCGCCTGCTTACGATGGCAAGCCAGCTCCGATGGTGGCTAGTGAAAAGCCTCAAGAGCTTGAAGGGGTCGGCATCGACGAAAAGTTGGGTTCTAAAATCGACCTGACTATGAAAGTGAAAGACGACAATGGCCAGGAAGTGGCGTTGGGTTCTTTCTTCGATGGCAAGCATCCGGTGATTATTTCGCCGGTGTATTTTTCCTGTCCGGGTCTTTGTAACTTCCACTTGAACGGTCTGACCGACGCGCTCAAGTTGATGGATAAAGATTGGACGGTCGGTAAGAAGTTTAAGTTGCTGTCTGTGAGTTTTGACTCAAAAGAGACTCCCGACTTGGCGGCAAACAAAAAACAGACTTACATGAAACTGTATGATCGTGCAGGGGCTGAAAAGGACTGGCACTTCATTACAGCGGATGAATCCACAGTGCAGGCGTTGATGCAGGCCTTGGGATTCAAGTTCAGATGGGACGAGAAAGCTCAGGAGTGGGCACACGCTTCGGCGGCTATCGTGATCACTCCAGACGGAACGATCTCGCGCTATCTTCCGGGGATTATGTTTAATCCTCAGGACATCAAGATCGCTCTGAATGAAGCGACCGATGGTAAAATCGGAACCTTCGTCGACAGCTTGGTGCTTTATTGTTTTAAGTATGACCCACATCAAAGCAAGTACACGCTTGTCGCCTTCAACGTCATGAAGATGGGCGGAGCGGTAATGGTTTTGGTGATGGTAATTTGGTTATTGCCTGTATGGATCCGTGCTCGCAGAGAGCAGGAAAATACGGCGGGGAGATAAAGGTACATGATGTGGTTTAATTTAGCGAAGGCCCAATCCTTCATGCCCACGCAAGGAACCGAGATTGCGAAGCAGGTCGACAATCTATACGGATTTTTGCTTGTAACAAGTTTCATTGCCTGCGTGCTTGTCATCGGTGGGATGATCTACTTCGTCTGGAAGTACAGACGTAAGACTCCCAATGATAAAACAGCATATATCTCTCACAACACCGCTTTGGAGTTCTTGTGGTCGTTTATTCCACTTGTGATCTTCCTGGCTGTGTTCGGTTGGGGTTGGTACATTTATCACCAAATGCGCGCGATGCCTAAAGATGCGTTGGAAATCAACGTTTTGGGTAAACAGTGGGCTTGGGAAGTTGAATACAAAAACGGTTTCAAAGCCGTCAATGAGATCGTGGTGCCAATCAATCAGGATGTTAAGATTCTTCTGACGTCCTCTGACGTGATTCACTCCTTCTTTGTCCCATCTTTCCGTATCAAACAAGACGCGGTTCCAGGTCGTTACACGGCTTTGTGGTTCAGAGCGGATAAGCTGGGCGATTTCCACTTGTTCTGTACTGAATATTGCGGAACTTCCCACTCCGGCATGATCGGTAAGGTGAAAGTCGTTTCCCGCGAAGACTTCGACAAATATATGGAACAAGGTCAGGAAGAAAGAAATCTTCCGCTGGGTGAAAAAGGTAAGAAGTTGTTTGCGGTGAAGGCTTGTGCATCCTGCCACGCAGTGGACAGCCCGGCAACAATGGTTGGTCCTTCTTTGTTCCAGAAGTTTGGTCACGAAGAAGTTATGGATGATGGATCCAAGATCGTGTTTGACGAAAACTACATTCGTGAATCCATCCTAGAGCCGAATAAACATATCGTTAAAGGCTTCCCTAAAGGTGTAATGCCTACCTTCCAGGGTCAGTTGAACGAAAACGAACTCAGTGCTCTGGTCGAGTACATCAAGAATCTGAAGTAAGGAGTTGAGCATGGCGAATACTAAAGCTCACGGCGACAACTATATTAATTTTGAAAAAGGTCTCTGGTCTTGGCTGACCACGGTAGATCATAAACGTATCGGTTTGATGTACTTCATCACTGTTATGTTCTTCTTCCTGATCGGTGGGATCATGGCCCTGTTGCTTCGTTTGGAGCTTTTTGCTCCAAATACAGCTCCGAATGTGGGTCAAATCCTTGCAAACGGTGACGTTTATAATCAGGTCATGACATATCACGGGGCGATCATGGTCTTCATGGTTATCGTTCCTGGTATCCCGGCGATTTTGGGTAACTTCTTCCTGCCGCTGCAAATCGGCGCAAAGGACGTGGCCTTCCCGAAAATCAATCTTCTAAGCTGGTACTGCTTCATGGCGGGTGCGATCCTTGCGATTGCAACTTTCTTCACTACGAAGATTGATACAGGCTGGACGTTCTACACTCCTTATTCTATCAGAACGGGGACTGCGACGGCGATGATGGTTCTTGCGGCCTTCATCATGGGTATGTCTTCCATCCTGACAGGATTGAACTTCATCGTGACCGTGCACAAACTAAGAGCTCCTGGCATGACTATGCACAGAATGCCTTTGTTCATCTGGTCTTTGTATGCGACGGCGATCCTTCAGATGTTGGCGACTCCGGTTTTGGGTATCACATTGCTTCTTTTGGCAGTGGAAAGATTCCTGGGTATCGGTATCTTCGATCCTAAATTGGGCGGTGATCCGGTATTGTTCCAGCACTTCTTCTGGTTCTACTCTCACCCTGCGGTTTACATCATGGTTATCCCGGCAATGGGTATCATCTCTGAACTGATCACGACTTTCTCCAAGAAAGTGATCTTCGGTTACACAGCAATCGCTTACTCTTCTTTGGGTATCGCGGCGGTGTCCTTCTTCGTTTGGGGTCACCACATGTTCGTGTCCGGTCAGTCTGGTACAGCAGGTATCGTGTTCTCCTTCCTGACGATGCTGGTAGGGGTTCCAACGGCGATCAAGATGTTCAACTGGGTTGCGACATTCTATAAAGGTTCTGTCGAGTTCCGCTCTCCGATGTTGTATGCATTGGGCTTCATGTTCTTGTTCGCCATCGGTGGTGTGACAGGTATCATGTTGGCGACTCTTCCAATCGACGTTCACTTCCACGACACTTACTTCGTGGTGGCTCACTTCCACTACGTGATGGTGGGTGGTACTTTGATGGCGTTGATGGGTGGATACTATTACTGGTTCCCGAAAATGTTCGGTAAAATGTACAGCGAAGCGGCTGCGCGCATCTCCTTCGTGTTCATCTTCATCGGCTTTAACGTGACCTTCTTCCCTCAGTTCATCCTGGGTGCGATGGGTATGCCTCGTCGTTATTTCGACTACATCCCAGCCTATGAGACTCTGAACAAGATTTCCACTGTCGGTTCTTGGTTGATCGGTATTGGATTCTTGGTCGGTCTATACACAATTGTTCAAGGTCTTATGAAAGGTGAGAAAGCTCCGATGAATCCTTGGGGCTCTAAAACGTTGGAATGGCAAACGTCATCTCCTCCTCCTCACGACAACTTCAGTGTTGAACCAGTAGTAACAGCGGGGCCATATGAGTACAGATAATCACGCACACGGCGCTCACACAGCGCATGTCGCTCACCACTTTAAAACAGCCGAGCAGCAGTACTCCTCTGGTAAAGAGGGTATCTGGTTGTTCATGCTGACAGAGATCCTGATGTTCGGTGCGATCTTTGTTGGTTACTTCTACTACCACAATATGTATCCGGAGATGTTCGCAGAAGGTGCGAAATCCTTGGATTGGAAGATGGGCTTCGTGAACACCTTGGTGTTGATCTTCTCTTCCTTCACCATGGCTATTTCGATTTCCTTCATCCAGAAGAACGAGCAGAAGAAAGCGGCGTTGGCTTTGGCCACCACGATTCTGTGTGCCGCGATCTTCATGGTGATCAAGTACTTCGAATACCAGCATAAGTTCCACTTGGGCTTGTACCCAGGTAAGTTCCTGGACGCTGCGAAAGTGGGTGCAGAGCACGCCAACCTTGGTTTGTACTTCGGCTTCTACTACACAATGACAGGTCTTCACGGTATCCACGTTTTGATCGGTATCGGCTTGATCACTTGGTGTTTGATCCGTACGGTTCGCGGGGACTTCCACAGTCAGTACTGGATCCCGGTTGAAGGTGTTGGGTTGTTCTGGCACATCGTCGATTTGATCTGGATCTTCCTGTTCCCTCTTTTATATTTGGTGGGGTAATACATGGCTCAAAATAACGACAACAACGCATATGTTCTTCATCCACACATCACGCCAATGGCAACTTACTTCAAAGTTGCCTTGGCATTGTTTGGTCTGACTTTCCTGACAGTCTTTGCACACCAGTTCCATCACCAGATGGGTTCATGGGCAGCTCCAGTGGCATTCTTGATCGCCCTGGTCAAAGCGGCCCTTGTGATCCTTTGGTTCATGCACTTGAAGGACGACACTAAGATGAATCGTTTCATCTTCGGTATCGGATTCTTCTTCCTGGCGTTGCTATTTGCTATCTGTGCTTTGGACTTCGCAACTCGCGTTCCAGAGATCAGCCCACTTTAAGATCGTGCTACGTACTTACGCAGATCTTACCAAGTTTGGCATAGTCGTTTTCTCAGTTCTTGCGGGACTGGCCGGCTATGCCACCGGTTTTCAGATCGAAAACACATTTGATTGGAAAATCTTTTTAGAGACCCTGGCGGGGATTTATTTCCTCAGCTCGGGTTCTTTGGCGCTGAATCAGGTGCAGGACTGGCAGATGGATGCCAAGATGCCTCGCACAGCCAAGCGTCCGATTCCGTCTGGCAAAATAAAGCCGGCGGCGGCGGGTATTCTGGCTGTGTGCCTTCTGGTTGTGGGCTTGAATTTCCTATTCACGCTGGAGCCTGTGGCGGGCTGGATTGGTCTGTTCTGTGTGTTTCTTTACAATGGACCTTACACTTTGTGGTGGAAGCGCCGTTGGGCTTTTGCCGCGGTACCTGGAGCCATTCCTGGCGCCTTGCCGGTGACAATCGGCTATGCCGTAGCCAATCCTGACATCTGGAATTCTGAGTCCCTGTATTTGTTCCTGATTATGTTCTTGTGGCAGATGCCGCACTTCTGGGTGCTGGCGATTCGCTACAAGGATGATTATGCCAAGGGTGGTGTTCCTACTTTGCCTGTGGCTTTGGGGATGGACCGCACGATGTTCCAAGTGGGCCTGTATACTTTCGTATATGTGGGCGTGGCTTTGGCGGCACCGATGTTTGTTCACGCCAGCTGGATGTTCATCCTTCTGACGTTCCCGTTCTGCTTCAAAGTTCTGCAAGAGTTCTATCGCTACTATAAATCCAACGGCACTGAGCGCTGGTTGGCGTTCTTTATGTGGCTGAATGTTTCGATGCTGGTGTTTCTAATCATCCCAGTCATCGACAAATGGAATTTCTTATTTATTTCTCACAACTAGACGACTGTTGAAAACGGCCCAATCGACTGCGTTGTCGGGGCCCCTCCTTCTCTCCGACGTGCTTGGAGCACGCCGCCGTTTCGGATAAACCCCTCCGCCTTGCGCTTGAACCGTTTTGAACAGTCTTGGCGACTGCTTTTTTTGGCTGGCCTTCGGCGGCGCTGTCTTTATTTCTTTTTGAATTCTTCTGGGGTGTCGATCTGTGCGAACGGGTGGGCTTTTTGGAAGCTTTCCAGTTTTAGGCAGTTTTCGTTGATCTTCACCAGCGTTGGGTATTTGGAAATATCCACCTTGTATCTTTGTGATGTCAGAAGCTGTGGGATCAGGAACAGGTCGGCCATGGTGATTTCGTTGCCGAAGCTGTAGGTGCCTGAAAACTCTTTCAATGTTGTTTCTAAAACTTCCAGGCCCTGGTTGATCCAGTGTTGGGCCCATTCGTCTTTTTGGTTTTGGTCGTAGCCATGTTTGGTTTCCATGTACTTCAGGGTCTTCAGGTTGGCCATCGGGTGCATGAAGGAATTGATCACCTCGCACACCTGGCGGATGCGCGCTTTGGTGTAGGCGTCTTGGGGGAACAGGGGATGCTGTGGGAAGACTTCGTCCAGATATTCCATGATGGCAAAGGATTCCGGGATGATCTTTCCGTCGTGAACCAAAGTAGGGACACCCCCCAAAGGATTGATTCTTTTGTAGTCAGCGGAAAGTTGTTCGCCTTTTAAAAGATTGATCGGTTTGTATTCAAACTGCAGACCTTTGTAATGCAAGGCCAGGCGAACGCGGTAAGAAGTGGAGCTGCGAAAATAGTTGTAAAGTACCATCGAGGCCATATACTGACTCCTATTGAGTTTTATTGTTCGCGTGCTTTTGATACTCAGTCAAAGGACTTTTCGATGCCCAATCGTTTTATCTTTTCCCTGCGTTTTTCAACGAAAGTATTTCTTAAGCTCGGTTTTCTGGCTGTTACCCTGATCGCTTTCATGACGTTGTTCCGCATGAATCTGTACTTCCTGTCAGTGTTTCATGCGACACCGGATGCTGCGTTCGTTGAAATTGCGCAGTCTTTCTTCGCGGGGTTTCGATTTGATCTTCTGATCTTCGGCTTTATCTTCCTGCCGATTTATTTTCTATTGATGCTGCAGGCTTTTGCGCAGAAGTGGCCCAAGTCTTTGTTTGTGATCTATAAGCTCTACTTTTTGACTGTCTGGTTTGCCATCTGTGCTTTAACTTACTTGGACTTCTTCCATTTCGCAAAGTTTGGTCAGCGCATGCGCTGGGCCGAATACAGTCAGTGGAACTTTGAATCCTGGCTGCAGCAGTTTCAGACTATGCCGGCGAACCAGTCTTGGATATTCACAATCATCACGGTGCTTTTGTTCAGCCTGGGTTACATGCTGATCAAAAGTCTGAAATTCGGAGACTGGAAAGATGAATACTCACCACAGCCCGGTGGTAAAATCGAAATTGTCCTTAGAATACTTCTGCCTTTGATTGTTATCGTTCTTGCGGCGCGTGGAACAGTCGAGCCTCATCACCTTGCGTTGGAACACAGCGAGGTCTCCTTGGACAAGGTTATCAATGAGATGGCATTGAATGCCCCCTGGTGCCTCGACAAATAACTCGCGCGCCGGATCATTAGTTTTTAGCTGCGTTGCTTCGTCGGCGGCATACTTGTAGTACTCCTTTCTCATTGCGCCTTGTAAAAACTAATGCTTCGGCGTGCTGGTGTTGGTAGTATCTTAAGTGGATATTGAGTGACTCTGAATTGGATTTTCTTCTGGAGGATATAATGAAGAAGTTAGTTGTTGTTGTTGTGGCGGCTTTGGGGATGATGTCTTCGGTGGCTTTGGCTGATATTGATTATGGTTTGGAAGTGGGTATTCGTCAGCAGTCTGGTGAAGTGGATGCGGCGACGTCTTCTGCTAAATCTCAGATGGGTTTCCAGTTTGGGGCCACAGCTCATTTCCCGATTTCCGGTCCTTTGCATCTGCGCACAGGTATGCTGTTCACGCAAAGACCTTTGATTGCAAAAGATGATGCTTCCGGCGATGAGACAAAAATTAGCATAAACTATCTCGATATCCCAGTGGCATTGATGTACAAGTTCGAAGAATATGCTGGTGTGTTTGCCGGGGTTTCTTTGGGTATGAACTTGGATAGTTCCTGCGATGCGACTGGTTGCAAAGTAACAGATGTTAAATCGCCGCTGATTCCTTTGTTGATCGGTGCAAGCTTTAAGTTTGCCCCGCAGTTGGGTGCAACTTTGTATTATGAATCAGCAAGTGGTGAGGCTGCGAAAAATCTTAAAGACTATCGTGCCGTGGGTGCTAACTTGATGATCACTTTTGACTAAGGATTTGTGACGTGAAATTAGGTTCTTTGAAGTCTTCTGAAAGTAAGGATGGACAATTGTGTGTGATCAGCCGTGATCTTAAGACGGCAGTGAAGGCGACACATATTGCTCCCAGCCTGCGTGAAGCGATGGAAAAATGGTCTGAAAAAGAGTCTGCTTTGCAGAAGCTCTACACAGATCTGAATGAAGGTAAAGCCTCCGGCGCTTTTGCGGTGAAAGAAGACGACTTCCATTCGGCAATGCCTCGCACGTGGCTGTTTGCTGACGGTTCGGCTTTTATTTATCATATCAAGCTTGTTCGGATGGCCCGCAAGGCGGCGTTGCCGGAAACTTTGACCACTGTGCCTTTGATGTATCAGGGCGAATGTGGTCAGTTCCTGGCTCCGACGGAAGATATCCCGCAACGTGATTTTGCTCACGGCACGGATTTCGAGGGTGAAGTGGGTGTGATTACAGACAATGTTCCGATGGGTGTGACTCCTGAGGAAGCTTTGAAGTACATCCGCCTTTATGTGCTGATTAACGACGTATCGTTGCGTGGGCTGATCCCTGAAGAGCTGGCGCAAGGCTTTGGCTTCTTCCAAAGTAAACCAGCTTCCGCGCTGTCTCCGTTTGCGGTGACGGCGGATGAGCTGGGGTCGGCTTTGAAAGACGGCCGTATCCATCTTCCATTGCATGTAAAGTATAACGGAGAATTCTTCGGTAAGGCCAATGCGGGAGCTATGCACTTCCATTTTGGACAGTTGATTGCTCATGCGGCGAAGACGCGCAATCTGGCGGCTGGCACCATCATCGGCAGCGGGACCGTATCCAACGAAGAGCACGGCAATGGTTCAAGTTGTCTGGCAGAAAAGCGTATGATCGAACAGATTGAAACAGGAGCTATTAAAACTCCGTTCATGAAGTCTGGTGATACTGTCGAGATGCAAATGCTGAATGAAAAAGGCGAAAGTATCTTCGGAAGAATTTTCCAAAAGGTGAAGGCCGTTTAAGCCTTCACCCATCTTTTTGAAGCTCTTTGATCTTAAAGAGCTTCAATCACTCCACACGCAATGCGTGCGCCGGAGTTGCCAGCAGGCTGAGATTTCAAATCATCTTTGTCTTTGTGAATAACCACAGCTTTACCAATGATGCTTTCAGGACCTTTCATGGTCATGCCATCAATGATCAAAGTGGTGTTGGCCTTGCTTTTGTTGTCTGCCACTAGATTGCCCAAGTCACCCACATGACGGCCGGCCACATCGTGACCTGCATGGGTGCCCTTGCTTGGATTGAAGTGGCCGCCAGCGGAAGAGAAGTCCGCTGCAGAACAGTCACCATTTTCATGGATATGGAATCCGTGAGGACCTGGTTTGATACCTTCAACCATTGTTTCGATTTTCATTTTACCGTTTTCTTCGGTGAAGTGGATGATGCCTTTAAGTTTGGACCCTTTAACAGTCTTCAAAACAGCCTGAGCTTTTTGTGGAGCTGCAGCCGCTGCTTCATGATTGTGATGATCATGGTGGTGTGTTTCGGCGGCCTTTTCCTTCTGTGCACAAGCAGCCATGGAAAGAGATACAAGCCCGATGAGTAACATGTTTTTCATATGAGATCCCCTTTCAGTGATTTATATGCAAAACAGTTTACTCATCAGAACTTGTCCGTGTCATTACCCATTCGCAAAATAAGCGACAATACCGACCAGGATAAAAACGCTCAGATAAAAGTAGATGACCACGCGGCCCAAGCGGATTTTAGGAGCCAATCTGGCTCTGGTTTCAAGAGTCGTCATAAGGCCTCCTTTACTTCTTTGTATTATCTCATGTTCTGAGAAGGCCACTCCAATAGATAAAAGCTAAGAGCGCTATAGAGAAAACCTTCAGGTCCCGCGTCCAGAGAGGTCTAGTTTTTGGTGGAAGTGGCCTTCACAGGCATCGTCATAGGGCATCAACCAGTGACCATTTAGAGAGCGAGGGACAAGCTTAGAGGTCAGAAGGAGTTCCTCTTATGTTCAACGTCTTTGTCTTTCTTCTTTTCTCTGTGGGATTCGCTCAGGAAAAAACGCAAGTAAGCACATTCACGCCTCAGGGCTACGTCAAATCTGTAGAACAGATTCGTATTGAATTTGCTAAACCCATGGTGAAGTTCGGCGAGCTGAATCTGGAAGCTCCGGCACAGAGTTCGTGTCTGGACTTCAAAAAAGGGCAAGGGCGCTGGATCGACACACGCAACTGGGTATTTGACTATAAAGAACCACTTGCTGGCGGGCTTTCCTGCGTGGTCACTGTGCACGGGCAAAAGTACCGCTTCAATACAGGTGGGCCTCACGTAAAGCAGATCTTCCCGCAGATTTATCGCCCTGTGGATCCGGAGCAGAACTTTGTTGTTGTTTTGGATTCGCCGGTCAAAAAAGAGACGTTGAAAACCGAAGCCTACTTTGTTGCGGAGGGCTTGGGCGACCGCTTGCCGGTCGTGGAAGTCACTGGTGGTGAAGCCGAAAAGGTTCTCAAGGCGGCCCAGCAGGAATACCAGTATGAAAAAGAGGAATTCAAGGGCGACATTGTTGTGTTAAAAGCCCAGCGCCCCTTCCCTGCCGGAGGTCGTGTCAGCTTTGTCTGGTCCAAGTGGATTCAGTCCCCTTCGGGAAACACTTCGCAAGAAGATGAAACGTTCGAGTTTCAGGTGCGTGAGCCGTTCAAAGCTGAATTTGGCTGTGAACGGGAAGGGGCGGGAAAGCCCTGCGTGCCTCTGTTAGGGATGCGTCTTTCATTTAATTCTTCAATAAGTCTTCAGGACGCCCGTCAGATTTACATCGAGATGTCTGACAAGAGGATCCTCAAGCCCTGGGGACTGGAAGATCAAAGTGCCAAAGAGCGTATCAGCTATCTGGAGTTCAAGGGACCTTTTGCACAAAAGTCTTTGTTCACCCTTGTCATCCCCAAAGGTTTAAAAGATGAAGAGGGGCGCCTGCTGTCAAATCAGTCGCAGTTTCCTTTAAAAATTAAAACAGGTGATGATCCAGCCCTGCTGAAGTTCCCAGCCAGCTTCGGTGTGATTGAGTCCGGTTCCGATGCAGCCATGGCCGTGACTTTGCGACGTGTGGAAAAGACGGTGGATACGCAGTTTGCCGGATGGACCGGGCAGTTTAAGGCGGCGGATTTTAAATCCATCATCGCCATGCTCAGTGAAGTGCAGCAACGTCCGTACGGTGAAGAACCACTGAAGTGGAAGAAAAAACCCACACAAAAGATTCAAATTAAAAAACCGTCCAATCCTGCGGAAACAGAAGTCGTTGGCGTGCCACTCAAAAGCAACGGCTTTTTTGTGGTCGAAATGAAAAGTCCTTTATTGGGTGAAAGTCTTCTGGACAAAAAGAAACCATTCTATGTTCGCTCTTCCGGATTGGTGACGAATCTTTCTGTCCATGTGAAGTACACACAGCAGGAAGCCTGGGTCTGGGTCACGGAGCTGAAGTCGGCCAAAACCGTTTCAGGTGCCAAAGTGCAGATCTTCGACAACGCTGGAAATGTCATGGCCACCGCAACGACGGATGCCAAGGGGTGGGCGTCTTTCAAGTTTGCAAAGTCGATTTCCGACTGGAAAAGAGACGAAAGCAGTAATTTCTATGGCGGATTCTTTGCTGTTGCAGAAAAGGGCGATGATTTTAGTTTCACCCACACATCCTGGGATAAGGGCATTGAATCCTGGAGATTCCAGATTCGGGGAGGCGACAGTGAAAGTTCCTTTCTGGGGCATGCCATTTTGGATCGGACTTTATTAAAGCCGGAAGACAAACTTTCGGCCAAGATTGTTCTTCGCAAAACCACGGCGGGCGGATTGGGTCTGCCGACAGATTCGGAACTTCCAACCAGGATTTCTCTGGTCCATGATTCGGGACTGCAGTCGTTCAAACTGCCTTTGAAGTGGAATAAAAATTCGGGTGTGGCGCTGTTTTCGTGGACGATTCCTGCCGGAGCCAAACTGGGGAACTGGTCTTTGACTTTGGAGCGCGACAAGCCGGCCCTGCAGATTGTTGTTGGGGATGTGGCGGTGGAAAGCTTCCGTGTCCCACTGATTCAGGTACGTGTGGACGGCCGTCAGCCATCCTATGTTCTGCAAAAGGACGTCCCCGTGCAGGTTTCCGGAACTTACTTCTCGGGCGGGCCCACAGGGGATTTGCAGGCAAAAATGCGCTGGAGTGTGGAGCCGGGATATTTTTCTCCGCAGGATGATGATTTCAATGACTATTCTTTTGCTAATGGTGCGGTGAAAGAGGGATTGTTCCGTCAGGGGGAAAGCGACAGCAATCGCTATATTCCTCAAAGCGGTGTGAAGGACTTGCGCCTGAACAAACAAGGTGTAGCCGAAGAAACCGTCAGCGGAATCAGGTACGCCGACGGTCCTCAGAATCTTCGCGCCGAAGTTGAATTCAAAGATCCCAATGGTGAGATTCAAAGTGTCAGTCGCACATTCCCGCTCTGGCCGTCTTCAGTTGTTCTGGGGATCAAGTCCCATGGTTGGTCTGCGACACAAGAGGCCGTTGAATTTGACGTGGTGGCATTGGATCTGCACCAGAAGGCTTTGAAGGGCCAGTCGATTCAGGTCGATCTTTTCACCAGCCGCTATTATTCTCACCGGAAGCGTCTCGTCGGCGGGTTCTACGCTTACGAGGACTTCCAAGAATACAAGAAGGTGGGCGAGCTATGCAAAGGCACCACCGACGCAAAAGGGCAGTTCCTGTGTCGCGGAAAATCCAAGGTGGCTGGCAATGTGATTGCGGTGGTGTCCAGCAAGGATTCCCAGGGACGCATCAGCTACGCCAATGTTTCGCAGTGGATTCTTAAACCCGGCGAAACGCAGTGGTTCGGGGCAGATGACAACGATCGCGCGGACCTGATTCCATTTAAGAAGACTTACGAACCGGGCGAGGTGGCGGAGTTCCAGCTGCGCACTCCCTTCCCGCAGTCGAAGGTTCTGGTGACGGTGGAACGTGAAGGTGTTCTGCATTCCGAAGTGCTGGATGTGTCCGGTGAAAAGCCGACAATCAAGATTCCGATTAAGAAAGAATATGTTCCCAATGTCGTAGTATCGGCCTTTGCCATTCGCGGTCGACTGGCCGATCCGAAACCAACAGCGTTGGTGGATTTGGCAAAGCCCGCTTACAAACTGGGTCTGGCGCAGATCAAAGTTGGCTGGAAAGAAAATACACTGAAGGTCGCGGTCACGACGGATAAGAAAACTTATAAGGCCCGTCAAAAGTCCCAGGTCACTGTCAGTGTGAAAGATCATTTGGGGCGCCCGGCGTCTTTGGCGGAAGTGGCTTTGGTGGCTGTGGATGAGGGGCTCTTGGCTTTGCGAGATAATAACTCGTGGGACCTTTTGTCTTCCATGATGCGCTTGCGTCCTCATAGTGTGCAGACGGCGACGTCGCAGACGCAGGTGGTGGGGAAACGTCATTTCGGTTTAAAAGCTCTTCCTATTGGCGGTGACGGCGGCGGGGGATTGCGGCGGGAGCTGTTTGATACCTTGCTTTACTGGAATCCGTCCGTGAAGCTCAATGCGAAGGGTGAAGCCAAGATCGATATCACCCTGAATGATTCAACCACCAGCTTCCGGATTGTTGCGGTGGCCTTGCAGGGCAAGGATCAGTTTGGAACGGGATGGACGTCCATTCAGTCCTCACAGGATCTGATGATTCTTCCCGGGTTGTCTGCGGTGGCTCGTGAAGGTGATGCGTTCCAGGCTGGCTTTACCGTGCGCAATGCCTCGTCATCGGTGCAAAACCTGAATCTGGCATTGGCAGTAACACCGCCGCAGGAAGGTCACAATGTTCAACAGCTTCGTTTGAATCCGGGAGAAGCGAAAGAAGTTTTCTGGAACATCAAGGCCTCGGGGGCAGGCACCATGACCTATGTGATCACCGCCAAAGACTCTCAAGGGCGTGTGATGGATGAGATCAAGAAAACACAGACCATTCTGCCGTTACGAGTGGCAAGAATCTATCAAAGTGAATGGGGCTCTTGGCCGGATTTTAAAAAGCTGTTGTTGCAGCAGCCTCAGGGGGCCGATCCTGCAAAAAGTTCGATTCAAGTGGAGGTGGCAAACTCCTTAGGAGCCTCCAGCGCGGGTATTGAGGACTTCTGGAAGAACTATGTGTTCACCTGCCTTGAGCAACAGGTGTCCCGGACAGTATCTTTAAATGACAAAAAGGCCTGGCAGAAGCTGGAAGAAAAACTGGATGCGTATATTGATGGCAATGGGTTGTTGCGCTACTTCCCGGGGAATTCACCCGGCAGTGTGAACCTGACGGCTTATATCCTTAGTGTTGCACACGAGGCCGGATTTACTTTCAGTGACGATCATGAGGCACGTTTGCTTGATGCCATGAACGCATTTGCAGAAGGCCGACTGAATGACGGGGCTGAGTTCAATCGAGCGGATACAGTTCTGAAGAAGATTTCTGTTTTCGAGACCCTCTCCCGCTATCGTCGTTTGAATGTGGATCTTCTGTCTGGAGTGGACTATCAGCCGAACCAGTGGCCGTTGTACAGTCTGGTTGAGTGGTATCAGATTCATCTGTGGGAAAAAGATCTTCCAGGGCGCGAACAGAAACTGGTGGAAATAGAACCTGTTTTAAGAAACAGATTCTATTTCTCTGCTAAGAGACTGCAGTTGCGCGAAGAAAGTCTTGAATCCATGCCGTGGCTGATGAGAGATCCGGAAAGCTCCATTTTAAGGCTGATTTTGACGACTGTGACTTTGCCGCAGTGGAAACAGGATGCTCCAAGATTGTTCCAGGGTGTGCTCGCTCGTCAGGTGCAAGGAGCGTGGAGTCTGACGGCAGGAAATGCCTGGGGTTCTTTAACCGCGAGAAAGCTTCAGGAGGTTTATTCTGACAAGGTCGAAGGCACTTTTGCAGCGACATTGAATAAAAACTCTCAAATATGGAATTGGTCCAAAGGCGGAACCGGCGTTGTGACGTTGCCGTGGACGACAAACAAAGGGGAACTGACTCTGGAGCAGAAAGGTGCGGGCAATCCTTGGATCACTGTTTCTGCCAAAGCGGCCATTCCGGTGTCCAAGCCGGTTTTGGCAGGTTTCAACGTGGAAAAGACGATCACGGCCGTTGAACAAAAGAAGAAGGGCGTTTGGAGTGTCGGGGATACCGCGAAGGTTCAACTGAAGATCAAAGCCAAAGCGGCACAAACCTGGGTGGTGGTGGAAGATCCGATCCCTACCGGGGCCAGTATTCTTCAAGCATCCTACGCAACTTCTGTGGAAAGAAAGCCGGAGTTGATCCGATTCTATCATTCGTGGTTCCCTCAGGAAGAGCAGATCATCGAATACACACTGCGTTTTAATCAGGT
The DNA here is from genome assembly GCF_055397465.1 of Bdellovibrio sp. CKG001. Classification (NCBI taxonomy): domain Bacteria; kingdom Pseudomonadati; phylum Bdellovibrionota; class Bdellovibrionia; order Bdellovibrionales; family Pseudobdellovibrionaceae; genus Bdellovibrio; species Bdellovibrio sp. CKG001. Next base: position 265,699 of record NZ_AP029173.1, read on the forward strand.
CGGAACTTATCAGTTGCCAGTCACCCGCATTGAGGCCATGTACAGCCCGGATCTGTTTGCGGAGTTGCCAGAATCAGTATGGAAGGTTCAGGAGTGAGAAAGAAGGTTATCGCAGGACTCATCGTAGGGACCGGTGTTCTGGTGTTGATGGCGGGGCTGGGGTACTATGCTTACACCGCTCCCGCTGTGCCGGACTTTTCCGGACTGGAGAAGTCCTACAAAAGTTCAGATCTTTTTCTGGTGGATCGCAAAGGTCAGCCTCTGCAGCAATGGCGGCAGGATATGTCCAAGCGCTCTTTTCTGTGGGTGAAATACAAGGATATCTCGCCGGAAGTGATTTCAGCAGTTCTTCTTTCAGAGGACAGAAACTTTCTTGGTCATCACGGAGTGGACTGGAAAGCTCTTGTGGCATCAGCTTATCAGCGCAGCTTTAAGGACTCCTCGCGGGGAGGAAGCACGATCTCCATGCAGCTTCTGAAGCTGCTTCATCCACGCAAGCATCTATGGCGCGGACTTTCTGGGAAGATCCGACAAATTGTGGCGGTGTCTTTTCTGGAAAGCCGTTGGAGCAAAGAGCAGATCCTTGAGGCCTATCTGAATTTGGTGGGATTTCGCGGAGAATCCCGCGGAATCAGTGCTGCGGTATGGAACATGTACGGTCAGACTCCGCGGAATGTTTCAAGGCTTGATGCAACTTTGCTGGCGGTTTTGATTCGGTCTCCGAATGCGGATGCAAAACAGTGGGCGCAGAGGGCCTGCTGGCAGGCGCCGGATTTATGTGCTGCTTTTGAGTCGCGCATTCGTCACGCCAATAATTTGAAAATGAATACCACCAATGAAGCCCTGCATCTGGCGCAAAGGATATCTCGTGAGGGGCATCGGGGACTTGTGCAAACCACTTTGGATCGCGAATTGCAAAATTATATCCAAGAGCAGATCACAGGTCAGATCCGAAAACTCAAAGAACAGAATGTGAGCGATGCCGCCGTTCTGGTGATTGAAAATGCAACCGGTGAAGTCTGGGCTTATGTGGGTGGTTCGGGTGATCTGTCCTCGGCTCCTTATGTGGATGGCGTTCAGGCTTTGCGGCAGGCGGGATCGACCTTGAAGCCGTTTCTGTATGCCACAGCGTTTGAAAAAAAATTGCTGAATGCAGAATCGTGGATAGAAGATTCCGCTGTGGACATTGTTTTTGATCGTGGTGTTTATAAGCCGCAAAACCATGATCGGCAGTTCTATGGTTGGGTGATGGCGAAGACGGCATTAGGTTCTTCCCTGAACGTTCCCGCGGTGAAGGTTTTTAAACTTCTTAATGATGACTCTTTCTGGAGCAAACTCAAAAACCTGAACTTTAAAAATCTGGAGGATCCGGAGCACTATGGCCCGGCCTTGGCGTTAGGGGTCGCGGATGTGACTTTGGAAGACCTGACGCTGGCTTATCGAAGCTTGGCTCGTGAAGGATACTTTGGCCCGATGAAGTGGCAAACCGACGAAGTCCTGCCGCCCGCGCAGCCTGTATTTACACCCGAAAGTGCCAGAGAGGTTCGTAAGATCTTATCCGAGAATCAGAATCGTGCTTTGGGTTTTGGTCTTGATTCGGCATTGGCCCTTGCTGGCGCTGCCGTCAAGACGGGAACCAGCAAGGATATGCGCGATAACTGGTGTGTGGGTATGAATGATCGTTTTACCGTTGGTGTTTGGGTGGGTAACTTTGGCGGCGAACCGATGTGGAACGTGATGGGGGTTACCGGGGCTGCGCCGATCTGGAAGAAAACGATGATGTGGCTGCAAGAACATTACCCTTCACAAGAGGTCAAGTTGGTTGAAGGTGACGGCAAAGAGGTCTCCAAACCTCAGGCCTACCCCGGCGCACGTATTTTGTATCCTCAGGATGGAATGATTCTGGCCTTGGATCCGGCCATTCCGGCGGCCCATCAAAAGATGCCTTTGTTGGTTGAAAACACACTTCATCGTGACTTGTATTGGCGGATCAATGAAACAGAAAAAATAAAGGCGACCGGTTCTTATCTTTGGTCGCCTTCATTGGGTCGTCACCGCTTTTCCCTTTATGATGGGGATAATAAGCTGGGTGAGGTTTCGGTTTTGGTTAAATGATTAAATATCGTAATGGAACAACACAGGAACCTGCATGTCCGGATGCACGCTTTGTTTCACCGGGCATGTCATGGCAATGTCTTCCAGCTTTTTGCGATAATCGTGTGGAACACTTTGAGGCATGTGTAAAACAACGTTGAGCTTTACAATGCGGCGTGGGTTTGTGCCCATTTCCTTTTCAACCTCAACGCGAGCGCCTTTAAGCTCAACACCATCTTTTTCTGCAGCAATGGCCATCACAGTCATCATGCAAGATCCCATCGCGGCTCCCAACAGATCCGTTGGAGAGAAGGCCTCACCCTTGCCATTGTTGTCTCTGGGAGCATCTGTTTCAATGCGCGAAGAGGACGGGCCATGAGTGATCTCACAATGTTTTTCACCTTGATAGACGGCAGACATTTTAACCATGAAGTAACTCCTAAAGCCTTAACATGGACTCAAATTGCTGCAAGGTCAATGGGGACAGAACTAAGAAGAGGACATCTCTTCGATAATTTTACGCAGGCGCATTTCTGAGGACTTGGACATATCCGCGTAGATCTTACGAAGATGAGTGGATCTCACAGGGTCATTCTTGGAGGTCTTCATTTCGCGACCAAATTTGAGAGCCGCACACACACTTTCGATCACCACTTTGCGCTTGGAGTCTTTAGTGATGAAGTCAAAAGCGCCCAGAGACAGGGCTTCCAGGGCTCGGGAATGATCCCCGTGAGCAGTTAGAACCACAAAGGGAGTCATCTGGCCCAAAGAGCGAACATAGGCCAGGAACTTCAATCCATTCATGTGAGGCATTTCGATATCAGAAAGGATGGTATCAAATTCTTGAGCTTTGACGAACTGAAGGGCCGCGGAGCCATCTTCCGCCTCGACAATCTCATCGACAAACTCTTTTAGGAAGTGCTTTAGAAGTTCGCGGATATCAGAATCGTCTTCTACAATCAGTAAACGACTTTTCTCTTCTTGGCCGGCCATCCTGAGTTCTCCCTATAAAGAGTATTTATTTATGACTCCCAACAGGGTGTCTTTCTTAAAGGGCTTGGCAATGTGGTCATTGCATCCCGCCTTCAGAGACTTCTGGCGATCTTCCGAGAGCGCATGGGCCGTCAAGGCTATGATGGGAACTGGGCTTTTGTGCTCAGTTCGTTCCCACTCTCTAATTCGATCAGTGGCTGCGTAGCCATCCATCTCAGGCATTTGCACGTCCATAAAGACGATGTCAAACTCACCTGACTTTACCTGATCTATGGCTTGAAGTCCATTCTCGGCTTCAATTATTTCGTAAGGTTCGTTCTTTAAATAATGTGTGAACAATGTTCGATTGTCTTCCGTGTCGTCGGCGATCAGGATGCGAATTTTCTTGTTCGGATCGCGGACTTTGGGGTGGGCAAAAGTCAACTCGGGTGTTTTCATGGCCAACGGCTTGTGCGTCACCGGATTGTAAATCTGTTCCCGATAAGGAATTGTAAAGAAGAAGGTCGTGCCTCCTCCGGGTTTACTTTTAAACCAAATTTGTCCACCCATCAGTTCCACCAGACTTTTGGAAATGGCCAGACCCAGGCCGGTTCCGCCATACTTGCGTGTGATGGAGTTGTCGGCTTGAGAGAACTTTTGGAAGATAACATTCTGTTTTTCTTCAGGGATTCCAATTCCGGTGTCGCTGACACTGATCAGTAAAGTGTCCTTCTTCGAGGGGTTCTTTCCGATCAACACACGCACATGCCCTTTATTTGTGAACTTGATCGAGTTCCCAATCAGATTGATCAGCACCTGACGCAGCTTTGTGGGGTCTCCCATAAGGTACGGTGAAACTCCCGGGGCGATTTCGCAACTGCATTGAAGCCCTTTTTCCAGGGCTCGGGGTTTGATCATGTCCTCCAGGTCCGAAAGAATTTTCTTCAGGTCAAAAGGGATATTTTCGATCGAGACCTCGCCGGCCTCAATCTTGGAAAGATCCAGGATGTCGTTGATAAGAGCCATTAAAACTTCACCGGCCTTACAGAAGATGGTCACATAGTACTGCTGATCTGCGTCCAGTTTTGTTTCCTTCAACAATTCGGCCATACCCATGATGGCGTTCATCGGTGTGCGGATCTCGTGACTCATTTGCGCAAGAAACTCAGATTTGGCCTGCGACGATTTCAGAGCTTCATTTTTTGTAGCTATCAGTGACTGTTCAACCCTTCGAAGCTCTGTGATGTCCTGAGTGGTCACATACATATACAGGGCATTTCCGTAATCGTCATATTCCGTCCGGCCCTTGCAGCGAACCCAAATCAGCTCATTGGCGTCCTTCTTCATGCGCAGATCCACCTGGAACGGCGTAATGTTCTTATGGGCCTCGGCCAGAGCTTTATCAAAAAGTGGAAGATCCTCGGGGTGGATCAGCGAGCGGAAAAGAGCATAGCTGGGGACAACATTTTCAGGGGTCAGTCCTAGTAGATGGAACTCTTCTTCGGACCAAAGGCAGCGCCCCGTCTTAATATCCCAACGGAAAGAGCCTGTTTTTGACAGTGCCTGGGACTCCTTGAGCAGTTCCTCTTTCAGTTTGAGCTCTTTTTCGATTTCTTTTTTCCACGTCATATTCGCACCAATGAGCGCCAGAATGACTTTACTGGATCGCTCGCTGCGTATGCGGGCCCAGGATATCTCCAGAGGAATTCTTTCCCCGTTTACCTGCTTGAGTGTGGCTTCCGAGGTGTGTGGATTTTTCGGGCCGGAGTTGCGATGAAGAGACTCTTCGATTTTCTTATAGTCAGTGTCCAGCCAATTGCGCAGGTCGGTGTTTCTGAGTGTTGCGGCGTTGGTTCCAATAAGATTCTCGGCTGCCGGATTGAGGCCACGGATGCGAAAGACATTCTTTCCTGGAGTGGTTTCTTCGACATCAACAACAAAGAACACTTCATTCAGTGAATGAACCACATTTTCCAGGAAGTCGCGGGCCAGTTGAGTTTTACTGAATTCTTCCGAGACTTCGTTGAATTTCTTGAAAATATCTTGAAATTCGTCCTCCTCACTCAGGGGAAGCTTCTCCGTAAACTGGTGTTCTTTCAGCTTGTCCAAGCCGTCGGCCAAAACGGCCGTGGGGAAAAAGATGCGGCGGTATAAAAGCCAGGCTCCGGCCAAGGCCAGGCTCCAGATAAGAAAACCACCGATAAAAAACCAAGGGATCTTTAGGGACAAAGGGGCCAGGATTTCATTCAGACTGGTTTTGCTGATCAGAATCCAATCGCTGTTGTCCAGGATATTAACACGGCCGATGGACTGTAAACTGGGGGTTTCCAGATAGTCGTCCGATGATTCAAACAGGGTGGTCTTGTCCATATAACGTCGGACCTGATTGCTGGGAAGGACCACGGACAAAGCGGCGTTCTGGGAACGGCGCATGTTTTCAAGGACGATCGCCGAATCATGATGATTTCGAACTTTCTTCAAAAAAGCTTCGGGGGACTGCAGAAACAGACGAGGATTGTTGCGAAGTAAACCATCAGATCCGAAGGCGACCACCTCGCCGGTTTCAGCCAGTCCCAGATCCTTCCAGTTCTTATTGTTGGATAGAATGCGATCAATTCTTTCCAGTGGAATTTGGAATATCAAACTGCCAACAAACTTTGTCTGATCAAACAGAGGCATCACCATCAGACCTGCGGGGACGTGCCAGAAGTGGCTTAGCGATGCGAAATCAAAAAATCTGGTGGCCCCTTTGGGGGCATTTAGTGACCATCGATAGGCTTGTGACAGACGCGAGTTTGCAAAGGTTCCGGTTGTCAGATTTTCACCGAAGTTCAGCCCTTTCTGGGCTGAATAAGCAACGACACCGCGAGGGTCTACAAGCAGAATATCACCAAGGTGAGCTCGCTCAAGAACTTCAACCAATCTGGTGTGCAAAGATTCGTAGCTTTTGAAGTAGGCCAGATCCGGGAATCCCTGAACCGTGGAAACCTGCAACAGGGGACGGCCGGTCTCTTTTGAGCTTTGCAGGAACTGATACTGCAGAAACAAAGGCAGGGACGTCATTTGACTCAATACTTTTTCAAGATCCGTCACTTGTGTCAGCGGAGAGTTTTCGGCCAAACCCTTGCGCCATTGATTCAGGCTGGGATGACGGCGAATCCAGTCTTGAATTTGCTGAGATTCGCTGGGAAAGCGTTTGAGGAATTCCAGGGCCGGAGAGTATTCCGAAGTCAGTACCAGAGTGTTTTTGATATAGGAAAATTCGCTTTGCAGTTCTTCGGCCTTGGATTGGCGAATCTGTGTCAGACGTTCCCGAGTACTTTGTTCCAGTGAAGAACTGCCCACCTGATAACCCACAGTTCCGGCAACCAGGAGCGTGCCCAGTACCAGTACCGAGGTGAAAAGAAACAGGCGGTTTTTGTGGTTCATAGACTCCTACATTGGAACGTAGTGGATATCGATGTTAAGAAAGTGAATCTTCATTTTTTTCAGAAGGTCAGGAAGTGGAGTTGAATCATTCTTTTTTGCAGCAACTTCCATCTGGGCGGCAAGCTCGCTGAGTTCAACGAAACCATATCCAGCAGCGGCACCTTTGATTTTGTGAGCCATTTGAGCAATGGCTGTCAGATCGTTTTTCTCTACAAGAACAGACAGAGACTCTATATCCTTCTTCCGGTTCTCAACAAATTGAGGAACCAGATCCTGTAGGTCAGCATCAATTTCAACCTTCACTTTAGACATTTCCATGCCCTCCTTATCCTCGATAATGGCTCAGGTTTTCAATTCATATTAGTTTATGACAGTGTTTATTGCATACATTTAATACCGAGAGTAGATTCGAAAAAATGGATTTCAGGAGAAGGTTTTGTGTTCAAGAAAGTACTCGTCATCGTCTGCTCCGCTTTTATGATTACATGCACGTCACAAAAGGAACTGGGTTCTTCGCAAAGACCAGTCCGTCTTGCTTTGGTGCCTGGGCAGGACTCTGCCGTCTTGATTGAAAATGGAAAAATTCTTGAGAAATGGATTCTTCAAGAAAGCGGTGTGCATGTCCGAGTGCAGGTACCTGTCAGCTTTGTCGCTGTGGTCGAGGCTATGGGATCTGAGCGTGTGGATGTCGCGATCTTAAATCCCTTTGGATACATCCTGGCGCACGAAAGATACGGGGCGACGGCGAAGCTTATGGGGGTCAATGGAGAGTACTCTCACTACTGGGGTCAGATCATCACGGCCAATCCGAAGATTAAAAATCTGAAGGATTTAAACGGTAAAAAATTTGCCTTTGTCGATCCGGTGTCAACTTCGGGATATATTCTTGCGGCCAAACTTCTGCAGGATGAAAAGATCAAGCTTGGTGAAACCATTTTTGCCGGCAAACACGACAGCGTGGTCACCATGGTTTATCAGGGACGCGTGGATGCGGGGGCCACTTATAACACCCCCTCTGAAAACGGAGTCCCCCAGGATGCTCGTCGTTTGGTGACGACACAGTTTCCGGATGTCTATGAAAAGGTGCGAATTCTTGCCAAGACCGGGCCGATCCCCAGTGAACCGGTGGTTTACCGAAAAAACTTCCCAACGGAGCTGGAAAGAAAGATCAGTCAGGCTTTAAAAAGCTTCTCCTCAACTCCAGAAGGCGCAGCGGCCTTAAAGAAGCTCTATCATCTGACGGGATTCAAAGATTGCTCTGATAAAGATTATGACGGTGCCCGACAAATTCTGCTGGATCTGGGCCAGAAGGTTCAGGATCTTGTAAAGTAATCAGCAACTTAGACGGATTTCGCGCTCGACCTTGAAAAAAGCCCGAATTTGAGGTCTAATGGTTCTATGCGCCGTTCAACGTTCATGAATCTTATTCTAAGATTTTGTTGCAGCAGAGAAGATCTGCTGAAGGCCTAGTTCTATCTTTTTTGTTCTCTGAACATCTTTCTTAAAAATCAAAAACACACACAACATCATTCTCTCGTGAGGAGGAATTTATGAACACAGAACCTCGTATTCTTATTACCGATCAGGATTTCCATCGTTTGTCTGCACTGGTGTCTCAGGTTGAAGGACCATTTTCAGAAGCCTTGGAAGAAGAGCTGGGCCGAGCCAACGTCATCGCTCAGAAAGAGATCCCTAAAGACGTGGTGACCATGAACTCTCGCGTGCAGTTCCTGGATGAAGTCACTGGTCAGGAAAGTGAGATGACTTTGGTGTATCCGCAGGAAGCCAACTTGGAAGCAGGTCGACTTTCTATTCTGGCACCGGTGGGTATTGCTTTGTTGGGTCTGAGCGTCGGTCAGGAGATCAACTGGAAAATGCCAAATGGACAGACTAAAAAACTGAGAGTGAAGGCTGTGATTTATCAGCCCGAAGCTTCAGGTCAGTTCGAGCTTTAATCCCGAAGCTCTTTGCAAATAAGAGCTTTCTTGGTTTCATTTTTCGTGTAGGTGGCTCGAAATTCGCGGCCACCTTGCGAATAGGACAGTTGCGCATCCACGCGCACGTCCTTGGAGTTCCACAGTTGCACATAAGTTTGATTGTCCAGCAGTGGGATTTGATAAATACGCACGGGAGTGCTTTCCACGACCGTTGTGTTCTGTAAAAGATCCACTTTTCCCAAGTACATGTTCTCTGTCGGATCAAAATACTTCTTCATGCGCACTGACGAGAAGTTGTTGTAGTCTTCTGCAAAATTGCAGTTATAGACCGAGCTTTGTGCCTGTGTCTGAAGTGCCATACCCAAGATGAAGTAAACAAGCCATTTTCCCATAGTTAACTTATCGTTTTTCCGTCTTAAGACTTAACGCCGGAGGGCTCGCCTTTGGGCCAGTTTGCCTGACTTGACTGAGCGAAGTTCCAAGAGCATTTTGAAACTTTAAAGGAGCTTCTATGCGAGTGATTGAAATTAAGACACCCGGTGGTCCAGAGGTTTTGCAGGTGGCAGAAAGAGCCCGGCCGGAACCAGGAACGGGCGAAGTGCTGATAGAAGTTCACGCCGCAGGAATCAATCGTCCGGACTGTGCACAAAGACAGGGAACTTATCCACCTCCGCCTGGTGCCTCTGACATTCCGGGGTTGGAGGTGGCAGGACGGATCGTCGCTGTCGGGAAAGATGTCACCCGCTGGAAGCTGTATGACGAAGTCTGTGCGTTAGTTACAGGGGGAGGTTACGCCGAGTATGTCTGTGCTCCGGAAGGTCAGTGCCTGCCCATTCCCGCCGGGATGAGCATGGTCGAGGCGGCCGCCGTGCCCGAGACATTCTTTACCGTATGGACAAATGTCTTTGAAAGTGGAGCCCTGAAGAAAGGCGAAAGCATTCTGATCCATGGCGGTGCCGGTGGCATTGGGACGACGGCCATTCAGATGTCCTCTGCCATGGGGGCTCGTGTTTTCACGACGGTTGGAAAGCGGGATTCTGTCGAGATCTGCAGAAATTTAGGAGCGGACCGAGTGATCATTTACAAGGAAGAGGATTTTGTCAGCGCGGTAAAAAAGGAAACTCAGGACCGCGGTGTGGATGTGATTCTGGATATGGTGGGCGGGGATTATTTTGTGCGGAATCTGGAGGCTTTGGCGATGCAAGGGCGTTTGGTGCAAATCGCCACTTTGCAGGGTTCTAAGGTGGAGTTGGATCTGCGTAAGATGATGTTCAAAAGACTGACTTTGACGGGATCGACTTTACGAGCGCGTCCCGTTGTCGAGAAGGCGCGAATTGCCCAGGCTTTGGAGGAAAATATCTGGCCGATGTTAAATCAAGGACAGATGAAACCCGTGATCTTTAAGATTCTGCCGTTGGATCGGGCCTCTGAGGCCCATGTGCTAATGGAGTCCAGTCAGCACACAGGCAAGATTGTTCTTCAGGTCAGATAGAGGCCGCTATTCCAAGTGCTCTCTTTGACGGGAGCTCTTGTCACATTTTCCCGTAAAGGCATGGTTGGTTGCGCGCTGTTTGGGTGCATTTTCGAAGAAACGACGCAAGCCCGGCACATTCACCTCAATCATCTGCTTCATCTGAGCCTGCGATGGGGAATGCGTGGTTCCCATTTCAAACAGCAAAGACCAGATGCCGTGTTTCCAGTAAGCGTAGTCTTCAAACGCTCCGTCGGCGGCATACAGAAGCTCTTTGGAGTTTCCTACCTGATAACCGCTTTCCACGACGGCATCCTTGGAAAGACCGATAAACGTGCTGTCGTACTGTGTCTGGGTGTCACGTGTAGAAAAACCCCACGGATAAAGCACTGCCGGCCAGTGAGTGTGCAAAGTGGCGGAGCTGACGATGTTGGCCTGTTCCAGGAATTCAGCCAGGGCTTTGGTGGCCTTGGACCTGTAAGACATACCTGATACACAGGGGCCTGGATAGTCGCGGTTCTGATCAACGGTGCCGTTAGATGTTCTTTCGTAACGATTGCGCGAATTGTAACCGGATACGTTCAGCACGGGAATGACATAGACGGTGTGCCCTGGAATTGGATTTCGCGCAAAGGCCTCGGCGGCTCCCAGAGCAACAGCTGTGGATCCGTATTCGTTTCCGTGGTGAGTGGCAACGATCAAGTCCGCCACCTCGCCATTGCCGATCTTCAGGCCTGAAATCATTTGACCGGAATCGGAAAGCCCGATGTCGATCCATTGTGTTGTTGTGGGGTTCTCCTGAGTAATTCGGCGAAGAGTGTCTTGCACACTTGTGTAATTGCTTGCAGGAGCGGCTTTCGTCATGAGGAAAAGAGACAAAATCATTTCTAGCATGCAACTAGGCTCAATGTGTTCTGGCACGAAGTCAAAATACCCCTCTGGGCCACTTTGACAAACTGGATTAAGGTCGTAGCCTGCGGCCCGAAGCTCAGCTCGTGTTGGGAATTCTGAAATCTGACAGAGCCAACTGATTTTTCAGACATCCGATAGTGATCAATCTAAAATAGGGCTTCTAGGAGGCTCTATGTTGAACGAACATCCTTTGAATGAAATCCAGAAAGTGGAAAACGAAATTTATCGTCTGCATCGTCGTCTGGAGTCCCTACGAAAAGAATCACCTGCGATGGAAGTGAAGAATTATATCTTTCACAGTCTCAATGCCGAAGTCACGCTGAGGGATCTGTTTGCGGATAAGAGCCGACTGATCGCCATTCATAATATGGGTCAAGGGTGTCGTTCCTGCACTTTGTGGGGAGATGGGCTGAATGGTTTTTTACCGGCTTTGGAGGATCAGTTTTCCGTTGTGATGCTGTCCAAGGATGCGCCTGAAGATCAGCGGCGTTTTGCCAACTCGCGAGGCTGGCGATTTAATATGGTTTCGCACGGGGGTGGATTGTACATTAGGGAGCAGAGTGTGCTTGCCGGGCAGAACAACATGCCAGGAATCGTCTGCTACGAAAAAAAAGGGGAGCGCATCTTCAGAAAAAACAGCAGCGTCTTCGGTCCCGGCGATGACTTCTGTGCCTTGTGGAGCATCTTAAGTCTGGCGGGAGTCGGGATGGAGGAGTGGACACCACAGTACTCTTACTGGCGTCGTCCTGAGCGGCTGGAAGATGGAGGCCAGAATCTTTCTCTGTGACAGTCAGGGATACATGGACTCTTCCAGGTCGCTTTGTGCCAGCCAGGCGCGTGCGACATCACGCTCTTTGCTGGTAAAAACCTCGATGTCCATTTTAACAATGGGATCCAGAAAGTTGCTGATGTTCTTGACCCAGTGGATGTCTGTGACAATGGCGGTTCTGGGGACCTTGTGAAGATTTTTAAGGCCAAAGCGAAGCTCTTTCCAAAAGACGGCCAGCTCGACCTTGCCAATGCCTCGCACTTCTTCAAGAAGGTTGACTTCACCCCATTCATCAATGCGTTTTTGCAGAAGATTCAGAAGGGCCGTGACGGATTCAGAGTTGATGTCGCCATCGATCAGAATTTCAATGTATCTAAACTTGGGATGTTCAGCTGTTACTTTCAGCATGCGAGCTCCTTCTTTCATTAACGTATGATTTTAGGAAGAAGCCCCGGGGTGACAAATTAAATTGCGAGCCGTTGTTGATTCGCAAAGAAACTAAATAAGGACCAAATGGCGTTCGACTTCCAGAACCGGAGAAGTCAGGGGTTGGATGGTGACCTTCAGATCTTTGAACTTTTTGCGGGCCAGGCCAATTTCTTCGTCGATCTTTTCTTTGCGAGCTTTCAGCAGGAAGTACTTGCCACCCTTTTTGTAATAGTCGCGGCTAAACTCCAGGATGACATCCACCGGTTTGAACGCTCTGGAAGTGACCACTTCGATTTTCTCCAGCTTGGGTGGGATTTCACCGTGGATGCGCAGATTCGGAGCGATGGCTGTGCAGCGCTTAAGGAAGTCCTGTTTTAAATTACTCTTTTCATAAAGGTGATACTCAATATCCGGGAATTGAATGGCGTAGATCACTCCTGGAAGTCCCCCGCCGGACCCAAAGTCCGCAGCCACTTTAACATCCTTAGGGAACAGACTCAGAGGCAGCAGACAATCAATCACGTGATTGTCGATCAGCTCCTCATAAGTCATTTTTCGACTGATCAAATTCAGCTCTTCGTTGGCGCTCCAAAGAAGGTCGAGGTAAGCCTTGAGCTTAGGCAAAGCGGCCTCATTAAAGCCCAATTGTAAAAAGACGGGGATGCGTTTTTCAAAATACATACTTTGTTTTAAAGAGTTCCTGACAAAAAGGGAAGGTCTTTCCGAAGCCGACTTTAGGCGGAGCCCGGTTGCCAACAAGCAGCGACTAAGCCAATATTTGTATATGAGAACATCGGCACTACTATACTCTCTGTTTATTCTTTTCTTTGTATTTGATCCATTGCCTTCCCAAGCGCAGGGTCCCAAGGTGGTCCTGGTCAGCGGCTTCGACGATGTCCTTCGCCAAGCCCACAACACCAACATTCTTTCCGCGGGTCTGAAACTGATGGATAAGGATCGGTCCTATGCGGGTATGCCGGAACTCTATCGCCGTATGTTGGCCAGCAGTGGGGCCGGGCAGTTCTATGTCATCACGGGACTGACAAACTGGCTGGAGTCCCGGGTTGAGAAATTTATGAAGGACTATCAGTATCCGCCACATTCCGTCACAATGAGAGATTGGGTGACCGAATGGTCCATCACGAAATTTAAAATCCATCACATTGAGGAAGTTCTAAAAGTAAATCCCAACAGCCAGTTGGTTGTGATTCTGGATAATTCCACCGCCAGTCTTGAGCTGGCAGAGCTGTTGAAAGCTTTGCACCCGGGGAAAGTGGCTGAGATCTATCTAAGACAAACAGTCGAAGGGAAGATCTCGCCGCACGCCAGGACATTTGTGACTTCTTTCGATATTGCCTTCCGAGAGTTCGTCAGTGGGCGACTGAACGAGGAAGATCTGGTGGCGGTGGGCCGTTCCATTCTGAGTGAGAAAGATATGGAAAACTGGATTCCGGCCTATGCTTATTGTCCGAAGAACTATGATCCCTGCGCCGGGTTTTTAATTGGAATCCGCGGCGTATGTGATGAGATGAAGACCAAAATTTCCAGTTACTGTCAAAGTCGTAAATAGCCTTAATTTACGGAATTTAGGCCAGTCCAATCTCTGAAATTTTCACTAGAATTTCGACAGTTTTTTCAACAGTAAAGATCGGGGTTTGTCTGCCGATCTGTTACTTATGAAAAACGCCACAAACAAATTATTTTATATTGTTCTCGTTTTGTTCGTTGTTCAAATCATGGCAGGCTGTAAAACTTCGGAAGCTCCTCGGACGCAGGGTTCTGCTGACAACTCCTCTTCAGCCGTCGAACCAACCCCAACGCCCCAGCCGGTTCCCGAGCCGGATCCGGTTCCGGCACTGCCGCCGCCGACGACGACAGAAGAGGTCTTGCGCGAAGTCACACCTTTATGGGAAGGGAAAGTCAGTGGTGCCAAAGAATGGACGACGCATGTGGATCGTGAGCTGGATCGATTGGGGCAAAATCTGTTGGATGTGATTCCTGCGGATAAGAATTTGTTTTGTCCGAAGTATCAAAGTCTTTCTTACGCTCAACGAAAGCAGTATTGGGCCTTTATGCTGTCAGCCATGGTGCGCTTTGAAAGCAATTTTAAGACCGAGACTTCTTATACGGAGGACTTCAACGACAGTCATGGCAATCGTGTGATCAGCCGTGGTCTGCTGCAGATCTCGATTGAAAGCGGCAATGCGTATGGCTGTGGATTTAAGACCACCAAAGACTTGCACGATCCCAAACAGAATCTTAGCTGCGGTATCCGCATTCTGGATCGTTGGTTGGGGCGCGATGGGCGTATTGCAGGTAAGGTGGATGGAGCATGGCGCGGAGGGGCGAGATATTGGTCGGTGCTGCGCGCAGGCGATAAGACCAGCTACAAATCAATTCTGAGCTGGAGTCAGAATCTATCCTTCTGCAAGTAGTTTGATCTTAAGATGAACGGTGCTATGCTGATTCTCGTTTCCATATCTGAGCATAAAAAGGAGAACTCATGGCATCGATCACTCTTAAAGGCAACCCTGTAAAGACATCCGGCTTCCTTCCAGAAAAGGGCACAAAGGCAAAAGACTTTTCATTGGTGCGCAATGATTTGTCCGAAGTAAATTTGGCGTCTTATGCTGGCAAAAAGAAAGTTTTGAATATCTTCCCAAGTGTTGATACGGGCACATGCGCAGCTTCCGTCAGACGTTTTAATCAGGAAGCAGCCAAACTGGACAACACGGTTGTTTTGAATATCTCTGCAGATCTTCCATTTGCACAGGCACGCTTCTGTGGTGCTGAAGGCATTAAAAACTGCGAAACAGTTTCTTCATTCCGCAGCAACTTCGGTCAGGACTGGGGTGTGCAGATCGCGGATTCCCCGCTGGCAGGTTTGTTGTCCCGTGCCGTGGTGACACTTTCTGAGGATAACAAGGTTTTGCACGTCGAGCAGGTGGCTGAGATCGTGGACGAGCCGAACTACGAGGCAGCTCTGGCGTCTTTGCGTTAAGAGAGCCTGTTATAATTGCAAGAGCGGCTTGAAACCCAGGGTTTGAAGCCGCTTTTTCTGTCTCATTTCAGCAGTTTGTGGTAAGTCTGCCCCTTATGAAACTGCATACATCTTCGCATAAAGCTAAAACCTTTCAGGAAATGAATCTGGCGCCGGCACTGATGACGGCTCTTCAGAAAATGAAAATATCCAAGCCGACTCCAGTTCAGAGTCAGGCGATCCCCGTGGGTCTGGAAGGCTCCGATCTGATTGCCATTGCTCAGACTGGCAGTGGGAAGACATTGGCTTTTGCCCTGTCATTGCTGACGACGTTGCATCAGAAACCACAAGCGCGTGCCTTGATTCTGGTGCCCAGTCGGGAAATGGCTCAACAAATCTATAAAGTCTTTCTGGAGCTTTGTACGGAAATGCCGGTTTCAGTCTGTCTGGCCATTGGCGGAAGCACCGGTTCTAAGCAAGCCAATCAGTTGAAGAAGAATCCGCGTTTGATTATTGCGACACCGGGGCGCATGAATGATCATCTTTCTACAAACAAACTGCTGCTTCAGCATGTGGAAATCATCGTTTTGGATGAGGCGGATCGTATGCTGGACATGGGCTTTGCCCCACAGCTTAAAACCATTCAAAACACTCTGCGTGGCCCCCGACAGACAATGATGTATTCTGCAAGTTTTGGTTCGAATGTCGAGGCTATTGCAAAATTGTTCATGCGTAACGATGTGACGATGATTCGCTCAGAAAAAGCCGAGGCGCCGGTTTCCAGTCTGAAGCAGAAGGTTTTGTTCCTGGATCGCACTATGAAAAATGACCGATTGTTGGATGAGCTCAACGCCACCCGTGGCGGAGTCATCGTATTTACTGGTAATCAGGAATCCTGCGAAGCAGTTGGCAGTTATCTGCAAGAGTACGGTTTTTCGGCGGATCTGATCCACGGCGGTCTTTCTCAAGGGCAAAGAAACCGCGTGGTGCGCGCTTTCCGTGATGGAGAACTGCGCATTGTGGTTGCGACCGACTTGCTGGCGCGGGGTCTGGATGTTCCTCATGTCGATCACGTGGTGAACTTTGATCTGCCTTTTCAGCCGGAAGATTTCTTACACCGTATTGGAAGAACGGCGCGCGCCGGGCGTGCCGGTGAGGCGATTACGTTTGTGACCCCATCGGATACAAGGATGTACGGCCGTATCAAGGGATATCTGCAGGGGGCCGAGGAAATCAAGGTGGATCCACGATTCAGCTTTATTGATCGCTCCAAGAAACATCTGCGTGGCGATGCAAAGAATTCGAAGACCGACGCAAGGACTGCACCGCCAGCTAAAGGCCGCGGTGGCAAGATCAATCCCTTTACCGGAAAGTCTGTGGCACCTAAAAAAGGTGTTTCAACAAAAAGGAAATAAGCATGAGCTCCTGGATCATTTATCACAATCCCAAATGCAGCAAAAGCCGCGAGGCTCTGGCTCTGTTGCAGGCCCAGTCCATTGATGCCAAAGTTGTTGAGTATTTAAAAGAGCCTTTGTCTGAATCTGAACTTCTGGAACTTCAGAATAAACTGGGTGTCGAAGCACCTGCCCTGGTTCGTACGAAAGAAGAGGACTTCCAGACGGCGCCGTTTGATGTGAACTCTGCGGAAGTGGTGGCTCAGAAGCTGGCCGCAAATCCGAAGTTGATGGAGCGCCCGGTGGTTGTGAAAGGCCCTGTTGCAGTTGTCGCTCGACCGACAGAGAATCTGAATAAGTTATTAAGCTAAAAATCTGGGAATAGCCAAGACGAGTCCCGTTGTTCGTGGTGGCGCGTAAGGTAAAATACTTCTGGAGTCTTCAAGAGAAAATCTTCAACGATCAGCGCGCCTTGTGATATATAAACAAACAATGGGTAATAAGATCGGTACGTATTTGAGATTCTTGGTCAGTAGAGGTGTGTCGGCAAAGGATACGCCCAGTCGCAAAACGGCGATTCGCGCCTCCAATGTGGTTATGCTGACGGCCATTCCGGCGTATCTTTCCTATGACATCATTTATCTTCTGACGGCTGACTATGTGATGATGTCAGTGAATGTTTTCTTTCTTCTTGGCAGCATCTTACTTTTGTTAGTTGTCGGTAACCCCAAATGGAATGCTCTGACGCGAGTGGCTTTTTTAATTCAGGGGAATCTGGCAATCTTTGCGATTTCTTATGTGACAGGAAGAAGCTCTGGAGCCGAGTTCTTCTATTTCATGTTGATCTGCGTGACTTTCATTATGTTCGACAAGGAAGAAGAGGATCGTTATGTCACTCCGTTCGTGATTTATACGATCACTTTGTTTGTGATTGGACAGTATCTTTTGCCCGAATCACGTTTGAATTTACCGTCAATTGAGGTCATTGGTTCTGATAATTATCGCAAGATATCGTTTCTGATTTCGGCGATGATGATTTTCTTCATCATCCGGTATTTGCGCACGATCTATGCTCTGGCCCAGGCAGAACTCGAGCTTGAGGCGGGGCGGATTATCCACAATGAGCGAATGGTGGCCTTGGGGCAGATGGCCAGCAGCGTGGCCCATGAAATTAACAATCCCCTGTCAGTTATCAAAGGTTTAAGTGAAGAGACTTTGGAGGGGCTGGGCGAGGATGCGTTGGATCGATCCACAATGACGAATTATCTGACCCGAGTTGTTTCAATGTCCGAGCGGATCAATAAGATTGTCAGGGCTTTGAGTGTGTATTCGCGCAAAAATGAAGCTGATCCTTACTTGCCTGTGTCGGTTGAAAAAATAGTAAGTGAAGCCAGTGTGCTCTTTGAGGATCAGTACTCATCCAGAAAGATTCAATTCTTCTTTGAGCTGCCTGAAGAGGACATTCGGATTCTTTGCCGTGAAGTTCAGATACTGCAGGTGTTGGTCAACTTGCTGCAGAATGCGAAGGATGCCATTGAAGATACCAAGTCCCCATGGATTCGTTTGCAGGTGCAGAAAGTAGGACCCATGGTCGAGTTCAGTGTTTCAGATAGTGGGCGATTCAGTGATATTTCTGGTGCTGACAGATTTTTTGAACCGTTTTACACCACCAAAGAGGTCGGCAAGGGGACAGGGCTGGGGCTAAGTATCAGTCAGGGGATTGTTCTTGCTCATGGTGGTGACATCTATCTGGATAACCAGTCGGAGCACACTCGTTTTGTCTTTACTGTTCCTCAGGCCTAAGGAAAGTAGGGATGCAGTTTTTTATAAGTGATAGCGACTACGAATGTGGCTAGCACTAACCACAAAAACCCTTTCCAGGTTCCTTTCAGGTCGGCCTTGCTTAGTTCCATGTGAAATATTGTCGCGGCAAATAGATAAATCCAGATTCCCAACTGCCAACTCAAGCCTGGAATGGATGACCAGGTGGGATGCTTTAAGAACATTTCGCCGCCGGGAACGAAATATAAGGCTCCGGCCAGCAGAATGGGGCCTACGATCAAAGGTGCAATGCCAATGAACAAATCCCCCATGGCGATCCAGATCTGTGGAATGAACAGGATATTCGGGACTTGGCGGGGCCGACTGACGACGTGACCATGGCTGCCGTTGCGGGCCTTGGGATCAAAAAGATTAAAGCCGACAATTTCGTGTAGAAACACCAGGGCCGCCAGCATATGGCTGATTTCATGAATCATGATCCCTGGAGCGAAAATCCATAAAAAAGCTTTTTCCCCTAATTTTTCCGCAATCCAGTTTCTAAGGCCGTACGAAATCCAGTGTAGAACAAAACCGACCGTAAAAGCACCCCCAGAAAACAGTAAAAGTTTTTGGACGGCTTTAAGGCCAAAATTTAAAAGCACGCTTGTGTCAGTCATCTTGAATCATCCAATACCTCATCCTTCCACATCCGGCATTTGTCAGACAAGGCCTTAAGAGTTTTCTTGCCCCCGTTGGGATTGTGTTATGGGATAGGGGAAAGGAGATTTAAATGAAATCCAAACTGACATTGGTGGTGCGAATATTGTTGGGTCTGATCTTTTTTGCCGCAGGATTGACCGGACTTTTGAATCTGGTGCCACCTCCTGCGGATTTACCCGAGCGTCTGGTGGCTTTCAATACCGGTCTGGCAGCGTCTGGCTATTTCTTCCCTCTTCTGAAGGGGACTGAAACTGTCTGTGGATTGTTGTTGCTCAGTGGTTACTTTGTTCCGCTGGCCTTGGTGGTTTTGGCTCCAATTGTTTTGAATATCGTTCTTGTTCATGCCTTCCTTGCGCCAAGTGGGCTTCCTCTGGCCATCATTATCGGGATGTTCACCTTGCATCTGGCGTTCTTTGCAGAACCTTATGCCCACGTTGTAAAAGGGCTGTTCCGTCGTAAATAGTCCCCACGGGCCCATTTTTAGTGGTTTTTGGCAGGCAGAAAGAGGTGATAACGTGTAGTAATCACAGGCTTTCTGCCTTTTTTTCTTTAGGATTTCACCCCTGTCGCCTTCTGTGGTAAATGCAATCATCTGTTTGACTTGTATCCATAGCGAGGTTCGCGTTGAAGTTTGAGAAGTTCCACCTATCTGAAGATCTGTTGCGCAACCTGCATGACAATGGTTTTTTCCGTACGACTGATATCCAGTTTAAAGCTATTCCGTCCATCTTAAAGGGCGAAGATGTCCTGGCCATTGCCCAGACCGGCACGGGTAAGACAGCGGCTTTTGCTATTCCAATCATCGACAGCATTCACGCCAGTAAAAGCAGCAAACGTTCCCTGGGCATTCGCTGCCTGGTGATGGTGCCCACGCGGGAACTGGCTCAGCAGATCGGTGAAGTCTTCAATCGCCTGTCCAAACACACCAAAGCCAAGCCATTCGCCCTTTATGGTGGGGTGGAGCAGGATGCGCAGATCAAAAAGCTCCAAGACGGTATTGATATTTTGATCACGACTCCGGGGCGTATGTTTGATTTGATCAGCCAGGGGTATGTGGATATCAGCCACATTGAAACTTTAGTTTTGGATGAAGCCGACCACATGCTGGATCTGGGATTCATCGAGGATATTGAATCCATCAAGCGCAAATTGACCCGTCGTCATCAGACGTTGTTCTTTTCGGCCACGATCAATCCGGAAATCAAGAAGCTGGCCTTTTCACAGGTGCGCAGCAACGCCATTCGTATTCAGATTTCCCCGGAAGATCCGGTGTCTAAAAATGTGTCCCACTTTGTGATGTTCGTGGAGATGGACGATAAGCGCTTCTTCCTGGCCGAATATCTGCACCAGAATCCGGATGGGAAGTTTATTATCTTCGTGCGCACCCGGGTGCGTGCAGAACGTGTTGCCAAGGCACTGGAGCGTGCGGGCATCACGTCTTTGACCTTGCACGGTGAGAAGGATCAGACTGATCGTGCGGAGGTCATGAAGGCCTTCCGCAATGGTGATTGTAAAATCATGATCGCGACGGATCTAAGTGCGCGCGGGATTGATATTCCTGATGTCACTCACGTGATCAACTATGACCTGCCGGAAAAACCTGCGAACTATGTTCACCGCATCGGGCGCACGGGGCGGGGATTCAATAAAGGAATTGCAGTTTCATTCTGCAGTCAGGACGAAAAAGAGCTTCTGACAGCCATTGAAGAGCTGCTGACGAAAAAAGTTGAAGTGATCAATGTGAGCAAGACCGACTATAAAGCTGTCATTTCTGCTCCGCTGGAAGACGATATCGACCGCAGTCTGGCAGCGATGCTGGCCAGCGAAGATGAATATAAGAAATCCAAAAAACGAAAAAAATAGAGAAACGATGAGCAACAATCCTGCACTTGTAAAACCATTTCTTCGGGGTCACTTTCATCAGGGCGCTTTTTACTTTGCTCTGGGTGCTTGTGCGATGTTGATTGCGGGTTGCAGAAGTTCGCGGGAATTTGTGGCGATGACCATTTATTCCGTGGGTCTTGTGACATTATTTGGTGTCAGTTCGTTGTATCACCGTATTAACTGGAACGAGAATTCGCGCTTGTGGATGAAGCGAATGGACCATGCGGCGATATTCATCATGATTGCCGCAACAGGGACTCCCATTGGAGCTTTGGCTCTGAAAGAAAGTGGCCAGAATTTCTTGATCCTGGTATGGGTGGCCGCTTTGTTGGGGGTCATTCAGTCCTTGTTTTGGGTGAAAGCACCCAAATGGCTTTCGGCGGTTTTGTATGTGGCGATGGGCTGGCTGGCGTCACCTTATATCTCTGATATCAAGGCGGCCCTGGGTTTTCCCAGCTTGATGCTGATACTGGTGGGAGGCTTGATTTATACGATCGGAGCCGTCATCTATGCCGTGAAGAAACCCAATCCCTGGCCCAAAACTTTCGGATATCACGAGATCTTTCATATCCTGACAATCGTTGCAGCGACCTTGCATTTTATTGCCATCGTGATGCTGCAAAAGATGAGCAGTTAATCGGAATTTCATATCTGATTTAATTCTGAATATCGCTGTCGTTTAATCTCCATTTGAGAGGGATTCTGTGAAGACGACTCTATTAGGCGAGTCTTTGTGAGAAAGTCGCCTAAAAAGGTTAAACTTCTAAAGACTTCGGTCGAAAAGCTTTAAGAGCTTTTATTGCCGGAGGACTAAATGAGAAATTATTTTATTCGCTCTTTGGTAAGCCTTCTTGCCGTCTTTTCCGTTTTGGGAATGGGTTGTGCGCCGAAGGCCGGTGAAGAAATCGTTGGTGGGGATCTGGCCTCCAGCGATCTGATTAAAGAGTGGACTTCGACTTGCGATGCAAAGGTTCACCCCGTCGTGAGCGAAGCGGATCACGTTCAGCGCGTGTTGGTCCTGGATGGAAGTGGAACCTACAGCTATCTTGAAAACTGGTATGCAGGCACCTGTTTGCCTGAAAACTACAGGGTGGCTCATTACGCTGGGGGCCTTTGGACCGTCAGCGGATCGACGATGGCATTTCATGTGCTAAGCTCAGAAACTGCCTCGATCATCGCATTTAATTTGGATGTTCAGGACAGCTTTAACACGGCCTGCGGTGGGACCAGCCCTTATCAGCCAGGTGGTGACATGGCTGATATCGGCCAGCAAAAAACCACCTATACGATGACTTGTTCAAACATAACCCTGCCCAATGCCTCTAACGACGACATCTACAATACCTTCAGCTACAGCAATGGTGTCCTGAGCCTGGGGGAAAATTCGGTGGGAGTGCCTGGGGTGTTTGATGCGGGCTCAGTGCCAGCGACGGCGACGGTCAACTTCAACTAAAAAAGGCGTGCCGCAAGCGGAGGGCCTATTTCGGTTTTACGGTCTAGATGCGGACAATTTAGTTGCCTGATCTTAACGCCGAATTAAGATGATTCCCATGCCGTCTCAACGAACACTCCTGGCACGTGCGCCCAGTCGGGACGAAGCCACCATTTTATTTCTGGATATACGTGGGTTCTCTCACATGTTTGATGAGCATGATCCCATGGAAGTTCTTCATTTTGCGAACTCGGTCCTTTCGGAATTGGGTATGGTGGTGGAAGCCTGCGGGGGAGTCGTCGATAAATTTACCGGCGACGGGTTCTTAGCCCATTTTGGAGTCCTGGAAAAAAATACGAGTCATATTCAGGACGCCTGCTGGTGCGCCGTACGGATTCGCGAAAGTGTGGCAAAACTCAATCTTCAGCGTTACTTCGCGGATCAGCCTGTCGTTGCGGTAGGCATGGGCATTCACACGGGCGTTGTTGCCTCGGGTGTGATCTCAACCTCTGTAAAATCAGAATTTACTGTTCTTGGGGATGTCGTGAATCTTGCGGCAAGGATTGAGAATTTGACAAAAGAGTTTCTCGTGGACTGTTTGGTCTCTCAGTCGGTCTTTGAGGCGTGTAAAGAGCGTATGCAATTTCAGAAAATGCCCTTGCGATCTTTGAGGGGTGTTAGGTCAAGCCAACCGACTTATTGGTTGTTGCCGACAAATAGATTCTTATAGATTTTTAGGAGAACCCGATGATTTTTGATAATGGTCACATAACACCAGAAGCTCTGGCCGAACTAAGTCGCCACACTGATTTAATTGAGTGCGAATGTCCGGCCCATCTGATGGCGATTCTGGCGAAGGTTCGAGAGTTTCACGATTACACAACGGAATGTATCACGAAGTACCCCAAGGATGCCGCGACTCACATCTGGCTTCAGACTGCCGCCAAGAATATCGATGCGATGTTATCTAATACCATTGTTCAGTTGGCGCGGATGGAAGGCTTTGTCAGCGAAGAGAATGAATTCGTCAGTCGAAAGAATTTAAGCGAGTAGCTTGATCAAAAATGGCGGAGAGAGAGAGATTCGAACTCTCGGTAGGCTTGTGACCTACACACGCGTTCCAGGCGTGCGCCTTCAACCACTCGGCCACCTCTCCGCAAACAGGAACGTAAAGAGAAGCCAAGATAGCATAGCGCATTGCAGCAAGGCAAGAGCTTCTACGGAAAAAAGACCTCACTCACTGAAGTATTCGTACAAATCCTCCTGCCGGACCCGGGCATAGTGGGCCTTTTGCTTGGCTTTAAGAGCTCGGGCCTCCACAAAGTTCCAATAAACGATCTGATAGATGAAAAATACGAAAACACCTCCGGCTACTGCCAGGAACAAGGGGCGGTTGTCCTCCCACTCGGCCATCCCCGTGAACAGAACCAGTGGGTGCAAAGTGAACAAAAGGGCGTGCAGCCACATTTCTTCGGCGGAACAGTACTTGCGATGCACCCATTCATCTTTGGTCACCAGCAGGCAAGACCCGATGGCCATCACATAGTAGACGATTTCGGTGGTCGGAGTGCGATCCACAAAAGTTAAAAACAGCAAACACGCGATCACCGAGAAAGTGTCTATAGGGTGCCCAATACGTTCCCACCGAGGCAGGCCCCGGCGTCGGTGAAAGACAAATTCATCAAACAGGATCACGGCTCCCTGGACGACAGAGGCAATTAAGAACGCGCTCATAGTTTCTCCATCAAACTTCCACAAACAGTCAGACCCGGACCGAAAGCATAACTGATAATCGGAGTTCCTGAAGGCACGGAATCATCGCGCAGAATTTGTTCCCACAGGTGAGGCAAAGTAGCCGAAGACATATTCCCCCGCTGACGTAACAGCTGCCGACTGTGATGGACCTGTGATTCCTTTAGCTCCAGATGTTTTACCGTCTGGTCGATGATTTTGGGGCCTCCGGGGTGAACGGCGAACAATCCGTCTTTCATGATGGAAGCCACATCAAATCCCCTTTCGCTTAACCAACGCTGAGTGAATTCCCGGATCTTATCGCCCACCATCATCGGAACATCCTTCGACAGAGTCATTTTCATGCCCCAGTCTGACACCATCCACTCCATGGCTCCTGTGGTGTTCGGCAGAAGCTCTTCGTAAAGGGAAAGAACCTTGAATCCTTTTTGCGGTTGATTCTGGGATAAAGAGTAGGCAATGCAGCCATCCGCGAAAAGACTTTGAATCACCATCTGTTCCAGCGTCGGATCTTCAGGGTTCATATGCAGACTGCACAACTCTGTATGCACCAGATCCACTTTCTTCTTTTTCCCCAAAATACTTTCATTGGCCAAAAAGCCCGAAGCCATGCGCAGGGCGGGGAAGGCGCCATAACAACCCATATGGTAAGAGTGAGTCACTGTGACCGGCGTTTTGGACTTCACTGCCGTCATCTGTGCCGCACTGGGGGAAATGTATCCCGTGCAACTGACGTGGATCAGATCATCCGGAAACGGACGTTCGGTGTAAATGCGATCAAAGAGTTCGGTGACGATCTTGTGATAGTACTCATGGCGCCGATGCATGCTGACGCCGTGGGAGTTTTCTTTCACCGGATAGATGGGCTTGTCCTCCCAACGGGTCTTTTCGACATCCGGAATGAAGAAATACCTTTTTTCGATTTGCGTTTCCGGACAGCCCACGCGCTGAAGCATCTTGAGGTATTCTTCCTGCGAAAACCCCTGCTTCTTCTGCGCCAGTTTGTGAGCTTCAGAAAGCCACTCGAGGCATTCCTTTTGGTTTTTTTGATAAGGCGGCTGAATGGAGTGAAAGTTTTCTAAGTACATGCCTTGAGGCTAAGAGATCGCCTCAAGGCTTGAATAGATCCAGTGTTACGAAACAGGCGGCTTTGGTTTTGATCTCCACTCTTTATCGACGATCAAACGCGCACCCCGTTTGAAGGTGAAGTAGGCGTAAGCCCATTGCCAGATGACGAAGACCTTGTTCTTAAAACCAATTAAATAGTAGACGTGAATGAAGAGCCACAAAAGCCAGGCAAAAAAACCGCTGAACTTCAGATTGTGAATCTGTGCAATGGCCTTTCTGCGACCGATCGTCGCCATCTGTCCCTTGTCGAGATACTTAAACCCGGTCCGCGACTTTCCGCTAATTTCATTTAGAATGACATTCGCCGCATGCACACCTTGTTGCATGGCTACCGACGCAAGGCCAGGCAAGGATTTGCCGTCTTCTGTTGGGAAACACGCTTGGTCCCCCAGCACAAAGACCTCCGGATGATTCTTCAGGCTTAAATCTTTTTCGATGAGCACGCGGCCCCCGCGATCCAAAGGCACATTCAGGGTTTTGTTGATGCTGGAAGGTTGAACCCCGGCGGCCCACAAGATCGTGGACGCCTTGATCACTTCGTCGCCTAAAACCACGGAATCAACGCGCACATCTGTGACTCGGGTGTTCGTCCAAATCTGCACTCCCAGATCTTCCAGATCCAGAGCTGCTTTGCGGGACAGATCCGGATGGAAGGCGGCCAGAATGCGTGGACCTGCTTCAATCAGAATGACACGAGTACGGGAAGGATCAATATGGCGGAAGTCTTTGGTCAGTGTGTGGCGGCTGATTTCGGCGATCGTTCCGGCCAGCTCAACACCTGTGGGACCGGCTCCCACAATGACGAAGCTTAGTTGTTGTTTTTGTTTTTCGGGATCCGTCTCTTTTTCTGCCAGCTCAAAGGCCATCAAAACACGACGGCGAATTTCAGTGGCTTGTTCCAGTGTCTTTAATCCCGGTGCATTTTCTTCCCATTCGGGATGGGCGAAATAGCTGTGCTTGGCACCGCAAGCCAGAATCAAATAGTCATAGTTGATATCGCGACCGGGAACACGAATTTTTTTATTCAGTAAATCGACCGATTCAAGATTGTCCAGAAACACGGAGATGTTTTGATACTTGGAAAGAATGCCGCGAATCGGGCCCGAGATTTCCGCAGGTGAAAGTCCCGCGGTGGCAACTTGATAAAGTAAAGGTTGAAACAGATGATAGTTGCGCCGGTCGATCAACGTCACAGAGACATCTTCTTTATTGCCGAGCGCACGAGCTGCCTTGAGACCTGCAAAACCACCACCGACGATGACGACTTTTTTAGTTGGCATATATACCTCTGGGCCCACCTTAACATTTTCTCTGATAGAGAGAAATAGAAAGGCCTTTATCTGGTTGCGAAATGACTTGGGCTCTGAAGGATTTATTTTCAACAGTGTTGTCGTAAAAACAACACTGTTGTGAATTGGATTCTTTAAGTTTGTCGTTTGACTCCGATCTGCTTAACAAGAGAAATAAGCAGATTGGAATTTAGGTCTAGGAATTAGAGGTTTTTGGCAGCTTGGTGTTGCTTCGGACCAACAAGATACAAAGCAACAATGCCGGAACACCAATCAGGGCTGTTCCCAGGAAGAAGATGGCATAAGATTCCATCAGTGCATGAGTTTCAGAAAGCTTTTGCACAACCAGTCCCGAGAATCCTTTTAAAACTTTTCCCAGCAGAGCATAGAACGAACTGAGCAGCGCATACTGTGTGGCTGTATAACCCAGAGTGGTCAGGCTGGACATGTAGCCCACCAAAGCGGTGCCTGCAAATCCAGTGGCAAAGTTATCCACGATCATGGCACCCGTGAACACTTCCGTGCTGGGGCCGACCATCGCCAGAACAGAGAACCCCAGATTGGAGGCCGGTCCAATCACAGCACCGATCAGCAGGGTTGAAATAAACCCAAATCGAACCGCGGTCAGTCCTGCCGCCGCAACACCCACGACAGATGCAATCAATCCGATGGAGCCACGCACAGCTCCCACGGTTTCTTTCGTCAGCCCCAGATCCGCATAAAAGGGATTAGCCATCGGACCCATGACAAAGTCAGAAAGGCGGTACAGGCAGACCGCAGCCAGAATTAAAAGTGCGCGGTGGCCGTGTTGTTTAAAGAAGGATATAAAAGGACCTGCCACCGCATCGAACAGGCCGCGGGCACTCCACAGCGGGGCCACATCGGCAACGGCAGGGCCTCTTTTGGGTTCTGTGGCAAACAAAGTGGCGATGATTCCTACGGCCATCAAGGCGCCCATCGCAGAATAAGAGATCGACCAGCCGATGGCGCCTGCCAAAATCAAAATCAAGGCATCAGTGACAAGCAACGATGCGCGATAACCCAATTGGTAGGAAGATGACAAAAGCGCCATATCCTCACTGGCATCGGAAACCTCGATCCTCCACGCATCCACAACGATATCCTGTGTGGCTGAGGCAAACGCGGCGATAGCTGCGAGCAGGGTGAAGAGCATCAATCCACCTTCAGGCTTCACATAGGACATGCCCAAAAGGCAGAGCCCCACAAGGACCTGAGAGATGATCATCCAGCCACGACGACGGCCCAGCCATCTTCCGACCAGAGGAGCATCCATTTTGTCGATCAAAGGTGCCCACAGGAATTTCAGCGAATAAGCCAGACCCACCCACGACAGAAAGCCGATGGTGGCTAAGGCAATACCGCTTTCACGCAGCCAGTAACCCAAAGTATTACCGACCAGCATGAAGGGAAGTCCGGAAGAAAAGCCCAAGGCCAGCATAATTGAAACTTTAGGTCGGGCCAACGAGCGGATGGTGTCCATCCAACTCAGACGTCGTGATTTTTTAACAGTTGTCATTTCTGTGCTGTCTTTCCCAGTTGCTTTCTCATCTTCCAAAGAAGGTGGCTGATGTAAGGGCGGCGGGTTTCACCCGTCGTCACCATCAGAAGTTTCGTGATCTTCAAGTTCACGGCATCCGTGTACAGAAGTATTAACATTTCATAGATGAAGTTCGTGTTCAGTGTCACGTGATTGTCGGTGCCGACGCCCAGCTGAACACCTTTTTTCTCCCACCAGGAAAACGGGTGGTCTTTGTAATCTTCAAACTTGCCGGTCAGCTTGTTGTTTGAAGAAGGCAGGGATACCAAAGTAACACCTTTTTGAATCATGCGATTTAAAACGTCGTGCTGGTAGTGTTCAACTTCACGGGCCGTGTGGAACTTGGCTTTGACAAAAAGAATGTCTTCTTCCGCTGTCAGTTTGATTCCCTTGTGAAGTTTTTCAAGGACATGACGGTTAAAGCCCCAGTCCAGCTCATTCAATTCGCGGAACAGGGGATCCTTTTCTGTGATGGCCTGGCCTTGCTGGTTTTTCGCCAGAATATCCTGATAGATGCGGTGGAAGTATTTGTTGGGATTAATCCCCAGGCTGATTCCGTGTTCCAGTGTGTCGATGTGCCAGATGTTCATGGCGTTATCGACGGCTTGAATGCCCTTTTTCAGGGTGTGCCAGGTTTCGCCGTGATGCGAACGAATCTTGAATCCGCGATATTGCAACTTGCGGAAGCCGGCTTGCATTTCATTGAAATGCTCTTTGCGATAAAGTTCGCGTTCATCGCCGACCGTGTCGACATCACGCAGGTGTCGTTCCAGGAATGGATATTTGTCGATCATGTCCACGATTTCGTTGATCTGGGCCATGAAGTGTTCCTGCCGGGTTTCGTACTTTTCGGAATCAAAGTGATTGGCTTCTTTTCTGAACGACGGTGACAGAATGAAGTCGAAATTGGGGTGTTTTTCCTGGAAGGCGCGGAAACCCTCGTACAAACCCAACACCACGTCTTCAGATGTGACACTGTCAATTCCGGGAATTTGTTCAGAAGAGCTGGCCGTCGAACGTGACAGGGAAAACTTCAGGCGCACACGACCGACGTTGAATTTATAGTAAAGCTCTTCGGCCATGGAATAGGCTGCTTCTTTGTGAACTTCGCGGTTGATGAAGATCAACTTCGGCAGATACAAAATTTTCAGATAGCGCGAAAAGCCTTCATTTTCCTGCAAACGGATCAGTCGATCCACGTCCTCGACGGAGTTAATCGGCAGGGCCTTGTCACCATAGACCTCTGCGATCTTCTGTTCGTAGATGGCCTTGTCAGGGCCCTCCAGAAGTTTCTTCAGGCGTGGATAAATGAATTCGGCCGTGATGGCACCGGTCAAATGGATGTGTTCTTCGTGATACTTTAGCGGGAAGTTTTTAAAGAACTCAAAAAGAGCGGCAGACAGCGGGTGCTTTAACAGCGACGAAATCGTGACCTGGTTGATCTGAAAGCTATTCAGCAGTTCCCGAAACTCGACAACCAGCTGATAAGCGTCCGGGCTTTCGTTTTTAAGTTTAGATGAAATCAGCAGGTCAATGGTGTCGGAAAGAGAGATTCCGTTTGTTTCGCTGATGATGGTGGTAAGAGCTGTGGTCAGCTTGTTGTGAACATCCTTATTCACGGAATTCCTCCTGACAAAACGAGGACTTAAGGTCGTTTAAGTCCTACAGGAAGATTAACGGGGAATCAGATGCTTGTACATGACTTTATGGGGGCCGATGTCCTTGATGTCGAACAGGTCGCCATAGTACGAAAACCCGAGTCGTTCATAGAAGGGGAACGCCTTGATGCGCGCATTGAACCAGACAAGATCGCAACGACGCTGTTTCAAGTCTTCAACCGCAAATCGCACCAGTCTTTGTCCGATACCTTGACCGCGATAGTTGTCGTCCGTGGCCATGCCCCGCAGTCGGTAAGGAAAGCCCGCGCCGAAGGCTGGGTGAGATTCCTGGATGAAAGTCGCAACAGAGATCAGCTTGTCGGCGTGAAAAAGGCCATAGTGATAGGTGGTAATCAGATCGTCGCCAGGATTGATGCACTCTTCTTCAGAAAGAAAAGGTTTCAAGACACGCTTGCGGATGGGAAGCGTGTCGGTGGTTTTGATTTTTCTAATTTCGTGCTCGAGGGTCATCCTGTGCTCAATCGTAAGTAGGGCGTCCAATCCGGTGGAATATGATCTTCGCCGATTTCCAGTTCCAGTGTCGGCAGCCATGATGGAGCACGAGGCTCGTTCAGTAAAGGCATATTGGCGGTGCGGGGTGTTCGGTTGGCTTTTTTCTGATTGCAGTCCCGGCAGGCGGAAACCACATTGGTCCAGTTTTTGGGACCGTTATGAGAGGCGGGGACGACGTGATCAAGGGTGAGTTGTTTGGCGGCGAGTTTGGTGCCGCAGTACTGGCAGGTGTAATTATCGCGGATGTAAACATTTTCCCGGCAGAACCGGACGGCTTCGAAGGTCCGCGGCCGGACATAGGTTTTTAGCCGTAATACACTGGGCAGCTGAAACCTCCGGTGGACCGACCGGGCAAACGCTGAGTGATATTCAAGTATTTCTACTTTACCCTGAAACCACAATACCAAGGCCTTTTGCCAACTTACGACCTTCATGGGTTCGTAACTGGAGTTGAGCAACAAGGACCTCAGCGAGGACACGTGCATCATGCTTCCCCCCTCAGGTGCGGGACCGTTTTCATTCAGAAAGAGGTCCTAAATATAATTATATCTAGCTCTGCGTCTCAATTTCAAGTGTCTCGTTAAATATTCAAAAGAACTGGGTCTTTTCGGTTGCCTGAGGGGGCCCAAAATGGGATACCCTCGGGCATTAGCGCTATAGGAGGCCTAAAAATGAAAAGAGTCTTGGCATTTAATTACGTTCTAAAAGGGCCTGATGGCAATGTGTTGGACGCTTCTGAAAAGAATCAACCACTTCCATTCCTTGAGGGTGCGGGCCAGATCATTCCTAAATTGGAAGAAGAAATCAAAGAGATGAAAGAGGGCGATAAAAAAACTGTTAAGCTTGCGGCGAAAGATGCTTACGGTGAAGTGAAGGACAACATGTTCATGGATGTTCCTAAGCAAGAGCTTGCACATCTTCCTCAGTTGGAAGTGGGCGCTCACCTTCGTTTGGAGCTAGGTCAAGGAGCACACATCGTTCGCGTGACTAAAATCACTGACGAAGCGGTGACTTTGGATGGCAATCATCCTTTGGCTGGTCAGGATCTTGAGTTCGCCATTGAAATGGTTTTGGTTCGTCAAGCGACGGCTGAAGAAATTCAACACGGTCACCCGCATGGTTTGCACGGGGACGCAGGTCACCACTAATAGATTTTTTGGATAGAGGAAAACGTTATGCCATCTTTTGATATCGTATCTGAAATCGACATTCAGGAAGTGGACAACGCCATCAATCAGGCGCGCAAGGAAATCGAAGCGCGCTATGATTTTAAGGGCAGTAAAGCTGAAGTTCTGTGGGATAAAAAAGAAATCACACTGACGGCCGAAGACGATTACAAAATCGGTGCCATGGCCAGTATTCTTCAGACCAAACTGCATCGTCGCGGGATTGATATTAAAGCCATCAAGTTTGAAAAAATTGAGGAAGCCGGCGGAAGAATGCTTCGTCAAAAGGTCACTTTAGTACAGGGAATTGACCGCGAGGTTGCCAAGGATATCATTAAATTGATTAAGGATTCCAAGTTAAAGGTGCAGCCTCAGGTTGCTGATGACAAATTGAAGGTGTCGTCAAAAAGTATTGACGAGCTTCAGGAGTGCATCAGCTTGGTACGTGGAGGCAATTTCCCAGTACCCTTACAATTTAATAATATGCGCTCATAAATTTGGTCTTGCACGTTTTTTGGGCTATGCTAGCGTTATTGATAGTTAAGGTCCCCGTGTGAGTGTACTCGATTTTATCTTGTTCGAAGGCTTCCTCGGGTATAACAGCCCAACCATTATAGGAGGTCTTTGTGGCTAAAAAACTTTACGTAGGCAATTTGCCTTACTCTGTAGACGATGAGGCACTTCATCAGCACTTCGCACAATTCGGTGCGGTGGATTCAGCAAAAGTCATCATGGACAGAGATACAGGTCGCTCTAAAGGCTTCGGCTTTGTAGAGATGGCTGATGATTCCGCTGCGGATCAGGCGATTGAAAGAGGCAACGGCGTTGAATTGAATGGCCGTGCTATCAATGTTTCTGAGGCTCGTCCTCAAGCTCCTCGTGAGGGTGGTCCTCGTCGTGGTGGTTTCGGTGGTGGCGGCCGTAATGCCGGTGGTCCACGTGGCGGCGGCTTCGGTGGCGGCCGTGGTGGTCCTCGCTAAGTAGCCCATACTTTGACGAAGCTGGACTTGTCATAGTCTTCAAAACTAAGGTCTCATAGGAACCCTATGAGACCTTTTTTATTTCTTCTGATTCTTACTTTTAGTTCCTTCTCATTTGCTCAAAAAAAACTAGTCGTCTTGGGTGATTCGCTCACTGAAGGTTATGGCGTGGCTAAAGAGGCGGCTTTTCCGGCGGTGCTTGAAAAGAAGCTGCATGAAGCTGGCAAAAAGGAGTGGACCGTCATCAATGCCGGCGTCAGTGGGTCGACGACAGCGTCTGGTATCAGTCGTATGAAATGGGTCTTTAAGTCCAAGCCCGATGCGGTGATTCTGGCCTTGGGGGCGAACGATGGCCTGCGGGGTCTTAAGATTGCAGACAGCGAAAAGCATCTGGCTCAGGCGATAGAGTATGCTCAAGGGCAAAAGGTGAAGGTCATTCTAGGGGGCCTGTACATGCCGCCGAACTATGGCAAAGCCTACACCGACCAATTCAAAAAGATGTACGAGACCTTGGCGAAGAAGTACAAGGTCACTTTCATTCCGTTCATCCTGGATAAGGTGGCGGGAAATCCGAAATACAATCTGGCCGACGGAATTCATCCAAATGAAGAAGGTCACAAAATTATTGCTGACAATGTTTTTACAGCTTTGAAGGGGGCCCTGTGAGCTTGATCCTGAAAGATGTCCGTAAAGGTTTTAACCAAGGCGAAACCGAGATCCAGGTTCTCAAAGGCCTGAACGTCACCATTGAACCCGGCCAGGTGGTTTCCGTCGTCGGTCAATCGGGAAGCGGAAAGTCCACGCTGCTGTCAATTTTGGCTGGCTTGGAACGTGCGGATCGTGGGGAAATCCTTGTGGATAATATCAACCTGACCCCGATGACAGAACAACAGATGACCTTGTTTCGTGCGCAAAACATTGCTGTCGTCTTTCAGCAGTATCACCTGATCGCTCACTTGACGGCTTTGGAAAACGTGATGCTGGCGTTGGAGATCCTGAAAATGGAAAACCCGCGCGAACGAGCCGAAGAGGCTTTGCGTGAACTGGGATTGGGGCATCGATTGACTCACTTCCCAAGTCAATTGAGCGGTGGGGAGTGCCAGCGTGTGGCGATTGCCAGGGCGTTGGTGGTAAAACCAAAAATTCTTTTAGCGGATGAACCCAGCGGAAATCTGGACACGCACACGGGTGACAAGGTCATGGATGTCTTCTTTGATATCGTTCGCAAACACAAGATCACGACCTTGCTGGTGACACACAGTGAAGCGTTGGCGAAAAAATGTGAACGCACTTTGCGCCTTGAAGACGGCCAATTGAGGGAAGCATAATGTTATTAAGACTGGCCTGCCGAGAGCTTTTGCGCAGTTGGCGCTTTGGCTTGTTCTTTATTTTCAATTTAAGTCTGGGGCTGACGGGCTTTGTGTCCCTTCAGGCCTTTAATGAGGCGCTGGAAACTGAAATCCAGGCCAACTCCAAGGCCATCCTTTCAGCGGATCTGGCTGTGACGGCTCGTCGTGAGCTGACCGAAGATGAAACTGCGAAGATGCGCCAGGCTCTGCCTGCGGGCACGGAAGAAGGCAAGATCTACGAGTTCTTTGCGATGCTGAGTTCTTCCAAGGGCTCGCGTCTGGTTTTGGTTAAGGCCGTGGATGGCACCTATCCGTTCTATGGAGAGCTGGAACTGGAATCCGGTCGTCAGATCACCTCGACCAGCGACAATAAGGATATTTTGAAAGAACAAAAGGCCTGGATTTATCCGGAACTAAGATCCCAACTGGGATTGGATGCCGGTGATGAAATCCAACTGGGGCAGCTCAAGTTGCAGATCTCTGATTTGGTCAAGAAGGATGCGACTCAGACCTTCCGGGCTGCGAGTCTTGCGCCGCGTGTATTTATCAATCGTGAGTTGTTGCCGCAATCGGGTCTGCTTCAGTATGGCAGCACCTTTTCTTTGGCGCACTTATTTCTGCTGCCATCAGGATCTGTGGAAGCCCAGGTGCGAGAGGGGCTTTACAATGTGCTGAACGATCCACAGATTAACGTGGAAACCCCGGCGACCGCAGGAGAGGATTCCGGTCGACAGCTGGGTTATCTTTCGGACTATCTGGGGCTGGTGTCGATTGTGGCATTGTTCATGTCAGCGTTGGGGGCGGCCTACATCTACCGTCTGTTCCTTTCCACGCGCATGAAGGAGATTGCGATCCTTCGCACTCTGGGCTTGCAAAGCGGGCAAGCCGTTGGGGTGTATATTCTGCAGGCCTCGATGCTGGGGTTGATTGCAACAGTCCCGACGATGCTTTTCAGTCTTTTGGTGCTGCCCCTTCTAAGTAAACTCTTAGGAAGTTTTACGCCGTTTGATCTGCATCCCACTATCACGAGTGAAGCGTTTGTGATTTGTCTTTTCATGGCGGTCTTTGGCAGTTTTGTTGTCAGTATCCCGTTCCTGATGAAAATCTTTGATCTTCGCGCGGCAAAATTATTCAGCGAAGAAAAGTTTGCTGTCGGGGAGGGGCAAAGACGTTATTGGACGTTCCTGCCATGTCTGGTGCTTTTCTATTTTTTGGCGGTCTATCAGGCGCACTCCTGGAAAATTGGCAGCTTGTTTATCGGTGCCATGATTCTGGTGGTTTTGGCATTGTTGTTGATTGGTTATGTGACCGTCAAAGCCGCAGGCCTGATCAAGGGATTGCATAGTTGGTTCTTTAAATTCAGCTTCTTAAGTCTTTCCCGACGTGCCGGAGCCAGCCTGGCGGTCTTTGTGGCGCTGGGGATGGGTGCTTTGCTGATTAATATTCTGCCCCAGTTGAAAAACTCTTTGCAGGCCGAATTTCAGTTTGAAGGAAAATCCAAAATTCCATCCTTGTTCATGTTTGATATTCAGGATGAACAGTGGCCGGGCATTGATCAGGTTCTAAAAGAAAAAAATGTGACACCGCTGGCAAGGTCACCATTGGTGCGCGCGCGTATTTTGAAGGTCAACGGCCAGGACTATGAAAGAAAGATTGAAAGCCAGGGCTTTAAAACCCGCGAAGAAGAACGCGAAGCCCGGTTCCGCAATCGAGGTATGAATCTGTCTTACCGCGAAGGGCTGTCGAGCTCAGAGATCATGATCAAGGGGCGGCCGTTCTCAGGGCCGTTTGACCCGGACAAACAAAAGCGTGCTGAACTGTCGGTGGAAACCCGTTTCGCCGATCGCATGGGCTTTAAACTGGGCGACGTTCTGGTCTTTGATGTGCAGGGCGTGGAGGTGGAAGGTGAGATCATCAATCTGCGCAAAGTGAAGTGGACAAGTTTCCAGCCGAATTTCTTTATTTTGGTTCAGGAGGGTGTTTTAAATGACGCTCCGAAGTCGTGGATTTCGGCCATTCCTTTCCTGCCAGAACAGCAAAGGGTTGATCTGCAAAATGCGTTGGCGCAGCAGTTTTCCAACGTATCTATCATCGATGTGGTTCGCACGGTGGATGATGTTCTTAAAACCGCAGAAAAGATGAGCTGGTCTTTGGAGCTGATGGCGGGCCTGGCGTTGCTGACCGGATACATCGTCTTGTTTTCGATCGTGCGAAGTCAGATCAAGCTGCGCCGTTGGGAACTGAACATGTTGAAGATTCTGGGCGCTTCCGGAGGTGAGGTCGCAAGCTTCATTCTGACGGAGTTTGCGTTTTTGGCCTTCATTGCCTCGTTTTTCGGGGCCGCCTTGAGCGTGTTGGTCAGTTTTGGGCTGAATACTTTCATATTTGAAAGTGAATTCAGGTTGTCGCTGGTTCAGCCTTTGTTGTCGGTGGTGATTATCACCTGTTTAAGTTTGCTGATTTCCTTCCTGGCCAGTGTGGATATTGTCCGGGAAAGTGCTTTAGGTATTCTCCGCGAAGAAAAGTAGTGGTACAAACAGACCATGACGCCGAACGAAGCCTTGGCTAAGGCAAAAATTATTCTAGAAGAAGGGGGAGTCATTGGCTTCCCCACCGAAACGGTCTACGGGCTTGCTGCCCGTATTGATATCCCCTCAGCCATTGAAAAGATCTTTACGACAAAGGAAAGACCCTTCTTCGATCCCTTGATCGTGCATGTGGCATCAATTGAACAAGCCAAAAAGGTGACCGCCTTCTGGGGGCCAGCGTCCCAAGCCTTTGCCGAGGCCTTCTGGCCGGGACCTTTGACGATGGTTCTGCCACGTGATCCGTCGGTGAACTCCATGATCACTTCGGGATTGGAATCGGTGGGGATTCGTATGCCGAACCACCCCTTGGCCCTGGAGCTTTTGCAGCAGGTGGGTGTTCCGCTGGCAGCGCCCAGTGCGAATAAATTTGGCCGAACCTCGCCCACCTCGGCAAGCCATGTGCGTGTGGAATTCAAAAATGAAAATGTCTTTGTCGTCGATGGTGGTGAGTGTGAAATCGGTATCGAGTCGACAGTGCTGTTGGTGCGTCACCGCCCGGAAAAAGTTGTTTTGTCGATCTTGCGCCGTGGGCACATTCTGAAATCTGATCTGGAGCAGGTTTTGCAAAGTAAAGGGCTTGCCTACGAGTTTGTTGAGCAAGTGGATAAACGGGAATCACCCGGCCACATGAAGCATCACTATATGCCACCGGTTCCGCTGATTGTGTGTCTGGACCCGCAGCGCAGCCCCGAAAGTGTTTTGGCGGAAGTAAATACCAAGATGAATGATCTGCCCGATGAAATCGAAAGTATCAAGATCATCAAACCTCAGGGTGGTATTCATTCTTATGAGATTCTGAAACTGTCGTCAGATCCTTTGTTGGCCACGCGCGAGCTCTACGGGCATCTGCGCGAATCGGCATCCCATGGCAAGGACTGCATCCTGTTTTATCGCGAAGCTCATCAACAGGGTGAACGTTGGGAATCCTTGTTTGATCGCCTGAACAAGGCGGCTTCTCTGATTATTTAATCAGTCCTTCTTATTCTTTTTCCATATAAAGAATCCCAGGGCGCCGAAGAACGCCACAAGAGTCACCACCAGCATGACCGTGTTGGTTGTGCTGGGAGCTGCCGCAGAATGCATTCCGAAATAGAAGAAGCTGGTTTTTAAAACAAGCAGCCCCAGAGTCATGATCAGAATATAAGGCCACAGCTCGCGGGCGGTTTTTTGTTCCTGGGTCAGAATTTTTTCAGGTTTCTTGTCTGTGACGGGATAGTTCCAGTTGTTGTTGCGGTGATAGTCCACAACCACGATGGTCCAAGCAGAGCGAAGCTCTTCAAAACCGATGATGCCGGAAGCGGAAGCCAACTGCCGCGACAGTCTTTCTCCGGCGTCAGTGTAAAGTTTTTCGATGGTTTCGTGCGAGTAGTAACCGGGGCGATCAGGAGCAAGGTCCTGAGGCAGGTTCTGAATGATCTCTTTCAGGTAGGACCGAGCCTCTTCGTTCAATTGCAAATGATTGAGAGTATTTTTGAATGTGTCTTCACCCATGAGCTGGTCATATCATGGATCTTCAAGGTAATGCCAACAATATCCTGATCGAGTTCTGACAATTCTGAAAAACAAATCCCGCTACACTGAGGCAGATCCAAAAGGGGAGGGGCCTTGATGATCAACTCACTTGCTTACGCCAGTCTGGAACGTGTTTCTTTGAATTTACAGTCTTTCTATCAATTGCGTTTGAACCGCATTCACAAGTTCAAATCCAAAATCCAGATTCATTCCGATGTCGGACCGTTTGAAATCAAAACGGTGACGGATGTGGAAGAGCTGAAAGAGGCCCTGACTTTGCGTTACGAGGTTTTTCACCGCGAAATGCAGGGGAAGAAAGCTCCGACAGGAGTGGACGTTGATGAGTTTGATTTTGATTGTGATCATCTGATCATCAAGGAAAAACGCAGCGATCGCATTATTGGAACCTATCGCCTGAACTGTTCCCTCTTTACCGATGAGTTTTATTCGGCCAAAGAGTTTATGATGAACGGAATTCTGGCGCAGCCGGGTGTGAAGTTGGAGCTGGGCCGTGCCTGCATTCACAAAGACTTCCGCCGCGGGGTTTTAATTTCTCTTTTGTGGAGAGGGATTGCGGAGTACATGGCAGCCTCTGATTCCAAAATGCTTTTTGGCTGTGCCACGGTGAAAACGGATGACCCACGTGATGCGGCCTTGCTGACTCGATACTTTGAGGAACAAGGTCGGGTGGTACCGGGACTGCGCACGCGCCCGACTCTGGCATACACCATGCCTATGTTAAATCACTTTTTAGAAGAAGTCCGAAGCCCTCTCACGGAGACTCAGAGAGCTCAGGCCGAGGAACTTCTTCCTCCTTTATGTCGTGCTTATCTGAAGGCGGGGGCCTATATCGGCGGGGAACCGGCCTGGGATCGCGAGTTTCAGTGCATTGACTTCTTGACCATTCTTCACCGGGAAGATTTAAATAGGACCCTGTGGAAGAGATTCAAGCTGGACTCCGCGGAGTCATAAAACTGACCGTTTTTGTTATCATCATTCTGACGTTTATGGTGTGGTCCTTTATTTGCCACTTGGTGGTGCGGGATCCCCATAAGCGACTGATTCGTTTTTCCAGCAACTCTAACTTCTTTGCAGGCTTGATTCTTAAAGTCTTCAATCTTGATCTGAAAGTCGTCAATAAACCTTCGCCGGACCAGAAGTGTCTGATAGTCAGCAACCACATGGGCTTTGTTGATATCTTGATGCTTGCTTCCTGCCACCCGATGCTGTTTGTGACTTCCAATGAAATGCGTGAAACTCCTTTTTTGGGAACGCTCACTGAAATGGGTGGTTGTATCTACGTCGAGCGCCGCAGCCGCACAAAAATTTTGGAAGAGATGAAATCCATCGTAAAGGCCCTGCGTGCCGGTTTCCGCGTGGTGCTTTATCCAGAGGCGACATCCACAAACGGAGAGAGAGTCCTGCCATTTAAAAAGACCCTGATGATGGCGGCGGCTCAGGCCGGGGTTCCCATTCAGCCCGTGGTGATCAACTTCCGTGAAGTGAATGGCGAAGAGTTTTCATTGAAGTGGCGGGATCACCTTTGTTGGTATGGTGACATTCCGTTTGTGACTTCGATGTGGAAGTCGGCGGTGCTTAAATCCGTTAAAGGTGAAATCGAATTCCTGGAGCCTGTCTATACCACCCCGGAAGATGACCGTGGTTTGATTGCCGACAAAGTTCATCTGATGATTTCATCGAAGTTCGTTCCGGTGAAGGGACTTCCGATCGAGGCCCAGCCTCCGGCCGAGATGGAAGCAGATCCGACTTGATTTAGTTCCGTTGATGTGTAAATAATATGTAAATGAGGAAGATCATTCACATCGACATGGACTGCTTTTATGCAGCGGTGGAGGTGAAGCACCATCCTGAGCTCAAGGGGAAGCCTTTGGGCATCGGTGGGCCACCGAATTCCCGAAGTGTTCTTTGCACTGCCAGCTATGAGGCTCGCAAGTTCGGGGTTCGTTCTGCCATGCCGTCGTCTCAAGCCGTGCGCCTGTGCCCGCAGTTGATTTTGATTCCTCCGCATTTTGACTTATATAAATCTGAAAGTCGCAAAGTTCGCGAAATTCTTGAAAGATTCACAAACAAGATTGAGCCCCTGTCGTTGGATGAGGCTTATCTGGATGTGACGGACTGCCAGCTGTTTGGTGGCAGTGCAACCCTGATTGCGCAGGAAATCCGTCGCTTGATCTTTACCGAGTTGAAGTTGACGGCATCAGCCGGGGTGGCTCCGAATAAGTTTCTGGCTAAGATAGCCAGCGATTGGAAAAAACCCAACGGTCAGTTTGTGATCCGCCCTCAGGATGTAGAGGCCTTCGTGAAGGATCTGCCTGTGGGGAAAATTTTCGGGGTTGGTAAAGTGACCGGACAAAAAATGAATGATCTGGGGTTGCACACCTGCGGTGACATTCAGAAGTATTCGGTCTTGGAGCTTTCACATTGGTTTGGTTCCCGGGCGGCGGAACTTTATGACTTCGCCCGGGGGATCGACAATCGTGATGTTGTCACTGAGTGGGAGCGAAAGTCCCTGACGGTGGAAGAAACCTTTAACAAGGATTTGCAGACACTTGAGGATTGCGCCAAAGCACTGCCTTCTCTGTACGAGGACTTTGTTTTGCGCATGGATCGTGGGCAGTATCATGATCGCATCAAGGGCATGGTTGTGAAGTTGAAATTCTTCGACTTCAAACAAACCACTCATGAGGAGGTCTTTCATGAGCTTCCCACGCTGCAGGATTTTGAACGTCTTTTAGTAAAGGCCTGGAACCGACGTGCGGTGCCCGTGCGCCTGGTGGGGTTGGGAGTTCGCTTAGGCTCCCAAAAGAAATCCACGACAGATGAAGATTCCTCTCAATTGAAATTTGCCATCTAATCTCACGGAAGAGGTGGTGCGTTTTTTCTGGCATCACTGTTGCTTTAGATCCTTTTTGCCAAGCAACGGAGTCACAACGGCTTCGCTTGTATTAGAAAGGACACCCCTATGAAGAAGATGGTTTTATCTGGCCTTCTCATAGCCACTTTGTTTCGTTATTCAGGCCATCTCGGTTAGAATCCTGCAGGAAGAGCTCTCTGGGCTTTCTCCGGCGTTGGCCCTTATTCCAGGCTCTATGGCCTTGGTCACGGTGATGATCGTGGTCCTGCACGTCCTGGTGAATCTGGACGATATGTCGGATGCGACACCTTTGCGGCGTGCAGTGAAGCGCTGGATGCAGAGAATTTCTGACTTGTTTAAAAACAAGAACTAAGACGACACTTCTGCTATTTGCTCACATTTTCCTGTGTAAGAATCAGGAAGCGAAGAGAGGAGGTTGGTATGATCAGCCTGTCTGTCGTGATTCTGGTGCTGGCGTTAAGTTTCGGGGGAGCTTTGTTGATCCTGCGCTTTAAAAAGCATGGATTCTTCGAGGAGGAAGTGAACAAAAAACGTCCTCCGAGCTATCGTCCACGCCATTAAAAAAGGGATTCAGTTGCTGAATCCCTTTTTGTCGTCT
Organism: Bdellovibrio sp. CKG001; assembly: GCF_055397465.1. Lineage (NCBI taxonomy): Bacteria > Pseudomonadati > Bdellovibrionota > Bdellovibrionia > Bdellovibrionales > Pseudobdellovibrionaceae > Bdellovibrio > Bdellovibrio sp. CKG001. The sequence continues at coordinate 306,870 of NZ_AP029173.1, forward strand.
TAGAACTCTTTTTTCCAATCGTCTTCTTTGAAGCCGACCAGATGAACATTTTCGCCAATCACAAATGGGCGCTTCACCAGCTTGCCATTTTCAGAAAGCAGCTTGATCGCCTCCGCTTCGCTCATTGCAGGAAGTTTTTCACTGAGCTTCATCTCTTTGTACATCACACCAGAAGTGTTAAAGAGATTGCGAAGATTGCCGCCACGTTCTTTCAGGGCGGCCAGCATTTCCTTCAGCTCTTTTTGAGTGGGCGCTTTGTCGACGATGGGCAACTTGTCATATTTGACTTTTTTGCCATCGAGGAACTTCAAAGCCTTCACGCAAGTGGAGCACTTGGCGTATTCGTAAACCTTAAGCATGGCTCTTCACCAGCCAACCGCACATCTTATACAAAATACGTGCGCCGACGTTGCCGTCCCACTCGACCTCTTCTTCGGAAAGGCCGCCAGTGGAAACTTCGTTCAGGTCAAAGGCCACGATCTTGCGACCCGAGGCGTGAACTTCACGGAACAGGAAGAACACCTGATCCACGCTCAAACCGCCCGGAACCGGGGTTCCAGTGTGCGGGCAGAAGGCCGGGTCCAGCCCATCAATGTCGAAAGAGATATACACATTCTGAGGAAGCTCTTTGATGATGTCTTTGCAGACCTGTTCCCAGGTTTCGCCTTTAAGCATGCGGCGCTTTAGTTCCAGGTCGTAGAAGGTTTTGATGTCTTCGCGGGAGTTGCTGAAGTCGTATTCTTCCTCGCAGAAGTCCCGGATGCCGACTTGAACGAGTTTCTGAGGCTTTTTAGCATCAGTCATCACGTTGTACATGATGGAGGCATGGGACTGTTTGAAACCTTGGTAGGCTTTGCGAAGATCGGCATGGGCATCGATGTGCAAAACGCCGAACTCGCCTTTGTATTTGTCGCTGACGGCACGGATGGCCCCCAGTGGTGTGGAGTGGTCGCCGCCCACTAGCCCCAGAAGTTTACCTTTTTTCAGGACGTCTGAGCACTGGTCATAGACCCATTGGCTCATCTCTTCGCAGGCTTCGTTGACCTGAGCGGCCAGTTTATTCATTTTGGCTTCGTCTTCGCTGAGATTTGTTCGCATTTCGATCAATTCCTGAGCCACCGCTTTGAACTTGTCGTTCATAGTGCACAGGTCTTCCGGGAAATCGCGCATGTGGTAGCCGACCTCGTAGGCTTTACCCACTTCGATGTCGAAAAGATCAATCTGTTCACTGGCTTGGCGGATGATTTTTGGGCCGCGAGAGGCGCCCTCGCCATAGGACGTTGTCACTTCCCAGGGAACAGGGACCAAGACGACTTTGGACTCTTCTTCGGTCATCGGAATTCCGAAGATTCCGAACTCTGCAGAGATGGTGGTTGTGGGATCAAATTTCGTAGTCTTTTCAGACATTTTTTACTCCTTAAATCAGCCCCAATGGTATAGCATTTAAGCGCGGCGTCAATCGAGCAATAACTTGATTATTTTTGTCGCATAACCCATTTTAACCCAACTTTGGGAACCACTTAAATTCCCAGCGAAATTCCTTGGAGGATACACAATGAATATGAAGGGACTCCTGGCTCTTGTATTGAGCTCAGCTTTGACAGCTCCCGCTTTTGCAGCCGCACCAAATGCGAACGCACCAAAAGGCGGAAATTTCGTTTTCAATCTTGGCGGTGAGCCTCCGACGGTTCATCCGATCACAGCAACAGACGCTTACTCACGTTATGTTCAAAACTACGTGTGTGACGGCATGGCGACTCGTGATAGCGAAACTTACGACTGGAAACCACGTCTTGCTGAAAAGTGGGAAATCTCCAAAGACAATAAAGTATTCACGTTCCACCTGCGTAAAGACGCAGTTTTCCACGACGGCACGCCAGTTACGGCTGACGACGTGAAGTTCTCTTTCGACGCGATCTTTGAACCGAAGTACGAAGCTGCTCACTTGCGCCCGTACTACGAAGGTTTGACAAAAGCTGAAGTTATCGACACTCACACAATCCGTTTCACGGCTCGTGATCTTTACTTCAACAACTTTGAATCTGCGGCGACTTTGACTGTGATCCCTAAGAAGATCTACAGCGATGTTGAAAAGTCCAAAAAAATGAACCGCCAGCTTATCTGCGCGGGTCCTTACGTTCTTTCCAAGTTTGACCGTGGTCAGCTGATCTCTTTGAAAAAGTTTGATAAGTGGTACGGCAACAAAGACGTTGCATACGCTGGTATGTACAACTTCGACACCATCACAATGCGTTTCTACAAAGATGAAAACGTAGAGCTTGAGCGCGCGAAAAAAGGCGAGCTTGATTACCTTGATCTGCGTGTTGAAGCGTTCATGAAAAAAGCGGTGGGTGCTCCTTGGGGCAAAACTATCATCAAGAACAAAGTTGAAAACAGCGCGCCGAAATCCTACGGTTTCATCGGCTGGAACTTCCGCAAAGATTTGTTCCAGGACAAAAACGTGCGTGTGGCTTTGGCTCACTTGTTGAACCGCGAAGAAATGAACAAAAAGTTCCGTTACGGCATGTCTGATCTTGCTAACGGTGCGATCTACCTTCGTTCTGAGTACAACCCAGGTAACAAGGCTTTGGAATTCAATCCGAAGAAAGCTCAAGAACTTTTGGCTAAAGCTGGCTGGACTGACAAAGACAAGAACGGTGTTCTTGAAAAAGAAGTTGGCGGCAAAAAGATGGAATTCAAATTCACATTGATCTATCCGTCTAAAGACACTGAAAAATACTACACCATGTATCGTGAAGACCTGAAAAAAGCGGGTATCGACATGGATCTTAAGTACTTGGAATGGAACTCTTTCCTGAAGCTGGTTGACGAAGGGAACTTCGACGCTGTGACTATGGCTTGGGGTGGTGGTTCTGTGGATCCAGATCCTAAACAAATCTGGCACTCTGCAAGTGCGGTTGCCGGTGGTTCTAACTTCATCGCTTACAAAAACCCTGAAGTGGACAAGCTGATCGACCAGGCCCGTGTTGAGCCAAATAAAGCTAAACGTGTTGCTGCACTTAAAAAGGTTTACGCGAAGATCGCTGAAGATGCTCCTTATGCGTTCCTGTTCAACGATAAGTATGCATTTTATGCAAATTCCTCTCGTATGGGGAAACCTGCAGACACCTTCAAATATGAGATCGGTAGAGACTACTGGTGGTTGCAGGCTAAATAGCCTTTGCCCTGCGCAATCATAATTAATTTTTTACCAGAAGGCGTACAATGTACGCCTTCTTTCTTGCGCCTCATCGAAATTAGTATTACAGCGTAACTGTCTAATCTGTAATCGAATGCATATTGTGGGAGTAAGGCCTTGATCGTTTACCTGATTCGCCGATTGTTATTGATGATTCCGACTTTTTTCGGAATTACCATCGTCACCTTTGCGTTGATTAACCTCGCTCCAGGAAGCCCTATTGAGCAGAAGCTTCAAGCCATCCGCTTCGGCGCTGCCGGTGGTGGTGGGGGCGGCGGCGGTGGAGGCGGGATCAACACCCGTGGCGACACCTCCGTGAATGAAGAAGTTATCGAGGCTTTGAAAAAACAATATGGCTTCGATAAGCCCATCCACGTTCGTTATTTTATCTGGGTAAAAAACCTGGTTCGTATGGACTTCGGTGAAAGCTTCACCTACCAGGAGCCGGTGATCGACGTTATCAAAAGTAAATTCCCGGTCTCCCTGCAGTTTGGTATTGCCTCTTTGCTTTTGACCTATCTGGTTTGTATCCCATTGGGTGTTCGTAAGGCCATCAATGCGGGCGGGGGATTCGACCGCTGGACAACCATTATTCTGAATCTGACTTATTCTATTCCGCCGATCGTTTTGGGTATCTTCCTGATCGTGGTTTTGGCAGGTAAGTTGAATATGTTCCCACTGGGCGGTTTGCACTCCGACGACTATGAGTCCCTGACGACGTGGGGTAAAATCGTGGACCGCGCCCATCACTTTGTATTGCCTTTGATCTGTTACATGATCGGCGGCTTCACGGAGCTTTCCACTTTGATGAGAAACTCCATGCTGGATGTGATCAAGTCCGACTTCGTTCGTACAGCACGCGCCAAGGGTCTGGCTGAAAGAGTGGTCGTCTTCAAACATGCTCTTCGTAATGCCTTGATCCCGATTGCCACAGGTTTGGGAGGCTTCTTTGGTGCCTTCCTGGCGGGTTCTCTGATTATCGAACAGATGTTCAACTTGGATGGGATTGGTTTGTTGGGTTATCAATCCGTTTTGTCCCGTGACTATAACGTGATCATGGGTCTGACCTTTATTTCATCCATGTTGTTGATGTTGGGCCGTATTTTCAGCGACATCATTTACGTTCTTATTGATCCAAGGATTGACTTCAAATGATCGAAAAATATCTTATCCGCAATGAATTGACGTTGAAGAGATATAAGCGATTCAAGCGCGATCGCGTGGCTGTGGTCTCTTTCTGGATTTTGATGGCGATGTTCTTCGTGAGCTTCACGGCAGAACTTTGGGCGAACAATCATCCCCATGTTTTGAGCTATCAGGGTAAATTGTATTTCCCTCTATTTAAGGATTATCACCCAACTGCCTTTGGCCGTGATGACATCTTTGTGATGGACTATCGTGAGCTTGAAATGAAAGAGGGCGACTGGGCAGTCTGGCCTCTGATTCAGTGGGACCCTTATGAGGCCAATAAAATGGTCGACACTTACCCATCTCCTCCAACAAAGATCAACTGGATTGGAACTGATGAAAGTGGTCGTGACGTCTTGACTCGTCTGCTTTACGGTTTCCGCTATACGATGTTGTTCTCTATCGGGTGCTGGATTGTGACTTATGCCATCGGTATCACGATGGGGGCCCTGATGGGTTATCTGGGCGGCAAAGCCGATTTGTTCGGTCAGCGTATCGTTGAGGTTGTGGAAAGTATTCCGATCCTGTTCGTATTGATCACAGTGATCTCGATCTTCAACCCAAGCTTGCCGTTGTTGGTTGTGTTCTTCTCTGTCTTTAGTTGGACAGGAATTTCTGCTTACATGCGTGCCCAGTTCCTTTCTTTGAGAAAGCGTGAATACGTGGAAGCGGCCCGCGCGATTGGTGCGGACCACAAGCGTATTATTGGTAAACACATCCTTCCGAACGGTTTGACGCCGATTGTGACCTTCGCGCCGTTCTTTATCGCGGGTGGGGTGAACACGTTGTCCTTCCTGGATTATCTGGGGTTGGGTCTTCGTCCACCGACACCAAGCTGGGGTGAGCTGTTGGCTCAGGCCCAAAAATGGTTCACGATTGCAGAGTGGATCGTTTGGGGTCCGATGGTGGCCATTGTTTTGACACTGACTTTGTTGATCAATATCGGTTTCGCAGTCCGCGACGCCTTCGATTCAAAAATGTAAGGCAAAACAGTCTTATTTTTGGTGCAAAATAAAAACAGATTTGATGATGTGGGTGAACGAAAGTTCACCCATTTTTTTTGGAAAAAGGTGCCTGGTTGTTTTTTCTGGCTAAGGTGCGTCAGCATCCCAGTCCAAAGGAGTTTTAGATGAAATACATGGCTTCCATTTTAGTTGTTCTTGGATTCTCGGCTTCCCAAGCGCAGGTGTTAGGGGAGTTGAAGGGCTCAGGTTCTATGACGGCTTCTTACGAGCGCCTAGATGGCAGCTATGAAAACATGGATTTAAAGTGCACGGTGGCTTTGAACTACCACCAGTCCACCGAAAAAGTGGAGTTGGATTTTTCTTTCTATGACTGCAACCGCCTGGGTGGTTGGAATGATCTGCCGGTGTCTTTGAAGGTCCAAGGTGGTTCCTTGGTGGATGCCCAAGGGAAGGAAAAAGGTCGTGTTCTGGCGGATGGAGCTGTCGAGTTCACAGCCCACACTGACTCTACAGTCCAGTATCAGGACACGCAGTATGATTTCGACTGTCGTCCTTATTCAACCAGTCGCAAGACCTTGCGTCTTGATACAGTCACTACTTATTCCTTTGCCAAGTCCGCGGATGGTTATCGTTTTACCCGCAAACAGTCTCAGGATCGAGTAGCTTATAAATCAAAAAAAGACTACGCTCGCTGCCCGGCTGTGATCATTCCGACCAAGATGAAATCCAGCAGTTCCTTTGTGGCGACGATTCAGTAATGTCAGAGCGAGAATAAATTCTATGTTGAGGGACTTATAGAGTTCCTCAAAGGTTTCCACGGGACGATGATTTTTCTGGAAAAAGAAAAAGGGCTTCGTAAGAAGCCCTTTTTTATTGGGAACTTAAAATTCTTCTTACTCAGCCTCTTCCAGGTACGTGTAACCGGAAAGACCTTCTTCATAATGTTTGATCAGAAGTTTGGCTTCCTGCTTGGTGATGGAGCCCTTCTGGATACTTTCCTCCGTCGCCTGACGAACGCTATCAACCATTTCAGAGCGGCCGTACTGAACGTAGGAAAGAACCTCTGTCACAGTGTCACCAGGAACGTAGTGGTCAATGGTGTAGCCCACGCCGTTCAAAGAGATATGAACCGCATCAGTATCCCCGAACAAGTTGTGCAAATCGCCCAGGATCTCTTGGTAAGCACCGGTCAGGAACACGCCCAGATAGTACTGCTGTCCATCGGTGAACTGATGCAAGCGAATGGTCTCTTTCGGTTCGCCGGAAGCTGTGTCGATGAATTTTTCGATCACACCGTCAGAATCACAAGTCAAATCCGCCAAAGTCGCTTCACGCTTGGGTTCTTCACCCAGACGGTGAATAGGAATCACCGGGAACAACTGACCCACTGCCCAGGAATCCGGTACAGACTGGAACACAGAGAAGTTGGAGAAGTAAGTGTCGCACAGCTCTTTGGAAAGGGCGGCCACGATGTCTTCACAGTCTGGAGTGGCTTTTGCCAGCTTCACCATTTTGGTCGCGATTGCAAAGTACATGGATTCACACCATGCACGCTGCTCAAGGCTCAAGACGCCGTAAGTGAACAACTGCAGAGTTTCTTGTTTGGCCTGTTCCAGGTCATTGAAGCACTCGTTGATATTGTCTTTGTTCACCTTTTCAAAGATGTACTGCATGTCCTGCATGATGGAATGATCGCCTTTCGTCGCGGGACGAGGCGGTTCATGGCGGTGAAGATCGTTTACACCCATCACGTTAAACACCAAAACCGAGTGGTGAGCCACCAGGAAGCGGCCGGACTCTGTCACGATGTTTGGATGTGGAATGCCTTTTTCATCACACAGAGTCTGAAGTACAGACACGATGTCGTTGGCGTATTCCTGCTCAGAATAGTTCACAGAGCTGTCAGAGTGGCCAGAACCATCATAGTCCACGCCCAAGCCGCCGCCCACGTCGATGTACTTCAGGCCTGCGCCCATTTTGTACAGCTCAGTGTAGAAGCGTGCGCCCTCTTTCAAAGAGGACTTGATGGACTGGATCTGAGGCACCTGAGAACCGATGTGGTAGTGCAGAAGTTCCAGGCAATCCAACATGCCCTCATTTTTCAGGAACTCCACACCTTCGACGATTTCTGTGGAAGTCAGACCGAATTTGGAGCGAGCACCGGAAGAATCAACCCATTTACCCGCGCCTTGAGTGTTGAGCTTTGCGCGGAAGCCGATTTTTGGACGAGTGTTGAACTTCTTCGCCACGTCCACGATCATTTTCAATTCTTCTTTACGATCCACCACGATGATGGTGTTGCGGCCCAGTTTTTGGGACAAGATCGCCGTTTCAATGTATTCCCAGTCTTTGAAGCCGTTGCAGATAATCAACGCGTCTTCGGTGTTCATCAATGCCAGAACCACCAATAGTTCCGGCTTGGAGCCCGCCTCAAGACCCATGGAATAACCTTTACCGTACTTCACCAGTTCCTGAACCAGGTGACGTTGTTGGTTCACCTTGATCGGATAAACGCCACGGTATTGGCCTTTGTAACCATGATCGGCAAATGCCTTCTGGAAGCAGCCGTTCAGAAGCTCCACGCGGGATTTAATAATTTCCGGAAAACGAATCATGATAGGGACGCGAATACCGCGGTCCAAAAGATCTTGGGTCAGCTCATGCAGGTCCACAGTTGGACCGTTCGCCCCCATAGGAGTGACAGCAACATTGCCTGCGCTGTTAATTCTGAAATAACCGTTGCCCCAGTTGTTGATCCCATAAAGCTCAGCGCTTTTTTCAGGACTCCAATTAGACATCTCTTTTGGCCCTCACGACTAGGGGGCCCGGATAAAGGACCCCATGTTGTTTTTCAGGGGTCCTTTTCGGTAAAAGAACCCAGTTATTTAACGATCAAATTCAAAATCTTCCCGGCTTTGTAAATCACCTTGTCGGGATTCTTATCGCCAAGAACGGAAGCCACCTGAGGAACGGCTTTCGCCGCCGCCACAGCCTCTTGTTCAGAAGCTGCCACGCCAATTTCGATCGTGCCGCGCATTTTTCCGTTCACTTGCACGCCGATAGTCACAGTGTCATCAGCGCACAGGGTGTTATCATATTTTGGCCATGGAGCCAAAGCGCAAAGTCCTTCGCCATTCATTTTTTCCCACAATTCTTCAGCCAAGTGCGGAGCAAACGGCGCCAGAATCTGGACCAGAGGTTTCAGAGCCAAAACCGAGCGGCATTCTGCACGGTAAAGTTCATTCACCAGAATCATCATGGCACTGATTGCCGTGTTGAAACTCATGGATTCAATGTCTTCTGTGACTTTTTTAATCGTTTTGTGAACTAATTTCTCAATCTCCGGAGTCAAAGTGTCCTGAGTTGCCACCAACTGGCCATCGTCGTTGACCACCAGGCGAGTGATACGATCCAGGAAGCGTTTGACGCCGTCAATACCGGTCGGAGCCCAAGGCTTGTCCTTGTCCACCGGACCCATGAAGCTGATAAAGGTTCTCAAAGCATCAGCCCCGTGAGAGCGCGCAATGTCCTCTGGAGAAATCACGTTTCCGCGGGATTTCGACATTTTCTCGCCATCGGGCCCCAGGATCATTCCCTGGTGAGCCAGTTTTTGGAAAGGTTCATCGTGGGTTACAAGGCCGCAGTCGAAAAGAACCTTTGTCCAGAAGCGGGCATACAACAAGTGGCCGACTGTGTGCTCGGGGCCACCGACGTAAAGATCCACCGGCATCCAGTACTTTTCAGCCTCGGGGCTGAAAGGAGCTTCCGTGTTGTGAGGATCAATATAGCGCAGGAAGTACCAGGAAGATCCTGCCGCTCCTGGCATGGTGTCAGTTTCACGGCGACCTTCTTTGTCGCCATCCATGTATTTCACCCATTCAGCATTGCGGGCCAACGGAGCTTCGCCAGTGTCAGCCGGTTCGTAGTCTGCCACTTCCGGCAGAACCACAGGAAGCTCGTTCAAAGGGACACCCTTGGAGCCGTCCGCAAAGTGAACAATCGGGAACGGTTCACCCCAGTAGCGCTGACGGCTGAACAGCCAGTCACGCAGTTTGTACTGAACTTCGCGTACACCCAGTTTGTTCTGCTCAAGGTAGTCGAGCATTTTTTTGATGGCTTCTTGCTTGTTCAGGCCATTCAGGAATTCAGAGTTGATCATGACGCTGTCGCCTTCAAACGGCAGTTGATCACTTTCCAGAACACTCTTGATTGGGATATTGAACTTGGTTGCGAACTCAAAGTCGCGGGCATCGTGACCGGGAACGGCCATGATGGCGCCCGTGCCGTAGTCCATCAGAACATAATCGGCGATCCAGATTTCAATCTTTTCGCCCGTGATGGGGTGGATGGCATGAGCCCCGGTGAAAACACCGGTTTTTTCAGTCGTGGCTTTGCGGTCCACTTCTGATTTTTTGGCAGTCTCAGCAATATAGTTTTCCACAGCCGCGTATTGTGGCTGAGAAGTGATCTTTTTCACCAGAGGATGCTCCGGTGCCATCACCATAAAGGTCACGCCGTACAGAGTGTCCGGACGAGTGGTGAAGACTTCAAAGGTTTCCGGGTCTTCAGAAACCTGGAAGGTGATGCGCGCGCCTTCAGATTTTCCAATCCAGTTGCGCTGACCTTCTTTGGTTCTTTCCGGCCAGTCCAATTTGTCCAGATCATTCAAAAGACGTTCGGCATAGTCGGTGATCTTCAGCATCCATTGTTTCATTGGAACACGGATGACCGGGTGACCGCCGCGCTCGGATTTGCCATCGACAACTTCGTCGTTGGCCAAAACCGTTTTCAAAGCCGGGCACCAGTTGACGGGAACTTCTTTTTGATAAGCCAGTCCACGCTCGTAAAGTTTCAGGAAAATAAATTGAGTCCATTTGTAGTAATCAGGCTCACAGGTGGAAATCTCACGACTCCAGTCGAAGCTGAAACCAAAGGTCTGCAAAGTTTTGCGGAAGCTGTCGATAGCTTTGCGAGTGGTGATAGCCGGGTGAACACCCGTTTGGATGGCGTATTGCTCTGCCGGCAAGCCGAAGGCGTCATATCCCATCGGATGAAGAACGTTGAACCCGTTCACGCGCTTGTAGCGAGAGATAATATCCCCTGGGGTGTAAGAGGCCATGTGACCCACATGTAATCCAGAAGCAGACGGATAAGGGAACATGTCCAAGGCATAGTACTTAGGCTTGGAACTGTTTGTTTCAGCCTGAAACGCTTTCGCGTCCGCCCATCTTTTCTGCCACTTTGCTTCGTATTCGGTGAAGTTCAAACTCATAAAAACATCCTTCAAAATTCAAAGAAAAACACCACAACCATAAATAACGAAAATCCCAAGACAATTCAACGAATAAGCCCGCACAAGACCGCATAAAAACACCCGACAAAAAATCACAGAAAATTTAAGAATCCGCCCAGTCTTAAGTCTGCGTAAGAAACAAGGTCGCCGCGCCGGAGAAGGGCTGTGGGAGGGGCTCCGTCGCAAGTTCCGCAGTGATCCCAGACCACTTAACTAACAGGCCCACCAACGAGCCGCAAAACCATCTCGAAGCCCTAAAGCAGCAACGAGCGAGGATGTGTCCGAAGCGCCGGAGCCCCTCCCACAGCCCTTCTCCGACCGGTCCCCGACCGAAGTCCGCTTCTGGTCTAATGATTAGAAAATCGTCTAAACAATTCCCGGAATTAACCGATCAGTATTCCAAACGTTACACTGGTATGTAGATGAGTTTTGAAGTCAGCCCCAAACAACCTAAAAGTCGCCGTATCCTGGTGATCGACGATGACAAAGACAGCCTGGAGATTCTCCTGGAGCCTTTGCGTTGGGAAGGCTATGACGCTCGTGGTGTGACGACGGAAGCTGAAGCGCACAAGCTGATCGAATCCTGGATTCCTCACATTGTGATTCTTGACTGGATGGCGCCGTCGATGGCGGGTTTGCGGGTTTTAAAATCCGTGCGTGAGCGTTTGTCTCATGTTTCCTGCGTTTTCGTCTCTGAAAACTCCAGCACTGAAGCTATTATCGAAGCCCTGGACTCTGGGGCGGATGACTATATCGTGAAGCCTTTTGTGCCGCTGGAGCTGCTGGCACGCATTCGCTCGCAGTTGCGAATTCGTGATCTGCATGAACAGCTTCTTTTTGCCAATGAAAAACTCAAGGAACTTGTGGATACGGATGACCTGACGGGTCTGTACAACATGCGTTCGCTGTATCAACGTCTGGACTTCGAGCTGGAGCGGGGACGTCGTTTCCATCGTGATGTCTGCGTGGTGATGATGGATATGGACTACTTCAAAACCGTGAATGATGGTCATGACCATTTGTTCGGAAGCTATGTGCTGTCCGAGGTGGGCAAGATCATTCGTGCCAACACCCGCAATATTGACATCCCGGCTCGTTATGGTGGGGATGAGTTCCTGATGGTTCTGACAGAGACCAACCACGCCGGAGCGATGTATTTCTGCGAACGTTTGCGCGAGAATATTGAAAAGACGACCTTCCGCAATGGGGAAGACTCCATGAAGCTGACGGCGTCCCTTGGGTTTGCAATCACGGTTCCTGGGGAAAATATCAGTGCCCGTGAACTGGTTCGTCGTGCGGACCATGCTCTTTATGAATCCAAACGCGCGGGCAGAAACCGTGTGGCTTTCTACAAACCCGAAACGGCCCCGGTGGTCGAGCTCAAATCAGCAGCGGCGATGAAGCGTCGTAAGGCTGCGGGCTAATATCTATTGACCTTCCTGGGGGGATCTACGAAAACCCTCATATATGAATAAAGCAATGCCATCTTCTTCAGATAAAGTTCGTTCGCGCGCGGCCTGGGTGTCGGCGGTAGCCAGTGTATTGATTTTCAGTCTGAAAATTGGGGCCTACAAAGTAACTGGCTCGGCAGCGGTTTTGTCAGATGCTCTGGAAAGCATTGTGAATGTGATTGCCGCAGTGGTGGCTCTTTTTGTGATTCGTTTTGCCGCGCAACCGGCGGACGAAAATCATCCCTACGGCCATGGCAAAGCTGAATACTTTTCTTCTGCATTTGAAGGCGGGATGATCTTTTTTGCAGCGATCATGATCATCGGCGAAAGTGCCAAAGCGTTGCTTTTTCATGAACCTCCACAGAAGCTGGAAACTGGTTTGCTGATTGTGGGTGGTGCGGCAGTTCTGAATTTGATTCTTGGGTTTTATCTGAAAACGGTGGGGGCTCGTCATCATTCTGATGCCCTGAAAGCCAGTGGGTCTCACGTTTTGTCGGATGTATGGACCACCGTGGGTGTCATGGTGGGCTTGGGCCTGGTGCTTTTGACGGGGCTTGAGTGGCTGGATCCGGTCATTGCCATTGTCGTGGGGTTGCAGCTGGCGTATTCCGGCTTCAAAATTGTACGTGAATCACTGGGTGGTTTACTGGATGCGCAGGATCTGGGATCTTTGGAGCTTCTGGCGGAGGCGATCAGAAAGAACCGGGTCCCTGGAGTCATCGACATTCATCATATGCGTGTGATCCGCTCGGGGCGCTTCCACCACGTGGATGCTCACATGGTGGTTCCGGAATATTGGGATGTGGCTCAGGTTCACGATATGACCCAGGAGTTCGAGGCTCGTGTGGTCAAGGATTATGAGTTTGATGGAGAGCTGGCTTTTCACTTGGACCCTTGTAAAAAATCCTTTTGTGCTCACTGTGATTTGGCTCAGTGCCCGATTCGTTTGCAGCCGTTCCAGTCTCTGGCCGACTTCTCTGTGAAAAGCTTGACCGATGACCCGGGGCCGACTAATCAAGGGACCCATGACGACTCAGGCTCCAAGAAGACAAATTAATATCACAAAAGACCTACCGAATCAGAACGCTTACACTTTGGCTTTGAACGGGGAATATTCCCATGTGGCCTTTGATGAACTGCGTGCGCCGCTTAACAAGGGCAAATGGCGTTCTGATGTTTTTAAGGCAGATGCCAAGATGCCGATGGATGTGGAAGTGGGGACCGGAAACGGGACTTACTTTGCCCATCACGCCAAGACTCATCCGGATCGTCTTTTGGTGGGCCTGGAGTTGAAATACAAGCCTTTGATTCAAAGCATCCGCCGCGCGGTGAATGCGGGCTGCACGAATGCGGCGATCACACGTTTTCATGCCTTCAACATTGATGAGCTGTTTGAAGAAAACGAAATCGACAACGTTTATATTCATTTCCCGGATCCTTGGACGTCTCCGAAGAAGCCGAAGAACCGATTTGTGTGCAAACAGAATCTGGAGCTTTTGTATCGTCTGCAGAAGCCGGGCTCTTACATCAACTTTAAAACAGATTCTTTGGTGTACTTCCTGTGGGCGATGGATGAAATCCGTCAGTCCCCTTATGAGATCGTTTTTGAAACGCAGGATCTGCACAATTCAGAAATGAAAGAGCAGAACTTCGAAACCGCTTTTGAAAAGATCTTCCTTCGTGAAGGTATCAAGATCAATTTTGTCCGCTTAAGAAACAACCGCACTGTCTAGGCCCCGGGGCTGGGTCCAGCGTCGTTTGGCAGATTTAAGATTTTGTCGTGATAACAGGCTATACTGAGACCTCTGCAAGGGGGTCTTATGAGATGGATTTTTTTGGGGCTTCTTTTGTCGCCATCCACGGAAGCTGCGATCGTCCGAGGCTCTGAATACCTTATACCGGCTGAGCCCTCCGTATCCACCCTGCGCAGTTCAGCGCTTCCTTGCTACAATCAGAATCAGAAGGGTCTTGCGGCCCGGTTGCGGCTTTCATACATCGAAGGCGACCGCTGCGCCTTGCCGAAACCAACAGAGGCTCGGCGGCTGGATCGTCCTGATCACGAGCCGGAAGATCCCGGCATTCCCTTTAAGAAGCGGGATCTTTAGCTGACAGCATAAGTGTCGTCAGGACTTGTCGGCTTTGAAGCCTACCAATAAGTGGTGTCCACGGTGATGTCGCCCAGAACCTGCGTCTGACAACTGATGCGGACATCCTTGGGGATGTTGTTGGTTTCCCTGAGAAAGTTCTCAGTGGGGTTCTCCGGGGTCAGATTCTCTTTTCCTTCCACGATAATGACTTTGCACTTCGCACAAACGCCGTCGCCGTCGCAGCTGGAGGCGACGGGAAGTCCTGCATCCAGCAACGCCGTCATCAAGATGGTTTGCGAGGGAACCTCAATAGGTGCGTGAATGTTCTTTTTAAAGGAAATCAAGGGCATAGCCGATTGTAGCTGACGCAGCCCAAAACGTGCAAAGAACTAATGAAAAGGGTCATATTTGTTGATAGCCTTTGAGCGTAATTTCCGACCCTATTTATGAGGTAATTTATGACTGAAGATCAAAAAGTAGAAAATGTCATTATCATCGGTTCTGGTCCTGCGGGGCTGACTTCCGCAATCTATACATCCCGTGCGAATCTGAATCCCTTGATGATCGAGGGTGAAGAGGCTGGTGGTCAGCTGATGACCACGACTGAGGTTGAAAACTTCCCTGGCTTTGAGCATGGAATCACGGGGCCTGACTTGATCACAGTTATGAGAAAACAGGCGGAAAGATTTGGCACGCGCTTTATCACCCGTAATGTGACGAAAGTGGATTTTTCCCAGCGTCCATTTAAGGTTTGGATCGGGGATAAACTGCATCTGGCAAAATCCATTATTATCTCTACCGGGGCCAGTGCGAAGTATCTGGGGCTGCCCTCTGAAAAGATGTATGCCAACCGCGGGGTGTCTGCGTGTGCAACTTGTGACGGCGCTTTCTTCCGTAATCAGGAAATCGGTGTTGTCGGTGGTGGTGATACAGCCATGGAAGAAGCTCAGTTCCTGACTCGTTTTGCTTCTAAGGTTTATCTGATTCACAGACGCGATCATTTCCGTGCTTCTAAGATCATGGTGGACCGTGCGCTGAAGAATCCAAAGATCGAGGTTCTGTACAACACAGAAGTGGTTGAAGTTCTGGGTGATGGCAAAAGCATGACCGGCGCAAAAATCAAAAGCACTGTTGACGGAGCTGTCAAAGAACTTCCAATCACAGGTCTATTCCTGGCCATTGGCCATAAGCCCAATACAGACCTTTTCAAGGGAATGTTGGATATGAATGAGACAGGCTATTTGATCACCCAGCCTAATACCACGTATACTAACATTCCAGGTGTCTTTGCGGCCGGAGACGTGCAAGATCATGTGTATCGCCAGGCGATCACAGCGGCGGGTACGGGCTGTATGGCTGCAATCGATGCAGAAAGATGGCTGGAAGCTCAAGAGTCTCACTAAGGAATGTATGAAGGATAAAAGAATCAACACCAAGGATCTGATCGAAAAGATCGAGAAAATGACCAAGGCGCGCATTGCTTCCCAGGAAGTGGTGCCTTTGGATCAGTTCCGTGAAGCGAAGAAAAAGCTCGACCCCAAAATCATTCTGGTTATCGAAGATGACGAGACAATGCGTTTGGCGATGAAAAGAATTCTGGAAAGCGAAGGCTATGTGACCAAGCTGGCTGCTGACGGAACGGAGCTTTCCACGGTGCTTGATGATCATCCGGTGGATTTGATTCTGATGGACGTGGGTCTTCCTTGGGTGAACGGCTTTGAGCTGGCGCAACTGCTGAAAGACCATCGCGACCTGAAAAAGATTCCTTTGGTGTTTGTCTCTGGAAAAGCTTCCGAAGAGGACATGAAGAAAGCTTTCGAGCTTGGAGCCGACGACTATATCAAGAAGCCCTTTGATGTCGAGAAGCTGAAAAAGACCGTGGAAACCCTTTTAAAGCTGAACCCTTAGATCCTCCAATTTTCAATCTCTCATATCCAAAAAGCCCTGCCGGAAACAGCAGGGCTTTTTTTTATGGACCAAAGTTCTGTCTCAGTTTGGGATTTCACCGTGTCTCCATACTTTCCCGATGGTTCTTGCAGAAAATAGTGATCGAAGCTGCTTTTTAAAGTTAGAATAATAAGGACCCATGACACGTAAAAGCACGTATATCTTCATTGTTGTTGCCGCCGGCCTGGTGGCGCTGGGCTTGTTCTTTAAGAAAGATCAGGAGCCGACTTTCGCAGAATCTGTGAAGGAAGCCATGGCTGTGGTGGAATCCTCAGATCCACAAAGCGAAGAGGAAATCGCCCTGAGCACAAAGCCGTTGGATAAAACCCAAGTGACAGATATCCCTTCCCATGGTGACAACACAGCAGCTGAAGACCGCCGTTTGCGTTTACCTGAGGCTAAAGCCTCCCCTCAAAGAATTAGTCCCACGTCTCGCCGGTTGGCTCAGTCTTCCATGCTGTCAGAAACCGCGTGGAAGGTGTGGGAGGGAATGACGGCCTATCCGATGTCAGCCGGTCCACGGCCGGATGCGATGGCTGAAGTCAGCGGCTTTTATCTGGTCCCTCAAGAGGGCTTGCGGGTGGATGAAAGAAATTATTCCAATGCACAACCCATGGTTGTTTTCAATGAGCGTAAAAGTCTGGCCGGAGTGGTGACGGGAAGTATTGAGATCACCTTGCGTGAAGGAGTCGAGATTGAGCCTTTGCTGCGCGCTTTTGATCTGAAAGTTGTCAGTCAACTGCCCGAGATGCGCGTTTACTTTGTCACATCGGCGCAGCAACCTTATGACCTGTTTTCTTTGAAGGATCGCCTGGGCAGTGAGCCCGGAATCAGTGATGTACGTTTGGAAATTCTAAGCAGGCAGTATGAAAAGTTTTAAAGGAAAAGTAAAAATCTTTCTGCCATTGATGATGGTTGGTGCCGTCATCAGCCTGCTTTTCACCAACTGCTCAAAGCAGGGGTTCGATGCGGTTGTTGCCGATATTAAAGAGGGCGATGATCCTTTCCTGGGTTATGCCTGGCATATCAACAACACCGGGCAGTCTGTCTTTGCCTCTTCTGGGAGCGGGGTGGTCGGATTTGATCTGGATATGCTCCAGACTTGGACCTCTGGTCTTTCCGGTTCAGGTTTGAAGATTGTTGTGTCTGATGATGGCGTTCAGGACAGTCACGAAGATCTTAAAAGTAACTTTTTATATGGCGCCTCGATTGACTACCATCAGTCGACGCCGACGGGGGCAAATAATGCGGCACCTTATTCCTCTGATGACAACCATGGAACTGCCGTCGCGGGGCTGATCGCTGCTGTGGGTGGGAATGGTGTGGGTACGAAGGGTGTGGCTTACAAAGCCAAACTTATCTCGTACAACCTTCTTTCCAAGAATGTATCCCAGACCAACGCGCGCATTGGTCAGCAGGTTTCCGGTGGTCATGACATTTACAACATGAGCTGGGGGAACACCCAGAATAATCTTCCTGAAGTGGTGGCTGTTTGGGGAAGCGGACTGCTTACCGGCGTTGTCAATGGGCGAGCGGGTAAGGGTTCCATCTATGTCAAATCAGCGGGCAACGATTTTATTGTGAAGTGCCACAACTCAGAAAGCGTCTACTGTATCGGCAATGCGAACTTTGATCCGGATAACAACATGCCGTACACGATCATGACGGGGGCTTTGAACTCTATGGGAGAAATTGCTTCTTATTCTTCCCCAGGGGCAAATCTTTGGATTTCCTCGTTTGGAGGAGAATTTGGCGATGACTATCCGGCGATGATCACAACGGATCGAAGCGGGTGCAGTGCTGGATATGCCCAGACCCTGATTTCCGGGAAGATCGAGTTCGAGCGTGGCAGCAACGGTAACAGCAACTGCAATTACACGACGACATTCAACGGTACTTCCGCAGCAGCGCCTGTTCTGGCCGGTGCCGTGGCCCTGATTTTGGAAGCCAACCCGGCTTTGACCTGGAGAGATGTAAAATACATTCTGGCCAAAACAGCGGTTCCAGTCAGTCCCAACATGTCGGCCATTGCCAGACATCCTTTTTACAGTTATCCCGGGGATTCCTCCAAGAACGTGCGTCTGCCGACGGGGGCTGTCTGGGAAAATGCCTGGGTGACGAATGCGGCGGGCTTTAAATTTCAAAACTGGTTTGGGTTCGGCCGTGTGAATGTGGATGCGGCGGTGGCGTTGGCACGAAGTTATAGTTCACCTTATACGGCGGCGCAGACGGCCACAGGATTTGTGACAAACTCCAGTCCCAACCCCAATGCAATCCCCGAATACAGTTCCACGGGATTGTCCAGTACGGTGTCGGTGTCCGACAATCTGCGCATCGAAGCGGTTCAGGTTCAGTTTACAATTGCTCATAACAATATCGCAGATCTGGGGGTTGAGTTGATTTCCCCTTCGGGCACTAAAAGTATGATCATTAATATGCGCAATTCGCTGACGGGGATTTCCGGATACAATAATGAAATTTTCCTGAGCAATGCCTTCTTCCACGAAAGATCCAACGGAACCTGGACTTTGAAGGTTTATGATGGTGGCAGCAATGACATCACCGGCACGCTGACCAGTTGGGGCGTGAATATTATCGGTGCTCCGTAGGGGCGAATTCAGTTTCCAATAAACATTGATGAAATACAGCGAGTTTCCAGATTCCCCGGATAAAAGGATGTGGAACCTACGCGTGTGAATTCTTTGGTTGTACTGTTAAAGGTGAATTTCTCAATGTTATACGGAATATTGCCGGTCGTGAAATTGTTGGTGATAGCCCCACCGGTGGCAACATAAAGACTTTTGGTCGATTTATCATAAGTCATGGCAGAGGCGCCATAGATGACACTGGGAACTTCATAGCCATTAACTTCATCGCTGATGGTGTTGGCCGTTTCATCGACGTCATATGAATAGATCGAATTCAGCATGGAACCCGAGATTCCTGCATAACTGACCACAACGCGACCGGAATCCTGCATATAAACGGATGAAGTGGGGTATGCAGTTAAGGCCGGTGCGGCCTGACTGGCAAGGCACCCTGAGGTTCCATTCCATCCTGTTTGGCCATTGATAATTCCAATGCGATTGTTGGCACTGGAGGCGTTCTGCGAATGCGTATAGATGATGTTATAGCCCAGCGTATTGGAGCTTGTTGGGTAGGTGGCCAGTGAGGTGATGTTGGTGATTGAGGCGCTGCAAGAGCCGCCCGGCGCCTGAACCCACGCATTGGTTCCTGTTCCACTTTCGCGGGATTTGCCGGTGTCCAGTTTTTCGATGGCAGTGGATCGACTGATTAGCAACCCATCCAACGCTTTAAAAATATATCGGCCGGCTGATTGCAAGGCCCCTATGGGAGCTGTTGCGGAAGTGTTGTTATAGTAAGTCTGTCTTTCCCCAGAAAGAGTTTTTTTGATCAGCTCAATTCGGCGCTGACCTGTATGTTCCAGCAGAACCAGTAAATGTTCTGAATCATAGTCAGCAATCCCTACGGGGGTTGTTCCCGGAGCATCAAAACCTGTTGTGAAGTCAGCAATGCGCCCCTCGTACTGAGCCGTTTCTAGGTTCACGCGAAAGATCACATTCGAAGCTGTGGTTGCAGAGTAAGTTGTGTTGCCGGTTCCCGAATAACAGAGCCCACTGGCTACGTATAAATAGCGGGGCTTGGCAGCTTCTTCGACCTCTGGTTGACAGGCGGTAAGCAGATTTGCCGCGACACCAATTGCAACAACGTATCTGAAGTGATCCATGGGCTCTCCTTGCCGAGTTCTCAAAATAAGATATCGGCGATTGTTAAGAGTCCTTGATTGTTTCTGAGAAAAACTAGCCTAAATGTATCGTTAAGATACTTTAATGCAAAAAAGTCTCTGAACTGGTTTGTTTTCATGTAAGAAATGAACAAAAAACTTCTGCAAGGAATGCGACGAAGGTCGAGAGAGAAGTCTCAGTTCATCTGCTGGGAGCAACAGATTTCTGTGAGGGATTTTTATCCGGCGTTCTTGCGAACCTGATCCTGATAAGCGACGTAAGCTTTCAACAAAGCATCCAGACGCAACGTCATCGCCACGTCCTGCTCAATGAACATCAGACGGCGTGGGTCGGTCAGGTCGCCCACAATCTTCGCTCTGAAAAGCAGGCGGGCTTTGGCGGGATCCGGTTCGAAGGGATTCACGATGATCAGATCAAATGGTTTGTTCAGGAAGTCTCTGGGGATTTCATCCTCCAGCATGGTTCCACTTAAAGAGATATCTTTGGAGTACGTTCTGAACGAGCGCACTTTGGAAACCAACACCACTTCGATTTTAAAGTTGTGACGGGGGTCGCGGCGACGGTCTGATCCTTTTGGTTCTGCCTTCGCAACGGCCACGGGGGTCACAGCTTCTTCAGCCTGAGCCGCTTTTTTCGGCTTGGGCATTTCGGATTTGTCTTTTTTGATCTTGTTTAAATCCAGATCATCACCGTTGAAATCTTTGGCGTGATAGCCGCCGACCTCGCGGTGTTTAATTGGCATATCGCCGACCACAACTTGAGTGTATTGACTGTCACCCTTGGTGGCAGGAGCATTTTTGGTGGCGGTCAAAGTGTGTTCTTCACCTGGCAAACCCGGCATTTCGCCCGGTTTGGGCGGCTGAACAATCACGAAGTAAGTTTGATCGGACTCGAGGAAGTCCTTGATGGAAAGCCAGCCTTCCCAGCCGGGAGTCCACAGGAAAAATTTGGTGTGATCTTGGACCGCGATGGAGAGAATCGTCACTTGCGCCTGAACCACAGACATAGGCTTCGTCTGCGTTTTGGTTTCGGCATCATAGATAATCCAGATTTTCCCCTGCGTCTTCATGAACTCCTCAGTGTGTACTAAGGAGTTATCGGAGAGAATGAGTTACTTCTTTACACTCGGATGCACGAAGCGACGTGATCTTTCGCCTTTGTTTCCAGTGTCGGGACGATAGTCTTGCAATCGTCGATCGCCATAGGACAACGAGGGTGGAAATGACAGCCAGAAGGCGGGTTGATCGGGGACGGAACGTCGCCAGTCAAAATGATACGCTCTTCTTTTTTGCGTGGATCCGGTACCGGAATCGCAGACATCAGGGCTTTGGTATAGGGATGTTTCGGATTCTTATAAAGCTCTTCAGAATCTGCCATTTCAACCACTTTACCCAGATACATCACGGCCACACGAGTGGAGACGTGTTCAACCACTTTCAGATCGTGCGCGATAAAGATGTAAGTCAGGCCCAGCTTCTGTTGAAGTTCCATCAGAAGGTTGATCACCTGTGCCTGAATGGAAACGTCCAAAGCGGAAACCGGCTCGTCACAGACGATCAGTTCCGGATTCACCGCCAAAGCGCGAGCGATACCCACGCGCTGACGTTGACCGCCGGAAAACTCGTGCGGATAACGATTCAGGTGTTCACGGCGCAAGCCCACCAGGTCGATCAGTTCATGAATACGATCCTGACGCTCTTTCGCAGTGGCGTAAAGATTATGAATAATCAGAGGCTCTTCAAGGATGGCTCCGATAGTCATGCGCGGATTCAAAGACGCAAACGGATCCTGGAAGATGATCTGAATTTTACGGCGCATCTCGCGCAGTTCTTCGCCCTGGATGTGAGTGATGTCTTTGCCGTTATAGATGATCTTTCCAGAGGTGGTGTCGTGCAGACGCATCAGGCAGCGACCCAAAGTGGACTTACCGCAGCCGGATTCACCCACCAGGCCCAATGTTTCACCTTTGTTGATTTCAAAGGATACACCCTGAACTGCTTTTACACTGGCCACTTCGCGATTGAAGATACCACCGTGAATCGGGAAGCTTTTTACCAGATTTTCAACTTTCAACAGAGGAGTGCTCATTATTTCGTGACCTCGTCAGACAAGGGGTGGAAACAAGCGACCTTATGGATGCCGCGAAGATTTTCAGTGGATGGATAAGACTGGCGACAGTCATCTTGAGCATAAGGACAACGATCCGCAAAGCGGCAGCCTTTCGGAAGATTGTAAAGACTTGGAACCATGCCTTTGATGGTCTTCAGCTGCTCCAGCTTGTGTCCTGTTTCGAAGTGCGGAATGGAATCCAGCAAACCACGAGTGTACGGATGTTTCGGACGATAGAAGATGTCTTCCACGGTACCGAATTCAACCACGCGGCCCGCATACATCACGGCCACTTCGTTGCACATCTCTGCCACAACACCCAGATCGTGAGTGATCAGGATCATGCCGGCATTGAAGTCTTTTTGCAGTTTTCGCATCAGATCCAGAATCTGAGCCTGAATGGTCACGTCCAACGCCGTTGTTGGTTCGTCAGCAATCAGCAGTTCCGGGTTGCAGGAAATCGCCATGGCAATCATCACACGCTGTCTCATACCGCCGGAAAGCTGATGCGGGAATTCATGGAAGCGTTTTTCAGGTGCTGGAATACCCACGATGCGAAGCATGTCGATCGCGCGTTCACGAGCCTGAGTTTTGGTCAGGTTTTTTTGGTGCAAAAGGATGGCTTCCTCAATCTGATCGCCTACGGTGTAAACCGGGTTCAGGGAAGTCATCGGTTCCTGGAAGATCATCGCGATTTCGTTACCGCGAATTTGTCTCATGCGGTCGTCAGACAGCTCCAGAAGGTTTTGGCCCTTAAATAGGACCTTGCCGGATTCAATATTTCCAGGCTTCTGGACAAGACGCATAATGGAAAGAGAGGTTACGGATTTTCCGCACCCAGATTCCCCAACGATTCCAAGAGTTTGGCCTTTTTTGACGTTAAAGGAAACGTCGTCTACCGCGAGAAAAGTGCCTTCGTCAGTTTTAAAGCGCGTCTTAAGATTTTGAACTTCTAAAAGAATGTCGTTCACCGGAGACAACCCCCCATTATCAAAAAGCTTTCACCTTATATAGTCCACGCCGCCCTGAGGCAAGCCCGCAAAGGGTGCATGGTTATTTTTTACGGCAAAGATGCGTCAAGCCTCTTGGGTGATTTTAGCCAGTAACGCCGACAGATCCTGATAGTGATCCAGAACCGCCAAGGGCTCATATTTTTTAAGAATATGTGGGTCCGTATAGCCGAATCCGATGGCGATGGACCCTACGCCGGCTCGTTGGGCAGAAAGCATATCCGGTGTTCCGTCTCCGATCATCAGGGTGTCGGAGGGAAGGCGCCCAGCCAGCTTCATCATGGTGCGCAGAGGTAGAGGACTGGGCTTTCTCTCCTCCAGGGTGTCGGCTCCGAAGATATTGACCCAGGGAAAGCGGTTCAGTCCCAGGTGATTGATGATGGCCTTGGCGGGCTCTTCGTTTTTATTGGTGATAATGGCGATTGGGCCTTGATACTGACTCAGGAAGTTTTCGACTCCAGGGTAAATGCGGGTTTTGTTCAGCATTTCCTCTTCATAGGTGCGCAGGAATTCCATCTCAAGACCAATCATGTCGCCGGGATCCAGATTGTCGTTCTTAAATAAATCGGCGATGAGTTTTTTAATCCCCTCGCCGATATGAGAAATAATAGTGGCATCACTTAATATGGGTTTAGAGTGATTCGCCAAGGTGCGATTGACGGCCGTGATAATATCCGGAGCTGAGTCAATCAAAGTGCCATCAAGATCAAAGACAAGAAGAGGATTCATAACCCTCTATCTTGCCGATTTTATGTTTATTCGACAATCTCAAAGTCCACACGACGGTCGCGTGCTCTTTGTGAGGCGGTGCCCAGAGTGTCTCGAGCCACAGCCCCTTTGCCGATGGTTTCCAGTTTTGAATCCGGCACACCTTTAGAGATCAGGTACTCGCGCACGCGTTCAGCACGTTCTTCGGAAAGTCTTTGATTACGAGCCGTATCACCCTGTGGATCAGCCAGACCGGCAATGCGGATTTTTTCGTATGAACCTGAAGTCTTTTTCATTTCTGAAGCGATCTCGTTCAGGGCCCGGCGGCTGGAGGCGGTCAGCTCGGAGCTGCCGACGTGAAATCGGATATTCTGGGAAAGGGTTGAGAACTTCGTGCTTTTGCTGAGATCTCCGGCTGCCCCGGATAAAGCGGACTGGGGACCGCGATCAGAGGAGCGTTGGGAGCTGACCATGTTCTCGTTGTCTTTTTTGTATTTATTGGCACAAGCCCCCAGAGCCAGTAGCAGAGCCAGGGATGTTACTACTTTCACAGTCGTGGATTGAAAACGCATGAAAAACCTCCGTCTATGGGTAAAGTGTGTATCCAGAAAAGGCTATGCGCTGTCAGGCAAGGCGGGCAAATTAACTTCCTGTTAACTTCATCGCAGGAATATGCGAGGATAAGGTATGCGTGAATCCGTGCTAACCAACAAAGAAGAATACATGCTGTCTCTTCTCGCTGAAGAGTCAGAGCCTAAAAAACTGTCCCGCCAGTTCGCTGATGAACTGAACTTGGGCCGCATCAGTATCAATCCTGCTGAAGCACAGTTGATCGGCACGTTGATCCGTCTGCATGGGTGTCGCAAATTTGTTGAGATCGGAACCCTGACGGGGTTGTCAGCACAATATATTTTTGAAGCTTTGCCTGAAGGTGGCACTTTGTGGACCCTGGAAAAGGAGCCACGTCACGGCGACTATGCCGCGCAGGCCTTTGCGAAATTGGACCAAAGCAAAAAGAAAATTCACCTGGTGATGGGTGATGCCCGCGCGGAACTGGAAAAGCTTTCCAGTGAAGGCCCGTTTGATGGCATTTTTATCGACGGCAACAAAGCGGCGTACTTTGACTATCTGACCTGGGCGGAAAAAAATCTGCGTTCTGGAGGATTGATTCTGGCGGACAATATCTTTTTGTCCGGTGGTGTGTGGGGAGAACCCACGCAAAGATTCTCTGACAAACAAATCAATATCATGAAGGACTTCAACAAGCGATTGTCTGATTCCGCACTTTTTGATTCGGCAATTGTGCCGACGTATGAAGGCCTTTTTGTAGCCATTAAAAAGTAAAAAAGGTTCCCGGCTCTTTTGGGGTCCTCTTTGCGTTAGATGCATTGTGGACCTCAAAAATAAACGGGAACCTTTGTATATTAAAGAGCCAAAGCCTTTTGCAGGGCTTTTTCGTCTTTTACGCCTGTGAACAGAAGTTCCACTTTGCGGTCCTGAGCCAGAATTTCCTTCGACTGACTGGAGCCTTTACCCAAAGCCACGATAGTCTCTTTATTCAGACCACCTTTGATCAGTTGAGCTTTGACTTGTTCCGCTCTTTTTTCTGAAAGTGACTGGTTTAGCGCTTCCGGTCCGGAGATGTCTGCATATCCGTGAACCTCCACTTTGCTGAAAAGATTTTTGTTCTGTTTCAGCAGGCGTGCCAGTTTTTTCAATTGAGCTTGGTTCTTTGCATCAATGGTGTAGCTGGCCTCTTGGAAGAAGATGCTGTTGCCATTTTCGAATGATGCATAGTTGATGTAATCCAAAGCAGAAGTTGGTTTCACTTCGATAGCTTTGGCTACAGGTGCGGTTTGCGCCTTCGGAGCAGCAGCAGTAGCTTTCACAGTTGTCGCCTGAGCATACGGATTCCAGCCCAACTGAAGGTCGATCATGTACATGTTAACCATCTCGCCTGTGTTGTTGGTTTCAGTCATGGCGCGGCCACCGACACGAGCCAGCCAGCCTTTTGCGATAGAGAACTCTTTCAAAGCCTGAAGACCGACAAACTGTGCGTCACCTTGAGAGGCCGCATAGGAGGAGCCCATTTTGAAAAGATGATTTGCAACCAGACCAGCCTGCCATTTATTTGCGAAGCGATAGCGAGCTGCCAACTCAAGACTGGAACCGGTGACTGCCGTGTCTTTGGCAGCAGATTGAGAGAACTGCTGATTGGAAATGCCAAACCCGGCGTCAAACACATAAGGTTGAGCCATGTAGTAAGAGCCAAGGACTTTCAAAGAAATTGGAGTTCCTTCAACAGGGATATTGTCATTGTTGCCAGTGTAACCACCACCGAAGCCGATGAATGGCAAAAGGCCTTGAGGCGCCATTTCAACAGCTTCTTTGGAAAATTCCAGGCTATTTGAGTTGATGTTTTGATCAGCATAGCTGTTCAGAGAAAGTGTCAGCAAGCTTGCCAGCACGATAGTGGACTTCATATAAAACCCCTTTTGTTTGGAGGTTCGTTTATCTGCGCGACCAGGGGGCCTGTCAATGAGTGCAACAAAGGGCTATAAATGAAATGGTTGTAAATTCAAAGGGAACAGTCTTTTTGATGCTGAATCATTCTGAGACAAGCCTCTGGCCCTGCATTTGCTTTTCCTCTCCTTGAAGTGATGAGCCCCACTGGGGCCGCTTTCACACATGGAAGTGACATTTTTTTGTCTTCATGTGAATAGAGAAGGAGCAGTTATGAAAAAACTCAGTCTTGTTTTTGCTGTGAGCTTGGGGTTGGCTGCTTGTGCCCAGAGCGATTCCGAATATGCCAGAAAGTACAAAAACAAAGAGGGCCTGAAAGCCAAAGCTGAGCAGACTGCTCCGGTAGGAAAGACGGTCAGCATGTGTGACAAGCCCGCGGCGGTTGTGTGCGAGAGTTTGACCAATATCGGAACCAAAGCGCAGGCCGAACTGGCCAAAAATGCTTTGAACGCCTTAAAGAAAGCCCATGGCTTGAGCGAAAACTTCGACGGAATGCCGGCAAGCTTTGCGGCGTTGGACGAAGAAAAGAAAAAACTGAATCTGGATTCAGAGCTTCTGAAACGGGCGGATGAAGAATATCAGGTCTTTTATAAGTACGATGCCGATGTGACAGAGGCCGCGGAGATCGCGCGCACAGCTTTGATCGGAGTTGTTGAGAAAGAGCAGGGAATCTCGGAAGATGATAAGCGTCTACTGTTTAGCATCATCAACACGTCACTGGTGTTTTCTGTCACTGAAACTTTGACCAATCATTTTACTTTTAAAGATCAAGTTGTCGCCAAACTGAAGGAAACCTGCGGTTTGGACGGCGGAAGAAATGCGTCTATGTCGATTGTTCCCGGTGGTGGCCCCAATGGAGTGATTGCGATTTGTCCGGGCCGCTTGATGAGAAATGCCGGGATAGAAAAGGAAGACCGTATCTTGAGCCTGGTCTTTGATTTGACCCGTGAAATGGCCGTACAAATGAAACTGCGCGGAGCCAAGCCAGATGATAAAGCAGTGGCTTGTTTGTCCGGAGGCTCTTTAAGTCAGGACGCTGATAGCTCTTTGCAAGTGGATCAGGTTCAGGCGGATCTGTGGGGCTATAAAGTTCTTAATGCCCTTTTGAAAAACGAAAAAGACATCGAGGTAAAAAAAGCCAAGGTGAAAAAAGCTTTCCGCAGCCTGTGCCTGGATGGCAAGGCCGAAGAGGAGCGCATCCAGAACTTCTTTAAGCTGGATGAATCCGGCATCAATTTGTCCTGCTCAAGCGGCCCTCGCTGCTAACAAGCTGTAAAATCAGCTTTTAGCGGCGTTGCTGCGTCGTCGACGTGCTGGTCGTTACAGCTTGTTAGAGGTGTAGGCTTCGACTTTCATTTCTATGGAGTAGTCTTTAGAGGCCTCTTTCAAGGGGGCCAGCATCCATTTCCAGTCTTTTATTTTTGTGAAGCCCTCAAAGTGCACCGGGTAAGATCCGGTGTAGGTGATCTTGCCCTCCGGGTCGCGATAGGTGACGGCGCGATCGCTGTAAACCAGCTTTTTCCCCTGGCAGGCACGCAGATTCTTAAGGTGAATTTCGCCATAGGCAGTGCAGATCTCGTCTTTTTCAGTCAGGGTCAGATTTGTCTTGGTGAATTTTTCCAGGGCTTCCATCGGAAGTAAAGCCAGTTGCGAAAGCAGGTTCCCGGACACAATCAGATCGGCTTCAAAATGGAAAAGTTCTTTTTGTGAAAGATTCTGAATCAGGTCTTTCAGATCCTGCAGGGATTTGAGTTTTTCCAGTTCGGCCAAGGAACCGCCCAGATCCATGGTAACCAGCTTCAGGCGCGGATTTCTTTTCGCAGCCCAATGATGTTTCAGCGGATGCACGACATCCACCAGAGTGGCAGATTCAAAATTGTTCATCAGCAGGTGCAAAGGGATTTCATGAAGATGGGCACTACCCATCACCACCACGGATTTTTTCTGTGGCAGATCCTGAAGACTTTGCAGAAAGATGTCCTGACAGTTCTTCAAATGCGGCAGCCAGACTTTTTCACAGCGTTCATAGCGGTGTTTCAAAGAGATCGAGTGATACAAGAACCCGTATTTCTTGGCAAGAGGAGTGGCAGGAGTGAAAATCATTTCAATGGCTTCGCGGATCATGCCGGCACCATAACACCCGGGGATCGGACTTGAAAAGCACTTTCAGGGCTCTATCCCAGCGGCAGAATGCGTTCGGCGCGGATATTGGTGATGGCGCCCACTTTTTCAACCTGACCGTGGATTTCAAGCAGCGAGCGGGTGTAAATGGTGGTGCGGTCCTTCTGATAAATCTCAGGATGAATAACGATGTTCATAAAGCCGAACTCGTCCTCCAGAGTGATGAAACACATGCCCTTGGCAGTCGGTGGGCGCTGGGTGATGGCGACCAGACCGGCGACCCGAACTTTGTTTTTTGTTTTCATGTGTTTCAGGTCCTCAGAGTGGAAATAAGGCACAAAGCGTTTTTCCCGCAAGACCTTGCTTTTGTTTTGCAGATAAGTTCTGAGCACGGACATCGGGTGTGAATTGACGGAGTATCCCTTGCTGTCATATTCGCGGCGCAAGCGATCCCAGTTGGATTCAAACGGCAGATGTTCGGGTTCGTCTTCGTCATCACCCAGTTCGAACTGCTCTTTGGGGTGTCCCCATAAAAAACTTTGCTGATCCAGGCTCAGAGATTCCAGAGTCCAGATCAGCTCTCGCACATTGCTGTTAAAGCCTTCAAAGGCTCCGGCGGCGGCAAGTTTCAAAAGCACACTGCGTGGAAGTTGAGTGCGGCGGATAAAGTCCGCCAGATCTGCGTAAGGACCGTCATTTTTTCGGCTGTCTTCAATTCGACGAAGCAGGGTTTCAGGAATTCCATAGATGGATCTTAAGCCCACGCGCAGGACATCGCTGCTTTCGCCTTTTTCGATAGTGTAGTCATAATCTGAACGCTGAACATCCAGAGGGGCCACGACCACGCCATTGCGCTGAGCTTCGGCGATGATCGTGCGGGGAGCATAAAAACCCATGGGCTGACTGTTTAAAAGCCCGCAGGCAAACACATCTGGGTAGTGGCACTTCAGATAACAACTGGCGTAGGTTAAAAGGGCAAAACTGGCCGAATGACTTTCGGGGAAGCCATAGTTGGCAAAGCCTTCGATGGTTTTATAGATTTGATCGGCGTATTCAGAAGAAATCCCATGACGGGCAAACCCTTCGCGCAGGCGTTGTTCAATGCCTCCCATGGTGGCTTTACGTTTCCAGGCCGAGGACATCACCCGGCGCAGTTCATCGGCTTCACCCGGGGTGAAGTCGGCGACAGCCACCACCATCTTCATCACTTGCTCTTGAAAGATGGGAACACCCATCGTTTTTTCCAAGATGGGTTTCAGTGCGGGATGTGCGTACTTGATTTCTTTGGGGCGATTCTGGCGCAGTTTTAAAAACGGATGCACCATGCCCCCTTGCAAAGGACCCGGGCGGATCAGGGCGATTTCAATCACCAGATCATAAAAGCTTCGCGGCTGCATGCGGGGAAGCGTGTTCATCTGTGCGCGGGATTCGATCTGAAAAACACCGACAGTGTCGGCCCGGCAGATCATATCGTAAGTGGGTTTGTCATCGGCGGGAAGAGTGGCCAGACTGTAGTTTTTCCCTTTTACATCGCGCAAAAGATCAAAGCACTTGCGCAGGCAGGTCAGCATTCCCAGGCTTAAGACATCGATTTTCATCAGACGCAGAAAATCCACATCGTCTTTGTTCCACTGAATGACATAGCGGCCATCCATGGTGGCTTTTTCCACCGGCACCATTTCGGTGATGGGATCCTGGGTGATCAGAAAACCGCCGGTATGAATGCCCAGATGGCGGGGGAAGCCATGCAGTTGCTGAGCCAAGGTCATAAACATCTTCCATTCGCCTGGCTCCATGCCGAAATCCGCCGCTACGGCGGGATCCAGCAGACGTCTCATGCCATCACGGCCCATGAATTTGATCATGGCATTGATCTTGGGCAGAGGCATGCCAAACACCTTGGCGGTTTCACGAATCGCCATGCGCGAGCGATAGCGAATCACCGTGCACACCATGGCGGCGTGACGTTCATTGTATTTTTCGTAGATATGCTGAATCACTTCTTCGCGACGACTGTGTTCAAAGTCGATATCAATGTCCGGAGGTTCGCGCCGTTCGCGTGAAAGGAATCGTTCAAACAGCAGATCCATTTTTACAGGATCAATCGCAGTCAGCCCCAGACAAAAGCACACCACCGAGTTGGCGGCAGAGCCGCGGCCCTGATAAAGAATCCCTTTTTTCGAGGCAAAATCGCAGATCTCTTTGAGAGTCAGAAAATAATCCTCGTACTGTAGATCTTTGATCAAAGCCAGTTCGTATTCGATCTGCTTTAAGGCCTTTTCAGGAATGCCTTCGGGATAGCGCCATTGCGCCCCCTTCAGGGTCAGATGGCGCATGTGTTCTGTGGGCGTCATCCCCAAAGGCAAGCTGGATGCGGGATAGCG
Source organism: Bdellovibrio sp. CKG001 (assembly GCF_055397465.1). NCBI lineage: Bacteria > Pseudomonadati > Bdellovibrionota > Bdellovibrionia > Bdellovibrionales > Pseudobdellovibrionaceae > Bdellovibrio > Bdellovibrio sp. CKG001. The sequence continues at coordinate 337,622 of NZ_AP029173.1, forward strand.
GTAACGGATCTCGTTTAAAGAAAACGTCACACGTGCCGAGATCTCCACAGTTTTCTCCACAAGATCCAACCGGTCCTGCCACAGCCAGGAAATATCCTCGAGGCTTTTTAAGCATCGTTCAGAGTTTTGAATCAGTTTGTTTTTGGCCTCTGCCAGTGTGGTGTGATGAAGGGTGCAGGTCAGAACATCAAACAAGGGCTTGCGTTCCGGGCTGTGCATAAACGGACGCTGACTGACAAACAGACGAGCCTGATATTTTTCTTCCAGCGCAAATCCCTGCCGGCAAAACTCCTGGGATTCCCAGGTCAGATCCCGCCATAGAGGTAGATACAGACGGTTGTCGAAAATTTTCTCCAGGCGCTCATAGCGTTCCTCAGTCCAGGGCGGGATGGCCAGACACAAAAGGCCTTGATTGTACTTTTCAATCTGCTCCAGGCTGAGCTTGGAAAATCCTTTGGCTGCCTGACGTTTTCCCAACGTCAGGATTTCACACAAATGCGAATAACCCTGCTTGTTCATCGGGATTAACACCACGGAGCTTTCATCCGTCAAAGTGAGTTCAGAGCCGATCAAATAATGAAAGTTTTCTTTTACCTGGGGCGAAGCGGTGAACAAAGACGGCGACTGGATGGTCTGAAAACCACGGACCACACCGTACAATCCATTCAGATCACACAGTGCCATCCCGTCATAGCCAAACTCCACGGCCTGGGACACCATCTCTTCGGGGCTGGAAGCTCCTTGTAGAAATGAAAAATTACTGCGTCCCAGAAGTTCGACGAATCCTTTGGCGCGCGGCCGGGGTTGGGCCGGCAGGCGGGAGTTCTGAGAGGTGATCAAAGATTTATTAGTCAAAGTACCCATGCAAGTAGACCTGTGAATTTATGCGATCTTTGAAAACCCACAGAAGCTGACCTTGGTGCGAGAGCGCAAAGTAATAATCTCGGTTTTTTAAATCCTGAACTGAAATCTGCCACCACGCCGATTCGATTCTTTCGCTGGGTAAAGAAGACACAAAACGAAGCTTTTGCACTTCTGCCGCAGACAAAGCCTGCGGCTTTTCCAATAAAAGCGATGGACGGGGGCTTTCAGCCAGGGCTTTGGCGTAAACGGATTTGATTTGTAAGGCCTCATCCTGTCTTTCCACAAGATCGCGCGGACTGAAGTCTTCCGGCCAGTCGGTGACCAGGCGGAAACTTTGCTCCGGAAAATGACTGGCCTCCATTTGCAGAAAGCCCATTTCACACTGGGCCTGTTTGGCAAAGCTGATCAGACGACGCCAGCGATCTTCGGTGTTGTCGCGGGGCTCGAAAAAATCCAGCTGCTGCACTTTTTCCGGCACGTCGAACAGGGAAATCTCAAACTCACGGATTGGATTTTCCAGAACCTGCTGTTCTAATTTTTTGAACAGCAGATCCTCGAAAAGATTCTGATCCCGTGTGGGGCTGACAGGCTCAATCGACAGATTGTAACGTTTGTCAGAATATTCGCAGTGCAGAACCACATCCAGGCGCTGGGCGTGGCGGGCCAGCCCCAGCAAACGCGCAAATAAAACATCCAAGTGCACTTTCAGGCGCGCCATCAGCAAGGGCGCAGAGCCTATGGGATCATCCAGGTAGCCATAGCCCACAAGAGGGTCGCGAGGCACAAGAGGTGAAATGACTTGAGAGTCCTGAGAATGCAGACGATTCCAAAGTAAAACACCAAAATCCCCCCAGCGTTCGCGCAGTGAATTCAGACGGAAATTTAAAACATCTTCCAAGCCATGCACGCCCAGAGTGTGGAAAAAGGCGATCATGTGCTCCACCGGCTTTTTCTGCGCCCAGGGGGACAAGCCTTCCAGGTCTTTCAAAGCGTCCAGTCCCAGGCCTTTGAAGCTTTCTTGTTCCTTCCCGCGCAGGGTGATGTGCGAAGGTCGCCACTTGGCCAGCATCTGGGCTGCCGGAGCTGTGTCTGCAATAGCGGCTGAGGCGTCAGGGGAAAATTTTCCGGCAATCTCCAGAGCCTTCTCCAGGCAGCCGCGCTCACCTCCCAGAAGGTGCTGGGTTGAGGCGATATCCACGAAGATAAAATGGGGAAAGCGGAATTGAACCCGGGGGCTTAGCAGTAAAAACGCCTCAGCTGAGGAGCTTTCTTGCGGTGTTTTTAAATTGATGCATAAAGTTCGCATGGATCATACTCCCAGCCAGATTAAACGGTGTTGGACGGTGAAGGGCGCGCTGAATGGTGATAAAGTCGCGCTGAAAGTGAATCATCAGGCTAAAAAGAGGATTCACAAACTTGCTGACTTTCTGATTTACAAAAACCAGAGCCACTTTGTGCAGGCGGCACAGACGTTTGAGTTTCTGCAACTGATGATTCTTTAAAAACATTTCTTTCAGGTTGCAGCCGATGACTTCAAACAGGGAACTGGTGATCAGCTCTTGCAGCAGCCAGAATAACTGTTCCTGATCTTTGGGCTCTTTCACCACCAGAAGTTTTTTCAGATTGATTTGATAGTTGTTCAGATGCGCAGGGAACAATTGCGTGTCGCCGTTCACCCAAGCCGCCCACTTATTTTGAGAATGCACCCCTTGCACAAGGCGGATCCACAAAGACGTGGCGCCAGTGCCGGGAGCCCCTTGCAACAGACTCAGATCCCCTTGCGGGAACCCTTTCCACAGCAGAAAATCATCCAGCAGGCGAACTCCCGTGGGGAGCCCTGCTGGTGGTTGCAATTGCTCGGCAGAGACAAAAGGAATGTTGGCTAATTCGGGAAGGGCCAGGGTGCTCATACGCTCTCCATTTACATATAAATTACTATGTAAATTATATGTAAGTAAAGGGCGTATTTCAAATATGGACTAAAGTTAGTGTTTTAATAAAACACATAAAAAACAATAACTTAATTTAATTAAACAGGCCTTCCGTTAGGGTTGGCGCAGTTCTTTGGGGGCGGCGACACGACTTTGAATGAAGTACCGAAGCCCGATAGATCCTCCATATTGGTCCGCGAACTCGTGGGACTTCTTCGTTAAAGAGTAAGAATAGCGTCCCTCTGCCACAATCGCATATCGGCCACTGCTCCAAAGCTCTCCTTGCAGTGCCAGATCCAAGCCTGTTTCAGAAGAAGAGCGCGCCGTCGTCCCCATGTCATCCGCGACGCTGAAGTCATTGTGAAGAACCGTGATGTTGCCCATAGGGTAGGAAGTGTAAACAGAGAGAGAGCTTGAAAACGAGGGACTCCACCAGCGACGATACCCCAAAGTGATATGCATCACCTGAGTTTTTTCGACGACGTACTTACTTTTGTCTTCGCGGAAAAAGAGTTTGTTCATGTAGATGGCCGCAATTTCAAGACTGCCTTTGTCGGAAACATCCCCATTGGCCACCAGCGAAAGTCCTGTGGAATTCAGTGAGCTTTCATCGGACTTGTAGCCTTCATAATTGGTTTTAAAAATATAAGGACCCAAAGCCGCATAGACATTTCCCCGCTGTGGAATATAAGCCAAGGCTGTTTTTGCAGTAAGAAGTGAGATACTCAGCGACAGAAAGCAAAGGATCAGTCTAAAATAATTCATGTTTGGAGACTAAAACGTGAAAGAGGAAAAAGCATCAACATCTTTAAAGACGTTTGTTTCCATCCTGCTTGTTCTGGGAACCAGTTCTGGGGCGTGGGCTCAAAAGCCTGTCAGCACCACCGCACCTGGGACCAAACAAACCCCGGCAGAAAGCATCGAAGAATCCTTCATCAGTGGCAATAAAGCCATTTCAGAGTGGTTTGACGGGGTGGCCGAAGGTTTGGATTTGTTTCTGGCCGGTCGGCAGTACACCAGAAAACGAAACCCGACATCGGCAACGGTTTCATCCGCTTTTTATTATAATGAAAAAGATCACTATTCTGATGCCACCAGTTTCAATCTGAATCTGCGTCTGCCCAATGTTGAAGAATACTGGATGATCACGTTCACCAGTTATGATGAAACCAAAGAGCGCGGGGTCAGTCAGACCTATCTTCGTCAAACACCTCGTGAACGGGACTATGGAGCGACCTTGGGCTTCTTCCAAAAGTTGGGCGAGGTTCGAACATCCTTTCAGCCTCACGTGAGTTTTGCCGGGTCTTTCAAAATTTCAAATTCTTTGACCTTTGAAAGTGTCGCTGAGCGCGGTGAAAACTATCGGGTCAATCCGAAGTTGCAGTTTTACGCTGATGCGGACAAGGGAACCGGGGTCTTCCAGGCATTTAACTTTAACTTCCTGTTAACAAAGATTTTCACCCTGACGTTCATCAACGAAGGGGACTATGAGGACCGAACACACCTTTATACGGTCACTAACGGTGTGGCTTTGGGGCAGTGGTTTAACAAAACCGCCAATATCTCATACAACTTCTTTGTTATCTCAGAAAATAAACCCAGTTATCGCATGACCGGCTTTAGCTTTTCCACTTCTTGGAGTCAGACCATTTACAAGAACATCCTGTCCTACCAGCTGATCCCGGGGCTGGGTTTTAGTGCTGAAGACAACTATCGCGGCATCCCCGGGATGACTATGATTCTGGATCTACAGTTCTAAAGAGCGCCTTCCACTTTCAGCAGATATTCTTTTACCTCCGGACCCCAGTGATATTTCAGAATGTTGCCATTCTTACCCACCACGCGGTGGCAGGGAATCCAATAGCTGATGGGATTTTTCCCAACCGCAGAGGCCACAGCCCGGACGGCGGAGGGACGGCGGAGCTTTTTCGCCAGTTCAGAATAAGTGATTGTCTTGCCTGCGGGAATCTTCAAGAGCTCCAGCCACACTTTCATTTGAAAGTCCGTACCCTGAAGTTTGATTCTGTGCTTGCTTTTCCAGAAGTTCCCTTTGTTCCACTTCGCGGGGATGAAGGGGCCGACCTTAAAAGCATAATGAGTTTTAAAGAACTCAGCCAGATCACCTTCGACCCGTTTTTTTCCGGCGTTGTAGCTGCCCAGGAAAATCAATTCATCCTGTTCAAAGGCGGCCAGCCATTCGCCAAATTCCGAAGGAACTTTATAGATATGAAACTCCAAGTCTGCCATGTCCACCTCATTTGTGAACGGACAGATCTATCGCAGAAGAAGCCCTTAGACAACCTCCTCGACGTAAAGTCCGCTGCAATAGCGGATGTCATAGGCATGAAAGCGCTTTAATATCGGGACGACTTTATCCCTTTCCTCTTCGTTCATGGTGACCACGCAGAAAAGGACATGCCCCCGTCGAAGCTCATCATCCGCTTCTGCCAAGAAGTGCCACTCGGCTGCGTCAGAAAACTTTACAAACTTGCGGAAGTATTTGCTGACCAAATCAGAATGGGTGGCATCTATATCAATCGCCTCAACACCTTCGTCACCTTCGAAGATATTAATATCAGCCTCGCTGAAGCCGATGTTAATCAGGGCGGACGCGGCTCTGCGGACGTCTTCGGGATTGGTGAAAAAGGCCAGTGTGTGGTGATTTAAGGATGGCAAACGACTTGGATGGGGCAGGTGTTCCAGCCGACTCATATCTCCTCCTTGGATAGACTCAGTATACGGCATTCAGATGTCTCTGAATGCCTGGAACCGGAGGTTTGCAGATTTGTAAATGCAGGCAGGACAAAGAACTGGAGGAATCAAAGTTTATTCAAACATTCCATCCATGGTGATGAACTTTTGATTGTTGTTTGTCATGCGGATGGATTGATAGAAGCTGTGCTGGCACTGTCCTCGCAACAAGGCATCGACTCCACCAATCATCGCTGTATAAACTTCATCAACGTTCAGTACATCCATCGAGGTGATAATACCCGTATTGGGTGCGATGGAACGTGTGCGTGACAGGAAGTGATCGCGGGAAGCGCACGACATCAAACCCAGGACGGCGGTTTGTTTGGGGCCTGATGACAGCGCATTGAGCATCTTCTTAAATCCGGGGCGTTGGGCTTTGTAGTAACCGGCATAGTCAAGTTTGTTGGAGCTGCCAATAAAGACCGGAGGAGCAAAATCAGGTCCGCCGCCATTGCGGGAATGTCCGAAGTAGAAGACGGCATCGGCTTCTTTCAGGGCCTTACTGAAGTAGTTTTCCATATATTGGGTTCGTTGGCGTTGTTGTTCCCGATACTTCCCAAGATTGTCAGAAAGAAGCTCGGACTGCGAGGAAAAGCGGATTTCCACACGAGCTTTGATTCGGCGCCCTTGGATTATCACCTCGCGCCCAAAGACAGAAGAGCTTTCGGAGCTTTGTTGGAATCCGCAGAATCGGGCATTGCCACTACAGCGCGAAGTCAGAAGTTCTTTCAGGGCCTCAAAGGCGCCGATGTCCATGGAGGGGCTCAGACCATAGCTTCTTCCGGAATAGCCGACGTTGCTTCCGGTGGTCCAATCAAAGTACCCCAGGGCGATGCGGATATCCAGAACGCCGTCGCTAAGAATTCCGCCATAGCGTTTTAAACAAATGGAACGTTTTTCGGGAGTCAGATTGGCAGGATTGTCGGTGGCTTTGTCTTCCAGCAGGGAAAGATAGCGCTCCCCCATGTTGTTGAACAGCTTTTCGTAGAGGTAGCCGGAGCTACGACCCCAGCCGAAGGCTGAAGCGGTGGATGAGAGGCCCAGAAGAAGGCCAGCAACTAAAACAATCTGAAGACGGATTCCATTTGCCATAGTCCCTCCATGAGGGACCAGAATAGAAAACAGAACATGCGAACGCCTAGTTAAATTCCTTTGTCTTGTTCAAGAGCAAGGATGGGCCACGCGTTTCAGGAACTTCTCCAGTGTTGGGGCATAGTCGGTCTTAAAGTCACGAAGCCCTGTCAGATGACCGGCCTCTGGTAAGGACAGTTTGCTCCAGTCAAGCTGTGTGTGGGGCTCAAAGACGGCATCAATATGCTCTGGCGGGATCAACAGATCTTTCCATCCGCGAATCGACAAAATACGGAATCCTGCCGGGAACTTGGCCAGATCTGCGTGAAGGTCCTTGTGCAGGAACGGACTCCAGCTCAGGCTTAAGATCGGAGTCAGCGCCAGTCTTAGTGGCAAAGGTCGAATTTTGTATTCGTGTGTGTACAGGTTGTAGGCGGATGGCAGGAATCTTCCCGAGGGGCCACTGTCGCAGACCAAAGCCACCGTATCGCTACAACTTCTGCGGGCCATGGCTTCAATGGCCGATGCCGAGGGGTTGGAAAAAGAGAAGATGATCTTTTTGCCCGGGATCAGATTCAACAGGGATTCGATCTGATCGGCATAGATATGTTTAAGACCAAATCCGCCCTTGGCGCTGATAGGAAGCTTTAGAGAGCGAAGGTCTTTATGATCACCCTGAAGTTGAAAGACAAAGGCATCAAAGCCCCAGGAGTTCACGAGCTTGATATGACGAAGAAGATGCTTTTTGCTGCCTTCGAAGAAATGAACAAAGAAGATCAGTTCTTCAAACTTCTTCTCGCGAGCTAAAAAGAACTCCCCATCAAAGGGGAGTTCTTGCTGAGCTAAGTCAGAGTAGTTCATCTAAGTCCAGTTCCGCGGGTCTCGCCCGCTGCACTTCCTGCGCAGAAGCGCCTTAGTGCTTCTGGCTGTGGGTTGCAGATGGCCACAAATCAGTCCAGTGAGCAGCCTTGGTGGAAGCCTGGTTGGCCTCGCCCAAAGCTTGTTCTGAAACCATGACTTTTTCAAGAGCGGTTTCAGAAAGGACTTTTCCGCAGGCTTCAACGATAGAAGCGTCGTCCAGATGGTGGTACTTGTAGATCTCAGACGGGCGACCGCACTTGGAGTGTTTGCGAACCGCAAGACATTCCTGACGAACACCAATGATAGAGCCCAAGTTATCCAACAGACCTGCTTCACCATCGTGAACGCTGACAACAGGAACGCGGCGACCAGCCACAGTGATCAAATCACCCGTAGAGATTTCTTCCGCCTTTTTCAGGTAAAGATCTGCATTGATGCCCAGTTCGTTGCGCAGGTAGTGGTAATCATTTTCGTGAGCCTGGATGCCTGTCAAAAGATCAGATGAAGTCACCACGATCACGTTCGCATAAATACCACGAGCCAGAAGGGCTTCAGAAGCTTTAATGGCTTCTGCCACCAGGGCACCCATAGCAAAGATATTGATCACGTTGTCGCCCGGTTCATAGCCCGCGTAACCACGGTAATCAATCAGGAAGTAAGCACCTTTAAGAACCTCTTCACGAACAACAGCGAACATTTCTGCTTCGCTCATTGCGGAAACTTCTTCTTCGTTGGCTGCGCCTGCAATCGGGAATTCCGCACGAGCCAGCTTGCCTTCCAAGCCCACTTTGAAACGAGCTTGTTTGGAAAGATACTTCACGAAATCTTTTTGTTCCGCGCCACGAGTCACAAGACGCAACAACACACCGGATCTGCCGGCATTGTCATTCATCACGTGTCTGCGAATTGCATCCACCATGATCCAGTCAAGTTCCTGGCAGAAGTATGGCTCCCACGTGATCTGATTTGGAATCTGAATGTCGGACTTCCAGCCGTGCTGAGCACCTTCAGGTGACAGAGTCACGCCCGATGGAGTTCCCACGCAGATGAAAGAGGACTTCCAGTACAAGTTATAGAAGTATTGATCCAAAGCACGCTTCAGGAAGAAGTCATACACGGTCATCAATGGGATGATTGGCACGCCCACGATGTCGCGCATTTTACCGAATGCACCCACGCAAGACATCACGTTGCCTTCTGCGATTTCAAAGCGCAGGAAGCGGTCCGTAACATCTTCACCAGGGACCAGGTCAGGAAGCTTGCCGTCTTTAACACCCAATTCAGCTTCGATATCCTGAACTTCCTGGGCACCAAAGATCTTACCATCCATCGCTGGATTCAAGTTCGTGGAAGTTCCCACGTCCGGAGCCATGGAGATGAACAGTTCACCCGGCAGTTTGAACGGTTTTTCATTGTCGGTCAGAGCTTTTTGCCCCGCTTTAAGTTCAGACTCATTCAAAGAGGTATTGGAAATACGAGTCAGTTTAGCAGTCAACTGCCCCAACATCCACTGGGTGTGCGGATAACTTGTCATCTTCGTGTTGATTTCCAAAGAAGACGGGATCTCGCCGAACTCAGTCAGCTTTTTCAGGAAGAATTCCTGATTTTTTGCTTTCAGGGCGTTTTGAGCCTTGATGTCTGCGTAGATTTTCTCACCACGAGCCGCCAGGAACTTACCTTCAGCAGACTTTTCGTCAAAGCGTGCATAGAGAGTGTCACCTGTGATGCCCTGTTTTGCGCGCAGTTCTTCCACTTCGTCTTCGTGTGGAAGAGAAGAGTGGTTACCTTGTTGCGCAGCCGCTTTCAATCCCCAGCCTTTCAGCGTGTGGGCAATGATGATGGTTGGTTTGCGTTTGGATTCCTTGGACTTCATCATCGCTTTGGCAAGAGACATCATGTCGTGTCCGCCGAAGTCGCGAAGTGCTTCGTAGATGTCCTGATCTGCAATAGGAGTCAGGAACTTTTTCAAAGTCGGGAAGTCCTTGATCAGGCTTTCTTTCAAAAGTTTCGGATCATGAACCAGCAACAAAGCCTGAAGATCATAGTCCGTCAGTTCTTTTTCAAGGAAGGTCTTGAACGTTTCACCGTCTTTTTTCGCGAACAAAGCTTCACGCTTGGCACCGTGACGAACCTGGATCACTTCCCAGCCGTTGGCTGCCATAGTTCTTTCAACACGGTCGGCATCCGTACCGCCCAGGATGGCGTTGTTCACCAGACGGTGACCATCCAAAGATTGGCGGTTGTAATCCAGAATCCAAGTCAGGTTGCCGATCTCGCGCTCAGCGAAGTCAGGAACCGCTTCATACATGGAACCTTCACGGAATTCAGAGTCACCGCAAACAGCCCAGAAGTGAGCGTCTTTAGGAACTTCATAACCGTGTTCATGAGCATAGCGGTAAGCCAGGGCCATGTAACCGGCTTCAACAGGAGGAATACCCACGGAGCCCGAAGGGAAGAAGTTGTGCTGATCCGGATCGTAAGCAGAGTGGTAAGATTGGAAGACGTATTCGTCGCCATTGGAGAACTTACGCAAGCCGTGCATTGCCTGATTGGCTTCTTCCAAAGAAAGTTTGGAAAGATCGCTTTTCAGAAGATTGTCCAAAAGATAGTTGTAAGCGTGATCAGTTGGTGAAGCGTGAGGCTTGTTGGCAATGTGGTCGAAACCAGATTTCACCAGCAAGTGCAACGCACCCATGATGTGCAGGGAGCTTGCGGAACCTGCTGGGTGACCACCGATTTTTGGATCGCCTTTTTCTTTGTCAGTGCGATGATTGGCTTGCCAGATCATCTGGGTTGCCAGGTAGTGGGCGCGTCTTGCGATGGAGTCCAGAACCTCAGGTTTTGTGTTTTTTAGAGTAGAGTTATCCACGTGGTTCTCCTAAGTTTTTTCAGTCTTTTATAGCGTCTGCAACCTAGCACTCTACACTGTAGGAGTCCATGGGTTTAAGCCCCGCAGCAAGAGTTCTGGCTCTATTTACAGGGGGCTTTGGAAGAGTTGCTTAGAGGACCACATTTTAAGCCTGTTTTCAGAGGGAAAAAGGCTCTCTCTGGGACGCACCGCTCAAATCACATAGAGCACTGTTTTTATAGGGAAATTTAGAAACTATAACCGACTTCTAAGCCTAGGGGGCTTGCTCTTCGGGGCTTTCCTCTATGGTTCCCTCGGGGGTTCTTTTCACTCGGCCCGTATCCGGTCTGGCGGTGCCTTGATGGCCACTGGGTTTGTGAATTGGAGGACTTGGTTTCTGTGTGGGCTTGGTGATGGGTGGCTTTGCTGGATGGTGTTTCATGGGGTCTCCTTTTTTAGAAACTCCAACGGTGCAAGTGTCGTGTCTGCTTGGCTGGAATAAAAGCGACAATCAGCCGGTCGCAGGGGCAGACCGCCTCCAGGGTGGGGGCAAGTTGCCTCGGGAATTTAAAGATTCAAACGGGAATACAGCCACTTCTTCAAAAAATCGAAACTGTTTCTGTCGATTGTCGAAGTTCTGGCACGTTTGTTTTTTGAATCCGCACAAATCCAATAGCCAATTGCGGGTGCCAGCTCTTGTTTCACGGCATGGACGTCCTTGTTTGCCAAATTCGGGGCTTCCAAATCCAGTGCAAACACGGCTTTGTAGTTCTTGGCAAAGGAAGAGCAGTTCAACTCCTTTGTGGGGGACCAGCGGATGGATTTCATTTTCTGTGTTACAAACGTGGTTTCCAGCCATTGACTGATGAAATCCCGTTTGGCCTTTTTAAATTGAACGCGGGTTGAACCTGCTTGGCGATCCAATGTCATCCAATTGAAGGAATCCGCAAGATTCTTTGTCATCATTTCTTTGAAGCAGGCATTGAATTGAGAAACAGCCCCGGCTTTGTTCAGGATGGTATTCTTAAGCTCGATTCCGCAGGACTTGGCGATGCCGCCGCGTAAAGAAATCGTTTCGATCTCAGTCGTGATTTCGTTGTAAATATTGATCTTGCGATCCAATGCCTGCAGGGCCTGCTGTTCCAACTGGGCGATAGCTTGCGACTGACTGTCCAGCTGGCAATTCTTGCCAGTGCGGAAGTCAATGTTGCCGAAGATTTTATTCTTTATGAATTGATAGCGGGCGGGACTGGCTTTCAACAGCTTTTCAGGGTTGAAGCGATAAGCTGAAACAGCTTCAGCGAAGTCCTCCCACGAGTTGATGCTGGCGTACTGGGAAACCCATTGCTTGTAATTAAAGTCCCCACGATGAGGATGCTTCCAGTCCACCGTCATAAAGGACGTGATCTTTTCCCAACCGGTGATTTTCATCCATTCTGGGGATTCATCCAGATCTGTGGCTACCACGTCGGACCAGTTGTGGGCAATTTCATGAAACAGCAGATACTTCTTCATGTCCGCGGATTCCGTATCCCAAAAATCGTAAAACTGCATGGAAGAATCCGCATAGACACGTTCTTCCTGTTTGGTCTTGGGACCGGAATGAGTCAGCTGTTTGATATCTGAAAGGGGCAGCAAGTGCGGGGGCACCAGCGCCATGGCCTCAAGAATAATATCGAGATCCCTGTCTTTGAAATAGCCGGCCCCAAAGTATTTCATGGGCGCGACATTCAGGCGGTATTTATCCAAAAGATAAAGAGCTTTTAGAGACTCCGGCTTTCCCATGATCGTTGCCAGGGCACACCGAACTGACTGGCATTTTTGTCTGGCGATTTCGATACGGGGATCTTGCTCATCGTAGGCGGTGTTCTCGGAAGGCTCGATCAGGTCTTTAAAGTGTTTTACGTAGAAAGAGCTGTCATTAACAAATTTAAAGCCCAATACTTCGAAATTACTTTTTTCGGACTGGCGTTCTTTGTTTTGAAAGTACTTTTCCAGGTCCGAGGCCTTCGTCAAAACCGGATAACGGCATGGAGCGTTTTGCACTTCATGGGCCCCGCCGGCAAAGTGCTCAGAAGCAGCAAGTGCCGGTGCTGACGATAGCAGGCTGAAAAAAGCCCCGCCCCAAAGTGAACAAAGTCTGATTTTATTTAGCAATCCCGGCAGCGACAGCGTTCTCATTCTGAGACTCCTTAATAGAGGTCACTGCTTTTATAAAGCAGCTATCGTGCCCTTTATTAAGTAATAGGCGGTACTTGGGATGGAAGACATTGTCAAAGTCGTCTTGAGGTGACGATCTCTGACGTTTTTCCTGTGTTCGATAATTTTTAAGGGATGTTTTTTTAAAGAGCTCTTTTGATGATCACGCGATGAAGAATCAAGGCCAGCACACCAAAACAACCCATCAGCACACACATCGGCATGGTTGTGCCATTATGTAAACGGCTGACGGCGGCCGAGGAAAGAGCGGCAATTCCATACTGCAAAGTTCCCAACAGGGCCGAGGCACTTCCCGCACTTTTCTTTTGCGTGGCCATGGCACCTGCTGTGGAGTTGGGAAAGGTCATTCCCAGACTTGCGATAAATAAGAACAGAGGAATCATGATGCCCCAGAAGCCCCAGTTAAGGATGCCGGCGGTTGCCAGAAAAACTCCGAGCACAGCCAGGACCACAAAGATCTTTTCCAGAATGGCATCATAGCTCTGGCGTTTGAGCAGACGGGTGTTGATCTGCGAACACAGAATCAAACCCACGGCATTGGACCCAAACACCCAGCCGAAGCTTTTTGCCGGAATGCCGAAGTGATTGATAAAGACAAACGAAGACCCGGTGATATAGGCAAACATTCCGGCCTGGGCGGCGCCGCCCGCCAAAGCGTAACCCATAAAATTACGGTCTTTCAGGATGCTGCCATACACTTTCCATGAATCTTTAATATGCACCCGTTGATCAGCATGATGTGTCTCGGGCAGGAAGGTGGCGATTAGAATGATGCACAAAGTGCTCAGAACCGCCAGAAGGGCGAAGATCATGCGCCAGCCGAAGAGCTCACTGATCTGTCCACCCAGAACCGGCGCCAGAATTGGAGCCGCACCCATCACCAGCATCAGCAGGGAAAACACTTTCGCGGTTTCCTGATGAGAAAACAAATCCCGCACGATCGCGCGCGAAATCACCACGCCCGAGCAAGATCCCAGGGCCTGAAGAAAGCGGAACAGAATCAGCATTTCAACGTTTTTGGTGAACGCACACACAACCGATGCCAGGGCATAAATGCTCAGCCCGACATATAAAGGTTTCTTGCGCCCATAGCGATCCGTCAGCGGACCATAGAAGATTTGACCGGTGGCCAGTCCCACAAAGAAAGAAGCCAGGGAAAGCTGCACGGACGATAGAGGCACACCCAGATTTTCTGCAATCGCAGGGAAGGCGGGCAAGTACATATCAATCGATAGCGGACCGAAGGCCGTCAGGCTGGCCAGAAGTAAAATCAGAGCGGCAAAGGGAACATTGTACTTGGCAGTGGAGGAGTGCATGGGCTCTTCATAACAGGAAGAGCTGTGATTTGCACGGAGGAAGTCAGACGAGGCCTCTTAGTGAGGAGGCCTCAGGAAAAGCGCTTAGGTTTCCAGAACAAAATCCCAGCGGATCTTCACAGTACCATCGCCTTCAATGATTCCTTTGGGAGGATTCGGGAATGGCGCTGCTGCACGGAAGGCCTCAATCGCGGCATCATCCAGGTCACGCACGCCGGAATCACTTAGAACCTGCACGCGCACCAAGGTGCCCTTGTCATTCAGAACGATCATCAGCTTGGTGATGCGATCCTGATTTGTCGCAGCGGGGGATCGACCTTCCTTGAACATTTTACTGAGCTTTTCGCGCACGCGCCCTTCCCAGTGCTGGGACAGCTGCTTGCGAATGCGGTTGTAGTACGAGTAGTACTTAAACTCGCGGGTGTTCAAAAGGGTCTCCAAACCTCTGTCGACGTCCTTCACATAATCGTTGGATTGACTGGTCTCAGAACCAGTACCGGTGTTTTGTTCGCCGGTTCCACGTCCTTCGCCCAGTCCAGTTTTTTGTTCAGCAAGCTTCTGTCTTTCCATGGCTTCGTTGGCATCAAAACCTTTGAAAAGATCTTTGGCGATCTGCTTTTTGGCCTCTTCGGACTTGGCGGCCGTTTTCTGGCGACCATCACCCTTCGGTCCACTTTTGGTGGGCTCGGCCTTTTTTACGTTCTGAAACTGACCACGTTCTGCCGCAATGGTTTGTTTTGCGACCTTCTGGTTTTTGGCGCTCAAAAAACGCGTGTCGACCTCTTCCTCATTGGCGGAAGTCTCACTCTGTTCTACGACTTGGTTCGCAGATACCTGCAAGGCTTTCTTTTGAGCTAACTGCTCGGCCTTGGCAAATTGTTGAAGCTGGTCTGGAGTCAGAAAGTCGATGCTGACTGTCTCTTTCAGAGGGGCTTCATGTTTGAAAAGTCCTGCGATGTAGAAACCCGCCCCCACGATTGCGTGGAGAGCCAGGGAGAGCACAATATACTTTCTGAAAGACGGTGACTTCTTCATAAGACCTCACCCCTTTCTATCGGTATTATGACACTTGATATTGAGTTGATGGTGAGTCGGGCTCAAAGATTGCGACCCAAGTCTAGGGCCAGACTTTGACTCTTCTGTCAGGTGTGGGTGAAAATGATACAACTATGAAATTTGACTCGTGGTATCTGACAGATAAAGGTCTTCGTCGTGATTCGAATCAGGATTCCTGCCTCATCAATCGAGAGCTGGGACTCTTTATCGTGGCGGATGGAATGGGTGGACACTCCGGCGGTGAAGTGGCATCAAGCATGGCGGTTGAGACGGTTGAGGAAATCATGCTTCAGCCGGATGCTCATAAAAAATCACCACGCGAAGTGATCCTGCAGGCGTACGAAGAATCCTCCAAACGCATCTTCGATAAAGCGGCCAATGAACGCCCCGAACTGGCGGGAATGGGAACCACAATGGTGATGGCGTACATTCGCGGCAAACACCTGTATGTGGGAAATGTGGGCGATTCACGCTGTTATCTTTTCAAGCGGCCCCATCTGTGGCAGATCACCGAAGATCATTCACTTATCAATGAACAACTGCGTGCCGGCGTCATGAGTGAGGAACAGGTTCGTCAGTTTGTGGGGCGAAATGTCATCACACGCAGCGTGGGGTATGAGCGCGAAGTCTATCCGGATATCATTGAACGAGAGATCTTCCCGGGGGAAATTTTCCTGATGTGCTCCGATGGTCTGTCCGGTCTGGTGGACGATAAAAGAATTTCTGAGATTTTGAATCAAAATACACCTGACAAAGCTGTTAAAGCCTGTGTAGAACAAGCCTTGGCCAATGGTGGAGATGACAACGTCACAGTCATGCTGGTGCATTTCCACGAGTAAGTCTGTTTTAAGGAGCTAAGGTTTTGGATAAAAAGAAAGTCACGCTGTTTATTGTGAGCAATCAGACGGGAAAAACCCGTAAGCTTGTGCTCTCGGCTGCCTGGCTTAAAGCCATCTCCTTTATTTCTGCCATTGTGATCATTATCTTCGCTGCGGGTTTGGTGGATTATTTCGGTTTGCTTCTGCAGGCCATGGAAAATAAACGCCTGAAAGCGGAAAACGCCCAGCTCATCAAGCAGTTCCAGGTGGTTGAAAGTAAAGTCAGTGCCCTGGAAAATTCGCTGGAGCGTGTAAAGACCTTCACGACCAAACTGAAATTGATTACCAACGTCGAAGCGGATGACCGTATCACCAAGTTGACCATGGGCGCAAAGCCCTCTGCCGGTCAGCCCGTGGAAGAATACGAACCGATGGAACAGCGTGAAGACGCCGATGTGCTGGTTGAGCAGGATCAGATTTTTGCCAATAAAAAGCCTTTGAATGATCAGGCCGGGGAGCTGGCCAATGAAAATGCCGACAAGGACTATGCCTCTTTGGTCGTGCGTATCGATAAGGCTGTGAAGGAAACCCAGCTTAAAGAACAAAGTGTTATCGATCTTTGGGAAAGTTTGTCCGAAAGGCAGAGTTTGTTGAACTCCACGCCGAATATGAAGCCGGCCAAGGGCTGGATCACCTCACGGTTCGGTTATCGTATTTCTCCGTTCACCGGGAAAACAGCCCTTCATGCGGGACTTGATATTGCGGCAGCTCCGGGATCGCCGGTGTATGCTCCTGCAGATGGTGTTGTGGTTTTTGCCAGCTATGATGAGTCCTACGGAAAGCTGATCACAATTGACTATGGTTACGGTGTGACGACTCGCTTTGGGCACTTGTCACAGATTTATGTGCAGGCCGGTCAGCGGGTGAACAAGTGGGATGTTGTCGGGGCGGTGGGTAATACCGGACGCTCCACTGGACCTCACCTGCACTACGAAGTTCGCATCAACGGTACGGCTGTTGATCCTCTGAACTACATCCTCGACGAATAGACTCCGGCGGGGCGACCGGTCGCTTCTTAAGTTTGGCAAATATCATTGAAATTTATGGGCCTAAAATTTTCTTAAGCACTAAACTGAAGTGGTGAGGTGTTTATGAAATTCACGGTGTTTCTGTCCTCTCTTCTTTTGGTGGCATCAGCCGGGGCGGCTCTGCCTCCTCAATTTTCAGAATGTCTTTCGCAAAACAGTGGCACGAATATGAGTGCGAGCGATGTGGCTGAAATCGCCAAAGTCTCACGCATTACTTACTGCCAGAATCAGGTCAGTATTGTGGGGAAGGCGGACCTTCAGGCCATGCTGGCTAATCCCAATGTGAATATTGGAATTTCGGTCAGCAAAACCAGTTACTCTTATCAGGATTTGTTGGATATGGCTGCAACCGGAACTTATGTTTTGTACGTGGATGGCAGTCGCCTGTCGCGTGATAATCTGGTGGCTTTGCTCAATGCCGGCGTCCAGATTGTGGTTTTGTCCGGCAGCGCGGGCCTGAGCAAGCTGGATTTGTTGGCCATGGCTGCGTCGAAGTCGTTTATTTTGAATGTGAATTCCGCTGTGTCGAAAACTGATTTACAGGACTATGTTCGCGCGGGAATGCAGATTGTGATTCGCACTTCGCAGGCGGGCTTAAGTCGCCAGGACATTCTGGATGTGGCGCAGTTGAACACGGAAAAGGTTTCGATTTTTCCCTGATGGGATTTGGCGGGAAGATACGAAAAAGAAAAGGGCTCCCGTTGAGGAGCCCTTTGTCTTGGCATTTGTACTGGAACTTTATTATTGGTTCATCACAGAAACTGCAGGCATTGGGCACTGAAGTTCCTTCAATTTTTTGCTAACCAGGTTGGCGTCAGCCTGGAAACCTTTGGTCGCAAGAGTCGTTCTGGCCTGATCCACGACAGATTTCAGGTAGCCTTGGCCGCCCAATTGTTTGTTACCGCGGCAAGCAATCACAACAGCAGAATCCATCTTAACATCCAAAACCGGATCGATCATATCGCAGAAGAACTGGATCGCACCGATATGGTCGATGGAAGCAGACCAATCCAACCAAGCTGACTCAAGTTGCTGACAGACCAGTTCGTTCTCACGAGAACCCACTGGAAGCTGTCTCAGATTGAAGTTGCTCATGGCTTGGCTGATCTCTTTGCTTTTCTTCATCATGACAGGGTCATCGAAGACTGTGCCCATAACAATTTTGATGCCTTTACCCTGGCCAGAGTCTGTCATGCTGAAAGAACCCTGACGAAGCGCTCTCATGTTGGTTGTGAAGGCGGCAACAGCCTGGTCATGCATAGTCTTTGTATGGTTGATCCAAGCAAGAACTGGTGGCTTGCCGAAGCCCCAAGAGCTGCGAGAACCAAACAGACCGGCTTTCAGATTGACCATTCGTTGGGCCAATTCAGAACGGTCGATGATGGAGTTGTCCTGAGCCAGCTCCTGCATCGCTTTTTCAACACGTTTGATCGTCAATTTTTCTGTTTCGATCAAAGTGTACTGAGCTTTCCATTGACGGTAGTCCGCGCTCTTAGAAAGATAACTTTCAAGCTCCACTTTGCTTTGGGACACAACACCGGAAGTGGCGTTCACAGCCTGGCGCATCGCCTGAATCCAGGAGCGGCCGTTCTGAGCGCAAAGTTTCAAGGCACTTTCGTCTTCAACAGACTTTGCTGCGTATTCAGCAACACGTTTCATCGAGTTCGCATGCACTGTCTTCAGCGTCAAAGCCTGAAGCTTCTGGGTACGATCACTTTGTACTGTGGCCTTATCCAGATTTACGAAGGCAGAAGCCGGGAAGGTCTTGCCGTCGGAAGCCCAGTTCACCAGCTCGTTTGCCAGTGTACAAACCATCAAATCGTCGTTGTTTGTTTTAAGTTGAGCCTCGACAGTTTCAACATCCGCACGGTCATTTGCCAGCTGATTGTTTACGGCTGCGAAGTATTTCTCAGAAGAATTTTTATAGTTCAGCAGATTTGTAAGCTCAGCTGAAGGTTTTGAGAATTTCGCGTTATAAAGATCCACGCTCTTTTCAAGCTCTTGGGTGATCTTTTCGATTTTTCCACTTTGAGCCAACTGCATGAAACGAACCTTTTTGGCCACCTTCGTGAATTGGCAAGTGTTCTGAAGAACCGCTTTGCGGTGTTCAGCTTTACTCATATCCAAAGTGTTCTGATCGATCATTTTGGCAACGGCAGAAATACCACTTGTTGCAACCACACCACCGATAACGAACGGCAGTGCCGGAGCCAGGGCGGCATTCATGGATACGGCGAACAAGGCATAAGGCGCCAGGCCGTTGATCACGTCATTCAAAGCCAAAAGAACTTTACCCGTGGACATGGTCTGACGACCGCACTTGGAGTTCAGGAAGTTGTTGTTATTGACGATGTCACCCAGATTTCCCACGGCAGTCAAAGCAGCTGTCATAGTTTGTTCGACACTGTTAACGTTCACCTGAGCAGGATCCTGGGTTTGCATGATCTGTTGCAAAGCCGCGATGCTTTGTTTGATGGCGTTACCGTTGTCTTCGATGGATTTGGCAGAAGGGCTGCCAGTACATTCCGGAGACGTCAGAACTTCTTTGTTCAAAGAATCAATGGCCGAGATCAGTTCCGCATGTGGGCGGTTGTCAAACAAAGGACAGCTGTATGCTTCAGGAACTTTGGCTGCATTCATTTTTCCCTGAGCCGAACCTGTAGAAGTCACACGTGTATTGTTCGACGTGTTGGGACGGTTCGGAGGTGTGGAAGTCGAAGATCCCGTGTTCGTTTTTGGAATCGTCGGGCTGGTTGGCGTCACTCCAGTGTCATCATCGTCACCAAACAGGTTCAGTGAAAAGATGCTTGCGCTTGAACTGGCCCACACTTGCTGAGGGGGCACAATGAAGCTCGCGGTCAGCGCCAATGCCAGTGCGCCTCTTTGAACGTTCTTGAATTTCATAAAGTCTCCAGTGTTTAACTTTTTGCCACTTTACCTTTTTTCGCGTGCCATCCTGAGACATTTCGCAGGCTCCTATGGGTCTAAATACTTAGAATCACATAGTTCCTTCTAAACTTCCCAAGTAGTCACACGAGTTCAGGTGGCAACGATGCAAATTCAATGCGCAGGCCGCATCACTTTGAAACAAGTCTATGGTCGAGGTGACAATATATTGCCAAGTGAAGTGCCACTGGACGGCTCCTGACGTTTTTCCAGGGAATCCTCTGTTATTTGCTTATTATCTCCATTTTAAAAGGACTGGGGTCACTTTGCATGGAACGCTCTTTGTATAAGAGGTAAGTATGAGACTTTTGGTTTCCTGCCTTCTCTTTATGATGACCTTCTCCGGAGCCTGCTGGGCCAAGGTGGACTTGCGTACCACCAAGCCGCTGGTGATTCCCGAGGATAAAGTCACACCAAAGATCACCAAAGAAGATGTGGCCAAGATCATTCCCCTGGATATCAAAAAAGATGAAAGCACCGGATCTGTCATGAGTCGTATTGCCGACCGCGGATTCAATCTATGGTTTAATTCTGAATTTATGAAAAACAGCGCTCTGGGCCGAGCCGTGGAAGAAACCCAGGAAAAGCTGAAGACAGATGTTGTTGTTCCGGCCACAACTCCGCACGGTGTGGTTCATAAATTCTCGTTCCGTGTGGAAGCCTTTCAGGCTTTGGCGAAGATGGAATACTCAGGCTGGTTGAAGGCGGCTATCAACTACGATGCGAAGGCCTCTGAAACAGATATTCAGTTCAAAGACAAAGTCCTGGATAATAAAGATCTGATTGTCAGTCATAAAGCCAATAAAGAGCAGGGCTTGTCGATGATTGGCCTTGCCTGGTCCTGGTAAGCGTCCTACCCTTAATTCATGGAAAATATTGTTTTTATCTCTGGGAAAAGAACTCCCTTTGGAGCCTTTGGCGGATCTCTAAAGGATGTTTCAGCAACGGATCTGGGTGTGGCTGCCGCCAAAGCAACCCTGGAACAAGCCGGTCTTTCACCTGAAAAAGTCGATCATGTGATCTTCGGAAACGTCGTGCAGTCAGGTGCTGATGCCGCCTACCTGCCTCGTCATATCGGTTTGAAGACCGGTGTGCCAGTGGCGGTGGGTGCCTTTGCTGTCAATCGCCTTTGTGGCAGCGGTTTTCAGGCCTGGGTCAATGCCGTGCAAATGATCCAGTGTGGGGAAGCTTCTGTCGTTCTTGCCGGTGGCGTCGAGCAGATGTCACAGATTCCGTATGTTGCTCGCAAGGTCCGCTTTGATGGTATGCGCATGGGGAACTTTGAGCTGGAAGATCTGATGACCTCGGCGTTGACGGATGCTTATGCAAAAATGCCGATGGCAATCACAGCAGAGAATCTGGCAGTGAAGTATGGCATCTCGCGTGAGCAATCTGATGCTTATGCGATTCAATCCCAGCAAAGATTCAATGCAGCGGTTGAAAAAGGCTTCATGAAGCAGGAAATCTGTCCGGTGACTGTCGAAGGTCGCAAGGGCGCGGTGGTTGTCGAAAAAGACGAACATCCAAAGCCGGACTCAACGCTTGAAAAACTGGCGACTTTGAAGCCGGTCTTTAAAAAGGACGGTCTGGTTACGGCAGCGACGGCCTCAGGTATTGTGGACGGTGCGGCCTGTTCGCTTCTGATGAGCGAATCCAAGGCCAAAGAACTGGGGCTGAAGCCGATGGCTCGCATTATCAGTTATGCTTCTGTAGGTTGTGATCCGACGATCATGGGTATTGGACCTGCGGGGGCGGCTCGCAAGGCTTTGGAAAAAGCGAACCTGAAGTTGGAACAAATGGATTTGGTGGAAGTGAATGAAGCTTTCGCTGCTCAATATCTTGCGGTCGAAAAAGAACTAAAACTCGATCCGGCTAAAACCAACGTGAACGGCGGTGCGATTGCTGTGGGTCATCCATTGGGGGCTTCAGGAACTCGTATCATGAATCATCTGGTTTATGAGCTTCATCGTCGCGGTGGGAAGTACGCTCTGGGCTCTGCATGTATTGGCGGCGGTCAGGGTATTGCGATCATCATCGAAAAAATCTAAAACTTTGCCAACCCCGGAACGACTGTTGCCGGGGTTTTTGTTAATTCGCCCTTTTAGTGAAAGACTCTCTTCATGGAATTTAATCTTCGAGAACGTACAGCATTGATCGTCGGTCCTTTTACAACAACCGTGCAAAGCCTGGTGATGGGGCTGACTCAAATGGGGTCAGACTGTGTTTTGTTGGATTTCGACAATACGGCCAGTCAGCGTTTTTGCAATCAAATCAATGATGCGCGCGAAATCAACCCAAAGTTTGGCAGAGCTTTGGGGGTGAAATCAGCTATGAAAACCGCGGACGATATCAAGGATGCGGTGGGAACAGCGGCGCAGTCTTTTGGCAGCGTGGATCTGTTTATTGATGCACAAACCTACAACAAACAGAATCGCTACAAAATTGGCGACAGTATTGACTATCTGGATGAAGAGATTCAACACAACTTTAAATCTTCTGTGATGCTGACTCATGCTGTTCTGAGTTTTTTGAAGAATCGCAAGCGCGGCAGAATTTTGTACCTGCTTAATGAAATTTATCCGGATCCGATTCTGGCCGGAGCTCGCGGGGCGTTGGTGCCCTTTGCTCAGTCTTTGGCAAAACAGGTGGCAGAGCATAATATCACCGTGAATGTCTTGAAATTGGGACTGACCGAAGAGTATATTCTGGCCCAACACCCGGAAGCCAAATCCATCAAAGAAGCAGTGGAGGCGTTAAAGGTGAAGGAACCGCATCTTAGAATCACTGAGCCTGACAAGGTCACCAACACCGTGACTTATCTGGTCAGTCAGTTCGGAGCTGCGGTGAACGGTCAGGTTATTTCTTTAAGTTAGGTGAGGTATGCAGCAGGGTAAGCTTATCATTCGTCCGGCATCGGTGATGTTTCAGTGGTGGGATTTTATTCCCCACTACACTTTGAAAGACTGCTGGAACAAGGCGCCTTTGGAACTCGATATTTCCGAGGTCCAGGCGATCTACAAGCGCGGTCCTGCGTACCTATATCACTGCCGTCGTCAGGATGTGAACTATCTGGTTTACCTGGGTGATGTGCCTGAGGGGTTAAAGCACATCCCTGTTCGAGAGGTGGGTCCCTTTGAGGTCGTGAAGGTCATCCGCAATTTTCCCTCTAAATGGAAAAAGGCCTTCCCCAAGTTGCTAGGTCTGGCCTTTGTCACGATTGTCCTTTTGAAAATGTTCTTTGCTTTCCGAAGCTAGGCGGAATCTTTCCGCCTAGAGTTTCAGACCTTTCAGAATCAATTCTGCCTGTCTTAGATTTTCCGGTGCCACATAGATGCGGTCGATGATACGAGCGCCTTCATAGCGTTGGAAGATCTCGGTGGTCTGATTGATCGGGGAGGGCTGGGCCCAGCGGTCATATTGATCCACAACGTAAATCTGCAGCGCACGCTCTTCCGGGGAGGCTGTGTGGTACTTGGACAGACGCGCCTTGGAACTGGTGCGGATGACCTCAATACCGTCAGCTTCCAGTGCCTTCTTGATGGCTTCCGGGCTTTCTGATTCAGCGGTGTTGTGTTGCTCGATCAGAACCTTGAACGGTTTTCTTTGGGCGATTCTTTGCGCCCACGGGTTGTTGGCGCCAGACAGGTGTTCGTGCAGGCGATAGTCATTGTACTTGGTGTACTCGTTGATATCTCCTGGCAAAACGAACGTACAGTCAGGTGACGTCAGATAGCGGTTCAGCATTTCCTCGTAGATGATGCTTTTGTGATGGCAATAAACCATCAAGTGCATGTGATGACGGGAAATCAGGAAGTCATCGAAAGAATAAAGGGCACGGCGGTTCAGGCCCAGATACATTTTGTTTTCTTTGCGATGGAAGGTCATGTTCTGAATCAACCAGGACAGATCAATTTTGCCGTAATTGGTGCCGCAGAAATAACTGTCGCGTTCCAGGTAGTCCATGCGGTCCACATCCAGTTCACTGGAAACCAGCTGACTTAGGATCGGACGGAAATCGACGCCGTTGTCGATGAAGAAATCATCCGGGCAGTGCAGGGCCTTGTCGATCAGGCACGCCACGTGGATTGGCTGAATGTCAGGGAACTGGGTGCGCAGGGTTTCAGAGATCGCGGAGTCCGTAACGTATTTGATCGTGTAGTCTTCGTGATTGGCACGGCGGTTGTGATTCATCACCGTGTGGGCTTCTTCCCCGTACTGTTCCTGTTCTTTATAAAGTTGAATCTTCAATTCAGACAGATGGGGCATGACCTGTTCAGTGGTGTGGCTCAAAGGGCCGTGTCCCACGTCATGCAACAAAGCCCCCAGGCGCAGCACCTGACGGAAGCGAGTTTTTACAGAAGGTTTTGAAAAGGGATAAACCCGGAAGATCGCATCGAAGGTTTCGCCAGCCAGATGGCCCACGCCGACAGAGTGAATGTAGCGGTTGTGGGTGGCACCAGGAAAACTGAATTCCGCATAACCCAGCTGCTTGATCGCGCGCAGGCGTTGATATTCGGCGGTATCCAACACGGCCACTTCAGGTTCTGAGTAATATATAGAGCCATGAACAGGATCGCGAATTTCCATTTTTTCTCCTCTGGGGCAGCACTGCTATGAGACTCAATTAGCGGGTCTTCTCAGGCTATGTCAAACAGCTTCAATTAAAGATAAAGGACTCTCACTCAGAGGCCTATATATGCGTATTTGATACAGGACCAAGGGCTAGATACAGGGATCTTATGACTCCAGGTGTGGCATGGGGAAATGAAAAAACTTCATTGAAAATAGATATTTAGGGCTCACGCCTAAAAGGGAGCTTGGGTGGGGCGCTCCGGGTCCAAGGGCCAGAAATGTAAAAAATTGAGACGTATCACTTTAGGAATTTCTGGGGACTCCGATGAGTAAGGTAAGAAATGAATCGCCCAAGGGCACCACGGTAGGTGCACTGAGTTTCAAGGATCGAAACTCAGAAATCTTCAAGGAGGAGGAAACATGGGTCTCAGAATTAATACGAACAGTGCTTCGTTGAATGCTCAGAGAGTTCTCTGGGGGACGAAGATCGGTCTGGATAAGAGCATGGAAAAGCTCGCTTCCGGTTTCCGCATCAACAGAGCTGGTGATGATGCCGCCGGCCTAGCGATCTCTGAGAATTTGAAAGCTCAGATTCGTGGTCTAAAACAAGCATCCCGAAACGCTCAAGACGGTATCTCTCTGGTCCAGGTGGCCGAGGGTTCCATGAACGAGATCTCTTCGATCTTGATCCGTCTGAGAGAATTGTCCGTACAAGCAGCTTCCGATACTATCGGTCCTGTAGAAAGACAGTTCCTGAACGTGGAATACGATCAGCTGGTTTCCGAGATCGACCGTATCTCCGAAGGTACAGAGTTCAACGGAACTCAGTTGCTGGCGGGTGTAGGTTCCATCCTGGACTTCCAAGTTGGTACCAGAAATAATCCTGAAATCGACCGTATCTCTTTCGACGCTTCCAAAGCTGACGCAAACTCTGCCGCTTTGGGTGTGAACCTGACCTCTGTTGCCGACAAAGCTTCTGCTCAGAATGCTTTGGCAGCGATTGACCAGGCGATCGTCAGTGTCTCCGCAATGCGCGCAGACTTCGGTGCGATTCAGAATCGTCTTCAATCTACAGTTTCAAACATTCAAGTGTCTGTAGAGAATATGTCAGCTGCGAACTCTCGAATCAGAGACGTGGATGTGGCTGAAGAGACATCTGAAATGACCAAGAACAACATCTTGCTGCAAGCCGGTACTTCCGTCCTAGCACAAGCGAATTCCCAAGCTAACGTAGCACTTGGACTCTTGAACAAGTCATTCCAGGGTTAATCCTTGGAGTGACCTAGGTTCCCGATCTTGACTGATCAAGATCACCCTCAAGTGTAACGACCCGAGCTCTGTAAAACGAGCTGACAATTTGATCTGTTTCCTGCGACCGAGGCCGTCTTTCACGGCGGCCTCATTTTTTCAGTCACACCTTGACTGACGGGGAGTGGATTTAAGAAACAGGATTCTGCATCCGGTTTCTGAATGTGTGACCGATTTTTTTGATAAAGGACTCCGTTGCGAGTGACTTTGTCCGTCAATTTTAGATGCTGCTTTTTCTCTTCTGCAGCGACCGATTTTTCAGAAAATTTTCCCTCAGCAAAAAATAAAAAAGAAAAGAAAAAAACTGGACTCGAGCCGTTGTAATTTATTTCCGAAAAGTAAGCAGGGAACTGTATCGCAAGTTCCGAATATTAATTTTACAGGTGCACGGATCGCGCCTTATGCCAACGGATGGCACATTTTCACGGAGGAAGAACTATGAAGCACGGAGGATAGAATGGGATTAAGAATCGGTACCAATGTGGCAGCGTTGAATGCACAAAAAAATCTGTACATGACTAACATCAACGCAAACAGATCAATGGCAAGATTGGCTTCAGGAATGAGAATCAATCAGGCCGCTGACGATGCTGCAGGTCTTGCGATCAGCGAAAACCTCAAAGGACAAATCAGAGGTTTAAGACAGGCCAACCGAAATGCCAACGACGGTATTTCTCTTGTGCAGGTCGCGGAAGGCAGCTTGAATGAAGTCTCCAATATGCTCATTCGTTTGAGAGAGTTGGGTGTACAGGCTTCCTCTGACACTATTGGTGAAACTGAAAGAAAGTTTTTGGACGTTGAGTATCAACAGCTGAAATCCGAGATCCAGCGTATTACGGAATCCACGGTTTTCAACGGTTACGAGCTGCTCAACGGTACTGGTGGAATGATTGATATTCAGGTCGGCGTAAACAACGACCCGTTCCGTGATCGCATCAGCTTTAATGCCGGTGCGGCCAATGCCACTATCGATGCCCTGGGATTGACGGCAGAAAGTGTGGCGACGAAGGAAGGAGCTCAGCTGAGCTTGGATACCATCGATCAGGCCTTGACATCGGTGAACGCGATTCGCGCGAACTTCGGTGCCTTACAGAATCGTCTGCAATCAACATCCAACAACTTGTTGATCGCTGATGAAAACTTGTCGGCAGCGAACTCCCGAATCAGAGACACTGACGTGGCGGCAGAGACCTCTGAGATGACAAGAAATAATATCTTGTTGCAAGCCGGGGTTTCCGTTTTGGGTCAGGCCAATCAGTCACAACAATTGGCTTTGAAGCTCTTGGGCTAATAAGTTAAAAAGCAAAAGGCGGCTCCTTTAAAAAAGAGCCGCCTTTTTTATTTTCTGTTCCCATGTTTTCAACGGACTTTCATTTAGACAAATGCCGCCCAGAGTAATGCGAATATTGTTGAATTGGGGCCTTCCGCAAGGCACGTACAAAGTCTATGAAATTCATTGCGGCTTTTCTTTGCAGTATGGTGCTTCAGGCTCAGGCAGCCTGGGATTTAAATGACGTTTCTTATTTGATGCCTTTGCCGAACAAAGTGGGCGAAGATTCTTTGCTGAAGCTGGAAAGCCCCGCCCGCGGTGGAGCTTTATTGCCCCTATCCTTTGTAAATCAGATTCCGGTCCTGGCTATCGATCGCAGCCGTGAAGAGGTCAACACTACTTTGCGTGTGGTGGGTGTTCGTATTGATCCTTGCTTCCCTCTGCCAACGCCTCAGTCTTGCCAGCGTCAGATTCGCCTTGTGTGGCAGCCGATAGAATTATCCCGTCGTGATGAAATCCAGTCTGTGGATGCCGCATTGCATAGTTTCTATGTTCTGCAGGACTGGGAGTTTGACGGTCTTTTGAAAGAGCTGGCGGCGTGGAAAAAGAAACACTCAGTGAATACGACCTATCTGCCATTGCAGGTGCACCCGGCGTGGAAGCAGCAAGGGGATGCAGCCCCGGCTTTTGCTGAATTTAATAAAATTATTCTGAAGTACGCTGGCGCCGAAAACTTTACGCGTGTGACCGCCATGGTGCTGCGGGGGAATGCTGACATGTGGGCCTTTGCGGGCTTCGAACCCACGGAGGGTGGCAAGTTGCAAATGTTGTCAGTGCCTCGATTGGGAGATCGCAAGGCGCAGTCCTTTATAAATCTGGCGGTTACTCAAGATCACTTTGCGGGCGGGGGCATTGCTCCTTCACCGAAAGGGCCGGATACTTTCAGCAACCTGGCTGGAGAATCCATCCGCCTGGATGAGCCGGGGACAGAGGAGTTGATTCGTAAAGAGGTGCGGGCTGCTTTCCGCGTGGAAAATCCCAAGAATTTCAACCCGGAAAACATGGACTGCGTCAGTTGTCACGTGGCTCAACCGGCTATTCAATGGGTTTTGAATAAACGTCCGGAACTTAAAGTCGATCAACTGTGGACTCATGAAATCTATGCCAACGCCAAATACAATCTTGGCAACATGAGCCCTGAAGTGTGGAACACTCACCAGATCAGAGCTTTTGGATATTTCGGACGAAACGTGGCAATCAGCCAAAGAACGATCAACGAGTCCGCCGAGGTGGCGGACTTGATCAACAGAATTACTGCGCAAGAGTAAGAGGAATCAAATCCACCGCAAAGCGGGCATTTTCCTGATACTTGTACTCGATGTCGCCACCCAGGCGGACCGAGTTGTTTTCCGGATCATAAGCCCAACCGCCCGCAACTTTGTTCGGGATGATCTGGCCACGGCCCGCATTAAGTTCTGCCGGCGTGCCGTAACGAACTCGAACCTGTAATACGCCATTGTCAACACGAGGACGCTGGCTCAGGAAGATCTCTTTCGCCAAAGTTTTTTTGGTGATATCAGAACCGATACGCGCCAGATCGTCACCGAAGTTCTTGTTCACGATGCCGACAATGTATTTTGACTTAATGGTTTCTGGAGATCCTTTTTCCTCGTTGGCCAGAACAATCAGTTCTTCCAGCTTTTCAGGACCAAAACCTTTGCAAGTGCCGTTGTTTTTTGGTGTCTTCTGAGTCATGTCAAAGCACTGAGGGTTGTATTTCGGATGAATACGCAAAGCCCAGTCCTTGTATTCGTCAGCGTCATTGGCCTTCACAAGAACGCCATAAACGGACAGCTTGTTCGCCTTACCGCCTTTGAAGTCCAAAAGTGTACGAGCCATTTGCTCTGTGGTGATACGAGAGTTTTTGATTTCATCAGCGTCCGTCAGGAAAACCACTACCAGCTGCGCTTCGGGGCGGAAGAAGCCTTCATTGACACCACCACGACCCGACTTTTCCAAAGCGGCCGTCAGGGGAGCAAAGAATTCTTCGTCTTCAGGACCGCCCTGAGAGTAAGGCGCAACACCCACGTTCAAAGAAGAGGACAAAATGCTCTTTTCTTTCTTCGTTACATAACGCTTGTTGTAGGACTGACCTTTGGAATCCTTGATGTAGCGCAGTTCGCCGATCTGGAAGGAGTCCTTTTTTGTTTTTGCGAAACGTTCAGAACTGTCCCAAGTTGTGATCACACCAATGTGGTAGTCGATCATCGCATTCTTGTTAATGCCGTTGGTAAAACGATCCAAGTTGCGTAACAGGTTTTCCTGGGCCGACTTCATACTTTCAGAGTTGTCAGTCACAAACAGGATGTCCACTTGCGGGTTGAAATCCAGCTGGCTTTGACCGCCATCTTCAGTGATCCACGTGAATTTCTGTTCCTCAACGTGTTCATACTGAGGGATTTCCACAGGAGTCGGTGGAACTTCGGGTTGTTGCGCCATAATGCCGCTGGATTCCGGACTGCAGGCCGCAACCAGCATCAAAGCAGAAGCATAAATGCAAAGGGCAATGACTTGTTTCACATTTTCCTCCTGATGTTCTGCGGGCAGGTTTTGGCTGCCACGTCGTACTTATCAAGTTCATCAATCCAAGGGCGACCGTCATCCATGAAGACCAGTTGATCTTCGCCTGTTTTTTGGAAGTCGCCTTTTGAATAAAGCTCTTGGGCCAGTTTCATGTCGGTGTGAATTCTTTGAATGGCTTCAACCTCGATCAAATTCAACTTCTGAACGATACGGAAGTTGGCTTCAGACTCAGTCTTTGCCAGCTGCTTCATGCGGTTTTTAAGTTTCGCAAAGCTTTCCTGTTGGATCTTGGCAACTTGAGACTGCAAAGTGGGCTGAGTGTTGCGGTCCTTCAGGATTTCCAATGCTTTTTCAGAAACCTTGAAACGCAGCATTTCCTTCTGAAGATCCAGATCCTTATAGTAAAGAACCGGCAGTGTCAGCAGTGATTCCGCAACTTCTGAGGCTTTCAGTGGGAAGTTCAAAGTCTTGGACAGAACCTTGGCAAAGGATTCGTTCATGCCGGTTTCAGCCAGCTTTTGAACTTCCAGGATACGGTTTCTTTGTCTTTCCTTAAAGGCTTCGTGAGTTTCAAAGACACCTTTGTAATCACAGATTCTTAATTGAGTCAGAGAACGCAGGAAGTAAGCCTCTGAATTAACAACCTCACCAAACTGCGGGCTGATCAGAGTTTTGGTCTGTGCCAGAGCTTTTTCGGAATCATTTTTACGGAAATAAGCCCAGCCTTTTTCTTCGACGGCTTCAAACCAATAGTCGCTGCCTTTGGGGATTTGGTTGTAAAGCTTCAAGGACTCGTCAAACTGACCCTTGGCAAAAGCCAAACGGGCTTTTTTCATGGATTCTTTGCCTGAGCAATCCACACACTTCGGCAGAATCTCTTTTTCAAGAGTCTTGAAATCCAAAAGCTTTAAGGCTGTGGCATTGTCCTTGGCGGAGAGGGCTTTTTCAAAAGACTGACCCCAGTTCTTTAGAACAAGCGTCTCTGCAGCGCCAGCGACGGACGCCGTGCCTAGCAAAGAAGCGATAAGAATGTTCTTAAAAAACAAGCTACGGGAGATCATAAAATGAATCCGATTCCCAAAGAGCCCACAACAGTGTCCAGAGTTCTGGAGCCTGTGACAGGCTGATCTTTATAAGTTTGATATCTCATCTCGGCGCGGGCTGAGATGTGTTTCGTGATCCAGGCACCCACACCAGCACCAGCTGTCATCAAGCTGGTTGTGCCGCTGGAAAGAGTCATCTGACCACCACCTGCCAACAAGTAAAGGTCAAACTGAGTCACACCCATATCCAGGAAGCTGGTTTTACCGTAAATCGGGTACCAGTTCACAACGGCCATGGCAGCGTTTTCCGGATAATCGATATCCACCGCATAGGCGCGGCCGCCGGCTTCGTAGTTCTTTTTGGCTTGATCGAAGATACGCTGACCCTCGTCGGTCAGTTTGTTGCCGTAATCATAGTAGCGAACGCCCAAAGACCAGCGGGGAGTGACATGATAATCAGCTGCCAGACCCAAAGACTGGGTTTTTACGTAAGAGTCACCACCGAAAACGCTGCCGTAAGAAACGCCGAACTCAACCCGGTTGCGTCTTTCAACGATACGGTCCTGTACGATGCGTGTGCGTGTCTGGGACTTGATGTTTTGAGCCATTTCCATCAATTCCTGATTTCCGCCCAGGGAATCAATGTCATCAGCCAAAGTGGCCTTCTTTGCAGAGGCCTTGCCAGCCGCGATCGCAGGAGACGCCATAAAGGCGGCGGCGATAACGGAAAGAGAAAGAAGCTTAAGTGTTGTTTTCATTATTGGGCTCCTTGGGAAGCCTGCTCAGGCGCAAAACGAATTTTCAACTGAGTCAGGGATTCTGGAGTTGACAGTCCATTTGGACCATAAACTTTAAAGCTAAGGCGAACACGCACCCCATTAGCATTCACCATGAATGTCCCATCTTTCGCCAGTTGTGGTTGCACAGTGATCTTCTTTGTGTCGAAGACCAACTTGAACTTCCAGCGAGAGTCCCCAAGGTATTCAGGATCTTTTTGTTTTGAATCAGCAATCACGTGACGAGAGCCATCCAGCTCCAGGAAATCGTTCCCGGCTGTGTAGCTGACACCATCATAACTCACAACCAGACGTGGCTTCTGCTGGCTGCGGCCGTCGATGCCTGGTACTTTCACCGTGACGGTAAAGACAGTTTCAAGGCCCTGCATCACTTCAGAACCCAGTCCATCCACTTTCAATTCAGACGGAGCTTCCTGGTTTTTGAACACGAACAAAGTCGTTTCTTTTTCACGCACAAGGCCTTTGAGCTTGTCAGCATTCTGGCTTGTGGCTGAAACAACCTCAGCGACGAATTTAACATTCACAGCTTTCATGTTGGCTGTGGATGCCACAGTGTAAAGAGCCGGGTTGTATTTAAGAATATAAAGATCTTTTTCCTTTTCAGAAGCTTCCAGTGTCGCACCTTCAGGCAGACCTTGAGCTGTCAACTTGATCTGAACGCCCGGAATAAGAACACGTGCGTAAACTTTGAAAGAAGATTCCTGACCTTCGTTGAAGGTCATTTGTGCATCCGGAGTGATCACGATGAACTTTTCGTCAACAGTGGATTCTTCTTTCACCACGACTTTGGGCTTTTCAACCACAACAGTGTTGGTGATTTCGCGAGGCTTGTCAGGACCGTGAGTGATCACATCCTGAGAGTGTTTTCTCAAAGTTTCAAGAGTCGAATTTGGTACAGGATCCTTCTTCCAATCACCGCAACCGGCAAGGATCAAAGTCACTGGAACGGTCAGAATAGTGGTTTTCAGAAAGTTCATTTTGTACCTCTCTTAGCGGCTGCTCACGCGCATAAGTTCAAATGGGTAAAGAACGTCAACATTTACATTTCCAACAGGGCGAGGGAACTGCCATGATTTCATTCTCTGCAGCATGCAGTTTTCAACCATACGAGATCCCAGGGAAGACTGAGCCACTTTCGCAGTGGTGATTCTTCCCGCCGGGCCGATCACGAAGTCCACGGCCACGCGTCCACCGATGGATGGCTGTGCCTGAAGACCCTTTTCATAACAGTAGATGATCTGACCCTTGTTTTTATTGATGACCGCGATGATCTGGTCACGATCCAGACCGCCTTCGACAGTGGCTTCTTCATCCAATGGCAAGCTGACAGCCGAAGTGCCACCCACCAAAGAGATCTTGCCGTAACCGGCGCGACCACCACCAACACCTTTCGTGCCGTAGCCACCCGCACTTTGCGCACGACCGCTGCCTTCACCAGCAGAACCTGCGATCAAGCCGTTACCTGGAAGGTAACCTTTGATGCCACCACGGCCTGCGGAACCAACACCGCCACCGCCGCTGCCCACGCCGGCAGAACGGATGGCCTTCATAGAGTTGTTATTCAGTCCCTCGTAACCACGAGTGCCTTTCGGTGTGCCACCCAAAGCAGCCAACGCACCAATACGGCTGACGTCCTTGGCTTTGGCTGTGTTCACCTTGTAGGGTTTTGTTTTCAGCTTGGCTTGGGCTTTGGGTCTATAGACTTTGTTGGTCTGTTTGATTTTGGTTTGAGAGACCTTCACGTGGGCGCGAGGCTCCTGAACTTTTTGAGCGGGCTCTTCTTTGGGAAGAACGATCGTCACTAGAGTAGGCTCTTCTTTTTTAGAGAAATAAGAAGCCCAGATCCAGGTTCCCATCATCAGACTCAGAACGGCTGCGATATGCGCCAAGGTGGTCTTCTTCAGAACCACTTTCAGCTGCTCGTCGTCCTGGTCTTCGGAAAGCTGATAGGTCGGACTGTTTGCAGGCACTCCATTGGCTGCCAGACGCAGATGCCCCAGGCCTTCCAAGGCAACGCCTTGTTCGTTCATCTGGGAAAGATCAATGGTTTGCAAAAGACGGTATTCGATCTCGTTGGATTCAAGAGTTTGAAGGTTGGAAACCGCTTCGATACGACGACTGTCTTTCAAGTACACGATATTCAGCGATTCAGAGTCCACGGCAAAGGTGCGGACCTTTTGTCCCAACCTATTTTCAAGAATTAACAGCTTTGCAGTACTCATATTCAATCCTAGTTTCTTTTCTCGTCTTGGTCGATTTTGTCATCGAACCGGTTTCGACCACCCAGCAGATCCTCAAGAAGCTTGTCATTCTCAACGGTTGCTTTGGTGTTCAACGAACTCTGGTACTTACCTCTGAGGGCACTGCCATCAAATTTGAACGAGGTGCCGAGTTTGGGCCTATGGCTTTGCTCTTTTTTCACCTTATTCGCTCCTGTCGCCTTTTGAGACGCAGAAGCTGGTACCGCTAGTAGAGATAGCAAAAGGGGGGCCAGAAAAATCACCTGTTTCATAGGCTTTTTCCTCTCTGAATTTGATTTAAACGGGCTTCCAGGTAAGACGGCATCAGAGGGTGGCCCATTTTTGTCTCTAGGTATTTCAGGTTTTCAAGGTCACGCACATTGGACGGGTTTTCAGACACGGATTTACGTGCAGAAACCAGATCTTTTCTCGTGAATGAAGAACTGTCCAAAGCGTCGGCTACAGCCGTTTTCATGCGACCACGGCCTGGCAGCTCTTCCAGAATTTGCATTTCACGCAGCAGAAGCTTCTGAATTTCCGGACGAGCCATCTTGTATTCATTCGCCAGTTGCGCCAAAGCGGGAGAGCTTGCCCACAGTTCATCCATTTTCTGACGAGCTGTTTTAGCCTTCACCAGATAAGGCTTGGAACGGCCTTTGAGGATATCAACATACTGCTTTTGCTCTGCCGGGCTCAGACCTTTAGGCATTGGCAAAGCCGCCAGATCACGAACCAGGCGCTCATTTTCAGAGGCCACTATATTCAACATGATCAGCTGGGCTGTGATGTCTTTCAGGGCCACAGATTCGCTTAGAAGTTTGTCCGCTTTCGCTGTCAGGCCCATGCGCTCCTGAATGGATTTTTGCACGGTACGATCATTCTTTGCGTTCAACTGGTGACGGACAATCGTTGGATGGAATTGGCCCACTTTATTGTAGAAGTCCTGCTTCTGGAAGAACTGAGCCGCTGATTTATGACGAAGCTCTTTCATCTCAAACACGGATTTCAAACCCTTTTTATCCAGGGTGCGCGCATAAACCAGCAAAGCTGTTTCATTCAGAAGATCTGGTTTTGCCTTCAGCTCTTTGGCTTGCACTTTAAGTTCTTTGACCGGGTTGGAGGACAACAGAACCAAACGGGATCTCATCACCAAAGCGCGCTCACCTTTAAGGCCTGCCTTCAAGGCGGATTTGTAGTGCCTTTCCGGATTCAAATCAGCCAGATCCGCCAAGGTGCCCAGGCGGAACTCGCGTTCTTTTTCGGACATCTTGGAGTTTTGAACCTGGGATGCCATACGGTAAGCATTCTTGAAGTCCAGATGCTTTTCATAGTGAGCAGCCAATTGTTCGCGCAATTCATCTTTACGAGACGCAGAAACTTCAGGCATCGCAATCTGTGCCAGGGTCGCCTGAACGTAGGTGGAGTCTTCACCAGTCTTTTTTGCCAGAACGCTGATGTTGTTATAAAACAGAATTTTTTCTTCGGCCTTCGCACCAGAGACGTCTGTCGTCAGAACTTTTTTTAGAAGTTTTGAATGTTCTGAAGTGGAAGATTTGGGGTTGTTGGCAACAGCAGCCACCTGATTCATCAGGGCCTTGCGAGCCAGAGTTGCAAATTCAACTTTGTGAGCCGGGAACTTTTCAGAGTATTCCCAGGCCCACTCTTGCAGAACTTCCTCATCTTTCAGTTGAGCAGCGGCATCCAAAGAGAGATCCGCAGCCTTCTTACGAAGATCGGTATTGCCTTTTTTATCCAACGCCAGTTTGTTGAATGCCAAGGCGGCTTCTTTCAAATTTTTTTCCTGATAGCTCAGATATGCCAGCTGATAGCGGACTTCGAAAGATTTGGCATCGTCATCAGAGTATTTCAAGAAGTGCAGATAGGCCTCACGACGCAGTTTCAGGTCCTGGGACTTTTCTGCTGCGGAAACTTCATTAGCCAAAGCTGTTTCACGCTCTTTTTCAGAGAAAGAACGGCTTTCGCTGATGCTGCGATAAATCTGGATAGCCAGTGGGTACTTCGCCATATCCATGGCGATCTGGGAACCACGGTTCGCCATCTCGATATCCGGAGGGAAGGTCTTGTTATAGATTAAGTAAGCATTCAGAAGATCCTGATCCGGCTTCAATTTCTTGGAGCGGTGAAGTTCTGTTACATAACGCTTCATGGTTTTTTGCAGCTCTTCGCACTTGGATTCTTCACAGCCGGTGTTCTTGAAAGCAGCAGCGGCTTTGGCGAAGTCTTGCGTCGATTGAGTGGTCTGTCCACGGTCGTAGTTGACCTGCGCCAGGCGAACGAAAGCCTCCAGGCGTTCTTCTTTGGTTAGATCCGGTTGTTCCAAGTAACGATTTAAAATTTTGTGCGCCGCCTGCTTTTGTCCCAGGCGGTCGGCTTCAGAGGCAAAGTGGAACATCAGCTCTTTACGGTTTTGAGCAGGAGCCAGAGACTCGAATTCATTGATTTCTTTGTCATTGATGGCTTTACGGGAATAGAACGTCGCCAGATCTCTCATGATATCGGCGTGGAAGACAGGATCATACTTAGATCCCTCTTCGGTGTCGCGAGTGATGAGGTGTTTGTTTCTAAGAAGGTTTTCCATGATCGTGATGGCCGAGGAAAGCTTTTCCTCGTTGAAATCACACCAAGCCATATTGTAGGTGACCAGCGCACGATTTTCCAATTTGTCGTCTTTAAGCGCAATCACGTAGTTTTTTCGAGCTTCAGCGAATTTGTTCTTTTGGAAAAGAAGATCACCCAAGGCCGCGTGAGAACGGGACACGATGGAAGGATTGATCTTTTTGGCCTTGGCTTCTTTGATGATTTGTTCAAACAGGCGAATGGCATTGTCATTTTGACCGGCCATTTCATACAGATGGGCCAATTGGAACAGGATCGGACCGTGTTCGTTGAGACGAACCTGACGAAGAAGCTCTTCGTAAATGCCAATGGCTTTTTGACGGTCGGCTTTGGAGCCTTTGCAACCGTCGCAGTTTGCCTCCACTTCGGTCATAAAGCGGTCACGGGCACGTTCAGCCAAAAGATCGGCCAAACGTTGTTGGGTGGGAACCCAAGATGGATCTTCCTTGCCGATGGCAGACAGGACCCGTTCCATCTTCTGGATAACCAGGTCCTGAGTTCCGGAGTTCATCTTGTCAGCATGGGCAAGACGAACATTCAATACTCCGAGGCAAACAACACTGAGAATGGTGATTCGTCTTAGATTTTTCATTTTCCAGGCACCACAGCAAATTTAAGTTTTTCGATACCGGCCAGAGAGCCTGCTTTGATCAAAGGATCCAGCTCGGCGTATTTCATTTCTGTGTCCGCCTGGATCATCAACTCGAGGTCTTTTTCCTCGGAGTTCTTTTTGATTTCTGCTAGCTTGTCAGTCAGATCACGCGCAGCAATTCGTTTGTCATCCAGGAAGTAATTGCCCTTTTCGATGCGCAGGATCGGAGCCACCTTTTCGACACCCTGACTATGATTGGCGGTTGGAAGACTGATGCGAGATGGGATTTGTGTTTCCATGCCGCCGTTTTGAGTTCCAATCAGCAGATAAATCACGATGATCGAAAACGCATCGATCAGTGAGGTTAGCGGCAACGCCAAAGCCAGATCACGACGAAGCAGACTTTGTTTTTTGCCGCCGCCACCCAATGCAAGAGCTTCTTTCATTGGGGAGCGTTTGGCTGTGGAAGTTTCCAAAAAGGATGTCTTTTTCATAGTTCCTACCCCAGCGGGGACAAGCCCACGCCTTCAAAGGCACTTTGTTTAAGCTGATCCATTACGCGGATCACATCGCCATAGGATGTGTTCGCCTCTGGACGCACAACACTTGTTTTAAGATCTGGATACTGATCGCGAAGCGCTTTGAGTTTTCCTTCCAAAGCTTCCCAGTTTACGCCCTTGGTGGATTTGCCAATGCGGGATTCAAGGACTTTGGCTTTAGGAACATCTCGCAAAGAGAGTTGAACGCCACCGTCAGCAGCCATCGTCACCCACAGCGAAGGGGGATTTTTGGCGCCGGCTGTGGAGTTGTCTCCAATGGCCTGCTTTGTATCCAAAGTCCCGATCTGAACAAACACCGCCGTCAACAACAGAAAACAAATCAGGACGGAAAGGATATCCAGAATAGGAAGGATATTGATTTCAAAGTTCAACTCTTTCTTGTGGCTCATACAAGAGATCTTTCTTTCTTGTCAGATACCGGTGCGTAGTGGAAACCCAACTGGATGAACAAGTTCAACGCGGCTTTGTTCAGATCTTCCGTCAAACGGGAAGCACGGTTTTGCAGAACCGCGTACATGATCAAAGCAGGAACCGCAACCAACAGGCCGTAAGCTGTTGTATTCATCGCCAAAGAGATACCGTTGGAAAGAATCGCCGCTTTTTCAACCGGGTTGGCGTTGGCAATACCCGCGAAAGAGTGGATCAAACCGGTGATGGTACCCAATAGACCGATCAGGGTTGCCACGTTGGCAAACATCGCCAAGAAGCCAATGCGCTTTTCAATGCGAGTGTTTTCCTCAAGAAGAATTTCATCCATCTTAAGTTGGATTTCTTCTTTGCCACCCATATCAATAGCGGCCTGAATACCCGCAGAGGCAACAACACCCAATGGCTCTTTGGCGCTCAATTGCAGGGAACGACGAAGAGCCTTGTCCAAGTTACCGCTTTTAATATCTTCAGCGATCGCTTTAGAAAGCTCTTTTTGATTGATCTTGCGATTGACGAAAAGAGCGATAGAGCGCTCAGCGATAATCGCTACAGACACGACTTGAGCAGCCAAGATAGCCCACATCCAGAAAGCGTCTGAAGAAGTAAAACCACGACCAAGTGACAATAGGAATTCCATAAGTCCTCCGTTAAAAGAATCCGAACCCTTAAGAGCAAGGGGGGTGCCAGAGCCCAGCGTCTCATTACGAGGCTTTAAAGGATCAGACTGTGCATTAATTTAACGGAGGTGACGTTTTAGGGTGTCACTATTGAAAAAGGCCGGTTGCCCGGCCTTTAATTTTATTCTTCAATTGCGGCTGTGATGTTTTCCCATAGCATGGGGCTTAACAGCTCTGAGCCGATCATCATAACGGGCTCAGCGTCTTTGGCGCGGCCACGCTTGGCTTCGGTGGGCAGGTGCCCAGTGCCGCCGTTCAGTTCAAACCAGGAACGACGAATTGCCAAAGAATTTGAAACAAACAGGTGAGGGAACTGTTCCAGTTCCTTTTTGTTGGCTCTTCCATATTCAAAGGTGCTCAGCACATTGAACTTTCTGGAGGTCTCAATCGACTCCAGTCTTTGGAATCCCAGCTCCATCAGATATTTAAACTTCTGTCGACCGGGTTGTTTTGAGGTGAAGATCAAATCCAGATTTCCGGAAAGGAAATTGGCTTCCAGTTCGTTCAGATCGAAGATATCCAAGGTGATCTTTTTAACGCCCACTTCTTCAAAACACAGTCGAGAAGCGTTCAGGGCAAAGTCGGAAAGACCCTCCAGGGTTCCGATGTGAAGTTC
Organism: Bdellovibrio sp. CKG001; assembly: GCF_055397465.1. NCBI lineage: Bacteria > Pseudomonadati > Bdellovibrionota > Bdellovibrionia > Bdellovibrionales > Pseudobdellovibrionaceae > Bdellovibrio > Bdellovibrio sp. CKG001. The sequence goes on from NZ_AP029173.1 coordinate 376,719, forward strand.
TGCCACCATCTGGTTGTTGCTAATACCCTGCAATTCAGTTTCCAAACGACGGATGGACTTTTCAAAGATCTCTGAAAGCTGAAAGGCCACGCTGGTCCATCCGGATTTTCTTTTGGCCGAACGATCCAGCAGAACGATTTTCAGCTCGTCCTCGATTTTTGCGATAATACGGGAAAGCTGGGGTTGGCTTAAACCCACATGCAGGGCCGCTGCTGACAGATTTTTGAAGTTCACAGCTTTTGCCAGTACGCTCAGCTCATAATACAACTGTTGCATCAAGTCTCCGCATTAAGGTTTTCTGATATAATTTAAAAAGGCCAGCATGCCCAGTAAAGCCGCCATCACATAGCCGATGAAGCTCATTGTTGGCATGCCCATGACGTTACTTCCGGTAGGGTGAACAAAGATAAACGAGGAACTGAGAATCAATGCCGCAATGATCACCGCCAAAAACAGCAGATTCGAGGAGCTCTCCACCGATCTTTTCAGTTCTTTGATTTCACCGACATGCAGACGGAAGGCATGATCGGGGCTGTTTACTTTGCGCAGGAAGAAGTTCAATTGTCTGGGAAGCGAATTCAGGAAGTTTTTGGATTCCCGGGCCATCTGTGACATCTCGTGAATCAACTTGTCCGGACCAAAATGAGTTTTGGCCAGTTCGCCGGCAAATTCCAAAGAATATTGAAGGAAGTCGAAGTCTTTGTGGATCTTGCGTCCCATGCCTTCAATGGCCACGATGGATTTAAAGAACAGCATCAGGTCCGTTGGAACCTGGATATGGTGACGGGCCGCAATCCCTGAGGAGCGCATCAGAACCTTCCCCAGATTGACGTTCTTTAACGTCAATCCGAAATAAGGTGCAATGAGTTCGCGCAAATCTTTGGCGAAGATGTCCACGTTCACGCGGTCCGTGAAAGGTGCCAGATCGACATATTCGTAAGCCAGCCGTTCATAGTCCTCACGGGACAAAGCCAGAAGCATATTGGCGATGGATGCTTGCGTGCGGGAGTTCAATCGACCAACAACCCCAAAATCGATAAGACCGATCTTGTTTTCCGGAAGAACAAAGAAATTTCCGGCATGCAGGTCCCCGTGGAAAAGACCGTCCTGGAAGACCATTTTAAGGTAGGCTTTTAGCCCCCGGCGAATGACTTCCTCGGGGTTGATCCCAGCTTGCAGCAGCGCAGATTCATGACTGAGTGGAACACCGGGAAGGGCTTCCATCACTAAAACACGCTCGGTGGTCAGATCCAGATAGACTTTGGGGATCTTGATGTTCTCATCCCCGGCGAAATTTTCCTGGAAGCGGCGGATGTTGTTGGCTTCAACCACGAAGTTGGTTTCAAGCTCCAAAGTGCGGAAGTATTCATCCACGATGCCCACGGGATTGTAGGATCTGGTTTCAGGAATATAGGTCACCAACAAATCAGCCAACAGGTACAGGACATTCAGGTCATCATTGATCGTTTGGATAATGCCGGGGCGTTGAACCTTGATAACGACATCTTCGCCGGTGCTAAGACGGGCCCTGTGCACCTGGGCGATGCTGGCAGAACCCAGGGGCTCTTTTTCTATGGTTTCGAATTTCTGATAAAGGGTGTTGCCGAACTCTTCGCGCAGAACGGCTTCGACAGTTTCAAATGAAATGGATTGAACACGGTCATGCAGCTTTTCGAATTCAGCGACATACTCTTCGGGAACAAGGTCGGGACGTGTTGCAAGCAGTTGTCCCAGTTTGACGAACGTGGGACCCAGCTCCTCAAAGCTCATCCGCATACGCTCTGGCATTGAAAGGTCTTCAACATCAGAGCTTGCGTTGAGTCTTTGGATAATGAACTTACCGAGCTTTACCTTTTCCGCGACCTGATGAAAGCCGTGCTTTGCGAACACCCCCACGATCGTTCTGAGTCTTGCTGCGTTTTTTAGAGTCTTTCCGATCTGGCGTCCGGTGCTTAAGGCTGTCACTATTCTTCTCCGAATAATCGTTATTATCCCGGAGTTTAGACTGTTCGGCAAACATCAATTTTTTGCTGAGCTTTGGTTTGTCCGCGGCTTCCCCCTGGTGCTGCTCACGGTACTTCTCTGGACCAAGGATCATCTCGAGCAAAGTCTTGTCGGGGCCCTTCTTGTCTTCTTCATCCAGCTGACGTGGTTTCAAATTGTACTGCTTTTCAACCTTACGCAGCTTTTCAGAACTTCCTTCCGGGGCATCTTTGCGAACATCACCGAAGAACCGGGATTTTCCATGCTCCTGAACTTTGTTCTTTTGCTTGAAGCGATCAGGGCCTTCCTCGCGCAAGTTCTTTTTGCCAGTGTCTTTGGATTTGCCGTGTTTTCGGTCTTTTTCGTGTTCTGATCGGCCTTTGCGTTCAGAACGATCCGCATGACGTTCTTCATGGCGTTCTTTGCCGCGGGCAATATGATCTTTCGGGCGCTTCTGTGCATGCAGTTTCTTTAAAACCGCTGCCGCAGATCTTTCCGCACTGGTTTGTTCGTCATGTTCATCCTTGTCCAACCCGGCTAGCGCAAAGTTGATTTGTCCTTGCTCGGGATCAGCCGCCACCACCTGAATACGGATGTTGTCACCAATATTGTAGGAGAAGCCCGAACGTTTTGCGACCAGGCGAAGGTTCTCTTCGTCGAACTCAAAGCGATCACCGCCCAGATCATCCAGACGAACCAGACCGTCGATGTCGTATTCGCGAAGTAGCACGAACACTCCGAATTTCGCCACGGAGCTGATCATGCCATCAAACTCCTGACCCACGAATTTTTCCATGAAGCGGGCTTTTTTGATGGACTGAACCTGACGTTCGGCTTTCACCGAGCGTTGCTCTGCCGCGGAAAGGATTGTTCCCGCTGTCGAAAGATCATCTTCGCTCATCAGGCGATAACGGGAATTTGGCATCACCTGATTTTTAATCAAACGATGCACAATCAAGTCGGGATAACGTCGGATCGGGGAGGTGAAGTGAGTGTAGAACTCAAAACCCAGTCCAAAGTGGCCGACGTTGTTCATGCTGTATTTTGCCTGACTCATGGATCGCAATGTCAAGATGTTCAGGATCTGAGATTCCGGACGGTTCTCAAACTCCTCCAAAGCTTTGGTCAGGCGCTTTTGCAACTTACCAGTGCCCAGTTTGGTTTTTCCGCCGAAGTTTTCCAGATACTTTTCCAAAGTCCGAATCGCCATCTCATTTGGCGGTTCGTGGATACGGTAAAGAGCCGGGATATTGCGACTGGCCAGGAACTTACCCACGGCCACGTTCGCAGCCAGCATCATTTCTTCGATCAAGCGGTGCGAGAACAGGCGTTCAGACCTTTGAATGTCGACCGGGACTCCGGCGCCATCAATAACCAGTTCTGTTTCCGGGATTTCCAGATCCAGAGAGCCTTCCTTAAAGCGTTTTGCCATCAGGATTTTCGCCAGGTCATAAAGTCTTAAGATATGCTCTTTGACGTGACGGTGCTTTTCGATGTCATTGCCGTCAATGATCTCCTGGGCTTCACCGTAGGTGACACGGGCTTTGCTTTCCATGACTCCTTCATAGAAGTCGGATTTTACCAGCTCACCAGTGAAGTCAATCAGCATCTCGGCCACCAAGCACAGGCGCGGCACATGAGGATTCAAAGAGCACAGTCCGTTACTTAGAACCTCTGGAAGCATGGGAACAACATAGTTCGGGAAGTACACGGAAGTTCCGCGTTCATAAGCGTCTTTGTCAATCGCGGTGCCGATTTTGACGTAGTGGCTGACGTCAGCGATAGCCACATAAAGCAAGAAGCCTTCGTTGGTCATTTCAACATAAACGGCATCGTCAAAGTCTTTTGCCGTCGCACCGTCGATGGTGATCAGAGCTTTGTCGCGCAAGTCACGACGTCCTTGGAAGTCCTTTTCATCAGGAAGCTCGCCGAAGTGTTCGGCCTCTTCTAACGTCGCTTTTGAAAATTCCAGAGGAATATTGTTGGCACGAATGACCCGTTTGATATCAGTCAAAGGGTCCAGTGCATTGCCGATGATTTCTGTGACTTTACCCGTGAAAGGTTTGCCGTCATCCGGATAACTGGTGATTTCAGCGGCGACCAATTCTTTGTCTTTGGCGCCCATGGAATCTTCAAGTTTGATTTTTAAATCCTGGCCCCAGCCTTTTCCTTCATCGCGAAGGGCGCCGGTTCGTTCGTTCATTTTGTAAAAACGGCCCACCACGGTTTTGGTTCCACGCGAAAGAACTCGAACCAATTCGCCACGGAAACGTTCACCACCCTTTTCCGGGAAAACCTCGATGGCCACTTTATCGTTGGTCATGATGCCTTCCATGGAATGGCGGGGGATGTATACGTCAGGGTGTTCTTTGTCGTCGGGGATGAAAAAACCAAATCCGTCAGGATGTCTTTTAATGGTGCCGTTGAGGATCTTCTTCTTTTGCATTGTCAGGCTGTATTTCCTTTTATTAAAGATTATCACAAGTTAGGCAGGCGAAAAGGAGAATCTTTGGGCGATAAATGCGACGCCGAAGTCCTGTTAATGTCAGCAATGACTTGTGATTGAACAGATGATGAAACTTAGAAACTGGATAAGACTTTATCGAAAGTCTTTCTAAGAGATATGTGGAATAAAGATATCGTAGATTGGTGAAGAAAGCAAATTCGAGCTAAAGCGAGTGCTTTCGGTGACTTAGATGGCAAGGGAGGCGGGCTCCCTTGCCTTTAAAATACAGATTAGAAGTGAGCCAATGCGCCCAAAGTGATGATGTTTGCCGTATCTGTAGGAGCTCCATCGCCGTCTACAAATACTTTTTCATCAGCCTTGTCCATGCGGTACTCAACATAAACATTCAGGTTTTCGTTAAGAACGATTTTGTCACCAACCGTCAGAGAGTCGACTTTTTCTCCTGCACTATATTTGCCGATCGTGCTTGTGCCACGGACCATTTCATAGCGAAGGGCCAAGTTGTTCATACCCAGACCATAGGTGATCAAAGCGGTACTTGCATCAGCCCAGTGGGTGCCAGAGCCATCCGGTTTTGTTGTGTATGAATCATAGATCAAAGCCACCAGCATGTTTTCTGTGACTTGATAAGAAGCCCAGACGCTGGAAGAGGATTTTTCAACCTTTGTAGCATCTGGTTTGTCTGTCCCTAGGTAGTAACCAGCAAACCACGTGAAGTCGCCAGCGATTTTACCAGTGAAAGAAAGCTCGGTCGTTTTGGTTGGTGTGTAGTCTTCACCGAAAGCGCCGTAAGCAGCTTGATTGTAAGTGGAAAGAGTTCCTGTCAACCAGTCACCCGCAATGTACTTCGCGCGCAAACCTTCACCGTAACCTGGCACGATGCTTTGGTATGCGATGGTTGTCGTGTAGAAAGCATTTTCATACTTCATCAGTGATTCGTAACCCATCGTTGTCAGGAAACGACCGAAACCAACATAAAGATTTTGCATTGGCTTATAGAAGATCTCTGCCTGTTCCAGGGCGCCGAAGTTGTTTGTGGAAGATTTGGCATTTGTAGGTGTTGCCGGGGTTTCTACTTCTGAAATGTACGAAGTAGGCGAGTACGCCAAACGAGTCAGGAAATAGATCTGATCAGTTTCTTTGCTAATCAGGATCTGAGCGTTACGCAAACGGTAAGCTTCATTGCTAACTCCATCAGTGTATTGCATCGCTGTGCTCTTCGTGGACAGGAAGTTAAAGTCGAAGGCGACTTCTCCGTTCACGGTCAGACCAGAGATTTCAGCGGCCTGCGCGCCGAAACTGCACAAAATTAATAGACCCGAGATCAGTACATTCTTTTTCAAAGTAGCTCCTTATATATAGTGTGAATGTTTTGGGAACCAAAAGATGGTAAGACCTAGGTCCAGTTGTGTAACGTAAAAACATTGTAAAGCTAGACCTTGATCTAGCGTGGCATGACGAAATTGAAATTTCGCGTCAATTGTCATTTTTCAAATCTTTTTTGGACCTCAAACAGTGTCCTATTTGCCACCGGACCTTGGGCGGCTTTGAAAAAATGGTCTTCAAGTTGATCCCGTCAAACCCGCTCCTGGCGCGAGTTTGAGTGGAATAATTGTTCTAAAAACTTTGCTTCTGTCGCACAGGTGGATGGTCGCAAAGTGCTGTGTTCGGAAGGTCACAAGATGAATCGCGTTGATGAAGTTTTCAGTGCGGTGAAAACGTATCGAAAATTTTTGTTGTTGATCTTGGGCTAGGTCCTCATTAGCATTTTTTGTGTACTCGATTAAAACTTTTAATGGATTTAAAAGAAATCATACGATTGCAACGAAACGAAAGGATGCAACAATGAAAAAACTTTTAGTAGTAGCAGCTTTGACAATGGCAGCTCCAATGGCGATGGCTTCTAAGGCACGCGTTGAGGCTTTGGCTAACTCTCGTCACCTTGTAGATTTCCAAACTGCATTTGACAGACCTTACCAGTTCTTGGCTCTTTCTGAGCAAGCAACTATCGAGTGGGGTCAAACTGGTGATACGGTTGCAGTAAACCCACACGCAGAAGGCGGTTTTGTAAAGCGTCACAATGAAGCTGCATTCGGTGTTTACTTCGGTCGCCGCTCTGCTGATTTCTCTGCAGCAGTTGATCAAGCTAACACTCTTATTGGTACTCCAGGAACTTTCCTTAAAGAACAGAATGGTTTGAACTTGTTCTACGCTGGTAAAATGTCTGACTGGACTTACGGTGTTACTTTGAAGTACTCCAATGGTAAAGACGACGGTGCTGATCAAAAAGTTTCTTCTTCCGGTTTGGCTCTTGGTCTATCTGATGGCACTTGGGATGTTGAGTTGGTTCAAGGTTTGTCTGGCAAATCTGAAAATGGCGCTGACAGTGTTGAATCCAAAGGTTTGACTAGCTTGACAGTTGGTTACCATGTATCTCCAGAGATGGAAGTTTACGGTAACTTCAAAACTGTTAAAGTTGAAGGCGGCGGCGCTTTGGCAGCAGCTGAAATCGAAAAGACTTCTTACAAAGTTGGTATGGTTAACACTTTGGCTAAAACTGACGAAGGTAACTTCTTCTACGGTGTAGAATTGGCTTCTAATAAGACTAAAGATGTATCTGAGTCTATGACTTTGCCAGTTTACATGGGTGTTGAAGCTAACGCAGCTTCTTGGTTGGTTCTTCGTGCATCCGTTGCTCAAAACGTGATCCTGAATGAAACTAAAGACATCTCCGGTGGCGCTAATGACGGCGACAAAGAAGATCTTGATTCTACTAAAATGGCAGCAGGCGCTGGTATCAAGTTCGGTAAGAGCATGATCGACGCTACCTTCTCTGATACAGTTGGTGGTAAAATCGACTCTGACAACTTCTTCTCTCAAGTTGCTTACACTTACACTTTCTAAGACCTAGTCTTAAAAGTTGAGAAGAGAAAAGCCCAGGTAACCCCTGGGCTTTTTTTATTTCCTAATGATCTTCCTGCAAGCTTATTAAAGCCTTATCAAACAGCTTCGCTACCTCGTCCTGGTTCATCACCGCAAAAATTAGTTCACGCACATAAGGCCGACGTGCTTGATTATGTTGTTAGTCATTTGCTGATGTTGTTGTATTTAAGCAAATTATGGGCGACCGAGCAGCAAACTGAAGTAATGGTCGTATTTGGCTGAAATCCGTAATCCTGAAGTGGGTCCCCTAGTGGTTGATGGTTTCAAATTCTTTCTGAAAAACTCAAGAAATACTCAATTCAAAGTATGAATAAAACTCTTCTAATGTCTGTCAGGTAAGTTGATGTTAGTTTAGTTTTGACACTGCTTTAACACAGCAAATTGAATCAATTCTTTAGTGGTAATATAGAACGTGAGAAGGAGCCATGAAGAAGAAAGTACTTCTTGTTGATGACAACAAGGACTTTGCACTGCTTTTCCAAGCGAAGTTCAGTCATATTGGCGAAATCCAGTGTGCGCACTCCTATGAGGAGGCTTTGAAGTGCCTTGGTCAGGGGTCATGGGATTTATTCTTTCTTGATCACAATCTGGATGGAAAAACCTGCTTTGATCTGATTCCGGTCATCCGCAGCGCTCATCCTCGATCTCATATTATTATTGTCACCGGCCATTCCAGCAAGGAGATGGCGATCAATGCCATCAACTATGGTGTCAGTGGATTTATTGAAAAACCCATCATGGAAGAAGAACTCAACAGCCGCTTGCGGGCCATTGACTGGTTTAGTTCTTCGTTGATTTTAAATCAGTTAAATAGAAGTGCCAGTTTCAAAGGGCGCTCCTGCTCTTTGACTCGTGTTGAGTACATCATATTGGAAACGCTTTATACCAAATCACGCCAGTTGATCACTCGGGAAGAGCTCGAAAAGAATATCTGGGGTGGTCGTCATGTGGCCAAAAACTCCCTGGATACTCACTTGTATAATCTGAAACGCAAGTTCCCTGAATTGAAGGACCATCTGTCGTCGGTCCACGGCTCTGGCTACATTCTGAATATCTAGTTTAAATAAAAAAGCCTCTCGACAGAGAGGCTTTTGCTTTAAAAGGGGAAACCCCAGGCCTTGGGGGGGGATAGACCTGGGGTTCGGGGGTTTGTTCAGATCTTTGTGAATTAGCGAACGCCCGCTTTGGTCGTCGTTTTCACATCTTTGGCAACTTGAGTGAATTTTGCAGGAGGATTCGTATTTGCAAAACGACCTACATTCACTTTGCTGTCACACTTTGTAGCTGCAAAGGACATTGTTGCTGTGACTGTGATGATGGCTGCTGTGAAGATCTTAGCGAATGTCATTTTGTACTCCTTTGCGATACGCGGTATACATATCCCTAATGCTATGACCGTGCCAGAGCTCGCGTTTTGGAATGAGAATTTGCCAACGAGCTTTCAAGCACTTATAAGGGCTCATTCTCAGTGTGAGATCGCAGTGCCAAAGCGTGCCCTAGATTGCGCGCGCCCTGTTAGAAAAGTGACGGAGTTGCCAGGTGAGTTCTCTTTATAAGTCCATCGGTCTCATTTTGATCGCGATGCTGTCCATTCAGTTTGGAGCCTCTGTTGCCAAGGGTCTGTTCCCGGTTGCAGGGCCTGCGGGCACCACGGCTTTGCGCGTGTTTATCTCGGCGTTGATTCTGGTTCTGGTGATGCGCCCCTGGAAAGAAAGTTATTCTGGTCAGCGCCTGAAGTCTTTAGCCGCCTACGGAATTTCGTTGGGCTTTATGAATCTGCTGTTTTATTTTGCTCTTGAGCGCATCCCCCTGGGCATTGCTGTGGCGTTGGAGTTCACTGGCCCCCTGGCCGTGGCCTTGTTTTCTTCAAAGCGCGCTTTGGATCTGTGCTGGGCGGTGCTTGCCGGTGTGGGAATTTATCTGGTTCTGCCGACATCCGAAGTGTCCCAGGCCTTGGACCTGACCGGAGTTGTTCTGGCCCTGGGCGCAGGAGCTTTTTGGGGCCTTTACATCATCTTCGGAAAAAGAGTGGGGAATGCAGAAGGGTCTTCTTCTGCCAACGCGGCCGTGGGAATGTGTTTTGCGGCTTTGGTGACTTTTCCGGTGGGGTTGTTTACGAACTTTGAACAGGTCACCAATCCTTCTTTGTGGCCTATGGGGATAGCGATCGCGATCCTTTCCAGTGCGTTACCGTATTCGTTGGAAATGAAGGCGATGCGAGACATGCCAGCAAAAACTTTCGGCATCCTGATGAGTCTGGAACCCGTGGTTGCGACCGTTATAGGAATAGTATTTTTACGAGAGACCTTGGCACCGGTGCAGTGGGCAGCCATTGTTTGTATCGTGATCGCCTCTGCAGGCAGCACCGTCACCGCGCGAGCACGCGGTAAATAAAAAAAGCCCCGTGTTTTAAGTCCGGGGCTTTTTGGATTTTTTTATTTGTCTGATTAGTACGTCAGTTCGTCGTGCTTCTTAATGCCGCGAATATTATAGATAGGGTGCTGATTCTTGAAATTGTTGATTTCACTATTCAGCTCCTGAATTAATTGGCGCGACTTTTTCAAGTCGGATGATTTTGCGATTTCCTTTTGAATTTCAGTTGCGGTGGTGACCGTCTGGCCTATAGCACTCAGAAGACCATTGGTGTTTTCCATGTCGCTTAGTTCATCCTGCAGTTTTTCCAGCTCTTGAATTTTGGAATTAATAGTCATGAGATTTGAATCCAGTTCAGCGGCATCCCACTTGTCTTGATTGAAGCCCATTTGAAAGTCGTCTCTTTCAGCGGCATCTGCCTCTGTAGCCTGGAGTTTTCCTTCCATGTTGATGCTATGGTAATCCTCCGCCATTGCTTTAACAGAACCCAAAACCATGATAACGGCCATTGCCAATACAATCTTCTTTTTCATAACTCTCTCTCCTTTAGGAATTTTCTTCCAATCAGAATGAATGCGAGCAACGTGCCCGCTTGGAAAGGAATTGGAGGCCTCGGGGTTGTCTAGAGATATGACAGAGGCCTAACAGCGGCATACAGCGAGGGAGCCATTCTCAGGATGAGACGCGGGCCCCTAATAGAAAAGCAGCTCGAATTGTTCTGCCTGTTGTGACCAGAATTTCGCAGGTTTAAAGTTGTTTGTGAGAATAACAATACGAAGATCGGATTCAGGGATCAGAGCCATCAACGAGTAAGCTCCCAGAGAAGCCCCATTGTGCCAGTAGGCTTTATAGGAAGTGTCCTGGGAGCGAACCCAGCCATGGCGATAGTAGCTTTGGGGCTCCGTGAAAATCTTCTGAAAGTCCTTTTTTTGGAAAGTCCCCAAAAGCTTCGCCAGATCTCGGGTTGAGGACCGCACGCCACCGGTGCCGGCGGATCGATACAGGATCGTTTCAAGTTCTAAGCTGGTCTGCCATCGAGTGTAGGGCAGAAGCAACTTGATGGGAATGATGTCGTGTTTTGCAATCAGATCAGTTTCGCTCATGGCGGATTGTTCCGCCACATCTTTGATAACCCCAGCGAAGTTCTTGCTGCTTATAACTTCAAGCAAGCGGGATAAAACCAGATAGCCGAAGTTGGAATATAGAAACTGACGGCCGGGCGGGTTCTTCAGATCATCGGCAGTCAGGGGAAGTTTGTCGATATTTTCGATGCTCCAGTCCGGGTTGACGGTTCTTTTTAAGAAATGAACAAAGCTGAGGTCGCGTCCAAATCCTGCCTTATGATCCAAGAGCATCTGAACGGTGATGGACTTCAGGGAATCCTTGCAAAAGTTTTGCAGCCAGTGGCAGACCGGGGTGTTGAGGTTTAACCCCTGCTGGGAAAGTTCATAATACTTCCAACCGACAAGCGATTTGGAAATACTGGAAACCGCATACTGCAGATCCTGCGGTCCATCTTGAAATAGCACCTGATCACCCTGCTGAATCAGGATGGATCCCGATATAAGGTTTTTAGCTTTAAGGTCATTCCAGAGGGATTGGATTTTCTGAGGCAGTTCCGCCTCGGTGGTCGGTGAGATTTGAGGCTCGCAGGAAATAAACTGCAGGGCCACCCAGGAAAAGATCAGTGTTGTTCCAATATAATCTGCAATTTTTTTTAGACTCATAACTGATCTTTTCATCGGGAAAGACGGTGGTTTGTCCACCGTCAAAGAATAGAATTTATTTGGTTTCAGCTTTCGGGACATCAATATAGTCCGGCGCTACAAAATCCACAGTGAAAGGATACTTGTAGGACTTGTAAGCTCCAATTTTGGGTTTGCCTGCGGAAACATAAGCTTCGTCCCACAAGGCTGCCAGAAGAACTGCACCGCGAGCCATCTCGGTCACGATCATCGGCTTCATTTTCTTAAAGGCTTCAGTAGCGGGCTTTCTTTCGGCCGCTGTTTTTAGCTCCATCCCTTTTTCTTTTACCAAAGTGGATTTTTTGATCACGGGATCAAGTTTTAAAAGCTTGGGAATTTCGTTGTTGGAAATAACACTCAAAACTTTCATCTTCTCGATCGCGGTCTTTGGTTTTAGGAACGAAGGGTTCTTCATCGCTCGAGCGGATTTCAAAACAAGATAATCCAAATCACCATCGAATTGACCCACGACCTGATCTTCGAAGTAAGCGTGAATGCCACCATGACCTGCGGCGTAGCCATCATAATCAGCCGTTGTGTGGAACGGCTGGCAGTTGTCACCGACGAAGTGACCCATCAGGCCCATGGACACCACCATGTCGTAAGCCAGTTTGTTGTAAGGAAGTTCGTTGTCTTGTTCCTCTTTGAAGTTGGTTGGAGCTTTCGCGGCTGCGAATTGATCCTTCAGGCTGGCGATATGGCGCATGAACTGGTCGGCTCTCCACCAGGAGGAACCGAATTCCTGTGGAATGGACTTGATCGTGGTGCCGTCGTTTTTGAATTTGTTCGGTTTACCGGTGAAGTCGGCCATCAGTTTTTTATAATCAACAGTGATGTCTTTGACGTCCAAACCAATCACTTCGATGTCGATGAAATGTGTGGAGTTGCCAAGCTTGGCAGCGTCACCGCCCAGGCTCTTCCAATAGAAGTCCGGCATGTTGCACAGGTGACCCATCATCTGGGGTTTGTGCTGCAGGTATTCTTTCAAGCCTGGCTCTTTCACCAGGAACGTAGCCACACGGCAAATGGTATCATGCCCGCGGCCGCCCCAAGCATGGGCTTGGGTTGAAGATAAAAGAATCAATGCCAACAATACGTTTTTCATAGTGACCTCTTCCTATTGGTGACCCAATGCCTTTGGAGCTCGGCTTTTGCCAATGAAGCCCGCAAGAGCAATGATAGTCACGATGTAAGGTAAAATTTGAACAAACTGAACGGGGATCTCAACACCACCGACCTTCACACCTTGCAGCCGGATCTGGACGGCATCTGCGAAGGCAAACAAAATACAGGCAGCCAAGGCGGGAAGTGGCTTCCACTTCCCGAAGATCAATGCCGCCAAAGCCATAAAGCCTCGCCCGCCGGTCATCATCGGTGAATAGGCAGAGGCCAGGAACAATGACAGACTTGCCCCGCCAAAGGCTGCAAAGCCGCCACTCAAAGTCACAGCCGCCCAGCGCACTTTGCGAACGCTGACTCCGCTGGCGGTCAGGGCTTCGGGATGTTCTCCGGCGAAAAGGACCCACAAACCAGAACGCGTGCGATACAGCCAGAAGCTGATTGCTGCCACCAAGGCCATCGCCAACAACAAAGGTTCAAAGGTAAAACGATCTTCGACCAACAAGGCCGGTGTCGATCCGGTGGAGCTATACAGGATTTTTGTGATGAAGGGAATAAGACCCATCACCAGAAGATTGAAAGCCATGCCGGTGATAATCTGATCAGCTTTCAGTTCAATCACGAAGAAAGCATACAGAGCACCAATAATAAGGCCCGCGATCAAAGCGGCACCCCATCCGGCCCAGGCCGAGGCCGTGCTGTAGCCCACAACTGCACCAGCAAAAGCTCCCATCAGCATGAAGCCTTCCAGGGCCACATTCACAACACCAGAGCGTTCGCTCATCAGGCCGCCCATGGAAGCAAAAATCAACGGAGTTGCCAGGCGGAGTGTTGCCAGAGTGAGTGCCAGAATCCAGGTCACTGTTTCCATTTAACCCTTCCTCCTTTTTTGCTTAAACCATTCCCAGTAACCCTGGGCGACGACGCCCAGAATGACCAGGGCTTGAATGATGCGGGAGAAATCACGAGTGATGGTGCTGGTTTCCAGATCTAGATCTGAGGCACCTTTGTGAAGGGCTCCCATAAGAAAAGCGGAAAGGATAATACCCAAGGGATTGTTACTGGCCATCAAAGCCACAGCAATACCGATAAATCCATAGTCCGGAGAAAAACCAATACGATACTGCCCAGCGCTGCCAACAACTTCTGAAAGGGCCACAAATCCAGCCAAAGCTCCGGCCAGGGTCATGGCAGCGATCTGTACTTTTTTTTCAGAAATACCCGCGCGATGAGCGGCTTCCGGGTTAGATCCCACCGCCCGCAACTTGAAGCCCCAAGCGGTTTTCCAGAGAAATATCCACATCAAAATCGCAAGTACAATGGCAAAAACCAAAGACGCATTGGCCGGAGTATCCGGGAACAGGCGGGCAATCAGATCATAGTCCTTAAACATGTAGTTCGGCGACACCAACGCTGTTTCCGGATTCTGTGAATCAGGGTTTGGAATGATTTTTAAGGTAAACCAACCCGCCAGGCCCGCGGCAATGAAGTTCATCATGATAGTGATTATAACTTCGTGACTGCCGCGCTCAGCGCGCAACCATCCGGCCATCCATCCCCAAAGCCCACCGGCGATCAGTGCAGCAGAAACCGCCAGAACGGGCGCCAGCGGAAAGGGTACGTGAGGAAACAAGACCCCCACAGCGGCCGCCGTAACAACGGCCATGGTCATTTGTCCTTCAGCGCCGATGTTAAAGAGCCCCGCATGGAAACCCATGGCAACAGAAAGACCGCAGAAAATAAGCGGAGTCGTGTAGGAAAGGGTCAGTCCCAGATCATACATCGAACCAAAGGCACTGCGGACCAGAATAGTAAATACATTCCAAGGATTTTCGCCAGCGAACAAGGTCAAAAGCAAAGCCAGGGTCAATCCCAGCAGGAAGCCGAAGATGCGTTTCACTGTCCACCTCCCATGGCCTTACCCAGGGCGATCTCGTTGAATTCAGAGCGCTTGAATTCGGCAACCAACTGGCCTTTATAAAGAACCACGATACGATCAGACAAAGCCATTAATTCATCCAGTTCGGAAGAGATTAACAGAACACCTGCGCCTTCATCCCGGCTTTTGCGAATCTCATTATGAATGAATTCAATGGCGCCGATGTCAACACCACGAGTGGGTTGGGCCGCCAGAATCACATCCGGTTTTTGCGTCAACGCTCGCGCCACGACCAGCTTTTGTTGATTGCCCCCGGAAAGTTTGCCAAAGGCAAGGTGCTCATTGGGGGGGCGGATGTCGTAGGTTTTCATGATCTCCTGAGTGCGCGCGATCAATTCGCGGGTTTTCAGGAAAAGTCCTTTGGTGAATCTATGTTCCTGCCCCAGCAGAAAGTTTTCATATACGGGACGTGACGGAAGAACACCAAAGCGCAGGCGGTCCTCGGGAAAGGCCTGCAGGAACCCATGGCACTGGATATTGCCAATCAAAGAGTTCTTATTCAGCGACTTGGCATCCAGCAGGCAGCGAATCAGAACATCCTGTCCGTTGCCTTCAACGCCGGCAACACCGACGATTTCGCGGGACCGGATCTTCAAATTGATATTGCGAAGTGTGTGGGTGCCCAGATCTGCGGAAAGATTTTCGATGTTCAACAAGATTCTGGATTCATCAATAACTGAAACCCGCTCTGCCGGTGTTTGCATGCAGCGACCCACCATCAGGGCGGCAAGATCTTCGACCGAAGTGTCGGTTGTTTTTTTGGATTCCACCATGCGACCCGAGCGGAAAACGGTGACGGCGTCGGAAAGAGCCATCACCTCTTTAAGTTTGTGGGTTATGATCAGAATGGTTTTGCCTTCGGCTTTCAGTTTGCGAAGATTGGCAAAAAGATCCTGCACCTCTTGTGGGGTGAGGACGGCCGTAGGTTCATCCAGAATCAGAATGTCCGAATCCTGGGAAAGGATTTTCAGAATTTCTATACGCTGCTGTTCGCCGACAGAAAGATCCTCGACTTTGGCGTTCAGATCCACGTGAAAGCCATAGCGGTTGGCGATGTCAGTGATACGTTGAAGTTGCTCTTTGCGAGGAAGCAGGGAAAAGGCTGAGCCCTTTTGCTGCAGAAGTATGTTGTCCAGGGCGGTGTAGGGCTCTGCCAGCATAAAGTGCTGATGAACCATACCGACTTTGGCGGCCATGGCATCAATCGGGGAATCAAACTCAACAGCCTGTCCGTTGATCAGAATTTTCCCTGAATCCGGCCGGTACATTCCAAACAGGATTTTCATGGCTGTGGATTTGCCGGCTCCATTTTCACCCACGATGGCGTGAATGGAGCCTTTGGCGACGGAAAAGGAAATATCAGAGTTGGCGCGGACCTCGCCGAAGTATTTGCTGATTCCCTTAAACTCTACTGCAGCCGTCATGCGAATTACTTTTTCTTGTAGTAATCAGGAACTTGGATCTGGCCTGCGATGATCTTCTTTTTGATCTCTTCGACCTTTTTCTTCATGTCGGGAGTGATGAGCTTTTCGTTGTGCTTATCCAGGGTGTAGTTCACGCCTTCGTTTTTAAGTCCGTAAAGTACAGTTCCGGATGTGAACTTTCCAGCCTGGGTTTCTTTGATGGTGTCATAGACGGCGATGTCGACAGCTTTCATCATGCTGGTCAGGATGACACCTGGTTTGATCCAGTTCTGATTTGAATCCACACCGATGGCGAATTTCTTTTTTTCTTCGGCAGCATCAAAGACGCCAGTATTGGAAGCACCAGCAGCCACGAAGATCACATCGCTGCCCTTGGCGATCTGAGCTAGCGCCAGTTCTTTGGCTTTGGCTGGATTGTTCCAGGCCTCGCCAGTGACACCGACGTAGTTTTCTGTGAATTTGATTTTCGGATTCACGTACTTTGCCCCAGCAGCATAACCCATCGAGAATCTGCGAATCAGCGGGATGTCCATGCCACCCACGAAACCGACAGAGTTTGTTTGAGTGGCCATGGCGGCCAATGCGCCAACGAGGAAAGATCCTTCATGTTCTTCAAAAAGCAAAGAACGAACATTAGGTGCTTTGACATCACCGTCGACGACAGCAAATTTCACTTTTGGGAATTGAGCTGCCACTTTCTTAACAGCGTCTTGCTGAGCGAAGCCAATGCCGATCACCAGATCGAAATTTTTTCGGGCAAAAGCGCGATGCAGATTTTCAATCGCGTTGGTGTCTGTGGCTTCAACGTATTTCAGATCGATCTTCAAATCTTGTTCGGCCTTCTTCGCACCCAGATACGCAGCAGAGTTGAAAGACTTATCGTCTTTGCCACCTTTATCGAGAACCAGACCAACTTTAAGTGTGTTTGCAGAGGAAAGCGTGCTACATGACAAGATTAACAAGGTCGTAAGAATACTTTTAACCATGTATTGGACTCCATTGAACCTCTTTTAACAGGCCGTAATCTGTCGAATAAGAGGTTGAAATTACGAAAAAATTCCAGTTTTGAGTTGGGCTGAAAGTAGGGGACGTGTCCCTGTGAGTCAAGTCAAAAGGATGTTAGGACCTTCGAGGAGAGGCCGTTACAAGGTTGTTATGTCGAAATTTCAATTAGGAAGCTGTATAATACCAGCTTAGGATGGCTTCAACGAATAACCCAACGAAGAAAGCTCGGAGGTAATAGAGTATGGAATCTCAGACGATACTCAACGGCGGAGTAAACTCCCTTGGTTTTATGGGTGGTCAAAACCTAAGTATTCCAAGTACTTCAAACGTTCCCTACGAAGTCATTCATCTCAAGGAAGAAGAGATGATTTTCAAAGAAGGCGAACCGGTGAAGGGTCTTTACTACGTTCAGTCAGGATGTGTTAAAGTTGTTGTTAACCGTTCGCATGCGCGCGGCCGCACAACGACCAACGAATATGTGACAAAGCTGGTTTCCCCAGGGGAGTACTTTGGGTACAAAGCCCTTGTCAAAGGAACCCCCACGCAGAGTCACGCCAAAGCTGTGAAATCGACAGTTCTTTGGTTGTATCCACGTGAACTTATTCAAGTGGCCATGGCGCAAGCAAGTCCACTGATCAAGTTGCTTTTGAATCAAGCTGTGAATGATCTGGAGTCGTTCGAAACGACCAGTCAGTTGCACTATCTGGCATCTGTGCAAGAGCGCATTGCTTACCAGTTGGTGTTGTTGGCTGACAGATTTGGTGTGCAGACGCCAGCGGGTATTTCTCTGAATCTGAAACTGACACGAAATGAATTTGCCCAGCTTGCCAGCACGATCAATGAATCCTTGTCACGTCATCTGACAGAGTTCAAAAACGAAGGACTGATTGATTTGAATGGCAAAGAGATCATCATCAAAAACAAAGATGGTTTGATGAGAAGATCTGGCAACTTCTAGTTCTTTCAAACTTCTATCTGCTGACAGAATCTTATGAACCCCGGGTTGTATGCTTCGGGGTTTTTTTATTTTAAAGCCAGGATTCAGGTATGAAGATGGCGCTAACGGCGGCCTTGAAACGCTTCCACCAGCTTGTCTCGGGGTCAGTGAAGTAGGTTTTTTGCAGAGGGCCGTCTTGTGTCTTCCATTGAAGGTTTTTATCGGTCGCCAGCACCACTTCATAGGTGTCTTCGGCAAGATCCTCCATAAATCGGTCGGCCACGGTGCGCGCGAATTCGGGGCTTTCCACGACGACCCCGACTTCGCTGTTTAAGGTGACGGAACGGGGGTCTAAATTCATCGAGCCGACAAAGACTTTCTTGCGATCAAAGACAAACACCTTTCCGTGCAAGCCAGAGCTTGAAAAGCTGCCAATGGTTTTTTGCTTCTTTTTCTTTTTGCTGACTGGGTTGGGTTTAAGCTCAAACAGCTTCACGCCGTTTCTCAATAAATCCTGGCGATACCCCTTATATCCGGAAAAGACAGTGGCGATATCACTGGAAGCCAAAGAGTTCGTCAGGACAAACGCCTGAACACCTCGGTCGCGCAAGCTGCCAAAAAACTTCACACCCTTTTCACCCGGAATGAAATAAGGGGAAACCAGCAACAGTTCCTTCTTGGTTTCTTCAATTAACGGATAAAGCTGATAGGGCAGATGCTGATCTTTAAGGTCATCCATTTTGCTCAACTTGGCTGGGGGGTCGATGACGACTTCGGCCTTCCCCCAGAAGAGCTTCAGAGGCTCTTTCGTGAACTGGCGGACCATCGGGGTGTCCTGCAAAGCTTCGGCGTAGCGAGTGGCCTCGGCTTCCTGAACAGAGTTGGCAAAATCCTGACGAAGATTCTCTAAGTCCGCCGGACTTGCCTGAAAGTGGTTTAAAGCCGTGATGGGATATGAAATTTCACTGTTCCAGTAGGTGTCGAATTCCTGCGACAGACTTTGCACGACAGGACCAAAAGTCCAAAGATCAAAATCACCGAAGTTCATCTCGGTGCTGGCATCGAAGTATTCATTGGCAATATTGCGACCGCCGATGATGCCGGCTTGATTGTCGACGATAAAGACTTTGTTGTGCATGCGACGATTGACGGTGGAAAAGCGCATGATATCGAAAATTCTAAAGGATCTGCTGGCAAAAGGGTTGGCCATGCGCACTTCGATATTGGGATGGGAATCCAAAATCGCCAGCATTTTTTCATGCCGCGCCTGATTTAAGTCATCCAGAAGGATTCGCACTCGTACGCCCCGGTCTGCGGCGGTGACAGCAGAATGAAACATCAGGCGTCCGGTCAGATCATTTTCCCAGATATAGTATTGCAGATCCAAAGTTCGATCCGCCACTGCGACAGAGGCCATTCGGGCAATGAAGGCTTCAAGACCTGAACTGAGCGGATAAAAAGCGGACTGTCCGGGATGGGTTTTGAGTTGTTGGTCGATGGCTGTGCCAAGACGAGTTGTCGGATCGGGAGGAAGGCTGTGTGATTCTTTTCGATTGTTGTTTGGCGGCAGGGTTGAGCAACCCAGCATCAGGCCCGCAAACAAATGGATATAAAGAAGCTTCTTTAACACAAAAAACCCCGCAGTTCTTTATAGACTACGGGGCATTGTTTAGGCACTCAAATGAATACTTCAGACGGCAGCCATTGGACTTGCCGACTCTGTCAAAGGTGGAAGTTCTTGCCGTTGACAGGAGTGGGGCGACACAAGCCGGCTTCAAGCGGACGTTGGAAAATCTCCACGGCGCCAGCGGGAATCAGAGCTCTGCGAGGATAAATTGCATAGCCCCCTTGAGGCATCGCCACGATCATGTCATTCAGAAGATTTCGGCGCAGTTGCGTGTTCAAAAGAATCGGATCAAACGGAACCATCACGCGCACAGCAGCTGTCGTTTGTACCGGGACCCCGCCGCGTGCGACCACATCGCGAATTTGCACAGGCAAAGGATTAAAGCTCACGTCTAAGAAGCAATTTGGGCCCGTCGGACCGAAGCCCAAAAGATTCAAGGACAGCCCGCGCTGTTCCCAGTTGTGTTTTGAACTGACAGCATTCAGCAGATCCACGCGAGTCATGCGCGGTTCGCGGGACTTCAAAAGACCCAGGCCCGCAGCCACAATCGCTGCCGAGTTGGAGCTGCCACGATATTCAGTCCCATCTTCCAATTTCAATGACGACGGCGCCAGCAGGTCTGGTTTGTCGCGGAAGAAAGATGTCGACGAACGGTCTGAATCACTCGCGCCGACTGTGATCACTGTTGGATTGTCTGCGGGATTCAGCAATGTTTCCCCACGAGAATGGGACGGCATCACCAAGCCTTCACCATCTGCCGTGAGACGCAACTGATCGCGCTGAGTGAAATTGTTGGAACGATTCTTCACACGCAGGAAATAAAGACCCGGTTGCAATTCCACAGAGATTATTTCGCGCGGGTATTTGGAAAACCCGGGGCGGCTCTCATTGCGGTCGTCGGATTGTTTCAGGGCGCTGCTTTGAACTACGTTTAAAAGATCATCGGTCAAAGCCAGATCCAGGTCTTTGGTGGTACCTTCCTCAACGTTATCTTTGAAGTCATTCCAGGAAAGAACAATCTTCGCCGGACATTTTTTACCAGCAGCTGCCTGGCAGCGTAACGCCAGGGCATTGTTCTGATCCGGCATTTGCACCCAATTGTCGTGGCCATTTGTGATAGGGCCATTATAGGTGGTCAGTGCAAAGTTGCCGGCCGCATTCACCCAGATCACACCTGCACGAGTGGCGCGATTGACTTCCGCATTAATAAAGCCGCCACCATCAAAATTACCACCGTATTCCCAAACCTCAGAATAAAGAACCAGGTCATACTGGCGTGCAATCACGTCATCAATGGCCGCCTTGAAGTTGGAAAAACCAAAGGCATTATAAAGCGTCAGTTCCGGCATCCACTGTGTGGCCTTCATATCGTTGGTCATCATGGAAATCAGAATCTGCGCCATCTTTAAGCCATGCACGACTTTCAAGTTTTCAGGATTTGCCACCGGGCCTGCCACATAGCGAGTTCCCACTGGCAAAGTCCTGCCGATTTCCTTTTCATAGCCAAAGAAGCCCTTGTCCAGGACTGCAATCTTCAACTTGCGCCCCGGATTCTGAGCCGAGTAGTAAGGAGTAAAACCCAAAGAGTTTTTCAAAGAATCAGTATTGGAAAATGGCTTCGCTGCAAAAGCCCCAGAAGCCAAACAAAGCATCAAAGAAAGAAAAACAAAAACTTTCATATAAGTTCCCCCTATCACTATCTTCGAAGTCCAAGACCCAGGACTTACTTCGGCCCTTAGCAGAGGGTTCACCGCTTGCGACGACTCGGGCTCCTGCCCTCGCCAGCCTGTCGGCTCTTTGAGCGGCCAACGCGTCCGCTGGCTGGAGGTCGTCTCCAGCGGTGAACCCTCTGCTAAGGGCGGCCAGGAAGGCCGCCGGACGCTTTACCAGTAGTAATTAGAGTAGTAGTAGTAGGAATAGTAGCCGTAGTTGTACGTGTAGCATGGTGTGTACCAGTTGCCGTACCAGTAAACGTAGCTGTAGTAGTTGTAGCCGCTGTAGAAGTACCAGCTGGAAGCGCCACCGTCTTGATCAAGTTCGCTGCGCACGTTGGCTGCTTGTTCGAAAGCACCTGTTTGCGCCAAAGTTTGCGCTTGAGCATCGCTTGTGAGGGGTGACGGGGTTGCCAATACCGCTGTTTGATTGTTGCGGTTGTCCACGCGGATCACGACAGTGCCGTTCATGGATTGATTGGTGACGGAAGACTCATTGTCCAGTTCACCGGCAAAGGCAAAGCTTGTTGCTCCCAAAGTCAGAGCAGCGACCAAAATAAGCTGTTTCATATCTGAAGCCTCCTAATGGCTGTTTGTTTTGCCTCTTTCTTATGCTTTCAAGAGCCCATGTCATCTGAAAACAGTCTGTAATTCGAAAGTCCTTGACGCATAACATTCCAAAAAGGTACGGCGTACCTTATGGAACCGATTGGCTACTTAGAATCCTGCTTTAAAGATAAATTTGGAACGCCGCGACAGCCTGGTTTGGTAAAGCAGGCTCAGGCGCGTTTGAAGATTCGTGCCGATCTTCAGCCCGAAGAATCTTTGCAGGGTCTGGAGGGGTTCAGTCATGTCTGGTTGATCTGGGTCTTCCATCAAAACAAGGTCGCTCGTTTTCATGCGAAGGTGCATCCACCGCGTTTGGGCGGGGAAAGTATGGGGCTGTTTGCGACCCGCACACCTCATCGCCCAAATCCGATTGGACTTTCGTTGGTGGAGCTTGTGAAGGTGGAAAAAGACGGCATCATCGTTGCCGGTGCGGACCTGGTTGATGGCACACCTATTTTGGATATCAAACCTTATCTGCCTGAAGTTGAAGCGATTCCGACAGCCCGAACGGGGTGGCCCGCCGAGATCGCCAAGACTCCGATTGAAGTGACCTTTGACGACAAGGCCGAGCAACTTTTACAGCAATGGCAAAGTCAAAATCCAGATAAAGCCTTGCGAGAAATTATCGAAGAGACTTTGAAGTTGGATCCGCGTCCCGTGGTGTATAGAGGCTTTGAAGAGGGGCAGTCGCCTTATAGAAGTTCTCACGCCGTAAGACTGTTTGATGGGGATATCCATTTCAAGTTTGAAAGCCCGACGCACGTCAGAGTTTTCGATATTCTTTTTATGCATAATTAGTTGCTGTTGCCTTTTATTTGCGCAGCAGGCTACAGTCCGAGCTGAACCAATACAAGGGGGATACTTTGAGAACAACGGAAACTGCTTCTCATTCTGAAAACAGCACTCTTCGTAAAGTGCCTACATTGAGCCTTGCAAGTTATACCAAAGGAACCGGAGCTGAGCGCTCAGAGTTCATCGACAAGCTCTTCACAGGTCTTAAAGAATACGGATTCATCATTCTTAAAGATCACAACGTCAAAGCTGAAGATCTGCACAAAGCTTACGACATCCTTAAAAAGTTCTATGCGCTTCCCACTGAAGTTAAAAAATCCTACATTTCTCCAAACGCGGGCTTCCAGCGTGGTTACACTCCGTTTGGTCAAGAGCACGCCAAAGATTCCCCGGTGATGGATTTGAAAGAGTTCTGGCACGTGGGGCGTGAGCTTTCCGAGGGCAATCCTTTGAAAGAAATCTATCCTGCGAACGTATGGCCTTCTGAATTGCCGGAATTCAAGTCTCACTTTTCCAAACTGTATGCGGCCTTGGAAGAAGCCGGCGATGTGATGCTGGAAGCTTTGACGATGCCTTTGGAAGTTGAAAAAGATTTCTTTGCTAAGATGACCAAGGATGGAAATTCCATCCTCAGACTTTTGCATTACCCACCGATTCCTGAAGGTGTGGATCCGCGCTGTGTTCGCGCGGCAGCTCACGAAGACATCAACTTCATTACAATTCTTCCAGCTGCGACGGCTTCAGGTTTGCAATTGAAAGATCGTGATGGCACTTGGTTGGATATTGATTCTGAACCAGACACTTTGATCGTGGACGTCGGGGATATGTTGGCTCGTCTGACCAATGACGTTTTGCCTTCCACCACTCACCGTGTGATCAATCCACAAGATGGTACAAATCAAAGTCGTTACTCCATGCCGTTCTTCATGCATCCTCATCCGGATGCCATGCTGAGCTGCTTGCCATCTTGTAAAGGGACAGGTGCGAAGTACCCTGATATTACTGGTCAGGATTTCTTGATGCAGCGACTGCGTGAGATTGGCTTGCTGAAATAAGCCCAAACTTGTCACCACAGCTGAAATGACTTCAAGAAAGGGATCTGCAAAGATCCCTTTCTTGCGTTTTGAACCTGTCGCCGAATAAAAAGAAATCACTTCACGAATTTCACATGAGGGGGAATCATGCGATATTTGATGTTTGTGGTGATGATTCTGGCAGTTCTGTGGTCTGCAGAAGGTTATACGGCGAATCCATCGACAGAAGGTCATATGAGCTTCCGTATTCAGTCGTTGGGTCCGCAGGGGTATGAATATTCGTCATTGTGGAATCCGTTGACCCAAGTGGCTCTTCTGCGCATTGGTCTGGTGTTGTCACAAGCTGATGCGGAGCTGATCAACCAATCGATCTCTTTTGGGACTGCAGCGGAAGTGCTTTTTGAATCCAATGATGTTGAAGCCAAAAAATCCTGTCACCAAGTCAGTCAGTGGCATTTTGAATATGAACCCGGGCTGCCGAATTATTTGATGTATGTGGCGCTGAAGGGACCGGGCTGTGCGCTGGTGGCCAAGTACTTTGATAAACTGCAGGTTCAGTTCCTATTTCGGCGAATTTCGCTGCCACCGTTTGTACCCATTGACGTCTCTGTCCATATCAGTCGATAACTGAAGGTATGAATAAGAAATCAGCTTTGTTTTTAGGTCTTATTGTCGCCATAGTTCTTATTATCTCTTACTGTCACAGACAAAGAGAATCAGGACAGGAAGGTAAGGAGTTGGCACCAGAAACCCTGGGCACTCCGGCTTCGTCTGTGTCTGAAGGAAAAACCGCCGTTAAAGCCGAGCCTCCTCCCATTGAAGCTCCGGCAGTCACACCCTCTGCTGGTTTCCTGCCCACAGAGATGGAAGATCCTCAGAAGTTCGAGCTCTATCAGCAAAAAATCAAAGAGATGGGCACCTGCCTGAATATGATCGTGAAGCCTTTGGATCCGGGTGTGGAGGTGAATTTTGAAACCTTCAATCAGTCCATTAATGCAGATCTGGGGGACGTTGTGACCCAGGATGAAGAGTGGGTCGCCACCGATTTAAGAACCAAAGAAGGCGAGCTTCGTCGTCTGTATTTGGAAAGATTGGGTGACCCGGAAGGGTCACGTTCATTGCAGTATTTTTCTTACGCAGCGGATGGATCTCGCAAAGAGCTTCCGCTTGCAAAAGAGCAGAAAATCAACCCGTCTGAAACATTGTTGGCCAGTCTTGAAGCCGACGGTGAAGTGGTGGGGCGTTCCGTTTCGCGCCGAATTTTCTATCAAAACGGGGATGATCTTTTGTTGGTGGAAAAGAACGGGAAGATTTTCTCGTTCCAGCTGACACATGATGGGGCGACTTACAGCTGCACTGGAGCTGATAAATCCTCCACCTTCCAGTGTCAGTGCAAATAAAAGGAGAAATAAATGGAAACAAATGAGCTGCACAGAGGCCGTTTGATTGATCACCTTCAGTTGGTGGTTGCGGATCTTGAAAAAAGTAAGAAGTTTTATTCGGCGGTATTGGGATCTTTGGGGATTCCAATGGGCGGCGAAGGTCCAGGGTTTTTCTGGTACGATGAACTGTTTATTTCATCCGTCGACAGTCAGGCCAGCGCTGGCAAACTGACGGGCAGAACACATTTGGCATTTCAAGCGCAGGACCGCGATGCCGTAAAGAAATTCTATGAGGCGGGTTTGGCCGCCGGAGGCAAAGACAACGGTGGTCCGGGCGAACGCCCTTATCATCCAGGCTACTATGCCGCATTCCTCTTGGACCCGGACGGGAACAATATTGAGGCGGTTTTCCACGGTCCGGCAAAAAAATCTGCGGACTCGATCAAGATCACATTCTAAGCCGTGAGGCACATCTTAATGTCAGACTACAATAAGGGTCCTTTGCTTTGGCACAGGACCCTTTGCTTTGTTGTGCGGGCGTCGGCGGACTTTTAAAATAAGTTATGCCCTTAAACAAGGAGGTCTGTATGCAGCCATCAGATCGTTGGCGACGACAGGATTCCCGTCGAAAAGAGCCAGAAAGAGACTACGGCGAATTTATCAATGAGTATCAGGATTCATCAGAGCCCGAGCCCGAGTCCACTCTCTGGGATTCTTTTGAGGCCGAACGCCAGAAAAATGGTTATCGTCATTCTTATGAGGCCCTGCACCCTCAGCTGGAACCACATGTAGATCCTCACTTTGATTTTCGTTACGGCAGTGATGACATGGACTTCGACAGTCGGGAAGAGAGGGCTGAGCCTCGGCGCCGACAACGTCGTCATTTGCGCCGGGTGCGCCGAGGGTATTGATTTCGGGCAAAAAAATCCTCCGTGACTGCGAATCACGGAGGATTTGTGTTTTTGGGCTTAAGACTTACTGGAAGCGAGTCAAAGCGTCGCGCAGTGAATCCAGTTGAACTTTGGATTGCGCCAACAAAGCGCGGTCTGCTGCGATCACGTCTTCATCTGCATTTGCCACAAACTTTTCATTGGAAAGTTTGCCGGTCAGCATGCCGATATCGCGAGTCAGCTTTTCGATGGATTTGTTGATGCGTTTGATCTCCTCATCGAAGTCCACCAGACCTTCCAATGGAATGATCACTTTTACGCTGGCGTCTTTAACAACGACCGGCGCAACAGCACATTTCATCATGTTGCCCTCGGGGCCGATTTCCACGTTTTCCAGGCGACCCATCGTCATCAAAGCGGTGCGGTTGTTGCCCAGAATTTTCTGAGTTTGATCGTTGGTCACACCCAGGCGGACATTCAGTTTCACAGCCGGACTGATGCGGTTTTCGCCGCGGATGTTACGGATGGCAGTAATCACTTCCTTCACAATATCAATTTCCAGTGCGGCTTGGGCTGAGCCCAGGCTGAGGAAATCTTTATCGTTACGCACATTCGGATATTGGTCCATGATGCACGCTTCGCCCTTGATTGGCAGTTTCTGATAGATTTCTTCAGAAATAAACGGTGTGAACGGATGCAACAGGCGGGTGATGCGGTTAAGAACCTGCGCGATCACCAGTTGTGTTGCGGCCTTTTCTTCAGCGTTATTGCCATTCAGGATCGGTTTAGTGAACTCGATATACCAGTCACAGAACTGATTCCAGATGAACTGATAAAGCGCCATAGAGGCGTCAGAGAATCTTTCCTGCTCCATCGCCTCTTCAACTTCTTTGGTCACTTCGGCAAGCTTGGTGATGATCCACTGATCAAACACACTGATGTGCGCCTGATTTGGCAGGGCCTTCACACCTTCCGCCGGAGCTTTGAAGTCGGAAAGATTGGAAAGGGCAAAACGAGCCGCATTCCAGATCTTGTTCATGAAGTTACGATAACCTTCCAGGCGCTGTTCGCTGAACTTAAAGTCTTTTCCAGAGAACAAGTGCGCAGCAAAGGTGAAGCGCAAGGCATCGGCCCCGTGCTTTTCAATCATTTCCACCGGATCAATGGAGTTCCCCAAAGACTTGGACATCTTGCGGCCCTGAGAGTCGCGCACCAGGCCGTGGATGTAAACCGTGCGGAAAGGAACGTCCCTTTGGAATTCAAGACCCATCATGATCATACGAGCCACCCAGAAGAAGATGATATCGTGACCAGTGACCAGATAGCTGGTTGGGTAGAATGTCTTCAAAGTTTCAGTTTCATTTGGCCAGCCCATAGTGGAGAACGGCCACAAAGCAGAACTGAACCAAGTGTCCAGAACGTCTTCGTCCTGATGCAACTTGGTGCTGCCGCACTTTTCGCAGGCAGTGACGTCTGTTTCGGCCACAGTTTGGTGATTGCAATCAGAGCAGTACCAAACCGGGATGCGGTGACCCCACCACAACTGACGTGAAATACACCAGTCTTCGATGTTGTTCAGCCAGTGAAGGTATACTTTTGTCCAAGATTCGGGCTCAAAGCGGATGGTGCCGCTTTCAACCACGCGTTTTGCCGGAACAGCCAGAGCTTCCATTTTGACGAACCACTGTTCAGACAAGAACGGTTCAACCACCGCACCGGAACGGGAGCAGTGACCTACAGAGTGAACGTGTGGTTCTTCTTTTGCCAGAAGGTTCTGGGCTTTCAGGTCTTCCAGAATGCGTTTGCGCGCTTCCTGAACTTTCAGGCCTTTATAAGCGCCTGCATTTTCATTCAGTTCTGCTTTTTTGGTCAGAATGTTGATGAATTCCAGATTGTGGGATTTACCAATTTTATAGTCGTTGAAGTCATGGGCCGGAGTGATCTTCACCACACCAGAGCCGAACGCCTGATCCACATAAGTGTCAGCGATGATTTTGATCTTTCTGTTGATCAAAGGAATCACCACGTTTTTGCCAATCAGGTGCTTGTAGCGTTCATCATCCGGGTGAACACACAGGGCGGAATCGCCCAGCATTGTTTCCGGACGGGTAGTCGCCACTGTCAGGAAGCCAGAGCCATCCTCCAGCGGATAGTTGATGTGGTACAAAGATCCTTTGACCTGCTTGTGTTCCACTTCCAAATCTGAAATTGCCGTCTCCAGAGGGCCGGACCAGTTCACCAGACGCTGGCCACGATAGATCAAACCTTTCTTGTGCAAAGACACGAAGACTTTGCGAACGGCTTTGGAGACCCCTTCATCCAGAGTGAAGACAGCGCGATCCCAGTCACAGGAATCACCCAGGCGGCGCATTTGATTGTAAATGCGGTTGCCGTATTGGTGTTTCCAGTCCCAAACTTTTTCCACGAATTTTTCGCGGCCCAGGTCATGGCGAGTGATATTTTCTTTCTTCAGTTCACGCTCTACCACGGATTGAGTCGCGATTCCGGCGTGATCTGTTCCCGGCAACCACATGGTGTTGTAGCCGTTCATTCTTTTCCAACGGATGAGCATGTCCTGAATAGTGTGGTCCAAGGCATGACCCATGTGCAGAAAACCTGTGACGTTCGGTGGAGGAAGGATAATGGAAAACGGAGGTTTCGTGGATTGATCCTGGGCTTTGAAGTAGCCGTTTTTTTCCCACCATTCATAAGTGCGAGATTCAACATCTGCGGGATTGTAACGATCTGATAACTGTTCTGACATTTGTAAAGACCTCTGAGGGTTTAAGGACATGAAATGCTTAAGTTTTTAACCCTTAGAGACTAACAAATTCAAGCCTTTTGGGGTAGGCCAAATGAAGGAATCTGGGTCAAAGGGCCCGTGGGACCTTCGAGCATGAGGAGCGGTGCGAAATTGAGGCGTGAGTTGAAATAAAAAAAGGGAGGCGTGAAAGCCTCCCTCGATCTAAGTCTGTGTTGTCAGAGGATTATTTCAGGAAGTCCGCCATCAGGCGAGCGCCCAGAACGATCTCTTGAGAAACTGGATCGTCGCCACCAGCATCTAACTCTTCTTTTTGATAGTTGTAAGCAAGATGGTAGCGGAAGTTCACGTCAGTGTAAGGCTTGTATTCAAGAACAGCGCCGTAACCCATGAATTTGTTAGTCACAGTGCCAGCTGTTTCCAGCTTTTCTTCAGAAGAAACCACTTCAAGACGAGGTGTCCATTGTTCCCAGCCGGAGTATGCGAATTTCGCTACGATGGACGTCACAGTGTCCTTGTCGCCAGAGGCATCTTCTTTGAATTCAGACATCAGATAGTCCACAGAAACCATCACGGGCTTGGAGTTCCACATCACGCCCGCTGCCACGAACTGATTGGTGTCGCCATCAGCAGGGCCGTTCATTGTGTGGTAGGACAAGTTGGTCATCAAAGCCTTTTCCATGAAGGCGCCTCTCCAAATCGCACCATACATGGATTGGTTCTGGTCCATCGGAGTTGCTGCTTCTTTGAACTTTTCGTTGGTTCCAAGAACATGAATCGAATGATCTCCGAAAGTGAAGGTGCCCTTAACCCCAGTCATATACAGTAGGTCTGCCGTTCCAAACACACCTGCCG
Organism: Bdellovibrio sp. CKG001; assembly: GCF_055397465.1. Lineage (NCBI taxonomy): Bacteria > Pseudomonadati > Bdellovibrionota > Bdellovibrionia > Bdellovibrionales > Pseudobdellovibrionaceae > Bdellovibrio > Bdellovibrio sp. CKG001. The sequence goes on from NZ_AP029173.1 coordinate 406,316, forward strand.
CCAGATTTCCGTTTGGTCCTTTGCGAGTGTAGAACTGAGATGTCAGGTAAAGATCCGCACCACTTGTTGCGCCTTCAAAGCCGCCGAACTCCGTGTTGAAGCGACCTGCTGACAAAGAGAAGTATTCAGACATCTTGTGAGTCAGGAAAGCGTACTCCACAGCGGTTTGTGCGCTGTCGGTGTTCAAGCGAGTGGCTTCTTTGTTGAAAGCCAGACGCACGCGGAAAGAAAGATCATCATTGGCTTTACCCTGATAATCCAAGCGGCCCGTCTTGAAGTAGAACTTGGTGAAGTCTTTCTGCGAAGAGTCTGTGTAAGTAGTGGAGTTGTAGTCAGCACGCAGATCCAAATTTAAAGAACCGGCGTGAGCTGTAGAAGCCACTGTTGTTGCAATAGCTGCGATCAAAAACTTTTTCATGGTACATCCTTGTTTAAAGTTTCAAGTTTTGATGTACCAAGTATGTTACAAACGGCGGAAATCAACAACAAGGCTTTGAGAAAAGCTGTCGCTTCTATGTCAAATTATGGTTGGCGTTCGCTTAATAAGCCGTTCAGGCCACCTTTGACATAGAAACTATTAATGAATCCGGCCCCTTCCAGTTGTGTGACCACCTGGGGGCTGGATTTTTCATCCCGATCCAAAACGACCACGGCAAAGTGCGGCGGAAGATTCTTGGACTGCACGGATTCCAAGACATTTTCGATCTGACAGTGCAGGCTGATATTGTCCAAATGCATTTTGGTAACACTTTTGTACCAATCAGATAGATCCACTTGATCCAAAATCACCAGCAGAAACGGTGTGCGTGTTTGGATGAGATTGTCGAATTGAAAGTAGCCGATAGAGTTAAATTCCATAATGCTTATCCTACGCGCCCGTGTTCAGGGATGAGTTTGTAAATGACAACAACAATAGCAAGGCCAGCGAAGGCCATAACTCCCGAGGCCCAGAAAGGGGCAGTGATGGCCACAGATCCATAAAGGGCCCCGCCCAGAGCTGGTCCCAGAATCCGCCCCAAGGAGGCCATGCTTTGGGTGACACCCATTGTGGCTCCTTGTTCAGAAGAATCGGAAAGAAGACTGATGCTTCCTAAAGTGGAGGGATTGGCAAGGCCGTTACCCAAGGAAAGTAACGTCATGGTGATTGCCATGCCCGTGATGGAATCCACCACGGCAATTCCTGTCAGACCCACAGCCAAAAGCAGGATGCCCAGGCGCAAGACTTTGCGTTCACCCCATTTCGGCAGCAGACGGCGTACCAGAAAGCCCTGGGTGAAGATAATGATCAGACCGATGTAGGCAAAGCCGAAGCTGACCTGTTTGACGTCCCAATGATACTTTTCACCCATGAATAGAATCAAGGTGGCTTCCATCGAAGACATCGCCAACGAACTTAAAAGGAAGATGATCATCAGTGGACCGACGGTTTTTTTGTTCAGGTACTGCCACATGATTGAAAAGCGTTTTTTCTTTGCGGCAGATTCACTTTTTTCACTTAAGGATTCTTTCAGGAACTTCAGACCAAAAAGGAAGTTGGCAAAACAAAGTCCCGCCACCCAGTAAGAGGCAAAAGAAGTGTCAAAGTGCGGAGCTGAGGAAATGTGCTGACCCCAAACAGCCAAGCCTCCGCCCAGTGCCGGACCGAAGACAAAGCCCAGGCCGAAGGCGGCGCCAATCAAAGCCATGCCCTTGGAGCGTTCGTGTTTTGGGGTGATGTCAGAGATATAGGCCGACGCCGTGGAAAGGCTGGCACCGAAGAATCCAGCAAGGAGGCGGGCGACAAACAACCACTCCAGCGAGCGGGCCCAGGCAAACATGATGTAAGAAAAAGTTTCTCCGACAAGGCAGAACAGCAGAATGGGACGACGGCCGTAGCGGTCACTGAGGCGACCCCAGAACGGAGAGAACAAGAACTGCATCAAGGAATACACAGAAAGCAGAAGGCCTGTCTCAAGCGCCGTCGCACCGAAGTTGCGACTAAGGATGGGGAGAATTGGAATAACCACACCAAAGCCCACTAAATACAGGAAAACAGTGAAAAAGATGATCGCTAGCTGTGATTTGTTTGATGTCGCCGTCATAGGCTTGTTAATATTAGGAAGTTATGAAAATGGCAAATAATCTTCAGCGTGGGGCGATTGCCTTCTTAAGTATTTTTTCGGTTTCATTGTCAGCTCTGGCTTTGGATAATTACAAAGAGTTCCGGCGGGATCGCTGGGATTTCGAGGCGTCCGCCAATTACTTCTATTCTGAGGCCAATTATCCGTCTTCTGGTGGAGGCAGTCAGAATCTGCCCAGTGGAAACAGTTATTCATTATTGGACTCATCTTTTGGAACTCGGTACACCCCTAAAAGAAACTGGTCTGTTTTTGGCTGGGGAACGGTTTCCAATGCCGAAAGCAAAGATTCTGTTGCCACTCGTGCGAACAGCTCCTTGAGTGAGGCGGCCGTCGGGTTTGATTTTCTGATGTATTCCGATGCCTTCCAGTTAATTCCTGAAATCATCGCCGTCATGCCCTTTGAAGAGGTTGATCCTGCTTCGGATACCGTATTGAATTCAGAGGGGGTTTTTGAGGTTCGCTCCCGTTTGATTGCGCAGAAAGACTTCGGAACTTTGCGTGGATATGGTTGGCTGGGTTTTAACTTCCGAGGGGGCGGTCGTTCCTTCCTGATGCCCTGGGGCGTGGGAGCGCAGTTCAAAATGAATCGCCTGCGTCTGGGCGGGGAGCTGTTCGGATATCAGAGTGTTTCAGATGATACGACGGATGTGAATGCGGCACTGCGCACCTCTTATATCAGCGGAGTGAATGCGGGTTCGATGAAGTTCTACGGGGTGAAACCCAATCTGATGGATTCGCAGGTCTATGCCACCTGGCTGATGACACCCAAGTGGACGTTGCAGGTCAATGGCGGAACGACTTTGACGGGTTCCAATGCCGCTGCGGGTTTTCATGTCGGCGGATTTTTGCGCTATAGCTTTGACATGAGTGAGGGGTATTCAGAACCTGAGTACGTGGCGCCAGTGGCGAGCCCGGTTCCGAACTATCGTTCCAATATGTACGAAGAAAGCGAGTTGAGTTCCCAGCAAAAGGTTCGTCGCTTCCAGGAACAGCTTGATGATGGTGTGGATCAGAATCTTTTCAAGCCACGTCCGACCAAACCTAAAAAGCGCAAGCGTGTGAATCAGGATCAGTTGCAACAGGAATTGGACAATACCGAATTTCAAATCGAATTGAAATCCAACAAGAAGCAAAGAGGGCGCTGATTATCCCGGGGGTATGTTTAAAATGCCCCGGACAGTCTGTTCAGACAGGCCGCTGAGTTCGACAACTTTATGGCGGCCCGTTTCGCCTTTCACCAGCAGCACATCTCTTTTGGGAATATCAAAAAGATCGGACATGAATTCAATCAGGCACTCGTTGGCGCGGCCATCCACAGGGGGCGCTGTGATTTTAATTTTTAATTCGCCATTGTGGGGACCCACAACTTCATTCTTAGAGGCTTTAGGCTGAATGAAAAGGTGGAGCCGAACTCCACCTTTTGTTGTTTCAATCATGAAGGCGACCGGAATTACTCAGCGGACAGAGGGGAGACATTTGGAGAGCGACCTGCGCTGCTGCCCCCACTCACGATGTTGTGATTCGGGAGCTGAGCCTGTGGCATGTACTTCTCGCCTTGTTCCAGCAGGGACAGGTGAGCTTGCGCCAGGGCTTTCAGGTTGGCCTCAAACTGCATGCGTGCGCGTTTGAGTTCGTTGACTTCCTGATACATTTTTTTCAATGAATCACGGGAATCGCGAGTGATGATTTCTGCCTTTTGTTGAGCGTCCGCGATGATCAACTTTGCTTCGCGGTCCGCATCCTGGCGCAAACGATCCGCCATCTGAGTGGCTGTGGCGATGGTTTCTTTTAAAACCTGATCGCGCTCTTTATATTCCATCAAAGAAAGTTCTTTTTCGCGGATGGCTTCTTTCAGTGTGTTGCGCTCTTGGATCAGAGCTTCCATTTGTGCCGCGATCTGCTGCAGGAAATCCATAACCTCGTCAGCATCAAGTCCCATCATCTTTTTACCAAAAGACTTATGAGCAATATCGATAGGAGTAATTCTCATTTTGTTCCTCCTTGAACAACATGAATTAAGGATAAAGGCCGAGTCTGTCTGTGGGCAAGCCTATTTGATTTCCCGGGCCATTTCTTTGTTTCTCATCGCCGCTTTTTCAAAGCTGATGCGAAGTGCGCGTTCGATCTCCAATTCACGCATGGACTGAAGTCCAGCTGCGGTGACTCCTTTTTTCGACGTGACGCGAGCCTGAAGGTCTTCCACGTCTTCGCGGGCCTGTGCGGCCAGCAGGGAGGCGCCTACAAATGTTTCAATGGTCATCAGGCGGGCCTCTTCAGGCGAGAAACCATGTTCTTCAATCCAGTCTTGCCAGTACATCATCATTTCGAAAACAAAACCGGTCCCGCTGGAGCAAGAAACCATCAAAGCTTCAAACTGATCTTCGTCACCCACGTGAATGACACGCCCAAGTGGGGTGAACAGATCTTCGACGGTGGCTTCCAGTCCGTCGTCATCATCATCGTTCAGGAGATAGCCGATCACTCCGCGTCCAATCAGGGAGGGGGTGTTGGGCATGACTCGGGCCAGGCGTGCGCCCTGGACATAGCGTTCAAGCTTTTCCATGCGAATGCCGGCGGCAATGCTGATAACAATTTTATGTTCATCAAAGCTGCGTGTGACCGGTTCCAGGGCGCTCAAAAGATCCTGCGGTTTGATTGCAAGGATGATGATGTCGCACTTATCGACCAGCTCGTCATTACTCGACACTGGGTTGATGTGGTAGGTCTCTGCGAGTTTGTGAAGTTTTCCTTCGGAGCGGTTGGAGGCGTAAATATTTTTGGCAGGCAGGCCTCCTTCGATGAGACCTTTAATCATGGCTTGCGCCATATTTCCTGCCCCGAGAAAGCCGACTTTTTGCGATTTCAACAAGGGATTCATAAAGTGATCCTACCCTTTGGCCGGTCGTTCGCCAAACAAAATAGTCCCGAGACGTACGATTGTTGCGCCCTCTTCAACGGCGACAGAGTAATCATGGCTCGTGCCCATTGACAGCTCAGTCAGTGGGTGAGTTTGAAGATCTGTCACGCCTTTGAGCTGGTCGCGCAGTTCGCGCAGCTCTACAAAGTAAGGACGCACCTCGGCCCCGGTTTCGGTTAATGGTGGCATGGTCATAAGGCCGAATATGTGCAAATGAGGCAATTCGGTCAGGGGTTTCCAGCATTCCAGAAGTTTCTGCTTGGAAAAGCCTTCTTTGGATTCTTCCTGTGCCAGGTTGACCTGAATCAGGATGTTCTGTTGAGCGCCTTTGGCTTGGCATTGGCGACTCAGGGTCTGTGCGAGCTCCAGAGAATCCACTGAATGAATCAGGTGAAAGGCGCCAGCCACCATCTTGGCTTTATTCTTTTGCAGGTGGCCGATGAGATGCCACTCGATATCTGTCAGGTCTGCCAGGTCCTTCTGTTTTTGCAAAGCCTCCTGCACATAGTTTTCACCAAAGCGTCGCTGTCCTTGACTGTAAAGAAAACGAATTTTATCCGCGGGTTGCAGCTTTGAAACTGCAAGAACTTTGGCTGGCTGGGCTTTCTGAAGAATCTCTTTTAAATCCATGTGTTTTTCATAGCAGAATCCAAGTCGTTTTGTCCATTAAAATACCATCGCTACTTTTTTGTTGACGATGTGTGAAATGGTGGTAGAACATGACGCATGAGACGCTCCTCCCGAAGAGCTACAACCCGGATAGATGACCCCCGGCTGCATCCTGTGAAGCAGTTCGGGGGTACGCTTTTAAAGAAAAGCCATGCGAAAACAGCAAGGCCGCTTTCTTTGAAACGAGCCGTGCATGTGGCGCTTCATTCCGAGCAGGCCCGGGGTGAATGGTCTTTGAAAACCGGTCGCAACCGGCGGATTATTCGTCAGGTTGTGAAAAATCAGGCCATGAAACATGGCATTTCCATTCGGGAGATTTTGACCCACGGTCAGGATTTGCATTTAACGATTAAACTAAAAAACAGATCTTCCTTCGCTCCGTTTATCCGGGCGGTCAGTGGCATGCTGGCTTTGTTGATCACGGGATCAGGGAAAACGCGGGCTTTGCAGAAGAAGTTCTGGGATTTTCGACCGTGGACACGGATCGTGGATCTGGTTTCTGAATTTTCTGTCGCCGCGGAGGCGGGCCTTCTAAGGCATCTTCAGCACATCAAGGTTCTGCCGGGTCTTTTGGGAAGACCCAGCATTCTTGAATCTTCGTGATTAGCGATTCAGTTTTGGGAAGATGTTGCGATCATCCAAGGTGACAAAGCGATAGCCTTTTTGTTCCAGCATAGTTAGCAGGCGATCCAGGCTTTGTGCTGTATTCATGTGAACGTCATGCATCAGCAGGACGCCACCCTGGGTTTTAGCCACTTCACGCATCACGTGGCCGGCATAGTCGCGGCGCAAGCTGTCGGGCGTCTGGCACGTGGCATTTTCTTTGTCACTGACATGGCCATCCGCATAGGCCCAGTCACAAGTGTCGATATCCCATCCGGTGATGCGATAACCCAGGGACTCTACCAGCTCATTGGCAGAACAAGTGGAGTTTCCATAAGGATAACGGAAGTAAACCGGCGTATCGAAGGCGCGCAGCAGGCGATCCGTGGCAGACACCTCGGATTGTGCTTTGGACGAACCCAGTTCGTGGAAGTTTGGATGGCTGTATGAATGATTTGCGATGAGGTGACCTTCGTTGACAACACGTTGAACCAGCGCTGGATGGTTTTTGACGGCGCTGCCTAACATAAAGAATGTCGCCTTGGCATTGTGTGCTTTCAGAACATCCAGAATCAGCGGAGTTGTCGCTGGATTGGGACCGTCATCGAAGGTCAGTGCGATAGTTCCGCGGGTCACAGGATCGGGAAGCTGAATTGCGTACTTGCATTTGTTGCGGGGCTTTAGCACATCCCAGATGCCCCAGGTGTCATCATATTCTTGCGTGCGCTTCAGACCTTCTTCGGCCTGGCGTTCAATAATTTCCTGAATGGAAGGGGCTTGTGGCAGAACTTCCTGAGCTTGTGTGGTAGTGGCAGCCAATGTCAGTGCCGCCAGAGCAAGAGAAACGGAACGTTTCACGAACGACCTCCGGTAAAAAATGATGGATCACCATACCAGAGGATTGCGTTTTGACCCCAGAGAACTTTGATCGTTTAAAATTTGGACAGTAGATTTTTCACCGCTTCGACAGGCAGTCCCACCACATTGTCGAAGGGGCCTTCGATTCGTTCCACGAAGGCTCGACCCTGGCCCTGAATTCCATAGGCTCCGGCTTTGTCCATGGGTTCCCCTGTGTCAATGTAGGTCCAGATTTCAGCATCACTCAAATTTTTAAAGTAAACTTTTGTCGTCTCAACATGAGACAGCTCTTTGCCGGTACTGGACTCGACGGCGCAGACCGCAGTCAGGACTTCATGATATTTCCCGGACAAAAGCCTAAGAATTCGGTAGGCATCCTCGCGATCCTGGGGTTTACCCAGCGGACCACCCCCAAAAATCACCTCCGTGTCGGCTGTGAGCACGATAAAGGGCTCTGTGCGACTGGCCTTTAGCAGGGGCAAAGCGGCCCTCGCCTTACGACGAGCAATATCTAAAATCTGCTCGTTTACATTCAGGTTTTTATTGGGAATTTCCGATATTTTAACTGGCACCACGTCGAATGAAAAACCAGCTTCACTAAGCAGTTGTTTTCGGCGCGGGGACTCTGAGGCAAGAACTAAAGGCTTCATGGGAATACTTGAACACGAAGAGGCGAAAATGGGAAGTGCAGAGTTAATGCTGATTCTGGGATTGCTGCTCGCAGGAGTGGCGGTCTTCCTATTTGTCAGTTCGATATTTGCAAGCAACTCGGACAAGCAGCAGTTGTCGTGGGCCAATAACGATGAGCCGGTGAAATCCAAAAATCCGGTGATTAATTTCTCCCGCCCCTTGGTGCATCAGTTTACCTTGCAACATGCGATGAGAATCCGCAGTGAGTCCTATCGCAAGAAGATCAGCAAATACATTAAAACCTCGGGCCTGTCCTCGGAGCTGAATGAAGATGAGTTCATCGGTTTACAGCTTCTGTGGGGGATCATGTTCCCGATCTTCCTGATGATTATGAACTTTTCGTTGCAGTTGGGTCTTTCTGTCCCGGTTGTGATCGGGATGGGGTTGATTGGTTTCTATCTGCCGCAGATTCACGCCAAGGGTGAAAAGAAACGCCGGGAGCTTTCCGTGCGTGCCGACTTGCCGTTCTTTATTGATCTTCTGGCTTTGTCGGTAGAGGCGGGTTTGGACTTCTTCTCTGCGATTCAAAAGATCGTGGATAAAGCACGTGGGACCGACAGTGTGCTTGCGGATGAGCTTTCGATTGTTTTGAAGGATATCAAAATCGGTTCCTCCAAGGCCCAGGCCCTGAAAGAGATGGCCGAGCGCCTGGATATGAACGAGATCACAAGCTTCGTGGCCGTTCTGGTGGATGCGGAGGCGACAGGTGCCAGTATTTCCCAGGTTTTGAAAGACCAGTCTGTACAAATGCGTCTGGAAAGATTCGTGCGTGCAGAGAAGGCCGGGGCTCAGGCGTCACAGATGATTTTGATTCCGTTGATGCTGTTTATTCTGCCAGCGGTTTTCATCGTCGTCTTTGGACCCGTGGCTGTGTCCTTTATGTATGGTGGTAAGTAATGATGGCTAAGTTGATGAATGCAACAACAAATCAGACCCTGATAGCGGATTTGGAAGTGGCTTCCACTTTCCTCAGCCGTGGCAAGGGACTTTTGGGGCGGGAGGATCTTCCGTCCCATCAGGCGTTGTGGATTCATCATTGCAACAGCATTCATACTTTCTTTATGAAATTTGCAATTGATTGTGTGTTTGTGGATAAGAATCTGAAAGTTCGTGCCATTCGCAGGGATGTGCGCCCTTGGAGACTGATTTTGCCAGTTTGGGGTGCCGCCTCTGTGATTGAAATGGCAGCAGGGACCGTCAGCAAAGTGAATGTCAGCGTGGGAGATCAACTTTATGTGGGCGCTTAGAATCTTGACCGGCCCACAGGCCGGATCCGTTGTTGAGCTGAAGATGGGGAAGAACCTCATCGGTCGGGCTCCGCAGTGTGATATTAAGCTTTTAAGTCCGGGTGTTTCCAAAGAGCACACGGAAATCGCAGTTTATAAAGATAAAATTGTGATCACCGATTTGCGCTCCAGCAATGGGACCTATTTAAATGGTGTTCGCATGCAAAGTGGTGTGATGCGCTTGGGGGACAAACTCGGGATTCATGATGTGATTGCCGATGTGATCCCGTCACCAGAGGCCCGTGCACAGCGACCTGCTCAGAATAATGCTCCAGCACCCATGCCATATTATGGTGGTGGTGCGGCTCCGCAAATGCCACCGGCCATGCCGATGGGAATGCCCGAACAACAACCAATGTCGATGGGGATGCCTCATGGAATGCCGCAACCGATGGCCGGTATGCCGGGGATGGCGCCTCCCGGGGTCGCTCCGGCTCCAGCTCCGGCCTTCCAGCAGGGTGGATTCCGCGGCTTGATGGATAAGCTGAACGACTATATGGACCGCGTGGCATTGCCAGGGGTTTATCGTTTGCCACAGTTTGTGGAAATGAGAATGGTCCTGCTGGGCTTTGTGGTTCTGTTTATTTTCTCCACGACGCTGTTGTCGATGATTCCGATGGTACAGATCACTCGGGCCAGTATTATCAATGAAAGTAAAAGAAGGGCATCGTCCATTGCCCGTACCGTGGCAACGCTGAATCAGTCGGCGCTGATCCAGAACAGTTATTCGTCTTTGTCGACGAATGCTGCCGAGGCCGAGGACGGAGTGAAGCAGGTTCTGATTGTGCAGCAGTCCGATGGCATGATCCTGGCGCCGGCCTCCCGTGCGGGGACCACGCCGGATCTTCCATTCGTGCATTCGGCTCGTCGTGAGATGCGGCCTCAGGCTATGGAAGTCGATTCCTCCACAATTGGTGCAAGCTTCCCGATTGGTTTGTTTGACCCGAACACGGGTGAGCAGTCAGTGAAGGCGCATGCCATCGTGTTGTATGATGTGGGAAGTCTGGCGTTCGATGACGGACGGGCTATCAGCTTGTTCATGCAGACGCTGGTGATCGCTTCCCTGTTGGGACTTTTGATTTATTACTTCATGTACAAGCTGATCGAATATCCCTTGGTGGCACTGAATGCTCAATTGGACACAGCCATGCGTGAAAAAACCGATAACACCGCACTGGATTTCCAGTTCCCGCCTTTGCAGGCTTTGATCGGCAATATCAACAGTCTTCTGACTCGCTATATCCATGGTGACACGGATAGCGGGTCGGGTGGTGCCGGCTTTGTGAATAAAGACGGCGAAGCAGAAAATCTGGTGCAGATCGTGGGCTTCCCGTGTGTGACGATTTCCAAAGAAGGTCGCATTGTGGCCTGCAATCCTGCCTTCCTGCAGGTGGCGCGCGCGGAAATGGCGCAGTTGCAGGGTCAGCCTTATAAGGCGATTCCGGATGCAGCCCTTCAGCAGAATATTGAAGGCCTGATGGTGCGCTCGCGCGAAAACACCCGAGGCATCCATACGGATCAGCTGGAGTTCAGCGGCCATCTTTGTATTTTGAGTTGCCAGGCCATGTGCACAGGACAAGAAGTGGACTATTTCGTAATTACAGTATCGCCAACTGAAGGAGGCTCCTGATGAGTGCAGCCCCTTCAATGAAGGATGCATTGAAATTCGATATTGAGGTCATCAAGGGGCCTCACAGCGGTTTGAAGCTTTCGTTCAGCAAAGCCTCCGTGTCGCTGGGGCGTGGGCCGGAAAACGACATTGTTCTTTCCGGGGACCCGCGCGTCAGCCGTCAACATGCGGAAATCAAACAGCGGGGCAGCGAATTTGTGCTCGTCAATCTAAGTCAAAAGAACTTCGTGATGGTCAATGGCCAGAACGTTCAATCCGAGCCGTTGACAAACGATTCGGTGATTCAGATTGGTGAGACAGAAATTCTTTTCCGCGCCGAGATGCCTGAGGTTCAGGTGGCTCCGCCTCCAGCCGCAGCTCCAGCCCCGGTGTCCTTCCTGACTCCGAATCCGGGATCGCCCCTTCAGCAGGGGCCACCGGGCCTGACTCCTAATCCGTTCCCGACACCAGTGGCGACGCCTCGCCCGCAGCAGATGCCGGCGTATCAACAACCGCGCCCTATGCCATCAATGCCCAATCCGTCCATGCCTCCGGCTCAGCCGATGGGTTATGGTGGATACACCCCGCCTCCTTCCGGTGGTGTTGGTGGGCCGGCGGTGGGAACGATGGCTCCGCCACCGACCGGTGGGCCATTGTCGAACCCGAAAGTTCGCTTCTATGGAATTGTGGCCCTCATTGGTCTGGCGGCGTGGTTCTTCCTGTTCTCGGGTGATTCAAAACCGAAAAAGGATGCCAATGCCTTCAGAACCTCGGCGTTGTCGATGGCCGATGTGGCCGAAGCAGAAAAGCGCTCACAGGAACTGTTGACAGTAAAAAAAGAAAAGTATGATTCCATTCAATATCGTCGTGCCCAGGAAAACTTTATCAAGGGCTTCCGTGACTTCCAGCAGGGACAGTACGCCCGTGCCCGTGAAGCATTCCAGGTGGTGTTAAATCTGGATCCGGACAATGAACTGGCCAAGCGCTATTTCCATTTGTCGAAGATTAAGTTTGATGAGCTGGTGAAATTCAACATGATTCAGGGCAACCGCTACCGAGAGAAGAAGAACTGGAGAATGTGCCAGTCCAACTATTCCAACGTGATGACAATGCTTCAACATAGGAAGGATGATCCGTCCTATAAAGAAGCCAAACAGTATTATGAAGAATGTACTTTGAACCTGGAGGGCAGATACTAATGGCACTGCTTCGGGTTCGCCTTCGTGGCAAGACAGTTTGTGAAGTGAATTTAAGTGAAGACCGTTCTTACGTGGCTGGCCGTAAAGAGGACTGCGATATTGTGTTGCAGCCTGAAAAAGGAATCTCGCGGGAACATTTCAAGGTCTTCTTTGCCGGTGGCACCTGGAATGTTGAGGTGGTGTCCCGTTATGGCGAAGTCATCCATAACGGAGAGCAGGTTCAGCAGTTTTCCCTGGATCACGGCAGTCAGTTTTCTGTTCCGCCCTATGAGTTTGATTTCCTGAACACAGTGGCGGAAGCCCCGGCGTATGAAGAGCAGCCGCAGGCCCCTACTGGGGAAAACCTGCCTGCGTTGGCCGGTGCGCACCTGGAGTCCTTTGAAGGCAGTGATGAAAAGACCATGATTGGTGTGGCGCCGACGGCGGCCTTCATCAAGATTGTGGACAGTCAGAATGAAGCCAAAGAAATGATCCGTCTGGATGCGGGGGATTCGTGGGTTGCGGGTCGTGATCCGTCCTGTCATATTCAGATCCGAGATCAGCGTGTCAGCCGTCGCCAGTTTGAAATCCGCAGAGCCGGTTCCCAGTATGTCATTCTGGATCTGGGCAGCGTCAATGGGACTTTGTTAAATGGAAACCCTATTTCCTCCACGGATATGACACCGATCAAGAGCGGTGATGCGATCAGTGTGCTGGAAAACTATCTTTATTTTGAATTGCACGATGCCAGCTTCCAAAGTCGTATGGAGCTGGTCAGCGTGGCGCCACCCAGTCCGCTGGTTCCGACGGCGCAGGACAGTCTGCCGATGGAATATCAACAGCAGCAGTCCTATGAAATGGCCCCTTATCAAGGCGCGATGCCGCCCATGCCTTATCAGCAACCGATGCAGTATCCGGGAATGGGTGTGCCGGGTCCGCAGCCGCATTATCCTCAGGCGGCGGCTGGGAAGTTTGACTTCCAAAAGCACCGTCCAAAGATCATCATTGGCGCGGTTGTTCTGGTGGCGGTGGCGTATTTGTTCAGTGGCAATGACACCAAGGCTCCTCCGGCGCAACCGGGGCAGGGTTTGGTGGCGCCAGGTTCACCGGCAGATCTGTTTGCGAAGTTGAAACCCGAACAGCAGGCTCTGGTCCGTCAGCGCTATAAAGATGCAAAGAACCTGTACATGCAGGGTAAGTACCAGTTGGCTCAGGATGAAATCATCAAGATTCAGGAACTGGTTCCGGATTATGAGGATATTCGTGAGATTGAACGTCTGTCCAAAGAGGCCATCTTCATTCAGGAGCAGCAAAGACGTCAGGCTGAGATTGAAAAATCCAAGATAGAGGCGGAAGAAAAAATTCAGAAGCAGGTCGCGGAATGTCAGAAAAAGATCAATCCGATGATCACGGCTCAAGAAATTGAGGACTGCTTAAGCCCGGTGTTGCAATTTAATCCCGAGCATCCACGAATTATGGATTTGAAAGCTCAGGTTGAAATGCTGAATATGCAGCGTGAAGCCAAAGCAGCTGAAAAGGCCGCTTATCAATCGTTGGTTTCAAGAATGAAGGGTCTGTATGACAGAGCCCAAGCAGTTCATAAAAAAGGCAAACCACTGGATGCCATCGCGGCCTATGAGAAAGTGATCGAGGCACAGCTTCCGGATCCGAACGGCTATAAGGGTCAGTCGAAGCGGACGATTGCCTCCATTCGTCAGATGATGAATTCCAAGACGGCTAGTTTGCAGGCCGAGGCTGAAAAATACTATCAGGCTCAGAATCTTAAAGGGGCCATTCTGTCTTTGCGTAAAGCTCGCACCTTGGATCCGACAAACGACGAGCTGCCTGAACGGATCGAACGTTACGTGGTGGAATTGCGTAAGCAGATGATGACGCTTTATCAGGAAGGCATTCTTGAGGAAAGCTTCGGGAACGTCGATGGAGGCGAGGCCAAAGCTGGTGCCAAGGACAAATGGCGCAAGATTTTGGAAATGGATATTCCTGACGGGGAATACTATAAAAAGGCCTACATCAAGTTGAAGAAATACGGAGCCCTGTAGTCGTGAAGATTCAAGAACGGTCCTATAGCACCAAGATGCTTCGCCCCAAGCCGCTGATTCATCGGGAAGATGACGGAAGTCTGATCGTCGTGGCGACGTCCTGGGGGCAGCCAGAGCACGCACAGCGTGCCCTGGAGGAAGTGGTGAAATATGTCAGTGCTGCCAAGGCTGACGTGGAAGTGACTTCGCCTTTTGAGTTTTTAACCTGCCTGACAGATGAAGTGAACTATGTGCGCACCGGTATTCTGATTGCCAATGATCTGCTGTATCGGGGTGAAAACCGCGCCGAATATTTTTCCGGTGTGGAACTGATGGCGATCTTTAGAAGAGGATCGCAGTTGGCTTGGGCCCATGTAGGGTGTCCGAGTTTATTCATTCAAAGAAAGAATCAACGATTGCAGCCGCTTTCTGTGGGGCTGGATCTGTCCAGCGAGTCGGCCTCCCAGCAACTGCCACCGCTTCCGGCCCAGCTTCTAGGTTTGGACCCAACCTGCTATATCCAGTGCGGGCACACCTCGGTGAAAGAAGGGGATCGTCTGGTCCTGCTGGCCAGCAGCCAAGTCGCGACGACCCTGTGGACTCGTGAAGGCAACTCTTTGGATCTGTCCTCAGTCACAACCGGTATGATTCAGGAAAGCCCTGAGTCGCCTTTCTGGTTGGGACTCATTGAAGTGGATGCGGATTAAAGATCTTCCAATGTCAGATTCTTATAAACCTGACTGCGCAGTTTGCTGAATTCCGGCAGGCTTAACGCCAGTTCCACCCTTGAAGGGGCGAACACATTATCCCGGGACGTATCCCAGATCAGGCCTGCGGCGATGTTGGTGCGCTGAATCTGCTGATCCAACATGTAGTTTTTAAATGAACGCTCAAAACGTTTTTTCTGAGTGTCACGAGAAAGTCCCCGCGCATCCGCACGAATCCAGTCAATCCATTCCAGGAATAAAGAGTCCCCGCAGTTTTTCAGGTTGTCGGTGTTGATTGTCTTGGCGGAAATCAAATCAAAACACGGGTCTGAAACCTTGGCGCTTTTGATGCCCAGATTCTTTTCCGCAATAAACTGCCAGGTGGGGACTTTATGTTTGGTGCCCAGTTGTTTCAAGGTTTCCCAGTCTTTTTGGTTCAGGGCGATCTGTGCGGTCCAGTTCAGCAGATCCAGGCTGCCGGGTTGAACTTGCAGGAGTCGTTTTAGATCCTTCAGCAGTTGGGCTTCCTGATCCAGTCGCATCCAGCGCGAAAAAGGCAGGCTCAGCTTGGTGGTCCATTCGGACGCGAGTGGAGGGAAGGCCGGGAACTGATTTCTGTAAAGCAGCGACTGCAGTCGTTGAGTCGTTGGTAGAATACTTTCCTGCAACATGGGAAGTGGATTGGTTTCAAAGCGATCCACCAGGGTGTTATACAAAAGAGGCTTTTCATCATTGATCAGCAGAACATGGTTGGAAATGGCAGCGGTTTTCAGTGGACCCGCCTTGCGCCACAGAGCCCAGCCTGATTCCAGCAGTAAAGGACGATCATCAGGCCAGTTGGCGTTCGGACTTTTCAGAACCTCCACCAGAGACTGCGCCGGGAAGGCCGGAGGGGCCTGATCCACGATGCTTTCTCCCAGAAGATGGAATAAGGTGCGCCCCACATCGACCAGGCTGACGTTCTGGTCAATTTTCCAATGAATGGCTTCGTCACGTTTTTGTTTCTGGGATGGTTTGATAAACAAGGCGACCTGAGTGTTTTCGCCATGCAGGTTCATGGTGCTGAGCTCTTTGGGGCGATCATTGCCTGTGTGACCGTTTAAGCCGACCAAGAAGATGGTGGTCTTGTCCCAGCGACCACTGTTTTTGAGGTCCTCAAAAAGTTCGTAGAGGCTTTCATCCAACTCATCCAATTGGCTTTCAAAACTGAGGTTGCGTGTTTCCCCCAGATCCGTGACGGTTTCAGTTGTGGTGAAAAGCAGATCCGGAACGTAGATCACACTGAAAAAAGCCATACCGGCCGCGTCCTGATGGACCCATTGTCGAAAGGCATCGGCATTCTGCTTAAAGGGACGGATCAGGCTGCGGAAGGTCGGAACGATATTGTCTTCAAAAAGCTCGAAGCCCTGATTTAAACCTGTGCGACGGAAGACCGGGGCGCCACCGGAAAAAAAGCTGGTGCGATAGTCTTGATCCAAAGCCACTTCGGAGGCCAGTTCAAATTCGGCCGCCAGACCCGGACCGCCATTGTGACGAACCTTGTGCTGATAGGGGTAAAGTCCAGTCAGCAGTGAAGTCAGGGCGGGCACGGACAGGGGGGATGGTGAAAAGGCGTGGGTGAAGCGCACGGACTCTTTGCAAAGCAATTGAAAACCAGACCTCTCGGGGGCTTCTTGATTGCAATTGACGTCGCTGATGGTCAATTCATCGACGGCAATGACCAGAATGGATTTCCTGTCGTGTGTCTGGCAAGAAAGCTGGACCAAACTCAGAAGGAGCAGTGTGAGAGTTAAAATGATTTTCCGCATACCTTGACCGTATGTAATGGTTTTAGTGATAATGGATCAATTAGATTGCGCAGTCAAAGATTTGGAGGAAATCACCCATGCTCACGGAAAAAATATTTACAGTTGCCCACTTGGCGGATCAGGTCGTTTTGTGGATCTTGCTTGTTCTCAGCGTCCTGAGCATCGGCATGATTCTGGAGCGTTACTTTGCTCTGAAAAAAGTTTCCGCTGAGTCTCAACGTGTTCGCGCACGCATCAAGCTGGCGTTGCAAAGCAACAGCCTGGAAGATGTCGAAGATCTGGCAAAGGATCCAAACTCCATTGAAGGTCGTGCGGCTGGTTACGCTTTGAAACATATGAAGGATGCAGGAAGCAAAGGTCTTTCCGAGATCTTCAACACCTTCGCATTGACCGAACGCCCAGAACTGGAAAAGTTCCTGGGCTTCCTGGCAACAGTCGGTTCGAACGCTCCGTATATCGGTTTGTTTGGTACGGTTTTGGGTATCATGAAAGCTTTCAACGACTTGGCGACAGCTCCAGAAGCGGGTCAACAGACGGTGATGGCGGGTATCTCCATGGCCCTTGTGGCAACGGCAGCGGGTCTGTTCGTGGCGATCCCGGCGGTGGCGGCGTACAACTATTACAGCAAACAGGTTCGTGGTGTGTTCCAGAATCTGGAGAGCGTGAAAGAGTTGTGCCTGGCTTACGCTAAGAAAAAAGGTGTTTAAAAATGGCATTTAATAACAGCGACAATAATGAAGCCATAGCGGACATTAACGTCGTTCCGCTCGTGGACATCATTCTTGTGGTTCTGATCATCTTCATGGTGACAGCACCCATGTTTATGAAGCCCACGATCAACGTGAATCTGCCCAAGGCAGCCAGCGGTGACCAGACAGCTCCGAGCAAGCTGAATATTGCTTTGACTGCTGACGGACGCATCAATCTGAATGGATCTTTCGTGACGGAAGAGGACGTTCGCGCCAAAGCCACTGAAGAAGTGGGCAAGAACGCGGATGTTCAGGCCATCATCTCAGCGGACAAAGATGTGCCGCACGGAAAAGTGGTCGGACTTCTGGATATCGTCAAAGGGTCCGGAGTTAAAAAGTTCGCCATCAGTATCGATAAAAAATAGAACTAAAAAAGGGCTCGTAAGAGCCCTTTTTTAGTTGTCCTGTCGCACCCATTTGCAGGTGTTAGAGATGAGCTTCAGTTTGTTGTTGCGACACTCAAATAAAACTTCTCCGGTGTATTTCCACATATAATTGTCAGCATAGCGGTCCCCATAATCATAGTCGTAGTTGGGGTTCACCGTGGGCGTATGAATTCGCGGAATGGTTGTTCGGCAGTTCATCCAGGTTTTATCCAGATATTTTAATGCCGGGACGTCATAGCTGCTCAGCTTACTGAAGCTTGGATAAGGGAACAGGGCATTGTAGCGATCGTAACTTTGATGCAGCAGGAACTTCCCGCGGGGGCCATCAAAATATTCAGTGAAGTAGTTATAGGCCTGATCATAAGTCGCATTGGTGTAGGTGAAATAGCGGCCGGCAGTGCAACCCACCGCAGGCTCCAGAATAGTGACGCGCGCCAAATTACTTTGGACTGATTGATTGCGGCTGTCTTTGATCACCACATAGTAAGTGCCTTCGTTGTGCCACGAATCGGCCGAACCTGAATAAAAGCTGTAGTGGCCCATGCCGTTGGTGATGGCCTTGCTGTTGTGATACCACTGAATTGTATAAGGAGAAGTTCCTCCACTGAAGGTCACTTCAAGCTGGAAGGAGCCTTTTTCCACGACACTCACGCTGGTGGGTTGATTGACGATCTTCAGAGGACCATCCCCGCCACCATTGGAACCGCTGGAAGAGTCACCGCCGCCAACACTCACGCCACCGCCGGAGGAGCCACCACCGGATCCACCGCCGATCGTCACCGCCCCGCCGGAAGGGCTGCCAGAGCCGGAAGTTCCGCCGGTATTGGAGCCGCCCCCCATATTGATGCCGCCGCTGCTGCCGGGTCGGGAGCCCCAAATAGATGAATTGCTTGTGGATGAGCCTTTGGAGCCAGTCGAGGATGAGCCCTCGCTGTTTTGGTTTTCACAGTCCGCACCACCGCACAGAGAGTTCTGTGGCGCGCAGTTCTGGAAACTCACAATGGTGAGTGACGCGACAACAATCGCAGAAAGAACTCGAAAGTTTCGAATTTTTCGCAGAATACGTCTGTTCATGGTCACCTTTCCCCTCAGTGCCTGGACTTTAATACGGAAGAATCATGGAAAAACTAAAGCGAAAGTCTGGTTTTTTTGGCCGTTTTTCTCAAAATGACACAGCTAAAGTCCTGCGTTGAACTTCCGATCAAGGAAGTATGTTGAAACGTCAGCCTTCGGACACACAATTTCTCATTGTGACATTTGTTTTGGTGCTCTTTCTGGGAGTGCCAACCTTCATGAATTTGACCGAAGAAGATGTTTTGGCCCCAGAGGCCGTGGCGGCTGGGCCGGGCGCCGTGCTCGCACAGGGAAGAACTCCGGCCAGTGTGCCAACGGCGGGGCTAACAAACAAAGTGTCTTCAGCTCTCTCCCACCTTGCTCAGCTTGATCTGCGTTGTGCGAAGAAGGCGGCGAGTCCGTTGCGTGTTGAGGGCAGCTATGTCCAGTTCGAGGGCAAAAACTGTCTTCGGGATAAGACTCTTGAGATCGTCAATAAAAGTAATGGTTATACGGCCTCTGTTTTCCTCAAAGGCACTGACAAATACCAAACAGACCTGATTCAATTGCAGAAGGGCGACAACGAAATTACGATTCGTTATCACGATGGCCCTGGAAAAGCCGTTGAAGAGGTTGTTCTGGTCCATTCGAACCAAATTTAACCTTGAAAATACAAGCACTTAATGCGACCAGCTAGAGTAAGATCAATTAAATTGATCTTGCCTCGCTCTGCCTTTAAGTTAGCCCCCGTCCCACGATCACCGTGTGGATAGTGAGTGGACTTATTGATGCTAATTGAAGGATTAACCCAACCTGTGGACTTAAAAAAACGCTCGGACATTCATTATGCTCGCAAAATTTGGCATATGTCCGGAGTCTTCGCGATGTTCCTGGGCTATGTTTATTTGCCGCCCGCGGCGTCCATGGCTATCCTTTTGATTTCGTGGGCATTGTTTGTTCCGTTTGATTTCTTGCGTTTGAAATACCCGGCTCTGAATGACTGGGTGATGCACGCCTTCAAGCCAATCATGCGTCAAAGTGAAGTCAAGAAGCTGGCGGGAACGACCTTCCTTCTAAGTGGTGTTTTGATCGTGGATGTCTTGTTCCCAAGACCCATTGTCGCTTTGACTTTGCTATTCTTGGCTTTTGCCGATCCTATCGCGAGCTATTTTGGAATCTTGTACGGCAAAGATAAAATCTTTGGTCACAAATCCATTCAAGGTTTCATGGCGGCATTCTTTGTCTGCGCCGCAGTGACTTTCATTTATTTAATCTACCACAACTATCTTATGGATCGTCTGATCGTCGTGAGTTTGTTCGCAGGTTTGGTCGGCGCTTTTGCCGAGCTGATTCCTGTGGCAAAGCTTGATGACAATTTGACTCTGCCTTTGATGAGTGCGGTGGGGTTGACCATCCTGTTTTATTTCTTTGGATTTTTTGCCACCGTAGGATAATGTCTGTCCTTATTAAAGGCGGATATTATGGTTACTGAAACTCACATCGATAAAATTGACTCTGAAGACGCTAAGGCTCAGCGCTTGGCGATGTACATTTATATCCTTCCAAACCTGATGACGACAGGGAATCTGTTCTCAGGTTTCTTTGCGGTGATTCAATCCATCAAAGGTAACTACCTTTTTGCTGCTTACGCGATCGTTGTGGCAGCCGTCTTTGACCAGTTGGATGGTCGTCTGGCTCGTTTGACTCGTTCCACAAGTAAGTTCGGTGCAGAATATGATTCTTTGTGTGATCTGGTCAGCTTCGGTATGGCGCCGGGTGTTTTGTTGTTCCTATGGGCTCTGCAACCGTTTGGCCGTTTGGGTTGGGTGGCGTGCTTCCTGTTTGTGGCTTGTGGCGCTCTTCGTTTGGCGCGTTTCAACGTTCAGGCCAACGTAGTTGAAAAGAACTACTTCCAGGGTCTGCCAATTCCAATGGCGGCAGGTATCGTGGCTTCTTCCGTTTTGGCGTTCCAGGATCTTGAGTTGGAGCCGCTGGGGAACTACGGTCTGTTGGTGATGACGATTTTGCTGGCGCTGGTGATGGTTAGCAACTTCCGATTCCGCAGCTTCAAAGATTTGGATCTGAAAGAGCGTTTGCCTTTCCGTTATTTGATTCTGGGTCTGGGTGTTCTTGTTGTTGTCGCACTTCGTCCTGAAGTGATGCTGTTTGTTCTCTTCATGGCTTATGCTGCTTTGGGTGCTGTTTTTGGTGTCTTCAAGCTCGGAAAGAATATCCGTAAGATCAAGCCAAGTGTGTACGCTCCAGCCTCTGTGCATGAGAGCGACCTAGTCCTCGAAGAAGAGGAAGAACAGGCAGTGAAAGATGAAAAGAAAACTTAAAGTTGGTGTTGTTGGTGCGACCGGTATGGTCGGCCAGACCTTCATGAACATTTTGGCAGAGCGTGACTTCCCTATTGCGGAACTGCGCCCGTTTGCCTCTGAAAATTCACTGGGTAAAAAGATTGAACTGCAGGGTCAGCAATGGCCGGTGCAGGTTCTTAAAGAAGGCTGTTTTGACGGTTTGGATTTGGTGTTCTTTTCTTCCGGGGATGAAATCTCTGCAGAGTGGGCGCCGAAAGCTGTTGCTGCCGGAGCCTTTGCCGTGGATAACTCGGCGGCGTTCCGCATGGATCCGAACACAGTTTTGATTGTTCCTGAAGTGAACGGTCATTTGGTGAACAAGGACTCAAAACCACAAATTATTGCCAATCCAAACTGCTCCACCATTCAATTGGTGGTGGCTTTAAAACCTTTGCAGGAAAAGTTCGGTTTGGAAGAGGTGCGTGTCAGCACTTATCAAGCAGTCAGCGGGGCTGGTCAGGGTGGCTATGATGAATTGATGGAGCAAACCTCCAATCATCAAAAAAGCCATGAACCGAAAACATTCCCTCATACTATTTTGTTCAACTGCATCCCTCAAATCGGGTCTTTCAACGACCAAGGCTATTGCAGTGAAGAAGTGAAGATCATGAAAGAGACCCGCAAAATTCTGGGTCAGAATGATCTGAAGGTTTCGGCTTTCACAGTTCGTATTCCTGCTTTGAATGCTCACAGTGAATCTGTGTGGGTGACGTTGAAAAAGTCTGTCGGTCGTGATGAAGTGACCGCAGCTTTGCAAGGTCAGGCAGGCATCGTGGTGCAGGATGAGCCCAAGAAAAGCATTTACCCGCTGGCTCGTGATGTTTCAGGCAAGGACCCGGTTTACGTAGGGCGTATTCACCGCGACGTTGATAATCCCAACATGTGGTTGATGTGGGTGGTGTCTGACAACATTCGCAAAGGGGCCGCTCTGAATGGAATTCAGATCGCCGAAAAGATCTTCTTTCAATAAGTAAAAATCGTGGAAAGGCCGTTTCAAAAACGGCCTTTCTAATTCATTCTGTGCGACCAAGGTCTGGGCAGGGTCCATTTTTTGACTTCCGGACCTTAGCATGGTTCGATTAAAGGATGAGACTCTTTCCATGGACGGGAATTCACAATTATAAGTCTTGGGCCCTATCCACGTTGGTGGGCGGTCTGCTTTTTTCAACTTCCAGTTTTGCAACCATCACCCTGGTGTCGGCCGAAGGGGCCTCGGCGACTGATTTTTCAGTGGCCGCAACGCCGAAGATTTTTGCGGGCTTTGCCGGCAGTTGTACCTCTACGGATGTCACCAAAACGTGTGACAGCTGCACAGGGGAAGACGTCAGCGGCAGCAAGTTGTGGCCTTGCAATAAACGCAATGCCTATCCCACCATGCGATTGACCATTCGGATCCGGTCCAGCAGCACCTCTGTGGCTGTGACAGATGCTGTTTTCAAGATCAACGACACAACTTTTACTCCGAACATCTCACCGACGTTGTCAGATGGCGTTCTGACGGCACAAGTAGAATGGTATGAACTGTGCCGGGCGATGGCGACTGATAATGACAGTTGCACCAAAAGCTTTTCCGGAGAGTTTGCTCTGGGTTTTAAGACCACAACGGATTCCACCACCACGAATGACCTTCTGACTTTTAAAGTATATGGACGCGCGATCGCCGCCGGGCAGGACTTGGTTTATCAGGACTGTCCGACCGATGATTCGCAGGTGACGCCGGGTTCGGGTTACTGTCACTTTTCAGTCTATCGTGGTGATGCGAAGATTTATGCCGATCAACTGGGTCGTGCCGATGGATATCCAGCGACGACAGCGGCGGGAATTGAGTACACCGGCCCGGTGTTCTTCTTCCGCGAACAGTTGCAGGGCGAAGACGACAACACCACCATCGCAAACATCACCAATGCGTCAGACTACATGCAGTTGATTTCTCCAGAGCAGGACAACCGCATTGATGGTCTTAAAAATGAAGTTCGCTACTGCATGGTGATGGCGAACCAGGATCAGACAGGAATTATTTCCTTCTTCACGCCACTGCCGGGAACCTCCGGGGGAGTGAATGCGACGGACTTGTGTGCGACACCTTCCCAGGTGGTCGGACTTTTGGATGACAAGCACTGTTTTATTGCCACGGCAGCTTTTGGCAGCGACATGGCTCCGGAAGTTCAAAGCTTCCGGGACTTCCGTAATAAGTATTTACTGAGCAATTCCGCAGGCACGAAGTTTGTGAAGTTCTATTACAAGCACAGTCCTTTCTATGCAGAATGGATTTCTCAAAATGAGTATGCCAAGACCGCGGCACGTGCGGTTTTGTGGCCGTTGTTGTTCTTTGCACGTTTAAGTGTGACCTTCGGATTGTGGACGACCTTACTGATTTTGACTTTGGCCGGGGCGTCTGCTTATGCGGTTTGTCGCCGCTGGTTTCAGGTGCGTAAAGCAAGAGGTGTAGTGTGAAATCATGGCATAAGCACTTCGTTGTTGTTTTGGCTGTGTTAGCTTTCCATTCGGCCCCAGCGCAGGAAGAGTCTGCGCCGCAGGAGCCTCCTTTTGTTCAGGAGGAAAGTGAATTTGAAGTTCCAGCGCCAGAGGACGACCTGTTCACAAACGAGGCGGAAGCTGTTGAAAGTGAAATTCAAAGCGCTTCACCAGAGAGCAAAAAAGAAACAGTAAATCTGAACGAACAAAGTCCCGGTGAATCAAAGGTTGAAGAAGATCTGTTGTTTGAAGAGCCAGCTGCGCCCGTCGTGGAAGAAAAACCACCGGTGCCTGAAGAACCCGCTTACGAAGTGGCTCCGGCGCGCAAGACACCGCAGGTGGAAGTGGTTCGCCGCTCAAAGAGTGGTGGGGTGGAATACATTCAGCATCCTCAGGCAGCCAAGGGTTTGATGACCATCACAAAAGACGGCGCCTATATTTATCGCGTGAAGCCGCCGTCGGCGTCGAAAGAATCCGGGACCTTCCGGGTGGGAATGATTGATCCTCCCAAAATCAAGTCCGCGGATGAGGTGACAGATTTTAGCTCCATGTATGGTGGCTCCTCTCAGCCGGTCTTTATGTTTGATTACGAATGGAAACCGTTTAACGGCTTTGGAAGCTTGGGCTTGCAGGTCGGTCTGGGCATCATGTACGCCACAGGTCAGGGGCGTTTCATTGTGGCAGATCCTCAGTTCCCGGATCAGCAAGCCAAAGAGGAATACACGTTTCTGGCAATTCCTTTGAATTTGGGTGTTATCTATCGTTTGGAGTGGGGTCACCGTCAGTGGGTGGCACCGTACATTTCAGGGGGGGGAACTTATATCGGCGTGGCTGAGATCCGCGATGACGGCAAGTCTCCATCCCTGGTGGGAACACCGGGTGTGTATGGTGCCGGGGGTTTGCTGTTTAATGTTTCGGCCATGAGCCGGGACACAGCCTTCACCCTGAGCTCAGAATACGGAATTAAAAATCTTTGGATTTCTTTGGAGTATCGTCAGTTGCAGACGTTCACGGAGGACGTGGACTTTTCTTCAGGGATCATTGCCGCCGGTGTGACGGTGGACTACTAAAAAAGGGGCCGTGGGCCCCTTTTTTTGTTTCATTACTTGTTCACACAAGTTGCTGTGTAGATGGTTCTTGCGTGGCGGTGAGTAACTGCCTGATAGCAAGTTTGACCGTAGGTGCTGCAGTTGGCGCGAATATAAACCTGGTTGTTAGAGTCGTAACCCATAACATTGTTTTGGTCACACCAGCTGATGAAATCTACATAAAAATCATCTGGACGGGACTGGTTAACCTGGGAAGTTTGAGCCATTGCGGAACCGGAAGCCAACAACAATACAGCGATCAAAGCTTTCATTTTATTCTCCTGAGTTAATAATGAAAATGAACGCCCAGAGAAGTACGCCTATCCGCGCGGGATTGCAATGCCCTGTGAAAATTGGACAGGGTGGATTGCGAGGCGGAAAGTGTCAGAACGCGACGGAGTGTCTGCCGATTCACGGCTTTTTGCCGACAGCGGCTTCAGGCCGTGACATTCCGACCGTTTGATCTTGAAAGAGTGGGACTTGAGCCGTCCCTGGCGGGTGCCGTCTCAAGATGAGACTGGTACAGTCGTTGCTTTTTGGAAGCACAAGGAGTGCTTCCATGAAACTCTTATATGCTTGTAAAACCGCGGCGCTGGCGTTGGTCTTAAGTCTTTCTGCTTCCCTGGCCTGGGGAGTGGATGATGAAGCCAACCTTCTGATCTTCGAACAAAAGAGTGCGGGTTCAGAACAGATTCGTTCCGAGGCCCAGGAGGTCGTGGTTCAGCTGGATCCTTCTGAAGTGGCGGAAACCGAAAAGTTTCATCGAGAGGACTTTATCAAGCGGGCGCGCCTGGCGATGAAGGCCGATATTCCCAAGGATGTTGTTTATGAATTTGAGGGTCCTCGTACTGAAGCGGAGCTGGAAAAGCTGCTGCAGTTGCCGGATGCCGAGATCGAAGTTTTTCTGGCGAAGAAGAAAGCGTTCCTTGGGAAGTTTGCCAGGGTTCTGAGATTCTTTAAGGTTTCCCCGGCGAAAGTGAACAAAGCTTTGAATGAATTAAACGCCCGTTTTTATGAAAGCTCCCACGTGGTGTCCAAGAGTAACGTCAAAGGTGGCACGGTGATGTTCTCGATTTCTGCGGGCTTGGCCTTGCCTCAAAAAGTGATGGAAGCCATGCGAGCTCGCAGTATCGGAAACTTTGTCCCGGCGTCCGGCGGGTTTTATTACATGCTGGGTTTGGGGGCAGGATTTTCTCGGCAGGTGGGTGCGGACGGCAAAGCTCGTTTTGTTTTCGAACTCTTCCTGGATGTGGAAAAACTGAAGAAAACTCTGACCGGAATTGCCGAGGTGTCGGCGGCGGGTACTTACGGACTGGTCTTCGAAAAACGTGAAGGTTCCATAAGAAGTCAAAAGAGCACGACCATGTATGGAGGTGCGACTGGGGTTTTCCGTCAGGGCTCTCAGCAGTTTGGCTGGGCGGCTTCCACCGGAATGTCTTTGCCTCCGGGGATCGGGATTCTGCTGGTTTATCAGGATGAAGCCACTCGCTATTATTTGTTCCGAACGGAAGGGCTTCGAGCTTCCTTCCCGGCGTTGGCGGGTTTCAAAGACAACATCGTATCAGCTCTGCGCAGTTTTGCCTTCAATCGCGGAAAAATCATCCGCTGCGACGGTGCTCTTTTGTAAGTGGGTACCTTTTACCCTCAGGGTTGCCGTGGGCAGGGGAACCTGATAGGTTCCGGCCATGACGACAAAAGTGCGCTTTACCGTTGCTTACGACGGAACAGGATTCTGCGGATGGCAGAAGCAAAAGCCGGAAGATCAGATTTCGGTGGCTCAGGTTATTGAAGAAGCCCTTTCCAAGGTCTTTAATGAAAAAATCACTCTATTTGCCTCGGGAAGAACGGATGCCGGAGTTCATGCTCTGAACCAGGTCTGCCACTTTTCTACGCATCGCAAGATCGACCCGGCCAAGAAATGGGATCTGTGCTGGGCTTTGAACTCGCACTTGCCTCCGTCCATCGTGGCCAAGAAGGCCTGGATTGCTCCAGAGGACTTTCATGCCACTTTGTCAGCCACCCATAAGACATATCGTTATCTTATAATGAATAAACCCCGCCCCAGTGCCCATCTGAACCGTTATGCCGATTGGGTGCGCCTGCCGATCGATATCGAACATTTGCAGGAAAGTTCTAAATATCTCTTGGGAAATCAAGACTTTAAGAGCTTTCAGTCCGTCGGAACACCGGTTCAGGACACCATTCGAGAGATCTATAAGGCCGACTGGGAATGGCGTAAACCCGGTGTCTTGCAGTTCACGATTACTGGCAGTGGGTTTTTGAAGCAGATGGTCCGCAATATTGTGGGGACCTCATTGCTTTTGGAGCGAAAAGGCTTAGCCCCCTCTAAAATGCAGGAGATCATTGCGGCTCAGGACCGCATGAAAGCAGGGCCTCCGGCGCCCGCTCAAGGCCTGTATTTGATGAAGGTTTATTATCCTCAGGACCTTGACAATAGGTGCCTAGAACTTTAAAACATCCCTTCCCGCAAAATAGTGTAAGAGCCCGTTGTAAACTCAAACATATTTTTGCCGAGCAGCAGACGGTAAAACTGACTGTTCAAAATGAAACTGGAGATTCTAATGAAGACTTTCAATGCTAAGGCAGATGAAGTTGAAAGAAAATGGTGGATTGTCGATGCCGCTGGCCAAAAAGTTGGTCGTGTAGCAACTCACGTAGCGACTATCCTTCGTGGTAAAAACAAAGCTATCTACACTCCGAACGTTGATACTGGCGATTTCGTGATCGTTATCAACACGGACAAGATGGAGCTTTCTGGAACTAAGTGGCAGGATAAGAAGTACTACTCTCACACTCGCTTCTTCGGTTCTATGAAAGAGATGACTGCAGCTCAGGCGAAAGAGAAAGATTCTACTTTCATCATGCACGAAGCTGTACGCGGTATGCTTCCAACAAACAAGCTATCCCGTCACGTTATCGCGAAAATGAAGACATACACTGGTGCTGAGCATCCTCATGCAGCTCAAAAGCCGGCTCTTTACACACTCCCTTCTAAGAAATAATCGGAGATAGACAATGGCAGCAGCAGATAAATTCTACTATGCAACTGGAAGAAGAAAAACAAGCTCCGCGCGCGTTTTCTTGAAGCCTGGTAAAGGTACAATCACAATCAATGGTAAAAAATCTGACGACTATTTGACTCGTATGCAGTCTCAAATGGTTATCGTTCAGCCTTTGGACCTGTTGAACCAACTTGGCAAGTTCGACGCTAAAATCACTGTTTCCGGTGGTGGTGAGTCTGGACAAGCTGGTGCTATCCGTTTGGGTATCACTCGTGCGTTGATCGCTTTCAATCCTGAATTCAAAGGGATCTTGAAGAAAGCTGGCTTCGTTACACGTGATCCTCGTATGGTTGAGCGTAAAAAATACGGTAAAGCTGGTGCACGCCGTAGATTCCAATACTCCAAGCGTTAATTCGCACGGACTCAAGATCTTCGGATTTTGGGAATGGAAGAAAAAAGGGAGCTTTCGAGCTCCCTTTTTTTTTGTCTTTTTTTTGATCGTCCTACATTTATTCCGTCATAAAATTTGTCTGAAATCGAATTCTGGGGACGTAACAGGATGATAAAAAAAAGGCGCCTGTAGCAGGCGCCTTTTGAAGTCCGGTAAATTACTTTGTGCAAGACAAAGGATAGATGTTGCCGTTCGCAGCCAAGAAGCCACCGAACGTACCATCGTTTTCAAGACCCAGACCCAAGAAACCAGTGTTTGTGATCACACCGTCTACTTGAGACGACTTGTCAGTCAAAGCCAACAGGTTCAAGAAACCATTTTGGATTTGTTGTGCCACGGTGCCTTTATCCATTTGAGAGAAGAAGACAGCCGTTTTTGCACGCTCAACCAAGTTCACAACCACGAAGTCAACGGACTGATCATCAGCCAATTCAACTGTCAAAGTGACAGCGTTGCTTTCGGAAGGAACAACACATTTCATGATTGTTGTATCTGCCATAGCAGAAGAACCCATAAGAACCAAAGCAGCCATAATAAGCTTTTTCATTATCAACCTCCTATAAGGTGAACGGGGGGAGGCTATTTCAGTGGACGAAGCCTTGCAATCCAAATGCATCGCACTATTGGAGGAGGACTTTTAGAATGACCCACACTTGGACGCACATCTTTACTAGCACTTGGTCTGAGTTCCCTCTGATTTAAGGGACAGACTCGCGTTTCTTGATTACCCTATGTGTTAAGGAAAATTTGCCGAAGGAACGTTACGTGAAATCCATGCTTTCATCTTTGATCGTCATTCTTGTTTGCTCCTTATCTATTGCTCAGGACAAAGCTCCTGAAGCCCCTTCCACCCCGGCACCAGCCGCTGCTGAGACCAAACCTGCCACCGATTCAGAGAAGAAGGCAGAGCCTTCACAAGCTGCATCGGAATACTCCAAGCCTCTGTTTTTCTCGGTCATGGATCAGGAACTGAAAATTAAAAATCCCGTCGTGGAGTATGATCTGAAGACCTCCAAAGGAAAGCAGATGGACATCGGTGGAGTCACTTTCAGCAGTGATTCCTTGGTGGCGAAAATGGAAAACTCAAGCCTGATTGTGACATGGAATTACGATCTGGTTGCAGGCGGAGATCTTTCAATTATCAACCAGCAGGGAAAAGAGCTGTGGAAACAGACGGTGCAGGGCACGGGCTCTTGGAAGTCAGCTGAACTGAGCGGTGCCAAAGCTCCGCCGTGGAAAGACGGTGAAAGATTCCGTTTCTGTCTGCGTTCAGAGGTCGGCAAAGGCTATGCGAGCATCTGCTCACAGTGGTATGGGGTTGAGATCAAAGATGGGCAGGCACAAATTGGTGTGACCAAATCCGAAGCCACTGCGCGCGTGATCTTCCAAAACGAAGAAGGAAAGCTGCAGGGCTCAGAGGAAGTGGCAGTGGGAGCGCCGGTGCAGTTTCTGGCGACGCTGACATCAGATGCGACGTATGAATTCGTTTCCGAGCCGGTGATGCCTGTAGTGCGGGACATGATCGAATCTGAGAAAGCAGATCAAGTCACGTTGACAGCCGAACTGCCACGCCCGCTGAAGGTTGATTCCACAATAATTCAGGGAGAGCAGTATGGGACTGTGACCCGCATCCTGGGTTTTGAAAGCACCATTGGGGCACCCAAAGATTTATGGCAGGCCGATCTTCCGCAGAAGAACACCCGCCTTGTGATTCCTGGAAAATCTGGTGGCGTCTTCGTTTATGGATTGGAAATTGCCGATCCTCCGAGACAAAAGGATCGTCGCTTTATTTCCTACCGCGCTCCGAAGGGTACTTATTCTTCCAGAGACCAGGTGCCAGTGCGTGATATAGAAGACAAAGTGACGCCTTGGCATTTCGATGTCCCGCAGAAGTTTGCGATGAATACGGTTCTGTTGGAAGTTCCTGGAGAAAAAGCAAATCACAAAGCATATATGGAAATCTATCGTGCAGGTGCGGGCGAGGCGAGTCTTCGTCTGACCGGTGTGGTGACCAGCGAAAGTGATTATGTGGTCCTTGGTGAAGGGCACGTTTCCTGGTGGTTCAATGATCTTTTTGACTGGCAGAACTATTACTTGTCCAAACAACGATGGGGTGTCAGTGCGAAGTACTTCACTTCGTTAACAAAACTTCCGGCATCCACGGCGGGGGGCGGTTCTGAAGATGTGAATCTGAACGTGGCGGATGTGGATTTACGTTATCGTTTGACTCCGGGACTTTGGGAAAAGGATGAAACTTTGGGTGTGATTCTGGCCTACGAGGCCATGTCCTTGGGGGACACCAATGTTCCAAAGATGGGAGCGGGTCTGTTCTGGGCGCGCTCTATGCCGCGAGTAATTGATTATTGGTTCTCGAAGCTTCCGTTCATGAACTATCCAAAATGGGTTGATATGGAGTTCATCAAGTACATGTCGTCCACGGACAGTGACATCACCCTGGGTGATGACTATGTTTTGAATTTCCACGGAAAAGTTTTGTGGACCTCCAGCTTCTTTGGCGAGGCGGGGTTTGGTTTGAAGAACTACTACTACGAGAAAAAGTCTGACGGCTCCGGAGCCAAATTAACGACCTTCTATGGAACCGTGGGGTTGGGGCTTAACTTTTAAACGGAAGGTTGATGAAAAAGAAGCTCACCTTTGTCCATCTTTTTTTGCTGAACCAACTGGTGACCACCCTGGTGCTTTTGACGGTGCTGGGGGTCTATGGGACTCACTTGTTCATTCAGGAGCAAAGAGCATTGCGCGAGCGCATGGAGCCGGCTTCCGTTCGGGAAGTAGAGCGAATGAACCACGATTTTGCCGCTTTGGAGGCCAACGTCCTGAGGCTTAAAAGCATGGTGGAGCTATTTGATGTCATGCCCAAGGGCACGCGCATTGAAAAGTTCCGTCAGTTTGCCTCCACAACCATCGCCAGTCACAGCAGTCAGTTTAATGCTTACGTGGCTTTGGGGCCTCGTCTGGCGAATGAATACTTCGGAAAAAAAGCTTACGTCTATGTCCTGCACCGGGACTTTTCACTTTTCGCCAGTCCACAGTACAATGAACCTTCGACATTCATTGCCGAGGTTTTTTCTGAACCTGGATACGACCGTGACCCTGATCAACAGTGGTGGTGGTTGAATGAAAAGAATCAAAACGTCAATTATTCAGATTTCTACTTCGACAAAGGCTTCATGGAAAAGGTCATGTTCAGTGCGACCACCGGCATCTATAAGGCTGGTAAGTTGGAGGCCGTTGTTGGAATTGACACGTTGGCGGGTGACATTGCCCACCGTCTGGGAAGCTTCAAGCTGGGGGAAACCGGTGGGGCTGTCATTGTGGATGAACATGGGCGCCCCGTGCTGCCCTTGATCGCCAAAGATTTGCCTTTGCTGGGTTACAGATATCTGCGGGCTTTAAGTCAGGACGAATTTAAGTCCATGCCGAAGCTTTCGCAGAAAGTTTTTAATATCCAGGCGCAAAAACAGATTCGGGAGTTTCCCGGCGCTGATGGAAAAACTTATCTGACCTACTCCAATCCGATCAAAGGCAAGTCCTGGCATCTGGTAATCTATCAGGAAAAGTCGGAAGCTTATTCCGGTTTGTACTTCCGTTTGTTCTTCTTTGGATTTGTGGCCTTGGTCACGTATGGCGTCTTTACGGTGATGGTCTGGATGACCGGGAACTACGTGATCAAGCAGGATAAAAAAGCCCTGGCCCAATTGCAGGAGTCCCGGGATCGGGCTGAGGCCGCCACTCGCGCCAAGTCACTTTTCTTGTCCACGATGAGCCATGAAATCCGCACCCCTTTGAATGCCATGCTGGGCTCGGCGGAACTGTTGAGCGAAACGCCGCTGGGTTATGAACAGAAAGAACTCTTGAGCTCTTTGCAAAGCGCAGGAGAAACCCTGCTTAGCATGTTGAACAATATCCTGGATTATTCGAAGTTCGAGTCCGGCCGAATGCAGATGGAAAGTCGTGAGTTTCTGCTGAGCGATCTGGTGCGTGAGGTTCAGGCGTTGATTGCCACGGCAGTGCTGCGCAAGAATCTGCAGTTTGTGTTTCATCCTCCGGAGTATGATCGGTGGATTGTGGGGGACTCCCTGCGTTTAAAGCAGGTGCTGATGAATCTTCTGGGGAATGCAGTGAAGTTCACAGATCGTGGGGTCATTGAGCTGACCATTCAGCCCTATCCAGCCGCAGAAGATGGTCGTGAAGTGATCTTCTTTGAGGTCAAAGACACGGGTATCGGTATCGCGAAAGAAAATCTGAAGAAAGTCTTTGATGAATTCGGGCAGGAAGATTCTTCCGTCACCCGACGCTTTGGGGGAACAGGGCTGGGGTTGAGTATTTCCCAGCGAGTGGTGCAGTCCATGGGGGGCGAACTTTATTGTGAAAGCCGCCAGTTTGTGGGTTCACGTTTTCATTTCTCGCTGAAGTTTGTTTCGCGCAAGGCAGAGTTGTGGAGCCGTCGTCTGGCGATGGATCTGAACCTGGCTCCTGCGGTCCCCGTGACGGATGCGGCCCCAAAGGTGGTGGACAGTGGTCGTCGCACGGTCTTGATCGTGGATGACATGGAAGAAAACCACACGCTGTTAAAAGCGTATATCAAGCGCTTGGACTTTGTGACCACGGAGTCCGCCTATAATGGTTTTGAATGTCTGGAAATGTGGGAAAAGAATCACTACGACCTGATCTTTATGGACGTGCAAATGCCGAAGATGTCGGGTTTGGACACCATTCGCAAGCTGCGTGAAATAGAACGGGTGCGCGGCCTGCGCCGGACCCCAGTGGTGGTGATTTCAGCCAATAACTTTACAGAAGATATCGAGAAAAGCCTGGTTGCCGGTGCCGATGAACACCTGGGTAAGCCGGTGCGCAAGCAGACGGTGCTCGAAGTGGTTCAGAAGTACTGTTTGCAGAATATTGAAACCGCTCAGGTCTAATCTATTTGCACCCACAAAAGTGAAAACTATCAAGACAGCGTTAAGTTCTTAACAGCTATTCCCGATATTACTTAGGTCTGAGCCCGGAACGGATCTTGCCTCTATTCATTATGAAACGGGTAAACAGGGGGAATTCATGACTAAGCGTTTGGCAGTGTTGGCTGGTACAGTCTGTCTCATTGTGGGATTTCAGAATTGCAGCCAAAGTGCACTTCAAACATCCGAAATGGCATCCATGAACGATGTCTCTGTGATCGTGCCTCCGGCAGCTGGTGGCGAGTCCCCCACAGAAGCCAGCAAGGTCACCTATGTTGAAATTCCCAATATCTCTGAGGACGGCGCAGTATCTGCAAAGGCCTCCGAAGTCAGCCCTTACCGACTGGTGATTGCAATCGATTCGGGAAAAATTCATCTGGTCGATGATGGGAACAACATTCTGCAAGAGCGTTGTTTGGGGTCTGCTAATCTGGCGGAACTTAAAACAATCCTGAGTGGTTCCTCTGTGTGTGCGGCGCCGGTGAAATCGAATGATATTTGTGCGATGAAGTACACGCCAGCTTATGCCTCTTTATATGCAGATGAAAAGCGTGTGAATCTGGGCGAAGAAAAAGATTCCTGCGGCCGGGGTCGCCAGGATTTATGTGGCGGCTTGGCTGATGTTTTCCAAGCTTACGTCGCCCATGTCCGCGCCAACTGGTCGGACATGAGCTGCGAATAGCCAGGTCTTTACAGACCCAGCATTGATTTGATCTTACTGAAGGCTTCGTTCATTTGCGCACGATTTGGTGCGGCCCCTTGAGCGAAGTCTGGGCGACCGCCCCCTTTACCACCCATAATACCAGCAACTTCCTTCAAAAGATCGCCGGCTTTGGTTTCGGAGGTGATCTCTTTGGAAACACTCACGATGATCGGGTGACTGCCGTCCCCCTGGCCAACCACAACCACGATGCCGGACTGGATTTTGTTCTTCAGATGATCAGTGACCTCTGCCAGAACCTGACGGTCATCCAAAGGAACATCCGCCAATACCAGTTTCGCAGAAGCGCCGGCTTTGGTTTTGAAGGTCAGGGCTTTGGCAGCAAGATCATCGACGTTGACCTGTCCGCCCTGCAGTTTCTTCATTTCTTTTTCCAGCTGCTTCACCTGATCTTTCAGGGACTCCACACGGTTTGCCAAAGTGGCTGTTTCGCCGGTGGTTTCCAGATGCTTGATATAGTGCGGGCTTTTTTGGAAGCCTGCGGCTGCCAAAGCATCATCCAGATGATTTACAGCGCTCATCACATAGTGAACGGCATTGTCAGCAGTAATCGCCTCGATACGGCGAACGCCTGAGCTGACACCTGCTTCAGAAACGACTTTGAACAAGCGGATTTCGGAAGTGTTCTTTACGTGTGTGCCGCCGCACAGTTCGCAAGAGAAATCACCCATCGTCAGAACGCGCACGTCGCTTGCGTACTTTTCCCCAAACAGTGCCATGGCCCCTTTTTCAAGGGCGGCCTTGTGGGACATCATCTCGGTTTGCACCGGATTGGCACGCGCGATCTGTTCATTCACCAGGTCTTCGATCTTTTTGATTTCTTCAGAAGACACCGGCTTGTTGTGAGTAAAGTCAAAGCGGGTCTTTTGCGAATCAACCAAAGAACCGGCCTGAGTCACGTGCGTGCCCAGTACTTTGCGAAGAGCCGCATGCAACAAGTGAGTTGCAGAGTGGTTCGCAGCCGTATTGCGTCTTTCAACTGGATCCACGCCCGTCACAACGGCATTGCCCACTTTGAACGAGCCGTGTTCGATCTCAACATGATGAAGAACGATATCGTCGATTTTTGTGGTGTTCACGACACGCGCACGGTGGGTGTCCTGCATGATGTAACCCACGTCACCGGACTGACCTCCTCCTTCACCATAGAAGGTTGTTGCATCCAGAATCATCAAACCGGAATCGCCGGTTTTGAGTTCTGAAACTTCAGCCTGGCCATTGGAAAGGGCCATCACTTTACCGTCGCCGATGGTTCCTTCATAGCCCAGGAAGGTCACTGTTTTGCCGGACTGAAGATAGTCTTTGGCAAACTTGATCATGTGAGCTTCGTCAGCGCCCATGGATTTGCCTTTCCAGGAGGCTTTGGATTTGGCACGGTTGTCTTCCATTTCCTTTTCGAACGCGGCTTCATTCACTTCGATGCCTTGTTCGTTGGCTATCACGCGAGTCAGATCGGCAGGGAAGCCATAGGTGTCATACATACGGAAGACGACTTCGCCGGAAAGCTCTTTAACGCCTTTGGCTTTGGCCTTGGAAAGTTCATCGGCCAGAATCGCGGTCCCTTTGTCCAAAGTGGCGATGAAGCGGTCTTCTTCGTCACGGATGGTGTTGATGATATGGTCGCGACGGGTTTTCAGCTCTGGATAAACAGAGCCCATGCTTTCAATCAACGCTTCCGCCATGCCAGGCAAGAAGGACTTGTCAGCAGAAAGCTTGCGCCCGTAACGGATGGCGCGTCTCATGATACGACGAAGCACGTAACCGCGGCCTTCATTGGATGGCAAAGCGCCGTCAGCAATCAGGAAAGACGTGGAACGGCAGTGATCGGCCAGTACGCGCAGAGCGGCTGTAGTTTCCGCCGCCGCAGGGTTTTTCGCCAGCACCTCTTTGTCTGTGATGTATTCAATACCACCGATTTTGCAGGCATGTTGAATCATCGGCTGGAAGAGATCGGTGTCATAGTTGTTAAACACACCCTGCATGGCTGCAGTCATGCGCTCCAGACCGCCACCAGTGTCCACAGAAGGCTTCGGCAGCGGTGTCAGAGTGCCCGGAGGATTTTCAAAGTACTGCATGAAGACCAGATTCCAGATTTCCACGAAGCGGTCTTCGCCGGCCGCGATGCCTTTGTAAGGATCGTCGATGGTGCCAGCTTTGGGGCCGTGATCATAGAAGATTTCTGTGCACGGACCGCAAGGACCGGTGTCACCCATCTTCCAGAAATTGTCTTTGTCGAAGCGGAAAATGCGCTCACGCGGGACACCTTCCTGGGTGTGCCAGATGTCGGCCGCTTCATCGTCAGAAAGGTGAACGGTCACGTAAAGCTTTTCTTTCGGGATCTGCAATTCTTTTGTCAGGAATTCCCACGCAAAGTGAATTGCATCCTTCTTGAAGTAATCGCCGAAAGAAAAATTCCCCAGCATCTCGAAGAACGTGTGGTGACGTGCGGTGAATCCCACGTTTTCCAAGTCGTTGTGTTTACCACCGGCGCGCACGCATTTTTGTGCGGTCACGGCGCGGTTGTAGTCTCGCTTCTCAAGACCCAGGAATGTGTTTTTAAACTGATTCATTCCGGCGTTGGCGAAAAGCAACGTAGGATCATTTTCAGGAATCAGGGAAGAAGAGGCGACATGTTTGTGTCCGTTCTTCTCAAAGTATTTGATAAAGGCGTTTCTGATCTCAGAGCTTTTCATAAATAACCTTTCTTACGGTCTCAGAATCGAATCCACGGGAAGCCAGCAAGCGGCCCACACGGGCTTTTTCCTCACGGGAAAAACTGTGGTCCTCGTCGTACTTATTTTTGACAATCGCCAGCGCCTTTTCAAGCTCCAAAGCGCGATCGGTCTCAATAGTGGGAAGACCTTTTTCCTTAAGGTAGTTGTTGATGTAATAGATGCCTTTGTTGCGGCGATGAAGCATGTCGGCCAAACGATGGGCCAGGTCCAACGGGTCACCCAACCAGCGGTTGTCTTTGGCGAACTCGATGGCCTCGTCGATGATATCCCCCACGTCATCTTCGTCCGAGAACTTTTCGCGCAGCTTGGTGCGCAGTTCTTTTTCGGAATGGTCCCGGCGCGCGATCATGTCCATGACCTTCTTTTTGGCGGCTTGTCGGGTTTTTAGGGGATCTTTCTCTCGGGACATAGGGGAAATTAATACCCCGTTTTTTATTTCTTGCGAAGGATAATTTCAGTCAGCTCGCAATATGTTCCCAGGCGCAACTGAGGTCCCCAATAGCCGGTTCCCTGATTGACATAGAGCTGCATGTCGCCGATGCGGTACAAGCCCTTGTTGTAGCGCTGGAAGAAAACAATCAACAGGTTCCATGGAAAGAACTGGCCACCATGAGTGTGACCGGAAAGCTGCAAATCCACCCCCAGCTTTTCGATTTTTTTAGCCAGTGCCGGCTGATGGGACAAAAGGACCTTAAAGCTGTCCGTTTTCAACTGAGCATGCACCTTGGCCAGGTCCGGTCCTTCTTCTTTGAAATGGTTGGCGGCAGGGTCGGGGATGCCGATCATCTGCAACTCGGCAGTTCCGAAACGAAGGGATTCGGCCTGGTTAATCAGGACCCGGAACCCGATGTCGCGAAAGGCCTGAAGGCTCTTACTGCCGTTCCAATAGTATTCGTGGTTTCCGGGCACGTAGTAGATTCCGTGTTTAGCCTGAAGACCTTTTAAGATCTGGAATTCTTCGTGGTGCTTTTCCGCGAAGCTGTCCAGTATGTCTCCGGTAAATACGATCAGGTCGGCGTCCAGGCGGTTCACCTGCGCCACCAGTTTTTTAACCAGCCGAACAGGCAGGCTGGGGCTGATGTGCAGATCGGTGATATGAACAATGCGCAGATTTTCCAAGTCGGCGGGCAGATGAGCAAACTTGATGGGCACCGTTTTATTAAAGGCCCCTTTGCGCACGATCAGATGACCTACAAGGATGAATAACAGCGGAAGCCCCATCAGTGTCGTCGTGGCCTGAGCGCTGTAAAGCGTTTCCAACGACAATGATTCAACCGAGATCTTATCCGCAAATGCCAGGACGTCACGCAGAATTACAAACGAAATCAGAAAGTTGATATAGGCCATGACTGTCAGGGCGCCGTTCATAAAACGATCGCGCCATGGATTGTGGTCCGGACGCTTTTCGCGCAGAAGAAGTGTGAAGCTGCCTAGGACCAGGGCGAACAGGAAGGCCAGAAAGCTCACCAGCAAAGTTGTGCCTTGCCACGAAAAATCTGTGAAGCGAGTCAATTGGTGCGAAACATAGACGAAGATCACAAGAACAAAGGTGCTGGCGATAGTGCGAAAAATTCCCATGGATTTTTTTAACATGTCCCCTTGTCTTTGCACAGTCCAATGTAGAAACACACGTCGGCGAGTCGAGTTAGAAGTGCTAACCTTAGAAAATCCCTGGAGGTTTGTATGAGCTTTCGCAATGAATTTGAACAGGCGAGGGATTTTTTAATCCTGCATCGCTCGGATTATGATTATGCCTATAAAAACTTCCGCTGGCCGCGCTTGGATGAATTCAATTGGGCCCTTGATTACTTTGACCCAATGGCCAACGGCAACAGCAAGATTGGACTGTGGCTGGTGGATGAAACGGGGCGGGAAAAGAAATTCAGCTTTTCAGAATTGTCCCGACGATCTAATCAGGTTGCCAACTTTATGCGAGCTCAGGGATTGCAAAGAGGTGATTCCATCTTTCTGCTGATCGAAGATGATGTGGCCTTGTGGGAAATCATGCTGGCGGCGATGAAGGTGGGGGCCATCCTGGTGCCCAATAATCCGCTGTTATCCCAACAGGAACTGAAAGACCGTCTGGATCGGGAAAAGATCAAACTCATAGCCACAACCAAGTCTCACACTGCAAAGTTTG
The DNA here is from genome assembly GCF_055397465.1 of Bdellovibrio sp. CKG001. Lineage (NCBI taxonomy): Bacteria > Pseudomonadati > Bdellovibrionota > Bdellovibrionia > Bdellovibrionales > Pseudobdellovibrionaceae > Bdellovibrio > Bdellovibrio sp. CKG001. The sequence continues at coordinate 444,960 of NZ_AP029173.1, forward strand.
ATGTGGTGGCCTCTGGAGTCATTCCCATTGTTGTTGATGGTGAGCAGGAGGGCTGGATTCATTACGAAAACGCCTATCTGGAAAGTTCAGAGTTTGAGCCTGAAGGGAAAACCAAGGCGACCGATCCGCTGTTTCGCTATTTTATTTCCACCAGTGGTGTGAAACCCAAAGCTATCGAACACAGTCACGGCGGGTTCGCGGTCGGGCATTTGTCGACCATGTACTGGATGGGCTTGCGTCCTGGGGATGTGCACCTGGCGATCAACTCCACAGGCTGGGCGATGCACGACTGGAATTCGTTCATTGTGCCTTGGAATGCCGAAGCGACGGTCTTTGTCTTCAAGGAAAAACGCTTTAATGCACGGCTGATTCTGGATGTGCTGGAAGAATATCCAATCACAACCCTGTGCGCGCCACCGACAGTTTGGCGGCTGCTGGCTCAGGAAGAGATTGCTGCCAGTGAAATCAGTCTGCGTGAAGTGATAAGCACAGGTGAAGCATTGACGGCGGATCTTATCGTGAAGATTCACAGTGCCTGGGGACTTTTCCTGCGGGATGGGTATGGACAGACAGAAACTGCCACGTTGATAGGAGTGCCTCCTGGGGAAAAAGAAAGTCTTGGGACCACCGGGAAAGCCATGCCAGGCTTTAAAATCGCGCTGCTGGACGGACAAGGGGAGCAGAGCGACACTGGGGAAATCTGTGTGGATATCTCAGGCAATCCATGGGGCTTGATGAGCGGGCTGGACAGCACTCAAAAATATTATCACACGGGGGATTCGGCCTATGTCGATGCTTCTGGAAATTATACTTACTGTGAACGCATCGATGGATTGTTTAAGTCCTCGGGTTACCGCATCAGTCCTTTCGAGCTTGAATTTGTTCTGAAGGACTTCCCGTCGATTCGGGATGTGGTGGTTGTTCCCAGTCCGGACCCCGTGCGTGAGGCCGTTCCCAAAGCTTTGGTTTCTGTTGTAAAAGGGGTGGAGCCCACCAAAGAGCTGGCTTTGGACATTATGAACTTTGCGCGCACCAGACTGTCACCGTTTAAACGGATCCGCCGCCTGGAATTTATGGAAATTCCCAAAAACACGGCCGGCGAAACTTTGCGTTCTGACTTGATTGCGATGGAAAAACAAAAGCGCCAAAGCGGTGAACGGGCGCCCTATGAGTTCTGGGAAGAGGATTCCAAGATCAGCATTGCCGACACCTGGGCGCAGGAGCTGCCGTAGGCAAGCCAGTGGAAGTTCATGCAAAAAAAAGAGGGCGGTTTGTACCGCCCTTTTCTTATTGGAGTCCGACTCCCATCAAAGATTTCATTTCTTTCAATGTCTGGTGGACCTTGGTCTGCGCCTTCAGAGAACCCTCTTTGCAGATTTTCAGAACTGCCTGTGGGTCCTGAGCGTACTGCGCACGACGTTCGCGCATAGGGGCGATGATCGTGTTGAGAACCTCGGTCAGCCGCACTTTCAAAGTGCCATCCCCCAGACCGCCGCGCTGATAGTGTTCTTTCAGTGCAGCGACTTCGTCTTTTCTTGGATCGAAGACATCCAGGAAGCTGAAGACCACGTTGCCTTCCACTTTGCCTGGATCTTCAATGCGGATGTGCCCTGGATCAGTGTACATCTTTTGAACTTTCTTTTTGATGGTGTCAGCATCGTCGGAAAGATAGATGGCGTTCCCCAAAGATTTACTCATCTTCGCCTTGCCGTCGATGCCTGGCAGACGGCCAGCCACACCCGGCATACCTTTCACAGGCTTAAAGAAGTCCGTTTTGTAGATATGGTTGAAGCGCTGAGCGATTTCGTTGGTCTGTTCGATCATTGGATTTTGATCTTCACCGGCTGGGACCAGATTGGCCTTGAATCCCAGAATGTCGGCGGCCTGGCTGACGGGATAAGTCAGGAAGCCGGCAGGCAAGGATTTTTCCAACCCTTTTTGCTGGATTTCCGTTTTTACGGTGGGATTTCTTTCCAGGCGTGCCACGGTGACCAGATTCATGAAGTAAGTGGTCATCTCAAACAGTTCTGGGATTTCAGATTGAACGAAGATCGTGCTTTTCGCCGGATCAATACCCGCCGCCAGATAATCCAAAGTTACTTGCAGAATGTTTTCGCGAACTTTGGTGGTGTCATCGTAGTTGTCCGTCAAAGCCTGAACGTCTGCGATGATGACGTATTGATCGTGGGAGTCCTGAAGATCCACGCGGTTTTTAAGCGATCCAACATAATGGCCAAGATGGAGGGGACCTGTTGGGCGGTCGCCCGTAAGAATGATTGGTTTCATAAAAAAGCTATAGCATTAACGGAAGTGGCTGGGAACTGAGTTCTGGAAAGAAAATAGGTCGGCCCCGAGAGTCTTAGAGGTGAAACCAAACATTTTAGTTTCCGGCGTTTGATCTACAACTGGAGAGCTATCAGAGTGTCTACGAAGTAGACCAAGCTAGCCAACAGAATCATCCAACGAATCATGGGGCCTCCGTGAAGGCAGTATGCGAAAAGGACTCGGAGAAGTCGAATCGCTAATTTTGATGGAAGCCATAAGTTTTTCGCACTGAGTTATGATCAGTCGAAGGTGAAAGCCACTTGAAAATATTTTTGGTTGGTTTGCAGTTGAGCCTTTTTTGTGACGGGAACTTGCCTGTTGGGAGGTCGAAAAATACGACGTTGGGTATGCAGTCCGAGTGTTTTGAGATCTATAACAAGCAAAACGGGCACACGTACTCTTTCCGCCCCTTTTCCATCGAGCGTGATTTTGATGTCTACTCCAAGTGGATGAATCAGTCGTACGTATCGCAATGGTGGAACTTGGCAAAATCTCCGGCGGAATTAAAAACTCATCTGGAAAAAGAACTCGCAGATAAACATCAGAGTCTTTTTATCGGTTGTGTGGATGGGGTTCCCGTCAGCTATTGGGAACGCTATTGGTTGCAGCAGGATATTCTGGGTCGCTATGTGGAAACTCAGCCCTTTGATCAAGGGTTGCATTTCCTTATTGGTGAAAAGGAATATCTGGGCCGCAGATTCACACCGTCGCTGATTGCGGCTTTCTTGAAATTTCTTTTTCAGGATGTGCGCACGCAGCGGGTTTTTGGTGAACCGGACATCAACAACCGCATGGTGCTTCGCTATGCAGAAGCCACGTGTTTTGAGATGCAGGGAGTGGTGGAGATGCCGGAGCGCTCTTCGGCGGTGATGGTCTGCCGTCGGGAAAAATTCTTCACAAAATATTCGGCCCAATCCGGCGAGCTCTGGAGGTCTTCTTTGCGGGAACCTGTGGGCTTCCATCAGGAACTGCACCTTTAGTTCTGACGCTTCTCATTCTGCATTGCAAGGCCTGTGGGTCCGGCGTACGTCATCGGTATGATGACAAGCTTTCTGATACAACTTGCGACTATGTTCGGTATCGGCCGTTTTCCCAAAGGCCCCGGTACTGTCGGCACCCTGGTGACTATTCCTATTGTCATTCTTTTAAGCAAACTGGGGCCGCTCTATTATATGGGGGCGGTGATTTTGCTGCTCCCAGTCGGAATCGCGGCCTGCGAAGCTTATGAGCAGGTTAAGGGCGGTCATGATCACAAAGAGATCGTAATTGATGAGGTTTTAGGTTTTCTGATTACCATGGTTTGGCTGCCAATGACATGGCAAGCCATTTTAATCGGTTTTGCCTTGTTCAGAGTGCTGGACATCACAAAGCCTTTATTCATAGGATATTTAGATAAGAAGATCCAAGGAGGACTTGGGGTGATGATTGATGACGTGGCCGCGGGGATAATTGCGAGCCTCATCATGCAAGTGATCTACACTCAAACCAACTGGTTGGGCTCTCAGATTCTGGTGGCAAACTAATGTCACTGAGTCATGAAAAGCTTCAAGAACTCATTCGATCCCTTCGCGACCAAAAACTCACAGTGGGTTTTGCGGAAAGTTGTACTGGAGGTGCACTTTCGGCTTTTGTAACAGAGCAAGCAGGCGTGTCCGACATATTTCTAGGCTCTGTGGTTTCTTACTCTAACGAGGCGAAGGTGGATCTTCTGGGGGTTCGTCGAGACACTCTCATGCAAGAGGGTGCGGTGAGCGAGACAGTCGCTCGTCAAATGGCGCACGGAGTGCGTCGTCAGCTTAAAACTGATTGGTCTGTGGCAATCACAGGTATCGCTGGTCCGACAGGTGGAACACCGTCAAAGCCAGTGGGCACTGTATGCTTTGCCATCGCTGGACCGGGTTTTGAAGATTCCCGAAAAGAACTCTTTTCAGGCGATCGCAAATCCATCCAGATGGCTTCGGTAGACTACGCAGTGTCTTGGCTGAAAGAAGTTCTCGACAAGAAATAGTAAAAGGCCCCCGGCCTGAATTTTAAACAATAAAAGTGTCGTGACAGAAGTCACGAGAGAGGGACGACAGATGGCAAACGCTACTGTAGACAACAAAGCAAACTCAGAAAAAATCAAAGCCCTTGAATTGGCTGTTTCGACTATCGAAAAGCAATTCGGTAAAGGCTCTATCATGCGTCTGGGCGCGAACGAATCTTTGGTTAAAGACGTTGAAGCGATCAGCACGGGTGCATTGAGCTTGGACATCGCTTTGGGTATCGGCGGTCTTCCAAAAGGTCGTATCGTTGAAATCTACGGACCAGAGTCTTCTGGTAAAACAACTCTGTGCTTGTCTGTGATCGCTCAAGCTCAGAAAAAAGGCGGCGTTGTTGCCTTCGTCGATGCGGAACACGCGTTGGACGTAAACTATGCTCGTAAACTGGGTGTGAACACGGAAGATCTTCTGATTTCCCAGCCAGACACTGGTGAACAGGCTTTGGAAATCACTGAAACTCTTGTTCGCTCCGGCGCGATCGACGTATTGGTTGTCGACTCCGTAGCAGCCTTGGTTCCTCGCGCAGAGATCGAAGGCGACATGGGTGATTCCCACGTTGGTTTGCAGGCTCGTTTGATGTCCCAGGCTCTTCGTAAATTGACTGCGGCGATCAATCGTTCCAACACTCTGGTTATCTTTATTAACCAAATCCGTATGAAAATCGGTGTTATGTTCGGTAACCCTGAAACAACTACGGGCGGTAACGCTTTGAAATTCTACTCTTCTGTTCGTTTGGATGTACGCCGTGTGGGCGCGATCAAAAACGGTGAGGACGTGACTGGGAACCGTACTGCGGTGAAAGTTGTTAAGAACAAAATGGCACCTCCATTCACCAAAGTTGAATTCGACTTGATGTACGGTGAAGGTATCTCTGAAGAGGGTGACCTTCTGGATCTGGCAGTGACTGCGGGCATGGTTGAAAAATCCGGCGCGTGGTTCTCTATCAACGGCGAGCGCATGGGCCAAGGCCGTGATGCTGCGAAGACCTTCCTGAAAGAGCACCCAGAGTACATGACTGAACTTCGTAAGAAGATCCTTGCGGCCAACGGTATCGGCAAACTTTTGGTTGATACCAACGGCAACAACGGCGAAGACCACGAAGGTGTTGAGCCAGAAGTTGAAGCTGAAGACGCTCCGAAAAAAGGCAAAAAAGGCAAACACTAGCTCGCGCCAGCGGCAGAGCTGGAGCTCGGCCCCGCCGGCAGAGCTGGAGCGACGGCAGTCGCGCAAGCTGAAGCAACTCCAAAACCCACTCCTAACAAGAGTGGGTTTTGTTTTTTTCACCACCCTAAAGGTACCTGCTCACTTTTGCAGAAGCTGCGCGTAAAATGGAAGAAATCAAACGCAGAGCTTCTGCAAAAGTGAGCAGGTACCTTTTATGATTAAGATTAAACGAGTTTATGAAAAGCCTAGTCGGGATGATGGTTATCGTGTTCTTGTCGATCGTTTGTGGCCGCGGGGAATTAAGAAAGAAGAGCTGAAATTCAGTGAGTGGCCCAAGGAGATTTGTCCCAGCACGGAGCTGCGCAAAGAGTTCGGACACAAGCCCGAAAAGTTTTCTGAATTCAAAACGGAATACAAAAAAGAACTCAAGGCTGCGGCAGCCCAAGATAAGCTCGCTGAGTTGGCGGAGCGTGCGCAAGCTCAGAACGTCACCTTGTTGTATGCGGCTCGGGATGAAAAGATCAATCATGCTCATGTGCTGAAAGAGGTTTTAGAAAAGTTCTGATCTCCCTCTGGCTGAACCTTATGTTTTTTTAATTCAATAAATTCAAATAAAGAGCGAAAACGGCGCTGAACCGTCGTTTATTTACAGTTCAGGTCAAGCGCACCTTGTTATGTCTTTTGACCTAGTTGTGAAGGATGCCCTGTGAGTTTGTTAGTATGAGCCGATGATCAAGTTGGTGATGGGACTAATGTTGGCGATGGGTGTGCAGGCCCAAGGGGTGGGCTTTTTTGAGCCACCGATGCCACCGCCCTTACCCGAGCCGCAAGAGCCAACCTTTTTAAATCCAACAATCTATTACAAGCCCATTATCAAATATGATGTGGATCGCTGCGAAGAGCAGACCCGTGTGGAGATGCTGTCCCCAGAGGACAAAATTCTGACCCGTCTGTGTCTGAAGGACTTTAATAATTGTGTGATGCAAGGGGCTTGCTACGTTCATGATGAAAATGGACGATTCCGGTCGTTCAACTATTATGCTCGTGGCGAGGATGGGGTGCCACGCTTTAAGGAAGTGGATCTGCGAAAGTGCCCCTATGGGTATGGCATGAGAAACGTGTGCCTGGATCCATATCATACGGTCGCAGCCGACTTAAGTATCTATAAGTTGGGGGATGTGATTTTTGTGCCTCGCTTGGAAGGCCAGCGAATGCCTGATGGAACGGAACACGATGGATTCTTTGTCGTGCGCGATGCCGGAGGAGCCATCAAAGGTCCGAATCGTTTTGATTTCTATACGGGTTTTACCAAACCCTTTGTCCCTGAAAACACTTTTCATCGTCTGGGGTTTGCCAATATCAAAAACAGCTTTCCTTTCCGAATGGCAACGGAAGAAGAAGCTGCTTTGGTGCGCGAAAGGACTGGGTATCCCAAGACCAGGAAGGTCATTCTTTTGCCTCCGCACCGCTGATGTCTCAATGTGTCTGGACACCGGGGGTGGCTTCGGGGATGCTCAAGACATGAATGCAAAGACTGTTATTTCATTTTGGTTTGAAGAAATTGATCCGCAGCTGTGGTTTGCCAGGAATGAAGAGTTTGATCAACTTCTGCGCGCCCGCTTTTCTGATTTGCATGACCAAGTCAGCAAAGGTGAAACCTATCTTTGGCGAAATTCTCCAGAAGGTCGGTTGGCAGAAATTCTTGTGCTGGATCAGTTTTCCCGGAACATGTTTCGTGGATCAGCGAAGGCCTTTGCCAGTGATGCACAAGCCTTGGTGTTGGCTCAGGAAGCAGTTTCGCAAGGGGATGATATGGAATTACCTCTGCAACAGCGTGGTTTTCTCTATATGCCCTATATGCACAGCGAATCGCCGTTGATCCATGAACAGGCCATGAAGCTGTTTGCGCAAGAGGGGCTTGAGAATTCTTATAAGTTTGAGGTCGCCCATAAAAAGATCATCGATCAGTTCGGACGCTATCCACATAGAAATGCCGTCCTGGGGAGAGAGTCCACGACGGCAGAGTTGGAATTTATGAAAGAACACCCGGGCTTTTAACTAAGGCCCGATATCCTCTTCCAGATCAGCGCACTGAAGGCGGCCCTGATTGGCGCTGACGGCTCGGATGCCGCCGGCATCTTCGATCATCTGGAGATCGCCATCCATTGTGCCATCACTGTTGATGACAATAAGTTCTCGCTCGCTGCCTTTTTGGATATCGACGATCCGCTTGGTGGCTTCGATTTGCTCAATCACACTGCAGCCTTGATTGTTGACGAAGATACGCAGGTCGCCTTCAGCCTGGGCTTGAACGCCGGCCAGAATCAGTGCGGTGATAAAGATCTTTTTCATGGGAACTCCTTTTTAGTTTTGTTTTTTTATCTGTATTCCAAAGATTCCAGGCGGGACTCAAAATAGTCGGTGACTATCAAAGAACTGCCGCGAGCCTTCAGCTCCAGGACTTTATTTTTTAGTCTTTCCAGCACGGGTTCGATATTTACATTCAGATTCTTCTGATCAAGCATCTGACTCTGGACTATTTTTTCCAGTCGGCTGACTTCCAGCAGAAGATCTTTTTCAAAGACATTAAGTCCGCCGTGTTGGCTCATAAATTCTTCAAGTCCCCTGCAGCGATAGGCCATTTGCACCAACCGACAGTCCTGGCGTTCAATGCCCAGTTTCTTGCATTCGCGTCCTTCCTGCGAGCGGTACTTGTAGAAGATTTCTTGTGAAGGCTGCTCTTGATAGGGGGCTGCCGCAGAAACACCATTCTTGGTGAAACCCAGTCCCGGACCGATCAGCGTGTAGCCATGCACTTCCGAAGCAAAGGCGGCGGGTAAAACTTTACCGTGTCTGTTCAAGCGACGAAATGCGATGATGTCGCCAGCTTGGGCTTGCTCCAACGGTACAGGCTGACACAGAGCTGAGTCCACGATGTTGGCAAACTCGCTGGCAAAGGTGTGGTGCAGTCCTTTGGAAACTCCGGCCAGATAGGTGGAGGCATTCCAGCAGTTTGGACCATCGACCTTGGCGTAGCGGTCTTTGAGCAATTTCATCTTTCCAGTCAGCAGGGCCTTTTTTAAATCCGCATATCCCCCGGACTTGACTGGTGCGGGGTCTTTGGTGACCTGAGCTGTAGAGATGAAAAGGTCCCGCACTTCAATGGCCGAAAGCTCAGGCAACTCACTCCACAGGCGGGCAATCAGGTTGACCATGTAAGGCGTTGCCATGGAGGTGCCAGAGTGTTCAATCAGACCGCCGCCCAAGGAAGCCGCATTGACTTTTACTCCCGGAGCCAGAATATCGACGTTCTCTTTACCGAAGTTGCTGAAATCAGCCATTTTGGCATTTTCAGGGGTCACTTCTTCGATCGTGCTGGCCGTCAGCGCGCCGACCTTCAGAACATTGGGATGGGTGAAGCTGGCTGGGTACTGGCGGTTCTTGGTGATATCCAGATCAACACCGGCGTTACCCGAGGCCACGACAAAAAGAGTGTTGGGATTTTCTTCGATCATAGTCTTATAAGCCCGGATACCGTCGCGCAGCCCCAGCAGGTCTTTGTTGTCAGCAGGAAAGCCCAGACTCATATTGACGATGCGAACCTGATGCTTCTTGATGAAATCTGACATTTTGCGAATGTAGTCGGCACGGGTGTAGTCGCCAGCAAAGCCCACCAGTGCGATATTATTCAGTCCACGGCTGGCGATGTGGGCGACATGGGTTCCATGGGACAGCGGACGGTGGTCTTTATGCATACCAATGGAAGATTCTGTGGGCAGGCCGATATTGCGCACTTGTTCCCACCCGAAGTTGTCGTCAACCCAGCCGTTCCCATCATTGTCGATGCCATCGACCGGATCCTGAGGGTTGTTCCACCACTTGCTGACAAGCTCTTTGTGGTTATAGTCAAAGCCCGAATCGATGATGGCTACAAGAAAACGGTTGGGGTTTTCCTGCTGCTTTTTTAAAACGGCAATTTCATCTGCCGTGAGTCCTGCTTTTTTTAAGCTGCCCACAAGATCATATTTTTCATAAAGGGAAAATTGACTGAGAACCTTCCCTTGGGGGTTCTTTTCAATAAAGGCGTAGGGCTTTTCATCCTGTCCCTTGTAGTAAAGGAAGATCGAGGATGTGATTTGATTTTCCTTGTTCAAATAGTCTTTGCGGATTTCTCTGAAAGGCTCATTCTGTTCGTGGTGGCCAATGTATTCCAAAGCGACAGGGGCTTCTTTGGTGTAGTGCCATTTGCGCATCAGACGTGACTTGTCGGTTTGATGGCCTTCCTGATCAAGCAAAGACCACTCTTCCTGACTTTTAATCTGACCATAGTTTTCTTTTTCGACAGAAAGTTCGGTCACTATCACAAGGCCTTGCGTGGACTTGGTGAACCGCATCCAGCCGGTGAAGCGGCCGTCGATATCAAAATAGCGTCGCTCTGTCAGAACCGTATCCTGATAGTAACTTTCTTTCGCGGTGACGCCGTTGTCGAACTTTTCAGTTTTAACAGTGACAGCAGCCCAGGCAAATGACTGTCCCAGAACGAGACACAGGGTCGTTGCGAGCAGCGAGTTTCTGATTGTCTGAAAAGGGCTCTTCATCATGAAAAGAAGAGATAGCAACGAGGGTGCCAGACAATCGCAAGCATCGTGGTGTCGGCGGTGAAGAAAGCCCTGTCGAAGTCTCAGACAGGGCGGTGCCATTTATTAGCTTATGGATATTCGCGGAATATTAAGCCAGAGCTTTCTTGATATCGCTGGCGATGTTCGCGGGCTCTTCCTGAGGCGCGTAGCGCTTTAGAACCTGACCATCTTTCCCCACGAGGAACTTGGTGAAGTTCCATTTGATCATCTCTGTGCCCAGCAGACCTGGAGCGGAAGATTTCAACCACTGGTAAAGAGGATCTGCCTTATCTCCGTTCACGTCGATTTTGGCCATCACCGGGAACGAAACGCCATAGTTCAGTTCACAGAACTGTTGGATCTCGGAATCTGTTCCTGGTTCCTGTGCGCCGAACTGGTTGCAAGGGAAGCCCAGAATAACCAAGCCCTGATCCTTGAACTGAGCGTAAAGCTCTTCAAGGCCCTTGTATTGTGGGGTGAAACCGCATTTGCTGGCGACGTTTACAATCAGAACGACTTTGCCGCGATACTCTTCCAAAGAAGTCGATTTACCACTGGCGTTGGTTACAGAGAAATTATAAAGGCTTGTCATATGATCTCCTGTCTATGCAAGGCTAGCATAGCTTGGAAGAAGTTGCGGCGCAAATTGATACGTTCCGTCTGAAGAAGGAAACAGATCTTTGGTAGTTCTCTTATAGCCGATTTGGAAATTTTAGCAGTCCTTACGTTTGGCCGATTTTTAACCCATGAGGCAAGGGGTTCGTTTCATTCTTCTTAGTTATTCTCTTCTGGCTGTCACCCTTGTGGTGGATCTGGCCTGGGCCTCGTCCAATAAAAGAAGAAGTCCTTCACGATCCAACGACGGTTCCGTCGAAGCGCATCTGGAGTATCTTAACAGTTTACCACAGCAAACAGAGGCAGATGAACGGGATCGCGAGATGCGAGCCATCAGTTTCACGGTTCAGGGGGCCTTCTCTGAGCAAAACTGCATCGAGACCTGCAATGTGAATGTGATGATTCACTATCAGGAAACCTGTTACAGTCGATGCCGTGAAAGATTTGCGGGTGCGGGCTCACCTTCGACCAGCCCCGTGGCGGGCGAGGGTTGTCAGCAGTATTCCGGATTGCAGGAAGCCTGCCGTCAGGAAATTCAGGCAACGTCCCGTTCGTGTGATGAAAAAAGCAATTCAGGAATGAACAGTGTTTCCAATACAGCAACGCAGTTGGGGCTGATGTTTGGGCAGCAGACAGGTGCCAGCATTCAGGCGGCATGCTCTAAGATGGCGGGTCTTTCGGCAGCGGCCAACAGTGCAGTGGCCGCTTACCGCATGCTCTGCAGCAGTGCGATTGCCAAGTGCCGTTCTGTCTGCTCCAGCTTAAAAGATTTTGTCGCCAGTAATCCAGCATGCATGGCCTCTGGTTTTGAAGGGACCATGGGGACTAATCCTTTGATCCTGCAGGCGGCCGAAACTGACGCAGAAAAATGTTCTGAGTTTGAAAATAAGGTTCAAGAGGCCAATCAGGCCATCAGCAATTTAAGCAGCACCATGAACAATGCCTCTCAATGCGCATCCTTAACGTCGGGCGAATCTGCGGAGGTTCCGGATGTTTGTAAAACCAATCCCAATCTTCCGGGATGTACACCCGCTGGGCCAGTGGATTGTACCAAACCAGAATTAGCCACCAATAAAGTCTGTGTCTGCTCCAAGAACCCGACCGATCCAATGTGTTTATCGCAAAGCTCGGTCGGGTCGATTCAAATGGGAAGCATCAATCCGTCAGCGCGTTTGACCACTCCAGGGGCTGCGGGGGCAGGCATAGGAGACTTGCCAGGTCTGCCGGCGATATCTCCGGGAAAACCGGGAGCCGGTGGGTCAGGAGAAGCCGTTGAAGGGCGCCAGGGTGGCAGTGCAAACCTTTCGGGTTCAGGAGCAGGAGCAGCAGGCGGAAGCTTTGAAGCAACAGAATCCTCAAGCGAAGAATCTGAGGGCGGTGGACATGCTGTCACAGCCGGATTCTATGGCGGTGGAGGCGGCGGTGGTTTTGGCCCTGCAGGGGTGGGCCCTGCGGGAAGAGGAAGCGCAGGAGTTACTGCGACAGTGAGCGCTTCAACGGTGTCACCCAATCTTCGTCAGTTTTTGCCGGGTGGAAAATTCGATCCCAAAATTCGTGGTCCAGCGGGAGTATCAGGACCCGATGGTATCACCGGGCCGCATTCAAACATCTGGATGAAAATTCAAAACCGCTATCAGTTCGTGCGTCCCACTTTGATACCCTAGTAAGAAGTGTTTCATCTTGAATCGTTTTTTCATTTTGATTCTGTTTTGCGAATCCAACTTCATTAAAATATGAGAACATATCCGAACACAGTTGTAGCAGACTGGGTTGGGGGCCGATAGGCATTCTATGAGAAACTGGTATTTAAGGGGATTCCTCCCTCTTATTCTTTTGGTACTTCTCGGAAGCGTGAAGGTTTCGGCCGGCACCTTTCTGGGTTGTGCTGAATGGTGTGCCAGTCGATATCTGCCCAAATCGGGTTCAGCCAGCCGGGATCAGATGCTTCGATACGATAACTGTGTCGTGCAAACACAGAGGGAAGGTCGGTGTGGCTCAGGTTCCACCAACCGTGGTTCCGGGGGCGGCACCTCTCGTCCTTCGCAAACCCAACGGCCCGCTGAATCCCGGCAACAACAGGAACCTCCAAGCTCCTCGCAAACCAATCCTTGTGGCAATCGTTGCCCCGTCAATCAGTGTCTGGATGTGAATGGCAATGGTGGATATGTATGCCAGTCAGAAATTCAACAGCGTGGTCCGGATTGCTCTGCGCAGTACTCTGAGTTGGCGCAGCGATGTTCCGAGGCGGTCGAAGAAACTGCTCACACGTGTGATGAAAAGAATGACAGCGGAATGGGTGGCGTGGCCAACATGGCTTCCCAACTCAGTCTGATGTTTGGTCAGCAGACGGCTTCCAGTATTCAGGCGGCGTGTTCGCGGATGGCGGGATTGTCTGCCGCGGCCAATGCTGCGGTGGCGGCTTATCGTTTGAACTGCAGTAGCTCGATCAGTTCCTGCCGCTCGGCCTGCTCGGAGTTGGTGGACTATGTTACGAACAATCCCACATGCACCGTGCAGGGTTTTTCCGGGGCGGCCGGAGACAATTCAATGATAATTGAAAGTGCGCGTTCCCAAGCCGAGCGGTGTGATCGCTTTGAAAACAAAGTTCAAGAGGCCAATCAAGCGATCGCAAACTACGCAGGTACGATGCAAAATGCATCTCAGTGTGCTGATCAGACCTCAGGGGACACGACTGTGCCAGAGATCTGTAAGGCCAACCCCAACCTGCCAGGATGTTCCAGTGCCGGACCTGTTGATTGCACCAAGCCGGAAATGGCTACCAATAAAGTTTGCATTTGTTCGAAGAATCCAACAGATCCGGTTTGTCGTTCTGAAAAAGGTATGAACGGGACAACTTATTCCAGTATTAATTCCGCTGCACGCTTGAACTCTGTGGGGGGCGATGGGCCTGGTGGTGATTTGCCGGGCTTGCCTTCTATTTCTCCCGGAAAACCTGGGCCCGGCGGTGCCGGTGAGGCCGTGGAGGGTCGTCAGGGAGCGGGCGCGGGACTTGCCCTCTCTGGTGGCGGAGCGGGAGGCGGCGCCTCTGGTTCTGGCTCAGGGCAGGCCGAAAGCGACAGTCTTGATCCTGACGTCAATGCCGGATTCTATGGCGGCGGTGGCGGAGGGGCCTACGGTGGTGGCGCTATGGGATCTGCCGGGGGCTCTGCTGGAAAAGCCGGAGCTGTGGGCGCGGATGGCAAAGCGGGGGGCCCTGATTTACGCCAATTCTTGCCCGGTGGAAAGTTTGATCCCAAAGCTCGCGGCGTTGCCGGTGTGTCAGGTCCTGATGGAATCACGGGACCCCATTCCAACATCTGGAAGAAGATTCAGAACAGATATCAAGTCTTAAGCCCGACATTGATGCCTTAGTGTCTCAAATCGAGATTACTTATACTTTGGTAAAGTTCACGTTGAAAAGTACCGAAAAGAATCACCATGGGAATGAAGGTGCTTTTATCGCAGTTTATTGTCGGAGGATTTTTCTTAATTCTCTTTATGCTTCCTTCGCAGGCGCAGGCCGGCTGTAATACCGATGGTTGTCCTGAAGGAATGACCTGTATCAGGGTCTATGACGCCACAGAAAATACCACGACAAATATATTCAGATGCGAAGTTGATCGCGGATTTGTAGGTCCTCCAGGCCCGGTGAATCATTGTGGTAACCGATGCGCAGTCAGTGACTGCATCAACGTGAATGGTGGGAATGGCTGGGTCTGTCGAAGTGAAATGACCGGCGGCGGAGGCGGCTGTGCGGAGTATCAGCAGCTGCAGGAACAGTGCAGTGCCCAGATTACCGATACGGCTTATACCTGTGATGAAAAAAATGACTCGGGCATGAGTGGTGTGGCGAATACGGCCTCCCAGCTCAGTTTGATGTTTGGTCAGCAGACGGCGGCCAGCATCCAGGCCGCTTGTTCTAAGATGGCCAGTCTTTCGGCGGCAGCCAATGCGGCAGTGGCGGCTTATCGCCTGACCTGCAGCAGTTCTATTAATTCATGTCATTCCGCTTGCGGTGCTTTGGTGGAATGGGTGAACAGAAACCCCACATGTGTGCAAGCCAGTGGTGGGTCGATTTCCATATCCAGTGCCGAATCGCAGGCAAAGCGTTGTTCGGACTTTGAAAATAAAGTTCAGGAAGCCAATCAGGCGATAGCGAACTTTGGTAATACCATGCAAAACGCTTCTCAGTGTGCTTCGTTGACGTCGGGTGATTCGACGCCGATTCCGGAAATCTGTAAGACCAATCCGAACCTGCCCGGATGTTCTGCCGCGGGTCCCGTGGATTGTACGAAACCTGAAATGGCCTCAAACAAAGTATGTATTTGTGCGAAGAGTCCGACGGATCCTGTTTGTTTGAATACAAAATCAGGTGGCGGCACTTTCGTGGGCAGTAGTTTGGATTCAAGTTCCCGACTGACAGCCAAAGGCGGTGATGGACTTTCTGGAGATCTTCCGGGTCTGCCCTCTATTTCTCCGGGAAAACCAGGCTCTGGCGGTGCGGGAGAAGCGGTTGATGGCAAGCAGGGCGGTGGTGCAGGCTTGGCCGGTGGCGGAGGTGGCTCCGGCGGCGGTGGAGATTCTGGCGGCGGCTCTGGTGGAGATGGCGAAGGCCTTGATGGTGTTCAAGTGACAGCGGGTTTCTATGGGGGCGGAGGCGGAAGCTTCGGAAGCTATGGCGGTGGAGCTGCCGGTGGCGGAGGTCGTCCCGGTGCTGGTGCGGCTGGAACTGCGACCACTAAGGGTGGTCCGGATCTTAGCAAGTTTCTTCCGGGTGGACAGTATGATCCAAAACGCGGAATCTCCGGTATGGGTGGAGCCGATGGGATCACCGGCCCTCATTCGAATATCTGGCAGAAGATTCAGAATCGTTATCGTGTGATGACGCCGACGTTGTTGCCTTAATTCAGCTTAAAACTAAATCAAAGGATGGAGCGCCTCGATCACCTGCTTGCGCAGGGGGGCCTCCACCAAAACCGTCAGACTCATGGCGCTGACCAGAAGTTTCTGGGCAGACAAATTCTTTTCATTCAAATTATTCAGGACCTTCTGGGTGATCTCGGGCGACGTCGCTCCGGTGCAGGTCAAAGTCACTGTGGAATAGTCCGTTGGCAGCAATGTGAAATCGGAATGCTTCTGCAGCTCTTTCTTCACTGCCACCATGATCTCCTGCGGACCGGTCAGGAAGATTTCTGTCTTGTCCAAAGAAAGTTCACAGCTTAACAACTGAGGAAAGGCTATTTGGTTTTGATCCAACAGGCTTTGCAACCCGTGCAGAGCTTTAGCGGGATTCTTTTCTTTACAGTGAATTCCCAAAACCAGTTCATGCGAGTTCAAGGACAGAGCTTTGCAGGATTCAAACATATTCAATCCTTTTTTGACGAGTGTGCCGTCAGAGGTTTTATTGGAAGCGGGACCAATGTATAAAGTTACATCACGCATTTTGGCCAATTCCACAGAGCGATAGTGCAGAACTTTGGCGCCCCAGAAGGTCATTTCCATCAACTGATCATAATTCAGTTCATTCAGAGGTCGGGCTGATTTGACGATGTTGGGGTCCGCCGTAAAGACAGCCGGAACATCTTTTAAAATCTCGCATCGTTCTGCTTTGAAGGCTGCCGCCATGGCAACTGCCGACGTGTCTGATCCGCCGCGCCCCAAAGTGGTAATTTCTTTGGTCGCCGGGGACACACCCTGGAATCCGGCCAGAATCACCACACGGTCACTTTTTAGAGCCTCTTCCACGCGGATGGGTTTCACATCCTTGATGAAAGCATTGACGTGGGAATCATCTGTAAAGATACCTGCTTGGCTTCCGGTGAAGCTGATTGCTGAACAGCCCAGGTCATTCAAGGCCATGCTGACCAACGACATGCTGATACGTTCACCCACAGTCAGCAGCATATCCATTTCGCGTCTTTGCGGATGAGCTGACACCTGATTGGCTAGATCGATCAAAGAATTAGTGGTTTTACCCATGGCGCTAACGACAACGATCAGCGAATTATCTTTGGATTGAGCTGCGATGCGAGCAGAGACAGATCTGATTTTCTCAGGATCCGCCAAGGTGGCTCCGCCGTATTTTTGCACAATCAGGGGTTTCATTCCAATGCAACTTTCCGAGTGTTCTGATAGACGTAAGTGGAAACCATTCGCCCGGCCCCTTTAGGGACTCGGATAAAGTGTTTTTGCACCTGTCGGGGAATGTATCCCAAATACAGCTCGGCGTTCAAATCTTTTAATGACTTTCTGGTGACTCCCAAATGGTCGGCCAAAGGTTCCAGATCGGTGCCGCCGGGGACAAGGACAACATCGTATTCCAACGGGTCCATTTTTTCCAAGTCTCGGAATCCATACAGATTTGGCGCTTTGGCAATTAGCATGGCTGCGAGGATTTTAGGAACGTAATCTTGAGTCTCTTGCGGAAGAGCATCGAGCTTGATGAGGGCCCAGTAATCTTTGGTGCCATACTTCTTGATGCGCCGGCGTAAGCCACTTTCGCCCATGTTGTAGCTGGCGGCCACGAGGTACCAGGAACCGAACTCCGCATGCAGATCTTTCAGATAACGGATGGCAGCCAAGGTGCTCTTCTTAAGATCTCTGCGTTCATCCAGCCACCAGGTTTTACTTAAGCCGTAGCGTGAACCTGTGGCTTCAATGAACTGCCAAGGTCCCACCGCATCGGCGTGGCTGATGGCGTTTGGCGCAAATCCACTTTCGATCATCACCATATAGGCAAGATCCGAAGGCAGGCCCGCACGTTTTAGTTCTTCCTGAATAAAAGGCATGTACTTGTAAGAGCGTTGCAACCAGGTCCGGAACCACTTGTTACCACTTCCCTGGAAGTAGGCGATCCACTTGCTGACTTTCTTATTGTACGTCACTGGAAGATCAAAGATCAGATTGTCCGACTGCGCATGGGTCGACTTGGCGGTCAGAGCTTTAAGTTTTTCCTTCAAGCTCAGGGCGCGGTTTTCTGGTGTTGCAGCGGCCACGGCAGGAGCAGGCAAGGGCTTGGTTGGAGCCACTGGCGCTGCTTCTGTCTTGAAGCTGTAAGAAAGAGATGCAATGAAAAAGAAAGAAACCCACGTCCTCATGTAGTCAATTATGAAGCCGATTCTTTGACACTGTCGACAAAGATCTGACAATTCCCTGGCGCCATCGACGAAGGTCAATGCACGGCCAAATCGAAAAAAACTTGAGCCCAGAATTTTTGAACTCTTCAAAGGTCGAGCTTGGAACCTTTTTCCTAGACGAAGATCCGTCCTGTCAAAAGATGGCACACGCCTTGCTGCTCAACACAGTGGGAGGGAAGTTCATGGGAGTAAAAGGTGTCTATACAGCGCTCAGTGGTGCCATGGCTCAAAGTACAAAGCTTGATACCATCGCCAATAATTTGGCCAACGTGAACACGCCCGCTTTTAAGCGTGATCAGCAGCTCTTTCAAGAGTATCTGACCGCCAATGAAAAGATGCCGGAAACCACACAAATCCCTCGCGATGTCGCATCCATTGAAAGTTTTTATAATATGCAAGGTGGCGACAAAAGTTATGTCGATACCAAGGGTACTTTCACGGACTTCTCACAAGGGGGTCTGAAGCCTACAGGGAACAATCTGGATGTGGCCATTGACGGAAAAGGCTTCTTTGAAGTAGCCACTCCGGGTGGCGTAAAATTGACACGTGCCGGGAACTTCACCTTGGATGGTAATGGGCAGCTTGTAACCAAGGATGGACACCCGGTCCTTCGTCAAGCGGAACCGGGCGCGGACCCGGCCGGCCGAGTGATTCGCTTCACTGGAAATGGCGCTATCAGCATCGCTGACAATGGTGATGTGTTTGAAGGAACTGAAAACCTGGGCAAGTTGTCATTGGTTGCAGTGAATAACCCTGATTCTTTGCAAAAGGCAGGAAGCTCTCTTTATACCTTTAAGCCGAATATGGCGCCGGATATGCAGAACATCAATAATCCAAGCGTAAAGCAGGGATTCTTGGAAACCTCCAACGTCAATATCATCCAGGAAATGTCAGACATGATCACCACCAATCGTGTCTTTGAAAGTACGCAAAAAGCCATCAGTGCTTACGATCAGATGGCGGACAAGATGATCAATGTGGTGGGAAAAACAAATTAGCCTTCGCTGAAGCTATGGCTAACGGGTTAGCCTTCGCGGAGCTACGGCTAGCAGGTTAGCTCTCGCGGAGATGCGGTTAACGGGTTAGCCATCGTATGGGCAAGGTTAGATAAAAGATTGAAATGAAGCTAACGGAAGGATTCGTGAATGCTTAAGAGTTTAAACACAGCAGCGACAGGGATGGCAGCCCAACAGACCAATATGGATGTGATTGCCAATAATATTGCCAACGTTTCAACGGCTGGCTTTAAAAGATCCCGTGCTGAGTTTGAAGACCTCATGTATCAGACCCAAAAGGAGCCAGGGACGGCTTCGGGTCTGAATGCTTATTCACCCAACGGTGTTCAAGTCGGCTTGGGTGTGCGCACTGCGGGCGTGCAAAAGGACTTTGCTGGCGGTCAGGCGCAAGTCACGAAAAATCCATTGGACATTCAAATCGAAGGTCAGGGGTTCTTCCAGGTGCTGACGGCGGACGGCGAAACAGCTTACACCCGTGATGGCGCTTTCAAGAAAGATCCCACGGGCCGCATGGTTGACAAGAACGGCAACGTTCTTCAGCCCGAAATCACAGTCCCGCCGAATGTTTCCGGTCTTGAGATCGCACCGACGGGAGAAGTTCGTGTGATCACAGGTCTTAACGATGCTCCGCAGACGATCGGTCAGATTGATGTGGTGAACTTTGTTAATCCGGCCGGTCTGAAGGCCGTCGGTAAGAACTTGTTCACACAAACACCGGCCAGCGGTCAGGCCATTGCCTCGCGTCCGGGATTGAATGGCACAGGCTATCTGGCACAAGGACAGTTGGAATCCAGTAACGTGAATATCGTGGACGAGATGGTGAACATGATCACCGCCCAGCGTGCGATGGAAACCAACTCCAAAGTGATGCAGGCTTCCGATCAGATGCTTCAATCCATCAACAATTTGAGATAATTGATGATTAAGTACTTTGTGTTTCTATTTCTTTTGAGCGCTCAGGCTTTTGCAAGGCCTGAGATCTCTATTCCGGCCAGCGTGGAGATTTCGCAAAGAGAACTTCTGCGCCTGGGCGATATCGCCGTTGTTGAAGGTGGCAGCGAGGAATTGCTGGCGGCCCTGGATGCGGTGGTTTTGCGTGAAGACGCACGTGACTTGCTGTTGAGTCAGCATCTGGAATCCAGCGAGATTCTGGGCAAGATGCGAGCGGCTTTGAACAGCCAGGAAAGCCTGCGCCGCATGAATCCGCAGTTCAAAGTTCCTTCCCAAGTGAAGGTGAGTTTTGCCAGCACACCAGTTTCCAAACAGGAAATTGAAAGAAAGATTCACAATGTGCTCAAAGCCCGTTGTCAGGATTGTGAGTATCAGGTCAGCGTGCAAAGTACGCCACGCCCGGCATCAAAGCTGTGGGATCTGGATTATACTCAGCTTTCAGCAAAGGGTGGGTTCCTTTTGCCGTTGCGCGACGGGGATCAGCGACAAATTAAATGGATCTCTGGAACAATTCGTGTTTCCCGATTAACCCCCGTGACCACTCGCTTGATCTTACAAGGAGAGAGGGTTCAGGCCGAAGACCTGCGCATGTCCATGACGGACGTGACCTTTGCCAAGGATGGCAGTTTGCGCATGGAGGATATCCAGGGTCAGTTGGCAGCTCGCTCTCTTCCCGTTGGAAGCACTGTATGGGCTTCTGATCTCAAACGTGAACCGGCAGCTAAGAAGGGACAAGTCGTTAAAGCTTTGCTTGGCGACGACAGTTTCGAGATCTCCGTGAATATGATGGCGGAGGACAGTGGCTTTGTCGGAGACATCATTAAAGTAAAAAATCTGGAAACACAAAAAGTACTCTCCGGTCTCGTGACTGAAAAAGGTGTGGTGAAGTTGCAATGATGAAGATGGTTTCTCTCTTCTCAGTTTTGGTTATGTCCGTGTTCGCAACAGGTTGTGCGACGATGCAGGATTTTTTGACGTCTTTGGACGGACCGAAAGAGGCTCCGGCTTTGAAAGACATCAATACGGCGCCACGTTTTTCTGACAATCAGAACATGGGTGTGCCCACAGACCGACAGTACAAGCGTATGACCCGCAACCGTATGGAAGAAGAATCCGAACTGGGGGCCAATGCCGGTTCCACGTGGGTGATGGAAGGTCAGGGAGCCTATCTTTTTGCACAAAACAAAATGCGCAAAGAGGGTGATTTACTGAATGTGACTTTGGATGGACCGGCCCGCAAGCAGGTTGAAACCAAAGTGTCAGTGATTAAAAAGTTGTTGAAGCAGTTGGAAGAACAACAACAGCAGCAACAGCAGGAATTGAGCAACTCTTTGGCGCAAAATGCAGGGGATGCTTCCCGGGCACCGGCTTCCGAAGCTAAAAAAGCGGAAGCACCAAAGGCTGACGAAAAAGATGAGGGCCTGGCGGATGTGCAGAACATACCAACCCGTATTGTGGAAAAGATGGCGGATGGCAACTATCGCATCAAGGGACAGCAGCCGTTCATGATCGGCAAACGTGAATACAAGGTGATTGTGACGGGTCTGATTCGTCCAGAAGACTTTAACGATGCCGGAATCAATTCAGAAAAACTGCTTGATCCACAGTACGACGTGGTCAGCTTAAGAAAGACGAAGAGCAATGAATAAAATCATCAACTTCTTTTTGCTGTCGGCCTTGTTCTTTATGACTTTGATTGAGTCGGCTAATGCCGCTCGCCTGAAGGATATCGCCAGTATCCGTGGGGTGCGCGAGAATCAACTTATTGGTTACGGGATCGTTGTGGGCCTGAAGGGCACTGGTGACGGCAAAAATGAATTTATGAGCAAGAGCATGGTGCGCATGCTGGATAAGCTGGGCATGAAACTGGATAATGTGGATTTCTCCAGTAAAAACGTGGCAGCTGTCATTGTGACGGCGACGATGCCGGCATTTGGCAAAGCGGGTAATCCGATTGATATCACAGTCAGTGCGATCGGGGATGCCTCGTCATTGCAGGGGGGCACACTGTTGCAAACTCCGCTGCGCGCTGCGAATGAACAGGTGTATGCAGTGGCTCAGGGAAGCATTATCATCGGTGGTGACGGCAAAGACCAGCATCTGACCGCTGGGCGTGTGCCCAACGGGGCGATCATTGAGCGTGACATGACGGCGGATTTTTCTTCCAGAAAAATGTATCGTCTGACACTGATTAATCCGGATTTCACCACGGCTGCGCGTTCCGTACTTACGATTAACAAAGAACTGGGCGGTCACTACGCTTCGGCCAAGGACTCTGGAACGATCGACATCATCACTCCATTTGCCTATGAAAATCGGGGCGTGGAACTGTTGGCGACCATTGAATCCATCGAGATCAATCCGGACATGAAAGCGCGTGTGGTGGTGAATGAAAAAACCGGCACGATCGTGATTGGAGACAAAGTGAAAATCTCCAGGGTTGCAATCTCACACGGTGCGCTTTCTGTAAAAGTGGGCGAAGGTAAAAAAGGATCTGAAGAAAAAGTGGCGGTTCTCGACAGCGGTGTCAGCGTCGGAGAACTGGTGCAAGCACTAAACAAACTGGGAGTCTCGCCGAAGGACCTGATTACAATACTTCAGTCCATAAAGTCAGCTGGAGCTTTGCACGGGGAACTCGAAGTTTTATGAGATTTCTGTTTCAGAATGACACAGCATTTAATACAATCAAAGTTATAGTTTCAGACACATGGACGTGTTTGAAACGCGGGGAGGGTGAGAAAGAGATCGCGAACCATGGAAGGTCAAGAGTCAAAAGTTTCTCGCAGGAAACAGGAGCAATAGGTCAGCAGAGATCACGGAGTGATCAACACGAGCCGAAGCTACACTCTCAGAATCGAGTGCAGGATGCACATGATTCTCCGACTCTAACTCCCCTTTTTTTCTCTTTCAAAAAAGGTACATCCGTACCTTTTTCTTTTTTGATGTAGGAGTCTCGCAATGAGCGATGTGGGATCCTCCGGCGGCTTCAAACCAATGGGAAATCGTATGATGGGGCGGCCGGAACAAAAGCCGCCCGAGCAGAAGCTGCGCGAAGTTTCTGATATGTACGAGAAACATTTCCTTCGCGAGATGATGAAGGCGATGCGCTCCACCGTCAAAGAGGGTGGCTTCATTCAATCCAACCAGGCTGAAAAAATCTTCCGCGAACAGCTGGATGATCAGTATGTCGAAAAGTGGGGCGAGCGTGGCGGCATTGGTCTTTCCAATATGATCTACGATCAGCTGATGAATAAGTTTGGTGTGATGATGGGAATCAAAGCTCCTGTCACCAAACCTGTCGGCCCACTGGCGATGGACGAAAAAAGCAATTACACGGCAAAGCCGTTTCAGCATCCCGGAAAAAAACAAGCCGTGTCCTACAAATTTGATGTGTCACCCAACGCTGGACCTTCGTCTGACACGGCGGCAGCCGGCAATGCTGGAGTGTCGACAGGCGCGCAAGCTGAAGCAGCAGTCAAAGCCCCATGGGACGGGGTTTTGCTGGGGAAGCGAAGTTTGGCAGATGATCAGACCATGGTGGAAATCGAACACGACAATGGTCTTAAAAGTCAGCTTGTTTTTAAGGGTGGACTGTCTAAAGTTTCGACAGGGGAAAAGTTGCAAGCTGGCGACACGCTTGGCTTTTTAAGTCCAGAGGCCAAATCCCTTTACTGGACCATCGAACCTGGACCAGAAACTGTCTCAGAATGATTTGGTGTAACTGTCCCATTGTGATACTATAAAAAGAATAAAAGAGTGTGTTTCTACACTCTGACAGAGGAGTTCTCGATGAAGATCACGCACAACAAAGTCGGTCAAAATTTGAATCTTACAGATTCTTCCAGATCTGACAGAGCGGATGGTATCAAGAATAAAGCGCCGGATGCAGGTTTGACAAAAGCGGATGCTTTGACGTCTTCCAATCTTGGTGAATCCTCACGCGTGGAGTTGTCTCCTCGTGCTCAGGAAGCAAAACGCATCAAAGAACTTGCTATGTCTGCCCCTGATGTTGACGAAGCCAAAGTTGCTAAATTCCGCGCTTTGATCGACGAAGGAAAATACAAAGTTGACGCCAAAGCCATCGCCGACAAAATGGTCGACGAACATTTGGAGTTCTAATCGGCTGACACCGAACAAGTCCGCGCCGTGAAGACGGACGCGGCAGCGACAGCAAGGAAGCTGAAGTAAAACGATTTCAATCCCGCCCCAAGTAAGCCCGCGGACCTGTCCGCCAAAGCTTCAGCAAAGGCGGAAGGATGATAAAGATGGACGCAACAGTAGAAAGAGCGTTTCACAAGCTGGAAGCAAATCTCGAAGAACTTACAAAAATCTACCGTTCCCTGTTGGATATCGTTCGCAAAGAAAAAGAAATTCTTTTGAAAGCGGACCGTGAAGCTTTGGATGAAAGCAACAAACTTAAAGAAGAGCTGCTGTTCAAGCTTCGTGCGCAAGATTCTTTGCGCTCTCGCTATGCGATGGAGCTGGCGACAATCGTGGGTGCTGATGCGGAGAATCCGCGTTTGTTGGAGCTGGCGCAAAAACTGGCGGGCACTCCAGCGGCAGATCGTCTGCGCACGCAGCACGCGGCGCTGGATATTCTGATCAAACGAATCACCGAAATTAACAAAGAAAACGAAGAATACACAAAGTCCGCTCTGAATACATTGAACGGCGCTTTGAATAATATCAAAGACACGCTTTCCGGTAAGAAGACTTACGGAGGCAAGGGCCAGGTAAAACAAGGCCCTCAAGTCGCAGGCAACTTCGTTAGCAAAGAAGCCTGAGGCCCGGCTTGACCGGGCAGAGCCGAAGGGGCGGAGCTCCGCAGGCTGAAGCAGTAAACGGAACCCACCGGAGATGAGGATAGGATGTCTAAAATCTCGGCTATGATGGATACGGGTAAACGCTCTCTGATGAACTCTCAGACAGCGTTGCAGACGGTCGGTCATAATATCGCCAATAAATCGACTGAAGGCTTCTCTCGCCAAAGAGTGGAGCTTCAGACGAACATGCCTATCACGGAAGGCAATCTTCAGATCGGTATGGGGGCCCGTGCGGGTGTTGTGACCCGTGTGAACAATCCTTGGCTTGAAAAACAAATCCAAAAAGAAGGCATGAACATGGGCTTTCAGGATTCCCGCGCGGAAGCCCTGAGCCGTGTAGAACAGGTGTACAACGAACAGACCAACAAGGGTCTGAATCAGTACATGACGGATTTCTTCAATTCCTTCCGTGAGCTTTCCAATAATCCAGAAAGTTTGGCGTCACGTACCATGGTGCGTGAAACGTCGGTGGCGTTGACCAAAGATTTCGGTCGCGTGGTGGGACAGTTGAAAGCCGTGCAAGAAGATCTGGACGGTCAGGTAAAAACGACTGTTGAAGAGATCAATCAGCTTTCCAAGGAAATTGCCTCTCTGAATGAAAAGATTCAGATGATTGAAGTTCAAAACACTCCTGCCAACGACGAGCGTGACCGTCGTGATCTTTTGCTTAAAAAAATGGGTGAAAAGATCGATATTTCCTGGGCAGAGGGTAAAGATGGTATGGTGACCGTGACGGCGGGTCGCACGGCGATTCTGGTTTCCGGAATCGGTTCTTCAGAACTGAAGGCCCAGCAGACAGATGCTCGTGACCGTGTCGAAGTCTTCTTCATGGGAAGCGGCAGCACCTCTGCCAACATAACCGAGCAGATCTCGGGCGGTCGTATCGGGGGGGCTCTGGATGTTCGTGACCGTGTCATTGAGGATCTTTTAAGTCACGTCGACAATATGGCCTACACTTTGGCAAAAGAGGTGAATACGGCCCATATCGAAGGTTATGACAAAACCGGCCGTAATGGGGTTTTGTTCTTTGAGATGCCCGATGCCGTCAAGGGGGCGGCGTCTCAGATCGCTGTTAACAAAACCGTTTTTAATGACGTGGGTCGTATCGCCACGGCGGCTCAAGCGGGGGCTCCGGGTGACAACACCGTGGCCAACGTGATTTCGTCCCTGCAGTATCGCCAGGTGATGGATGGTGGTACAGCGACCTTGGATGATTACTACAACACGCAAGTGGGTCAGATCGGTGCGATTGCCCAGCGTGCGGTGAAGTCACAGGAGTCGCAAAAGAATGTGATGTCTCAACTGACAAACATCCGCGAAAGTATCAGCGGTGTGAGTCTGGATGAAGAGACCACGAAAATGATCGAGTTCCAGAAAACTTACGATGCATCCGCGCGTTTGATCAAAACCGCCGATGAAATGTTTGATACAGTGTTGAATCTAAAACGGATGTAGCCGCCCTAGCGGGCAGAGTTGAAGCTCCGCTCTAGCGGGCAGAGCTGTAGCGGCGGCAGCCGCGTAAGCTGAAGCAGAGAAGGAATAGATGAGAATCGCAGATAAAATGGCTTTCAATCAGGTGAACCAGAATCTGACCAAAAACAGGTCGGACATGGCTGATTTGCAAAATCAGGCTGCGACTCAAAAACGTATCAACAAGCCATCTGACGATCCATTGGCATCAGCGCGTGTTCTGACGGCTCGAACTGAAGAACGTGGAAATTCTCAGTTTATTAAGAATATTAATAACGCCAAAAGCTTCCTGGAGTTCTCGGATCAGTCCCTGAGTGAGTTGACTGACATTCTGGTGCGCGCCAAAGAGCTGGCGGTCAGTCAGGCCAATGATGCCAGCGGAAACGAAGAAAGCCGTATGGTGACGGCTTCTGAGATTGAACAGATTTACAATCAGTCCATCCAGATCGGCAACCGCAAGCTCGGTGAAAGATATATCTTTGGTGGGCAGAAAACTCAGACGACGCCGTTTAATCAAAGCGGCGAATACTTCGGCAACGACTCGGACATGAAGATTCAGACCCAGAAGGACGCTTTTGTGGCGATGAACCTTCCGGGCAGTAAAGTGTTCCTGGGTCGGGGCTTGGGCGGGGACGGGATCGTTCGGGCGCAGTATGAGACTCCGACGGATGTTGAGTCCTTAAAAGACTTCCAAAATAAGGAGATTCAGCGTCAAGAGCGCAATGAGCAGATCGACTCCAACTACTTGGAAACTCGCGGTCCTGCCTCGGAGCGTCGTTCCAGCCGCTTGGATAAGCAAGATCCGGTGACGGGGTCGAGCGGGGTGAACCTGTTCTCGACCCTGAAGAATCTTGAGATTTCCATGCGCACCAACGACAAAGAGGGCATCCAGGAAGCCCTGGACACCCTTGATCAGGCTATTTCCCAGGTGGTTTTGGCCCGATCTGAAGTTGGGTCCAGAATTATGGCGGTGAATAACACCATGGATTCCCTGCAAAAGGCTGTGGTGGACAATAAAATTACGGCTTCCCAGCTTGAAGATGCGGATGCCTTCCAGGTTATTTCCGACATCAATAAGACCGATAGCACGCTCAAAGCGACCCTCGAAACGTCTGGAAAGCTTATTCAGCCAAGCCTTCTTGACTTTCTAAGATAAAAATAATACCTACAGTTCCGCTTAAAACTACCGATAACGACTGCAGCAAAAGGAGTTGTCATGCTGGTTCTCACACGGAAGTTGGGTGAAAGCATCGCTATCGATGACCACATCAAAATCAGAGTAGTTCAAATTAAAGGTAAACAGGTCCGCCTAGGCATCGAAGCGCCCAAAGATACCAAAATCCACCGTGAAGAAGTTTACGTTGCGATCCAAGATCAGAATCAGCAGTCTGCCACAACAGACGCTGATAAGACGCGAAATATTGCTAAGCTATTGAAACCATAAGTGTTTCTTTGAACTTGTGCATAAAAAGGCCTGCATTTGATTGTCAGGCCTTTTTTCGTTTTTGAAATCCCTCCCAAATCCTTTCTGGCAAAGGGGTTGCGCCTGAAGCGGTCAGTCATCCTCTCTAGATTTTAATTGAGTCTCCCTAGATTTAGGTCCAGATTTATAGGTGTATTCACCGTCTTAGTGCCTTGGTGTGTCTAAAATAAGGGTGAATCTGTGTACCTGTTTGGAGGGGTTGAATGATCATTTCGACATCAAGATTCGGCCAGATTGAGCTGAAACAAGAAGATGTTCTGACTTTCACCGAAGGCCTTTTGGGCTTCGCTGATTTGCGCAAATTCGTTCTTCTTGATGATCCAAATGACGAGATCTTCGCTTGGTTGCAAAGCTGCGAAGCGCCCGCCATTGCCTTCCCCGTGCTTGAGCCTGAGCTGTTTGCTCCTCAATACAAAGCCAACCTCACTAAAGGTGACATGGAAGCTTTGAAGCTGACGTCTCAAGACAAAGCTCGTTACTTCTCTATCGTGACAATCCCTGACGATCCTACACAAATGACGGCGAACTTGAAGGCACCCGTTGTGGTGAACATTGAAGCGCGCACTGCTCGTCAGTGTGTTCTTCAGGACAACAACCTGGCGATTCGTGAGCCGATCTTCACGAAGCTGCAACAGCGTGTGGTTCAGAACCCGGCTGTGGCGATCAAGAATCAATCCACAGGCATCGACGTTGCGACGAAGCTGACTGTGATTCGCGACGCTGAACTTTAATTTCAGAAGAATCAAAAAAAACGACGAAGGAGCCCGCAAGGCTCCTTTTTTTATTCCAAAGCATTGAGTTCGGCGTTCTTTTCCAGCAAAGAGGATTCCAGTTTTCGCACCTGCTGTTGCTGTTGTTCATAGGCCCGCTGTGTTTGCAGGATCTGCTGACGCAGGGATGTTTCCGAGATTGTGGACTGATAGATATCTTCTTGCAGATTTTGAATCTGGGATCGCATTCCCATAATTTCATTCTGCAGATCCTGGCGATTGCTGTTGATTTCGGCCAAGGCCTGTTCGCGGTCGGCTTGAACTTGGCCGGGGGCTTCCAGCGCTTGCGCCGACAGCAGGAGCTTTTCATTTTGCATCAGTACCAGCTGCTGTTCTTGTTGTGACAGCAAATCATTCAAAACGCTTAGTTCATTCTGTCGGGCGGTGATGTCGTTGAAGTTGGTTTGCCAGTAATTGAGTTGTTCCCTGGTCTGTTGGATGGCTTGTTGTTGTATTCGGATATTATCATCCAGCTGATCGCGGATCGCTTGCATCTGACTGTTTTGTGCCTTCAGAATTTCGTCTGCCCGACGATTGATATCCTGACTGAGTCGATCATAACTGTTGAGCTCCATCATGAAGTCTTGCAGTTGTAAATTGCTTTCACGCAGTTCATTGGCATAGCTGTCGGGGGTGGGGGCCTGTGCATTTTCTTGCTGTCGGGCCTGCAGACTTTCCAAGGCTTGTCTTTGTTGTTCCAACTTGCGGTTTTCTTCCGTGAGTTGTTGTTGCAGATTTAAAGCCTCGCTGCGCAGCCGGGCCTTGGTGGCGGCAACAGCCTTGTTGTCCGGGGCTGCTGTTACAACCACAGGCGCGCTGGCGGGGCGGCGCTGCTGGATTTGTTCCACGCGTTCAACAAGCTGTGTTTGGGTATTCTGAATTCCCTTGTACGAGCGAACCATCCACAGCGAAGCGCCGATGATGACAACCAGGGCGAGAAGAAAAAAGCTATTTCCAGTCATGAGGCCCCTTGATTAGACTAATTTTTCAAGGGGAGAGATTCAAATTTGATGGGCATCTTGTGTTCACTCACAAGATGCCAAAATGCAGAAACTAAGCTTGCTCCAACTGCGGCAGGGACTTCTCAGTCTTCGCACCCAGACGTTTCAGATCCTCGACCTGGTCGATCAGATTGCCGCGACCTTCAGAGACCTTTTTGATCACTTCTTCATGCGCTTTCTGCGCGTCTTCCAGCTTGTTCCCCAGGTGCTGAAGGTCTTTCAGCAGGCCTGCGAACTTGTCGTATAGAAGTCCGCCACGTTTGGCGATCTCAAGCGCATTTTTTTCCTGACGATCTTGTTTCCACAAAGCCGCCACGGTGCGCAGTGTGGCTAGTAAAGTAGTTGGGCTGACGATGGCCACGTTCTTTTCCCAAGCGTATTGGAAAAGGTCTGGCTTCAGTTTAAAGGCCAATGCGAACGCAGGTTCCAGTGGCATGAACAAAATCACAAAGTCTGGGGAGATCAACTTGTCAGCTGCGTGGTATTTTTTGTCAGAAAGACCGTCGATATGCTTTTTCAACGAATCAATGTGCAGCTTGCCCAGACGTTCCTGTTCTTCCGGAGTTTCCGCCGAAGAGTATTGCTCATAGGCGATCAGGGTCATTTTAGAATCCACAATCAGATGTTTTTCATCCGGCAAATTGACGATCACATCCGGACGTAAGATTTGACCATCTTCGCCACGCAGATCCATGTCCGTGCCTTGAATGATGTACTCTTCGCCCTTGCGCAGGCCTGAACGCTCCAGAATGTTTTCCAGAATCAGCTCGCCCCAGTTGCCTTGGGTTTTCACTTCACCCTTGAGCGCTTTAGTCAGGTTTTGAGTTTCAGCGGACATGACTTTGTTGAGTTCCATCAGTTTGGTCAGCTCGCCACGCAGAACCCCACGCTCGGAACGTTCAGTCGAGTAAGTTTCTTCCACTTTTTTCTCGAAGTCTTTAATGCGCTCTTTCAGGGGTTCCAGAACAGAGGCAATATTTTTGTGGTTCTGGTCGGTGAACTTGGCAGATTTTTCTTCAAAGATCTTTTGCGCCATGACCTCAAACTGGGTGTTCATTCTTTGTGCCAGTTCGTCTTGTTGTTTTTTCGTTTCCGTCATCAGGGCTTTTTGTTCCTTCAGGCTTTGTGACAGAAGGTCATTTTTCATCTGCGCGGCCAAAAGATCCGCCTGCATCTGGGCCAGGTCTGCGGTGTTTTGAGCTTTGAGTTTAAAATAAACCAACAGTCCGGAAATCAAGGCTCCCGCCACAAATGCCAGTGCTGTCCATACGCTCATAAAACCCCCTTGAGATCATCGAATTCATCCCCTTTGTGCCCTTAGAAATTCTTTTGGTCACGCGAAAAGAATCTGATACAAAGAGACTGGATTTTAACTCTTAACAATGCGATGCAAAATGACCTCTGCTGGCCAAATTAAAAGTATTCTTCTCGCTTTTCGTCCAAAAACTTTGACTGCTGCCCTGGTGCCCTGTGTGGCGGGGACGGCGCTGGTCAAGGCGATCGGCCTTTCCTGGGATGGGTGGGTTTTGTTTTACGCACTGATGGCGTCCTTCCTGATTCAGATCGGAACTAATTTGGTGAACGATGCCGTGGATTTTAAAAAGGGCGCGGATACGGAAAAGCGCATCGGCCCTCAGCGTATCACGCAAGCCGGGATTCTTTCGGCTAATCAAGTGATGCTTTTGGGGTCCTTGTGTTTCCTACTGGCGGTGCTGTGTGGGATTCCGCTGGTTCTGAAAGGCGGCTGGGTGATTGTGGCAATCGGGATTGCTTCTGTCTTGATGGGGTACTCTTATACTGCAGGCCCGTTCCCTTTGGCTTATCTGGGGTTGGGGGACTTGTTTGTGATTATTTTCTTCGGCCTGCTGGCGGTGATGGGAATCGTCTTCCTGAACACAGGGGAATGGATGGTCGAGGCGTTTGTCTTAGGTTTGCAGATTGGTTTGCATGCCACTGTGTTGATTGCGATCAACAATCTGCGCGATCACACCGGGGATCGTCTGGTGAACAAAAAAACTTTGGCCGTGCGCTTTGGAGTGAAATTTTCCCGCTGGGAGATTGCCGCCTTGAGCTTCCTGCCGTTTGTTTTGAATCTTTACTGGTGGTTTGAAGGATACAAAATTGCCGCGATCGTTTCTTTGCTGGCGATTCCTTTGGCTGTCAAAATCACCAAGAATATTTTCAACACAGAGCCCAGTCCGGCCTATAACAAGTTCTTGGGGCAGGCGGCGGGATTGCACTTGGTGTTTGGTCTTCTTATCGCGTTAGGATTTGCCTTTTGATTAAAATCTTCTTTCACCCTTATTTTCTAAAGCCCATGACCGTCCTGAATGCGGCCTCCAAGCCCACAGCACGGCAAGGGGCTTTGCTGCGGGTGGAATGGAATGACGGACATGTGGGCTATGCGGATTTGCACCCCTGGCCTGAACTGGGTGATCTGTCTTTGGCGGAGCAACTGGAGGATCTGCGTTTAGGGCGTATGACCACGCAAATCGAGCAAAGCATCTGGCTGGCTCGTCGGGATGCGGTCTTAAGAAAACAGCGCAAGAACGTGTTTGATGTGGGTGAAAAGATCCGTAATAACTTTTTGCTTTCGAACTATCAGGATTTAAAGCCGGGTTTTCTGGATGAACTTAAAAAAGAAGGCTTCACCACCGTAAAAGTCAAAATGGGGCAGGATCTTCAGCAAGAGGCGGTGGCTTTGACTCACCTGGCGGCGGCAGGCCTGCGCATCCGACTGGATTTCAATGCGCTGGGAAGCTGGCAGATTTTTGAAAAGTTCATGACGGGACTTTCCCCCTCAGTGCGTGCTTTGATCGACTATGTGGAAGATCCATTTCCGTTTGATTTCCATGCCTGGAATGAGGCGCGCAAGCTGTGTAAGATCGCCTTGGACAATCAATATGATAAGGTTCCGTGGGGAAAAATTCCGTCGGCGCCTTTTGATGTGATCGTGGTTAAGCCCGCGAAGACAGACGTGGATAAAGCCGTGGGATACTGTCAGAAGTGGAATCTCAAACTGACGGTGACCAGTTATATGGATCATCCCGTTGGGGTGATTCATGCCCTGGGTGTTGCGATGGACCTCAAGAAACAGCACGGTGATATGGTGCTAGAGGCAGGCTGCCTGACCCATCGACTGTTTCAGATGGACTCTTTCTCGGCCGAGATAGGAACTCAAGGACCGTATATACTAAAGACCAAAGGAGTCGGTGTCGGCTTTGATGCTTTGTTGGAGGCTTTGCCGTGGCAACCCGTTCAAAGACCTTAGACCTTTATTCTTCCGACAACGAAATTCTGCTCAACCCACGCTGGCCCGAGGCGGACTATCAGGCTTTGTATAAATTGGCCCAAGACACGCAGGATCTTTTGAATCTGCAGGGTCATGTGTGGATTGCGACCTCGGGTTCGACGGCTCATTCAATTTCTGCCACCAAACTGGTGGCGCTTTCTAAAAAGGCCCTGATGGCTTCTGCCAAGGCTGTGAATGCCCATCTGCAAAGTACTGAACAGGACGTCTGGACTCAGGTGCTTCCGCATTTTCATGTGGGGGGGCTGGGGATTGAAATTCGTGCGGCTCTCAGCGGGGCGAAAGTGGTGGCTGCCCTGAAAGAAAACCGCTGGGATGTGCATCACTTCTATCAAACACTCCTCAATGAAAAATGCACTCTTTCGGCTCTGGTGCCGACGCAAGTTTATGACCTGGTGGCGCAGGGTTATCGTGCTCCGTCCCATATGAGGGCCATTGTCGTCGGAGGCGGTGCCTTTGAGTTGGATCTTTATAAAAAAGCGCGCGCCTTGGGTTGGCCGGTGCTTCCCAGTTATGGGATGAGCGAGACTGCCTCGCAGATTGCCACGGCATCGTTGGAATCACTCAGTGGGCACGAGTTCCCGGTGGTGGGATTGTTGCCCCATGCGAAAGCTCGCAAGAACGCTGAAGGATATCTGGAAGTGTGGGCGGAATCTTTGTTCAGTCTTTATGCTCAGAACACCCCTGAAGGCCCCCGTCATTGGAATCCCAAAAAAGAAGATGGCTGGTTCACTACGGAGGATCGTGGTGAGGTTGTTGAGGGCGCACTGAAAATTGAGGGCCGCAGCAAAGACTATATCAAGATCGGTGGCGAGGGCACCAACGTGGCTCGCCTGCGTACTGTGCTGGAATCGTGTGCTTTGCATTTAAATCCGGACTGGCCGGTGAAGGTGACATTGCTGGACATGCCTTCTGACAGGCTGGGGGCCGAGATTCACGCCGTCAGTCTTTTGTCTGAAGCAGATACGCAAAAAGTCCTTCAGTTGTATGCGGAAAAAGTGCTTCCGTTCGAAAAAGCTCGTAAGATTTACTATATGTCAGAGATTCCGCGCAGTGAGTTGGGTAAAATCCTGTGGGCGGAGTTGAGGAGAAAACTATGAAACACGAAAAGAATCCGTGGTCCAAGGGTATTGTGCTGATCTGCACGAAATGCCATAAGTCCATCAGTCCCAAACTTTTGGAAGAAGAGGGCAATAGCGCCGAAAATCTGAAAATGTTCCTGAAAAAGAAATTTAAAGAATCCGGTGATTCTTCCAAGATCCGCGTGGTGACTTCAAGCTGTTTGGATGTTTGTATTGATGACACTCAAGCCATCACCTATGCCGGCACCGATGGGGACACAGAAACTTTCGCGATCCATCCGGAAAAGGACCGCGAAAAGATCCTGAAATACCTGCACGAAAAAATCGACTAGTGCAGCTTACTTGAAGATCTCACTGAAGTCGGCCCCCATGTAACCGGCTGTGCTGTTGACATAAATCGTGAAGGAAGTTCCGGCAAGACCCAAAGTCTGTATGTAGACGGTCCCGATACTTTCACCTTCAGTGATTGTCAGTGGTGTCGAGCTGCCGCCGCTCATCGGGGTCATGCAGTTCGGATCAGCATAAAGCGGTGCCACCCCACCGGGCGTCAGATACACCTGCAAAGCCGTTGTGATCGTGCTGGGGGCTGTCTTGAAGATTCCCGCTCCATCAATGAGCCCCACAGAGATAGGCTTGCAGTTCCCGGCCGTCAGATCCATGGGCGCAATTTTAAACTGACGGGCAATGGAATGAATGTCCACAAGAGGCGTGGCCGAGGTCAGGCCGGAAGCCGTGATATTGAAATGATATGTTCCGGCACTGGATGCCATGGGGCGGAAGTACACGGTGGCGCTGCTTTTATTTTTTGCGATGGTGGTGGAGGAGATCGGCGAGGAGCAGCCCTCATCAGAGTAAAACTGACCCAGGCCGGATTCCTGTGTTGCCAGGCTGACATTCAAGGCACCCGTCATTGGCAGTAACGAGCCATGGGCATTCGTTGTAAGAACTTGGTACACGTTGCAATCACCATTAACGATATTACGCGGACCTTGGAACTCAAGTCGGGTCACCGTATTTTTGTCACTGAGATCCGCCCGAAGATCCCAAGGTTGGGCATCATAAGTCAGAGAGTTGCCCGGTGATCCCGCCGCTGTAAATTGGAAGGCGACAAAACTTTGTGTGTCAGCCCCGCTGGGGACAAACTTCATATAAGCCTTAAGAACCGGATCATAGCTGGTGAAGCTATATTCGGTGGCTTGATTCATACAGAATTCGTCGGAATAGAACTTCAGCCGCGCATCCGTGGCACTGAGATTGAGAGTGCCGCCAAATTGATCGTTGGCAGGACTGTTGTTGTACATCTGCGAGCGGATTCGTAGTGGATAGCAGACATTTTTATAAAGTTGCGGGACAGTTTGTTCCAGGGACAGCCAGCGTTGGGTGGAGGAATACTCTGAACTGCGCAGAATCACATTGGTCGCAACGGGGTTGGCGGTCAAAGCTGACAGGTTCGACAGTGTGAAGGCCAACAAACCATCAATGGGCGTATTGGGGAAGCGGTAAATCACTTCGGCATAATCGGATCCTGCGGGGATCTTGAACGTGTCGCTCGGATTAATGCTGCTGTGACAATCTCCCCAGTTGGAATAAGCTGTGATGGCGCTAGCAGTGTTGCCTGAAGCACTTTGACTGATTTTGAAAGTAACGTCGGCGCTATGAGCGACTCGGTATCCGGAAGCATTGCTAATATAAACGAAGAAAGAACCACATTGATTTGCTCCCGCATATCCGCGGGGCCAGTTTTTTTCCAAATTCAAGGTTGTCGCGACAGAGCTTCCTCCGCCAGCGCCGCCGCCGTTGCCGGGACTCATATCCAGCAGGGTCAGGGTTTCCGTATCGCCAATCACGGAAAGACCTTTGATATAGATCGCGTTCACATCATCCGACGTGCTGATACCCCAAAGGTTGAGCAGATCATTCTTCGTCAGATAAATATCAAAACTGCCATCAGCGCAATCCGTGTCATTGGTTTGCCCCACGGGCAGAGAGGTGTTCGTTAGATCAGGCGTGGTCGGAGCCTGGTGCCACGCCTTCTTGTCAAAACTGACAAGCACGGTGCTGACCCGTGTGTCGCAGCTTCCTTGGAGGCGTGCATAGTTTTGAATTTCAAATTCCTGCTGGAAAGGGTTGGTCCCTTTCAGCGCGGGCGCCGGAAGCTTTTTCCCCAGCGGAGACATCTCCATCTCGGGCTCTTTACATCCGACCAGGATCAAGCATGTAAACAAAAAAGCGGTGAGTTTTTTACCAGTTACGTACGTCATGCTGTACTTTTCGACAGGCTCTTAGGACCCCTTAAGCGTCAAACTGAGAATCAGCAGTGTTCTTGTTCGAATGTAAGGTCTTTGCATCATTTTGACCGAGCATGTCTTGAGTCTGCTCACATTCAGCGGAATAGTGAAATGGAGGGTCTTAATATGAAACACTTGTTGTTGATTTTTGTTGTGATGAGTTCGGTGTCTGCTCAGGCCATTCCCGTCCCCGATCCCGTGCCGGGCTTGATGGCTGCCTTGCAGTTTTGCACGCAGATTGAGGACGACACAGTGATCCCAGCCTGTGTGCGAATCGAAAGTTCCGCAAACTGGTTTACCAAAGAAGCCCTTCCGATTTGCATGCAGCAAAGTTTCGATGAAGATCGAGTTCGCTGTTTACGCGGTATTCAAAACAGCCATATCCGTGTTGAAGAAGTGCAGGTCTGCGAATCCCTGACCTTTGATGATGAAAAGGCGCGCTGTCTGGCTGGGATCAACAGACCTTTTCCTTATCGAACCCGTCTGAAGGTGGATCCGACTCCAGGACTGCAGGCGGCTTCACGATTGTGTCAGTCATTCTTCACTGATGAAGACAAGCGCCGTTGTTTAAGAGAGCTCACCGCCGCCGAACTCTTCACAGTGGATGCGGTGGGATTCTGCGCGGACCGTTTTTCTGATGACGAAAAGATCCAGTGCCTGGCGATTTTGCGCAATAAGTTTATTGTCGCTGATGAAGTTAGAATCTGTGAGAAGGTTTTCACCGATGAAGGCAAGTTATCCTGCCTTCAGGGTGTGGAACGAAAGTATCTGCTGCGTCGCCCCTAGGGCAAATCTTGGGGGCTTATTTCGTTGGGCTGACTTTGCAGATTTCAACCAGAGTTCTTTCTTTGGTTAAGGCAAAGATCTCTTCGATTTCCGCGTTGGTCACAGCCACGCATCCCAGTGTCCAATCCAGTGGATGGATTTTGCTGATGCGCTCGTATTTTGCCGGATTCGACGGCAAGCCGTGAATCATGATATCGCCGCCCGGGGAGCGACCCTGGGATTTTGCATACGCGATGTCGTCTTTATTTGGATAGTCCACGTGCAAGGATTTGGTGAAAGCACTTTGCGCATTCTTGTAGTCGATGGTGTAGATTCCTTCCGGAGTTTTTCCGTCACCTTCGAATTGTTTGTGACCGATGAAGTTCCAGCCAAAAGCCACGGTGTAAGTTCTTAGCAAAGTTTCTCCGGAAACCAGATAAAGCTGGCGGCGGTCTTTGGAAACGACGATGCGTTCGACGTTTAAACCTTCGCGCTTGATGCGCTCCACAGATTCGCGACTGCGATCCAGAAGTTTGTCGATGCGGGTGATGTCATCGCAGAATTTGTAGGAGCGATCCTTTGGGTTGCCCGCAAAAGCTTGTACGGAAAGAAGACTTGCTGCCAATAGGGGGAAGATGATTTTTTTCATATGGCATCCTTGTACCATATTTTGTCGGCCCCCGAGAATTGCAAGTGCGGAATCTAGTGGAGAAGGAAGGTAATTCAGCATTGTCAAAGGAGTCGACAGTGCGCTCTGACAAGACAGTATTCAAAGGGACAAAAATGGGCAAAAAAGGGGGCTTATTTGCCCCAGCCTTTTTCACTTTCGATCTGTTCGCGGATCTGCTGCTCGATTTTTTCAGCCGGGATCACCGGACCCTTACCCACGCCAGGGCAGAAGGCTTTGACATCCTTAGCCCAGGACTTGGCGTTCATCACCTCGGGCCAGAACGGCCAGGTACGGCACTGGGTGGGGCGCGCTTCATAGACGCTGCAACCTTTGCCTTTTAAGAACATACAATCCGGATTTTTGGGATCCTCTTTCAGATGCCAGATACCACCGGTCATCTCGCAGTACTTACGAGTGAAGTCACCCGTGCGCATTTTCAAGTGTTTGGCAAAACGCTGGCGGTCTTCCAGACTCAGATAAACGAAGCCATATTCGCCGTGGGAGGTGCAGCACTTGCCTGAACCTGTGCACTCAAAACGAACGCCTTCGCGCCACCATTCTTTTCCGGTAAATTTAAAATCTTCCATCACGCTCCCTTAGCAACCCTGACCGGTGGATTCCAAATAGGGCTCCAGGCGCGATTTCATCAAAGTTGGCAATGCAGTTTTTTGTTTGGTCTTTCCGTCAAGCACGGCATGGACCATGGTGACGACGGCGTTTGTTTTGTCGTTGCGGCTAAAGACGTATTTCATTTTAAAGGAAGTCTCACCAAAACTCGCCACACAAACGTGAATGTCATAGGTTTCGCCCGGCACGAAAGGTGCCAGATAGTTGGCCTCCGAATGGCGCAGGGGAATGATCAGCTCGCGGCTGCCAAACCATTCATTCCATGTGTAGCCCGCCTCGATGATAAATTGCTCGAAAGCGTCGTGGGCCAGGCCAAAAATATTTCCGAAAAACATGATCCCCGCGGGGTCGGCTTCCCGGAAGGTGATGGTCTTCTTTGTGTGAAAGACTTTATTCATAATGTCTCGGACTTTACGGCCTTTGATCCCTTGACAGCAAGCAGATAAATCGCGAAGTTAGCGGGACAAGTCGCCCTCTTGAGGAGTTAAAATTGCAACGCAGCGTCATTGATCTGAAAGTCTATGATTCAAAGGATTTCCCGGCCTATCTGCCGAAGCTGAACAAGCTTTATGACGATCTCTTTTCCGGCGGCAAAGGCTTTCGTGCAAAATTGATTCGTATGATGGCGGCCAATTTGGGGATCGAACCCAAAACCGAGCTTTTGTTGTCTCAAACAATCGAGTTCATCCACAACGCTTCGCTGTTGCATGATGATCTGATCGACCGCTCTCATCTTCGTCGTGGAAAGACGGCGGCCTGGCTAAAGTACACTCCTGAATACGCGGTACTGGCGGGCGACTATCTGCTGGCGCGAGTGATGGTGAATCTGTCCGGTCACGGGAACATCAAGCTGGTTCAGTACACGGCCGAAGTGATTTCGGATCTTTTGGAAGGGGAGTGGCTGCAGGACTCTGTGGTCGGTGACTTCTTTGTGACCATTGAACAACTGGATCGCATTCATAATCTGAAAACCGCAAGTCTGTTCAAATGGTGCATCCGTGCTCCGTTCATCGCGCAAGAGCGCTACGACGAAGAATTGCACAACATTCTGTCTGAGATGGGAACTTTACTGGGGCAGTTGTTCCAGCGCAGTGATGATCTTTTGGACTATGACATCCGCAACGATGAAGGCAAAGCGATTCTGGGCGATCTGAAATCAGGTTATCTGAACTCTTTCGGTGCATTCATGTGCCAAGGGGCCACTCGTCATGAAATTGATCAAATCGTCAAAAGTAAAAACCTGGAACAATTCTATGCCAACGTGGGGGGTAAAGCCCGCTTTGATCAGAAGCTTCTGGAATTTGACGAAATCAACAAGGGCCTGATCAAGCTGTACGATCATCATCTGGAGCGTCTGAAAACCTTCCTGAAGCCGGGCGAGGAAAAACTGATCGACCAGCTTCGTCCGTTGACAGAGATCCTGTACTGGAGAAGGAAGCCTTCGTGAGTGAGCTGATCACGCTTTCCAAAAAGAACCCGGAGTTTGAATCTTATCTGCTCGGAACATTTTCAAAGACTCAACGGGCGCTGCCACAACAGACGCTGAATGTGAATTCGGCTGCTGAAACGGTGACGTTCAAAGTGATGTCCTTAAATGAAATCCCCAAGCCGTCTTTGTGGATGGCGATTGCACAGATTTATAAAGTTCGCAGCTTTCTTTTGATTTTCCTGCCGCTGCTTTTGATCATGACCAAGAACGTGGATGATCACACCATGCAGGACCCGGTGACGACAATCATCGCCACCGTGGGGGTCTTGCTGGCTTTTATTGCCGTCAATTTGCGCAATGATTATATGGACCACATGAAGGGCGTGGATCGCGTGCTTGAGCGCAGCGGCAGCCGCGCCATTCAAAGTGGATGGGTGACTGCGGCTCAGGTAAAAAGTCTGTCCACCGTCTTCTTGGTTTTGGCCATCTTGTGTGCGATCCCGTTGATTTTTGCTTTTCCAGAACTGGCCGGAATTATTGGTGCCAGTCTGGGTATTGGACTGTGGGCGCAGTTTAAAAAACAGAATTCTTTCAAATATCGTATCGGCGGGGAGCTGGCGCTCTTTGTGATGTTAGGGCCCTTGCTGACAGTGGGATTTCAGATGTCCATGGGGGTTCCTGCGGATATCGAAAGCTTCTGGCTGGGATGTGTTTGGGGCTGGTTGATTCTGTTCATGGTTCACTTGCGCAACTTCATGAACATCTTCCCCAGCAGTCAGGCAGGGTTCACCAACACTGTGAATTGGCTGGGGTTTGATAAAGCCCGCAGACTGATCGCGGCGTGGTGGGTTTTGTTTGTGATCTTCAATCTGGCTTATCATCTGTTGTACGCCGGATTCTACTGGGGCTTGTATTTGACGGTTGTGCTGGTGTTTGCGTCGGTGGGATTTATCCATAAGTTGAAGAACATCTCCAGCCCTGTTGGCAGCGACATGAAAGCTGTGTTCCGCTCTGGTTTTTATTTGTTCCTCTTGGCCATCGGCATGTGGGTTTTTGAGTGTCTATGGTATCTGCTCCGCTAGGCGGCTCTCGCATATGTGTCAGGGCCGATGACGCCGGCCTTGAAAAAGCTCAAAAGTGGGCGGCGTTTTTGCAGGCGCCGCTCAATCCGGAAAATCCTGAAAACTATTTTTTCCATTTCTGTCTCGAAGGCGACCGCGTGTTTGTGCGCGATCTGGAAAAGCGTCTGCTGGAAATCGACTTTGATAAGAATCATCTGGATTATGAGCGCAAAGGTCATCGCGGCAAGAATGAGCTGATCGCCAAGGCGCTTGGGGTTGCAAAAGGGGCCCGACGCATTCTGGATCTGTCTGTGGGGATGGGCATCGACAGCGTGTTCCTGACTCAACTGGGGTTCACGGTCAATGGTGTGGAGCGGTCCCCGGTGCTGTATGCGCTTTTGTCCGAGGCCTTTGCTCGCACGAAAAAAGATTATCTGAAGTCCTATCAGCTTCATTTTGGCGATGCGCTGGAGTTTTTAAAAAAGAACAAAGGCCTGCTTGAAATCGACTCCATTTATTTTGATCCGATGTATCCGCACAAAAAGAAGTCCGCTCTTCCCAAGCAAGAGATGGTTGTATTCAGGGATTTGGTCGGACATGACGAAGATGCCAGTCTGGTTTTGCAAGAAGCCCTGACCTGGCCTGTGCAAAGAGTGGTGGTGAAGCGCCCCATGCAGGCGGAAGAACTGCTGCCGGGAGTTCGTCATTCCTATGAAGGAAAGGTGGTTCGCTATGATACTTATGTGGTTGGGTAGTTTTGTTCTGATGCTGGCCGGAATGGTGTATTCCCAGCAACTTCTGGCAAAGCTGCTGTCCGGTCTGCAAAAAAGTTTTTTGGACAAGGGTTTGGAAGCAAAGCTCGGCACGATGTTCGTACGTGCCTTCAGTGTGGTGATGCTGGAGGTTTCTTCGCAAAGATCCCTGTATTCGGGATTGGCGCTTTTGAATTTGCGAGTTCTTCCGGCCCGTCCCAGTGCACTGGTCATGTGCTTAAGCACGCTGGGGGCGTGGTGGGTTCTGATTCTGGGTGTACTATTTATGAGCTTCAACGGCTTCTTCCTGTTAGGGGTTGCCGGTCTTTTGTGCCTGACAGTTTTTGTCGGCGCTAAAACCCGCGACGTTTTGTTGTTCGTGGGTGCCGTGGGGCTGTTCCTGGTGGGCGGCGAAAGCATGCTTCGTAATTCCAGTGTGATTCAGACAATTCTGGGGCAAAGTGATTTGGCTTTCTTCCTGGCAGATGGTCGTTTCCCGACGGTGGTGACTTTCTTTGTGCTGGCTGCTGCTTTAAGTCTGGTGGTGCAGATTGAGTTCTGGTCCCTGGCGCTGGCGTTGAGCCTGCTTCTGACAAACACGATCGCTTTCAACGGAGCCCTGGGGCTTGTCGCTGGGGAGCGTGTGGGGCGCATGATCTTTTTCTGGTGGCAAAGCCGATCCCTAAATCAGCAATGCCGCCGTATGGCCCTGCAGTTTGCGGGTGTTTCTGCGCTGGGGGCAGTGGTGGGCCTATTGCTGGCGGGTGAAATCAGAACTTTCCTGGGCTTGGGATTCACTTCCGGTCTGGCGTCATTTCAGGACAAGAGCTTACAGTTCGTGTTGCTGTTTGCATTGATTTTGGCAACACAGTGGATGGCGCAGATGATCTGGGGTCACTTCGGGGCCGAAGCTCCGGTGGATGAAATGCAGGATGCGAAATATTTTGGCTCAAACTGGAAAGCCTGGGGTTTGTTGTCAGCCCCCGTGATGGTTTGGGCTCGTGAAAAGGTCCACAAAAGACACAGCGAGATCCGCTATCATCTGCAGGGATTAGGAACCCTGACAGAGGGGCAAGTTCCGGCACCGATACAGGCTCGACTAAAGGCCGAAGAAGAACAGTTGAATATGTTCCTTCACGACTGGCACTAAAAAAGCCTTTAAGATAAGCCGTCATGGCAAAAGAACAAGACGAACTCAAAGAGCGAATTTCAGAACTTGAACACGAATTGGCGGTCAAGGAAGCCGAGCTTCACCGCTATCGTCTGGAACTGGGCAAGGCCAATGGGGCCCTGGAAAAAATGATTGTGCAAGTCAGTCAGGAACTGAAACTGGCGCAAAGTCTGCAAAAGTTCCTGTCTCCTACCGAACTGCCCAATGTGCAGGGCTTTGAGTTCAGCACCAAATTCCTGCCGGGCACTCGGTCCGGCGGTGATTATTTCGATATTTTTGAACATGAAGACAAGCTGAAGTTTGGGATCCTGATTTCCAGTGCCAGCGGCTATTCGCTGTCGTCATTGTTGCTGTCCATGATCATCAAAATTTCCTCTCAGATCGAAGCACGCCGGGGGCTGGAGGCACACAAGGTTGTGGCGCTCCTGGCCAAGGAAGTGGTTCCCAATATTCAGAACGAAGACAAGGCCAGCGTCTTTTACGGGATCGTGGACCGTCGCAGTTTTGAAATGCAGTATTGCTCCGTCGGCAATATCGACGGCTTTATGCAGGTCTACGGGCAAGAAGGCTTGGTGGAGCTTCTGCCGACAGGTCCGAGTCTCAGCAAAGATTTTAACACGGAGCCTCAAAGTCGAGTGATCCAGCTCAATCCGCGAGACCGCCTGATTCTGGCGACGGAAGGGCTGAAGATGTCTCAGAATTCCCTGGGTGTGAACTGGGGTGGACATGGAATTTCCGAGGCGATTTCTCGGGCCCCGAAGCAAGGGGTGCATGAGCTGCGTAACGAGATTCTTTTCGCCAATGAGAAGTACTCCGGCAAGTCGGACCCAGTACGAGATCAGACCTTGATCGTCACCGAAGTCAAAGATCGAGTCATTAAACTAGCTTCCCGCTAGAACCTGATTGTTACTATGTTTTCAGTGGGGTTGTTTATGCGACTTTGGGGCGGGAACTCCGTGACAACTTGTCAAAATTATTGATAAGTCTACAATGCTATTGAAATGAAAAAGTCAGAAAGGAAACTGCGATGGCTGAAGTAAATATCTATGAAGGCGCCTTGGACAAGGGTTTGGAAGGCGTAGTTGCATGTACGACGAAAGTATCATTTATCGTCGGTGATTCTCTTAATTTCCGTGGTTACACGATCGAAGATTTGGCTGCGAATTCCACTTTTGAAGAAGTCACTTACCTTCTTTGGAACGACAAACTTCCAAATGCTCAAGAGTTGGCGGCGTTCTCCACTCAGCTTCATAATGAAATGGCTTTGAGCCCTGAGTTCATCAAGGTTCTAAAAGCAATCCCTACAAATGTTCATCCAATGGGCTGGCTGCGCACTGCGGTTTCTTTGATGGCACACTGGGATGCAGATGCTAACGACAACGGCGCTGAAGCAAACTTGCGCAAGTCTGTTCGTTTGACTGCCAAAATGGGAACTCTTCTTTGTGCGTTCGATGCTATCCGCAAAGGCAAAGAGCCTGTAACTCCAAAAACTGACAAATCCATCGCTTGGAACATGATGTACATGTTGGGCGGCGGGGTTGAGCCTAAAGCTGAGCACGTAAAAGTGATGGACACTTGTTTGATCCTTCACGCAGACCACGAGTTGAATTGCTCTGCTTTCGCAACTCGCGTAACGGCTTCTTCTTTGTCTGATCTTCACTCTGCGATCGTTTCTGCGATTGGTGCGTTGAAAGGTCCTTTGCATGGTGGTGCGAACGAGCAGGTTATCTTGATGCTGCAAAAAATCGGCACGATGGAAAAAGCTCAGCAGTTCGTTAAGGACGCTTTGGCGGCGAAAGAAAAAGTGATGGGTATCGGTCACCGCGTTTACAAAAACGGCGACCCTCGTGCTCGTATCTTGCGTGGCATGTCTGAAAAGTTGACTAAAGATGCTGGTATTCACCACATGTACGAAATGTCCACTTTGATCGACGACACCATGTTCAACGAAAAAGGTTTGATGCCAAACGTGGACTTCTACTCTGCAACGGTTTACTTCTCTATGGGTATCCCGACAGATTTGTTCACACCAATCTTTGCAGCGTCTCGTATTTCCGGCTGGTGCGCTCATGCTTTCGAGCAGTACGCGAACAACCGTATCTACCGTCCTCGCGGCAAATGGGCTGGCAAAGAGGGTCTGAAATGGACTCCGGCCAACCAGCGCTAAGATCTGGATTTGATTCAAGGCTTAAAACAAAGAACCCACACCTTCAAAGTGTGGGTTCTTTTATTTTCAGCAGTTGTTTTGTTACTCGCACTTGT
This sequence comes from Bdellovibrio sp. CKG001, assembly GCF_055397465.1. NCBI lineage: Bacteria > Pseudomonadati > Bdellovibrionota > Bdellovibrionia > Bdellovibrionales > Pseudobdellovibrionaceae > Bdellovibrio > Bdellovibrio sp. CKG001. Next base: position 489,792 of record NZ_AP029173.1, read on the forward strand.
CCAGAGCTTTAGGGGCTTGTTGCTGCACGGCTTGTTTGCAGCTCTCGGGGATGGCTGCTTTACTTAGCTGCGCCAGTTGCAGAGCGCGGAACAGGCCAGTGGAATGAATGGTCTCGGTATCCTCTTTTTCGACCTGAAGGCTTGGAGTCCCTTCTGTCGAAGCAAATAGACAGCCATAATTGCTTTTTCCGTTCAGGCTGTTTTGCATGCCGGTCATAACTTTTCCGGCAATCACGTCTGCAAAGTCTTCTTCAATAAAGCGGGTGCTGCCCTGTTTGCCTGCCAGGCAGGATTTTTGTGAGTTGAAGCTTTGGCTGAATTTTGAGACCAAATGACCGAATTCATGTGCCAGAATCGCCACGCCATAGGATGGTTTTTTCACCGACAACCAGCTGGCTTTGATTCCAGTATCCGTCGTGTGGGCGGCATCAGAGATCCGCAAATCCACCAGGTGGAAGCAGTTGGTTGGTTTCGGGTTGAGGGTCATCGAAAGGATGGTGGCCAGGGTGAACGTGCCAGAAGTATCCAGGTTTTTAAGGTCACTGATGGCGTCTTTGGAATCAGCCGTTAAATCCTTCAGGCTTTGGGACCAGAATTTCACGGCCTTCTCGTTTGTCATAGGGCTGTAGACGACGGCCTTTTGTACAACTTGGTAGGCGGTGTCCTGAGCGCTTAACAAAGAAAGGACCTGCTTGCGAACTTGTTCAGTCGTTGCTTTGAAGGCGGTCACTTCACTTTCTTGCGGATACAAATTCAGGGCTTGGGTCATTTCTTTCTGGCAAAGGTTCAGCATTTCCGTTTTAAGGGACTCAAGGTCTTTCAGCTGTTCTTTCAAAGTGGCCTTGCCATAGATTTGTTTCATCTCTGCCAGATCCAGGTTGATTTGCTGGGCGATGTTGTTCTTTTCATCCATCACGGCATCGATCAGACGCAAGGCAAAGCTGTTGTCAGCCAGACCTTCAAGTTCATCCATTTCAATGACTTCGCCATTCAGGAATCTTTGCAAGGCTCCGGTTTTCATATTCAGGATGCGGCCTTTGGCTGCATTGTTGATCTTTTCTTCCAGCTCCAGAATCTTGTTGATTTCAACCTTGGTTGCATCGGTCAGATTCTTGCCATTGTGGATGGCAGTGAAATAGGCCGATGCCCCTTTTACTTGTTTTAACGTATGTGCCTTAATAAAGGCTTCATTGCCCAGAAGGCCGATAATGGTTTTCTGGGTTTCGGTGGCTTCGGGACGAACAAGAACATAGATGGCCTTGATCAGGCGGGCTTGATCCTCTGCGACTTCAACTTTGTCAAACTGGGCTTCTTTTTCAGCGAAATATGCCAAAGTTGCAGAGGTCTGTTCGATACGGGCGTTGACTGTCGCCAGCACTTGGGGGGCAAGGTGTTCATCATAATATTTTTTCAAAGTCTCGTTGGCACTTGCCGCATCGGTCATCAGTTTTGTCAAAGAAACCTCAGCATTGGCGGCACACAGATCCTGATAGCAGCGTTGGCCGACAGTCAGATTGGAAGCGTCAGCGGTTGTTGCTGGGTCTGAAGTCTTCTTGGTGTCTTCAGCTTGTTTTTGAGAAGTCGTGCTTTTTTCAGCAGCTGGCTTGGTTCGCACTGTGTGAATGCTCGCACCGTCGATTTTTTCTTTCTTACAGGCGGTCAGTGTTGCACACGAAGCAATCATACCCAAAGTCAGCATTGTTTTAGACCATCTCATTTTGAGACCTCCCAAAAAAGTTCAACAGGTGTAGATCTTTTATGCGATCAGCTCGCATTAGATTTCCTGCGCCAGCAAGAGTCCTGTCACATTTGGTAAGGAGCAAACCTGAAGCCAGAAAAATGTCTAATTGCATGAGGTGGGTTTAGTTTTGGAAATCTTCCGGGCAGAGGCCCAGTCCAACCCTAACATTGCAGCCCGTTTATGGCCAAAATTTAGATAAGGAAGAACATGAGGAGGGGTTATGGAGTTGATACGTCTCATGGTTTTCTGGATTGTTCTGAGCCTGTCCCTGCTTGCGAATGCACAGACTCAAAAGGAGTACCTGACCGTTGTAGATAGAATATCCTTGCAGGATCTGCGCGAGGCGATGATTCGGTCCGGAGACCACGGTGTGAATGCAAAGAGCTACTGGAGTGATGCCATGGAGGCCACTTACCTGCAGGATTCAGGTAATCCCAACCTGAAGGCTCAGGCCAACTTGAATTTTCTGAGGCTTTTAAGGGATGTGTCGTCGGGTGTGGTGGATCCGGCCTTGGTGGGGGTGGATGTCAAACTGACCCGTAAGCCATTTCTGACAGTGAAAGAATTGGAAGAAAAGCTGGTCGTCGCAGCCTCCAATCCATCGATCTTGCTGGAAGCGTTGTCACCACAGTCCCCGCAGTATTTGGCTTTGCGGGACAGCCTTCGTAAAATAGACCGAATCTGTCAAGCCGGGGAATGGGGTCCTCTTCCCAAGGTGAAAAAGACATTGAAGCTGGGAAGCAAAGATCCAGTTCTGATTCCGTTGAAAACACGCATGTCACAATTGGGATATCCGATGAACAATCTGGACGATGTCTTTGATGACAAAGTTTTTGCGGCGGTGAACGACATTCAATGGAACTTGCGTTTTAAGCCCGACAGTAAAATTTCTCCGGGGGGTAAGACGTGGAAATATTTGAATGTGTCTTGTCAGGATCGAATGCGTCAGGTGCGTCTGGATATGGAAAAGCTGCGCTGGTTTCCACAGCACTTTGAAGATCGTTATATCTTTGTGAACCTGGCGATGTCCTATTTCAGCCTGGTGGATAAGACGGGTGGCAGCCTTTACACCATGAGCTTTCGCACGATCAATGGACGTCCTGAAAGAAAGTCTCCAACTATGAAAGACAAGATCGTTTACCTGGTCATCAATCCATTCTGGGTGGTGCCACCGACGATCTTCCGCGAAGACAAAGTGGAGGAAATCAAAAATCTATGGCCCTGGGAAATCCGCCAGTACTTTGATCGTCACAACTATGAAGTCTGGAACAAGTCCTTCACGCAGAAGCTCGATCCGGCCAGTATCGACTGGTACAACATGGATCCTAATCAGGACGCCAATATCTATATTCGGCAAAGACCTCATCGTATGAATGCCCTGGGTTCTTTGAAGTTTATGATGACAAACTCTTATGCGATTTATTTGCATGACACGAATCAAAGAGAGCTCTTTGCCGAGCCACACAGGCTGCTCAGTTCCGGATGCATAAGAGTTGAAAAGCCTGTGGATCTGGCAGAGTACTTGATGCGGGGAACGGCTTGGGATCGTCGCACCATTGAAAGATATATGGCTAAGCCCGGAGAGGTTCTTGAAAATGAAACCCGAGTGCAGCTGAAGCAGCACATGCCGGTGTATCTGGTCTTCCTGACATCGCAGCAGAGTTCAGACGGTGTGCTGAGATTCGCAGAAGATTCCTATAAGCAGGGCCCCCGTTTGTTACGCTTGGGTGCGTGGTAACTGCTGCTTTCTTAATGGGGAGTGTTGAAGATGTTGGAGGACTGGCCAAACGTCACTGATTAAGGCATGATTTTTCTGTACTATTTTAATTTGAGGAGAAATCATGCCATCTGTATTCACAAAAATCATTTCCGGCGAACTGCCTTGTTACAAAATCTATGAAGATGATCGCGTCCTGTCTTTCCTGGCATTGGATCAGGTAAATCTGGGGCATACACTGGTTATCAGTAAGGAAGAAATCAACCATTGGACAGAGGTTCCTGCAGAAACCTATGCTCACCTTCACAAGGTGTCCCAGAAAATCGGCAAGGCTATTTTGAAGGCGGCAGGTTCACCGCGTGTCGGCCAGATGGTGGCGGGATTCGAAGTGCCGCATTACCATTTGCACTTGATCCCGGCTTGGTCTATCCCGGACCTGGATTTTAAAAGAGCTCAGCGTCGTTCCGATGCAGAGATGAAGCAGATTCAGTCTGAAATTATCAAGCATCTAGAAAACTTATAATTCCTGGAGGTTTCCCATGAATCCTTGGCATGACATCAGCCCTGGCGAAAAGGCTCCGCAGATCGTAACGGCATTGATTGAAATTCCTCGGGGCTCTAAAACCAAGTTTGAACTGGACAAGGCGTCAGGTCTGCTGAAGGTGGACCGTGTGCTGTACAGCTCGGTTCACTATCCGGCAAACTATGGTTTTATTCCCCGCAGTTATTGTGGTGATAATGATCCGTTGGACATTCTGGTGCTGGGACAGGCAGAGGTTTATCCGTTGTCCCTGATGCGGGCTCGCCCGGTGGGTTGCATGCGGATGATTGATCAGGGTGAATCAGATGACAAAGTCATTGCGGTCCACGAAGACGATCCGGAGATGGCACATGTGCAGACGATCAAGGATCTGGCGCCTCATAAGCTCAAAGAAATTCGAAACTTCTTTGAGATCTACAAAGGCCTGGAGAATAAGAAGGTCGAAGTGGAGGGCTTTCTGGATCTGCCTGAAACATTGAAGATCATCAATGAATCCTTCGAGCTTTATGAAAAAGAGAAGGAAAAACTTCTGAAAGAAGCGGGAAGATAGGATGCAAGATTCCAAGCCAGAAACAGACATTATTCCCGGCGCTATTTATCAGCACTACAAAGGTCGGCTTTACAAGGTCATCGGGCTGGGGCATCACAGTGAAACACTGGAAGATGTGGTGCTGTATGAGTCTCTGTATGACAATCCTTTGGGACGCCTGTGGAGCCGTCCGGCACACATGTGGAATGAGCTTGTGGATGTAAACGGGGAAAAGGTGCCACGTTTTAAGTTCCTGTTTAAATAGGAGCTTGCGATGCAATGGACACTGACATCACTTCCGATTATCCAAGGGCCTATGGCGGGCGGATTTACCACGGCAGAGTTGGTGTCGGAAGTGTCCGAGTGCGGGGGCCTGGGTTCGATCGGGGCCGGGTACATGGCGCCAGAGTCCCTGCGCCTATTGATCCAAGCGGTGAAGGCCCGAACACGGAAACCTTTTTCCGTAAATTTGTTTATTCCCTCTGATGTCCCGGTGGATACGTCCCAGGTCGAAAAAATGAAACAGTGGCTGGCTCCGTATTATCGGGAGCTGGGTTTTGCTGAAGTCCCCGAATTGAGTTTTGATCCGGGGCTGTTTGAAAAGCAGTGGGATGTGGTTTTGCAGGAAAAAGTTCCTGCCTTCAGCTTTACTTTCGGTTGTTTGACGGGGTCGCAGATGCAAGCTCTGAAAGCTCAGGGTGTGTATGTCATGGGTACGGCGACTACTTTGGCGGAAGCCCTTGTCTTGCAAGAGCAGGGATGTGACGCCGTCGTAGCTCAAGGGGCTGAGGCTGGTGGGCATCGTGGATCGTTTCTTGGTGAAACGTTTGAATTAATTCCTACCAAAGAGCTGGTGCAAACTTTGTCGTTGAATTTAAAGATTCCAGTGATTGGGGCTGGAGGAATCTGTGACCGAGAAGGACTGGATAAAGTCATGACTGCCGGTGCATCCGCCGTGCAGATTGGCACTGCGTTCCTGGTCTGTGATGAAAGCGGAGCCTCGAAAGAATACAAGCAGGCACTTTTGTCGGCTCGTCCGGAAAATTCTGAAATGATCAAAGTTTTTTCGGGCCGATGGGCTCGCGGTCTGACGAACAGATTCACGACAGAAATGAAAGTGCACGAAGCCGAGATCCCGCCGTATCCCCTTCAGCATTGGTTGACGACACCGCTTCGTCGAAAAGCCCAGGAGCTTGGCAACACTGACTTTCAGTCCCTGTGGGCAGGACGGGGTTTGGGGACATTGCAGGCTGGTTCGGTTCGGGAGTTTATGGCAAAGTTAGCCAACCCCGTCTGAGGAAACCACGAGTTTCCGCGGGTTTCTATCTTTGTTATCAATATGCTTTCATCTGACATTCAGGAAATTCTCAGTTAAGCAGAATTCTTAGCGCGTCTCTTTACCTTTGTCTGCCGCGAGCCTACAAACGGGCCTCACGGAGATATTGATAAAATGAAATGGGTCCTATATATCCTTTTTGCCTTTTCTTCCGCAGCTCATGCTCAGGAAGTTTCCCCGGCCACCGCGACGACAACGGCCACAACCACAGCAGCTGAAGTGACACAAGTGGCTTCATTGCCGGAAGTGAAAAAGGACTTCCCGCAGTTCGAGTTTACTTCTTATGGCTATATCTCTTTCAGTCAGGGCGAGACCTTTAAAACAGTCCAGAATCTGGAGCCGATCGTTCGCCGTTCCATGGATTTGGCAGAGTTCGCCTTTGAGGGGGAATACCATCTGAACGACAGCGCCAAAGTCGAATTCGAAGTAGAGATCGAGCACGGCGGTGTGGGCACAACGGTGGAATTCGATCCTTTTGAAGAGTTCGGTGAATTCGAACAGGAAATTGAAAAAGGTGGTGAGGTTGTTCTGAAGGAAATCGTTTACAAAAAGGATTTCAAGAAAACCGACACAGCATTGAAAATCGGTAAGTTTCCTTTGTTCATTTCCTTGGGTACGGTGCTGAGCAAGCCACATCGTTACCCAACGATCCTGGCTTCGGATCTTGAATCCCGCATGATTCCCTTGGGCTGGACTGAAACCGGTGTTTCAGTGGAACAAAAATACCGCGGCTTCACAGGTCGTCTTTCTTTGGTGAATGGTTTGAACTCAGAATTCTTCCGTTCGTATTCTTGGGTCGGTGGTGGATATCAGCGTCACTTTGAAAACATGAATGCTGACAATCTGGCGACGGTGGCAAGCATCGAGTGGGGCAGCGTTGCCAAAGGCACGGGTGTGGCGATTGCTCAATACGTGGGTGATACCACAGACAACCGCTATAAAGTGGACAAACTCAAAGTTCCTGGCGAGGTCCGTATCACAACCGTGATGGGCAACTATAAATGGAATGGTTTTGGAATTGCGGCCGAATACATTGAGGGTTCCTTGACCAACGCAGATAAGGTTTCTGCAGCGAATGCCACCTTGGGTGGTCTTGCAAAACCGAAAGCCTTTGCTCCGTTGGGTTCCAAGGCGCGTCTGGAAAGCGTGCAGCTTTCATATGACTGGGCGGCGCCCGGTTTGACCTTCTATGTGAAGGCCGAACATGTAAATACGTTTGCAGACGTCATGGGGAACATCACCAAGAACCCTCGTTACGATGTCAGCCGTCGTTCGGGTGGTTTTATGTGGATGTGGGACACAGCGGCCTTCATGAAAGTGCAGTACTCCCGTGACAAAACAGAACTGCAAGGTCTGCCAGAGACATATCAGGCGAATGTGGCCTTCGGCTTCGACCTGTCCGCGTTTGAAAAATAGATTTTGAAATTTTATTAACAACCATAAGGAGTACTCAATGAAAGCTCTTAAATTGATGGTGGCAGCCTTGGCTTTTGCCGGTGTGACAGCACAAGCGGCCTCCAACAAAGAAATTATCAATCACGTTTCTTACAATGTGATTCTGGCGACTTACAATGATCTGGCTGCCAAAACGGCAGAATTGTCCCAAGCTGTTGAAGTTCTGGCGGCAAATGTAAATCAAGAAAATCTGGATAAAGCCCAAGCTGCTTGGCGTGCGGCTCGTATTCCCTGGGAAAGCTCCGAATCCTTCCTGTTTGGTCCGGTGGACTCTTTGGGAATCGATCCGTTGTTGGATACATGGCCTTTGAACAAGCTGGATCTGGATGCGGTGATGAACTCAAACCGTGCGATCACAACGGATCTGGTTCGTGGTTTGGGTACAAACCTTCAAGGGTTCCACACGCTGGAGTATCTTTTGTTCGGCGACGGCAAAGTCACGAACACAAAACCGGCTTCTGCTTTGACGGCAAAACAAATTCAGTATTTGCAGGCTTCGGCTCAGTTGTTGGCAGAACACACGGCAGAACTGGCTCATGCCTGGACAACCAACTATGATCCGGAAAATCCAAAGGCTCCGGGTTATGTAAAAATCATCAGCAACCCTGGGATGAACAATCAGTTCTACTCCTCTGAAAGAGCCGTGATGGAAGAATTTGTTCAGGGCATGATGGGAATCGTGGATGAGGTTGCCAATGGTAAAATGGCAGATCCATTGGGGGCCGACATCGGTTCTGCAAACATGGCGCTGGTGGAATCTCCCTTTGCATGGAATTCTTTGAAGGACTTCCAGCACAACATCCGCTCTGTTTACAGCATCTATACTGGCCACTACAAACAAAACAAAGGCCCGGGCGTAAAAGCCCTGGTAGAAAAAGTGGACCCTGCTTTGGCAGCCCGCGTGGAAGCGGACATTATCAACTGCATCAACTTGATCGAAGCCATCCGCCCGGCAAATGGGGGCGACTTCGGCCAGGCGATCTTCACAAAAGATGGTCGTGCGCGCACTCAGACGGCGATTGATGCATTGAATGCACTCCATGCAACTTTGGAATCTGAAGTTCTTCCAACTCTGGATATGTAAGCGGGAAAAAATATGAAAGCCTGGATTGTTATTTCTGTATTGAATCTTATGGCGGGGGCGGCGACGGCTGCCCCACAGATTGACATGGATTATGTGTACGCGGAAAAGTCCGGCGGAGATACAACTGTATTCTTCAAAGGACAATCAATCTGGGCTTTCCGTAATCCGGCTGCAAATTTGTCTGAAGAAGAGATCGCCCGTCATCTGACCGGCGACGCTCTTTTTGAGAGAAATTTCTCTGATGATGCCAGCCGTTTTGATCATGGCTTGGGGCCTGTTTATAACAATACCAGTTGCAATGCCTGCCATTCCAAAGATGGCCGGGGGGCATTGCCTGTGGTGCCCTTCAACAAAGAGTGGGTTCTGCTTCGTCAAAATGAAGCCGTTTTCCTGCGCATCAGTATTGAGGATGGTGTCAAGCGCCCAAAGAATAAGGAAAACAACTGGGGAGCGCCGGTTCCGGTTCCAGGCTTCTCGGATCAGCTCTTCCACCTGGGGTCTTTGGGAGTTCGTGAAGATCTTCCTGGTGCCGGGCAGGCGCAGGTTTGGATGAAGTACGAAAAAAGCACGTTTGTTTATCCCGATGGTGAGGAAGTGGAGCTGCGCAAACCTGTATTCAAAGTCACAGGGGCCTATGACGAGTACTTTGATTCCGTGACAGGTCAAATCCGAAGCCGTCTTTATGAAAGGGATGTGAAGATGGGGGCTCGCATCGGCACGCCAATGATCGGCCTGGGATTGCTCGAGGCGATTCAAGAATCTGACATTCTGGCGTTGGCAGCCCGAGATCTTTCTGCGGAAGGTGTCAGCGGTCGTCCGAACTATGTTTTTGATATCGAAAAAAGCATGGCGGGGAATCCTTATCCAGTGTCCATGGGGCGTTTTGGTTTGAAGAATAACACGCCGTCAGTACTGCACCAGTCCTTAGGGGCTTTGCGTGGGGATATTGGGGTGACCAACTACGCGTTCCCAGTTGAAAGCATTGCGGGAACGCCTTTGCTGGATGCTTTCAATCAGGGCCGTCAGCCAAGTCAGACTTTGGAGGTCAGTGATCAGGTGGCAAATGATTTGGTGTTCTATTCGCAAACTTTGGCTGTGCCTGCGCGCCGTGGAGCCACCGAAGCAGAAGTCATTCGCGGAGCGGGTCTTTTCCATCAAGTCAGCTGCACGACTTGTCATCACCCCAGTTTCACAACCGGCGATCATCCGATCAAGGCGTTTGCAAATCAGAAGATCTATCCATACACGGACATGCTTTTGCATGACATGGGGGATGGCCTGGCGGATGGACGTCAGGATTTCGATGCTGATGGCCGCGAGTGGAAGACTCGCCCGCTGTGGGGGATGGGTCATACTCAGACGATCAATCCTCGGGCAGGTTTCCTGCATGATGGCCGGGCCCGAACACTGGAAGAAGCGATTCTGTGGCACGGGGGTGAGGCCGAGTATTCAAAAACTCGGTTTACTCAACTTCCCAAAACGGATCGCGCCGCTTTGATTCAGTTCATCAAGTCTTTGTAATGACTTGTTTCAATCTGAACTGGGAAAGTTAAAACTGGACCTCAGAAAAGTGGCATCTAACAGTCTGACCATAGTACCATGAATACAAGCTTCTATTGGGGCTGGTAAGGAGGTGGTGCTTATGGTTAAACACGTAGACATAACCAAGGCGGAGGTGGCGTCCTCTTAGGACGACTGGACCTTCGCCGAGGATTCGAAAGAATCTTGTAACAAGAGCGACCGTGAAGGTCGCTCTTCCTTTTTGAGCTCACATATCATCCATTAATTTGAAATCCCGGTCCTAAGATAAATCCCTGAAATGCCGATAAAATTCTGGAAACCTCTTAAGCAGAAAGCGGGCCTTCCCAGAAATGGCAGATGATACAAATCAACTAGAGAAATCACAGCAGGAAGGTGCTGTCTTCATCGATTTTGAGCAAGTCGAAGAAGTTTCCCGCGCATTCTTTGAAGAGTCCAAAGAGATTCTCGAAGATCTGGATGCCTTGATTCTGAAGCTTGAAGCCAACCCGCAGGATCAGGATCAACTGAATATTCTTTTTCGAAAAATACATACGTTAAAAGGCAGCGTGGGGGCGGTTCCCGGAGGGCAACTTCTGGGCTCTTTAGCTCACGAGTTTGAAGCTTTGTTGACGCGAATCAAACGCGAATCCCGGCCGGTCACCAAAGCCTGCGTGGATATCTTTCTTAAAAGTTCACGCATTCTCAAAGTGCTGGCGCAAAGCCTGCGTGAAAAAAGGGAAGTCTATCCCGAAGAGCTCAGCGAAGCCATTGAGGTGATTTCCTCTTATGGCAGTTTCAGTTTTGAAAATGAAACACCGTCAGGCCCGACGCGCATTCGAGAGGCGGCAGCAGCAGCCAGTTCCGGGGATGATCCCGGTGTTTGGCTTTCCACGGCGCAGTTGAATGAATTCCTGCGTTTATCCGGGGAACTGCTGGTTCTAAAAAACTTCTTCCAGATGATGAATCAAACTGTGAACTTTCGCATTCAGCCGGAAGTCTTCGAGCGTCGTCAGGGGGACTTTGCCCAGAATCTGGGTAAGATCTGTGACCAGTTTCAGAATCAGGTGCAGGTGGTGCGCAAAGAGAAGGCGGGTGACAGCTTACAGGCTTTGCCGGTGCTGGTTCGTCAGGCCTCGACAGAACTTAATAAAAACGTCCATCTGGAAGTGGTGGGTTCCGAACTTTTAATCGACAAGGGGCTGGGCAAGGATCTTTATGAATGTCTGGTTCATCTGGTTAGAAATTCCATTGATCATGGTATCGAAGATCAGTTTGAGCGGGCCTTGCAGGGAAAGAGCTCCATCGGAACTTTGCATTTGCAGATCTTCGAAAAGAGTGGTTCGGTCCACGCGGTTTTTAAAGATGACGGGAAAGGTCTGGACAAGGAGCGCATCCTGCAAAGAGCGATAAAAAACGCTCTGGTCACCGCCGAGGCGGCAGACCGTCTTTCAGAAGATGAGATTTACAAATTTATTTTCCAAGCGGGCTTTTCCACAAAAGACAAGGTCACCACGATCTCCGGACGTGGTGTGGGGATGGATGTTGTCCAGGCGATCGTGGAAAAATACGGTGGTCGAATCACGGTGGAAAATCATCCCGGCCTGGGGGCGTCCTTCCATCTGGAGCTTCCAATTCCACAGCACATCATGGTTGAAAGCGCCCTGTTGTGTGTCTGGGGTGAACATCAGTTTGCGGTTCCGCTGTCGTCCGTGGCACATATCACCTCGTGTGAGGAACTCAAGATCAACACCGTCCAGCATCTGCGCTATTGCCAGTTCAGTGGTTTGACGGTGCCGTTTATGAATTATGATGAAATTCTGAATTTGAACCTAAAGGTTTCTGACGAAGTCGCACGGGGTTCTTCGGCGGTGTTTATTCGCGTGAAGGATCAGGTGCTGGCTTTGATGGTGGATCGAATTGAAGCGCAGACAGATCTGGTGGTTAAATCCTTCGGCAATCTGATTCGTGAGCAAAAAGGCTTCAAGGGTATTTCCATCCTGGCGGATGAGAAGATCACCTATATCGTGGATCCGGAAAAGATGTTAGCGCTGCTGGCACTGCCAGAGGAAAACAGGGAGGCTGCATGAGCGATTTCTTCGGTGATGACTTCACGGCCGAGCTTAAATCCTACTTTCTGGACAGTTTGATCAAGGAAGTCGAAAAGTTTTCTGATCTGACCGATGAAAATCTTTGGCGCCGTATTCGCGGTGAGGTGGCAGAACAAGCCCGCAGTTGGGCCGTGGATGCTCGCACCAATGAGTTTGAACATCTGGCATTATGGCTGGAAAGTTTTGAGCAAAAGTCCGAGGAAGTTCAAGGTGTCAGCGAACTGTTGAAGGCTCTGAAGACTTTAAAGTCTTATGCGGAAGCGCTGTTGCAGGAAAAAGAAGACAGCGCGGATCTGGCCACGCGGTTTGCTTTGAACTCTCAGAATCTGCGTGAGGTGCAGCTGCTGCACTGTCGTTCGGGCCAGCAGGAGTTTGCAATTCCTATCCTGAGTGTGATTGAGATCAGTCCACGCCTGCCCTTGTACAGTCTGCCTGAGCGTCAAAACGGCATCTTGGGTGTCGTGCCTTTTAGGGGCGAAGCGGTCCCTGTGGTGAATTTGCAGGATCATGGCTTTGTGTCAGTGGATACTGACAGTCGCTTTTATGTCATCTGCGAACAACAGGGGATTCGCTTCTCTTTGCAGGTGACGGGGACTGAGGAACTGATCACCCTGAAAGAAACAGAACTACAAAATATTGAAAACCATCCCCACATGATGTCTGCCGACTTTATTCGCCAGTTTTTTATCAAAGACTCGCGCAGTATTATGGTGCTGGATCTTGAAAAACTGGTGGCAGCATGAATACGCACTATTTGTTCCCTGGAAAAATCGCCGCTTTTCGCGAAGAGACGATCATTTCAACTCTTCTGGGCTCTTGTGTGGCTGTGGCCCTGCACGATCCGACAACTCGGATCGGTGGCTTAAATCACTATCTGCTTTCTGATGGTGCCCCGGATGATCATGTGAACACCCGCTATGGAGTTCACGCGATTCCTCTGTTGGTCGAAGAATGTGTTCGGCTGGGAGCGAATCGCAGCAAGCTGCAGGCCAAAATCTATGGCGGCGGCAATGTGATCAGTGTGGCGCAAATCGGAGAGGGGATCGGGAAGCGCAATATCGAATTTGCGGAAAAAACTTTGCGCGAACTGGGAATTCCAATCCTTGAAAAGAACGTCGCCGGAGAAGCGGCCCGCACGATCAAGTTGAACACGGCGACCTTTGAGGTTTTGCATAATTCATCTTCGCAAAGCGGCAGTGTTGACAAGCCTGTGGATTTGTCCGGCTTCCGCCCTTTGGCGGCAGCGAAAAATGTGAAAGTGCTGGTGGTGGATGATTCCGCGACGGTGCGCACCTTGTTCACGAATATGTTTACCAAAAACGGCCTGGAGGTCGTTGGAGCTGCGGCGGATGCCTATCAGGCCCGTGAACTGATTCTGTCCAAGAAGCCGGATGTTTTGACTCTGGATATCGAGATGCCCAAAATGTCCGGGGTGATGTTTTTAGAAAAACTGATGAAGCATCATCCAATTCCGGTGGTCATGGTTTCTTCATTGGCCAGCACCGGGGAAGCGGCCATGAAGTCTTTAGAGCTGGGGGCTGTTGAGTTTGTCCATAAACCATCGCAGTTCGATCCGGCGGTTTTAAAAGATCTGGCCGGCATGCTGGTTGAAAAAGTGCGTGCGGCTGCGTCTGTGAATATTCTAAAGAAACTTAAAGAAGCTCCTGCGCCACAGGTGGTCCGAACGAGCACTCTTTCGACGATGCCGCGCAAGAAAGCGGCCGAACTGAAAGTGATCGTCGTGGGCGGCAATGCCGGAAGCGCAGATTCGCTGGAAAAGTTCGTAAAAGGTCTTGCGGCCGATACGCCTCCTGTTGTGGTGGCCTGCAGTACCGTTGCCAACTTCGTGACGGCCTATATCAGCAAGTTAAAAGCCGGTTCAAAGGTGACACCTGTCCTGGCTAAAGACGGCGAGTTCTTGCGTATGGGGCATGTGTATTTTATTCCTGCTGAGCACCATGGCAAAATCGTGTCACGCCCCCAAGGGCCGATGATCAATATCATGAAAGGTGCTCCGGTGGCGTCCCAGCTTCCTTCCAGCACGGTCTTGTTCCAGTCTGCGGCACAAGCTTATTCGCAAGGGGTTTATGCCGTCTTGTTGGGTGGGTTCGGGGCTGATGGTGTGGAAGGTCTCGTGGATGTACAAAAGGTCGGCGGGGCCACTGTGGTGCAACACCCCGACGAGGCGCAATTTCCCTACGCTCCTCAGAAAGCCATTGAATTGGGAGTGGCGGATGAGATACTCAATGCCGACATGTTGGCGCATCATCTGATGCAGTATCGAAACCAAAACTTATACTAGGATCTTTGTTGGAACTGCAAAACTTTATCGGAGGGGCTTTTGTCCCTTCCGACAGTCAGAAAAAAATCGCAAAATATTCTCCATTTGACGGACAGTTGCTGGCCGATATCACTGCATCCGATGCGATGGATGTGATCAAAGCTATTCAAAGCGCTAAAAAAGCACTGCCTGGTTTTAAAGACCTTTCCTTTGAAGAGCGGGCGTTGTTACTGAAGAAGGTAGCGCAGGCTCTAGAGGACAAAGCGTCACACTATGCTTATCAAGAGGCCTTGCATCAGGGACTGCCGCAAAGTTTTGTTCTGGAAAATTCAATCCGGGTGGCGATAAAGCTTTTGCGCCAAAATGCAGAGTCGCTGCAACAGCCACTTTCGTCGCAGATTCAGGTGCAGCCGGTGGGACTGGTGGGAATAATATCGTCCTGGTCCTTGTCCTTGCGCCTGGTCACCGAACGTATGGCCTCGGCGCTGGCGGCGGGGAATGTGTGTGTGATCAAGATTTCTGAAAAGTCCCCGATCACGGCGCAGATTCTTGGCGAAGTCTTGCAAGCCGCAGGGGTTCCCGCCGGCGTGGTCAACGTATTACAGGGCGATGAGGACGTAGGAAGAGTCATTGCCGGTCATCCCAGCATTCACGCGGTGACGGCTGCGGGTAAAACCAGCACGATGGAAAGTATTGCCAAGGCCGGACTTTCTCAGTTTAAAAAAATGCAGTTGTCTGGCAGTGTGAAAAACGCAGCGATTGTATTGGCCGGAACTGACTTTGCCAGTCATATGGATGAAATTCTGCGCTCTTTCCTGATCGGACAGGGGCAGATGTGCTGGAACACTTCGCGCTTGTTTTTGCTGGAATCTTTCCAAAAAGAATTTATGGAGTCCCTAAAGACCAGGCTGGATCAGTTAGAGCCGTTAAGAGATCCATCCGGATCGTCCCCTTGGACACCACTGATTTCCGCCGAAGCGGTGGAAGAGGTTCTAAAGAAAACTCAAGGTGGTGTGTCCGAACACGGGAAGGTCGCCTGGGGTGCAGAGAAGGTGATTGGTTCCGGATTCTTTGTGAAGCCGGCGATGATGGTGGATCTGCCAAACTGCTCTGTTTTGCAACAGGATGAACTTCAAGGTCCTCTGTTCCTAATAACGTCGGTCAAGTATCAGCATGAAATCGCCAAGTGGGTGAACACCTCTTACCTTGCGCACTCTGCAGTGATGTGGGGTCCGGCGGAAAAGCTGGACAAGGTGATCACGCAGTTAGAATGTGCACAGGTCTGGATGAACGAATGGATGAAGGGCGAAGGCCCGACAATCTTTGGGCATAAGCAGTCCAGCTTCGGCAACCCCGATATGTCCTGGTCAGGGACGTTCTATTCGGATGTTAAGATCTTGACGGGAACCCGGTAACGTCAATCATCTGACAAGATTCCCGTCGAAACATTGGCTGGACTTAGTTCAGAATATGGGTGCGATTGCGTGTCTTCACTTCGCAGTGTGGGCAGAAGGCCTCTTCTTTGACTTCGGAAAGCTCTCGATCGGCGATATGTTTTAGCTCCAGTACGGTGCCGCAAAGTATGCAATTGTTTTGGGAAATGATGAACTCGCGGTGTTGTGCTGATTCGGCTTTTTCGAAGTAGTTGATCTTGCTGTATTCCATTTGCCTCTATCCTTGGGGCGTTCATCGTCGTCCTGACGAAGTCTCCTTTTCGGAGCATTAATGTGTCTATGCAAAAGCTGTTCACAGGCCAAAGTCCGGCGTCCGGACTCAATCTTGAAGTACTGGGATTTCGGGCAGGAACTGAAATTGAGAAGAAGTGAAATCAGACAATCGGCCTAACAAAGGAATCTTAAAATGAAATCGTATTTACTTTTGCTATTTATTTCAGTCCCCCTTCTTCTACTATCCGGCTGCGTCGAAATTAGAGATGAAAGCGAACCAACAGCTGGGGATGCCCCTGTCACTCCTTCAATGGTGGAGGAGGTTAAGGGAGATAAGTTCGTTATTGAGGGCGAGGTATTTATTTTCAAAGGCAAACTTCTACAAAAGAAAGAGTTGGAGTTTGAGATGTATAGGGCTGGGCAGAAGACCTTACCTCGCGAGACGGGTGACTTTGAGTTTCGTTTTGCCGAGTTGGTATTTGTAGAAGGGGCTATACTGAATACCATGGGGCATCGAGTTCGCTTCCATGTGGACAAATTGAATGTTTCCCAGGGGGCTTTGATTCGGACTTTTCCGGAACTGACTAAAGCACCAAAGGGGGTTGTTGGGCGATCCGGGGGGCATTTGTTTCTGAATATAGGAACCGGTAGGGGACGCTTAGCAATTGAAATGCGCGGGGAAGCCGGTGGTGATGGCTATGATGGCCCTCCTCCGACACCAAACATGAATGGAGCTAATGGAAGAACCATCACAGTGGGCTGTTCATCGACGTCACAAGATTTGATCCCCTCTTTTGGCGGAGACGGAAAGCAAGGTCATGGGGGAGAATCCGGGAGAAACGGCGGTCATAGTGGAACGCTAGAGTTGAGCATACAAAAGGAGATTGGGTTTTCCGTTTCTTTGACCAAACATCCTGGTAAGGGAGGGGCTGGGGGACTGGGCGGAGCTGGAGGAAAAGGCGGTATCGATGGTAGCAGAATTCCGGGTCCCAGCGGAAAGGGTGGAAGATTCTGCAAAGTCCAAGTTGATAGGGCACGCGGTGCTGACGGGCCGGTTGGGCCTACTGGAACTGAAGGAACAAGTGGGATTGCTCAGGCGGCGTGTGTGACCCGTGATGGAAAGGCCACCTGCTTTTAGTTACCTTCCATCGAATAATTCAGAATAGTTTGTATCAGGAATTCCACTTGCACGGGCTTGGTCAGATAGTCCGTGCAGCCAGCTTCAAGGCATCTTTCGCGATCATCTTTCATCGCATGCGCTGTCAGGGCAATGATGGGTTTTTTGTAGCCTGCCTGACGTAGTTTTTTTGTGGCGGTATAGCCATCCATCACGGGCATTTGAATGTCCATCAGAATAATATCAAATTCTTTTTCCAGAGCTTTCGTGAGTCCTTCCTGACCGTTGGTGGCCAAGGTGAGCTGGGCCCCGCGTTTGGTCAGCATTCTTTGAATCAACAGGCGGTTGTCCTCGACATCATCGACCAGCAAAATGGAAGTGGCTGAAAGCTGTTGTCCCAGATGAACCTCTTTTGGTAATCCCAAAGAAGGGTTGGTCTTCGGATTTCTGGGAATATCCAGCGCAATTTTGACGACAAAGGTGCTGCCTTTTGTGGTTTCGCCTTCTGCCAGGGTGACGTCGCCACCCATCATCTGGGCCAGGCGGCGCGACAGCACAAGGCCCAAACCTGTGCCCTCATACTTGCGTGATATCGAACTGTCGATTTGACTGAAAGCCTGGAACAATAAGCTGCGTTGTGCGCTGGAGATTCCCACACCCGTATCTTTAATGGTGAAGACCAGATAGGGTCCGGAGATTTCGTAAGTCATGCGCACGTAGCCTTCATCAGTGAACTTCACAGCATTCCCCAGAATGTTGGTCAGGATCTGACGCAGGCGCAGAGAGTCGGTGCGGATCACATCCGGGACCAACCCGCGGCGATTGAATTCAACATGCACAGGTTTTGATCCCACCCGAGCCACCATCAGGATATGCAGGTCACTCAGCAAAGATGAAAGATTCACATTGTGGGACTCCAGCTCCAGATGTCCGGCTTCCACTTTCGAAAGATCCAGAATGTCGTTGATAATCCGGGTCAGATGTTCGCCCGTCCTATGGATGATGTTGACGTATTGCAAGCGTTCTTCTTCCGTCAGGTGAGAGTCCTTCAGCAGATCTGAAAAGCCGATGATGGCGGCAAGGGGAGTGCGAATCTCGTGACTCATGTTGGCCAGGAAGAGGCTTTTCGACTGACTGGCTTGTTCGGCCTGGCGGCGGCCACCGATGCTGCTGCTAAGGTGGTGAGCCATATTATTAATGGACTCGGCTAACTGCCCCAGTTCGTCCCCCGATCGAACGGGAACTTTCACATCGAACTTGCCTTCGCCGACCTTGAAGGCGGCCTCGTTAAGTTCTATCAAACCTTTGGAAAGATTGCGGCTGAATGAAACTGTCAGTAAAAGGCCGACACCTTCGACAAGCAGAACGGCTAAAAGCAATGTCACCATCAAGACCTGCTCTAACCAGCGGGAGCCCTCACCAAGAGTGTGAGAAAAAGCCTCTTCCAGAACCGTCAGGCGTTCATTGAGCAAATCCACCTGGTCCAAAGCGGCAATAATCTGGTCTTCTTTGGCTCCTTGCTGGATAAGACTGTGAAGCTGATTTCCATAGCCAATCAGCTCTTGGGTCATCTTGTCGCCTTCTCGCCAGATCTGAATGGCCTTGTTCACGTAGTTGAAATTGTGAAACCGCAGGATCAGCTTGGTGATCCCGGTAATATCGTCGGGATGAGTTTTTCCTTCAAGGAATCCTTCCCGTGCGCGTGCCAGGTCCGGGGGATTTTCCTCAAGGGCAAGACGAGCTTTGCTGTCACCCAAGGGCACACGGACGTTGCTTTGAAATTTTTCATAGTACACACTGTCTTTGGTGCGAGCGTACTTGTGCAGATTTAGCACAGCATCTTTTTGCGCTTTGGACCAATTACTCTCTCCGGCGACAAAACCACGAACGGATGAAAGAGTGTCCATGGCAAAGTAAAGAGTGAAGAGCTCCAGTGTAATCAGAAGCGCCATGACTCCGATAACGATATAGAGTTTATTTGCTACAGAAAGAAATTTCCAGAAACGTCGAAGTCCCATATGCACTAACTTATCGGCATATATGACTATTGTTGTAAACAAAAGAGCTTTTTTGATTAACATCAGGACATTGGAGCCAGCCTCCCCGAGGTTAGAGAGGCCCAGATAAGAAGTATTGCTAAAAATTAATCCAGATAACTGGTTTTGAGCTTTTGTTCGGCCTGGTACTTTTCAAAACCGAACTGCAGAAGCTGGGTGATTAAATCTTTGTAAGTGACGCCGGAAGCTTCCCACATCTTGGGATACATGGAAATCTTGGTAAAGCCCGGGATGGTGTTGATCTCGTTGATGTAAAGATCCCCGTTCGGGCGGACGAAGAAATCCACACGAGTCAGACCATCGCATCCCATGGCCTGATAAGTCTGCTCGGCCATTTTTTGGATGGCCTTGATGGTGGCCTCCGGAAGTTCAGCCGGAATTTTCAACAAAGCTCCGTTATCATCAAGGTACTTGGCTTCGTAAGAATAGAATTCGTGCTGGGGGATCACTTCACCTGGCAATGACGCCTTCGGAGCATGATTCAAACCCATCACCGAGCATTCGATTTCACGGCCTTGGATGAATTCTTCGGCTAAAACTTTGCTGTCGAACTGGAAAGCATCCTTCAGTTTATCAGCGAAATCCTGAGCTGATTTGATTTTGTGAACACCAACTGACGATCCCGCATTGGCTGGCTTGATAAAGAACGGCGTACCCAACTGAGCCACCACTTCATCATAGGTTGTGTTTTTGTGCGGAGTCAGCAGCATGTACTTGGCATTGGGGATGTTGGCGACCTGCAAAAGGCGCTTCATGATCTCTTTATCCATTCCCGCCGCTGAAGACCAGACACCACAGCCCACGAAAGGCAGTTGAACCATTTTGAACAACCCTTGAATGGTACCGTCTTCGCCCATGGTTCCGTGCATGATCGGGAAGGCAATATCAACATGAGTTTTAGAGTGATCTTTCAACGAGTAAAGAACGGGCTTTCCCTGCAAGGACATCAACGCTACGGGTTCGGCATTGGCGGGCAGGGATTGATCAACAATCTTGGTCGCCTCGGCAAAAACCTTCATGTCCGGGAAACGATACCAGCTTCCTTCTTTGCTGATGCCGATGATTACAGGAGAAAACTTGTCTTTATCCAGGGCATCCGCCACATTCTTGGCAGAGCGCATGGAGACTTCATGTTCTGCGGATTTGCCACCAAAAATCAATGCTACAACTTGCTTCATAAACTGTCTTTAATCCTAACTTAACTTTATTTGTCTAAACGTTATTAAGCCCACTCCACCAATTCATGGGCCAGGCCGAAAATACCTGCGAACACTTCATTGGGTTTTGCATCGCCGTACATATACGCTGGTGTGGTCACTACTTTGGTTTCGCGATCAGTGATATAGTCATTCACCGGGCATTCTTCATGGATAGCGCCGGTTTTTTGAATTTCAGAAGCCGTCTCTGGGTCATCACCAATCGTGACAGTGACTTTTTTGTCGCCCAGAACCTTGGCTACCACCACGGGAGCAATGCAAAGAGCCCCGATTGGTTTGCTGGAATTATAGAAATCCAGAATCACACGCTTGACCTCAGGGTTCACATCACACTGAGCGCCTTTTTCAGCCCAGTTGCAAAGGTTCCTGGCTGCCCCATAGCCGCCAGGAAAGGCAACAGCATCAAAGTCTTTGGCGTGCAACTTGTCCAAACTTTTGATACGGCCACGGGCAATGCGTGCGGCCTCAGCCAAAAGGCTGCGTGTTTCTCCGGAGGGTTTTCCGGTCAGATGATCGGTGACAGAAATTTGCAGATCGGGAGCAAAGCAGGACACCTCGGCACCGGCCTGGTTCAGGCCAATCAACAGGCTCACAGCCTCAGTGATTTCGCTTCCGTCTTTAAAGCCACAGCCTGAAAGAACAACGGCCACTTTTTTCATAAAAAAACCTCCCGAAAGAGGTTTTAGCTTAGCGGATTCGTGGGGGCATGGCAACGAAGGAGGACGGAATCTAGTTTCCGCCCTTTTGATAATTTGCCAAGCGGCTGCAGACGGTGACCAGGGCTTTCTGGTCGCCAGCACTTGCCAACGCGCGATAACAGTAGTCGGTCACGCGCGAGAAGAACGGCAGATCCGGAGTGATTGAAACACTGTAATTGACCTTTTGCTTCTCGGTCGTTTCACCCTTCTTGTAGTAAGCAGCCCAGTCAAACGACACAGTTTTTACTTTCATGGTGCAATTGCTTAAACCGCCACAGTTGGGTTGTGTCTTCATCAGGTCTGGTGCCGGGCGCATCTCTTCAGACACTTTCAGATTGAAGCACTTGATTTCGCAACTGTCGTAACCCAAAGTTTCTTTGCAAATTTTTTGTTGGGCATCGGACAACTGGCAGGCATAGGCCAAACCCAAAACCCGCTCGTATCCCAAGGACATTTGCAAGTCATCAGCCATAGTGGATACTTCACCCTTCAGGCGGGCGGCGCGCGCCATGACTTCGACGGCAGGAGCGGCCTTTGTCACTGTGCGATGCTCTTCCTGAGTGCTTTGCTGTGTGTTGCCGTCAGAGGTCAGCACTTCGGTTTGATACAGATATGTGTAGAGCCAGTCATTTTCACGTTCTTCCTTTTTGGAGATCGTGATTCCTTCCTGAAGCCAAAGTTTGTCTTCACCAGTTTCGATTTTGCGGTAAGTGCGCTGCAAGACGAAGTCATTGGCGGACATGGTCAGAGGATCCGCATTGTCCCAGGCATCCCCCAGAGCTCCGGCGACCTCCTGAAGGGTGGACGGATTTTCTTCATCTTCCATTTCCGGCGTTTTCACGCAGGAAATAGCAGAGGTTAAAAGCAAAACGGGCAGCAGGGGTTTTAAGTAGCGCTTCATATGGAATCCCATCCCCAGATCCAAAGATTCAGAGGCAGAATTTTTTCAAACTGCAGAACTGTTTCTTCTTTAAAAATTCCCAGGGCACGATAGTCCACTGGGCCGAACAACAGACGAACCATGTCAGTTTCATTGTTAATGGTGTAAAGATCCTGACCGATACCAAAGACAAAGTGCTGTGGGTGCTTTTCCAGCACGATATCCGCGACACCTTCGGCGCGGAAGGCACGTTTTATTTTCGCGGCCAACTGGTCAAAGTTCACAAGTTTGATCATGCCCAGGAAGCCGTTGTTCATAGTCACTGTTTTGGTTTGCAAAGCCTTGATCAGATTTTGCGCGTGGCGTGGGCAGATGATGGTGTAAGGCTGACCTTTCTGCGAGCGAATAAAGCTGAACAGCGCCATCAGTTTGGAAACAGAGCCGCCCCATTCATGGATGTAGCCCCCCAGATCGACCCCTTTGCCTTCAATGGCATAGGCTGCCAGCTGACCGTTGCTTTCCCAGGCTGTATACACCTTGGTTTGTGGGATTGAGAGGAACTTTCTGGTTTCTTCAATGGTGCGCACCGAGTTCACGGAATGAGCCGCATAAAGGCGATAGATCGCATCAGGAGAAACTTTATTGTCCGTCGAGAAACGCAGGTTGATGGGCGGGATGTCGAACTCATCCTCGATCACAAAGCTGATTTCGGAACCGGCCAGCTCAAACCCCATACGGCGATAAAAATCGAACAGGTCCGTCCACAAGATGGCAATATCACAGGATTGTTCCGTGGCCGACTTCAGGCAGTCTTTGATGATTTGGGTGCTGTAGCCCTGGCCCTGATGCTGGTCATCCGTCACCACCGACCCGATAGCGCCGACCTTGAAGATGACATGCGGGGATTTGATAATGAGAGGCTTTAACACTGCATGCGAAAGGACGGCGCCCTCATCGGCAATAATGCGCATGTTGTGCAAGTTGTTAGAGGAAAAGGCCGTAGGATACTCTGCGGCGATTGACCAAGAGGCTTCATTTCTTAGTTTTTTATTCAAAAAGTCCAAAACTTGAGGAAGCTCAGCTTCCATTGGAGAACGAGGTCCTTCCATTATCCCTCCCTGGGGCACATATATAGATACTATACGGGGGGCGAGGGGGAACCCAGCATTCAACACAGGACGGCCTGAAAAATGCGACCCAAGTCGGGAAGGGGATTTGACATCAAGGGCAAAAGGCTTATATTAAGGCGGCTTGGCACCCTAAGGAGATTGCAATGGCAGATAAAGGTCAGAGTTGGAAAGAAAATAAGCCCGGCAAAATGTTCGTGGATCAATCTTGTATTGCCTGTGATGCTTGTGTCCTGACGGCTCCTAAGAACTTCTCCATGCACGAAGAAGACGGTCATGCTTTCGTGGCAAAACAGCCTGAAACTCCGGAAGAAGAAGCTCTGTGCAAAGAGGCGATGGAAGGCTGTCCAGTTGAAGCTATCGGGAACGATGGTGACCAGTAAAAAGGTTTCTGCCAAGCAGGCCTCAGTTCATGCAACTATTGAACTTCTCAAGAGATATTACCCCGACGCTCATTGTGCTTTAAACTACACAAACCCCTTTGAGCTTCTTGTTGCCACCATCTTGTCCGCCCAGTGTACGGACGAGAGGGTGAATATGGTGACACCTCATTTGTTTAAGAAATACCCAACCCCCAAGGCCATGGCGAAGGCCCCGGTCGAGTCTATCGAAGAGATCATCCGTTCCACGGGATTTTTTAAGAATAAAGCCAAAAATTTGAAGGCCTGTGCGACGGCTTTGGTTGAAAAGCATAAGGGCCATGTGCCGGAAGACCTCGAGGCTTTGGTCGAGCTTGCAGGTGTGGGGCGCAAGACGGCCAACGTGGTCTTGGGCAATGCCTACGGGATTCCCAGCGGGATCGTCGTGGACACTCATGTGACCCGCTTGGCAAATCGTCTGGGGTGGGTCAAAACGGACAATGCCGTGCTGATCGAACGTCAGCTGTCCAAGCTGGTGCCCCAGGATGATTGGATCATGTTATCGCACTATCTGATCTCCCATGGTCGAGCTGTCTGTAAGGCGAGAAAACCTGCATGCAGTCATTGCTTTCTCGAGGAGACTTGCCCTAAGAAGGGTGTCTAGTTCACAATGTCTTCATGTTAGTTTCATTCTTTGAGAGCGTTAAATACGTTGGTCATCTTTTGCCGATTTCTTTCCTTAGAATCTTCCTGGGTTATTACTACCTGGAACATGCCCTTTTGAAATATCGCGGTGACTATCTGACTCGTCCACGCATCGCTGATCAAATGGCCGAGTGGCTGCCAGCCAGTCATGCACCGAACTGGTTTAAAATTTTCGCCAGCAGCACGATGATTCCCAATTGGCAGACGGTGGCCTTTATTGTTCTGGGTCTGGAATTTGCCATCGCCATTTCCTATATTGTCGGATATGTCGTGCGTCCGGTGGCTTTGCTGGGCGTGTTGTTGTGTGTGACGATGCTCTTTATTTCAGGACCGGCCTCAGAAGATCTTTATAAGACCTTCCTGGCGATTCATTTGATTTTGGCTTGGGTCGGAGCCGGTCGTTGCCTTGGGTTTGATTATTACTTCTACAAGCGCCGTCGCGGTTTTTGGTGGTAAATTGTGAAGCATTTTGTTCTTTTCATCTCTGTTGTCTTTTTGACGTTGTTTCTGGCGGTTTTAAATCGCACGGACAATGCAGCTCCCTCCAGCTCTTTGCCGACAGTGCGGGTGTTTGGTTATGCGTCCTTTACCGGCCGTTGGGGGCCGGGTCCGCTCTTGAAGGAACTTTTTGAAAAGACCTGCAAGTGCAAAGTTGAATTTATCGAAGGCAGCGATTCGGGCATCTTGCTTCAGCGTCTGAAAATCGAAGGGGAAAGTCTGGGCGCGGATGTTGTCGTGGGGTTGGATCAGTTTGATCTTTCCAAAGCGACGGCTGAACAACCTTGGCGCAAACTCAGCCTGGGACAGTTGGATGTCTATGATGCTGTGAAGCCGGCACTGGCAAACAGTTACTTTGTGCCTTATGACTGGGGCGCTTTGACGTTCGTGGCCCGTCGCGGAGAACTGCTCCACATGCCGGGATCCTTGGATGACCTGCTGGCACCAGAGCTGGCGAAAAAAATCGCCTTGCAGGATCCTCGCACCAGTTCGCCGGGAATGCAGTTTTTGTATTGGGTGATTCGCTCCAAAGGTGAGGAAGAGGGCTTCCGTTATCTGCAAAAGCTGATGTCGCAAATCCATAGTTTTTCCCCGACCTGGTCGACAGCTTATGGACTTTTCACCAACAAGCAGACCAAGTTGGTGTACTCGTATGTGACCTCTCCGCTGTATCACGAAACTGAAGAGAAAAAGAAAGACTATCTGGCGCTGCCGTTTACAGAAGCGCTTCCGGTGCAGTTCGAGTTTGTGGGGATTCCGGATTTCTGTCGGCACTGTGACCTGGCCGAACAGTTTGTTAATTTGATGCTTTCTCCAGAAGGTCAAAAGATCATCATGGAAAAGAACTATATGTTCCCGGTGATGAAGGGCGTGATGGAAAACACTCCTTTTGCTCCATTGATGAATGTGAAAACCCTGCAGCAGGTGGAGATTCTTTCTGCCACAGAAGTGGATCGCCTTCTGCGTCGTTGGACTGAAATCCGCCGGGGCGAACTCAATTGAATCTTCGTCAGGCGCTCAGGATAGGACTGGTTCTTTTCCTGATCTTTCCTTTTTTATTCCTGCTGACTCAGTTTCAGGTGACCAGCTGGCCCGATATGGGCGAGCTGGCCTGGGCCTTTAAAAACAGCTTTCTTCAGGCCACACTGTCGGCCGTTTTTTCTTTATTGATCGGCTTCTGGGTCGCGCTGGGATTGTTGTCTTTGAATTCCCCCCGGACACGGCGTTTGAGATTTTTTTTGGAGCTGTTGTGTCTGCTGCCGAACTTTCTGCCGCCGATTTTTATTCTGTTGTCGGCTTTAAGTGTGATTGATCCGTTCCCCATGGGAATTTCTGGGATTGTGATTATTCACAGCCTGATGAACTTTGGACTGGCGGCAGTGCTGTTGGCATCAACGATCGAAACCAAGTTGGGTGGAATCATTGAGCTGGCGTATGTCGAAGGGGCCAGCCGGTTCAGATTTCTGCGTCAGGGACTGCTGCCGATGTTAAAGAAAGATATTTGGCTTCTGGGGCTGTTCATCTTTGTGGTTTGCTTCGGCAGTTTTGCAGTGCCGTTGATAGTCGGCGGGGGGCGCGGAACCACCGTTGAAGTTCTGATCTATGAAAAGATCCGCTTATCCAGTCAGTGGGGGGACGCGGTTCTGCTGGCCTTCCTGCAGTCGGTGTTTATTTTTGCTCTGTCTTTTATCGCCAGCAGAGGCAAAGGAAGTCTGTATCACCGGCCCGCCAATTTGAAGTTACTGCGCAGCTACTCGGGGCTGATAGTGATCGCCGTTCTTTCCTTTGTGTATCTGTTCGGATATGTGCAGGGCTTTGTTTCAGGTCTGGCGATGATTTCCACTTTCTATGAACTGCAGTCCGCGCTGATCTGGAATTTTCTAGGCAGTATCGTTTTGGGGTTGTCCGTTGGCCTTCTTTGTTATGTGGGTCTGATGTGGATTGCCTATTGCTGGCCCAAAAAATGGTTTGAAAGATTCTTGAATGGGTATGTTGCTCCTTCGACATCGTTGGCATGTTTCAGTTTGCTGATTTTAGGACCTAATGAAGGTTTATTTCCCTTTTTTAAAATTCCGCTGGCACTGACCATTTTAAGTTTAAACAGCCTGTTCCGTATGGGCTGGGATTCTGAACTTCATGCTTTGCAGAATCAAATGACTGTGGCGTATTCCATGGGGGCCTCGTCCGGACAGATCTTCCGCGAAGTGTTGTTCCCGCAATTATCGCGTCGGGCAGGTCTGCTGGCAGGTGTGGCTTCGATCTGGGCGTGTGGTGATTTTGCGGTTTCGCGCATTCTGGCTCATCGTGATTTAAGCATTGCCATGATGACTGAAACTTTGATGTCAGGTTATCGCTTGAATCAGGCCATCGTATTAAGCAGTCTTATCATTGTTGCCGGATTGATTTGTTTCCTGATTTGTGTGGGAGGAAGCCGTGTCCTTAGTCGAAAATTTGCACCGTGATTATGGCGACTTCAAATTGTCCATAGACAAATGGGAGATCCTGGATGAAGGAGTCACCGTTTTGTGGGGGCCGTCGGGCTCGGGCAAGACCTCGGTCTTTCGCATTTTGCTGGGTTTAGAAGAATGTCCCGGCATGAAGTGGACTTACCAGGGACTGGATCTGGCTCGGTTAAAAACACCGGATCGTCGTTTGGGTGTGGTGTTTCAGACGCTGGATCTGTTTCCGCATCTGACGGCGGAAGAAAATATGATGTTTGCCGCCCGGGCTCGCAAAGTGGAGCCTGGCAAGGCACGCTCCAGAATGAAAGAGCTTGTTGAAATTTTGAAAATGGAACCCTTTCTGAACAGGCCGGCCTCTGTGCTGTCTGGCGGGGAAAAGCAGCGCGTGGCGATCTCGCGCGCGATCATGGGGGAGCCGCGTCTTCTGCTGCTGGATGAACCCTTTTCAGCCCTGGATCAGGAACTGCGGGAAGAAAGCCGTAAGTTGGTCAAGGATGTTATCGAGAGGGAAAAAATTCCGACCCTGCTGGTCACACATGATCAGCGCGACGTTGAGGTGATGGCCAATAAAATCACGACCATTCGTAACGGGAAGCTGGTGGAGTCTTAGCTTATATATCGCTGGATCATTTCCAGCAGAGCTGACTTCTTAATGGGTTTGGTCATGTGTTCGGAGCATCCCGCATCCAAAGATTTTTGAACATCTTCTGCCATGGCGTTGGCACTGACTGCGATGATAGGGGTGGGCTTGGTGTGGTTCTTCTGCTCCCACTCGCGGATTTTTCTTGTTGCCGCATAGCCGTCCATCACCGGCATTTGAATGTCCATCAGGATCAGATCAAATGGTTCTGCCAGCACTTTCTCGACCGCATCTTTTCCGTTTTCGGCCTGTACCACTTCAAATGGTAATTTTTTAAGGTAAGTCAAAAGCAGGAAGCGATTGTCTTCGGTGTCATCCACCACCAAAATGCGCGCGGTGCGAGCCAGTAAAGTCTCTTCACCTCGGTCCGGGGTCGGTGCACCACTGATGGAGATCTCAGAACTTGCCAGTTCCAGGCCGCCCTCTGTAGGAACATACGGAATCGTAAAGTGGAAGGAACTTCCTTTGCCCTCTTCACTTTGGAACCAGATGCGTCCCCCCATCAGCTCCACCAGATTTTTTGAAATTGTCAGACCCAGGCCGCTTCCACCGTATTTACGCGTGATCGAGCTGTCTGCCTGCACGAAGCTTTGGAACAACAGGTGTTGTTTGTCCTCTGGAATTCCAGTCCCGGTGTCCTTGATTGAGAAGCGCACAAATCTGTTCAGATTGCCTTCAAAGTCGACGTGAACCTCAATGCGGCCTCTTTGTGTGAACTTAATGGCGTTGCCGATCAGATTAAACAGGATCTGGCGCAGGCGAGTCGGATCGCCGACAACCAGTGGCGCGCGGTCCTTCGGCAGGTTCATGGTCAGGCTGAACTGCAGATTTTTCTCGGTGGCCTTTTGTTTCAGAATGTCGCAGATGTTGGTGGTTGTGGATTCCAGGTCGAAGGCGATTTTCTCCAGACGGACTTCACGGGCTTCGATCTTGGAAATATCCAGAATGTCGTTGATCAGGGCCAGTAGGTTTTCTCCGGCATTGGCGCAGACTTTGACCAGTTGTTCCTGTTCGGGTTTCAGGTCGGATTCCGCCAGAATGTCCGTGATTCCGATGATGGCGTTTAGCGGAGTGCGGATTTCGTGACTCATGCGGGCCAGGAACTCGGACTTGGCCTGAGAGGCTTTGACGGCCTGCTCACGCGCCTCGATCAGGGCTTGTTCAGCGGTAATACGATCGGTGATGTCAGTGCAGACGAACACAAAAGTCAGATCTTTGCTGGTGCGGTTGGGAAGTGCCGTCCAGTTCATCAGGATCGGCAGTCGGCGTCCGTCATGGGCTATGATTTCAGCTTCGATACTGTGACGGGTTTGCAGCAGCCAGGTGTAGTTGTTGAATTCGTCCTGGGCATGAATCAGTTTTCTTAAATCCACCTGGGATATCTGATTGATGGAATAGCCCAGGAACTTAAGCGCTGATTCGTTGGCTTGAGAGATCGCGTACGAAGACTGGCGCCAGTCCTCGTGGTGGCTCACTTTGACAATGAACAGGAACGATTTGATGGACTGAATGACACTGTCCAGGAACTCTTTGGAAACGGTCGTGGTTTCCAAGCGGTCCGCCAGCTGATTGTACTTGCTGACCAGAAGACCGATTTCATCGCGGGAGTTATAGTTGATCTTCTGGGTCAGGTTGCTGGTGCCCAGTTTTTCCAGGCGATCCGTCAGAAGCTGAATGGGTTCCACGACTTTTCCGGTGGCGGCAAAGGTGGCAAAGAAGAACAGGATAAAGATCAGAACGGCCGCGGCGCTGGAGGCGATGGCAATGCGGTCCAGGACGGCAAAGGCCTCGCTTTCATCGATCTTGGTCTGGATATACCACAACTCACCATTCGGCAGATAGATCTTACCAATAGAGCGGATGACCTTCTGATTTCGATAGTCCGTGCCCAGTTCGCGCACTTCACTGAGGTTTTCAATCTTTTTGATATCCTCATCGCCACGGTTTGAAGACAGGACCTCGGCTTCCAGTTGGCCGGTCTCTCCCTGGGCGCCGGCTTCAACACGGAAGCGTCCGGTGTTGCGCAGACTCCAGTCTTCCCCGTAAATCAGAGTTTCGCCGGTTTGACCCATTCCATGAGTTGGCCAGGCGTAGTTGTCGCTGGTAATGCGATCAATCTCAGAAATAGAGATCTTCAGAACCAGAACCCCAAGGACCTTGCCATTGCGATAGATCGGGGAAGCCACAAAGCCCGTTGCTGAGGTGGGATTCAGGGCATCTTTGTCGAAGTCCAGGAACAGGGTTGAACCCTCCTGCGCTTTCACTCCCCAGGTGTACACGTCCTTGAGCTTTGCCCCCGGAGGCAAGCCGGTAAAGACAGAGACGCCATCTTCGATATCTTTGCGTGTGGTATAGACCACGGCGCCGTCCTTGTTGACCAAGGCCATGTCGTAGATGTTGAAGTCCAGAACGTAGTTGTCCAGAAGGCGACGGAATTCTGGATGGCTGTCCAGACGCTTGTCCTGCAGAAGATTGTCGGTCAATTCATGAGAGGATATGAGGTTGATGGCCGTCTGCAGATCTCGGAAATAGGATTCAATAGCACTGGTTTTGCTGATGCGAATCTGAGTGAGTCTTTCATAAGTGCTGTCGATGACTGTGGATTCCACGATCTTGAGGCCAATCAACGCAACAACAAATGTCGCAAGAAAGACAGAGATAAGATTGAATAAGAAAATTCTTAAACGTAACGTCATGCTTTTTGATTAGCCTATGCAGTTTTAGTGATATCGTATAGGTGTTCCATGGGCAATGGGCGAGTTGCAAAAAGCGAGTAAACTAGGCATGAAACTAGTCGTTCGAGGGAGATGTTAAATGAGTGTAATCAAAGGCGCTGTTTTAGCTCTCGTCATACAGTTGTTTGCCTCTTCGGCCCTTGCTGAGCGCTGGGTTGTAACGACTTTGGAGTGGCCACCGTTCACTTGTTCTCGTTGCCCAGAAAACGGGGCCGCCGCCAAAGCCCTGAAAGACACGCTGAAAACCGTCGGTGTCAGCGTCGAATTTGTTTTCTATCCTTGGACCCAGGCCATCAAAAGAGGCGAGCGACCTGAAGTTGTCGGCTTCTTTCCTGTTTGGCCCGAGACATTTCGTCCCGGATTTAGTCCTTCAAACCTGCTTTTTAGATCTCCTCTGGGACTTATCCAGCAGCGTTCAAGACCGTTGGTGTGGACCAAGCTGAGTGATCTTAAGGGCAAGAAGATCGGCATCACTGAGGGATATGGCAACACAAGGGAGTTCAATCGGTTGGTTGAGGAAAAGGTGCTGAAGGTGGAGGCCGTAAAGAGTGATGACACGAACCTGCGGAAGGTGGCGTTGGGGCAGCTGGATGGGGCTTTGATGGATATCAATAATGCCCGCTACTTAATGCATGTGACTCATCCCAAGCTTGCCGGGCGTGTGTCTGTGAGCACTCGCATTGTCGAGGAAAAGGATCACTTTTTTGCGTTCAACATTCACAACAAGGATAAAGCTGAAAAACTTAATAAGGCGCTGACCAAAGTGAACTATCAGCGCATCGTCGACGATTACTTGCTTAAGTACATGCGTCGTCTTGATTAAAGTTTTGACAGCCCGGTAAGGTTTTCACTACTTTGCTGTATTTTATCGGGTGCTCCGTTCAAAAGGCCGAAGGTTTGATATATCTTGAGCCTGTTGGAAAGGAGCTTAAATATGAAGTCGGTACGAATGCTGTTGTCGCTCCTTTTTGTTTCATCCACCTTGATTTCATGTGCAGCTCCGAAGACGTCGTCCGAATCGGGTGGCATGACGCCAACAATCTACTACAAGCCGACAATTCAGCTGGGTAAAACTAAGTGTGCCTCTTCGCAGTTGCGCGAAATTCTTTCGCCGGAAGGGGTCACCCTGGCCACGTTGTGTGAAGCCGATTACAAGTCCTGTCTGATGCAAGGGTCCTGCTTCGTTGAAGATGAAGGGGTTCTGACGTCTTACAACTATCACTCCACCAAAGAAGGTGTGGCGCGCTTTATTGTGACAGATCTAAAGAAGTGCCCTTACGGCTATGGAGTCAGCAGTGTTTGTCTGGATCCGTATTTCTCGGTTGCGGCGGATCTGAAGATTCACAAAGTCGGGGAAGTGATCTATGTGCCCCGCTTGATTGGAGTAAAGATGCCCAACGGTGAAATCCATGATGGCTTCCTGGTCATTCGCGATGCGGGTGGCGGGATCAATGGAGCAGGTCGTTTTGATTTCTTTACGGGCTTTCTGAATCACAAAGACAAGAACAATCCCATGGCTCGCCTTGGATTTGGAGACCCACGAAGTCGCATCCACTATCGCATGGCCACGGAAAGTGAAGCCGTAGCAGCCCGGGAGCGACGGGGTTATCCCGGCCTTCGCAAAGACGTTTTGGCGGAAGGCCAGCTCACTGACGGGGTGTCTGAAAACGTCTCCGTGTCAAATTGATACACACTCTTTTTGCCTCTAACTCTTGTAGGAGCCAGTAGTTCCCAGCCCCAATCTTGCTTGTATACATGCGGCCCCTAGGGTTGTGGGTTTGAGGTGTATATGAAAGCACATCTTTTTGTACGTATTTTCCTCAGTGGACTTTTTTTTGTCTCTGGATTTGCGCATGCTGATCAGGTGGTTGCGGATCAGCAACTGACTATCCTGATGGCTGCTTCCGAGAAGACGGTCTCTGTTTCTACGGCACAAAGAGTAAGTGATTTTGCCAATTTATTTGCTCAGCAAAAGGTTCCTTATCTTGTTGATCCTCTTGGTGAGGGAAGCACTGGCACTGTCAGTCAGGGGCCTTTGTACCGTTTTGATGGTTTTGATTGTACAACTTTTGTTGAGACGGTGTTGGCACTTGCATTATCTTCTAGTGAAGAGCAGTTCCGTCAGCGCATGAATCAAATTCGCTATAAAGATGCGATCGTTTCCTATCAAACTCGGAATCATTTCCCAAGTGTCGACTGGATCCCCAACAATATCAAAAATGGTTTTGTGAAAGATATCACGGGGCGTGTTGCCGGAGCTAAGACAAAGTGGTCACAGACCTGGATAGAAAAAGGTGAGTGGTTCAAAAGAAAGGGTTCTGCCTTTGAGAGAATGGGCGAAGGTTTCGAGCCAATTCTTGCTCAACTTCCCTATGTGGCGAAGGAAGATTTGACTTCATCCTCAGAGCTGCTGGCGCGTATTCCTTCGGGCACAATTTTTCATGTTATGAGGCCCAACTGGGATCTGCGTAAAGCTATCGGAACTCGCTTGGATATTTCTCACATGGGCTTCTTAGTTCGTGAGAATGGTGTGCTGTATATGGTTCACGCCAGTAACGGAGCTTCTCGTGATGGTAGCGATGATAGCATGAGAGTAAAAAAAGAAGTGCTTTCTGACTATGTTGAGCGTGTGATGATGGCATCACCTACAATGGCGGGGATGAATCTACTTGTCCCCATGTAACATAACACTTCGATAAATCATCGTTTTTTAGCCCTAGGTCGAGCCCGAACTGGACCTAGGTCAAAAATTTTTGGGTACTTAATTTCCAGTAAAATCAAATATTAAGCAAAGCGCCGAAAAAAATCCTGGACCTTAGGCTAAAGTTTTCTGGACCTAGGTCCGAAGAGTTTGTTGTACACGTTGGGCAAGCTAAAAAGGATCTCCAGATCAAATCAGGATACCTCCTCTTGAAGCTAAAGCTCCTCGAAAGAAACGTCCAATCACCGTTTCTGAGAGGGGCGGCTCCAACCTTGAATTAAATTTTAAAAGTTTTTTGAAAAGTAAAATTTAAACAAACAGATCACGGGACGTAGGCGGACATCGGGTGTTCAAAGGGTAAGTGGTGCTACCTTAGATCATTTTAGATTCCATCAAAAACCAGCGGCTCGGATCTCTAATCCCAAGGGGGGTTCTATGGGCTTAAGAATCGCAACAAACACCGCATCTATCGCAGCACAACGTGTGCTATCCAAACAACAGAAACGCGCAGAGCATGCCGCGCAGGCATTGGCCTCTGGTAGCCGTATCGTAAATGCAGCGGACGACGCTGCGGGCTTGGCGATTTCTGAAAACTTCAAAGGACAATTGAAAGGTATCGGTCAGGCGCGAAACAACGCCAACAATGCCATCTCATTTGTTCAGGTGAGTGAAGGGGGCTTGAACGAGGTCTCTAACATTCTGGTGCGTCTGCGTGAGCTGGGCGTGCAGGCAGCTTCTGATACTGTGAGTGACACAGAGAGGGAGTTCCTAAATAAAGAAACTCAACAACTTATCCAAGAGGCGGATCGTATTGCCAAGACAACAGTCTTCGGTACGAAGAAGATGCTGGATGGTACTGCCGGAGCGATGGAGTTCCAGGTGGGTGCTTACTCGGATGAGAATAACGTGATTAAATTTGAATTTGACGCCGACGCGACGGCGGGAGCATTGGGTATCGACAGTATTGCCATGGCAGACCGGGGTGATGCGCGTGACTCGCTGGAGACAGTGGATCAGGCCATCGAAAAGGTTTCCGGTATGCGTGCGAACTTCGGTGCGATGCAATCCCGAATGGAGTCCGCGGTGAGTAACTTGGATGTGTCCTATGAGAACTTGTCAGCCGCAAATTCTCGTATCCGCGACACTGACGTGGCGAAAGAGACAGCCGAAATGACTTCTGCAAGTATTTTACAGAATACGGCGGTGTCGGTACTGGCTCAAGCCAACCAGTTGCCACAAGTGGCAATGAAGTTGGTCTAAGTAATATCAGCTAAAAATATTTAAGATTCACATTCGCGAAATTAACGGATGTCGGGAGAAGCCTGTTCTGGGATAAGGTTTCTCTCGGGAAGAGGGGTCGCCCACATATACTCCTCGTCTTAAGCCCACCCCGGGGACACCCGTCCCCGGGGATTTTCAGGAAAAGGTGCCTGGTTGTTTTTTCTGGCTACAGCGCACAATCCTCCAGGGGCGAAGAACGACTATCCATTTTAGGAAGAGCAAACACGCCCTTTCTAAGAGCTTTGCGCACAGATTCCCAGTTGTCAGCATGAGGCTTTGAATTTAACCACCTCAAAGTTTGCACTCTTTCTTCCCACGTGCCCCATCGAGTGTCTTCTAATACGGGAACCTCCACCATCTTTCTGCCCAATAACGCTTGAATTGTCGAATAAGGATAATCCTGCACTCTTTTACATAGTCCCGCCTCCACAGGATTTCTATATACATACTTATATGCATGGTCGTAATGTCGCGGATGAGTGATCAGGCTACGATGAAATCGTCCGCCGTAAGTTTGATTAATTCGACCACTGATTTGTCGCAGATCATCTCCTGACGCACGCATAAAGTATTGCATCGCCTCGCTCAAGTTCGCCTGTGGTGAACGTAAGATCATATGAAAGTGATTGCTCATCAAGACGAAGTTGTGAATGCGTAGATCAAACGCCATTGAAGTGAAATACAAATGTCGAGTGGTGATCTCCCACACCTGCGGCAAGTCTTGCGAAAACCAGTCGCGGTTAATGCATCTTGCAGTGATGTGATAGGGAAATTCAGTGTGATTTTCAAACTTTTTTCGAGTCATATCGCCTGCCACGAGCAAATGAATTGCCGCCGAGAATGCTTCTTTTATTAATTCTTAGGTCCGGCAGGCGAACTTTGCTGCTTTGTAGCCAGAAAAAACAACCAGGCACCTTTTGTTGGTCGGGGCAGACGTTTGGTTTGGCTGGACCTTGGTATTGAAAAATGCCGGGTTTTGGTCTGCTTTTCAGGATCTTGGTCTAGCTTTTACTGGATGATGGTCCAGAAGTGCTAGACGCGACTAAAGCCTTTCAAGACCTCGCCGAAAGGTATGTCAGAAGCAACGACGCAAACCAAGTCGAAGCTCTCGAGGAACCCGCAAGGAGTGATTGCCTTACGAAGATTCGCTTGAGAGAGCCAGACGAAAGTTTGAGTCACCAACGTGTACAACTTGGTCAGCCTAAGTAGGTATAAGGCGGCCGAATTAATGGAGGTCCCACATGGGAATGAGAATTTCTACGAACGTATCCGCTATCAACGCACAGAGAACAATGGTGAACTCTCAGCGTGAAATCGGTAAATCAATGTCACAATTGGCATCTGGCTCCCGCATCAATAAAGCGGCAGACGATGCAGCAGGTTTGGCGATCAGTGAAAACTTGAAATCACAAATTCGCTCTCTAGGTCAGGCTTCCCGAAATGCGAACGATGGTATCTCCATGGTTCAGACGGCAGAGGGTGGTTTGTCTGAGATCTCCAACATCCTGACTCGTATGAGAGAATTGGGTGTTCAGGCTTCTTCTGACACTATCGGTGATACAGAGCGTGGCTTCCTTGATAAAGAGGTTCAGCAATTGAAAGCTGAAGCACAACGTATCACGCAAACAACTAGATTCGGTACAACAAAACTTCTGGATGGTTCCGGCGACAAGTTCGACTTCCAGGTAGGTATCAACAATGACGGTGAAGCAGACAGAATCTCCTTCAACGCCGGTGAAACAGATGCAACAACTTCCAGCTTGGGAATTGAAGGTTTCGACTTCTCTTCCAAAGAGGGAGCGCAAGACGCCCTAGCAGCAGTGGATAAGGCGCAGTCTCAGGTGAACGGTTTCCGCGCAAGTCTCGGTGCCCTTCAAAACAGATTGCAGTCCACAGTGGATAACTTGGGTGTGCAACACGAGAACATCTCCGCAGCCAACTCTCGTATCCGTGATACAGACGTGGCGTCAGCAACAGCGGAGTCCACTCGTAACCAGGTTCTTTTGCAGGCAAATACATCCGTACTGGCTCAAGCCAACGCGATGCCAAACTCTGCACTAAGATTGATTGGTTAATATTAGAATTGTTTTATAAGGATTTGACCTGAGAGGGTACCTCCGTTCCCTCTCGGTACCAACCTACCCAGGAAGACTTTGAGCTTCCTGGGGTACTTAACGGGTTGGGGCATCTTGCGGCACATTTTGAATCTTACAGGCGCCTCGGATCCTCGGGGTTTTTTGCGTTTCGTGCAGGAGCACTTCTTGCTTTCTTAGACTTCCTGAAAATTAGGACTTTATATATTGGAACTGGGTTCCGGCCCTGACCAATTTTGGGTTCATTGTCTCTTTTTTAGACATTGTTCCGGGGTTCTATCTTATTTGGGAGTACTTCATGAGTTCCTGGAGCCGTACGTCTGTTGTCATGCTTTTGTGCTCTTCCCTGCTGGTTTCCTGCAGTAAAGAGACAGAGAAAGTCATCGTAAAAGAGTCCCTGCCTCCGGCCAAAATCGAATCCTCTGCACAGGTCAGAAAAAATCTTGTGACCTTTGAAAAGTCATCTTTGGGTAAACTGTTCCTTCTGGTTCCGACTGTTATAGATGGCTCCCGTGCCGCGGCACCAAGTTTCTTTCGACCGCAGTTGATTTCCTTTGAAAGAAACGGTGATCGTATTGCGGTCTTCAATAAAACTGTCCGGGACAGCGTGGAATCCGTCACAGCCGATCAACTTCTGCAGACTTTCGCGGTGGTCGAGGAAACGGACGACAAGCTGGTGTTTGATATGGGGCAGGGGTTCCTGTCCATGAACTATCAAACAGCCATGGACATTCTGATTCCTCAGACTTATGTGGACGTGGAGTTCATGGGTCAAAATAAGAAAGAAACCCACTTTGATATCAAAGATTCTTTCGTGAGCTCACTTTCCATTCGTAATAACTCGATCCTGATGAAGCAGGTTGTGCGAGTCGTTGAAAAGTACAAAAATCCCTATGCCGGAGAAAGAAAAAAAGACGAGCAGGATAAGCTGGCCATGATGGGCATGGCGGCTCCTGAAAAAGTGGAAAGCAGCAAGACGGTCTTCTTTGAAATCAAACCCTACATTGTCAAAGAGAGCTTCAAAGCCAAAGCTACGGACAGCCAAAATCGTTTTGGATTCTTTATCAATAACACCTTTGGATCCGGCGAGAACGACATGACGACTCAGATCGCCCGCTGGAGTGTGGCTCCAGAAGACGGGGATATTCGTGTCCTTCTGGATGCGAACGTGCCCGAGGCGATGAAGAGCGCGGTGACAGATGGCGTGACATACTGGAACCGGGTTTTTGGTCGAGATGTGCTCAAGGTGGAATATGGTTATAAAGACAGCGAGCCGCAGACGGATCGGTCCATCGTCATTCGTTGGATCAAATGGGATGAAGGCTTTGGTGCTTATGCCAATGCTCAGGTGGACCCTTTGACGGGTGAGGCCTTCCGCGGATATGTGTACATGACTTCAAGCTTCACAAAGAAGCATGAGTCAGCACAAGTTAATGGCTTCTTTTCTCTAAAGCATGGAAATCTGTGTGGGCTGGTCGTGGATCGTCCGTTGATTGAACAGGAAGATTCAGTGCGAAGTGTGATCGCCCATGAAATAGGGCATGTTTTGGGGCTGCGCCACAATTTTGCCGGCACTTTTGTTCCGGATGCATCGGATCTGGACATTAAGAACGCCGTGGAAAGAGCTTCTCGAGGAGACAATTCAAAGCCAGTCGGTTTAAGTAGCACTGTGATGGACTACACGACAGATGCGCCGACGCTGGTGGTGGGTGGCTACATCAAAAATAATGTGCTTTCTTACGACAAGAAGGCAATAGGCTGGGCGTATGCCGACATCGAATCCGGCAAGGTGAAGCATGCTTACTGTTCGGATGAGCATATCCTGGAAGCCATGATGGGCGAGCGCGAGATCCTTGGCTGCCAACGCCACGATCTTTATGGAAATATCTTCTTTGAGGCGAAGCAAGAGGTCTTGCAAGAGGCCATGAAGGTGATAGACCAATCGCTTGAGACTATTCGCTACGCCAAAAAAGCCGGATTTAAGTATGAGTATAAGCAGTCCGTTGGAGTGAATTTCGTTCCGAGCTTCTCTTTGGCGGAGAAGCTTTATAAGACAGAGAAAAAGAATCTGTTCCTGACAATTGATTCGTTGGTCGGCGGATATCTAAAACCCTATATGAAGTGGGGGGTAGGGGCGCCGGACTTTAATAGCAACGAGTATGGCGAAGGGGATCTTTTGATCGTCGAACAGATCAAGGCGCTGGGAGGCTGGGAGGCTTATCTGAAGTCCCTGAATCCACAGGTGGAAATGGGACCTAACTTCTTCTTTAATCAGGCTGAGGCTGCGATTGCCGCAGGCAAGTTGAATAATCTGGGCCTGAGTGAAGGTGAAGTGTCAGTTGTGAAGGAAGGTCTTCGTGAGGCCGCCGCCAGAATGGATCAGAATGTTGGCGGCCAGGTTGAAAAACTAATGGATCTTAGCAGGCTGCGAGACTCCTTGAAAATCACCCCGTAGTCAGCATTCCACTGGCAACACCCGTGACTGTCTCGCGCAGCAGTTTGATGTCCTTCTTTTCAAGGGCAATCAACTGCAGCACATTCAGTGGATGAATCAACGGGGAACGCAGGCGGATGCTGGTTTCTAGCCACAGTCGATACCAAAGCAAACTTTTTTCTCCGGTGATCTCCCGGACACATTTGATGGCTTCCGCATATTCAGTGCGGAAGCTTTTTTCGTATTTGGCAACCGTATCCGCGGAAAGCTTTGAAGAGCGCAGATACATGAAGAACACGTCGAGTTCGATCTTTTCCAAGGTAAAACCGACAGCCTTGATGTAGGTGCGGAACATGGAGGATTCTTTGAAAGCCCGGCGGTATTGATTTTTCTCATTCACGGTTAGATTCGTCCAGAAGGCACCCAGTCCCCACCACGTCGGGAATAACGCCCGAGTTTGAGTCCAGCACAGCACCCATGGAATTGCGCGCAGACTCTTGAGTTGAACCGGGCCCTGCCTTTTTGAAGGGCGGGAGCCCATGCGCAGGTCTTTCATGAAAGAATACGGCGTGGCCTTTTCGATCAGTTCTAAGAAGTCCTCCTGCTTCAGAATACTCTGGTAACTGGTTTGTACCGAATCAGCCAGCGTTCGCAGGGCTTTTTCTGTCCTGACAGAACCACGCATGGCGGGTTTTTTTTTACGGGCATCTCGGTTTTGCACCAGAAGATTCAACTGTCGCTGCAAAATAGCCGGAGAGTTGTAATTACGATAAATCATTTCTCCTTGTACGGTCATCTTGACGGTCTTCATCGCAGACAATGGCCACCATTCGGTTTGTTCCTGTATAGACCCGCCACCGCGCTCAATGCTGCCTCCGGAGCCATGGAAGAAAATAGGCGTCAGGCCGTGGGTTTCAATGGTTTTTTCCAAGGTTCCGATGGCGGATTGAATCAGATAGCGGGATGGAAAAGCGCCATTTTCCTTGGCCGAATCCGAATAGCCCAGCATAACCTCAATCTGAGCAGACCAGTGTTTTTTGACCAGTTGCACGTTCCTGGGTTTCCCCAGAAACGCTGTGATTATTTCTTTGGAGTTTTTTAAAGAGCGTGAACTTTCAAATAGTGGAACCACGGGAAGACGAGGGGCTTTGAGAAACCTTGAACTCAAACGAACACCTGCGTCGATATCCTGCGCGGACTCGCACTGGCTCAGAACGAACCCTCGCACATAATTCCGGGGACTGTGATCAGGGCAAAGTCGCGCCAAAGTCTGCAGCATACGAGAGATATTTGTCTGTTTGTTTGGCTGGGCGAGTGCTTCGTGAACCAAGGCGCTGTCCTCGCGAAGTTCCAGGGGGACGACCAGGCCAGGAAAGATCTTGAGCAGGTAGCGAATGCGGTTCAGCGGCTCGGATTCAGCGCCAAACAGGCGATTTTGTGCATGGGAAAGATGTTGCAGAGATTCCGTCAGCCGATGCACTCGACTGGCATCTCCTGCGGAAATGCGGCGGACTTTTTTCAGGTGAGCTTTTACTTGTTGCGCCTGTCGTTGTAGCTTCTGAATGTGTTGACGTTGCTCCAGACCGGAACGTGCCAGAGGCGAAATTTCTGCAAGATACTGAGAAAATTGTCGAACAACCCACTGATGCAGGCGCAGGCGGGACATGCCCAGGCTTCCCAGCATGGTTTTTTCATTTACTCCGGGATGTCCGTCCTTGTCTCCGCCGACCCAGGTGCGGATATAGAAGGGATGCCGTTCCTGGCGTTGTTGCAGGTAAATTTCAATGACATTGTCCTGCAACACCAACGAGTAAATATATTCGGCTTCGTCCATCACGCTGGGCTTTCGCTGTTTGGACATGGGGAGGTTCCAGGCCATTCTTAGCAGGGAATGCAGTTGATGAGTTTGTGAAGTCTGTTCTGATTTCAGGCGTTGCACCAGCAGGTCATGAATTTTGCGCAGGTATATAAGCATGTCGGTGTTGCGGGATTCTGTTGGGTGCGCCGTCAGGACGTGAATCACACGACCGTAAGAATATTTTTCCCTCTTAAGAGCTGCGGAACTTTCCTCTTCCAGACGGTGGGTGCGATAGGCGGATTCGCAGGCGTTGATCAGTTCCAGCATCAGAGCAAACGAGTGGGCAATGCCAAAGCGTTCTTGATCAGAGAGCTTTTCCAGCTGCGCTTTTAGTTTTAGTAATCCTTGTAGGTGATTGCTGGCAGGCGATTTTACATAGCGGCGAATCTTTTCAATGCGATTGAAGGCAGCGGCCCCCAGTTCGGCCCGGATGACATTTCCTAACTCGGTGACCGACCAATCCACAAGAGAGGTGAGTTCTTTGGCAAGTTGCTGCTGCATGGGGGAGCCTCCTCTACATAGGGACAGGGTACGCCTCTTTCATTCGTCTAGGTAGTAAGTTTATTTTCTGGGCAAGAGTCTTGGATTGATGCGCTATAGCCAGAAAAAACAACCAGGCACCTTTTGGGGGAGGGAGGATGTGCCGATAAGATGGGCATGAATATCAAGGGACTGATCTCTAACATTTTACCGAATAACGAGGTTCGCAATGTCGAGTCCATCGGTAAAACTATCAAGTCCGATTCCACTCATGATCGCGATGCCAACGGGCAAGAACAGTATCAGAGTCAGGAACAGCCTCATCGCGAGCCGATGACAGAGGAGCAGCTGGAGAAATCCATGGAGCATCTTCGCAATCTTCCGGCGATGAAAGAACACAAGTGGACTGTGGAGCTTGAGGTCACAGAAAGTGGACGCTTCGTTCTTGTGAAAGACAATCTGGGCACCTTGAT
The DNA here is from genome assembly GCF_055397465.1 of Bdellovibrio sp. CKG001. Taxonomy (NCBI): domain Bacteria; kingdom Pseudomonadati; phylum Bdellovibrionota; class Bdellovibrionia; order Bdellovibrionales; family Pseudobdellovibrionaceae; genus Bdellovibrio; species Bdellovibrio sp. CKG001. Next base: position 531,587 of record NZ_AP029173.1, read on the forward strand.
ACGTCGTATTCCCGAATTGGAGCTGTGGACTTTACCCTCGGATGACTCTCCAAGAGGACAGCTACTTAAGCGTTCTGCATAAGTTTTCATTTCCGAAAGAGCATTTGATTCCCGGATGGAGGTCCAGCAAAAAGACCTGCTGTCAAAATCCCTGCTGCGTAAAATTCATTAGAGCCCTGAAAGCCTTGCCACTGGCCTTTCCTAGAGACATTTAATTGACTCACGGTTGCTGAATCATTTTGACACAATGAATTCATGGCAGGATTCCGAATTACAGGCATGGCCTCTGGGCTACCACCAAATATCGTTGAGCAGCTGATGGATGCTGAACGTATTCCTGTGAAACAGATGGAAGCCGGTCGCGCCAAGCAAGAGGACAAACTCAAGCTGGTGCAGGATCTGGAAACGAAGGTCAATGATATCACCAAGAATCTGGGTGAGTTGACATCGACCAGCGGATTTATCGACAAAAAGTTCCTGAGTGGTGATCCCAATGTGGTGGATGGCCTGGTCGATCCGCAAAGTGCAATTCCAGGGGACTATGCGATTGAAGTCGTGCAGCTGGCGCAGAAGCCGGCGGCGATCTCCAACGGTTTCCCGGACAAAAATGAAACTCAGATGGGGACTGGATATATTAAATTCCAGACTCCGGAAGGAACAAAGGAAGTTTATATCAATGGCAGCAACTCCACGTTGGAGGGGGTGGCCAAGCAGATTAATGCTTCTAATGTGGGACTCAAGGCGCAGGTGCTGGAGGATCGCAAAGACAGCGAGAATCCATTCAAGCTGCTGGTTTCCGGTTTGGCGACTGGAAGCGACAGTCAGGTGAGCTTCCCGAAGATCTATCTTCTGGATGGCGATCAGGACATGTACTTCGATGAATCCCGCAAGGCTCAGAACGCGAAAGTGAAAGTCGACGGATTTGAGATTGAACTTCCTGACAACAAATCCACGGATTTGGTGCCGGGTGTGACTTTGGATTTCAAATCAGCGGCTCCGGGGCGCGAGATTCGTCTTTCTGTGAAAGAGAACCTCGAAGTCATCAGCGGCAAGATTAAAAGCTTCGTTGATGCTTATAACGCGGCTTTGGAGTTTATCCAGAAGCAGAACAAGCTGCAGGCCGGAAACGGCAAGAATCCGTCACTGGGCCCTTTGGGTGGTGACGGGATGTTGCGCTCAATTGAAAACAGTCTGCGCCGGGTGATTCTGAATCCGCAGATGGGCGTGGAGTCTCCGATTCGCCGTGTGGGTGAGCTGGGGATTGAGTTCAACCGAAACGGTACTTTGAACTTTTCCCAGGACAAGTTCAATAAAGTACTGCAGGCCAATCCCCAAGGGGTGGCTGCCTTCCTGAGAGGGGATGGCTTTAACACCGGTTTTGTGGTCACGGTCAAGCGTGAGATTGGAAATCTGGTGAATGGGCAGTTCGGCACCATTTCCAACCGCAAACGCGGTTTGGAGGATCGTATCAAGCAGGTGAACAACCGTATTGAGACGAAAGAACGCCAATTGGAAAGAAAAGAAGACAGCCTAAGACGTAAGTTTGCGGACCTGGAGCAGAAGATGTCTGCCTTGAATGCGCAACAGGCGAAGTTTGCGGCAATGGCGCAACCACAGGGTTAAGAGCGTTGATTTTTGAACATGATGGAGTGAGGGGCTATGAATAAGAATGCGTATCAGAAGTACAAAACAACTTCCGTGCAAAGTGCCAGCAGGGAAAAAATCCTGCTGATGCTATACGAGGGTGCCATTAAGTTTACCAAGCTGGCGATCAAGGCCGCAGAAGAAAAGAAGATCGCCGATCGCGGCATGAATATCGGCCGTGCCTTCGACATCATTATGGAGCTGAACAACACCCTGGATCACAAGGTCGGTGGTGAAGTCGCTAATCAACTGGAACAGCTCTATATGTTCATGATGGAGCAGTACACGAAAGCCAACATCTCTGGCAGCCCAGAGCCGCTGAAAGAGAATCTGAAGCTTCTCAACACTCTTTATGATGGTTGGGTTCAAGCCGTGGAAAAACTGAAACAAGAAGCCAACAATACAGATAAAAAAGCGGGTTAAGAATGAGTCACTGTGGAGGGGACATGACCAGAATCATCACGTTGTTGAACGAAAAGAATCACTACCTCGAGAAGTTCTACTCTTTGAATGAAGTGGAGTTGGCGAACTTTGCCCAAGGGCAGTTCGACAATCTGGAACACTTCTATCAAACCCGCGATAGAATTCTGGATGTTCTGAAATATGTGGATGCGCAGATCGAAAAGGCTCACGACGAAATGGGGGCTGGAGCCGTCATTCCGGAAAATGAACGCCGCGAGGTGAAGGAAGCCCTGGCTATCAAAGACGAGTATGTAGCCCGCATTATCGAGCAGGATATTCAGGTCCTGGCGTGCATTGAAATGGCCAAGAACTCCATCATCCGTGAATTGCAGGAAGTCCGCCGCAGCCGTAAAGCAGTCGGTGGTTACAAGACCAAGACCTTCAATCAGCGTCTGGATGAAGAGGTCTAGGAAAAAAATTCCTGACAAAAACATGACGGCAGATTCGGTCAAAGAGTCAAACAACTGGCTGAGTCTGCCTCAGAATCAATTAAAGCACAAAGCACCCTTTGGCATCTGTGTTGCTCCTTCAATTCTGCGCGAGGAGATCACGTCAGATGTTGGAAAATCAGATCGTTCAAAAGTCCAGTGAAATTTCTGGTATTAATTCAAATCCTGAAAGCTATCAGGATGCACCCAAAATTTATTTTGATCCGCAACAGGCTATTGCCGACTTCGAAGCGGAAGTGTCTGAAGTCAAAGAAGAAAAGATTGTCGATGAACGTGTAGCCAAGTTCATTCGCAATGCACAAGTGCTGATGAAGCACCGTGAATATCCTCTAGCGATGAATCTTCTCAGAGAAGCCTCGAATAAAGATTCCAAGAATCCGGCGACTTTGAACATGCTGGCAAACTGCCTTGATAAGATGTCACGCAGCTCAGAGTCTTTGATTGTACGCAAGACTTTGGCGGAAGTGGATTATGGTTTTGAAAGTTTGCATGGCTATGCCACCGCTCTGTATAAAGCGGGCCGTGACCAGGAAGCTTTGGATAAGTACTACGAGGCGCTGGCAGTTCTGACGGAAGAGACCTCCACGCTGTTTGAGACTTACAAAAACATGGGCAATATTTTTGTGCGTCAGGGTGATTTTGACGGGGCAGAAGAATACTATAATAAGGCCTACACTCTGAATCCTCAGTCGGATGTATTATTGGTGAATTTCGGCACACTGGAAGTGCAGCGCAATGACTATGACAAGTCTTTGTTCTGCTTCCGCAAGGCTGTTGAAATCAATCCAGAAAACGACAAAGCCTGGGTGGGACTTGCCATGGTACACAGTCAGTTCGGCGATCTTGAACTGGCTTGGGCAAACATTGAATCTGCTATTGATATCAATCCACAAAACCGAACGGCTGTTCATCTGGCGGCGAACTGGGGTCTGCGTGATGGTAAGTTACAAAAAGCCATCGAAGCGCTTCAGGGTTATCTTGCCAGTGTGGAAGAAGACGAGGATATGTCGCTGGTTCTGATCAACTTGCTGTGCAGCGCAGGTCAGGTGGATCAGGCTTTGCTGGAGATGGAACGTGTCCTTCTTTGGAATCCGGATCATCAGGAAGTTCGTAACTTGAAAAAGAAAATCATCGCTTCACAGAAGGTTGCTTAACATGTCAATGATCACATTTTCTGAAAACCACGAATCTTCATTGATTGCTTTTGAAGAAGGTCAGCCTCTGGCCTCTTTGCAGGACCCTCGTGGTGAGGGCTTGAAATGGGCTTACTCTTTGGGTGTTTTGCCGGCCGAACATGTCATCGTTGTCGGTTTGGGTGCGGGTTTCCATGTGGCCGCACTGGCTGACGTCGACCCGGATGTGCGTATCACGGTGGTTGAATCCCGCGAGTCTCTGATCCCGGTGTTCCGTTCGCAGTTCCCCGAGCTTGAAGAACGCGTCGAAATCCGCGTGGTTCAGGATGCTCAGGAACTTTTCAAGTCCGACCTTTTCCAGGAGATCCTGAATCATCGCTCTTTCGTTCTGTCTTTCCGTGAGTGCTGGGGTCAGCAGGCGGACTTCTTCGCCGAACTTTTCTCTCACATGACAGGTCGTTCTTTGGATTCTTTGAAGTATCATTTCCAGGAGTTCGGCATCAACATGAAGGCCCTGTACAATCTTCCTCGTCATAATTTGTCCATTAACGACATTACACCTGTAGTGGAAACATCGGCGATGGCTGAAAAGCAAAAGCAGATGTTTCGAGTGCTCGGTGAGCTGGTGAAATAATGAAAATTCTGGTTCTTTCCCTTTTAAGGCTTGGTGACATCATTCAGCAGGAACCGCTGTTGCGCGCTTTGCGTGCGAAGCATCCTGAGGCGGAGATTCACCTTCTGGTCAACCGTCAGTTTTCTCAGGTGGAAAAACTGCTGCAGGGACTGGTGGATCGCTATATCTATTTTGATCGCGAAATGATTCAGCGAGGCCTAGGGGAAGGCGGATTCAACATTCTTTGGTCTTTTTCTCAGGTGCAGGAGCTGGTGAAGTCCCTGGATGTCGAGAACTATGATATGGCATTTAACTTCACTCACAACAAACTCAGCGGCTATCTGCTGGGGGCGTTGGAAATTCCAGTGAAAAAGGGTCTGTATCACAGTGCGGGGCGTTTCCGGGGTTTGGATAATCGCTGGATTCGCTACTTTAATGAGCGCTTTGCGGGTTCGCAAAAGTCACTTTTCCATTACGTCGAACTTTTGGGGAATTCATTTGATTTGCCGGTTCAGCCGCAGGTTCGCGGAGAGAAAAAGAAAAACAAGCGCATTTTGTTTCAGTGCCTGACCAGCAATGAAAAGAAGAACTGGGGGCTAGAGAACTTTGCCCAGTTGAAACGAACTATTGAAGTCGCCTTGGTGGACTATAAGGTTCAAATCCTGGGGGCGTCTTTTGAAAAAGAGACTTTGCTGCAAGCCTTTGCGGAGAAGGATCTGTTGATTTGTGATCTCAATGAGGCCCGTCGTCACCTGCAGGATTGCGCCCTTCTTGTGACCGGTGACACCAGTATCAAGCATCTGGCGGCACAACTGGGGACTCCCCTGGTGGAGCTTGTCTTGGGAAGCAGTGATGCCACGAAGACCGGAGCCTTCATTCAAGGGGTTCGAATGCTGACAACGCAGGTGCCTTGTTCACCGTGCGGGCATTCTCAAGCCTGTTCTCAGCCAAGTCATTTGTGCGCGCAGGATATAACAGTTGAAAAGGTTTTTGAGGCGGTGTGGGACGAGCTGAGTGATGAAAAACATCAGGTGACCCAGTTTGCCCAGGCCCTGGAACGGGCCACTTGGAAGACCTATCTGGATCAAGCGCCTGCATCCCTGCTGACCGCTGTTCAAGGGCTGTTGCGGGAGCAACCCCAAAAAGGTGCCAAAGAGATCCTTGCGGACTTTGCTGAACGGACAGATCTGTTTAAGAGCTGGCAGGCGAGGATCCAGGAGGCTCTGCCTTCCAGGGAAATGATGCTGCAGAAGAAGTCGGTGCAGGCGTCGGAAATGGCGGACCTGGTTTTGGTGGCACAGGAAATTGTGCGCTCCAAAAAGGACGAAGCCGGCTACTTCCAGGGTTTTGTGGAAGCCCTGATTGCACGTTATACCCAACCGGTGCAGATCGTGGACCGTGTTTTGACCGCCTTGCAGGAGCAGGGCGAGTTGCTAACTATCCGTGAAGATATTTACCGTCACTTGCAATCTCTCTCCAGGGAAGGAGCGTACTATGCAAAAGGAATTGGACAATTACCTATCAGCGGCTTTGAAGAGACTGGAAAAAGCCTCCAGCGAAATCCTGAAAACGCAGAGCTATAGTAAAGAAGCTGAAAAAATTCAAATGCTCAAAGAGCTTGTGAAGGAACAGATCAAAAATGAAAATACTCGTTCTGCAACTCGCTAGATTGGGCGATATCTATATGACGTGGCCGGCACTGCAGGGCTTGCGTCGTATGTATCCGAAGGCCGAGATCCATCTGCTGACACGTCCTCGTTTTGAAGGGGCTTTAATGGGTCTGCAGGCGGTGGATCGTCATTGGTCTTTGCCCTCCAGTGAAATCCTGACTCCACTGGTTCAGGCAGAACCGGATATTGAAGCCTCTTTGCAGGAAATGGATCGTTTTGTGAGCGAGTTGAAGTCGGAAGGCTTTGACCGAATAATTAACTTCACATTTTCTCCGTTTTCCAGCTACCTGACCCATGCAGTTTCTGAGTTGCATACCGAGGTTCAGGGATACACCCGCTTTAAAGATGGCAGTTTGTGTCTGGCCGATGAGGTCAGTGCTTATTTTTATGCCCAGGTGGGTTTGGACAAACCCAACCGGGTACACGTGGCCGATGTCATGGCCTCAATGATTGAACTTCAATATACGGAAGCGGACTGGAGCATTGCCGAGATTCCGGAATGCAAGTTGACGCTGCCGGAACGCTATCTGGTTTTGCATGTGGGCGCCAGTGATGCCAACAAAGCTTTGTCGGCGGGGGCCTGGGTGCGGGCGCTTCGTCAGTTGGCGCGTCAGTTTACAGAGCTGCCGGTGGTTTTGATCGGTTCTGCGGGGGAAGCGCCGGTGGCATTGCAGATTGAAACTGAAGTGAAGGAACTTCAGTTTGTAAATTTGGCCGGCCGCACGCAGATGTCCGATTTGTTTGCGATTCTTAAAAATGCGGAATTGCTGATCGGTTGCGACAGTGCGCCGATTCATGTGGCGTCTTTGACGGACACCCCGACTTTGAACATCAGTGTCGGACCGGTGAACTTCTGGGAAACGGGTCCGAAAGCCAGCTTGGGCTTTATCTATCGCGCAGAAAATCAGGAAATACTGGTGCCGGAACAGGTGGGAGCAGCGATTGCGAACCTCTTGGCAGGTCATGTGGATCCGGGGCTGATTGTTCGAAGTGGCGGTCTTGTGAGTTATGCTCGCGAAGAATCCGTGGCCGAGCGATTCCAGTGGGACCTGGTTCAGGCACTTTATCTGGGGGGTGACTTCCCGGTGGCCGAGCGCATGGAAATTGTTCAGGGGGCGATGAAGCTCAATGATATCAACAATTTTGCTATGGAGCAGTTGGGACTGTTGCCGACCCTAGGGGTGGAGAAGGTGGCTCCGTTCCTGGACAGTGCTGAAGAAGTTATTTCAAATATTAGCCGAATGGTTCCGGAATTGAGTCCTTTAGTAAGCTGGTATCATGCGGAAAGAATCCGCATTGCACCCGGCACGCTCGAGGAAATCCGTACCGCAACTTTGAATGTGCATGAGCGTTTGAAACGCCATCTTCATGTATACATTCCGCATGAGGCACTCAAGGAAGAGGTAGGCAATGGAGCGCTTTAAAGTCAGCGGAGAAGACCTTCGCAATTTTTATCAAGAGAACATTTCTTTGGCCAAAGTCTTTAGCGACATCGAACAGGATCTAAGACACACCAACCAAGTGGTGTGTCGCTATATCGTCAACGGTCTGGAAATCGCCGAAGCCGACGAAGCCCGTTTTTCCACTGTGACTTTGGAGCAGATTGAAACCCTGGAGTACCTGACTGAAAACAGCCGTGATCTGACCGCACTGGTATTGCGCGGCTGGATGGAGGCTTTGCCGGAACTGATGCAAAGAACGGAGAATCTGGCTAAGCGCATGCGCGTTCAGGGATTGAGTGGTCTGCTCAAGCCCATTCACGATCTGGTGCAGAACTGCGAATTCCTGATCGACAGCGCCATGACGATCAAAGAAACCATGGGAGATCAATTCCTAGGGGGAAGTCCAGTTCGCTGGGAAAAGACCGAAGCTGAAAGTAAAAGAACGGTTCTTGAGGCTTTGCGCGCTTTGGAAAACAAGGATTTTGTTCTTTTAGCCGATGTCCTGGAGTATGATTTGAACAATGTTCTTCAGATGTGGCTGGACCACTTGAGAGTGTTGGAGAAATCACTGAATGGCGAGTACTCAGGGTCTTATTTCGATTCCGAACAAACTGGATCCAATCCTGTGGGTCGGAAACGTATCGCCAATTAGACTGCCGCATTTCTTTCCGTTTCAAAAGCGGGAAGTTGAGATCATATTCAGAGCCTCCACCAGTGAGGCTCTGCCTCTTTTGCAAACCCAGCGATTTTCCTCGATCTTGGTCCAGGGTTCTTCGGACAGTGATGCCTTGGAGTTCTTATTTAAAGCTCGCACTTTGCAGCCAATGGCGCCGCGCTTGTTGATTGCAGAGGATCTGAATGAACAGGAAGTGCGCGAGGGCATCAATAAGGCTCAAGTTTATCGTTTTATGCGCTGGCCACTGTCGGAGCACGAGATCTGGGAGCAGCTGGATCTGGCGTTGCAACGCCACTCGATGTTTTTGTCCCGCTCCCTGCTGCTCAAGGAATCCTCCCACCAGAACAAACAGCTGGAAGCTCTGACCCATTCGTTAGAGGCGATGGTCGAAGAAAGAACCCAGTACATCGAAATGTCCCACCACGAGGAAAGTGAGAAACTGAATCGTGAGAGGCAACTGATCCGGTTTATCAAGGATCTGGCGACGCAGACCTCTTTCGAGGATATTCTGGCGATCCTGCGCAAGGAGCTTCGCAAGTTCCACAAGATGGGTGACCCCATCTTGTCGTTCCGCCTGGGGGGCGCGAAGACCTTTTTCTTAAGCTTCCAGTCCGGGCATTTCACCCAAACTGAAACGGCCAGCTACTTTGAGTTTCCTAAAGCAGCCCAGGTGCCAAGCCCCGAGCTGACCCGCTATTTTGCGAATCACTTTGGGAGACCTTTTATCAAAGCCTATATTGTGCCCTTTGAGCTGCGTCTGACCAGTCACCTGACCAGCGGGCAGGGTGAGGCTATTTTATGTATTGAAAACTCTTTGAACGACAAAGAGATGGGTCCTTTCATGGACTTTATGAGCGATCGGGTGCGCCCCTTAAGTATGGCCCTGGATCGCGTTCTTTTGGAAAGTCAGCTTTCAGGATTTTCCTATCGCTGGGAAAAAACTTTCGATGGTATGCGTGATCCGATTGCGATTGTGGACATTGACTACAATGTAGTTCGCGCCAATCGCAAGTTCAGCGATCGTTTTATGCACAATAAATGTCATGAAAGCTTTGCTCGTCGTAATGCCGCCTGTGAGGGGTGTCCGGTGCCGCAGGCCCTGAAAGACGGTGCGCCAGCGGCAGGTCAGATTCAGGTGGATGGGCGGATTTATCAGGTGCATAGCTATCCGGTTCTTCTGGATCAAAGCACAAGACCCACCAACGTTGTGAATCAGTATGTGGATATCACTCAATCGCGCGAGTTGTACCTGCGCATGTTGCAAAGTGAAAAAATGGGTGCGATCGGGATGCTGGCGGGCCATATCGCCCATGAACTGAATAATCCTCTGACAGGTTTGCGTTCGTTGTCACAGGTTTTACTGCAAGAGGCAGAGCCTGGCAGCAACCTGCATTCGGATCTGGTGGAAATCGAAAAGGCCACCGCCCGTTCGCAAAGAATTATCAAAAATCTTCTGGATTTCTCAAAGGGCGAGGATCAGCCGTCCGAATACATTAGCGTCGATGAAGTGGTCGAAAGAACCCTGCCGATGCTGAAGTCGGCGCTGCGCACCCATCGTCTGGAAGTGGATTTGGAAACTTTAGGGCAGACAGTTTATGTGGAGCCTCATCTTTTGCAGCAGGTGGTCTTTAATTTGATTAACAATGCCTGTCAGGCGATGAAAGAAGCCGGACGTCTGAGTGTGAGAACCCGTCACGATCAGGGGCATGTGTATCTGGAAATTGAAGACACCGGGCCGGGGATTCCAGAGGACATTCGCCGTCGTATTTTTGAGCCTTTCTTTACGACAAAAAAAGAGGGACATGGTACGGGTCTTGGGTTAAGTATGTCTAAGTCAGTCATCGAAAAATTCGGGGGAACCATCGAGTTCCGTAACGTCGAGCCGCATGGCACTTGCTTTGTGATCATGCTGCCGCAAAGGAATGCGCCGTGAAGATTTTGATTGTGGATGATGAGGCTCTGGTGCGTCGCTCTTTGAGCCGTGCCTTAAAAGGCAAGGGTCATGATGTCGTGGAAGCTGTGGACGGCAATGAAGGTCTGCAGTTGTGGCAGAGCTCCAAGCCCGATCTGGTTTTTTTGGATGTTTTGATGCCGGGTCGAACCGGACCTGAAGTCTTAAAGGAAATGCGCGAACAGTCCGAAGCCAAGGTGATCTTGATGTCGGCGTTTGCCGGTGAACATAACATGGAAACGGCTTTGCAAATGGGGGCCAATCTTTTTGTACCCAAACCATTTGAAGATATTTTTGCTGTCGTTAAGATGGCCGAGGATTTGGAAAAATGAGAATTATTGCGGGGAAATATCGTGGACACCAGTTGGTCTCTTTCAATGCAGACCATATCCGCCCCACAACCGATCGAGTCAAAGAGACCTTATTCAATAAATTGCAGTTTGAAATTGAAGGCTCTCGTGTGGCCGATCTTTTCTGTGGCACGGGGAATCTGGGAATTGAAGCCCTGTCCCGTGGTGCTGAGTTTTGCACGTTTGTGGAAAAGAATCCGAAGTCTTTGGCGATCACTCGTCAGAATTTTGAAAAGCTGCGCGTGCCAGCTTCGGATTACAAGATCGTCAATATGGACGTGATTGCCTTCCTGAAATCTTATTCGGGAGAGCCTTTCGACATCATTTTTGCAGACCCGCCGTTTACGGAAAAAATGGCGCATGCAGTGATGGAAGCGGCCAGTGGCAGTGTGGCTTTTGGGCCGACGACTTTGCTGGCCATTGAATCACAGGCTAAAGAAAGAATGGAAGATCGCTACGGCGCACTGGTTCGTTACAGCAAAAAAGAATATGGCGACAAGATCTTGAGTATGTTCTGCCATGAAAGTGCTTTGCAGCAGGAAGAGGAAAACCATGAGTAGAATTGCCGTTTATCCGGGAAGCTTTGATCCGATCACCATGGGACATGTGGATATCATCAACCGCATTTCGCCGCTTTATGATCAGGTGATCGTTTTAGTTGCGCAATCTTCCCAGAAGCAGAGCATGTTCACTGGCGAAGAACGTAAACAGTTGATAGAAAAGTCTCTTGCGCATCTGAAGAACGTCAAAGTCGACATCTTTGGTGGCCTGACGGTGGAATACATGAAGAAAGCCAAAGCTCAGGTGATCGTGCGTGGTCTGCGAGCGGTGGTCGACTTCGAGTACGAAATGACCATGGCCAATATGAACCGCAAACTGGCTCCCGACTTTGAAACGATGCTGGTTTTTGCCAGTCCCGAGTACTACTACATCTCTTCGCGAGGTGTGAAGGAAGTGGCGGCCAATGGTGGCGCTTTGAAGGACCTGGTTCCGGACATCGTGATTGATGCCATGAATGAAAAATTGAAAAGATAAAGATAAAGGAGTGTGTCTTGATCCAGCTTTCCAAAAGAGCACAAAATCTAAAGCCTTCCCCAACGCTTTTCTTGGTGGCTAAAGCAAAAGAGCTGGCGGCCCAGGGCCATGATGTGATCTCTTTGACGGTTGGTGAACCGGACTGGCCCACTTTCGCGGGCCCTTCCCAGGCGGGGATTGAAGCCATTCAAAAAGGCATTACCAAGTACACTCCCGCCAATGGAACCGTCGAACTTCGCAAAGCCATTTCACAGAAACTGAAGAACGAATTGGGCTTTGAATATTCGCCCAAGGAAATCACAGTGGCCTCAGGTGCGAAGTACATAATTTTTTCCGCCCTGCAAATGATCTGCTCACCCGGGGATGAAGTGGTGATCGCAACTCCTTATTGGGTCAGCTATCCGGCAATGGTGGAGCTGGCTGATGGGGTTCCGCATATTGTCGAGTGCGGTGAAACTGAAAACTTTAAAATCACCCCGGCAAAGTTGGAAGCCGCTATCAATGCCAAAACCAAAGGGTTCTTATTCTGTTCACCCAGCAATCCGACGGGTCTGCAGTATTCGACGGAAGAGCTTAAGGCGCTGGCGGAAGTTTTAAGAAAGCATCCGCAGGTTGTGATCATCTCTGACGATATTTACAATCGTCTGGTCTTTGATGGCAGCCTGGTGGCGCCGCATATTTTGACGGTGGCACCCGATCTGAAGGATCGTTGTGTGCTGGTGAACGGTGGATCTAAGGCGTATTCTATGACGGGGTGGAGAATCGGCTGGGCGGCGGGGCCCGAGCGTCTGATCACGGCAATGGCAGATTATCAAAGCCAAAGCACCGGCTCGCCCTCCAGTATTTCACAGCACGCTTTGATGGAAGGAATTAGGTCATCGGAGGCGGACATTGCTGAGGTTGTGAAAAAACTGGTGGCGCGTAAGAACAGCGGTCTGAAGGAGCTGGCCACCGTTCCCGGATTTAAAACGGCAGAGCCGCAAGGGGCCTTTTATTTCTGGGTCGATATCCGGGCCTGTCTGGGAAGAACCTATCAGGATCGCGTGATTCGGACCTCCAAGGACTTCTGCGATGTGCTGTTGGAGAAGTTCTTTGTCGCCACCGTGCCGGGAGCCGAGTGTGGGACCGAGGGGTATATGCGTCTGAGCTTCGCGGTTTCGGAAGAAACCATGAAACGAGGCATCGCCCGCATGAAAGACTTCGTGGGGCAGTTGGTTTAATCAGATCGATCATAGGAAATAAAAAAGGCGTTGATCTCTCAACGCCTTTTTTTATTTTAGAGCTTTAAATCTTAGAACAGATTGCGGAAGAAGGACATGATGCGGGCAAAGAAGCCTTCTTCTTTCAGAGGAATCACTTTTCCACCCACGGAGCTCGGAGCGCGATTGTCGGCGCACTGGTAAGTCACATCAATGGTTTTACCAGCCGGAACCGGCGTGCTGAAGATCAGGTTCATGCCTTCGATGCGGGATTCAACCACCCCAATACTTGGAGTAATGGTCACATTCACCGCGCCAATGGGGCTGCATTCCAAAGGAATAGAGCTTAAAGAATCTTTGATCTTATCAATGAACAGATTCAGGTTCGTGGAATAATCGCTGTCACAGATACTTCCGATACCACCGCCTGTCAGGTTGGACAGTTCGGCATACTTAAAGCCATAGTGGCTTTTTGCAGAGCCAGTGTCTTGCGCCTGCTTACAGGCGGAATCACCCGGTTTTACGATGATCGAGTTCACGGTGAATCGGCGATCGGCCCCAAAAGTTTGGCGGACATAGTCCACAAAGACCTGTGGTTTGTCTTCGTTTTCCAACGGTTTCAGTTCGCCTGTGTAAACCTGCTGGGAAGCATCGCCCCCGATGCTGCGTTCGTCTTCATCAGAAATAATGATGAAGGCAATCGCAGAGTCCTGACGATAACAGCCATTGTTCGGGGTTTCATTGTAGTCACCGTTATAGACGTGGTGATAGGCCGCTTTAATCGCGCGTTCATCGTCAGAGTTCTTCCAGCCCGCATCGATATATTCCATCGTGTGCACGAAGACACTGTTCAGGTCAGAAGAGCTTGTTTTTCTAAGGACCATGCCCAGCTGATAACTTTCAGTGGCACTGTTTTGCCAGAAGATTGAAGCCCCCCAGGCAGAATCTGTCGCACTGACGGGCAGAGCGCGCGTCACGGTCGCACACATTTGCCAGTCAATATTGGACGCCTGAAGCTTATTGACGAAGGAGGAGAGCTTCGCCGCCAACTTCAAGTTGTCCGGTTTCATTGAGTTGGAGTCATCGACAATCAGAACGATATCCAGTTTGTTGTCGGTGGCCTGAACTTGATTTGAGTAGTGAACATCTCTGAGTGGAATATTCGGGGTTGGAGTCGGCGCAATGCCAGTTCCGTCCGTATCTACATCATCAGAAGATGGCGCAGAAAATTTTACAGGTCCACAGGCGGATAGGGCCAACACCAGCAACAGTGAGGTCCAACGAACCCCACGCCATCTTTTCAACGACATAATACAAACTCCCCTTTGTTGCATAATAACACACTGAATTTTCTGTCCCAAAGCGATCTGGGGTCTAGGTCCTGCTTTGATACATTTAGGACCTAGGTCTCATTGTGAGACGGACCAAGCCCATCTAAACTAAAGGAGTGCTGTAGCCGGGGAGGCGATGGGTGAGCTTTTGGGTCTTATTACAAATTCTGGTGAACTTGATTCTTTTGGCCGGGGTCGTTGGTATGTGGGTGCGCTTAAATCGTCCGCCAAAAGATGATCCACGCCTCAGCAAGGGTCTGCAGCTTCTGCAAAGCAAGATCGCGGTTTTAGAAGATCTATCAGATCGCACTGAAACCCAGGTCAATCAACTCACCGCCTTGTTGGAACAAAAGGTCAAAGACATCCAGGCCAAGATTCAGGCCGCAGACAAGCAAATCAGCAAAATCGAACAAAATATGCAAAAGAGTCTGGAAGTGGCCAAGATCTTCCAGGATCGTATTCCCCACACGGAAATCATTGAACGTCAGAACACTGTAAAATATGTCAAAGCCGCGCGCATGGCCCATCAGGGAATGAGTGTGGATGAAATCGCTCGCGAAGTGGATCTGTCCCGTGGTGAAATTGAGTTTATCGCCAAAGTAAACCGCGACCAGCTGATGTTCTGCGAAGATAGTCTTCCAGAGTGGGTCAACGACGAGGTTCAACAAGAAGCAAACTCGTCGGACCTGAGTGACGTGGACAACATCAGCTTCATGCCTCCACTGCAAAAAGAGATTCCGATTGAAATCAGTACCGCCTTTGAGGTGCCCAAGGCTGATAAAGAAGCCTTGAAGAAACTGGGTGATGCATTTAAAGCCGCCTGCGAGGAAGTCAAGGCGGAGGAAAAAGCCGCGCAACAGACTGCGAACAATGTATCGGCCTTGTTCAATGTGACTCAGAATATTGCGCAGACGTTCTTAAGTGAAAAACCGACGCCGGCCGCACCAACGGCGGCGACTGTGGCCACTCAGAAGCCAGTGCAGTACATCGGTGAACCCGAGATCCGTCCTGTGCAATTCCGTCGTATTGATCTGACCAAGGACATGGACTAAGTCATGGCATCTGCGGCTTTTATTCGCTCTTTGGAAAAAGGCCGCATTCTGAACGCCATCGTTGAAGAGGTGACCTCTTCAACAGAGGCTCTGTGCAATTTCCAGGGTGAGCTTTTACTGATCTTCAATCACACAGGCCGACCCCTTAAAAAAGGCGACCCCATTCAGTTGCAGGTGCAAAGTGTGCACCCCTTGCAGTTTCAGATATTTTCGTCAGGCAGTCCCAAGTTTCAGCGTGTGGTTTAGTTTTCGCACTGACCGGGCTGGTGAAAGTCTTTACCCTTAAAAAGGGTCTTCTTCAGGTAATGAAATTTGGCCGGGTCGTTTTGTTGCAGTTTGTTTGGTTCAAACAGATAAGCCATCACGCTTTCGGCAAAATCTTCAATTGAATTGCTTTGAGCATAGTTGGACACCCAGAAGGTCTTGCGACCGTCGTGCTGCCACAGTACATCCGGGATTGCGGGGATCATTTCCCAGCCGGTGATTTGCAACCACGGTTCGCTGCGATCCAGGTCGTTGCCATCTTCGCGCAGGGCCCACAGGTGGGCAAATTCGTGTAACAGAATATAGATCTTTTTTTCTTCGCTTAAGGTGTTCCAGAAATCATACACCAGAATCTCACTGTTGGCAGCGACCGCAGCGCTTTCATTGCGGGGATCTTTGGTGCCCCGACGATAGTGGACGAGCTTCTTGTTTTCAGCAAAACGACTTAGTTCTGTCGGCACCAGGCTTAAAGCTTTTAAGATCGTGCTCAATTCAGCTGCTGTCCACGCCGAGGCGTGTTCAAAACGCCAGTGTGACACATTCAGATTAAAGCGGCTGTTCAGGTATAGCACCTTCCAGGCATTTTCTTTTCCGAACAGATACTCCGTGGCGCAGATCACGGTGGAGCAGTTTTGAGCTGCTCCACTGAAGGCGCGTGTATCCTGCCTTGTTTCCCGGTAAGGATCGGCTTCAGTCAGATTTTTAAAGACCCGGATCAACTCTGCTGAGTCGTTTTTGAAAGTAAAACCTTGCGCTGTGGTTCCGCTGATCACAGCATCGGCTCTGTTGTGAAAGTATCGCTGAATTTCTTGATCTGTCTGTGCCACCTCAAAGAGGCAGCGGGCCTGACGAATGGAGGATTCAGAGACAGCATAGTCCGCCCCGGCCCAAGAGGACCAAGGGAGTAGAAGCAGGCACAGAGTCAGCGACAGAAGGGATTTCATGGAGAGTATTTAATGCGAACTCGGGGCCAAGAAATTCGCTGCCAGAAGCGATAAATTCGTTTTAAAGGGGGAATTTCCAGGAAAGGCGGGGGGACTGACAAAAAGGGCGCAAAACTGTCAAGCAATAGACTGGCGCGGGTTCGGGGTCTTGTAATAAACCTCCGCCCATACAAAACGGAGGCTTTATGAATAAAGCAGTATTATTGATCGCGTCTCTTTTCCTGGTGGTGGCTTGTGCGCCTCAGAATTTTCAGGAACAAACAGTCCATCCGACAGACTCCTCCCAGATCGTTGGTGGTGACAAGGTTGAAAGCTCCAGCAATATCGGTCGCAGCACAGTGGGTATCTATGAATCCAAACTCGGCTACATTTGTTCTGGAACTTTGATTGCAAAGAATCTGATTTTGACGGCGGCTCACTGTGTGGACCCTAAAGCCAAAGATCTCGTCGTGATCTTTGCACCGGAAATGAAAAAAGCCGGCAAAGAACAGATCCGTCGTGTGACGGGGCAGGTTGTTCATGACGGTTACACAGGTGAAGTGCAAAGCAAGGACACGAATGATATTGCGGTTCTTCGCTTTGAAGGGGAGGCTCCAGCAGGATACCAAGTGGCGCCGATGTTGTTCGATTCAGGTTACCTGAACAACAACGTGCGCACGATCGTTGCCGGTTACGGTCTGAACTGGACAATTCTTTTAAGCAAAGGTGCGGGCACACTGAGAACTGCCAAGCTGTCCATTGAAGATGTAAACTTCTCTCGCACGGAAGTGATGTTGGGTCAGTCTGTGCGCCGTGGAATTTGCAGCGGTGATTCGGGTGGTCCGGCTTATCTGGAACTGAACGGTCGCCTGCATGTCTGGGGTGTGGCAAGTCGCGGAGATTCTTTGCCAGGTCTTCTGACTCCGAAATGTATGCTCTTCTCAGTTTTCACTCGTGTGGATGCCCATCAGGATTTCATTGCCAAAGCAGTGGCTGAACTTCGCGGAAACTAAGCGGATCAGGTATCAAAAACAATTGAGTAAAAAAGAAAAGGCCCCATCGGGGCCTTTCTTATTTGGAGCTCTCTTTGATGAAAAGAGTCATGTAGTGTCGAACCATGTATTCCAGCTTGATCGGCTGACCTTGATAAGTCCAGATCACTTCGCCGAAGGCCCCCCATTTGGCTTCAACGATATGTTCATCCATCACGTTGGTTGCAGTTTGTGCTGCCTCCATGCCCGGAGTTGGAATGTAGTTGGTGCCGATGAAGTTGAAGCGGATGCTGATCTGTCCCGGAGCTTTCAATGAGAAGATCATTTTAAAGCCGTTACGGAAAAGCATGAAGTCTGCATGAGTTTTTGCGATACCGTAGATTTTAATGCGGCCCAAAGCCGACGGTTTTAGTTCGTTGAAGGACGTTGACGCGTCCACGAACTCGGTTTTCATAGCAAGAAGGAACTGAATCGTGTCGTTGATAAGAATCTTTTCGGCGTCAAAACCGAAGCTCATATCAACAAGACCGGATTCCTCCATCTGTTGCTCAGCCTTCACAAGTTCTTTAATCCAGCTGATTTTTTCCATGAATCTCCCCCCAAGGTGACAGCATAGAGCGGCATCCTCGCCGCTAGTTGTCGATATCTTCAATAATTTCGAGGGGCTGTGTCTTTGTCAAGATGGAGCGGTTTGGCTCACCGCACTATATCGACTTAGAAGCCAGTTATTTGCAGAGCTGTTGCCAGAACACCTTCCGGACCTTGTTCGGTTTGGAAAGCCACATAGTATCCAGCGACCAAAGTGACGGGGACGACATAGCCCAAAGTGGTTTCCAATTTCAGCTCAATTCCGGAGCTCCAGAACTGCTTCTTATCGAAGGACACGATTTCGGAGGGCTTGGTTTCGTTGATGAAAACTCCGTCCGCGGCTGCGCCATCCACAATCACCGCACCATAGATTCGACGCAGGAACAGAGGGTCCGTGCCTGAGCCACTGTAGATTTCTTTTAGCGGCAGGCGATATTCCGCATTCATGGTGACCAGATTTCGGCCGAACAGCTGCCCGCGCTTGTATCCGCGCAGAATGTACTGTGGCAGGGGGCTGTCGGGAACGAACACCATGGACTCGGTGGACACTCCGTAGATCGAAGACACCTTTTCTGGTATGTGGGCTCCATTGGCTCGTAACATGATGGCGTGATGTTTGGGCAGATAGCGTGAAAGATAGATTTCACCACCCGCAAGGAATTGCGAATGGTTCAGATAGCCATCCTGAGCAATGTAGTTGTAAGCACCCACATAGGCCCCGCCGCCGGATTCAGGAGAAATCTGTGCGCCGGACTCTGAGTAATTGGCATAGTTCAAATAGACAAAAGGGCCCGTGCGCTTGACGGTTGTGTGAACCGCATTGGTGCGTTCGAGGTACTGCCAACCGACTTGCAAGTTGGTGTAAATCGACATCCAGTGGCTGTCGGGAAGGACTGAGAGTTGAGTGCCCGTGTCTTCAATTTCGTTGACGGTGGTGCCCAGATAGTAGCTGCGTTTGTAGGCGAGCAAGGACACAGGCAACGACGTTGTCTGATTCAGATAGCTGCCCAGCAGGCTGCCTTTGTTAAGAGCCGTATCCCAGGAGGCCGCGATGGCATAGGAGTGTTTCTTCAGTGGATCAAATCCTGACGTTTGCGCCTGCAACACCACGCCGGTTTCACTGGAAGAACCGGAAATAAATGGAATCCAATAACGAGGCAGCAGATAGCCGTAGGGGGAATAGTCCTCTACGGTGGCTTCAGCCACCGCCGCTTGGGCTTCAGCCTCGGCCTTCGGATTTTTTTCAACAGCCTCATAGCGATCGCCGACCATCGAGGAAACCTGCGGTAGAAGGGTCGGAGTTTTCTGCCATTCTTCGGGAAGAATCGCGGAAACGCGCAATCCCTGACTGGTCATCTGAGTGGTGAAGATTTCTTTTTTAACCGGGTCCAGATCCGCTGTGAAAAGAGCGGTCAAGGTATGAGAAACAGGTCGGACATTCTGCAGATTCAGATCTGCCAGGTAAAGATTCAGCACACCGTTTTTGCTCGAGGCAAACAAAAGCCCTTCGCTGGTTTTGCGGGCGAAGCGGGCACTGGGGTAGTCGGCAAACAGAATTTCAGGCTGACGCGAATCCAAATTGATTCGATAAAGATTTTCGCTGCCGTCCACTTTGCGCAAGGAGTAGATCAAAGTGTTTTCATCCCAGAAAGTGGGATAGGAAATGCGCTCCTGCATTTTGGGGGACAAGATGATTTCAGACGGAGGATTTTTTTCTCCGTTCAATTTCAGTATTCCCAAATGCGTGCGGTTGCCGTCGAGTTTAACAAAAGCCACTCGTTGTCCGGACGGAGAGACTGCAGGTTCCCGGGCGCGAAGCCCCTTGGTCAGAGCCTGGGCTTTTTTGTTACCCAGATCATAGACAAACAGATCTGAGTAACGCTGAATGCGATTGGTGTAGTCGATTTTGTCATAGATCAGCTTTTGCGAATCCGGGAACCAGCTGATGCGCTGGATGCTTCCGGTGGGTGGGCCGTCTTTTTGTGATGCCGGGATAAAGCCTTCGTTAAACCGTTCCACCGTGTTGGCGGCTTTGGCATCCAGGAAGCTTTGCTGCAGGTTTTCTTTGCTGATGATGCGAACTGCACGCGAGTTGCCATCATCTTCGGTGATCACCGCAAGGTGCTTCCCGTCCGGAGAGATGGCGGGTGCGCTGACGGACTGAAAATTATTTTTCGGAAGAATGATTTCTGTGGGGCTGACTTCGCGCAAAGTTTTAAGTTGTTCTAAAGCGCGCTGTTCGGTGTCTTTCATCATGTGACCGTATTGGCTGGTGTAACTGCGTCCCATGTATTGGCGGGCAGGGCCTTCAATAAAGTAAGGAACGCGACCACCTTGGGCCTCGTGCAGATCGGCGACAAGGGCGTTGCCATGATCGGCCAGCATCTGGCTCCACATCAGAGAGCCGAATAAGTAGGGACGAGCCCCCTGAGGCCATGTGTAAATGGATTCATTGGCTTCGGCGATGTCGTATTCATAGAAGTTCTGAGCATCCACCATGGCCCGGACCGTGGCATCCTGGTACAAGGAACGCAAACGTCCATGGTGGCCCAGGCGGGTTTCCATCTCCACGGCCACGCCTTCTTTCCACCACTGAGGCATCAGGATGTTCGGAGCGATAATGGTGCCGAACACAGCTCGCAAGGGTTTCATGATTCCGTTGGCCGGCTCAAACGTCAGGATGTGTGTGTATTCGTGGGCCAGAAGTTCAAACGCCCAGTCCCCCGTGTCGGCCAGGCTTTCTTCGGGGCCGGGCAAAACCGGATAGGCCATGATGTGCGGATAGGGGATGCGAGTGGCGTAACCGTTGGTGATGTCCGTTTTGTCGTTGATGACAACGACGGTTTTTTCGGGCTGTGTGCGGAAGTAGGATCGCAGCTCTGCATAGGCTTTTTCTAATTTTTCGGCGTACAGATACCCAAGGTCCTGCTGCTCGGCATTAAAAATAACTTCAAAATGTGGGGTGTGCAGGGTCTTCCACTTCAGATCGGGCGGAACTTCCAGTTGCGCCTCAGCTTGGAATATCGAAAGGAACGTTGTTATAAGAAGAGACGCCAGCCCGTAAACAAAGGATCTTTTTTGCATATGATTTCTTAGCCGTACAGCAACGCAACATCAATTCGGAAATCTAAGGTTTGACAATGAGCTGCTATAAATTAAAGTTTTTACTGTTAATGATAACGACTCGAACTTCATAGGAGGACATCATGGTTCGTAAATTGGCTCTTGGTCTTGTTGCCATCGCTTTCGTAGCAGGTTGTAAAGGAAAACAAACTCAGTCTGATCAGGACATTCAAACGATGCCTACAGGCGATCAAACGGCTATTGATTCCACACCACTGAGCTTTGACCCAATGGGTTCTGACTCTGGTAAAATCGCTGGTTTGGTGACTGTTCACTTCGGTTATGACAAATCCAGCCTGGATGCTTCTTCCAAAAAAGACATCGCGACTAACGTCGAGTGGATGAAAGCAAATCCTTCTGTACGCGTACAAATCGAAGGTCACTGTGATAATCGTGGTACAATCGAGTACAACGTGGCGTTGGGTGAAAGACGTGCAAACGCAGTTAAGGCTTACATGGTATCTTTGGGTATCCCGGCAGAGCGTTTGAGCACAATCAGCTACGGTAAAGAAAAACCACTTGAGATGGGTGACTCTGAAGCAGCATGGGCGAAAAACCGTCGTGCGAACTTCGTACCTGCTCAGTAATAGTTAGAAAGGCGCAGAGTGAAATTACAGAGACTTTTCATCGGAGTTCTACTTTTTACGGTGATCGTCGGCTGTCAAACTGCGCCAGTTCCAATAGATGACTATTCTCTCGCTCGAGCCGCACTGGATGCGGCTCGTTCTGTTCAAGCGGCCCGACACTCTCCCGGATACTGGCATCAGGCGGAAGAGGCCTATCGCAAGGGACGCATTTACTTCGAAGATCGTGATTACGGAAAAGCCAAAGAACAATTCATCCGCGCCCGTATGGCAGCGGAAAAGGCTGAAAACTCAGCCCGTCTGATCCGTCAGAAAACTGGAGACATCCTATGAAGTTAATTATCTCAGTGGCGGCAGCCTCTTTGCTTTTGACAGGTTGTTTGAAAACTCGCAACGACGTTCGCGACAATCAACAGCGTCAGGTGATGCAACAGCAAGTGGTGACTTTGCAAAAAACCAACGCCGACGCCGCCGGACGTGTGGCCGAGATTGAAGAGCAAATCCGTGAACTGAATGGTCGCGTGGATGTGGTTGAAAATAAGCTGGGTCAAAGCCATTCCGGTGTGGAAAGTGCTTTGAAGGCTTCTCAGCAGCAAAATGTCGACTTAAATACCAAGGTCAGCATTATGCAAGAAGCCCTCGCTACCATGGAAAAGCAGATCTATGCGCTGAACACGGAAGTCAATGCTTTGCGCGCCGAACGCGTGGCCAATGCCCAGGCGGCTGAAAAAGCGGCCAAACAGGCGAAAAAAGACCCTTATGAGGCGGCTCAGGACCATTTCAATAAGAAAGACTGGAAGCAGTCCATCCTGAACTTCCAGAAATACCGTGATGAAAATCCGAAAGGTCCTAAGTTTGCGGATGCGACTTACAAAATCGGGGTCTCTTTCCAGGAATTGGGCATGAAAGACGAAGCCAAAACCTTTTATGACGAGGTGGTCAGTAAGTTTCCGAAGTCAGAAGAGGCTCGTCGTGCTAAGATCCGTTTGAAGGGTTTAAAAAAGTAATATCGTGATTGAAAGAGTTCTGGCCATTGAAACAAGCTGTGATGACACCTCTGTGGCGATCGTGGATCGCACGGGCTGGGTGCACTCCGTGGTGGCCGCTTCTCAGGATCTGGATCACGAAATCTATGGCGGTATCGTTCCTGAAATCGCCGCCCGCAACCACTCCATCGCTCTGATTCCGCTGATCGAAGAATCCTTTAAAAAGGCCAACATGAACTGGTCCGACGTTCAAGGGATCGCCGTGACCAATCGTCCGGGTTTGATCGGGGCCCTGATTGTGGGCTTGGTGACGGCGAAGTCGCTGTCCCAAGCCAAACATTTGCCTTTTTTGGGTGTGAATCATCTGGAAGGTCACTTGCTGGCGCCATTCCTGCGCGATGATAAGTATGCTCCACCGGAAGACTTCGGTTATCCGTATGTGGGGCTGGCGATCAGTGGTGGACACACAAGTTTGTATCAAATCAAAGGCCTTGGCGATTACCGCATATTGGGTGCCACCAAGGATGATGCTGCCGGAGAATGTTTCGATAAGTTTGCCAAGATGGCGGGTCTGGGGTTCCCTGGTGGAGTCCGCGTGGATCAAATGGCCAAAACCGGCAACCCCGAAGCTTTCGAATTCCCGCGCAGTATGATCCATGATGACACTTTCGATATGAGCTTTTCGGGGCTCAAATCCTCGGGTCAGCGCATGATCGAGCAGTTGGGGCCTGAACTGGTTCAGGAAAGATTGCCGGATCTGTGTGCGTCTTTCCAGGAAGCTATCGTCGATGTGTTGATTGCAAAATTAGATCGCGCTGCCAAAGTGTTCCGCTCAAAGCGGGTGATTTTAACCGGCGGGGTGAGTGCGAACTCGCGCTTGCGTCAGCGTGCTCAGGAATGGGCGGATAAAAAGGGATACACTTTGGTGATTCCGCCTCTTCGTTATTGCACTGATAACGCCGCGATGATTGGTTATGTGGGGGCTTTGCGCATGGCCCGCGGTGAAGTTTCAAGTTTGGATCTGGGGCCATCGCCTCAACCTTTAGCTACGGATTTTAGATGAGTAATTCCAGAGAACGTCTGCAACGCGCGCAAGAGGCCATGGGCATTGCCGCCAAAAAATCTTTAGGTCAGAACTTTCTGGTCAGTGACACGGTCATTGAGCGCATCGTCAATCAGGTGAAGGCTTTTGAGCCCGAAGCCCTGATCGAAGTCGGTCCGGGCCCGGGGGCTTTGACGGATCTGTTGCGTGAACTGAATTTGCCGTTGCAGTTGATTGAACTGGATCATGCCATTGCGGCTTACTGGCGCGACAAGGGAATGCCGGTCATTGAAGAAGATGCCCTTCGCCTGGATTGGAAGCAGTTTTATACCGGAAAACGCGTGGTCTTTGTCAGCAACCTGCCTTATCAGATTTCTTCCAGTATTGTGGTTGAAAGATCTTTGGAAAACGAAGGTGTGGCAGCGATGGTGCTGATGTTCCAGAAGGAAGTGGCCCAAAAGATACGCGGTTCCGTGGGGGCCGAGCTTTACGGTCTTTTAAGTGTCTTTGCACAAACTTTCTGGAAAATTGAAACCGTGACAGAAGCCGGTCCAAGGGACTTCCAGCCGCCTCCGCGGGTGGCCAGCCGAGTGTTGTCCTTTGAGCGTATTGAGTCTGAGGTCAAAAACCGCAAGGCTTTCCTGGGTTTTGTGAAGTCGGCCTTTGCGCAAAGACGTAAGCTTCTGAAGAAAAATTTGTCTGGTATTTTAAGTCAAAAGAAGCTAACTGAAGAGCAGCTGATCGGTTGGCTGTCAGAACTGGGCTTTAAAGAAACCGCCCGTGCTGAGGAGCTCAGTCCGGCTCAGTTCGTAAAGCTATACAAGCATTTTGGATTTGAAGAATGAGTGAAAACATCCTGATTGTTCATGAGAACAAAAAAGCCCGGTTTGATTACACGATCGTAGAAACCTACGAGGCGGGCTTGCAGCTTATGGGCAGTGAGGTGAAATCCCTGCGCAACAAGGATGTTCAGCTGAAGGATTCCTACATCTCTTTCAAAGGGGATGAGGCCTATTTGCAAAATGCCCACATCGCTGAATACAAAGCGTCCAGCTATAACAATCACGTCCCGGAAAGACATCGCAAGCTTTTGATGCATAGAAAAGAGCTCGATGAAATCTTCGGGGCTTTACGTGAAAAAGGTTATTCCTGCGTGCCGTTGAAGATCTACTTCAAAAGCGGGCGCGCGAAACTTCAGATTGCTTTGGTGAAGGGGAAAAAGACTCACGACAAGCGTGAGGCGATCAAGAAACGCGACGTCTCTGATCAAATTCGTTCATCTCTACGACGTTCTCGCTAAGGATAAATTCTTCCTTAATACCCAGGCGCGCGCGTTTTTCAGACAATAAAGTCTTCCAGGCGGCATAGGCCTCGCGATTCTGCGGATCGATGCTGAGCTTTTCCAAAAGTTTCAGTTCGGTTTCCGTGTTCGCTTTCAGGGCGCGATAGAAGTAATCATAGGTCATGGAAAGATCGCGGAAGTCATCTTCTTCCGGGATTTGATAGTCGGGGATATGCCACTGACCCAGCATCAATTGGTGCATGTGCTTTTCCATGCTGATCAAAGGGGACAGCAGATTTTTGGTCATGCGGATACTGAGGAACAATGTCACGCCGATCAGGAAGACAAAGCTGGCGGCCAGGAAAATGCGCAGCCACGTTGTTTCGCGTTCCAGGTGCTGAACCAGGCTTGGATAGGTGTCGTAAGCCAGACTTTTGAACAGGTCATAGTTCTGATTAATAAAGTAAAAGGCCGGAATCAGGAACAGCAACGCTCCGCCAGCGACGGCTGTGATCATGTACCAGCTGTATTTGTACTGAAAGGCTTTATTCAGAATAAAGCGACGCGGGTGTTGCCCGTGTGGTACGCGTTGAGGTTCGATGACTCTTCTACCGTATAACATAGGTTCCTTATCGGTCTGTTGTGTTTTGAGTAGAGTCCAATTATTCTCAAAAAGATTCATTCGTAAGGAGAACACCATGAGTTTACCACTGGCACCTTCTTTTGCAGGGTCCAAGGCGCAAGATACATTGAGACTTAAGTCTGTTTTGACTCTTCTTTTCTGTGTCTTGGTCGTGATGCTGTCTTTCCTGGAAGCCAGGGCAGAAGCAGAAGGTCCGGGCGGCGGGGCATTGGTGGATGAAAACTATTCTTTGAAAGCAGACCGCGAGGCTTTGGAGGCTCTACGCAAGAACATTCCTGAAGAGGTCCGCAAGGAAAACGATGAAAAGGCCTTCATGGACGGACTGGTGTCAGATCTTTCCAGGTCTCCATCCGAGGTTCGCAATCAATTTAGTTCGATTGTGAATAAAAAGCGCAGTGCCTTTAACAAAGACATGACCAAGGCCCGTGAACAGTTCGGCAAGCAGCAGAAGAAAGAGCGCGATGAGTTCACGAAAGAACTGGCAGATCAAAGGAAGGCTTTTGCCAAGAAAAAGGCGACGTCGGACGAACGCCGGGAATTCTATGATGATCTGGAATCCAAGCGGAAAGATTTCTATGCAAATCAAAAAGAAAAGCGTGATTCCTTCGAAGCCGACATGCGCGACAAACGTAAGAACTTCGACGACTACATTCGCTCTAAAACCGATGAATTCAACCAGCTTCACCGCGACTATTCCAAACGCTTTGAAGAAAGCAAGAAAGCTCTGGCCGATCAGAAAAAACAAGCCGAGCTAAAAAAGAAGCAGCTGCAACAACAACTCGATCAGGAATACGAATCGATCCGCAAAAAAGACCCGACAGTCCTAGGATCGGAGTAAAAGGTGCCTGGTTGTTTTTTCTGGCTACGACGCATCAGTCGTGGATTGTCGTAACTAAGGTGAGCCCCAGTGCGAGATTGTGCTGGGGTTTTTTGTTTTTTGTGGGGTCTGCTGCGCAGTAGCCAGAAAAAACAACCAGGCACCTTTTAACGGCGGAAGATTTCTTTGTGGATTTCTAGAGTGATTGCGAAGAGTTTGTTTTCCAGAATCGGAGGCAGCGGGGTGAACTCAATGCCGAAGGTTTGGATGACTTTATTGCTGTCATCGACCTTGATGTGACGGACGACGCCCTGAACTTCGATCGGAGCTCGTTTGCCAATCAAGAGATGACCTGTGACCTGGTCACCGACTTTCATCAGCGGGGCATCCAGGCGATAGATCACGCGGCAACCCTGTCCGCTGAGGTCGGCCAGTTGTCCGGTGATTTTCTGCGGTTTCTGATTCACCAGAACGATATTATAGAACGCATGGTAACCATCCGGAATATGCACTCGGTAATTCTGGCGGCGTTGCAAGTGGTAGAGTTCCTGTGGAACCGGGATCAACACCTTGCCATTTTGAACTTGCGCCTTGGCCTGGAAGTAATACTTTTCACCACCTAAAAAGAAGTGTCCCAGATATTCTTCCTGATCCTTCATTTGTGTCGGGGATTCAAAGGTGCATTCCAAAGCCTGAAGTTTGGAGTTGAACAACTGCACACGCAGTTTGCAGATCAAGTCGTCGGTGCCCTTGCACAAAAACTCGCCGCGAGCTTTTGCCATATCATCCCAAAGTTTCGCCTTTTCGTCAGCGCGACTTATCAGCTTGAAGGTGGTTTGATCCATACCGTGACCTCGTGCTTATTGTGGTGCAAATGCTGAATTCGGGTGTGTTCCATCTGCAAAAACTTTTTCAGTGTCTTGTAGTCTGTCTCACCTTGGAATTTTATCGTGCAAACGAAGTTTGAGCAAAGTCCTGAAGCTTGCCAGGTCTGTACCAGCTCCAGCAGTTTTTCAGGGTAACAAATAATATCGGAAAAGAACCAATCAATGCGGCCAAGATCTTCCGGCTTCACATTGAACGCATTGGTCTTCATAAACTTCACACCCGGCAGGGCCGCAATGGAAGGCTCCAAAGGAGCTCGGTCGATACTGATGACTTCGCAGCCCACACGTTGAAGCACCCACGTCCATCCCCCGGGGCAACTGCCGAAATCAACGACCTTCTGACCGGGTTCAGGGCGGATGCCATAGACGGTGAAAAGCTCCCACAGTTTCAGGTAAGCCCGGGACGGCGGTGTTTTTTTGTCTTCGTTGAATTTTACTTCCCCTAAAGGAAAGCGGGAGTTCGTGGTCGGGGAGGCCAGCAGCGTGTTTTTGTCCAACAAAGTCCAGGCTCCCAGATTGTCTTCAGGAAGTTCGCTGAGGAAATCCAGAACACGCGGACGCAACTTCGGAAGCTGGTCCTGAATCAGTTGGGCGCGGCGATGATTTTCGAAGGTATAACAAGCCCAGAGTTTTCCCAGGCTCTTTAATGCCTTGGCCGCTTGGGAAATGGATTCAAACGGAATGATCTGGGCATCAAGCCAAATGTTTTGGGCCCAGACAGAATTCTGCAAGGGCCCATCAGTGAGTACCAGATTCCCGTGAACCGACTTTACGTCTTTAAGCTCTTCAAGAAGTTCTGGCAGAAATTTTTCAGGGGCAAGATACGCGATCATGCCGCCTTAGTTGCCACAGCCGGAGTCAGAAGTCCACGGTTATCCCAGACTGTCATGCAGTCGGCCCAGAACTTCTCTTTAATTTTGATATCGCCAGGACCCATTTTTACCTTTGGGAAATCCTGTTTGTCGAAATGCTCTGTAAACTGACTTTCGTTGCAGGCACGAACAACCTTCATCATCAGATTGAAGTGCGCTTCCGTGAAAGGCTTGTTATCCACGAGCATTTTTCTGAGACCGCCCTCTGGAGTGTGCAGCAGGAAATTATAGAGGTTCGGTACATCATATTTTTGACTCATAATGAGACTCCCTTTTGTAGGTTTGGTTACTTTCATATTATCGGATGCCCCTGCGGAGTTCTTAAACCCGGTTCATCGACTATGGTCGTGGATATGGCTGAACAATAATTTTTCAGTTTTCCCCGACTTTACCAAGATCCTGAAAACTGGACCTCAAAATGGTCTAGGACGCCTTTAGTCGCGCGACCTAGCTCCGATCTAGGAGGTATGAAAACACAAAAAAGCACAACCAACATCTTGCTAGGCCTTATCGTTACGACAACCCTTATTTCTCCGGCGGCGTTCGCGATGGCGAAAAAACCGATCGACTCGGGAAACAACTCCGGCTCCACGAAGCCACCAGCGACGACACCTCCAACAACACCGGCACCGGGTCCAGCTCCGGCTCCAGCTCCAGGTCGTGAACCCGCGGCGATCGCTGACTCCATCACTCCGGAAAACTTTGATGTCTTTACCGAAGTTTCTTATCCGGTGGGTGGTGTTGTAGATAACAACTATAAAAACTACCGCGAGCTTTTGCTGGTTCGTAATGCACAGGAAGGTCACGCGACCGACAGCGCCGATCCACAACTGGATGGTAAAGACCGTTTCGCAGATCGCATCGCTTATGCAGTTGAACTGAAAATGCAGCCGTCCAAGGCGCAACTGGGTTATGTGGCGTCTTACTTCAATCTGAATAAAGACGTTAACACTTATCTGCCGAACAGCTTGATTTCACATCCACTATGTAATGTGACCTCAGAGACTTTGAATACGACTTTGTCCGGTAAGAACATTCCTTCGGCAGCGACAATCAAAAAGATCAACACGTTTGCAGATCTGATGAATGGCTACCGTCGTGAGGCTTTGTCCGGCAATCGTGAAGGATATGTGAAGGCTTCCAAGCTCTGGTCTAAATTCATGATGTGTCTGTCGTACATGGAGTCTTTGACGACCGCCGACACACAAAAAGCAAAAAATGTGGCGGCTAAGTATGCTCCAGCGGGCTATCGACGCCCAGCAGGTGTGAACTTCTATGAAGATCCTTACCAACCGGCAGAATCCCGTTTGAATATCGGTCTGTTCCAGTTTACGCCAGATGCTGGTGGGAATATCCAGGCTTGTATCCGTGAGTGGAATCAGTTGTATCCAAGAAACGCGATCAAAACGAATGCCTCTCAAGCAGAATTGATCCGCATCCTTGGCAGCTCCCTGCAGACTTTCAACGCCTTCTGTGCGGCGGCGAAAGTGACAGGCAGCTTTGCGGTGCAAGTGAATGCGACAAGTTCCAAGAACACGCATCCGTACAATGTGAAATCCAACGGCACTTTGAAAGCTCCAGCAGAGCGTTGTGTGAGCCCACACATGGCCGTAGGTCGCTCTTACAATCACTTCGGTCCATTCCAGAATACTTCTGGTTATACGCTCGACACAATCGTCAGCTGCTCTTTGGCGGGTGACTTGTAAGATTGAAAAGTAAGGGATTAATAAAAGAGAAAGCCCGCTTCTCAGCGGGCTTTCTCTTTTTAGGACTCGGTGGATTTCTGTCCGATCTCTTTCATCTGTTTGATCAGACGCATGAAGAAATCGTTGATCGAGTTTTTTTCATCAGAGGCGAATTCGGCCCAGAAGTTGTTGATGCGCGTTTGGTACTCGGGAAGAATGGTTTGAGTTTGTGTCTTTCCTTTTTCCGTCAGTTTAATCACATAAGACCGACCGTCTTTTTCGTGCGTGGTTCTTTGCACGATTCCGGCTTTCTCCAAGCTGTTGATCAGACCGGAAATCGTGGCTTGGGTTACGCCCACCATCTGCGCCAGTTCGGATGGCATCAGACCATCGCTGTATTTATTCAAAAGAATCATCAGCGTGAAACGGCCGGAAGACAGGCTGTACTGAGAAAAGAACTTATCCAGATTGATTTCAAATTCCGTGGTGATCTTGCGCAACAGAATGTGCGAATACCAAGCTTCAGGATTCACTTGGGGATACAAAACACCAGCTTCTTCCTGGATAGCTTCGCGGGAGGGAATCTCTGTTAAAAAAAGCTTTGCCATAAAACCTCCTGGAACTGTCAGCAAACATATTCAAGTCACCGTATCAGTTTAATTAGGGGGCTAAGACCAAGCAAGCAAAAGGACGCACAAAAAGCATAACTTATCTCGCCTTTCTCCTCTGAAACGCCGTTTATTTGCAGTTGAGGGAGAATAAAAAAAGGAAGAAGTGTGGAGTACTTCTTCCTCGTAAAATCGGGCGATATGTGAAGATCTCTTACTCTAGAGTGTAAACGATCACTTTTGCGAAATCTTTATCGCTCAGTGCTCTTTCCAGGCAGGCGCGGGAAGCTTCGAAAGAAGATGGAGCTTTAGGACCAGAGAAAGTGATGAAAACAACGCCGTTCACTGCCTCACCGTGAACTTGGCAACGTTCATCCATCAATTTCAACAGACGACCTTTGCTCACAGGAATCTCGCCATCTTTTACATACTTAATCGCACAAGAGAAGAAGCTCTGAGGTTTGTCCGTAGGACCTTCAACAGCCTTCAAGCAAGTGTTGTAAAGGTCAGAGATTTCTCTTTCAACTGCGATGACATTTCCAACTTTACGGTCCGAAGCGTGAGCTGAGAAAGCGACGAACAAAGAAGCGATTGCAAAAAACATTTTCATAAAGGTCCTCCGTGATAAATGAAACATCCATAGCCTTTCACCTTTTATTCCGCCCTGAAAGCCTTTAGGCAGTGTGTCTAGCTTCTTTTCAAGCGGAATCTGGTGGACTAGTTGCCTATTCGATCCTTGATTTTGTCGATTCCAGCTTGAGCGCACTGGTCGTCCAAAGGACCGCCTGGAGCGCCACCCACACCAATAGCACCAATGACGATACTGCCAGCTCGTATGGGAAGCCCCCCGCCGAGCAGAAGGAATCCGTCAATGTCCCCCAGATTTTGGGCGGCAGGATTGCTTTGAGATGTTGCAAGCATTGCGGAGGTGCCATTCTTGGCAGAGGCGGCTGTGTAGGCTTTGCGGCGACTGGCATCAACAGTGTGCGGACCAGCCCCATCGGCACGAAAGAGAGTTTTGATGTCGCCTGCCTTATCGACGACGGTGGCAGCGACCTGATAACCTTTGGTGGCGCAGTTGGCGACGGCCTCGCGAGCAGCCTCTTCTGCCAGGGCCAGGGAAATTGTGGCTTCAAATTTAAGCCCCGCTGCCGGAGTGGGGGCGGCTGACACCGCGGTGTTTGCAAGAAGCAGGGAAACAAAAAGAAGTGAGTTCGACATGTTCATAAGGTCTCCTAAGGTTGAAAGGAAATCTTAGAACTTTAGACGGGTCTGTCGCAAAGAAAGGCCTGATGTTTTTAGACAGGATCAGGAATCGTGACGATCAGTGCACGGTCTTTTAACACCACCATCGTGTGTTCGAACTGTGCTGTGCGATGATTTTTACCAGCCACCAGAGTCCAATTGTCAGACTCCTCATCGACAAAGCGGGCGCCGGTGGATACAAAAGGTTCAATCGTGATGACGTGGCCTTCTTTAAGTTTGCGACGATCGTCTTTGTCGTAGTAACCGGCAATGAACTTTGGCTCTTCGTGCAAGCTGCGACCCACACCATGACTGCCCAGATTTTCAATCACGCTGTACCCGTGGGCTTTGGCGACTTTTTCGATATTGTAGCCGATCACGTTGATCAGCTCACCGGCTTTGACCGCTTTGATGGCGGTTTCCAAAGCAAGGCGTGTGACTTTCAGAAGTTCTTCGTCAGCTTTCTTCCCCGGCGGGACGACGAAGGATCCACCATTATCTGCAAAATAGCCACCCAGCTCGGCAGACACGTCAATGTTGATCAGGTCGCCTTTGTGAATTTTCTTAGTGTCAGAAGGCACGCCGTGAGCCACTTCGTGATTCAGGCTGATGCAGTTGTAGCCGGGAAAGTTGTAAACTGCCATGGGGCCGGACTTGGCTCCATGAAGCTCCAGATATTTGCCACCCAGGTCATCGAGCTCTTTGGTGCTCATGCCCGGTTCGATCTTGCCCGCCATGTATTGCAGGCAGTTGGCGACAATCTTTCCAATTTTTTTAAGACCTTCCAGGTCGGCTTCTGTCTTTACGATCATGACTTCGGGTTATACACTGATCCCTATGGAAAAAGCCAACGATCCCGTGCGTATTCTGAAAAAATCATCTGCGAGGAAACTTTTACCTGCTGTTTCCGCAAAGGATAACAAAGCCACGCGCGGACGCAGTCTGCTGCTGGCGGGAAGTGCCGACTATCCCGGGGCCGGAATTCTGGCCGCCCGCGGGGCTCTGCGCATGGGAAGTGGTTATGTGATTCTGGCGCAGAAAAATATTTCCGTGTCCTCGCTGGAGAATCCGGATTTTCTTCTGTTGGATCTAGCCAAGAAACAATGGCAAACGCAAAAGTTCGATGCGATTTTATGCGGACCGGGTTTTGGTGTGAATTCTTTCACGGCCCGGATTATTTGTGAGCTGAAAGAACGAAATATTTCAAATGTCATTCTGGATGCCGATGCCATCACGGTTTGTGCGGAACAGAACTTGTTCCCGCTACCTCGTACCTGGATCGTCACGCCTCACACGGGGGAATTGTCCCGCTGTCTGGGAGTTTCGGCAGAGGAAATCTCTGCGCATCGCTATGAATTTATCAAGATGGCGCAAGAGCTTTTTCAGTGCGTGGTGCTTTTAAAGGGGCATGGTACTTTGGTGGCCAATGGGCGGCGTGTTTATGGAATCTCAACGGGGAATGCTGCCTTGGCGAAATCAGGGACCGGGGATGTGCTTTCAGGAGTTATCACGTCCCTGAGGGCTCAGGGATTGTCTCCAACCCGGGCGGCACTTTTGGGGGCTTATGTGCACGGGGCCACGGCGAATCTTTGGAAAGCGCAAAAAAAGGACCTTTTGTCGATGACGGCCTCGGATGTGGTCGATATGCTGCCTCAAGTCCTCTATAAGCTTCGTCAGGGTGATTGAAAATTCTACTTGGCGCATTACATAACAAAAGCATGACTTTTCTTTTGTCCTCGGGGCAGGTACAAACTCTCGAAACTTTTGGGGGTTTTCATGGTTAAAGGGCTTTTGATCGGGTTTATTGTGGGGATTTCTTTGGCAGCCAATGCGCAGACTTCTTCCACCACACTTTCCACTCCTTCTGTGGAATCCGGAACTCAAAAAACATCCACTTCTGTGGGTGATGTTCTGAAGAACAAAAAATTTGAGGACGACAAAGATATCACAGACTCAAAGCTCAAAGCTGAATCCGGTTCCTTGTCCCGTTACTCTCTGAAATTCTCTCTTTCTTACTTCGGCCCTCCTGTGGGTGATCTTTCCAGCAAAATGCAGCCAAATCCGGATGGTTCCATCGGTGTGAATCAGGTTTCTTTGAGCGGTTCCATCAGCGGCCGTTACCGTTTGGATTCCAAAAGCGCGATCAGTGCCGGAACAGGCATCAACGCTTTGACTCCCTTCCACGGGGTTGAGCGCACGGACGTAAAAACGCCGTTCATCAGCTATGACCGCAATTCTCGTCTGGGCGATTTGCAAGTCAGAAACTCTTATGGGGCTTCTTGGACAACAGTTCCAAACTTCCGTGATGTGGGTCAGTACGCTTCTTTGTCCTATGATAACTCTTTGGTTTACAACCTGGGCAATTCCGGCTTCGCGGCAGGCCTGGATACTGGCCTGAGCGTCTTCTTGTATGAGCGTGGATACGAGAAGAAAGACGGCAAGGCTTCCCGTTATCACCTGGGTTTCTATCCGCAAGTGAAATACAATGTTTCTGACAAGATGAACGTTTATACTTCTGTGGCGATGAACTTCTGGAATCCACGCGCCCGTGATGGGGAATGGGATCTTTTGAACAAAACCCTGAGCGGTCGCCTGGGCATGGGTTATGCTTTCAGCCGCGACATTTATTTTGCACCTTATTTGAATTTCTACCCGAAAGACATGAAAGCGGAATCCACAACTTTGAGCTTCTCGACCATTTTCTCGATTCTTTAAGAGCTGTCTCAAATTGAAAAATAAAAAAACCAGGGCGCCTTTTTCGTCCTGGCTTTTTTATTTAATCACCAATTTAAAATTTACTGGAGTTATGGTGGCCCCGTTCCGGTCAGGAGAACCAATTCACGAATCTCCCTGTTCCAGATATACTCTTTACGTACTGTCTTATTAGCCATTGAAGGCTCCTTTCGTGCAAGGCGAACCTCATTGGGTTCATAAGACTTATCGGCTGGACCTTGGGATAGTTGAGCACTTTTAATGAAAAAGTTTAAAATAATTGAATTGTGCTGCTTTGAAACGGAAAAACCGTTTCTGATCGCGACGAAGCTATTTTAAAAGCCTGTGCAAGCGTTCGAACAGATTCAAAGTCATCATGTAGGAAAGACCCCATAAAGGCGGCACGCGATCCAGATACACAGCGGGAAGTTCAATCGACATGTTTTCGCGCTGAACTTTGTAAACGGTTTGCCTTTGGGGATCGCGGATGTTCTTTAAAGGCACCCAGAAATAGTCCGCCACTTCGTTGGTATCCAGAGTGACGTGGAAGTTCTGTTCAGTGTAAAACACAAATGGTCGGATATAAAAATCCAGCATTGTTCCGGCTTTGCGGGCCTGAATATCATCCAGACGTCCCAGCAGTTCGTGGGAACTCAGGCGAACTCCGATTTCTTCCAGAGTTTCTCTGAAAGCGGCATCCAGATCAGTGATGTCAAAGGCTTCACGCTTGCCACCGGGAAAAGCCAGTTGACCTGACCAGCGATCCCCGGGGCGTTGGGCTCTTTGGATAAAGCCCAGCTCCAGATTTTCTTCAGACTGTCCCCGCAGAATCAGCGCCACGCAGGCATGCGGGTCCATTATCGGGGCCAGATCCAGAGGCTCTAACGCGGTGATGGCAGTTTGAAGTAAAGACTTGATACCAGAATCCATGACTTCTTAAGAGTACTCCTGACGGGAAGGACCCGCAAGGCCAGCCGTTTTAGGAAACCTTCCTGCGAGCCATAATCGCCCATGAAATCAGACAGATGATCGCGGCAAAAAAATAAGGGGCACCTGGAATGGAGGGCACACCTTCCGCCGGTGCGGAAAAGTGAGCGAACAGCTTGGTCGTGACCAAAGGGGTGATAATGGCAGCTAGACTTGCCAGACTGACCAAAGACCCTTGCAGTTCACCTTGTTCTTGCGGAGGCGTGTTGTGACTGATCAAAGACTGCAATGCCGGAGGTGCCACCCAGAAAATCGATGAGCCCAGCAGAATGACATACATCATCCAGCCTTCAGTGGCGAACCCGAAAAGCGCGAAGGAAACGGCATAACCAAAAGCTCCGATCACCACCGTGCGATGTTCACCCAGTTTCGGGATCACCAGACGAGTCAGCCAGCCCTGGGCAATGGCCGACAACAAACCCACCGCCGCCAGGGAGAGTCCCACTTGCGAGGTTGTCCAGTTAAAGCGGGTTTCTGTGTACAATGTCCAAATGGACGGATGAGTTTGACCGCCCAGTTGGAAAAAGAAGTAAACCAGCAACAACGCCAACAGATGCTTGGAGCGGAAGACGGTGACCAAAGAGTGCAATGGATTGGTCTTGTGCAAGTCAATCTTACGACGCATTTCCTGGGGCAGGGATTCCGGCAGAATGAAAAGTCCAAACAGGAAGTTCAGAAGATTGAGACCGGCGGCGGCAAGGAATGGATACTGAGGCCCCAAATGCCCCAGCAGGCCGCCGATGGCTGGGCCGATGATAAAGCCCAGACCGAAGGCGGCACCGACCATCCCGAAGTTGGCAGAGCGATTTTTTTCATCACTGACATCGGCGATGTATGCCATGGCGACAGTGATGTTGGCCCCGGTCAGCCCGGCAATCACGCGCCCGGCGAAAAGAATTCCCAGAGTCGGAGCAAAGGCCATCAGAATATAATCAAGGCCCGCGACCAGCAGAGACACCAATAAGATGGACCTGCGGCCGAAACGATCTGACAGCGCACCCAAAAGAGGAGAGGCCAAAAACTGCATCAGCGCATAGACAGAAATGAAATAGCCGAAGTATTCCGAAACGGAAGTTTCGCTGGAAACGAACCGGCGCATGATATCCGGCAGGGACGGGATCACCAGACCCAGTCCGATCATATCCAATGTCACAGTGATAAAAATAAACCAGATGCCCGCTTTTGAGTTCTTCATACGGTTCAGGCTAGAAGAGCGATCTGCAAATGTCAGCAGCTGTTTTGATATTAATAAAAATTTACTTTCTGCTATCCAATTGCGTGGCCCGGGCACTCTTGATAGCGTTGTGAGCATGGTTTTACACGAGCAGCTTTTGCAGATTTTGGCGTTTTTGGGTTTTTCTGTTGTTCTGGTGTCCTTGTTTCAAAAACTGGGACTGGGAACTATTTTAGGTTATCTGGCGGCGGGAATTCTTATCGGCCCCATGGGGTGGGGATTGATATCCGATTTCCAGTTCGTGCAACACATCGCAGAGTTCGGTGTCGTGTTCCTGTTGTTCATGATCGGTCTGGAGCTGCAGCCTCGCAAGCTGTGGTCTTTGCGGAAAACCCTGATTGGATTTGGTGGAATGCAGATTCTGTTCTGCACGGTCGTCTTTACCGTGATCGGATATCAGCTGGGCATCCCTTGGGCCAGCGCCGCTGTCGTGGGTTTTGCCCTGTCCTTGTCATCCACGGCGTTTGCGTTGCAATCTCTGGCTGAAAGAAAAGTTCTGAACACGGAGTTTGGCCGGGCCTCTTTTGCGATTTTACTAATGCAGGACGTGGTGGCCATTCCTGCGTTGGCGGTGATTCCCAGTTTGGGACTGGTGGCGGCTAACACGCCTTCTGTCAATTGGGGTGGGGCTATCGCGATCTTTATTGGTCTGGCGATTTCCAGTCGTTTGCTGATGGGAAGATTTCTGCAGGTGGTTGCTGAAACCCGCAGTCGCGAACTGTTCACCGGTGTGACATTGCTGATTGTGATTGGCGTGGCCTTCCTGATGGAAAGTGTCGGCCTGTCGATGGCATTGGGCGCTTTCCTGGCCGGAGTGCTTCTTTCAGAGTCCGAGTATCGCCACGAACTGGAAGCGGATCTGGAGCCCTTCAAAGGGCTGTTGATGGGGCTGTTCTTTGTTTCCGTCGGTATGTCGGTAAAGCTTTCGTTGCTGTTGCAGGCCCCGGCGATGATTCTGTCGTTGTTGGTCGGTTATATGGTTATAAAAGGTCTTCTGATCTTTGCCGTGGGCCGATTTATGAAGTTGCACTCTCAGGCCGCCAACAATCTTTCAGTGTATCTGGTGCAGGGCGGGGAGTTTGCTTTTGTGATCTTTGGTGTAGGGCAGAGTGCGCAGGTAATTTCTGCTGATTGGACACAGCGATTCACATTGGTGGTGACCTTGTCCATGATTGCCAGTCCGCTGATCATTGTTTTGAATGAAAAGATACAAGCCTGGATTGCTTGTAAAACTCCGGCGGCAGGGGGACGGGAATTTGATAAGTTTGAGGAAACCAACAATCCCGTTATCATTGCGGGGTTCGGTCGCTTCGGCCAGATCTTCGGTCGCATCCTAAGAACTCAGGAAATTCCGTTCACGGCCATCGAGCATGATACCGAACAAATTGAATTGCTTCGTCGATTTGGGAATAAGGTTTATTACGGCGATGCCGCTCGTAAGGAAATCCTGGAGGCTGCCGGGATTCGTAATGCCAAGTTTTTCGTGTTGGCTGTGGATGATGTTGAAACGTCCAATCGGATCGCCCAGATCCTGAAGGAAGACTATCCGCACGTTCAGGTCTTTGCCCGTGCCCGCAATCGCCAGCACACCTTTGATTTGCTGGAGGCTGGAGTTAAATTTATTCGCCGTGAAACTTTGGATTCCAGCATCAGCCTTAGTGGTCAGCTTTTGATTGCCATGGGAACACCGGAAGCCAGGGCACAAGCGATTATCGAACGGTTCCGTCGTCATGATGAGCTGATGTTGTTGGAACAATTCAAGGTCCGCCATGATCAGAAGAGCTTTATAGACGTATCCAGACAGGCGGTTCAGCAACTGGCTCAGGTTCTCAAAGAAGACGCCGAAAAAACCTACATCGAACCGCAGGCAGGTGAAAAAGGCCCATCCGACGTCGTTGTCGGGGGGCCTCCTCGCTCCGACGTGCATTAAGCACGCCAGCGCTGCGGGGGCCCCCCTCCGCCTTGCGGCTGGGCCTTTTTGACCTGCCTGCTCCTTCTGGGGAGACGGAGGTGGGGGGCTGGCTGGGCTTCGCCGCCGCTTTTGCCGGCGCTTTGCTGGGCGGGGAGGGGTTGGATTAGGGTGCGGAGGGATGTTTTTTTTTAACCTTTTTGGGGTGGGTTCTGGGTCTTTCTAGTAGGAATTGTTAGGAGGGCACGGATGCGCTTCTTGATTGTGATGACGGTTTTATTGTGGGCGGCCTTTTCGAAGGCTGAGGTTCAGAACTTTAACGGGATGATTCAGGAGGCTTCGATGAGTCAGAAGCTTCTCAGAAAGAAGCTTTTGCGAATTTTAAATTCGCAGCAGGTGGCGGTGGCGGCCAATGAACAAGCGACTGAGCAACTTCAAACAGAAAGCCCCTCCCAGGACTTTGAAGTTCGCTTGGTGCAGGCTCGGCACTAGTTAAGAAAATTTGGCAATATTTCCCCCAAACACCGCTGTCCCCCGGCGGTGTTTTTTTATCTAAAGATGTCTTTATAGAAGGCTCTGTTCGGATTGATGTCACTGACCTTTGTGACGTTGAAATAGATTCGTCCGATCTCTCTGCCATCGGTGGTTTCCACACTGATACGCCAGCGACCCTCTGAATAGTTCTGTTTCGAAGCAAAACCACGATAGCCACCTTCGCGGCCGCCCGCGATGGTCATGGGGATTTTATCCGTGGTCTGCCAGCCTTGAACCGGATCTTTGTAATACCAGTGAAGAATCACCGAATCGCTGAAGCGGGCGGGGGAAAAGATCTGGGCAAAGAAATAAATTCTGTCGTTCGGCTCGGCCTTAAAGTTCTGATCCCCTCTTTGCCAGAACTGCCAGGAAGGTGTTTCGTAAGAAAGCACATAGGTGCCATTGACCTTTTCAACGCTGTGATAGATGCCCATGTTTTGAACGGACAGTGGCACCGGTGGAATCCAACCCAAAAGATAAAACACCGTAAAAAGAATCAGCACGGTGCCTGAAGGAATGATCAGACTTTTTCTTAAGACGGTGATGTCCTGGATGTTCTTTTTCAGCAAACTATAGATGCCGAATAGAGCCCCTGCAGTCAGAAGCAGGGAAAGGGTAAATGGCACCAGACCGACAAAGCCCAGGGCGGTGGGAACCATCATCGAAAAGAAACAAAAAAGACAAATGACGAAAAGGCCTATTTTCAGATTGATTTCACTTTCACGAACTCGTTTAAGTTCGTTGGCCACCATCAGTCCCAACAGCAACAGAATAAAAATCAACGATGAGAACAGCGAGGCGCTTTTCAGGAAGAACAGAGAATAAACACTTAACAAGCTGCCCAGAAGAAAATGCACAGCCAGCTGGCGGTAATCCCACACCCTCTCCAGTCTTTGATGAATTTTAATAAAGCCGTGGGATTTGAGGAAATCAAAATAAAGAAGACCACCCAGAATCAGCAGGTAAACGACCTGTTGAAGTATGGCTAAGGGATCATCGATATCAGAAAGAGTCCAGACGTCGAAGAAGAAGCCGCCAAGAAAGAAAGCGATATCTACTGTACGTTCATGTTCTTCGTAAAAGTTGAGCAGGCGTTCTTTAAGCTGTGTCATGGGCTTAAGGTTAACAGAGTCTTGCATATTGGCAAGACTCGCCGATGACAGAGTTTTCATTAATTGATCTTCATTTGTTTTCTTGCAGATTGGGGGCTATCTATGGCCGCTCATAAAATAAGGAGTTAGCGAATGAAAGCATGGATCAGTCTATGTGTTATGAGTCTTGCGTGCGTCTGTCAGGCCGCGGAATCCCGAACTATGGAAAGAATTTCAGCAGAAAGAGCCGTCATCAGCTTTATGGTGGAGGATTCGCAGTCCGTTC
The DNA here is from genome assembly GCF_055397465.1 of Bdellovibrio sp. CKG001. Taxonomy (NCBI): domain Bacteria; kingdom Pseudomonadati; phylum Bdellovibrionota; class Bdellovibrionia; order Bdellovibrionales; family Pseudobdellovibrionaceae; genus Bdellovibrio; species Bdellovibrio sp. CKG001. Next base: position 571,888 of record NZ_AP029173.1, read on the forward strand.
AGGCCCATGACTATGTGGATGGAAGCGACAATGAGCGTTTTCTGAAAATGATTTTGGATGATCCTGATTCGCGACTGACAGAGCTGCGCAAAACCATCGAAAATGAAAACTGCAAGGATTCAGATCAACGCAGTGACGGTTGGGTGGAAGACTGCGGTGGGATTGAGATCACGCACGGCGCTCAAACAGCATTTGGTCGTGCGGGGTGGTTTGCGGCTGGCGCCCAGTACACTTACTTTGTGGGCTTCCGCCATGTCGGCAGCGGGGATTTTCTGACCACAAGTTATATGATCGTCGTGCATGAAGATGTGGATGTTGAGGTGTCCGAGAGGGTCGCAGGCGTATCTGCAAAGGTTGTGAAAACGCTGTCCTTGGGACGAATCGTTCGAATTCCAGATCAAACTCGTATTTTGCCAATTAGATAAGAAGAAGGCTCCCTTGCGGAGCCTTCGTTTTAAACCTTCTTAACAAATTCTGATTTCAGGTTCATTGCGCCAAAGCCGTCAATCTTACAAGCGATGTCGTGACCGTCGCCACCGTCAACCAGGCGGATGTTTTTCACTTTAGTTCCGACTTTCACCACAGAGGAAGATCCTTTAATCTTCAGATCCTTGATCACGGTGACCGTGTCGCCATCTTGAAGAATGTTTCCGTTGGCATCCTTGATCACATTGGCGGCCGCTTCGGCAGCAGCGGCGGCAGCGACAGCCTCGGGGCTCCACTCGTGAGCGCACTCAGGGCAGACCCATAAATTTCCATCTTGGTAGATGTGTTCTGAATTACATTTTGGACAGTTCGTTGGATTGTTCATGAGTACATCTAAATCATATCGAGGTCGATTTGACCATTAAAAACAGGACTCGCAAATATAAGAAATATGTCAAAACCCAACCTTGTTTATATCTGGACTTGGCTTCCACATTCTTCTTATCTAGGCTATGGGGCATGAAAACACTTTCTTTTTTACTGACCGTTTTGTTGGCAGTTCCGGCTTATCCATGCACTCGTGTTCTGTGGGACACCAAGAAACACGATATTATCGTGGGTCGAAATATGGATTGGGCCGAGGACACAGGTTCAAATATGTGGCTTTTTCCCCGGGGGATGGAGCGCGATGGCCTGGCAGAGAAAAACTCTTTGAAATGGATTTCCAAATACGGAAGCGTGATTTTGTCCATGTATGACATGGGCACCGGGGATGGTATTAATGAAAAAGGTCTGACGGCGAATCTGTTGTTTTTGACTGAAAGCGATTTCGGTGTGCGAGATGAAAAGATCCCGGGCATGTCCGTCAGTATGTGGGCTCAGTATTTCCTGGATAACTTTGAAACCGTGGCGGAAGCTGTGGCTGCGATGGAAAAAACTCCGTTCCAGGTGTTGATGGCCAGCGTGCAAACGTCTCAGGGAATCAAACAAGGGACTGTGCATTTGGCGATCTCTGACAAGACGGGTGACAGTGCAGTGATTGAGTACATCAAAGGTCAGCCGAAGATCTATCATGGACGTGAATACAAAGTAATGACGAATTCGCCTCCGTTTGATCAGCAGCTTGTGACGATGAAGCAGTACAAGGGCTTTGGCGGAAACAAAGACCTGCCTGGCACAACAGCGGCGGCGGATCGCTTTGTTCGGGCGGCTTTCTATGCTCAGCAGCTGCCGCAGCCAAACGACTATCGAGAGTCCATTGCCGGCGTCTTTAGCGTGTTAAGAAACGTATCCCAGCCCTTTGGCACTCCTGATCCAACCCGTCCCTATATTTCTACGACCCGTTGGAGAACCGTAGCCGATCTGAATCGGGGCTTGTACTTCTATGAAAGCACCATGAGTCCCTTCATCGTATGGGTGGATCTGCCGAAATTGAATTTTAAAAAGAATGCCGGAGTTAAAAAAATCAACCTGGTGAAAAACTATGAGTTGAGTGGCGATATCACCAGGAAGTTTAAACCCACCAAGGTCTTCCAATTCCTGAAACCTGATGTTCCTGCTGGGATGAAGGCACAGCTTTAAGGCTCATTAATATTTGGTAAGTGTTCGATTTGTCTTAACAAACGCCCCTTATTGCAGAGACAATTTGGGGCGTTTTTATTTGCACTTTAGGCAGTTGCGAGACTCTTTTGTGTTTTAAGCGGTCGTGGGGCTGGCCGGATTCTTGGATAGAGACCTCCTTATTGAGGTGCTCTATGAAGCGTTTGGGTATTCTTGTCAGTTCTGTTCTGTTGGTATCGGCCTCTGTGGCTATGGCTCAAGACACGCCATCTTCTTCTACATACGAAGAGGATATGGACCGTGCATTCCAGGAAGAAGCGGCTCGCCGGGAGGCGGCTTACCAGGACAAGCTTAGAAACTCCTCCAAGGGACAGGCCCAACAAGCCAAGTACTTTGATTCTTATTTCTATTACAACACCGCCAAGTCAGGTGCGAATCTTGACGTGTCGGCCTTCAGTATTAACGATGTCTTTAAGAATCGACCGGATGATTATCGGGCTGCCGTGGAGCTTTATAAAGCGGCTTCGGGCATGGACAACACGATGTATTCCAAAGCCCTTTCGTACGAAGGCAGTCTGAGTCTTTTGAAACGTGAGGCCATCGTCCTAAGCCGGGATCAGAAACTGTTGATCCTGTCTTTGTCTGGATCGCATCTTTCCAGATTTTATTCAGTGACCACGGAAAACCGTAACACCTCAGAAGAAGTCTTCCGCAACGCCCTGATGAACGGCAATCAAGGCGGAGTTTGCGGGGACATTCATAAGTATCTGGCCGGGCAGGCGCGGGCATTGGGTTTCACTGATGTGGGTATGCACACAGGTGTGTGGCAGAAGGATAAATCAGGTAAAGATTCCGGTGGTCATTTTATTTATCACTTTAAAGATCCCAAAACAGGTCAGTATTATATCCAGAACTATTCACAGGTGATTGCAACCGGTCAAAAGACGCAGCAGAACATGCTGGAAGTCAGCAGTCGGGTTCTGGGGCCTTTGGTGGGTACAGTGTATGTGGAAGGCGTCAAGGGCAGTTATCACGCCTATTTGCCTCAAACAGCTTTGTGGATCAAGGAAGGTATTACTTCGTTGGCCTATAAGTCGACGGAAAGTTCCATCTTGCAGTTGCGTATCGGGAATCAGGACAATGCTGTCGGTGTTCAGGTCGTAAAAAAGTTTGAAGACAGTTCTTACGTTCGCGCCTTCATGTTGCACCAACAGCACAATGCTGCCGAGGGCAGCTATCGTTTCTCGGGTATGGGTGTTTCCGGGCAGGCCGGAGGTAATATTGCCGTGAACTCGGTCGTAGAGGAAATCGGTTTGGTGGCCAAGGGATATGCCGGCATCGGCCAAGTGGGTTCCCCGACTTTGAATCCAACTATGACCTGGAGTGAGAAGGAGCGCACAGTTCTTTTCCACGGCATTCAGTTTACAGGCACAGCGCGGATCAACAAAACCACAGGCAAAGTGGAGTTGGAGAGAACCAACCTGGATGCAAATCTTCACGGTGGTGATGCCAGTGCGGCGGATCTGGTTGTTCGTGCCGGAGTAGACCAGCGTGTATCTGACAACGTCAGTGCAGGCTATGAACGTTCTTTCCGTCGTGTGAAGGAAGGTCACTATTCATCCAAGACTGAATGGGTGACTGAGGCTGACAAAGTGTCTGTGGTTTTCGATAAGCAGATTGGCAAGGTCTATCTTTTGGTGCGCGGAGAAGTCTTCTTGTTCGAAGGTGTTGAAAACATGTCGGCGACGGCTTTGAAGAACACTGTAGAAGCCAGTTTCCCGGCTGGACGCATGGGACAGGTGTATGTCGCTTTCGACATGGCCAAGGTCATGAGCAACAAAGAGCAGGATCCTTTCTATGACATTCCTGCTTCCAACTCGTTCCGTGTGGGGCTGAAAAAGGATTTTGCAAAGTTCGTTCAGGCCGGAGCCGAAGTGTCCTATCAACAGGGGCGTCGCACTTATCCGCTCTATGACAAGGGCTTTACTCCGGAGCTGCAGGGTGAGCGGGTGAATGACCGTCTTCGCGGCATGATCTGGGTTAGTCTTAAGTGGTAAGTTTTTTATTTTAAGGTTCATAAGGTGGCGAAAAGATCTTCTGCATCCTCCCCGAGGATTGCAGTTCCCGAATGGCGGCGTCCACCTCTTGAATTTTCAAGTCAGCTTTTTTTGAAACGGCACACTTCACATCGACCGGGTCCACTTCCAAAGCGGCTCTTTGCAGGTGTGGGTGTTTGCTTTCATAGTACTGGTATTCAAGATTGTTCAGAATGATAAACGGAATTCGCTGGGAAAAGAGCTTCTCCAGATTGGAGGCTCCTGAACTTGCATCCTCACGCAGGACACTGCGGTTTTCAAAAAGCGGCGATAAAGCGGGATAGACAAAGTTAAGCACAGTGCCAAGACGCTTTCCCTTCAGATCCTCCAGCGAGCGGACTTTAGTGTCAGCCTTGTCGTTGCGAAGGCTGACGATCAGGTCACTTTGACGAAAGATAGGCTGGCTCCATTGATATTGTTTGGCGTATTCACCGGCCCAGGCCTCGTTGTCGTAGCAGACCATCTCAATCAACCCGGCGGCCAGGCGGGCATCCAAGCGCCCGCGTGGCAGCAATTCAAAATGAACGGGTCGGCGAAGCTTTCTGGCGATTTCGCGACCGATATCAAAGAACAATCCACCACGCACACGATTCAGGTTGTGTCCATTTTTCTCAAAGAAGATAAATGGGGGCGAATCATTGCTATTCAAACCATAACTGAAGGGCTGGGGCATCGTCGCCGAGTTGGAATAGCGCTCGAGAATTCTTTGCAGAACCTTTTTGCGGTGAAGATTGGCAATCGCGCGATTCAGTCGCTCCAATGACAAAGAGGACTTGCGTGACAAAGAACATTGGATATCTGTCTGATCGAAGCTAAAGGAGCTGCGTACCAGGCGCGGATACCGGGACTTAAAATAGATGTATTCGGGCTCGGCCAGAATAATATAACTGACACGGTCATTGAGCAGCTTCTTAACACTGACTTCGATGGAGGCGCTGTCAGATCTTTGCAGTTCCTTGTTTTTAAAGCGATCTTCCAAGTCTGCGTAGACGTAGTTTTCCACCGTGCCGATGGTGATTCCTGTGATTTGGCTGACTTTTTCAAAAGGAATCGCTGTTGTGCTGACCAGTACATTGGAGGTGGTAAAAAGAGGAGCGCTCCACAACACATTGTCAGCAAATTCATGGCGCCACCGGATGCTGTTGTGGCAGATCAAATCCACGCGATTTTCCACAATCTGCTGAGCAATACGTTTTCTGGGGATGCGTTCGATCGTGTAGTCTTCCCCCAGCTCGTCGCCAATGGCGACAGAAACTTCGTAGATCAATCCCCCCGTGGGAATGGGGTTGCCGTTATTTTCAAACTGATAAAGCAAAGGGGGCGCATTGCTGGGATTGAAGCCGAACTTCAGGCCGCCAACTGCAAAGCCAGGGACAAGCTGTGCGGTCACAGAAAATAGAAAGATCAGAATGAGGCGGCTGATGTTCATGGTGGCATCATGATCTGGAAATCGCGCCCTGGCTGTCAAAATGATTCCAGACACATTGTTGCCGGCTTGATGTTCCTTTGTCGGAAATCAAAGGGACCTGAAATGGTGACAGGTCCCTGAGAGGTCATTACAGTTCGGTGAAGTCCTCAATGGCATCTTCGTCGCGGAAGTGGAATCTGAAGTCAGGACTGATAAAGATGCCGCTGGAAATGTAGCCCGGGGTGCAGTTGTCCTCTCCCACGTCAAAGGCCGCATGTTGAATGACCGCGCGGTAAGCTACAAGTTCACCAGATGCAGAATAGTATTGGCTCAATTCGACCACCTCAATATCAGCTTCGGAGTTCAGTATGTAGTCGCCCTCCAGAATGGTGTCATACCAGATATCAGCTTCTTCGCGTGCGGCTTTCATAAGACCCGCGAGCTGTTTTGGGTTGAGGTCTGCTGGAGCCACCTCCCTAAAAGTTCCGTTTTTGGCCTCGATCACAGAGTAAACTTTTTCAATGAATTGATCTTCACCACGGGAAGACGCCAGGGAAAGCAAAGGAAAAATAGTCAATAAAAGCACCAGCAAAGACTTCATAATTAAAACTCCATGTTTTGATGGGGCTTTTGTAGGTCTTTGAGGGCTATTTGTAAATTATATTAAAAGAAAGTATATATGCCTTTAATGCATAATGAATCGGGGCCTCTTCGCGGATCAGAGGCGCTGTAAGGCCCCTAAGGCCTTAGTATGCAAACCAGATGTCTTTGATCAGTCCGTCTTTGAAATCATAGATGGCAACGACGTGAGACCCGCTAGGCACGACGGATTCCTCATCAAGCACCTTGTTGTTCAGGACGATTCTGCTTTTCAGGGTGCAGTGCAAGTCAGGTGTGTTTTTGAACTTTTCATCATACAGTTTGCGGAAGGTCTCCATCCCTACGCAGAACGGGCTTTCCTGTCCCAGGCGGTAGGCGGTCACTTCGGGGTGGTAAAAAGAGCAAAACTTTTCGATGTCGCGATTGTTATAGGCATCCAGTTGCCCCTGTACCAGGGCGACTCTTTGTTCGGTGGTCATTGGCGTGGTTCCTCAATCTTAAGTGTTTGGTTTACGGCAGTCGGTCCCAGTGTTTGCACTTTTCCAGAAGGCCAGCGGATCTCCACTTTGGTGATCTCTTTGACGGGGCCCAGGCCGAAATGCAGGGTCGGATCGTTTTGCTGATTCATGGTCCCTGTCACACCATCTTGTTGGCGCAGGAAAACCCCGTTGCGATGGTAAACGCGAACCTGTGCCGTCACCGCCTGAGTGCCGGAACGGGTGCCTTTCAGTCGAACGCGCAGGAAGTTATTGTTGTCACCCAAGGTGTTTTGCAGAACCCGAAGTGCCGGAGTGGCGCCGTTGCGCAGTCGTCCTGACTGAACCAAGTCCATTTTTCCGTCGTTGTTCAGGTCAGCCCAGGCCGCCGCATAACTGTCAAAAACGCGAGTGCCTTGTTCTGCGCTGATGTCCCTGAACTTGAAGCCACCCATATTCTTGTACAGAAGAGAGTAAGAATAGGCCAGATCGTAAACCTGACTGATGTAAACATCCAACAGACCATCGTTGTCAAAATCAGCAGGCGTCGTTTGCGCCCACAGTTCGTCACCCTTATATTTGGAGAAATCACCAATGGGACGATAGGCAATACCGGAAGAAGGTCGAACGTCAATCAGGCGGTAGAAGGGCTTTCCGGTGTTACGATAAATTTTAGAATCGTCACACAGATAGCCGCGCTGATCAAAGACGCCCTTGCCATTGATACCCACGAACTTATGCACCAGATTGGAAACCCAAAGATCCAGATTTCCGTCATTGTCAAAGTCCGCCCAGATCGAGGAGATCGTGTGACCGTACTGTGGTCCATAGTAGGCCTTGCGGGACTGGTCGTAGAACTTTTTAGGGTCGTGATCCCCTTGAATGTTCATGGCCGTTGCTTGATCCATCAGGATCGCACTTCCCAGGTTGTACAGGTTGTTGGGGCGCAGGCGATAATTAGAAAAGTAAGCTTCGATGGAACCGTTGTTGTTGTAATCCGCCACGGCAATGCCACGAAGATAGTTTGGGTTCATCCGGAAAGCCACCGGGGTGCTGTCGATCAGGAACTTGCCTTTGACATTGGTGTACATCTTCTGGGGAAGAAGGGGATCGCCGAATTTGGGTTCGCTGAAGCCCGCCATAATATCAATCCACCCATCCTTGTTCACATCAACGATAGCCAGTGCATGGGCGTGCTCTGGCAAAGAAAAGCCCCACTGGCGTGAGGATTCAACGAACTGACCCTTGGAGACCTGCATGAAGATCTGTCCTTTGGTTGTCAGAATGTCGAGCAGGCCATTGTTGTCCAGATCCGCAAATAAAGGAGCCCCCTTCATGTCGCGAATGCCCACAAGATCTGTCACATCAGAGAAAAGAATGTTCATTTTGCTGCTGACATTTCTGAACAGACGTCCGCCAGCCAGCAAATCGACCCAGCCGTCGTTGTCGTAGTCACCAAAAGCCAGCGTTGTTGAATGGATCGCCGGCAGGCCCGAGGACGCCGTGATGTCCTGGAACTGCGAAGAGGTTGAACTGAACTCAGTCGAACTGACGGGAGCGGTGTTAAAGCCCCCCTCGGGATTAGAGATCCTGAAGCCAAGAATAAAGAACCCGACAACGAGAGCACCGGTAAATAATCGTTTCATTTTAACGTACCTTCTTTTCCAGATCTTGGATGGAGATCACAGACGATTGAGTTTTGAATTTTTTCGGTTCCAGACAGAAGCGGACGACCAGATCAGCGACATCTGCGGGCTGGCGCAGCTGATGATCCGTCTTCAGCTTTTTAAAGTTAGCCACTTCGGGGAAGTCCTTCTTTTTGAAGCTGCGAATGGTCTGCTGCATTTGTGTATCCAGCACACCGGGACTGAAGTGATAGATTCTGATTTTTTTGTTCTTAGAGTTTTGCAGATCCAAAGCCGTATTTTCGGTGAACATTTTCAGGCCGGCTTTGGAGGAACAATACATCGACCATCCTGAAATGGGCCGGAACGCGGCGCCGGAGCCGATGTTGAATATCGTCAAAGACTTTTTTTCTTCAGCAGCGAGCCGGGCGCAGACCTGGGACAGCAGAACAGGAGAAATCAGATTGGTCACCAGATGTGTGTTCATCTCAGACAGATCCAGATCGACCAAAGAGCCCACGGGATTGATCAACGCGGCATTGTTAATCAGATGGATATGTTTGAAAGAAGCCAGATCCAGATTCTCCAGCACGGCTTCGATCTTTTGGATCGTCCCCAGGCCGCGGCTGAAGTCAGCGGTAATATGTTTGAAATTGGGTGATTTGAATGAGGGACGGGAGCGGGACAGATTTACGACTTGGTGGCCCTGCTGCAGAGCTTTAAGACAAACCTGTTCCCCCAGCCCCTTAGAGCCGCCTGTAACGATAAATAAATCCATAATTAAAGTATGAATTTCAGCGTGTTATTCAGCAAGGCCGGGTCCAGAGGAAGGTCTAGGAATAGGAACAGTTCGTGGTCGTCTGAAGATTTTGGGCATAAAAAAAGCCAACTTATTCAGTTGGCTTTTTAGTGGTTCTTAAGCTTAGAGATTTGGTGCCCCGCGAGGGACTTGAACCCCCACGCTTGCGCACTAGATCCTAAGTCTAGCGTGTCTGCCAATTTCACCAGCGGGGCAACACATCTCTAGGCTTAAGGAAGCACTATTGATAGCTTACTTCAGAGTCAGATTGCAAGCGGAAATTTCAAAAAAACGTCCGCTTGGCCTCAACTCAGCTTATTTCTCGCTGATCAATTTTTTGTAGTCTGGAGCTCTCATAAGGTTTGCGAGCTCTTTTTCGGTATCCATTTCGATACGAACCAACCAGCCTTCATTCACTGGGTCGTCGTTCAAAACAGACGGGTCATCGCTAAGAGATGAGTTCACTTCGATAACCGTGCCGGAAACAGGGGCATAAAGGTCACTCACCGCTTTAACGGACTCAATAACGCCGAAAGTTTGGCCTTGAGTGATCTTTTGACCTTCTTCTGGAAGCTCCACGTAAACGACTTCGCCCAAGGAATCCTGAGCAAATTCAGTGATACCTACAGTAACGATGTTCTCATCAACCTGAGCCCATTCGTGTTCTTTAGTGTAATAATAGTCTTCAGGAATGTGATATCCCATGTCTGGCTCCTTATTTCGTTACAAACGGTGTTTTGCAAACCACGGCTTTCACTTTGCGACCGCGGATGTCCAGAAGGAACTCGGTTCCTTCTTTTGCGTAAGCTACATCGATAAAAGCAATACCGATAGGTTCATCCAGGGTCGGGGAGTGAGTACCACTAGTTACCCTGCCGATTTCTTTGTTGTCAAAAGAAAACAGGCTGTAGCCCTGACGAGGGATGCCCTTCTCAAGCATCTTAAATCCCACGAGATTTCGGCTTAAACCGGCTTCTTTTTTGCCCACAATCTGGGCTTTATTGAAGAAGTCCTTTTTGGCAGGTTTAATCACCCAGCTCAGGCCCGCCTCGTAGGGATTCGTCGTGTCATCAATTTCGTGGCCGTAAAGAGAGTACTTCATTTCGGTTCTTAGGGTGTCACGGGCCCCCAAGCCGATGCTCATCACGCCCAGGTCTTTGCCGGTTTCTAGCAAAGTCATCCACAGATCCACAGTTCCTGCGGCTTCGATAAAGACTTCGCAGCCTTTTTCGCCGGTGTAACCAGTTGTGGCGATCATGATCTTGTGATTTTTGAACTGGCCGGACTTCAAAGTGAAAGGTTTCATTTCACTGACTTTGATGTCGAATACACGGTCGCAAAGCTCCAGAGCTTTTGGACCTTGGATGGCGATCTGACCCCAGCGGTCGGATTCATCGGTGATATCCGCGCCTTTATTGTGTTTGGTCATCCAGGCAAAGTCTTTGTCTTTGTTGGAGGCATTCACGCAAACCAGGTAATCGGCATCCTTTTCCAGGCAATAAACGATAATATCGTCCACCAGGCCGCCCTGATCATTCGGCAGCAAAGAATATTGAGCCTCTCCGACATTCAGTTTTGCCACGTCGTTGGTCGTCAGCCATTCCAGGGTTTCCAGGGCTTTGGGGCCTTTAACGCGAATTTCCCCCATGTGGGAAACGTCAAACAGGCCTACGTTCGTGCGCACGTTGTTGTGCTCTTCACGCACACCCACGTACTGAACAGGCATATACCAACCGGCGAAATCGACCATGCGGCCGCCGAGCTTCTCGTGTGTTTCTGCTAATGGAGTCTTTTTCATGCGCATGAATATCCCTTTCCCCGTGACATTCAGTCAATGAGGATTCTATCTTGCGACCCGATGTTCAAACTCTCTCGCCGCATGCAGCTTATCTACGATCACCTTTTGCCCGGAAAGCCCGTCTGGGACTTCTGCTGCGACCACGGATATCTGGGGTTGAATGCCTATGAAAGCGGGCTTTTTTCCGAGGTTCATTTCGTGGATCAGGTGCCGCACATCGTAGAACAGCTGGAGGCTCGTTTTTTGGCAGAATATTTCCGCGAAGACGCTGTTACGCAGGCCGCTTTTCACTCTCGGCCCGGGGAGGATCTGCGGCAGTCTGTGTCAGGCACGGTGGTCATTACCGGAGTGGGGGCTCACACGATTCTAAAAATTGTGCAGACTTTGCGGGAAAAGGGACTTCTTAGCGCTGACAGACTGATATTGGGTCCACAAAGAGACGAACAGATGCTGTCTGATTTATTGCAAAAAACCCTGGCGAACGACTTCATGAGGGCCTCGGAAATGCTTTCCGTCGAAGAGCGCGGTCGAAATCGTAAGTTGTTGATATTCGATAAAATTCTGTAATGTTCGCGGGCCTTATGACGCGCCTCGAATAGCTAGATTAAATGTCTGTAAGACTGTGAACAAAATATTGATTATCAGGGGCCCTGCAAATAATTGTGTCCTCATGCAGGACGTAAATAAAAACTCAGATTTTAGACAGTTTCTTGAAGATGAATTGGCTCGCCGTAGCCAAAACTATCCCCGTTACTCTTTGCGTGCGTTTGCTCGTCATTTGGAAGTGGACTCGTCTTTCTTGTCCAAAATCCTGAACGGCAAACGTACTGTGACAATGAGAACCATCCGTATGTTCGGGGAGCGTTTGAACCTGACTCCGGATGAACTTCAGCGTTTCGGCGAAATCAGCCGTGAAAAGAAGATGAAACGCAAGTTGGAACGTCTTCTGGAGAAAATGCCAAGTGAAGAACGTGAACATTCCACGATCACAATCAATGTGGATGAAGCGCGTTTGGCTGAAGCTAAAGAAAAAATCAAAGGCTTCCGTCGTGAGCTGGCGCAATTCCTGGATGCTGGGGTTGTTCAAGGCAAGACTTATCAGATCTCTGTGTCCTTGATCCCTGTTTCTGGCTACGTGACTGAGTAGCTTCGGAATTCAAAAGTTAAATTCGACTAGGAACCGAGAGCCCAAAAGCTCTCGGTTTTTTATTTTCTGGGGAGCTGCTTCAGCTTGCGCGCCTGCCGGCGCTCCAGCACTGCCCCTGGCGGGAAGTTCTGCTCGGCCGGGCCGATTACTGTACATCGAAGATGGGATTGGGGACCATGAGGCGGGGGTAAGGTACGACATTGTTTAAGCGAGTGTCGTATTTAAAGACCAGATTTCCGACCGCGAACAGAGCCCAGGGGGCGATCACGGATCCGCGGAATTCTCCATAATAGCGGCTGTGCACGTTCTGCGCGTTGATGCGAATGTGATCAAAAACCGTTGAAACGCGGGTGGCATTGATCGTTGGAGCGCCCACTCGATCGGGTTGTTCACCCCAGTATCCTGACCACTGCCACGAGTGGGCAGCATAGTTCGACATCTGATAGCCGTTCCAGCGGCACATGTTTTCATAGGCCACGATGGGGTTGACCAAAGTGCCGGATTGGTTGATGACCTTGACGTCCAAGACATGATCATAACCCGTCACCGGCCCGGTCCAATCATCAAACAATTCTTTGGCCATGCCACACTTCCATGGATCGACACCAGGATCGCAAGCGGAATAGTTTCCATTGGAAATATAGTGAGCATCCAGATACTGGGCATGCTCAGGGCGCAGTGGACAGCGCATCCATTCCCAGGCTCCGGCATCATTGTTGGACTTGATGGTCAGAGCGCCTTCTGCGGCGTCGCGAAGACCTCCCGGATTGGCGGCGTTGACGATCTTCTGGGCGTCTTCAAAATTATTCAAACTTCGGCGGATAAAGCGGATGTCGTACAATCCGATACCCATATGGATATTGCGCGAACTTGTGATCTGTAAAGTCGGCGAAGCTGCGCCCCCCACGTACTGAATCGCGGTGCCGCGATTGGTTTCGATAAAGACATTACCTGCAACATAAATAGAACAGCCGACGTCATCGGTTTGGATGTCGGGATTATTCAAATACAAGGTTCCGCTGATGATAATACTTCCATGACAGATGATCGTGCCATTGTTGCGCACAAACGATCCATAACCGAAGTCATGAATTTGCAGACCGCTTAAACCCGGTTTGGAGTTCGGGCCTTTATAGACAAAAGCCGTTGTTCCGGCGCTTAAAGAACTGTCCAGCGCCAAGACCTCTGCATCGGAAGGGGCCCGGATCGTGATCGAGGACTTCAGTTGCAGTCCTCCTTGAACTTTCGGAGGAACCAGTTGAGGGGCCTTGGCCACTGGGGTGGGGTTTACTTGCATAAAACCATCGCCATCCATCAGGATGGTGCCCTGGCTGTCGGTGATGGGGCTGTACTGATTCCAGCTGTTTTGCAGGAAGTTTCGCAGGTTGAGCGGACCTGAGTTCGGATTACCGGAAGTTTGTTTGATAAAGTTTTTGTCGGTCACTGTGATGTTCGGCATATAGATTGAGCCCGTGACCAGAAAATCAATAACACTGTTGTCGTTGTGATAGATGTATGAACCAGCCAGGTTGGCCACACCCAAAATGTCCGAGGCATTGCCATAGTTGGCTTGAGAGACGCCGAAATCAGTGACGATATCGGCCTGAATGTTAGCGTGACACAAAATACATGAAAGCTGTTTGCTGACGGCCAGGGCTGGATACATGCTCATCACATAGTTGTCTACATGCAGGCTGAAAGTTTTTGAGTCCGTGCCGATCCCATCGCTGGCTGTGAAGGTGATCACAGTGCCATCACTAGAAGACGCGTGAGCCGTGCCCATCTGCACCGCCAACGTCCCCGTGGTGCCAGAGACTCCGCAATTGGCGATATCCACGTAATATGCATCGGCAGTGGAGCCTGCACAAGTCAAAGGCTGTGGGTCCGGGAAGGTTGCATTGCCGCCCGGGGACACGGTAAAGGCCAGATCAAAGATGGAATTTGCAAAGCACTTGTTACCACATTTTTCCAACGTGGTTCCGTTGGTGCCTGGCCAGACGGTGATCTGGACCGGCTCGTTAACGAAATTCACTGTCACGGCCACATCGGCAGTGACGGTGTGAGGTGCAGGCAGAACTTGATCGGCAAACTGCACTTTGATGTTGCAGGGGCCACCATGATAGTCGGCTCCGCTGTAGCGATTGAAGTAATGAGTCGTCGGGGCGTAGGTCAAAGCTCCCGTTGCGGCATCAATCGACACACTTCCGAAGTCTGAACATCGAGGGGCATCGGCTGTCGCCAGACTGTAAGTTCCAGCACCTTCCTCGTCTGAATCAACCAAAGCATCAGCAAAAAGTTCGGTGCTGGCACTGTTGCGATCCAGACTGATCGTCGCCGGTAAAGTCAGGCTGGGGATTGCCGTATCCAAAGTCAGATGGATGGTATTGCTCGCAGTCAGATTCCCTGCCTCGTCGCGGGCCCACAAGATGATGGTATGGGCGCCATCAGCACCAGAAAGTGTGAAATGATTAGTCCCGGCGGTGCAGGTCATCCATGCGGGATCGTCCAGGGCTGGCGGAGTCGAGCTGTCTTGAGTGAAAATCACCTGATAATAAGAATCAGGATTCTGGTTGTCATCTGCACAGGAGCCCAGATCCACAGCAACCGGATTGTCGGAAATAGTCCCGTGAACCAAGGAGATGGCAGGCGTGGACGGAGCTGTCTGATCCAAAGTGTAAGCCAACGGGTAAGGATAGCAGTAGGTGTTTCCTGCAGCATCTTCAGTCAGAAGGCTCCAGGCATAGGAGCCTTCCGCCGTCAGGGCTTGTCCCAGTTCGAAGGAATAATTTCCGCTGGTGGCATCTGCCGTGGTGTTTGCCAGAATATCACCACTGCAGGTGATGGAATTAAATAAAGTCACAATGGCCTTGGGCTCTGTTGTGCCGGCAACGGAGGGGCGAGCCACCGAGCTGACGGCACCAGGCAGAACAGTGGCGGTATCGATCGTGGGCAGAATGTCATCGAAGTGAATTTCAAAGATTTCAGAGGGCTCGGATTTCTCACCCCGGCTTCCAACGGCTATGCCGGCTGGCAATTGCATTCGGATCAGTCCCTGATGATCTGGAACTAACTCAATTATATACTCAGTTCCTGTGAGGCGGGTAATACCAGAGATCGTGGCATTCTGAGCTTGGAATTGATCAGCGTGCACAACATCCGGAGGTCGGTTGAACTGAATCCGGACTTTGACCGGGGACTTGTTGGTATAGTAGGCCGGGGACTCTGCGCCTTGCAGGGAAGCCTTGAGTTCGCCGTTGTGAACACTGGTCTTAATCGTGCAACCAGCAATCCAGGCACTGACGCAAATCCATACAATGAATTTTCCCATTACGTTCCATGTATTCAAAGTAAAACCCCGTTACAAATATATATCGGCTTGTTTATATTTATCTTTAAGGTCCATGTTATGACGTGCCAGTAATTTTCATGTTTCAAATTAGATCAATGGGGCCTCTATGACTGTGCTACAATGGATATACAGGCGAAGGAGCTGTTAATTATGCGTCTGCTTTGGATCACAATAATTGTTCTGGCAGTTTCCACAAAGGCTTTCGCTAAACAAGTCGTCGAGATGATATCGCCTTATGATACTCCTCCATTTATTGTGGATCAGAAGAAAGAAACGGGACTGGTGTTTGAGTTGGCATCTTTGCTGACGGCCCGATCCCTGGGGAAGGATGAATTTAAAGTGATGGTTCTGCCCCGGGCACGTCTGTTGAAAGTATTGGAAAAAAACGGGGTTGTGGTCGTTCCCTTGGTGGCACCGAAGTGGTTTGAAGACACGGATGAAAAGAAATTCTTTTGGACTTCGGCCATGATGGATGATGAAAACCTGGTCCTGTCTTCGCGTAAAAAACCAGTGGACTATCGTGGCATGGAATCCCTGAAGCATTTGAAGACCACTGTCGTCACAGGTCATAGCATGGAAACCGTCAGCAAGTTGCAGCACGCGGGGGAAGTGGATTCCCAGACGACAAACTCCTTAAGTAACGGCCTGCAAATGCTTGCCCGGGGACGCATTGATTTTGTGATCACCGGTCGTCTCGTGGCGGATTATCTGATTCAGGATTTGAAACTGGGTCAGGATATTTATATTTCCGACCGCTCGGTAGAGAAGTTTGAGCGGAAGTTTCTTTTATCCAGAGATGCGGATAAAAATCTGCAAAAGTGGCTGGAAGGTGAAATTCAGCGTTTGCGTCGATCCGGTGAATGGAAAAAGCTTCTGGGCAGCAAAAGCGACTTACAAGATGGTGATTTCCTGACTGACGCGAAGTTCGTTGGAAACTTTCTGTAGATTCTCTGGCAGTTCAATAAGAACACCACGAGGAATTTCCTGTTCCATCTTGTTCTTGTGCATCCAGGCCAAAAACTCGCGATCAGAACCACGACAGATCATCTGGCGATCCTTGCCTTTTTCCTTCAATCGATCGCCGACAACCCTAGCGGCTGCAATGGCCGTCGGGCGGGTTTTTCGCATCAGAAGATAGCTCATGGTTAAGGTCCGATTCTTCATCGGAAGTTCGGCTTCCAGATTCAGGAACCACTGCGGGGCTTTGAAATGCACTCGATCATGACACCAGTCGGTTTTGGATTGGGTCAGTAGCGGGCATGGCCCTTCATGGGTGCACGGGGCCCAGACATGATAACCTTTTTCCAGAAGCTTTTGGCGAAGTTGTAACAGTTTGCGACCGTCCTGCTGGGTGGAAGGTTCCACCAACATCAAGGCTTCGCACTGATAAGCCCAATCGGGCAGGTCACTGAGTTCGGTCAGGGAATACGAGAACAAAGCTAAAGTCTTATTCCCATCTTTCATGCGAGCGGAGCTGAAGGTGCGCTGCCAGTCCTGAGGTGGAAATTGAGGGAAGTGCTTTTCAATAATCTGCTGAGGTTCAGAGGCGCGCTCAATCAACTGATAGCTGAACTTATGACGTTCATTCAAAGTGATCGAAGCCGTTGCCAGTCCCGCGCCGAAATCAATCACCCGTTCAAGACCCTGGAAGAAGCTTCTTTTGTCGGCTTCTGCAAAAATCCCATTCAGACGCGTGGAATTCAGCGGCAGATAGTAGCAAAGATAGGCCACCTGAGCCCAGGATTCATTCCAGGGTGTTGGACTGTCGGGCTTGGTGATAAAGTAATCAGAAAGAGCCAGCACACATTTTGCCAAGGCCTTGGAGTCCTTCAGCGACAGTTTGTAAGTCGCCAGGGCACGGTCAATGGATTCTTCAAATGAAGCGGGAAAACTGAATTCTCTTTGCATGCCGGTATTCTAAAGCGAGGACAGGGTGTGAAGCAATTGTTCCACTGTGATTTTCTCCATACAGTGAAATTCTTCACAGCGGGTGCCATCGCAGTGACTGCCGTCCGGGTTCAGTGTCGGGGCTTCAAAAATATGAACATGAGGCCCGCGGGCTGCCCAACGAACAGGCTTTTGCACCCGCACATGCGGATAGATACCCAAAACCACCGCACCCAAAGACGCTGCCATGTGAGCGACACCCGTGCTGGGCACAACCACGGCCTTGGAGTTTTTAAGTACGGTGAACAATTCTGAGGCCTTTAGAAGGCTCTGCAGGCAAATCACGTTGGGGTCATTTTTGAAAGTGGCTTTGATATCGGTCAGCCACTTTTCATCCGCCGCCGTGCCTGTCAGAACAACTTGGGTGCGGGGGCTGACTTGTTTGATGAACTCGATGTAGTTGGCAATTGGCCAGTTCAGCGCTGACCCGGCCATACCTGGATGAACCACGACATAGCCATTGGCAGTCAGTTGATGTTTTGCCAGGAGGTCAGGATTTGTCGGGCCTTGAAGTTTTAAGACAGGGGCCGTGTCCGCACTGGTGTTGTTCAATGCATGCTTAAGAACATCCAGGTTGTATTCGGCTTCGTGTTTCACCGCCAGACTGCGGCGCTGGCGCAGGCCCTTATTCAGGAACAAAAAGCTGTGCCACTGCGAGCGCACACCGGCACGAACCGGCACACCTTCCGCCCAAAGGGCATAGCTGACCCACCAGGGGGCTTGGAAGCTCACGGCCACGTCGGGTTTGTATTCTTTCAGAAAAGCGCGAAGTTTTTGTAGGGACTCTTTAGAGTCTTCTTTGGAAAGCTCGATGTACTTCCGGCGGGGATCGGCGTGGTCGGGGACAAACCCCAATCCTTTGGCGATAACCCACTGCTGATCCCAGTCATTTAAAAAAGAAACCTGATCTACACACATGGTGCAGATCAGGTCGCCGATTTTGTCTAAACGGATCAGAAGAACACGCTTCATTCGTTACGTGTACTCTTCAATGCTTGGGCAGGAACAAACCAGGTTGCGATCGCCGTAGGCGTTGTCCACTCGGCCCACGACCGGCCAGAACTTGTTCGCGCGCAGCCATTCAACCGGGTAAACCGCTTCTTCACGAGAATACGGATGATTCCATTCCGGCTTCAGCAGCATCTGTGCTGTGTGCGGGGCATTTTTAAGAGCGTTGTTTTCCTTGTCCATCTTTCCGGATTCAATAGCGCTGATTTCCTTGCGGATGGTCACCATGGAATCAATGAAGCGATCCAGTTCTTTTTTGGATTCGGATTCAGTCGGTTCGATCATCAGGGTGCCCGCCACCGGGAAGCTCATGGTCGGAGCATGGAAGCCGAAGTCCATCAGACGTTTTGCAACGTCTGTCACGTCGATGCCGGATGTTTTCTTGATCTCACGCACATCCACGATACATTCGTGCGCCACCAGGCCATTTTTACCTTTGTAAAGAACAGGGTAGTGCGGCTCCAGTTTTTTCGCGATGTAGTTTGCGCTCAGGATGCTGACCAAAGTGGCTTTGCGCAGACCTTCCGCGCCCATCATCGTGATGTAAGCCCACGAGATCGGCAGAATGCTGGCGCTACCCCAAGGAGCAGACGTCACCGCAGAAATACCCTCTTTCGGACCGGCTTCAGGAACCATGGAATGTTTTGGCAGGAACGGAGCCAAGTGTGCTGCCACACCGATTGGACCCACACCCGGACCGCCACCCCCGTGAGGGATGGAGAAGGTTTTGTGCAAATTCATGTGAGAAACGTCCGGACCAAACACGCCAGGTCGGCACATACCAACCAAAGCATTCATGTTGGCGCCATCCATATAAACCTGACCACCGTTGTCGTGGATGATTTTGCAGATTTCCACGATGCCTTCTTCAAACACACCGTGTGTGGAAGGATAAGTGATCATCAATGCTGCCAGATTGTCTTTGTGTTGTTCAGCCTTCAGTTTCAGGTCTGCCACGTCGACGTTACCCTGGTCATCACAGGCCACCACCACAACCTGCATGTTCACCAAAGCCGCAGAGGCCGGATTGGTTCCGTGTGCGGAGGATGGGATCAAGCAGATGTTACGGTGCCCCTGACCACGGGACTGGTGGTATTTACGGATCACCAAAAGTCCGGCGTATTCGCCTTGAGAGCCGGCATTTGGTTGCAAGCTCACAGCCGCAAAGCCGGTGATGTCACAAAGTTTTTTCTCAAGGTCATGGATCATCTCGATCAGACCGGTCGCTTGCGCTGTTGGAGCGAACGGGTGCAGCTTGCTGATTTCCGGCCAGGAAACAGGAACCAGTTCCGTTGTTGCATTGAGCTTCATCGTGCAGGAGCCCAGTGGGATCATGGAATGAGTCAGGGTCAGATCCTTGTTCTGCAGATGGTGGATGTAACGAAGGATCTCAGTCTCACTGTGGTGAGAATTAAACACGGAATGAGTCATGTACGCCGTGGAGCGAGTCAACGCCGTTGGCATCGTCACATCACCAAGCGCTTCATCGATGGACAAGGCGGTGAAACCGGCCATGTTGCCAAGGTTGAACGCCGCCCAAATCATTTCCACATCTTCCAAAGAAGTTGTTTCGTTCAAGGAAATGCCCAGCTTGTTGTCGCCGAAGTTGCGGAAGTTCATCTGCATCTTTTCAGCTTGTGCGATGATGGCCGCTGCTTTGTCGGTCGTCACAGTCAGAGTGTCAAAGAAGGCGCCGTCAGCCACGTTATGGCCCAGCTTTTTCAAACCTTCTGCCAGAATCGCGGTCAGGCGCTGCACACGCAACGCGATTTTCTTAAGCCCTTGTGGACCATGATAAACAGCGTACATGGAAGCCATGTTCGCCAGAAGCACCTGCGCTGTACAGATATTGGATGTCGCTTTTTCGCGGCGGATGTGCTGTTCGCGAGTTTGCAAAGCCAGACGCAATGCAGGTTTGCCTTGAGAATCCACGCTGACCCCCACCAGGCGGCCTGGCATCAAGCGTTTGTAAGCATCTTTCGTCGCCAAGTAACCAGCGTGAGGACCACCGAAGCCCATCGGCACACCAAAGCGTTGAGAGTTACCAACCACCATGTCAGCGCCCCATTCCCCCGGAGGTGTCAACAGGGTCATTGCCAACAGGTCCGTGGAAGCCGTAACCAAGGCGCCATGATCTTTGTATTTTTTGGCAATGGCAGAGTAGTCTTCCACTTTTCCATGGGTGTTCGGATACTGGAAGAACACACCGAAGACAGGTTTGGCGAAATCATATTTCGCCGGGTCTGCGATGATCATCTCAAAGCCCAGAGGCTCGGCACGTGTGCCCAGAACTTCAATCACATGCGGGTGCATGTCCGGGGAAACCACGAAGGCATTTGCTTTGTTTTTGCAAAGGGAATGGGCCATGAACATGGCTTCCGCAGCGGCAGTCCCTTCATCCAGCAAAGAAGCATTGGCGATTTCCATGCCATTTAGATCCGCGATCATGGTTTGGAAGTTCAACAGAGCTTCCAAGCGGCCTTGGGAAATTTCCGGCTGATAAGGGGTGTAGGCGGTGTACCACACTGGGTTTTCAAAGATGTTTCTTTGAATCACAGTCGGGGTGATGGTGTCGTGGTAACCCATGCCGATGTAGCTTTTGAAAACTTTGTTCTTGGAAACCATCTGCTTCAGATGATTCAAAAGCGCGTATTCGGAAATACCAGAACCCACGTCTTCGTATTTGTGAGTTGTGCGGATTTGCGAAGGAATAACTTTGTCAGCCATTTGGTCCAAAGAGTTGAAGCCCAGAGTCTTCAACATCTCGTGAATGTCGGAATCTGTTGGACCAATATGACGGGGAATAAATTCGTTCTTGGAAGAAAGATCTGCAATTTTCATGAGCACCTCTAAAATAGACGCCCCGAGACTAGCACACCCCCGGCCACTTCGTCAGATAACATTTTTGCTGCGTGGCCGCGTCGTTGAAGTGTGGGGAAGAAGTGCTAATGCAAGGCGAAATGAGTCTATTTTAGGCCATTTTCGCAGAGCTTGCCCGGATTTTTTGCCCACGCATGAAGATCAGCGTGGCAATCAGGCAAAAGCCGAGGCCGCCCAGACTGACGGCAGGCCATTGACCCCAGCTCCAAAGAGCTGAGCCGATATAAGATCCGAGGCTTCCTCCGACAAAGTAGAAGAAGATATAGATCGTATTCAGTCGGGAATGGGCTTCCGGGGCAAAGTTGAAAATCCGGGATTGGTTTGAGATATGGGCCACCTGAATGCCCAGATCCAAAAGCAGAACGCCCAGGACAATTCCAATCACCACTTGAGAGGAAAGGGCCAACAAACCAAAGGCGGCCATCGCACTGTAAAGTCCCATGCGAATGGTGGCTGCAGCCCCTTTTTTGTCGGCATAGCGCCCGGCCAGAGGGGCGGCCAAAGCTCCGATCATCCCCAGCGCACCGAACAAGCCGATAGTTTTTGGGTCAAAGTTAAAAGGAGCCGCTTCCAGCAGGAAGGTCAAAGTTGTCCAGAAGGCCGAGAAGGTTCCAAACAAAATAGCACCCATGACAGCAGCTTCGCGGATGGTGGGAAGTTCTCTGAATAAGCGGGCGGTGGATGCCATCAGTTCTTTGTAAGTTCCCTTGAACGTCGGCTGGGAGCGCGGCAGGACAAACTGACTGACGACGGAAAGAATCAGACTGACAGAACCGGCAAAAATGAAAACGGTCTTCCAGCCAAAGTACTGGGCAATAAACCCCGCCAGAGTGCGCGCCATCAAAGAGCCGATCAGAATGCCGGAAAGAACGATACCGACGACTTTCCCACGCTCTTCAGGTTTGGCCAGATTTGCTGCGAAGGGGATCAGAATGGATTGGGACACGTTGAAGAAACCCATCGCGCAACTGATCGCACAGAACACGCCCAGGGAAGGACTGAAAGGCAATGTCACCGCCAACAGACCTGCAGCCGTCATACCGCCTTGAATCAGTTTGCGGCGCTCGATCATGTCACCCATCGGCACCAGGAACAAGATGCCCAAGGCATAGCCAATCAAAGTGAAGGCCGGAACCAAAGCCACCTTGGCTTCGGTCACACCATATTCGCGCGCCAGAATTCCTAGCAGGGGTTGGTTGTAGTAAAGGTTGCCCACGACCAGAATGCAGGTCAGGGTCATAAAGAAAACTTGTGAACGCGAAAGGCCTTTTCCCATAGGCTCCTATAGGTAATTCATTTGAATGTCAGATTCAATGAATAGATGGGAATTGAGTCAGGGCTGGGACAGTATTGAGTCGCACTCTGATATGAGCTGTTTTACAGACTTGCCTTTGTGGCAGGCGCGGCGCAGATCGCGAATAAGCTTCATTTTGCCGCCGTCCTCTTTGAGTCGTTCGACGTGATTCGCGAAGCTGTAGAAATCAGAAATAATTATGCCTTGAATTTCAGCTGTGATCAGAAGCTTGTCCGTGGTGCTGGCGCCATCGGGTTTTTCCTGCTGAGCTTTCAGACGATCTATCTTTGCCATGATCTTCTGTGCTGGAGCGATCAGGTGATAGATGCGACCAATATTGTCAGTAAGCAGGCGGAACTCGGGGTCTTGAATGGCGCGAGTCCCTTCAGTGCGTAAATACCTTTCAAGATAGGCCACGCCGTCTGCTTTCAGTTGTTCTTTGTCCATGGCGCTGGCGTCGCACAGTGACGGACACAAGGGGGGCATGGAGAGCTTATCCAGTTTTCCTAGCAGACGAGACATCTGCGCGCTGGTTTCCAAGAAAGAGCGGCTGGTGTTAAAGGCGCTGCGGAAGTTTTCTTTGGAGGATTCGGGAATGAGATCGTCGGCGGTGGACGTCTTAGAAGTTTTTATCTCGGGTGTCAGCGAGGCTTTGGCAACCGGGTAAGGTTTTTTCTGGGTCAGGGGGGCTGAAGGGTTCTGTGTCAGATAATCGACGGCATAGTAGGTAATAGCCCCAAGGCCCACGAAGGCACAGGTCAACAGACCCAGCACAAAGAAGGCAAAGTATTTAAGAGAGCTACGCAGAAATCTCATAGGGTGATAATTAACAAAAAGGCTACCGTCTGTCAGCTTCTATTGATCCCGCTCGCTGGGCTCACCGCCCACAGTCTCGTCCGGGGTTGGCAAGGCCTTCAAATTACGGCGGTTGGCTTCGGCCGTGACCGACCGAGCAGAATTCTTATACAGATATCCGAACAGACCTCGGGCTTGGCGAACAATGTTGGCGTCCTTCACAATCACGATTTGCTCATTATTATTTTCGGCGTTTTCACTGGGATTGAAAGAGGTACCCAGAACCGCCAAAGAGTCCTCAGGGAAAATGAAAACCTTGTGATGAATTTTCGATGTGGTCTTGACAGCACTGCCATCCTCCAAACGGAAATGACGTTCGCCATAAATCGCCGGAGCGGTTCTGATTTTATTCTGCAAGTCGGTGACTCCCGCAGCACCCAGGGCCTGCAGGATCGGGGCTTCACCGTCGGTCAGATACTTGCCGGAAGGCAGATCTTTTTTCAGACCGGACAGCAACAGGAAGGCGCTCCACTCCCGCAGGGCAAACGGAGTGTCACCCACAGAGCGGAAATCAAAATGACCTTTTTTCTGCATGTCGCGGGTGGCGCGTTCCAACAAAGCATTCTGAATCTGCTTTGAAGAAAATGCGAAGTGCACTGCCTCAATGGAGCCTTTGGTATTTTGAATCAAGGGAACATAAATGCTTTTGTTCACGTCCCCTTCGCCGCCATTCGGGGAGAAGGACAGAATGATGTAGGGCGCCTCTTCATCGGCTTTAAGTTTTTCGCCAAAAATTTTGTAACTGCCACTGATCGGGTACTGGCTTTGACCACGGATTTTGTATTCCAGGGTTTTTTTCAGTTCGGCCTTAGTCGCCTGAGCCGGCAAAGAACCCAGAATCAGCAAGGCGTGATTGGCATTGGGGATAGAGTACTCGGTGCGTTTTTCTTTGGGAAGATCCACGAGATCGCCTTCCGGTCCGATACAGCTTTGCGTGAAATTTCCGGACAGGAACAGGACGGCCGCCTTGGGGCCGAAGGGATCGCGCAGAATGATTTTTTGGTGGTTCAACCCGACCGAACGAACGGCCACAGTTTTAAAGGTGTCACTTTCCAAGGTCGCCAGATCATCAAAGATGGCTTTGACTTCAGGGCGGACGTTGATGGTTCCGGCATCAATACCGCCGGTGACCTTCACTCCTTTTTTGAGATGCTGGTTTTTCAAAGCCTCCGCAATGACTTTCAGGTCAAAATCAAAAACGTTGTACCAGATTTCCTGCTCTGCCCCGCGAATAAAGTCGACCACCACTTTGCGCAGATCCTCCCCGGGCAGAACACGGCTTTT
Organism: Bdellovibrio sp. CKG001; assembly: GCF_055397465.1. Taxonomy (NCBI): domain Bacteria; kingdom Pseudomonadati; phylum Bdellovibrionota; class Bdellovibrionia; order Bdellovibrionales; family Pseudobdellovibrionaceae; genus Bdellovibrio; species Bdellovibrio sp. CKG001. The sequence continues at coordinate 596,440 of NZ_AP029173.1, forward strand.
TGGATCTGTTGCATCTTTCAGACGAGGATGGTTGACGAACAGGCGCATGGAGCGAAACCCGGGGGCTCCACCGGGAAGATCCATCGTCAGGGGGTGAGACGGACTTTCATAGGCGGCCAATTGAGCCGCAAAGGCCGGTGTCTGTACGACGGCTTTCAGTTGAACTTTGATTTCACTCAAAGCCTGTGCATAGGACTCCGGGGATTCTGCCTGGGATTCCTTCAGGCGGTGGACGGTCTGTTCAAGAATACGGATGTATTCGGGGTTCCTTTTCAGCAGGAAGACAAGCTGACTCTGTGTCAGCGGCTTTTTCTGCTGCAGGACAGATTCATTCAGGGCCTTGTACAGGTCCTTTTGGGTCATGGCTTTGAAGGTGACATCGAAGATGCGAGCATAGTCATAAGAGTCCGCCCAGGCCGGGGTGACCAGAAGCTGAAGGACGAACAAACTAAAGAATAATAACTTCTTAACCATTCTCTGAAAGACAGCAAGGACCCTGCCTTTTTGAGGATGGCTTATATTTGAAATGGCAGTGCAAGGGGGGTGGGGGTGAGCCCAAAACTGTCACCCTTGCCGGGAAAGGACCTTAAATCGCCAGACGGCAGGAGGCTTCCATAAGGATCTCGCGGCTCCAAAGAGTCCACTTGATTTCGTCGTCCTCGGTTCTTAGAACACCGTCCGCATAGGTGCGAGAGACGTTGGTTTCATAGATTTCGATATAGAACTTAGACGACCCCAGGTTGCGCACGCTGGCCTGGTAGCTTCCATAATTTCCAAAGGTCACGTTTTTACCTTCAATCGTTGACACCTTCGTGTCTACGATCACGTCGTTGTTAACCTTCAGATTGCAGAATAAATCCTGGGCTTGCGCCGCAGCTCCAGACAGCAAAACGGTCAAAGAAAGTAATAGGTGTTTCATAATAATTTCCCCCTCGAAAAACGTTCAAACATATTTATGCTCTCAGGGCGAAAGAAGAGCTGTCCACAGGTTATCGTGGAACAAGACTTGGGGCTCGACCTCTTTCTGTGTCTTGCGCCAGTATATACAGAAAGATCATTGGTCAAAACCCCTTGGCAACAGAGCCGACAGCAAGTGCGTTGGGTCTTGTGGGGAAGCGAGTGAAGGTGCCTGGATCTGAAAATAAAAAAAGGGAAGGTTTTGGCCTTCCCTTTTTAAAGTTATGAAAAGTCAGAAGACTATTTTTTCTTCGCGACTTTCTTGGTGGTTTTGCGAGCCACAGCTTTTTTAGCAGTCGCTTTCTTTGTCGTGGCAGCTTTTGCTTTAGGAGCTGCTTTTTTGGAAGAAGCTTTTTTCGTCGTTTGTTTTTTGAACAAAGTTTTTTCAAGCTTCGTTTTTTGAACGATGGCTTTTTTCTTGTAAGCCTGAATGTTCTTTTCCAGGTCATCAGCAGACTTTTTGATTTTGGAAATAGTGCTGTTCACTTCTTTTTCCAATTTTGCTTCAGAAACAGAAAGAGCTTTTACGATCTCCTGGTATTTCTTCCAGGCAAGTTCGATCTTGTCTTCTTTTTCCTGGTCAAAACGGCCTTTTAGTTCCGCTTCTTTCTTTTTGATTTCGTCGCTTAGCTTTTGGAAGCTTTCAAGAAGGTTTTGGATGTTTTTGTTACCAGAAAGATTCTCAAGAATTTTTTGGAAAGCTGCAGATGCCACAACGGTCTCCTTTGTTTACATTCCCAACATACACTGCGCCCGGGGGATTTCCTAGTCCCTCAAGCCTATTTTGACGTAAAATTAATTGTTTCCAACCAGACCTCACGGTGGGCCGAGAACTGGCCCGGGAACTTCTCAAGTCCCTTTTCACGCAATCCCATTGCGTATTCAGTCATGTAAGTCTTCATCGCGTCTTCGTCTTTTAGTGTGTAGACGATCTTAACGTCTTTGCTGGAGGCTTCCATGCTGCCGCCTTTTCTCAAGCAAAGTTCGGCCTTTATGAAGCCAGGTAGAGCAAGTACTTCATTGATGTGTTCGTTTTTGAGCCACTCAACGTACTCAGTGTAAACTTCGTGTCTGACAGAGATATGAACAATATAAGTAACCATGTCGCCCCTTAAAGAGTGAATTTAAAGTCCTTGATTAGCATGCCCGGAATTTTTTTGCCACCTAAAGCGCGGCTCTCATAAGTGGAAACCTGAGGGTCAATGTCCTGGAAGTCGGTCACAGCCAGAAGGTTCGCACCTAAACAATCAAAAAGAGACTCGTCAAATCGCAGATCCGCGATCGGAGCCACGATTTCCCCGTTTTCCACCCAGAAGCAGGCATAGCGGGTCATTCCTGTAATACGGGCGTTCAGACGATCCGACCAGTTCAGATAGTGCAGGTTCGATAGATACAGACCGGTGCCCAGTTCTTTCAGGATCTCGTTCTTTTTCAGTGTGCCAGGAAGGATCTCCATCGCCCGTGGACCTTCACCAGTGTCACCGGCGTTGCTGGTGACACCATATTCTTTGGCTGAACGGCTGCTGATCAGGAAGCTTTGCAGTTGTCCTTCTTTGATTAGATCCAGTTTCTCCGGCGCCAGTTCCCCCAAAGAGTTGTACTGATGAGTCAGCCCCATGGCGAAGTTTTCACGCAAGCTGAACAAAGGTGAAAGGGTGCGCTCCTTGTCAGCCAGACGTTGCAGGGCGCTGGCCCCTTGTTTGTAGGCATTAAAACTCAAGGCTCCCCAGGCAAACATTGTGGACAGTTCCGCCACAGCCCCCGGAGCCAGATACGTGCGGTAAGCTCCCGGCTGCAGAACTTTTTTAGGACGATCCATCAGACTGAGCTGGTTTTTGGCTTGTGCCAGATTTTCCTCAAAGGCCTTCTGGTCCCAGTTGGTTCCGGCATAGATGGACTTCACGGCCTTTTCACCCAAGTAAAGGGAATAGTCCACGAAGAAGTTCTCTGTCGCGAACCAGTGACTTTGGCCTTGAGAGTTTTTATTGGCAGAAATGATCGGTCCTGCACAATAAAGCCCCGCAAGGTCGGTTCCTGCTGCCGGCGTGGTGATGGCTTTGACCACGTCTTCGTCGGTCAATAGCGCGCCTTTGAAAGTGCTGTCGCTGGTGCCGTTGTTGGTGATGGGAACCTGATACGGATCTTCAGGCAGAAGATCACATTCCTGACGGGCTTGTTCCAACCAGAAGTCCGCGCGTTTTTTGTCTTCATCCGCTTCACCAGTGATGGAAAAAGTGATGTTGGCGGTTTTTTTATTCTTTTGCAGTTGCAGACTTAAAGAGCGCTGCTCGACGTGGGTGTTCTGACGGACTTTGTTGCCGTTGAAACGAACGAACAGGGATTCTTCGGCATGAAGATTCACCAAAGCCTGCTCATTGGATTTTAGATTTCCCAGAAGATGGTCCGCCACGGCGTTGAAGGCAAGTTTTGTTTTTTCAGTAAAATTCATGGGCGACTCCTCTAGGCTCCGAAGACTTCAACGTTAGAGAACAGGCAATAAGGATTGGTGTGACCCACGCGAATGACCTGATTTGGTTCACCTTTTCCGCAGAACGGAGATCCAAAGGTCTCACGCACTTCGCTGACGGCTTTCAGGCTGTTCCAGAACTTCACAGTCGTGCCGCGATAGTTTGGGTTTTTCACAGTCTTGGTCAGCTGACCGTTTTCGATCAACTTCCCGTATTCGCAGCCGAACTGGAATTTGTTGCGATAGTCATCAATGGACCAGGATTTGTTAGCTTGCATGAACACGCCACGTTCAACGGAAGCAATCATGTCTTCCAGCTTGGAAGTGCCGGGCTCCAGATTGATATTCGCCATGCGATCAATCGGCGCACGATTCCAAGAAGATGAGCGGAAGTTGGCAACACCCGGCAGGTTCAGACGGGATTGGGATTCAAGCCCTCCCAGGCCGCGGACTAGCAAACCATCGTGAATCAAAAACTCTTTGGTTGCTTTGTGACCGGAATCATCAAAGGCGTAAGAAGCCATGGCATCGGACACCGTCGGATCGAAAGTCACGTTCATCAGCTTGGAACCGTATTGAAGTTTTCCGAAGTCTTCAGGCTTTACGAAGCTCCAGCCGGCATAGTTTCTTTCATCGCCCAGGATACGATCGTATTCCAGTGGGTGCCCGATGGATTCATGCACCTGCAAAGTCATCTGGTCTGGTGCCAGCAGCAAGTCCATGGACGTATCCGGGCAGTTTTCAGCAGAAAGCAGTTCGACAGCTTCATCGGCCAGCTTCTTGGAGCGGTCGATAATAGAAGCGCGATCAAAGACCTCCGCACCGATTTGCAGACAGCGGGCCAGACCGCCACTGTCGGAGCGGGTTTGCATTTCACCCCCGGCTCCAGCCGTGGCCGAGAAGTCCGTGCTGACAATGGAAAAACGCTGTTCAAAGTCTGAACCACTGGAAGTCACAGTGTGGAAGTGGGTTTCTACAATCATGGCCGTAGCTGAACGACTGACGATCTTGTCAGACACCTTCATGGCACGAGTGGCATCAACGAAGATGTCAGAAATTTCCTTGGCCGAGAAGGAATCCAGAGGTTTTACCACCGGAGAGCTGTATTTGCCTTCAGCCATCGGGCGGTGTTCGGCACTGAAAGAATGAACCTTGTGCAAGGCGGCTGCTTTGGCGATGGAAACGGCCTTGTGCAAAGCGCGCTTGATACCGTTTTCACTGAGGTCACTGGTGCCAGCAAAGCCGAAGTGTCCGTCCACAAGAACCTCGACCATGATCCCTTGATCGAACGAGATGTGATTGCGATCGGGTTTTTCATCGCGCACGGTGCGGAAGGTGGTTTTTTCAGTCACGTGACGCAAACTGATCCAGTCGGCCGCCCCTTTCAGGGAGTTCATGGTTCTTTCAAGGTGAAGCATCCACAGTCCTTTTTTGAATAGTTAAATGGAATTAAGCACTTCCATAGCGGAAGAGGGGGCAAAAAACAACCTTTCAAGGCGCGGAATGAAAAGTCTCGTGGGTTGGTACTCTGGGGGCGAGGGTGGCAAAAGGGGTCAAAATGTTCTGGCAAGGCATTTGCTTTATATAAAACCAAGGAGGTTGCTGGTGCCATAAGGAACCGGCTTACAGCCAAACAAGGGGAGGGGAAAGATTATGAGAGTACTTCTAGCAGCGTTAGCAACAGGTTTCATGATGATGGTTGTGCACCTCAATGCTCAGGCGGCAACCTTGGAAACTCCCAGCTGTCAGATGCAAAGTGAAGGTCTTTTCGACGGAGCTTGGGTGAAGCACCGTATCGTAGTGAACGAAGATGTCGTTTATGGCGCCAATGACCTGGATTCGATCTTGTCCCAGCTTGATTCCTTGCGCGATCAGGGCCTTTGCCGCTAAAGTGGCAGGGCTTTGAATCGAAATGAATACCTAACCCAGATTTGGTCTCCCTATCCTGCAATGCCCGACAATGCTCAGGCCGCCGGGCGCATTTATAAAATCGAGCGGGAAGACGGTGGATTAAAGCTGACCCTTCACCGCGACTCAAAGACACATAAAATTCTATTTGAAAAAGCACCGCCTTATTCCGAACACCTGATTGAAGGTGACTTGGTCGCCGTGATTTCTGCGCAAGAGCTGATCTTGTTGGCGCCGCAACGCCAGGTGCTGCCGAATCGGTCCTGGAACAAAGAAATGACGATGCGGTGGGGGCTTTATTTGAAAGCTCTACGGGCCTTTTTTGTCGACCAGGGTTTCGTGGAATTAAAAACTCCAAGCCTTGTTGTGTGCCCCGGAACGGAGCCGAGTTTGGATGTGTTTTCAACCGAACTGAAAGTGGGCTCTAAAAAACAAAAATTGTTTTTGCCGACAAGTCCTGAACTGCACTTGAAAAAGGCCCTGGCTTTGGGGGCTGAGAAAATCTTTGAGCTGGCGCCGTGTTTTCGTAACGGCGAAGTGACGGAACGCCATCAGCCCGAGTTCCTGATGCTGGAATGGTATCGGGCTTATGCGAACCTGAAACTCATCAAAGAAGACATGATTTCGCTAGTGCAGGTGTTGGCGAAAGTTCTGGGCGTTTCCGCTCCCACAACCGTGCGCTCGTTTACGGTGGCCGAGCTATTTAAAATTCACTGCGGTTTTGAACTGAAACCAGAGACCTCCAAAGACGAACTGAAGGCGCTGGCTGAAAAATGCGGTGTTGATGTTCGCAGCGCCGAAAGTATCGATGATTATTTCTTTTTGATCTTCATGGATAAAATCGAAACCCAGCTTCCTGCGGATGAATTGATTTTCGTGGAAAAATATCCTCCCTATCAGGCCGCGTTGGCAAGGCTGACAGCAGATGGCTGGGGGGATCGCCTTGAGGCCTACTGGAAGGGCCTTGAACTTTGCAATGCCTTTCATGAGCTGAATGATCCTATGGTTCAACGATTGCGTTCTGAAGAGGATCTTGAAAAGAAAGTGTTGATGGGTAAAGAGGCCGTCGCTTTGGACGAGGAGTTTTTCCAGTGTCTTGAGGCTGGACTTCCGCCCAGTGGTGGGATTGCTTTGGGTGTGGAACGTCTTTTCATGGCTTTGACCGATGTCCAGAACATCTCAGACCTTCGTTTGTTTTCTCAACAAAACTAAGTTCACTTTTATTATATCTTGAAAACTTCAGTCTAGTTGGGAGTCCAAAGGACTCCCATTCTTTATTGTTCCTTGTCAGTCTTTCAAAGCGAATAAAGCTAATGTGAAATTAACTTTAAATAAAGACTCATTTAGAGTGAAAGGACAAGCGAATGTTATTTAAAAGCTCTCGAGTAAGAGTGGTGGCTGGAATGGTGACTGCGGTGACTGGAACAGCACTTTTGATTTCTGCATGCAGTGGCGGAGGTTCCTCAGACAGTCCTTCGGATAGCGCCGCCCTTGTGATCAGCGGTGGATTTTCCGGCGTAAGTTTGCAGTCCTTGAAAAAGCCCATGGCGAAAAACGGCGACTTCACGACATTTGCGGCCACTGACTACACAGTGATTTGCGCCATGATGGTTGAACCCTTCACCGCAGGCCACAGCGCGCTGTCGGATGATGGCAGTTTCTCATTGTTCATCACGGGCGGTGCCGGACAGCCCATTGGATGTATGGTGGTTAAATCCGGAAAGCGTGTTGCAGACTTTGAATTTACGGCCGCCGAAGCCGGGATGACAGGGGCCACAGGTGGGTCCGGTCTTGCTGTCAATCAAGGAGCCACGGCCATTCAGCTTCCAACAGATCTGTCTATCACGGATGCGAAGGTGTCTGTTCCCGTGGCAAACATCACTCAAAATTCATCGGTTGCTCCGGCAGTTGTCTGGGCTGATCCGACGGGGACTTGGAGCATCACGGGCGCTTGTGAAACGTCCTTAAATCAAAACGGGATTCCGGTGACCAGCTGTAACGGGGCACAAGGCGCAGATGACATTCCAACCTCCGTTTATCTGAAACAGTTGCAAGCCACAAAAGATGGCGCAACAAAAACGGGCTTGTCAGTTTGGAAAGACGCGGCGGCTCGCCTGGCTTGTGGTGACAAAGAAGGTATCACCTTGGATGGTGGCTGGACGGCGACGGGTGGCTGGGCTGGTGCGATGACTGGTGGCGTGTCGATGGATATCAGCAACACCAACAAGCTGGGGACCTTGGCGACGAAAGCTAAAGTCAGAATGCATCCGGATCACAACAGCCAGATGACGGCGGTGTGTGGAAAAACGACGAAGACGGGCGGCGGCGCGATCGTTTCTGGAACTACACTTTGCAGTGAAGTTGATTTCACTGGTGGTGGCTGGGGCATGGGTGAAGATGCCTGTAAGCTTTATTGCGTGATGGGCGCTTTGAGCAGCGGGGGCGACAATCCTGACTTTGATTGGGGTGCGGCGACTTGTAAAAAACGCTACAGAGTCTTCTGGGAAAACAACAATGAACTGGCATCAGATAAGGACTATCAAGGACCTGGTTCGGATGCAGGTGTGTTCGCTAGCGGAACGTGTTCTGACACGTCCTTTGACGGTTGCCGTGATTCCGTTTCCGGCAAAGTGTTGTTCCAGATGGAAAAAGCCCAGGACCAGTTCATGCTGGGGGAATTGTTCATCATCGGTAACGTAGGGACTGTGATGGAAAATCATCATTTCAATTCCACATTCCCGAATGCAGATCGCACAGGCACAATCACTTGCGGTGGTACTTACATCGACAAGATGACCTTGACACAAACAAGTTCCACAACAGCGTCTGTGACTGTTGAAAACAACTTTGTGGCGGATCTTTCCAATCCGGCAGAGTGCGCGACCAACGAACACTTTGCTAAAAACGCCAATGAAGAGCGCAGCATGACTTTGAAGCTGGTCAAACAATAGTCCAGCTTTACTTTTAGAGTATAAAGTGAAAAAACCCCGAGGAAATCCTCGGGGTTTTTTTGTTGAAAAGCCTGCAGCCAGAGCCTGTCTTATATAGAGACAGTTCCCGGAAAAACTGACGTACAACCACGGAACAGTTCGTCCAAATACGAATTAATATTGCGAAACTTTATTAACGCCATCTGGGAATGTCGCCGAAAAGTACTATATGAGAACACATATAACGGCACGTATTTGGTATATGGCTGTGATCCTCCTGCTTTTTTCAGATCTGGCGGGGGCCACTCCGACAACATTGAATTATCAGGGGCGTATTCTGCGACCCGACGGAACGGCGTTGGAGTATAACAACGTCAGCTTTGCATTTGAAATCACAAATGCCAGTGGATCTTGTGTCTTTTACCGTGAACAACGTGATGGCGTGAACATGCAGGGATCCAAAGGGGTCTTTGATATTGCGATCGGCGAAGGCAGCAAGCTGTTTCCGACGGCCAGCACGTACAGTCTGCGTGACGTTTTTAACAACTCCATCGCGCACAGTTGCAGCGGTGTTGCCACTCCTTACACTCCGGCCCATGACGAAGTCCGGGTTCTACGGGTTCAGTTTCATGACGGAACCGGGTGGAAGGCAATCACCCCCAACAACATCATCCGGGCCGTGCCCTTTGCAAACTATGCTTACTCGTCTTCACGAATCGGTGACAAGCTGCCGACAGACTTTGTTCTGAAGAATGAAGTGACCTCGTGTATGGCGGGTCAGTATCTGACGTTCGATGGGACCAACTTCCTTTGCCAGAATGATGCCGGCGGAGCGGGAATGGTTTCAGATTTGAATGTGACAGGCCCCTACCTTGTGAAAAGCGGAACGGCCTCTATTCCCACAATCTCGGCTGTCATCGGGAACTCGGCGGGCACCCTGGCTGCGGGCAATGACAATCGATTTTTGAATGCCGAAAAGATCCATGGGGTCAGCGTGAGTGCGACGGCGCCAACTGCGGGACAGGTTTTGAAACTGGACGGCTCCAGCACCTGGGTGCCAGCGACCCTGACATCTGCTGATATTGCCGGATTGGATACGGCGATGGGCAATAAACTTTCGTCCTCCGTGTTGCCATCGGCCGCTTGTACGGCAGGGCAGGCCGTGGTGTTTGTGACTCCGGCCAACAAATTTGAATGTCAGACTTTAACAATCACCGAAACTCAGATATCCGGCTCGATTTCAGGGGCCAAAATTTCTGGGGATATTGCTGGTAAAGCCAGTGGCATCACCGGGGTACTGCCGGTTGCTCAGGGAGGTACCGGCAGTGGGACGGCACTTAATAACAACCGGATGATGATTTCCAACGCCGGGAAAATTGTTGAAGCCCCGGCTTTGACAGACGGGCAGATTCTGATTGGTAAAACAGGGGATGTTCCGCAAGCGGCGCTGATAAGTGCCGGCAGTGGTGTCAGTATTAATAACGGTCCCGGTGGTATTACGATCAGTGCCACGGGAACGGGCGGGACGATCACCTCAGTCAATCCGGGCACCGGTCTTTCAGGGGGCGGCTCTTCCGGAGCAGTCACGTTGAATTTAGCTAACACCTCCGTTGTGGCGGGAACTTACGGGACTGCGACAAAAGTTCCGCAGTTTGCGGTGGATGCACAAGGTCGTTTGACGGCGGTTACAGAGGTGACTATTGCCGGTGTTGCTCCTGCGGGAACTGCAGGTGGTGATCTGGACGGGACCTATCCCAATCCCGATGTGGTGAAGCTGCGTGGAAAAGCGATTTCAGCCACGGCACCCACAGTCGCAGGACAGTTGCTTCGCTATGATGGCACTCAGTATGTACCGAATTTCTTGAGTCTTGCTGACATTCGCTCGACTGTGACTCCGGGAAATACGATCTTCCCTGGTTCATCCTGTGCAGCGGATAAAACTTTGACCTGGTCTTCGCTGACAGATTCATTCACGTGTCAGAACATCTCCATTACGGAATCCAATATCTCCGGTTCGATTGCTTCGGCTAAAGTGAACTTTGGGTCGCAGTCAGCAAAGACTTTCTTTGCCGCACCATCGGGTGCCAGTGGAGCTCCGACGTTTAGAACTATTGCGGCGGCAGATCTTCCTGCGGGTGGATATGACAGCACGTACTTAAAACAGGGCGGCAACGCCTTCGGAGCGACTGCCAATATTGGAACGACCGATGCACAAAATCTGCAGTTTGTAACAGGTGGAACCGCTCGCATGGCCTTGACAACAACAGGACGCCTGGGAGTTGGCACAACGGCTCCCGCTTCGGGTTTGACTTTGGTCAATGATGGTGTCGGGGATGCCAACGATGATCTTGGTATTTTCACGTATTCAACCACCAACACTCCGGCCCTCATCATGAACAGATCGTATGGCACTGCTGCCGCCCCGGCCGTGATGCCGGCGGGAAGCTTGGTGGGTTCTATTCAATCACGAGCTTATAACGGGGTCGGTTTTGCCGAGGCCGCGGGTGTACGTACTTATACCGAAACCGTTTGGGACAGTGCCACGCCAAGCACGATTAACGGCGCTTTAAGTGTTGTCACGATGACCGCAGGCACTTCGACGGAAAAGCTTCGTGTGACTTCGGAGGGATTTGTCGGCATCGGTGTTTCTGCTCCGACCAAGAACCTTCATATTCAAAGGGATCAGGCTTCCGATACAGCACTGCTAATTAAAAACTCCAGCGCTGGTGATAATGCCACGACGGCGGTGGATTTGGAAACTGATGGCAGTGGTGTGCAATTGATCAGTTATGGGACCGGAGTGACCGGCAACTGGGGGGGAGGCACGATTCCCAAGGCGGACTCGGTCATGCTTCGAAGTTATACAACAAACCCAGCAGCGAACTTTGGGGTGGGGACCGGCAGTGCTCATCCAGTGCACTTTGTGACCAGTGATATTCCTCGAATGACGGTTGCTGCTACGGGAAATGTCGGGGTGAATATGACAACTCCGATCAGCAAATTCACCGTTGCTGATTTGTACGTGGGTGGAACTGATATGACGGGGTTGGGAATTGCTGTCTATGGTGCTGGAAATGATCTCGGTGGTTTGACTTTGTGGGATCGCGATGAGGATCCGGCAACAATAAATGATGGCGATACGACGCTTTACTTTGGTGATGACATTCAGGACAGTCTTCGCTTTGCTTACAAACAAAGCGGCTCAGCGATGTCAGAAAAAATGCGTTTGACCAGTTCGGGGACACTGGGGATTGGTACTAACAATCCCTCGGGTCGTTTGCATGTGTCCTCGAATTCGGCATATACGTCGATCATCAATGCCAACACGGCGGCGGGTGGGCAGCAGTGGCAGTGGTTGTCCTCGTCCTCGACGGCTTCTCTAGGATCGAACGCCATGTGCTTTGCCACGGGTGTTTGTTATTTCAATTTGTATACAACGGGGAATGCTTGGTTGGCGGGAACGTTGACACAAGCTTCAGATCGTCGCTTTAAAAAAGACATCGTCGATATTGACGGAGCTTTGAATGACATTCTGAACCTGCGGGGTGTGACTTATTACTGGAAAGACGAAGAGAAAGATCAAAGCAAACAGATGGGTTTGATTGCTCAGGAAGTGGAAAAGGTCTTCCCCGAGGTTGTTGAAACTGATGCCAGTGGTTACAAATCTGTAGCCTATCAGAATCTGGTGGCGCCATTGATTGAGGCGCTCAAGGAACTCCATGCGAAATGGCTGGGGGATTCCCTGGAAATTCGCAGTGAACTTTCGACACAAAAGCGTGAGATAGCCTCTTTGAAAGAGGAAAACGAACGTCTTAAAAAGAAAGTCGAAGAGATTACGATCATTAAAAAGTCTCTATGCAGCAAGGATGCGAGTCTTGCGTTCTGCCAAGAGTAAAAGTAAAGCCCCCGATATATCATAGATTCTGGACCTTCGACGCACAGAAGGTCCTTCCATATTTCGTCATCACTTATTGATTATCCTAAGACAGTTGACTGACTCTTTGGGGAGAGCTGCAATAAAGTCTGTGAGATTTAGAGTGATGAAAAAGAATATTATTTTCCTGATTCTGACGTTCTCTTGTGGCCCGGTCGGGGCTGCGACCTATTCGTTTGCCGATTGTGTGGAAATTCTAAAAAAGAATAATACGGAACTGATTGCTGCTGAACAAAGCTCGGATTTCTGAAGCCGAAGGCAAGGTCATAGTGACCGAGGCGAATCTGCGCACAGTAAAAGCAAAACTGAGTTATGATTTAAAAACCATTTTTGCCAGTGTGGTGTATGCACAGGATTCTTTGAAGCTTGCCAAAAATATCCTAAAACGTCGCGCAGACAATCTGAATCTGGTCGGGCTGCGCTTTCAGGGGGGGGCGAGGAATCCGGGGTTCGCATCCGCATAACTCTGGATGACGTGGCCACAATCAAAGAGCAAATACCGGCAATTAAAGAGGTGTCGCCTACGTCTTCGGGACGGGGGCAGGTGACTTATTTAAATAGAAACTGGAACACCTCCGTGATGGGCGTGGCACCTGCTTATGAACAGATGCGTGCCAGCACACCGATGTATGGAAGATTTTTTTCGGAAGAGGAAAATCAGCGACGTGCCCTGGTGGCGGTCATTGGAACAACGGTAGCGCGAGAGCTGTTTGGTGAAAAATCCCCGATCGGAGAAATGATCAAAATCAACAAGGTCAACTTCCGGGTGATCGGTGTCCTTCCGGAAAAAGGCGCAGCTGGTCCGCAGGATCAGGATGATCGTATCTTAGTGCCTGTCATATCGGCGATGTATCGTTTGTACGGAAAAAACTATGTGGACTCAGTCGACATTGAAGTGCGTGACGCTCAGGAGATTCCGGATGTGCAGGACTCCCTGTCGACACTTATGAACAAGCGTCATCGTGTGCCGGTTTCGGCTCAAGGGGATGCCTTTAATATTTTCAACATGGCCGATATTCAACAGGCCCTGAACTCCACCAGTCAGACCATGTCGATGTTGCTGGCATCCATCGTCGTCAGTGTCTGTGGAGGCCTTCTGGGAATCGCGTTGGGTGTGGGTTTTTCTCTGTTTATTGCCAAAGTCGTCGGATGGACCACGGTGGTTTCTCCATCCTCCGTGTTGCTGTCCTTCGGGTTCTCAGCCCTGATCGGAATTATCTTCGGCAGTTATCCCGCCTCGAAAGCTTCCAAGTTGTAAAAGGTGTAAAAGGTGCCTGGTTGTTTTTTCTGGCTACACTGTGTTGTTTTGCTTGAGCCAGTCGTTTTTTAAAAGACCGTACACGACGAGATCAGTGTATTCGCCATTCTTTAAAATCTGCTGCTTGAGATAGCCCTCTTTTTCCATTCCGGCTTTGATCATGACTTTGCCGGAAGCTGGGTTGTGGGCCATGTGACAAGATGTGATTTTGTTCAGTCCCAAAGATTCAAAGCCATAGCGAATGGCGGCGCGTGTGGCCTCTGTGCAATAACCTTTGCCCCAGTGCTCTTCGCCAACCCAATAGCCGACTTCGGAGCGATGATGATTTTTACTGCTCATCAGACTGATGCTGCCGATAAGTTCGTTGGTGCTTTTGAGTGTGATGGCCCAGTCGGCGCCGTGGCCGTTTTTGAAAGTTTCCAGATGACGGGCAATCCAGTCCTCGGCGGCTCCGTCAGGGTAGGGGTGAGGAATGGCCAACGTGGTGGCGGCGATTCTGGGTGAGCCGGCCTGACGTTGAATTTCTTTGGCGTCGTTCAGTGAAAAGGCCCTCAGAACAAGACGTTCAGTCTGTAAAGTCGGGATGATCAGATCGGATGTGTTCATAGCGCCTCCGTAGAGGGATGATCGCATGGTTTTTCGGGTGAAAAAAAGACAAAAAGGGAATCTTGACTGTTTTATTTGCGGGGCCTCCGTTAGAAAGGGGCCTCTTTTTAAATTCTAACGGAGGTTCCAATATGAAAGGTCTTTTGATTGCTGCTTTGGTGTTTGTTTCTGCTCCTGCATTTGCCGGGAAAATGAAAGAGATCTACACGATGACCAACGAAAGCGTTTATGAAGTTTTGGGTTTTGATGAAGGAATCGCCGCGATCGAAGGTCATAAATTTGTGAGCGTCGCCGGGGCTGATCTGGCTGTGCAAACCACTGTTCGTGTTTACGATGGCAAGACTTATACTTGCGTGACGACGTTTGTGGACTCTGAGTACTTCTATCAAGTGAATTATACGACTTGTAAGTAAGCTGCTTCATTCGCAGAAAATAAAAAAGGGAGCTTTGAAGCTCCCTTTTTTTATTCTTTGCCGTCGTCCGGGCCGCCGTTGATATCCTCTTTCAACTCTTTGCCGACTTTGAAGAACGGCAATTTCTTTTCATCAACATTGATGATTTCACCTGTGCGGGGATTACGCCCCTTATAGGCACCATACTGACGGTTCACAAAGGAACCAAAACCACGGATTTCGATACGGTCATCGCGCATCAAAGCTTCAACCATAGAATCAAAAATGGTGTTCACAACGGTTTCTGCTTTTACACGGGTGATACCCGCTTTTTCAGAGATCAAATTAATCAAATCCGCTTTTGTCATGTTCTCGCGTCCTTCAGAACTTCCAAGATCTCAACTGACCTACTTAAAGTATTGATAACACTCTCGATTATACAGAAGAGCCGGGGGCTGACTACCACTTTTCAATGATTTAACTCAATGCTTCTTATACAAGCCCGTATTGAGCAGGATTTTACGATAAGCATCAAGGACCGACTGGACCATTTTCTGGGTGTCAAACAGGTCAACAACCTTCTGGCGGGCTCTTTCGCCGATTTCTTCGGCGGGCATCGTCCCGGAAAAGATCTCAACCAGCAAATTACTCATAGAGTCGACGTCGGCAGGTCTGAGAAGGAACCCATCGCGGCCATCTTCGATGATATTGGCAATTGGGGACACTTCCGAACCTAAAACGACCTTTTTCTGAGCCATAGCTTCTAAGGTGGAGGGCTCAAACCCGGTTGTACGAGAGCCCATATTGACGAAGACATCACCTAAAACAATGTAATCTTCCAGTTCCCCCGTCGGAACCGCGCCGGTCATGATCACGCGGTTGCCCAGGGCCAGGTTCAGCACTTGATACTCGATTTCTTTAAATTTAGGCCCATTGCCGACAAGTAAAAGGTAACTGCCTGGTTTTTTGATGGCGACCTTTTCGAAAGCCCGCAACAACGGAATGACCTCTTGAACTTCGGTCATGTCGGTGATGGAAACAGCGACATGGGCGTTTTCAGGAATGCCCAGTTTTTTTCTCAGCTCCAGGGATTTTTCTTTCGGATTTAAGTCACCCAGTTCAATCCCGTAAGGCACCGTGTAGGTGTGGAAATCCGGATAAAGATAATATCTCTCCAGAATGATTCTTTGTTGGGGATTGGTGACGAAAATTCCGTCGGCGGTCGAAAGCAACTGACGGTCGCCACCATAGTAGGTGGTCAAAAACTTATAGGCTGTCGCAATTCCGGTGGTCAGCATGCTGCCCAGGGTTTCCTGCTTCATCGCCAGAATGGCAAAAAGCTGGGACATCTGAGTAGCTTCGACATCGTAAGCCATCGCCACTTTGAAATTTTTTTTGCGAGTCCCGACGCGGTAACCGGACTTGTCGATGCTGTGAAGAATGTGAAATGGATCTTCCTTATGAAGTTGTGCGAACTTCTGGCGAACCGCCATTTGAAAGCTTAAATGGGACAGATTCTTTTCGCCCTCGAACAGATAATGAACTTTCACACCATCGCGAAGCACTTCCGGCTTTTTCATGGCAGAGCTGGCCGCCAGAACTGTGACCTTGTGTCCTTCGCGAGCCAGACCCTTGGCGATTGGCCACAAAAAACCATGATCGGTCGCACGACTGAGAATCGGAAAGCGATGGGATGTCAGGCAGATATTGAGGGTTTCCGGCAGACGGGACTTTTTGACCATGTCCTATCTTAGATGATTCAAGGCCTTGTTGTACAGACGATTGAGTTCATTCATGGAAGAGTCGATCAGATGGCGGTCTTCAGCCAGTTTTTCAGACAGGGACTCCGGTAGTTTCAGATGGCTTTTGGCCAAAAGTTTGATGAGGTCTTTTTGCAACTGTCCTTGGTTAAGAACCCAGCAATTCACCGTGTTTTTCCAAAGGTCGGAATGCACACTGGTCTGACGCGAGTCCAGTATCAAAACAGCCTGAGACTGAATCGCCCGCAGATAGTATTCCGTCATTTCCACCGGAGTAAACTGCTGGCCTGCGAGCATCAAAGCCGTGCTTTTTTGAAGCAGATTTTGAGTCAGTGAAGCAGACAGAGGTCCAGTTAGCAGCCAGCGATCCCCGCATTGGAATTCTTCCATCCAGGCGGCGAATCTTTTGCGATCACGCAGCGACCAGTGAGAATACGTTCCCCACAAAGCCACTTTATATTTTTGTGCAACCGTGCGCAGGCGGATGAAGCTTTCAGATTCCGGATTGAAACGAGGTTCATTGAAAGGAATCACCACATAAGGCTTTTGTGCCAGGGTTTCCAGTAAATGCAGTTCGCTGCTTTCGACGGCTTCTTCGGAAGGAGGGGTCGCCTTCAAATCCAGAACCGGCGGTAAAATTCCGCGACCCTGGCGGTTGGAGCGAACATCCAGTCCACGCAACAACCCCAGTGCTTCCACGGTGGGGCAGGTGATGATGTC
The DNA here is from genome assembly GCF_055397465.1 of Bdellovibrio sp. CKG001. Lineage (NCBI taxonomy): Bacteria > Pseudomonadati > Bdellovibrionota > Bdellovibrionia > Bdellovibrionales > Pseudobdellovibrionaceae > Bdellovibrio > Bdellovibrio sp. CKG001. Next base: position 613,372 of record NZ_AP029173.1, read on the forward strand.
ACTTTCTTCGATCAGATAGCGAACCGGATTTCTGCGGCTCAGGCCTTTGCGGATATTCAGAAGGGACGTCGTTAAAACACAAGTCGGATGGGATTTGGCGAAGGTTGAAAGCACCATCTGTGCGGGGCTCATGCGGTCTTCATCCAAAAGGACATGCAGGATTTGCGGTTGCAGGCCGAACAATCCCGGGATGATGCGAACACCTTCCAGGAAACTCCATTTTTTGAAATAACCCATGAACTCGATACCGCTGGTGTCGCGGGGAGTTTCACCGTAACTGGTCAGCAGAATCACTTCATGTTGTTGCGCCTTGAGAGCTTGTGCAAGCTGCCAGGAAGTCGCATTCACATGTTTGCTCACCAGTATTATTTTCGCCATTCAAGTCCTAAAGCTTTGTAGATCTTGTGCAAGATCTTGCGGTTGGCTTCCGGAATATTGCGGTGTTTGAGCTCTTCCGGATGAATCCATTCCAGCATCATGTGATGCTTGGCACGGGGTTCGCCTTTCCAATATAGGATTTCATAGAATAATATGAGAATCCCTACATCTCCGTAGGAATGAGTGCAGGCCAGCTTCAGTTCGCCTACTTCGGCTTCAATGCCCAGCTCTTCGTTTAATTCGCGAGCCAAAGCTTCTTCCGGGGTTTCGCCGGTTTCAATTTTGCCACCAGGGAATTCCCACTGGCCAGCCAGTGAATTGTTCTCAGGACGTTGACCGACAAGAATCTTGCCGTCTTTGCGCAAAAAACCAGCCACCACAGGAATCCAATGACCCTTGCGGATTTTTGATTTCTTAGGTTTTGTCTCCACTGCGCTATCGCCCGTCATTATACCTTCTTGCTACGTTATGGAAGAAACCTGGTCCATGGAACACAAGTGCAGAATAAATTTGAACAAGATCGGCGCCCATTTGCAATCTTTCAAAGACATCTTCTGGGCTCATAATGCCCCCAACGCTGACTAAAAGCAGGCCTTCACGTTTTTTGCCTAAAGTTTGAACAGCCACTTCCAGTGCATGCTTGGAAAGATTCTTTAAGGGAGCTCCCGACAAGCCCCCTTCGGCAGGAAAGTGGCAGCCTTCAGGGCGGGACAGAGTGGTGTTTGTCAGCACAAAGCCATCAACACCCAGCTCCTGACAGTTGTTTACGGCTTCAGCCAGGCCCTCATCGCCCATGTCCGGCGACAGTTTTACCAGAACGGGTGTGGGTTCAAAGTGAGAGACGCGTTCCACAATCGGAGAAATCAAAGAGCGCAGATTCTCTTTTTTCTGAAGATCTCGCAGGCCGGCCGTATTGGGGCTGGAGATATTCACAACAAAGGCATCTGCAAACGGACGGAATTGGTCCACCAAGGTCAGATAGTCATTCACCGCACTGTTGTTGGGGGTGTGACGATTTTTTCCGATATTTACAAAGATAGGGGTGCGGTAGTTAGGCGCATAGGAGGCCAGATTATAAAACACCTCTTCCGCACCATGACTGGGAAATCCCATCTTATTCCACATGGCCTGAAGATTCAGATCGCGGTCCATGATTTTACCTGGATTCGGTGTCTGTGCTCGGGGAGTGACGGTGCCGACTTCCACGAAACCACAGCCCAGGGCCCACCAGTCTTTCAGATGTTCCGCATTTTTATCAACGCCACCGGCAATGCCCACGGGGTTGGGGAAGTAAAGATCCCGCCACGTAAAGCTTTTCCAGTGCGGGATTTTTTTGCCATGAAGAAGTGCGTAGGCAGGTAAGGCCAGCGAGCTCAGGTCGTGAGCCCACTGGGGTGGTAAAAGAAGCCAGGGTTTTTTCATGAAATCCAGTCCCACATCCTGCCCCAAGCACTAGCGAGGGTACAGGCCTCTCAAAAGCATCGCACGCTCAAGACGTTGAACAGAAACCGCCATTGCTGCGGATCTCATGTCAATGTTCTTTTCTTTAGCCAGGGAATAACCCTTGTCGAAAGCTTTTGTGATAATGCCTTTCAAGCGACCATTGATTTCCTCTTCGTCCCAGAAGAAGGACATAGTGTCCTGCACCCACTCGAAGTAAGAAACAATCACGCCACCGCCGTTGGCAATAACATCCGGAGCAATGAAGACACCGCGTTTATGAAGGATCTTGGTCGCCGCATTTGTGACAGGACCGTTGGCGCCTTCGACGATGATTTTTGCCTGGATTTTTTCAGCATTGTGCGTGTCGATCTGGTTTTCCAGAGCGCACGGGAACAAAGCATCACATTTCACTTCAAGCAGTTCTTCGTTGCTGATCGGCTGAGCTTTTGGGTAGCCCTTCAGGAACTTGTGAGCCTTGATGTATTCCATGACGTCAGGAATGTCCAAACCGTCACCGTTGAAGATACCACCGGACACATCGCTGACAGCCACGATACGGGCGCCACGCTCAAAAGCGAATTTCGCCGCGAAAGAGCCCACGTTACCGAAACCTTGGATGGCGATGGACGCGCCCTTCAAGTTCATGCCACAAGCTTCGAAAGCTTTTTCCGCAACATAAACAACACCCAGACCTGTGGCATGGTTGCGACCCAAAGAACCACCGACCTCAACTGGTTTGCCAGTCACAACACCCGGCTGTGCAAAGCCGCCGTTTTCCTGAGAATAAGTGTCCATGAACCAAGCCATGGTCTGAGGATCTGTGCCCACATCCGGAGCCGGGATGTCTTTTGTCGGTCCAACAAAAGGCCCGATCTCAGAAGCATAACGACGAGTCAGGCTTTGTTTTTCCGCGCGGGAAAGTTTGGTTGGATCAACAGTGATACCACCTTTGGCTCCACCCAATGGCAGACCCAAAACAGAGTTCTTGAAAGTCATCAAAGCCGCAAGGCCCACAACTTCAGAAAGGTCCACATTCTGGTGGTAACGGATGCCCCCTTTGTAAGGGCCCAAGGTTGGAGAATACTGCACGCGATAACCTGTGAAGACTTTCACACTGTGGTCGTCCATGCGCACAGGGACGGAAACAGTGATGCAACGACGAGGCCTTTTCAGACGCTCTAGGATGTTGGGATCACAGTTGATAATTTTGGCAGCTTCATCGAGAGTTTGAATGGCGTTTCTGAAAAGAGGCCCGTCATAGAGAGGCTCTATCTTGTGTTCCATGGTATGTGTCTCCTTAAATACACCAAAAAATTTTATTGAAGTAAATACTCAAAGTCACTCCGGAAAAAGGTGATGACTCGATGATTCTTTTTGGCCACAATGAGGCCCTATGCTTCGGTCGTGGTTATGTTTTTTCAGCCTTATAGTCGTCAGCTCCAACGTCTTTGCCGCCAACCCGCAACGAGCTTTTCTTGAACAGTTTCAAAGCTCTCGCATCAGTTTCCCCGGCGACAATTCTCCTCTTTTGGCAGACAGCCCGGGGCGTTATCCAGAGCCTCTGAACTTTATAATGACCAACATCATCAGTTGGATTCCGACAGGAGCGCCGAAGCTGATGTCCACGGCATGCTCCCCTGAAGTGTGGGCGGCACGATTGCAGGACCCGCGCGTCCAAAAGTCGGTGCAGTTGCAGGGGGCGTTGGTTCAGAAATACTTCCAGGACTGTCGGACGGAACTCGAGACCGGCGACGACGGCTGGTTTATGAACGTTCGACGGATGATGACGATGAAGTACGATCCTCAGGGGCATCCCTTCCTGCGCCGGGTGGTTGTGAATCTGCCGGGCAATGTAAAACTCAAAGGTTTGCTGGGACTCAAGGGGGATATGAAACGCCGTCCGCTGGTGATTGTGCGTCTGGGAATCTTCTCAAATGTCGAAGACTTCAAGCCCGAGCGTGCGTGGCTGATGATGCTCTTTGAACAGTCGCCCTTCAATGTCCTGATGCTTGAAAACATGTCGAGCCCTGACTTTGTGGCCAACAACAGTCGATTCTCCTTCGGCGGTTATGACGAAGGCATTCAGAACATTCAGGTGGCCCGGTTGTTGACGGACCCGGTGGAGCCTCTGTCGCAGTTGGTGGACAGCATCCATCTTTTCGGGATCAGCCTGGGGGGGCATGGAGTTCTGTATTCGTCTCTGCTGAACAAATACAACTCGCCGAAGCGAGGACCGCTGATCAACTCGTTTACGGCCCTGTGTCCGGTCGTGAACTTGCGCGCGACGATGGAAAGCCTGACCCACAGTGGGGTGAAGTCAGCCTTTGTGGATTTATGGAGCCGTCAGCGTTTGCAAGGTTTGGATAGAAAAATCCCGGCGCTTGAAAGTTTTGAAAGCTTCTCTTACCTGAGCAAGGCCATCTCTGAAATTGCCCGAACATATCATGGCGGACTTTCGTATGTGAACTCGGTCCGACTGCCTCCGGGGGTTGAAGACAATACTCACTTCTGGGAGCTCAACGATTTCTGGCGTCACTACAAACATGTGGAAGAGCCCGTGCTGGTTTATGCAACTGAGCAGGACCCGGCGGTGCCATATGATTTAAACTCCCAGCAGTTGCAGAACAAAGAATTGAAAGTGGACAGTAAAAACATCCGGGTCGTGGAGCTGCCTCAAGGGGTTCATTGCACTTTGCCGGTGCCCTATGACTGGTCTGCGATCACGTCCTTGTTCCAGTCGTATATTCTGTCTCATTCCCCGGACTTCAAAATGACCGAGAGACATCTGGATGTGGATCTGTCGGACGAGGAATGGAAAGGCTTCTTTGATCAGGGTTCCAGGGTGCGGTTTGAGGTTGAAGAGCCTGGCAAGAAATCCGGCTTTGTGACCATCGCGCTGGAAGTGGAAAATGCCAAGGGCAAAGAAAAGTCCATGAACCTGAGCTTGCCACTGTCACAATTTGACTTCCGTTTCCTGAATCAGGATATGACTGGATCCGAGCAGGAAATGATCGTGCGCTGGTTGAATCAGAATCTGAAAATCTCCATCGACCAGAGTGCAGGCAGGGCGACGCTCAGGGCTGTTTGGCCAGTTGCTCTTTAAAAAACTCAGAGTGCTCGGCCAGTTTTGTCATGTAACCGCGGACGTCTTCTTGGGCTTCCGCGGACAGGCGATAAAACGGTGTGACGTGTTCATCGGGAACATAGCGGAACGTGAAGTTGATCCGGCGGGTTTCAAAGTTGTCGATCTCGTTTAACGGGAAGATATGGTTTTCCTTGCGGTCCACACGCTGCACCCGGTGGAAAAGTTGCTTTTTAAATTTATCTCCGCCAAAAATCTGCAAAGAGCTGTCTTCCAGCCACTGTTGAAAGACGACGTTGGATTTGGACTCTGTTCCCTGGCTGGACACAAACTGGAAGAACGCACGTTCACCGAAGGAAATTGAAGCCACCGGCCCTGGTTCAAAATCCTTGTGCTCGCCCACGCGGGCGCAATCATTTTTCTTGCCGTCTTCACCAATCTGGTCGCCGTAATAGTTAATCAGACATGTGTTCAGATGCCAGCCGCGGGGAATGTCGCGTGGAGCATAGGTGTCGTGTATCAGAGCTTCAATTTTCTGAATCAGGTATTCCAGGATCGGCGGGTAACCTTCCGCAGTGACACAGCGGTTATAAATTCCTTTGGGAGGGTGATAGTAGTTCAGGCAGGCAAACTGCCAGTTCCCCAGCCAGTACACCGGGCGCAGAAGTGGCCTCTGCTTTTGGTTTTCCGGAGGCGGGTTGTTTTTGGAATAGCGCATTTCCCAGATCGGATAAAGTGTTCGCAGGTATTCCATGATCTCGGCTTTTTCCCGAGCAGAGATGTAATTTTGTTTATATATCAAACCATAGGGCAGGGTTTTTTCCGAGGAGCGCTCGGTCCCGTGGTTGCGAACAGGGGCGCCTTTGTGGGCGGGGGATTTGCCTTGAAACTTGCCTTTGGGTTTGAACATAGGCTGCAGGTTCTATCACGAGGCCCGCCCCAGAGCCAAGTCCGGGGTTTTAGGGGTGACAGTCCCGTCCCCATGGGCTACAAAAGAGCCATATCAGCTTCCGGAGATTGAAAAAATGACAACACCCGTAAAGGCCACCGTTGGCCCTCAGGAAAAAGAGCTTCTTTTAAATCAGATCCCCTTTCTGAAGGGTAAAAAGATCCTGATTATTGGCGACGTCGGTCTGGACGAATACGTCATGGGTCAGGTTCGTCGTATCAGCCCCGAGGCTCCGGTTCCGGTGCTTGAGGTGGAAGAAGAAGACATGCGTTTGGGGTTGGCGGCCAATGTCGCTCAGAACGTCGCCAGCCTGGGTGGGGAAGCCATGTTGATTTCTGTTGTCGGCGACGACACCGGGGCGAATCTGCTGCGTGAATTGTTTGAAAAAAATGGCGTCAGCTGGGAATACATGATCGTGGATAAAGCCCGTCCGACAACCCGCAAGACGCGTGTGATGGCCAAGCACCATCACCTGGTGCGGGTGGACTATGAGTTAAAAAAATATCTTTCTGCCGAAGCCGAAGCCCGCTTGATTGAGGCTGTGGAAAAGAATGTGGCCAAAGCAGACTGTGTGGTGATCGAAGACTACGCCAAGGGTGTGATCTCTCGCAATGTGGTGGAAAAAGTGTCTGCAATTTGCAAAAAGCACGGCAAAAAACTGATGGTCGATCCACACCGCAACAATCATGGCTCATTCTATCAGGGTGTGGATTTGATCAAGCCCAATTACGATGAAGCTGTTGTGTTGACGGGCAAGGACTTCAATGATCTGCGCGACAATCCAAATAAGGTGATCGAAGTGGCGCGAGAGCTGCAAAAGATCACCGGTGCGAAGGAAGTTGTTCTGACTCGCGGAAAAGATGGAATGACCATCGTGTCCGGTGACGAGATCACAGAAGTTCCGACCTACGCCCGCAAGGTGTTCGATGTGACCGGAGCCGGTGACACCGTCATTGCCACATTGGCGTTGGGCTTGATGTCGGGTCTTTCTTTGGTTCACTCTTGTATGTTGGCAAACTACGCCGCAGGTGTGGTTGTTGGCAAAGTGGGCTGTGTTCCGTGTGAAATTCCTGAGCTAAAAGAGTATATCCAAACAGCTCACTAAGCGATCGGGGGAGCGATGCAAAAGACCTACACTGTGAACAGCAAGCTTTTGCCAGCAGGTTTTCCCCGTGAATTTGATGCGCACATTTACTTTGATAAAGCTCATCGCGAAAAGGCGGCTCACTTGCGTGATGAAGCCATTCGGATGTTTGAAGGTAAAAAAGTTTTTGTGGGTGAGATGATTCCCGAAGCCATCGGACCTCACCCCGTACCTATGTTTGAAATCAATTTCCCCAAAGAGCATTTTACGGAAGTTGTTCTGTGGCTGATGCATGAGCGCGGCGAGCTTTCGGTCCTGGTGCATGAGTTGACCGGGGATGATTTGTATGACCATACTCAGGCGGCCTTGTGGCTGGGCCCGGCCGTAGAGCTCAAATACGATAGATTTAAGTAATCTTCGTGTTATTTTTTCTTTATTTGGACTGGCCAGATGCCGATAGGATGTTATACTGGCAAGCAAGACCGCAGTTCTTGCCAGGTCGCCCATGTGATCCACGTGACTCAAATTGATACTTGTTAGCTGTTTTTTTAGATACTGAACCGCAAATGCATCAGGGTTTTGAACCCAACAATGTTTCGCCAACAAAGGACATGCTATGAACGTTCAGATTGTATCGTTTCACTGTGTTCTTAAAAACAGGCTGGGTCAGGTCATCAGTTCGACCTACAACCGCGATGTGCTGACCTCTTTGCCAGGTGCAGATCTCTCTCTGCCGGGTTTATCCGTTGGTTTAAAAAATATCCGCAAAGGTGAAAAGCGCCAGATTGAACTGAGCGCTGGAGAAGCCTACGGGTTCTACGACACCAGCAAGGTGTTGGAGCTAGCGCGGGAATCTTTGGTCGGAGGCTCTAAATTAAAAGTAGGGGAAAGTGTTCTTTTTGCCCGTGAAGGCAAAAAGGTGGAAAAGTTCAGAGTGACGGATCTGTCGCAGGACCGAATCACTTTGGATGGCAATCACCCTTTGGCCGGCCAGGATCTGATTTTTGAAATCGAGGCTTTGGAGGTTCGGGAAGCCACACCGGAAGAGATTCAGGATTCACTTCCTGAAGAGGATGAAGGTATTGTCTTGCACTGATGAATGATAAAAAGGGCCTCAAACGCCCTTTTTATTCACAACCCATGACGGTGCGGAGCTCAGACTGAAATGGAAGCTTCGTCTTTTTGACTTGTTCGCAGCTATCATTGACCTTATGTGCGCATATCTTGGATGTCGGAACGCCCTGGCTTCGCAGTGTTTGCAGAATTTCGAGGGCGGCTGGGGCACTTTGGATATCACTTCGTAAAAACCAGTTGGTCAGGCTGATTGAGCCGACGCAAAGATCCATATTGATGTTCCAGTCTTTCATTTTGGCGATAAAGGCCGGGCATTCGTAATCCAGAGCATGGAAGATCAAAGATTCGATCTGAGATGGGGTTATCATTCTTTTAAATCGTTGTTCAGGCACGGACTCAAGCTGCTCGCGATTGCACTGCATGATTGCAGTTTCCATTTTAGCAAAAGAAAGGGGACTGTCCGGTTGCAGCAGCTGCCAAAGTGCGATGGAGTTCTTGTAGTCTTCGTCAAAGATGCCAACGATGGGCAGAAGCTCATGCAGAACCAGAAGAGTTTTCTGCTTTTCGCTGAGATTTTTCCAGGCGGTTCGTGAAACCACAATTCGGGGAGGAACGGCGAGAGGCTGATTGATGGCCGCCACTTCTCGGCCTTCCAAAACAAGTTTTTCGACCGAAGAAAAGACCACTGTGGTTTTGGCATTCTCCAATACTTCGCGGTGGATGGAGGCGCCGTTTTCAAGAGGTAACGTCCAAGGCAGGCGGTCCAGAGTCGAATCTAAAACGAGTAAGAACTCGGCCACAAAGGGGTCACCGCCGTTGGTTTCCTGACCGTCATTTATGGCTGATGCGTGGGTTGAGAAACTCAGAATATAGATTAGTAAAGCTGTCAGTGTCAGTCTCATAGACCGTCCTCTTTGATGGGGTAAAAGGCGCTGCTAAAGTTATAGACGGCGTTCAGTTGGTTTTTTCTTTTTTCAGCCAGGCGATGAATTTTAAGACGCGCTTCACGGATAATGTCCTTCATCGCTGGGATGTCATCGGTGTGAATTGCAACGGTCAGTGTGCTGTTGTCGCGTTTTTCCAAGGGAACTTCGTCCAACGCTTTTTGGGCCATCTCCAGATACTTCTTTTGCAGGTTGCGGCGCAGATCACTTGTGTAAGGGATTTGGACCGTGGTCAGATTTGAAGGCGTATATCCCGTTCCTTGAGTGTTCTTTTGCAGAATTTGATGGTTTTCCAGGAATGCAATAGTCTGCTCAACCTCACCGATGGACATGCCAAAAAGTTCAGCCAGCATCGGAAGGTTGCGGGAGGTATTCGGAAGCTTCAGGGCTTCCAGCAAAATGGGATGGACCCAGCTGTAGGTGGACTCAAAGAACTCTGCGTTCAACGGATTGAAGGAGTGGGTTTCGTCAACGGCATTTTTTAAAGCGTCGGCTTCCTCCGCAGACAGCTTCAGACAATCCACCCACTTGGCCACCGTTTCGTCCGAAGGTATGCGCAGGCCATTGAGGATCTTTGACAGAGAGCTGGGGTCCGTTTTAAGCAGTCGGGCGAAGGATCTTAGAGAGAACTTGGGATTCTTCTCTTGGCGTTTCTTCAGCTGAGATTGCATGAATTTCTGTACAGTCATGGAGTTCATTAATTCATGACTCCACCTTGCATTTAAACAAAAAAGTGCGGCGCCCATAGGAAATGTGGCTTGAGTCAAAGCCACATGGCGCATTGCGGTAGGTCTGACAAGGTTCAGAGTCAGTCTTGGGGGGCTTAAAATTTGTGATCTTAGCGGTACTTGGCAAAGATCCTTTCAAGAATTCCGTCGGTCTTAAGTTTGCGGATGGCGGCATTAAGTTCCCCGATGGACAGAGGGGCGCCTTTGCGCAACCAACAGCGCACGGGTACTTCTTCCACAACCAAGCCCCGGCTTTGAATTTTGGAATTTTTGTGGTGACTGAGGTAATAGGCCAGATGAACGGCCTCTGCCAAGGCATAGTTGAAGCGGGAGCTTTCGAGTTTCTGCAAATTCGTTTCTTCGTTGGAAGAGTCGTCTCGAATCAGTTTTCCGGAATCGAACCTGTCTTGCAGAGTTGGATAATTGTACTTTAATACAGTGCCGATCCTTTCTCCCGTCAGTTGATCAAGGGATTTTGGCGGCGTCGTCTTTGAAACAATAAGATTTTTTGAAACGAAAAGAGGCTCGGACCAGAAGACGTCTTCATCGCTGATGTGGGCCCATTCTCGGGAGGTGTAGCAGTTCAGATCAATTTTATTTTTTTGTGAGTATTCCTTAATGCGAAATTTTGGCAGCACCAGAATTTCGATCTTTTGGTTTATTTCCTTACTCAGGGCGAACAAATATTCTGCGGTAATTCCTTTGGGAGGGCCTTGAGAGTTGGCAATATACCATGGCGCCGACATGTTTTCGCCGATCACCGTTTTTAGCGACGATGCGGCCTGCGCAGTCTGATTCAGACAAAATAAAAGAAATAAAATTCTCCAAATAAGCACGCGCCATCTTAGTCTTGAAAGAAGGGAATTTCAACTATGGCGCGAAATCCTTTCCGGGCAGAGATAGAACCAATAAGTGTTCTGACCGCAGAGATGTTTTTTCCTTTGGATCCCAAAATTTGACCGATACAGTCTTTGCTGCATGCCACATGGTAAACTGTGGTGCGCTCCCCCACCTCGAGGCTGACTTGAATGCTGGAACTGTCGGTCACAAGTTCTTTCACAAGATCATAAAGAAGTTGGCGTCCGTCTTCCCGGTGTTGTGAAAGACTTGAGTCATCCGAGCTGGCAACAATCTTTGGTGTATTCATGCCATCAGCTTACGCAGAATCCCCGAGGATGGGCAGATGGTGCGCAAAAGAACGCGACTATCGAACATTTGAAACTGGGGCTTTGTGTAAAAGCCCCGAGCTATGGAAGATCTTTTTCGATCGCTGAAAGCGCAGTCCAAAGCAGGGGGCCGCCACCGGTAAAGCTGGCAAGGTCTTCACGCGACAGTGGCAGCAGGCGCAGCTCCGGCTTTTGATTGCGGGGATTTAAGCGCATTTCCAGTCGGGCTCGTGAATAGCGGGAAGGGTTTTCGGGGTCTAAAAACAGAATTTCCTGAGCGTTTGAATCAGCCGTCACTTTTAGGACAAAATGGAATCCGCGGATTTCACTTTCGTCAAGAATAGGAATCATCGGATCGCCTCCACGAGGCCCGCGATCACGGCGTCCCATAGGGGGAGGCGGTGTTGGGCGAGAATCATAGCGCAGCAAAAGAATCTGTGGTTCTGGAGACAAGAGATCGTTCAGAGTCAGCTCGCTGTCGGAAAAGTAACGCCCCTTGCCTGCATAGCGGTGTATTCTTCCAAGCAGTGCATCCAAATTTTGCATGTATTGAATCAATTGCGGTTCGATCAGCCCGCGGTGAATGTCGACTCCTTGAGTTCGACTGAGCAGTTCGGCCTGCTGAATCAGTCGAATCTGCTGGTCCTTATTAAAGTTGCCGTATTCAAGTTGCAACCAGTTGATGGCACTGGCGGGACCGCACAAAGAGCTGGGCCCTTTCCCCGGGATGATTCCGCGCAGGTAAAGCTGTTCGTCGTTTTGGTTGAGCATCAAGACCGGCAGTTGAGCCTCGGGTGGCAAGTTCACCAGAGTGGCTTGTGCAAATTGCGAAATCAAAATAAGGATTAAAAAAAGCCCTGAGCGCATGGGCTTGTTTTTAAATAAAATGGGTGCGAATTTCCTCTGAAATCATGGAAATTGTAAATATTAACGGGCCGGTGTGGAGGCTTGCGCCAGCAGGGAAGGTTTTTTGAAAAACCAAGCGTAGCTGTTGACCATGACGAGGGAGGCTATCAGGAAGAAGGACCCTGCCAAAATGGCATTCTGGATTCCGATAAAGTCTGTCAGTTTTCCGATCGCCAGATGCATCAGAATCAGCATCAAGGAATCTGTGGTCATCATATAAGTGACGGCGGTGTCCAGATCCTGCGGGAACTCGGAAGATATCCAAGAGATTGCCAACGGATAAAAAGGAGCCACGGCCAAACCCGATCCCGCCAGGAAAAGAGGATGAATGTAAAGCCCCGCCAGCATCAGGATCAGGCTTCCGACTAAAGACGCGGACAGCAGAAAGCGTGCGGACTGGTGAAAGTGAATCACCGCGAAAATCAGGCGCCCCACCATCATGCACACGAAGAAGTAAGTCACATACAGGCTGGAAGCTTCCATCGAGAAGTTCCAGGTACGTTGCATGTACAGAGCCAGGCGCGAGGAGATCATAATCTCTGCCGCGACGGCGAAGCTGAGCATGATGGCCAGAAACAGCTGCGGCTTGAGATTCTTTTTCTTATTGGCGCGATGTTCATCGTCCGTCACGGTCGAGCGGGAATGCAGGGACTTGTGACTGGGGTGATAGGTATACGCCAGCAGGCACAAAGGCCCCACCGAGGCGATCGCAAAAGTCCAGCGCCAGCTGCCGGTCAGATATTCGATGGAAGCCGCCAGCAAAGGCGCCATCAGACTTGCTAGTCCATACATGGTGTGAAGTCCGGCCAGCATCCGCTGCTTGCGTTCGGGGCTGGAGCCCATCGGGACCAGAACGTTCGGCACCAATCCCAGGATTCCCATGCTGAATCCAAAGCCAAAACTGAAGATCAAAAAGACCGGGAAGATAGGTGAAGCCGCCAGGCCCAAAAGTGAAACAACCAGTCCGATGGTGCCACCTTTTAGAACGGTCAGGCGATCATAACGGCGCAAAAGATAGCGGCAGGCATAGCTGGAGATCAGGCCCGAGATATTGCTGAGAGCGAACATCAAAGAGCCCATGCCGTCACTGACGGCGAACTGCTTAAGGATTTCTGGGAAGAGGGGCCCTCGGATATTGTCGGTCAGACCGAAGACAAAAAGGCTGGCATAGGACAGGAAAATAAAGGGCCAAATCATGCCCTTCAATATAGAGATGCGCCCGGGAAAAACAAGAGAGGAAGTTTGCAACTGGATTCTTTCCATAGGTGCCGACCGGCTTGTGACCGAGCCCTCATATTGGGCGTGGCTTTAAGGCTATAGATGGCTTTGATTCCTTGTAAGTTTTCCCGAAAAGCCCTCAAAAACCCCCTTCTTGATGTCTCAATTATATGAAATCCCTAGGAAATGAAGGGGGCTTATGCTACAAACCCTGCACACATAATCCTTTAACCAAACGGGGTCGGCCGACAGATCGGTGAAGATCCCAGCTGTAACAAGCACGGCTGTAACAAGCCAAGGAGCCCGAAGATGGAAGCAAACGCCGGCAGCATTCTTGCGCCCGTTAATTATTCTGACGACAACGTCGCCAAACCCCTTGAAAATCAACCGGTCAATTTCTATTCCCTGACTTTGGAAGATCTGAAAGCCTATATCAAAAGCAAAGGCAAAGAGCAGTTTCGTGCTCAGCAGATTTTCAAATGGGTCTATGAACAGCGTGTGACCGATCCGGAACAGATGACCAATCTGTCCAAAGAATTCCGTCAGGCGTTGCCAAGTTTGTTGTCCTTTGATCTTCCTCCGGTGCTTCAGCACTTGAAATCTGTCGATGGCACTCAGAAGTTCCTGTTCGACATGAAAGACGGCATGTCTGTTGAGGCCGTGGTCATTCCTTCCGAAGACCGTCTGACTTTGTGTATTTCCTCTGAAGTGGGCTGTAACATGGCCTGCAAGTTCTGCTTCACCGGCAAACAAAAGCTAAAACGCCGTTTGCGCACTGAAGACATCGTTGGTCAGTTCATGCAGGTGCATGATCGTTTGGGTGACGGCCAGCGTATCACCAATATCGTGTTCATGGGTATGGGTGAACCGCTGGACAATCCAGAAGCGGTCTTTAAAACCATCGACGTGATCCATTCCCCTTGGGGTATCAATCTGTCCCGCAAGAAGATCACGGTTTCCACATCCGGTATCGTGCCTGAAATGTGGCGTGTGGCGGATGCGAAAGTTCGTTTGGCAGTCAGCTTGAACGGTCCGAATGACGAAATCCGTTCTCAGGTGATGCCAATCAATAAACGCTGGAACATCAAAGAACTTCTGGATGCTTGTAAAGAGCACTACCGTGTTTCCAAAGACAAGATCACATTCGAGTACGTTTTGCTTAAAGGCGTGACCGATCAGCTGGAACATGCCCGTCAGTTGGTGAAACTGGTGAAAGACGTTCCGTGCAAAATCAATATCATTCCGTTCAATGAACATCCGGGTTCTGGTTACGAGCGTCCTGACGATGACACGATCCAGGCGTTCCATACCGAGCTGATGAACCTGGGGGCGCATGTTCTTCTTCGTCGCTCCATGGGTCGTGACATCTTTGCAGCTTGCGGTCAGTTGACCACAGTGAAAGAGCGTCCTCAGACGATGGATATTTCCAATTCTCGTCTGGCGGGTCTTCCTAAATATAAACGTGAACTTTTGGCTGCGCAGGAAGCAGAACAAAACAATCAACACTAGAGGTAACATTATGTCTGAAATTCTTGTTGTCGGCAGTCTTGCTTACGATTCCATTGAAACTCCATCCGGCAAAGTGGACCGCGCTTTGGGTGGTTCTGCGAACTATTTCTCTTTGGCAGCGTCTTTGTTTTCTAAAGTTCGTGTTGTCGGTGTTGTTGGGGAAGACTACGATCAGAAGGACTATGATCTTCTGAACAACCGCGGTGTGGATCTGGCGGGTTTGTCCAAGGTTCCGGGGAAGACCTTCCACTGGGCAGGTTCTTATGAAGGGGACCTGAACGAAGCCAAGACTTTGAAAACCGATCTGAACGTCTTTGCGGATTTCAATCCACAGTTGCCAGAGCATTTCAAAGATTCTTCCTTTGTGTTCTTGGCGAATATTGCGCCGGAACTGCAGTTGCAGGTCTTGGAACAGGTGAAGTCCCCGAAATTTGTCGGCATGGACACCATGAACTTCTGGATCTCCATCAAGAAAGACAAGCTTGTGGAAGTTTTGAAGAAGGTGGATCTGGTTCTGATCAATGAAGGTGAAGCGAAGATGTTGACGGGCGCGGCCAATGCGATCTCGGCGGCTCCTTTGATCACCGCGTTGGGCCCAAAGGCTGTTGTGATTAAACGCGGTGAGTACGGTTTTGCCATGTACTCTAAGGACGAAGGTTACTTCATCCTTCCGGCGATGCCGATTCCAACCGTTGTAGATCCAACGGGCGCTGGGGACACCTTCGCCGGTGGATTCTTTGGCTACTTGGCAGCTCAAAAAGAAGTTCCAACGATTGCGCATCTGAAGCAAGCCTGCATCATGGGTTCCATGATGGCCTCTCACACGATTCAGGATTTCTCTGTGAAGGCGCTGGCGAATGTCACGCTGGGTGATCTTGAAAAACGTTTGGCTGAATACAAGAAAGTCATCACAGTTTAATGTCTGTAAAGTCGGGGGTCTTCTGTCCAGAAGGCCCTTGGTCTGGTTCTTGCGCGACACCCCGCCATCTTTTCTGATCCTTGGTCTGGCTTGGTCAGGCAAACGAAACAAAATTTAGGTAAAAATATTCTGACGTATCAATAAGATGCGAACTTCTGCCGATAGAAGTGTATATGAAAACACAGCATATCTTAGCATGGGTTCTCTGTCTTACTATGTTTGGAACGATCTCCTGTTCGGGAGACGAAGCGGCATTTCCGTCCGTGACCGAAACTCCAAGTACAGATCCGGGAACTGATCCAGGAACAGACACAGGGACAGATTTGGATGCGACAGTTCCGGATGGCACCGGCTTGTATTTCCGTCTGGGGATCAAATGGGAATCGGCTGCTGAAGATTCCGCCTTTACGAATCTGAGTCGCGCCGAAAGTGGGGACTGTGTTGTGACGTCTGTCACACCGGATATCACCTGCAGCTTCACAATTCCAGAGGGGCAGCTCTACTACAGCACTCTTCAGTTTAGAATGGGAAGTAAAGCGGCGGCCTCTTGCCCGATTTTAAAGTTCCGTCCGTACTATTATCAGAAGTCAGCGGCCTCGCCGGTGGCGGATGATCCGGGAACACCGGGCGATGAAACTGCTCCGGGTTATACACCTTCGGGCTCTGACACCGAGTTGTCTTGCGCTGATGGCAAAGATGCTCTGTGTTTTGGTGGTGCCGCTCCTCACATGGTGGAAGGATTCCCGGAAAATACGGGTCGCTACTTCCTGCCCCAGGTGACACCGGAATCCAGCTACACCTTGGATTCAGAAAATAAATTGCGCTCTTATTATGGCGCTGGCGTGAACTATCTGGTGACCAATGACCTTCCGACTCCTGATCGCGCTGCGAATGCGAATGCTCCGGCGGATCTAGCGGCCTCCCGAGAGCGCGTTGGTGGCACCTTTAATGACTACTACGTGTGGTGTGAAACATTCTGGGCTGAACCTGTCTTCAGCATCAAAGTCATGATCTCGGATGAAAATGAAGATCCGACAGGTGGCTTGGATCAGTACCCGGACTGGCCGGGTGTGAACAACTAGAATTGGATTCAAAAGCTATGAAATTTTCAGAGACTCTGGGCTTCCAGGGTCTCTTTGTTTGTGGCAACAGCCTTTGTGGGGATTTGTTCGGCGATGTACTCTGCAATGGCGGCAATGGTCAGCGAGGGATTCGGGCCTGTGGAAGTGGGCAGAATGCTGCCGTCGACTACGTACAAGCCGGGGTGTCCATAAACTTCACCCCAGGGACTGACCAAGCCGGTTTCGGGGGTCTCTCCCATCGGGCAGCCCCCCAGGGGATGAACGGCCACGACCTTGTTTAAGTAGGTCAAAGGGTTATCAACAAAGAATCCGCCAATTCTTTCCGCGATCTTTTTCATCTGTGTTCTGAGACGATCAAAGTGTTCCTGGCTGCCTTCCATTTTCCATTTGATCACCGCTTGGTTGTCTTCGCGTAGCTGCATTTCACCATCGGGTTTGTCGCGTCCCATTCCCAAAAGAACGAAGCATCTTTTCGTGAACTCGGCGCGATCAATGGCGCGAGCGAACTCTTCTCCGACATTGACGGGGCCGGTGTCTTTGGCGCCAAGGATTCTCAAGGCGTATTTCTTTAGACTTTGTGTTATCAAATTGGTCAATCCGGCCAGTCCGTGCAGTTGCGGGATTTTTCCCGACAAGTACCACGCAAAGCCCACGGGGAAACCGGCCTCTTGCAGATACATACCGTGCGGATAGCCATCGGCATAGTCTTGAAAGTTGTATTCAATGGCGCTTGTGATCACCGGACCGTTGGTTGCATCGACATCTTCTTTGGAACCAAAAATCAGCCCCAGAAGATCCCCGTTGCCGCTCCATTTTTTTCCCAGCCAGCGATTCAGATGTGGCAGGTGACCGTGTTTCTTCATTTTAAGAAGCAATGATGTGGAACCGACAGATCCCGCCGCCAGAATGACTTTGCGGGAGGTGAAGCTGTTTTCCTGCTGTGGAAACTCCGGGATCACATAAGTCACTTTATAGTGATCGCCTACGGATTCAATGCGTACGACCTGGGCGTGAGTTCGAATATCCAGAGCGTCCGGGCCGCTGCGAAGATGGCGCGCCCGGAACAGATAGTTTAAATCCAATGTGTTCTTAGCCTGGATGTTGCAGCCAATGTCGCAGTCGCCGCATTTGTTGCATTTACTTTGCAAAGCTCCGTGAATGTTATGTGTTTGATGGCCGGGGAAGCCTCCCTCAAAACGCACCGCCAAGGCGGGCAGAGCAAAACGAGGCGGTTCTGTGCTGCCTTCTGGCGCCGGCATTTCTTCGGAAAGACGTTTGAGCAAAGCCGTCTTTGGAGTGTTGCGATAGTAGTTCTGGCTTTCGAAGGGGTAGGGTTTGGCTTCCATCATCTGCTGAACTCGGTCATAGTATTTGTCCAGGGAAGATCGGCGGTAAATCTGCGGCCAACCTTTGAAGAACCGGTCCGGCATGCGATACAGGACATTGGCATAAATAAGGCTGCCGCCCCCAAGGCCACTGGCGGTCAAAGTCAGAACATCGCTGTCAGGGTTGTCACGAATTTCCATCAAACCGAACTTCTGATCTTCCGGTTCCCAAAACATCCGTTGTTGGATGTCGTGGGGGCGGCGGGGAAATTCATTCATCCTCCACTGTCGACCGCGCTCTAGCAGGCAGACTTTATATCCTTTTTCCACCAGACGGCAGGTCATGACAGAGCCGCCGAATCCCGAACCAATCACGATATAGTCAAAGTCCATAAGAATCCTAGGCAATGCGCAAGCGTGCCTTTGTCTGAGGTTGTTGAACAGAGTGTTGTTTTAGAAATTGAACAAGTTCCGGAAAGATCTCCTGATCGCAGAACTGCCCCATGAATATATCCTGATGGCCATAGTGAGCGAACTCCCGGTACTGCACTTGCGTTTCGTTCAGAGTTCCCTTGAAGGCTTCAAAGGTGAGTCTGTTGGATTGGGGGAAGATATGATTTTCGGCACCGGAAATTAAAAGAGTCGGGGGGAGCTTCCGTTTCTTCATTTCTTCCAGATAGTTGATCTTCCCGTCCCAAGAAACCGATTGTTTTTGCAGCAACATCTTTCGAATGTGCTTATGGTAGTGAAAGCTGGTGCCACCAAAAAGATCTGCCAGTCTGCGATGGGTGGTTGGATGGATATTGCGATGGTTAAAAACGGCCGGGAAGCCCCAGCCCCACATAAAGCTGATCATATGGCAGGCCGGCTCTTTGCATTCGCGACGTAATGATCGCTC
This sequence comes from Bdellovibrio sp. CKG001, assembly GCF_055397465.1. Classification (NCBI taxonomy): domain Bacteria; kingdom Pseudomonadati; phylum Bdellovibrionota; class Bdellovibrionia; order Bdellovibrionales; family Pseudobdellovibrionaceae; genus Bdellovibrio; species Bdellovibrio sp. CKG001. Next base: position 632,077 of record NZ_AP029173.1, read on the forward strand.
CATGGCGGGAATCCATTTACCGAAGGTGGTCCCTGGCATGTAGGGAATGCGCGGACTGATATAAGGATATCCCAGAATATTCTCAAGCAGTTCGGGCCCGACCATCATCTTCATCATCGCGGGCCGATGAACCTGAGGAGTCAGAGAAACACTGTTGGCCGTGATACTGGCAAGGTTATCCACATACCCAGCAGCATAGGAGGCCATAAACGCCAGCGATCCCACGCAGTGGGCGATCACATGAATACGCACATCTCTTCCGCATTGCTCTCGGATGTACTGAAGGCTGCGGGGAATGTCGTACTCTGCAATATCATCGATCGTGTAGCGATGGGGGGTCAGGTTGTATGTAAAGCGGCCGCTGCCTCGCCAGTCCAGCGACCAGACATCACTAAAACCGGATTTATGCAGGTGATTCACCAGATTTTCGTGTTCGGGCATGATGAACATGTCGGTGGAAGACGTCAGTCCGTGAATTAAGAGCACCACATCCTGACTGGGCTGGGTTTTAAAGCGCTGGATTGAAATGCTCAGTCCGTCGCGGGTGTCCAGGGGGTGCAGAGTGCATTCACCTTGATGCACACCTTGAATGGTCTGGGGCGGGAAAAAGTGTTCATTCCAGCGTTGTGTGGTTGTGCTGAAGACGAAAGGTGCGTAGACCTCCCACAGATTTCCCAGAAAAGCTTTGAAGTATTTCAGGATCAACTGCTTGTCTTTAATGGCGGATGCGGCGTTGGTTCTGAAAGTCGTAAGCTGCTTTAAAAAATCAGCCGGACTGATTTTTAGAATGCCGACACCGGTGATGGTCTTGTCACTGAAGTTTTCATATAGGGAATGACCTTCCCACAGATAGAAGTACAAAGTCGTGGTTTGTGACCAGATGTCGGCTGTGTTTTCCTTCAGCAGGTTCTTGTATCCGAACAAGGTCCACTTTTTTTTCTCTCGGTCTGTGAAAAAGAGGGTGTAGTGCATTTCTTTGGCTGTATTGCGGTCCGGGCTGGCCGCGGGGCGGGTAAAGAGATGAAAATATCCTTCTTCAATAGACAAGGAATCACCAAAACGAATGTCTGTGACAGTGCCCGCAACAGTCGAAGGAGCGCTGTTGTCGCCGAAGAATTTTTCCAGATTCGGAACTTGAATGGTTAAACTGAACTCGAAAGGCAGGCGGTCAAAACGTTCAGCTTCTTGTTCAAACTCATTTTGTGAGAGGGGAGAAGATGGCGACAGAGTGAACTTCTTCGAGACAAAGAATCCAGACATTCTTTCTTGAAACTCGAGTGCTGTGGCTTGCTTGGGCATACAACAATCCTTTGTTTGTTGATTCAAATTACGTATTTTTCGCCGGTCAGTAAATACGTCACAAGCCTAGGTTTCATGGACGCAGCGATGATTTCGCGGACGCAAAAAGAAATACTGTTCACAACGCACCAGCCGATCAAACGACATGGAAAGTTGTAATTATTGAAAAAGACGCAGCTTGAAAAAAGCCGATTGATGCGGACATGAGGTGGTTTATTTGTTAATCTATTTTTACATCAGTAAAGGAATCTTTGGGTTCCGGGGCACTAGGTTCCGGAAGTTTATGGATGGTAGGGTCGCCATCATAAGGAGTGCCCATGGATCTTCCTCAGAAGTTCGTGAACCTTTTGGTTATTCTTATCCCTCTGGTTGTGCTGGTTTCAGCGTTTTTCATTCTGGATTATTTGCAAAAGAAGAAGAAGAAGGATGTGGACTAGCCTCCGGATGTCTCGGAATGAAACAGGCTCGACCTAGATCCTGATATTGATCCGGCTTTGTTTTAGGCTTAAAGGGAGGACCGGAAAATTCCGATATTTCCCTTAGACATGAGCAAAAAGAAAAAGAAATCTTCAGCTGCTGAGAATCTCATTGAGTCATTGATGGATGACCTCAAGGATATTCAATCCGAGTCCTCGTATCGTGCGGGCGGCTCTGATGATGATTTTGCCGGCTTGCCGGGTCTTGATGCTGATGAACACCGTCTGGAGAAAACCTCGGCCGGGAATCTTTGGGACAGTCTTGAAAAAGATATCGGCAAAGATCCCAGCAAGGAACTGGATGCCTCAGAATTTATTGGTGGGGCAGACTATTCGGCAGATCCCGAAGCAAGTTCTTACGAGGGCTCTTTCAAAGAGGCCGTTCTTGAAAGCTCTGAAGATTCAGAGGATGTTGGTGACTTTGAAATGCCCGAAGGGTTTGGTGATATACCAGCCTCCGAGCGTTTCATGGTGGGCCCGTCCGTGGGTGAGGAGGAGCGTTTTGACGGTCCTTCCGCAGATGCGGGCTATCAGTCCGCTGAGGATCTTGCATCCCCTCCGACTCCGACGATGGATGATGACTCCACTCGTCCGGTCTTTAGTTCTCCGGCTCCGGCGGGGGAAGATAAAACAGTTTCCATACAGCAGGATTTTGGTGCGACCAGTTCTGTGGTAGGCACTGATGCCGACAAGACTGTGGCGGTTGAAGGTTTTGCCAATGCCCGTGTCGGTGCCCGCAAGGCTCCGGAAGTGGATGTTAAGGTCAGCGTGGGTAATTTCCGTGGCAGCCGTGGCTCTGCCAACGTGATGACGTCCGTGGATGCCAGTCTGGCTCAGGCTGAAAACCTGAAGCTGGCGCAGCAGCGCATTCTGGAACTGGAAAAGGAAGTGGAATTCCTGCGTGCGGAAAATGAAGAACTGGCTTCTGCCGGCGAAATCATCCGCTCCCGCACGGATGACCTGACCGTCCGTATTTCCGAGATTGAAAAAGAAAAAATTGAAATGCAGGAATCCGCACAAAGCGAGATTCTGATTCTGAAGGGCAACCTTCAGTACAAAGAAAATGAAGTGGCCAAGGCCCGCATCAAGGTGGAAGAGCTTGAAGCTAGACTAAAATCCGACTTCAAGAAGATCCGCGTTCGCGAACGGGAGCTGGAAAACCGCCTGGAATTGCTCCGTGCGGAAAAGTCCGCCCTTGTTCGGTCCAAAGATGAGTATATTTTAGAACAGAAAAGAAAGATTGATCAGCTCTCTCAGGAACTCGATAATTACCGTAAGAAATGTCTTGAGCTTAACAAGACGATCGAGGCCAATCAGGATCAGGTCAAACGAACCGAGCGCGCACTGCGTTTGGCTTTGACGAACCTGGAGGCGAAGGAAGAGAATCTCGTTCCGTTGAAGAAAGCTGAGTAGTATGGAAGCCACTTCCCAGGTTGAGAGTAGCGAAGGCACCGCCGTCGCGAAGCCCGCTCCCATTAAAAAGGTTAAGGTCATTATCAGTGATCTCCATTTGGGGAAGGGTCGCCTATTGGAACAGGGCGGGATCAACTCGCTGGAAGAATTCTACTATGGTGAAAAACTGGTGGAGTTCATCCACTACTATTCCACCGGTATCTATCGTGACTACGAAGTTGAATTGATTATCAACGGCGACTTCCTGAATTTCCTGCAGTGCGACTACAAAGGGCATTTTCTTTCTGTGATCACAGAAGCGGTCACTCTTGAAATTCTGAAAGACTGCGTGAACGGTCATCGCAATGTTTTCGCCGCGCTGGCCGAATTTGCCGCCAAACCCGGGAACACCATCACCTATATCGTTGGCAATCATGACCAAGGCATGTTGTGGCCCGCTTGTCGTGCTTACCTGAATCAGGTTATTGGCACGCCGATTCGTTTTAAAAATATCGTGTACTTCTTTGATGGCGTGCACATCGAGCATGGTCACATGCACGAGGCCGCCAATCGCATGGACCCCAAGAAATTCTTCCTGAAAAAGGATCTGGTGGAGCCCATCTTGAATCTGCCTTTTGGATCTCACTTTTTCCTGGAGGTCGTGCTGAAGATCAAGCAGCACTATCCGCATGTGGACAAGATTCGTCCATTCGGAAAGATGTTGCGCTGGGCTTTCCTGAATGAAACAGGGACCATGATCAAGGCCTTCTTTATGGCCGTGGGATACTTTATTAAAAGTGCCTTTGTGAAGGATCCTCGACGCCATTGGCCCTTAAAGCGGATCATCCAGGTGATCGCCGAAAGTGCCATTTTCCCTGATCTGAGCGAATCCGCCCGCAAGATTCTGAACGATGAACGTGTCCACACTGTGGTTTTTGGCCACACGCACGTCTATCAGTATCGCCAGTGGTCAGAGAATAAAGAATATTTCAACACAGGAACATGGACTGAAGTCACATCTTTGGATATCGTGTCTTTGGGAAAAATCACGAAGCTGACCTATGTTCTTATCGAGTACCCGGAGGACGGAGGACGACCGCGAGGGCGTTTGAAGGAGTGGAAGGGTTATCACAAAATCGAAGAAGACGTAGCCATTTCCTAACCGGCCGATGAAAACAGCCCGATCGACTGCGTTGTCGGAAAACCTTCTCGCTCCGACGTGCTTTGAGCACGCCTGCGCTGCGAGGGTTTCCCTCCGCGTGGGCTTCGCCTCAAAAATGCCAGGGCATTTTTGTGCGCTTGGACCGTTTTGATTGACCTTCAGCTTTGGGTATAATCCCTTTTTTTAAAACAGGATTTTAATATTTCAGAAAAGAGACATTGGTATGTTGGAGATTACTCAGGGGCTGCATAAGGTGGATCCAGTTGTTTTGGGGAAGTGTCAGGAGTCTTTGAAGTTGTTTTTACAGCGCAAAGAGATTGGATTTCCGCAACTGATGGAGCGGGTTTCTTTGTGGCAGCAGTCCTATAAAGTGGGTACGGAGCTGGCAGAGAAGTTTAAGAAACTGGTGATTGTCGGTCTTGGCGGAAGTTCTCTGGGCACTCGTGTGATTGCCGAGGTTTTTCGCGCTCGCAACATGTACTTTGTCGACAATGTCGATGCTTTGGATTTTGAAGCCATGATCGAGGAACTGGGCGATCTGAAAGATGTCGCCTGGGCGTTTATCTCCAAAAGCGGAACGACGATTGAATCCTTGTGTGCTCTGGAACTGGTGGATCAGATCTATCAGGAGGAAGGGCTGTCCCTTGCACGCAACAGTGTTGTTATTTCTGAAACCAAAGACAGCAGTCTGACCAAGTGGGCGCGTGATAATTCTGTGGCTATTTGTGAAATCCCACTGGATATCGGAGGGCGTTTTTCTGTGCTCTCTCCTGTGGGAATGATGCCGGCGGCTTTCCTGGGCTTGGACCTGGAAAAATTCCGTGTGGGCGCGATGCGGGCCCTGAACGATACGGCGGTGATTACTCAGACCATGGCGCAAGTGGTGCAAAGTTATCAGCGGGATGAATGGATCACGTTGTTGTGGATCTATAATTCCCGTATGAAATCATTCGGAGCTTGGTATCAGCAACTTTGGGCAGAGTCTTTGGGGAAGCCTGTCACACGTGACGGGAAACCAGCAGCACGCGTCAGCACTCCGATGTGTGCGGTGGGGGCTTCAGATCAGCACTCCATTTTGCAGCAGGTGATGGAAGGCACGAAAGACAAGTTTGTGATCTTCCAACGTGTGGAGGAATCCGAAGGCGGCTCTCAGCGAATTCATCGGGCTCAATTTAAAGAAACGCAGGATCTTCAAGGTCGTACGATGGGTGAGCTTCTGCGGGCAGAATGTTTGGCCACGCAAGAGGCTTTGAGTCAAAATGGGATTTCAACGATGACTCTTAAGACGAAGGTCCTAGACGAACACAGTCTGGGGTACATGTTCATGTACTGGCAGCTGGTTGTTGCGGGTCTGGGGGAATATCTGCAGATCGACGCTTTCAATCAACCCGGTGTCGAGCTGGGCAAGAGACTAGCGAAAGAGAAATTGAAGAAAGCATGATTGTCATTCGTCGCCTCGGGGACTTATACTTTTTCCTATGGCTCACAATGATGACAATTCAGACAACTTAGAAAAAACCAGTATTGTTGCCAGCGACACCTTCAAAGGTCGTTTGAAGGAGGCCGATGATGTGCCTCCGGCAATTGTTGTATTGATTGGACCTCCGGGTTACGTCGGAAAACAATATCCCATCACGGCCAGTGACATTGTGATTGGCCGCTCTGTTGAAAGCCAGGTTTACATTGATGATAAAAGTTTAAGCCGTTCTCACGCGAAATTTGCCGTGAACGGAAGTGAAGTGTCTGTCATTGATTTGGGCTCCACCAATAAAACTATCGTGAATGGACAGGTGATTCCGCCTTTGGCCTCTTGTCTTCTGAAAAACAATGATCAGATCAAAACTGGTAACGTGATTTTCAAGTTCCTGGAAAAAGGCAGTATTGAAGCCATGACCAACGCGGCGATGTACGATCGTGCGCAGAAGGATGCTTTGACCGGGGCTCATTCCAAAGGGGCTCTTTTGGATAAGGGACCTGAGGCCATGAAGCGCGCCGAAGTTCTGAATGAACCCTTCAGCCTTGTGACTTTTGATATTGATCACTTTAAGAAAATCAACGACAGCTTTGGTCACCCGGGCGGTGACTATGTTCTCAAAGAGCTGTGCCGTATCGTGATCACGAAACTGATTCGTTCCAATGACTTCTTTGCCCGTTATGGCGGAGAAGAGTTCGTCTTGCTGTTGTCCGGATCTCCGTCAAAGACTGCTGGCGAAGTCGGCGAGCGTATTCGCCAGACTATTGAGGCCCATGACTTTGTTTTTGAAGGGAAGAAGATTCCGGTGACAATCTCTGTTGGGGTTGCCACAAAACTTCCGAACGAGACCGAGTGGACTCAAGTATACGACCGTGCCGATAAGGCCTTGTACCAATCCAAACAGGGCGGCCGTAACCGCACCACGATTGTTTCATAAAACTATTTGCATCGGGCTGCTGTAATGGCGGCTCCGGTGGTTGTTGTATTCAAAACCAGATCTGCGCCACAGCGGCTGGTTTTGGCAACTCGGCGGGCCTCTGCACAGGCTTCCTGCGAACTGAAATAAAACACTTTGCCATCCAGATCAGAATAACGGCTGTCCACAAACATGACCTCAGACGTTTTGTCATTGCAGAACAAGGTCGCAAAGGCAGAACCATCCTGACCGTAATAGCGATCCACAACAGGGGTCAGCTCCCGCACAGAATAAATGCGGAAAGCGCGCACACTGGTGGCATGGCTCAGCGAAGAAAGCAGAATCAGTAAAAGGCAGACAGACAGGTGTTTCACGAGGCCTCCTGTTTTTAAGGGCTCCCTGAAACTCTATCCAAGAAAGCCGGCGGCTTTAACATATTATATAGAGGACGGGTCAGACACTGCTGCGCAGAAAGCAGAATGCAACGTTATAGACCTTGGTCCAGCCCATAAGTGATGCTTATGGGCGTCATAACAAAATGCGTAATTTCTAAGATATTTCATATATTTAGAGCCACTTTGACTCCTGTCATTTAGGCATCATCGTTGCAGTAGTGAAAGAGTGTAGGCACCGCGGGTTTGGGGGCGAATTTACCGGGGGCTGAGGGGGGCAGAATGGCTCTTCTGGGAAAAAAATTCAGGACGTTAACCGAATTTAGACAGAAACGAGTCAAAGTATGGAGAGAGATCTAAACGTGACGGATCTTGAACTGGTAGAAAAAGTTAAGTCTGGGGACAGACGTTCTTTTTCCGAACTCGTGAAACGACATCAAAGAAGTGTGCTGCGGTTGAGTTTGAGGTTTGTAAAGGACATGGACACAGCGGAGGATGTGACGCAAGAAGCGTTCATCAAAGCTTACGAGAAGCTCAATACCTTTGAAGGTCGCGCTTCTTTCAAGAGCTGGTTGTTCCAGATTGCAGTGAACACTGCCAGGAACAAAATTCGCGAGTGGAAAAGAGACACCGTGGATATCGATGATGTTCAGTTGGCAGTGGATGCGGAAGCTGAAACGACACTGGTTCATACGGCGGTTTCTGACATTCTTAAGAATGAAGTAGAAAAGTTGCCATTTAAACAGAAAACAGCCCTGGTTCTTCGTGTTTACGAGGATCTCAGCTTTAACGAGATCGCTGATATCATGGAATGTCCATACGACACAGCGAAGGCGAATTACAGACATGCGTTGATGAAACTTCGTCAGACTTTTGAGCAACAATCAGAGCTCAAAAACTGGACGGAAGAAGTAGGTGGCTTCTTCCTCGAAGTAAACCAGAGATTTGCGGAAGCAGAAGGATAGGAATAGCACATGGACAAAGTGGACCGTATGGATCGCATGGATAAAGTGCGAAAGGGGTTGAAGTCAGCCGATGATCTTGAACTGCCCATGAACGATGATTTCTTCGATCGTTTGCACGACAAGATCATGGCTGAGGTTGAACAAACCGTGATTCAACCCACCCCCGTGTTGATGACCCCCAGAAACTTGCTGCGCTCGCACTGGCGAGGATGGCTTTATCCCGTCAGCGGCGTAGCATCCCTGTTCGTACTGGCGTCACTTTTGATCCCTCAGGTGTCAAAAGTAAACCAGACGATGACCCGCGCCGGCCTGCTGAGTGATGGCCATGAAAGAATTGTCTCTGAGGCCCTTTTGTCCCCAGAGGAAATTTCCCAGACCTTGATCTCCACGCAGAGCGAATCTGACTTTTTTATGGACGTAGCTCGCGAATCATTCGAAAATTTATCTGTAGATAAATTCAATAAAATCATGGGTGAAAGCGGACGCTAACACCCTGACTTCGGGTGATAAGACGTGCGCAGACTGACTCTGTTCTTACTTTCAATTTTCTGTCTAAATTCGGCTTTCTCCGTGGCGGCCCACGCTGCGGAGAAACGCAACCAACTCGAAGAACTATTAATCTGGAAACTGAGCGATGAGCTCAAGCTCAACACCGCTGAGGAAAAGAAGTTTTCCGACATCGTCCGGGAGATCAATAAAAAGAAAGCCCAATTCAACCAGGAGCTTCAGGTTTCTGTTGAAAGGATGAATAAAGCAGCGACGGCCAAAGCCAAGGAAGAGGAACTGACCTCTTATCGCAAATCCTTGCAGAGTTATGGTCGGATGAGCGAGGAAGAGTTCGACAAGCTTAAGACTCTGCTGGGGCCAGAGCGCATGGTGCAGTATCTGCAAATCAAGCAGGATCTTACCAATCGAATAAAGACGATGCTGACTAATCCTGAGGGCAACCCCAAGGCCACCAAGCCGCTGCCTGCACCCAAGCTGATCGAGGAAAAATAAACTAGCGGCAGTCTTTCCCGGCAGGACGTCGATCCCCCCAGCGCACGGCGGGGGCATAGTCTGCTGAAGAAACCAGTTCCCCTTGAAGGGATCTGGAGGCCATCTCCCATGCAGATGTCTGTCGGCCGGGCCAGTGCTCAAAGCGGCACTGTTCCAGTAGAGCCTGGCCATCGCTGATATCACCGGCCAGATCGGCATCGCCATCAGTTCTTTTCTTCCAGTCATAAAGATCGCGCACTTGCAGGTAAGCATCCCGGATGCGTTTGTCGCGGCTGTCGGTTGAGAACTCGTCACGCAAGTCACCCGACAGGCAGCGGTTGCCATTGCTGGCGACTTGGCTCCATCCCTGATGAACCAGCTTGGCGCGAGTTTTTAGCAGGCCACAGATACTTTCCACGACGACATCCACACGTTCTTCAAAAGTCGGGATGCGCGTGCGCAGCAGTCGACGGATTTCTTCGTGCCATTGAAAGATCTGTCGGCGGTTGATCAGTTTTAGCGGTGCCCAGTCCGCAAGCTCAAACTGATTCAAACCGAAATTGGGCAGATTTTCCGGGCGCTGGCCATAGTGACCAGGTTGCTTCCAGATTCTGTAACCGGCTCTTTTTAAAAGCGGTGCCATATACGGATTTTTGCTCTGACTCAAAGTGCGCACCAGCCTCGGAGAGGTTGATGAAATCACCTCCACAAAACCGGTGTCGGTGATGGATTTGACATACTCTGCATGTCCGCCATTAAAGCCCGTGCGGCGCTTTTCCTCGTCCGACAGGTGGGGGCTTAGGAAGATCACACCTGGGCGGAAGCCTTCTTTGGAAATCTGCACGTGATAGGTGTCCAGCTCCAGCGTGTAGGTGGAGCTGAGATCGCTGACATATTCCAGAAAGCCGCGCAGGCGCTGTGCCTCGGGCAGATGATCCCAGCGAGACATCTTCTGCGTGATGTAGCTGCCACTTTTAGTCGGGTCGGCAAATTGAACCGGCAGACCATTTTTCGCCGCAAAGATAATTCGCGCGGCATAGACGGCATCTGCACAGTCAGTTTTCAGACCATAGAATGGCGAAGTGGGGGATGAAAAGATCTCGGCGTGAAATTCTTTTTCAATGAAAACTGAAAAGGCCACTTCATGCTGTGGAGTCCACGATTGCTGGATGCTCCACACGGCAGCATGTCCCCACGACGGCAGCAGAAGAAACAACGACCAAAGAACCAGCTGTTTCATCGTGTTAGTTCAATCCGGGCCAGGAGGATTCCGTGGCCTCTTTGATGATGTCGGTGCCGACGGTGAATTCAACCTGATCTTCTGTGTTCTTGCGGGGGGCCTGGCTGGTTTCCTGGAATTCGAAACGAATCAGGCAGAAACGAGGCACATTCATCGGGTTTGAATTCAAAAGCAGACGATAGAATGTCACTTGCAGAGAAGGGAAGTTCATGAAAGGCGCGCTGGAATTACCCAACATCAGGCCCGGAGCGGACACTTCGTTCAACTCACGCGGCCCGCCGTTGCTGCGGTATTCACAAACATAGTAAGAGCGAACTTGCAGGCCCGAATTCTGAATGTATTTGCGGTTCGTTGCCCCCAAAAGAGTTTGGATGCTGTATTTACCAATTGACAAGTCTTCCAACGGATTGGAACCACCATTGCCATTGCCATTGCCATTGCCATTGCCATTGCCATTGCCATTGCCCCCGGGGCCGTTTCCATTTCCAGGGTTTTCATTGTCGACACTTTCAGGGTCGTTGGCATGGTCAGGATTCTTGAACTGGCCATAGCAATTGCCATTGCTTTTTTTAAGTCCCTTGTCGCAAATTCCATTTTTGGAAGGCGTTTCATACACCGGCCCCAGATAGCAGAAATCAAGGTGGTAGGTGGCTCCATAGTGCTCACTGGCCAAGTTCACAGTCAGCTCGGTAATGTTGTTAAACCACTGGGTTTGTGGAGGGGAATAAACTTGAGGCTCCGACGAAGACACCAGTACATCTTTATCGATCGGATTGTTGTGACGATCAGAAAGTTCGAAGGTCAGGGAGTCACTTCCCGCCATCGGGTTGGTGATGACTTCTGACTGGCAAAGGGGGTTTTCGCAGGCCCCGGAATTCTGAGCCGGTTGCCGTGGGTGAGAAATTCCCAGATTGCACAAGTAAATATCTTCCGAATATGTTCCATTTGGAAGGGGTTCGTCTTTTTTATTTTTGATATTCACCTTGGAAAAGGCCTGCAGGCTTACTCCCAAGGTCAAGAGTATAGCAGTAAAAAGACGAATCATTTTGGGGCCTCACAGTTTACAGCAGGGTCTTGTTGGAAAGATTGTGTATAGTTGCCCAGCACTGGAGATTCACGTTTGTAAGTATACTGACCCAGTTTCAGGGCCCCAGATGACGCGTCTGCCTCCAGAACCTTAAAGCGCGTTGTTAGCTTGGAGTAGAATTTAGTCTTCCCGGCATCAGCACAGGATGACTTGGACGGATTGCAGACTTTTTTGTAATAAGACGGCCATTGGTTGTTGTCGCCAAACATGCGCAGGGACTGAATAGCCTGCTCTACGATTTGATTGGCATCGCCTGAACTCAAAGAGGGCAAACCTGCAACCGGTCTTAAGCCGCGACTGCTCGTGAAACCCGGCAAAGAACTGATAGGGTCGATGCCCGCAGTTCCCAGCGTTCCCTGGATATTGATCAGGAACTGGAAGAAGTCTTGAGTTGCCATGGTAAAGTCGTCAAGGGGGTCAACGAACAGAGTGACTAATTCGTATTCGTCACCGGCTTCGATGTGAGTTTCTTGCAGATTATGAGGGACCGTTTTTAATAGGCCCTGCCATTGTGGGAAGATAAAGTCAGCATACCACCATGAATCGACAAGTTCTTTTTTGCCGTTGGTGGCAATGCGATACAGTTCCATCTCTGCCGCAACCGGAGCCATGAAGTTATTTGGGGTCGAGCAGTTGCCTTGCTTGCAGCTGTTCTGGCCAAGGTTTGAAGCCGCCAAAGATGTGATGATAGTGTAGGTGTTGTTTTGCCCCGTGATGCTGATGTTGCCCATGTGTGTGTCAACCATGAAGTCGGTTGGGAAACGTGGATTCTCTTCACCATTGTCTTCGGTCAACGCCATAAGTTGCTCAGAGGGTTGAATATAAAGACGTCCTTGGCGTGTACCCAGGGCCGTCAAATCAGGGCTCAGACCGGAGTCGTCCCCGGAAAGATAAGAGTTAAGTGCAAAGGGTATGTCCTGGGGATTGATGCCATGAGTTTTGAGGAACTCAGGACTTCGACATTCATCCTTCAGAGCCACACTGATGGAAACTCGGTTGAAGGGTCTTAGTCTTAGGAAGCAATAGTCGCCTTCCATGCGAATGTAGCCGCGGTTGTCATTGGTGACTTTGCAGGCTTTTTGATCAACTTTGAAATTTAAAGCGCGGCCTTCGAGATCAGCAACCGAAAGATAGGTGCATGATTTCAGGATCTGATGCTGTCGTGCCACCAGACTGGCTGTGGGATAAATCGGTTCCTTAAGCTGGAACGGAGAGTATTTAAAGGAGCAGCGGGGTGCTTCCATTTTACCGTCAAACACCAAATCGGAAAAGTTGGCATCCACCTGAGGTGAAACAATGCCGACTGCCAACATCAGGAAAGGACCGTCAGTAGCAGCACAGTGTTCAACAAGAGAGGGAACTTGGGAAGTCTTGGCACCGTTGGAGAATCGTCCAACGGCACCTGTTTCGGAATTCAAAAAGATGTTCAAGGCACCGAGATTCTGCATTCTGCAGGCCGCAAAGCCCGAAGAAGCAGAGACCAGAACTCCAAGAAGAGTTGCGAAGGTAAATATTTTTACAACATTTGATTTCATAACAGCCTCTTGGAGTAATCCGGTATCAGTAACTAGTGAACTTCTTCAATAGTTGTGTGAGTGCAAAGCTCAGCACCGTGACGTTGCCATTTTCTCAGGTTGAACTTCAATGCGTTTGCAGAGTTCAAAGTCTGACGGCCGTTTGTCTCAGTGAATACATATCTAACTTTGCAGAAACGTGGAGTTTTTGTGTTGTTTACGTTCAACCATTGACCGTTGTTGCCACCAGCAGACTGAAGACCGGAGAAGTTCAGGTTCAAAGCACCGCTACCGAAGTCAGTTGTGCCGAATGCGGAAGAGGAAGCAGGAGTAGCCGTTGCGAACAAATCACCAGCAAGCTTCTCAGTTGCTTTGGAAGCGTTGAATTGGAAAGTCGCTTCGTTGATTGTTGTGTCATAGTAACCCTGGTTGTTAGCTGCATTTTGCAAGCTGCCCAAACCTTGTTGGTCACATACTACGTGTGCTTTTACTTGAAGACCGGAAAGCTTCGTGTATTTCAAAGCGTCAGCAGTAGCTTGTTCCAAGCCAGGAGTGCCCACAGCGCCAGTGCCGTCTTGAGCATGACCAACTGCAGAGTTCAGGAAGTCAGTTGCAGAAACCTGAGCGATGATGTTGAAGTTAGCAACAACATTGTCAGCATTGTACTCGATTTGTGGACCACGATAGCAGATATCAACGAAGTACTCAGCAATATAAAGCTCAGAACCCAAGTTGAAAGAAAGGTCACCGATGCGGTTGCCATAGGCTTCGTTTTCGCCGTTGCTGCCGTTGAACAATGCGTTCCAAGCACCACCGTCTTCAGAAGATCTAGTTACAGTGTTAGTGAAAGCTTGACCAGCGGAACCAGCAGAAGGGTGATCTGTCCAAGGAGCATAGCTAACTTTCATGTAGTTCATCAAAGTGTCGCCGCCGTTTGTGCCAGAGCACACGCACTGAGTGTCACAGATTTCTTTGGCTGTGTCACACGCAGTTGGAGTACAGGAAGCACCTGTTGTTTGGTTGTAGCAAACTTTGCCAGTTTGAGCTGCTGCACGGATACCCGCGTTACAAGCATAGATGCTTGGACCAGAGCTGAATGTTTTGAATTTGAAACGCAAAGAAATTGCGTTCGCGCTTTGTGCAGAGATCAATAGCATAGCTACTGCTGCGAATTTCATAATGTTAGTCATTGTTTTCTCCTTGTTGATCTAACGTTCTGTTTTTAAGGTTTGTTTAACTTAATTTCTTGGGCGCCGGATTCGACTCGGGGTGAGTATTCCAGCACCTGCATTTCCTGATTATAAGGACCCGTACCGTCACAGATGACGTACTTGATACGAGTCGGCTCATTGTTGAGGTTCTTTTCCAGAACCAGCAACGGCTGCGCGGAAGGGTTGGGGCACAGATTCTGGAAACGAGTCTGCACTTCAACGCTGTCGATAGCCGAATAGAAGTTATAAATGCTTCGAGCCGCAATAAAGACGTGACTGCTTTTAAAAACTTTGGCCGTATCCTGCACCGGAACAGCCTGAAGGGTGTTGCGATAAAGACGGTCCACCTCAGTGAAGACTGTGCGCAGAACCGGGTTGGCTGTGCCCAGGCAGTTGAAGCAAAGCTCCTGTTCTTTGTGGCAGGCGTTTTTGTCACTGCAGACGGTTTCACACAGGCTTTCATCAGCCCGGCAGAACAAAGTCACGGTGTCGATGAATTCCCCTTTGGGCCCCACTTGGACTTTGGATTCAATAGTCCAGGCCTGGGCGTTCATGGTTCCTAGCAGAATAAGGGCGGTCAAAAAATGCTTCATAGTCTATTTCCCCAAAGCTCTGCGGCAGCTTTTGCTCCAGCCATAAACATTCGTGACCCGGAACTTCTCAAGTCGGTTTTCGTTGCAGTATGCGGTGATAGAAATATCACCTTCGCAAAGATTGGTTCTTAGGACAGTGTCCGTGCTCAAACCTTGGTAGTCCCCGTTATTGTGGATGTAGGCGCTGTGAACCTTGGCATTATAGGTCTGCTCAAAGTACTGAGCCGCTTTGGCGGCACACGTGTCCGCGAAGCAGTTGAGGCCTTTTCCCAGCATGTCCACGCAGTGAGTAGGGATCTCGCCATACTTTTTGTAAACCTCGGCGGCATAAGCCGGGTTCACTGTCCATCCACGCGGAATGTTAACCTTGTCTTTTTTTGCCTTGAAGTACTTCTGGAAGGTGCGGAACAGATAAACGATGAACTTGGCAGGGTTCACGCCACCACTCCAGCTCGCTGTAGAGGCCGCTGCCACCGCAGTGAAATTCAAGGTGCAACCGCCGCAGAAAGAACGCTCGGTGCTGGCCCCGTTGGCGAAGTCTGTTGCTTTCAACGAGATGACTTCGCTTTTTTGTTTGGAATCGCAGTAGTTCACGGTCAGACCTGTGAATGAATAGAAGTTATAGTGCTTGATCCCGTTGGTGTTCAAGGACACCGCACAAGGGGCTCCCAGCAAAGGACCGAAATCAGCAACCAGCGAAGTTTGTGCTTTGGATTTTTCAAGGCGAGGATCAAACTTCAGAACCCCATTCTTCATCAATTGATTGAACGACACCACTTTCGGGGCGGTGAAATTCACATCCAGATAGATGGGAAGGATGTTCCAGCCGAAAAGGGCTGTGTTGGCAAGATCAATCATGAAGACCTTGTTCATGCGCTGGGTTTGGAACCACGGATCATACATTTTGCAAGTCGTCAGTTCCGCATACGGGTTGAACAGATTGGGATCTGAGGATTTGCCAGCCAGTGGGATCAACGCATCCGCATAGACGGAAACCGCATAAAGATCGACAACGCTTTTCACGGCCAAACGGGCGCAGTCAATGGAGCTGCTGCAGAGGGCTTGAGCGCCGCCGACAGTCTGACTGCTCCAGGAAAGAGTTGGCATTCCAGAGAATGTGGCTGGCACAAACGGAGCGGCCTCGGGATCTGGACCGATTTGCAGCATTTCTTTGGCCCAGGCGGAAAAACCGTTTTTGCTGACGGTGTAGCCGGGTTTATTCCAGAAGTTTTGTTTTTCAAGCTGATTGCAGGTCGCCAGAATCGGAGCGGCAAGCTTGTTGAAGAAATCAATGTGCTCTTTGATGGGTCTTCTTTCGGAATACTGCATCTGAGTCATGTTTTTAAGTTCAGCAATACGGTCGATATTGGATTTAAGGAAATCCAAAGAGTTATCACCGGCCAGGCGCACTTCCGTGCACAGATAATAAAGCTCGTTCATCAGGTTTTCCGATGAAGTATTGGAGGCCAGTTCTTTGTTCAATCCATGGGTCAAGAGATCCACGCCCAACTGATCCTGCAACAGATTCAGATGCATGGTGGCCGCCTGATATTTGGTTTTGATCAGCGCACGAGACTGAATCAGGTTCTTGCGGAAATTAGACAGCCAACCCTGAGCTGTGTCGTGAGACTGCGTGCCCAGGAAGTCGTTGTTGACGCCACGAACGCCTTTTTCAAGAAGCTCCAGTTCGGTGCCTACCGGGACATTGTCGAATTGTTCCGGAGTCACGGAGTCACTGAGTTTTGCCAGTTCACGAACACTGTTGACGGAAAGATATTCGCTGTCACAGGAAGGCTTGGTCATGCTCTTGCAGCCGTTTGGAGAGAACATGATGGATTCTTCCAGCGCGATAGAGCGGAACAAACGACCAAAGGAAGGGCTTAGCATTTCCACTTCATTGGTGTTGCGCCATGCCCAGGAAAGATAGATCTTCAGGCTGTTCCAGAAATCGAAGCCCTGAATTTCAAGAGAGTTTTTGTTGGTCTCCCAGTCGATTTGCAAAGTCACAAAACGATTCGGCAGTTTGTCATCAGAATCAAAGCAGCCCGTCAGATAGTCCGCCTCGTTCAGATACGCCAGGGCGATATCCTGCAAATTGGCTTTGTTGACCTCGGAGTTGTGAAGGTGCCCTTGCAGGGCCGAGAATTTTTTAATGTAGTAGCAGCCCAGGCGGTCCTTGGAAGCATGCAGAGGGAAGTTGTCCTGGGTGAAGCGATCATAAGCGGTCAGGTCCGCACGTTTGCCAGCTCGGGCCCAGATGCCCGCCAGATAATCGTTCATATCGCTGCAGTTGTTGCCGGCTTTTTCACATCGTTGGGAGGCGCCCACATACTTGGTAAGCTGGGCCGTTTTCAGATTCGTTGGCAAAACCGGCAAGTGGCCACGAATCATTTTGTTCATGATATTCAGGGTCATGTAAGCCACAGAAAGACGGAATTCTTTCATGGCCTTGTTACTGTACTCTTCCGGGGCAAAGCCCTGAAGTTTTGCGACGGAGTTAGCCAGTTTCCCAGCGTTGTAACCATCGATCATCACCAAAACTGACGAAGTCGGTTTGTCAGCATCCAAGGCACATTGCGCTCTGTTGGTGAAATTCAGAGGACTCAGAAGTGTCGTCTGGTGCGCTGGCACCTGTGCCAGCGCCATTCCAGGGACGAATCCTGCCAGAATAAATCCGGAAATTAGAATTGAGATCTTTGCGGTGATCCTCATGAGTCCTCAGTCAGTGAGCAATTAGTTTAGTGCTTTGCAGTTATCAACTTTGTTCAACATCGTTGTGTAGAACAGGATCACAGTCTGATCAGCCGGAGAGAAATTGCGTTTTGTAGAGCCGTCAGAGTTCACCATGTTGTACATGTAGGTGTTCACGAAGCGATAAACGGATGGAGTCACACGCAGGGTGGAGTTACAGGAGTAGTTCTTGTAAGTCACAGTGATGCCCGCGTAGTAATCGGAGCCATCCTGCTGTTGAGAGCCTTTGCCATCACCGATGTAGAAGTTGTTGCCGCCGGAGTTTGGGTTGTTACCGTAGCCAACCTGGAAGCTGACAGTCCAACCTTCGCCGTGACCATCGGTGCCCACGATAGAGCAAAGGTTGCCTCGGCAAGCAACGGCCATTTCGTTTTCGATCTTTCGTTGAATCTCGGCTTCAGAGTAGTGTGGGTTGGGACGAGGATCGTAATCTGGGCTGCCACCGTCGAATTCATCTGCGTGAACGTTCAGGGACATTGCCAAGGCGACAAGGCCTGCAGCAAGGAACTTCAATTTCATATTGCTCTCCGATTTTTTTGTGATCCGTCAGGTGCCGTGCACGTACCTTTGATTCCTGACAGGTTTTTAAAAAGTGGTTGGGTTTTAGTCCTAATCCTCACGTTTCGCCACTGTAAACTTGGCGAGTGTAAAGAATTTTTTACCGCATGGAGTAGCCCGAATGGGCTATGTCGTTTTAGAAACTTTTATTTGTTTAAATTTTCACAGGAGAATGTGAATGTTTGACCATTTTTAGACACGGAAAATGGTCTCTATTGTTGCATTTTTGCAAGGATAGCCTTGAGGGCGGAGGCTGGATCTTGAGTTTTTTCAAGGCTGCGGCAACTTTCAATGAATTTTGAGTAGTCTTGTCCTACCAGGTTGTAGAGAGATTCAAAGTCACTGAGATCCTGAAGGTAGGTTTTATAAACCAGAAGGCGGGCGTTGTTGAGGCGGGCCTCGCCGAATTTTTTGTAGTTGTCGGTCTTCAGTTGCGGAATGACTTCTGCGGCAAATTTCTTTTGGATTTCACGAATGCGTTCGCTGCGTTTTTCTTCTTTTCGCTCGTCGGGTGGAAGTTCTTTGTACCATTGTTCCAGTAGTTTTAGCTCAGAGGAAATGAAGGTGGAAAACAGTTTATTGTCTTCATTTTCCAGCTGTATCTGCTTCAGGGTTTTTGAGTCAGCTCCTTCTTTTTTCAGATAGAACAGTTCGGCCCCCTTGTTACCCAGAAAGGTCGCCAGGCGTTCGTTGAAGTCCGCTGCATGTTTGATGTACAAAGTGGCGTGCACGGTTTCATGAATGATGGTGTTGACCAGATCATAGTCGTCATAGCGAAGCATCGAACTCAGAATAGGGTCGTTGAACCATCCCAGGGTGCTATAGGCAGAAACACCGCGCATGTAGGTGTCCAGCCCTTCTTGCTGCAGGGATCTTTCCTCTTCCACAGCATCGGCTTCATTGAAGAAACCCTTGTAGGGCATTTTCCCCATAAAGGGATACGACCACTGATAGTGCTTCAGTTCCCACTTCGGAGCGGCACTGACGACGTAGGTGACGTAGGGACGCCCGAGTTCGACATAAGCGGTGTAATTCTTAGAGGTGGCCAGATGCAGCTCCCGCTCGGCAAACACGCGGGCTTCCTCGGCCAGACGCAATTTTCTTTTCTTTGCTTCGTCCAGGTTCGGATCTTCCAGCGCTTCGTTCAGAGGAACGCGACTGCCAAGAAGTTTCATCTGGCCGTACCCTGACTTCATCAGATAGCCCATCTGGCAGCCACTATTGAGCAGGGCCATTGCCAGCAGAGTCACCGGAAGGAGCTGTTTTATAGAGCCCAAGTCACACCCGCACGCACGGAGCTGTCATCCGTTTGCAGGCCGCCACCGATGGGTGTTTTCCAGACATCATAGCTCAGCTTGATTCCCAGTGACTCGGTCACTTGAATTTTCAAACCGGCTCCGTAGCTGGGCACGGTGACACTTTCAGGTTCAATGGTATAGGTGTCCTGCCCTTCGATCTTGATTTGTTGGAATCGACTGATCTGGGCTCCGCCGCCTTTGATGTAGGGCTGGAAAAGCGCTTTACGGTCGGCAAAGGTCAGAATTAAATCGGCCCCCAGGATTTGTGATTTTTGAGTCGTGGTACGACGAGCATCACTTGCACTGGCTTTTTCTTCGCGCACACCTTTGGCATCGGTGTAGCTGAGCTCCAGCGCCATTCGCTCTAGGAAGTAAAGAGAAAGCGAGCCGGTGATGGACTCAGAGTCGAAGGAGTTGTCTTGGTCGAACGTGGTGGTTTTTCTTCCGTAGGAAAGCCCGAGTTCGGTAAACAGGGCGTGTGCGGGCAGGGAAGTTGACAGTAAAACGGCCAGAGTGGTCAGAGATAAAAACTTCTTCATATCCTTAGATCTTAGCAAGGTTGAATGGCGAACGACATGTCCTCATTCACACTCTGGACTAAAGCTGCTGGACCGGGTAAAACTAAAGTATGGATGGAAAGATTTTAAAATGCGGATTGCCCTCGGATGAGGCGGAACTGCGAAAACTACTGACCCCTGAACAATTTCAAATCATGGTCCAAAACGGCACGGAAAGACCTTTTCAAAATGCTTATTGGAATCATCATGAAGAGGGGGTTTATGTCGATGCGATTTCTGGCACGCCCCTTTTTTCAAGTCAGGACAAGTTTGATTCCGGAACGGGGTGGCCCAGCTTCACACGCCCTATTGACAAGGCGGCTGTGCAGGAAATTGTGGATCATTCCCATGGTATGACCCGGATTGAAGTGCGCTCCAGGGATTCCAATTCGCATTTGGGGCATGTGTTTGACGATGGCCCCGGCCCGACAGGTTTGCGCTATTGTATCAATTCGGCGTCTTTGCGTTTTATTCCCAAGAAGTCCTGATGTGCTGAGGCGGGCTCAGCATTTTTTTTCCGCAAGGAAGGGAAAATCGTCCATAATGTGACGATGAAAATGTTCGGACTTTTTCTTTCTTTGTTCGTTTGGGGTTCTCAAGTTTTTGCTCAGGATTGGCGAACCGCCACGCGTGAAAGCGCTCATCTGGCGCCGACCCCTCAGGAAGAAAAGCAGGCCGTGGTGCAGGTCTATGCGGCACGCACCTTCAGCTGGCGCGGGTACTTTTCCGTTCACTCCTGGATTGCAACCAAAGCCAAAGACGCTTCCCAATACACCACCTATCACGTGATCGGCTGGCGCGTGAAGCGGGGGCTGGAGTCCGTCAGAATCGAAAACGACATCCCGGACCGTCACTGGTTTGGAGCCAAGCCCGAACTTATCGAGGATCTGCGTGGCGAAAGGGCCGAGGCGGCCATTCCCAAGATTGACGAACTGGCGCGGAACTATGTTTATAAAAACACCTACCGGGCTTATCCGGGTCCGAACAGCAACACTTTCATTTCACATATCATTCGCAATGTTCCCGAGTTGACGGTGGAGCTTCCTCCCAACGCCATCGGCAAGGACTGGATCAACGATGCTGATGTCGTGGGTTGGAGTGAGTCCGGAACTGGCGTGCAGTTTTCACTGCTGGGAATGCTGGGGTTGACCGTGGGGCTGCATGAAGGCGTGGAGATTAATTTGCTGGGTCTGAATTTCGGTGTCGACTTCTGGCGTCCGGCCTTGAAGCTTCCGATGGTCGGCAGGGTGGGAATGACCGACAAGCCTTAGTTGCGGTTCACCAGAGCTGGGGGGCTGTAGCGCACTGTGAATGAAAACACCAGATGAATAAAGCCATCTTCTTTGACCATCTCTTGCGGGGGATTGGGGAAGATGCGGGCCTCTTTAAAGGCATTGATCGCGGCCATATCAAAGTTTTTAATGCCTGAACTTTTCATGATCAAAGCCGATCTTAGGTTTCCATTTTTATCCAGAATGAACTCGGCCTGAGTCACCCAGTTGCGGTTGCCAGCGTTGATACGATCAATGCGATCGAAACTGTCGATGGCCTGCTGGACCCGGGTCTCCCAACGGAAGCGAATCAGCTCTTCCACGCGTGCATAGAATGTGTAGAACAAATAGCGGTCCGTGTTCAGGGCGGTGAACGAGCCCACCTTGACGTCCGTGGGAAGAGATTCACCGACGGAGGAATAACCATCATTGAAGCGCTTCATTTCAGCCAGTTCTTTGCTGATATCCACATTGCGATAGCCATCTTTGTCGGTTTCTTCAGTCTTGAGCTGCTCGCGTTTTTGTTCGGCCACTTGAGGAGCTTTGTTGGGGTCTTGTTGTGGAACGCTGCTGTCACGGTTGCTGCGGTTTTGAGTCATCCCGGTTTTCGCAGCTTGAGTTTCTTCTTTCACGCGCTGATTTTTTTCAGAGAGAAATCGCGCCAGCGTGTCGTCTTCGGGAAGTTTCACCTTTTCGGGAACCAAAGCCTGACGAACCACGCTGCGATCTTTGGGTTTGAGCGCCTGCAGGATTTCCTGTTCTGGGGAAAGAGTGACTTCGATCACTTCGGGTTCGGGCATTTGCAGTTTGGGCGCAAGCCAGATCAGGCCGATGATAACCAGCAAATGGAACATAAAACTGCATAGAATCGCCCTGACAACCGCCATGTGTCTCATTTTAAGCCGAAACTAGACCTAAGGGCAAGACGGCTAAAGTTGAAACACATCCTGCCGATAAGAATTAGGTCACAGGGGGACAAATGGGGAAAATTCTGGATATCACACCACGCCTAAGATCTCAAAATTCTTCAGAAAAAAAGGGAATTGAGGCTCGTGCGGAGGTGCTCGACATTACGGAGGCTCGTCAAGAGATTCTGAGCCGCGATCGCCGTGATGTAAAAAGAACCATTTTAACTGAATTTGTAGGAGCTTTTGTCGTATTGCCTGAAAGGGGTCTTTTGAAGGCCGCTTTGTATGACATCTCAGAAAACGGGATGGCCTTTGACCTGGAGTTGGCCGATGGTGGTTTTGCGCCAGGGGATGAAGTGGCAATGCGCGTGTACCTGAATCATTCAACGTACTTCCCATTCACGATTGTTGTGTCCAACAGCCGTGCGATTGAAGACGAAGGCGTTGTTCGTCATGGTGCGGGCTTTGTAAAGGGCACGATGAATGATGTTGCACTTCATCATTTTGTGAAGTTCATTGAAAACGTCAGTGCAAGTCTGAAAACCGACACGGGCGACGTGCTCGTATCTCATATTTCCTAAAAATTTTGATAACTGGCGAGGGGATCACAGTCCCCTCGCTTTTTTATTTTTCAGACGGTGATTTTGACCTGTCTGCTTAGTGATGCTTTTTACGTGGACTTTGGTCCTGCGATTTGTTGCAATTTAGCTGTGGAGTATCTGCAGCTCTCAAGCGGCAGATCACATGGACTATAACTACGGAGGGTGTCCATTGAGTAAAGCAAAACGCAGAAAAATCGTGGTCGATACGAACGTAATCCTTTTCGATTCTCAGGCAATCTTGAGATTTGGAGAGGCAGATGTTCATATCCCTATCTCTGTTATCGAGGAAGTGGACAAGTTCAAAAGAGATCAGGGTGAGAACGGACGCAATGCCCGTCAGTTCAGCCGCTTTATCGACGTTTTGCGCTCCAAGGGTTCCTTGGCCAGTGGTGTTCAGATCGACAATTCAGAAACGATGGTCTACATCAACACGGATCTGATGTTGGCAGGTATGCCATCAGAACTGGATCACCAAAAAGCGGACAACCGTATTCTGAATACGGCGTTGGCTTTGCAGAAGCAGCATCCGCGCTACAAGGTGGAGCTGATCACCAAGGACATCAATCTTCGTATCAAGGCTGACGTTTATGGAGTCATCGCCAATGACTACGATGCCAACGACATCAACCGTGATGATCTGTATGAAGGTTATCAAGAAATCATGGTGTCACCTGACCAGATTGATGCTTTCTACAAAGAAAAACGTTTCGTCACGGATGTGAAACTTTACGGTAATCAGTACGTGATCATGAAAGACACGGCGAATCCGAATCACTCGGCGATTGGTCGTTACAGCCTGGCTGAAAAAGCGATTGTGCCTTTGATGCAGGCGGCCGATTCGATCTGGGGTATTCATGCACGAAATGTCGAGCAAGCCTTCGCATTAGACTGTTTGTTGAATGATGAAATTATGTTCGTATCGCTGGTGGGTAAAGCCGGTACAGGTAAAACCTTGATGGCAATCGCGGCGGGTCTTCATAAAACTTTGGATCAAGGTCAGTTCCAAAGATTGTTGGTTTCTCGTCCGATCTTCCCGATGGGTCGCGATATCGGTTACCTTCCGGGTGACATCGAGCAGAAATTGAATCCTTGGATGCAACCTATCTTTGATAACGTTGAGTTCTTGATGGGTGCGGACAAAAAAGCTGCGGGCCGTGCACAGGAATTGATCAATCAAGGGATGTTGAACATTGAGCCGCTGACTTACATTCGCGGTCGCAGCATTCCGAAGCAATACCTGATCGTCGACGAAGCACAAAACTTGACTCCGCACGAGATCAAGACAATTGTTACGCGTGCCGGTCGTGGGACGAAGGTTGTCCTCACGGGTGACGTTTATCAGATCGACAATCCTTACGTGGATTCCGCGAACAGTGGTTTGACTTACGCGGTCGAAAGATTCAAAGGGCATCCAATTGCTGCCCATGTGACTCTGACGAAAGGTGAAAGATCTGAGCTGGCTGAACTGGCAGCTAATATCTTGTAGTTTTTTAGGAGTTTTTTCATGGCTGAAGTGATTGATGTAGGATTCGAAGCAAAGGTAACTGTGCAAGTGACGGACAAAATGATCCAGCAATTTGCGGAGCTATCCGGAGACCACAATCCTATTCATTTGAACGATGAATATGCATCAAAGACACGTTTTGGTCGTCGTATCGCACACGGTATGATCGTCGGCGCTCTGATTTCCAGAGCGCTTGTTGATGGCATTGGTCAGGGTGGCATTTATCTGGCGCAAAACATGAAATTCGTAAATCCTGTTTTTGTTGATGATACGATTGTGATCACCATCAAAATCACAGGTCTTCGAAAAGAAAAAGGCATCGCCACTGTTGAAACCAACGTCGCGAAGCTGAATGGCGATGTTGTGGTGAAGGGTGATGCTGTTATCATGATGTCATCCACTGGTCCTGCAGGCATATGAGTTCCGTTTTCCATCTTGTCTACTACAGCAAGGCAGCCGAGGATCTTAGTTACACGGACATCCGTGAGATCCTCGATGTGTCCCGGCGGAACAACACCGCCCTGGGCATTACCGGCCTGCTGATTTTTCGGGATGGATTCTTTTTGCAGCTTCTGGAAGGCGCAGAAAAAGACGTTCGGGATATATTAAACAGAATCCGTGAAGATGATCGCAATTACTCTATCCGCGTGATGATTGAAACAGAAAGTGCCGACCGCCTTTTTGAGGGTTGGTCCATGGCCTTTTACGACGGAGACATTTCGACGAACTCCACGCAGCATTTGGTGGATTTGTTTGAAGCGGTTTTGGAAGGTGGCATGACTAAGAAAAATCTGATTATGCCGATTCTGAGAAAATTCCGCGCCTCTGCCCCTGATTTGAAGTAAAAAGGTTCCTGGTTCTTTTTTGGGATCGCCAATGCATCATTAGTTAAACATCGAAAGAAAGGTTTTCCTCATGACATCTCTATTTAAAAAAATCATGTCTTCAAGAAATTTCAACACCAAGTATGACGATATGGCACTGACGATTTTACGTGTGTTCATCGGTCTGGCGATGGCGTTCTCTCACGGTTTGGGTAAGTTGCCCCCGCCAGAGATGCTGGTGAGTGGGGTCGCTTCTCTGGGGTTCCCTATGCCAGAGTTTTTCGCTTGGTGTGCGGGCCTAGCTGAGTTTGTCGGTGGAATTTTGTTGGCGTTGGGTCTTCTGACTCGTCCTGCAGCAGCGTTTGTGGTGTTCACGATGGCCGTTGCAGCTTTTGGGGTCCACGCGGCCGATCCGTTTATTAAAAAGGAAATGTCGCTTTTGTATCTGTTCGCCAGCTTGTTCTTCGTAATTCACGGTGCTGGTCGCTGGTCCATCGATCACAAACTTACCTCTAAGTAAAAAACGCTAAAAAGGCCCACCTGACTGCGTTGTGCCTCGCGCTGACGCACAAGAATAGCTTCCTGCTATTCTTGTCGGAGGGTCTGTTCGCTCCGCCTTGTATTGGAATCTTTTTTACGGATTTAAGGTGTGAGGATTTTTTAAAGGACGTCGAGAAGACGTCTTTTTAGTTTTTCCTTCAACTCTGGCAGTTGAACGGATTGTTTCAGCAGCTCTTCCAGGCTGATCATGGTGTCTGAACTGAAGCCGCAGGGGTGAAGTCCCTGGAAGGCTTTGGGGTCGTGAGTGATGTTGATGGCGGCGCCATGAAGGCTCACCCATTTGCGCACGCCCACACCGACGGACGCCAATTTTTTCCCCTGAGCCCACACGCCGGTTTCGTCGGCTTCACCCGGAGCCTGGACATGTTTTGCCGACGAACGGCTTTCCACGCCTGTTAGACCATAGCTTCTGACCACGTCAACAATCGCTTCTTCCAAAACGCGCAGGTAGGCGGAAATGTCGCGTTCCTGGCGTCCCTTACGATTCATTGTCAGATTCAAAATTGGATACACAACCAGTTGGCTGGGGCCGTGATAAGTGGCGCGGCCTCCGCGTGTGACTTCAACGATGCGGCCCTCCCACGCGAAAACATCATCAGGCTTGGTGGCTCTGCCCACGGTCACAACCGGTGGGTGAGAGCAGAAAACAAGATAGCCGGGAAGGTCGTTGTTATGGACCTTTTCCACCAGCTCATTTTGTTTTTTTAGAGCCTCCTCATAGTCAATGAGACCCCAATCCTGAAAAATCAGATCTGCCATGAATTCTTTGTGCCACTGATCTTTGGACATGTCATGTATTCTCTTCGAAGGTCCAATTCAGAGGGGAGTGAGAAATCTTTAGACAGCAATGTTTTTGAGTGTGTAAAGGGTTTGGTCACAAAAATTTCAAAATGAGATTCGTTTGAAAAGCCCCAAAAGATGCCGTCACAATGGATTCAGGATCACATAGAGCAGGGAGAGGATCTTATGAAAAATCTAGGACTGATGGGCATCTTGGTGGCGATGATCGCATTGACAGGGTGTCTTGATAACGGTGGTGGCTCCGAGGTCAAACAAGACCTCAATAACGGAGACTTCAGTGTTGTTACAGATCCGGAAGATGGTGGCGGCAACTCTGGCGGCAATACCGACGAGGGCAGCGCCGGGGGTGGTTCCACTCCAACGACTCCTCCTGTGCCGGTGACGGAAGGGCTTGAAATAAACAAAGGTGCCACGTTGACAGGGTCCGCCAAGTTGACTCTGGATTTCTACTCTCCGTTTGTTGCAGCTTATGTGAAAGTTTCTGAAGGTGATACCTGCGCCACAGGAACCTGGGTGGACTATGTGGATTCCGGCGTTCTGAACAGCTCTAAGATCAATCAGAATGTTCCAGTCAGTGCGCAGTTCCGCGACCATGACGGCAGAACCAGTTCTTGTTATACCCGAAGCATTTATATTGACCAGGCAGGCCCGGAAATCATTTTTGCCAAGTATCCATCTGCTCCGGTGGAAGAGGGGTTGGATGTGGAGATTGTCTTCACCGTTTCTGACGTGCCAGCCGGGGTGGCGAGTGTGACATGCTCGTTCGGCACGACCACGAAGTCCTGTGCTGCGGGAACGAACAAGATCACGTTCCCGAAAATGGCCGGTGGCGACTATACATTGAAGGTGGCCGCCAAAGACAAGCTGGGGAATGCTTCAGAAAAATCAGTCAGCTTTAAAGTGTCGTCCATGTACAAACAGATGGTGAACAATGTGCGTGTGAACGAGTATCAGAAAGTGGATATTTTGTTCGTGGTCGATAACTCCGGTTCGATGGAATACGAACAAAAAAGCATGGCGTCGCGTGTACGCAACTTCCTGGATGTGGTGAAGGGTCTTGATTGGCAGATTGCTGTGACGACCACAGATCCGGTTCATAAGACTTTGGGTGACGGTCGTCTGGTGCAACTTGCCAACAAGCCGGGTCAGTACATTCTGACATCTTCCATGAATGACACAGATGCCAGAAACACTTTGAGCAACACTCTGCAAAGAAGTGAAACAGGCAGCGGAAGTGAACAGGGCATCTATGCCGCCTATCGAGCGATAGAAAGATCCCTGAGCGCCACCGGTGGCAATGCCAACTTTATCCGCAATGACTCGCAGCTGGCTGTGGTGGTTATTTCAGATGAAGACGAATCCGCCAATGGAGCTAAGAATGATCCAGCCAACTTTGTGAAGTTCGTGCAGGACAGCTTTGGCTCCCAGAAGGCCATGAGCTTCCATTCCATCATTGCACGTCCTGGGGACCAGGCATGTCTGAAGGGTGAAGGTTATTCTGCCGGCTTCCGCTATGAGCAGATTTCCAAACTTACTGGCGGTGTGATTGGTGACGTCTGTGCGACAGACTATGCTGCGCAAGTGCAGGGGATCGCAGAAGGTGTACGCAAAACATTGAAGTCCATCACGTTGTCCTGTGCGCCCGTGGTCGATGCCATGCGCTCGATCCTGGTCCTGAAAGACGGGCAGGTGTATGATGGAACAAGAAAAATGGAAGGCCTTAACCTGGTGTTCGACCAGATGCTGCCTCAAGGTAACTACGAAGTTTATTACTCTTGCCTAAAATAGGTCGGTTGGTGAAAAGGGCCTTCTCGCTCCGACGTGCTTGGCGCACGCCTGCGCTGCGAGGGCCCTTGTCCGCCTTGCGCTTGAACCCTTTTGACCAACCTCTGATTTTGAGGGGTGGTTTTTCTTGTTTGAAACTGACTTTGAATCAAAGTAAGCCTTTGTTATGGAAAAAAAACAGACTTGGGGAATCATTGGATTGGGCTGGCTGGGATCCGCTTTGGCGCAGGAACTGGAACAGGCCGAGCAGCCTTTTTGGGGAACTCACCGAGGTGAATTTGATTGGGGCAAGGATCGCTTCCCGGGGGATTTCTGTGATGTTCTTTTCTTGAACACGCCGCCACTTCCTAGCCTGTCCCCCGAGGACTATATCGATAAGATTCCAATTCAAAAAGGACAACGGATTATCTTCATCAGTTCCACCTCTGTTTACGGTGGCCAGGGGGGTGAGGTGGTCGAGAGCACCTTGCCGCAGCCTCTGAATGATTCCCAGATATGGTTGCGCCAGGTCGAGCAGGGGCTTGTGGCAAAGTTTAAAGATCAAGTCATCGTCATTCGGCCGGGAGGCTTGATTGGTGGAGCAAGGCATCCGGTCTATCATCTTGCCGGTCGCAAAATGCTGGCCGACGGGCTTGCTCCGGTGAATCTGATTCATCGTGAAGATCTGATAAAGATCATCATGGCGGTGGCACAAGTGCCATCGCCACCGTCTTTGATCAATGCGGTGGCGCCTTTTCATCCCAGCAGAATGGATTATTATACCGGTTGGGCCCGGAAGCTGGGGTTGGCAGAAATGTCATTTCGTCAGGAAGCGGGGAACGCAAAACTTGTGAAATCCGAAGTTTTGGCAAGTATCCACACACAGTGGAGCTGTCCGCTGTTGGATAGACTGTAAAAGGGGTCCACGAAAAGGACCCCTTGCAGGAAGTTCGGGCCGGCAGCTAGTCGTTGTCGCCCTGATGAGTCGGCGGTGCACGCAATGCCAAAGCCGCCAGCACTTCTGTTTTTAGCAGGAAGGCCACTTCGCGGACATCCGCGTGAACCGCGCAGATTTCCTCTTTACGGTCAGTCATTGTAGTGGCTTTGCACAGAGCGGGGTCCACGGCTTCGATTTGGTCAAACAGGGAACCTTTGTCCTGAGCCGCTTGAAGAGAGGCAATGGCCTTGTCCAGGGCTGATACAACCTTGGCAGCCACGTCACTACGGCCGGATCTTTCCAGAAGATCATCCAAGCCATAAGCTGGCTGGTTGCTGAAGCTGCCTGTGAAGATCGCACGGAAGCCTCTCATTTGAGCTTCGGCAGATCCCAAAGAAAGTCCTGAGTACAGGTGCTCCACCGTGCGAGCGCATTTGTCTTCGCTGCAGTCTTTGTGGCGTCCCATGGGTGCACCCAGTTTGGCGTCTTTGAGTTTTTCGATATGGGCCAGAGCATCGGTCAAGCCGTTGATGGACTCTTTGATGCTTTTGTAGCGGGAACCATCAATCAGCGCTTTGGTGAAGTTGCCTTCAGCAATAGACCAGCGGGATTTCAAAGTGGCGGATTTGGCTTCGACATCCTTCACCAGTTCCTGGGCCCACAGGCAGCGGTCCAGCTTTTTCTGGGAGGCTGGACGTTCATTCCATTCCTTCATCGCTGGGTTTGCACGCAGGTTGCAGGTGCTCTTCAAGGACTTTTCAAACAAAAGATACTCAATCGCGCTCAGACCACGCACGTTGAACAACAGGCGATCGCTGCTGATGGATGAGTTGGAGTTTTCATAAGCCTTTTTGTCGATGTCACAGGTGTTCAGGTAAGGCCAGGAATAGATGTAATCGTTCAGAAAGCGGCCATCATCCATCAAGGGGCCAAATGGGGCGGCTTCCAGCTCGTGGAAAGCCAGCATGGCGCGTTCCCAGTCCAACTGGGCCTGGGTTTCTTCTCGGCGCGCGGAAGAACCACTGGACAAAGCTTCACAGTACTGGCGCAAAGAGTTTTTTAGAACTGGAATTGTGGCAGCGAAGTTATCAGCCGAACGGGAAAGAACATTCACGCCGATATTAATCAGCATTTTTTCTTCTGTGAAAGGACCGTCGTTGGGTTTTTGGAACTCACCCGGTAAGGACCCGTCCTGGGGCTTGTTAGAGTTGTTGCCCGGTAGAGTGCCACGGGAAGTGGTGGGTTTGTCAGTGTCAAAGAAGTCCGAGCAGGATGCCATTAGCAGGCAGGCCGCGGCCCCTAAAGAAACCTTCAAAATCATAGATTTTGCCATCATGAATTCCTCACTTTTCAAAGGCTCTTTGTGCCTGAAAAACCCCCGAAATGACAAGTTTTCATAGGGACCCCTGTATAATTGAAAACCCAATGAGGATCGGGACTTGCGAGTGTTCTTCAGCAGCGTTTTATGCTACAAAGAATCCATGCTGGAAATGCCCGAGAATTGGACAAGGCTGCAAAAATTACTCTTTCAGTTTGATGAGCCCACATCAAGGCTTTATCACGTCAATATTCTGTCCAGCCTGGGTCTGATTCTGGTGGTTCTGTTCATTCTGGGGCGTCAGCAAAAGACTCCGCTTTGGCCTCTTTTGCGCCGCTGGGTTCTGCGCAAAAAGTACTGGTGGAATCATTCGACCAAGCAGGACTATTTGATCTATTTCCTGAATGCTCTGTTCAAGAGCTTTCTGCTGGTGCCGCTGTTTGAGTGCAGTTTTGTGATCTCGCAGGTGGTGATTCGCTTCCTGGTGCGCTTCAGCGAAGGGGATGTTTTAAATATTCCGGTCAATAATGGATATTTGCTGGCATTCACCTTGGGGGTCTTCGTCTGGGACGATTTCCTCAGGTTCTTCCACCATTGGTTGATGCACAAGATTCCGTTTTTGTGGCAGTTCCACAAACTCCATCACAGTGCCCGCGTCTTGACGCCAATCACCCTGTACCGCGCGCATCCGGTTGAATCGATCCTGGCCATCTTCCGCAACAGTCTAAGCCTGGGAACCTCCATCGGGGTCTTCATTTTCCTCTTCGGTTCCAGCTTTTCGCTGTGGACGCTACTGGGAATCAACGGCTTCGGCTTTCTGTTCAATCTGGTCGGCGCCAACCTAAGACACAGCCACATCCCCTTGAGCTTCGGCCTCCTGGAAAGACTTCTGATCAGCCCGATCCAGCACCAAGTGCATCACTCTAAAGACGAGGCCCACTACGACAAAAACTTCGGAGTCAGCCTGTCAATCTGGGACGCCCTCTTCGGAACACTGATCTTCTCAAAACAAGTAGGAAAACTCAAAGTCGGCCTCAACGAACGCTTCCGCACATCCCTATGGCACCACTACAAAGACCCATTCCTGGCTCTATTGCCAAAAAAGCGCTCCCCCCACGCACCTTCCCCAAAAAGTAATTAAATAGCCTTAAAGAAACCGAACGCCGTCCGGCGAGGGCCCGAAGGGCTGCTTGCAGCACGACGCAAGTTCCACAGCAGCACCCTCCCAAGGGGAGGGGCGTCCGCGAGGACTGTCCGAAGCGACGTGCTGCAAGCAGCCCTTCGGGTCCTCGACGGGTGGATGGTCATGTTTAGAATACGTGTTTGATTCCCACCAGAAGGCTTCTGGCTTTGCCTGGTCGCGCACCAAACGGGCGCAAAGAAACCAGATAGTCATTGTCGAAGATATTATCAACACGGGCATAGAAGTTACCCTGTTTGTTGTATTGATACTTCGCTGTCCAGTCCACGACCCCGTAAGCAGGGATTTCAGAGCGATCAGTTTCAACAGTCTGGTCGTACATTTTTCCGGTCCAGGACAGGATCACATCCTGAGTGTACTTGCGGTACTGAGTTCCGAAGCTCAGGCTGTACTGGGCTTGCGGTACGTAAGGCAATGGATCACCGGATTGAATGTCCCCCACACCCCATTCAGGATTGGAAGACTGAGAGTCCGAGGCAAACTCTGCTTTGGTCACAGTCACATTCAAACTGACTGGCATATATACGTTCTTATATTGAAAGCCTTTAGCAAAGCGCGCCTCAAGACCCTGAATCAAGGCTTTGCCGCCATCGAATTCCTGATCCAATGAATTGCCAGTGCAGCCGGAAGAGAACGAACAGGTGTCTTTGATGTTCTTGTAGTCGGCGCGGAAGGCGATGGCTTCAGCAAAGAACTCGCGATCGGCATTGGAATAACGCACGC
Organism: Bdellovibrio sp. CKG001; assembly: GCF_055397465.1. Taxonomy (NCBI): domain Bacteria; kingdom Pseudomonadati; phylum Bdellovibrionota; class Bdellovibrionia; order Bdellovibrionales; family Pseudobdellovibrionaceae; genus Bdellovibrio; species Bdellovibrio sp. CKG001. Next base: position 664,354 of record NZ_AP029173.1, read on the forward strand.
CCGTTTCGTAGTTCACACTTTCTTCCGCCTTATTGCTTTGTGTCTGGCCAGGTCCTACGGCGCTCATGCCGCGATTGACCCCGGCAAGCCAGGACCAGTTTTCATTAAACTGATACAGCGTTCCCACGCCCGGAACAAAGACACTTTGACTGCCGTCGGTGGTGACACCGGTCAGACCGTTGTAGGATTCATAGTTCAGACTTTCAAAGCGGCCGGCGGCTGTGAACTTCCAAGAGTTCCACAGAATCTCGTCCGAAGCGGTGACAGTGACTGCTTGAGTTGTGTCCTGGATCTTGTTGGTGTTCTTTTCCGCATCGGCGGTGCGCACCAGGCGTCCGTTGGTCATCGAGAAAATGTTCTCGGTGTGATTGCGGCGAATCTGATCTTCATGCAGACGAAGTCCCAGACTTACCTGGTGCAGGAATTCCCCAGCCTGATGAGCCGAGAAAGACCCCAATTGCAGACCTTGGCTGTAGAAATAGCGATCGTTGTTCGCCATCACGATATCCGCACCAGCACCTACACTGGAGGAATCCGCTTGGCCTGTGATGACGTCATAGTACAGCTGATTAGAACCCGTTGTCGGATCACGCAGAACTTTGTTCACATCGATGGTCGTGTCACGGAAGTTGTTAAAACGATTCCAGTCACGGTGGAAGTTGTTGCGATAAGCGGTGGACCACAGGCCCCAAGTGGAAGTCATTTGGGTTTTATAGGTCAACTGCATTTGCTCGTGTTCGAACTTCATCAAATCATTTTCAGAAGCGGCATAACGACGGAACGGCGAGCTGGCAAAATCATCCAGGGTCAGCCCCAGATAGGTTTCGTCAGAGGCTTCGTCGGCATAACCAAGCTTCCAAGAAAGGGACTGCTGGCGGTCTCCGGGCAGTCTGTATTCACCTTTGATCAGAATGTCATTCTTATCAAAGCCGGTATTGCGACCCGTATCAAGTTTCTTGAAACCGTCTGTCTTCAGGTGTGTGCCTTCAAACATGATGGCACCGCGGTCCCAGACATAGCCCAGATTGCCTCGATATTTTTGCGTGTTGTAACTGCCACCAGCCACTTCCACTTCTGCGCGGTTTTGCGTGGGAAGGCTGCGCGTGATGTAGTTGATCGCGCCCCCGATGGAGTTAGGGCCATAGGGAACAGAGGCGACCCCTTTAAAGACCTCCAGGGACTCAATCTTACTCATGAAAGGAGTATAATAAGCCGCCGGAGCTGAATAGGGAGCCGGCCCGATCAGAATGCCGTCTTCAAGAATAACAACTTTACGGCTGCGGTGAGGATGCGTTCCACGCAACCCGATGTTCGGGCGAAGACCGAAACCATCTTCTTCCTGCACGTAAACGCCGGGAATTTGTTTTAGTACGCGGGTCACGTCGGTCTGTTGTTGCTGCTCCAGTTTTTCTTTGCCGAAAAAGTGGGCGGAATTGGGCTGAGTCAGCTCCTCTTCAGAACTGCCAATGACCTTCACGGCGCCCAATTCGGACATTGAAGTGGAGACCTCAGAAACGTCTTCGGCCTGTGAAGACAGGCCGAAGAGGGAAATAACAAAAAGTGTGGAAACAAACTTGTTCATGATTATTTGTAGTCAAGTTCCTTGATGATTTCTTTTGCTGCCGGAACAGATTCGCCAAGCACAGTCCAGTTTGTTGGGTCAATTTTGAAAGTGCCCCAGTCTTTGATGACAGTGTTTGGAGTCACACCCAAAGCTGCTGGGTATTCCAAGTGGCTGCCAGACAACCAAAGTTGATTATCTTCTTGCAGCATCAAAGAGATAAACTGTTCAGCCAAAGCCGCTTTCTTAGAATACTTTACGATACCAACACCGGAGCCGTTAACGTGAGCACCTGTGGAGTTTTGGTTTGCGAACAATGGTTTGATTGGGAAGTTTGGATTCTGATCCAACATGCCCGCCAGGTAGTAAGTGTTGGCAATACCGATATCGCACACACCGTTAGCCATCGCTGTCATCATCGCTGTGTCGTTCGGATAAACGTCAACTGCCAGGTTGTCCAGGATGCCAGCCATGATGTCTTTCGCCGCGGTAGCACCTTTGTGGTGAACAAGGCTTGCGATCAATGCCACGTTGTAAGTGCCTTTGGAAGTTCTCATGCACACACGGCCAGCCCATTTAGGATCGGCAAGGTCTGCGTATTCAGAGATCTCAGACGGATTTACACGGTCTGGTGCATACACCAAAGTGCGGGCGCGGTAAGTGATGCCAATCCAGTTGTCGTTCAGATCTTTCATTGCCGGAGCAACGCGAGATTTCAAGGAAGCAGAAGCCAATGGCTGCAACAAACCTTTTTGAGTCAGGTCAGAAAGGAAAACAAGATCCTTCGTGAAGATCAGGTCTGCGGGAGTTGCTTCGCCTTCAGCCTGGAGCTGCGCCAAAACGTCAGCGTAAGCTTTTTCCACGATCACAACATCTGCACCTGTTTGTGCTTTAAACTGATCCGCGATCGGTTGAACACGTGCGGTAGGGCGGTCCGTGTAGATTGTCAGTGTTTCTGCAGAAGCAACAACAGCCGTCAAAGAGACAAGTGCGGCGGCGATAAGCTTTTTCATGGAAAGACTCCTTTTAGTTAATGGCGCAGGAAATACCTCAAAAGAAGCCCGATTCACAACTGATGATTGATAAGTGGGTCTAAATGAGAAGCGACTGAAGATGAAAACCAAATGAAAGTGCTAGAGACCCTCAAATAGCGATTAATTGCATCTGCCACCCGGGTGGGCTGATGGGATTTGTGTATTTTTCAAATCAGGGCCGAGTTAAATGAAAATAAAATAGGTGCGCTTCGTGTTATGATGGTCTTTTGTGGAAGGAGTTGGAATGAAACTACAGGGCGGAATTAATTTTCGAGATTTAGGTGGATATCTGGCGGCCGATGGCCGTCGTGTGAAGAAGAACCGCTTGTATCGATCAGGTTCCCTCTCTCGTCTGACCGCTGAAGACTGTGCTCAGTTGGAAGCTTTGTCGATCACCCACATACATGACTATCGCGACATCAAGGAGTCTGAACAAGATAAGGACGTGATTTGGGAGGGCGCTCACTATGAATGTTGCCCGGCTAATCCGGACTCTCATGCAGTGAATGTCGCGGGTCATGACTTTTATGCCGAAGAATCCTTGCGGGCAATTCCCGGCAATTTTATGGAAAGCCTGTATCAGCAGCTGCCGTTTTCCAATAACGCTTATAAGCGTCTTTTTGAGCGGGTGGAGCCCTTGCAAAACGGGGCCCTGGTTCAGCACTGCGCAGTGGGAAAGGATCGCACCGGCGTGGGATCTGCCCTGATGTTGATGTCTTTGGGTGTGAAGAAGGAAACGGTCATAGAGGACTATCTGCGCACCGAACAGACCCTGCAGCCTTTCCGCGAGTTGATCCTGAATCAGAACGAAAAGAAACTTTCCAGTAAAAGTCTTGAGACCTTGCGCTATCTGATGTCTGTCCAAGAGCAGTTCCTGAATGCGGCTTTTCACGAAATCCATCAGCGTTATGGCAGCATGGATCGCTATTTTGCGGCAGAGTTCAATTTAACACCAGATCGTCTGAAAGCCCTTCAGGATAAATACCTGGAATAGCTATTTTAGATTCACCACGAGATTGGGGCTCACTGACCCTAATCCGTCTTATTCTGAGCCAGAACTTCATAAACCACATTCTGGCTCTGTTTCCTTTCTGCAAAGATTCTGATGCTGGGGCTTAAGTCTAGGCCGGGCCTGCCGAAACTTAGTGCGCGAATTGCACCAACAAGGAGACTCCGAATGATTGCATCCCCGTTGAAACATCTGTTTTTGGCCCTTGCCGCCATAGTCAGTTTGGCCGCCTGTTCTCAGGAAAGTGTGATCAAGGGGGCTCAATTGACCACTCAAACCCAGCAGGGAAACCTGTTTGTGGGCCTGAAGACGCATCTGGATTCCAACAGCATTCAGATTATGAATGTCCAATTGCCGATCTATAACCCTGACAGTCCGCTGGAGATTTTGGGTATGCTGCAAGTGAACTCTCCAGTTCCCGGAACCACAGAAGTGGATCTATTGGTGAACTTTACGCGTGTGACGCAGATTCCATCGATGAAGGCGGAAAAAGGTCTTCCCAATGGAACCTTCTTCCCGGTGATGGGGGTTAAAACTGACAATTGGTATTCGATCGCCTTAAGTGACAGTCGTATTTCCAAACTCTATTTGAATGTGGACCTGGCGGCATCGAAAGTGGTTCTGGGTTATGCCTTGGGCACAGATGCAATCAGTGCCGGGATTATCGCCAACCTTTTTACGGGATTTAGTTCAAACGCCGTCTCAGGTTATGGCGGTCTTTACAGTGGTGTGCAACCCGGGCAAAGTGGTTTTGCCGTTTTTGCGGACGTCAGCTCCATTCTCAGCCAGTCGACGCCAAACAAAGTGTTCTTCGCTGACAGCACAGTGGAGTCGCGAAAGAAGCCTTTGCGAAAACGGCTGTGGGATCTGAATGTGAAAAGGACCTGGCTTCGAATCCGATAAAGATTTTTCGACTTTACGAATCGTGGATTCCGATCATTTGTAATGAGCAAAAATGCGGTCCAGCTCATCTGAGCTTTTGATGTCCTCAATGGCTTTGTTAAATGAAGCAGTCAACTCAGTGTCTTTGGCGGCGATCAGGCAGTGAATCGGATATTCCTGTATAACCATCTTATAAATAGGGGCTTTGTTTTTATCGTTCTTCAGGAAATAATCCAGATGAGTTTCGTCGGCCACGACGTTGTCGATGCGTTTATTGACGAACTTTCGCAGATTCTGTTCTTCGGTGGGAACGTCCTCGCGAATCAGCCGGCCATTTTTAAAGAGTGGGTCAAGACTCGGGTAAATATAGCGCAGAACTGTTCCCACGCGCTCACCCCTAATATCGGAATAAGAGTGCACACTCTTGCGTGAGGCCAGCACTTCTTTTTTTATAAACAGAACCTTGGACCAAGTGAATTTTTCAGGGTTCGGAACCCAGGACGGACTGGTGTAGCAGTTGATTTCGGCCAAACCCTTGCTGATCATCTCGTGAATACGGAACTTGGGAATGACGATGAATTCGAATTTGCGATCAACGCGCTTTTCAATGGCATGAATATAGTCCCGCACAATCCCAGTGGCCTGGCCTTTCGCGTCAGTGATCAATAAAGGGGGGGCCAGACTGTAAGGGATAGCCACCCTGAGCGGAGCTTTGGTTTTCGCCGACCACGCGGGACCACATAGAAGCAATGTCGATATCAGCAGCAAAAAATGGCGCATGAAAAGATGATAGCAGCTTGAGGTTGGAGTGCAGCTAAAAAAAAGGCCGGCTTTTGACGGCCGGCCTTAGTGCGAAAGCTTATGCTTTCAAAGGTTTTTGAATGATATGGATCGCGTGACCCAAAGTCGCCTCAGCGGCTTCCATCATGGTTTCACCCAAAGTTGGGTGAGGGTGGATGGAAAGAGCCAGGTCTTCAATACGTGCGCCCATTTCGATCGCCAAAACAGCTTCAGAGATCAAGTTGGAAGCTTCCGGACCGACGATGTGAACGCCCAACAAAACGTGGGTTTTCTTATCAGCGATCATTTTCACGAAGCCGTCTGTTTCCATCATGCTCACCGCGCGGCCATTGGCTGCGAACGGGAACTTGCTGATCAGAAGGTCGGTGTGACCTTTGGCTTTCGCTTCAGCTTCAGTCATGCCGGCTGCTGCGATTTCAGGATCGGTGAAGACAACTGCCGGAACTGTTTTCGCATCATACACACGGTTATGGCCCGCGATCACTTCCGCAACCAGAACACCCTCGTGGGATGCTTTGTGCGCCAGCATCGGCTGACCGGCGATATCACCGATAGCAAAGATGTTGGAAACATTCGTGCGGCGTTGAGCATCGACTTTTACGAAGCCACGCTCGTCCACTTGAATGCCAGCAGCTTTCAGGTTTGCCTGATCGCCATTTGGACGACGACCCACAGTCACAAGGATCTTGTCGCATTTTACAACTTCGTCTTTGCCGTTGATCTCAACAGTCACTTCGTAACCGTCTTTGACTTTTTTCTGACCTTTGGCTTTTGCTCCGTAAAGAACATTCACGCCCGCTTTGGTCAGCTTGCGAGTCACGATCTGCGCGCAGTCCGGATCAACCACACCCGCCAACAAAGCCGATTGTGCTTCGATCACAGTCACTTCGGTGCCCAGCTTGCGCAGGTAAGAAGAGATCTCTAGACCGATGTAACCACCACCGATAACCGCCACGCGCTTAGGGATGGAGTCAAACGCCAACGCGCCAGTGGAAGAGCAGATGTCTTTTTCGTCGAACTTGAAACCAGGGATTTCAATCGGGCGGGAGCCTGTTGCCACAACGAAGTACTTCGCCTGAACAGACTCAGTGCCTGCAGAGGATTTCACAGAGATTTCTTTAGAGGACTTGAACTCAGCATCACCTTTGATGATGGTTACGCCGTAACCTTTAAGAAGCTGATTCACGCCGCCGGACATCTTGTCAGAAACGGATTGTTTCCATTTCACAAGTTGTTTCATGTCGACGTCGATGCCACCTTTGATGTTCAAACCCATTTCCTTGAAATTGTGCTGGGCTTTGTGCAAAAGGTGAGTCGCAGTGATCATGGCTTTGGACGGGATACAACCCACGTTCAAGCACACGCCACCCAGGAATTCACGTTCGATAACTGCTGTTTTAAAACCAAGTTGTGCGGAACGGATGGCAGCGACATAACCGCCGGGACCCGCACCAATAACTACTACGTCAAAATTTTGCATATAATCTCCAAATTTAGTCCAGCTGAAACGCCGACTGGCGTTTCAGCCTCTTTTGCGGGGCCGATTAAACCAGTTCCACCAAAAGTTTGCCTGGGTTTTCGATGCGGCCGATGAAGGCAGCAAGGAATCTTGCAGCCACAGCGCCGTCGATCAAACGGTGATCCGCAGTCATTGAGTAGTTCATGACTTTGATCGCAGAAACCTGACCGTTTTTCAGAACGACTTTTTCGTCAATTTTGTACATGCCCAGGATCGCAACTTCAGGGTGATTGATCACCGGAGTCGCATAAGTTCCACCGATGGAACCGATGTTAGTCACAGTGATAGTCGCACCCTTCATTTCATCCGGTTTCAACTTGCCGTCACGAGCACGCTTGGAAAGATCCAAAATCTCTTTGGAGATTTCCAGGATGGATTTCTGGTCCGCGTTTTTGATCACCGGAACGACAAGGCCGTTTGGAGTGTCTGCTGCGAAGCCCAGATTGAAGTATTTTTTGTAAACGATTTCGCCAGCCGCATCGTCGATGGACGCGTTGAACATTGGGAATTCGCGGATCGTTGCGATCAAAGCCTTCATCACGATTGGAAGGTAAGTGATCTTCGTTCCGTTTTTCTCAGCATGGTCTTTCAGACCTTCACGAAGGGCCACCATCGCATCCACTTTCGCTTCATCCATGATGGTGAAGTGAGGGATCACGTGTTTAGAGCGCTGCATGTTTTCAGCGATCTTCTTGCGAATACCGATCAGAGGAACGCGCTCTTCCGCGGCACCTGCAGGGCCTTGGTAAGAAGGCTTAGGAATAGAGATGGAGCCCGCTGCTGCCGGAGCAGATTTCGCTGCCGCAGGAGCTGTGCCGCCACCGGAAGCCATCACGTCTTCACGAGTCACACGACCCGCAAGACCAGTACCGGTCAGAGAGTTGATATCAACACCCATTTCACGCGCCAGACGGCGAGTCGCCGGAGTTGCCAATACTTTGGAGTCAGCCACAGGCGGGAAGATGCCTGCGGAAGTGGAAGCTGTTGCCGCTGGAGCTGCTTTGGCGGCAACAGCTGCGGAGTGTGCAGGCGCAGGTTGCACTGGACCAGCACTTGGAGCTGCCGGAGCCGGAGCAGAAGCTGCGCCGCCTGCACTCTCAAGAGTGATCATGGTGGAGCCGACTTTAACAACTTCACCTGCTTTGAATTTCAATTCTTTGACAAGACCTGCAACTGGAGTCGGAACTTCGACAGTCGCTTTGTCAGTCAGAACTTCAGCAATTGCCTGGTCTGCTTTGACAGAGTCACCTGGTTTTACCAACCATTTAACCAGTTCACCTTCAGTAACGCCTTCACCCAGTTCAGGAAGCTTAATGTCTTGGGCTTTGCCAGGGGCGGCAGTCGCAGGTTTGGCCGGAGCCGCTGCTGCTGCTGGTTGCGCCGCTGGTTTTGCAGCCGCACCCGCGCCATCAAGAGTGATCATCGTGGAGCCGACTTTAACGACGTCGCCGGCTTTGAATTTTAAATCTTTTACCACGCCAGCAACAGGAGACGGAACTTCAACCGTTGCCTTGTCGGTCAATACCTCTGCGATTGCCTGATCAGCTTTTACAGAATCGCCGGGTTTCACCAACCATTTTACCAATTCACCTTCAGTAACACCTTCACCAAGTTCGGGCAGTTTTACATCAGTTGCCATGTTGAGAAAGTTCCTTTCCTTGTTGCATAACTTAAACAAATCAAATTCAAAGCTCTCGCCTTTCGCAAAGAAGAGACTTTAGCGAAGATCAAAGTGGCGGGTTGAGAGCAGCATCCCGTTCTATGCTCACGGTAGAGTATTTGCACCCATTAACACCCCGCATAAAGGGATATCTGAAGGGCTCTTCCTAGCTGCTAGGCAACAGTGTCATTTTTGCAGGGACGCCCTAAAGCTGTAGGGTGTCGGGCGGGGCTTGAAAGGAATCGACAAAAGGGCGCCTCACAGACTAGTTTCATGAGAAAGAATTCGATTTTCAAATGAGGTTTTCATGAAGTTTCACAGCAAGTTGCAAGAAGGTATTTTCCTGAAACGCTATAAGCGCTTTTTTGCAGACATTGAGTGGAAAGGCCAGACTATCACGGCCCACGTGCCAAACACAGGCAGCCTTAAAAGTGTGAATAATCCGGGGCAGCACTGTCTCTTCTCCGAAAGCACGAATCCCGAAAGAAAGCTGAAGTACACCCTGGAAATGATTAAATCTCCATCGGGCGCGTGGGTGGGTGTTAACACCGCCACGCCGAACACCGTGGTGCGCGAAACTTTACAGCATGTTGTGGGTCGAAAAAAGGACGTCGTGGGCACCTTTGCTCACTGGGCGGGATTTGATGAAGTGAAGCCTGAATACAAGATCAGCGCGGAAACCCGTTTGGATTTTGCCCTGAAAAAGTCGGGCAGCGAGTCCCTGCACTTTATCGAGGTGAAAAACGTGACGTTGGGGGAAGACGGGGTTGCCAAATTCCCGGATGCCGTGACCGAACGGGGGCAAAAGCATCTGCGCGAACTTATGGCCTTGATGGATCAGGGGCATACCGCCGAGATCGTATTCACGGTTCAACGTCACGATTGTGGCACCTTTGCCCCTGCGGATGACATTGATCCCGAGTATGGCCGTTTGCTTCGGGAGGCTCATCAAAAAGGCGTAAAAATTTCGCCACTTGTTCTGGACTTAACCCCGGAATCCATTGAACTATCAGAGACAGTTCTTCCTCTTAAACTGTAAGGAGTGTTCCGATGATCCCAGTGAATGCCTATGCTGCGTACCAATCCAAAGAGCCTTTGAAGCCCTACAAGTTCGAACGCCGTGATCCGGGGCCTCATGATGTTCAGATCGACATTCACTTCTGCGGCGTTTGTCATTCGGATCTGCATCAGGTGCGTGATGAATGGGGCGGCTCTAAGTTCCCAATGGTTCCTGGTCACGAAATCGTTGGGAAAGTCATCCATGTCGGAAGCTCGGTGAAAAAATTCAAAGTGGGCGATTCCGTCGGTGTGGGTTGTCTGGTGGATTCCTGCCGTACTTGTCCCTCGTGCGGGGAAGGGCTGGAGCAGTACTGTGAAAACGGCTCGGTCGGCACGTACAACTCGGTGGAAAAGGACGGTGTGACGGTCACTCAAGGTGGTTATTCCACGCAGATCGTGGTGAACGAGGACTTTGTGCTGAAGATTTCCCCGAAGCTTCCTTTGGACAAGGCGGCTCCGCTTTTGTGTGCGGGGATCACGACGTATTCACCACTTCGTCATTGGAAGGTTGGACCAGGCAAAAAGGTGGCGGTGATGGGTTTGGGGGGCTTGGGTCACATGGCTGTGAAGCTGGCCGCCGCCATGGGAGCCGAAGTCACGGTGCTCAGTTCCTCCAACAAGAAGAAGGACGATGCCCATCGTTTGGGGGCACACAATTACGCAGCCACCTCTGAAAAAGAAACTTTCAAAAAGTACAATCGCAGTTTTGATTTGATCATCAACACGGTGTCAGCGCCGATTGATCTGGGCAGTCACTTGCAGTTGTTGAAACGTGACGGAACGATGGTGTTGTTGGGTGTGCCGGACAAGCCAGAAGCCCTTCACGCCTTCCCGTTGATCGGGGGACGTCGCAGTCTTGCGGGCTCATTGATCGGTGGTATCAAGGAAACTCAAGAGATGCTGGATTTCTGTGCTGAGCACGGAATCACGTCGGACATTGAGTTGATCAACATCGATAAAATCAATGAATCTTATGAAAGAATGCTGAAGGGCGATGTGCGCTATCGTTTCGTGATTGATATTGCCTCCTTGAAGTAGGTTGGCGGAATTCTTAGCTGGTCTTAGCAAGAGCGGATTAAAACCCCGCTCTTTTTGTATAGGCCTTATCCAAGGTCCGTAAAGTGTCGGAAAACTCGACAGTTTCCCTCTGAAAAGCTGGCAAGTTTTCAGCCAGTTCCACGGTCTTTAAAGTTTCAAATATGAGTGGCCGATCCGCTTCTGTGAAAAATCACGGAGGATCACCATGGCATTTATCAACTCAAAAACACTCTTGGTACTTTCGACGACGTTCTTGCTGGCCGCGTGCGGCCCCGGACTGCCGGTGCTGCCTGATGACCCGAACAACGAACCTGCGGCTGAAATGCCAAGCCAGGACAACAGCTCCCAGGGCGGTACGGAAACACCCGGGGTTGTTGAAACTCCTGAAGTGACCCCACCCACAACGCCAGAAGTTCCTGATGAGGTCGTCGATGGCGACGAGGCGATTTTAAAGCAATATGACTATCTGGATCCAAACCACATCGTGCCGACAGCGGGGCTGAAGGCGGCGGTCTTGTACTTCCATAAGAATAAAACTTCGTTCAAGAATCAGAATGTCATTTCGGTTCTGGATTTCAGTCAGAAGTCCACGCAGAAACGCTGGTACTTTATCGATATGAGAACCGGGGCGGTGTGGAATGTTCATGTGGCACACGGCAAAGGCTCCGACAGCAACCATGATGGCTTTGCTGAAAAGTTCAGTAACGTGTCTGGTTCCAATGCCTCGTCTTTGGGGTTTTATAAAACCGCAGAAACCTATCAGGGCAGCAACGGCTATTCATTGCGTCTGGATGGTTTGTCCTCCACGAACTCCAATGCCCGCGCTCGGGCGATCGTGGTTCATGGCGCCAACTATGTTCAGGATTCAGCCGTGATCCAAGGGCGCAGTTGGGGGTGCCCGGCCGTCTCCCAATCCAACCGTGACAAGGTTATCAATCTGATCAAGGGCGGCAGTCTGCTGTACGCGTTCAAATAGTCATTCAGGAGCAGTGTTCCGGCGCAGCTTGAGAACAGGGAAAATTTATAAAGATTCAGAGGTTCCCACGCGTTAATGCAACACTGGTCAGCAGTTATGGTAAGCGTAAGATCTTTCTTGGAAAGGATGTTTATGCTTACTATTTCTCGTTTATTGGCAGTTGTGATGGGTGTTACCTTGGTGTCGTCAGTCTCTTTGGCAGAGACTCAGTTGATTCTGAAAAAGGATATTGCTTTCAATGCAGAGAACAGTCGTTCCAGTCAGTCTATCTATGTGCTGCGTAAAAATGATCATTGTTACATGAGTTTGGTGGGAAATAATTTGCGCAATAGTCAGTACGTCAATGCGCAAGGTCTGATCGTTCTGCCTGCCGGGTTGAAATTTAAAGTTATAAACGTGGTCGACAATGAAAAGGGGCTCGATCTGGAGACTAAGAAGATCTATGTCAATTCTACCGTCTATTCCACAAACCAGGAGATCAACACTTCACTTGTGCTGGTTTGCGCCCGAAAGTACAGTCTATTCAAACGCATCGAAAAACCTAAAGAAGTTGTAAGTCTTTTCGCGGACGTCGTTGGCCTACAGCAATAGGCCAACGATTTCGCAAACTCTTTCGACTGACTTAATCTTTTTCAGTCAGCCATAAGGAGCGGAGCGGGGCCTTCTTTACAGAAGCACTCGCAGCTGCTCGCCGACAAGTTTTTTTAGATTTTCAACGTAGCCGAAGTATTCTTCCATATCCAGACGTTCATCAGCGCGCACATGGGCGTTCGGGGAGTTGTAAGGAGTCAGTTCGATCACATCGGCGTGAGAGGAAATCGCCGAGAAGTTATTTTCTTCCAGCACCTGCATCAGGGCGTCCAGATCATGCCCTTCTTCGTCGTGGGGATATTCAAGGCCACGCATTTCACAAAGAGCTTTTAAGAATTTTTCGCAGGCTTGAGCCAGGTTGTAGCCGACCAGATCGTGCTGCTTTTCATCGTTCAGGTGTTTTTTTGCGATGTCGAGGTCGTCCTGAGCTTTTAGAATCATCGACTTGGCGTGGGCGCTCATGATGGAACTCCTTGGGTGAGTGGTTCCTTTCACTTTAGAGGCAGGACGTGGGTCGGGGCAAATAAAAAAACCCACAGTTTTGAGACTGTGGGTTTTTGTTTTGATCTTTTTTAAAGAAGAATTACTTCGCTTCTTTAAGGTGACGATCGATGATTTCTTTGAAGTCCGCAAATGGATAAGCACCACGCAAAGAAACACCGTTGATCAGGAAGCCTGGAGTGCCGGAGAAGTTGAATTTACGAGCTTCTTCCATGTCCGCTTCGATACGCTTTTGCACAACTTCAGACTTAAGGTCTTTTTCAACTTTCTTCAGGTCCGCGCCTACTTTTTTAGCGAAGTCTTTCAAAGCGCCTTCCTTTTTAGTACGCAGGTCACCTTGGTTCTCAAACACTAGGTTGTAGAACTTTTCAGCTTTAGCGTGATCTTGAAGAGCGATCGCTTCGAAGTACTCAGCCGCAGGCATAGCCATTGGGTGGAAATCCAAAGGAAGGTGCTTGTAAACAACGCGAACGTCTTTTGGATAAGCTTTCATCACTTCATCAACAGTCGCGTGACCTTTAGCGCAGTATGGGCACTCGAAGTCAGAGTATTCAATGATCGTGATTTTAGCATCTTTAGGGCCAAAGATAACACGGCCTTCTTCGATAGCTGGTTTCAACGGATTTTTGAATTCGTCATCGCGCTTTTTGCCTTCTTCGGCAACAGCTTTTTCTTGAGCTTTACGTTGAGCATTCTGGGCGGCTTTGTTCACCACTTCGATGAATTGTTCAGGATCTTTTTCGATCGCTGCGAAAACGATGCTCGGGTCCTTTTCTACTGCTTCCTTGAGTTGTTTAGCTGAAGGGGCACAATTTACCAGGGTAAGTGCCAGTGCTGAAATTCCAAATAACTTAAGTGCTTTCAATGTCTTCCTCCAAGATGGATGATTGTAATTTTTTGAGCCCCTTTATATTGACATCATTTTCAGTTTAGAGGGAAGGAAAAAATCCCGGTCCAAGGTCCTGCTAATCAGGACTTGTCTCACTCTGGGACCCCTTTAAACTGAGTTCTATGAATAAATCAAATTTCCTTTTAACAATGTTCGCTCTTATGTTTCTTGGCGGCACGGCGCATGCTGGTCTGCTGTTTAACTATTCTCAACTGGCCCTGAAAGATTTGGATCAAATGAACAAGTTGGTCAGTGACAAGGTGACTGAGTCCAAAAAGTCATCCAGCGGCAAAGTGGTGCCTTTGAAAGAGGCACTTCAGGCTGTGTATTCTCGTCCTAATGATGATGAGATGATCGAAAAAATCGTGTCACCCTTGCGTTCAAACCTCGATGAATTGGAGTCCTGGGAAAAAACGATCAGTCAACTTACTGACGAAGCCATCAATGCTCTGAAAAATCCTCGGGCTTTTAAACCCGTCGTCCAAACAACCTACGTCGTTTTTCTTGAAAATCTATTGTCAGAGATCAAGCCCTATATCAAGAATGACGGATTTGAAAGAAAGATTGCCGAGCGCATTCGGGATGCAAAAATCCAAGTTTCTAAAGAAGCGGTCGGTGAAAGAAAGCTGCGTATGATGAAGGACACAACGTCTCCGTCCGAAATTGCGGGCAAAATTCTGACTGAATCCTCTCAAGTTCCAACCGAAAAACCGGCAGATTCTGCCGCCTCCGAACAGTAATTTCCCTCGACTTGACCGGGCCCAAGTCTGATTCGACTCTGGGCCAGCGTCAAACGATAGATCTCCTCAAGTCCTTAAAAATCGCCTCAAATTGACTCAAGTTCTAGTGAACTCCTACCGATAGAAACACCATGTGGGCTGGATGCCCTTGAGCAATTAGGAGGATTCGATGTTTCTGCAAGGCGATTTGCAATTAGTGTTTGATGCTCTCTACAGCGTAGGGGCGATCGACCCTGTATTGAAGTTGGATTGGAGTGAAGTGACGAAGGAGATGATGGCAAACCCACAAATCCTGAGCGACGCTTTCCAGACAATCAACGGCTGCCGCGGCGACAAAGATCTTCTGATTCAGAAGCTCCACATGATGGACCCAAGGTCCGTGAATTATATCGCTATGGAGGTGGCCCGTGAGTTTTGTGAGTTCCAGGATCGCACAGAGTTGCACTAAGGTTCTTTGCCTGTTGTTGTTTTCTTCTGTAGCGAATGCGTGGGAAGTGGACTTCTCCCGTCGTCAGGTCGAATTCAATAAAGTCAAAAATGAAGACCGTCTTCCGGCCAGTGTGCAGGAGGATCAATCCGTCAATATTCTAAGCAAGGTCTTTGATTCGGTAGAGCCGACTCAGGACATCGTAATCATGAATACGGACAAGGGCTTTGTGCCCGAGCAGGTGCGCCTTAAAAAGGGGGGCAACTACCGGGTTCATATCGTGAATGTGAACAGCAAGGAAAAGAACGTCAGCTTCGTGCTGGATGCGTTCTCTGAACATCACAACACGGTGTTTGGCGAACAAAAAACTTTCTTTGTGAATCCAAAGACCGATGGGATTTTCTCGTATCAGTGCCCTGAAACAGCGGTGCAGGGGAAGTTCATCATCTATTCAGATACGGCTGCGGCAGACCGCAAGCCCGCATCGAACTAATCTTTAGTGAGGAAAGGCACCCATGTCTGATCAGTCGAACGTTTTCAAACAGACCATTCAGCAGAATCTCGGTCCTGTTGCGAAATACCTCGAAGACAAGGGTGTGTCGGAAATTCTTGTAAACGGCCATAAGGAAATCTTTGTGGAAAGAAAAGGCAAACTCGAAAGGGTTGCGGAGTCTTTCCCGTCAGAAGATGATCTGCGTGCGGCGGTCAACAGTATCGCGCAAAGTGTGGGAAGACGTATCGACGATGAATCGCCTCGTCTGGATGCGCGTCTGCCGGATGGTTCGCGTATTGCGGCGGTGATCCCGCCCATGTCGCGCAAGGGAACAACTCTTTCTATTCGTAAGTTCACCAATAACAAAATCACTTTTGCCGACTACATCAAGTTCGGAGCGATCACCGAAGATGGTGCGCGCTTCCTGGATATTTGCATGTTCCTTGGCAAGAACATCATCGTCAGCGGTGGTACCGGCTCTGGTAAAACCACGCTGTTGTCATTGCTGTGCACGCGCATTCCGAAAGGTCAGCGTGTGATGGTGATTGAGGACTCTTCCGAGCTTCAGGTCGACTATGAGCACGTGGTGATGTTTGAAACCCGCCAGGCCGATGCGGCCGGGAAGGGGGAAGTGACGATCAAGGACTTGCTCAAGTCCGCTCTGCGTTTGCGTCCCGACAGAATCATTGTGGGGGAGGTTCGTTCCAGTGAAGCGATGGAACTTCTCAATGCGATGAACACCGGTCACAAAGGCTGTATGGGAACGGTCCACGCGAACACGCCCGAAGATGCGATTGTGCGTTTGGAAGCCCTGGCTCAAGGGGGCGACGCCAAGGTCAGTGAGAAGGCTTTGCGCTCTCAAGTGTCTTCGGCGATCGAAATTATCATCCAGGTCTCGCGTTTTTCCGATGGATCTCGACGTATTGCGGCAATCAGCGAAGTATGCGGATTCAATGCAGATGGTTCATACAACGTGATTCCAATCTTCGAAATGTCGCGCCTAACACGCCGTCCCGATGGAACGCTGGAAGGCAAGCTGATCCCAACGGGGAACATCCCCTCGTTTATGGAAGAGATCATCGACAATAACCTCCCATTCCCCAAATCCAAATTTACCAAAGCCGCTTAAAGCGGTGAAAACCGCCCCATCGACTGCGTTGTCGGGCCTTCCGCTTCACTCCGACGTGCTGGGAGCACGCCTCCGCTGCGCGAAAAGCCCTCCGCCTTGCGCTGGAACGGTTTTGACCGCTTTACCTTAAAAGGTGCCTGGTTGTTTTTTCTGGCGATATTGCGTCATGATTGTGACGCGGGTGCTCTTTTTCGAGTGAAAAGAGGGTGTGTTTTTTTGTGTTTAAAGAGTGGGAAAACTAGGCTAAGACCTATTTCGTGCACTTTAGTTGTAAGATTTCAAACGCAGTTTTAACCGTTCTGGAACAGCAAGGCGAAGACCTTAGCCAGCTGTATGAGCAGGCCCATCTTCCGATGGAGCTGCTCAAGGACTCGTCGTATTGGATGACGGCGCCAGAAATGGAAAATTTTCTGGAGTCGGTGCTGCGTCTTCCCCTGAAAAGAGAAGAAAATATTCTGCAGCGGGCAGGGCATGAAGGCCCGGAGCTGCGTGCCTGGGGTGTGTTGGATAGCGTTCTGCGCATGATGCCGCATCCTCAGGAGATCTTCAATCAGCCGGAACAGTTCCTGTCGTACTTTATTTCTCCGAAGCCGCCGATTGAAAATCTTCGTCGTGACGAAGTCAGCATCTCTTTTGATCTGCCACTTCCGGCAGAGCAGTACCCTTTGGTGACGACATACCTGAAATCGGCCTTTGAGTCGTTGCCAGTCTATGTCGGTCAACCGCCGGCGGTCTGTCACTGGGAAGGCATCACGATCCAGTTGAACTGGTCCACACAGCAGAGTTCGATCTTCAGTGAAAGCGTCGGACATCAAGTCAGTCCGGCCTTGTTTCAGAGTCTGATTGACGATCTTCAGCGCACTCAGCGTGAGCGTGAGGATCTGCAAAAGTACGTCGGCGATCTGGAAGAAAAAATCCGCACAATTGAAAAACAGAATCTGAAAGCCTCCACGGGCGTGCAGGCGGAGGAAGCCACGAATAATGCTTCTTCCCTGTTGCCTCACGAAGGATCTCTGTCACACTTGAACTTTGACAGCGAAACACCGGGGTATGTTCTAAGTCAGAATCTGGCGCGACTGCACGACTACATGGTGCGAGCGCAGCAACTGATCACCATGCTCGCTGCTCAGGGGAAAATGACCCCGGCGGTGAAAGAGGCCATGCGCCGAGTGGACTGGGAGTTCGTCAAGACCCAGTATCCACGTACGGTCTTTGAAAGCATGGACTTGGTAAAGAAAACTATGAATAAGAACGCCGAGAAGGAAGGAACTCATCATGTCTGAAATTATCAACATCGTCTCTCGTGAAATTCTTGATAGCCGTGGCAATCCAACTGTTGAGGTTGAGGTGACCACTGCAGATGGCAACATGGGCCGTGCCGCGGTTCCATCTGGAGCGTCCACGGGAGCCCATGAAGCTTGCGAGCTTCGTGATGGCGACAAAAACCGTTTCCTGGGCAAAGGCGTTTTCAAGGCTGTTGATAACGTTCGTGAGAAGATCGCTCCGGAAATAATCGGTCTGCAAGTGACTGAACAAACATACATCGACAAAATCCTTCGCGATATCGATGGCACCGAAAACAAATCAAACTTGGGCGCAAATGCGATTCTGGGTGTTTCTTTGGCGGTGGCAAAAGCCGCAGCCGCTGACTGCAATCTTCCGTTGTATCGTTATGTGGGTGGTTCTCAGGCGACTCGTTTGCCGGTTCCGTTGATGAACGTCCTAAACGGTGGTGCGCACGCGAACAACGGCCTGGATATTCAGGAATTCATGGTTGTTCCGACTGTGAATAACTCCTACGCTGAATCCCTGCGCGCCGGTGCAGAGATCTTCCACACGCTGAAAAAGATTCTGGCGAAAAAAGGTCTTTCCACAGCAGTGGGTGACGAAGGTGGTTTTGCTCCGAAATTGGGTTCCAATCAGGAGGCTTTGGATTTGTTGATGAACGCGATCGTGGATGCTGGTTATGATCCAGGTCAAAACGTGTTCCTGGCTTTGGATGTGGCTTCCACTGAAATGTACAAAGACGGTAAATACGAATGGCAAGGTGGCCACATCAGCCCGGCAGAACTTCTGGGTATCTACAAATCATGGGCTGAGAAATACCCACTGGTTTCCATCGAAGACGGTTTTGCTGAAGACGATTGGGATTCCTGGGTGAAGGCGACATCTGAGATGGGTTCCACCATGCAGCTGATCGGTGATGACTTGTTCGTGACCAATCCAAAACGTCTGCGCATGGGCCTTGAGAAGAAAGCCGGAAACGCCTTGCTTGTGAAAGTAAACCAAATCGGTACTTTGTCTGAAACGTTTGATGCCGTGAATTTGGCGCAAAGAAACAAATACCGCACGATCATGTCTCACCGTTCTGGTGAAACCGAAGACGTGACGATCGCTGATTTGTCTGTGGCATTGAACTGCCATCAGATCAAAACTGGCAGCTTGTGCCGTGGCGAAAGAACCGCCAAATACAACCAGCTTCTGCGTATCGAAGAAGACTTGGGCGGTATGGGTCTTTACTGGGACAAAGCAGCTTTTAGATAGTCTGCAAAAAAAGAGAACTTAAAAAGCCCTGTGAGGTCAAAATCACAGGGCTTTTTTTATTTCAAACCTAGTTTGGTGGCGATGCGTGTTCCGTAGTCAGGATCGCATTTCATGAAGTGGGCGATGTTTCGGCGTTGCAGTTCTTCGGGGATCGACTTCATGGTGCCTGCTATGTTGGTGGTCAGGCGGTCTTTTTCGGCTTCACCTAGAATGCGGTATAAGTTCCCGGCTTGCGTAAAGTCATCATTGTCTTTGTGAGAGTCGTGGCGATCCAAAGTGCCTGATAAGGCCAGAGCGGGTTCGCGCACGGAGGCGTCTTGCACAGGTCCACCAAAGCCGTTGGGTTCGTAGTTGTCTAAGCGGCCGCTGTTGCCGTCAAAGCGCATGGCTCCGTCGCGGTGATAGGTGTTTACTTCCGCGTGCGGTCGATTCACCGGCAGATATTGATAGTTCACACCCAGGCGATAGCGTTGGGCATCCGGATAGGCAAACAATCGTCCTTGCAGCATTTTGTCGGGAGAGAACCCCACTCCCGGAGGCACATTGCTAGGCGAAAAAGCGACCTGCTCCACTTCCGCAAAATAGTTTTCTGGATTGCGGTTAAGTTCCAGCACGCCCACATCCATCAGGGGAAATTCCTTGTGTGGCCACACCTTGGTGAGATCGAAGGGGTCGAAGCGGAATTGTTCAGCCTGACGTTCGCTCATGATTTGTACCTTCAAAGCCCACTTGGGGAACTCGCCGCGCTCAATAGCTTCAAAGAGATCACGACCTGCATAATCCGGATCTGTACCGGACAGTTCAACGGCTTTTTCGACAGACAGATTTTTAATTCCCTGCATGGATTTAAAATGGAACTTCACCCATACACGTTCGTTCTTGTCATTGATAAAGCTGAAGGTGTGGCTGCCATAACCATTCATAAAGCGATAGCCATCGGGAATGCCGCGATCGCTGAACAAGATTGTGATCTGATGAAGGGCTTCGGGCGCATTGGCCCAATAATCCCACATACGCACAGGGTTTTTGTAACCGGTCTGCGGGTCGCGTTTTTGTGAATGAATAAAGTCCGGGAATTTTAAAGGATCACGCTCGAAGAACACCGGTGTGTTGTTGCCGACAATGTCCCAGTTGCCCTGTTCGGTGTAAAGCTTCAAGGCAAAACCACGGGGGTCTCGTTCCGTGTCGGCCGAGCCTTTTTCGCCGGCAACGGTTGAAAAGCGCAGGAAGGCGGGAGTCTTCTTGCCGATGTGAGAAAAGATTTTTGCTTTGGTAAAACGGGTGATGTCGTGAGTGACAGTGAAGGTGCCGTAGGCTCCAGAACCTTTGGCATGAACCACACGCTCGGGAATGCGTTCGCGGTTAAAGTGGGCCAGCTTTTCAATCAGATGGTAATCCTGTAAGGCCACCGGACCCCGGGGGCCGGTGGTTAAACTGTGCTGGTTTTCAGAAACGGGGATTCCTGCTGTTGTCGTCAGTGTTTTTCTGCTCATGGAATTAAGCTCCTTTTGCGGGAAGGGAAAAAAGTTTCATCAGGGCTGAAATGCGACGAAGAAAGCGGGGGTGGTCCGACAGACGTTCAGAATCCAGATCCGCCAGCAATGCCGCAACTTCATGGCGCCCAAAGGCTTCGGCAAAGGTCAAAGCTGTTTGCCCTTTGGGATTCACTGCATGCGGATCGGCTCCGGCGCGAAGCAGTTGCTGGACAATCTGTTTGTGGCCCTTAAAAGCCGCACCCATCAGGATGGTGTTGCCTGAATCATCGCGAGAGTCCACATCTGCATGGCAGGAAATCAGAAGGCTGACCAAGGCCAGGTGCCCATTGTAGGCTGCCAGCATCAGCAGGGAATGCCCCTTGTGATTACGCAAATTGGGATTTCCCAGGTTCTCCAAATACTCCAGGACCTCGGCATATTGACCCTCGCGCACAGACGCAAAAATCGGGTCTTCGATCTGCGCCGTTTTAAGATAGTCGGACCATGTTCTCATAACACCTCTCATGCCGCTAAGATCGGTGATTTCTATGGATAAATCGAATCGATAAAAGTCATCTATGTTATTGATTTTATCTATGGATGTAGAGCTGGACCTAGGCCTCAGTCCTGTAGCCACACACCCAAGATCTGGCTAGAATAAATTCATGTCTTACACTCAGTTTGCAGTAGGTTTGCGACGTTTTCTAAACAGCCCGGGAAAAGTAGCCGTAGCTTGTCTGGCGGTCTTTTCCACTTCCATCGTTGTGAATGGCAATGCCTTCCGTCTATGGGGTCTGCACCGGGATTTCGATCGTATTACTTATGAGATTCAGCAAACGCGTCAGAATATTGCAGCGTTGTCGGGGCAGCTCAAACAAGCCAAAGACCCCGCGTTTATCGAGCGCCAGGCCCGTGATAAATTGGATCTGGCGGGCGAACACGACCTTGTCTTTGTTTTCCCTGAACAATAGTCTGTAGCTCGTCGCATTATCTAGTGCAAACCGCCTATAATGGAAATAGTATTCCTGCTCTATTAGAGGATACTTTTTTAAGTGAATCTAGGGGTTTATATGCTTGAGAATCAAATGCTTGATTGGACTAAAGAATCTCTTCACACGCTTCGCCTTCGTTTGGGTTGGAGCCGTTCTGATCTGGCCCGTCGTTTAAATTGTTCATCTTTGGATGTTGAAGCGCTTGAAGCGGGCCACCGCTCTATTGAGGGAGCCTTGAAGGGTCAATTGGAGATCCTGCTTCGTCAGGCGGAGGCTTGCTGTGATGAGGTCATGTACACACCAGCTGCTGAAGCTGAGTTGGATAAAAAGGCCTTGGAACAGATCGACTTTTCCCGCGTGAAAGCCGACTTGGAATAAGCATCAAGCATCGACATTCGGGCCCCTGCGGTGTAGACCTTAGGTTTTACATCCGGAGGTCCTCATGAAAAAACTCTACCTCATTGACGTCAGCGCCATGTTCTTTCGCGCTTATTATGCGATTCGTCCACTGTCGTCACCTTCAGGATTGCCAGTCAATGCCATTTACGGCTTCTTGGCGATGATCATCAAGCTGCTCAAGGAAGAAAAGCCTGAGTACTTGGTGTTCTGCTATGACCGTAAAGAGCCTTCTTTCCGTAAAACGATGTATGAGGCCTACAAAGCTCACCGTACGGAAATGCCTGATGAGCTGGCGCAACAGGTGCCTTACATCAAAAAGCTGGCGGACTTACTGGGAATTCCTTCCTTTGAAGTGGAATCCTTTGAGGCCGACGATATCATTGGAACTGCCGCCAAATGGGGCCGCCGCAATGGCATGGAAGTTTTCATTGTCAGTGGTGATAAAGACTTCGGGCAGTTGGTTGATGATCACATCATTCTTTACGACACTATGAAAGGTGTCCGTTACGATGCCCAGGGTGTCTTTGAAAAATGGGGCGTGCGCCCTGATCAATTCATAGACTATTTGGCAATTGTGGGTGACACCTCAGACAACGTGCCTGGAGTGAAGGGTATCGGAGAAAAAGGAGCTATCAAGCTTCTGGAGCAGTTCAAGCACGTAGAGGATATCTACGAAAACATCGACAAGGTTGAAAGCAAGAGCGTCCGAGAAAAGCTGCTGGCATCGAAAGAAAATGCTCTTTTGTCCAAAAAGCTGGTCACGATTTCTCTGGATGTGCCAATGCCGGATGATCTGGCGGCGTACAAATTAAGACCTTTCCATACAGAAGAGCTCAAAGCACTATTGCATGAGTTGAACTTCAAGAGCTTTGAAAAGAGCTTGTTTGGAACTGTTTCAGAAACAGCCCCCGCGACACCACCTCCTGCAGCAGTCTCAAAAGAGCTGGTGACGGCAGCGCCTGTTGGGACGACCTCGTCTGAACAAGATGACGTGGTTCCGACACTCGTGATCGCCAAGGATGAGAGAAACTTCGTTGAAAAAAGCCTGAACACACGCGAGCTTGCCGAGATTTTGAGTGAAAAACAGGGCTTGTGGGGCTTTGCTAGTGTTCGCGGTGTTTTTGTTGGCACCGAGACCGAGATCATTGAGGTGCCTGACGCAGAATTTTTAGGCAAGTTGACAGACACCTTCCAGATTCAATGGCACGGATATGACCTGAAAAGTTTCTGGCACAAAATCGGTGCACGAACTCCGACGGCGGCATGGGATTCTCAGTTGGCGGCCTATGTACTGAAAGCCGGCGACACATCAGATTTTGGTAAGATCTACACACGTTTCATGGCAGATGTTCTGCCAGAATTGGCATCGCCGGCGTATTTGTACAATGCACATTTAAACTTTGCCAAAACTCTTCAGGATCAACTGAAAAACGTCCAGGGCGAAAAAGTCTATCGTGAGTTGGACCTGCCTCTGGCCCGGGTGCTTCTGTCCATGGAACGCTATGGTGTGCGAATTGATAAAGAGCTGCTGGCGCAACAAAGTGCGGATCTGGCCAAAGAAATTTCCAGTTTGGAAGAAAAGATCCATGCCGCTGCGGGAGAGTCCTTCAATGTCGGAAGCCCCAAACAGCTGGGCGTGGTCTTGTTTGAAAAACTGGGGCTGCCAGCGGGTAAGAAGACGAAAACAGGCTATTCGACGGACGAGGAAGTTTTGCTGGGGCTGGATCATCCGATCGCCAAATTGGTTTTAAGCTGGCGTGAGCTGTCGAAACTGAAATCCACTTACGTGGATGCTTTGCCAACCATGATTGATCCGAAGGATGATCGTGTGCACACCAGCTTCAATCAGGCTTTAACGACCACAGGACGTCTTTCCAGCACCGCGCCCAATCTGCAAAATATTCCCATTCGAACAGAGCGCGGTCAGCAGGTGCGTAAGGCCTTCATCGCGGCTCCTCGCATGAAACTTCTTTCTGTCGATTATTCGCAGATTGAACTGCGTATTTTGGCGCACATTTCAGAAGATCCGAATATGTGTAAAGCGTTTGCTGATGATCTGGATATTCATGCGGCGACAGCCTCTGAAGTCTTCGGAGTTCCTTTGAAAGAGGTGACTTCCGAACAGCGTCGCTCCGCCAAGGCGGTGAACTTCGGGATCGCTTATGGGCAGGGAGCTTTTGGTTTGGCAGAAAACCTGGGAATCTCCAGAACTGAGGCCAAGGACATTATCGAACGCTACTTTAATCGCTTCAAGAATGTGCGTGAGTATATTGATGGCACGGTAAAAATGGCGCACGAAAAGGGCTACGTGGAAACTCTGTTCGGCCGCCGTCGTTATATCGAAGAGCTTCAATCAAAGAACATGGCCCTAAAGAAGTTCGGTGAACGGGCAGCCATCAATGCTCCCATTCAGGGGACTGCCAGCGATCTGGTGAAAAAGGCCATGATCGAAGTGTTTGAAAAAGTGCCTGTGCGCATGCTGTTGCAGGTGCATGACGAGTTGATCTTTGAGGATTTTGAAGAAAGCTTAAAGAAGCACACACCTCAGTTGGTCTCCATCATGGAAAATGTGGTGAAGTTGAAAGTGCCTCTGAAGGTGAATTACGCCATTGGCAACAACTGGGACGAGGCCCACTAAGCCGGCCTTGCAGGGGGAGGGAAACTATTCTGTTTCCCAACCCACCACGCGCCCGCCTTCAAAGTAAACGTATCGCGTTTCTTTGCGATAGCCTTCGGGGGCGGAGACAAATTTCTGGTACTTCCAGCGTTCGTTCTTATAGATCGGATTTCCGGACACTTCGACACTCATGGGGTCTCCCCAGGATCGTTTCACATAATCCTGGGGCATGCCCACGGCGATGTCCTGGGTTTCGATCAGGCTTTTCATCTCCTCTTGGGGAGCTTGTGCCCGGCTCCAGACATTGTTGCGATTGATCCATTGTTGACGTCCTTCAATGGAAGGTACCGACAGAAACTCAATCTTTTCGGCGTCATTCTTCAGCCAGGGCAGGATTTTTGAGTACTGTTCGCGCTCTTTGCGCGAGGACAGGCTTCTTTCCAGCTGGCGAACCTGCTGACGATTGCGGATATCCTGCAGGTCTTTGCCGCTCAGATAGGCGGGGTCTTTGCCCAGTTCGTAGGCGGTCTGGCGTGTTTCACGATCATAGCTGCCGCGATCTGCTTGATCGCTGTAGCGGATGTCTTCAGGACTGCCTGCGTATCCACTTTCTGCGGAACGATGGAAATTTGCACAACCCGACAAGGCCATTGCGGCCACCAATACCGAAATCAATACTCTCATTAAAAACTCCTACCTTTTAATGCTAGCCGATGGACTTCTGTTTATAAATTGTTCTTGCGGCGTATTTGATTCCTTCCTTACAATCGTCTTGGGGGAATGCAGTTGGCTGAACAGGAAAACACGACCAAAGTTGAGGAGGAGATCAAAGATGGCGCCGCCGAAGGGGATGGCGAAGATTTGATGTCCTTGGAGTCCTTGGACTCTGTTTTGGCCGAAGAAGATCCGGAGTTTGCCAAATCCTTGAATGAAATTGGTCCCGATGTGGAAGGGGCCGGTGAGATCTACGAAGAGGGGCTTGAGCTGGAGTACACTCTGGCGGAAGAGGAAAAGTTGTGGCAGTCAGCCACAGGCTTGCGTGCGAAGCTTTTAAAAGTCCTCCCTTTTATCCCCAAGCTTTCCTACAAGATCAAGATGAAGCGCACGGGACTGCGTCTGAGCTTTAGAAAATTCAAAGAACAGTTGCGCCATCGTGTTCTGAACGCGGGGCCTTTGACGGTTGCCTGGTTGAAAGGGCTTCTGGCAGGATTCAAAAAAAGTGTGGGTGAAGCTCTGGCGGCGTTCAAGGGTTACTCCTTGATCAAAAAACTGAGCCTGGTGGGGCTAATTGTGGCGACCGGGGTCGGCGGATTTGTTTTGTATCGGGTCAGCACCAAGGGGCTTTTGCCACACAGTGAAGATCTGTTTGTTCGCTCTTTGGCGGATTGGTCGTCACAGCGATATCAATATGACCCCAAAACAGAGACAGAGCCTTTTTACGATTCCACGCGGGCCGCTCAGAATATTTTCCTGATGAAACGAATGGTGGTGAATCTGCGTCGTTCCGGTGAAGCCGGATCAAACCCCATGGGAGCATTCGAGTTCTACGTGGAAGGCGCGGCCTCTGATGTCGTCGTGGAAATCAAAGACCGCGAAGCGGAAGTGGAGGACTTGTTCCTAAGGACGATCGAAGAGATGACGTTCGATCAGGTTTCCTCGGCGGAGGGCAAGCAGGCTCTTTGCGATCGTTTGCGCAAAGACGTGAACAAGATTCTGACGAAAGGTTATGTTCGTCGCATCTTTATAAAAACGGCCATCGTTAAACCTTAAAAGCCGCCAGATCGATATTGTAATACTTCAGGCGGTCATGCAGGGTGCTTTTCGGCATTCCCAGATCCTGAGCCGTTCGGCGCTGATTGCCGCGATTGGCTTCCAGACGCTTTATGATCATCTGCTTTTCAATTTCCTTGATGACCGGGATGTCATTGGTGACCCGCTCTTCTGTTTTTTCCAGCAGAGTTTTATCCAGCAGCTTTTCGATATGACTTTCCGTAATATGAGTGCGCGGGTACAGGGCTGCGGCCCGGCTGACCAGATTCTTCAGTTCACGAATATTTCCCGGCCACGGATGTTTTTTCAGGCGGACAATCGCACCATGGGAAAAGCGCACACGCATTTTTTTGGCAAAACTGTACAGCAGCTCTTCAAAGTCCTCCATGCGCAAAGCCAATGCTGGTGGCGCAATGGTGACAACGTTTAAGCGGAAGTACAAATCAGATCGGAACAAACCTTCACGAATTTTTTGCGCCAGGTTCTGGTGGGTGGCGGCGATAATGCGAACATCCGTGCGCACGTTGCGATCGGCCCCCACGGGGCGGATTTCATTGTTTTCCAAAGCGCGTAACAATTTGGCCTGCAAGCCATAAGACAGATCGCCGATTTCATCCAGGAAAAGGGTACCCCCGCGAGCGGCTTCAAAGGCCCCTTTGCGGTCGTTGATGGCACCAGTAAAACTTCCTTTGATATGACCAAACAACTCACTTTCGATCAGGGTTTCACTTAAAGCGCTACAGTTCACGCTGACAAAAGGCCCCTGGCTGCGATTGCTTTGCTCGTGCAGGGCATGCGCAATAACATCTTTACCGGTTCCAGAGGGGCCCAAAATCAAAACAGGGAATTCAGTTTGCGAGACGTTGGAAAGGGCCTGCAGTTCTTCATTCCAGACTTCGTTGCGGCTGGTAATGGGGAAGGGATTGGTGGTTTGCTCCTGAGTCAGGAATAAGAACTCCTGATCTCCCAGACGAATCACATCACCGTCGCTAAGAAAGGCCTCCATGACACGTGCATCATTAACAAAGGTTCCCGTGGTCGAGCGCAAATCGCGAATCAGATAGGATTGATCCTTTTTTTCGATGCGAGCATGGCGATCTGAAACATCCACTCCCAGGACCTGGAGTTGGCAGTTTGAATCCTTGCCCAGAGTTGAGAAGTCTTGAA
Organism: Bdellovibrio sp. CKG001; assembly: GCF_055397465.1. Classification (NCBI taxonomy): domain Bacteria; kingdom Pseudomonadati; phylum Bdellovibrionota; class Bdellovibrionia; order Bdellovibrionales; family Pseudobdellovibrionaceae; genus Bdellovibrio; species Bdellovibrio sp. CKG001. Next base: position 691,627 of record NZ_AP029173.1, read on the forward strand.
GGCTGAGGGTTTTTCCGTTTTCATCCATAGTTTTCAAAAAGGCTTGTGACATGGGGTCTCCTGCTTAAAAAATGTCCAGCATAAGTGCTGGTTTTGATGCTTTGGGCCTTTTCAAGTCCCTGGCCAGGCTGGGATCAAATATAAGAGGGGCTCGGGGTTTTTCGACTCACCAGATTATCGGTGAGGAGACTTGATTCCGAGAATTGAGAAAAGGGGTGAGCTTTGATAGTCTTGGCTATGCCAAAGACGATTCAATTCATTAAAAGTGCCGTTCTGGAAAAAGACTTCCCTGTACACAAAAAAGCAGAAGTGGCCATCGCCGGTCGCTCCAATGCTGGAAAGTCGTCTTTCATCAATGCCCTGACCAAAAACAAGATCGCCAAAGTCAGTTCGACGCCGGGTAAAACTCGTCTGCTGAACTTCTTTGAATTGGATCAGTCCTATGTACTGGTGGACATGCCAGGGTACGGTTTTGCGGCTCGTTCGGGCGACGAAATGCGTGAATGGCATCGCATGATTGAAACTTATTTGATGAATCGAGAGAATCTGCGTGGTCTGGTGCTGGTGATGGATATTCGCCGTGCGTGGACCCAGGATGAGGAACTCTTGAAAGAATTCTCTGAAAGACGTGGTTTCCCTTTGGCGGTCGTGCTGACCAAAGCCGATAAAATGTCCCGCAGTCAAATGTTGCAGGCGACAGCAAAAGTCAAAAAGGCTTCAGGCCTCAGTGCTGTGTTTCCGGTGTCCTCTTTGAAAAAGGAAGGGCAGGACGCGGTCGAGGAATATATTTATGAAAATTGGGTAAAAGAATGAAAATTGTTGGCGTGATTCCCGCTCGTTTTGGCTCTACACGATTTCCCGGAAAACCTCTGGTGAACTTGAAAGGCCGCCCCCTGATTCAGTGGACGGTGGAAGGAGCCAAGAAGTCGAAACTTCTGAGCGAGGTGATTGTCGCCACCGATCACGAGGGCATCAGGGCCGCTGCGGAAGCGGTGGGTGTTAAAGTCGTGATGACTGACAGCGACCTTCCGACGGGAAGTGATCGTATTCATGCCGCAATCAAAGACGTGCCCTGTGATGTTGTTGTCAACATTCAAGGGGATGAACCGCTGGTAACTGGCGAGCTGATTGACCGTTTGGCGCAGGTCTTTGTGGACGACCCGAAAATGGACATGGCTACGCTGGCTCACCCAATCAGCGCGGAAGAATTGCAGTCACCAAATTCAGTCAAAGTGGTCACAAACTTCCGTGATGAGGCTCTTTATTTCAGCCGGTATGCCATTCCTTATTCGCGCTTGTCTGCGCTTGAAGCTGGCACGATGGACGGGTGTCTCAAACATATTGGCATGTATGCTTATTCCAAAGGTTTTTTAAGGCAGTTCTGTGAAGCTCCTCCGGCCCTCATCGAAAAAGCCGAGAGTCTGGAGCAGCTTCGTGCACTGTATTTAGGCGCTAAAATCAAAGTTATCAGAGTCAAGGAAGCCAGTGTCGGGGTGGATACTCCCGAGGATCTGGCGCGACTCGAAAAACTCTTAAGCTCACAGGGGATGTAATGGCGAAGAGAAAGGCAACCACCAGGGTTTCAACCGCAAAGTCGACGAAGAAGGCTTTGAAGCAGAAATTTATTTTTGTCACCGGGGGCGTTGTTTCCTCGATTGGCAAGGGGCTGACAGCAGCAAGCCTTGGGGCATTGCTGGAAGGCCGCGGTCACAAAGTGACCATCATGAAATTTGATCCTTACTTGAATGTGGACCCTGGGACAATGTCGCCGTTGCAGCACGGTGAAGTTTATGTCACCGAAGACGGTGCTGAAACCGACTTGGATTTGGGTCACTATGAGCGCTTCACTTCTGCACTGATGAATCGGTCCAACTCTGTGTCCACCGGTCAGATTTATGACACGGTTTTAAACCGTGAAAGACGCGGGGACTATCTGGGGGGGACGGTTCAGGTCATTCCGCATATCACTGATGAAATCAAAGCACGTATTTATGAGGCGGCTCAAGGCAGCGAGATCATTCTGGTAGAGATCGGCGGAACGGTCGGGGATATCGAAGGTCAGCCGTTTTTGGAAGCCATCCGCCAAATGCGCAATGATGTGGGCATGGAAAACTCCGTCCTTGTGCATGTGACCTATGTCCCTTATATCGCTGCGGCGGGAGAGCTAAAGTCCAAGCCAACCCAGCACTCGGTGAAAGAGCTGCGTGAAATCGGTTTGCAGCCGGACTTCCTGGTTTGCCGAAGTGAGAAAGTCATTGATGATAATCTGAAGGCCAAAATTGGGCTGTTCTGTTCTGTAAAACCTGAAAACGTCATTGCCGCGCAGGACAGTCGTTTCATTTATGAAGTCCCACTGTCTTTACACAAAGAAAAACTGGATGAATTGATTATTGCTCGTTTGGGTCTGTCTGCTGGCAAGCTGAATTTAAAAGGCTGGCAGAATCTGGTGAAGATTTTGGGGAACCCGGCTCATACCGTCAAGATTGGTGTGGTTGGAAAGTATGTCGACTTAAAAGAGTCCTACAAGTCTTTGCATGAATCCTTGGTTCATGGGGGCGTGGCCAACAATGCCCGTGTGGAAATCATCTATGTCGATTCAGAAAATGTGAATGAAAAAACGGTGAATTCCTTGCTGGGTAAAGTGGACGGAATTCTGGTGCCGGGTGGTTTTGGAACCCGTGGAGTGGAAGGCAAGATCACGGCCATCAAGTTTGCCCGTGAAAAGCGTATTCCATTCTTTGGCATTTGCTTCGGTATGCAATTGTCAGCAATTGAGTTTGCGCGCAATGTCTGTGGCATTAAGGATGCCACCAGTCGCGAGTTCCATGCGGAAAGCAAACGCAGTGGAAACTTTGTGATCGATTCCATGGTCGAACAGCGAGGCATCGTCAACAAAGGCGGAACGATGCGCCTGGGGGCCTTCCCATGTGCGATCGCTTCCGGCACGCGCGCGCATCAGGTTTATAAGAGCTCCTCTATTATGGAGCGTCACCGTCACCGCTTTGAGTTCAACAACAAGTACAAAGCTCTGTTTGAGAAAAACGGAATGGTGGCTTCAGGGATCTGTAAAGAACGTGATCTGGTTGAAATCGTGGAGCTGCCGGATCATCCGTGGTTTATTGGGGTGCAGTTCCATCCGGAGTTTAAATCAAAGCCCCTGGCTCCGCATCCTCTCTTCGTGCACTTTGTAAAAGCCAGCCTGAAGAAGAAGTAAGAAAGGTTTGATCTATGTCTAGAGTGATTCAGCAGGCTTTGAAAGTTTTGGATGTCGAGGCGCAGGCTATTTTGGCTTTGAAAGAACGCATCGGCCCGGACTTTGAAAAAGTGGTTCAAATGATCAAAGCCTGCGACGGAAAGATTGTTTTGACGGGGATGGGGAAGTCCGGTCAGATCGCACGCAAGCTGGCAAGCACCTTTTCCTCGACAGGAACGCCGGCGGTCTTTTTACATCCGGCTGAAAGTTCTCACGGGGATTTGGGGCTGGTGGAAAATAATGACCTGGTCATGGCTCTATCTTATGGCGGTGAATCTCCAGAGTTTGCAGGCATTCTGCGTTTTGTGAATCGCAAAGGCATCCCGCTGGTGGCCATCACCGGCAAGCCAGAATCTTCGCTGGCTAAAGCCGCCCAAGTGACCCTGAACGTGCATGTCTCGGAAGAGGCTTGTCCTTTGGGGTTGGCGCCAACGGCCAGCAGCACGGCGACATTAGCAATGGGCGATGCTGTGGCAATGGCCGTGATGGCGGAAAAAGGCTTCAGCTCCGAAGACTTTGCAGAATTCCATCCAGGGGGCAGTCTGGGGTATCGTCTCCTGACTCGTGTTCGCGATGTGATGCATGCGGGGGAAGCTTTGCCGACGGTCAGTCTGGATACGCCAGTACGTCAGGTCCTTTCTATCATGACCCATAAAGACGTGCGTGGTGCTGCAGGTATTGTTGATGAAAAAGGGGATTTGGTGGGGGTTATCACCGACGGTGATATTCGTCGCCGCCTGGAAAAATCCAATGATCCTCTGACAGGAGTCGCCAAAGACCTGATGACGACCAACCCACGCACCATTGATGCTAACGAGCTGGCAGAAAAGGCCCTGTTCGTGATGGAGCAGTTCCAGATCCAAATGGTCTTTGTGCTGGACAAGGATTCTGCCCAGCCACGAAAGCCGGTGGGTATTCTGCACATCCAGGATTTGTTGCGCGCCAAGGTTCGTTAAGTTTTATCACCGTGATCGAGGACTTTTTCAAACAAGCCCTCGATTGCATCCTCCAGTATGTCTATCACCTCATCAAAGCCTTGGGCCCCTCCATAGTAAGGATCGGGGACTCCTTGATAATTTTTTTCAGAGCAATAGTCGGTTATGAGCGAGACCTTCGACAGCAGGCTGGCATCCGGGCAGATGCGTTTGATAAAGTCCAAGTTGGATCGGTCCATCGCCAGAATCTAGTCGAAATCGTAAAAGTCGGACTCGCGAATTTGCCGAGAGATGCTTGTTAATTCATACCCTCGCCGCTGAGCGTGCAGAATGCTGCGGGGGTCGGAAGTTTCGCCGTCATGGGCGCCAGAGGTCCCGGCAGAGTCCACCACCCAGGGAAGATCCTTTTGGCGAATAAAGTGAGCCGCCACGGCTTCGGCAGTGGGGGAGCGACAGATATTTCCCAGGCAGACAAACAGCAATTTTTGGCTTTTCATTTAAAAGATTTTAGGGCTATTATTGGATCTTGTCACTATGTGGGGCCGTAGCTCAGCTGGGAGAGCGCAACGCTGGCAGTGTTGAGGTCGTCGGTTCGATCCCGATCGGCTCCACCAATTTCTCTTTTTTCTGTTTTTTAATTGTATGTATTTTGGCTTCGAGGTGGGTTTTACTTGTGTCGGGATGCGAGCCCGGCAACGTCGGTCGCCGCCCTGCCTTCGCGGGGCGCCTCCCACTGGCGCTTTTTACCGCGGGCACAAGGTTCGCTCCCTTTGGGAGTTGGAAACTAATTTTGGCAGATGGCAAAGTATCTGACAGGGCAGGGCGAATTGATTTCATCTGGATATGGAATGGTTCTGGCATCTCATGCAGATATGAAAAAATCTTTGTTTGTCCTGATATTCGGTGTTCTGTGTGGGGCTCAGGGGTTGGCGCAGACCAATGTGTTTCCTGTGCAAGGTATTGAAAACTATTACTGTCAGCGGGAACCGGGGCTTTATGACCGGATTTCTGATGATGACTTTATGCTGAAATTGGTCAGTGTGGAAACCAGTGGTCCCTATGCGGGGTATCCAAGCAAGATTAAAATTCTCTCTCGCGATGGCAGCAATGTGGCTGGAACCGGGATCGTCGAGCGGAACTTTGTGCAAAAGAATGGAAACCAAGGGTATCGAGAAATTGCTCCTAGTTACTCTTACAACTTGAGCATTTTGCTGTGTCGGTTTGTTAAATAAAAAAGGAGGCGCCAAGCCTCCTTTTTTATTGTCTTGTTGTCTTGTTTGGCACAGGAACTTAACTACTTTGTTGTGATAGCTTCGCTGCGGACTTGTCGGATGTAGTCCGCGATCTGGGACTCTGCTGCCAAACGGGCTTTGCTCTGGGGCTTGGTTTTAGTGAGTTGACCATTCATCATGACTTTTTGAATGGTTTCATCCACGACAATCGCGTGGCCGGCATTCTTCAGAATGGCTCTTGTGTCCAGGACCGCCTTTAGATAGCGGGTCATTTCGTTGATTTCAACATCGTTATAACGACCCAGATCCAACGACCACTTCATACCTAAAAGACCCAGTTTGATTTTCGTCTTCAGGTCTTTATCGATGTTGCTGGCTTTGGCCACCAGCATGGTCAGGATGAAGTTCTGACGTGCCTGAAGAATCTGGATCAGCTTGTTTTCAAAAGCCAGTAGGTCGTAAGAAGCTGGTTTCAGATCATTGATGGAAATACGACCCGCATCCAGATCCGTCTTTTGCTTCAGAGCGCGTTCAATCAATGACAGCATCGACATATGCTCAATACCTTTAGGGTCCACGCGGGTTTTCTGCTTGTCGTTGACCTCGTGCAAAGTGGTCACCAGCGCCAGGAAATTCATATCGGTATTGTTGTCTGAAGTTGGAGAAATGAACTCTTCCGTCGGAGCATATTCATGGATCTCACGGATGAATTCACGGGCGGCGGAGGAAGCCAACTCCTCACGGCGGTGATCGTTATCCAAGCCTTGCATGGACCACAACTGGAACTCATAGGCCCAGAAGTACTTCACGCCCAGACTGAGCTTCTTGGCCATTTCTTTGGATTCATTCATTTGTTGCAGGAACTCTTTGCGCAAAAGAGCGGCGTTACCCTGTCTTAAGGCATCGTAGAGCTCAGCGGTTTTATCGTCCAAAGAGCCGGATTTCTTATCCAGCTCGCCGGTTTTTTCTTCCATGCGTTTGGTGGTTTCACTCATCTCCACCGTGGCTTTGTGCATGTCATCCAGGTTCTTTTTAACTTCGCAGGCGCTGGTCAGGCCGCCAACACAGGCAAGCACCAACAGGGCTTTCAAACGTGAATCCCGAATCATAGATCCTCCAGACCGATAGATATCTCCGGAGGTAAAGCATAAAGGATGCCATCGAAGCTAGAGCTTGGATTCTAATACAGAGTTTTATACGGGTTTTCCTGATCACTCTGTAATACAAGAACTGTCCTTCTTTTTGACAGAGCGGCGGAAAACCTCACTAGCGGGCTATGTAGTACACGCCATCTTCCGGGGGCTGGCAGGTACCCTTAAACAGACGACTGTGCGAAGGCACAAGATAGACCCGACTCCATTTGTGCCCGTTGTTTGTGACCACGGAAGATGGGCGAGGATCAATATAAACCAGATCCCCGTTCACAGCCTGCCCACAGACTTTGGCGCTGGTGCTGGGGGCGGCGCGGATATTGCGTGTATCCACGATCTTCACCTGCGAATAGCGCTGATCCACATCTGTCGGCAGAGCTGATATCCAGGCGGCAATGATCTTATTCACACGTTCACCTTCGGCGGTGCCATAGATCTGCTCTTTGTCTGCCGGAGGCATGGGAGTGTAACCCTCGATACGGGCCACAGCTCCATAGACTTTGCTGCGTTCCACTTCACGCGGCAAAATCCATTCGTTCTTAATAAGGAAATCCAGATTGCTGAAGCGGTCGCTTGCGATGTCCTGAGCCTGCATATTACCGTGACAGCCCAGACAGTGCTTTTGAATCAGGCCCGTTTGAATTTGGCGGTAGCCTTCTTCCAGTTTTGCATTTTCACGGATGGCTGATCTCCAGGCCAGCAGTTGCACCTGCGGGTCCACGCTAGAGCGTCTCCCTTCGCAGGGCTCCTGATAATTTGCGTTGTGAGTGCGGGCCAGACGCAGGATCGTGCGATTTTCGCGGTCCTCGACAATCCACAAAGAACCATCCACAGCTTCCGTAAAGGCTACGGGAGCTCCCTTCGGGCGAAGGCCCTTGACCTCGTCCCACTTGGAAATGATTTCGCGGTAAGATCCATGGCGATCCATACCCCCGTGAGGCGCAAAGGCCTTACGAGCAGAACAGGCCCCTTTTTGATTCACGTTGTAGACGGAGCTTTTTTCATCAGCACGGGGTCGGCCTTTGTCATCCACCGGATAGGCCACCAGACGATGCCCGGCGGGTTGGTAACCGTGCCAGGTCACCAGCAGTTGTCCGCCGAAAAGATCTGCGAACATCTTACCCTTATAATAGGCCATGTGCAGAGGCGCCACGTGTGGTGGCATCAGCAGCCAAGGGGCTTGATAGTCACCGACTTCGCGGGGCTGCCTCTGTTCGCAGTCCACGGGCTTTTTAAATTGTTTGTGCAAAGGAAGATTTTTATTTTCCGGGAACAGCCACTCTGGGGACGTCGCGTGGAAGTTATAGCAGTAAGGCCATCCATAGTGATAACCGCGACCGTTATCCAGATCGACGACATTGATTTCTTCATAGGGTTCTTCCAGTTCCTGGAAGTCACGGCTGTTTTCCCCCTGAATCAGGAAGCCCGCATCGGAAATGGCCATCGCCATAGAGTTGCGAAGTCCCGCCGCAGCCACTTCAAAGAAGCGCAAACCTTTCGGGGGAAGATTCTTAAGATGCTCTGCTGGAATACGATAGATGGCTCCGTTGCCTTGAGCTTGTTCTTCCGGGCACGTCTTATAAGCCCCAGTGCCTTGAACCACGCAGTGATCGCTCGGAGATCCGGAATTGATATAAAGATCCCCATTGCGCGGATCAAAAACGAACTGGGACAGTGGATGCATGTAGCCCTCTTTGCGGGCGATGTCGCCAATCACCAGGGTCCAATCTGTCAGTTGATTGTTGTGCAGGTGAAACTTGGAAATGCGTGTGCGCTCACCGATATAGAAGAATCCGTCTGGTCCCAGTGCCAGGCCATGCGGTGTTTCCAGGCCCACTTTCAGTGTTTTGATTTCATAAGGGCCTGCCGCGGAAGGGGTCAGCAGGAACAGGCGGCCATTCTGGGGACTCCAGCCCCCCATGTCCACCACCAGGAAGTTGCGTGTATTTCCGATCTGCAAAATGGTGCGGGGCTTGATAAAGCTTTTTTGTGTGGCATTGTCCATGGCGCGATCCCGGGGGAGGACCATTCCAAGGCAGGTGCCCGGCATCGTTTCCACCTGTACGCGCGGAAAGCCGTCGCAGGAGGTGTCAGTAGGATCGTAAAGATAACCGCTTTTATCCAGCACCATGCGGGATGCGGCAGTTCCGCGTTGAACGGGATTGTTTTTATTTTGAAAATAGGAACATTGAACCAGGACCAAGGTCAGGACCGACAACAGTATAATAGGCATATTTTCCCCGGAAAGAGTCTTTATTATAGAAGACCTTTCCAGGGTTTTGAAAAACAATTTTATTATTGTTTGTTGAGACTGACTGAAGGTGCAGGCGTGATCGTCTGATATTCCGTCAGGTAGGAACCTGTATCGAAAGCCAAAGGAATGAACTCAGTATAATTGATCGCACGCGGGCCGGAACGATTGTTGATCATCTGAGCCACTTTGTTTTTGATCATCTGAGTGGCCACACCGCGATCCGAACTATTCTGGTCCATATCCGCATGCAGAAGAATGGCAAAGAAGAACTCACCGTCTTTGGTGGAAATGCTGCCGGCCAAAGTTTTAGCCTTGTTCACCGTTCCTGTTTTAGCGACCATCGCACCGCTGGCGACGCCACCAAAGTTGTCGACAGTGGAATCAGAGTCCTTATTAGCCACAGCCATCACGTCGCTGAGTTTGTAACCTTTTGCCGTCAGAGCCTTATTCAGGGCATAGATGGCTTTGATCATCGTTTCGCAGCTGGCCTCGTTGTAGATCGGCTTGGCGGTCGTTCCTTCGTTATTGCCGGAGCCATTATGGAACACGATTTGACTGCTGGTTGCATTCAGCGTGGACTGGGCAAAAGAATTAAAGGCCGACGTGCCTCCTAGATTCCAATAAAGATTGTCAGCAATATAGTTGTTGGATTGATTGTTCATGCGCTTTAAAAGCATGCGCAACGGCGCTGACTTCAGAACAACCGAAGCCGTCAATTGCTCTTTTTTGTATTGGGATTTCGGAACAAACTCCACAGAGCGGACCGTGATGCTTGGCTTTTCAAGCATGAAAACATTATTCTTCGTGGCTTTGGTGCGCAGGCTGGAATACATCGACTTGTTGATGGCAGTGGCAAAATATTCAAGCAGGTGCTTGCGAACCACGGCCGCTTGTTGTTCGATGGTTTCATACCTTGGTGTGACACCGCCGATCAAAGGGGATTCTTCGGCCAGCCAGTGCATCAGGAAGTTTTCATCGAAAGTCAGCTTCTCGATATTGGTGATCTTCATGCGGTTTAATTCAGAGATCAGGAAGTAGCTCATGTTGCGCCCGAACATCGGGTCACGGCTGCCTTCGATATGGATGTCCATACGGCCGTTTGCCGTCGGAGTCAGATGCAGAATCGTTTTATAACGATAGTCCACGCCCAGTTTTTCAACCGCCCACAGAGAAGTCACGATTTTGGAGATCGAGGCCAAAGGGAATTTTTTAGTGATATCACCATCACCTTTGATTTCTTTGGTGCTAGCGGAGGTTTTCATGTGGCAGACGGAGTTGACATAGACTTTGGCCGATGCCACGGACGACACCATCAGGGTTCCAGCCAAAATCGTTAAAACATTTTTTGTGAACAGACGTACCATGGGCACTCCTTCCAGACGTTTGCCGCTGTTTCATAATCTGTGCCTGGAGTTTTTTCAATCTGCTGCCATCTGTGGGGGGAAGGGGTGTCTAATTGCCTGACAGGTGACAATAAAGGGACCCAAAAAAGGTCCCTTTATCTGAGGGCATTCATTATCAGTAGCAGTAATCGACAGCGTAACGGGTGTTGCCCCAACGGTCCCAGGCTTCGCAGTACACACGATAGCCAGGGATGTATTCAGCATAACAGCCGTAGCCCCGTGCCCAGCAGGAAATCGTGTAGCCATTATAGCAACGAGTCCAGGCCCGGCACGTGTAAGTTTGTGTCTCGGGGCTGGAGCTGAGCTTATCCGTTCCGCCGCTGATATCCTGTGAAACTTCCAAAACTTGATTCAAATAGTTCAGGCCCGCACTGACATCCTCAGTGGCCTGTGCTGAGGAAAGGCTGAACAAGAACGAAAATAAGGCGATTGCAAACAGAGTTTTCATAGATCCTCCTGATTTGAAGTGCATAGGTCCTTTGAGTAAAGCCTAAGCTGAGCCAGAAGAATCGGCCAACAGCAGGAGGTCTTAGTGGCAGAATAAACACCAGAGGATTTCTTGTGTGCAATCTGTCAGATAGCAGTATGTGAATTGCCAGATCCAGCAGGGGCAGAGATGCTATTAAGTCTCTGTCATTATGTTTTATTTTGGTTGAGATAACAGGGGATTGTTTGAAAGATGGGCCCTTCCTGACTTTATGAGGAGGCAAGGGTATGTTGGATTTTGCGGTCCTTAATTCATCATTTGCAAACCCGACTTGGATTTCCGTCGTCTATGCGTTCTTACTCAGCTTTATTTTGGGCACGGCTTTAGCGGTGGCGTACGTACGCACATTTCGCGGTCTTTCCTATTCACTTAATTTTCTGCACGGTTTGATTCTACTTCCGATTGTCATTGCTATCGCGATGCAGGCCATCGGTGACAATGTCGCTCGCGGTATTGGGATGATCGGGGCTCTGTCCCTGTTGCGCTTTCGCACCAATGTCAAAGATCCGCGGGACATGTTCTTTATTTTTGCCTCCTTGGCGGTGGGTCTGGCCTCGGGGGTGCATGCTTATGGCATTGCGATTATCGGGGCCGTTTGTTTTATCTCGGCACTGCTGGTGCTGCAAAGGTCTCCTTTTGCCTCGGGCCCGCAGTTTGATGGTCTGTTGCGTTTGAATCTTTCCCGTTCTGGCGATGATCAGCGTGAGGTGGAAAGCATTTTGGGACAATCCTGCCGCCATTTTGCCTTGGCTACTATCCGGGAGGTGGCGCAGGGAGATCGTTTGGACTTTTCCTATCAGGTGCGCCTGAATCCGCGCGCAACATCGGCGGAGTTGGTGGAACAATTGGGCAAAGTCCCCTCGGTTCGGGGTCTGAATTTCATGAACCAGGAATCGGTGATCGAGGTGTAGCTTGAAGATGAGCGAGGTCTTCGGGACCGAAAACCGTTTTTTATTAGGCAGCTGGATTGGCGCTGTGGTTTTGGTGCTGGTATTGGGCTTTTTCTTGAGCTCAGATCCCGTGAATATTCTGGGGGTGGCAGAATCACGTGAATATCAGATCAATTTCGACAGTCCCGTTGAAATTAAGCACATCTATGTGATGCCCAGCCAAATTGTTAAAAAAGGCGATCTGCTGGCAGAGTTGGAACAGTCCGAGTGGCATGCTCAGCTGAGAGTCTTAAAAAGTCGCTATGATAAACTCAATGCTGAAATGCGTTTGCGCCGTGAGATTGCGGGCATCGCCCAGGATCTGGGTTCCGCGGTGCCCAGCGAAGCGGATCCTTTGCGTGTGGATCTGGAAGACACCAAGCGCGAGATGGATCTGATCGAAAGCCGATTGAAAAATCTTTTTGTCTTTGCCGAAGTGGATGGCGCGGTTGGAGCGGTTAATTTTAAAAGCGGTGAAAAGGCTCCATCCTTTGCGCCACTGATCACTTTGTTGCCTTTGAATCCCACCTATGTGAACGGTTATGTGAATGAAAACCTGAACTCCTCGTTGTCCGTGGGCCAAAGCGTGGAGGTTGTTTCCAGTGCTGGCAAATCTGTTCGCGGTCAGGTCATAAGTGTTGGTTCACGGATCGTGCCTATTCCAGAGCGTCTTTTGCGAATTCAGACCTTGCCGGCCTGGGGACGCGAGGTGGTGATTAAAATTCCGCCAACGAATGGATTTTTGCTCGGGGAAAAAGTTTCTGTGCATAAGCGCTGGGGGCTTTCATTTGTTAATTTTGCTCAGGCGGATGAAGTCGTCACTGACTCGGCCAATGATCTGCCACAAGATCTGGAATTGCCTGAAGACGTTCTGACCCGGTTCCGTCCGGAAATGTCGGGCATGGTTTTCATTCCCGAGCTGCGCCAGTTTGTTTTGGTTTCAGATGACTACCCCAAAGACCGACCTGTTCTTTTCCTGATGAATGAAAAGGGTCAGGTGCAATCGCATCAGATTTCGATAGCTGGTCTGGAGCAAATGCAGGACATCGAGTCCGTGTCCCTGCGGGGCGACCGTCTTTATCTGATGGGATCAATGTCCCGAACTAAAAAGGGCAAATTGAAACGGGATCGACATCTGTTTGCCAAAGTCCGCCGCCATGGTTTGCGCTATCATCTGGAGCAGACAGTTGAGCTGCGCGAAAAGATTTTGCAGGCCCTGGCGCGATCCAAAGATCAGACTCTGAATCGGCTGGCAATTTTGGATCAGCAGAATCCCAGAACGGGTTTCGAAGTGGAAGGTCATGCAATAGAAGGTGAAAGTCTGTATCTGGCGCTCAAGGGGCCGGCTCTGGCTCTGAATAAAGGATTGATTTTAAGAATCGATGATTTCCAGGATCTTTTTGAGGATCGTCCACTGGCACCGGAGCGGGTTCATGTCGAGGCTGAGTTTGAGATGACGCTGCCCCATGAGAAAGCGGAATCTGTTGTCACTGATGTGGTGAAACTGGGCGAGGACTTTTATGTGGCATCCAGTTGCCGGGGTGTTTCATGCAGTGCCGTCTGGAAAGTGAAGCCCGAAAAACCCAAGGCCGAGCTGGTTCGTGATTATTCATACTCTCATCTGGAGGCGTTGGCCATGCATCCGGAAAGTAAAAAACTTTTTGCGGTTTTTGAAACTAAATCGGGTGGACGATTTGTGGTTCTGCCAACATCAGAAAAAAGGACACCCTAATGCTGTGGGTGCTTTGTCTTTCGTTTTATTCCACGCCTTCGTTGGCCTTGACTGCTGAGCAGGTTCTGAAAACGGCCTGGCAGGATGAAACTGTTTTGTCCCAGGAAAAAATGCGTTCCACGGATTCCAGCAACCCCCTAAGAAATGTCGAGGCCTTCGCCTCTGTGGAAAGTGAAGATCAAAATCGTGAGTACGAGGTGGGCTTGAAGTTTCAGTTCCGCTCTTGGCCAGAGTGGAAGCTCGGGGCTGGCGCGGACTCACAAACAAAAATTGTAAAAGAAGCGTCTCTTGCCTGGGCTCTGCATGAACGTTATGTGCATTTGATTTCATTTGAAATCGCCCGTCAGAAAAGAATCGCACTGGATAAAGTTCTTAAACTTTCCGAGAACTATCTTAAAGCTCAGGGGCTTTCTTTGCGGGCAGGCCGCAGCACCAGCAAGTCTTTTCTTTCGGCACAGGCTGATATTTACAAGCTCAAACGTCTTGAAAATGTTTTGGCTCAAGAGCACCAGGCTGTTGTGCAGAAAATCAGGCAGTGGGCTCCGGACTGGAAAGAGGACAGCCTGGCAGACTTCGACTTGCTTACCGTAGAGGATGTGCTTGAGGCGGTGAATTCTCAGAAGGTGCATAACAGCTCATTAACGGCACGGCTCTTAAGAGCAGAATACAAAGATCTGGGAAAGGAACTTGAAATTCTGCGCGCACGAGAGAACCAGTGGATCAAAGGGGTGGGTGTTTCGCAAAGCCGTAAGGATGAAGAGATCGGCTATAAAGTGGAGTTAAGTATTCAGCTTCCTGGTCTGGGGGCGGATGATTTGTCCCGACAAAAGCAGAACGAACTGGTTCTAAAAAGAGCGCTGAAGTTAAAGGAAGCCTCGGGCAGTCAGGACCGACTGCAGAGTTTGCGTAATCAAATTCAGAACCTGGGAAGTCTTTATAAGATGTTGAAGTCCGGTTTGGTGCTCAGTCAGAAGTCGCGGAGTGTGGACACACTGACCGAAATCGAAAATCGAATGTCATCAGAACAGGTTCAGCTGGAGTTACTTTCCCAGCAGCAGGAAATTTTAGTTCTTTATGTGGAATATCTGCTGGAAAACGAGCGGCTGACGGAAGAGCCCACCCGCAATTTTTTAAGTCGAACCTTAAAAACGGTGTCCTTATGAGCGGGCCGATTTCTCCTTTGGCGTTGGAACGCTATGAGCTGAAGTATCTAATACCCCTCAGTCTGGTGGGGCCGATCTCTCAGTTCGTGGAACGGTACTGCGAAATGGACTATTACTCTCGGGTTTCGCCGGACCAGTTTTACACAATCAACAGTCTTTATCTGGACACTCCCAGTTTCTATCTACTGCGCTTTAAAGAAGCGGCCAATGCTTTTAGCTTTAATATGCGGGTTCGTTCCTACGGCGGTTCGCCTCAGCCCCCGTACTTTTTCGAGATCAAATATAAGTTGCGGGATTTTGTGCGCAAGAAAAGAGCCAAAGTCGATACTGCCGATTGGATGGACATCTTAGAGTGCGGTCAAGTACCTGCGGGGATGGAGTTAGGCTCCAGGATGAATCTTGAGAATTTTATTTTTATGAAGCAGACCTACAACGTGGGCCCGGTCATTCTGACCCAGTATCGACGCAAGGCCTATTTGTCATTTATTGATGATTATGCCCGGGTGACCTTTGACCGAGACCTGCGTTATCAAGAGATGGATCGATGGTGTGTGACACCTGATGAGAAAGACCTCAGCCACTATGATCACCCAGGGTCCTTTGAGGAGCCCGGGTGCAATGTCATACTGGAGCTAAAGTGTGAAAAGAAAATTCCCTTATGGATGGTCGACCTGATTCGTTACTTCCAGTTGGAGCAAGGATCCTTTTCCAAGTTTGGAAACTCGATGCTGACCCATCTGCAGCCCCCGGAAGTTTTAAGGCCCGGAATTCTTTATTGATGATGTAACAAGACTTTGCTTAGGAACGTGCGAGTGCGTTCGCTTTCCGCCGAACTGAATATTTTGTCCGGGGGGCCTTGTTCTATGATCTGGCCTTGGTCCATGAATATAATACGATCGCTGACTTGACGGGCAAAACCCATTTCGTGGGTCACGACAATCATGGTTTTTCCGCTATGGGCCAGAGATTTAATAACGTCCAACACCTCACCCACCATTTCCGGATCCAAGGCTGAAGTTGGTTCATCGAAAAGCATTACTTGAGGCTCCATCGCCAGTGCGCGTGCAATAGCCACACGTTGCTGCTGGCCTCCGGAAAGCTCACTAGGATAGGAATGGGCTTTGTCCGCCAAGCCGACACGCGCTAAAAGGTCCTGCCCCTTGTCCTTGGCTTCCTGATACGACAGGCCTTTGACTTTCATTGGTGCTAGCATGATGTTTTCCAGGGCCGTTTTATGGGGAAAAAGATTAAAGCGCTGAAAAACCATGCCTACATGAGCACGCAGTTTATTCAGGTCCGCTTCCGCAGACGTCACGGTGAAACTGTCGACTTCAATAGTTCCGCCCTGGGCCGTTTCCAAAGCATTAATGCAGCGAAGAAAGGTGCTTTTCCCAGATCCGGAAGGACCGATCACGCAGACGACCTCATTGTCCTTGATTTCACACGTGACACTTTTAAGAACCTGCTTGCTGCCAAAATATTTCTGCAAATTCTGAATTTTAATCATGCGGATTGATACCTTTTTTCAAGACGATGAACGACAAAGGACATGGCCAGCGTGATAACCAGATAAAGGAAAGAGATGAACAAATATGGTTCCCAGTACCGAGCATAGGCACCGGCGGCAGTGCGGGCCGCATAGGCCAGCTCAGCTAAGCCGATGGCCGACACCAGGGATGAATCTTTTAAAAGTGTTATGGCTTCGTTCCCCAGCGGTGGCAACATGCGACGGAATGCCTGTGGAATGATGATGGACTTCATCGTATGGAAATAACTTAACCCCAAAGAACGAGCGGCCTCAAATTGTCCACGGTCGATGGACTGAATACCGGCTCGGAAGATTTCGGCGATATAAGCTGCTGAATTCAAGCTCAAAGCCATCGCACCGGAAATCAAGGCGCCATATTCGCGCTTCAGGTACAGAGCCCATTCTCCTTGAATCAACAGACCTTCATCGGGATGGATCAGAAGTGGCACCAAGGCAAAATGGATCAGCAGAATTTGAACGAAAAGGGGAGTTCCACGGAAAAAGCCGATGTAGACTTGAGAAGGAAGGCGGATGAGAAGCTGAACCGGCCACTTCCAGAGGCCCCGCTCGACCGTGGCGATTTTTCCCAGGCCCAGAAAAAGTCCCAGAATGGTGCCGAAGAAAATGCCAATACCGGTCAGGATCAGGGTTGTTTTCAGCCCCTGTAAAAACAAGGGCCAGTATTCGATGATAATGTCAGTGCGAAACCACGCGAACATCAGTTTTTCTTTTCCCCAAAGTACTTTCTGTAAATGTTGTCGTAGGTGCCGTCAGCCTTGATCTGGCTTAGGCCAGAGTTGATTTTTTGCAACAACTCTGTGTTCCCTTTTTTAACTGCGATGCCATACACCTCTTTGGAAAAACTGGTGTCCGAAAGAACTTTGAAGTTCTTCGGGTTGTTGGCAAAGAAATTGTTGATGACTCCGTTATCGGCCACCACAGCATCCACGCCGCCGTTAATCAGTTCTTGCAAGGCCAAAGGCGTTCCTTCAAAACGTTTGATACTGGAGCTGTCACGGCCCAGAAGTTGTGTGACAACGCTGTCGCCAGTGGTCCCGATTTGCACCCCGACTTTAAGTTTCTTCAGGTCTTCAAATTTGGTGACCGTGGATTTGTTCGGAACTGCGATCAGCTGAACGGCTTCGAAGTAGGGATCCGAGAAATCCATGGACTTCTTGCGCTCGTCATTGATCGTGATGGCTGAAATCAGAATATCCCGGTCGCCGGAATTCAATTGATTAAACAAACCTTCCCAAGGGGTGTTTATAATCTGAATTTGCAGACCCGCCTTTGCGGCCACGGCCTGCATGATCTCGATATCAAAGCCGCTCAAGGTTTTGTCGGCATTTTCACTTTCAAACGGGGCATAGGCAGCATCTGTTCCGACGATGAGTTCTTTTTTTGATGAGGATTTTTCCGCAGGGGAGGAAGTCGACTCCTCCTTTTTCTGGGTGCATCCGAAAGAGGCAACAAGCAAGAAGCTGGTCAAAAGAAGCGCGAGTCTGGTCATAGCGATCTCCATTTAGGCTCACTTGACCATCGCTTCTATCTTGAGTCAAATATCATTTCAGGAGTCATGAATGAAAACGGCATTGGCCAAGATTTTAAGTTCTCTTTTACGCAGTCTGTTTGTTTCTTTGGTCATGTTTGTTGTCGTGTTCTCTGTGATCACCCGAGAGTTCCCGCCGAATTTTTCGAAACTGCAAAACTCCTGGCAGAATCTGCAAAAAATGGCGCAGCTCAGTCGCCAGATTCACGACCAACATCAGCTTTTGAAAAGTCAGCAGGCCGTGGGTGATGGTTTTGTGGAAGATGCGGATCTGGAAAAGCTTCAGGAGTTGAATTTGCGTAGGGCTGAACTTGGGGCTGGACTTTTGAACGGGACCGTTCCAGCGGCTGAACCCTCTGCGGACAGCCAGGCTCTTAAGCAGCGGGTCCAGGAGCTTGAAAAGCAGCTTTTCAAATTACAGCAGCGAGTAAATGAACTGGAGTTATTGTCAAAACGCCCTGGGTCTTAGTTTACAGCCTGCTGGACGTTCGTCGTGAACTGAATCAAACCTTAAGTCCTGTATCAGGGTGGGGCACTTGCTCCTTGATCTTTTATTTTTCACAATGATTCAGTGGGATTAGAAATATCAAAACTTAAAAATATCAAGATGTTGGTGCTCGACGTTGATGGCGTTTTAACTGACACGCGTTTGTGGTTTGACGGCAAAGAATGGCGTCGCTTCTTTTCAATTCGTGACGGCGTTGGCATCAAACGCCTGACAGAAGCGGGTTACAAGATTGCGGTCATCACCGGCAGTAAAGCAGAAGACATTCGCGCTCGTGTGAAATCCCTGGGAATTCATTACTTTTACGAAGGCGCTCTCGACAAAGAGCCTTCTTTCTTACAACTGCAGCAGGAATCCGGCATTTCCACAGCGGAAATGGCTTACATCGGTGACGACATTTTCGATATTCCGATGATTCAGGCAGTGGCCTTTGGAGCAACCGTCCCCGAAGCGGTGGACGAAGTTATGGAAGTTGCTGATTACGTGACTCGCAGACCTGGTGGTTGCGGGGCGGTTCGGGAAGTTTGCGATTACATTTATAAATACGGTGCCTTTTCATCGGGTAGGTAATACATGTTAAAAAATGGTTTCAAAGCCGCGCTCATCATAGTTCTTGCGTTGATGCTTCATAAGGCCGCCTTTGCTGCGGAAGTTGTGAATCTGCCAACAGAAGAGCTGGCGCAAGAGTCCGTCCTTCCTGTGTTCGACAAGCCGGTCAGTGTAAAGAACCGCAATGTGGTGACTCAAGGGCGATTTGAAATTGACGGTTTTTATGGTTACGCCATGACAGAGCCCATCGCCAATGTCAGCAAACTGGGACTGGGGCTTTACTATAATTCCAGCGAAAATCATGCCTGGGGTTTGATCGTGGCAAAGAACTTTTCGGGCCTTTCCAGTTATGCCGATCAGTTGAATCAACAATTTCAGTTGGACTTCAACCGGGCTCCGGCGCCGGAGATGACAATTATGGGGGACTACAACCTCAAAGCCTTCTACGGAAAGATGAGTCTGACCAAGTCCATCGTGTTTAACACCCAGTTGTACGGATCTTTGTCTGCGGGAGCGGTGAAGTATGTGCATAAAACCTATCCCGCTGTAGCCTTCGGGATCGGGCAAAAGTTCTATTTCACCAAGCAGTGGGCCTTCCGCTTTGATCTTCGCTTGTATGCCCATCAGGCACCGATTCCATTCCTGAACGGGAAGTTAAAGCCGAACCAGCCTGTTCCCGACTATGGTGATTTCCAAGAACGCGTTACTTACACGACAAACCTGGATGTGGGTTTGTCTTATCTGTTCTAAGAGGAGCTGACAGATGTTAAATAGAAAACTCTCTTCTTTGCTACTGCTGCTGACTCTGATGGCTCCCGGACTTTCATATGCACAATCAGAAGGCGAAGAGTTGGATGTCATTGAGATGGAGCTTGAAAAAGAAGCTCCTCGTCCAGCGATTACGGACTCAGCCCCTTCTTATCAGGAGACGTCGCCAAAAGACAATACCCTGACTGACTTTTCGGGCCTGGGCGGACTGGCTCCTTTTCAGGAAATTTCTGTTATCCAGAAACGCTTCCTGCCCAAGACCGGGCGCTTTCAATTGTTCGGCGGTCTGACAACAGTCACAAATGATCCGTTTTTCCTGACATTTGGTGGAGTGGCCAAAGCCAGCTACTTCCTGAATGAAAGCTGGGGATTGGAGCTGAATTACTTCGGCCTGACGACCTCCAACCGCCAGGCGACGGATGAGTTGCGCGAAATCAACGGTGTATCCACTGAGAATCTGGTTTATCCGAAGTCTTTCGTGGGTGCAGATCTGATGTATATTCCAGTGTATGGGAAAATGACCTGGTTCAATGAAAAGATCATTCCGTTTGATTTGTACTTTTCTGCAGGTTACGGCACCACGAACACCCAGTCCGGTGAAAGTGCCGGTACTATCCATTTGGCAACCGGTCAGATCTTTGCCCTCAGCAAAGCTTATGCTTTCCGCTGGGACTTCAGCTGGAACTTCTTTAACGCCAAAGGCATCGACGGTTCGACAAACTCTTTCAACAACCTCTTCCTTACCGTGGGTATGAGTTGGTTCTTCCCGGAGGCTAGCTACAGATGAAGAAATTATTATTACTCCTGATTGCAGCAAGTATCGTGACTCCGGTTGTCGGGGATGCCCAGCAAAGAAAGACGCTGAAGAAGCAACCTTCGCGCAGTTCAGCAATGCCGGGCAATTCACGTGAGGCCACACTGAGAAATCAGCTGAGCAATGCGCTGCGAATGGCGCAAGGCGGACAGTACGAATCCGCAGCAAATGCTTTGTTCTCTTTGAGCCGTCGCTCTGAACTCGCAGCAGAAAGACCTCAGATCAAGTACATCTTAGGGACCATGCTTGTGGAGCTGAAGCTTTACCAGACAGCGGCCTTCCAGTTTGTGGATGTCATCCGCATGAAGCATCCCAAATATTCCAAAATGGCGATTGAAAAACTGTCCGTGGTGGCTGACACCCTGGGGGATGATACGATTTTGAACTACGCCGTTTCCCGCGTGGACTTGAACGACTTCCCGGCCAACTTGCGTGACATGATCAACTATCGCCTGGGTGAAATCCGTCTAAGAAACCGTGATTTTGCGAAAGCGGCAGAGCTCTTCAGCAAGGTCAGCCCAACCAGCAGTTATTACTTCCAGGCTTTGTATTCCAAAGGTCTGGCAGAACTTGAAGCGAATCAAACTTCTCTTGCTATCGGCACTTTCAATAAGATGCTCGATGCCCGTCGCAAGGCTCCAGTGACTGATACGAATAAAGTGGCGGCTCAGATGGGTCTGGCGCGTGCGCTTTATCAAAAGCAGGATTGGGATCAGGCCGTCGAAGCTTATGCCCAGGTTCCCCGAGACACCTTGATGTGGCATGACGCTGTCTTTGAACAAAGCTGGGCGATGTTGCGCGGAGCACGTTTCCGTTCGGCACTTAGTAACTTCCAAACTCTCCACTCGGCATATTACGAAGACTTCTATATGCCGGAGAGTTTACTTCTGCGTTCCATCGTGTACCTGTACATCTGTAAGTATGACGAGATGGAAAAGGTCCTGAGTTTGTTTGAAAAAACTTACGGACCAGTTCGTGCCAAGATCGGCGATTTCCTGAAGTCCACGAACGAGGCTGGCGCCTTCTATAATGAATTGGAAAAAGCGCACCTGATGAAGACCACGGATAAATCGGCGAATCTTCGTTTGCCGTACATTGTCCTTAGAAGTGTTCTGGATCAGGGGGATGTGAAGCGCTCCATGAGCTATCTGGAAAAACTGACTCAGGAAAGACATCGTGTGGAATCGAACTCCTCCTTCCGTGCGTCTCCGCTGGGTCAGTACTCTTTGAAGATTCTGGCGAATCGAAGCAAGAACACCAAGTTCGCAATTGGCGATATGGCCAAAGCGCACTTGCTGAACATGCGCGTGGAACTGCGTGATCTTTATGAGCAGGCCGGTTTCATCCGCTACGAGATGATCACGGGTCGCAAGGAAAGCATCAAAAAGAAAATTGCCGGTAAGGACATCAGCGGGGATCAGATCGACGAAAACGTCAACCGCAAGTTCTATATCGAAAATGGTTATGAGTACTATCCGTTCCAAGGTGAATACTGGTTGGATGAAGTTGGAAATTATCACTACCTTGGAAAACAGAGCTGCGAGTAATATATGAAATTCAACAGGCATCAACTTCTTGTCTCAGGATTTTTAAGTCTTCTTCTGGCGACCCCGGCAACGCAGGCCCAGACGACGACTGTCAGAACCACTAAAACCGTGAAGAAAAAGACAGTCGGTGAACTGTTGTCCCAGGCCAGTGAAAGCAGCCGTGGTGGCAAGATGCAGATGTCCAAGACGGACACCTCATTGCCATCGGCAAATATGGGCTTTAAACAGGATGTTCAGAACTACAATCTGGAGTCTGTGAAACCTCCTCGCTCTTCGGAGATCATGGAACACGATACCGGAGGCGGGAACAAGGCCGAATACGAACGCGTTTTGGATCAGCAGATTCGAGAGTTGTATAAGCTGACCCAAAAGTTCAAAACCAGCCCCAACCGTGGTGAGCTGTGGTTGCGTTTGGCAGAACTTTATGTCGAAAAAGCCAGCTTGATAGATTCCCGTAAACAGGACGAATACGATGCGAAGCTTCGTGCTTTCCAGGCGGGGAAAACCAAAAGCAAACCGCGTTTGGACACGGCTGAAGCTCGTGAGTACAACAAAAAAGCGGTTCAGCTATATGAGTGGTTCCAGCGTGATTTCCCTCGTGATGAGAAGATGAGCCAAGCCCTGTTCTTCCTGGGCTACAATTACTTTGAACTGGGCGATGTTAAAAAAGGTGCTGAATACTACGAGCGTTTGACCAAGGGTTATCCGAATTCTCCGTTCGTAGGTGAAGCTCATTTCGCTTTAGCGGAATACTATTTTGAAAATGAAAAGTGGGCGAATGCCTATAAAGAATATTCTCACCTGATCAAGGAAAAGAAACATCGTCTGCACACCTTTGCCTTGTATAAGGGATCCTGGTGCTTGTTCCGTCTGGGCAAGGTTCAGCAGGCAATGAATTATCTGGAGTACATCATCAAGGCCGGAAAAGCCGAGACGGGTGACCAATTGGCCAGCCGTATGAAGGTCAACCGCACTCGCTTGGAAGGGGAAGCTTTGCGTGACATCGTGGTCTTCTATGCGGAAGGCGGCGATCCAAATAATGCGGCCAATTACTTTAAGAATCTGGTCGGGAATAACTACAGCCCTTATCTTGAAAGACTGGCTTATCAATATTCTGACCGCGGAAACAAAGATGGCTCTCGCGAGGTGTTTAAGCTTCTGATTTCACAGAATCCGGCAGCGCCGAAAGCTTTTGAGTATCAGTATCAAATTGTTCAGAACTACTTCTATGCCAAGAACACGCAGCGTTTTAAAAACGAACTCTATGGCTGGGTGAAGGACTACGATTCCTCCAGTGCGTGGTATGCGGCCAATAAAAACAATAAAGAGCTGGTTGAGAACTCCTACAAATTGCGTGAAACCACGTTGCGCAACTACGTTCTGCAACAGCACCAGACAGCACAAAACTCTCGTGCGGCCTTCTCTCAGACTCAAGCTTACGAAGGCTATCAGCTTTACCTGCGAGAGTTCCCTGATTCAGCCACCGCCCCGGACATGCATTTTTACTTCGGTGAATTGCTTTATGACATGGGTAAGTACGACGAGGCTGGAGCCCAGTATAAATGGGTTGTGGATAATGCTCCACAAAGCAAATTCTATGGTAAAGCAGCCCAGAACCTGATTCTTTCCGTTGAAAGATCCATTCCGTCGGATCAGGAAATGCAAAGACGTGTGGGCGATTCCACCGACCCGGTTCCTTTGGAGCCGAAAGTGGACCGCTTTATTAAAGCCGGTCAGTGGTATGTTGAAAAGTTCCCGGCTTCTGAAAAAACGCCCGAGATCAAGTTCCGTATCGGTCGTCTTTACTATCAAAGCAATCACTTTGATCCGGCAACCACGCAGTTCCGTGAGATTGTGAAGCAGTATCCAAACACCAAGCAGGCGGAATATTCTGCGAATCTGCTTTTGGATATCTACAATCTGCGCAAGGACTATGTCGGTCTGGAAAAAACCGGGGCCGAGCTTTTGGCTGTGCCGGGCATTGCTTCCTCCAAGGCCGGAGCGGACATCCGTGGCGTGATGGAAAAAGCATCCTTCAAGCGTGGTCAGGATCTGGAGCTGGAAAAGAAGTATGCAGACAGTGCGCAGGTGTTTGAAGCCTTTGCCAAACAGAATCCAAAATCAAGTCTGGCAACGACGGCGGCCTTTAATGCGGCCGTCAACTACGAGCGGGCCGGAATGAACGGTCCGGCGATTGCGTCGTATCAGAGTGTCTTGAACTCCAAAGACCCTGCCGCGGATAAGTTAAAACCAAAATCCCGACGTTTGCTGGCAAAGCTTTATCAGGATTCAGCGCAGTTTGAAGAAGCGGCGAAGCTTTACAAACAGGCCGCACAAGAAAGTCCGACCGACCCATTGTCTCCAAATCTGCTGTTCAATGCGGCAGTTCTTTATGAGGCCCTGGGTAAGACAGATGAAGCCATCCGCGCCTATACGGACTTTACAAAGATCAATAAAAAGCACAGCGACAATATTGAAGCAGTGTACAGCATGGCTCAGATCCATCGCAAAGCGGGTCAGACCGGAGCTGCGATTGCCCGTTACACCGAGTATGTGGAAGGCGGCGGTCGTGATCAGGAAAGAGTGGTTGAAAGTGCTTACTGGGTGTCGGAGTTGTCCTCGCGCCAGCGTGCCACCACCCGTGCTCAGGAATGGAAGCAGAAGACTTTGGCGATTCAAAAGCGTTTTGCACCGAACAAAAAAGGTGTCGGGGCCTCTTATGCTGCCAAGTTGAAGTTGAGTGACGCGGAAGACACTTACAAGGAAATGAAAGCCATCACATTCCCGAAAGATCCGGCCAAACAGAAAGCGGCAGCCGACAAGAAGGTCGCTTTGCTGACTCGTTTGACAGGGGAGCTGGCGGAAGTGATCAAGTTTGACAGCGCCGAAGAAATCGTCAGCGCGCTTTCGATTTTAGGTGATGCCAACCTGAATATGGCTCAATCGATCCTCAATGCGCCACTGCCTCCGGGCTTGAATGCCGAAGAGACCAAACAGTATCAGGCCGGAGTCGAGAAGTTTGCAGAACCCTTCAATGCGAAGGCTCGCGAAAGTTATAAAGCGACGGTGGATCGCGGCCTTGAGCTGGAAGTTTACAACGCCGGATTCAAGTCAGCGTACGATTTTATGAACCGACAGGATCCCAAGAACTACTACAACGGTGGCGAAGTGGGATCTGACATTCGTCTAGTGAATTGGATAGGTCAATAATGAAACAGATCATCACTTGTTTTTCTCTGTTGGCTTTGGCGGCTTGTTCATCCAGCCCCACAAAAGAAACCCCTCAGCAAGAGACCAAGACTTCGACCGTCTCCGAAGGCCCGCGAGCGGAGATGGACGAATTCAAGGATCTGGAAAAGGTCGAGCCGGTTCGTCCGGTGACTCCGCCAGCTCCTTCCCAGTATGCGTCTTTGAATGAAGCGATCAAAGCTCAGAATGATGAGAAGATCTATCAGGCTTCGACGCAGATCCTGACCCAGTCGCCAAATGATGCTCGCGCCCTGAATGCTCTGGCGATGTATCACTACAAGCGCAGTCGTTTTGATCTGTGCCGCTACCTTTTGGGTAAAGCCATTGCAGCCAGCCCTAAAACGGCTGAGCTCTATTCGAATATGGGTATTGTTCAGTTGGCGCAAGGCGAGCGTCGTGATGCGATCAAGTCCTTCCGTAAAGCACTGGAAATCAACAACGATGAAGCTGTTGCCGCTGCTAATCTGGGTGCCATTTACGTCCAGGAACGCGACTACAACAAAGCCAATGTTGTTCTGGAAACAGCTTATCGCAAAGGGGTCCGGGATCCGAGAGTTCTCAATAACTACGCGATCGCTTTGACGGCTCAAGGGAAACTGGATCGCGCGGAAGAGCTTTATAAAACCTCTTTGAAAGACAACGCCAATAATAAAGAAGTGCTTTTTAATTACGCAATTCTTCTTGTCGATCACATGAAGAAGTATCAGGACGGGTTGGAAGTCATTAATAGACTAAAGTTTGTAGGTGGACCTGCTGAGAGCCGTAATCGAATAATTGCTTTGGAAAATAAGGCGAAAGCTGGTTTAAAATAGAGTGAAGGGTCGGGTGAAGACTATGTTGCGATACCTAAAACACATTACAATTTTGCTAGCGGCGCTTCTGGTCTTTGAAGTCAGCTTTGCCCAGTCCACTTCCCGCAGCACAACAACCACGACGACAACAACGGCCAAAAAAAAGGCGACGTTGAGTTTCGAAGATGAATTGGTTGAGGGTTCGACTCAAAAGCCAGAGCTTTTTTATCTCTTCCAAAAGAAGAATTTCAACTACAAGAGATTGATCAAGTTGAGAGAGAACTTTTTACCCGAGATGAGAAGAACAACAGAGGATATACAGCGAGTTCGGGGTGCTAATTGAGATCGCCGTTAATTTTTAGAATTTTCAAAAACAATCAGCTCGTGGGCGTGAAGCAGTTTGACCAGGATCAGATCGTGGTCGGACACAACGCCGAAGTGCATCTGGATCTGGACGCCGACGGCGTTTCTCCGATTCACTGTCTGATCGAACTTCGCGACAACGGATGGTATGTCTGTGATTTGGGCTCTTCACAGGGCACCTTTAAGAACGGTCAGGCCGTGTTGGATGAATCCATCTCTTCTGGTGACGAGATCGAAGTAGGACCTTTCCGCATCGCTTTCTTTGTTGGTGTGCCGAAGCCAAAAGTGGTGCCCGGTGCAGCTCCGGTTGTAAATGAGGATGTTCCGGCGCCGGTGGTGGAAGTCAAAGCTCCACCGACCAAACCCGAGCCCTCCATGCCTCCGGCAACGGTGGTCAAAACAGAAGAAATCAAAGTCACCCCGGTGATTCCGGTGGCAACTCCTGTGATTCCGGCAGAAACTGTGAAGGCTGAAGAAAAGCCGGTTCTGACCTCGATTCCAGTCAAGCCTGAGATTCGCAAAGAGCGTGGTGCTTATAAAAAAGCCAAGAAGAGCAAAACTTTTGCTCCTCCAAGTGAAATTAGAAATTTGAAGACGCACTTAAAACCTGGCAAGGGCTCCACAGTCGAAGTCCTTGTGGCCTGGAAAGAGCGCATCCTGACGACTTACCACTTCAAAGGTAATAAAACCATCCGTGTAAACATCGGTGGTGACCAGCAAGTGGCGTTGCCGGAAGGATTGGTTCCGCGCGGCTATGCTTTGTTGGATATGTCCGCAGGCCTTCGCGTGAATACCACCAACGAGATGGAATCAGAATTGGTCAGCTCTGCGGGCACCCAGTATGCGGAAGATCTGGTTAAAACCGGCAAAGCGCAAAAAGGTGGAAGCGGATACAGCGTTCGCGTTGATCAAAACGAAATGCTTTGCCTCACTTTGCCCGGCGGGAATATCTGTCTTTACATCCGCTTCGTGCCTCAAGCGCCAACAGTTCCAATGTTGCCTCCGTTGATGCTGTCGGGTTCAGAAACGATGGGTGTATTGATGTCACTCATCATGGTGGGCTTGCTGGCCTTGTACATTTCAGCGACCACCCCGAAGGACTGGCAGGAAAACAAACAGGAAGAAGTGCAGCGTATCGCACAGGTGGTATTTAATAATCCACCTCCGGCGCCGACACCAACACCGACGCCTCCGCCACCGCAGCCTCCGACGCCACCACCACAACCGGTGGCGACACCGACACCACCGCCTCCTCCTAAGAAGGTCGTTGTGGCAGATCAGAATAAGGACGCGCAGAAAAAAGGTGCCAAGGCTCAGAATGCGGCTGCCAAAAATGAAGTGGCTGCGCGGGCCAGTGAGGTGGCTCCGAAGCCGAATGCTAAAGATAGAACGAAGAAGTTCACTTCCACTCGTCAGGGTGGCGCGGTGAAAACCGGCAACACAGCCGGGGCGAACGCGCAGTCCTCGAACAAGGATTTGTCCAAAGTGGGTCTGTTCAGTGCCTTTGGTGGCGGTGGCAGTCGCGCCAACATCGACAAAGCCTATTCCGGTGCGGGTGAGGTTCTGGGGATGGCGGACAAAGCCACAGGAACTTCCGGCTTCAATGAAGACCGTGCGGGAGATGATCTGGGTTCCAAGTTCAAAGACGCCGGAGCCGGCGGTAAAGGAACAGCGACACAAGGGATCGCCGGTATCGGAACCAAGGGTCGTGGGTCAGGTCAGGCGGCCTATGGGGCGGCGGAAGGCTTTGGCTCTAAAACAACAGTGGCTATCGAAGGTGGTGGTAACGAAGAATCCTTCGATCCAACCATAGACAAGGAAGCCATCCGTCGTGTGATCCGTTCCAAGTTGAATGAAGTGAAGAGCTGCTATGAGCGCGCTCTGAACACTTTGGAAAAAGGTCGTAAGATGGAAGGTAAAGTGATTCTGGGCTGGGAAATCATCGAACGCGGTCAGGCGCGCAATGTGAAAGTGGTGAGCTCCACTTTGGGCAATGCTGAGGTGGAGGAATGTATCCGCCGTCGTCTGGCAAGCTGGGTGTTCCCGGAACCCCCAACGGGCATGACGGCCGAAGTGCAGGCGTATCCGTTTGTTTTGAACCAGGCTAATTAATTTTTTTATTAAGTTTTTTAAGGAGGAGTTCTCGTGAACCCAACAGTTACAGTAGACAACATGAATTTCATCCAGCGTGCTTTCGCTGAGGGTGGTTTCGTCATGTACGTGATCGCAGTAATCGCTATTTTGGCGCTATTTGTGATCATCGAAAGAATGATGAAGCTAAAAAATCTTTCCGTGGACAAAAAGGAGTTCACTGACCAGATCTTCCGTATGGTTGTTGCCGGTGATCTTCGCCAGGCGATCAGCTATTGTGATGCTCGTCCGGCTCCTCTGACAAACACAGTGAAAGCTGGTTTGGTGCAGGCGATGAACAAGCGCCCGGATGAAGAGGTTCAGGTTGCCATGGACGCAGCGGTCATGCGTGAAATGCCCAAAGTTGAAGGCTGGACTTCCTTCCTTGCTGTGTTTGGTAACGTCGCGGTACTTGCGGGTCTTTTGGGTACGATCATCGGTATGATCGGTTCCTTCCGTGCGGTGGCGGCAGCCGATCCTGCAACCAAAGCTTTGGAGCTTTCCAAAGGTATTTCCCACGCCCTGAATTGTACGGCGTTTGGTCTTTTGGTCGCGATCATTTCCATCGTGGCTTACGGTTTGTTCCAGCATCGTATTCAGAAAACTGAAAATGAAGTTGTTGAAACAAGCATGAGCCTTTTGAATCTGGTTGTTGCTAATAGAGAAAAAATCAAAGACTAGTAGAGGTTTTCAATGGCTCACATAGATAGCGGCGATTCCAGCGGCAGAAAGAAGAATATCGAGCTCAACCTCGTGCCTTTCATCGACTTGATGAGCGTTCTTATCACGTTCCTGCTCATCACCGCCGTTTGGACTCAAGTGTCTATGATTCAAATTGGTAGTTCCCTGTACGGGAAGAAATCGGACACGCAGCCAAGCCCGACGCCTCCGCCGAATGCCGATGTGGTGTTGAAAGTGGATGTGAAGGAAGTTGGCTATGTTTTAACTGTTGGGAAACAAGTGATCAGTCTTCCCATGGTGAACGAACAATTTGACGAAGCAGGTCTTGTGGCGCAACTGCAACGTGTAAAACAACTGTACCCTGAAAAAGTGGATGCGATTGTTTCGGTTGCAGATGTCATTCCTTATGAACAATTGATTAAAGCAATGGATAACTGTCTGGCCGCAGGCTTTTCAGCGATCTCTGTTGCGACGGGAGGGCCACAGTAATGGCCATCTTCAGACCGGGGGAGCGTCATCGCTACCACAATATTTTAAGCAAAAGAAAAGGGAAGCGTGATGTGACCGCGTTGCTGTCTTTGACGGCGATGGTGGATATGTTCACGGTTCTGGTTATCTTCCTTTTGCAGAACTACAATGCGACGGGTGAAATTCTTTACATCCCGAAGGAAGTGGTTCTGCCAAAAGCGGCTTCGGTGCGGGAATTGAAGCCCTCCCACGTTGTGACGATCTCCAACAAGGAAATTTTGTTGGACAAAGAGGTTGTTGCGACCTTTGATGAAGTCAAGGGCCAGGAGGATTGGATGATCGCCAAGCTGAAGGATCAGTTGGTGGATGCTTTGCAAAAATCCAAGGCAGAGCAGGAAAGCAAACTTCAGAACAAGATTCGCGATGTTGTGGAAACAGCACGTGGCGAGACTGAAGAAGATCCGAATGCCTGGAGCAAGGTGACCGTGCAGGCCGATAAAGGGGTCGATTTCGGCACAGTGAAAAAAGTGATGTACACCGTCACTGAAGCAGGAGCCAGCGAGATCAACTTCGCGGTTATGAAGCTTCCACAGGAACCCACGTCCAACTAAATGAAACAAACTGTGAAAGGCCTCATAATGGGGCCTTTATCTTTTGCGCTCTATGCAGCCCGGCTAGGCGATCCTTTTTGACCGATCCTGCGGGATGGTTTAAGCTTTCCTTCATCTATGGGTAAATATAAGAATATTATTTTTCTGGTTCTGCTTCTCGCTTTGTTTGTCGAGATTCTTATTATTTTCCCAGCCCGACTCGAGCATGAGGACGAGGCAGAAGTGCGCGCCCGCGTGGAACGTCAAAATGAAGAGGCGAAGAAGAATAAAGGGGTGCCACCCCCCTCCAGCTTGGCAGAGCAGCGTATGGGTGGGGTGCACTTGGTGGAAAGCCAGTCCGGCACCCGTGACTGGGAATTGTATGCCGTTTCCGCCGAGGGCAATCAGGGGGAAGGCACCTGGAAACTGAAGCAGGTTCGGGTGCTTTTCTATAATATGGAAAAAGTGGAATTCACCGTGACCGGGGATGAGGGTGCCATTGATTCCAAATCCAAGGACTTGAGTGTCATCGGGAATGTAGTGACCAAGTCCGAGAATGGCTATGTTTTCAAGACGCCTTCGATCTTTTACTCCTCGAAAACCCGCCGCATTGAAAGTCCAGAGCAAGTGCTGATGGAAGGCCCCCGGGATTCCTCAGGTGCGGCCTTGTTCCTTAAAGGGGCCAGCATGAAGGTGCTGGTAGATCAATCCAAGATGCTGATCGAAAAGCGAGTGACGGCGCAGAAGCCGATGAAGGATGGCAAATCCTTCGACATCGTCGCCGATGGAGCTGAGTTCAGCGGTAAAAGCCGTGAGGCCCGGTTTCTGGGGGCCGTTCGCATGAGCTACGATAACATGAAGCTGGAGGGGCCTGAGGCCTCCTTCCTGTATGGCAAAGGTGCGGACGTCCTGAGTTCCGTGGCCATTAAGGGCGGTGTTCGGGTCAGTGACATGGATAAGTTTGCGACCGCGGAAAATGTGGATCTGGACCTGCTGGCCAATAAATACACCTTCAAAGGCCGTCCAAAAGTGATTCAGAATAATGATGAACTGACCGGCGAGGAAATCATCTTTCTCGATGGCGGAAAAAAGGTTAAGGTAGAAAGAGTACGGGCCAAGGTGGAGAATAAAGACCAATGAGCATGCTCACCATCAAAGACATTTCTAAATCTTTCAAAAAGCGCAAGGTCGTTGATGGCGCCTCTTTCTCTGTGGAATCCGGCCAGGTGGTCGGTCTGCTGGGGCCCAACGGGGCGGGGAAAACCACCTCCTTTTACATGGTGGTGGGTTTGGTCCAGCCTGATTCCGGCTCGATCAATCTGGATGAAGTAAACATCACGCAGGAACCAATGTATAAAAGAGCCCGCGTGGGCTTGAGCTATCTGGCTCAGGAGCCCAGCATCTTCCGCAAGCTGACGGTGGCGGAGAATATCACGGTGGCTTTGGAGGCCCATGGCTATTCAGGAGCGCAGCGCTCAGAGCGCCTGGAGCAGTTGATCGGGGACTTCCACGTGGGTCATATCCGTGACAGTTATGGTTATGCCCTTTCCGGAGGGGAGCGCCGCCGTGTGGAGATTGCCCGGGCTTTGGCAGGCTCTCCGAAGTTCATTCTATTGGATGAACCCTTTGCCGGGATTGACCCGATCGCGGTCGCCGATATTCAAAATATCATCCGCGAACTTAAGGCCAAAGGTATAGGAGTTCTAATTACTGATCACAACGTGCGTGAGACTTTGGGCATTTGTGATTATGCTTATATACTGAAGGACGGGAAGATCCAGGTCAGCGGAAGTTCAGACGAAATTGCAAATTCCGAATTGGCGCGTAAGTTCTATCTCGGCGAAAACTTTAAGCTGTAAAGCTGATAAAGGCAGTCGCCTCCAGCTATAGCAGTTTCACAGGAAAGGGAAATTTTAATGGCTCTTCGACAGACGATGAACCTGAGCCAGTCTCTGGTAATCACTCCGCAGCTGCAACAGGCGATCAAGCTTTTGCAGATGTCGCGTATGGAGTTGGAATCGGCTGTTCGCTCGGAGCTGGAGGAAAATCCTATTCTTGAGGAGGCAGAATCCGCACTGAAAGAAGAAGACCTTCAGCGCACCAAGGAGGCTGCCAACGAAGTGGAGCACTCAGAAGCTCCGGACCAGCAGAATATTCAGGACCCGCAAAAGCAGGATGAATTCGAGTGGGAATCCTACATCGAAGCCAACCAAAAACCGCCTCAATCCGGTATGGCAGGTTCTGAAGAAATCATGAACTATGAGAACGTCATCACGGCGTCTCAAACCCTGCATGATCACCTTTACTGGCAAGTGAAAATGAACGGCTTCTCTGAAGAAGAGGAAAGAGCCGCAGACGCCCTGATCGGCGCCATCGATGACGACGGTTATATCAAAGTTCCTCTGGAGCAAATTGCGGAAGAGGAAAAAGTGGATCTGGCGCTTCTGGAAGACACTCTGACCCTGATTCACGAATTTGATCCCCCGGGTGTGGGGGCTCGTGATCTGCAGGAATGTCTTCTGATCCAGGCCAAACACATGGAAGAAGACACCCACGATCTGGTCACTCTGATCAAAAATCACGTGAAGGATCTGGAAAAGAAAAACTACGAGGCTATTGCCAAGGCCTTGAACCGTGACGTGGAAGACATTGTGGAAATCTGCAAAATCATCTACGCCATGGATCCCAAGCCAGGTCGCGCGTTTGTCAGCAGCGACACGCACTATGTGACTCCGGATGTTTACGTTTATAAAGTCGGTGATGACTATGTGGTGTCTTTGAATGAAGACGGTCTGCCGCGTTTGAAAATCTCCAACTTCTACAAAAACATGCTTAAAGGCGGCAAAACCACCGGCGACAAGACCCAGGATTATATCCAGGAGAAACTTCGTTCTGCCGTTTGGTTGATCAAGTCCATCCACCAAAGACAGCGCACGATCTACAAGGTGACAGAATCCATCGTGAAGCATCAGCGCGACTTCTTTGAAAAAGGCTCTGAGCACTTAAAGCCGATGGTTTTGCGTGATATCGCCAATGACATCGGCATGCACGAATCCACGGTCAGCCGTGTAACGACGGCCAAGTACGTGCACACGCCTCAGGGTATTTATGAGCTAAAATACTTCTTCAACTCTGGTATCAGTTCTTCTGACGGGGATTCTCTGGCTTCCGAGTCCGTGAAGATCAAGATCAAGGATCTGGTTTCCAAAGAAGATCCGAAGAACCCATTGTCCGACCAGAAAATCGTGGATCTTTTGAAGGTCGAAGGTATCCAGATTGCCCGTCGTACCGTGGCGAAATACCGCGATATGCTGAAGATCTTGCCATCTTCGCAACGTAAGAAATACTTCTAAAAAAAGCCCTCTTCGAGAGGGCTTTTTTCTATTAAAATCTTTGCAGGAACACAACCGATGTGGGGGATTTGGGACTTTTTAAGTTCAAGCCCTTCGCAGGAGGAATAATCGATTCAGGCTTGATTGAGACCGAAATCCAACTGGGCATAAAACGCACAAATCGATAGATGCGCAGATTCTCCAGGCCCGATTTCTTGCTTTCGGCGGCGGATTCATCAAAGCTGCGCGCCACCTGATCTCCTTTTTTCCAAATCTCGGAACCTGCTAAATACCCCGCACCAATAATATAACCCGCGACCTCGCCGGCTCCCGAGGATCCGGTACTGGCCAGAGCATAAAGGCCCCCGCCGATAATCGCCGAGCCAATCAGGAGTCCCGCTGCTCGAAGGGTGTTTGAGGCGGCAAAGCCGAGGGTCTTTTCAGCACCCACGCTGGTGTTCAGTCCATAGTACTGAGTCATGTAGTTTGACTTCATGACGATGTTGCGAATCTGCGAGTTCCTTTCCTGGTGACGTAAAAACCAGGGAAGAGTAGTGAAGTGCACCGCCGTTAAAGGTGGCGCACTTTTTTCCAAGAACTCCGGCTGTAAAACACCTTCATGCCAGATGATCTCGGGACCTCCGCCCTCGAAGATCACAGAAAATTTTTCGGGTGCTTTGGTTTGCTCCAGCAATGGCAGAAGATTTTTGTTTTTACTCAGCTCATAGGCCTTGCGTAAATCCACCTGGGCTTCACTCCATTCTCCCAAAGCCGCCCAGATTCCAGCCAGCCACAGCCGTAAAGCGGGGTCGTCAAAGTGCGACTGTCCGTCTTTGACATAGTTCTGCAGGAAGAAGGTGGCGCGTTGAGCTTCGACGCGCGCTTCAGTCCATTTTTCACTGCGCAGGAAGTACATGGAACTTAGCAGGTGCATGATGATGACCTCATGCTCTGCTGGAATATAACCATCTTCCGATTCGCTGTAGAAGAAGTACTGGGCCTCGCGGCTGACACTGGTGAAGTTGCGCTCATCAAGAGTTTTCGCCTGCTTTAGCAGGTCAGAGTTTTCAGATTCGCCGTTCCAAAGCCCCAGCCAGGCTTTTTCAATTGAAGTGACGAATCCATGTTGCTCTTTTTGGGGAAAGCGGTCCAGCGCCTGATTGATGTCGCCGGAGCGGAACGCCGCCTCAGAGAGGGTGTATTCGGAGTCGCGGATAATCTGTTTGCTCGAGCAGGCACTTAAAAGTGAGTGCATAGCAAACAGTATTAAGATGAGAGATTTTTTCATCAAAAATGAGGCTAGTACGAATAATTAGGTCCATCAAGACCAAGGCCTCTTTACTCGGAGCAGTGTTGTAAATAAGATAAGGATTCTCGGGGAGAGGCTTTATGGATCTAAAGAGTTTGATTCGCGACGTGCCAAATTTTCCTAAAGAGGGAATTTTGTTTCGTGATATGTCACCACTTTTGCAGAACCCAGATGCCATGGCGTTTGTTTCGAGGCAGCTTGTGAAGAATGTGGATTTGAGTCAGGTGGACTATTTTGCGGGCATCGAGTCCCGGGGGTTCATTCTGGCCTCTCATATGGCAGCGACACACCAAAAAGGTTTTCTTCCCATTCGCAAAGCAGGGAAGCTTCCTCCACCCACCAAAAAAGTTTCATACGCCTTGGAATACGGCACGGCGGAAATTGAGCTGCCTTTGGGTCAGGGCAATATCATGATCATCGACGACGTGTTGGCCACGGGCGGGACTCTGCAGGCGGCTATTGATTTAAGCGTTCTTGCGGGCTACAAGGTGGAGTCCGTCGCGGTTCTGGTGAATCTGACATTCCTGAATAAAATGAAGTTTAAAAACGAAGAGGTCTATTCCCTTGTTCAATATTAATGACGTGGCTCTGATCATGGCTCTTCCCGGAGAGTCGCAGGGGCTTTTTGAAAAAGAAAATATTCCTGTTATATACTCTGGTATCGGCAAGGTGAACGCCACCTATGCCGCCTTGGATACCATTCACAAAACCAAGTGCAAAGTGATGATCAATCTGGGCACGGCGGGCAGTTCGCGCTTTAAAACCCATGATCTTG
The DNA here is from genome assembly GCF_055397465.1 of Bdellovibrio sp. CKG001. Taxonomy (NCBI): domain Bacteria; kingdom Pseudomonadati; phylum Bdellovibrionota; class Bdellovibrionia; order Bdellovibrionales; family Pseudobdellovibrionaceae; genus Bdellovibrio; species Bdellovibrio sp. CKG001. The sequence goes on from NZ_AP029173.1 coordinate 727,114, forward strand.
TCGAGGTGTCCAGCTTCGTGCAGCGGGATATGGATATTTCCCCGTTGGGTTTCAAAGTGGGGGAAACTCCTTTTGATCCCTTGCCCGGAGCGATTGATTTGATTCCGTATTTCCCTGAACTAAGCTCAGGCATTTGTGGAACGGGTGACGCCTTTGAAACCGGCACACCCAAAGTGGCCTGTGATCTGGTGGACATGGAAGGTTATGCGCTGGCCAAAGTCTGTCGCAAAATGAATGTGCAGTTGATTTCTTTAAAATATATCACCGATGGTGCGGATCATAATGCGCACAATGATTGGGAAGCCAATTTACTTCACGGGGCCAAAAAGCTTCTGGAGTATTATAAAAAAATGGTGAATCTGTAGACATTCCCGGGGCGAAGCGCGCTTTTTTCTTCGCCCAAATCTCGAATTGGAACATGGAAATTCCTCATCTTTAGTCGGGGGTTTCCGATAAGTTCCCTATGATTAAGCCAGCACAATTCGCCATGTATGCGGTCGCCCTTTCGGGCCTGTCCTTGGGAATCCTTGCCAATCCTTTTGGCTCTTCAAATAAAAAGATTGATCCGAATGAAATTGCCACGCGAATAGAGCGTGCGGAGACCTATTTCCAGGCCGGAAACTATGAAGGAGCACTGGAAGCATCCAAAAGAATTCCACCACATGTTCCTCGCTATGCTGATATCCGGGAACTGCGCCGCAAGTCCGAAGAGGCTTTGCGTGAATATAAAAGAAAAATCGAAGCCGGGGAGGTGGAGCCTCGCTCGGTCGACCGTTTGCCCGCAGCTTTGAGGGATTCTTATTTTGATGCCAAGCTTGAATTCAGTCGCGGCCAATGTCAGGAGGCTTATGCATCCATGGCTCCTGTGGCGAAATATCTAAAAAATCAGCAGGACGTTGAAATTTTTAAGGCCTGTTTATTAACCCAAAGAAAAACCAAATGAGTCTCAAAATAGGGCTCATCTTTAGTCCGGCTGGACCGATAAGAAGTCCAGGTACGAAACCAAGGCCTTGAAAGGGGCCAAGAAGGAGAAAACATGAAACTCAACTATACCTTTAAGCATCTCGATCACTCCGATTCCCTGGTGAAACACACAGAAGAAAAAATGTCTGAGATCGGGCGCTTCCTGCTTAAAGAGGGCTACGGCAACGTGTATTTCAGTAAGCAGAAGAATGAATTCTGCGTTGAGATTTCCGTGAACACCCGAGAGAAGTATTTCAAGGCGACGGCCTACGGACCGGATGCGTACAGTGTTGTCGATTCCGCGGCGGAAAAGCTTGAAAAGCAGTTCCTGAAGGTGAACAAACAATACAAAGACCATAAGAAACCGGAAAGCACAAAAGAGACCCGTTATGAGACTTTTGCCCGCTGGAAAAAGGCGGCCTGATTTTCGTGCAATTTTTATAGTGCCGAACTATAATGAAGAGGTGGGCTTATCCACCTCTTTTTCGTTTGGAACGTTGTTTGGAACACGAAGATCGTTTGCATTGGGGCGCTAGTCTGTTCTCTTTGGATGTCAAAGAGGATAATCTGGTTCGTCATTACAAGGGTCGTCTGCTTGTTCTGATCACGGTTCTCACGGGTCTGCTGATGTGGACCTATAGTCTGATTTCCTTGTTTTTTGTGGAACAGCCGGTTTTGGCCCGCATTGGCTTCACTTGCTCCATCATTCATGCCTTGTCACCTTTGGTTTATCGAATCAGCCGTTCGATGGTGGCTGCAGCCTATAATATGGTACTGGCCGGAATGGTGTTTCAGTTTTCCTTTTCTTTCTATACCGGCGGCTTCTTCTCGCCCACGCTTTTATGGTTTGCGGTGTTGCCTTTGATTGTCGGGCTGCTGACGAATCGGACTCATGCCGTTGCTTGGACCTTTATTAGTGTTGCTGCTTACATCCTTATGTTCTTATTGCAAAATCAGGGCTGGGTTCCCGAACCGTCCATCAGCGCCCTGGGGAAAACACTTGCTCAGTTCATGATTGGAATGGGGCTGATCGGCCTGGTGGGAGGCTTTACAGTCTTTTTCCTTGAGTTGGCCTATTTTTACCACCACAAACCCAAGGACTCTTGACCCCTCCGACTCGTTTTGTTAGGTTGGCCGTTCGCTAAAAAAGTCCGCTTTTATTTCCGCTCCCAGAGGGGGCTTGAAAGAGGGCAGACTGATTTTAGGATGGCCTTTTTGACGAGGCCGAGCTCATTAACAACCTTCCCCTAATGAGGAACGAAAGCTGTGAAAAACTATCTGTTTACAAGTGAATCTGTGTCTGAAGGCCATCCGGATAAAATGGCGGATCAAATCTCTGACGGTATTCTTGATGCCATTTTGGCTCAAGACCCAAAGGGACGTGTTGCCTGTGAAACAATGCTGACAACGGGTTTGGTTGTTGTTGCTGGTGAAATCACGACGTCTGCAAAAGTGAACTTCTCTGAAGTGGCTCGTGATGTTGTCAAACGCATTGGCTACGATCACTCTGACAAAGGCTTCGACTACAAAACTTGCGGTGTGATGATCGCAGTTGGTCAGCAGTCCCCGGATATCGCTGTGGGTGTAAAAGAAACTCTTTCTGACGATCAGGGTGCCGGCGACCAGGGCTTGATGTTCGGTTACGCTGTGAATGAAACTCCGGAACTGATGCCTTTAAGCATCGCGATGTCTCACCAGTTGGTGAAGGACCTTGCTGCCCTTCGTAAGGCTAACAAGGTTGACTGGTTGCGCCCGGATGCAAAATCCCAAGTGACAGTTCAGTACGAAAACGGCATTGCAAAACGCATTGATGCGGTGGTGATTTCCACTCAGCATGCTGACAGCGTTTCCAATGCGACGATCAAGGAATTCATCACAGAAGAACTGATCAAAAAATCCATCCCTTCTCAGTGGATCGATTCCAAAACCAAATTCTTCATCAATCCAACAGGCCGTTTCGTAACGGGCGGTCCAATGGGTGATGCGGGTCTGACAGGTCGTAAGATCATCGTGGACACTTACGGTGGCCACGGAGCGCACGGCGGTGGCGCGTTCTCTGGTAAAGATCCATCCAAAGTGGATCGTTCCGCAGCTTACGCATCACGTCATATCGCTAAGAACATCGTAGGTGCGGGTTTGGCCGAGCGCTGCTTGGTTCAGGTTGCGTACGCTATCGGTGTGGCAGAACCAGTGAGCATCACTGTAAACGACTACGGAACCAGCAAAGTGGGTCCAGAAGTTCTGGAAAAAGCGGTTCGTCAGGTCTTCGATTTGCGCCCAGCTCGCATTACAAAGGAGTTGGACCTTCTAAGACCCATTTACAGCCCCACAGCGGCTTACGGTCACTTTGGCCGAAACGAAGATTCCTTCACTTGGGAGCGCCTGAATAAGGTCGACCAACTGAAAGATGCCGTTAAAACACTGGCTTAAAAATCTTTAAAACCTTAATCATTGCGCCGAGTTGTTCCTAGCAACTCGGCGCTTCTTATTTATAATACCGCCCTATGGATCCTAAATTTATACGTAACTTCTCTATTATCGCTCACATCGACCACGGCAAATCTACTTTGGCTGACGGTCTTCTTTCTGCCACCGGCTCTTTGTCGGATCGTGAGAAAAAGGATCAGTTCCTGGACAACATGGAACTTGAGCGCGAGCGTGGTATCACTATCAAAGCTCAAACGGTCTGTTTGGATTTCAAATCCAAAGACGGAAACATGTATCAGATCAATTTGATCGATACGCCGGGGCACGTGGACTTCTCTTACGAAGTGTCCCGTTCATTGGCGGCCTGCGAAGGTGCGATTCTGGTTGTTGATGCCGCTCAAGGTGTCGAAGCTCAGACGCTGGCCAACGTATACCTGGCCATGGAAAACAATCTGGAGATCATTCCTGTTTTGAACAAAATTGACCTTCCCTCTGCGGACCCTGAAGGGGTTGCGAAGCAGATTGAAGACACCGTGGGTTTGGACTGCACTGATATTATCCATGCCTCTGCCAAAGAAAAAATCGGCATCACGGATATTCTGGAAGCCATCGTTCAAAAAGTTCCGCCGCCAAAAGCGGATCGCTCTTTGACTCCGCGAGCGTTGATTTTCGACTCTTGGTTCGATGCTTATCAGGGCGTTGTTGTCCTGGTTCGTATGGTTGATGGCGTGATTAAAAAAGGCGACAAGATTAAATTCATGGCCACGGATCGTGACTATGAAGTCCTGCGCATGGGTAAGTACAAACCATTCCCAGCGATGCAAGAGGTTCTTGAGGCCGGCGAAGTGGGCTTCCTGGTTTGCGGTATCAAAGATATCCGTGACGTCCAGGTGGGTGACACTGTTACGGCAGCAAAACATCCGGCATCCGAGCCTCTGGCAGGTTTCCAAAGAATCAAACCGATGGTCTTTGCCGGGATCTTCCCGGTCGTGGCGTCGGAATACGAAAACTTGAAAGATGCTTTGGACAAACTTTGTCTGAATGACTCTTCCTTGACGTTTGAAGTGGAAAAATCCGCCGCTTTGGGCTTTGGATACCGTTGCGGTTTCCTGGGTCTTTTGCACATGGAAATCGTCCAGGAACGTCTGGAGCGTGAATTCAATCTGGATCTGATCACCACGGCACCAACGGTTGTTTATCGTATCACCAAAAATGATGGTACGGAGATGATGCTGGAAAATCCTTCCGGAATGCCAAATGAAACGTTGATTGCCAAGTTTGAAGAACCATATGTGAAGGTGACTCTGCATACGCCAACGGACTACATCGGTGGCATTCTGAAACTGTGTGAAGACAAGCGCGGTATTCAGTTGAAGATGGAATATGTGACAGAGAAAAAGGTCATCATTGAGTACAAACTGCCAATGAATGAGATGGTCATGGATTTCTACGACCGCTTGAAGTCGATCTCCAAAGGGTATGCCTCTTTGGAATACGAATTCATCGGCTTTGAAGAATCCGACCTGGTGAAGCTGGACATTTTGATCAATGGCGAACCGATCGATGCGTTGTCCTTGATCGTTCACAGATCCAAGGCTCAAAATCGCGGCCGTTTGCTGGCGGAAAAGATGAAAGAATTGATTCCTCGTCAGCAGTATCAGATCGCGATTCAGGCTGCGATTGGTGCCAAGATCATTGCTCGTGAAACACTGGGCGCGATCAGAAAAGACGTGACCGCGAAGTGTTATGGTGGTGATATTTCCCGTAAGCGTAAGCTTCTGGAAAAGCAGAAAGAGGGTAAAAAACGCATGAAGGCCATCGGCCATGTGGAAGTCCCTCAGGAAGCCTTCTTGGCCATCTTGAAAGTGGAAGACTAGGAGAATCATCATGAGTGACAACAAACCTAAAAGCTGGGACTTCAAAACGAAGCACTTTTGGACCGAAGGTTGGGGCTCTTTGTTCCTGGCGGTCTTTATCGCTTTGTTCATTCGCTGGGGCTTTATTGAAGCTTATGTGATTCCGTCGGGTTCCATGCTGCCGTCCTTGCTGATTCACGATCATATCTTTGTGAACAAGCTGACCTATGGTCTGCGTGTTCCGTTCAGTGAAAAATGGTTGGTGAAGTTCAACGAACCAGAACGTGGCGAAGTGATCGTGTTCAAGTTCCCGAAGGACATGAGCACATTCTTCATCAAACGTATCGTGGGTGAGCCGGGCGACAAGGTTTATTACGAAAACGGAACTCTTTATATCAACGACAAACCGGTTGAAAAAAAGGTTCCGGCCAACATGGATGACTTTGCATGGCTGCGCGATGCGGACTTCCAGCGTGATGGCAACATCAACGACAACAAAGAAAACTATGTGGAATTCACAGAAGCTTTGCCGGCAGGTAAAGGCGCCAAAGAGGGTAAAGAACACGCCATCCTTCTTCGCAAGGGTGATGTCTATGAGACTTTTGGCCCAGTGACAGTTCCGGATGATCATCTGTTTGTCATGGGTGACAACCGTATGAATTCTCACGACAGCCGTGGCTGGGGCTTCCTGCCCAAACAAAACATCCTGGGCCGTGCGATGTTTGTATGGTTGAGCTGTGAAGAGACGGTTCCGAATCTTCCATTCCTGTGCAACCCTCTGACAATCCGCTGGGGCCGCTTCTTCCACTCTGTTAACTAGATGTCTGAAGAAAAAAGCACACCTAATTTAAAAGGAACTTGGAATCAGGCGATTCTAACGTTCCTTTTTCCAATTTTACTGGTGATGGGTGTGCGCTGGGCTTTGTTTGAGCCCTTTGTCATTCCCTCTGGCAGCATGATTCCGAATCTTTTGATTCACGACCATATCCTTGTAAAAAAATTCGCCTTTGGCTTGCATATTCCCTTCAGTGACCGCTGGTTGGTGCAGTGGTCGACACCTTCGCGTGGCGATATTGTGGTCTTTAAATATCCTGAAAATCCGGATGTCTACTACATCAAGCGTCTGGTCGGTCTTCCTGGGGATCGAGTGGAGATCAAAGCCGGCCGCGTGGCGGTCAATGGCAATCCGTTTACGATGACGCCCATGTCGGACCGTGGATTTGAGGCGGGCTTTCAATATTTCACAGAGAATAATGGTGAGCGATCTTACACGGTTCGTTTTCTTTCCCCTGAGGATTCTGGAGACGTGCAAGTTTATAAGATTCCCGAGGGGGAATACTTTTTTATGGGTGACAACCGCGATCAATCTGCGGACTCGCGTGCTTGGGGATTCGTGAAGAACGATTATCTGGTGGGGCGGGCGTCAGTGATCTGGCTTTCTTGTCACAGCACCTTGCCGACGATGACATTTGTGTGTGATCCTTCGCAAATCCGATTTAACAGACTCTTCCAGTCCTTGCATTGATTCCCGAAAAAGACCTTCTGTGTGTAAAATTCCTTTGAAGGCGCGTCCCTGTTCCGTTTAGGATTTAAGGATGAATCGCTGGCGGGAATATCTGACAACTTTAGTTTTGGCTGTGCTGTGTGCGCTGTTTGTGCGTCATTTTCTGGTAACAGCCTATAAGGTGCCAACGGGCTCTATGCAGCCCGCGCTCAAACCCGGTGATTTCATTTTTGCGTCCCGCATTTCTTATGGGGTGCAGATTCCCTTTGCCAGTCAAAGATGGTCCCTGACTTTGCCTGAAAGAGGCGATGTCGTGGTCTTCACCTATCCGAATCAACCTTCCGTGACTTACGTAAAACGTGTGATTGGTCTGCCCGGGGATCGTGTGCAGATTATCAAAGGGCGACTTGTTCTAAATGAGGAGCCCGTGAATTACGACAAGTTGGAAGCTGTGGCGGGTGACAATCCCAATCCTGAACTTTTCGATATTTACTCTGAAAAAGTGGGTGCGTCCTCGTGGCGTGTGATTTTCCAAAAAAATCCGGATGATAAGGATTTTGGTCCCCTGGTGGTGCCTCCTGGAGAAGTGTTCTTGCTGGGAGATAATCGTGACGCCAGTGACGACTCGCGCTATTGGGGCACGGTTCCTATGGCCCAGGTGGTGGGCCGGGTGGCTTTAATTTGGCTTTCGCTGGATTGGCAGCAGAAATGGGGCGGGGACCGTTATCCTTCAGTGCGTTGGGACCGAGTTTTTTCCACGGTCCATTGACAAGTCTACCCTTGGAACCTAGGCTTGGGTTCTAGATGTCGTCTAGGAAAAATTTCTCTCTTATTGATCTTCGTTCTCTTGAAAAAACAAAAATCGATATCCTATTCTCTTTCGCCGATCAAATTGCGGCGGGAAAATCGTCTGCTATTGAGGGCTTCGGAAAAACCGGAGCCCTTTTGTTTTTTGAGGCCAGCACACGCACACGCATGAGCTTTGAAACGGCCTGCGCACGTCTGGGGATTCATCCTTTGCGCTTGGACGGCGCGGCTGGCAGCAGTCTGGAAAAAGGCGAATCTCTGGAAGATACCGTCTTAAATGTCGAGGCGATGCAGCCGTCCTTCTTGGTGATTCGCACGGGCGATGATCTGGATTTGCGTGCACTTTCTGAAAAAATCGCCACTCCGATCCTGAATGCGGGCTGGGGTAAGAAAGGTCATCCAACACAGGCTTTGTTGGATGCCTACACCATTCGCAAGCATCTGGGGTCCTGCGCAGGACAAAAACTGCTGATTGTCGGTGATGTTCGTCACAGCCGAGTGGCAGCGTCTCACTTCGAGTTGGCGGAAAAGCTTGGTTATGAAGTGGCTTTGTGTGGCCCGAAAGAATTCCTCCCGCAGCTGCCGCCATGTCAGGTCTTCAGCGATCTTTCGCAAGGACTTCAATGGGCGACAGCGGCGATGGCTTTGCGGGTTCAAATGGAACGTCACGATCATAAGTATTCTTTGACGGACTATCGCGAGCAGTTCGGGTTCACGCAAAAGAACCTGAAAGCTCTGTCGGCAAAAGCCCTGATTATGCATCCTGGGCCGATCAATCAGGGGACCGAGATGGATGCGGATGTTCTGCAGGATCCACGCTGCAAAGTGCTGGATCAGGTTCACAACGGTGTTCTGGTTCGTCAAAGTCTGATTCATATGACAATGAAAGAGGTACAGTAATGCGCGGCTATCTGGTGCTTGAAACTGGGGAAGTCTACACGGGCGAATGGCAGGGTGGCACGGATCGCGCGGGCGAGGTGGTGTTCAACACGTCTCATTCCGGTTACGAGGAAATTGCGACGGATCCTTCATACTTTTCTCAGATTGTGGTGATGACCGCGCCGATGCAGGGCAACTACGGTGTCGAGGATGCTGTCTGGGAGTCGCGTCAGTTGTGGATCGATGGCTTTATCTGTCTAGAGGTTCAAGATTCCGAGCGTGATCGGGCTTGGAAGCAGCGTTTGACAGAAAATGGAATTCCTCTTTTGACTGAAATTGACACGCGAATGCTGGCATTGCGTCTTCGTCAAGGGGGCACTCCCTGGGGGGCCCTGATTCAGGCGCAGGATCAAACGACAGCTGTTGCTAAAGCTCAAGCCTTGATTGCTCAGAAAAAGACCATGGATAAGGACTGGGTTTACCTTGCCTCCCGCAAAGAGCCAGAAGTGCGTCGTGGGGATAATATGGTGGGGCCTCGTATTGCTGTTTTGGATTTTGGCAGCAAGGAAAATATCTTAAGAGAGCTTCAACATCGCTGTTCAGAACTCAAGATTTTCAACAGCCGCACGTCGGTGCAGGACATTTTGGCCTATAATCCTGATGGAATTATGCTGACCAATGGCCCCGGTGATCCGGCTGACGTGAAAGTGGCTATCGGGACTGTCCGTGAACTATTGGGTGTAAAACCCATTTTTGGGATCTGCATGGGCCACCAAATTCTGGGCCTGGCTTTGGGAGCTAAGACCTACAAGCTGAAATTTGGTCATCGAGGCAGCAATCATCCTATTCGCGACACTGTGCTTAATCAGATTTATGTGACCAGTCAGAACCATGGATACGCCGTGGAAGAGTCTACATTGCCTCCTGACGTGAAAGTGACTCACGTGAATCTCAATGATGGCACTGTGGCAGGATTTTATAGTGAAAAACGCAAGTGTTTAGGAATACAATATCACCCGGAAAGTTGTCCGGGGCCGCATGAGGCCTCCGGGCTGTTTAGCTACTTTGTAGAGCGGATGATATGAACGAATACGAAAAACTGATCGAAAAAATCCTTAATCACTTTGTCAGCGATGCCTTCAAAGACGAATTGGCCATGGCCAAAAAAGAGTTCTTTGAAAATGCCGGGACCTTGGATGAAAACTCCGAGCACTATGAATCGCGCATGGCTCAGTTCTATGACTGGTATTTTTTCACCAGAGAACTAAAAGGATTCGGTCAGACCCCTTTGGAGGCCTGCCTGCTGGTGCGGGAATTGCGTTTCTCTGAAGAAGAACTGCAAACACTGGAAGTGCTAAAGCAGCACCGCCATTCCATTTTTGAGTTTGTTAAAATCAAAGACGGGGACGTCTATATCAAAGATCTTCTGTACGGGAAGAAAGGCCTTTTTGGAGCTGAAACTCTGGTAGTGAAGGCTTCTCCTTTCGTCTTTGGTTTTGATCCAGATGAGCTTTTCGAAGTCCGCCTGATCCCCCAAGGGGATTCTTATGTCTTTACCCGCGGCTTCTGCTTCCACCCTGAAAGTGCGAAGAAGTTCATTCTGGCCGAGGTGAAACGTCACCGCAAAGATCCGGATCTGGATCCGGATCTGCTGATGCTTCGCCTGATTAAGATGCGTTATAAATTTGAACAGTACAAACACGTCAGACCCGAAATGATTTACTCCAATGAGGGGAAATTGGGGATCTGATGGCCGTGACCTAGGAGGAAAGAGTGCCGCGCAAGTCCAGTATTAAGAGAGTTCTTATTATCGGATCTGGACCCATCGTTATTGGACAAGCCTGTGAGTTTGATTACTCCGGCACTCAAGCCTGTAAGGCACTCATGAAGGAAGGATTGGAAGTTATCCTGGTGAACTCCAATCCCGCCACCATCATGACCGACCCGGAAATCGCCACCCGGGTTTATGTTGAGCCACTGAAAGTGGACTATCTTGAAAAAATCATCGAAAAAGAAAAGCCTGATGCGGTGATCCCCACTTTAGGAGGTCAAACCGCCCTGAACCTTGCCTTGGATCTTCATGCCAAGGGTATTCTGCAAAAGCATAAAGTGCAGTTACTGGGTGCGACTCCGCAAGTGATCAAGGCCGGAGAGGATCGTGAAATTTTCCGCGGTCTGCTGGATAAAATCGGTGCAAAGTACCCTAAAAGTCATTTGATCCGCACTTACGAACACGGCCTGCAGATCGCAGAAGAGCTGGGATATCCGATGATTCTTCGCCCAAACTACACTCTGGGCGGCGGCGGGGGGGGAATCGCCTATTCCCCGGAAGAATACAAAAAAATGCTGGTGACCGCCCTGCATGAAAGCCCCACTTCCGAAGTTTTGGTGGAAGAAAGCATCCTGGGGTGGAAAGAGTATGAACTTGAAGTCATGCGCGACTACAAGGGCACTTTCGTGGTTGTGTGCAGTATCGAAAATCTCGACCCTTGTGGCGTTCACACCGGTGACAGTATCACAGTGGCGCCTCAGCAGACTTTGAGCGATCGAGAATATCAGGCCATGCGTGATGAGGCTTGCAAGATCATCAACGAAGTCGGAATCCAGACAGGTGGGGCAAACATTCAGTTTGCGGTTCATCCCACAACTCGCGAGCGCGTGGTGATTGAAATGAATCCTCGAGTCAGCCGATCTTCGGCCTTGGCAAGTAAAGCCACCGGATTCCCCATTGCCAAAATCGCGGCCTTGCTGGCGATCGGCTACAGTTTGGATGAGCTGCAGAATGATATCACCAAGGTGACACCTTCTTGTTATGAGCCAGCTTTGGATTATGTCGTCACGAAAATCCCGCGCTTTGCTTTTGAAAAGTTTGTGGGTTCCAAAGACACTTTAACCACGCAGATGAAGAGCGTGGGCGAGGTCATGGGAATCGGCCGAACTTTGCAGGAATCCCTGATGAAAGCTCTGGCCAGTCTGGAAAAAGATCCGCAAGCCATCCCGGAAGTGATGTTGGAAACGGGTAAGATCTCGTACCCGAACAGTCGGCGGATCTATCATCTTTTCCAAGCCTTCCGTGAAGGCAAGACCGTGGCTGAAATCGAAGAGCTAACCCGCATTAATCCCTACTTCCTGGAGCACATCGAAGCTTTGATCAAGTTTGAAAGAACTTTCAAGGCTGATTTTACGGACAGCAACGCGGAACTGCTTTTGAAGGCCAAAAGGAAAGGATTCACCGATGCCAGACTGGCGGCGTTGGTGGGTAAGAAAGAAACCGATATTCGCGCCTTGCGTGAAAAGCACGGAATCCTTCCGCGCTATTCTCAAGTGGACACCTGCGCGGGCGAATTTGAATCCTCCACGCCGTACTTTTACTCTTCCTACTGGCCTATGATGTCGGCGACGGTGAATGCACCGGATGCCGTGGTTATTATTGGCAGCGGTCCGAATCGTATCGGGCAGGGCATTGAGTTTGATTACAGTTGCGTGCGCGGGGTGAAGGGGTTCCAGAAGAACGGCAAAAAAGTCGTCATGGTGAACTCCAACCCAGAAACGGTTTCAACTGATTACGACACTTCTGACGTTTTGTTCTTTGAGCCTCTGACCGCAGAAAGTCTTTGTGAAATCATGCGCTTTATCAAGCCGATGGGCTTTGTCGCACAGCTGGGCGGACAGACGCCGATCGGGGTGGCTCCGGAGTTGGTGAAGGCCGGCTATCGTCTTCTGGGGTCTTCGTTGGAGACAATAGATCTTGCGGAAGACCGTGGGCTGTTTTCGAAGATCTGCCGCGAATTGAACTTTGCCATTCCCAATTCCGGTATGGCAGGGTCTTTGGAAGAAGCCCTGAAACTTGAAAAAACAGTGGGATATCCGATGATCTGCCGCCCAAGTTATGTTTTGGGTGGACGCCGTATGGAAGTTATCGAAAACACCGAAGAGCTTCTGTCATACTTCCAACGTCACAAGGACTATATCTCGGAAGACAAGCCCTGCCTGATGGACCAGTTCCTGGCCGGTGCGTTGGAAGTGGATGTGGATCTGGTTCGGGGCGAGGACTGGGTGGTCGTCGGTGGAGTCGTGGAGCACATCGAAGCCGCGGGAGTTCACTCAGGGGACTCGATGGGGGTTTTGCCTCCGCACCGTCTGAAAGATGAAACCTGTGCGCGTATTGAGGATCTGAGCAAACAGCTTGCCCATCGTATTGGGGTGATCGGGCATTTGAATCTGCAGCTGGCTGTGAAAGACGATGTGGTTTACATGCTCGAAGCCAATCCGCGCAGCTCCCGCTCGGTTCCTTTTGTGGCCAAAGCCACGGGGATTCCGCTGATTGATCTAGGTGTTGCCGCGATGCTGGGGAAGAAAAAGAAAGATCTGAAGCTGGATACCTTAAACTGGAGAAACACTCAGACAGTTTCTGTCAAAGGTGTGGTCTTCCCGTTTAAAAAGTTCCCGGAATCTGATTCGATTCTGGGCCCCGAAATGAAATCCACAGGGGAAAGTATGGGGCGCGGAAAGAACTATTCCGAAGCACTGGCAAAGGCCTTCCTTTCAAGTAACATAAGACTTCCAAAGATCGGGCAGGTGTTCTTCTCATTGCGCGACAAGGACAAGGAAATCATGCTGCCTTTGGCGCGCGAACTGCAACGCATGGGTTATGGGGTTTCGGCCACGACGGGAACGGCGTCATTCTTTAATGAAAAAGGTGTGAACTGTCTGTCTTTGCGGAAGGTCGATGAAGGTCGTCCTCACTGCGTGGACAAGATTCGTTCAGGCGAAGTGGCGTTTGTGATCAATACCACCTCGGGCCGTCGTGCAATCGAGGCCAGCTTCGACATTCGTCGAGCTTGTACAGACTACAACATCCCGTGTATCACCGAAAGTGATGCGGCCGAGGCCTTTGTTCTTGCTTTGAAAAACGAAAGAAATGAGTCATCATCAGTCGAGGCCCTGGGGGCTATGGAGGCATTTTGAAACGACTCATTCTCGGTTTGCTGGCAATTCTCTCACTTTCCACAGCACATGCGGCGGAAGTCACTGCGGAAGCAGTCCCGCCGTCGATCACTCTGGGGGTGATTCCGGGTGGTAATCCCGAGAATTTGCGCGAGCAGGGGTTGGCCCTGGCAAAAGAACTTCAGGCCAAGCTCAACATTCCGGTGAATATCTATATTTCCAAGAACTATGCGGGCCTTGTTGAGGCGATGAAAACCAAAAAAGTGGATTTTGCGTTTTTCTCCTCTTCAACTTATGTTTTTGCGGAACAACAGGCCCAAGCCAAGGTTTTGCTGAAAAAAGTGTGGAATCATCCGTACTATTACTCAGTGATTGTGACCCCGAAGAATTCTGGGATCAAAAAGTTGAAAGATCTCAAGGGCAAGCGTATTGCTTTTGTGGATGACAAGTCCTCGTCCGGTTACCTGTATCCTCAGGTGGCTTTGCGCAAAATTGGTCTGCAGGACAAGGACTTCAAGGAAGTAGCTTTCACTGGAAATCATCAGGCGTCCATTCAGTTTCTGGAAGCAAAGAAGGTGGATGCAGCCGCTGTTTTTAGCGATGATGAAAAGGGGCTTGAGGGAGCTTGGGAAAAGTTTGGGACAGATAAAAAGGCCCAATACCGAATTTTATGGAAGAGTGCACCGATCCCCAATGATCCTTTCTGTGTTCGTCAGGAATTTTACGACACCTATCCGAAAATCACGCACACTTTGATGTTCACTTTGATCGATATTCTGGAGCAAACCCGTAATAAGAACACTTACTCTGAAATTTTGGGTTCTCGTGACTTGATGCCAGCCACTTCTAAACAGTATGATCCTGTGAGGGAGATGGTGAAGGCTCTGAATATTGAGCTGAAGCCTTAAGCACATAATGTCTGTATTATCTATTGAAAAGCTGAATAAGACATTCAAGGGCGGTCTTTTTGAAAAAGACCGTCATGTCCTGCGTGATGTCAGTTTCGCGCTTCCAGAGGGGCAAACCTCCGGCTTTGTCGGCAGCAATGGTGCTGGCAAGACGACCACCATTAAATGTATATTTGATTTTATCCGTCCCGACAGCGGACAGATTCACTTTTTCGGAAAGCCGCTGACCAGTGAAAGCAAAACCCGCGTGGGGTATTTGCCCGAACGCCCTTATCTCTACGAATTTCTGACGGGGATGGAATTTCTGCGTTTGCACTGGAATCTTTGTTATGGAGCGTCTCTAAAGGACTTCCACGAGCGGGCTCATGAGGCCCTGAAAAAGGTGGATCTTTTTGAGGCCAAAGACCGTCGCTTGCGTACTTATTCCAAAGGTATGCTGCAAAGAATTGGGATTGCTCAGGCGATTCTGACGCGTCCGGATCTGCTGATTCTGGATGAGCCCATGTCCGGTTTGGACCCGGACGGCCGGGCCATGGTGAAAGATATTCTGCGGGAAGAACAAAAACGCGGAGTCAGTTTATTCTTTAGCAGCCATCTTCTTCAGGATATGGAGGAGTTGTGTTCACATCTTGTGGTGATCAATCGGGGGCAGATTCTTTATGACGGAGTTTTAAGCTCGTTCATGGCGGAATATCAAAGCCTGGAAAAAGCGTTCTCAGTGCTGAAGGGCAAGGAGGAAGGCCGTGTATAAGGTATGGACTTTAGCGCGCACCACTTTGCGTGAAATGCTAAGAGAAAAGATCTTTATGGTGGCGGTCCTGATTGCCGTGGCCCTGTTGGCCCTGAGTTTCCTTTTGGGGGCATTGTCTTTTGCGGAACAAAGAAAAATTCTGGCAGACTTTGGCTTTATGGCGATTCAAATTTCCGGTTTGGGGATTTCTTTGTTTGCCGGAGCTTATCTGTTGGCCAAGGAGATTGAAAAGCAGACTTGTCTGTTGATTCTTTCCCGACCCGTCAGTCGCGCTCAGTTTATTCTGGGGAAGCTGTTTGGGGTCCTGGCATTGAACACTCTTCTGATGAGTGCCTTGGGTGTGGTGCTTTTTTTGCTGTTGGGTCTGTGGAAAGAGTCCCAACTTCTGCCGGCATTTTTGGAAATCGGTCTAAGTCTGTGGTGTGAAAGTGCTGTCATTCTGTGTCTGGTGATCTTCTTCAGTCTGGTGGTGCGACCTGTTCTGGCCTTGGGGGCCGGGTTTATGGTTTTCCTGCTGGGGCACTGGCTGGGGGACCTGACCTTTTTCGCTGAAAAAAGTAAGGAAGAGGTCTTTGTGCAGGCTGTGAAGGTTCTGCACTGGGTGACACCCAACTTCTACCGCATGAACTGGAAATCCGCTTACTTCCTTGAAAATGGCATTCCGTTTGACAACATTCTATGGATGCTGGCGCACATGACAGGCTGGGCTTTGCTGGCCATTTTGTTGACCAACTTCTTCTTCAGGAGAAAAGACATTGTTTGATTTGGATACGGGCTTTTATGTCCTTTTCTTTGTTTTGGGTGCGATCTTTGGCAGTTTCGGGAACGTCATCATCTATCGTCTTCCCAGGGAGGAAAGCATCGTCAAGCCACGCAGCTATTGTTACAGCTGCAAGACCCCGGTAAAGTGGTACGACAACATCCCTATTTTCAGCTGGTTTATCCTTCGCGGGCGTTGTCGCAAGTGCCATGCAAAGTTCTCTTTCCGTTACCCTTTGGTTGAACTGATCACGGCGGTGTTGTTCGCACTGAGCTACCATTACGCTGGCCTCTCCTGGACGCTGCTTGAGTATCTGATTTTCGTGTTCGGTTTGGTGGTGTGCACATTTATTGATCTGGACCACATGATTCTGCCTGATGAATTCACTCTTTCCGGCATTGTCATAGGGCTGGTTGGGGCGGCCTTGAATCCGCAGCGCGAGTTTTTGGATGCGCTTTTTGGGATGCTGATGGGGGGCGGATTCCTGTGGGGAATGGCCTACGTCTATTATTTGTTGACCAAAAACGAAGGCATGGGCGGTGGTGACATCAAGCTTCTGGCCTGGATCGGTGCGATCCTGGGGTGGAAGGCAATTCCTTTTGTGATTATGTCTTCAGCAGTCATTGGCAGCGTGATTGGCTTGATCGCTGCCAGAAAGCAGAAAGCAGGACTAAAGACGGTGATTCCATTTGGCCCTTACCTGGCCTTAGGTGCGGTTCTCTATCTGTTCGGAGGCGAGACCATCGCGCTTTGGTACCTCGACTTGTTCCTTCCGGGTCTGAGTTAGTGGTTCGACCGAGGCTGGACCTTTGGGTATGGCCTCGACCCTTGTTTGACATTCCCCACCCAAGCAGAAATAATTTTAGTATGTTAGACTTGTGTCTAAAGACGTAAGTCTTTGAAAAGACATCTGAGTGGTACAACTGGGGAAGCAGCGAAAGCATGTTTTTTAAATCGAAAAAAGTCATCGGACTCGACATCGGATCGAGCTCCATCAAACTTGCTGAAATGGACGTCAGTGGCAAAGGCGCCCAGCTTCTCTCTTTTGGTTTTGCACCAACGCCTCCCAACGCCGTGTCTGGCGGGGAAATTGTGGATATCGGTTCGGTGGGAATCGCGATTCAGCAACTGATTGCTGAAGTGAAAACCAAACGCAAGGGCATCGCCACAGCCATGTGGGGAACCGCCGTGATCGTGAAAAAGATCACGATCCCGAAGATGGATCGCAAGCTGATCAAGGATCAGATCCGCTTTGAGGCCGAGCAGTATATTCCTTTTGATATCAACAACATCAGTCTGGCTCACCATATTCTGAACACCAGTTCTTCGCCTGATGCGATGGATATCTTGTTGATTGCCGCACAAAACGAACTTGTCAGCCAGTACACTCAGGTCATTGAAGTGAGCGGTCTGAACTGCAGCGTTTTGGACGTCAGTGGTTTTGCCCTGGCCAATGCCTTTGAACTGAACTATGGCAAGATTCCTGGTGAAGTCGTCGGCATCCTGAACTTCGGCGCTTCCATCACCAATTTCGTGGTTCTGCAAAACGGCGAGGTCATCTTCTGCCGTGATATCCCAGTTGGCGGCGCCAACTACACCAACGAAATTCATAAAGCTATGGGTGTGACCGTGGCGGAAGCCGAGGCTTTAAAGCTCAGTGCCATTTCCCGTCGTGAGGTTCCGGATGAGGTTCACAGCATTATCAGTGCGACGAACGAAGCCGTGACGGAAGAAATTCGCAGCAGTTTGGACTTCCTCAGTGCGACCACCAATGGCCTTGTCTTGAACCGTTGTTTCTACACCGGGGGGAGCTCGGCAACCTCCGGTCTGGTTGAGACGGTGTCGCGGGTTACGGGCATTATGATGGAACAGTTCAATCCATTCCTGCGCGTGAAGGCCAATCCTAAAAAATTCTCACCTGAGTATCTTGATCAGATCAGCGCTTTTGCAGGTGTTGTCACCGGACTGGCTTTGCGCCAGCAGGGGGACTCCACATGATTAAGATTAATCTTGCCAATGGATCAGGCTCAGGAGTTGCGGGAGCCTCACTGGGGTCTTCGCTGGGAATTTCCACCGAATCCTTCATGGGGGCCGAGGAAATTCGCAAAGAGGCACTAAAGCGCCTTGTGCTTTTGGTTGTGGGACCTTTGGCTCTGTATATCTATGAGAATCAGAATGTGCCGACCAAAGTGGCTGAACTGAATTCCAAGAATCAGATTTTGGCCGAACTGCAGTCTTATAACGCCAAGGCTGCAGATTCCGTGGCTGAAATTAAGAAATTTAAGGAAGACGAGGCTTTAATGGAGGCTCGTATTTCCGCTTTGGAAAAGATCTCCAAAGATCGTCAGCGCGAAATCCGCGTTCTGGATCTGTTGCAAACCGTGATTCCGGAAAAAGCCTGGTTGACCCGGGTGCAGATCAATCCGGGCCGCGTGAACATTCAGGGGCTGGCTTTGAGTGACTTTGAAGTATCTCAGTTCCTGGAGGCTCTGACAAAAAGTGTGTTCTTAATGGACGTGAACTTGGTCAGCTCCAGCGAGTCCGTGCAGGACGGGGTAAGTTTGAAGAAGTTTGAGATCAGTTGTTTGCTGGAGAGACCAAATGAATAAGTTATTTGACACTCTCGCGGTTCAAACGATTGGAAAAATTCTGGTGATCGGGTTGGCCCTGACGGGGTTGTACTGGAACTTCATCTATGATGATGGTTCTGCCGTCGACGCTCAGATTGCAACTGTGAATCAGCAGCTGCAGGAAGAGGAAAACAAGAAAAAAGACACGGATGCGACTTTGAAACAAGTGCAGGAAATGCAGGAAAAAGTCGGTCAGCTCAGCCAGAAGTATCAGGAGATCTCCCGTCGATTGCCGGCGGTGTTGTTCTCAATTGATATCAACAAGGCGATCGATGACTTTGCCCGGAATGCTGGTGTCAGTGTGAAATCGAAAAAACCGGGTGAGAACATCAAAAAAGAAGTTGTGGAAGAGGTTCCGGTGGAAGTGACTCTGGAGGGAAGTTATGCCGAACTGGCTCAGTTCACTTTCCTGGTTTCCACAGCCGAGCGTATGGCCCGTGTGCAGAACATTGTTCTAAGCGAAGCCGAGCCGGGTTCAAAGAAATTGAAGTTTGAAGGACAGGTAGTGGGTTATAAACTGGCTCCGGAAGAAAAGAAACCGGCAGCGACGGAGAATCAGCAGTGAAATCTGTAAGATGGATTGTATCTTACATTTTAGTGGCATCCTTGGGGCTTTGGCTGGCCTTTGCGGTCAGCATGAAGTTCATGGCGCCGGCTCATTCTCAGGACGCTCCGTCGAACGGAGATTTGCCTGCTGAGTTCCTAAAAGAGGTCGAGTCCACACAAGTGCCTCCAGCAGGGGCCACTCCTCCTGCGGCAGCGAAGGAAGTTCCGCCGCCGCCGGCAGAGCCTACGCAAGTACCGGCTCCGCCTGCGCAGGATATGCCGGTGGGTGATGCGGTGACGGCACCTCCTCCGGTGCAGGAAATTGTGCCTCGCGATGGTTATGTTTACGATCCTACGGGCAAGCGTGATCCGTTTAAGGTGTTTAAGACAGTCCGTCCTATTTTGCCAGAGACTGCCAAGCAAAACGAAGTGCTTGAGCCTTTGCAACGTTGGGAAATTGATCGTTTGCAGGTTGTGGGTATTTTGTGGGATGTGAAGACGCCTCGTGCGATGATCAGAGATCCCGATGGGGCTGTATTTGTAGTGACTAAAAATTCCAAAGTGGGTCGTAGCGAAGGATTCGTGGCGACCATTCGCGAGGGTGAAGTCGTCGTGATGGAAACCAAGTACGAAGATGGCAAAGCCTTTAAAGAGCCCCGCGTGATGGAATTGAAAAAATAGTATTCTAAGTTTTAGGAGGAACTAATGAACGGATTCATTAGATTGTTAATCCTGAGTGCAATGATTGCCTCTTTGACCTCTTGTGCAAGTCAGCCGGTGGAAGACGATTTGTCCCTGGATGGATTTGATTCCTCTGCAGAGGTTGCGCCTGCTGAAGAAGCGGCACCGTCCAGTGCCGACAGTGATTTTGCTGAATTCGATGAAATTGACAATCAACCGGCTCAGGCGGAGTCCGCTCCTGCGGGTGACCAGGATCTGGCGATTGAAGAGGAAGTGAATCAGGCTGGCGGATCCGAGGATCAACAGGTGGCTCAGGATGCTCCTGCTGCGACAGAAGAATCCAATCCGACAGAAGATCCGTTCGCGGACAGTTCTGTGGCGGATGTCCCGGCTCCTGCAACGGAAGAGCCGGCCGCACCAGAACCAACAGTGGTTGAAACCACTCCGGATCCATTTGCTGAACAGCCGACGGTGACGGAAACGGCGCCTCCGGCGCAGGATTCGTTTGCAACAGCGCCCTCTGCAGCTCCGGCGAATATCACGGATCTTAAGTTCCGCGCCAACGAAACAGGCGGAACGGTGATCGTGCAAGGGGATCGCCCGTTGACGTATACAACGCGCACGAATCCCGATTTGAACCAGTACATTATTGAAGTGGACAACGCCAATCTGCCGGATCGTCTGAAGCGTTCTTTGAACACCAAAGACATCAAAGGCAGCGTAGGCGCTATTGATGCTTATCAGAATCCGGGCTCTTCAACAGCACGTTTTGTGATCCAACTGCGTGACGGTGTGGGTGAACCCACTGTTCAGCAGGAAGGAAACAGCCTGCTGATCGTGGCCAGTGGTACTGGTGCCGCTCCGGCAGAGTCAGTGGAAGTGACTGATGTCAGCAACGCGATGGGGGATAACAAAATCCTTCCAAGTCAGAATCTGACAGAGTTCCTGGCAGGCAACACCAAATTCTACGGCAAAAAGATTTCCATCGAGACCAATAACATGGACATCCGTGACGCTTTGAACTTCATCACGGAAGAATCTGGCGTAAACATGGTGATTTCCGAGGATGTGAAGGGCGCCGTCAGTTTGAAACTGCGCCAGGTTCCTTGGGACCAGGCTTTGGTGGTTCTGATGCAAGCCAAAAAGCTGGGTTACACTCGTCAGGGCAACGTCCTGCGAATTGCTCCGGTTCAGGATTTGAAGGCGGAAGAGGATGATGCCACCAAGCTGGCTCAAGCGCGCCGAAATCTGGAGCCGCTGAAGGTTCGCATGTTCCCGGTCAGCTACGCAAAAGTGGACGAGCTGGAAAAGAAAATCAAAGACTTCCTGGGTGATCGCGGCAAAGTTGTGGGCGATGTTCGTACCAATGCCCTGGTTGTGACAGACATCGAGGAAAACCTGGAGCGTGCGGCGAAATTGATTCAAAGCCTGGATACGCAGCCACCACAGGTTTCCATCGAGGGTAAAATCGTGGAAGCTTCGGAAAACTTCACCAGAAATATCGGGATCAACTGGAGTGCTTCCGGTGCACCGATCAAACTGGGCAGCACGGCTCGTGGTCCTGTGAATATGAATCCAAGCTTTAATGTGAACTCCTCAGCCGCCGGCCAAAACGGGGCTTTGAATTTCGGTTTGAACGTGGGGACTTTGGATATCTTCGGGACTCTTTCAGCTGCGTTGTCTTTGAACGAAATCAACGACCAGGTGAAAATCATCTCGGCTCCAAGAATTTCGACCATGTCCAACGAGAAAGCTGAAATCAGTCAAACGACGGAAGTTCCGGTTCGTCAGGTGACTCAAAACGGGACGGCGACTCAGGAAACGTTCCAGTTCAAGCCATTGACTCTGAAGCTGGATGTGACTCCGCAAGTAACGGCGGACGGATCTGTTATAATGAAAGTGCTTGTGAACAGACAGTTCCGTGGAGCTGACGTGAGTAGTGCGGGTCAAGGGGCCTTTGCGGTGAACAGTCGTGAAGCCAATACCCGTATTTTGGTTAAGAACGGACAGACTGCCGTTATCGGTGGTATCTATCAAAGTGACGCGACTGACGGGGAAACTGGGGTGCCTTGGTTCCGTGAAATCCCGGTTCTGGGCCACTTGTTCAAGACCAAAAATATCACGAAAGAAAAATCTGAACTGTTGATCTTCCTGACGCCAAGAATTCTGGGTCAGGTGGGTTCGGGTTCCATGAATACGAATGCAACAGATCTCTAGAGGAGACGACGTATGAAATTTTTAAAAGTTCTGCTTTTGGTTTCTACTGTTGCGGTCTTCCTGCCCAGCTGTTCCGAGAACACCAGCCAGTTGGCCGTGCAGTTGGGAACAACTCGCACGTATGTCATCAATGCCACTGCGAAAAGCTGTCTGACCAAGGAAACAGAAGACCCGTCCAATCCTTCGCCTAATGATGTTGGAGCGGCCTTCTTCCAGATTCAGTATTTGAATATCGCTTGGCCAAACACTGAAAAGACTTTGATTATTGCGGCAATCCGCCTGAAGTTCCAGGGGCCTCAGTTCTCTGGGGGAACCTATCTTTGTGAGTTCGCGGGGGATAATCTTCTGGCTCTCAACGAAATCTGGTACGCTAAAGGGGAGGCTGCGGTCGGCGGGCCGGAAATTCCAAGTTATAAACAACCAACTAACGCGGCTCAAAGATACACCCCTGCTCAAGTGGTTTCCACGACATGCCCCATTGTC
The DNA here is from genome assembly GCF_055397465.1 of Bdellovibrio sp. CKG001. Taxonomy (NCBI): domain Bacteria; kingdom Pseudomonadati; phylum Bdellovibrionota; class Bdellovibrionia; order Bdellovibrionales; family Pseudobdellovibrionaceae; genus Bdellovibrio; species Bdellovibrio sp. CKG001. Next base: position 749,473 of record NZ_AP029173.1, read on the forward strand.
TGTGGTGGTTTGAATGCTTCGGCGTCCTTCCAGTCTTCCGGGACTGTGGATATCATTGGTTTTTCGCGTGACTCTAAAGGCGAGCTGACTCCGGAAAGGACCACAGGGTTCATCTCCATTGAAAGTTTAGGGGACTAGGGCAGAGTCCTTAGTGACGTATTACAAGAAACGGGAAAAGGGCTCAGCAATGAGCCCTTTTTTATTTCTCCGCGCGCGGTCAGCGGCCTTTTTAGGTGATTCCGTCGGGGGGATGGTTTATGACCCTTTCATGGATCTTTTTTCAGCTGCGCAGTCCTCTACCGGAACATCCCCCTTATCCGAGATTCTTCGTCCAAAGAATCTGGATGAAATCTTTGGTCAGGAAAAGACTTTGGGACCCAAGTCCAAACTGGGCCAAATGTTACGCAAAGGTTATTTGCCCAGCCTGATCATCTGGGGCCCTCCGGGAACCGGGAAAACGACCTTTGCTCTGGCTTTGTCTCAGCACTTTAACGCTCACTATGTCCATCTTAATGCTGTGGACTCAGGCGCTAAAGCCCTGCGTGAAGTGGGGGAGGCGGGGAAAGACCGCCGTATCCAGTTCCAGCAAAAGACGATTCTTTTCGTGGACGAAATTCATCGTTTCAATAAGGCCCAGCAGGATGTGTTATTGCCCTTTGTGGAAAAAGGCGATGTGGTGCTTGTGGGGGCGACGACGGAAAATCCTTCTTATGAGCTCAATCGCGCTCTGCTGAGTCGCTGTCGCGTGGTCATCTTTGAACGCTTGTCCGATCAGGATCTTAATAAGATTATCGCACGGGCTGAGGCCCACTATGCGAAGTCCCTGGATAAGATACTGACCTCGGCGGCACGACAGAATCTGATTGAGTACTCAGACGGGGATGCGCGCCGACTGATAAACAGTCTCGAGATTTTATACACCTTTACCAAGGACGAAGATCAGGCCGAACCTCTTGATGTGAACGATATGCGTGAACTGCTTCAGCAGAATCCGCTGGGTTACGACAAGAATTCTGAAATGCACTACGATACGATTTCGGCCTTTATCAAAAGCATTCGGGGCAGTGATCCGGACGCGGCCATGTACTATCTGGCGCGCATGCTGGATGGCGGGGAGGATCCGATTTTTATCGCTCGCCGTCTGATTGTTTTGGCCAGTGAAGATGTTGGCAATGCGGATCCACGTGCCATCTCTGTGGCCATTGCCGGTTTGCAGGCTGTGGAAGCCATTGGTCTGCCGGAGGGTGCGATCACACTTTCTCAGGTGACGACCTATTTGGCCTCGTGCCCCAAATCCAATGCATCTTACATGGCTTTGCATAAAGCCCGTGAGTTGGTGGAAAAGACACGCACGCTGCCGATCCCATTGCACTTGCGCTCGGCCAAAACAGCCTTGGCTAAAGATTTGGGATACGGTCGCGACTATAAATATCCCCACAATTATCCCACCGGCTGGGTGGAGCAAAGCTACCTGCCAGACGAAATCGAAGAGAAACCTTCGTTGTATGAGCCCACTTCTCGCGGATTTGAAAAGAACATCAAAGACTATTTGAACTGGATGAAGCTAAAGAAGGATTGAGGTGCGGAGCACCTCTATAAGCGCAGGAGGTTCGGGTGCTTATAGCGGTATTCTTATTAGTAGTCGTCCGGATGAAGACATATATAGTGAAATAAATCTCTGAAGACCTTGAGTGAAAAAAAAAGCCTGCACGAAGCAGGCTTTTTTTATTTTAAGATGGTTAAACCTTAGATGGCTCTCTGGGCGCAGACACTCACGCAAGGCTCAGTTCCTTGTGCCACGTATGAAAAGCGCGTATTGCCGGGGATTTCCACGCGGTCCCCGGGGCGCAAAACAAACTGATTACCAGCAACATTGAAAATCATTTCACCGCTGATGATAACCCGCACTTCTGCGAAAGGTTTGCGATGGTCGGCGACCTTTTTGTGGGGCTCCAGAACCTGCTCATAGGGCTCCATGCCTTCGGATTCCAGGATCAGATTTACCTGCTGTTTGTTCGGAACAATGGGTGCTTGCCAACGTGTGATGATCATAATAGTGCGCCTCTTTCGGCCCTCGTTATCTCAAATCGGCACAGGCTTTACAAGTCACGGTGCCGATGAATCTCGCCTTGAAACAGTATCACGAAAAAATATCCGAAATGCGACAGGATAAGAGGCCTGATTCTCAACTTTTTTTGTTTTCTCGTTAAGTCCTTTTGTGGATTGTCGATATCTCTATTGTTGGAAGGACCCTATTTATAGGGGAGGGTAATTTGAGCAGTTCTAAAACTAAGTCGACACACGCTGAGCTAGACAACATTCTGAATTTTGTCGATTCCTCTAAGGGTCTTAGAGCGAAGATTCACGAGTCTGGCAAAGTACAAATCCGCCAGGACCTCGATGGTAAAGTATTCTCCTTCAATACCCAGGAAGTCAGTGAGGTTTTGCATCGCGCGGACTCTGAAGGGAAGCCGTTTATTCAGGTGAACTTTAAGAATGGAACGAAGGTGCTACTGACGGAAACACTGGTGGGCTTTAAGCCGCTAGAGACCTTGGGATTGGATATGTCCCGCATTCCGAAAGTGGTCACAACCCCGGATCTTTTAAGTGTCTATGAAGCCATTGAAGAGTCCATGGGAGCTGATAATGGCCTGGATCATGAGGTCGAAATCCTAAAAAAGGTCTATACGGCGATTGTTTCTGGTGGTGAGAAGGTAGGGTTCGACCTTAGTTTTGAAAGAGCCTGGCTAAATAGACTTCTAGCGTCAAAATTCAAAGCAAGCGCTTAAATACACGTAAATTCAGTAGTTTAGTAATGTATTTTGCCATAACCGAGGCCCCTGCCTCGGTTATTTATTGAGCAACTTCTGGTGGGTTATTAAAATTTCGAAAAAAAGCTATTGACCTTTTTCGGCCCTTACGAGAAAACAGCTCCACTTCGTTTGGGGGCATAGCTCAGCTGGGAGAGCATCTGATTTGCATTCAGAAGGTCGCAGGTTCGATCCCTGTTGCCTCCACCAAATTTCTCATATAAGAACTTTTCGAAGTTCCGCTGTATCGAGATTCTTTTCTTCTTTAAGACTTTTGTCTCGATGAAGAAAAAATAAAAAAGATTGTTGACGAGAAACAAGAAATCGATAAGATTGGTTCCTCTCGCTTCGATAGCGAAGTGAATGAAAAGAAATTTTCGCTCTTTGAAAACTGAATAGCTAGATAAAATAGATTTTTGGGCTCTTTGAATACTGAGTAATTAGTATTCACAATTTCAAAAAATATTCGAACAAACAATAGCGTAAAAGCTAGCTGTTTGCTTCTAACAGAATTTAAACTGGAGAGTTTGATTCTGGCTCAGAACAAACGCTGGCGGCGTGCCTAATACATGCAAGTCGAACGGGGTAGCAATACCTAGTGGCGCACGGGTGAGTAACGCGTGGATAATCTGCCTTAGAGTGGGGGATAACTAGTCGAAAGATTAGCTAATACCGCATAAGACCACAAGAGCTGCGGCTCAAGGGGTCAAAGGTTTTTCGCTCTAAGATGAGTCCGCGTAAGATTAGCTAGTTGGTGAGGTAATGGCTCACCAAGGCGACGATCTTTAACTGGTCTGAGAGGATGATCAGTCACACTGGAACTGAGACACGGTCCAGACTCCTACGGGAGGCAGCAGTAGGGAATATTGCACAATGGAGGAAACTCTGATGCAGCGACGCCGCGTGAGTGATGAAGGCCTTCGGGTCGTAAAGCTCTGTCGCAGGGGAATAACACAATGAATGTACCCTGTAAGAAAGGATCGGCTAACTTCGTGCCAGCAGCCGCGGTAAGACGAGGGATCCTAGCGTTGTTCGGAATCATTGGGCGTAAAGCGGATGTAGGTGGCTTTGTAAGTCAGGTGTGAAAGCCTGGGGCTCAACCCCAGAAGTGCATTTGATACTGCGAAGCTTGAGTGTCGGAGAGGTTACTAGAATTGTTGGTGTAGTGGTGAAATACGTAGATATCAACAGGAATACCGGAGGCGAAGGCGGGTAACTGGCCGAACACTGACACTGAGATCCGAAAGCGTGGGGATCAAACAGGATTAGATACCCTGGTAGTCCACGCCGTAAACGATGGATACTTGTTGTTGGAGGTATTGACCCCTTCAGTGACGAAGCTAACGCGTTAAGTATCCCGCCTGGGGAGTACGGTCGCAAGATTAAAACTCAAAGAAATTGACGGGGGCCCGCACAAGCGGTGGAGCATGTGGTTTAATTCGATGCAACGCGAAGAACCTTACCTAGGCTTGACATGTACTGGAAGATTGGCAGAAATGTCGTCGCCCGCAAGGGTCGGTACACAGGTGCTGCATGGCTGTCGTCAGCTCGTGTCGTGAGATGTTGGGTTAAGTCCCGCAACGAGCGCAACCCCTGCATTTAGTTGCCAGCATTCAGTTGGGCACTCTAGATGGACTGCCGGTGTTAAACCGGAGGAAGGTGGGGATGACGTCAAGTCCTCATGGCCCTTATGCCTAGGGCTACACACGTGCTACAATGGTAGTCACAGAGCGAAGCTAAGCCGCGAGGTAGAGCAAATCGCTTAAAAGCTATCTAAGTTCAGATTGATCTCTGCAACTCGAGATCATGAAGTTGGAATCGCTAGTAATCGCGGATCAGAATGCCGCGGTGAATACGTTCCCGGGCCTTGTACACACCGCCCGTCACACCATGAAAGTCGGCTGTACCAGAAGTCGCTGCGCTAACCGCAAGGAGGCAGGCGCCCAAGGTATGGTCGATGATTGGGGTGAAGTCGTAACAAGGTAGCCGTAGGGGAACCTGCGGCTGGATCACCTCCTTTCTAAGGATTATCCGGTCAATCTTCATCAAGACTTGTTCTTGATAAGTTAAAATGACCCAATCTTAGGTCAACTTACTCTTCCCGAGTAAGTGAGTCCCAAAAATCTATCTAGCTGTTTAGTTTTGAGAGAGTGAAGCCTAACGGGCCTGTAGCTCAGTTGGTTAGAGCACACGCTTGATAAGCGTGGGGTCGGAAGTTCGAGTCTTCCCAGGCCCACCAAGTTCTACTGACGGTTGAATGCGGTGTAAGTTAGAGTTTTACGTGAACAAGTTTTTGTTCTTTGACAATTGAATAGATTGATTTAGTTGATTTTTAGCGAGGTTAGTTCCATTTTTTTAAGCTACAAAGGGCTTACGGTGGATGCCTTTGGCACTAAGAAGCGATGAAGGACGTGGTAAGCTGCGATAAGCTTCGGGGAGTGGCACACACACTTTGATCCGGAGATTTCCGAATGGGGAAACCCACCATTTATGGTATCACTCAATGAATACATAGTTGTTTGAAGCGAACGAGGGGAAGTGAAACATCTCAGTACCCTCAGGAAGAGAAATCAATTCCGAGATTCCCCCAGTAGTGGCGAGCGAACGGGGAACAGCCTAAACCTTCTTCATTAATTTGAAGGAGGGGTCGTGGGACCGCGATGTGGGACCGGAGAAGTTAGAGTAACAGTCTGGAAAGTCTGGCAAGATAGGGTGATAGCCCCGTACTCGAAAACTTCGAAGGCCCTAGCGGCATCCCGAGTACCACAGGACACGTGAAATCCTGTGGGAATCTGTGAGGACCACCTCATAAGGCTAAATATTCCTTAGTGACCGATAGTGAACAAGTACCGTGAGGGAAAGGTGAAAAGAACCCCGAGAGGGGAGTGAAATAGAACCTGAAACCGTAAGTCTACAAGCAGTTAGAGCCCCTTAAGTGGGCGATAGCGTACCTTTTGCATAATGAGTCAGCGAGTTATGTTTGCATGCGAGGTTAAGCCGTTGCAGGTGGAGCCGTAGCGAAAGCGAGTCTGAATAGGGCGATTTAGTATGCAGGCATAGACCCGAAACCCGGTGATCTAATCATGGACAGGTTGAAGCGAGGGTAACACCTCGTGGAGGACCGAACAAGTTGAGGTTGAAAACTCTTTTGATGATCTGTGATTAGGGGTGAAAGGCCAATCAAACTGGGTGATAGCTGGTTCTCCCCGAAATATATTTAGGTATAGCGTCAGGTAAAAAATATCATGGAGGTAGAGCACTGAATGGGCTAGGGGTCTTTACCGGATTACCAAACCCAAATAAACTCCGAATGCCATAGATATGTTCCCTGGCAGGCAGACTCAGGGTGATAAGGTCATGAGTCGAGAGGGAAAGAGCCCAGACCAACAGCTAAGGTCCCTAAATGCACGCTCAGTGGAGAACGTTGTGGAGTTACTTTGACAACTAGGAGGTTGGCTTAGAAGCAGCAATCCTTTAAAGAAAGCGTAATAGCTCACTAGTCTAGTGACTCTGCGCGGAAGATACAACGGGGCTAAGCGTGTTACCGAAGCTTTGGATTAAGATATTTTATATTTTAGTGGTAGGGGAGCGTTCTAGTGTAGGATGAAGATTGACCGGTAGGACAGTTGGACGAACTAGAAGTGATCATGCTGACATAAGTAGCGTTGAACTCGGGTGAAAAACCCGGGCGCCGAAAACTCAAGGATTCCTGGGTAAAGATAATCTTCCCAGGGTTAGTCGAGCCCTAAGACGAGGCCAAATGGCGTAGTCGATGGCAAAACGGTTAATATTCCGTTACCTAATAAATCGCGCTTAAGGAATGACGGTGTAGGATATCACAGCCTCTTATTGGATTGAGGTGTAAGCATGTAGGAGGATCAGTAGGCAAATCCGCTGGTCGTAACTCTGAGGTGTGAATGCGAGGGACTTGTCCCGGAAGTGTGAAAAGCCATGCATCCAAGAAAAGTTTCGTAAGTTTAGTTTTATTAGCTCGTACCGTAAACCGACTCAGGTGAGTGGGGTGAATATCCTAAGGCGATGGGGTGAATTTTGGTCAAGGAACTCGGCAACTTAACACCGTAACTTCGGGAAAAGGTGTGCCCGCGAGAGTGTAAGGATTTACTCCCCAAGCTTTTTCGGGTCGCAGAGAAATGGGAGTAGCGACTGTTTATCAAAAACACAGGTATGTGCAAAGTCTCAAGACGAAGTATACATACTGACGCCTGCCCGGTGCTGGAAGGTTAAGAGGATTTGTTAGCGCAAGCGAAGCAGAGAATCGAAGCCCCAGTAAACGGCGGCCGTAACTATAACGGTCCTAAGGTAGCGAAATTCCTTGTCGGGTAAGTTCCGACCTGCACGAATGGCGTAACGACTTCTCCGGTGTCTCGACCAAATGCCTCGCGAAATTGAATTCTCGGTGAAAATGCCGAGTACCCGCAGAAAGACGGAAAGACCCCGTGAACCTTTACTGTAGCTTGGCAGTGATTTTAGAGTTGGCATGTGTAGGATAGGTGGGAGACTTTGAAGCAGTGGCGCTAGCCATTGTGGAGTCAACCTTGAAATACCACCCTTGGCACCTTTGAAATCTAACCTGCTGCTCTTTACGAGCAGAGGGACACTGTCTGGTGGGCAGTTTGACTGGGGCGGTCGCCTCCCAAAAAGTAACGGAGGCGCGCGATGGTCCCCTCAGCCTGATTGGAAACCAGGCGTCGAGTGCATTGGCATAAGGGGGCTTGACTGCGAGACCTACAAGTCGAGCAGGTGCGAAAGCAGGCCAAAGTGATCCGGTGGTCCCGCGTGGAAGGGCCATCGCTCAACGGATAAAAGGTACTCCGGGGATAACAGGCTTATTCCATCCAAGAGTCCATATCGACGATGGAGTTTGGCACCTCGATGTCGGCTCATCACATCCTGGGGCTGGAGCAGGTCCCAAGGGTTTAGCTGTTCGCTAATTAAAGTGGTACGCGAGCTGGGTTCAGAACGTCGTGAGACAGTTTGGTCCTTATCTTCTGTGGGCGTATGAGATTTGAGTAGACCTGTCCTTAGTACGAGAGGACCGGGATGGACGAACCTCTGGTGTTTCTGTTGTCGCGCCAGCGGCAATGCAGAGTAGCTATGTTCGGAATTGATAACCGCTGAAAGCATCTAAGCGGGAAGCAAACTACAAGATTAGATCTCACTGGGGCTTCGGCCCCCTAAAGACTCCTTGGAGACTACGAGGTTGATAGGCTGAAGGTGTAAGTGTGGTAACACATTGAGCTGATCAGTACTAATAGGTCGTGAGGCTTTTTTAAAATTTTTCTTCTCAGGCTTCGGCTTGACGAAGATTTCGTCTCAAAGACTTCCTTTTAAAGGAACGAGAGACTAGCTCTCTGAATAAGTAAGAGAGTGATTGATGGGACTAACCGTTAATCGCTAAAAATCAATTAAATCAATCATTCGATTGTAACTAAAAGAAGTAACTTCTCCATTTGTGTTGGAAGCAAGTTGCAAAGAACAGAAAGGTTAGTGTAAGAAGCTAACCACTTTGACTTAATAAACGCTTTGCTGGTGTTTATAGCAGAGGGGCCACACCTGATCCCATTCCGAACTCAGAAGTTAAGTCCTCTTGCGGCGATGGTATTGCATGGGCGACCATGTGGGAGAGTAGCACGATGCCAGCTCTTTTTTACTCGAACCCGACTTACGAAAGTAAGCCGGGTTTTTTTTTGCCTGAAAACTGGTTCTAGATATAAAAAAGCCCGGCAGTGCCCGGGCTTTTTCTGTTTTTGAATAGGTGTTTGTCTATCAAATATGTCTTTTGAAGGCTTTCCAGAAGGTTGAATAGTCTTCGATGAAAGGCATATGCCCAAGGCCGTTAAGTTCTTCCAGCTTTGCCTGTGGAATGAGACGAGCGGCTTGTTTTCCTAAGGTGGGATAGTTTCCCATTTTCTTTTTCATCTTCTCTGGTGCCCAGGCTTTTCCTATCGCCGTTCTATCGCGTTGGCCGATAATCAGAACAGTTGGCACTTTAACATTTTTAAATTCATAATAGACCGGCTGTGTGAAAATCATGTCAGCGGTTAAGGCAGAATTCCAGGCAATTACCGGATAGTCTGGCCCCTGAATCCATCCCGTGGGAATCTCCAACCACTTGTCATATTCTGATTTCCATTGTCCATCGTAGTAACTATCTAACTGGTACTGTTTAATTTTCTCAGCAGAGCTAGCAAGTTCCGAGCGATAGATGTCCTCCACTGGCCGGTAACCTGTCATGGTTTTCCAATCCTCAAGACCGATTGGATTGACTAGGAAAAGTTGGCTGACAGATTCCGGGAACATTAACGCCATTCGGGTGGCCACCATGCCGCCCATCGAGTGTCCGAGAAGTTTGTATCTGTCGACTTCCAGATACTTTAGAAGATTCTGAGTGTTTTGTCCCAATGTGTGGAAGCTGTATTGGTAGTAGCTGGGTTTGGTGGATTTTCCGAAGCCGATTTGATCAGGCACGATGATGCGGAAGCCTTCGGCCTTTAAAGAATTAATGAGCTGTTCAAAATAGGCTCCGGGAAAGTTCTTTCCATGAAGAAGAACAATAACACCTTTGCTTTCTTTTTCCGGCTTGATGTCCATATAGGCCATCTTCAGCTCTTGACCTTGCGACTTGAAGTTGTAGTAGCGCACCGGGAATGGATATTTGTACTGCGACAATACGGCATCGAAGCCCTTCGTTGGGGAAGTCTCTTGCTGAGTTATAGATTCTATTTTTCTTGGCTGAGATGCGCAGGCCGAAAGCAGCATCAAAGCGGGCAGAAGGAAGAGGCGCTTTTTCATCATAAAAGGTTCTCCTTGTTGATTTTTTTAACGAGTCACTGAGAAGGACTCGTTCTTTTAATAGCACTGACCGAAAAACTATTTCCGTGGTTGCTGCGGACTTTGGGGTGTTGGCGGAGCCGTGGTTTCTTCAACAGGGGCGGCTGTTGCAGTTGGAGATGTATCTGTTCCTGGGACATCTTGTAGAGAAGTTGTGGCGTCTTTTTTTGCCGGACCTTCAGTGGTTTTTTCCGGAATGATCTTGTTAAGATCATTCATCGTGTAAGTGCGACCGATCTCAAAGATTTTGTTTTTTGATTTGATATTGAACAGACTGGCTTGAATGATCACGCCGGGATTCTCGTCGTCAGGCAGATCCACGATTTCCAGCTCCAGATAGTTGGCACCTTGTTTTACCCGCTGGATGTTCGGGCGTTCTTTTCCAAGAATTGTTCGGGCGAGGGTGGAGTTCATGCGGATTTCCACGGTGGCGATGTCCTTCCACTCCGGTGGGAGCTGGCCTTCGGCTTCAAGATTCTGAAAATCATCGTTGATCATTTTTGCCAGCTGCTGGGCTGGAGTCAGTTGTACACATGCTGCAGACTCTTTCTTTTCGGATTTTTTTGGAAGATCCAGGTCCTCTTTCAAGATGGTATATCCAATCGTAAGGGCTGCCAGAATGATGAGTGTGCCAAGAAGCTTTGCGACCATGATGCCGACTCCTGTATGTAAGAGCCCTCTACCAATGAGCTTTGTGTAGGGGCAGAGAATATAGCTGCTCATTTATTATGTGAAAGAACGAAAGGCGCGACAAAGCCTTTACCCCAGACAGACGAAAATCGCTCCTTCGGCCTAGGCCTCCAGAAAAAACTAACCCCTTGAAATTGCAGTCAAAAAAGTGTCCTTCGCGGGCTTCTGTCAAAGATATCGACAAACCTGGAGGTGCAGGGGTCTTGAAATGAAACATAAAAATTCCAGTGATTTCAGTGGTTTGTAAAAAACACCCGATCTTGGCACTGAGATTGGAAGTAAAGGGGTGAGAGAGGTGTGTCTATGAAAACACTCACTAAGATGGCTGCCATTTCCTTCTTCGTAGGACTTTACGTGGGATGTTCCCCTGTGAAGTTCTCTTTGGACGACAGCAAATGTAAAGACTCCGGGTGCGTGGTGGAAAACGGCAAATACGCCTTTAATTACACGCAAACGGCGGGTCGTGGAAAGGTCGATATTTTGATCGTCAACGACAACTCCGCTTCGATGTCTTTTGAGCAGGCACGCCTGGCGCCACGATTTAGAAACTTTATTGCGGAACTCGACAATCAAAAAATTGACTATCGTATCGCGATGACGACAACGGATGTGAGCGGTTCCCGCGGTGGAAATTTGATTTATTATAAAGAAGGGACTCCTTATATCACTCCGGCTCACACCGATCGTATGTCCCTGTTCGACAATACAATTCAGCGCCCGGAGACTTTGGCGTGTGAAAAGTTTATTGCAAAGTGGATTCGGGATCGTGGTGGTGATGTGAACTCCATAAACTCCTCAGAGTACTCCACGAAGTACTCTCAGAACTGTCCTTCCGGGGACGAACGCGGTGTTTATGCTGCAAATATGGTTGTGAAGAACAATCCATCAAGCTTTATCCGCAACGATGCTCACTTGGCGGTGATTTTCCTTTCGGATGAAGATGAAAGAAGCGGCCTTTATGGCGAAAACGGATATGTTCTGGATCAAATGGATCAGCCGAACTATCTGATCACGAATGTTAAAAACAGCCTGGGAGCTGACAAGTTCAACTCTTTGAGTGTGCACTCTATTGTTGTTAAAGATAATACTTGTTTGACTCAACAAAACAGCCAGGCGCTGGATGGATATGCTCCAACCACAGGCCTTGTGACTGGCAGTATTGGCAATGTTTACCTGTCCTTCGCAACAGCCGGTTGGGGTGTGGCAGCAGACATTTGTTCCTCTGACTATACTTCCCAGTTGGGTCAGATCCGATCTAAAATCACGGATCGTATCAAGGATATTATGCTGAACTGTGCAAATCCGAGTGATCTGATTGTGACGGTTTCAGGGACACCTGTGGGTTACTACCTGGATGGTAAAACACTGCGCTTTAATCAGTATCTGTCGCCGGGTACCAGTGTGAACTTGTCCTATAAGTGCGATGCCCTTCAGTAAGAAGAGGACGATTTAAAATCACCAAAAGGCAAAGCTGCAAATCGGCTTTGCCTTTTTTCATTTTGAGACTCTGGTCCGCAAAAACCAAGCTGCTTCGTTTAAAGACAGCAGGATTTGTATAAAATGAGACGTTTTACAGTGAAGTTGTGTAAAAGTGATGAAATTCAAAACTTTGTAAATGCGAGTTGGTTTCAAACTGGATCAAACTTTTTTGATCAGACATTTTGACGATCCAGGTGCTTTAGTCCTGTATTACGTTTCCGATAAACTAGTTATGGGTATGTTAGACAGATACAAGAAAAAGGGCGGCTTTTATCAACTATTGCAACTTCTTGAAACTTCTCCAGCGGCGAAGCGAGAGCAATTCCTGGGGTTGATTGGCGGGGAAAGCCCTGCATGGGAAGAGGCACTTCGCAAGCGCATCCTGACGATCACACGCGTTTATAGCTGGGACGGTCAATACTTGGTGGAGATTTTCTCTCGCGTTCAGCCCCTGACGTTGGCCAATGCTCTGCATGGAAATCCTCAGGAGCAGGTGGACAGTCTCTTAAGCTGCCTGCCGCCCATTTCAAAAAGAAAAATCACTGATATGATGGCCGAGTCATCGCCAACGCCGGCGGAAAAGTCGACTTGTATTTCAAAAATGCTGTCGGAAGTTCGTGGCTTTGTTTCTCAAGGTATTATTCGCCTGGAGAAAGTGGATCCTGAACTGCACATTCCTGAAAACATCGAAGAGCTTCTGAGTGTGAATGCCTTTGCCACACCGACATTTGATATGTCTGCGTCGGCACCGGCCAAGTCTGACTCTAAACCCAATATCGTGGGCGAGTCAGATCCTGCGGCCCAGCAGGAAAATGAGTTCCTGAAACGCAAAGTGAATCAGCTTTCCTCGGAAATAAATGCCCTGAAGCATGAAAATTCGGTTCTTAAAGACAAGCTTTCGCAAATTAAGAAAATTGCATAGAGCACTTTCTAAAGATGAACATAAAACACAAAAACCGCTCTTTAACGAGCGGTTTTTTGTTTCAGGATGGAGCAATTCCCGAGCACGGCTGGCACAGGGCCAACGAGTTTATTACTCAAATCCTGTCCTTTCATTATTGCCCCCTTTCTGGAATTGTTTGGGAAAATGTCGAGACTTTAGACAATCTGAGTTTTTTCTAAACCAGCTAAAAACCGCCCCCGATAAGCCTTTCGAAGTACGTGAGGTAGAAAAATGGCAACGCAGTTTAGCAGCGTGTTTATCGGTACGATGGCGGTGTTATCAATTTGTGCGGCATCTTTGGCTCAAGCCCAGGTTCCAACAGTCGATCTTGAAACTCAGTTCTATCAGGAGCTGGCAAAAGAGTCCGGTCAGGATGTCCCTTCTGCCAAAGGCCTCTTTGAGGAAGTGCCCGATGGTCTGAGTACGAAAGAGATCTCCCCAGGCTGTGATCCTCGTCGCTTTGAAGACAGTGTGGTGGGTCGCAAACTGACCACTGCTCAATACTACAATGTGGCGCGGGCGTATTTCAAAAAATGTTCAGGTGAATTGACTCAACGTTCTTGGACCGGAATGTTGGGCTTGCTGAAGTTTTCCAAGTATCAGTATCCCTTCCTGTCTCACCCACAGGTGAAAGAATTCACTGTGAAACTTTCGGATGGAACAAGAGTTCCAGGAATTCTGGCGCTGAAGCAGGATACTCGCCCACGTCCTTTGGTGATCGTGAAGTGCGGGGTCTTCTGTTCTGCGGCTCAGACAGCCTCCATGAAAAGCTATCTGATGCACTTGTTTGACCAGTCTCCTTTTAATGTTCTGTTGCTGGCGAATCAAACGGGTATGGACTATATCTATTTGAACAAACGTGTCACCTTGGGCGGATGGTCTGAAGGCTTCGAGGCCATCGAGGTGGGTAAATGGATGCTTCAGAAGTGGGAGCATAAGGACCGCATTTCCAGTCTGCACTTTATGGGAATCAGCCTGGGCGGCAATGCCGCTGTTCTGGGGGCTGCTTACAATGACAAGTATCTTTTGCCAAATGGTGGCAAGGTCTATAATTCGGTGACGGCGATTTGCCCGGTGATCAGTTTGCGTCCGACGTTGGATCATCTGTACGGGACCCAGATCGTCGGCCGAGCTTTTGCGAAAATGACCAAAGAGCATTTCAAAGAGGCCCGTAACTACGTCACTGATGTACCGGATCTTATCAGCGACAGTAAAATTCCCTCAAATCGCAGAGACATGCCGGACTATATTGCAACACTGGCCTCCACTTCATTGCAGCGTCGTGGGATTGCCAGCACGCCATCGGCCTTTATGAAAAGCAACAACTTCTGGAACTGGAAGGATGAGGTTAAAACACCTCTGATGATCTGGGCTTCCAAAGACGATATGGTTGTAAATAATGGCATCAACGCCGAAGTGATGGAGCATGATGATGTCTACGAAAAGTCCGCACAAGTGGGTGTCCTGAATCTTAAATACGGCAATCACTGTGGCTTCTCTTCCTCTTATGGTGCACAGGCTTCAGCGGCCGTGCTACGCACCTTTGTTCTGACCCACAGTCCTGAGTTTGTGGATAGCTATGATACCAAACAACAGCTTCCATGGAGCTGGGGTTTCAAGAAGCTGAGTTCCCAGTACGAGCATATTGGTCAGAACTGGCATTTCTTCTCTAACTCAAATCAGGCCAAGGTTGTCTTCCGTTTGTTCAATTGGAACGGGGGTCGTGACTGTGCGGAAAATGGCCCGTGGTCCGGCAATGGCACTTGCGTCAGCACTCGTGAATATTGGATTCCGATTTCCCAGCTTAAACAGATGGGGGCTCGTGTGCCTCGAACAGATGCTGAAGCACAGGCCTTGACCCGTGAGTTTAACACGAAAGTGGAATTCCGTATCAAAGGTCATCCTTTGAATGGTACATACAGTAACGACTTCTATATGACATGGAGAAGTCACTTCGAGTAATGAAAGAAAAAAGAATTCTTATCACCGGCTTTTTGCCCTTTCTGGGAGAAAGCATGAATCCCAGCCAAGTCCTTCTTGAAAGAATCAAGAGGGATTTGGCTTTTCAGGATCGGATCGACACCTTGCTGTTGCCGGTGTCTTTTCAACAGGCTAGTCCGTTGTTAGTGCGGCAGCTGGGGCTTCAAGGGTATGAAGCTGTTCTGATGCTGGGGCAAGCTGGTGGGCGCAAAAAAATATCTTTAGAGCAGGTGGCTCTGAATTGGATTGAAACCGAACACCCTGATGAAGACGGGTTTGTCCCCCATAGGGGAGTCATTGAATCTCAATCCGAAGGTGCCTATTTCACGGACTTGCCATTGCCTGTGTGGAAAGCTCTGCTTGAAGCAAATCAGCTCCCCGCCGAGATCTCCCTGAGTGCCGGGGGGTATGTTTGCAATCACCTGTACTACCAGACCTTAAAGACCATCCGCGACCGGGGTTTGTCCGTTCAGGCTTGTTTTATCCATGTCCCTTATTTACCCGAGCAGACAGCAGGCAAGGCGCCCGGGACGCCGTTTATGGAGCTGGACCAAATGGAGAAAGCGATTCATTTAATCCTCAAAGCTCTTATAGAGAAGCCTATCTCAAAATAAACGCCACCGAATTTCCTGAACCTTTACTGAAGATGCTTCGTCTAAAGTTTCAATAGGAGGATAGACATTATGCAAAACCTCATAATAGCAGTCGCAATGGCCATGACCTTGAGTGCGGGAACAGCCTGGGCTCGCGGCGAGGGGCACGGCGGGGGTCATCACAAAGGGGATGAGATTTCTCCCTTGGAAAAGCATTTCAGTCCTAAGAACATGAAGGATCTGGGGCTGACTGACGAACAAAAAGAAAAATTAAAAGCCATTCGACAGGCAAATCGTGTGGAGTCCGAGAAGATCCGAGAGGAAATGAAGGCGGCCCGCAAGGCGTTCAAGGAGTCCCTACGCACCAGTGCAACAAAAGAGGATGTGACGAAGGCCTATCAGTTGATGTTGGATAAGAAGAATCAGTTGTCCAAGAGCCGTCTGGATTCATTGTTGAACGCTCGGGATATTCTGACGGACGATCAAAAAGCCAAGCTTTTCGGCAAGACTGCAAAAGAGGATTAGGTCTTTTGTGAGTTTGCACGAGGCTGAACAGTTTTCCGAGTTTTATAAGGCCCATGCAACAAAAGTGCGGGGTCTTCTTTTCCGTCTGGTCGGAGAGGGCGTGCTGAATGATCTGACTCAGGAGGCCTTTCTGAAGGCCTGGGAAAACCGTCATCGCTTTCGCGGGGACAGTGAGGCTTCCACCTGGTTGTACCGAATCACCTATAATTGTGCAGTTGATTATCTTCGCAAAAACAGGAAAAGCGCGGAGGTCGAGACTGACAATCTTGAAGAGCGCTTGGAGCAGGACTTTTCTAATCGCGAAATTGTGGATCTGGTCCTGAGATCCCTGGAAACTGATCTGCGCGTCGTGGTTGTATTATTTTATCTGGAGGAACAATCGCTGCGGGATATCTCAACGATCCTGGATATTCCAGAGGGCACAGTGAAGTCGCGGCTGAACACGGCCCGACAAAGAATGAATGACCTTTTGCAAAAGAAAGGAGTCAAACTATGAGCGACGATCTTAAGATATTTTTGAAAGAAAATGCCTCGCCCGTGCCACCTAGTCCTCTGGGAGAGGACAGAGCCATATGGCGCAAGATTGAAGATAAAAAACGCAAGCGCAGGGGGGCTTGGCTGGTTCTGGTACCTCTTTTGACGGCCTCCATGGCTGTCGTGGTGATGGTTGGAAATCCTCGACCGGTAACGGTTCCTGAGGTTTCAGGGGAGGAGGATTATCTGTATCAGGAGTGGCAGGATTTCGCCAAAGAGGTGGATTCGGATTATGATCCAGAGATGGTCATAATGTTTGCTGAAAAATAAAGACGCGACTTCAACGAAGGAAGCCGCGTCTTGTATTCTTAGACCTAGGTGACTTTAACGAATTTCTGAAAGAGCTCTTCTTAGAGCCTCTTCATCTTTAACTCCGACAAATATCAATTCAGCTCTGCGGTCACGGGACTTGATTCCGGTGGAATCGGTGGCCCCTTTACCCACGGCTTCAACGTTGGTGAAACCATTTCGCTCAATGATAGCTTTCACGGAATCAGCGCGGGCTTGGGAAATTCTTTGGTTGGTTTCTTCAGAGCCTGAAGCGTCGGCAAAGCCGTGAACCTCCACTCTTTCAACCAGGTCAGGATTTTCATTCAGTACCTTGGCCACCTGGGACAGCTTACGTCGGTCGGCGCCAGAGATCGCGTACTGAGAAGAACGGAACTGAATCGCACTGCCAGCACCGGCAATCATGTTCATGTTCACGTCTTTAAGGGCGGATTCTGGAGCCTCCATGGCGGCCACAGGACGCGCAGGCTCGGTTCGCTGGTATGTAGGTTCAGCAGGTTCTGCCGGCTCTGTTGCCGCAGTGGAGCGAACGGAGGTTTTGTAAGCGCCGGGGTTCCAACCGATTTGCAAATCGATCAGGTACATATTCACCAGACCATCAGTATTGTTGGTCAGGGACTCGGCACGCAGACCCAGGCGGGCCAGCCAGCTTGGCGTCATATTGAACTCTCGGAGCAGTTGCAGCCCGACGAAGTGAGCATCGGCCTGGTCTGCCAGATAGTTTTCCCCTTGATTGTACAGCTGGTTAGCAACCACACCCAGTTGCCAGCGGTTGTCAAATCTGTAGCGGGCCGCAAACTCCAGGGCGCCATCGGTGATGGCCGTTTCCTGGCCGTCGCCGGCTTGAGAGAACTGCTGGTTGTTCACACCATACCCCAGATCCATGACCCAGGGACTTTCCAGATACCATGAACCCAAGAGTTTAATTGTCGATGGTGTCCCCTCTGCGGCACCGTTGGTGTCATAGCCCGTATAACCACCGCCAAGGCCAATGAACGGAAGAACTCCGCGAGGTGCGACTTCAGCCTCCTCTTTGGAGAATTCCAATGCACTCGTTGTTGCTGAGTCTTGGTTGGCCTGTGCCGTCAGGCCGACACTAAGCAAAGCTGTTAGAATGATCGTTTTCATAGTCTTCTCCTTTTTTATGGAACGCCTTCAGTATTGATCTTGGGTTTTATGGGTCAATTTTTTGAAGGAAGATTGAGGTTATTTTGTCGAGATAAATAGAATTGGATATATCCAAAGTAGGGGCGTTGAGCCTATAATTGTTGAATGCCACATGTAAGATTTCGTGCTGTTAAGAAAGAAGACGTCCAAAAACTCAGTCAATCCCTGCCCGCCGAATTGGCGCGTTCAATGAACACACCTCAGGACAATTTTACCTTTGAACTGGTGCAAACACAGTTTTTCAGTGGGGGAGCTGAGACAGCATCCTATCCTTTTATTGAGGTGCTGTGGTTTGCACGCCCCCAGGAAGTGCAAAATGAATGTGCCGGGATCATCACCCGACAACTGAAGCAGCTGGGACCCTATGAGGATGTTGTGGTAGTTTTCCACGTGCTGGCAAAAGAGGCCTATTACGAAAACGGCCGTCATTTCTAGGTCTCCCGTAGGAAGTGTCAAAAGATTGGACAGTTCTTCAGAAGGCTGAAGGTGCCTTCATTGAGCTTCGTCAGGTATTTCTTTCATGGGGAGTGGGGCGGAGGCCCTCTAAATTCGTTTTCAAGATGCCATCTCTGTAACATGCTTCTTGCTCTACTGGCAGGTGCAAACGAATGGAGATGACATGAAAGCTTCTTTAGTTGGGGCCGCAGCGGCCGTACTTATGAGTGTTTTAACTGGCAGCTTTGCTGGAGCCCAGGACTCTGTGGCGCAGGTGGTGAGCAAGAGCCAGTTGATCGTTGGAAAGCAGTACTACATTTCTACTGACATGTTGAATGTTAGATCCAGCAACTCCACAACGGCCAGCAATATCGTTGGAAAACTAAATCGCAACGACGTGGTGGAGATCTATGATCTTTTAAATGAGGCCTCTCCTCTGGTTCAGGTGAAAATCATCAGCTCCTCGACCGTGTCCCCTTATCTGGCATCTGAATTCTACGTGTCCAAGGACTATCTGAGTGATAAGCAAATCACTTTGCCGACATCGCGCTATTTCGTGATTCAGAATATTGCGACGGAAAAGACTCGTATCTATGAGCGTTGCACAACCTCTCCTGGCTGCCCACACAAAATGGTTATGGAAACAGACACCGTGGTCGGTCGTCCTGAAGAGGGTGATAAAAATGATCCAAACGCCTACAAAACCTGGGTGGGACATTCTCGTATTTCTGAATGGGTGAAGTTCTATCAGGATGGCAAAGGTTTCTATCCGCGTTGGTATACTCCAGGGCAGTCCTTGAAAGACATCCCAGGTCCAGTGACAGACAGCATGAGTTTGTACATGGGTGCAAGAAAGTGGTCTGTGAGAAATGATCAGGGCAAATCCTCCATCCACGGTGCGTTTGGTTGGTATGCTGCCAAGTTGACACCGGCGGGTGAAAACGGTGGAGTTAACTATCAGTGGATCCACGGTACAATTGGCTGGGGTAAAGATGGTGCCAAGCCCATTGAAATCACTCGAATGAAGATGATCAACTTCTTCAGCAACCCGGGTTCTCACGGTTGCACACGTTTGGAAAATCAGGCCGTGGCCTACATGAGACACCTGTTGGGTCCGGGCACAGACATCTACCGTGTTTATGCGCGTGAGGCGACTCGTGATGCATCCTTGTCCAGATACCGTGATGCTCAGATCCCACTTCCTTGGGATTGGATGTTGTTGACGAACGGCGCGGCTCAGTCCAATGGTTTGACGGCGGATGCGGCGACGATTCGTGCGCAGGGTATCTCGGTTCACAGTGGTAACTTGATTGAAAAAGGGACATACCGTGTGGATCGTTATCCGACAGTGGCTGGTCTGAACTATAAGAAGTCCGCTTCTTCTGGCTTGTCAGGTGACCGCTATGAGATCGACGAAAAAGCGAAGAACGGCCAAACAAACTTCCGTGGCTACTTCCTGATCGATGAAGGTCGTTTCGTGGACTACGCTCATCCGAATTACAAAGCGACTGGCGGTGCGGTTCGTATCGGTGGTCTGCCTGACTTCACGAATTCTGTTCCGGAAATCCTGCAGGCGGCACGTGGCAATATCGTGATCCCTGAGGTTGTTCGCTAAGATTTCACTTACAGATGACTGCTGAAGGCCAAGGATGATATCCTTGGCCTTTCTTATTTGTCCGAAGAGTTGTTAAATCCCATAAACACAGTTGCCGCAAAAGAGTACCTTTGGGAAATAACAAATTGAGACCCTTTCCGAGCTGAGGGACAATCAGGATTCTGGAAGGAGAGACCTCATGATCAGTCAAATCGATTTACTGAGAAAGCGCAGTCATCCTGTGGACCAAGCCCTGGTTCCTGAAGAGATCGATCAGTATCTGGCGATTCTGGAGGGATGGGTTTTAATGGGCCCGCACATTGCCAAGACCTTCCATTTTAACAATTACTATCAAACAATGGCCTTTGTGAATGCCATTGCCTATGTTGCACATGCGGAAGACCATCATCCTGAATTGGAAATTTCCTACAATCGCTGTCTGGTAAAATTTAACACGCATTCAGTCAATGAGGGATTTGGTGGCCTTTCCGAGAACGATTTTATTTGTGCTGCCAAAGTAGATGCTGTGGCGGCAAGCCAATACGCGCCAGTGTCCCATTAGCGCATGATTTTTTGCAACTGCAGCGCATCCCGAGGAGCTTTGATCTTTAGGTCGTTGTCGAAATAGACAAAGGCGATCTTAACTTCAGGGAAAGACATGCTATTGACCACATTCTGCCAATGGCTTGGCCGTTGGTGATGCGCCCATTTGTTCAGTCTTTGTGCCCAAAACTTCAAAGCCTCCGAGTCGTAGCCATCCTTATAGAATGTTTCATCCCCGTGCAGGCGCAAGTACAAAAAATCACTAGTGATGTCTTCCATGTAAGGCCACTTGCCCGCCGTTTCGGCAAAGACCAGGGCCACTCGGTACTTGCGCAGAAGCTCAATGAAAGCTGGACTTTCAAAACTGTGGTGACGGACCTCCAGGGCATGACGTAAGGGTTGGGTGGACTCGACGATCTCTTGGGTATAAGTCGCGGTGAAACGTTTGGACTTTTTCGCAAGTCTTGCGGCCTCAGAGAAAGTTTTTGGCAGTCCGCGGAAGAAGGATTCCAGACGTTGGCTTTTTTCCTCGTTAAAAACAAAATTGGGGGGCAGCTGCCAAAGAATGCAGCCCAGCTTTTCTTTTAAAAGCAAGACACCCGAGGCCATAAAGTTACATAGAGAGTCTTCGACATTCTTCAGTCGGTTGATGTGGGTGATATACTGAGGCCCCTTCACCGAGAAGATAAAATTCGGCGGAGTTTCCTCATACCAGTGCTGATAGGTTGACGGCTTTTGATAGGAGTAAAAGGATCCATTGATTTCCAGCGAGGTCAGGTGACGACTGGCATGGAAGAGCTCCTTCTTTTGTGGAAGGTCCTCAGGGTAGAAAGTTTTTCGCCAGGGCGGATAAACCCAGCCGGACGTACCTATACGAATTTCCATTCTTCAAGTAATAGCTCATCGCATGATGGATGATAATTTCAATGAGCATTTCGAAGTAAGAAACAATCCGTCTGAAATGGGTCTTGCAGTCCTGCATTAAACGCAAAAATTTGACGTTTTAAAATGAGGATTCTAAGCTTTCCAAACCCATGTGGAGGAAAATATGCGGTCTATAGTTTTTGCTTTTGTTGCCCTGTCTCTTGTTGGATGTGCGTCTCAACATAAGGCCAAAGATGTTGATACGAAGGTGGATATGTCAGCTCCAGTCCGTGGGGACTCTGTTGTCGGCGTCAAAGATGGTGATATGGTTTATCAGCGCAAAGTCGCCATGAATGAAGAACTGCGTCGTTTGGAACTGGATGTGTATAATCTGGAGGCCAATGTTTTTGGTGGTCCCCGTTATCTGGACAACCGCGGTTTGTACGGAGTTTTGCGCGACTGCCGGGTTCAACTCGGAGACATTAAGAACGGTGGAGATGGCAAGGTTCGCTGGACAGAATCCCGGGAATACGTGACTCCGGATGAGGATTTTTCCTCTATTGGTGTTGAGGATAAAAAGCGCATCGTCGGGGTTTCAGAGGAGTTCCTGAAAGATCGTATGAACCGTTTCCGCGGCTACAAGGCCACGCTGGAAAAGCGCCAGGATGAGTACGAGACCAAAGTGAAAGTCTGCCAGATGGAGTTGACGGCCCAAAAACAAAAAGCCTCGCAATAGCGGGGCCTTTTTTTAGGAGAAAATCCTGGAGCAGCGAAGGACGAACTTGTCCTCGGCCTTAACCGGCTGTTTGCGGAACATTTCAAACATGTCTTTGAAGTATTCATTATAGAACGGGTCAAAGAGCCCGCCAGGGAGCTTGTTGTATTCCCATGAGCTGGGGCCAATCTTGGCAGCCCGGGTGATGTACATGCGAAGCTTTTTGTCCGAGGAAAAGCCTAAGAACCGGGCCAGCCATTGATCCAAAAGAACGGGTTCACCCACGACCGTATCCAGTGCATACCAGCCATCTTTGTCTTTGGCTCTGACGATCGTGGCGACATGAAACTGCCAATTAATACCACCGGCCTTCATCGGTCCCACGATGAAGACTTTTTTGATTGAGGCGGCGTCGACTCCATGACGAAGAAGCTCCAGATGGGCATACAAAGCCCGTCCGAAGCAGAATCCTCGAGAACCATCAGGATCATATTTCCTGTCACCGCGAGAACCGGTGATTTCATTCTTACTGATCATAGATAAAATCTTTTGTGCCTGTGCGAAGGTGACACCTTCTGCGCGGCCGTTGGAAGTGGGACGGAAGTTCTTAATTTCCTCAAGCAGGTCGGCATTCTTTTGGGCCACGTTCTCGCCGCGGGCGATTTCTTGGTCTCGTGTAAAGTAAAGATTTTCCCGATAATCGATCTTATCCCAGGAGTGTTCATTTTTTGCCTGGGCAAAGTGGGTCCCCAGAAGCAATGCGACGACGACAAGGAACTTTCCCCGACGACTTTGCCGCTTTGTAAGAAAACTGCTTTGAGTTGGTTTTTGAGGCATAAGAATCTTTGTATCCAAGAGCCATGCCCGACGGGGATGCACCTTAAGGCTTCTGAGGTGTTAAAGCTTTTGACAGGGTAAACAAAAAGGCTCTCCCCTTGACGGGAAGGCAAGGTCTCAACTGCGGCAGATTGAATTTATTTAATTCTTGGGTCTTTGACTCTGGGGTGGGTCTTCCCTAAAGCTGATTTCCTAAAAAAGGAGATATGCAGTGAAACCATTGATTCAAAAAACTTTGTCTTTCTTGTTGGTCGGATCTTCCCTGGCGGTTGCCGCTGGCCTTATTACAAAGGAAGAAGTTAATAAACGAGTTTCCGCCATTACTGCGCCCTACAACAATCAAACCACCTCGATGGATCTGCAGTTCACGGATCTTTTGGTGGATGATGTGCGTGCTTTGGATTTTGGTGTGAAAGTTGCCATCACGAAGAAAGGTCCGGAGAACAACCTGGCGTTGACCATTGAAAATGCGAAGTACCAGTATGGTGATGGTACCGCCCCGATGGCAACGGCGGATCTGTTAATGCAAACAGATCTGAAAAAAGCCTTCGGTCAAGAGACTCTGGATCAGTTTGGTGAAGAGCTTGATCAACTGGCCGAAGAACTTGCCGCCGACTATATCAAAAAGTATGGCGAAGCGGCGGTGTTGGATATCGCCATGGAAGATGTCCAGAAGGACCAGCAGGGCCATTTGAAATCAGTCAGCATGCGCATGAATGCGACCATCGACATGGAAAAACTGCCAGCAGACATGAAAGTGGAGGACGTGGAGGTTCGTTCTATTCAGGCAGCTTTGCGCATTTCCACCGGTGGTGCGCGGGGCTCGATTCAAGTTGCAATCAATCCCAAATACAAAGGATTTGAATCTGATCAGACAGGGATGAAAGAGCTGATTGAAAAGCTTTTGAGCGAGGATCAAGAGACCTACAGTGTTCTTGCCAAGGTTGTGGAGTCATTAGATGGCTTCGCCACGTGGTTTGTGAATCAAAAAGCTGAAGAAGCCCCATAGTCTTACGGTAAATTCCAAGCCCTCTTAGAGAAGAGGGCTTTTTTCTTTTCGGGGATCTTCTCGATCAACGACGCAGTTTAAGCTGTGAACTTTTTTGTGCATTATTTGCTGCGAGCAAGAACCCTCTTGATCCAAGGCAGGGCATAGGAAACAGCAGCATAACCAGCCACTGAAGACCCCTGGGCCCGGAAACCAGAGCACGCGGAACCCCAACTGACCACGCCGACCTGCACATACCGGCCGTTCTGTTCAAGGAACATGGGCCCGCCACTGTCGCCTGGACAGGTGGACTTTTGATGTTGGTGGGTTTCAATGCAGAGTGTTTCTGGACCCAGCTCATAACCTCGTTTTTTGGGGAAGTCATCCAGAGCACACTGTGAGCGAGGTAATAGCGGCGCTTTAAGCTTTTGCAACCAGGCACTGTCTTTGTGGCCCTCAGTGTCCGTCAGACCCCAGCCAGCCAGAAAGACGTTGGCAGTGGAGTTTCCCAGATCCTCTTCGTTTAAGGCGATCGGAGTGATGTCGGTCACCGCTTCCGCCAATTCGATCAGGGCAATATCAACCCGAGGCCAGACAAATTCAGGGTGGGTTTGAATGGAGCGGACCTTCAGTTCGCGACCGTCACGTCCGGATTGTTCGATACCACCGATAAACAGTCTTAGTTTTCCTGGTGCAACTAGACGCTGACGGGTTTCAGATTCATCTTCTAAAACGCAGTGAGCGGCTGTTAGCACCCAACGGGAATCAATCAAACTGCCACCGCAGTGATGGGAGACATAGTTTTCTTTGGGATCATTAAACCAGATATTCACCGTAAAAGGGAACTCCCCCAAAGCTGCGGGGGTTCCCCCAATGATGGCTTGGGGGTGGGCTGCCTCTGTGTTTAGCGGTTGCTTCGCTGGTTGGCAGGCGGTTAAGGCAAGGATAGGGATCAAAATAAGATAAAGACCGCGACGTGACATGACATCGTCTTATTCGAATCCGGGAAAGACTTCACACGAAATGTTCAGGGCCTAGCTGGGTTCTGAATATTTTTCCAGACTTTTACGAGGTCTTTGGGCCCTGTGTTTGAATAGTCGGGTACGGACCGCCTTCTGCAGGCAGAAGTGTTAGAAAAATGATCTGAATCAATGAGACAGGTGATCATTAGAGCTAATCTATCCGCAGAGATAGAGGTTCGTCCGATGCATTATCCAAAACTTCCCGATTACATTACAGGACTTCCAGAAAGCCACTCTTTACGGGTTTACTTCGAAGAAAATGAGTTTATCAAAAGACTTCTGGTGGAGCTGCAAATGTCTCCACCACATCAGGACTTTCAAAAATTCGTGAATGTCTTTAATCATGTATGTGAAATTGAAAAGCGCTATGCACGTAAAGAAAACCAGTTATTTCCTTATCTGGAAAAGCGGGGATGGTTTGGTCCCAGTCAGGGGATGTGGTCTTTCCATGACAGCATTCGTGATATCCTTCGTACAATCCGCGGGCAGATAGACAACAAAGAAATCAAAAGCCTGAGCGAAAGCGTTCGTCTTCTGATTGAGAATATGCATCACATGATCCATGTCGAGGAAAACCGACTGTTTCCGAATGCTCTTCAGCTTTTGCAACCGGAAGACTGGGCCGCGATGACCACCGGGGATGAAGAAATCGGCTGGGTGGATCGGGATCGCCGTGCGACGACGGCACCAGCAACAGAGTCAATTGCAGAAAGATCCCGGACGGCGGCCGTAGAATTTCCGGATGTCTCCAAACTTAAAATGGATGAAGGAGTGTTGAACTTAGAGCAGATCAATCTGATTTTAAAGTTCCTTCCTGTGGATGTGACCTTTGTCGATGAAAACGACAAAGTGGCCTTTTACAACCGGGGAGAGGAGCGGGTCTTTCCGCGCAGTGCCGGGGTGATCGGTCGTGAAGTGCGTTTCTGTCATCCTCCGAAAAGTGTGGATACGGTTTTGCGTATTCTGGAAGAGTTCAAAGCCGGTCGTAAGGATGAAGCGGAGTTTTGGATTCAGTTTAAGGGCCGCACCATTCATATCAGATACTTTGCGGTTCGCGATAAAGAAAAGAAATATAAAGGTGTTTTGGAGATGTCCCAGGACATCACGGACATTCAGAAAATTCAGGGCGAAAAAAGACTGTTGAGCTGGGACCAATAGCATTGTCGTTTTAAGCAGGGGGCCATATGGAAGACAGAATCATGATGACAGCAGAGGACATGAAGCAGCTGAAAATTCCGGTGCATGAGCCCTTTGCTCACTTTCTTAAGGCGGATCCAGAGGAGCACGCTTTTCCAATTTCACTCTTGGATGTGGTGCGGTTTGCCGGACATGCCTGTCCTTCGATGGTCGGGGCCTTTGTAATTTCTCAGCGTGCGGTCCGCGAGCTTTTTCCTGAAACAGGGGTGTTGGTTCGCGGTCAGGTGTCCGTGGAGCTGGGTTCTTCCGTGGACCGGGGGGCGACCGGACCTATATCGAATGTGTTTTCAATGATTTTCGGCGCCTGGGAAAAAAGTGGTTTTGGTGGCATTCAGGGGAACTTTGTACGTCGGGGACTTCTTTCCTATCAGGTTCCGGATCTTTCTCCGGGCACATACCGATTCACACATTTGGGTACCGGGAAAAAGGTAGAGATCTTTTATGATTCCTCCACCGTTGATCTGAAGGGGGATCTGTCAGATCTGTCCTTTCAAGAGATCTGGCGAATGAAGATTCGAAGAATTGTGCTGGAGGCTGACAAGGTCTTGAGTGTTCGAATAATCCACCCGGGCGTTGGATTCCAGAAGTAAGGGATTTTGCTAAGGTGGGCATCTATGAAACACCAACTCGAAGAAATCGTGCCGTTATGCCTGTCCGAGGAAGCCGCCTTAAAGGGGCTTTTTCTGGGGCCACAGGCAGAAAACAGTCAGTGGGTTGCCACGCAGATAAACACACTTCTAAATTCCTGGTTTGACTGGCGTCGCCGATTTCGACCTGGGGACGGTCAGGCGGTTTCCCGCAGTGACATGGAGTCCGCCGATTACATAAAACGTCGCCAGCACACAGCCGATGTCCTGCAAGAACTGGCATCACGCTTTGAACGAGAGATTCCCAAATTTTCCCCGCGCTACATTGGGCACATGTTTTCCGAGACCTCTTTGCCGGCATTGTTTGGTCATATCCTGACATTGTTGCATAATCCAAATAACATCTCAGGTGAATCCTCTTGGGTCGGTGTTTCGATTGAAGAGGAGGCGATTGCGGCCTTGTCCCAGATGATGGGTCTGGAAAAAGCAGTTGGTCACTTCACTTCCGGGGGAACCATCGCAAATTTTGAGGCCGTCTATCGCGCCCGGACTCGCTGTTACAGCTGGATGGTCGCGGGGCTGGAGCAGGGCTGCTGTTCCGCTTTTGCCAGTGCCTCGATGGGGTATCGAAGTTATAAAGAGATCTCGGAGGCCGTCAAAGTTTCTGCGGAAAGACTGAACCCTTTTGAGGGCAATCCCTTTGTTGCAGCTCGTGCAATTTCCCAAAAAATCGGGCGCGATTTCCTTGGTCCTGTTCTTTTAATTCCTGAGCACAAACATTATTCCTGGACCAAATCAGCCAATATTTTTGGCCTGGGGGCCGAGGCTCTTTGGCCTGTTCAGTTGGATTCTCGCGGGCATCTGGATTTGCGAAGTTTAACGGCACAAATTCAGCGCGCTCAGCGCGAGGACCGGCCGATCTTGATGGTGGTTTCCGTCCTGGGAACGACGGAACTGGGGATGGTCGACCCCATCCACGAAATTCAAGAGCTTCTGGACATGTATCGTCAGGTGGAAGGCTGGCACATATGGCATCACGTGGATGCGGCCTATGGCGGCTTCCTGTGTTCTTTACGGGGAAAGAACTCAGAAGTCAGCAGTGTGTTGTCATCACAGAGTTTAAAAGCGGTTGAGGCCATGGGACGCGTGACTTCGGTGACCATTGATCCTCACAAGCTGGGGTATGTGCCCTATTCTTCGGGGGCCTTTATTGCCGCGGATGAAAGGGACTACTTCCAACGATCCTTCGGTGCGCCGTATGTGAACTTTGCTGTCAACAAAGACAAAGGACCTTTTACTTTAGAAGGATCTCGGTCCGCCGCCGGAGCGGTGGCGACCTGGATGACGGCCCAATGTGTAGGTTTTTCCCAGGAAGGCTATGGGCGTCTGATCGCACGCACCATTCGCCTGCGAAAAGAGCTGGAGGATCGGCTGCGCTCTGAAGTTCCGAATCTTCGCGTGGCTCCCAGCGGGGATGCCAATCTACTGGGGTTCTGTGTGGCAAAGCCTGGAGACTCTCTGCAAGAGGTGAACAAAAGAACCCTGCGCCTTTTTGAATCTTTCGCCGCTGACAAAGAAAGTGACTTTTTCATCTCGAAGACGAAAATCTATAAAAAATGTTATGCGAAGTACTTTGAAAGTTTTGTCAGTTCGTGGCAGGGGAAAATGGATTCGGAGGAGCTGGTTCTGGCTCGAATCTGTATTATGAATCCGTTCTTTAAGACCAAAGAGATGAACGTGGATTTTCAAAATCTTTTCGTCAGTTCTTTGCGAGAACGCCTGAAAGCGCTCGACCGGAGTTAAGGCCCTTAGTTCAAGTAATAATGATATCCCAACATGTTGTTTCCAGCTGAAGCCACAGAGCCTCCTGGCCGTCCCATCGAATGGCGCTTATGTCGTTGGATAGAGGGGGCCGGGCGTGGGTTGTCAGGGGACGGATCAACAGCGCCCAGTAAGGGGATATTTTTTTATAACTTAGTTGCTGTTCCAGTGCTGTTTCCCGATTCCGAAAATAGACGGAGGCGGGTAGGTCAAGACGGGAAATCCGTTCTTTTGCAGCAACCTGATCCTCAACTAAAAAACCTTCAAGGGTAAAATGAGGGGAATGCTTCGGCACGGGCTGGAGCAGGTTTTGCGCAAAGTCAGGCCAAAGTGGAAATTCTTTGCGAGGTTCATGCTGCGGAAGATGTCGTTCATCGATGATCTCGATAAAGCGTGAACAAAAAAGGCCCGTTTGAGAGTTGAGCCACAGATCACAAACCAGCAATCCATTGTCGTCGGGTCCTTGAGTCAAATCTAAGCCACAGGCTGCCATCACCTGATAGGCTCTCGGGGTAAAAGTGTAACTGTAAGTCAGATGACACATTTCCATTTCCCTTCTTTATGTATCCCTGAGGAGAAAATAGAATGAAACCATGAATCACCCTGCAATCAAGCTTGATCATGTCACAATTGTTTTGGGCGGAGAAGTTGTATTAAGTGACGTTTCTCTGGAGGTTGAGCGAGGGGAAACCCTGGTGATTATTGGGCCCAGTGGCGCTGGGAAAACGGTCTTGCTAAAGACCATGGCCGGAATTTACAAGCCCCAGCATGGTCATGTCTACTGCGAGGGAGAAGATTGGCAGGATCTGCAGTCCGAAGAGAAAATACGATTGGCCCGTAAAATAGGAATGCAGTTTCAAAAAAGTGCTCTTTTTGATTCGATGAACGCCTATGAAAATGTGGCATTTCCCTTGCGGGAGCACACTTCCATGACCGAGGATGAAATTGAGGTGCGAGTTCGTGAATGTCTTGCTGATGTGGGACTGTCCCAGGCACAGAATATGATGCCCCATGAGCTGTCTGGTGGCATGAAGCAACGCTTGGGGATCGCCCGGTCTTTGGCGCTTCATCCTGAAATTATATTCTATGATGATCCCACTGCCGGACTGGATCCGATCAACACAGAAATTCTTCTGGATCTGATCCTGAATCTGAAACGAGAGCATGGTTCGACTATCATCATGGTTACTCACAGCCTGGTGTGTGCTTATAAAATGGCGGACCGGATTGTACTTGTTGGCAATAAACAGGTCATCATGGCGGGGACTCCTGAGCAGACCCGACAATCATCACATCCGCTGGTGCATCAGTTTGTTGAGGGGATAATGGAGGGGCCTTTGAAGTGGGATTGAATCGGAGTTAAGATGAAGACCATCTCTTTAGAAAACATCAAAAGACTTCGACGTTGGGATGGTGGCTTGACTCTAGCGGATGTGGCCAAACAAAGGGAGCGCTTCGGACCCAATAACATTGTCGAAGTTTCCGGGAGCCCTTGGATCGATCTCCTGACTGATACATTGAAAGATCCAATGATTTGGTTTCTGCTAGCGGTCGGCTCGGCCTTCTTTTTGGTTGGGGAGCCGACGGACGGCATAACTCTGTATGTTGCTATTTTTCCACTCTTATTTATGGATGCCTTTTTACACTGGAGAACTCAAGCCTCGACGTCGTCATTGAGGGGGCAGTTGTCCAGCCGTGTTCAAGTCTATCGTGAATCCAGGGAAATTGAGATTGATGCCCGGGATTTGGTGCCAGGCGATTTGGTGCTATTAGTACACGGGGTGGTTGTTCCCGCTGACGGAGTTTTTGAAAGGACCCAAGATATTCAGTTGGATGAATCAGTTCTGACGGGAGAGTCACAGCCGGTCAAGAAAATGCCAAGCACTCTGGATCTCTTTGCGATGTCTGCTCTGGAAGAGGTCCGAGTTCCTTCTGAGACCTTGGGTTATGCGGGTACAAGAGTACTGACAGGCAGTGGTGCTTTGAGAGTCTTGCTCACCGGTTCCAGCACGTCTTACGGTGAAATTGTGCGCTCTGTGGCCCGCATGCCGCATGAGCGCACACCGCTGCAGGCTTCGATCGGGCGGTTGGTACAGATTCTGGTTCTGGGGTCGGTCCTGCTTTGTCTAGTTCTGGCTGCGGTCCGGATCTATCAAGGGCATGGCTGGCTGGATGCTCTGTTAAGTGCCGCAACGATGGCAGTGGCGGCGATGCCAGAAGAGTTTCCTGTCGTATTTACATTCTTCCTGGGAGTCGGGGTCTATCGCCTGGCAAAAAAGCGTGCGCTTGTTCGGCGAGCTGTCAGCGTTGAGAATATTGGTCGGATAACTCATATTTGCACGGATAAGACGGGTACAATCACGCATGGCCGTTTGACTTTGACACATTGGGAGCCGAACAAGGGGGATGTCTTGTCTCTGTTAAGGACTGCGTTGGCTGCATCAAGCTCGGATTCGGATCCTGTTGATACTGCCATCAGGCAGGTCGCGCAACAAATGAACTTGGACAGTCCATTGAGGTTGCGAGTCTTCCCATTTACAGAGGACAGAAAACGAGAAACCGTGCTGACTCAGGAATCCGGTGGCGATTTTATGGCGCATGTAAAGGGCTCCCCTGAGAGGATTCTTGCAATGTCCGGCCTTGCTGTGAATGAAAGAGCCTTGTGGGGGGAGCGAGTCTCTCAGTGGGCGAGAACTGGGCACAAGGTCATTGGGGTTGCCAAGAAGAGGTCTGCTGCGCTCTTTGAAAACGAACCGGAGGGAGGTCTGGAGTTTTGCGGCTTACTGGCTTTTGAGGATCCGGCGCGCCCGGAGGTTGCAGACGCCATGGCATACTGCCGCAGCAATGGCATACGAGTGTTAATGATTACCGGGGACCATCCTGAGACGTCGGCTGCGATCGCTAAGGATGCAGGCCTAACCTTGACCGAGCCGGTTGTCGTTTCCGCGGAAGAGGAGTCTGAAAAGTTTCAGGAGGAGTGGCTGAATCACAATGCGGGCTATTTGAAGACCGTGGATGTAGTGGCTCGTTGTACTCCGATGCAGAAGTTGAGGATCGTCATGGCACTTAAGCGTTTGGGTGAGCTTGTCGCTGTTACAGGGGATGGCGTGAACGATGTTCCAGCCTTGAAGGCGGCTGATATCGGAATTGCCATGGGCGAAAGAGGTTCGCGAAGTGCAAAAGAAGTTTCGTCAATTATTCTGGCGGACGACAATTTTAGCACGATCATCAATGCAATTCGGGAAGGCCGACAGCTTTTTTTAAATCTGAAAATGAGTTTTGAATATCTTCTGCTTCTTCATGTTCCGCTTGTCTTAACTGCGGCTATTTTACCTTTGGCTGGGTATCCCTTGGTCTATCTTCCTGTTCATATAGTGTGGCTGGAACTATTGATTCACCCGACGGCACTTTTGGCTTTCCAAGCCGCAGCGACCGCAGCGCCAGAAGAGCCGAACAATCCAAAGATCTTTTCTTCTCAACAAATGATCAGCATCTGTCTTGCTGGGGTGCTTTTGGCCGGAGCAATGGGATGGGGATTCACGCATACTCTGGAAGAGTCCGGTGATCCCGAGCGGGCTCGCGCAATGGCGATGGCGCTTTTGACTTTCTGGAGTGGCGGAGCGGCTTTGTATCTCACTCGTTTTAAGTCCAAGGTTGCCACCGCTCTGGCGCTCACAACATTCCTTTCATCGGTGGGGCTTATTCACTTTTCGGATTCCCTTAGCTTCCTCCGGCTGTCTCCTTTGCGACCGGAGGATTGGGTTGTGACCAGCACGCTGGTGCTGCTTCTTTTAAGTGGTTTAATGTGGGTAAGAAAGTCGCGTCTGTAAGCTGGCAAACAGGCCGCATTTGATACAGGTCAGTCGTTTTTTATGGTTGGTTGTTTCTATGCAAATGCTGAGGAATTCTATAAAGAACTCCAGGTGTCTTGTTTTAGTCTACTGTCTAACCAAGGAGTTACTATGGTGAATCTACCAAGTTTATGGCGCGAAAGATCTTTAGCGAACCCATTTAGAGAGATGAGTCGGCATCAAAGTCGGATTGATCGTCTGCTGAACGAACTGATGGAGCTGAGAAGTGGGGAATTGGGGGAAGAGTTGAGTCTGATGCCCTCCAGCGAGCTTATTGAGGAGGATAAGAATTACCTTTTGAAGGTGGATCTTCCTGGCATAAAAAAAGAAGATGTGAAGGTGGAGGTCGAGGGTGATCGACTTACCATTCGGGCAGAAAGAAGGTCGGAGAAGGAAGAAAAAAGCAAAAAGAGATATTTCTCCGAGATTTCTTACGGTTCCTGCATGAGAAGTTTCACTTTGCCTCAGGCGATCGATGAGAAGAAAGTGGATGCTAAATTTGAAAACGGAGTGTTGTCCGTGACAATTCCTAAAACGGCAGAGTCCAAAAGCAAGCAGATTTCAATTCATTGATTGAAACGGCCGGATATGGATTGCATGTCCGGCCCTCGCGTCCGGGGGATCAGATGAAAAGATTTTGGGGCGTGATTCTTTGTCTCGTTGCTTTTAACGCCTCTTTTGCTTCGGCCAAAGAAGTTTTGCTTGATGTGCGCACCCCGGAAGAATATTCCCAAGGGTACTTGCCCGGAGCCATCAATATCGATGTGTTAAACAAGAGCTTTCCTCACCGGGTTTCAAAACTAAATCGTGAGGACAGTTATAAAGTTTATTGCAAAGGTGGGAAGCGAGCGACCCAGGCGGTGACGATCATGAAAAAGCTCGGCTTTAAGAACCTGACCAATCTGGGCGGGTACGAAGAGGCGCGAAAAGCCCTTCAGATGAATCCCGCCCTTTCACCTTGATCCCGGAGTCCTATCGTAAAGTGCTTCCGGGATAGTCGTACTTGCGCAAGTATTCGTAAAGTTCCTTTTTGTCATCCCCATGCCCCACAATGGTCTGCATTTCTTCCAGGGCGGCGAACATAATATTCAACCTTCTTTGATCGGCGTCCATGATTCTTCGGGTGAGATCGTTGATGTCTTTGGATTTGAATTTCTTGATGGCAGCTTCTTTAAATAAAAGAGACTTCATCTGGCCAATCTCTTTGCGGATCTGTCTTGAGTCAGCATAGGTTCTTAAGTACAAGGCATTGAGCTTGGCTCGTTGGTCCTGGCTCAGCCCGGGGGCGGATGAAAAGACATCCGCAGCCCGCTGTGCGATTTCTTCAGGAGTGTTCGCTGGGGCTTCTGATTGGATACGTCGATCCAGATCTGCACTGTCTTTTGAGATGGTCGCACAACCAGCAGTGATCAGGACCAGTGTGGCAATCAAGGTGTTCATTTTTTTCATGTTCGACTCCATAGATTGTTTCAGATCATCGAGGCCCGAGGGGAGAGCATTTGCGTGATCTCCCGTGGTAAATCCCGCTCCACTTTGCGGAGCTCGGTGATGGAGACGGACCGGGCCAGGGCTCTCCAGAAACTTTGAAGCAAAGCCTCGGCCTGCTTAGGAGGGACTTTAAACTTCCTTTGAATATGCTCTGAGATCAGGGAAGCGTTGATGGATCGATCTGCTGGGGAGACTTCTGAAAGCAATTGCATCTGAAGCTCGTGGGGAAGTTGCGACAAGAAATTAGACCCCGAATTTTCTGAAATTCTTCTTAAAACCAATGTCAGTGTTTCCAGGGTCAGTGTCTTGGCGCTGGCCCGGTTCAGATTGGTGTACTCTGAAATGGATTTCAGGAAGATGGCCATTGCATGCTCTTTGTGTTCTTGTGCGCGGAAGATATTTTTTAACCGGCTACGGGTGCGTCTTTCGCTCGGCAAGTTTAACTGCGAACGCAGAATCTGGATTTCATCTTTTTTGTCGATAAGTCCTTCTTTGATCAGATCATCCAGGGTGATAATGCCCAGGCAGGTTTGCTTCCCATTGTGCCGACTGCGCACGACGGGCACCCGGCGGATGGCAAATTTTTTCATCAGATCAATAACGTTTTCCAGGGTCGCGTTTTCGTCGACATAAATAAGTGACTGCTGAGTGATTTCTCCTACAGGAACGGAAGTTCGCATGTTCTTCAGGGCCAGAGCCAAAGCCAGATCGCGGTCCGTAAACAGACCCCGCAGAACTCCATGGCCGTCAGAGACAATAACACTTCCGACATGGTTGCGGTTCATTGCAAGAGCTGCCTGGCGCAGAGATTTGTCTTTTTTGAGAATGATGGGTTTGTGCAGGGGAAGGGATTGAACCCGAAGAGATTTCATAGTGCCGACTCCTTTTAATTTTTAAATGATGTCATTCAAAGAACGATCAGGCGAGTTACGTGCGGGACATGAAAGAAAGATCTGCGCTTTGGCAACGGTCCGCTGTCATGGCTAAGTTATAGTTTGAGTCTTAACACCAGCTGAGCCCGTCGATGGTTTTCACGCTATCCGTCCACTAAACTTCGGGAGTATGTCTCCAAAAATTTCCAGCATGGCCAGGCAGGCTCACGAAGCCACCCGAGCGGTCGTTCGCATCTTTGTCCAGGGATTTAGCGAGACGGATCCACGTTCAATTTTGGATCCGCGCTTTGTCGCGCCTGAGCAGTGGAGTGCTTCCGGTTTTTTTATTCAACTTCATGGCGAGGGGGGATACATCCTGACCAACAGCCATGTCGTTCGAAATTCGGTGCGTATTGAAGTGCGATCGACCCTGACAAGTGACGAATCCTTTCGCGCGGAAATTCTGGGGATGGTCGAGGACCTGGAGCCGGATGTGGCCCTGCTCCGTCTGGGGGCAAATGACATCAAACGATTCCTGAAACTGACCGGGTTGAAGAAGATCCCGGCCTTGAAGTTGGGTTTTGATGTGAAATTGCATCGCGGTGCGGAGGTGAAGACCATCGGTTTTCCCTTGGGGGTGGATGAGCCACATTTTTCCGGAGGCGAAATTTCAAACTTTATTGCAGGCACGGGTGACACCACTGAGCGTCTGGTCACTGATGCTGCCATCAACTTTGGAAACAGCGGAGGCCCGGCGCTTGTTGCAGGAGGCTGGGTGGTCGGGATCAATACGGCCGTGATAGAAGGTGCAGAGAATTTTAGTTTTATCACGCCGATTCATCTGGCCAAAAACGTTTTGGAAACCTTTTTAAAAAAAGACAAGGCATCGTTGTCCCGTCTGGGGCTGTTGATTCAGAAAAATTCAGAATGGAATTACCGGCTGCTGGGAGTCCCTGCCGACACGGGGGTTATCATTCGTAAAGTCCTTCCCGGAAGTCCGGCAGAGGCCATGGGTTTGCAAAGCAGGGATGTGATTCTGGCCATGGCCGGAGAGTCATTGGATCGACATGGCAATGTGTTGCCTATGGCCAGTGATAGGAAAAGAAACATCTACGATGTCATTCACGGTGTGCCTGAAGGAAGAGAAGTGTCTGTCACGATTCTGAGGAAAAAAAAGAAGCGGGTGTTAAAAGGCCGAATCTTTTCTTGGGAGTCCGGAGAGATTTCGCGAAGACCTGTTTTGGTCGATAGGCCCTATTTGTCTTTCGGCGGATTGATCCTGCAGGATATTTGTACTGATGTTGTTTCGGCATTGATTGCCTTTGGTTACAGTCGCGATCAGATTCTTCGGGATTTTTATCTGGGGGGATCCAAGCTGGTGGTGTCTCATGTGGTGCCCGGCAGTCTGGCGGACGAGATGGGTATTTCGGTTTCAGACTTTGTGAAAGCCGTTCAAGGGCAGCCCGCAAGTGACGTGCAGTCTTTTGCCGAGGCACTGGCTTTGGCGAAAAGAACAAAAGGCTCGGGAATTTTGGTTGAGTTTGTTTCCGGGGCCTTCGGGAACTTTTTGTTGCCTCATTTGGCGTCCGAAGAGTTTCAAGTTCGCAGGATGAGTCCTGAAGCATTTAAGGTTTAACTATTTCAGTTTTTCTTTTTTGAGCTTGGTTCACAATCGGACAAAATTGCCTTGATATATCAAGCCAAGCTCTTCGGCAGTCTTTAGCTTCAAGTTAGAAGTAGTCTTGAAGAAGACTCTTCAAGACTAGAATTTAGAGATTTGATCAGCGTATTCCGGATGATCAATGAATGGATTGCGGTTTCCTTGAATTCTTTCAATAGCGTCATTGCGTTCAAGTTCTGCCTGATCTACGGGATCAAGCTTGTTCCAGCGGCGAAGAGTTTTTTCCAAGTTGGCTGGGATCGGGAAGTCATAGCGAACTGCAAAATAAAATACGGCTCTAGCCACATTGCCCTTGTGCTTTGTGGGTGGCTCAAAAACCAGCTCACTGCCGCTGCCACTGCCCAGCTTTGATTCGGTGGAAATATCCTGTCTTTGTTCGTCAAAACATCTTGGTGTGTTTTTAACCGTATTCACTTCACCAAAGGCAAAGTTGCCGCGCATTGAGTTGGCTCTGGAGTCAGAAGGATAAAGATGGTGCAAGTCAGCCTTCCCAACATTGAAGTAATGGCGTCCTTTAAACCAAGATTGTGCGACGGTGTGCTCAACGTTAACGATCGTTGAGGAAGGTTCTTTGCCAGGACCAACGCCGCTTCCCAGGTGGGTTCGGCCATAGGGAGTCGAGCAATACACTTCGTCAATAGCATAAGAGCCGTCAGACAGTCGGATCAGGGAGACGTTCCCGAGGAGTTCGACTTGTGCTTTATCGTAAGAGATTGGGCGGTGTTCGGAAGTGATTTGTTTCTTTAGATCACCGCGAAGGTCAGCTTTGGCGGCAAAAGATGTTAAAACTAGCGCAATTGACAAAAATAACGAACGGCCCACAGTTCCCCCCTTGTAGACATTTCACGATTATCAAGCGGGTTTTTGCGTTTCAATCATGAAATACGGGATGTCTTGGTGCGGCGGACTATCAAAATGAAATCCTGACAAAGCGTTTGTTCGAATTGAAAACCGCCACTGGGGGATTATCGAGATTTCAAACAGGCTAGGCTAACTAAAAGAATTGTTTTGATAGATGGAAAACGCACCGAACGTCAGTGCGTTTTTCAGCGAGCTATTTGTTCTGTTTAAAGATCTCGTCGATATTTGCATGAAGTTTTGAAGTGAGACTTTCCATCAGAGCTTTTGTGAAATCCTCAAGGGTGTCTGCGGATTCAAAATTTTCTTCAAGCAACTCAGCCTCCGCAGTCAGCTGCGCAGAAGAGTCCATCATCAAAGCATCATTTTTTGGATCCGAAGAATGAGACATAAAAAACTCCTTAACTTTGATTTTGGTGTTGCGCGAGGATGGAACTCGGGACGTTGTGGCCCTGAAACGAAAAAAGCCTTTTAAAACTAATCGCTTTGCGATCACTTTTAAAAGGCTAAAATGGTCGGGGAGATAGGATTCGAACCTACGACCCTCTGGTCCCAAACCAGATGCGCTACCAGACTGCGCTACTCCCCGACAGAGAAAGGAAACTACATAATGGTGGGGCCAGTTGTCAAACTACTAGATTCTAACGCGCAATATAAGCTATCCTTTTTTCCATGGAAAACTTTTTGAACTCGTTGCCGAAGCCTGTCCTTGCCATCCTGGTCCTGGCAGTCGCTATTGTTGTGTTTATGGTCATGAGCCCGCCTCACTCTGTGTGCGATACGCAGGCGGAAACCTTTAAGGAGTTGCAAAAAGGCAACATCTTCCCAACCCTTTACAAGAAAAACAAAATCCCACCGACGATTGTGCGTGCAAAAGAGGCATGTCAGCTCGGGAACAGTGCGGGGTCTTGTTATGAGTACTTCACGATTCTGCGTCAAGTGGCTGAAGGTGTTGGGAAGGCGTCGGCGGAGTGCACGCCTCAGCTTTATGGTCTGGCCGAGGTTCGCTCGGCCCTGAATGATGGTTTGGAGTTGATGGCGCGGCTGGCGTGGGGGACAAAGCCCCCAGAGCCGGGGTTGGAGAGATTCGGATGGATGCAAGACGCAGAAATCGCGATTTTTTGCCGTTTGAAGAGTATCTACACGCGCGCCAATGGCGAAGAGTCCTGGGTCAGCTTCCGTAGAAAAGTTTACGAAAAGCTTCCTGGTGAAGAAATCCCGCCATCTTCGGATCCAAACTACGTGGCGGCAGAGCCTCGTAAGGCCACTCTGGTCCTGTCCGAGCAGGATATCTGGAATCGCAGTCTGTTCTCTGTGCGCTGTGAGGTTTACTAGGTCTTTAGAGTGAGATTTCCAAAGACTTCCAGCGAGGGCTTTGGTTGCGATATTCTATCTGCCCATACAGTACCAGATCGTGGTCCTCGCGATGTTGGATGCGGAAGCCGAAGTTTTGGATCTTGAGCAGGCTCCATTCGGCAGGATTCAGGCCAAAGTTTTTAAGTTGGTTTTGTAGAAGCAAAAGATTGAGTGCATAGAGTTTCATGGTTCCCCCATTGTTTAAGTTGTTGAAAGACCCCTAGTGCAAGGCGGGGGCCGGGCGGAGTCGGACGTCTGCTGCAAATTAAAGGGGTTTCGGCTGCCCTGGGTCTTGAGTTGTCTTCGAGGCTGGTCTAGCTTCTTGGATATGAGACGAAATGCCTTTCTTGGATATTTGATCGCCCAGTTCATTGTTATCATCTCTGTGATGGCCCTGTTCCGGGGTGTTGAAGACCGTCAGGTTGCGGCCACTCTGGCTGGGATCTTGTTCGTGGCGCTTCCGGTTGTTTTGATGACTTGGGAGTACCGCCGGGCTGAACTCAGTCAAATGCTGTGGTTTGTCGTGGTTATGCAATTTTGGACGCTGTTTGCGTTGCCTATTTTGGGGATTCGGCTGGCGAACTGGGGGGTGCCTTTTGAGCAACTCTCATTTATTGGAATTCCGGGTCCTGTGCTGCATCAATGGTCCAGTAAAAGTTACATGGCGATGATGGCGGTGACGGCCTGGTGCTGGTGGAAATTATCCCGAAAAAAGTCCTAAGGGCTTAAAATCAGGTTCAAAACGCAAAAAAGCCGGTTCATCACCGGCTTTTTTGTCTTCCCAATCAGGAAACCTATCTACAAGTTCAGATCGGATTAGATCTCGAAAGGAACTGGAGAAATTGCTTCTGCTCTGTGGAATGTATCGTAAGAGTCAGAGCCAGAAGGCAATAGACCCAAGTTACGGGACTTCTTTACAGCTGCAGCAACTTTTTTCTGTTGAGCAACGGAAAGTTTAGAGATTCTGGATGGAGTGATTTTACCACCGTCACCGATGAAACGAGTCAAAGATGCTGGATCTTTGTAATCGAATACGTGGTCACCAGAGAATTCCTGACGGTATTTGCTACGAGTTGTCTTTTTCATTACTATCCTCTTTCGATTTCCTATTGGTTAGCGAGTTCTTGTGTATACGAGAAAAAACAGTTGCCATCAAGTGTCTTTTTACTTTATATGGTTGTTTCTTGTTTTGCCGCGCCAATAGGCGCCAATCCAGACTTGTAGCCAGTTAGCGGGCCTGAGGCCTGCCTGTAAGAGATGAGCCAGAGGAGCTTAGAATGAGCAAATGTGAAGTAACGGGAAAAGGCCCCATTGTTAAGAACTTGGTGAGCCACTCCAACATTAAAACGAAGTCAACTGCTCTACCAAATGTTCAGAAAAAACGCATCTTTAGCCGCGTTCTGAACCAAATGGTTAGATTGCAAATCGCAGCAAGCGCTATCCGTGACATGGAACACGTTGGCGGTTTCGACAACTTCATTCTTAATCAAGATGACTCCAAGCTTTCTAAAAGAGCTTTGGCAGTTAAAATGAGAATTAAGAAGAAAATTAAGAACTAATAAGGCTGGCCGACATGAAATTGAAAATCAAAAAAGGCGCGACAGTTCAAGTTATCACAGGCTCTGACAAAGGTAAGAAGGGTTCTGTTCTTGCTGTTGACGCAAAAGCTATGAAAATCCAAGTTCAAGGTGTGAAAGTACAAACACACTACGACAAAAAAGACGGTCTTTTGAAAAAAGAAGGCTTCATCGACTACTCCAATGTGAAGTTGGTTGAAGGCGCTTCTAAAGAAAAGAAGACTTCTAAAAAAGCGACTAAGTCTAAATCTGCATAGTCTTTCATCCGGTTGTTCTGACGAGATCAACCGGGCAAAGTTTGCCTAAGACAAAGTCTAAATTTGGTCCTTAAAGCGATCTCTTCGTTTTAGTCTCTTACATAGCTGCGTAAAATCTAAGTTGAGTTTAGAAATGTTAATTTCGGCCAACTTGTTAAAAGAGGAGAGCAGCTTGAAACAGGACCAAATCTTTAAAGCAAATAAATTAAAAGCACTGTTCTCGGTAACGATGACGGTGCTTTTTTTTTCGTCCTTAGGTCAGGCCGCTGAGCTGGGCGAGTCCTTGGTTTTATGCAAACACAATAAAACAGTGCGCACCCTGCGTGTTGAGATCGACAAAGATCAAGTTTGCCGTACGATTTACACCAAACAAGGTGTGGATGAAGTGATTGGCTCAGGCCAAAATCATCAGTCGTGCAGCGAATTCGTCACGAATGTCAGAAAAAATCTTGAAGATGCCAAATGGAGCTGTCGCGAGGTCAAAGAGGCCCGCACTTCCAATGTTCTGCTTAATGCAGAGTAAGAGAGGATTTTCATGAGTGCTGAACTGGTTGTTGCTGCTATTCAAATGACATCTGTGGATGATGTCGCAACCAACCTCACTCAGATGGAAAATCTTCTGCAAGAGGCCTTTCAGAGCGCATCACCGCGATTCGTGAGTTTTCCGGAAAATTGTCTTTATCTGCGCCTGAAAGAGGGTGAAAAGATTGAAGGCCTAACGGTCAGTCATCCAGCCTTTGTGCAGCTAGCGGATCTTGCAAAAAAATATAATACCTATCTGCATCTGGGGTCGGTGCCTTTGTATTTGGAGGGGCATCTCTACAACTCCTCAATGTTAATTACTCCCGAAGGGGAGATTCGTCCCACGTATCAAAAAATGCACTTGTTCGATATTCAGCTTGATGGACAGGCGCCGCTTCGCGAGTCGGATGTGTTCCGTCACGGGCAGGCTCCCAGTGTGATTGAGGTGGATGGATTTAAGATCGGTGAAGCCATCTGTTACGATGTGCGTTTTGCAGAGCTTTTTTCCCAGTATGCCCGCCAGGAAGTGGATGCGATTCTGCTGCCAGCGGCATTTTTGGTTAAAACGGGGGAGGCGCATTGGGAAATCCTGCTGCGCGCCCGTGCGATTGAGAATCAATCTTATGTGATCGCGGCCGCTCAAGGGGGGACTCATCTGGGTCTTCGTGGTGGCACTCGCGAGACCTATGGGCACAGCTTGATCATTGACCCTTGGGGGACTGTGGTTGGTCAGGTCGAAAAGCGGGTTCCGGGGGTCACTCTTTCCAAACTGACCCGAGACCGCATCGATTCTGTGCGCCGCCAAATACCTATGAAGTTTCACCGTCGCCTGCCCGTGGGCTAGGTGCGGTTCTTTCGCGCGCGTTGTAAAAACTGAGTCCTAAAGTGCACTTGAAAACTGGACGGAGTCCGGGATTTCCTGCAATATTTCAATGACAACTTTCTCAGTTAGCTTTTAATATGCGCCCCGAGCGCAGAAGATGGAGCTGGATATGATCCGAGTTTTCTTATGTTTGTTTCTGCTATCCTCAGTAGGTGTCCAATCGGCCCTGGCTCAGGATGCCACTGAGCCCCAGTACGATGAGGCTCGCGAAGCAGAGATCGCCACGAAGGCCAAAAAACGCCTTTACCCTGGCGGTCGGGATGAAGAGGACTTGAAGGTGCAGTCTCAGCTGTCGACGCCGCCAAGAAAACTGGCCCCGCAGGCGGAAGTCAAAGACGAGCCGATGGAAGAATAGGCCTTTTGCCTGAAGTTGTTTTGAATTGAATGGAGAGAATATGTCTGTAAACGATCAACTACCTGAAGGTGTTACACGCGAAACGATGGACGTTGATGTCCTGATCGTCGGTGGCGGTGCTGCTGGTTTGTCTTGCGCCCTTCACTTGCAAAATCAAATTCAGAAGCACAACGAAGATGTTTCTGCCGGCCGCAAACAAGGCGAACAAATCCCTGAACAAATGATCGTAGTTCTGGAGAAAGCCTCTGAAGTGGGGGCA
Organism: Bdellovibrio sp. CKG001; assembly: GCF_055397465.1. Taxonomy (NCBI): domain Bacteria; kingdom Pseudomonadati; phylum Bdellovibrionota; class Bdellovibrionia; order Bdellovibrionales; family Pseudobdellovibrionaceae; genus Bdellovibrio; species Bdellovibrio sp. CKG001. The sequence continues at coordinate 791,896 of NZ_AP029173.1, forward strand.
CACAGTTTCTCGGGCGCGGTTTTGAATCCAAAAGCCCTGCAAGAGCTGGTTCCGAACTTTAAGGAAGAGGGCTGCCCGCTGGATTCCGAAGTGAAGAAGGACGCCGTTTATTATCTGGGTTCTGATTTCTCTTTCAAACTGCCAATCACTCCGCCGCCGTTCCACAACGAAGGCAATTACATTGTTTCCTTGAGCAAGTTCAACCGCTGGTTGGGCGCTAAGTGTGAGGAAAAAGGCATCAACATCTTCCCGGGCTTTGCCGCCGTGGAAGCGTTGTATGAAGGCAACAAAATCGTCGGTGTTCGCACGGGCGACAAGGGTCGCGATAAAAACGGCAATCCAAAAGCCAACTTCGAGCCCGGTTTGATCCTGAAATCGAAAGTTGTGATCTTCGCGGAAGGAACGCGTGGGTCTTTGTTTAAACAGGTTGAAAAGAAACTGGATCTTCGCGCTGGCAAAAACAAAGAAGTTTTTGAAGAGGGCGTGAAAGAAATCATCCAGATGCCTCCGGGCACGGTGGAAGCTGGTCAGGTGATCCACACCATGGGCTTCCCGCTGTCCAAATCTATCGGTGGGACATTCATCTACACTTTGCCGGGTGATAAGATCATCGTGGGCTTGGTGGCTTATTTGGACACGAACGATCCATTGCTGGATCCACACCGTGAACTGCAAAAATTGAAAACTCATCCGTTCCTGAAGAGCATGCTCAAAGGTGGTAAAGTGATCGCTTACGGCGGTAAGACTTTGCCGGCCGGGGGCTGGTACTCTATGCCGAAGCTCTATGGCGACGGTTTCATGGTGTGCGGGGACTCTGCCAGCATGGTGGACGTGCAGAAGCTAAAAGGTATCCATTTGGCGATGAAGTCTGGTATGCAGGCCGCTGAAACCATCGTGGATGGTTTGGCTAAGGGCGCTGATTTCTCTGAATCTGTTACCAAGGGCTATTCCGACCGTATTGAAGCCGGTTATGTGAAATCCGAGCTTTATCGCGTTCGTAACTTCCACCAGGCGCTCAGCAAAGGCTTGGTGGAAAGCATGCCTTTGTTGGCTCTTCAGGAGCTGACGGGTGGCCGTGGTCTTCAGGACCCAATGCCTATTGAACACACAGATGCGGAAACGACCGAAAAGGTTGTGGATATCTGGGGTCCTTATGGTTTGGATCACGAGGACAACAAGCTTCCGAAACCGGATGGCGAACTGTTCTTTGATAAGCTTTCCAGTGTTTATTTGACGGGCACCATGCACGACGAGGACTCCCCAAACCACCTTATTTTGAAGGACGGGGATATCTGCCGCACCGTATGTGAGCCACAGTACAAATCACCATGTAATCATTTCTGCCCGGCCTCTGTATATGAGATGGTTCCGTCCACAAAAGAAGCAGGTAAGAAGGACTTACAAATCAATTATACGAACTGTATTCATTGCAAGACTTGTGATATTAAGTGCCCATTCGAAAACATCGAGTGGACCGTTCCTGAAGGGGGCGGTGGACCACAGTACCGCGAAGTCTAGGATTCCCTCAGGGGGTCCTGACTGGCGGTAAGGAAAGCCCAGCGCATAGGGACTGGGCTTTCTTAACCAACAGAAAGGACTGCCCCATGCCAGAGTTTTTTGCCTCCACAGCCCGTGGACTTGTAGAACCACTAGAACAAGAATTGAAAGATCTAGGACTTAAAGTCACCAACCGTTATATCGGTGGAGTGTTCTTTGAGAGCAACTGGGAAGGCTGCTACAAAGCCAATCTTCACTCCCGTCTTGCCAGCCGTATCCTGAAGCCCGTTTTGGATTTCACGGCTTATCAGCCAGAAGAGTTGTACAATCAAATTCTTCGTCACGACTTTACCAAGTACATTAAGCCGACACAGACAATTTCGATTGATGCCAGCGTGTCTGATTCCAAAATGCGCGATCAGCGCTTTGTTGCGATGAAAGTCAAAGACGCTATCGTGGATCAGTTCCGTGAAAAATTCGGTGTCCGTCCTGATGTTGATAACGAAAACCCGTCTTTGCGCATTCATGTTCGCGCGATCAAAAACCAATTCAATGTGGCGATCGACACTTCGGGTGACAGCTTGTTTAAGCGCGGTTACCGCAAGGAAGTGGGCGATGCTCCTTTGAAGGAAAATCTGGCGGCGGGTCTTTTGTGTTTGTCCGAATGGGACAAACAAACTCCGCTGGTGGATTTCATGTGCGGCTCCGGAACCTTCCTGATTGAAGCTGCGATGATGGCGATGAATATCGCGCCGGGTGTGAACCGCAAACGCTTTGGTTTCCAGAACTGGCTGAACTATGAAGAAGACACCTGGGAAAAGGTTGTTCAGGAGGCTATGGATGCGGAGAAAGAAGAGCTTCCGTTTAAGTTCTATGGCTTTGATATCGACAAGCGCGTTTTGATGAACGCCAAAGACAACGCCAAGCGTGCGGGTGTTGATGAAGTGATCGAGTTCAAGAAAGAATCTGTTGCGACGGTGGAGCCACCGGTTGAAAAAGGTCTGATCATTGTGAATCCTCCATACGGTGCGCGTATCGGGGATGAAGACAATCTGCGCGACGTGTATCGCGACCTGGGTTTCACACTGAAGCATAGATTCAAAGGCTGGGATGCCTGGATTCTTTCCGGTAACAAAGAGCTGATTGCTGATTTGAAGCTGAAATCCACGCGTAAGCACTTTGTGTTCAACGGCAATATTGAATGCCGATTCCTGAAGTACTCAATGTTCTAGTTATTTTCTCCGGGGGGCGCTTTGAAGTGGCCGCCCGCCGAATCCTGAGGGGGATTTTTGTGAAGATTTTTTTGCTGTTGATGAGTTTGTTGCCGGGTGTGGCCTGGGCGGGATTGACCTCTAATGAAGTGGTTCAGAAGGTGGAATGCCGTCTGTTAAACGATGGCGTGGTGTTGAAAGAAAAAGAAGCGTACATGATGAATATCGTCATTGATCAGGAATACGGGAAGTTCATCCAGATCCAGTTCGGTGATGAGAGTACTCTGATTCAGTATCAGCTTTTGATCGAAAACGATCCGGAGGCTTCTGTTCCTGGTTCCATGATTTTTCTGCAAAACCTGAAGGTCGGCGAGCGTGAGTCGTCTCAGGAGTTTTCAGCGCAGCAGGTGAACTGGGTGCGTACAACAAACGAAGGTTACATGGTTCAGTGCAACCTTCCAGAGCCAATTCAGTAAGACTTCAACCGGTTTTTATGGGGATAGAAATGAAACGTTGGGTGAGTGCAGTTGTTTTGATGTTTTCCGCAGAAAGCTTTGCCGCGAAATCATATGTCTGTGAAGGCAGGACGGCAGAACAGGCTCCGGTTCGTTTGGAGATTTCGGTTGATAATAACGATTATGCGATTGTGAAGTTTGCCGGTGCCGACCACGAAAATGAATGGGTGGGTGAAAACACCCGAGTCTATCGCACCATCGGTGGTCGCACTAAAATCACTTCGGCCTACGGCAGTCGTACAGAGTATTTCGTTTCTTTGGAGGTATCTGACGACGGCACGGCCAGCCTGGTTTATGAAGAAGATGATTCCGGCTGGGAATACTTCGTGGAAGCAAAAGTGGTCTGCAAATAAAAAAAACCGAGGCTATGACCTCGGTTTTTTGTTTTTTGTCGGTTGTGATATCTTTAGAAAGGCTTGTTGATTGCGAAGATCGCTGCCGTGGTTCCCAGAACCAAAAGCAAAATCGCAATCGGCCAGCCGATGTAGCCTTTTCTTTTGATCAAAGAAACAGCCACGCCCAAAAGGACCCAGATCAGAAGTTTGCCGTACAGCCAGCCTGGCATGCCGCCCATGATGCCAAGTTTGGCCATCATACCAAAGCCACCCACCAGCAAAAGCATCAAACCCAAACCGTGGGTTGCAAAGCACATGATGCGAGCTTGTTTGTTCAGCTGCACGCGAGCATAGTTCGCCACCAGAAGACCCCCAAGGCCAAAGAACAAGGTCATAAGACCCAGGAAGTGCATGATTTTATAGAATTGATACGTCATTGAGGAATCTCCTTGTTAATCTTCTTTAAGGCCAAGATGTTTGATCACACGGGCAAGGTCTTTGCGGATGCGTGTGATGTGGGTTTTGTTGGTCAATGTTTTAAGAGCATCACGCAGGGGTTCCAATGGATAGCCGCCGTATTGGCCAGGTTCTGTGATATTGAAGGTCACAGCGCCCCGTCCAGCGATGATCACGCGATCCGTGATGGTCACATGGTCTGAAACAGCCACTTCGCCACCGAACATGCAGTTGTTTCCAATTTTGCTAGAGCCAGCCACGCTGAACTTGGCGGCAATCACGCAGTTCTCGCCGATGGTCACGTTATGGGCGATATGGCAGAAGTTGTCCATCTTGGTGCCATTGCCGATACGGGTTTCCGTCAAAGCAGCGCGATCAACGGCGCAGTTAGCGCCCATTTCGACATCGTTCCCGATCACAACCCGACCGATTTGTGGGATCTTCTTCTGATGTCCTTCTTTGGTCATCACAAAAGAAAAACCGTCGGATCCGATGGTGGTGTGGGGGTGAATCTCGCAGCGGGCGCCCAGGGTGCAGTGTGAGCCGACAAACACGTGGGGATGCAGCAGGCTGTGGTCGCCCACTTCGGCGAAGGATTCAACAACAGTGTGAGCTCCAATGGTTGTGCCATCGCCAATCTTGGCCTGCTCGCCAATGACCACATAAGGACCCAGGCAGACATTCTTCCCTAAGTGGGCTGTCGGATGAACGATCGCTGTAGGGTGGATTTTTTCCGTCTGATTGAAGCGATTCATTTTCCCATCAAACAGAGGCAGGATGGCTGCCATGGCAAGTTGGACAGAGTTCGCAGAAAACAGCGTCGATGTGCTGTCGGGCGGAAGCGCCAGGGACTTGTGAGCCACGACGACCGGTGCTCGAGCCGCAAGAGCGGCTGCCAATTGCTCTGGTTTTGAAACAAAAACCAGGCTTTCAGAGTCGCAGTTTTCTGGCGGAAGAACCTTGGATGCCACGGCATCGAGGGAGCCGGAAACGAAGTTGATGTCAGAAGAATTTAGCTCAGTAATAACTTGTGCTGTAATCATAGTGATGCCTCGCGCTAACACTTTACTATTATTTTTTTGATGTCAAGACACTGGGTGATAGTATAAAGCTGCTTATATAGACACTTTTTGATTCTTTCTCACCTTTAATTTTGGAGAGGAAACGAGATGGCGAAAAAGGCTGCGAAAAAGGAAGCACCTGCGGCAAAGGCAAAGAAGACAGCGAAGCCTGTAGCGAAGAAAGCTCCGGCAAAGGCCCCTGCAAAGGCGGCTAAACCTGCCAAGCCTGCTGCGAAACCTGCTAAACCTGTGAAGGAAGTGAAAGCAACGAAGGCTCCGGCAAAAAAAGAGGCCAAGCCCGCTGCTCCAGCCAAGCCTGCTCCGAAAGCTGCAAAACCGGTTGAAAAGACTCCTGCTGCCAAGGCTCCGAAGGCTGAAAAACCTGAGAGAAAGTTGAAGTTGGTTGAAGAAGCTCCGGTTGAAGAGGTTGTCGAAGCTCCTAAAAAAGAAAAGAAAGTCAAAATTGATAAGACCGGCCTGTCTGAAGACCAGGTGAAATGGCATGAGCTTCACGAGAAGTACAAGGCCATGAAAGCCCCTTCCTACAGCATTTCGGGTCAATTTGAGGCAAAGACTCCGATTCAGCATAAAATCTTTGGTTGGGGCTTTATCCTTTCCAATGAATATGACCGTTTGGAAGTCCTTTTTGAGGATGGAAAACGCATGCTGATCAGCAATAGAAAACTGTCTTAAGTAAGTCCAAAACTCATGTTTCGGGGTGCGACGGGCAGAAAAGTATTGCAAGGCCCCGGAAACTGACCTAGAAATTTATCTGCATGGCAAAAGACGATTTGGTACAAATTGACGGAAAAGTGATCGACGCCCTGGCGGGTGGTCTATACAAAATTGAACTTGATAATAAAGTTATCATTAACGCAAAGCTTTGCGGAAAAATGAGACGCTTTAATATCCGTGTGGTTGTGGGCGACCGTGTGAGCGTAGGGGTTTCTCCTTACGACCCATCTCATGGCTTGATCCAATTCCGTCATAAATAATACCGATTTAATATCTTCTAACATTTCCAATTAAATCTAGAGGTTCTATGGATCAGGCTCTTCAGAGTTATTTGGCTCGCATTGCTCCAACCGTTCCCGTTAAGTCAGCACAGGCTGTGATCGAACTAGCGGCAGAAGGAGCGACCGTTCCGTTTATCGCGCGTTACCGTAAAGAGAAAACAGGCAATCTGGACGAGGTTCAGATCCGCGCTGTGATCGAAGGTCACGAAACTTACAACGAAATCGTCAAGCGTAAGGCGTTCCTGATTAAAGAAATCGGCGAACAAAACAACCTGACGGCGGAAATCCAGAAGCGCATCGAGCTTTCCTGGGATCTGGGTGAGTTGGAAGAAATCTACAAACCATTCAAAAAGAAAAAGAAAACCAAAGCGACCATCGCGCGCGAAGCGGGCTTGGAACCTTTGGCAAACTGGATCTGGGAAATGGGCCACGGCCTGATCAAAGACGATCAGACGATGGAAATGAAGGCGAAAAACTTCCTCAATCCAACTGCAAAAATCAACACCTACGAAGAGGCGCTTAAAGGCGCGCAGGATATCATCGTCGAGAAAATCGCCAATGATGCGGACCTTCGTGCGATGGTGGCGAAAAACTATAACGACAGCGGTCGTGTGATTGCCAAGGCAGCCAAGGGCTACAAAGCAAACTCCAAGTACGAAATGTACAAGGAATTTGAAGAGCCGGTGAAAAACCTGATGGATGCGAAAAACAATCACCGCTATCTGGCGATGAGACGTGGCTGGCAGGAAGAAGAGCTGACCGTTGACGTTAAAGGCGACGATGAAGCGATCTTGAAATCTTACGAAAACTTCGCGACATCCACTCCGGATAATGCGATCGGCGATTACCTGAAACAGTGTGCTCGTCTGGCTTTGAATGTTTACGTTCTTCCTTCTGTTGTGAACGAAGTTCACCGTCAGTTGAAAGAAAAAGCGGACCAGGATGCAATCACGGTCTTTGCTGAAAATGTGCGTAAGCTTTTGTTGGCTTCCCCGTACGGACCGAAGTGTGTTCTGGGCGTGGACCCTGGTTTGAGAACAGGCTGTAAAGTGGCCCTGATCGATAAATCTGGTGCGTTCATTTCTCACACCGTTCTATACACTTTGGGTGACGATGCTGAACGTAAAGCGAAAGTTTTGTTCGGCGACGTGATGAAACAGATCCAGATCGAAGCGATTGCTGTCGGTAACGGAACTGCCGGTCGTGAAACTGAAGCCTTCCTAAAGAAAGTTTTGAAAGACCTGGGCAAAAACATCCCGGTTGTGATGGTGTCTGAGTCCGGAGCTTCTGTGTACTCAGCGTCTGAAGTGGCTCGTGAAGAGTTCCCGGATCTGGATGTGACTGTAAAAGGGGCGATCTCTATCGCGCGCCGTTTGCAGGACCCATTGGCTGAACTTGTTAAAGTCGATCCGAAATCCATCGGTGTGGGTCAGTACCAGCACGATGTGAATCAGTCCCAGTTGAAAAAATCCCTGGAAGCAGTGGTTGAGTCCTGCGTGAATAACGTGGGTGTTGACGTGAACACAGCTTCGGCAGCGTTGCTGTCGCACGTGGCGGGTATTGGTCCTGCTTTGGCGAAAGGTATTGTTGAGGCTCGTAAGAAGGCCTTGTTCAACGACCGTTCTGAGCTTTTGAAAGTTCCTAAGTTCTCTGCAAAAGTTTTCGAACAAGCTGCAGGGTTCTTGAGAATCCCACAAAGCAAACAGGTTTTGGATTCCACAGGTATTCACCCTGAGCGCTATCAGGCCGTGACAGATATGGCGAAGGACCTTGGTGTTTCTTTGTCTGAAATCATCGGCGAAGGCGCGAAGAAGTTGATGGCGCAAAGAACCAAATGGGCACAACTGGTCGGTGAGTTCACATTTGACGACATCGTCAAAGAATTGGAAAAACCAGGCCGCGATCCGCGTGATCCGTTCAAAGTGTTCCAGTTCCGTGATGACATCATGGAAGTAAAAGACCTGAAAGAGGGCATGATCTGCCCGGGTATCGTGACGAACGTAACCAACTTCGGTGCGTTTGTGGATATCGGTGTTCACCAGGATGGTCTGGTGCATATCTCTGCATTGTCGCACAAATTCGTGGATGATCCTCGTAAGGTGGTGAATCCGGGTGACCATGTGACAGTGAAGGTTTTGAAGGTGGATGTTGTTAAGAACCAGATTTCATTGACCATGAAAATGGATGATGCACCAGAGGCGACTGCGCCACGTGGGGAACGTCGTCCTGAAAACCGTGGGGCTTCCCGCCCAATGGGTCAGGGTCAGCGTCCTCCGGCAGGAAAACCTGCTCAGGCGCCGATGAAGCCTGCAAATCCGTTCAACAATCCGTTTGCAGCTTTGATGAACGTTCCGACTAATAAAAAATAATAAGGAGAACTAAAATGGCAGCTAAAGGAAAATCCAGAAAAGGTATCCGTCACAGAAAAAAACGTATCTTGACCAAGAAACGTATGTACAAAGCAAAAATCCGTAAGTAGTTTTTGCCAAGAAAAAAGCGCCCCGAAAGGGCGCTTTTTTTGTTTTCAAATCGATTCAGAAAAGACTACGGCTGCTGCTGGGCAGTTTGTTGCAACAGGAGAAGATCCTTGTAAGTAAAGATGCGGTCTTCTCGAGATGTGTGCAGATCCTTGTCAGTCACATTCGAATAGGACGCGGCAAACAAACTGGCACCCAGGTCTTTTCCTTTCATCTCAATGGTTCTTGAGGCAAAGCGGATGCCTCCTTCACGTAAAGCCGTCAAGCTGGTGAAGCGAGCGGCGGCCACAGACGGCAGCGTGCTGAGAGTCGTCACCAGACTGGTTTCAATGGCCACAATGGTGTTACCCACGGATTGTCCGGCAAAGAACAAGGCCAGGGTAGAGTACAACACGCGTGCTTCGGCGTTTTTCACTGCCGCATGGCTTTGCGCCCCTGTCAGCCACAAGGCAAAATTGTCTTTCATTTTATGATAGTCATCGTAAAGCTGTTTTCCTGTGATCGCAGTGACGGTTCCACCACAGGCCAAGGACACCGGCCATGCCTGCAAGACCGCAGCGACCAAAGAGCAAGTTGAAAACGCCGCCAATTTGATGCTTGGAGAATTTCTTTCGATCCAGGCTTTCAGACCCACGGAGTGTTTCTGATCTACCAGCATCAGTTGAACCATACGTTGTTTGACCGGATTTCCGGCCACAACACTGGCAACAATGGGTTCATAGACCAGGAAGCTTATCAGAGGATTTTTCTCTGTGTCGTAAAGCTCGCCCAGGGTTTTTTGCACCCGTTCGATATATTTCCCCAGGGCTGTTGCGACTTGCTGATCCGTCGGTTTGTCATTGGGAAGATAAATCACAAACGGCACCTGGTGGATGATCAGCAGAGCCTGCATGCGATAAAACTCCGCCGCTTGTTTCAGCTCGTTTTCAATGGCGTATCCTGTCGGATCAAAGCGAGGGCTTTTTGGAACGTCCTGATATTTTAAGGCGGCCTTGTCAGCGATAGCCTGATAGTCTTCCTTATAAAGGCTACGCAGTAACTTCAGCTCGGTCTGGTCCTGATCGAATCTTTTTTCGTAGTGAACATAGGGCAAAGTCATGCCCAGTCTGGCCGAGGTGTTGGTGGAGTAAATGCCCTGTCCTGCGATGCTTTGGCCATTCGCAAGCCCCACCAGCAGGCGATATTCCTCGGACTTCTGTTTAATGGCGGCGCGAATCAGAGGAAGCTTGGCTTTAATCTTTTCGTCGCACAAGTTAGGGAATGCAAAACATCGGCGCAGCTTCTCGGCCTCGCTTTTTTGTTTTTCCACCAGGTCGATGGTTTTTGCTTTGATCTCTACAAGAAGTGCTTCTTGAGATTCGCTTACAGATGGTTGAGTGCTGGCAGTGGCGGAAGTTGACAGCATCACGGCGGACAGAATCAATGTTATCACGTTCATACAAATTCCTTACAATTCCTCAAATTCTCGAGCCCTGCCGGCAATAGTCGTCACCTTGTCAAAGGGCTCGACATTGGAAGGGGTTTAATTTGAGTTGAGAGTTCATTCGTTACTCCTGCGCAGGGATTATTCAAACCCTGTTCCATAAGTTCCCAAATGAAAAGATCCATCTGGCGATACTCTGGGGCGTGTCGGCACGACCTGTGGGGTTTTTCGCTTTGGAGGAGAACTCAGGTAGGATACTCTTGAGGTTCTTAAGGAGGTCCTCATGATCGTTCAACCTCATATCCTGACAAAAGCTCTGGATGCAGCTTTGAGTACAGGGGCTGATTTCGCTGATATCTTTTTGGAAGATACTTATTCCTCTCAATTGAGTGTTCTGAATTCCAAGCCCGAGCAGGCCATTGTAGGTCAGCTTTATGGGGCGGGCATTCGTCTGTTCTTCGGTCATGAGATTGTCTATGTGACGACCAATGATCTTTCTGAAGCAGGCCTGGTGAAGGCGGCGTTGAATGCGGCTCAAAGCCGCGGTTCGGGAGCTGCATCCAAATCGATGCCTTTGATGCAGGTGCCTTTTGATACGATCCACACCTATGGTGAAAAACCGTGGGAGATGAACCGTGATCGCAAGTTCCGCTGGTTGAACACGATCGACCAGGTGTCTCGGGCGCGCAACTCGGCAGTGACTCAGGTCGAGGCGGGACTGAACGAAAAATTCCAACGCGTGCAAATCGCCAACTCGCGCGGACTGATGGCTTATGATGAACGCGCTTACACCCGCATTCGCATGCAGACCTTTGTTGAAAATAATGGCGTGAAAGAAAGCGCTTCTGAAGACGAAGGCCACATGGGAACTTCGGAGATCTATGATCAGGTGGATCTGAAATCTTTGGCCGAGCAGTCCGTGGATCGCGCCATGATGTTGACGACTGCGGCTTATGCGCCTGCGGGTGAAATGCCTGTGGTGATTGATAATGCCTTTGGTGGGGTGATCTTCCATGAAGCCTGCGGGCATGGTCTTGAAACGACTTCTGTTGCCAAGGATGCTTCTGTGTTCTGCGGAAAGCTGGGGCAGAAAATTGCGCATGAAAGCGTGACGGCGATTGATGATGGAACGATCGAGAATGGCTGGGGCTCTTTGAACATGGATGACGAGGGCAATAAGACCAAAAAGACGACGCTGATTGAAAACGGCGTTTTGAAATCCTATATCGTCGATGAGATGGGGGCGCGCCAGACCGGTTACGATATCACGGGCAGTGGTCGCCGCCAGTCTTACAAGTATGCTCCGGCGTCCCGTATGCGTAACACCTATATTGCCGCCGGCAAGGATAAGTTCGAGGACATGATCCGCGATGTGGATTATGGCCTTTATGCCAAGAAGATGGGTGGTGGCTCAGTGAATCCGGGAACGGGGGATTACAACTTCCAGGTCGGTGAAGCCTACATCATTCGCAATGGCCGTATTGAGGAGCCTGTGAAGGGCGCCTGCCTGATTGGTCGCGGAATTGATACTTTGGGAAAAATCACCAAAGTGTCTGATGACTTGAAGCTGGCGCGCGGAATGTGCGGATCAGTTAGTGGTTCTATCCCGGCAGCCGTGGGTCAGCCGCAAATTCTTGTTTCCAGCCTGATGGTTGGGGGGAGAGCGAAATAATGGATACTGTTAAATCAACCTTCCAAACAATTGTTGAAAAAGCTCGCCAAGATGGCGCGAAGGTCGAGATGCTGATCTCTGGCGGTGAAAGTCTGAGTATTGGTTATTCTAAAAAGAAATTGGAATCTTTCGAGTCCACGCAATCCCAGATGGCGGGTTTGCGTGTGGTGCTGGGGGCCAGTCAGGGTTATGCCTACACCGAGAACCTTTCTGAGGACTCTTTGTTGCGAACCTATGTGGAGGCTTTAAATAATGCCAAGACCGTGCAAAGTGGTGACACGGCGGTAGTGGAGCTGGTGAAACCTCAGACTGTGAAAGCGATGAATGATCTGTTTAAGACAGAACAAGTGGCGATGGACAAAAAATTGGAAGTTGCGCGCTTGTTGGAAGAAAAATGTCTTGAAAAAGATGCGCGTATCACAGCAGTTCCTTATTCTGGTTTCAGTGAAAACATCAGCTTCAAGCGGATTCTGAATTCGGAAGGCCTGGATCAGGAATTCAAGCAAAGTTATTATTCCGGCTATGCTTATCCATTGGCGAAAGAGGGCGAAAGCTCAAAAATGGGCGGCGAAGGTTTCTTTGCCCGCAGCTTTGAGGACATCAATGCCGAGAAAGTGGCGCATGAAGGCGTCGATAAGGCGGTTTCCCGTTTGGGCGCGCAAAAGCTGGCGACCGGCAACTATGCGGTTGTGATCAGCCGGGATGAGTTCCCGATGGTCTTGCAGATGATTTATCAGTACTTCTCTGCAAAGGAAGTTCATGAAGGGAAGTCCTTGTTCAAGGGGAAACTGGGTCAGAAAATTGCCAGCGAAAAATTTGAGCTTGTGGATGATCCCTTCGAAACTCGTGGTACAGCCGTGCGTCCGTTTGATGATGAAGGGGCTGCTTCACAGAAAACGGTTTTGTTTGAAAAAGGGGTTTTGAAAAACTTCCTTTCCAATTTGGAATACGCGAAGAAGATGAATATTCCGCACACAGCACATGCTCGTCGCAGTCCGGCTTCTCAACAAGCGATTGGGCCGACGAATTTGGTGGTGGCAAAAGGCGAAAAATCACTGCAGCAGCTTTTGTCTTCTCATGACAAGGTTGTCTATCTGACGGAGTTTTCCGGCGGACTGCATGCGGGCTTTAAAGAATCCACCGGGGATTTCTCGATGCCAGCGGAAGGTTTCTTGTATGAAAACGGACAGAAGGTGGGACCAATAGATCAGTTTGTCATGTCCGGAAATGTCTTGGACCTGCTTCGTGATATCGAAGCTTTGGGGAATGAATACAACAAACCAGGCAGCTCCTTTATCTGCCCGGATGTGTTGGTGAAGTCCCTGAGCTTTGCGGGTGCCTAGATGAAGTCCGTTATTGCGGTTGTATTGTCTGTGTGGATGTTGGTCAGTGGGCTGGGATGTGCCAGCCTGCTGGGTTATAAAGAAGAACCCAAAGTCCAACTGCACGAGGTCTATGTCAAAGACGCGGATTTGGTGGGGACGACGTTGGTGTTTGTGATCGACGTTGAGAATCCCAACGAACGCGACATTAACGTTGATGAGATCACCTACAAGGTCTTCTTGTCCGGTAAAGAGCTGACGGAAGCAAAGACTGAAAAACCTGTCACAGTTCCAGCGAAGCAATCGGCGAAGGTCGAGGTTCCGTTGCCTGTGAAGTATTCAGCGGTTCTTGGCAATATCGGCAGCATCCTGATGGCTCGTGAAGTGAGCTATCGCATCGAAGGCGACGCTAAGCTCTCGTTCTTTAGAATTCCCTTTTCTAAAGAGGGTAAAGTGGAGCTTCGCTAAACCCCAAAGGGACGGACTTGCGCGCTGTTGTTACCAGAAGTAAGTCCGTACCTGTGGGTAATTATTTGCGGCTTATTCTTTTGCCCCCTATTCTTATTTAAAGTTTTTAGAGGGGCTATGAAGTTCGTTTTATTTTTATCTCTGCTTTTCTCTTCCATTTATTCGTTCGCACAATCCGTTATCAAAATTCAAGGCACAGAGGCCACCGTTCATCTGAGTGCTGAGGACGCCTTGCAGGTGGGGGACCGGGTTCATTTCCTGAATTCCAAGCTGGATACGGCGGGGGAGGGTGAAATCACCAAGATTTCCATCGGAGGCAAGAAGGCCCTGGTGAAAGTTGTGGCGGGCAAGGTTCAGGCCGGGATGACATTTGAAAAGAAAGCAAGCAAAGAGCCGGTGATGGCGGCCGGGGCGGTGGAATCTTCTCTGGAGGTCAGCAAGTCCGACGGAATTTCCTATGCGTCGTTGAGCGAGCGTGATCGCGAGATTCTGGCGCGCGGTGAGATTTCTAAAACTCGTTATGTGGTTGGCGGAATTCTGGGCACTTATCCTTTGGGTTTTGGTATTGGACATGCCATTCAAGGGCGTTTCACAGAAAAAGGCTGGATCTTCACGGTGGGTGAGGCGGGTTCTTTGGCAGTTCTTATTGCTGGTTTGGGCAGCTGCATGAGCTCATGGCACTCTGACAACTGCAATGGCAATGGGGGCTTGATCTGGATTGGGGCCTTTTCTTTTATCGGCTTCCGTATCTGGGAGATCGTCGATGTGTGGGCGGCTCCACCGGAGTTGAACCGCCGTTATCGTGAACTGAAATCCCGCCTGCCGGCCAGTGAAGGTGAAATCACCTTTGAGCCTGGCTTTATGCCTTTGGCAGACGGAGGCGTCTTAGGCCTGCGTATGACTTTCTAAAATTGCTTTGGCAATTTCAGTGAAACCCAACCCACCTCGTCGCTTAGAGACATAGGTGGGTTTGTTTTTTATCTGATCGATGAAGTTTTGAATGTTGGCCACGGCGAAGCTGTGTGGGAAGTAGGCGAACATGGGTTCATCATTCGGGGAATCGCCCGAGAATCCGCAAACTCTTTTAGCGTCTTCCGCAGTCACGCCGAATTCTTTTTCCAGAAATCTTAAAGACATGGTCAGTTTGTCATAGCTTCCGAACCAGCCATTCACATGAATAGAGCTGACTTTGGCTTGGGCTCCATGCTGATGGAAGATGTCCACGATCTTTTGCACCTCGGATTTCGGCAGGGCAGGGACGTCTTCGCAGAAGTCGATGGCCAAATCCATCAATCGGCAGAACTGATCGCTGGCCAGATCGCAGCCGGGAACCTTCCGCAGAATTTCTTTTTCAAGTTGCTGAAGTTTTGTGCGATTTTCTTTTTGAGTTTTTTCATCAAAGAAGAAATGGCGATGCATGGTTTTGTTGTGATAGCGGAAATAAAAGCCACCGTTTTCACCGACAATACCACTGACCGGCCAGACGCGGGCGATCATTTCACACCATCCGGCAGGACGTCCGGTGACGGGGATGACGTGAATGCCGGCACGATGAAGAGCCCACAGGGCTTCGTAAGCCTCTGGACCTAACTGTCCTTCGTCAGTCAGAGTGTCATCGATATCAGTCAGCAGAAAGCGCAAAGGGCTGGAAAATTCAGAGGCATTTTTCATCCTTGCATTATAGCCGGACATCGAGCCAAGGTCTAAGTTGATATGGCTCGTCAAAGTTTAGACTTGCGCCAGGACGCTTTCACCTTCATGTTTTGTCTATTATATAGGGGCCGCTACAGCTTCTCATCTTGATGACGGCCCCTAGACGAAGGGCTTAAAGTCATGGCAAAAAAAAGCGACGCATCAGACGGAATCAAATTAGTCATCGTGGAGTCTCCCACGAAGGCTAAGACCATCCGTAAGTTCTTGGGTAAAGATTATGTCGTGGAATCCTGCATGGGACACATCCGCGATTTGCCTCAATCTGCCAAAGACATCCCTGAGAAGGTCAAAAAAGAAAAATGGGCTCAGTTGGGTGTGAACGTCGATAAGAACTTCGAGCCGCTGTACTGCGTCCCCAAGGACAAAACCAAAGTCGTCAAGAATCTCAAAGACAAACTTGAAGAAGCCTCAGAGCTGTATCTGGCAACGGATGAAGACCGTGAAGGGGAATCCATCAGCTGGCACTTGTTGGAAGTGCTAAAACCGAAAGTTCCAACCAAACGCATGGTGTTCCATGAGATCACCAAGGACGCGATTCAAAAAGCTTTGAAAGACACCCGCGAAATCGACTTCAACCTGGTGCGCGCCCAAGAGGCTCGTCGTGTGCTGGATCGTTTGGTGGGTTATACGATTTCTCCGCTGCTTTGGAAAAAAGTAGCTTACGGTCTTTCCGCCGGCCGTGTTCAGTCCGTGGCGGTTCGCCTGATTGTGGAAAGGGAACTAGAGCGTGTGCGCTTTAAAAAGTCCTCTTACTGGGGCGTGCTGGCGGAACTCAGCAAAGACGGGGTGAACTTCGAATCCCGCCTGCAACAATACAAAAATCAGCGTGTGGCGACAGGGAAGGATTTTGACGGTCTGACTGGTCAGTTGACCGCGGGTAAAGACGTTCTGGTGCTGGATGAAAAAACGGCTGGCAAGTTGTCCATGGATTTGAAATCCGGCAACTGGCAGGTGACAGATGTCGAAGAAAAACCGACCTTCCGTAAACCCGCACCTCCGTTTATCACTTCTACTTTGCAACAGGAAGCCAATAGAAAGCTGGGATTGAGTTCCCGCGAAACCATGCAGGTTGCGCAGAAATTGTACGAACAAGGTTTCATCACCTATATGCGTACGGACTCCACCTTCCTGTCCAACGAGGCTATTACTGCGTCCCGCGAGTGCATCCAAAGCAAATACGGGAAAGAGTATCTGACTCCGCAGCCGCGCAATTACGCAGCCAAAAAAGTCAAAGGTGCCCAAGAGGCCCACGAAGCGATCCGTCCTGCCGGCAACCAGTTTATGGATCCGGATGAAACAGGTCTGACTGGCACTCAGTTCCGTTTGTATGATTTGATCTGGAAGCGCACTATCGCTTCTCAGATGGTGGATGCTCGTCAGAAACAAGTCAGCGCGAAGATCACTGTGGGTGATGCGCTGTTTGGGGCTTCCGGTATGACGATTGAATTCCCGGGCTTCTTGCGAGCTTACGTGGAAGGCAGTGATGATCCAGAAGCGGATTTGGCAGAACGCGAAGTGCGTTTACCAGCGTTGAAAGTTAAAGACGCTGTGAAATGTGCGAAACTCGACCCAACATCCCACGAAACCAAACCACCGGCTCGATACACCGAGGCCAGTCTTGTTCAGACAATGGAAAAAGAAGGCATCGGCCGTCCTTCCACGTACGCGTCTGTCATCGGGACCATCATTGATCGTGGCTATGTTCGTAAGAACGGAACGGCGCTGGTGCCGACATTCACGGCGATGATTGTTTCCAAATTACTAAGTCAGTATTTGTCCCAGTACGTGGATCTGGGCTTCACTTCTGAAATGGAGCAAAGCCTGGATAACATCGCTGATGGCGAATTGGACTGGGAAAGCTACTTGGCCTCCATTTACAAAGGGCCGAAAGGTCTTCGTGCCTTGGTGGACAGTCAGGGTGACAAGATTGATCCGAATGAAGCTCGTACCATGACCCTGGAAGGCATGGATAAGTATAAATTCCATGTTGGTCGTTACGGTGCTTATGTGACAACTCAGCGTGATGGCGAAGATGTGAGCGCATCTTTGCCGGATAATGAGTCTCCGGCGGATATCACTCCGGAAATCGCAGAAAAACTGATTGATCAAAAAATTAACGGCGCAGATTCATTGGGCAATGATCCAGAGACTGACTTGCCGGTGTATGTCTTAAATGGCCGCTATGGACCTTATGTGCAATTGGGGGATGTGACTCCGGAAGATGACAAACCTAAACGTGCGTCATTGCCTCCGGGCACTCAGCCAGAACAAGTGGATCTGGCGATGGCATTAAGCCTTCTTTCATTGCCAAAGACCTTGGGAACTCATCCAGGCACAGGCAAAGAAATCAAAGCAGGCTTGGGTCGTTTTGGTCCATTCGTGGTTCATGACGGGGATTATCGTTCGATTCCTAAGGGTGAAAGCATCTTCAACATCACTTTGGAAAAAGCTCTGGAGATGCTGGCGCAACCGAAAAAAGGACGTGGCCGTGCGGCTCCACTGAAAGAGCTGGGTGCGCATCCGGAAACGGGTGATGCGATTCAGGTCTTCAACGGTCCTTATGGTCCGTACATCAAATCTGGTAAGGTCAATGTTTCATTGCCGGAAGGGTCAACTCCCGACACGGTCACTTTGGAACAGGCCGTGGCCTTGATTAATGAAAAGGGCCCGGCAAAGGGCAAAGGTAAAGGGAAGGCAAAAGCCACCCCGAAAGCCAAGGTTGCCAAGGCGGCTGGTGAAAAAGCGGCTCCTAAAAAGCCGGCTTTGAAGAAAGCGGCCACGGCGAAAGAGAAAGCCGAAGCCTTGGGTGTCAAAAAAGTAGTCACTCGCAAGGCGAAGAAGTAATTTGTTCAGGCCCCTTTTCGGGGTCTTTTTTATTTGGTAAATTCAACCCACTGTTTAGCTTGAAAAACTTGGAAGGAACGGTCGGTATGAGTGACAGTCCCCTGAAGGGACAATTGGAACTGGGGATTAATCGCCCCAAAGAGAAGGATAGAAACTTCCATCTTGGAGGCCGCAGTTTCTATTTCTTCGATTTCGACGACAATATTGCGTTCCTGACCACGCCTTTGATTTTATTCCATAAGAAAGATCGTTCTGAAGTGCAAATCTCCAGTGGGGACTTTGCCCAGTATCACCAATCCATTGGTGAATCCGGTCCTTTTGCCGATTACGAAATTGATTTCTGTGATGCGACTGGCACCTTTAGAAATTTCCGCGATGTCCACTTGGATGAGCTGGAAAAAATGAACGGCAGGAAGCAGATTTTTGTTCAAGACGTTGCTGCGGCCTTGGGTTTTCCGGACTTCCAGTGGAAGGGACCTTCCTGGGAATGTTTCTACCACGCCGCCTTCAATCAGCGTCCACTTTCCGTGATCACAGCCCGTGGTCATCACCCGGAAACCCTCAAGGATGGCATCCGCGTCTTTGTGCAGAATAAAGTTTTGCCGCTAGAGCCCAACTATCTCAGCGTTTATCCGGTGAGCCACAAAGAAACGCGGGTCTTGCTGGGTGATTCGGACTTCAAAGCAGGTACAGCGGAGTTGAAGCAACGGGCTATTCGCGCCAGTGTTGAGCAGGCCATTGAAACTTATGGTTACAATGCCCACCATCGATTCGGGATGTCTGATGACGATCCCAAGAATATCCAGCTGATCGTCGAGGAAATGACCCGACTAAAGGCTAGGTATCCGGAGATGTCCTTCTTCATGATCGAGACTCAACACGGAAGCTTTATTAAGCACGAAGTCAAATTGAGCGGGCTTCGTGGTGACAAAGTGGACAACCTCTCACAACTGTCTTTCTTTGAAGAAGATCGACGAAAGTCTTAAGAATCCTTTCTACGTCCTAATTTATGACGAGCTTCATAAATTGAATGCTCTCTGCTAAATCTTTGATAATCTAATGCAATTAGGATTGCTCCCGTTCGGGGAGTCACGGAAGGATCATCATGAGTTCATTCTCGAAAGGCATTAGAGGTTTGGTTGTTGCTGGTTCATTGGCAGTGTCTTCACTGGCCTCCGCACAACTTAAAGAGGGCCTAGAGTGCCGCTATCTGACAGTCATTGAACAAGGCTTTTTGGCGAATCACGTTAAGTACACGAATCGAGATACAGATCTTCAGAATCGCGTTGTTGAGCAATACCTGAAAAGACTTGATCCTTCAAAAATCTATATGACCCAGGCTGATGTGGATGCAATTCGAAAAGCGGCCGGGAATGTTTTTGAAAAAACAAAGAATCGTGACTGTTCTTTCCTTGATCAAGCACAAAAGATCGTTCTGGAGCGAGTGAAAGACCGTGCTGAGTTTGCAAAAAAGTATCTGGGCAAAGACTTCAAGTTTGATGAAAAAACAGAATTTGTTTTTGATCCGGAAAAAAAGGCCTGGCCGAAAGACGCCAACGAAGCCAACGAATACCTGAAAAAATACATTCAGTTCCAGATCGGGAACTACATGGCAACAGACATGAAAATGGATGAAGCCAAAAAGAATGTGATCAAAAACTACGAACGCGCGGTGAAGAGAACGCAAGAGACAACCCAGGATGACCTGTACTCTGGTTATCTGGACTCTTTCGCTCGTGCTTTGGATCCGCACTCCAGCTTCTTCTCGCGTGACGTTTTGGAAGACTTTGAAATCCAGATGCGTTTGTCCTTGGAAGGTATCGGGGCGACTCTTTCCTCTCAGGATGGTTTCACAGTGGTGGAACAACTGGTTCCAGGTGGAGCTGCAGCGAAATCCGGTTTGATTGAGCCACAAGACAAGATCATTGCTGTAGGTCAGGAAAAAGGACCTATGGAAAACGTGATCGATCAGGATTTGAAAGACGTTGTTAAAAAAATCCGCGGGAACAAAGGCACAAAGGTTCGCCTGACCATCTTGAGAAAATCCGGCGAGGGGAAGAAGCGTTTCGACGTTACTTTGACTCGTGAAAAAGTGAACTTGGAAGACGAAGCAGCTTCCATCATTTATCAGGATCGTGAAATCAACGGTCAGAAGAAGAAAGTGGGTATCATCAACTTCCCATCTTTCTATGCTGACTCCCGCCGTGGTGGCAGATCTTCCGCGGCTGACATGAAGAAACTGATCAAGGAAGCCAACGAAAAGAAAGTGGACGGCCTGGTGTTGGATCTTTCCAATAACGGTGGTGGTTCTCTTGAAGACGCGGTGAAAATCGCCGGTTTGTTCTTCCAGACTGGTAACGTGGTGAAGCAGTCTTCTAAAAACGAAGGCCGCGCCGAATCGGCTTTGCGTGATACAGATCCCATGGTGGATTGGGCAGGCCCACTGGTTGTACTGACCAGCCGTATATCAGCTTCAGCCTCTGAGATCGTGTCCGGTACTTTGCAGGATTACAAGCGTGCGGTGATCGTTGGTGGTGACCACACTTATGGTAAAGGCAGCGTTCAATCTGTTCTTCCAATCCCGAACAATCTGGGGGCGATCAAAGTAACAGTGGGCATGTTCTTCATCCCGGGTGGTAAATCCACTCAACACCGTGGTGTGGATGCCGACGTGGTTCTGCCTGGTCCGTTCAGCACGGATGATATCGGTGAAAAGTACATGGACTACTCTTTGCCGCCAAAAACAATCGAGTCCTTCCTGTCTCCGGATGCTTACGTGAAAGAAGGCCCAGGGGCTTGGAAAGAGATCAAGCCGGAGTGGCTGAAGTCTTTGCGTGAAAGATCTTCTGAGCGCGTCGCGAAGAACGATGAATTCAAAAAGATTGTTGATGAGCTGAATAAGGCAAAATCCCGCGGTAAAGTCATCCGCGTCAGCGAAGTTCTTAAAGATAAGAACGAAAAAGAAAAGAAAGAAAAAGCTAAAAAGACCGCTAGTAAGGCGAAGAAAAATGAAGAGTACTTGAAGCGTCCTGATATTCAGGAAGCGGAGAATGTTCTTCTGGATCTGATTCAGTTGGAAGAGGGGAAAGCCCTTGTCCCGCAGAAGCAGGCCAATGCCAAATAGTGTGACTTAATAGAGAGCGATACGTTGTTGTTGAAAAGCCCGGGCAAAAACCCGGGCTTTTTTTATCCGCGAGTGGTGAAAAGGGCCCATCTCCTGCGTTGTCGGGGCGCCTTCTCGCTCCGACGTGCAGGGAGCACGCCTGCGCTGCGAGGGCGCCCCTTCGGGCCTTGCCGCCGCCGATGAGGAACTGGGGGGGGTGGGGGATGGAGTTTCAGCTTATTTTTTGGGCATTTTTTATGGGTTTTATAGGGGGTGGGGCTTGTTTATTGGCTTTGGGGCGGGGGTGGTTTTTGAGGGTTGATTGGGCGTGACAAAGGGTTGTGTTTTCGCTTAGATAGACGCGATTAATGGAGGCCCTAGAGATGTCTAAAAAGACCACTGTGAAAACAGGGGGTAAGGCAGTTGTTGGTAAGACAACCAAGAAAGCTGCGAAACCTGCTGCGAAGTCCACTGTGAAAGCTTCTAAGAAAGCTGCTGCTCCTGCGAAAAAGAAGCAGAGCTTTGGTGGATTGTCTGAAGAAATTCTTTTGCGTATGCATGACCTGATGGTCAAGTCGCGCGTTCTGGAAGAGCGTTTAATCAAAATCTACAAAGCTGGTGAGGCTTACTTCTGGATCGGTGGTCCTGGTGAGGAAGCTTGGGGTGTTCCACTCGGAATGCTCGCGCGCAAAGGCTCTGGTCCCGAGAACGACTGGTTCCACTTGCACTATCGTTGTACGCCAACGATGGTCGCATTGGGCATGGACATGATCGACTCCATTCGTTTGATGATGAATCGTGCGACGGATCCATCCACAGGTGGTCGTAACTTCTCCAGTCACTACTGTTTCCCGAAGTGGAATGTGGCTCCGGTGACTTCTCCGTTGGAGGTTCAATATCCGATCGCTTGCGGTACGGCTCACGTGCAAAAGCGTGTGGGTAAGGGTGCTATTTCCATCGTGACTGGCGGTGACGCTGGGACTGCCGAAGGTGACTTCGCGTCCTGTTTGATTCTTGCGTCCCGCAAAGGGCAGGAGCTTCCGATGTTGATCACCGTGCAGAACAACGGTTACGGCATTTCGACTCCGTACGAAGGTCAGCACGGTGAAACGAACATCGCCGACCGCGCTGCTGCGTTCAACATTCGTTCCCGCGTGATCAATGGCAATGACCCGATTGAAACTTATCTGGCTCTGAAAGAAGAGATGGAATACATCCGTAAAACCGGCAAACCATCCTTCATCGAAGCGAAGGTTACTCGTTTGTACGGTCACTCTTCTGCTGACGGTGCCAATAAAAAGCCACACTTGTTTGATCCGGTTCTGACTTTCGAGAAAAACCTGATCGACGCTGGTATTCTTGATCCAAAGACGGCGAAGAAGATCTGGGAAAATTATGAAGCCGAAGGCGTCAGCGCCCAGGAACAAGCCCGTCAGGAACCGGTACCGACTCCGGAGTCTGTTTGGGATCATGTCTTTGTTAACAACGAAAATGCAGATTGGAGAAAATTCTAATGGCAAGTATTGCTCAGGCCATCAGAATGGCCCTTCACTATGGTGAAGCCAACATGGGAGTTAAAGACATCTTCGGTCAGGACGTGGGCGCTCCATTGGGCGGTGTGTTCACGGCGACTCAAGGTTTGGAAACTGCGTGGAACTCCACACTGGATGAACGTGGGATCATAAGCATGGCGATGGGTATCGCGATGGCGGGTGATCGCTGTGTGGCTGAAATCCAGTTTGCGGATTATATTTTCAACACCATCGATCTTTTGAAAATCGCCGGCAACACTTTGTGGTGCACCAACGGTCAGATCCAACTGCCAATGGTGGTGATGACTCCGGTGGGTGCGGGGATCTTTGGTTCCGTTTACCACTCTCACTCTTTCGATGCATGGGCGTCCCGTCTGCAGGGCTGGAAGATCGTAATGCCGTCCAATCCGTTGGATGCTTATGGATTAATGCTTTCTGCGATCGAAGATCCAAATCCGGTTCTTTATTTGAAATCCAAGGCGTTGATGCGCCATAAGGGCGATGAGCTGATCCCAGGTGAACCTGCGGATGAAAAAGAGCTCAAAGCCATGATCGACAAACCCGTTCAGAACTCTGAAGGCTGGAAGCCTCGCTGGCCGGAACTTGAAAAATACATGGTTCCGATCGGAAAGGGTAAGATCACTCACGCGGGTGAACACATCACGGTTGTCACTTACAGCCGCATGGTGCACTTGTGTGACGAAGTGGCGGTAAAGCTGGCGCAAGAAGGTATCTCTGTTGAGGTGATCGATCTTCGCTCGATCTATCCGTATGACTGGCCGATGATCAAAGAATCCATCGAAAAAACCGGTCGCGTGTTGTTCGTGAACGAGGACACTGAAGTGACCAACTTCGGAGAGCACTTGGCTTATCGTGCGACTCAAGAGTGTTTCTATCATCTGATGGCGCGTCCACGTGTGCTGGCGGGTAAAAACCTGCCGGGTATTGGTTTGCATCCGAATCTTGAAAAGAACTCTGTGCCACAGTTGCAGGATATTGAAACTGCAATTCGTGAAGTCGTTGCGGAAGTGCCTTAATGAGTAAAAAAGATCTTTCCCATCGCAAGAAGGTTCGTCGCCGGGTTGCCAAGAAAACCTCCAAGATGCAGTTTGATAAATACGAGCTGTATCGCAAGGCCGTGCAGTCGGCGGAAAATGACGTGCAGTTCATCCAGAATACATACCGGGAACTGAAGGGGAAGGCCCCTCGTCTGTTCCGTGAGGACTTCTGCGGGACCTTTGCGTTGTCGACTGAATGGATTAAGCTTAATCCACGTCATGAAGCGATTGGGATTGATCTTGATCCGGAGCCAATGGCTTACGGAAAAAACAACTATCTGACCAAGCTCAAGCCCGAACAGCAGCGTCGAATGCGTTTGATCGAAGGCAATGTTCTGGATCCGAACCTGCCGAAGGCGGATATCGTGGCGGCGATGAATTTTTCATACTTCTGTTTTAAACAGCGGGAGTTGATGAAAAAGTATTTCACCAACGTCTATAAAACCCTGAACAAAGACGGCATGTTCCTGGTGGACATCTTCGGCGGAAGTCAGTGCCACGACGCCATCGAAGACACGATCAAGCATGAAGGGTTCACCTACTATTGGGATCAGACGAACTTTGATCCTGTGACCAATGAAGCCCTTTTCCATATCCACTTCAAAGTGGGTGGGAAGAAGCTTGAGCAGGTGTTCACCTATGACTGGCGCTTGTGGACGATCCCGGAGATCAAGGACCTGATGCAGGAAGTGGGTTTCCGCAAGGTGCATGTGTTCTGGGAAGGCACGGCGGCAGATGGCTCCGGGGATGGCAACTTCACTCGGGTGGATCACGGCGAGGCTTGTGAAAGCTGGATTGCCTATGTAGTGGGTGAGAAATAAAAAATTGATCTGAAATGAAATCTAATAAGGCGCTGATGGGGGACCCTCAGCGCCTTTTCTTTTGGCGCTCTTCTTGCTTTCTCGGGGATATGTAGATTGATAACAGGTTTAACCGCAGGTGGTGGCATCGAAAGACGCTGGACGGCTCTGGCTGTCTAGAACTTTGTCACTTCCGCCGGGGGCCTTTAAATTGATTCCAGATAGGAGCACCGGATGAAAAAGCTTGCAGTACTCTTGGCGGGAATGTTGGTTTCTGTCTTTGCCGAAGCCAAGGTTTTAGTGGTTTCCGATATCGATGACACCCTGAAGGTGTCCCATGTCCTTTCCAAAAAAGGGGCAGCG
The DNA here is from genome assembly GCF_055397465.1 of Bdellovibrio sp. CKG001. Lineage (NCBI taxonomy): Bacteria > Pseudomonadati > Bdellovibrionota > Bdellovibrionia > Bdellovibrionales > Pseudobdellovibrionaceae > Bdellovibrio > Bdellovibrio sp. CKG001. The sequence continues at coordinate 816,762 of NZ_AP029173.1, forward strand.
ACTTCGTTTTTGGACGACGACAGTCTGTTTGTGGGAATGCCGGAAATCTTCCAGTTGTTGAACTATCAGCACGAGGATATCGAATTCCACTATGTCAGTCTGGCGCCCAAGGTTCTGATGAATGATCAGCACTCGGACTTCCTGGAAGAAAATGGTTTCCCGATCACTCAATTACACATGAACTCAGGCGTGAAACAAGACCCAGAATTAAAGCAAAAAGTCATTCGCAAACTCTTGGCCACGAAGAAGCCGGAGCTGGTGATTTACTTTGGTGATAACGGGCAGTTTGATGCCATTGTCTATGATCAAATGGTGAAAGAGTTCCCGCAGATTCCGGCGGTGAGCTACATCCGCGAAGCGTATTCCCGAATGGATCGCTCGAAATATCCAACGATGGAAGGTCAGATTGGTTTTGTAACCAGTGTGGAAGTGACAATAGATCTGATTTCCAGAGGTCTTCTGTCCAAGAAAGCCTATTTGCCTATTGAAGGAATCGTTTACAAGCGCTTGCTGCGTGATGACGGTCACGAAAGATTCGGTGAAATGGTGTTCCCATGGTGGCAGGACTGTCGTGATTTCAAATGGCAGTGGAATGTTTCCAACCCATCCAAGAAACTGCAAATCATTCAAAACGCTATCGACAAGAAGTGCGGAGTTTAGAAATGCAAAAGGGGCTTTGAAAGCCCCTTTTTTTATCTTGTGCCGCCAGCTGGACGACTAAGTCCCGGAGGTGTTGGGCCTTTACCGCCATTTGACCCGCCACCATTGCCAAATGGTTTTGGCTGAGATTGTGAGAAAGGGCGAAGTGCCATGCCTTGGCGAAGACAGAAGTCTTCTGTAGTGGAAGCAAGGTTTTTTCTTGGAATGTCGCAGGCATCTGCGATAGTTGCGCAGAACTTATGAGATGCTTTGTCGCCCATTTGCTTTCTAAAGTAGCGCTCTTTTATGTCTGCAAGACATTTGCGCAGTCCCTGGTCCTTTTCGCCTTTTTTGATGTAGTCTTTGGGGCGCTCAATTTTTTCTCCAGAAACATTGTAATCAGGAATAGTTGCTTGGTTTAACTTTTCCTTGAAGATGTCGCGTTTATATTCCAGCGTGGTTTGTCCATCGAAGGCTCCATCGAACAGGTAATCCAAACTGTCTTTGTTATCCTGCTGGCGCCAGAAAAATGAATCAAAGCCAAACATACTTGCGATTTTATTGAGTTCCTTGTCTGAAACGGGAGAGGTACCCGTTAGATATTTTTTAATGACATTCCATTCTTCCACACTCATGTCGTGATATTGCCTGCTGCGACCATTTTTTACAGTGTCTTTTCCAAGATACTCTGAGCAAGCACCATAGGCTTGCACGAGCTTGATGACAGCAGTTTGAAAGACTTCACGATTTTGTGGTGACCTGACCGTATCGCCATCAAATCTTTTTTGTACCAGAAGCCCCATAAGAGCCAGCCACTTGTCAGACACTTCAACTTCCTGGCCTTGATCTTGATAGTACTTTTGAATTCCGCAAGAAACGCACTTCAACCCGGTCAACTCCATAGTGCCATTAGAGCGACAATCAAAGTCGTCATACCCCGCAACGGCCGTCGATGTGGCGAAAACAATAGCTGTGCCTAAAAGTGCCTTAGAGAACTGTTTCATCTTGTCTTCTCCTGATAAGATAAACCAGTTCTCTGTATCGGCTAAAAATCGGATTTCTTGAAGAGCGGACGAAGGTCCAGCCCTATCTCAGTCAGCTTCGGCTCAGGGAATGACGGACCCCGGTGGATCACGCACAGAACTGTGGAAACCTTCGCGCCGATCGAGCGCAAATCCGCCGTGGATAGAACCACCTGGCCGCCGGTGGTCACAACGTCTTCGATCACGCAGACGTTTTTACCAGAGATCTCAAGCCCCTCTGCGAACTTACAGGTGCCGTATTCTTTGGCTTCTTTACGAACGAAAACACAAGGGATGCCAGTTTCCAAGGACAGGGCCGTGGCGATCGGGATGCCGCCCATTTCAAGTCCGGCCAGAACTTCGGTGCCGGCGGGAATCAGAGGGGCCATCTGTTTTGCGATCTCGCGAAGCAAAGTGGGTTGTGCCTCAAAACGATACTTGTCGAAGTATTCGTTGGAGATTTGTCCGGAGCGCAATTTAAATTCTCCCGTCAGATGGGCAATGTCATAGATCTTCTTGGCAAGTTCTTGTCGAGTCATCGAGATAAGCCTTTTGCTAAGGGTTGGTGCCGGCGCGAAAAGTCTCTATTGCGCCCGCACTCCCAAAAGTAAGTCTGTACCTAGGTTTCTTCAAGCCACTTCTTGTATTCGGGATTAATTCCAAGGACGGGGAGAGTCATGATGCAAGGGACATCGTAGGGATGAAGCTCTTTGACTCTTTTTGTGACTAAGTCCTGTGCGTCAGAGGTTTTCAAGACTTTCAGGATCAAGATATGCTCAGAGCTTGTCTCTATTTTTCCTTCCCACCAGTACATCGATTCCATTCCCGGAATGATGTTGGCGCAGCCGATCAGTTTTTCTTCCAAAAGAGTTCTGGCGATCTTTTCGGCGCACGTTTTGTCAGGGCAGGGGATATAGAACAGGATCACAGCCTAGCTCCGGCGCAGTTTTTGTTTGCGCAGTTGCCATTGTTCCAAAGCGAACTTGCGCATGTCTTCCACGCTGTCCAGTTCGTCGACGATTTCAACACCCAACAGAGTTTCAACCGCGTCTTCCAGACTGACCAGGCCGGCGACGATGCCATATTCATCCACGGCCAAAGCCACGTGTTCTTTTTCTTTGATGAAGAAGTCCAAAACCTGGGACACGGTCATGCGTTCCGGGATGCTGGAGATCGGGGTTACGATATCACCGATCACTTTGTCGTGCTGATCATTCGACAGGGCTTCGTGGATCTTGTAGCGATAGGTCATGCCGATGATGTTATCCAGGCTGCCATCGTAAACCGGAATGCGCGAGAAACGCAGCGGACGGTATTTGTTAAACACCTCTTCTACGGTTTGATCCTTGTCCAAAGCAAAGAACACGGATCTTGGGGTCATGATATCAGACACATAGATCTTATCCAGCATCAGCAGGTTCTTGATGATGTTGGATTCTTTGCCTTTTAAAGTTCCTTCTTCCACGCCGATTTCGGCGGTCATCAGGATCTCTTCACGGGTCACTTCCGGGTCTTCAGAGGTCTTTGCAAAGAAACGACCCAGCCATTCCGACATGATCACCAATGGATACAATATCAGGATCATGAACTGGATGGTGTAGGCGGCAAAGGGAACCAGGGCTTTCCAGTGGGCGGCGCCGACAGACTTGGGAATGATCTCAGACAGAATCAGGATCATGAAAGTCAGGGCAAAAGAGGCCACCGTGACGGCTTCTTGTCCGTATTGAATCTGAATCTGGTAGGCGATGGCAGCGGAACCCAAGGTGTGGGACAGGGTGTTCAGGGTCAGGATGGCAGAGATGGGGCGGTCGATGTTTTCTTTCAGGTGTTCAAGAAGCTTTCCGCTTCTTTTATTCTCTTTGACCAGCACCCCGATGTACGCAGAGGTCGAGGTCAGAAGAACAGCTTCGAGCATTGAACACAAAAACGAGATACCGATGGTACTGATGAACAGAACAATAATAATTGTCATAGAGTGATGCTTAATTCAGAGAAGTTAAATGTGACGGGCCTAGGCCTGTGATATTCCATATGAGGTCTTAGTGTACCACGATGGGGAAGGCCCCTGTCTATAACGCAACTTGCAAGAAGTCCTGTTATATTTGATTTAATTGAGCTTTTTGTGACTCAGCACTCCTTAAATGGGTGTTTTTGACCTTTCTAAGACCCCTTCATAGACTTTGGTAAAGTAAGAGGGAGTTCAGATGAATCTACGAAATTTAATGGTGATGGGCGCAGTCATTTTGTCCGGCGCGTTTGCAAGAGCTGAGGTGAAGGCCGAAACTGTGGAATACAAAGACGGCAAAACCATCCTGGAAGGGTTTTTGGCCTATGACGAAGCGATCAAGGGTCCACGTCCGGCCGTCATTATCGTGCATCAGTGGATGGGGCTTACGGATCATGAAAAAAACAGTGCGCGCATGTTGGCAGAAAAAGGATATGTCGTTTTAGCGGCTGATAACTATGGCAAGGGCAAGCGTCCCGGAAATCAGACAGAGGCCGGAAAACTGGCGGGTGAATACAAGGGGAACACCAAGCTTTTCCGGGAGCGTGAAAAGGCCGCGTTTGAGTTCTTGAAGAAAAACAAAAACGTCGATGCCAAGCACATTGTGATCATGGGCTATTGCTTCGGCGGGACCGGGGCTTTGGAAGCCGCTCGCTCGGGTCTTCCTGTTGTGGGGGCGGTGAGTGTGCATGGGGGATTGGCTTCGGGAAAACCTGAAGAGGCAAAGAATATCAAAGGCAAGGTTTTGGTTCTTCATGGAGCCATTGATCCCTATGTCCCCACCACCGAGGTGGAGGGATTCATGAAAGAGATGAACGATGCCAAAGTGGACTATCAGTTTATTGCTTACTCGGGCGCCGTTCATGCCTTTACTCAGAAAGAGGCTGGCAATGATCCGAGCAAAGGTGCTGCCTACAATGAAGCTGCGGCTCGCAGGTCCTGGCAGGCTTTGTTAACTTTCCTGGACGAAGTGGCGCCAGTGTCAGTTAAAAAATAAGCGTCTTTAAGCTGTCCAGAAACTGGACAAGCATGAAAATATGGCAAGGGTGGTGTCGTGGAATGGCTCTCGGGACCACCTTGTGCTAAAGACTCGTTTTGAAGACAAAAGGAGTCTAAGAATGAAAACTATCTTGTTGGCAGCCCTGCTTTCCGTAGCCTTTGCGGCCCCTACTTTCGCCAATATCACTTCTGGTGATCAGAACGTTGTTTCTGCAAAAAAAGGAAAAGGTAAAAGTGAGCCAGCTCCTAAAGACGGTGAAGAGCGTGGTGAGGAAAAAGATCCTCGCGAAGAAACTTACGAAGGCAATGACCGTGGTGGTGGTTCCTTTGATGGTGGTGGCTACGGCAGTGGCGGCTTCGATGGAGGCGGCTATGGTGGTGGCGATGGCGGCGGAGGCGGAATGATCGGTGAGATCTTCTCTGTGCCAAACTCCAAAACCTATCCTGTGACATCCTCTACAAAAGTAGAAGATCGTGGTGATGTTCTAGTTTACACAACTCACACTCAAGAAGATATCAGCTATGATGAAACTTGCACGACCATCTCTGTGCTTGTTGTGGCTAAAGCTACAGGCAAAGTGATCTCTTCTGAAAGCCAGGAGTTCTGTAATCGCTGGCCGATGTAAAAGCTTATCTGTAAGAGTTCGCATTGAAAAGGGCTGGTAACACCAGCCCTTCTTTATTTCTGAACACAGCAAAAAAAGAAGCGGGTTCTTAACCCGCTTGCTGTTCTTGTTTTTCGTTTCTTTTGTTCTGGCGTTCTTCAATGTAGTCCATCACTAGCAGGGCCACGGCATTTTCCAGGGCACCACTTTGCTTGGGTGGGGCGGGACGTTCTTCAAAACCCAGTGCTTTTAACCAGGTCTTGCGGTTTAAGCTGTAGGCCAGCACACCGGCAGAGACCACAGTCATACAAAGATAGACAATCATCCCTCCGGAGATTTGAAACTCTTCGCCTTTATCCAATTGACCGGCGATGCTTGCGATGAACAGTGACAGCCCCACGCAGCTCAGAGCCAGCGATCCTATGGTGGAGATCAGAACAAACGTGATGGCCCGCAGATGCAAAACAAGTTGTTGAGTGATTGCGGTTCCAGGCTCTTTAAAAAGGCTTCTGGCGTTACCAATAAAGAATGAAAGAATCGGCAAAAGAAAGTTCATTTAGTCGTCCTTTCTTTTGTAAAGCATGCGAGCAATCACAAAGCCCGCTAAGGCAGCGATGCCGACGGACACCCACGGATTGTCTTTCACCTTTACAGTTAAAGTGTCCTTAAGATCTTTCATCTGTTCACGGTGTTCGGCCGGGACCTTGTCCTTCAGGGTTTGAGTGTACTGCTTCATTTCCTCTTGCAGTTGCTTTTTGATTTCGGCGATAAGCTGATCGCGATCCATGCTGGCTGTCCCTTCAAGAAGTTGCTTCGGATTAATACGCAGGACTTTTCGGCATGCTTGTAGGGATTGTTTAGGGCGTGCAAGGCAGATGAAGGCTTAGGTCGGGGGATGATGAACCAAGGTCCAGAGTCTTTTTGGATAAAAAAAAGCCCGGTGTTTCCACCGGGCTTTGAAGTTTGCTTGTCCGCCGAAGCCTGGGCAAAGGCGGAAAAAACTCTGAAAATACCATCCGCCATCGCTGAAGCTATGGCGGGATAAGCCTTGCGGCTTACTTCTGCTCAGCTGCGCGCTTCGCTTGGTATTTCTTCGCAAGTTCTTCCTGGATGTTGCGAGGTACTGGAGCGTACTTCGCGAATTCCATAGAGAACTCACCTTTACCTTTGGTCGCAGAACGAAGATCTGTGGAGTAACCGAACATTTCTGTCAGTGGTACTTCCGCTTCGATAACTGCGTTTCCTTCGAAGGCAGTAGTGCCCACGATAGAACCACGGCGTTGGTTGATTTGACCAACAGCTGCACCTTGGTATTCGTCTGGAACTGTTGTCTCAAGCTTCATGATTGGCTCAAGAACAGTTGGTTTTGCGTTCGTGTAAACTTCACGAAGAGCCGCCATACCAGCGATTTTAAACGCCATGTATGAGGAGTCGACATCGTGGTACGCGCCGTCTTCCAGAACAACTTCAACACCAACAATTGGGAAGCCGATAAGAGGACCTTTAACAGTTTGCTCTTTGAAGCCTTCTTCAACCGCAGGGATGAATTCTTTAGGAATACGACCACCGACAACTTTGTTTTCAAATTTGAATACAGAGCCGTCTTCTTGTGGTGGAAGTGGAACGATCTTACCAACGATTTTCGCGTATTGACCGGAACCACCAGTTTGTTTTTTGTGAGTGTAGTCGAACGGAGCTTCAACGGAGATAGTCTCACGGTAAGCAACCTGAGGTGCACCCACGATAACTTCACAGTTGAATTCACGCTTCATACGCTCAACATAGATCTCCAAGTGAAGCTCACCCATACCAGAGATGATAGTCTCGTTGGATTCCTCGTCACGGTGAACGCGGAAAGTAGGGTCTTCCTTACGGAACTTTTGAAGAGCTTTGGAGAAGTTGTTCGCTGCAGCTTTGTCTTTCGGCGCAACTGCCAAGCTGATAACTGGTTCAGGAACGTGCATGGATTGCATGGACGCCTGGATCTTGTCATCACAGAAAGTGTCACCGGAAGCACAGTCGATACCGAACAATGCAACGATGTCACCAGCGTAAGCTGTGTCGATATCTTCCATCTTATCAGAGTGCATACGCACCAAACGAGGAATCTTAACAGATTTCTTGTTTGACTGATTGATAACGAAGTCACCTTTGGACATCTTACCTTGGTAAATACGCATGTAAGTCAACTGACCAAATGGAGTCTCTTGAAGTTTGAACGCCAAGGAAACCAATGGTTTGTTGTTGTCTGGTGTAAGGTCGAACTTCTCTTCGTTCTTAGTAAGATCAAGAGCTTGCTCTTTTTTCTCAGCAGGGGACGGAAGATAGTAAGTAACAGCGTCGATAAGACGTTGAACACCTTTGTTTTTGAACGCAGAACCGCAAAGAACCGGAACAAGTTTCAAGCCGATAGTGCCTTTACGGATAGCAGCGCGAAGCTCTTCAAGAGTTGGTTCTTCTTCCATCAAGAATTTCTCTTCGATGGTAGGATCGATATCAGCAAGTTTGCCGATCATGATCTGACGGTATTTCTTAGCTTGATCAACCATGTCTGGTGGGATCTCGCCGCGGATAACGTTTTCACCGTCTTTACCTTCGTTGATGTAAGAGCACATTTCCACAAGGTCAACGTGACCTCTGTGTTGGTCTTCTAGACCAATTGGAATAGTGATCATAACAGCATTCAAACGAAGCTTTTCGATCAAAGCGTCAGTTACACGGTAAGGGTTGGCACCTTGACGGTCCAATTTATTTACGAAAGCCAAACGAGGTACGTTGTAACGTTTCATCTGACGGTCAACAGTGATGGACTGGGACTGAACGCCCGCAACACCGCAAAGCAAAAGGATCGCACCGTCAAGAACGCGAAGAGAACGCTCAACTTCAACTGTGAAGTCCACGTGCCCCGGTGTGTCGATCAAGTTGATGGTATAGTCTTTCCACTGAACTTGAGTCGCAGCAGAAGCGATCGTGATACCTTTTTCTCTCTCTAGATCCATGGAGTCCATTGTCGCGCCGACGCCATCTTTACCACGAACTTCGTGGATAGCGTGGATCTTACCTCCATAGAACAAAATACGCTCAGAAGTGGTCGTTTTCCCGGAGTCGATGTGCGCCGAGATACCGATGTTTCTGACCATATCAATATTCCAATTTTTGGACATATCTTTACCCTTCGTTTATATGGTTTTAACCGCTGTTTTCATTAGCAAAATTTATGAAAGCAATCGAATTATCATCAAATACTACTAAGTGCAAAAAAAGATTCTAGCCCAGATTCACGACGCACCGCAACTATCTAGGATGGGAAGCCTTCCGAGCGCCTTCTTCGTAGCGTAAACTGATCGGCACTATGACCGATCTTCTTCACCTATTAAAAGCGAACTTTCCTTTTACTTCCTTTCGGGGCGAACAGGAGTCCATTCTGCGCAAAGTTTGGGCAAATGAAAACCTGCTGGCTTTGATGCCCACGGGAATGGGAAAAAGCCTCTGTTTTCAGTTCCCAGCCAAGACTCGAGACGGTCTGGTGGTCGTGATCTCGCCCTTGATCGCTCTGATGCAGGATCAGGCTCAGAAAGCCCAGGAGTTGGGGATCTCTGCCACATTTCTAAGCTCCACCTTAAGCCGCGAGGAACGTGAGTCGCGGCAGGAGCGCTTGGCCCAAGGTTCTTATAAACTGATCTATGTGACCCCCGAGCGTTTTCGTAAATCAGAGTTCCTGCGCGCCATCGAAAAGCGTAAAATCCAGCTTTTGGCCGTGGACGAGGCTCATTGTATCTCTCAATGGGGCCATGACTTCCGCCCGGACTATTCGCGGGTGGGGGAGTTTCGGGCCATGCTGGGGAATCCTCCGACCCTGGCTTTGACGGCGACAGCAACCCCCGAGGTCCAAAAGGACATTCTTAAAAAGCTAAACATCGAAGAGGCGCCGATTGTTTCGGCCGGGATCGAACGCCCCAACCTGGCTTTGAATGTGCATGATATCTACGGACTGGATGAAAAAATTCGGGCCATCGTGGGTCTTCGTCATCAGGTTGATGGCGCCGCCATTATTTATTGCTCTCTGATTCAGACGTTAAAAAAAATCTCGTCTTCATTAAGTCGTATGGGAATCAAGCACCTGGTTTATCACGGCGACTTGCCTCCTCAGGATCGCAAGCGCAATCAGAAAGCCTTTCAAAGTGAACAAGCTCCGTTGATGATTGCGACGCCTGCCTTCGGGCTGGGGATTGATAAAAGCAATGTTCGTCTTTTGATTCATGCGGAAACTCCGAACTCATTGGAATCCTATTTTCAAGAGGTGGGGCGTGCCGGTCGTGACGGACAGGAGTCCTTCTGTCACTTGTTGTACGATCAGGACGATGTCAGCATTCAGATGGAATTTTTGAAATGGTCTCATCCCGAGCCTGAGTTCATTCGAAAAATCTATCAATTGATAGAAGACAAAAGAATGCAGGTGGATCAGGGGGGATTTGACTTCCTTCGTGAACAAATGAATTTTAGAAATCGCCGGGATTTCCGTTCTGAAGCGGCGGTCAGTATTTTGGAGCGCTGGGGCTGTCTGCAAAAATCCGACGATCCGTTCCCATATGCTTGTATACAAGCGCCGACGGATGAACAGTTCCTAGCGGAAAATGGCGAGGCCATTTTGCGTGCTCAGAACACCAAGCTTTTACAAATGGTGCAATGGGCGAATCAGGACAGCGAATGCCGGATGAATCGCATCTACAGTTATTTCGGGCATGAGCACAAAACACCTTGTGGCAAGTGTGATGTCTGCTTGGTGAAAATGGAAAATCGAGAATAGAAAATAGAAAAAATAGAGATTCGAAATTTGAAACTTGAGATTGGACTTGGGAGGGCGCGTGAGGGTGGTTTTACTTTTGTTGGGATTGCTTTTTAGTTCGCTTTCTCTGGAGGCAGCGTCGTTGCCTTTGGATAAATTAAAATTGCCACCAGGCTTTGCCATTTCTGTCTGGGCTCGGGTTCCGGGGGCCAGGTCCCTGACGCAGGCGCCAGATGGCCGTGTGTTTGTGGGGTCTCGCTCGGGCGATAAAGTGTATGTCGTTAAAGACGGAAAAACCCAGGTCTTTGCGCAAGGATTAGAAAGCCCTAACGGGGTTGCGTTTAAAGATGGCAAAGTGTATATCGCCGAAATTTCAAGTATTCATGAGTATGACGGCAGTCCGAAGGCCAAGCTGCCTTTAAAACCTTTGCGAACTTTGCCACAGAAATTTCCGTCAGATACGCATCATGGTTGGAAGTTCATTCGTTTTGGACCGGATGGCAAACTCTACGTTCCCGTTGGTGCCAATTGTAATATCTGTGATCCTGGGAAGGACTATGCACGCATCTATCGTATTGATGTGAACGGGACCTCCAAGGAAGAGGTCGCTTCGGGAGTGCGCAACACGGTGGGATTTGATTTTCATCCGGTCAGCAAAGAACTGTGGTTTACAGACAACGGCCGAGACTGGATGGGGGATGATCGTCCCCCTTGTGAGGTCAATCGGCTGACGGTGCAAGGGCAGAACTTTGGTTTCCCTTTTTGTCATGGCAAAAACATCGTGGACCCCGAGTTCGGCAAAGGTAAAAAGTGCTCCGACTATGTGGCTCCAGTGGTAGAGCTGCGGGCCCACGTGGCCCCGTTGGGAATGCGATTTTACACTGGTAATATGTTCCCGGCAGAATACCACAACAGCATTCTTCTGGCAGAACATGGCTCCTGGAACCGTTCGACTCCGCAGGGGTATCGTCTGACCTTTGTAAAACTCAATGGGTCTCAGGTTGAAAAAACCGAAGGCTTTATTGAAGGCTGGTTGCAGGGCGACTCGGCCTGGGGGCGTCCTGTGGACGTTGAGGTTTTGCCAGATGGTTCCCTCCTGATTTCTGACGATAAGGCCGGGGTGATTTATCGACTTACTTATAAGGCTCAGAAATAATGCAGGGAAAGTTTCGATCTTCGGTTGATTTTCCAGATGCCCGCGACACTTTGGCCGAGGGGATTATCGCCATCGGGGGAGTTCTCGATGTCGGCACCCTTTACACCGCTTACAGCAAAGGCATTTTTCCGTGGCCGCAGCCAGGGCTTCCCATGCTGTGGTTTTCCCCCGAACAGCGGGGTATTTTGGATTTTCAGGACTTTCACGTGCCGGAAAGTTTAAAACGCTTTCGTCGGCGTCATTCTGAAATAACTTTCACTGTGAACAAAGATTTTCACCAGGTGCTGGAGGAGTGCTCCAAGCAGCCGCGTCCGGGTCAGGAAGGAACCTGGATCACGGCGCAGATGAAGCGGGCGTACCTGGAGTTTTTCAAAGCGGGTTATTGCATGTCAGTCGAGGTTCGCGAGAACAACATTCTAATCGGTGGGATCTATGGTGTTCTGGTGGAAGGTGTCTTCAGTGGGGAAAGCATGTTTTATAAAAAGCCCAACGCCTCGAAGCTGGCTCTGTGGCGGCTGGTCGAAGTGCTTTCAGAGATGGGACATCAGTGGATGGATGTGCAGATGGTCACGCCAGTTGTGGCCAGCATGGGTGGCAAGCTTGTGGATCGTGAACAATATCTGGAAATGTTGGAACAGAGACATTTTCAGTACGAAACCACATGATAGGTTTCGTACTGAATTTTAGTTCGAAAGGACTTATTTAAGAAGAACCTGGGCTGCTTTTCCGTCTTTGATTTCATAGACCGAAGCTGTACCCATATATCTTTCAACCTGAATGCCGATCTTCTTGCCCAGTTTTTTTGCGTGCTCGCCTTCCGCGGGCAGAACATACAAAGGAATGCCGGATTCAGCCGGTTTTGATTTATCAACTTTTGGCAGAGTGGTGGACTTGATATTGGCAATATTCCAGGATTGAATTTCCACGGCTTGCCATTTGTTATCCTTTTTAGTCAACGCGACGGCATATTGGCGATGCAGATCGCTGCCAAGAAGGACGATATCTTTTTCGCCGTTATTATCCAGGTCTGCTATAAAGGCCATAGGTACACCCTGAGGTTCAACTTCTTTGACCAGACTCAAAACAGATTCACTGTAGTCTTTCAGATCGAAAACAAGAAACTCCGGATTCCAGGAGATCAGAGCTTTTTTTGCTTCGGCTGGCAAAGAGATCTTTGCGTTTCCGTCATTGACGATGACTTCAACCATGCCGGTTTTGGAAACTTCCACGGGGGCGGCATAACAGAAGGTGCCAATCAGTAGGGTTGCAATAAACGGTTTTATCATTAGCGGACTCCTGTGCTTGTTTTGCTGCTGCCACCACCTGATTTTTTCTGTGATGTTTTTCCGTTGGCTCCAAGCTTTTTAGGACAGGATTCGCCACGGGGAACCAGGAATCTGTGATTTCCGATCGTCCCGCAACTGGTCATGTGCCGAGCCCAGTAAGGCCGGGCTACGTCGGGATTATAATAGTAGATAATATCATTGGGTCCTTCGCTGACGGCAAGGCTGACGGCCTTCTTGCATTGCTCCAGGCCTTCGATATCTTCTTCCCGGCTGGGATTGATGTTGTTGGAGTATTTGTCCTGGGTCCAGCTGAATTGGGAGTCTTCATACACCACGCCGCATGCGCTGTCGGGGTGAGAATCGGCCTCCATACGGGACAGGACCACCTTTGTAACGGCCACCATGCCGTCGAAGGATTCACCACGGGATTCGTGATAGCAATTGCAGACCATGCAATTGGTGGCTGACTGCTTTCTGTTGCAGGTCATGGAGCCGGCCAAGGCCTCGGAGTTTAAAAAGGACACGCCAATTATTGAAGTCAGTAAGGCAACGATCTGTATTCTCATTAACCTCATATTAACTGTGAAAAGTTGAATCGGAACATTTTTTTGATCTTTAGCAGGATCTTGACTGCTTTACTGTTCCAAACTTTGGGCTTTAGTCCTGGCATCTGGCGGAACGTGAAATGTCACCGTGGTTAGAGGATTTACACTGATTTGCACCTGGACCCACGGGCATGTGGGAACAGGCCTTGCAGCTAAGCGCAGCGATGGAAATGTCAGGTCGTTTTGTCATGTCTGGATTCTTTGCGTTGTTGCTGCTGGCAACGGCGGGGTGTTCTTTTAAGAAGAACCCCGTACGGCCTACTCAAGTGACCTTTGTTGAAGAAAAGGCACGTCCGATTGTTGTTCCAAGTATCGAGGAAATCATAGCCGGTGAAGATGAAGAGCAAGCCATCGAGCAACTGGCGGAACGGAAGGCCGAGGTCGACCTTCTTGCCAAGGACACATCCACAAGTGCGATTGATTTGGCTATTAAACACAAGAAAACCAAGATCTTGAGCTATCTGCTGATTAGTGGTCACAGTCCATTTGTTCTGAATCAGGACAGCCGGGAGAAGATTGGGTATGATGAGGAGTTGAGCAGCCTTGTGCGGTCTGCTCAACGAGAGAGCTTTCGTGATATTGCTTCAAGTTACTTTATTGGATCGGGACCCACTGACCGGGAGGCATTTTATGCTCGCCTCGAGGAGTATCAGTTAGGCCCGAGTGGCTGTGAAGATCTGGCAGATATGCTGGTGAAGAGCATTTATACTTCTAATGCATCAACGGGTTCCGCTTTTTTGGAAGTCATTAATAGCAAAGCGTGCTCAAAGTACAAAGATCGTTTTTCTTTGAATAAAATTTCTGAATGGATCAGTTTTGAATACTTCTACCAGTTTCAGTCAGCATTTAAGGATATAAATTTTCTAACGACTTTGATGGGGCTAAAGAAAATTACCACAGTCAGTATCATGGTACCGGCGGGTGGTTGGCACTCCGGTAAAATGGGCTTGAGCTCCAGTCATGCGGAGATTAGTCCAGTGACCATGCTGATGCTAAAGAAACCCTGTTTTAGTGACAAGGCCTCTTTTGAAAGGTGGATGGATGTGGCGACGAAGCTGATTAATCCTGAAGTGGGTAGCTATACATATCCTTACACTCTTGCAGAGGGAATGAGCAGCAGTATTAAGCTATCTTGCGTGGAAGACAGTATATATTGTCCTGAGGATGAAGAGAATAATGCCAGTCTGTGGGCGTTGTTCCGTTATCAGTTTCCTGATATTCGGTTGTCAAAGGCGCAATTCAAAGAACTCTATAGCGGACGCTCTCTTGAAGACAGCTCTACTGGTCTTACTCCTACTGATGGAACGAAATTCCGTTCAGAGCTTTGCAGTATTCCAGAAGGGAGAACTCAATGATAAGATTTCTCTTTTTAGTGGTCTTAGTTCTGGGGCTGCAGGCGTGTTCATTCAGTAAGGATGCTGGTGACGATAAGAATTTAGCTATGAGGCCAGTCACTAGTTCAACGGCCTCTTTGCAGCAGAAGAATGTACTGGCAGCTGTTCGTTCGGGGAATGTTACTGTGGTCGAGCAGGAGCTACAAAAATTGGAAATGTCCGAGTATTCATTTGCAGGTCTTTCAGAAACCCCGCTGGGTATGGCTCTGAAAGCAGACAATTTGGAGATTGCAAAGATTCTGATAGAGAGGTCGATAGGGCCCTATAACTTGGGAAGTGAACAGGCGGCCTTTAATGGGAACGTGCTGACACTACGTTATGAAAGTCTTTTGAAGCTATTAAATCATACCAGGAAATTACAAGAGATCAAAGTTGAGGCCAGCGAGACAACGGTTTTCGTATTGGACTTCTACTTGAAGGCTATAAAAGAGATTCTGACCAAAGTGTCTGAAGGAAATGTGAACGCGGCGCTTTCAACGATTGAGAGAGTTGGCTTGTCGTGTCTTTTTGTGAAGTCCCAAGTCATACAGAGCATTCAAATGGGTGAAGTTGCTAGCTCAGATGCGGTGATGGGATTTCTGAAAAAGATTCCTTGTGCGGAAGAGCTAGGATCTTCGCAGGTTCAGTTGCTGTATGAAGGAGAGCTAATTCGACAGTTCCAATCGTTATTCGCAGAACCAGTTCTTTTGGCTTATCTTAGTCATCATCCTAATCTGAAGTCCACAATGTGGAATATTGACAATTCAGGCATTTATTTGGCGCCGGAATTGTTAATTAGGATCGCCTGGTCGGCAGACAATGAATTTTTAAAGGAAGGGCAGTGTTCAATTCATAGAAGGATTGAGCATGCCGCCTGTGCCTATGATTTAGACGAAGATGAGAAAGTGCAAGAGATCGTGGCGACCTCCGGTATCAAAAGATCGAAATTTGAGCTTATCAAAACTCTTGATGGGAAAGTGGTCTCTTTAAATAGATTCTATCCTCGAGATGTGCGTCCGTTGCTGGTCGAATCAGATGTGATCTACTATTTCACCAGCTTCTATTGTTCCGGAAAGGCTGATTTTTCGGGGGTACTGTTTCCTTATCTGGCTGGGGTGAAGGATGAGGATCTTGTGGGGGCGAGGATTCCCTGGAAGGCGGCATTTCTAACCCAGCCAGATCGAATCCGACCTTTAACCGATGAATATGAAGAAGAACCAGAGAAAGATGTGCCCCCTCATCTGATCTGGCCTGCCGGTGAACTCTGACTGTCTCACTTTAAAACAGTGGTAGGCGTGAATTGTTCTTTGTTCAGTTTCTAGACAGCATTTTGGGCCTAAATCCCGTGATTTCGCGGGCATAGGCGTTGCAACCCCTCCATTGTGAAATAAATAACATTTGGGAGGCTTAAATGTCTAAGAGAAGTTTAATTGCAAAAGGTCTTGTGACGTTGTCGTTGTTCACACAACACTTTGCGTGGGCGCAAAGTCATAAGGTGGAAAGACCACCGCAATTCGTATTATTTGCTTTTGACGGCTCTTACAATAACGACGTTTGGCAGTATTCTCGTGATTACTCTCAGATGAGAAAAGATCGCGGTGTGGATACCCGTTTTACTTTCTTTATTAATCCAGTGTATTTGCTAAGCCCGGAAAATAAGAATGTCTATAATCCTCCGGGAATGCGCCTTACCAGAGACTCTAAAGATAAGATTGTTGCAACGAGAAACCGTGGTTCAGCAATTGGCTGGGGTGATGACCGCGAGGATATCTCCCAGCGTATCGACCAAATGAACGAGGCCTATCGCGAAGGTCATGAAATTGGTTCTCACGCAGTTGGCCACTTCGATGCGGGATATAGGGAGTGCGAAATCTCTCCCATTACACGTAAGTGCGTGCGTGATTCAGACAATAATATCAAGTGGAAGTGGGACTTGCGCTGGTCCGAGGCTGACTGGAAGTCCGAGTTCCAACAATTCTATTACATCGTGGACAATGTCTTTTCTTTGAACAACATTCGTCCCAAAGAGAGGAAGGGCCTTTTGTTCCGAAAGGATATAAACGGCTTCCGCGCTCCGGTTTTGGGTGTCAGTGATGGATTGTGGCCGAATCTTCCTAAATTCGGTATTAAATACGATACTTCCAAGTTGAACAGGCCAAACTATTGGCCTGAGAAAAACGAGTATGGAACATGGAACTTCCCATTGGCTGAAGTTCCTGAGCCTGGTGGATCTCGCAATTGGATTTCCATGGATTATAACTATTGTGTTCGTGATTCAGCTCGTGTTTTGAAAGAAGAGCCTCAAACGATGCAGATGATGACGACCGATAAAAACGGTCAGGTTGTGAAGGCGAATAAGGCCCGTGATTGCTTGAATGCAGTTTCAACAGCACAAAAGGCGAAAGTAAAAGCAAATATGCTTGAAATCTATCGCAGTTACTTCAACACAAACTATTATGGCAACCGTGCGCCAGTTCATATCGGTCACCACTTCTCCAAGTGGATGGGTGGAGCCTACTATGAAGCGTTCTTTGAGTTCGCGAACGAAGTTTGCTCTAAGCCTGAAGTAAAATGTGTGACTTACACCGAACTGATGAACTTCCTTGAAGGCAAGAGTGCTTCTGAGATTGCGGCTTTCCGCAAGGGTGAGTTTGCAAAACTACCACGTCCTAAATCGGCGACTTCCCCACGCCACTTGGATCTGGCGATTCAAATGAAATCCGAGAAAGACCTGATGAAAGTGGATCTGGTTGGTAACGATGCGAAGATGAAAGGCCTTAAGCAGTTCGTGACTGTAGGTGATGTGACGAAAGAAATTGACGGTGTTGTGGATCTTAGAGATGTTCGTCAATGGTCGGAAGTTGGTCAGGATGCATTGGTTCGAATCTCTGTTGAGAATAGAGCAAACAAAGAGATTGCTACAGCGACTTATAAAGTAAAAGCCATCGGCACTGACATTGAGTCTATTGACGAAGAGAATATTGAGAAGCGTTGGGAACTAGGCCACTTGCCTGAGGCTCACGCAGATGAAGTGGACTTCACAAAAGGACACTAAGTGAAATTAGTTCGCGCCGTCCTGATAGGGACCCTGCTGATAAACTTATTCGGGTGTGGAGAAAACTCCACGCCCGGCTTTGTTTCTGGTCCGGAAAAGAACGGGCAGGGTGTGATCTATGGAGATGACTCGGTCCGGGAAGTCACTTCAGAGATGCTCAATCTGGGCAGTAGTTTTGCTCTGGTATCTCGTGAATCTTGGGATCTGTTTAAAACGTCAGGCGAGACAAGCTTTATCAACGAAGTTTATAGTACAGGCGAAGAACTGGTCTGGCGGGATCAGAGCCATCTCGCATTTTGTTCTGGCGTGTTGATGAGTTCCGACGTGGTTCTTACGGCAGGTCACTGCTTTGATGACCTTCATACATGCGAAAACACGGTTTTTGTTCGCAACTATCGTAAAGATCTGCCAGCAGCGCAAATGGAGGCCTTTGAGTGCAAAGGGATTACTCATCTTCGGCAGGACTTCTCCAAGGGGTTGGATTATGCTGTGGTGAAACTGACTCAAATGGTGAATGTGGGAGCAGCACAGATAGATTCTGTGGCATTGCGTGAAGGAGCGGAAGTTTATTCTTTGGGTTATCCGTTGGGCAGTCCTTTAAAGAAGGCCGATGGTAAGATCCGATTGGCTAAGGCGGATAACGGAATGATGATTTCAGAGCTGGATGTATTTGAAGGTAACTCTGGATCACCGATCTATTCAAAAGATCGCAATAAACTGGTCGGAATTCTGTCTAGTGGTGAGAATGACTTTAATGAATCGACATTTGGCGAGGCCCCAAATGGTTCGTCGGTGCGCCATTGTCATGACAATGAGTGTACGGGTGAATTCGTCATGCCCATAGAGAAAATTCTGGCCGATATCAAGAATCAACTGTAAGTTGGGTCATGCTTCTTATTAATACCCATAAATTAGAGAAATCCTTTGCAGGCAAGGTCCTGTTTAAGAACGTCAGCCTTGGAATTGAAGAAGGTGAGCGTGTTGGTCTGGTCGGCCCCAATGGCGCCGGTAAATCCACGCTGCTGAAGATTCTTGCCGGACGAATGAGTCCCGATGCTGGGGAAGTGACGGCAAAAAAAGGTCTGCGCCTGGGATATCTAGAGCAGACTCCTGTTTTCAACCCCGGCGAAACCATCCTGGAAGCCATTCTGAGTAAATGTCAGGACGAGCACGAATCCATCGGGTCCGCTTATGAGTGGATTGCCCGCTTGGAACTTTCCCAGTTTGGCGAGAACTTCCTGGTTCAGGATCTGTCTGGTGGTTGGAAGAAGCGTGTGGCCCTGGCTCGCGAACTGGTGCTGGGCCCTGAATTGCTGCTGCTGGATGAGCCGACGAATCATCTGGATGTTTCTAGTATCATGTGGCTGGAGGAGTTCCTAAGCCGCGCTCCGTTTGCGACATTGACGATCACGCACGACCGTTTGTTCTTGCAGCGAACGGTGACCAAGATCTTTGATCTGGATCCAAAGAACCCCAACTATCTGATTTCCACAAATGGTGGATATCTGGAATTCTTGGAAGCAAAAGAGATTTTGTTGGCAGGACAGGAGCAAAAAGAGCTGGCGATGAAGAACACTCTTCGCCGTGAAACTGAGTGGCTTCGTCGCGGGGCCAAAGCGCGTCTGACAAAACAAAAAGCACGCATTGAACGGGCCGGAACCTTGAAGGAAGATGTCGAAGAGCTTTCTGCCAAGAATGCCGCTCGCAAAGTAAAAATTGAATTTAAGGAAACCGATCGCAATCCGCAAAAGCTGATCGAGGTGGATCATGTCACGAAGTCTTACGATGGTCGCGTGCTGTTTAAAGACTTCAGCTATTTGGTGACGCCGAAGACTCGTTTGGCTTTGTTGGGGGACAACGGTTCAGGAAAGTCCACCTTGATTCGTATTTTGTTGCAGCAGGAGCAGCCGACCTCGGGACGGGTGGTTCAGGCCGACAAGTTGAAGATTTCCTATTTCGAACAAAACCGTGAAACCTTGAAGCCCAAGGAATCAGTTCTTAAAAACATCTGCCCTGACGGGGACTATGTTCATTATCAGGGGCAGTACGTCTTTGCGCGCAGCTATTTGGAAAGATTCCTGTTTAATCGTCAGCAGATGGATCTTCCGGTCGAAAAGCTTTCTGGTGGTGAACAAAGCCGCCTGCGTATCGCCCAGTTGATGCTCAACGAAGCCCAGGTTCTTATTCTGGACGAGCCGACCAACGATCTGGATGTGGCAACACTAACCGTGTTGGAAGAGTCCTTGAAGGAATTTAACGGGGCCGTGATTTTAGTCACGCACGATCGTTTCTTTATGGACCAGGTGGCAACAGACATCCTGGCCTTCCATAAGCAGCCTGACGGCGAAACCACCATGGAGCGCTTTGCGGGTTATCTGCAGTGGGAAGAGTGGTTTGAGGAGCAAAAAGAACTTCAGGCGCAGGAACTGAAGAAGGAAAAGAAAGTGGAAAAGGCGGCAGCTGCAAGCAAGCCAGTGAAACTTTCTTTCAAAGAAAAGTTCGAACTGGAGAACATGGAAACCACGATCTTTGATCTTGAAGCCAAGCTATCCGACCTGCAAGCGGAAGCGGGCAAGCCGGAAGTTGTTAGTCAGGCCAGTAAGGTTCAAGAACTGTATGCGCAGATTTCAGAGTTGCAGGCGAAGATTGAAGCTTTGTATGCTCGTTGGGCTGAGCTAGAAAAGAAGTCTCAAGGTCAAGGTTAGATTGAAAAAGAAAAGGGGCAGCGATGCCCCTTTTTTTCTATTTATACTCAACTAAGTAGTCGGTCACTTGCTCTTCAGCAACTTCGCCCGGATAGCGGATGGTTTTGATATTCAAAACCAGATCCAGTGCATTCTGCTGACCTTCACAAGAATAATATTTCTTATACTTACAGATATAGCCAAAGCAGAGTTCCATTTTGGAAGTACGAGTGTAAGAGCATTGCACATTGTAAGAGTGCTCAATGGTTCTGACCACCGAAGGCACGTCCGATGCCAACGCCGGTTGTGCCAAAATTCCAAGTGCAAACACCAAAATCTTTTTCATTGTCAGCTCCTTAGTTTGATTGTTTTTCCAGGGTGAACTTACCACCACCGAAACCAACACTTGTTGTCATATCACCGACAAAAGCGCCATTTACAACTGTGCCATAAATACTGGCTTTGTAGTTGGAGCCAGGGTTGAAGCGCGGAGTACCTTCCAGTGTCAAACGCGGAGGGTTTGATTCAAAGTCGTATTCGCCCTTCAGGTTCAAAGCCACGGTTCCGCTGGCGTCATCAGCACGGTTGAAGTCACCGATCAGTGTCGGAACAGTGATCGCACCGTTTGGAACTTCCTGAATGTAAAGTTTCACGGTGATACCCACGGATTTTCCGTCAAAGGTGCCACCGACCTGTTTCAGGGAGCCTGTGTAAGTGCCCACGATCGTGTTCAGCTTTGCACGAATACGCTCGTAGTAAGCGACTTCTTCGCGACCTGAGTTGTTGCCGGAATTTTCACGAGTTTTCAAGACCACGTCCAGAATTCCAATGGAACCAGCGATGCCTTTGGCTTCACCCACGATTTTATCGCCATTCACGCGAGCATCGATGGTTTGAATGTCATCGCGACCCAAGCCGGATAGATCTTTTAGATTTACCATTGAGATTGCACCCGTTTCTTCGGTCAACGCCACGATAAAGTCGAAGTTGCCGCCAGCTTTTTTCAAAGTCGCGTGAAGCTGGGAAACCAAACGAGTCGAGCCATCAGAGTTTTTGCCATTAGCCACTTTGAGGTCGAAGAAAACCAGATCCACTTCCTGAGCGCCATCCGCTGTGGTCAGGGTGCCTTTGTAAGTCCCGATCACAGGCTTATAGCTTTTTTGCAAAGCTTGATTTCTTTCGTTCTCGCGTTGTTTGTCAGCGTTTTTGTCCTGGTCAAAAGCGCAAGCGGACAAGCTAAGAACTGTCATGGCAAGGATAAGATTTTTTAACATGGTAACCCCTCTTTAAAAATTAAAAACTATTTGTCAGTGGCCGGAGCATCATCCGGGATCAGTTCGTCCCGGCTGGCGGCCCACTCATTCAATGCGATGGCGTAATCACCCAGCGCACGGATGTATTGTACTTCCGAGTCGAAGTAATTGTTCATCGCCGTGATCAGAATGGAAATATCAGTACGGCCCTGGTTGTAGGATCGGTTCAGCTCTTGAGAAGCCTTTTCACGGTAACCTTTTTGTTTCAGGGCACTTTGAACAACGGCATAAGTTGATTGAACTTTGCGTTGCGCCTGCAATTCGGTGTCTTCAGCCTCCAGCAGCTGACGGCTCAAGCGAGTCGCCTCAAGATCTTTGGTCAGCTTACGGTTGATGATCTTTTCGTTCTGAACATCAGAACCGAATTTGTACTCAAAACGCAATCCCATATAATATTTCGGACGGGAACCCGATACGACATCAGAATAGGAACCTTCGGAGTTCTCATCCACACCTGTGGTATATACTTTTCCCACAAAGTTCAAAGTCGGATAACTTTCAGATTCAGCAGCAGACAGGGATTCAGCTGCAGCTTCCACCTTGAGTTTCTGTGAACGAACGGAACGCAAGTCTTCCACCTTTTTGGTTGGAAGTTTCGGTACCGGGGGAATGCCTTCCGGGATCTGGAATTTGATCTCTGTGCCTGGCTCCAGGGAAAGCAGGGTGATCAGATTTTCCAGGTTGTTCAGGTATTCAGTGGAAGAGGTTTTAACTCTTTGTTCGCGAGTTTCAAATTCGGCCTGAATTTGCGGCAGATCGCCTGGGTTTGAGTAGCCCAAAGACGTTTTGCGTTTGACGGCATCAACCAGCTTTTTTGTGCGATCGCGGGAGGCAACAGATTCTTTGAAGTTCTCTTGCGCAACATAAGTGTTCCAGAACTGGCGGATTGCATTGAGTACAACGTCTTCCAGATCATTGGCGCGGGTGATGGTCTGCGCTTCGTAAGTCAGCTCCGCCGCGTTCACGTTGCCACGGTCGGCAACCCCGAAGAAGTTACCCAATAGAGCCTGTTCCAGCAACAAACCGGCACTGTCCAAAGTCTGCTCGCTAGGCGGTGGGTTGGTGGGAGAACCGTCATAGTCAGCCTTTTGTGACAAGCGACTTAGCTCCAGACCCAGCGTCGTTCCGGTGGTGAAAGGTTTGTTCAGACTGACGGTGGTTTTATAGCGTTCAAATTTGTCTTCTTTGATATCGGAAGAAGTCAGCAGAGAGGCCGACTTGTCATATTCAAATCCGCTTTCCGCTTTCAAGGTCCAGTCATACTTGGACAAGGCCTCGGCCGGAGCCAGACGGAACTGCTGGTACTTCAGATTGACTTCCTTGGTTTGAAGTCCCTGCTTCAGAACCAGCTCTGCCACCGTTCTTTGATTCAAAGTAATTTCTTTGGGAGCTTGGGCATAAGCTCCCGACATTGCAGTCGTACTGAGGAGGGCGAGAAAAACTTTTACCATGTTACTTTTGTCCCTAATTCAAAGTTGTCTTTTTGAAGTGCGATTTCAGAGCTGTCTTTAAGAGATCGTTGTGTCCATTCAGTGAAGACCGACCACTTGCTCCCGATCAGAAAATCAAATCCATAGGTCATGGCATTGAAGGATCCTGTCTTGGAGAAGGTCGCAAAGTCGTTGGAGCTGGTCTGAGTGTAGCTCAGGCTGCCGATCTGTGGAGAAACATTTAGAGACAACCAGCGCAGGCGATCCCAGGAAACATTCAGGACCGGGCCGCCGCTGAACAAAGTTGTGTTCAAGCGAGCATCGTTGATTTCAAATCCAGAATCCAGAGTGACAGACGTTTCTTGGGACGCCAGGTGGCCTTTGGCGCGCAAGCCGACTTTCCACAAAACCTGCTTGGTTGCGAAAGCGGGACTTAGAACACCCAGCTCCAGACCTGGCATCACGGTTGTGCCATTTTGACCAAGATCAAATGTGCCTGAACCTTCTTTGGTGGCGAAGCCCTCGGGCTGGAAGTTTTGAAGAGACAGGGCTGCGGAATACTTCCAGCTGCGCGTGATGATTTCCGGGCGCGGATCTTTCAGTGTCAGCATTCCTGGAACTTGCGCATCGGTGGCTGTGGCTTTTTCCAGTCCTTCAAACTTCGCTTCGGCAACGGCTTGCTGTTTCAGGCTGAGTGCGCTGCAAACAACGGAAGAGAAAAGAACGGATAGAAAAAGACCCCATTTCATACTGTCACCCCTGAATAAATGTGCGTCAGAAATAGACTGCGGGTAGGGGGCTGTCAACCCTCCATTGACTTGCTTTGGCGTCCTTTATAAATCCTATCATTTCAAGGCTTTGAGAGCGTTGTGTTGAAAGAAAACCAGATGACTAATTTCAACGCTTTACCTACAGTGGCTAGGAATTTTTAAGGGGTGAGCATGAGGTTATCCGATATTTCTATTAAGAATCCTGTATTTGCGTGGATGTTAATGTTCGGTCTGATGATATTCGGATTGATCTCATTCTCACGCATGGGTGTCAGCCAGATGCCGGATGTGGATTTCCCTACCGTGACTGTCAGCGTCACGCTGAGCGGTGCTGCTCCTGAGGTGATGGAAACCCAGGTGGTGGATCCCATTGAAAGTGCCCTGATGACGGTGGAGGGGATTGAATCCATCAAATCCAACAGTAAAACGGGGACCGCCAGCATTACGGTGGAATTCGATCTGGATCGCAACATCGATCTGGCTGTTCAGGATGTGCAGGCAAAGATTTCCGGTATTCAGCGCTTGTTGCCGGATGATGTGGATCCTCCGACAATCTCCAAAACCAATCCGGATGATCAGCCAATCCTGTGGTTGGCTCTGACTTACGATAAAAACGATCCCGAATTCATGATGCGTTATGCGCGTGACTATCTGAAAGACCGCTTCACCACAGTCGAAGGTGTCGGTGACATCTTCCTGGGGGGCTACACCGATCCGGTGATGCGCGTGCATGTGCGCCCGAAAGATCTTCTTCGTTATAATATTTCTGTGAACGACGTGATGGATGCCATCCGCAGCGAGCACTCGGAAGTACCGGGCGGCTATATCCAGACTGAAAAAAAGACCTTCAACGTTCGCACGATGGGTGAGGCGAAAACGGAAGAGGAGTTCCGCAACATCGTCGTCAGCAAGCGTGGTGGTCGTGCGGTGGCCGATCCCACGAATATGGTGCGCATCTCCCAGGTGGCCGATGCCAGCATGGGTTTGGACAAAATTGAAAAGATGTCCCGCTTTAACGGCAAGACGGCACTGGGCCTAGGAATTCGTAAACAGCGTGGAACGAACGCTGTTTCTGTGGCCCGCGCGGTAAAAGAAAAAATTGTCGAGATTCAAAAGCAATTGCCCGAAGGCATGAACATTCAGGTGAACTTTGACAGTACAAAGTTCATCGAACAATCCGTGGGCGAGCTGAACAAACACTTGGTGCTGGCGGTGATCTTCACGTCCATCGTGTGCTGGATGTTCCTGGGAAGCTGGTCGGCCACCTTTAACGTGCTATTGTCGATTCCGACCTCGCTTTTAGGGGCGTTCATCGGTCTTTATTTCCTGGGTTACACGCTAAATACATTCACCTTGTTGGGTCTGACATTGGCGATCGGTATCGTCGTGGATGATGCCATCATGGTTCTGGAAAATATCTTCCGGTACAATGAAAATGGGCGGGGGCGCATTGAATCCGCTATTCTGGGTGCGCGCGAAATTTCCTTTGCTGCGATGGCAGCAACGGCCGCCGTTATTGCGATCTTCCTTCCGGTAGCCTTCATGAAGGGGATCATCGGGAAGTTCTTCATGCAGTTCGGGGTGACGATTTCCATCGCGGTCTTCCTGTCTTTGGTGGAGTCCCTGACGATCACGCCGATGCGTTGTGCAGGGTTTGTTCACCATGGTGAAAGAAAAACGAAATTGGGTAAGGGCTTTGAGGCCTTCATGGAAGCCACGCGCCTGGGTTATGATCGCTGGTTGCGCGTGACCTTGCAGCATCCGTGGAAAGTTTTGATCGGATCTTTGGTGTTTGTTGCTGTGTCCTTTATCTCGATCAAATTCCTGAATAAGGAGATGAGTCCGGCGCAGGATCAAAGCATCTTCATGGCCCGCCTGATAATGCCGGTGGGAACTTCTTTGGCGTACACGGATCAGCAGACACAAAAAGCGGAAAAATGGCTGTTGTCTCGTCCGGAAGTGAAGCAGGTCTACGCGGCCTTGGGGGGCTTCGGTGGTGGTGCTTCGGATGCCAACGTCACGATGATGTTTATCACCCTGAAGGAAAAGAAAGAACGTGGGGCGGATCCGGAAACAGGCAAGGTTCTGTCGCAGCAGGAATTCATGCAGGTGGCCCGTACCAACCTGGCAAAAATCGAAGACATGCGTCCGGTCCTGATGGACTTGTCACAGCAAGGTTTCTCGGGTGGACGCGGTTATCCTATCGAGTTCACGATCCTGGGATCGGACTGGGATAAGCTGGCGAAGTACACAGAACAGATGATGAAGGCGATGTCCGACAGCGGTCTGATGGTCGACGTGGATTCCAACTATCTGTTGGGTATGCCGGAAATTCAGGTGAAGCCGGATCGTATCTCGGCGGCTCATCACGGGGTCAGCATTGCTTCTATTGGCTCCACGGTCAGTGCGTTGATCGGCGGGGTGAAGGTCGGAGAATATCCGCAAGGTGGGCATCGCTATGACATCAAGGTGAAACTGGTCGATCAGGGCAATCCTCTGGATGAGATCAAAACTTTGTTCGTTGGTAACACGGTCGGAAATCTGATTCCTCTGCCAAGAGTCACCAAAGAAGAAGTGGGTTCAAGCCTTCAATCTATTTCGCGATCCAACCGTCAAAGAGCGATCACTGTGACCGCCAATATGAAGCCGGGTGTGTCCCAGCAGGCGGCCATGGCCTATGTTGAGGAAACAGCCCGAAAGATCCTGGAGCCGGGTTATATGATTGATCAGGGCGGAAGCTCCAAGACATTCAAAGAATCCTTCCAGAGCTTGATCTTTGCTTTGGTCATGGGTCTGGTGATTGCCTACATGGTTCTGGCCAGCCAGTTCAACTCGTTCATTGATCCTGTGACGATCCTGATGGCTTTGCCATTCAGTTTCAGTGGAGCGTTCTTCGCCCTGCTGATTACGGGTCAGTCGTTGAATATGTTCTCGATGATTGGTTTGTTGTTGTTGATGGGTATCGTGAAAAAGAACTCGATCCTGTTGATTGAATTCACCAACACCGTTCGTGATCGCGGCACCAGTGCGGCGATGGATGCGCTGATTGAGGCGTGTCCGACACGTCTTCGTCCGATTCTAATGACGTCGGTGGCGACAATTGCAGCGGCCATCCCTTCGGCGACAGCGCGCGGAGCCGGTTCTGAAACCATGCGTCCGATGGCGATCTGTCTGATTGGTGGGGTTGTGGTCTCTACAGCACTGACCTTGTTCGTTGTTCCGGCGGTTTACCTGCTGATGGATAAGTTCAAGACTCGCGACGAAGTTCGTGAAAAAACCAAGCAGGCTTTCGCGGCCGTGGGTAACGAAGCCCTTGATGCTTAAAGCTGAAAAGCCCGGGACATCCCGGGCTTTTTTACTTCCCAATCTTTTCCAGAAGAATCCGGCCTTCGGTGCCTTTTTTCCCGTACTTGTCCTGAGGATTGCGCAAAGGGCAGGTTGCCGCTATCTGGCTGGCTGTCGCCAAGCCTGTGTTCTAGCGACTCCACATTACGGAGCGCATGGACAGCGCTCCCATCTCGAATCCTTCATACGGATAGCTGATCGAGTCACTTTCTGTGGAGGCTCCGTAAGCATACAGAAGCGGCAGATAGTGCTCGGGGGTTGGAACGCTCAGCGTGGCGCTTTCGCCCAGATCTTCATAGTCCGTCAGGATTTTGTCATCGCGTTTTTCCAAAGCGTCTTTGATTTTGGCATCAAACTCTTCCGCCCAGGGCAATCGCGCTGTGGGATTTCTCCACTGCACCAGGCGCAGGTTGTGGACGATATTGCCACTGCCGATGATCAGCACACCCTGTTCGCGCAGGGGACGAAGTTTTTTTCCCATCTCGATGTGTTGTTCTGGCGTCTTGGTGACATCCAGACTGACTTGAAAGACGGGGATATCCGCATGCGGGTACAGGTGAGTCAGAACAGACCAGGTGCCGTGATCCAGCCCCCATTTGTCATAGAGTTCGGACTTGGGAAGAAGGCGTTGGGCGTCGTGGGCAAGATTAAGAGGCCCCCGCGCAGGATACTGCACATCAAAGAGGGCCTTGGGAAAACCATAGAAGTCATGAATCGTGGGAGGGTCGGGGTGATACAGAACCTTGGTTCCTTCTGTCTCCCAGTGGGCGGAGACAGAAAGAACCGCCTGCGGTCTGGGCAGGGATCTGCCCAATTGGTTTAAGCTTTCCGTGAAGGGATTTTTGTCGAGCGCATTCATCGGAGAGCCGTGGCCAAAAAACAGCACAGGCATCAGGGAGGGCATATATTAACCTTTCTTGGCAGCAGGTTTAGCAGCTTGGATCTTTAGAATCAAAGTCACTTCGTCACCTACAACCGGACCTGCCTCAACAACACTGCTCCAGTTCAAACCGAAATCTTTACGGTTGATTTTGCCTGTCGCAGAGAAGGCCACCTTGTTGTTACCGTAAGCGTCGTTCACGTCGCCCAGATATTTAACATCCAAGGTCACTTCTTTAGTTTTACCTTTGATTGTCAAATCGCCAACGATTTTTAGGGCCTCTGGCGTGCCAATCACTTTTTTAGTGACGAATGTCATCTTAGGGTTTTTTGCCACATCGAAGAAGTCCGCACTTTTCAAGTGATCATCGCGGTCTTTGTTTTCGGTACTGATGCTTGCCACATCCACATTCAGGCTGGCTTTGGATTTTTCAAGCTTTGAATCGACAACCAAAGAACCATCAAACTTTGAAAAGCGACCCTCCACGGTCGAGATCACCAAGTGAGGAATCTCAAATCCGATTTTGGAGTGAGCGGGGTCAATATTGTAGCTGCCCGCGGGAATGCTTTGGCCTGCAAATGCAGAAAGACTTGCCAGGGTTACCAGGGAAGAAAGAATAAGTGATTTCATGTAAGGTCTCCTTTTTTTTGTTTGTTCGACCCGTTTAGTATCGAGCGATTTTGATTATTGCGTAAGGTGACACATTCGAGATAAACTGTTGCGTATATGGAACAATTTGATCTCAATCAGATACGGACATTTGTAAAACTCGTGCAGGCTGGAAGCTTTACCAAGGCGGCCGAAGTTCTCAAACAACCCAAATCCCGCGTCAGTAGAAGGCTGTCGGCGTTGGAAAAGGACCTTGGGGTTCAGTTGATTTATCGAACCACGCGTCAGTTTCAGCTGACGGAAATGGGGCGGGTTTATTACGAGCGGGCCCGGGGGTTGATTGAAGGTCTGGAAACATTAAGTGGCGAAGTCAGTGAATCCACCACGGAAATTTCCGGAGTGATCAAAGTCACAGCCTCGGATGATATGGGCGTCAAGCAGTTG
Organism: Bdellovibrio sp. CKG001; assembly: GCF_055397465.1. NCBI lineage: Bacteria > Pseudomonadati > Bdellovibrionota > Bdellovibrionia > Bdellovibrionales > Pseudobdellovibrionaceae > Bdellovibrio > Bdellovibrio sp. CKG001. Next base: position 845,768 of record NZ_AP029173.1, read on the forward strand.
CCTTTGATTTTGGATGAATTCACCCGTCAGTATCCCCGGGTGCGTTTTGATCTGTACTTGACCCAAGCTTATGTGGATCTGGTGAAAGAATCCGTGGATGTGGGGATTCGCATCGGGAATCTGAAGGATAGCTCCTTGAAGGCGCGAAAGGTTGGAACAGTTCGCAGTGTGCTGGTGGCTTCACCTGGTTTTTTGGAGCGTTACAGGGTTTCTGAGGATTTGGAAAAACTCAGTGCAGCTCCGTTTCTGGCGATGACCCAGAATCCTAAGCTGGAGGTGGTGCGGACCTCGGATGGAAAACGACTGAGTTTAAAAACCAATCCCTTTCTCAGCGCCAACAATCCGGCCTTGTTGCTGAAGATGGCCGTGCTGGGGAAGGGTTATGCCTACATCCCTGAATTCCTGTGCAAAGAAGAACTGCGCGACGGACGTTTGATTCATATTCATAAGAATCTGCGCAGCGAAGAGGTGCCCGTCAGTCTGGTTTCGCCGGACACGAAAGAAACCTCCCAGAAGGTGAAGCGCTTTATGGACTTCGCCTATAAGCGCCTTAAAGAGGAGTATTTTGGTTAGTTTCGCGCGAAACACGCTCTGGCGGTGACGGTTCTTGCCTGGTGTGCAGAGTTTAAACAGGAGAGGGACTCTCAGATCTCACTAAGGGGATCCTGCTTTGCTTTTGGGTGGTAAAGAAATTGCTTTATTGGGCTCATGTCTAAGTAAAGGAGTTTCTATGAAGAAGGCACTGCTGGTTTTGGCTCTTGGTGTGTTGGGCTCACAGATGGCGATGGCCGAGTCCATTATCTGTCAGAGCAGGGATGAAAAGGTCACTATTGAACTTGGGGTCATCGATGGAGACATCCGTGGGGCTCTTGTGACGGGGACTGAGAGTGAAAATGCGGATATCATGGTGATGGAAACGGTAAGAACCGATGCGTCTTTGAAAGTGATGATGCTTGATCTCACCAATGCTAAGGGCCTTGAGTTGAATGTTGCTGGCGAGAATCAAAAGCTTGCCGGGACTTTGACGGATATGGGAGCTCCTGGTAACGCGGCCACAGAGTATGCTGTTACCTGTGAAGTGAAATAGAAGCGGTTTTTTAGGAAAACCAGCCAAGAATCATTTTATAAAGTCCGACGTATTCATATCGCAGAAGCATCCAGATGCTGGCGCACCAAAGTGTTGCCAGCATTCCCATCACCACAAGCTGAGGCAGACTGGCCAGACTTAGATTGCTGCGGGGGCGATTCAGAAGATCGTCAATCTGACCGCGCTCCTGGCTTTCCTTGAACCGACGGGCCAGGCCCTGCGCCAATACAATTCTTTGTTGCATTTCGAGTTTGTAGAAATGAATTCCCACAAGCATTTGAGAATCTGAAATGTTCTCCAGGCGAGTCACGATACCGTAGCAGGCCATCTGTCGGGAGCCCGGCGGTGTGAATTGAATTTTAACGACTTCTCCCAGCAGAGGGCAAAGGTCATCCGGTGCCGTGAAGGCCAGTCCGGTCAACGAGACATTTTTGATCTCGGTGCCTTCCTCCCAGGGGATTTGTTTGGGGCCCGCGACACGAACCAGGCTTTCATCCTCAGTGTTGAGAATGTAGCGAGGTGATCGACCATGATAGCGGGCAAGACTTGTCATGCAAACCTTATCGGTTCAACCAGACCTTCTCTGAAGTCAAACAAGTGTCTTGAATTGAGATTTTAGGTTACTTGAAATGCCGCCATCCTTTGAAGTCGGTGATTTCCTCCTGGCCCTTGGCGAAAGTCAAAAAAACACCGGGCTTCTCTGTGAACTGTCCGACCATATGCCATCCTGAAAAATGGTCATAATCATCAGGGGAAATCGCCATGAGGAGTTCATAGTCCTCGCCTCCCCACAGAGCAAAATCAGAGACAGGCATACCCAGCTCCAAAGCCATTTGCTGGCTTTCTGTGTGCACGGGAAGATTTTCAGCAAAAATATGAAAGCCTCCCCCTGGGGGTGTCAGTTGCATGGCATCGTTGATCAGGCCATCACTGCAATCCATCAGGGCGTGCACTCGGGCGTGATGTGTTTGCAGGCCCTTGACTAAATCCAGGCGCGGGCGGGGGCGCAAATGTTTTTCTTTCGCGCTTTCAAACCCGGGCAGATTCTTTTGCAAAGCAGTCAGTCCGGTGAACGACAGCCCTAGCGGGCCGCTGGACATCAGCATATCGCCGGGACGAGCTCCTTTGCGGGTGATGGGATGTTCGCAAGAGCCGTGGACGCTGACGTCGACAACCACTTTGTCGGGGGACGCGGCAAGATCTCCTCCGACAACCTCAGTCCGCCAGTCGTCCGCCAGCTGAGCCATACCTTGATAGAAATCGTCAAGCCAGGATTCGTTCAGATTCGGTGGCAGGGCCAGGGATACCTGAGCATAGTGTGGTTGGGCTCCCATTGCGGCAATGTCACTCAAGTTGACCGCCAAGGCTTTAAAGCCCAGATCAAAGGCGCTGGTGTACTTTAAATTAAAATGAACGTTTTCAACCATCATGTCCTGGCAGATCACGGAGTATCCGGGATAGTTCTTAAAAACAAAGGCATCATCGCCCAACGGGACGATGTTGTGTTTGTTTTGACGCTGGACCCGAAAACGGATCTTTTCAATCATGGACCATTCTTTGGGAGTGTTTTGCATGTCGTTGTCCTTGGGAAGACATTGCTTAAGATGTCACTTTATTGTGAAATAGAAGCTTCAGGAGTCAAGGAGGATTCTTTGAACACACCGAAGGCGACATCGCCAAAGCGAACATCTAAGAAGAAATCAACACGGAAACCAAAGGTTGTCGAACATCCTCTGTCATCTGAAAGTCTTTTTTCCAGCCGTGAGATCGGATGGCTGAATTTTAACAGACGCGTTCTTGCTGAAGCCGAGGATGCACGCAATCCACTTTTGGAGCGTGTGAAGTTTCTCAGTATCTCGGGCTCCAATCTGGATGAGTTTTTTATGAAGCGGGTTGGCGGGCTGAAGCGCCATGTGGCGTACGGAGTGTCACCAAAATCGGCGGACGGAAAAACCCCCATGCATCAGTTGCAGGAAATCCGGCAGTTCGTGATTCCGATGATTCAGGATCAGGCGCAGGTCTTTAATAAAGTTCTGAAGCCCGCCCTTGAAAAAGAGAATATCTTTTTACTGGGTTGGAAGGTTCTCAGCGACAAAGAAAAAGAGAACGTAAAAAAATATTACAACAAAAACGTCTTTCCGGTTTTGACTCCGTTGTCGGTGGATCCGGGGCATCCGTTTCCATTTATTTCAAATCTTTCCATTTCTTTGGGTGTGACTTTGAAGCATCCCCATGTGGATGAAAAACTTTTTGCCCGGGTGAAGATTCCCAAAGTGTTACCACAATGGGTGCGCACCGATCCTGAAGGCGGATCTTATCGATTCATCAGTTTGCTCGATGTGATCAAGGAAAATCTGGCTGATCTGTTTCCGTCCATGCAGGTGCTGGGGGTGATGCCGTTTCGTTTGACTCGAAATGCGGACTCTGACCAGGATCAGGAGGATGCGGAAGATCTTCTGGAGGCGATCGAGGAAGAGCTGCGCCAGCGCCGTTTTGCCGAAGTCGTGCGCCTGGAGCACGGGCCAAATCCTGATCCGTGGATGTTGAAGTTTTTGATGGAAGAGTTGGAGTTGATTGAAGAGGACATCTATGAAACTCCGGGTCTTTTGGATTTCACCGATTTGTCGTCCATCTCTGATGTGAATCTGCCAAAGTTGAAGTTTGAACCTTACAATCCAGTGATTCTGCCTGCCTTTGCTGAAGACGGAGCGGGCATGTTCAATGCCATTAAGATGAACGATCAGCTGGTGCATCATCCTTACGAAAGCTTTGCGGGATCGGTGGAAAAGTTCATTCGTGTCGCCAGCGAAGACCCGAAGGTCCTTGCTATCAAGATGACGTTGTACCGCACCGGGGACAACAGTCCGTTTATCAGGGCCATGATTCGTGCAGCAGAGCAAGGCAAGCAAGTGGTGTGTCTGGTCGAGCTGAAAGCGCGCTTTGATGAAGAACGCAACATCTACTGGGCGACCGAGCTTGAAAATGCCGGTGTCCATGTGGTCTATGGGGTGGTGGGATTGAAAACCCACGCCAAAACCGCTCTGGTCGTGCGCCAGGAGCAAGAGGGATTGCGCTGTTACTGTCACATTGGAACGGGCAATTATAATGTGGCGACCTCGCGCTTTTACACAGATCTGGGGCTGTTGACCGCCCGCGAGGAAATCACTTCCGATGTTGTGGAGTTTTTTCATTACCTGACAGGAAGATCTTTGAAGAGCAATTATCAGAATCTGTTGATTGCTCCGGTGAATATGTTTACCAAATTTAAAGCTATGATTGAGCGGGAAGCAGAGCACGCCAAGGCAGGGCGTCCGGCGCGGATCATCGCAAAGTTTAACAACTTTGAAGAAAATGATATCGCTGTGGCTTTGTACGCGGCTTCACAAAAAGGCGTGGACATCGACATGATTGTGCGTGGTTTCTGCTGCTTGCGTCCGGGGGTTCCGGGCATGAGCGAGCGCATTCGCGTGACTTCGATCATTGGTCGCTTCCTGGAGCATTCCCGCATTTTCTATTTCCGAAACGGGGAAAAGGACCCGGTGGATGGCGAGTTCTTCCTGGGATCTGCCGACTGGATGTATCGCAATTTGCATGCTCGGGTGGAGGCCATCGTGCCGATTCTGGATCGTACTTTAAAAGAAAAGTGCTGGGAGATCCTGAATCTGTGTGTGAAAGAGCAGCGACAGTCCTGGGAGATGAAGGCTGACGGAACTTATGTGCGTCAGAACTCCACGGATGTGGGAATTCATCAAACTCTGATGCAAATTGCAAAAGCCCGGGTTACATTTGTTGAGGACAGCACCAACACATCCTCAGATTAGGGTCGGAGTTAAAGCAGTGGAGTTGATCATCATCCGGCACGCAGTCGCCGAAGACAAAGAAGAGTTTGCTAAAAAGGGACAGGAGGACTATCTGCGTCCTTTGACCTTGAAGGGGCGTAAGCGGATGCAGAAGGTCTGCGTGAATCTGCGCGACTATATCAAGGAATTTGACCTGATTGTCTCAAGTCCTTTGACCCGGGCACGCCAGACGGCAGAAATCGTGTCCCAGATTTACTATGAAACCAAAGTTGTGGAGGCACCGGAGCTGGTGCCTCACAGTCCGCCGCAGGCATTTCTAAAATGGTTGCGCGTGCAAGGGAAGAATCACAAGCGAATTGCCGTTGTCGGCCATGAGCCACACTTAAGCACTTTTGCCAGTTACATGCTGTCACTGAGATCTGAAAGTTTTATTGATCTGAAAAAAAGTGGCATCATCGGTTTGGAGCTTGAATCCTTTGCCACAGCCGAGGCTGGGCGGGCGCAGTTGTTATTTGCAATTCCACCGAAGTTTCTGGCGGATTAGCTCTGCAGCATCGACCAGATCAGGCCATCTCGAAGCCCCACAGACGGAATAAGGATTTTATGTGTTTCTGCCTGGCGCATGATGGTCTCTACCAGCATGGCGGCAGGGACGATGACGTCGGCACGATCCGGGCGCAGATTCAGTTTTTCAATGCGTTCTTTGATCTTCAAAGCGCGCAGTCGCACGATGATTTCCGAAAGCTCGGGCAGCGTCAGGAAGGTGTGCGGGGACTTTTTTAGAAGCTGGACCTTCAGCTGCCCCAGACATTCCAGGTTTCCACCTGTTCCGATGGCGAAGTCCACTGGGTCCAGATCGCAGTTCTTGTAAATGTGTTCGCCCAGGGCGGTGATGAACTCTCCCATCATAATATTCAGATGGTTTTCTGTCAGATTTCTTTTGGCTAAGTTTTCCAGCACGCGGACTGTGCCCATCGGAAACGATTTTGTGGCCAGCATGGTGGCGCCTTGAGAAAAGGTGACTTCAACGCTGCCGCCTCCGATATCGATCAACATGGTTTTGCGATTGTCCAGATCCAGTTCGCGGCGGACGGCCAGATGGATCAGTCGCCCTTCTTCAGTGCCATTAATCACTTCGATTTGAATGCCGGAAGTTTTATAAATGAGATCGACAAATTCTTTCTGGTTTTTGGCTTCACGGCTGGCCGAGGTGGCCACGGCCCGGCACTGTTGAACGCCGAGCTCCTGATTGGTCAGGGCATAGCGGTGAAAGGTGGCTTTGGCGATTTCCAGAGAGGCCGGGGTGATCAGTCCTTGGGTGAAGACATCATGCCCCAGTCGAACCGCTGCCCGGAATTTTTTAACAATGTGCAGGTGGGGGGCTTGCGGATGAACATCGGCGACCATCATACGGATGGCGTTGGAACCGATGTCGATGGCGGATACTCGACGTGACACGATAAACTTCCCTTTCCTTGGCAACAGTATATAAAGATGGCAGCATGAGAGCATGAAAAAAATGGTTCTGGGCTCTTTATTTTCTGTTTTTGTTTGCTCGCAGGCTGTGGCTCTTTCTGAGATCGAGATTTCCGGCGAACTGGATGTGACGGCATCGGTGTGGACTCTGCCTACAGGAGAGCGTGGAAACTCATCCTTTAATGTGCCCTCCATGTTTATGGATATCAATGTGCCGCTGAAAGACGACAATCTTCTGGTACTGTCTTTTGAAGGCTCTGAAGAAAAAGAAACCAGCCCGAACCGTTTCGATGTGGGACTTCGCGAAGCCTACTTGGATGTGGTCAGCACCTTTAGCGGGATGAAGGCTTTGCGCTTGGGTTTGATTCCTCAAACCTGGCAGGAGGCTCAGTATCAGTCCAGCAACTATCGTTTCCTGGGGCGGACGGCGTGGGCCATCACTGAAAAATGGAAGTATCTTTCTTATTCGGATTTGGGGGTGTCCTTCATGTCCGAACTGCCGCATGACTACGGCGAATGGGCCGTAAGCCTGTCTAACGGGGAAGGTGCTGAGGAGGAAGAAAAAGGTCCGCACAAAGAGGCGGCCTTGTTTGTTCGGTTCTTCCGCTGGTCCCCCTGGTCCCTGAGCTTCAATTATGTGCGTGGAAATTATGAGGTCTATGGCGGAAGCGTGGGGTTGAAAGAGCGTGTACAGGCTCTTATCAGTTATGAGGAACAAGGCCGCTGGTCGGTGGCTTTGGAGTTTTTGGATTCCAAAGATCCTGCCGATGCCATTAGCGACTTTAAGATGGCCGATGGCGTGGATGTGACTTCCTTGAGTGGGGAGTCTGTGCACGGACAGGGGGGCAGTCTTTACGCGGTGGTGCATACGGGCCCTAAAGCGGAGGTGATGCTTCGTTATGACTATTTAAACGCGGCTGTCGGTGAAAAAGGCAAAGACCTGCAAACGGGCCTCCTGGCCCTGGGATATCAGGTGACTGAGGATATTAAAGCGGCTGTTGCTGTGGATTATACTCGTTATGCCGAGGAATTTGCCCCCGGAGTGCGGGACCGATCCCGAGTCGAATTTGCGGCCCAGGTCCTCTTTTAAAGTGTGTTAAGTTTCTGTTAGAATCCATAGAGATGCCGTGTTAAGCGGTGTCTTTATTTCTCAAATCATTATAAATCAAGCCAAGCGCTAATAAGGTGGATGCCATGGAAAGAGCGATAGACATTCAACTGGAAGACCTCAAAAAAATGATTCTTTTGATGGGTGGCCATGTTGAAAAGTCGCTGTCTTTGGTGACAGCAGCATTGTTGTCTCGGGATCTGGAAATGTTCGATGGCGTGCATGCGATCGAAAGACAAATCAACGAAGACCATATCCGGGTGGACAATGCCTGCATGCACCTGCTGGCCAAACAAGGACCGGTGGCCAAGGATCTTCGTTTGATCATTTCTGTTTTGAAGATCAACAACGATTTGGAGCGCATGGGGGATCAGGCCGTGAATATCTCTTATTCCGGCAAGGACTATCTGGGGCGCAAGCCGATCCAGTCGCAGCTGGGTGATATCCAGAAAATGTCTGAGATCGCCGGTCGCATGGTGAAAGAGTCTTTGGATTGCTTTGTTCGTGGTGACGTTGAGCAGTCCAAAAAAATTCTTCTGATGGACGATGAAATCGATGCGTTGAAGAACAAGGTGTTCAACGCATCGATGGCGCACATGAAGGCCCACTCGGAAGATGTGGAAGCCGGCATGGATTTGATTTTGATTGCAAGAAATTTGGAACGTCTAGGGGATCATGCGACGAATATCGCCGAAGACGTGATCTTTGCCTTCACCGGCAAAGATGTTCGACACGGGGGAAAGTTTGGCTGACAACTCAGTGCAAGTGTTAGTGGTGGAAGATGAGCAAGAGATCCGAGAGCTGATGGCTCTGCACCTTTTGCGGCAGGGTTACCGAGTGACCGAATGTGCTTCCGCCGAAGAGGCTTTGCAGGAATTGAATCGCCAGAGTTTTTCTTTGTTCGTACTTGATTGGATGCTGCCGGGTCTGAGCGGCGTTGAAATCGTTGATAAAATTAAATCAAAAAATCCTGGAGCTTCGGTTTTGATGGTGACTGCCAAGACCGAACCTCAGGACATCGTCTCGGGCCTTGAAAAGGGTGCTGACGATTATATGACCAAGCCCTTTAACCCTTCCGTGTTTATCGCGCGGGTGAAAGCTCTTCTGCGCCGGTCTCAGGTGCAGGCGGCTCCCGCAAGTGATGATGGGGAAGTGTCCCTGTTGGGGCTTAAGATCAACTTTAAATCCTATGAAATTTCTTATAATAACGAGCCGTTGCACCTGACGCCTTCTGAGTTCAAGCTGCTGGGGGCTCTGGTGCAGAATCATGGTTGTGTTCTGACTCGCGAACAGCTTATTGAGAATATTCAGGGCGAGGGCATCAATGTCGTTGGACGCACTATTGACACCCATGTCTTCGGATTGCGCAAGAAGTTAGGCGAGTGGGGCGACCGTATTGAGACTATCCGTGGCGTCGGATATAGGGTTAAAGTAGATATCGCATGAAGCGATTTATCCGTTTTCCTTGGCAAGTCTATTGGCGCTACTTTTCCTGGCAGGTTGTAGCTTTTAACGGTCTTTTTCTGGCCGTGATATCTGTCATCGATGTTCGCTATGGCGTGCGTCCGTTCGTCTATAACGAAGCCCTTTTGAATTTCTTTGTTTTCAGCATTTTGGTCGCGGCTTTGACCTCGTACCGTTTTGCCAAGCCCATTCATCGGGTGATTTTGAAGGCCCTGCGCATTTCCAGCAAGCGCACGTTTGGGAATTTGGTGGAAGGCCAGGATGATGATCTTCTCGATGATGAAACCGCTGACATCTCTGAATTGGAAGTGGCTTTAGATCACATCCACCGTAAAATGAAACGTCGTAAGGCTCGTTATCTGCAGGCGCAAGAGGAATCCCAGGCCTTTATGAGTGCCGTGGCCGAAGGCTTGGTCAGCGTCAGTCTGGATGAAAAGATTCTTTATTTTAACTCTCAGTTTGCAGCGCAGTTCCTGTCTTCCAACCTGATGGATGGGCAGGTCTTGCGTCTGAAAGATGCTATTCGTTCTTCCGATGTTCTGGAAGGTTTTGCCAAGACAATCCAAGTGGGCAAGGTTCAACGTTTCACCGTGAAGCTTCCGACCTTGATTGACAATCAGCCGCGTTACTTTGCCGTGTCGGTGAATCCTATTCGCAATGAAAAGACGCGCGAAATCTATGGCGTTGTGGGGATCTTCCACGACATCACGGATATGAAGCGGGCCGAGCAGATCCGTATGGATTTTGTTGGCAATGCCTCTCATGAACTGCGCACTCCTTTGACGTCCATCAAGGGTTATGTGGATACGCTGAAAGAGGACGTGAAGACCGGCCAGATCCAGCAGGCCGGAAAGTTCCTGGATATTGTTTCCCGCAACATTGATCGGTTGATGGACCTTGTGAATGATATGCTGAGTATCAACTCTTTAGAGGCCTCCAATTCCGAGCTGAAGCTGGAAATGATTCACCCGCTGTCCATTTCAGAACACGTGGTTTCTGAGCTGGCGGTGATGGCTGCGGAAAAGAATATTTCAATTCACGTGAACGGGGATGTGCCTCCGTTTATGGCAGATGCGCGGAAGGTTGAGCAGGTTTTGCGCAATCTGGTGTCCAACGCCGTAAAATACATTCCTGCGGGAAAAACAATTCGCATCCGTTGGGAGCGCGATATCAAGGAATATATCATTTTGCGTGTGATTGATGACGGCCAGGGGATCCCGGAGCAGCATCTGGATCGGCTGTTTGAACGTTTCTATCGCATTGACCGGGGGCGCACCCGTGATGCGGGCGGCACCGGCCTGGGGCTGGCTATTGTGAAGCATATTATGCAAAGTCATGGCGGGACCGTCGCTGTGAAGAGTATTATCGACCAGGGCTCTGAATTTATTTGCTCTTTCCCAATCCGAAAGTAAAATCCGGGGGATGAACGCCGATCATCCCTTTTATCGTCATTTTGAAAAAGTCTATGGTTCCCGCTGGCCCGCGCTTTTTGCGGCCCTGCAAACGCGTGAGCAACAAGTGGCTCGTGTTAACGCCTGGAGCCCTTCTGACTTAAAAACAAAATCCTGGGCGACCTTTCCTGAAAAAGCCGAGCTTCCGGGTTGTCATTGGCTGACACCGGCGCATGGCTGCCAGCCCGAACGCAATGCGGATGAACTTTTGGATATTTATATCATGGACCCGGCCAGTGTGATGGTGGCGAAAGCCTTGGATGTTCAGCCGGGGGATCGATTGTTGGATATGTGCGCGGCTCCGGGCGGGAAAAGTCTGGTGCTGATTGAATCCTTCGGTGAAGACGGTGAGATCTTCTGCAACGATCTTTCCCCGGAGCGTCGCGAGCGTTTGAAGAAAGTCATTCAACAGTATGTGCCTCGCGAGGTGCGCAACCGGGTGTGGGTGACAGGCAAGGACGGTGTTCAGTTTGGTTTGAAAGAACCCTCCAGCTTTGATCGTGTGTTGTTGGATGCTCCGTGCTCTGGTGAAAGACATATTCTGGAAAATCAAGCGGCACAGGATGAATGGAGTCCACGCCGCACCGAACATCTTGCTGCCAGACAGTACTCTTTGTTGGCGGCGGCCTTCCTGGCAGTAAAGCCCGGCGGGCGCATTGTCTATTCAACCTGCTCCATCAGTCCGGCGGAAAATGATGACGTCGTTCGCAAGCTTCTAAAAAAGAAGAAGTCGGCGGTCAAATTGCTGGAGGCCCCCCTGGGGGTTGGTGGCGAGCGGACGGAGTTGGGAGTGGCCTATATGCCGGATCAATGCGGCTTTGGTCCATTGTACTTTGCCGTGATTGAGAAGGTCGAAGAGTAGTTCACCAAAAGGGCCTCTGATAAGAAGCAGATAACAAACTTGAAATTATCTCTGGCGCAAAAAGATCCCTACACTAGTGCCTCCAACAAAAATTAAAAGGAGTCATGGATGAGATCTTTTTTCGCGGTCTTGGTGTTTATTGCTGCGTCTTGTTTGGTCGTTTTTTCACAGGCGCGGGCGGAAGTGTCGTGCGGTTCCTGTGGTGGCCGCAATCCGGTGGAAAAGCTGTGCGGTCAGGTTCGTAAGGATCTGAAATACACTGCGGCCTTGCCTGAAAAACAAACAGTTTCAGAAGTGGAGTTGTGTCTGGATTTGGCGTCGGGAGGGGTTGCTTGTGGAGTCACTTCGGACACTTTGCTATTGGCCTCTTTGAATGCCATGAAGGTGCTGGGGGTGGAGGAAGTGTGCATGAAGTTTGACACTTCCGTCAGTCCGCGCCGAATTTTATCGGCGCAAAGTCGTTTGTACTAGTTGTCGTCTTTCTGACGGAATTTGTGGCGACGGTATTCTTCCAAGGTCAGGAAGCCGTAGGTTTTCTTGCGATAGATTTCCACGGCTTCGGCCTCAATGTCGGTCAGGACATCGTCCATAAACTCCAAGGGAATGGTACCGGTCTTCATTAGTTGCAGGGTGTAGAGGTGAACCACGCGGCGGATAAAGTCATGGCTTTTTTCACGCAGGTTGGCGGTCTCTTGCAGCTGGGTCTCAACGATCTTGATTAGCATGTCTGTATTCATACCCTAGAAATATCGGCTTTCCTTTTACGAACCTGAGCATCAGTGATGGAAAATTGGTCCAAAGAATGAGAGACTTGGAGGGATGAAAGCCCTGACTCAGCAAGAACTGCAGCATTTTGTCCGTTACTTCGCACCAATTTTGGACGGTGCTCAATTGCAAGAGGTGCAGGCCAACGACCGAGGTCTGGCCCTGGGGTTCCATCTGCGCGGCAGTATGTTCTGGCTGATACTGGACCTTGTGCCAAACACTCCGATGATGCTGTGTTTTGAAAACCAGTGCCCTTTTAAAAAGGCCCCCAAGGGCAAGCCTGTCAGTCTTTTTTTGAATTCCCATGGACGCAATCTCTTCTTTGCCGGCATGACGGTGCGAGAGGAGTTCGGTCGTGTGGTCGAACTTCATCTTAGAAACTCCTCGTCGGATTGTGATCTGGAGATTCGCCTGATTCCCAAACAAAGCAACCTTATCGTGAAGTCTCAGGGTAAGCAGATTTCCTGGGACCGCCCCCTGGAGCTGACTCCGGCTCCGCATGTGGAAAATCCTCCGCAGCCCCGGGACTTGGTGGCTATCCACGAAGAATGGCTGGCTGAGCAGGGGGCTGGATCCAAGAAAACGATCTTGGATCCGGCCGAGCAGTGGGAGCGGCAAAAACAAAAGGATCTGGAGAAAAAACGCCGGGCGCTTGCTGAGATTCAAAAACAAATCGAAAGCGATCGCGAACAGGTGTGGTATGAAGCGGGTCAGTTCTTGAAGACCCATGGTACGCTGGAGGTTCCGGAGAATCTACAGTCCTGTGTTGATACCAAGCAGAGTCTGAGTTGGAATATCGAAAACTGCTTTGCCAAAGCCAAGCAGTTGGTCGGAAAGAAAGAAGGAGCTCGCGAACGCCTGGATGAGCTGGTTCGTGAAATCCAGAAGCTGGAAGACAGTCGTTATTCTGAAAAGCAGAAAAAACCCGCCTTGGTAGACTTGATGAAAAAGGCCGATGCCAGAGGTCGCAAGTTGCATCTGGATTCAGGCGCTTTAGCCTATTGTGGGAAGTCCGCGGCAGACAATTTAGCGCTGCTTCGTCAGGCCAAAGCTTGGGATTACTGGCTGCATTTGCGCGACTATCCGGGGGCGCACGCTATTATTCACAGACAACGTGATCAGGAAATCACGCCGGCAGAAATTCAAGAGGTCTCCGCCTGGGTGGCCCGAGAGTCGTTATCGGCAAAATCCCTGATGGTCGGTCAAAAGGTGGCCGTGGTCATCGTGGAATGCCGCTTCGTTCGTCCGATCAAAGGCGACAAGCTGGGGCGCGTGACGTATCATTCCGAACGCACATTAAATTTTGCACTCTCCTGACACTACGGCGCATCGCTTCTGCAAAAGTAAGCAGGTACCTTTTGGATTGACTGGTGACAGGCTCAGCCTAAAATTTTCATTTAGACTACAGAGGAGATTGCACCATGATTCAAGTCAAAGATCTCACGAAGGATTATGGTCCAAGACGGGCCATTGATAAGTTAAACTTTTCTATTTCCAAAGGTGATGTTGTGGGCTTCCTCGGCCCCAACGGCGCAGGCAAATCCACGACTATGAAAATCATCACCGGCTTTATGGCTCCCAGCCAGGGCAGTGCTTCAGTAGCAGGATTTGATGTTTTTGAAAATCCTTTGGAAGTTAAAAAACGAATCGGCTATCTGCCGGAGATCCCGCCAGTCTATGCCGACATGTATGTGCAGGATTATCTGCGCTATGTGGCAGCCTTGAAACAAGTGCCGAAAGAAAGAATCGAAAGCGCAGTTAAAAATGCCATCGAAAAAACCAATCTGGGCGATGTGCAGAAGCGCTTGATTCATCACTTGTCCAAAGGTTTCAAACAGCGTGTGGGGATCGCGCAGGCCATTGTGTCGGATCCTGAGGTTCTGATTCTGGATGAACCGACGGTGGGGCTGGACCCCAAACAAGTGGCTGAGATCCGCGAGCTGATCAAAGCCCTGAAGGGGCAGCACACGATTATTCTTTCCACGCATATTCTTCCCGAGGTGGAAGCAACTTGCGAAAAAGTCATCATCATCAACAAAGGCCGCATTGTCGCGGAAGACAGTATTCACAATCTGGCGACCATGGAGCAAGGACAGATCCGCCTGCATGTTCGTTTGCGCAAAGGCGTAGAAGACATGCAAAGTGTTTTGTCCGACATGGGTTCAGTGATCGGGGTTCATTCCGGAGCTTCGGCGAAAGAATGGGACATTGATATCAAGGGCAGCGAAGAAGCGGTGGACAATATCTCTGCTCTTCTGGTGGGCAAAGGCTATGGTCTTTTGGAACTCACCCCCGCCAAGCGTGATCTGGAAGATGTGTTCTTGAAACTGACTTATGGACAACAGGAAAAAGGAGGCCCGGCATGAGCGGCACTCTCGTGATTTTCAAAAAAGAACTAAAAGGTTTTTATCTGAATTCGACTTTCTGGATGATTTGTTTTTTGGTCAGCCTGGTGTTTAGCTGGGTGTATCCGATTCAGCTGAATCTGTTTTCGCAGTTGTTGATGAACTATGTGATGCAGCAGGGAGTTCCGCAGAATCAGTTGAACATTCACTATGGTGTGTTCCTGCGTCAGCTTTCTTATCTGAATCTGCTTTTGATTTTCGTGGTGCCGGCGTTGACCATGAAACTTTTTGCAGAAGAAAAGAAGCTTCGCACCTTTGATCTGCTTTTGACCTCGCCGGTGACGTCGTTCCAGATCGTGATGGGTAAGTATATGGCGGCTTTAGGTGCTGTCGCGGGCATCGTGTTTTTGGCACTGCTGTATCCGCTGGCAACTTCGCTGTTGGCAACTGTGAACTGGGGCCCGTTGTTTATTGCCTTCCTGGGTATTTTCCTGGTGGGTGGGGTTTATGCGGCGATGAACCTGTTTGCGTCTTCGCTGACGGAAAACAGCATCGTGGCTTATGTGGCGTCGGTGATCTTTAACATTTCTGTCTGGTTCATTGGAATCGGCACCGAAGTGGTGGACGGGGAACGTGCACGGAAGATCTTTGAGCACGTGTCCCTGAGCAGTCATTTGTCGGGTTTGGTGGAAGGCACCGTGCGAACCAATGGTCTGGTTTTCTTCCTGAGTATTATTGTGTTGTTCTGCTTCCTGGCAGAGCGTGTTGTTGAATCCTCACGTTGGAGATAATAATGAGCAAATTAGGTAAAATTTCATTTTTGTTTGCTGGTATCTCATTGGTGGCGATGATCATCACCCGTTACCTTTTAGGTGAATGGGTGCCTTTCTGCTGGCTGTCTTTGGGGATGGCGGTGTTGTTCCTGATTGTGGGTCTGGTTAAAGACCGCGGCTTTTTCAAGGAATTCTTCACCATGAAGACCACCAAAGAAGGCATGAGCATGGGGGTTTTGATCCTTCTGACTCTGGCTCTGTTGATTGTGGTGAACTACATCGGGGTTCGTCATACCAAAACCTGGGACTTTTCTTTAGCCCAGACCAATACTTTGTCGGATCAGTCGATCAAGCTGGTCAGGTCTTTGGATTCCGATCTGAAAGTGTACTTCTTCTATAAGAAGGGTGTTGAGGGCAACGAGGAAAATCGTCGTCTTTTCCGGGAACTGATTAAGAAGTATCAGGATCAAAGCTCAAAAATCCAGCTGGACTTTGTGGAAGTGAATGAACGTCCGGATCTGTCTCAGGAATTTGGCGTGGATAAAGGCAGTGGTGTGGTGTTCCTGGATTACAAGGGGCGCCGCAATCGCATCGAAAAAATCGATGAGCAGGACTTCACAAGTGCTCTGGTCAAAGTGACGCGTGAAAAAAACAAGACAGTTTATTTCACGGTCGGTCACGGTGAAAAGAGCCTCAATGACAACAAAGAAGGCCTGGGGCTGGGTTCCTTGAAGTCCCTGCTGGAAAACAATCGCTATCTGGTCAAGGAGCTGCCGTTGATTCAGAATCCGAAGATTCCTGAAGATGCGGATGTGATCGTGATCGCGGGGCCGGTTCAGGGGTTCCAGAGTTTTGAAATTGAAGCGCTGGAGAATTACCTGAAGGGCGGCGGCAGCCTTTTGCTGGCCCTGGAGTCTCAGAATTCTGCGGGTCTTGAAAAATTGACCTCCAAGATGGGATTGCAGTTGGGGAACAACTACATCCTGAATCAGGTGGAAACAGTGATGGGCCGCGGGATCAACCAGGGTCCGACCTTGGGTGTGATTTTCTCGATGAACAACAAGATCACCAAACCATTTGGTCGCAGCGAAGCAACCTTGTTCCGTTTCCCGCAGTCTTTGAAGAAGGTGGAAAGCGTGAAAGGCATCGTGGTGGATGAACTTGTTTCTACAGCGCCGAACGCGATGGCATTCCCTTCTTTGCAGATCAAAGGAGAAGGTGTTGAGGATGCCTATGCACTGGTGGATGAAGTCAGCGGCAAGTGGGGTGGCGATGAAAACGCCAAAGACTTCACGGCCATTGTCGCCGGAGATGTGGACTTCCTGACCAATCAGATGCTTTATCAGAATTTGAACCGGGATCTTGTTCTGAATTCGATAGCGGCTCTGGCTAAAGAGGAAAACCTGATCAGCATCACGCCGAAAGAACCTATGGCGACACAAATGCTTATGACAGAAACCAAGTTCGGTGTTTTCTTGTTTGCTTTCATCATCCCACTGCCTATTCTTTTGCTGGGAACCAGCATTGGGCTGTGGCTTAGAAGGAGAAATGCGTAATGAAACTCAAAGGGCGTACAATACTTGTCATTTGTCTTCTGATTTTTGGCGGTTATGCCGTGTATGACTTCTTCAGTGAAAAAAAGGCTGAAGAAAAGCGCGCCATGGACGCCCGTCTGATGACCGTGGAGTTCGATCAGGTGGAGCAGATCGAAGTTGAAAAAGGTAATCAGAAAATCGTTCTGAAGCGCGGCGTGGACGGATGGTCCATGCTGGAGCCGTTGAAGGACGCGGCAGACAATACCGCAGCGGATGACTTTGTCAAAGGGGCTTTCCCCGAGCGTATCATCGAAGTGGCCAAAGAGGGTGAGGGAATACAATGGGCCCTCTATGGGCTGGATAAGCCTTTGGGAAAAGTCACTTTCAAAAGCACGGCTGGCACTCAGGATGTTTTTGAAATTTCAGAGAAACGCAACTTCGAGGATAACACTTTTGCCCGTCGTAATGGTGAAAACCGTGTTCTGCTGGTCAACTCTGTCTGGCAGAACCGTGTGAATAAGACCGTGATGGACTTTCGTGAACGCCGCTTCCTACGTCATAAAATTGCCAGTGTCGATGAGATCAGTATCAAAAACGACAAGGGTCGTTTACTGATCCGCCGTGAAGATGGCAAGTGGCTGGCGCCGGACAAGAAAGATCTGACACTGGATCAAAACAAAGTGCGTGAACTTCTAAGTCAGATCGCAGATGCCAAAGCCTCTGAAATTGTGGAAGGCAAGCTTCCCGCATTGAAAAACCTTTTCACCATGGAATTGGTGATGAAGGATTTGAAATGGAAAGCCGAGGTCGGGCAGGCGCAGGATCTGGGGATTTATGCCAAGGTTTCCGAACCGGCCCAGCAGATGAAAATGGAAGCGGGGGCTTTGGATCGTTTTATCAAAATTGTCCTCGCGGACTTGCGCGAAGAGGAAGCTCCGAAGGATAATAAGAAAAGCACGACGGATGAGCAGCAGGCCATGATGGCCGAGCAGAAAGAAAAGTAATGCAGAAGATTGTCGTTAAATCTCCCACACGCGTGGATTTGGCAGGGGGCACACTGGATTTGTGGCCCCTTTATTTGTTTATCAATGGAGCTTCCACCGTGAATGTGGCCATCGATATTTATACCGTGGCAGAGCTGACCCCTCACGACGATGCGACTATCGTGCTGGAATCCGCTGATCTGAAGATTCGCAAAGCCTATAACAATCTGGTGGATGCGTTGTCTGATCCGGATCCTAAGATGGTTCTGTTGCAGACTCAGCTTCGGTATTGGAAGCCTGAGCGAGGTTTCACCCTGAAGACCTCCTCGCAAAGCCCGGTGGGAGGCGGCCTTGGTGGCAGCTCAAGTCTGACAATCAGCTTGATGAAAGCCTTTTCGCAATTCTGTGGGAAACCGTTCCGTGATGTTCATCATATGGTGCAGGTGGCTCATAATATCGAAGCGGAGATTCTGAATACGCCGACCGGAACACAGGACTACTATCCAGCGGCTTCCGGGGGGCTGAATGTCCTTCATTATAGCTATGATGGAATCCAGCAAAGTGTATTGCCGGTATCCCAGTCTCCATTGGCTGAAAAGTTCATGCTGGTTTACACGGGGAAGGCTCATCACTCGGGATTGAATAACTTTGAGGTGATGAAAGACTCTGTGGTGAAGGATGCCCGGACTCTTCAGGCCTTGCGTGATTTAAAAAGCATTGCCATAGAAACGGAGCACGCGGTCCGGTCAGGAAACTGGAAAGAGCTGGGACCCTTGTTTAAACGTGAGTTCGATGCCCGAGTTCGTTTGGCCCCGGAATTTTCAAGTCCTGAGATCTACAAGCTTGCCGAAGTCTCTTTGCAGAATGGGGCTGAGGCTGTTAAAATTTGTGGAGCTGGGGGCGGCGGATGTGTTCTGGTCTGGTGTCCTCCGGATAAACGTGAGGGAGTAGCCAACGCATGCCAAAAAGCCGGCTTCCAGGTGATGGACGCAAAGCCCGTCGATCCCCTGTAAAGAAAACGACGAAGAAGAAGACCGCAGCTCCCAAAAAAGCTGCGGCCGAGTCGTCGTCACATGCCGGAGAGGTGCATCGTTTTATCGGCTTGTCCCTGGGGGGCGGCAAATCCGATAAAGCCTGCGTTGCTGTCCTGGAATACTATCCCAAGCACAAGAAAATCTTTCTTTCCCGTCTGGTTGAAAAAATTAAAAGTGATGAAGTCCATTCTGCGGACTTCAAAGTTCAGCAAGTCATCGACCAGTATCACAATGAAGTTGATATGGTGGCCTTTGACGTGCCCTTCCGTTTTCCGGTCTGTCTGGAGTCCAAGGACTGTTGTGGAAGTATAGAGACCTGCAAGAAGCCCCATGTACAGTGGATGTGGGAATACACTCGCAAGCTGCACAAGAAGAAGAAACCACGTAAGCTCTTCACGCCGTACACACAAAGATGCGTTGAGATGTACCTGTCTTCTGAGCTGGAAGAGCCATTTATCTTGCAACATGCGATGGGCGCAAACAGTGCCCCGTTGTTGGCGCGTGCCATGTTCTTGCGCCGTCATTTGAAAATGAAGTGTGTGGAAGTCTTTCCAAAGCTTTCCGTCTGGCGCATCGGGCGCTCGTTAAATGTAATGAAAAGCCACCTGCGTTTCCATAAGCATGCCATTGGCGGTGATGAAAGCCGACGGGAGATCTTACACGCGTTAAGTGCTCACAATGTCGCCTTCGTCTATGATCAGGACGTGAAGTTGATGATCGAAAACAATCACGCCTTCGAGGCCTTTATCTGTGCCTTGACTGCGTTCCTAAGTTTCAAAGGCAGCACCGAGCCTCGTCCGGAGGGCTTCCCTTCTTCAGAAGACTGGATTGAGTTCCCGAAGATCAACGTGCGTTGGGATGGGTTCTAGATCTTTGGACTTAGGTCTAGCTCCCAGTGTCCATCTGCGTACAGGTCCTTGTGCCCAACGATAACAAAACTATTTGCCGTTTGTGTGATTCGAGGACACAATTTTTTCAGGCAAATCCAATATACTTCGGAGGTTGAAATGAAGTTGGTTAAATTTGTTGTTGTAGCAATGTTGGTTTCTGGTGTGGCTCACGCTCAAAAGAAAAAAGGTCTTTTGGAAGAAGCGTCCGGCCAAGGTTATGGTTCTGCAGGTTGTGGCTTGGGTTCTATCGTCATGGGTTCTGGTGGTAATCAGATTCTTGCTGCAACTACAAACGGCACTTCTGGTAACCAAACTTTCGGTATCTCCACAGGGACTTTGAACTGCCAGCAAGATGGTATCTTCAAATCCGGTAAAGAAGTTCCAGCTTTCATCGAAGTGAACAAAGTGGCTTTGGCTAACGATGCTGCTCGTGGTGAAGGTGAGACTTTGGCGGGTCTTGCAAACTTGATGGGTTGTGATTCCAAAGCTATGGGCACAACTTTGAAAAAGAACTACAACAAAATCTTTGTTGAAACAAACATGCAACCTGCTTCTATCGAAGCAAACATCAATGCAGTTGTTTCCCAAAACAATGTTTGTGGTGCTTAATATCTAGATCTCAATAGTTGAGAATCTATCAAAACGCAGTGGTCACCCCACTGCGTTTTTTATTTTCCTGATAATTGGTTTTCATTAGATTTTCAAAATCTCATCAATGAAGAACTAATAAGGTCACTAAGTTGTATATTCACTTTGAAACCGTTATCCAGTGGCCATGAAAAGAGCCGTTCACAAATTCATGTTATGGGCCCACCGCTGGTTGGGGATTGTCATTGGGATTCACTTTGTTCTTCTAGGATTGACGGGAAGTTATCTGGTTTATACCGAAGAAATTGATGCCTTGATGAAGCCTGATCTAAAAGTGGCTTCCGCAGCGCCGGTGGTGCCGGATCTGGAGCGGATTGTTCAAAGTGCCCGTCAGGGTTTGGGTGTGGATTCCAACCCCACACGTATGACGATCGCCTCTGAAGATTCGCGCTACAATCATCGCATCATGTTCAATATTCCCAAGGGTGAACAAAAGCGCCGCTTTGTGACGGCCTATGTGGATGCCGCAACCTTTGAATTCAAAGGCTCCGAGGTGTTCAAGGAAACACTGGGGGGATTCTTTTTTGTGTTCCACCATGATTTATTCTCGGGTGGGACCGGTCGCACGATCGTGGCGGTGACAGGGGTTTTAAGCATGATTCTTCTTTTGGGGGGATTGTACTTGTGGTGGCCTGGTCAGGGAAAAAGTTGGAAGCGCAGTCTTCGCTATAACAAACAAAGATCTTTTCTGGGATTCAATCTGGAGCTGCATAAGTTTTTAGGTTTTTATTCCTTGATTCTGATGTGTATTGTGACGTTCTCGGGGATTTATCTGGCAAGGCCGGATTGGTTCTTCCCACGTGGTCCCGGTGAGGGAGGCGGTCCCGGGGGTGGAGGGCCTGCGACTTCATCAGTCTTGTCTTTCTCTGTCGTGCAGCCGGTGTTGTCTTCTTTGCTGGAAGAAGATCAAATTGCGCAGTTCCGTATTGATATGAAGGACAATAAGCTGATGGGTTTGGCGCGTGATCCGGAGCATGGTATCAGCGGCTGGGAGTGGGATCTGGCCACGGGGGAGCTTTTGAATACCAAGCTGGTCAAGGACCGTGACTTCAAGAAAAAGTTCGGCGACTTGCAGCGAGCCTGGCACGTCGGTGATTTCTGGGGCGAACTGGGAAGATTCCTGGTGTTTGTATCAGGAATTCTGCCGCTGGTGTTTTACTTCACCGGCACCTATTACTGGTGGAAGAAGAAAAAGAAGGCTTGATAAAAATGCATGAACCCACAAAGATGGGTTTATGCGTTGGATTTTCTTAGCTTTTGTTTTGATTTTTGGGGCCTCGCAAGAGGCCTTTTCTGCCTCTGCCGACTGGGATTTAGTACTAAAATCCATTCGTGATCGCCGACTTGGCAACCAGCGGCAGTGGCATAAGCTTTTGCACTTTGAAAAAGATTTTTTCCGTATTCAGGAAAGTCAGATCGACAGTGATTCTTTCTTCTATTCACCCGTCGGGAAAAAGAATCCTGTGGCCGAACTTGAAGCCACGGCACAGAATTTCTTTCAAGGGGAGGCCACTGATGTCAACGATCGCGCACAATGCCGCTTTCCGGCGCGCTATCGCTGGTTGAAGGGACAACTGAAAGATCTCAAGATTCAGTGGCCGGACCTTTCCTGCGAACGCTACGAGGCTTTTGCCAAAGGTCTGCAAGGCGAGTCCGTCTCTTTGGTGTTCTCCAGTTATTACATGAACAATCCCTCTTCGGCTTTTGGTCATACGTTTTTGCGCATTAATAAAAAGCCCTCCGCAAAAGATGGTCAGCGCCACGAGCTTTTGGACTATGGCCTGAACTACGCAGCGGACACAGACACCAACAACGCTTTCCTATACGGATTTAAAGGCTTGTTTGGAATGTTCCCAGGCACCTTCCGCGCGATTCCTTACTATTACAAAGTTCGTGAATACAACAATGCAGAGTCGCGCGACTTGTGGGAGTACGAACTGCGCCTGGGACCTGAAGCCGTCGCGATGCTGGTGGCGCATGTGTGGGAACTGGGACCGGCCCGGATTGATTACTGGTATCTGACTGAAAACTGCTCCTATCACATGCTGAGCATTCTGGAAGCCGCAGATCCGAGTGTGGACGTACTAAGCAAACTGGATCAGTATGTGATACCGGCAGACACCGTGCGTGTTCTCTGGACGAAAACAGATCTGGTGAAGTCCTTCGCTTATCGTCCCTCTGTGCGGGAAGTTTTTTTTGTGCGCTGGAACCGGCTGACAGACAGTGAAAAAGATCAGTTGTCTTGGTTGGCGCATCAAATCACGGTGCAGGATGAAATCGTCTATTCACAGGAGTTTTTGAAAAGTCCCGCAGCTTCGCAGGCGCGTGTTTTGGACACTTTTATCGACTTCATTGATTTTCGATACTCCACAGAAGTGCAAGAGGCGAGTCGCGAAGGTCAGTTGAAAATGCGGGTGCTTGGTAAGCGCAGTGAAATTGAACTGGCTCCGGAAGCTGTGACGATAAATCCACTGCCGCAGGATCAGCCTCACCTGGCGCATCCTTCAGGCCGTTGGGGCCTGGGTGTCAAGCACGATACGGCGGACCGCGATTATCTGTTGTTGTCCCATCGTTTCGCTTTACATGATCGTCTGGATCCGGCGTGGGGCTATCCACGCTATTCCCAGATTTCCTTTTTTGATTTGGATTTTTCCTATGGAGAATCCTATTCCGAACCCGATCGAAAGAAGTTTGATCTGGAAAACTTCTCGGCCTTTGAGTTGATCTCTGCCAGTGAGTGGACGTCCTTGTTGCCGGAAAACTCCTGGAGATTCAAGTTGGGGGTGGAACGCACTCAAAATGAAAACTTCAACCCCGTCCATGAAGCCGTGGTTCGTCTGGGCTATGGCTGGACTTTTGGTCTTGGAAAGTTTGATTTAACAGCCCAGTTGCAGGGCGAAGTGCATTACGGCGCAACGCTGTCAGAAAACAATTTATGGGGCGGTGCCGGTCCGCTGGTGGATTTGCATTATCAGGTGAACTCATATTGGTCTGTAGAGGCTTTGGCGCAGTACCGCCGCGACTCATCATGGGACCGACAGGACTATCTAAAAACCCAGATTCAGACGCAATGGAGTTTCAGCAAGACTTGGGGACTTCGCGCTGTGTACCGTAACCAGAGATTCCTTGAGGAAAGCAGTCTGCAGCTATTAAATTACTATTGAGGTGTTTAATGGCTGATTTTCCTTACCTGCATGGTTTTACCGCGGAAGAACAAGATCGCCTGCGCAAACAGGCGCGCTTCGGCGAGCACACGGTTTACCAGAATATCAATTTGTCCAATGTAAAGGATTTGCTCGAGGTCGGCTGTGGAGTCGGGGCCCAAAGTGAAATCCTTTTGCGCCGTTTCCCCGATCTGCAATTAACCGGTATTGACCGCAGCACCAAGCAACTGGCGGCAGCTCAGCAAAGACTTTCCAGTCTGCCTTTTGCACAAGGGCGTTTCCATTTACAGGAGATGGATGCCACCTCCATGAAGTTCCAGTCGAACTCTTTTGATGGAGCTTTCTTGTGTTGGATTTTGGAGCACGTTCCGGATCCGATTCGTGTTTTGTCAGAGGTTCGCCGTGTCCTGCGCCCAGGGTCCGTCGTGTATGTGACAGAAGTGATGAATGCGTCCTTCTTCCTGGATCCTTATTCTCCGAATGTCTGGAAGTACTGGATGGCCTTTAATGAATACCAGCTCGAGCAGCGTGGTGATCCCTTCGTTGGTGCGAAGCTTGGGAACTTCCTGATGCAGCTGGGATACCATGATATTCACACCGAGATCAAAACCTGGTTCCTGGACAACCGCTATCCCCAGGCGCGCAAGGATTGCATCGAGTATTGGACGGAACTTCTTCTGAGCGCCAGTGAACAGTTGATCGAAGCTAAATGTATTTCTGAAGAAGTCGTTCAGGGGATGAAAGATGAAATGGCCCGGGTTGCCAATGACCCGAATGCAGTCTTTTTCTATTCGTTTGTACAGGCACGGGCTCGGACCTAATTTCGGTCAGAGCTCGTCTTTTTTCAACCAGCCCTTTTTGTAGATCCAGTAAGTGATTCCGATCACCACGAACAGCATAAAGCTGAGCGTGACATAGTAACCGTTGGGCTGATGCAGCTCGGGCATGTTTTCGAAGTTCATTCCATAGACTCCGGCAATGAAGTTCAGTGGCAGGAAGAAGATCGAGAACACGGTCAACACCCGCATCACTTCATTGGTGCGGTACGAAGCCTCGTTCGTCTTTTGTGACATCAGGGAAAGATGCAGGCTTAAGAGTCCGGTGATCTCTTCATAGATGTCATCGGCATAGAAGCTGAGCTTTTCCAGGGGCTCGCGCACCTGTTGAAGATCTCGCAGGGGCAGTTCTTCGTGCTGATGAATTTTGTTAAAGACATCCAGGGTGAACTTAAAAATCTTACGGTACGAAGCGGCTTTGCGTTTGATCTGATAGCCTTCCCGCAGAATGCTTCGGCGTTTCAGGGTGAAAACGCGCTCTTCGATAACATCTGTTTTAGCATCGAGTTCATCCAAAGGGGCATCAAAGCTTTTCACCGTTTGCAGGCAAAGGGATTTGACCAGGGCCAGCAAGGGGATCTGTTCAAAAGCCACTTTGTCTTTTTTGATGTTAATGCATTCTAGGGGGGCGCGATGAATGGTCAGGACAAAGTCTCGTCCGACGAAGAACGCGATTTTGGTGGTTAAAGATTGAATGGTTCCGGCCTTGGGTTTTGCCGTAGCATCGTGGTGGCGCAGAATGAAAAAGCAGGACTTTTCAAAGAACGTGCAAGAGGGGAGATGTTCCGGATCCAGACAACTCATCAGGGCATTTAAAGGGATTGGAAACTCTTCGGCCAGCTTTAAAAGTTCCTCTTGCGAAGGAGCTTCGCAGTCTACCCACTTATAGTCTTGCCATTGATGTTCAAATCGTTTCATGATTTCAGTATGACAAAGTTTTCCAGGCTTCGCCGTTTCTTTTTCGGATGCATTGCGACGATATCTCTGACGGGATGTCAGTCGTTTTTTTATTATCCAATGAAAGAAAAGCTTTTTGATCCGGCCAAGGTCAAAATGCAGCCAGAGGATGTCTTCCTAAAAACCCAATCGGGCAACACGGTCCATGGTTGGTATTTTGCCTCTGCACAAAAAGACAGTCGTGGCACGATGCTATTCTTTCATGGCAATGCGGAAAACATCACATCACATTTTTTGATGTTTCATTGGTTGCCAGCCCAAGGCTACAACTACTTCATCTTTGATTACCCCGGTTATGGTCTTTCTGATGGCAAACCCAGTCCGGAAAGCACCGTCGAAGCGGGGATAGCCGCTGCGGAATGGTTGCATCAGAAAAAAGATTCTCGTCCTTTGATTATTTATGGCCACAGTCTTGGGGGGATTGTGGCATTGAAGACCGCTGAAGAAATCAAAGACCGCATTCCCGTGCGCAACATTGTGATCGAAGCCAGTTTCCGCTCTTATAAGGGTATGGGCCGTGATGTCTTAAGTCGTCGTTGGTGGACATGGCCGTTGCAGCCAATGACTTATCTCGCTTTAAGTGATGAGTATGCCCCGGCCTCGCTAAGCCAGTTTTCACCGATTCCGATGCTGTTTATAACAGGGTCCGATGACAAGGCTGTTGAGCCGGAAAACACCCACAGGATGTTTGCAGAAGCGGCGGCCCCCAAAGAGATCTGGGTGATCCCCGGGGGACATCATGGCGACCTTTACGAGCTGGGCAACAGGGAGCTGCGGGAACAATTCACGTCCTATCTATCTAAAACTTCGACAGTCCTGAAGTAGCGGGTACTGTTTAATTTCAATACAAAGTGCGTCTCCTTTGGGACACGTTTTTGCAACGTATTCGGCAGGATGAAGTACTTTATCAAGACACTCACCATTTTAGTTTCCTTTGTTATGATGACCACCGGTTGTGCGCCGGATT
Source organism: Bdellovibrio sp. CKG001 (assembly GCF_055397465.1). Lineage (NCBI taxonomy): Bacteria > Pseudomonadati > Bdellovibrionota > Bdellovibrionia > Bdellovibrionales > Pseudobdellovibrionaceae > Bdellovibrio > Bdellovibrio sp. CKG001. The sequence continues at coordinate 871,913 of NZ_AP029173.1, forward strand.
CCCGTGAGCAGGGTTCTGAGGTGAAAACCACCTACGAACCCGCCCAGCCGAATATTCAAGATGAAGAAGGATACAAAGTCGTTCGTGGCTCAACCCGTGTTCAGGATGTGAGTGTGAACTTCGATTCCACCACCAAAGGCATGACCTTGAAGGGGCGTGTGGAGTTTCTTCCCGTACGAAGCAAGACCGTGCAGACTGTGGATCTGAATCTGGCGGGTGTCCTGGATGCAAATGGCTTTATCGTGTTAAAACCGATGAACCTTGCACAGGCGCAGTCCGAGTCCTTGAAAGTGGCCGCCAAAGCCACTTGTTTAAGTGAATCCGGTGACTGCCGTTCGTCTTTCATTGATATCTATGTGTACCACAATGACATCGTTTATCATCATCAGGTCGAGTCCATTCAGGATGATTTGACAGCCGCTGATCCAGAGGAAGAGCAGCTTCCAGAGGAAGACTTGGAAACCGAAGGCGGTTCTGATGATGTGGAAGGTGAGCCAGGCCGTTACGTCGGTGACGTTGTGGATGATATCGAAAAAATTCTGGAAGTCAAAAAGCCGGAAGTGAAAAAAGAAGAGCCTAAGAAGGAAGAGCCAAAGCAGCAGGAGCCCAAAAAAGATCTGCCAAAGCCAGAGACTCCGCCGCGCAAAGAAGAACCTAAAAAAGTGCCACCTAAGACGGAAGCTCCTCCTAAAAAAGAGGAACCTAAAACAGCTCCTCCCAAAAAGGACGAGCCTAAGAAGGAAGAACCCAAAAAAGAGGAACCAAAGCAGGAGCCCAAGGAAGAGCCTAAGAAAGAAACCCCTGCGGTGGGACCCGTCATCAACAAGGTCAGTCAGGCCATCGGAGCTGTGAATGCTGGTCGCTTGGAAAATGCGGCTAATATGCTGGTGTATGAAAAGAATCATCAACCGGCAGGTTTCCACGTGATCCGTCCGGAACGTAAGGCTCACTTTGCGACCAATGAGCTGGCTTACATCATCGTGCAAATGGCAAATCTTACGAAAAAGGATATGCCTGGCTATGAGCTACCCATCGGCGACTTGTCCCGAGAAAAGGGTGGGAAGCTGGGACGTCATAAGTCCCACACCAACGGTCTGGATGCGGACGTGGCTTTTTATTTCGACAATAAGAATTTGCAAGGTGCGTTCACATCTGCTGTGACCATTAATAAACCTCATCCGAACTGGATGATGAAGCAGCAATGGAAGCTCTTTAAGGAAGTTGTTAATACTCAGTTGATCGATCGTATCTTTATTCACGGGACTTTGAAGAAGGCCCTGTGTGAACATGCGATTGCCACGGGAGAGCTTAAAAAAGGCGATATGCAAAGTCTGGCGGCGCAAACCCTGCGTCGTCTGATCTCTGAAAAAGACCACCACAATCACTTCCACCTGCGTGTGAAGTGTTCGAAAGCTCAAGTCCGCTGCCGTCAGATGGCGGAGCCCGTAAACACTACCGGTTGTTAGCCGCGACTTGTGAAAAAGACCCATCTGGCTGCGTTGTCGGCAGGCCTTGCATCTGGACCTTTTTGACAGGCCGCTTATCCATTTGTTAGGGCTGGCCCTTCGGGCGCCGCGTTTTTTTGGAGGGTGTTTGCTTGCTCTCTGGGGTTGGCTGCTTCAGAATCTTGGTATGGCGGATTGGCGTGATCGAAGCGAGATGAATGGGGATGTGGTGTTCTTTCGGTATGTTTCCGAAGGGATGGAGAAAAGTCACGAAGAGGTCTTTTTGTGGGATCTCGATAAGACTTATCTGGATACGACCATCGATTCTTTGTCCGGGTTGATGACAACCATTCTGGAGCGGGCTCTCAATAAAAAGAACATTCCTGGGACCAATGTTTTGCTGCAGTCTCTTTCCCAATTCCGCAAGCAGCAAAAAGGTTACATGTATTTCCCGATCTATTTCATCACGGCGTCACCTCCGCAGATGGAAGAGCGGATCTCTGAAAAGTTCGCACTCGACAACATCCGGCCGTTTGGCTGCTTCTATAAAGACAATCTGGCAAATCTTCGCCCGGGGCGGTTCTGGCGCCTGACCAAGCAAGTGGGTTATAAGCTGCAAGCCCTTTTGCAGTTGCGCACTCGTCTGGCTGAAAATGTCCGTCAGATTTGCTGGGGTGATGACAGCGAAACCGATGCCATCATCTATAATTTGTATTCGGATATTTGTTCGCGCCGATTGGGGCCCAGTGATATCCGTTCGATCTTGGAAAAGCTCAACGTCACAGGCGAGCAGGTCAATACGATTCTGGAGCTGCAGGCGCAGATTCCGGAAAACGATCCGGTTGAAAAGATCTATATCAATCTGGCGACAGACACGGATCCTGATTATTATCTTAAATTTGGCCGCCGTACCTTGGCGACTTACAACACTTTCCAGGTGGCTTTGGATCTTTATCAGGATCATCGTTTGAATTTGGAAGCCATCTACAGCGTGGTTCAGGATATGGTCTATAACTACGGCTATACTCCGGAAGAATTGATGAAAAGCTTCGACGAATTCATTCGTCGTGGGGTTCTGGGCGAAAGAGCTTACCTGGAGATTCGTCCGTTCTTTATCGAAAAAGGTCTGCTGCATTCTTCTTACGAGCCCAGCGTCGCGCCACTGAAAGAAAAGCTGGTGGATGAAGGGCACGTCTATGAGATGGAGGGCGTGCATGAACCCTGGATTCCTGATCGCATTGATTACATCCATGACTACCGCTAGAGGTATGGCGTGAGGTTGCTAAACAATAGCGCTATTCGAAGCGCAGCGGGAAGACGGTTGAAATCGGATCGCCACCGAAGGTTTTAAACTCCACACGGCGAATCGCTTCCAGCAGACATTTTTTAAAGGCCGGGTCGTTCAGATTGCTGCTGGCAATATCGGCCTGATGAACCTTGCCGGTTTTTTCAATTGTAAAGCTGATGGAAACCTGTCCGACCACGCCCGGTGTTTTTTGTAGCAACTGGGTGTAACACTTAAAGAACGAATTGCGATGTGTGCGCAAGGTGTCCTGAATAAACTCCGAGGTCAGGCCTTCGGCTTTCACCGCCGGGGAACCCGCAACTTCAGTCTCTGCCGGGGCCAGGTCTGGCAAAGTTTCCGTCGGAGCTTGTTTTTTGTAGTTCATTTCATAATCGGTGGCGGTCCAGCGAACGCCGTCTTTGGAAATATAAACACTGCCTTCGCGCCCGTAGTTTTCAACCTGAACATCGCCGCGCTTGATCACCAGAACAATGCGTTCGTTTTCTTCATCCAAAGTGATGAGCGAGTTTTCCAGAATGCGGATACGATAGGCCGAATCAAATTCCATCGTGGCATCGCCATCCACACTGGTTTCAACCGAATCCAGGGCGAACAGGGTGGATTTGCGAGTCAGGGTTTCCTTGGAAGTCATGTTGTTGCGAAGAACAAAGACTTTTCCCAGATTCAATTCAAGACGGGCCAAAGGGCGTGCGCCAGGTTTGCTTTTTTCAGTTTGTGAAGCGATGAAGAGAGAAAGTGCGACGCTTATAACGCCAATGATAATCAGAGATGGGATCAGCCAGTTGTTCTTCGCCATAGAGAAACTATAGCGAAGAACCTGTAAGGAATGTACTAAAATTACTTCTGAGCAGGAGCTGCAGTCGCAGCAGGGGAAGCGGCTGGAGTTGCCGCTTCAGCAGGAGTCGCAGCAGGAACAGCGGCCGCACCCGCAGCAGCGTCAGTTCCTTCAGTTGGGAAATGCTCTTGAGAAGGGGCTGTTGGCAGCGGAAGGCTATCAACAACAGATTTAGTTTTGGAAGAAGTCATTGTCGCCAAAGCCAAGCAAGTCACTGCGAAGATGATGGCTGCCCATACTGTCATTTTGCCAGCCAAAGATTGTGCGCCAGTTGCACCCAACAAAGAGTTAGAACCGCTGGAACCACCCATGCCCAAAGCTCCGTCGCTTTTTGAGTCTTGGATCAAAACCAAAACGATCAAAACGAGAGCAACGATGATATGCAAAACGCCGATAAATGTAGTCATTTTCTGTAATCTCCCAAAGACCCCCAAATATATGGATATTGAAGGTTTTCGTCCACCCCAAAGTGACCCAATCCTAGCGACTTGATGCGCATAGTCATGGGTGTGTTGAGTCTCGCGGCCTTCCCGGTCACCATAGAGTCTATGAAAAAGATCAGCTTTGTGATTTTGTGCCTGTTTTTTGGGCTTCTTGGGGGATGCACTTCTCAAGAGGGAAAAATTGAAAAGAAAGCTCAGGAGCTGGGAGAAAGAAAGTTCCAGGAGCTTCTGCAGCAGGAAGCCGATGAAAACATCAAACAATCCGATTGGCTGAACAAAGCTTATGTAGAGTTTATGACGGAACGATCCGAAGTTATGGTCAGTGAAGTGAAATTACAAAGCCAAACCCGGGCCACGGCGGCTGTGATCGTGAAAAGTTATCCGGTTTCCCTGCGCCGGACTTTGGCGAAGATCGCCGGGGGCATTGAAAACTCGCGCAGTCGTCGCTTTAATTTTAGCGAGGCTTTAGGTCTGGTGGGTCAGCAAACCGGCGGCACGGCAGAAACTGTCGAGCAGCCTTTGATCACCTACAAGTTCAATAAAACATCCGCCGGAACTTGGGTGGTGGAGTTTTAATCCTTACCAGATTCTACCGGGGCATTTTGCAGTGAAAGTGTCATAGCGAAGTGTGTAGGCGCAGCTCTTGTTGCGGGCCTCATCACGCAAACCATCACAGTAAGCATTCAACGAGTTGAAAGTCTGTTTGCCGGTGTCGCAGCCGTTATAGCTGAACTGATAACTGAAGCTTTCGTCTTTGCTTTCCGCAGAGCAGGCAGCCAACATCCATAGAGTCCCAAGAATCATCAAGGCTTTCATAAATTCTTTCATAGTGGGAGGAGACTTCCAGAAGCTTCGGGGACCGTCAAGGGTCGGCTGAACCAAGGACAGAGCAGGCTTGGGCTCGCTGTCTAAGCCCTAAACAGAGAAAAATAGAGGAATCAAATAGTTAGCAATGTAAAATACCGGGTCTTGGGTTTGCAACTGCCGCCCTTAAGATGAAAACTCTACTTGGTTCCCTTTTGTTGGCGTCCGCTTTGTTAGCTCCTTCCCTCCCGGCGTGGGCTGGTCTGTCGTCTTCAATTGAGACAGTCGAAACCGAGGTCATCGAAACAACCCTGGAAAAGGTGCAGGCTTCAGAGCAAGCCGAACGCCTGCGTATTCAGATCGGGCAGGGCGAGCGGGAGCGGGTTTTCGAGTTCGAAACAACGCCGGACCGCGAGGCGATGAAAGAGGCCCTGGGACTGAAACTTCCAGAGAAAGTCAAAGCCGAGATCCTGGCCCGTGGTGGTTCGATTGAAGAAGCCGATCCGATGAAGGCATTTGAAAGTCTGCCGGCGGATCGCCAGAGGAAGTTTCAGGAAATGCGTGTTCTCTTCCTGACCAATGCCGCTCGTATTTTGAACGCCACCAAGTTTGTCTATGGGGCGGGCAGTGTTGTCGGTGACGGTCTGAATTTCGTTAAAGTAAAAGCCAAACAAGCGATCGGCAAAGAAGTCGAAGTTGAAACCCGCGTTCAGCGTTCGTTCCAGGTTCGCAGTCACGAGGCCGCTCAGGCGATCTTACGTGGTTTGGATTATAAGCTGTGGTCACAAGCTCCGCTAGTGATTGATTCCAATGAATTTGGTCTGAGTATTTCTGCGGGTATTGTCGCCGAAGCCGGTGTCCTTCATAAAGGCGGCGGTGGCGCCCAGGAAGTGGGTTTTAGCTTGGCTTACAATAAAGCCCAGAAGGCCTTTGTGTTTGAACTGTTTCATAATTCAGAACGCTTTGATAACTCGAAAGCGGCGGTGACGGTGGCCGGGATTGTCGGCAAAATGGGCGTGAGCATGGGACGCAGGCAAGGGGCTGAAACCCTGAAGGGCAGTTCATTTTATCCTCCGGCGATTCCGGGCTACAGCACTTCTTCGCCAGAGTTTTTCGCGTCTGGATTAAGCTCCAGCCTGGGGTTTCCGCCTCCGCCTTTCGCAGATCTTTTGACCTTTACCAACCGCTTTGAACGACATTCTTTGATCCGCATTACGGTGTCCCCGGTGGTTCCTGGCTTTATTCGTATCCAAATCGCCGATGTTCGCGGCGGAATGCAGCTTGTTGCGATGCGATTTGTTGACGTCTATCGTGCAATATCTGAAAAAGTCCACTTGGGCGGACGCCGTGCGTGCGGCCCCGTATTTAACTAGATATTGCGGTGCGAAATGAAATTTCTGGTATTCGAGGGGCTTGATGGCTCCGGCAAAAGTTCTTTGATGGCAGCTTTGGAAAAAGAGCTGCAAAAACGCTCCATTGAGTTTCATCGCACGCGTGAACCTGGTGGGACCCCGCTGGGTGATGAAATCCGCCACATGATTTTACGCAAAGAAGGCCCGGCCCCCACGGCGCGCACGGAATTGCTGCTGTATGAAGCCAGCCGTTCCCAGCATGTCGATCAGGTGATCCGCCCGAAGCTGGCTCAAGGATTGTGGGTCTTGTGTGACCGCTTTGCTGCAAGCTCTGTCGCTTTCCAAAGTGGTGGGCGTGAAATTTCTGAAGCTGATGTGGTCATGCTGAACAACTTTGCCACCAGTGGATTGAAGCCCGATGTGACAGTGCTTTTGGATCTTCCTGTAGAAGAAAGCCGCCGTCGCCGTCAAGGCCGCGGGGCTCAGACGGGTGAAAGCGAAGACCGTATCGAGTCTGAAGCCGACACTTTTCATGAAAAAGTACGTCAGTCCTTCCTGCAACAAGCTCGCGCTGATGAGGCCGCGTGGTTGGTTCTGGATGCGCGTGAAACTCCGGAAGTTCTTTTCAAGCAACTTCTTCAGGCTTTGGCAGACAGAAAAATTTTGAACTAAAAGGAATTGCAACCTGTGGCACGTATGCTCGATTTCGTCCTGGGACATCAGGAGACAATCAAAAAAATGGTGGAGTCTTTCGAAAACGGAAGACCGGGCCAGACGTTTTTGTTTGTCGGTCCCGGAGGTATCGGCAAAAAACTGACTGCCATGGGGTTTGCACAGGCTCTGCTTTGTCCTTCCAGTAAACGGGGCTGTGGCAAGTGCCCGTCCTGTTTCCGTATGTCTCAAGGTAGTCACGAGGGGTTGAAAGTCATTGCTCCGTCCGGGGCGAACATTAAGATGGAACAGGCCAAAGAGGTTCTGGAATTCCTAAGCTTGAAAAGTCTGACGGGCAATCGTGTGATCATCATTGATCAGGCGCAGACCCTGAATCCGCAAGCCGCCAACTCTTTGCTGAAAACTTTGGAAGAACCGCCGGAAGGCACCTTCTTCTTTTTGATTGCGCCAAGTGTGGCGGGGATTTTGCCAACGATCCGTTCGCGTTCCCGCATTGTGCAGTTCCGTCCATTGACTCAGGAAGATCTGGGCAAAAAAGTGAAAGCTCCGACCTGGGCTTTGAAGGCCGCCGGTGGCAGCTTTGAAAAGCTGGCGCAATTGCAGGAAGGTCCCGAACAGGAAGTGCGCGAAAAAGCGGTTGAGATTCTGACGTTGTTTATTCAGGACAGTGATTTTCTGCTCAATGAACTATGGCGTACAGAATTCAAAGACCGCGCCCAAGGTCAGCGCATGATTTCTTACTGGATCGGCTTTGTGAAAGACGCCATCTGTCTGCAAGAGGGTGCAAAGACCCAGATCGTGAATCTGGATCAGGCTCCGTTGATTAAATCCCTGGCAGAACTCGATCGTCAGTATCTGCTAAGACTTGTCCAAAAAGCTTTGCAAGTAGAACAAGCCTTCGGCGCCAACCGTGACCCGCAATTGGTTGTGGAAGAGTTTTATATTTCCACGCGTCCTTAGTTATTTTAATTGGAAAAAACAAGCTCACCGACATTGATGCGGTTGTAAAACAAAAAGGACCGCCCTGCGGCAGTCCTTTTTGTTTTTCGTGAACTTTGCGACGCCCGCGATTCTATCAAGGGCTTTGCGAAAGCTTATTTCTTATTAATCGACATGAACAGCACCATGTTCTTACGGTTGAAGTCGCGGAAGGCGCAGATGCGTTCAGAGTGGTTCAAAGCCTGTTGCATTTGTTTGCTCACGCCTTTGTCGTTCAAGTGGCTGTTCAGTCGCTGATCGTAGGACATATCGTAGCCTGTGACGCCTTTGAACGGGGACTTCAGGACGGTGCCGTTACAGATCGTTTTCAAAGCTCTTTGATCGTTAAAGGCCAAAGCCTGTACACACAGTTGCGCTTGCAGGTAAGAGGACTCATCGAACTCACTCTGCGGTGACGTCGTACCAGTGCTTTTCAACGGATAGCGGTCCGCATGTTTGAAGTAGTACATGTAAATGCCCAAAGCAGACGTCGGATTCGTGATAAGATCCCAGTCATCCTTCATAAAGTCCAGCATCAGACGGTGAGTTGAGTCCACCATCGTGCTCATGCGGCCCGTGCGACCGTCGCTGACGCGTTTTAGCGTTGCGATGTTGGCAATGATGTTGTCCTTTAAAAGTTCTTCCAGAGCTTCCAGATTTCCTTTGTTGATCTTCAAAGCCATGTTCAAGTCAGACTGAATGTTGGCTGGATTCCCGTTATACATTTGCAGCATACGGTCCAAAGCCGCCATGCCGGCCTGGATGAAGATCTCTTTTTGCTTCTCTGTGAAGTTTTCCTCTGACTTCAAGAGCTGGATATAGTCCTGATAAACGAAGTTCACCAGGCGGTTTGCCAGGAAGCCAGAGCGAGCCTGCATCACCATGAATTCATCAAAGACCGTGTTGATCAGCTTTTCTGCTGCTGTCGCTGCTGACTTGATGTCCTCTTCCGTCAAGTTGCGAGCGTTCACTTTCGATGCAAAGGTTTTACCGATACGCTCGACTTCATCGAAACTGTTCAAAATACGGCTGATACGGGACTGGGTGTCCATGATGGTGGACACCACAGAGGCATCACCGGATTTTTCCACGCGCACCTTCACGATATCCAGATAGTCATGGATCACACGCAAGCTGTCTTTCACGGTGTAGTTTACATCCGTCAGGGCTTCGTTCACCAAAGCCTGCTTATCAACGATGTACCAGTTGCTGAAGTAGGAAATAACCGAGATATTGGCTTCCCGCCCGAGATCCTGCATGTTGCGACCAATCGTTTCAGCCAAGGTCACCGGGTCTTGGAACTGTTTCAGTTCCATGTAGTGTGCCTGCAACCAGGCATCCGCTGAAATCGGCATCATTCCCACGGCTTTACCGGCGACCTGATCCGGAACCTCATCCATACCGATTAGGAAGAATGGGATTTTCAGCGGAGTCTTATTCATGGTGAAGAAGTTCGTACGGCCTTCACCGCGGAAGCCTTCACCGTTGATCATGGCTTCGGAAATTGTTTTAACCAATTTCACCACGGCATTTTGTTTGGCTTCCAAAGACGGAAGCTGTTTGATGGTCATCAAAGTGGAGTTATATGTTCCCAGCAAAGTCTTTAGACCTTTATAGAAGTCTGCTACTTCCTGCTGGATGCGGTTTTGGAAGTCTGCATCGGTCGGAAGTTTCGGGTCTACCCCGATCTGGATCTTTTGCATCCATTTGGTGATGTTCGGAATGTGGGTATTTAGAACGTAATGACCCAGGAACGGATTTTTTGCATCCACTTTGCTGCCTTTTTCCTGGCGCCATTCGATATTGTTCATGCCATCTTTGAATAAACTCATGGCATCGCGGGCCTGACAGTAGGATTCACTGGTGACTTCCATCAAACAGGACATGGAAGCCAGGAATTCCTGTTCGTTGAGTTTTCTTAGAACTTTTGAAAATTTTCGTTCGCGCACGACGCTGGAAAGTTTGGACACTAGGGTGGCCATCTGGCTGCCTGTGGAATCCTGTCCAGAACCCGCAAAGGCTGTCGCCACCTGAATCGTGGAGGCCAGGAAGTTACCCATCACTTGCTGGCTATCGCCCATCAAACACTGATCCAGTTGGGGAAGGCTGTCGACGACTTTATTGAGGATGCCGATACCAGCTTTGGTGCTTCGTTGAATTCTTTCTCCAAAATCTTCCAGGCGACTGGACATGTTTTGCGCCATGGCCGTGCTGGCGTTGTCAGCGCCCACTTGAGCGGAAAGGGTTGCGCCTTCAATCGATCGATTCATCATCAGTTTCATGACCTGATTTTTCATCTCAGGACTGCTGGTGGCAAAAGTGCGCAGAGCTTCGATTTCGGCCGGGATCTGTGACAGACGGGCAGAGCGCTTGGGGCTGTCAGAGACGTTTTTAACCTGTCCTTGAAGTTCGTCGATAGCCGCTCGGGTGGCATTTCCCAGAGCCTGACAGTTTGGATCATCTTTTAACTGCAAAGTGATTTTGCGTAAATTCTGTGTGGCGGAAAGAGCATTCTGAGTCCAAACCCCTTGGGAGGCACAAGCTCCACCGAACGCATAAGCAGAACTCAGTCCGCTGGCTTCCTGGGCTTGGGCCGCGAGGCTGGAGGAAACGAGAATAGCGCTTATAAAGGCCTTTTTCATAATGCTCCCTGATGTCTCAGAATGAGACTCAATAAATAAAAATTCACTCAGAGTCCTTAAAAGCAAAGGCTGGGCCTGTTTGTCTGTAATATAGGGGATCTAAGCAGGCCTGGTGACAAAACAGGCTAGACAGTTGTTAGAGGTGTTGAATATACTGCGCCCCATGGAATGGATTGATATTCACGCACATTTGAACATGCTCGAAGAGGGTGTTGACGCCGCTATTCAAAACGCCAAAGCCGTGGGCGTGAAGAAGATCATCACCATTGGGACCCAGCCCGAGGATCATCCTATCGTCCTGGACATCGCCCGCAAATACTATCCCGAAGTGTACTGTACCCTTGGGGTTCATCCGCATGACGGAGGCACCTACACCGAAGCGGCAGGGAAGTTTATTGAAGAGCATGTCAGCGAGCCTTGTGTGGTGGCTGTCGGTGAAATCGGACTGGACTATTATTATGACAATTCCCCGCGGGATCTGCAGAAAGAAGCCTTCCGGGCTCAGCTAGAGATCGCCAAACGCACCAAGATGCCTGTGGAAATCCATACGCGGGATGCGGAAGAAGACACGATTGAGATTCTAAAAGAGTTCAAAGGTGAAGTGAATGGTCTGATCCACTGCTTTACCGGGACGGAGTGGCTGGCGCGTCAGGCTTTGGACGTCGGATTTAATATCTCTATCAGTGGCGTTGTGACTTTCAAAAGTGCCGACAGTCTGCGTGAAACCGTCAAAATGCTGCCGCTGGATCGCATTCATGTGGAGACGGATTCTCCCTTCCTGGCGCCGATTCCAATGCGCGGAAGAAAGAACACGCCGGCTTATGTGCTTCACACCGCCAAGTTCGTAGCGGATCTCAAGGGGATCAGCCTTGAGCAACTGTGTGAGCAGACCAAAATCAATGCGCTAAAGATGTTTCCAAAAATTCAGTGGTAGTAAAACACCAAGAGTTTACTCGACAAACTCTTGGGACATGCTCAGCAGTTTGGTGCGTGTTTTTGCAATCCATCCGGCAAATGGTGCGACCTTCGTGGCCTGACCAATGCCTTTGCAGCTGCTGAAGCCGTTAGGAAGTTTTTTACCCAAGACGGCCGAATTCACGCCGATCACCTTCAGGGTTCCCCCTTCATGAAAGAACTGTGGTCCCCCAGAATCGCCCTGGCATATAAAGGACGGCACTTCCGAGTTCAGCCAGTAGCGATCGGCAAAGCGGCTGTAGGTGCTTTCAACCTTCATGATTCCTTTGTGGAGCTGACCGATCGAGGCCCACGAATCCTCCCCCGGACGCCCGGTGTAGTCTTTCGAACGCCCATATCCATAGACATAGACCGTTTTGTTCGCATAGTTGGCCTTGGTGTCCATGTCGATATCCACATAGCCATAGCCTTCGGGGATGCCCCCCTGGAAGGTGGCCACTGCAATGTCATGGTCATAGCGTAGGGTGGAGTTGTAAGTGCCATGACGCTGGTAATTCAAACCTTTGCGGGCGACCGAGTTGGAGATATCGTAGTTATTCGTAAAGCGCACATCAAAGCCTGCAAAACCCTTGATACGACTTTCATCAAAGCAGTGGGCTGCAGAAAGAATCGTCTGAGGCCCGATCAGGGTGGCCGTGCAGAAACCCAAGGATTGGCCAAAACGATTTTTGATATCAAGTAAAACCACACTGCGAGCCGCCTGGCTGGCGCGCTCATATATAGGTGTACCACCTATAATATCAAATGAAGAACTTTCGTTGGAACTCGATAACGACGCAGAGTTCGGGCTGCAGGCTGTTGCGCCCAGAACAAGGGACAAGATGACGGCGGCAAGCAGTGGAAGTGCTTTCATATAATGTGGCTCCTTGATGAATCTCCAATTGCTATCTTGAGAATAGTCTGTTTGCCCGTTGCGGTTATGTAAACTGCAAAAAGACAAAAAGGGGCAAGCTGACAAACTTCTGATCAACTTCTTTTTTCGAACGCGGAATTAAGTGGAACTCATTTTGGTATGTACCTTGCTTTAGGGAGGTTGTTCAAAAAATGAGTTACTTGATGGGAGTCCTTGCTATGGAACGTAGGTTAGTGGCGACGGTGCTTTTGGCGCTGACAATGATGCAGGCATCTGCCTATGCAGAAGTGATTTCTGATTTGCCTGTGCCCGGAGAGTCCGGCGAGATGGCAGTCACTGAAACCGTGACCACAACTCAACATTCCGGTCCAAAAACTCCACCACCTCCTGTGACGGAAGATGTAAGTCGTCAGTACACGGGACAGGTTCAGGTCAATGAGCTGTCCCGCAGAAAAGACGGAGAAATTCGTAAGGTTACTTTGCGTGAACCTATCACTTTGCAGAATCTTGAAATTAAAATTTTGAAGAGCCGTTTGAAAGTTCATGAAGTGACCTTGCTTCTGGCCGGTGGACAGCGAGTGGACGTGCGAGAACTACGCAATTCTGCTGTCGCCAACACGGGCACCACGCTTTCTTCCGGGAACCTCAATGTCAGTGAAAGAGTCACGGCGATCGAAATCCGTGCAGAGTCCTATGGTGTGGAAAGTGATCTGTTGCTGACAGCAATGTCTTATGCTGGGGCGCTGAATATGACGGCGCAAGGGCCGGCTGTGAAATCATCCACACCGGCACCACTGCCTGCTCCGGGCAACCATGCGGAAGAGTTGGCGGTGATCCGCGTCGGTGACAAAGTTCATTTTGACAACGGCAACGACTATGTTGGTCAGGTGCTTGAGATCTTTGAATCCGGCAAGGCGCGTGTAAAATTTGAGGGCTATTCTGAGCCATCCATAATAGATGTTAAGAACCTGGGGCGTTCCGTGAATTGTAAAAATGGTCGTTGCGTCGGGGACCGGGTTCTGTTCCAGAATTCCTCAAATAGCTATGTTGGTGTGATCACGATGTCGTTTGCTGATGGCAAACATCAGGTGCGTTTCCCGGGTTACAGCTCTCCATCTTATATCAGATCAGCAAGCCTCAAAAAGTCTGTGAAATGTGCAGACGAGATCTGCGGCGGAGATCGCGTGGTCTACAAAAGTGGTTCCAATCATTATGCGGGCACAGTTCAGGAAGTGTTTGCCGGTGGTCAGGCTTCAGTTCGCTTTGATGGGTATTCCGGCAATGATTACGTCAGCACCCAGAGATTGAACAAGAATAAATCCTGCGCTTCGGGCATCTGTGTGGATGATCGCGTACTTTATTACAACGGCAGCAACCACTATTTGGGGCGCGTGGCCGAGATCTTCGGTGATGGTTCAGCCAAAGTTCGTTTTGATGGATACGGTGGTTATGACTACATCAAAGCCGACCGTTTGACGAAGCCGGTTACTTCTGTTGGTAGCTTCTCTGTGGGAACAAGAGTTCTATTCGCGGGCAGCAGTGTGTACGTTGGTACTGTCCGAGAGATTTTTGCCAATGGCACAGCGGCGGTGCGCTTTGATGGTTACTCTGGCAGTGATTACATCGAGACCAAACGTTTGGGGCACGCCATGAATTGCTCCGGTGGGATCTGTGTTGGAAATCGCGTGATCTACAACAATCAGTATACAGGCACGGTCAGAGAAGTCTTCAGCAATGGATATGCCTCTGTGAAGTTCGACGGATACAGCTCCGTGGACCATGTCACAATTCGCAATCTGGTGAAATAGTTTTTAAATTAAATATTGAAACGATTTGATAGGGAGATAAGAAATATGGAACGTAAACTTGTAACGGCAGTTTTGCTGGCTCTGACGATGATGCAATCTACAACCCACGCCGAAGTCATTTCGGATCTCCCGGTGCCTGGGGAATCTGGCAGTCAGGTTGTATCCTCCACAGTGACAACAGTGTCATCCGGACCAAGAACTCCGCCGCCACTTCCGCCGCCGGTGTCGAATCAGCAGCAGGAACGCTCTGGTTCTGTCGTCATTAGCAGCCTTTCCCGTAAATCCAATGGGACGACTTATCGTATTTCATTGTCACAAGCGACTGTATTGAGTCGCCTTGAGCTGCAGGTTCTTAAAAGCCGTCTGAAGGTTCACTCTGTAAAGGTGATCACTGAGCGTGGTCAGGCGCTGTCTGTTCGGGAACTGACGAATACAGGCGTGCTGAACTCCGGCACTACCACATCGTCGGAAAACCTGAATCTGTCAGATAGAATCACAGCTATTGAAATCGTGGGCGAGTCCTATTCCGCAGAAGCTGATATTCGTTTGATTGCCTTTAGTATGTATTCCAGTCCTCAAATGACTTACCGTCCAGTGGTTGTTGAAAACGGCAATGGGGGGCAGTCTGGCTCCGGTTCTGTCGAGGTTTGTTCTGCCAGCACACGCGGTGATAATTTGATTAAAGAGCGTCTGGATGCAATCGCGTTGTGGAGTCGCCGAATGGATGCCGCACCTGGTGGAAGTACCCAGGAAAGTTTTGCCGCCAAAGAACTGGATAGATATGTAAATGATGTTTTGTCCATTCTGCAAAACAATCACAACCAGTTGTCTTTGGCTTACATGCAGGAATTGTTTAAGTTCTATAATCAGAAGTACAATTCCGCTCCATCAGGCAGTCGTCCCGAGGCTGTGTATGCGAAGCTCGCTCGCGGCTTCAGTGATGCCAGTGTGAAGGTCATGAATCGCGAAATGGACTGCACGATCGCGAGAATGAATGGTTCTTCCGAGCAGATTCTGAATATGCTGACAGGCTACATCGCAGCCTATAACAGAGCTCCTTCGGGCAGTCGTGAAGAAGACAACTATCGTAAACTGATCGTGGCGGCGAAGGCTAAAGTCATTCCGGCATACGAAAAAGAGCTGGAAAGAAAATACAACTTCCGTCAGGTTGTGGCGGAGCTGGAAAATTTCGTGGCGAAATACAACGCAGCACCTTCTGGAAGTATTTCCGAGGACGTGTATCGTCAGATGATTTTGAAAGCGCGTCATCGTGCCTTGGATATCCTGAAAAATCAGGTGTCTTCAATGAGTGCAGAGCAAAAGTATTCTTTGATAGAGGAATTTGAAGGCAAATACCGCCGAGCTCCATCCGGCAGCATAGCAGAAAGTTTTGCCCGGGATGTTTTGACAGTTGTTAACAGATAATAGGAAGGGGATTGGCCCGGTCCCCTTTTGACACTGTTTTTCTTGGCACAAAGTTTGGATATAGGCTCAACGGATTCACTATTCAGTCTTTAAGGAGACGTTTATGAAAAAGAACCTCATTCTAGGATCAGTTATTGTCGCTTCCCTTGTACAATATACAAGCCCGGCGTTCGCGGATAAGGAAACCATCGGTGGAATTATCGGTGGTATCATCGGTGGTGGTATTGGTACTCAGATCGGTAAAGGGAACGGCAATAAAGCGGCAATTATCATTGGTGCTATTGCCGGGACGATGATTGGCTCTAAAGTCGGCAGGGACCTGGATGAGGCTGATCGCCGTGCCTTGGCAGAAGCGCAAAGACGCTCGTTGGAAGACCGCCTGGGCAGTCGTCGTGACTGGGATGGTCGTGACTACGGTTCCCGCACGGGCGCTCGCGGAAGCTTCACTTCTACTCGTGAAGGTTACAATAACCGCACTGGTGAATACTGCCGTGAATACACAAGCGTGATCTACCTTCGTGACCGTACTGAAGAAACCCGCGGTATTGCGTGCTCTCGCCGAGACGGTTCTTGGTATGAAGTGCGTGAAACCGAAGTTCGTTTTGACAATCGCGGCGGCTACGGTGGCGGTGGACGACACAATGATGGACCGGTAAGACCGACGTACCCATCCCAGCCAACTCGCCCGACACCTCCACCTCCTCCAGGCCAGCATGGTCGTGGCTACGAAGGTTCTGTGCAAATCAGCCAGATCACTCGTCGTTCGGGCGGGGAGTGGATCCGTGTGACTCTTCGTTATCCAGTGACTTTGGAGCGTATTGAAGTTCGTGCGCTGTCTGCAGGCGTGAAAATCCATGAAGCGATGGTTTACACAGCCTCCAACCAGCCAGTTCGCATCAACTACCTGTCCAACACTCGCACAATTTATGCGGGTCAATCCGAAGTTTCCGAGAATCTGAACATCCGTGAACGCATCCAGGTCATCGACCTTCGTGCGGAATCCATGGGTGGAAATGCCGATATCTTGGTGAACGCGATTTCTAATCAGGACCGCCCGTCCTTGTCTGTAGGTCGCTAGAAAGCTCGGGAGGCCTGAAAACGGCCTAGGGGCCTGAAATTTTAAGGAAATTTCACTAAAAGCCAGTCTATGACAAACAGTGTCTAGACTGGCTTTTTAGCGTTCAAAAGCAGATATTGAGTGGGTTTAAAACAAGGAGCTCACTCATGTCTAAGTTGCGTGTTGGTATCAACGGTTTTGGTCGTATTGGTCGTGTTCTTTTCCGCGCGGGTTTTGAAAAATTCGATATCGTCGGAATCAATTCTTTGGACAGCATCGAAGGTGATGCTCACTTGCTGAAGTATGACTCTGCTCACGGTGTTTTCGGTGCGGATGTTTCCACCGAAGGCCATAACCTTGTTGTGAACGGCCAAAAGATTCACGTTTCCAAAACTCGCAACCCGGCTGAAGTTCCTTGGAAGGACTGGGGCGTTGATTTGGTTCTAGAGTGCACCGGCGCTTTCAAAGACAAAGCAGAATTCATGCAACATATCGCGGGTGGTGCAAAGCGTGTTCTGGTTTCCGGCCCTGCGGAAAAAGGTGCGGATATCACGATGGTTTACGGTATCAACCATGAATCCTATGATCCCTCCAAGCACATGGTTGTCTCCAACGCCTCCTGCACGACAAACTGCCTGGCTCCTTTGGCAAAAGTTCTGAACGACACCTTTGGTGTTGAACACGGAACCATGATGACAGTTCACTCTTACACGAACGATCAAAAAATCCTGGATGCTCCTCACAAAGATTTGCGTCGTGCACGTGCGGCTGCGGTCAGCATGATCCCGACAACGACGGGTGCTGCGAAAAACGTGGGCTTGGTCTTGCCAGAGCTTAAAGGCAAAATCGACGGTATCTCCGTACGTGTTCCGACTCCGAACGTGTCTTTGGTGGATTTCACATTCACAGCGAAAAAAGACGTGACGAAAGAATCTGTGAACGAAGCCTTGATCGCAGCTTCCAAAGGCGCTTTGAAGGGCATCCTGGCTGTTGAGCACAATGAGCTTGTCAGCGTTGATTTCAACGGCAACAAGCATTCTTCCATCGTCGACTTGGCTTCCACAATGGTTGTCGGTCCTCGCATGGTGAAGGTTCTGGCTTGGTACGATAACGAAACAGGCTTCTCTAACCGTATGGTGGATGTTGCTTTGTACATGCAGCAGAAAGGTCTTTAATCCATGGCTAACGGTCTGAAAGGCATTAAGACAGTTCGTGATTTCGAGTTGGCGGGAAAAGTTGTTTTCCTGCGCCTGGATCTGAACGTTCCGATGGAAAACGGCAAGATCACAGATGAAAACCGCATCACGGCTTCTTTGCCGACAATCAAGTATTGCATGGAAAAAGGGGCGAAGCTGGTTATGGCTTCCCATCTGGGTCGTCCTAAAACAAAAGACGACACAGAGTTTTCTTTAGAGCCAGTGGCCAAGCGCCTGCAGGATCTTTTGAATGCCGAAGTGATTCTGGTGGAAGAACCGGATTCTGATGCTCCCAAACATCTGCTTCCATCTTTGAAACCAAATCAGTTGATCCTTCTTGAAAACGTTCGTTTTGAAGAAGGGGAGACCAAAGACTCTATCGAGTTCGCACAAAAGATTGCCAACTACTGCGACGTTTATATCAACGACGCCTTCGGGGCTTCTCACCGTGCTCACGCAACCATTCATGCTTTGCCTTCAGTGATGAAGGACAAGGGCATTGGCCTTCTGATTGAAAAAGAAATCACCATGCTGGATTCTTTGCTGCAAAACCCAAAACGCCCGTACATCGCGGTGATGGGTGGTGCGAAGGTTTCTGACAAGATTGCAGTGATCGAACGCCTGATGGACGTTGTGGATGGCTTTATCGTGGGTGGCGCGATGGCGTACACGTTCCTGAAAGCACAAGGTCTGCCAGTCGGGAAATCTTTGGTTGAAAATGATAAACTTAAATATGCCAAAGAAATGATCGAACGTATTGAAGCCCGCAACAAAACTATTTTGTTGCCCGTGGATCACGTGGCTACCAAAGGCATCACGGACACAGCGCACGCGCATGTGACCAATGACGTGGCGATTGCGGAAGACGAACTGGGTGTGGACATCGGTCCTAAATCCATCAAGAACTTCTCGGCAGCTTTGCGTGAAGCGGGCACTATTTTCTGGAATGGTCCTATGGGCATCTTCGAAAATCCGGCTTTTGCCAAAGGAACTTTCGGTGTGGCGGCAGCCATCGCTGAAAGCAACGCGATCAAAATCGTGGGTGGTGGTGATTCTGCTGCGGCGGCGGAAGCTTCCGGCTTTGCAGATAAGATGACTCATATCTCCACTGGTGGTGGTGCTTCTTTGGAATACCTTCAGGGCGATAAATTGCCAGGTTTGGAAATACTAAGAACCCGCATCCGCTAAGGGCGGCTGGTGAAAAGGGCCCATCAGACTTCGTTGTGCCAAGGGCTCCTGCCCTTGGCCCTTCGGGCTAGCGCTCAAGAATAGCATCCTGCTATTCTTGTCAGCGGGCCGTCTCCCTAAGCATCTGGACCCTTTTGATCAGCCTTGGTTTGGTCTGTCTTCCTCTCAATTTTCAAAGGATGAAATTAATGAAAAAGATTTTTGCTGCTAACTGGAAGCTTTTTAAATCTCCCAAAGAAACGCGTGAGTTCTTTGCTCAGTTCAAAGAGCTGGCGAGCAAAGCTACCGGCGAAGTGGTCTTTTTCCCCTCCGCGATTTCCCTGGAAGCAGCCAGTGAATCCTTAAAAGGAACCGCCATCAATTGGGGCGCGCAGAACGCTTACTTCCAGGCGCAAGGGGCTTTCACGGGTGAAAACTCAGCACAGGTGGTGAAAGAACTGGGTGGCAGCTATATCCTGATTGGTCACAGTGAAAGACGCAGTCTGTTCGGTGAAGGGGATGCTTTGGTCGCTGAGAAGGTGGCCTTCGTGCAGGGCTTGGGACTGACCCCCATGTTGTGCATTGGTGAAACCCTGCAAGAACGTGAGTCCGCAAAAACCTTCCGTGTTTTGGAAACCCAACTGAACTTGGGTTTGGCCAAAGCCGACAAAACAAAACCGGTGGTGATTGCCTATGAGCCGGTCTGGGCCATCGGGACGGGGAAGGTTGCAACACCGGAACAAGTGGCAGAAACGCACACTGACGTGTATTCAATTTTGAAAGCTTTAGGCTTTGAATCTGCGCCGATTCTTTACGGAGGCAGTGTCAAGCCGGACAATGCTGCGGGACTGATCAAGCAGCCACACGTGAATGGTTTCCTTGTTGGAGGAGCTTCTTTGGAAGCAAAATCCTTCAGCGAGATTGCTTCCGTTTAACGGGATTTGATTTCCTTCAGCCGTCGCCAATTTTTTTCTGGCGAGCGGCATCTTTGACGGCGCCTTCAACCAGCTTGGCGTCTGATGTGGAAAGCTTCTTGAGATTGTTCAGGAAGTTTTTTTTGTTTTTCTCGTACAAGGGCAGAATCACTTCACCCGCATACTGGGTCGGATCTTTTTTCAGAAGCACAACGGCCGCTTTGATGATCTCGTCTTGCAGTTCATCGGTACCGGATTCTTTAATGGCTGTGGCAACAGCTGCCTCCAAAGCCGCAAAGGCTTTATCCTGGGCTTTCATGTCATCTTCAGAGAGCTTGGTTTCTTCTGTGACTGTGACTAAAGAATCCACTTTGGCAGCTTGAAGCTTTTCGATGGCTTCGCGCACGTCATAGAACGCTGCTGTTGCAGGGAAGGCAAAGAAAGAACAAAGAATCAGAGTCATCAGTTTTGTTTTCATTGGGCTCTCCTTCCTATGGTTTAATCATCACGCCGATCATTCGGTAAGGCTTTCCTTGGGCGGCATATCTGCGGGCCTTCGGAGAGCTTAAGAACGAATTGCCGGAATAGAAGTCACTAAGGAATCCGCCGTTGTTACCCCAGTCTGTTTTGATCTGAACGTCGCCGGATTCCTTGGTATTGTTATGATAGACGATGACGGCTCCTTTGGGAACGTCCGCAGGACTTTTGATCATGTCGCGGTACTTGGGATTGTCCAGCAGATTGATCATGCCCTGTGCTTTCAAATCACGCACGGCCTCGCGAGCATGGCCCCCCGGAGGATAGCGATCAATCATGTCACCACCCATCAAAGCACGTTTGACAAAGCGATAGCAGTATTTCGTCGATCGGGGACGTTTGTTCCTCATCCCATAGCTGATGGAGTTTTTAACTTCTTTTCCTTCAGAATAGCGCATGATCATTGGATCATCGGCCCATTTACCAGCCGCTGCATTGCGGGGGATGGACTCATCAGAAGAACGTTTGATTTCAGTGCCGACGTCTTTGATGTTCTGAATATTTCGCTCAGCGGGATCCGTGGTTTGCGACACGGAGCAATTGATACAGATGTCACCCTCTGTTTTTTTGGGGTCTGTGTTTTTAGCTAAGTTGGGATCAACGGACGGCAAGGGCTTTTGGTTGGCTTTGACCAGTTCTTTTGTTGGCAAAGTCGGATTGGCGACAGTTCCTTCAATGGGAAGACCTTCCCCATCACGGCGTGCGCGCGAGGTCAGGGCCACTTCCGGGTCTTGAACTTCAGATCCTTCTTTGTCTTTGAATTCCAGCCAGGGATCTTTTTGAGAGAAGTACACCCAGACTTCATCACCGACTTTGGCGGAGTTTGTTCCTTTGGCGGCGCCCACTTTTGTAAGGCGCACTTTCAGGCCATACGAGCCGGTGCGTTTCAGCTGCCGGGTCTCAAGAATGGTGGCTTCCGAGTCCTTGGGGACAAGGGATGTGATATTGCGGGCCTTGGAGCGGAAGTCGACGGAGGAGCGGCCGTTCAGGTCTCCGGAGAAAACCACGTCCTGAAGCTCCTGGGGGACTTCAGCCAAGGCCGAGCTTCCCAGCAGGGTCAGTGCGACAAAGATGCGAAGAACGCGATTCAATAAACTCAAATTAATACTCCTAAAGGGCTCTTCGGACTTTTGTTTAAAATATGAAGCTGATCATCTTTAAACAAGTCGAAGGTCCTGCTGACTTCGTGGGGCCTACAAGGTGTCTCGGTCTGAGATCGATTCTTGGCAGTAAACGAAGTATTCAAAAAGTTGATTCAATATCTGTACCCGGGCGGAGGACACTACAACGCAGTTGGAGAGGCTTTCGTTGTCAGGGGGGCGTGAATTCGTACAGGAGATGAACAGGGTTTCTCAGCAGGAGGGAGTCTTGGAATGAAGCAAAGGGAAAGTAAAAAGGAGGCTTGCGCCTCCTTTTAGTTTTTTAGAATAAAGCGTTCTTTGGTGTTCGTGGGAACGGGATTACATCGCGGATGTTACCCATGCCGGTGATGTACATCATCATGCGTTCAAAGCCCAAACCATAACCCGCATGCGGGAAGGTGCCATAGCGGCGCAGATCCGTATAGAAGGAATATTCTTCCGGATGCAGACCCACTTGTTTCATGCGCGCTTCCAGAAGTTCCAGATTGTCTTCACGCTGAGATCCGCCGATGATCTCGCCGATTCCCGGTGCTAACAAGTCCATCGCACGCACGGTTTTTCCATCCGCATTCAACTTCATGTAGAAGGCCTTGATGTCTTTTGGATAGTCCGTCACGAACACCGGCTTTTTGAAATGCTCTTCAGCCAGGAAGCGTTCATGTTCAGATTGCATATCGATGCCCCACTGCACAGGGTACTCGAACTTCTTGCCGGATTTTTGCAGAATCTCGATGGCTTCCGTGTAAGTCACGCGGGCAAACTGGTTGTTCAGAACATTGTTCAGTTTGTCGAACAGACCTTTTTCCACGAACTGATTGAAGAACTCCATCTCTTCCGGACATTCCTGCATCACATAGCGGATGATGTACTTGATCATGTCTTCAGCCAGTTCCATGTTGGCTGTTAGATCCGCAAAAGCAATTTCCGGTTCAATCATCCAGAACTCCGCCGCGTGGCGGGAGGTGTTGGAGTTTTCCGCACGGAACGTCGGACCGAAAGTATAAATGTTACGGAAGGCCGCACAGAACGTTTCGCCGTTTAGCTGACCGCTCACAGTCAGGTTGGTTTCTTTGCCGAAGAAGTCCTGGCTGGCATCGATGCTGCCATCTTCTTTGCGTGGAGGTTTATCCAGCTTCAAAGTGGTCACACGGAACATCTCACCAGCGCCTTCTGCGTCAGAACCGGTGATGATCGGGGTGTTCACGTACACAAAGTTTTGATCGTGGAAGAACTTGTGAATCGCAAAAGCCAGCACGGAGCGTACGCGGAAGACGGCCGAGAAGGTGTTGGTGCGTGGACGAAGGTGAGCGATCTCACGCAGGAATTCCATGCTGTGACGTTTGTTTTGCAGAGGATATTCCAGATCAGCTTTCTGAACGATTTCGATTTTGGTAGCCATCACTTCAAAGCTTTGGCCAGCGCCCTGGGATTTCACCACTTTGCCGGTCACGTAGATGGAACTTGAAATGGAAAGCTTTGCCACTTCCTCAAAGTTGGAAAGATTGGTGTCAAAGACCACTTGAACCCCTTTGAAGAAGGTTCCGTCATTCAATTCAATGAATCCGAAATTCTTTTGATCGCGAATTTTGCGAACCCAGCCGGACAGAAAGACTTCCTTGTCCAGGTGCTTTTCGGTTTCTCTAAATAGTGATTTTACCAATGTTGTTTCCATAAAGGCCCTTTCAGCAATCCAAATAACCTATCTCTCTTCGGGCTGGTGCGCAAGAACCTGCGGTCTCGCTTCGAGGCGATTGCACGAGATCTTTTCGGGAAGCTTATGGGGGGACTCAAAATGCGCATAACGCGAAAAGTCATTGGGCAGCTAGTTTCCTGATATCAATAACTTAAATTGAGACCGCGTCTTGCTGGGGGTCTTGGGGAGGCCTAGAATAAGGATGGCTTCAGGAAGGAGTCCTTATGGCAACCCGAACTCATTTTCGATTGTGTCATATTTGCGATACGGTGAACTCGGCGGAAGCCGAGCTTGTGACGGCCTGTGAGTGCTGTGGAAAGCACCTTGCACCCTTTTACTTTTTCGACGAGAGTAAGGCCATGGGCATGACGGAATCGAATTTTTACTCCAGTATCAGCGGGGTGAAAGGCACGGCGTCTGTCCTTCCCCATAAGGAGTATCCTCCGATATTGGGGTTAACTGTGTATTGGGAGCCCTGATCCAAAATGAAAGTCAGCTTTGCAGACATCCAGAAAGCCCGAGAGTTATTAAAAGACATCATTTGCCCCACCGAGCTGAGCCACTCCATCAGTGCCAGTAATCTTCTGAAGAGCGAAGTCTATTTTAAATTTGAAAACACCCAGCGCACCGGAAGCTTCAAGTTCCGTGGTGCGTATAACAAGATCTCCAATCTGACAGCGGAAGAAAAAGCCCGCGGCGTGGTGGCAAGTTCTGCCGGAAATCACGCACAAGGGGTGGCGTTGTCGGCGAAACTTGCGGGGGTAAAGTCCACCATTGTGATGCCGGAAACGGCGTCTATCAGCAAAGCCTCGGCAACTCGCGACTATGGAGCCAATGTTGTTCTGAAAGGCGAGATCTATGACGAGGCCTTCGAGTATGCCCAGAAGCTTGAAAAAGAACATGGCTATACCTTCGTGCATCCGTATCAGGATCCGTATGTGATAGCGGGCCAGGGGACTATCGGAATCGAAGTTCTCGAGAAGGTGCCTGATCTGGAATCCATCATCGTGCCGATCGGTGGTGGCGGTTTGATCAGTGGTGTGGGGTTGGCAGTTAAGTCCATCAACCCGAATGTACGTGTGATCGGTGTGCAAAGTGATCGTTCACCGGGAATGGCACATCTATTTAACAAACAGCCTCTGTCCCAGGCCAAAAGAGCCGCGACGATTGCCGATGGGATCGCGATTAAGAATCCGTCTCAGGTGATGCTGGATAGTTTTATTTCCAAGTACGTGGATGAAGTTGTGACCGTCAGTGATGACGAAATCGCAGAGGCGATTGTATTCCTTATGGAAAGAGCCAAAACCGTGGCCGAAGGCTCGGGAGCGGCCGCCATGGCCGCAGCCATGTCGCGCAATTTGAATCTGGGTAAAAAGACCTGCGTGATTATCAGTGGTGGAAACATTGACTTGAATATCGTTTCCAAGATCATAGATCGTGGTCAGATTCTGCGTGGGCGCCTGTGTGAGTTGTCTGTGATCGTGGACGACCTTCCAGGCAACTTGAGTCGTTTGACTCAGGCCATTGCCGCTCAGAAAGCCAACATCCTGGAAGTACGTCACGACCGTGTTTCCAAGGGATTGTCTTTGCGTGAAACCCGCATCGACTTCGTTCTGGAAACTTCAAGCATTGATCATGCTGAAAAAATCAAAGTGGCCTTGGAGCAAACAGGTGCCAAAGTGGTGGCAGGCTCGTAGGGCCTGCTATCTTAGGCCTCCGGATACAGGGTCATCAAATTGTGTGAGGCCCTGGGTTTTGCCTTCCTATTTTCAGAATCATTTTTCTCCGCCGAATCCAGCGACAAATACTTTTGTGGGGATTCCTTCCAATCGTGCAGATTGTATTTGTTCAGAATACGCTGCAATTTCCCGCTGCGACGAAGTTCTTCTACACCTTTACTGAGAATGTCGGCATAGGTTTCCGAATGAGGATTGTTGGGCGAAAAGGCAATAAACAAGTCCACGGCCTCGTCATCGACCCAGCCAGCGATCTTGAATTTTTCAATGTTATGGCTGTTGGCGTGAGTGGTGTACTGAACCACCAAAGGGTTTTCAATAAATCCATCCAGACGCCGGGCGTTTAGCATGCGAATCATTTGTTCCAGGGGACGGTCCCCAGAAAAAGGAATGAACGTGCGATGGCGGTGACGAATCAGCGGTTCCATGCTGCCACCATAGGTATACCCGTTAATGACCCCCAGGCGCTTTCCTTGTAAAGAGCCGCGACCGGTGTATTCCCATCGCGAATCCTTGGGAACAAAGAAGGCATTCTTCATCAAACCCAAAGAGTTTTTCGGAAAGATAAAGTCAGGAGCATCTGCCACGCAGGCCCCTAAGATGCCCTGAGCTTTGTTGGCGCGCGCGTCTTTAATAGAGCGAGCCCAGTTCGTCGTGACGATTTGAATGTGATGCCCCTGGGGCTCAAAGACGGCTTTGGCGATTTCCACCATATAGCCAGGCGTGGAGGAGTCCGGGTTGCAGACGTAAGGGCACCAGTAGTCCGAGCGCAGGACAATCACATCCGCTTTCGCACCGGAGGCAAATAACAGAATGAGGACTGTTAGAATGACCGAGTTCATAGGGCCCCTCTCATTACTTACTCCTATGCAATACTGTGCTGTTCAGCAAGTTGCACGGACAAAAGGGGGACCTTTCTTAAATGTAACCTATATTACTTGAACTCAATCTTTCTTTCGAAATGGCAGGTGTATCCACCCGGATTCTTCTGTAAATAATCCTGATGATATTCTTCAGCGCTCCAGAAGTCCGCAGCTTTGACGATCTGGGTGACGACGGGATTTTTCCACGCGTCTGATTTTTCCACACGAGCGCGCACAATCTCCGCTTCATCTTTTTGTTTGTCAGAGGTGTAGAAAATAGCGCTGCGATACTGAGTGCCGATATCGTTGCCTTGACGGTTGCTTGTGGTTGGATCGTGGATCTTAAAGAAGTAAAGCAACAAATCCTGATACTTCAACTTTGTCGGATCAAAAGTGATCTTCACGGTTTCAGCGTGATTGGTTGTGCCGGTTTTGACAATGTTGTAAGTGGCATTTTTGG
Organism: Bdellovibrio sp. CKG001; assembly: GCF_055397465.1. Taxonomy (NCBI): domain Bacteria; kingdom Pseudomonadati; phylum Bdellovibrionota; class Bdellovibrionia; order Bdellovibrionales; family Pseudobdellovibrionaceae; genus Bdellovibrio; species Bdellovibrio sp. CKG001. The sequence continues at coordinate 898,216 of NZ_AP029173.1, forward strand.
TTTCCCCACCCATGTAACCCACCTCGGTCTGAAGCACACCAGGCAGTTTGCGCAATAAATCTTCCATACCCCAAAAACATCCGCCGGCAAGGTAAGCCACTTCTGAAGAACTCACGTTGTTTCCTTTCTTGGGCTTGGTTGTCTGTGCAAGGCAACTCAAGCTGACACCCAATGCAATAATTAAAGTGATCAGTGCTTTCATGGCAATGATTTTAGCACCGACACATTTGACAAGCCAGCATCTGAATGGATTTGAGTATGTCAAAAAACAAAGACCGACAAGGTGTCGGTCTTTGTGAGGAAGATTTGCTATTCAGAGCGACCGTATCCGCCACCCGAACCCGAGCACAGGGTCAGGATGTCTTGTTTTGCGAATTTCTGCTGTCCTAGAACCGGCAGATGTTTGGCGGTCTCACCAGTTTCAACCACCACCTCGCACGGGTCACCGTGGGAACAGTTTTTCAAAAGGCGGGGACGGTGCAGAGTCAAGTCGGTCAGCCAGGTGGCCTCCGCCTCTTCACGCATTTGCAGCTTGAGAATCAAGCCACGACCGCCGTTGAACTTGCCTTTGCCGCCATTGGATTGGCGTTGATCCACGCGCAAAACTTTGACTGGGAAGTCTCGCTCCAGCTGCTCCAGGGAAAAGGGAGTCAGGGTGGCGCAAGAACCATCACGGTCAGCCCGGGCGGATTCGCCCCCAGGAAGACGCAACAATTGGTGCTTGTCGCCGGAGCGCAGATCAAAGTGCAAGGCACAGTGGCTGCTTAAAGAGGTTTCTTGTTTGTGATGAATCTGTGCTAAGGCCAGTTCGATTGCAGACTGTAAAGCCGCCACCCCGCACGTCATGCCCTTGAAGGTGGGGGCAGGATATTTTCCAACCAGCCAACAACCAGTGGGTTTGGTGATTTGTAAAACGGCGAAGGACCCGCTGTTGGCCAAATCTGTGAAACCATAATGACGGCTGATCGCATGGAAGCAGGCGCCGTAAGTCGCAGACTCGGTCAAAGAAACAGTTTTTGCAGCACTGGTGCCGCTGAAATCCATGGACACTTTTCCATCCTGAATCTCCAATGTCAGACGCAGAAGCTCACCGCTGTCCAGCACCACGTCCACACGTGCTTCACCCGAAGCGCTTTCAGAAATTTTCTGAGAGGCGGCCTGCTTGCAAAGTTGCAAATAGTCTTCGATCAGTTCACCCGTGATGGTGAAACCGGTGAACTCGATGGCTTCGATCAGTTTTTGCGCACGCAAGCTCAGATCCTGAACTTGCTCTTTCAGCCAATCCACAAAATGTGCGGGGCAGGCCGGGTGGGCCTGCATGGCCGTCAGGATCATTTCGTTGACCTGATTTTTTTGGCGTAAAGGCATGGGCGGAATGCGCAAGCCTTCCTCTTCCACGGATTTTACCAGAGTGACTTTGGTGTCCAGTACACGACGAGTGACCCACAACAGATCTTCAGACACGGCCATGACAAAAGTCATCTCTGAAAGCAGGCTGCCGCCGCTGTAAGGGTCATTCAGAAGAGCGATGTCGCCTTCCTGCAGATTTAAATATTTCGCAGCCGTGGTGGCGGCTGTGGTCAGGGTTCCGTAAGTCACGGGCATTTGCCCGCGCACAGCCAGAACATCGCCGTCCAAAGTCATCAGTGCGGATTCACCCACCAAAAAGTCATTCAGCAGGGAATGCAAAAGTTCAATTTGATAGTTCATGACAAGGCCGCCTTCAGGGCTTGAGCGCCCCACAATGCTGTGGATTCAGATTCGCAGAATTCCTGCTCGATGATGGTGGTGTGCGGATCTTTTTTGAAGATGTTCGCAAACAAAGGCGCCAGCGGGCCGGTGACTTTCAATTTCTTGGTCTGACGGCGCAGACGGCTTTCCATCGCCAGTCGCTGTACGCTCAGGCTTTGCAGTTCCTTGGTCAGGTGATGCAAGTCCGTGTCGCGCAAAGAGCTGATTTTCGAAAGAGTCAAAAGTGCGTTTTTAAAGCGCTGTATTCCTTGTGTGGAAACACGGTCTTCAAGGCCTGCGATTTTTGCCAGCTTCGAGTTGTCAGACCATACATCCAGCAAACTCATCTTCTGACCACGCCCCAGGAACATCGGGCCTGGTTCCCACGCTTCCTGTTGATTGGAAAAATCAAAACGGCCAAAGCTGTTGAGCTGAATGCCAAGTGTTGGTTGAATGCCCAGGTTGTGGGTTTTCAAACGGCGCACTTCGACCGGTCCCCATGGACTTTGCCATGCAGATTCCCACTGTGAAGGGGAGATCAGGGCGAACTGCTCAAGTCCCAGATAAAGAATATCAGCGGTGTTGGACGCGTCGGCCAACCCCAGAGCAGACAGCGACGCAAACAGGCTTCCCACTTCGCGCTGGCTTTCTTCCTGGAAAAGATCCCCGGCGCTGTCCAGGAAGTGGATGTTCTTTCTGTCGATGGCGGCTTCCAAGCCGGCATACAGCTCGCTTTTGATTTCCGCAAAGACGCCGGAAAGTGTGGCGTTCAGCGCATTTTTGGTCCAGCGGCTGACTTCGTGTGGATTGTCAGATTTTTCCGGGACAAAGACCTCCAGGCCTTTCTCCTGGAAGATTTTTTTAGCTTGCTCCAGGTGAACCGGATTCGTCGCAGAGTGCAGGAAGTTCAGACATACTTTCTTGCAGTCCATCAATTGCACCTTGGCAGCGATGGCTTCAACCTCTTCAACTTGCAAAGGCAGTTCGACCTGACCGTCGGCCAAAATGCGCTCGCGCACAGAGAATTGCAGGTCTTTGCTGGTCAATGTGTGTTCCGGGGATCCGCAGATATTGAGCCAGTGCTCAACACCTTCCGTGCTGACGTGGGCCACAGCGCCGCTCAGGCGGTGGTCCAGAAGTTTTTTAGGCACGCGCAGGCTGATAAATGCCTTGGCAATTTGTTGCTCTTTGTAGGGGGCGACGAACTGGGTCAGCGACGTCTTAAGGTTCTCACGCGAAAGATAGACTCTTTTCTGCGCAAGGGAAGTGGAATCTGACAGGAGAGAGAATTCGGCGAAAGAATCACCGACACTCACTCCCAGCAAAAGGCTGTTATGCATTTTAGAACGCTCTCTATTGAATTTACACTGGAATTAAGTTAGGCGATCAGGTATAGCAAAATATTCTCTCTAAGAAAAGGATTCTAAAGTGAAGATTTCTCCCGAAATTTTGAATCTGGTGCCGTATAAACCTGGTAAACCGATTTCCGAGACACAACGTGAGTACGGGCTCACGACAGTGTATAAGCTTGCAAGTAACGAGAATCCTTTGGGTACTAGCCCCAAAGCCATGGTGGCGGTGAAAGCGGCCCTGGAGCATCAAAATCTGTATCCAGATCCTTCGCATTATGAGCTTTTGCAAACTCTGTCAAAAGAATGGGGCTTCCCGACAAAACAACTTGCTATTGGCAATGGCAGCGACGAGCTGATTGACCTTTTAACGCGCATTTATTGCGAACCCAAAGACGGTGTTTTGACATCCGTGGCGGCTTTTAATGCGTATGAAGTCAGCGCACCGGCCAATCGAGCGGTTATTCACAAAGTGCCCATGGCAGCAGGCTATCGTTTTGATCTTCCGGCGGTGGCGGATTATTTCCTGTCTCATCCGGAAAAAAACATCCGTTTGATTTTTGTTTCTAATCCCAACAATCCGACGGGCACTTATGCCACCAAGGCTGAGATCGAAGCCTTCTTGGAAAAGGTCGGAAATCGTGACGACGTGATGGTGATTTTTGACGAGGCCTACAATGAGTTTGTGCGTGCTAAAGACTATGCGTCTGCACAAAGTTATATGGGGCAGTATAAGAACCTGATTGTTCTTCGCACTTTCTCTAAAATCTATGGTCTGGCGGGTTTCCGCATCGGGGCCATGATTGCGCCGGCAGAGACGATTGAAGTCTTTAACCGGGTGCGCAAACCATTTAATGTCAACGATTTAGCGCAAGTGGCTGCAAATGCGGCTCTGCAAGATAAAGAATTTATTGAGCGATCGCAGCAGATTTGCTGGAAAGGGCTTGATTACTTCTACAAGAAGTTAGAAGAATTAGGCCTGCCTTACATTCCATCTCAGGGAAATTTTGTCATGTTTGACACCCTCCGCGACGCCGCCAAGGTGAACGAAGCCTTGTTACGTCGTGGAATTATTATGAGACCGCTATTGAACTACGGGTTCAAGACGCATTTGCGTTTGAGTGTAGGGTTGGAGCATGAAAATGAGGCCGCTTTGAAGGCCTTGGCAGAAGTTCTAAAAGAAATTCCGCCGCTGTAGTTTTGGAGAATTATGGGAATGGTTATTACGATTGATGGCCCTGCGGCCTCTGGTAAATCTTCAGTAAGTCGTGAGCTGGCTCGCCGTTTGGGCTGGCAGTGGGTTTCCACAGGTGCTTTCTATCGTGGTTTGGCGTTTGCCGCTCTTCAACTGCAAATTGATCTTGATGACGTCAAAAATCTGGCTGAGTTGACTCACAATCCCGTGTGGAGTGTGAGAATGGACCAAGACCGCACCCGCGTGTTCTTCCAGGATCAGGACGTGACAGATCTGATCGCTCATGAAGATGTGGGTAATTTTGCCAGTAAGGTCAGTCATTATCCAGAAGTGCGTAAAGCCCTTCTGGATGCCCAGCGTGGTTGCTCTGAAGGCCCCCATGGTTTGGTGGCTGAGGGTCGTGATTGCGGCACTGTGGTCTTCCCAAAGGCGGAAGCGAAGGTTTACCTGACAGCCAACTCTGAACACCGCGCCGCTCGTCGGGCAGCGGAGCTGGGGCTGGATCATGGTGATATGGTGAAAGCTCAGCAACAGCGTGATTTGCAGGACTCCACACGTAAAGTGGCGCCGATGGCGATTCCTGAGGATGCCCTGGTCGTGGACACGACGACTTTGAACCTGGAACAGGTCGTTGATAAAGTCGTCGATTACGTTAAAGGAAAAATCTAATCAGAACCCGAGGGATCTATTTCTTAGATCCCTGCAATAGTGTCTTGGAAATTCCCAGCCCCAGCGCAGCGCCAAAGCACACTTCACCCCAGTCGGTTCCACCTTCCACAAAGGCTAAAAAGCCTGAATCTTTTCTGCCCACGTATTTCAAGCGCGGCAAATTCTGATCATACGAATAGTAATAACAAGGTCCCATTTGCAGGCCTGCCATTTTTAGCGGTGTCACGTCGTAGCCTTTGTTTTGTAACGTGGCTGCGGCTCTTTTTACCTGGAAGATGCCTCGTTCTGTCATCTTCGTGAAGTCATAGTATTTATCCTTACCTGCCGGCCAAGTGCCCATGTCAAAGTATTCACCCCAGCCCTTCATCAGGCCCATGAAAATCTGACGCCCTAACTGATCGCCATCGTTGCCGCCATTGAGCTTTCCCAAAGCTTTGACGGGGGCCCAGGTGTAAAAAATGCGTCTCATCTGTGTGCTGTCGCTTTTTTCCACGATGCCCCCACCACGGAATCTCCACATGATGGAGCTGATGTACATGGTGATAAACTCACGATCGGCGTCGCTTAAATTGGGATAAGGCAGACGCGGGCGGTGCAGTCCCTGTTTTGTGATGGCCTGCCGGTCTGCTTCTGCCTGCTGACGGCCTTTTTGATCAATGTCGATCAGGTGTGCTTCGGCTTGTTGGATCTCCTGTTGTAAAGTTTCGAGGGTCTTTGCCAGCTCAGCGCGTTCTTGGGGGGACAGAGTCAGGCAGTTCTTCGAATCCAGCAAACTCAGGATCTGCTGATAGTCCTTTTTCTGTTTTTGCACTTTATCCAGCAACTCGGTCATGCGAACTTTGCTCAGCATCAGGCGCATTTTTTCCAGAAGTTCCGGCGTCACCAGATTCGCAGCAAAGTTCACGTATCTTAGCGGGGCGGCGATCGCCTGGGCCAGTCCGCTTATCTCGTCCATTTTTGAGTAGTGAATTTCTCCCGGTCCCAGATCGTTCACGTAAAGTTCCGGCTGATAGGCCTCTTCACAGGAGGCGCGCAGGTTTTCCGCCGAAAAAACTTTGGCGAAGGTCACGCGCGGGAACACGCAATGGTTTTTAATTTTCTGCAGGTGTTCTGTTTTAAGACCCTTGTGGCTTTCGCAGAGGTTCGTGGCCGACAAAGGGCGCCAGCGGGTGTTGCTGGGATTGTTGACCGTATTCAGCAGCTCAGTCAGCTCATTGAAGAAATAGAGGTCCACATCAGCCAGTGTCACGCGAGACACGGAGTCATTGTGCTGACGGGAAACCTCCAGCGGAAGCTTTGGAAATACCTCCACGATGTCCGCGCGATTGTAGAGGGAGGAGTCCCTGTAGATAAAGGAATGATAGGTTTCAGCTCCGGAAGAGCTGGTGAAAGCCAGGATGCTGGTTAATAAAAAGTAACGCCATCTCACCACGTACCACCTCGTGCGTTTTTAAGTTCAAGAGTGTTTATTTACATGCAAGCCCGTGCCAGCTCCTTTCAGGGGTGTTTTCGTCAAATAACTAGCCAATCAATGCGGAAAAACGTCAGGGCTCTTTCGGGCCAGTGTTGGAAATCACATAGGGATGCGACCTGGGGCTTTGTTATCATGAAGCAATGAAAGCTCTGGGTTTTGCTATTTTCATACTTCTTGTGAACTGTTCGATTTTTGCTGCCGAAAAGCCGGGCGCAGAGACCATTCAATGGGCGATGACGGATTTCCCGCCGTTTATTTTGCTTTCTTCCGATGGCGCTAAGGTCGATATTCAAAAATCTCAAGGACCGTTTGCTGAGATTTATCGTGAACTGGAAAGATCCCTGCCGCAGTACAAGCACACATTTGTCAGGGCTTCTTTTTTGCGTGCGGAAAGATTGTTTTTATCAGGACGACATTTTTGCACATTGCTTTTGCAGGACACGCCCGAACGTGCCCGCTATTTGATTTTTGGAGCGGAGGTGGCCAGAGCCTTGCCTATCGGTCTTGTGATGTCCTCCACCTCGTACAATAGGTTTCAGCAGTATGAAACCTCCGAAGGCATGGAGCTGGCCAAGCTGGTACAGAGGGGGGAGTTCCGGCTGGGGGTTGTGCAGGGGCGTTCCTATTCCAACAAAATAGATGAAGTGATTTTGAAAGCGAAAGACTCTTACCGCCACGTCAGCGATCAGGCGGTGGGTGGTCTATTCACCATGCTGGAAAAGAACCGGCTGGACGGGGTGCTGTCGTATTACCTTGAAGAATGGAATCATCGCAAAGGACAGGGATCAAATTTGCTGAAGTATCTTCCGGTGAAAGAGGCTCCCCCCTATATTTCGGTCAGGGCCTCTTGCGAAAAGACCCCTTGGGGTGAGGTCACGATCAAAGAGATCTCAAAAGTTGTGGTGGAAAAGAACGTCCGGGGCCGAATTTTTGATTATTTTCAGAAATCTTTGCCGAAAGAGATGAGAGGCAAAGTCCGCGAGATCTATCGGGGGCTTGTGCCTTGAAGGTGCTCAGGTCCAATAGGTTTGATCTGAAGGAGTGCTGGTCTAGGATTCCCCCAGAGGATGTGCGTTCGCATAATCCGGGAACTCTTAAATCTCTGCCAAACCGCGTAAAACCTTTGACTTCCAGCCCCTTAGGTCGCTAAACCAGTGATTCGCCTTAAGTGCGAAGAAAGGTAACGGGTAGGGTCCATGAGATCTTACTACGTGGGAGGTTTACAAAACACGATATGACAAAACAATTGAACAAAGCCGAATTGGAAAAACAGAAAGTTCTAGCTTTCTTGGATGCAGAGGACTCCAAAGTCCCAGCAAATCCTGGCATTTTGAATGCAAAATCTGAGAAAGGTGACTTCGACTCTCTATTCGAAGCATCCATGAAAGAGCAAGACTTCAAAGTCGGCGACGTTGTAACAGGTACTGTAGTTGAAGTTCAGTCTGACTACGTTCTTGTTGATATCAACTACAAGTCTGAAGGCTTGATCGCGATCAATGAATTCCGTATCGTTGACGGTGTTCGCGAAGTTAAAGCTGGAGACAAAGTAGAAGTTTTGATCGACCGTATCGAAAACGAAAACGGCATGATCGTTCTTTCTAAAGATAAAGCAGACATGCTTCGTGCATGGACTGATATCTCTAAAGCAGCAGAGAACGAAGAAGTTATCGAAGGTACTGTTGTTGCTAAAGTTAAAGGTGGCTTGAGCGTTGATATCGGCGTTAAAGCATTCTTGCCTGGTTCTCAAATCGATTTGCGTCCGGTTCGCAACATGGACGTTTACTTGGGCAAAAAGTTCAAATTCAAAGTTATCAAATTCAACAAAAAGCGTGGCAACATCGTTCTTTCTCGCCGTGCGCTTCTTGAAGAAGAACGCGACAGTTTGCGTTCTCAAACTTTGGACACTATGGCAGAAGGTTCTGTGGTTACTGGTGTTGTTAAGAACATCACTGACTACGGTGCGTTCATCGACCTTGGTGGTATGGACGGATTGTTGCACATCACTGATATGTCTTGGGGCCGCGTAAAACATCCTTCTGAGATGTTGAACGTTGGTGACGAAATCCAAGTTAAAGTTCTTAAGTATGACAAAGAAAAAGAACGCGTATCTTTGGGTATGAAACAGCTTCATGCAGATCCTTGGGAATCTGTTAAGGCTTCTTATCCTCCAGGCACTAAGCTTAAAGGAAAAGTTGTTTCCTTGGCTGAGTACGGTGCATTCGTTGAGCTTGGTGAAGGCATTGAAGGTCTGATCCACGTTTCTGAAATGTCCTGGACTAAACGTGTAAAACACCCTTCTCAAATCGTAGCTGTTGATCAAGAAGTTGAAGTTGTGGTTCTGGAAGTTGACACTGAAAACCGCCGCATCAGCTTGGGCATGAAGCAACTTCAAGCCAACCCATGGGTTGAATTGAAAGAATCTTATGCTCCAGGTACGATCATCGAAGGCGAAGTGAAGTCTGTAACTGACTTCGGTATCTTCATCGGCATCGAAGAAGGCATCGACGGTTTGGTTCACATCTCTGACTTCTCTTGGACTAAGCGTGTAAATCATCCAAATGAGCTTTACACTAAAGGCCAAAAAGTTCGCGCGGTTGTATTGGGCGTAGACATCGAGAACGAAAGATTCTCTTTGGGTATCAAACAACTTGAGTCTGACCCTTGGTCAAACATCGAGAACAAATACGCTATCGGCACTCAGCACGATGTTAAAGTAACGAAAACAGCTGATTTCGGTGCTTTCGTAGAGCTTGAGTCTGATATCGAAGGTTTGATCCACATTTCTGAACTAACAACAGACAAAATCAACTCTGTTGAAGAATTCATTAAGCCAGGTCAATCTGTAAAAGCAGAAGTTATCTCTATCGACAAAGACGCTCGTAAGATCGGTTTGTCTGCAAAACTTGTTAAACTTCGCGAAGCAAAAGCGGACGTTGACGATTACGTTAAAAAAGCAACTGCGACTTCCAAGTCTACTTTCGGTGACTTGTTCGCTGACCAGTTGAAAAACGTAAAAACTGACAAGCAGTAATTCGATCAAGACCAAAGGCTGACCCGCAAGGGTTCAGCCGGTCGAGGACGATTGACTGACAAGTCTTAAAAGGGGACCCTAGTAGGGTCCCTTTTTTTATTTGAAAAGGGACCTTTTTCATCCATCCGTTCGGGGGCCGATATGAAGGGCAGCTTTTTCAAAAAACTGGTAATTATCTTTTTAGTGTTTGTGGGGTTGGGCGCTTTGCTGAAAATGGGCGGCGATTTCTTCGGAAGCCCGGACAAAAAGGTCACGGCCAAGAACACCATTTTGCATCTGGAAATGAACGGCGTTATTCTTAACGGCAAAAAGTTCATCAAGAATCTTAAAAAATACCGTGATGATGACAAGGTGAAAGCGATCCTGATCAGCATCAACTCACCAGGCGGCTCTGTCGGGCCTTCCCAGGAAATCTTTGCTGAGATCAAGCGCGTGCGTGATGAAATCAAAAAACCTGTGATCTGTGTCAGTACGGGCGTGATGGCCAGCGGGGCTTATTATGCGGCGGTGGCTTGTGACAAGATCGTCGTGGCTCCGGGCTCTTTGGTGGGTTCAATTGGTGTGATCATGGAGTTCGCCAATCTGGAAAAGCTCTACGACTGGGCAAAGATCTCTCGCTATTCCATCACTTCCGGCAAGTTCAAGGACTCGGGTGCTGAGTACCGTCCGATGCGTGAAGATGAAAGAACTTTGTTCCAAAGCATGATTGATGAAGTCTATGCCCAGTTCAAAGGGACCGTGGCAAAAGAGCGCAAGCTTCAGGAAGATGTTGTTGCTGAGTACGCGGATGGACGTGTCTTCACGGGCGCCACAGCCGTGAAAATGGGCTTTGCCGATCAAGAAGGGTACTTCGAAGATGCGGTGAAATTAGCGGCGGAAACGGCGAAGCTGGGTGAACACTATGAAGTCTTCGAGATCCCCAAAAAGAAAGTCAGCATCTTTGACCTGGGGGGCGGTGAAACTGAAGACGATCTCAACAGCCTGGCGGAATTCGCCGATGTTCTGAAAGGCAAATCTTTCGGTGCGGACATGGAAGGTGCGATGAAGTACATCCTGCGCGCGAAGTATTTGAATCAGCCGCTGATGTTGATGCCGGGTTACTGGGAGTAGGTCATGAAAGCTCTAGGTTTCTTTTTGCTGACATTGTTTTGTGCAGGATGGGCCCAGGCCAACCCTCAGGATCCTCGTCAGCCCCAGTCATGGTTCGATATTCGTTGGAAGGGATATTACTATCTGACGGCGGATATTGAGCCTGCGCCGGGTGTGATTTTTAAGACCGGGCAGAAGTTTGAATTTGTCGGAATCACCGGGGGTGGTGGTTATGTGCCTGTCACTGTATTTGAGCTGAAACCTTTGGTGTGCGAGACGCCGCAGCTTGAAACAGAATTGGTTTTGTTGAATCCTGCGGGTGGAAACAAAACGGAAATTGGCTTTGAGATGCGCAAGAACTGCGTGATGGTTTTCTTTGTGGAAAATCGTCTTGTTGGCACCTCCAGCTATTTCACTGACAGCACGGAGTAATCATGGCAGCCAAAAAGGCTCGTAAAAAGACACCCTCCACCAAGAAAGCGCCGATCAAACGACCGGCAGCGACCCACGGGAAAATTCAGATCGGCAAAGATGTGTGGCCGATGGAGCGCGATGTTCTTTTTCGTCCTGACCGCATGAAGTATGTGCGTAAGCTGATCAAACCTGAAGGCTGCGTGTTCTGTCGGGCCTCGGAAGAAAAAGTCAGCTTTGACACTCTTTGTGCGTTTAAAAGCAAACATTCCATGGTGGTGCTGAACAAGTTCCCCTACAACAGTGGACACCTGCTCGTATTGCCAAAGCGCCACTGTGGCGATCTTTTAAAACTTTCTGATGAAGAATACATGGATCTGCAGAACACCATCCGTTTGGTGATGAAAGCTTTGAACGAGCTTTATCAGCCAGGTGGCATCAACGTGGGTTTGAATCATGGGGCGGTGGCCGGGGCGGGAATCCCGGAACATTTGCATTACCATGTCATTCCACGCTGGACCGGGGACCTTAACTTCTTCCCTTTAATTGCTGAGACCAAGGTCTTGGTTGAAAGTCTTGAGCAGACCTACGAGAAGGTTTGGAGTATTTTAAGAAAATATGAATAGAGGCGTGACTTTCCAAACAGCTCCACTGACACCGGCGGTGAAGTGGTTGCTGATCATCAATGTGGCTATCTGGTTTGTCTTCCAAGTGATCATGGAAGGTTTTCTGCGTGTTCCTTTCACGTCGATCTTCGGTTTGTTCCCGGGGAAGGTTCTGTTTGATTTCCAGATCTGGCAGTTGGGCACATACATGTTCCTGCACTCAATGCAGGTCACACATATCTTGTTTAACATGCTGATGTTATGGTTCTTCGGGGCCGAGCTGGAGCAGCGCTGGGGTTCGAAGTTCTTCCTGGTCTATTATTTCGTATCCGGCATTGGCGCGGCGATTTTATACTGCCTGGGGGTTTGGATCTATGCCTTGACCACGGGTTCTCAGACTGGATTGATTGTGCCGGTGGTGGGGGCTTCCGGGGCTGTGTTTGGTCTGTTGTTAGCTCAAGGGTTGATCTTTGGTGAGCGTATTGTTTACTTCTTTATGCTTTTCCCGATGAAGACCAAGTTCTTCGTGGCTTTAATGGGGTTGGTGCAGTTGGCCTCTCTGATGACCTCTAGCGTCAGTGGCGGGGAAGTGGCTTATTTGGCCCATCTGGGGGGCATTGTTTCGGGCTTTATCTGCCTGAAAACCAAGGGCTGGCTGGATCGCAATGACCTTCGGAAGAAGTCTAAAAACAAGGGGCGCAACCTGCGTCTGGTCGTTAATAACGAAAAGAACGATAAAAACGACCGTCCCCCCAAATATTGGAACTAACTTCAGAAGCCTTGTGAAAATCAAGGCTTCTGGTGTTTTATGTGGCATCCTCCGCTGGACGGGGCGGGGATTTTGCGCTATAAAAAAGGGCTCGATCGCAAAAGGGAGTTTTTATGTCTTTGGCTCAGGCTAATAAGAATTTGAAATATGATAAGCGTATGACTGAAAACAAAATCAACGCAGGTGAGTTGTCCAAAGAAGAATGGCAGAAGCACCTAGAGCAACTTCCTGATCTTTCTCACAACGTAGAAACGTTCACTATGGACGGTAAAAATACGAAGGATGAAGACTCTCACTAATTCCCGGTGATCTGATCCGCCCCAGCTGAAAACTTTTGGGGACTAAGAAGCACAACCATCAAAAGTGGTTGTGCTTTTTTTATGGCCAAAAGACCACGCCCGTGAAGGGGTGGGTCGGGCTGAAGAGTTACTGTGTTTTGTTTGAAGAGGCGGTCATGGAGTTTTCGCGAGCAATGGCTGCCGCGACTTCGTTTTGATTGAAGGGGGCCCACTCTTCACGGATGATTTTGAAAGAGTCACCGGATTTCAGCGCATAGATCGTTTTAACGCCGTAGTCGATGTGCTTGTCGGATTCATAACGTTGAAGCGTTTTAACCAACAGCTGATCGTTGTGCTGAACGATATAAGGTTGGGACAGGTGAACCTTGATGTATTCGTACTTGGATTTCAGGCTCTTCTTGTGATTCTTCCAGGAGTTATAATTAAAACCCGGAGCTTTAAAGCCCGCATCGTAGTAGGACATGTACTTTTCGATGTCCTGGGTTTCCCAAGCCTGTCTCCAGCTTTCAATGAAGTTGCTCAGGGCCAGGCGGCGCTTGTCGTGTTCGTCTTTGCTGACATAGTCCACATGATCAAAGATCAAAATTGGTGTTTCACCCAGCTTGATGTAGTCCGCCAGCTTTTTGATTACATCATTGCGAACCACAACACAGCCGCGGGAACCACGAGTCAAGGGAACTGAGTCCGGAATAGCATGCAGCCAGATACCAGAACCCGTTTTGTTTTCGCGTTTGTCGAAAAGATTAGGATAGTTCGTGGTAAAGGCCAGTGCCCCGTAAAGACTGAAAGGAATCTTGGGCTGACTTAGGCGTTCTTGCAGGAAGTAAATACCTTCTGGAGTTTTATGGTCATCTCGCTTGGTTTTGTTGCCACCCATTTTGCCGATGTCGGCTGGGTATTCGGTGATCTTTTGAATCAGTTCCCCATTGCGTTCAAAGACAGAAAGTTTGCGCTGTTCTTTATCGACCAGAAAAACATAGCGGGAAAAGGCTTCGGTTTCTGAAATCTGCAGCAAAGAAGCGGGCAGCAGCTCTTTCTCGTTTTGGGATTTGGGCGCGACAACAGGATCCGCCATGGTCGGCAGACTCAGGAAAAGTAAAGCACAGCCCGTGAGGAAACATCTCATATTCTTATTATGCCCGAAAAGGTCTTGTTCTTGTCAAGTGGCTGTCCTCAGGTGTCCAGAGGTTGGACATTTTTCGCGTAATTTAGTTGTAAATAATGAGGTCTAAGATCTTAAGACCTAAGCCTGTCTCACCGATAAAATCTATGACAAGAGGTTTATACATGGCTGAACAAAAAGAGCAATCGACCGCGAAACCGCGCAATATGGCAATGATCTTTCAAGTGGCCTTCGCGGTGCTGAATCTGGGTGTCATGGGGGGCGGGGCTTACATGGTTTATGCCTCGACTATTGGATGGGAAAGCCCCAAGGTGACAGAAGAAGAGGCCGAGCGGGAATTGGCCTCCACAGCCAGTGAAGCGGACACGGCGCCGTTGATCTATACCATGGATAAATTCACGGTGAATTTGGGTGGTGAGCCCAAACGCACCATCCGTCTTGAAATCAATCTGCAAATGCTGGGTAAAGAAGGTTTTGAAGAGGTCATGGAGCCTGAAAACCGCGCCAAAGCCCGCGATCGCATCGTCCGTCTGCTAAATGATAAACCCTTTGCAGACCTGGACAGTATTCAGGGAAAACTTTTCTTGAAGGACAAGATCGCCGGGGAAGTGAACGGCATCCTTCGTCGTGGCATTGTGAAGGATGTTTTCTTCTCTGACTTCGTTGTTCAATAGGATATCTGCCAAAAGTCTTAAAAGTCCTTAAGGTCATTGTCATCACAGCCCTGCGGTTTCAAACTAGGTGCAGAGTCGTTCTGTATTAACTAACGAAAGAAGCACCTATGAAACGGATTTCAACTTTGCTCTTGGGGCTGGGGCTTGCTGTCTCTGCCTACGCCGTCGAACCGTCACCTGCACCATCCCCGAAAGGGCAGGAGGTGATTGGCGCTATCAAAGGATGGACTGAAAACAGTCGCCCAGATCTGAAGCTGTCTCTTCCTGTCACAAAATTTGTTCTGGATAATGGATTGACCGTACTTCTGTTGGAAGATCATGCGGTGCCGATGATCAGTTATCATACCTGGTATCGCGTGGGTTCCCGGGATGAGTCCCCGGGTGTGACGGGGGCCGCTCATATGCTGGAGCATATGATGTTTAAGGGTGCTAAGAAATACGACGGCAAATCCTTCGATCGCATCTTCCACGAAAATGGCATCACCAATAATGCCTTCACAACGAATGATTACACAGGCTTCTATGAAAACTTGCCCAGCTCGAAGCTGGAACTGGTCATGGACATGGAGGTGGATCGCATGAGTTCACTTCTGATCAGTCCTGAGGATCTGAAAAGTGAAAAAGAAGTCGTCAAGGAAGAGCGTCGCTGGCGCGTGGATAACAATCCGATGGGATTGTTGCGTGAGCTGATGATGGGAACCTTGTTCAAAGTTCACCCGTACAAATGGCCAGTCATTGGGTATATGAAAGATATTGAAGCCTATGATTCGGATAAGCTTCGCTATTTCTATAATACCTTCTATGTGCCGAACAATGCCGTTCTGGTTGTTGTCGGGGACTTCAAGACATCAACAGTGAAAAGCCTGATTGAAAAGTATTATGGAAAACTGCCGTCCCGTCCTTTGCCGGAAAGAAAGTATGCGACAGAGCCTCTGCAGAAAGCGCAGCAGAATGCGACCTTGCGCAAAGATGTTCAGAATACCTCGTTCGTAGTGGCTTATCAGAGCCCGAAACAAGGCGACCCCGACATGTACGCTCTGGATCTGGCGGCCAATATTCTGGGTAACGGCAGCTCCAGCCGTTTGTACAAGCGCCTGGTGTATCAAAAACAGGTAGCAACCTCCGCTTATGCCTACAACTATTCCATGAAAGATCATGGGATGTTCGCAGTGGGAGTGAACATGAAGCCGGGGCTGGGGTCCGCTGAGGCTTTGGAGACTGTTTACAATGAGATCTGGAAGTTGCGTAATCAAAAGGTGACGCCTCAGGAACTTGAAAAAGCCAAAACTCAGGTCATGAAGGATCTGGTGGACAGTCTGAAAACGATGGATGGCAAGGCTCGTGCATTGGCAGTGAATGAAATCGTGAATGGCACCTATGAAAGCCTTTTCACCGACCTTGAAAAGTATCAGGCGGTCACTGCTGATGATATCAAACGTGTGGCCGACAAATTCACGCAGCAGACTCAGCGATCCATTATCACTCTTGAACCTAAAGTGAAAAAGGAACAATAGCCATGAGAATATTTACCGCAGCTTTGACACTTCCTCTTGTATGTTCTGCGCTGGTGGCTTGTTCCAGCTCGACCAAAAAAACAGTGAAGCCTCCGACAGAGGGGTATGTCACAAAGGGCAATGGGTCCTTCACTTTGCAGCCATATAAAGAAGTCACTTTGGAAAATGGTTTGAAAGTTTATTTCATTCATGATGCCAGTCTTCCGCGGGTCAGTCTGACTTTGATGATCAAGACTGGCAGCATGCAGGAAGGCTCCAAGGCCGGCCTGAATGCCTTGACGTCCTATCTTCTGGAGCAGGGCACTCAATCACGGGACGCTTTGAAACTGGCGGATGAGTTTGGGCAATTGGGTTCCAGCGTGGATATCAGCCCCAGTGCAGACGCCACAACGGTGTATGCTGATGCTTTGACAACCGGAGCCCAGACGTTACTGGATCTTTTCGCGGATGTGACAATGAACCCGGCCTTTAAAGATGCGGAAATCGCCCGCATTCGTTCCCAGATGCTGGCGGGTTTGCAAAAGAAGATCGACAATCCGTCCTCTTTTGCTGACGAAAAAATGGATCAGTTTATCTTTGGCAATCATCCTTATGGACGTGACACCAATGGCACTCCGGAGGGGTTGAAGTCCATCGGCAAGCAGGATGTGATCAAGCACTATCTGACATTCTTCCGTCCGAACAACTCGTTGCTGGCGGTGGTGGGAAGCTACGATGCAGCCTATGAAAACCGCGTAAAAGAGGTCTTTGGAAAATGGACAAAGCGCACCACTCCAGAGGTTCAGGTCGAGGCTCCTCCAGTCAGTGAGAGCCTTCAGGTGAAGCTGATAGTGAAAAAGGGGCTGCAGCAGACTCAAATTCGCATCGGACAGGTGGGAATCGATCGCGCAGATCCTGATTACTTGCGCCTGCGTCTGGCAAATGAAACCGTGGGTGGCAGTTTTGCCAGTCGTCTGAACCAGAAAGTACGTGATGATCTGGGACTGACATACTCCATCTATTCGTACTTCGATGTTCGTAAAGAACGTGGAAGCTATGACATCGTGACCTTTACGAAGAACGAAACTGCTGGAAAGACCTTGGAGGAGGCTTTGAAGGTACTGACAGATTTTGTCAATAACGGGGCGACCGAAGCTGAGGTCAGTGCGGGACGTAACCAGTTGATCGGTCAGTTCCCGAGAGCTATTGAGACTGCAGATCGCCTGGCTTACAATCTTCTGGCTTTGGATTTTTATGGTATCCCGGTCAATTATCTGACGGATTTCAACAAGAATGTCGGAGCCATCAAGCCGAAAGAGGCCAATGCGGCCTTCAGGAAAGTCGTAAACCCGGCTAAGTTCAAGGTTCTGGTTTACGGGGATGAAAAGATCATTCCTCAGTTTGAAAAGTACAAGCCGGTCATTGAGCGCCTGAAGTAAAAGATGACATAAAGACAAATAAAAACCCCACAACTTTGCAGGTTGTGGGGTTTTTGTTTTTAACTTTTGATCTGGATCTTATCTGCGTTTTTTGCGGGCCTTCAAGAAGATGAAGGCACCCAAAGCAGCTAACAGGATCGCTCCGGCCAGAAGCAGGGTCTTATTGTTGCCTTTGCCACCTTCTTCTTCACCTTGCAGCATATCCGCAGGCATGGCGGAACTGATCGGGGCTCCCAACGTTTCCGAGCCAGGGCGGATTGGGCCCAGTTCCGGTTTAGCCAGAAGGTTCTTAGAGGCGATCACGCGTAAGCTCATCACCGCCTTGAAGAAATCCTGGCTGTATTTGGTGTAGTACTGCTTGTGGGCGCTGAAGGTGATCAGGATGGCAATTTTGTCTTTAATGGTCGCCAAATAGCGAGTGAAATAGTTGGGAACTTCAGAGCCCAGGTGCAGTGAATCCACCCATGTCTGGTCGTTGATCTGCACACTTTTGGATTTATAGACGATTTTGGATTCGGCAGAGCCGCCGCCCTTCAAGGCCACAGAAATAGGTGTGTTCAGGTGCGATTCATAAAGAGCAAAGGTGTCCGTCGGACCGACTTCTTTGGCGGTCAGAATGATGATGGCTTCTTTGGCTTCCTTGGTTTGTTCACTTCGGCAGACCCATTCGGTTTGCTCCAGATTGCACTTCCAGGACTCTGGCATTTCAAATGCGATGTAAGCGTTACGAAAGACTTTTGCATGGGCGCTAAAACTGAGTAGAATAACGGCGAGTGATGCTAACAAACGATACTTCATGCAGACCTCGGCTGTGCTGTACTGGTTTACAATCCGGCGGTGCCGGATGGGTTTACACTTCGGGTTCACCGAAGTAGGCTGCAGTAAGTATAATAACAATTTCCTCTGGGATCAAAGAGCAAAAAAGGGAGATTTCCTGTGAAGAACCTTTATCAGCTGACCACATTCGTGACCGTCATCAGCGAGGGCAGCATGACTGCGGCAGCGGACAAGCTCTATCTGACCCAGCCCGCAGTCTCTCAGCAGATTCGTAATCTGGAGGAAGATCTAGGGGTTGAGCTGCTGGTTAGGGGGGTGCGTTCCATTAAGGCCACTCCTCAAGGGGAGGTTCTTTACGAGTATGCCAAAAAGATTATACATCTGACCCAGCAGGCGGAAATAGCCATCAAATCCATCGGGAATCAGATGAAGGGGCAGTTGCGAATTGGGACACTGAACTCCTTGGGATTGCACGTGATGAGTCCCATTGTGGGGCGTCTGATGCGGCATAATCCGGAACTGACCCTGAAGATCGAGTACGATCGTGGTGATGAGCTGATCAAGGGCTATAAAAAAGGTCACTACGATGTGTTGATTCTGCCTGACACCAAGACAGAGTTCGACTCTGAACTTGACGGCAGCGAACAACGCTTTTTGTTGAAAGAGGAAATGTGGCTGGTGGGCTCCAGCAAAGACGAAAAGATGCCTCAGCAGATTATGGTGAAGGATATGGGAGCCTTCCCTTTGGTGGACTTCACCGAAGAGTTCCCGGCTTTTTACAGTGAACTGCACGGCAAGATTCAGTCACAAGGAGCGAAGGTCAGCGCAATTTTTGAGTCTTCCAATGTGGGGACATTAAAACGTGTGATCGAAGCCGGGTTGGGTTGGGGATTCCTGCCCGCGCACTCGATTAAAAAGCAAGTGCGTTCAGGTCGTTTGAATCGGGTGTACGTAAAAGACATGCACTACGAAATTGATCTGATGTTCTATTATAAAAAGAATTCAGAAAGCAAGGCCTTGGTCGAGGTCTTCTATCAAACTCTGGCTCAACAGGAAAAAGGTTAGACTTTTGTAGTATTCATTTATGAACAAGTTTTTCCGAAAGAATTATTCAGATTCTATTTCGGGAGAAGTCTTAAATGAAGAAACAGTATTCTATTCAGGTCAAGTTGGCAGTCCCTATTATTTTGATTGCATTGCTTGTATTGGGAACGATGACCTTTTTGATGGCACGCAACGGCCACGAAACAGCCAAAAAGGGAGCGACCGATAAAACCGTCGCCACGGCAAGAGCCTACGCGGCAGAAATGCGCCTGGAAGTTGAGCGCGGGTTGGATATCGCCCGAAGCATGGCTCATGTTTTAGAATCATTTAAGAAGCGCAACACCACGGGCCGTTCTCAAGTGGCCGAGGCTTTGCGTGAAATTCTGGAAAAGAACAAGTTTCTGATTGGTGCCTGGACAGGTTGGGAGCCTAATGCCTGGGATGGCAAGGACGCTGACTATGTTTCAGTTCAGGGGCACGATACGACAGGTCGCTTTGTTCCATATTTGAACTGGGAAGGCGGCAAGTCTTCTTTGACTCCATTGATCGGTTACAGCAAGCCGGGTGAAGGAGACTACTATCTGGTGCCTCAAGCCCGTGGTAAAGAAACCATGATCGAGCCTTATCTCTATCCGATTGACGGTGTACAGGTGTTGATGACCTCGGCGGTTGTACCTATCTTTATTGATGGCAAGTTCGTTGGAAACTCCGGTGTGGATCTGCCTTTGAAAGAGATTCAAGCCAAAGCCAACGGTGTAAAGCCATTTGAAACTTCCGAAGCATATCTTGTGACGGCTCGTGGTAACTACGTTTCACATCCCGATGAAAAGATGATTACCAAACCAGCTGAATATCCGTTTGAAGCTGAAAAATTCAAAGCGGCGATCAGCAAGGGTGAAGAGCTGACGATCACAGGTGTGGATCCGAAGGATCAAAAGGAATACCTGTATGTGGTCTCTCCGATGAATTTGGGTCACACACAAGAGCCATGGGCTTTGATCGTCAGAACTCCAACCAGCACGGTGTTGGCTGAAGCTAACACGATGGTTTGGACTCAGATTATTATCGCTCTTTCCGGCATCTTCGTGTTGCTGGTGGCGGTGATGGCAATTGCCCGAATGATCTCCAAATCTGTCAGTGGCCTGGCCAACAAGCTGCAAAGTTCTGGTGACCTGGTGTCTTCTGCAATTCACCAGTTGTCCATTGCGGGGCAGTCCTTGTCGGAATCCTCCAGTTCTTCTGCGGCTTCTTTGGAAGAAACTGTGGCGGCTTTGGAAGAAATGACTTCCATGGTAAAAATGAATTCTGACAACGCGAAACAGGCGGCGGCTTTGTCGGCGCAGTCCTCTGAAACAGCCGTTCAGGGTGAAAAAGAGATGGGCGAGTTGTTGGCTTCCATGAATGAGATTTCCTCTTCATCCAAACAGATCGAAGAGATCATCAATGTGATTGATGATATTGCCTTCCAGACAAATCTTCTGGCCTTGAATGCATCCGTGGAAGCGGCTCGTGCCGGGGAACACGGTAAAGGCTTTGCGGTTGTGGCCGAAGCCGTGCGCACATTGGCTCAGCGTTCTGCCAGTGCAGCCAAAGACATCACAGGTCTGATCAAAGAATCTGTAGAGAAAATTGATCGCGGAACGCACAAGGCAGACAAATCCGGCGAAATGCTGAAAAACATTGTGACTTCGGTTAAGAAAGTGGCGGATCTCAACAACGAAATTTCCATGGCCAGCGAAGAACAGTCCACGGGCATTCAACAGATCTCCAAGGCAATGAATCAGCTGGATCAGTCAGTTCAGTCTAATGCCGCGTCTTCTGAGGAAATCGCCGGTACAGCGCAAGAGATCAACTCTCAGGCGGCGATCATGAAGAATGTGGTGGATGAACTGAACACAGTTGTTTATGGGGACGGCAAGCAGCCGGCTCCAGCGACAACTTTGACGGCGAAGGCACCACCAGAGCATCCGGAAATGGACGAAGAGGGCTGGAAAGCGGCCTAAGTCAGCGCCTCCACCAGGAGGTTGTATTTTCATGACTCACAGAATTAAGCATGACCTTGGTCATGCTTAATTTTTTTGTGAAGGGGATAGAGTGCAATCAACCCCAAGCAAGGGTCCCTGTCGATGGACGACAGAGTTCAAGGAGTCACTATGAAAATCGTTTCTTTGATTATGGCAGCGTTGGTCAGTTTAGGTTCAGTGGCTTTGGCATCCCAAGAACAAGGTGTGGCCAAAGATGTCCAAATTGGTATCAGTGGAGTTTATGTTCCAGGCGGTTTTGATTCTGCCTCTGACGTTTACGTTGTTGTGAACGGGATCTTCCAGAATGGTTGTTACAAGTGGAAGAATGCTGAGATCGAGCACAAGGACACTTATTATCACAATATCAAGTCCATCGCGACCGTCAGCCCGGGCATGTGTCTGATGGTACTAATTCCCTTCCAGAAAGAAGTTCGTCTGGGCCGTTTTGCGCCGGGAAAACACACTTTGCACTTTGAAAATGGGGATGGCACTTACATCGAAAAATCTGTGATGATCGAGTAAGAAATTGCACCCAAAAGAGGGCTTCAACGAGCCCTCTTTGTTTTTGAAGGGATGCTGTCATGAATAAGATCCTGCCTCTGTTTTTTCTCGTGTTCGCTTCCTGCACGAAATCATCTTTTCAAGTGTATGACTGGAAAGCCGGAGACGAGAACCCCATCACCCAAGAACTTGCGGTCTATGACTTCGCCGCTGCCCCTAAAAATCTGTCCCAGGGCGAGTGGGTTCGACTTCAGCCTCAGACCTATCGCGGTTTTGTGGTTGAATCCTCTTATCGAAAAGAAATTCATTCTGAAAAGGGCGCGCTCAAGCAACTAAGAGCTGGCGTGGTGAAACCCGAAATTGCCTTGGCCCATCTGGATACGAATGCGGTCAACCAGGATGCGCAGAGGATTCGTCAAAAGCTGCAATCGGCCTTTCCTGTTTTTCGCAAAAGACCTCCACAAAGTGTGACTCCGGTGATCACTCAGCGCGAGGGCTTTTACGAGATCGTCTGGCAGGTTGATTATGCCGATGAAAAAGGTCGTATGTGGACTCTGAAGCTGAATAAAAATCTGGAGGTTCGCTCTCTTCGCCCCGCTGGTTCGCAGTTTATCGATACCAGTGCCTGGGTGTTTCCTCGCGGGCCTTTGTGGGGTGGTGTTCAGGAGGTTCCCTTGAAGGGGCTCTATTTGGAGCCAGCGTTGGCCAATCATTGGGTTTATGTCAGTTCCCAGGCTGAAAATAAAATTAGTAAAATTGCGGGGCCTTTGAAGTTTTCGATGGAGGATCATCGCTTTGATCAGACGCAGGCATTTGTCTACTTAAACGAATCCTTTAGTTGGTTCCAAAGTCGTCTGGGCTTCACCTTGCCTTTTCAAGTGCAGGCGGAAGTGTTTGTCGGTTATCCGGAAAAGACCAATTCAGCTTTTTATTATCAGGGAAAAATCCGTTTGGGGCAGGGGGATGATGAGTACTATCAACACATTCCCCGGGATCCGTCCATTGTCATTCATGAAAGTGCTCATGCAGTGATTGATGTGCTGGCCAAGCTTCCTTTTGAAGGAGAGGGCGGATCTTTGAATGAGGGCTTTGCCGACTATTTCACAGCCATGCAGTTGGGCAGTCCGCGGATGGGAGAAGTCTCTTATAAGAAAGCACCTTTTCGCAGAACTGTTTTGAACAGCCTGTCCTTGGGGGATCGCAACGGGGGGCTGTATCATGATTCTGGAATTGTCAGCGGAACCTTGTGGGAGTTGTCTGAACAGTTGGGTGCAAGCAAGGGCCTGGAAATCGCCATGAGCGTTCTGAATCGACTGGTTCCAGGCAGCGATTTTGCCGACTTTGGAAAAACTTTGAAGGATGTGTGTCTGGAAAAATTGTCAGCTCAGGATGCCGGAGCGGCCTTGGCGATACTTTCCAAGCGGGGGTTGTTATGAGTTTGCTGGGGATCTGGATTTTTGTGGGTCTGTGGTATCAGGATCGCGAGCTGCCACCGCCGAACCCGGCACTGCACATCGTTTATCAGTTTGGCTCTGAAAGCGAAAACATCCTGCGCTATTGGCGAGACGGAGAACATGGCTTCTGTGAAAGACGGGCTCGTTACAGCTGGCGGGGCGAAGAACTCTATCAAAAGGTTGTCGAAGTTCATCCTGACAATGCGTCCTGGTGTTCCCAGGATCCTGACATGCGCCTGGGCTTTGAGAGCTGGACGACTCTTCGTCTGAAAGACCAGCGTCTTTATTTGAAAGTTCTTATGGGCGAAGAGGATCTGGAGTTTATCTGGGAAAAACAGACCGATTGAGCTCTTTACTTAAAACGTTGGGCGCAAGCTTGTTTCAAAAGATACGCCTCGCGCCAGGTGTCGGCGCTTCGCAGGGCTCCCTTTAAGTACCAGTAGATGCGCACTTGTTCCATGTACTTTAGATCGCAGAATCCGGTGTCCACGTAACAGCTGACGTGGCTGTCCATGGCCATGGTGTGCAGGTCTTTGCAGCTTGTGCCTTCGGCCACTTCCTGAATACGTTCCTGCAGGCAATATCGAACATCCTGAAGCCAGATCTGCGACTGTGGTGAAAACCGGGCCTCATCTTTCAGGAATTTTTGACAATAGGGATATCCGAAATTTTGCCAATAACCTCTTTTGCCGCAGGCTTGTTCGCGCTCTTTACAGGCGTAGAAGTCGCAGGATTGGTCGCTGGGAAGGCAGGATGAGGCCGTCGCTGCAAAAGACGCCAAAACAGTAATAAAAGCGAGAAATAAACGAGACATAGAAAACGAAGCTAAAATCAGAAGGGGCCGGTGTCCAGCCCCTTCCTGCCCAACGGGCAAAACTTGCAGGGGTGTCTAAATCAGTGACGCTCGCTTGGATCATTTGGCTTAGGCACTTTGCTGCAGATATAGCCACAATGCTCAAAGCAGAGGGACGAATTGCTCCAGCAGTATTTCTTGGCAACCAAGTATCCCTTGGGGCACGAGGGACGTTCGAAGTCGGCTGTCCAGATAGGCTCCACAGCCGCCATCTCTGGGATATCCTGCGCTGAGCTATAGGTTTCTATCGCGCCTGCCGTGCCGGCAAATGCAAACGAAGTAAGAATCAGTAAAAACATTTTTTTCATGGGTGTCTCCTTGGTGATTTTGTGAAAGAGTATCGGGGGTTACAGATTCCAATCCATCGCTTTTGTGGTTGGGTGCGGGATTACAAACAAAGCGTTGCAGGGGCATTACACCATTCCAGAAATAGCGGGTAATTTTTCAAACGCGAACGCAATCTGACAAACAGGAGATTTTATGAAGAAGGTTTTTTTATTCTTAGTGAGCTTCTTGGGCTCGGCGCAAGTTTTTGCAGCAGCTGATTCAGTCGCAGTCTTTCATCGCGCGGAAAAAGTGGGTGTTCTGTTGAATGAACGAGCCGCAGTGGGGCGTATTCAGCAATTCATGGACGCCGTCGGTGCCGACAGTCGTTTCCGTTGGTTGTCGGTGGATGAAAGTGTGAAAATTGAATGTGCCCGTGAAGATGTCAGAGCGACTTGCACCATTCGCTTCCTGCCGTCTGAAAGTGTGACGATTCAGGGGCGCAGTGTGAAGGCATTTGTGGCAACTCAAGACTTTCCCCAGTCTTTTGAAATGACCTTTGAAAGCTCCATGGAGGATCGCTTTATCCTGCAGATGGGGCCGCAAGGGCTGTGGCTCTGGGCAGGGAAACGCGGCGAAGCTCCTTAGGGCGCGCGGCTTAGGTCTGAATATAAAGAAGGACCGGCGATGGGTCTGGGCAAAAACAAAAGGCCATTGGATAATGATTCCATGGCCTTTTTAATTGCCCTTCTCTTATCGTGGAACGTCAGTGCCGGAGAGCCCGATAATTTTTCTGCGCGCCGGGATTCCAAAGCCGTGGTCGCTAATGCGGAAATCAATAAAGCCATCAATGGCGTTCTGGACATGAATCTGCAGGAGTTCCCCGCAAAGTTCGGGTGTGATCGAAAGAAGTTTTTGGACTTTGTGCAGGACGATCTGGATCGCAATTTGCCGCAAGTGTATAAGGCCGTCTATGTGAATGCGCCTGTTGCGGGGCCTCGCTTCGCCCGCGAAGTGCCTTATCGGGCCGGCCGCCCTTACACCGATCTTTATTTTTCCCAATCCTATAAGGTGAACATCCAAGGTCAGACATTCTATATCGGTCTGGATAAGATCGATCACTTTTTCGCGCATGGGGCGACTTATTGGGACATGGTCGGGCAGGATCCGGCTCTTCCCAAGGACAAGGTCAAAAAAGCCCTGGAGGTCGGAGTTCTGCAGGAACAGGCCACATGGGGATTGCAGCGTCCGGGCGTGAAGTCCTATGCGGATCTGTCAGCCAACTATCAGGGGCTTTATTTCTGGCGGGATCTTTTTGATGGCAAGCCCGCCATTGCCCTTTGTCAGAACGGTCGTTTTGTAAAGAACCGGGAATTTAAAATCGAAGATTACTTCGTGCCATCGATGGATGAAACCATCAATTGCAACAGCTACGCCGATCAGGAGATGTATCAGGCGATAGCCACGGTCACTAAGAAGTGGGGACAGAAGTGCCCGGCGGTGGAAGGTCTTTGCGAGGAAATGAAATCCAAAAATGGCGAATTCGCCTCTTTGCTGTTGCATCCGCGCTGTCTGGGCACAGGGACATCTCAAGTGGAAAAGGCCTCGGCCATGACCACGAAGGATGTTCTCGACACCGCTCAGGCCGTGATGGGCGGAGGCGCCAACTATCTGCTCTTTAAGTTGTTCGGCGAAAAGAAAGGGCAGGGTGTGCGATGAGGATTCTTCCGATATGCGCTGCCATCGCTGCCAGTTTTTTCGTGCTCTCAGCGCAAGGCTCTCTGGATGACGCCAACAAAGTCTGGAAGGATTTCCGGGCTTGCGCCAAACGAACACCGCAGGATGTATTTGTGTCCTGCGCTCGGGGATATTTAGCTTCCACGCTGGTGATGCCCGAGCAAAACAAAATGATACAGTTTTTGGATATCGGTTATGAGTTCACAGGATTGCAGGACTGCACCGAAAAAAACAAAATCCAGCCGACTCAAAAGCGATCTGAGTTTTACTGCATGGAACTGAAAGGCAAAACGAAGAATGGGGAAGGTTATGTGGCCTTCGTCAAAGAATCCGAAGGCCTGAAAATTAAAACAATCAAATTCAAATACTAGGGGAATCAGAGACTACCATCCGCCGTCGGAAGGATCATATTCCAGATCGTAAAGACTGATATCAAAGTAATAGACCCGGCCGTGGGCGCGATAGGCAAAACAACCTTTTTTATTCGCGCTCAGATTAAAGCCAGCCCCCCACCAGAAATATCCCTTCACCTCACTGGCCGTATTGGCGGCGCTGGCTGGGTTTTGCACAAGAGACATTTCCGCTTGGGTGTGATTTTCGCCCACCAGGTTTCGTGTTCTATGGCGGTGACGAACTCTCGGATCGGGAAGAACCTGATTATTTTCATCAAGCATCTTGAGCTGTTCTGCCGTGTGATACAGGAACTTGATCTGACCGTCGCGGAAAACCTCTTCATAGAACCGGGACATCGCCTGCACAGGGAAGCGATCGTACTTCTCCTGCATTAACTTCTCGGGAATCAAAAGATGGGAATGTCCCATGTCCGGAAAGAACACAGCATCAACCACATCCAACTGAAGGCCTTTTTCTATGTGGCGAGCCACTGTTTGCACAAAGGATTCGTCCACCACGACATCTCCGCCTCGGTCAGCATAATAGGGCAGGCGGATTGTTTGTGTCGTTGAATCGAAATAGGCGTTCCTGGAAAGTCTTTTCGGAGACTCATACATTTCTGTAAATTTGAGCAGCATTTCCGGCAGCTCATAGCCCCACTTGAAGTCTTTGGTGTAAAGGGGGTTGACACTGGGGGTACAACGAGCGGCGATCGCGGCCCGAGTATTGAGTTCTGCACTCTGTGCCTGAACCTGAAGTGTCCCAAAAAGAGACAGAACTACTAATGAGATCAGCTTTTTCACTTCATCCTCCTGCCTTGCTGGAGGAATCTCTCCGCAGGTCAACTTAATGGCAGCAAGAAGTACGCCATTCCTAGAAAATCACGCTGTCGGGAAGTCCCAGACGGGCGGCGATGATGCGCACAATTTCGCTGGCCGTTTCTTCCAAGGCGCGTTCGGTGACGTTAAACACCGGCCAGCGCCGATTCACCTTAAAGATCTTCTCGGCGTATTCGATTTCTTTGGCGATATGAGACATTGAAGCGTAAGATCCGCCGGGATCTTGGCCGAACTTTTCCAATCGACTTTTGCGAATTCTTTGCAGGGAATCCATATCGATGATCAAACCCACGATCCGGCGCTGATCAATTTTGAAAAGCTCTTCCGGCAGGGGGGTGTCCAGAACCAGCGGCACGTTGGCGACCTTCCAGCCCTTGTGGCTAAGGAAGATCGACAGCGGAGTTTTGCTGGTGCGGGAAATTCCGACCAGCACGATGTCGGCTTTGTCCAGCTCTGCAAACGTTTTTCCGTCATCGTGTTTCACCGTGTATTCAATCGCCTCAATGCGTTTGAAGTATCTTTCATCCACCGCACGCAAAGCGCCCACGGCGTCTTCGGAATGTTGTCCAAAGAACGTGTCCAGGGTGGAAAGCAAAGGTCCCAGAAGGTCAAAGTAAGGGATGCCTTTGCCAGAAGCCATTTCCCGGATCTTGGCGCGCAGGCCTTGGCTGGCCACCGTGTAGGCCAGCATTCCGCGGCGCTCAAAGCATTCTTCGATCACGGCTTCGGCCTGGGCTTCGGTGCGCACATTTTTACAGCGGATGATGTTGACGTCTTTGGTGGTGTACTGAACCAGAGCCGCACGGATCATGGTGGCGGCAGTTTCACCGGTACTGTCTGAAAGAATATAGATCGTGTAGGTTTGAGAGTCCGTCATTAGTCAGCAAGTCCATTGATCAGAGCTGTGCGAACATTTTCGATATGCTCTTTCAGCCAAAGATCGGCCATTCCCGAAAACAGTAAAAACGCAAAGTCAGGGCTGGCCTTGATCAGCAGGCAGGACGTTTTGTTTTCCGGATCCAGATGCTGCAGTTGCAGTTTGCTAAGCATTTGTTCGGAGTTGGTGGTCAAAACCGAAAGCATATTCATCGGTGGCAGGCGCAGAACGGCTTTGGAGTTGTTTTTTAAAAGCTGAGTGGCCCCTTTATGGAAATAAGCTTGAGCCTTCCATTGAGCATCGTTGTTTTCCAGAAGAACTCCGGCATCAAACAACATCGCCAGTCGGGAAAACACCACAATCGCACGGTCGATATGATCC
Organism: Bdellovibrio sp. CKG001; assembly: GCF_055397465.1. Lineage (NCBI taxonomy): Bacteria > Pseudomonadati > Bdellovibrionota > Bdellovibrionia > Bdellovibrionales > Pseudobdellovibrionaceae > Bdellovibrio > Bdellovibrio sp. CKG001. The sequence continues at coordinate 926,711 of NZ_AP029173.1, forward strand.
TCTGGAAGCCCCAGGGAAAGACCGCGCACCAAGGACAGATCTCGGGATGGCTCAAAGTGGGCTGTACGTTCGCTGGCTTCAACCTTCGCCTCAAAATCATTATCCAGAACGGATTCCAAACGCTTCTGTAGGTTGGTGATTTTTGACACGATTGTTTGCGACAGTTTTTCCATGACGTTCTCCCACGCTGATCATTTTATTCTGGGGAGAAACACGCACTTAATCAAGTACGACAGTGAAATCCTGTGCAGGGTGGTGGGCTTGCCAGGCAATCTGCAGGTTCCCGGTACTTTGTCCAGGTGGCAGGAAAATGCGCAAGGTCGGCTCTTTCAGGTTTTTCCAGATGCCGAACACTTCCGCCGTCCAGGCGGCAAGATCCCCGTTCCACGGAAGAACCACGACCCACTTATTGGGCAGCAGTTTTTCAGAGGCGATCATCAAAGGGGCCGAAGATGTGGCAGGTTGAAACGGAGATTCCAGTTCTGCCTCTTGCACAACAGTTTCCACAAACGCGGGAATGGCCGGAGTGTGATGGCGCGAAGATTTGCAAACTTGAAAATTCAGATACCAGTCCAGCTTGGCGGTCCAAGGTGACTTTTCCAGATCAGGCACAATCCACAGGTCGGAACCTGGGTTCAGTGCGCTGGCCTGGGAAAGTACGCTGAGTGCCATTAGCGAGCCTTACCGACTTGATCCAGAAGACCGTTGACGAAGCTGCCGGAATCCGATGTGCCATATTTCTTGGCAATTTCCACGGCTTCATTGATGACGATGTTTTCTTTGATCGGATCTGCGGCGAATCGCATTTCATAAACTGCGATGCGCAGAATGTTGCGATCAATTGTGGCCATGCGTTCGACCTTCCAGTGAGCACTGGAGGCTTGAATTTTGGAATCAATGGCGGCTTTCTGCGACTGCACACCGGTCACAAGTTGATCGGCGTAGGAAATCACTTCGGGGTCAAGACTCTGCTCAAACACTTCAAGGAAGGTTTGGTAGCTGATCTGCGGAGCAAACTCAGTTTGAAAGAGGACCTGGAGGGCGAGTTCGCGGGCTTGGCGTCTTGCTGTCAGTTTCATGGTTCGTACTTTTCTCGCTTTCAACAAATGTCATAGCGGTGAGGCTTAATTGTGGATTACTTGCGTCGACAAAATCAAGAAGCTCGGCGTCTTCCAGGGTCTCCACAAATTCCTGAACGTCTTTGAAAGTTCTGTATACACTTGCAAAGCGAATATAGGCAACGTCATCCAGTTGTTTTAGTTCCGCCATGACTTTTTTCCCGATCAGACGGGAAGAGATCTCGGATTCACCGCGGTTGATCACCCAGGCAGAGATCTTTTCCACCACGGCATCAATCTGCGCCAGACTGACCGGGCGCTTTTGACAGGAAGCTTGCAGGCCTTTCAGGATCTTTTCTTTGCTGAACGGTTCACGGCGTCCATCTTTTTTGATGATGAACGGGAAAGCCAGCATGATGGTTTCTACTGTTGAAAAACGAGCCTTGCACTCGAGGCATTCGCGACGGCGGCGAATGCTGCCATCTTTCTGCACTCGGGTATCCAAAACTCTGTCATCAGCATGTCCGCAAAATGGGCATTTCATAGTCTTTAGTCCCGTCTCAAAAGCTAGCCGGAGATTAGGGAGCCGACCGTCTTGAGTCAACGGGTCCAGTGGCTTTGCCTATGTGCGTTATAGACCTTCCGTGGCGGGCTAAAAGCTGGATAGAATAGAGGGCAGAATTGAGGTGCGTGTGAAGACTTTTCTATCGTTGATTTTGCCCTTGTTTGTCGCTTCTGTGGCCACAGCTCAAAATTCCCAGCCTGTCGTTGGACGTGAGGCGGCGGCCAAGTACTTCCAGCCCCGTGATCCGGCTGAGTCCTATGGAGACTCGGTGCGAGCGGCTTCTGATCATTACCTGGCTTTGCACTTCGGCCGCTATATGGCATCGCAATCCTATGACTGGGGTAAAAATGGTCAGGAGGACGATGCGGGGAAAAATCAGTTTGGCGTCACTTACCGAGTGGGTGAGTGGTACAACTCCATGGATCTGGCACTGCGCCTGGATTATTCAGAATTTGAGCTGGCCGATGAAAATCCGACGAAATTATCCTTCCTGCCTTTGATCACCTTCCCTGATGCGTCCTCACGTTTTCCGCTTTATTTCGGTGCGGGGCTGGGGCTGGGTGTGTTCTTTAAACAGGCCTCTGGAAAATCTGCACTGTCTTTGGACTATCAGTTGATCGCAGGCGCTCGTTTCTTTGATATCTTTGAAAATACTGGATTCTTCATCGAAGCTGGTTTAAAAAACCACCTTCTTATTCTGTCCTCCGGGCAGTTCAACGGAACCTTTTTGGCCACTGGCCTGGTATTTACATTTTGAAAATTCATAAGCACCTCGTATCCGAAATCGTTACTGCCCTTGATGAAGTCTTTGAACAGGGCTTCTATGCAGACAAAGTTATTCAGCGTCACCTGAAGGCGAACACGCGCTGGGGTTCCCGCGACCGTCGTTTCTTTGCCGAATCCGTCTACGAAATCGTGCGCTGGGAACGTCTGCTCAGTCACATGGCTGATGACAATGATCTTTGGAAGGTCTGGGGCGCTTACTGGATTCGTCAGGGAAATGAGCTTCCTGACTGGGAAGAGCTGCAGGGGTTGAACCCGGCCGAAGTGATTGCGCGTGAAAAGAATGTGTCTTCTTTTGCCGTGGCTCAGTCGATCCCGGACTGGATGCACGCACGTGGACAGCAGGAGTTGGGCGACGAGTGGAAAGACGCCATGCGCGCTCTGAATAAGCCCGCTGAAGTTTATTTGCGCACCAACACCTTGAAAACGACTCCGGATGAACTGATCAAAACGCTCGAGACCGCTGGTATCAACGCCACGAAAGTTTCTCCGGATCTGCCGAATGCTTTGCGATTGGTGGAACGTAAAAACGTATTCATCACCGAGCCTTTTAAGAAGGGTTTGTTTGAGGTTCAGGATGCGGCTTCTCAGATGGTCGCACCTTTGTTGGGAGTTGAACCCGGCCACCGTGTGATTGATGCGTGTGCGGGTGCGGGTGGAAAAAGCCTGCATCTGGCTTCGATGATGAAGAACAAGGGCAAGATCATCTCTCTGGATATTCATGAGTGGAAGCTGCAAGAACTCAAAGTCCGCGCGCGCCGTGACGGGGTGGATATCATCGAAACGCGTTTGATTGATTCCAACAAGGTGATCAAACGACTGTACGATACTGCCGATCGCCTGCTTTTGGATGTGCCTTGTTCAGGGATGGGTGTTTTGCGCCGCAACCCTGACAGCAAGTGGAAGCTGAGCAATGAAGAGATCGACCGCCTGCACGGTTTGCAGTACGAGATCCTGACAGGTTATTGCAAGATGACCAAAAAAGGCGGGCAGATGGTTTACGCGACCTGCAGTCTGTTCCCGAGCGAAAATGAAAAGCAGATTGAAAAGTTCATGAGCGAACACGGAGCCGACTGGACTTTGCTCAAGCAGATTCATGTGCGCCCGGATAAAGAGGGCTATGACGGCTTCTATGCCGCCCTTCTTCAGCGTAACAAATAACCGGACCCTCCTGGACCCTGACTGGCCTTGGGGTCCTAATCAATTCTTCCGATAGAAAAGCTGTGAGACTATTGTTGCCGCTGCTTTTTTTGTTCGTATCAAGCACCGCCCATGCCGGCTTTTTGCTGGAAGTGGGGGGGACCTATATGGGGGACACCCTTTCCACCTCTGAAACTCAAACCTCAACGAAGTATTTTTATAATCTCGGGGCGCTTTTCAGTCTGAAAAAGAATATCTGGGGTGGGTGGAACTACTCGGGCATTTCTCATACGGACAAGGACACGGCGACCACGACCTACAGTTCTACTGACACGGGACCTTATCTGAAGTGGCAGTTCGGGCGCAATCAGCTTTACAGCCTGAGCATGGCCTACAATATTCTGAGCAAGGGCAAGTTTTCCGATGGGACCACCACAGAAGAGTGGACGGGGACCAGCATGTGGTTTCAGTTCGGTGTCATGCCAGAAGTGCGCGAAGGCTTCCATTTGGGGGCATCACTGAATTACTATTTAGCCACTTACTCGAAGAAGACTGTTTCTGGAGTGGAATCGAACGATTCGAACTCGAAATCCTGGATTTTCCCTATGCTTACGCTCACTAAGCAGTGGTAACGCAATGCAGAAGATTAAATAGTTAGCAGTTGGGCTTTTTCGTTTGAAAGCTCGTATTTGCCTTGATATGACCCCTGCCAACGAAACAAGGGGGTCCAAATGATTCGTTCTCTAATCGCAGCGGCGTTGACACTGGGTATGGCGTCTTCCGCTTTTGCTACTGATAAAGCTTACTTCGAAATCAAAAAAGTCACAGTTCGTGACGTGACTGAGCAGTATCCGCAGATGGATACGTTTGCCAAAGGTGCAAACGGTTTGTCTCAGGATTGCAACTCTCAACGTCCATTGCGCGTGAAATTCACTGGCGAAAGCGATATCGCGAACGAAGTGAATCCATTGAATGCAATTGAGTTGATCGTGGATCAAATCATCAACATCGGTAAAAAAATCTTCGCAGTTATCAACGCAGGTAAATCTGTTGTTAACTTGAAAATGGACACTGCCAATGCTCTTCCTGCTGGTTTGACTTGCTGGTCTGACCTTCATGGCTGGAATGTTCCTCAGTCCAAAGTTTACAATGTAGTTTATGAAAACGGCTTCGGCATGGCTGTTGTCGATTTCTCTTACCGTGTAACTTACACTGCCGGTGGTTCTGCTGATGGCGTTGGTAAATACATCACAAACGCGACATTCATGCCTGCAAACCTTTCTGTTGCTTGGGGCTTCAACTTCGACGCAACAGCCGTGATCCCTTCTGTATTCAACACAGGTACAAAACGTGATCCTGTAGCTGGTATGCAAATGAACATGGAGTGGAAAGCCACTTCTCCAATGGCCTACGAGCAAGCGACTGAGTCGTACTTCGTAAGCGGCGAAAACAAATTGATCCAGTTGGATTAAAACCGTGAAAAAGGCCCGTCTGACTTCGTGTTAAGGGCTCCTGCCCTTAACCCTTCGGGCTGCGCGCAAAACTAGCATCCTGCTAGTTTTGTGTCGGGCCATCCGGGCCTCCGATACGCAAAAAACCCTCCGCCTTGCATACGAACCTTTTTGACGGTTTTCTGCTTGGGGAGGGTTTCGTCTTCTTAGAAGAAGATCTTGATTCCTGACCTGATCCCTGTGCGATCGGTGACTGTGTCATCCGTCGCGGCAGGGATTTTTGTTTTCTGGCTCTCCTTAAACCAGCTTCCGAAGATCCGGACGGCTTTAAAGTCTATAAAAAGCCCGGCTTCGGCCCGATTTCCTTCGACATCCCCCAAATCATCCGTGGAGGTGGGAAGGAAATAACGATATTTTCCGTCGATTCCGAAATACTTGGTTAGATACACCTGCAGTGAAACCTGCCCAAACTGCTGGGACAGGCGGTCTCCGGTGCCTTCGCGTGTGCGCAGACCGTAATGGATAGTAAAAGCGGTGTTTTGGATCGAGTTCCCCAGCAGGCGGATGTTGAGCATTCCACCGAGGTCGCTGAAGTTTTCTTCCGTGTTGTTTTCATATTCGCCGGTCAGGCCGACAAACTGGGCATAGGCGGAAACCTCACCGCTGTACGAGACGTGAGATTCGCTCGTGCCTGAACCTTCCACTTCCGTTTTGAAAGAGTTGTAGGTGCCTCCCAGAGCGAACTCATAGGGGGAGGGTGAGTTGACCGACAGCCACATGTCCATCATGCGGTTGCGGTTTTTGGTCTCCATCCACTCAGACAGAGACCAGCGGCCCTTTTCCCGGGCGGCGGCTCGCTTGGTGAAATCAATCCCGCTGCCCCAGCGGCTGGCACTTTGTGCCTCGGCCAGAGACACGGTCAAAATAATGCAGAGTAGAAGCACAGATGAAAACCTAGACATACCCCTATTTTCTCGCTTTTATGGTCCCAGGTCCATAGAGCGTCTCAAATCAGGTAGATCACGATGTCGTGAGTGCATCACTTTGCGACGTGGACTAAGAATTAGTTTTACAAAAAGAAGGATATCCTGTGGTTCATGATTTCGATCCCTTTGCATTAAGAATTTCCGGAGACTTTGGCGTTCGCTGGTATGGTCTGTCGTACATGATGGGTTTTATCTGCGCCTATCTGCTGATCACCTGGTTGGTGCGCAGACAGCGTGCAGGCATGACAGCGCAAATGGTGGGCGATTTTATCACCTACGCCGCCATCGGAACCCTGGTGGGCGGTCGTTTGGGTTATGTCTTGTTCTATGGCCCGGATCTGTTTTTGAAATTCAAAGCAACCTTCCCGTACTGGGGTGTCCTGGCGGTGAACGAAGGTGGGATGGCCAGCCACGGTGGTATAATCGGTATCGTGATCGCTTGTTGGTTGTATGCACGCAAGTACTCCGTGAACACTCTTTATCTCTTTGACCTAGTGGCTGTCAGCGGTCCGGTCGGTGTGTTCTTCGGTCGTATCGCGAATTTCATCAACGGTGAGCTGGTGGGTCGTCCTTGCGATCCGACTTATCCTTTGGCAGTGAAGTTTCCGCAGGACATCACAAGCTGGCCCTCTCAGGAAGCCGGCAAGTTGTCCGAGCTGGTTCCGGTTGTTGAGAAAATCGGCGTGGGCCGCGAGCAGTGGTTGGAACTCGTCGATAAATTCCGCTTCGACATGGGCGCGCGTGATCAGCTTTATTCCATTTTGAATAAGGTGATCGAGTCCATTCAGGATGGCAACACGGCGGCCAAAGAGGCGATTGCACCGTTGCTGACCCCCCGTTATCCATCGCAACTGTTCGCCGCAGTGGGCGAGGGGCTGGTGATCTTCCTGTTCTTGTTCTTCTTGTGGAGAAAGCCTCGCAAGCCCGGCTTCATTGCGGCTTGCTTTATCCTGATTTACGCGGTGGTGCGTGTAGTGGATGAACACTTCCGTATGCCAGATGCACACATCGGATTCCAGGCTTTGGGGCTGACCCGCGGTCAGTGGTTGAGCTTGGTGATGTTTGTCGTTGGTTTGATCATGATGTTTGTCTGGACGCGAGCAAGTTCTTTGAAGATCTCCGGCTGGAGTAAGGGACACTCGATCAAGTTGAATCGCAAGTAAAAGCATCAAAGCCACCTCCCGGTGGCTTTTTTGTTTCTGAAATAAACGAGGTAATGCAGTGAAATCTGTCATGATGGAAAAGAACGATATTATGATTGTGGGCATTGAAGTGCGTACCAGCAACCAGGCGGAAATGAACGGGGCGGGTAGGATTGGTGCTCATTGGCAGAGGTTTTTTCAGGAAAATGTAGCGGGACAGATCGTTAACGCCGTTTCGGATGACGTCTTTGCGATTTATACGGATTATGAAAGTGATGTGAATGGCGAATACTCGTTTGTGCTTGGGAAGCAGGTCGGCTCATTCGCGGACGTTCCTGCAGGATTGGTGTCAAAGGTTCTGCCAGCTTCCAGGTATTCCGTATTCACCACCCCGAAAGGTCCGATGCCGAACGTGGTGATCGAGGCATGGCAGCATATTTGGAGCTTGTCAGCCACGCAGTTGGGTGGCGAGCGTGCTTATCGTGCGGACTTTGAAGTGTACGATCACAGAAGTGCTGATCCGGGCAACACGCAGATAGAGATCTTTATTTCAGTAAAATAGCTCAACAGAGTCTTTTCACGACCGACCTTTCGCGGTAGCCTTTTTGAGAAGGAGAAATCACCATGATCGTCAGACTTGTCATGTCCGTGTTGTTGTTGGGATGGCTTTCGTTGAGTCCGTCAAAGGCTTGGGCTTTGGATTTTGACAAGGACGAGGGGATGTCCCGGGAAACTCTGGTGGCCTCTTTGAAAAAGAACACTCGTCTGAATCAGGAACAGATTGATCAGTTGGTTTTGACCTTGCAACAGCAATTCAAGGTTGATTCGGATCAGAAGATTCCCATCAAAGGTTATCTTTATGCGCATGGCATGAACGGGGCTCTTTTGATGGATCACGACGTGTGGACCTTTGATGCTGCGTTTCTGGTGCCAGGAACTGACGAAGTGGTGCGGATCCCTGAGATGTATTTGTGTGACTTCAAAAACGGCGGACTCAAGTTTGAGATTGCGTACAAGTGGATGTTCAGCTTCATTCCCAGCGGGGTGAATATCAGCGAACTCAATGGCGCGGTTTATGGCCGGGGGGTCGGCGTCGTCGCGGAGGCTTTTCTGGGACTTGAGGGTTCTTGGTTGCCAGCTCAGAACAGGGTGAATGATTTGTTTCACGTCGCGGTGAAGCTGGGGTTTGGTGGGGGAATCATCTTCCCGAAAATGGAATTCAAACTGCGAAATATCAAGTAAGAAAGAATCAAAAAAACCCGCTTTTCAAAGCGGGTTTTTTCTTTCGTAGGATTTAAATGGAAAACGGAAAGGTCTTCAGTTCCTCGCGGGAAATTTCTTTTTGTTCCCCGGTGGCGAAGTTCTTCACCGTCACAGTTTTATTTGTGACTTCGTTGCCTCCCAAAATCAAAGCATAGTGGGCACCGGCTTTGTTGGCCTTTTGCATTTTCTTACCCATTTTGCCGGACAGGAAGTTTTCAGCTTTCAGGCCGCGGCTGCGGATTTCATGGGCGACTTTCACGCTTTCATCCTCACCCTGGTCATCCGCGCCAATCACAGCCACCAGAACCTCGGGCTTCACCGCCAGCTCTTTAGGAACTAGATCGGCCAAACGGTCGATGCCCGCAGCCCATCCCACACCCGGAGTTTTCGGCCCACCCATGGTTTCAATCAAACCATCGTAACGACCCCCTGCCAAAACAGTCCCCTGCGCGCCCAGTTTGGACGTGGTGAACTCAAAAACGGTGTGGCAGTAATAGTCCAGACCGCGCACAAGGTGATTGTTCACCTTGTAAGGGATGCCGAGCTTTTCAATACCCGCCAGAACCTTTTTGAAGAAGTCCTGAGAAGTCTGATTCAAGGATTGTTCAAGTTTCGGGGCATTGGCGTTTAGTTTTTTATCGCCCTCGTCTTTGGAGTCCAAAATGCGCAGAGGATTTTTCTCCAGACGCATTTTGCTATCCTCGGAAAGTTGATCCTTGTGAGTTGTAAAGTATTGAACAAGGGTGTCGCGGTAAGCCGCGCGGCTTTCGGCGTCACCCAGCGTATTGATTTCCAGTGTGCAGTCCTCGGAAATGCCGATTTGTTTCAGCAGATCCCACGCCAGGGCAATGCACTCCACGTCGGCCAATGGGGATTCGTAACCTAAACACTCCGCGCCCAATTGGTAAAATTGGCGATAACGTCCTTTTTGTGGTCGCTCATAACGAAACATCGGGCCGGAATAATAGAACTTCAAAGGAAGATTCTGCATCATGCCTTCAGAGATAAAAGAGCGAGCCACACCAGCAGTGCCCTCGGGACGCAGGGTCAATTTCTCTCCACCACGATCTGTAAAATCATACGTCTCTTTATTAACAACATCAGAGGTTTCGCCCAAAGTGCGGTGAAAAACGTCAGAAAACTCGAAAATTGGGGTTTCGATCTCGCCGTAGCCGTACAGAAGTGCCTTTTTATAGGCGGATTCTTCGACAAATCGGAAAAGAAGGTTGTCTTCAGGAAGAAGATCTCGAGTGCCGCGGACACTTTGAATTTTGCTGCTCATAAAATTGGCCCTTTTTTGACTAACAAGTACTCGTTATAGCAGAGGCTCGGGCGCTGCGCAAAGCTATTGCATTTAATGGGGGCAGAGTCTTTAATGGAAATATGAAGAAGTGGGTTTTAGCAGGAATTTTCATTTTGGTGGCCGTGACAGCCGCAGTTGTTTATCAGCTGGCAGGCTCTGGTGGAGCTGTTTTAAACGGTGTCGAAGTGGATTGGCGGTTGCTCGGTGAAATGGATTATATCACCGGGAATTCTTCTTCAGAGTTGAAGGCACTGGATGGGAAAACGGTGAAAATTCCGGGTTTCATGGTTCCTTTGGAGGACAATCAAAAAGAAGTGGTGGAGTTTCTGCTGGTGCCAAGTCCTCAAGCCTGTATTCACGTGCCGCCACCTCCTCCGAATCAAATGGTCTATGTGAAAATGAAAAAGGGAACCGATGCGGCCATTGGCCCGATTTGGGTTCACGGAACTTTGAATCTAGTCACTAAGAAATCTATGTATGGGGATGCGTCCTTCGAGCTGATCGGAGAGGCCATCGAACCGTATAAATAAAAACCCTCAAGGAGGTCTTTGTGTTAAAAGTTCTTCTCTTGTCATTGATGGCATTGGCGCACACGGAACATGGAGCTCATGTTCATGGCGCGGGAAAAGTCAGTATCGCCTTTGACGGTAAAAAAGGCAAAGTGGAGTTCCATGCTCCATCCGAAGCGATTTACGGCTTCGAGCATTCCGCAAAAAGCAAAAAAGACAAACAGAAAAAAGAGGAAGGTCTGGCCAAGCTCGACAACATGTCCGAGATGATGGTCTTTGATCCTTCGCTGAAATGCGAAGTGAAAAAGGAGATCTTTGAAGTCATCGAACAAAAAAGCCATTCCGACGTCGAAGCAGAGTTTGCTGTGAATTGCGAGGCGCCGGTGGCGGGTAGCACGGTGACCTTCAACTTTCAGAAGTTTTATCCTCGCCTGAAGAGGGTGCAGGTCGAAGTTCTTGTGGACCAGGTGCAAAAATCTCTGGAAGTGAAAAAGAACGGAGAAAGTCTTGAGCTCAAGTAGTGAATTGATCACCCTGAGAGATCTGACCTACACATACAGTGGGCAGACAACTCCCACGTTGCACGTTCCTGAGTTCCGGGTGAACAAAGGCGAAGAGCTGTTTTTGTACGGTCCCAGCGGAACAGGGAAAACCACCTTGCTGGAAATTCTGGCCGGGGTTCTGCGCCCGACCTCAGGTTCGGTCGAGATTCTGGGGCAAGATCTGGCAAAGATGTCCGATGCCCAGCGTGATTCCTTCCGTGCCGAGCACATGGGCTATGTCTTTCAAAGCTTCAACTTGATCCCGTATCTTTCCGTGCAGGAAAACATCGAACTTCCATTGCATTTAAGTGCGTCCCGCAAGGCTCGTCTGGGCACTGTGGATACCGAAATGGTGATCCGTGCTTTGTGCGGCAACCTGGGGATTGCGGACCTTCTGGAAAAGAAGGTCACTGAGCTGAGTGTCGGGCAGCAGCAGCGTGTAGCTGTGGCCCGAGCCTTGTTAGGAAAACCGGATCTGATTCTGGCGGATGAACCGACTTCGGCTCTGGATGCGGATCATCGCGAAAAATTCCTGAAACTGATGTTCGAACTTTCCGAGCTGTATGGCACCACGGTGATTTTTGTATCCCATGACCGCAGCATTGAAAAACTATTCAGTCGTTCTCTTTCTTTAGAATCCATTAACAAGGTTGTGTGATGGTCTTTTTGAAGTTGGCAATCAAGTCTTTGCAGAATCGGGCGTTTGCGACAACGCTTACGGTGATTTCCATTGCTTTAAGTGTGGCCTTGCTGTTGACCGTCGAACGTGCCAAGCGGGCTGCGGAGGAAGGTTTCACACAGACAATCAGTAAAACAGATCTGATTGTCGGGGCTCGCAGTGGTCCATTGCAGTTGATTCTGTACACTGTGTTTAATATGGGAAATGCGACCCATAATATCTCCTACGAGACTTACGAAAAAGTCCGCACCAACCCGGCGATAGAATGGACGATTCCGTATTCTTTGGGGGATGGGCATCGTGGATTCCGAGTTGTCGGAACCACCCAGGATTTCTTTAAGTACTATCACTATCGTGGGGATCGCAAAGTCACTTTGGCTGAAGGACAGGAGTTCAACGACCTTTGGGATGTGGTTGTCGGTGCCGAGGTGGCTCGCAAGCTGGGTTACAAGCTGGGTGATCGTGTGGTGGTGACTCACGGGGTGACCAAGGGTGAAGGCATTCTTCAGCACGATGATCGTCCGTTTAAGATTTCCGGAATTTTAGAAGCTACGGGAACGCCACTGGACCGCGCGGTTTATATGTCCCTACAGGGGATGGAGGCTTTGCACATTGACTGGCAGGATGGCTCAGCCCCTTCGCCGGATAAAATCGTGCCTCACAACCAGCTAAGTAAAGAGACCCTGCCTGTGCACACAATCACGGCCTTTTTTGTCGGGGCGAAGTCCCGCATTGAAACTTTGAAGTTGCAGCGGGAAATCAACACCTACAAGGACGAGCCCTTGCTGGCGATCATTCCCGGGGCGACTTTGAGTGAGCTTTGGAATGGTCTGTCCTATGTCGAAGGCGTACTTCGCATGATTTCCTGGATGGTGGTCGTTGTAGGATTTATGGCGATGTTGATTGCGTTGACGACGACCCTGAATGAACGCCGTCGTGAGATGGCCATTTTGCGCGCTGTTGGTGCGAAGTCCACACAGATTGTCGGGTTGCTGGTGTTTGAGTCCGCTCTTTTGACCGCCGTGGGTGTTTTCTCTGGGGTGGTTTTGTCAGTTGGTCTGGTGGCGGCTTTGAAGCCTTGGATCGAGACTGAATTTGGTCTTTATCTGGTGGGGCCGTGGTTTACACGTTCTGAGTTGGTCTATCTGTTGATTACTTTGGTGGGTGGAACGGTGATTGGCCTGATTCCGGCCCTGCGCGCTCAGAAGCTGGCTTTGAAAGACGGCCTTAGCGTTCGTACCTAAAGAAAAAAGCCACCTTGTTTGACCGCGGTGGCTTTATGTCTCTTAGGTTTTGGAATCATCTAAACTATTGACCAATCTGTGCTAGCTGGACACCTCCCTTTGTCGATTGGACTCGGGAAGGGTCCACGTTTTCAAGAATCACATCTGTTTTAGCTTTGAAGAAGATGTCCACCATGAGGCGGAACTGCGCCGTTTGGCCGTCTTTGTTTTTTCCTGTCGCCAGACGAGTCAGAATTTCATCTTCAGAAACACCTTCTGTTTGTTCCGCGGAAGCCAGAACCTCACCCGGTTCGAGCATCAGGAACGGAGCGCGCAACTCGGTGCTGTTACCGTATTTGTCCTTTTCGTTTGCATAGACCACGTGGCAGGCATTGATCGCAGCAACACGCGCGTCAGCCAGAGCAATCACTTCGGAATCATCGGCGATGCCGTTGCGGTTCTTATCCACCCATACTTTAATCTTTTGACTGTACAGTTCACCATCCCAAGGTCCCAGATAGTGTTTCTTGGGGTCTTCAGATTGACAGTCCTTGCCAGCCAAGGCGATCAGGGTTTCAAAGCCATTGGCAAAAGTTTTTTCCTCATCTCCGACCTTCACTTTCATTTCCGAGCCAAAAAGATTTTTTGCACTGGTGATGCTGCCATCGGCATTGGGAACAACCAGGAAACCATCTTCGATTTCTCTTTTGAACAAGGTTTTATTCACTGAGTTTTCAGACTCTTTGGTAACTAATTTGCCACCCAGCCAGGCGGTCATGTGGCTGACTTTTTGACCTCCATCCAAGTCGTTGTCGCTGCCGTCCACTTTCAGGTTTGCCAGATTGAAGAAGGTGCCACCCTCCACACTGGAGGTTTGTACGTTTTTCTCACCCAGATCCAGAACCAGTGGGGTGTACTTCGTTGACATGGCGGTACCGTCCACTCCGGAATGAACCATCCATTGAATCAGTTGTGGGACCGCCTCATAGGCGGAATAACACAGATCTCCGGTATTGCAGGAGCCCATTGTGACTGTGGTGCCAGTCCCTGTTTTTACGGATCTTTGGGTGGAAAGAACTTCGGTGATGAAGTCTCGTTGCGACCATACGGTGCGCAGGTCAAAGATCTGTTTGAAGGTCAAAGTCACTTCATCACCACGAGTCAGACCTTTACTGAGTTTAACGAACTCCGGAGTCAGGATATTAAAGGCTTTTTGATTGGTGTCGTTGATGTTTTCACGCAAGTCCGCCAGATAAAGATTCACGATATTCGGCGTCCCATCACCCAGTCTTTTAAAAAGACGGGGACTGCCGGAGTTCACATCATCAGCGTAAGACTCACCATAGTACAGGTTGCGCAAAGAGTGGTTTTGCAGGGCTACCGCATCAGGAATGACCTGATTTGTGTCGCCGAAAACAGTCACAGCACCGGTGTTTTCAACACTGGCAATAGCGCGGACCGTGCTGAAGAAACACTTCTTACCACTGATGAATTCACTGCGAGCTGTCATGTGATCCGCCAGATAATGGAAGTGATTGGTGATTGTCGCTTTGGGGGTGCAATTCGTTGACCATTTGCAGGCATCAGTATCCTTCTTGGCCGCGCCTACATAGATAGGCGTCACACCCTCAGTGTCTTTTCTTAGAATGGATCGTTGATGGGACCAGTGTGCAATGTTGTCCACGGCGCTCCCGGCGGAAACCGAGAAGCGTACGGGAATCAAAGAGGTGTCTTCTTTGGCGGCAAGCAAAGCGGCCTGGCGTTCCTCTTCGTAGCGGTCCGAACCGTCAGGACGAATGCGCTCACAGTTGGAAACCGGTTTGCCATTGATGGAATCAGCACTGGCCAGATTCGGTGTCATCGAATCGTCACCATTGGCAACGTCCGTCATGTGCTTATAGGGACTAAATGGATCAACTTTGGGAACTTCAGGGATTTCCACTTCCGGAATCACTGGAGTCTGGCCAAAGGCATTGTCAGACAAAGAGCTTTGTTCAAGGGCTGAGGGGGCGAAACGTACGGGTTGGCTGCAACCTACGACAGCCTCTACAAGAGCTCCACACAGTACTAATTTTGAAAATTGAGTCAGCTTATTCACAGAATCCCCCCGGATCGTAAATGCTATTCAGAATCGCGAATGGACTTGACCTCAACCTCGTCCTCAATCAGGAACGGGTTGTATTTGACTGGATTGCGTTTACTGTCCACGACGGTGATCACGTCGCCTTTAAAGGTGGCTCCACCGGTGGAGCTGACATTACGTGCGATTGTGGCGTTGAGATCTTTGGCGGCGGCATTGCCTTCATCAATCATTTGATTGAAGGTGCCTGTGGACACCACATCTTTAGCCAAGGCATATTCCGGAACCGCTGCTGCGACAAATAAAATGGCCCACAAAATCTTTTTCATCGTTCCCCCTGCGAGGAATCACAAAGCAACGGTCGGGCCAGCCTCTAAGCTGCTGAAATCTTACAAATCTGAATGTCGACGAAATTCAGCCAAAAGTTTTCCAAGTTTGATGCGAGTGCTTGTTTTCAGGTGTGATTTTTAGAAAACGGAAAATGTTTGAACATGTGCTAAGTCTGTACAGTTGTGATGCGATGAAAAACGACTGTCTAATATATTTTAGACAGTGATTAAGGACTTTCCGTTTATAAGCAACCTATTGCAATAGGGGTGGCAGGAAGAATGCAAAAGGTTCTATCTACGATATCCGGGGGGATGTATGAAGTTGAAACTTGTGTGGTTGTGCCTGCTTCTAATCAATGTTGTATCTTGCGCCAGCACACCATCTTTGGTGTCATCCAAAAAAGATCCCACAAAGAATTTGTATGTGACAGAGGCCTTTATCTATCCCGAGTTTCGCCGGATCGCCATGGTTGAAAAACAAACCACCGCGGCAAGTGCGGTGGTTACGTCAGGATCACGCGCTCCAGCCAGTGAACGCTAGGCAGCGTCTTTGATTTTCACTTTGTCTGCGGCCTCGGCTTCATAGTCGGAATAAGGAGTGCGGACTTCAACCATGCTTCCGTCTTCAGCTCTGTAGCCACGGACTTTGAACATCTTCAGGGCCTCGGAACGCCCTTTGACTTCGGCCGCTCCGGCTAGTTCCGTTTTGAAATCCTCACCGATTCTTTCAATGACGGTGTCTGAAATCAACAGATCCGCCCCGAAGGCTTTTGTCGAGGCCTCAATACGGGAGGCGGTGTTGACCGTGTTTCCTATGACCGTATATTCCATACGCTCGTCTGAACCGATGGTTCCAGAAATTGCTTTCCCGGCGTGTAAGCCCATACCGATGTTGATTGGCGGTTGGCTGCGGGCAATGCGGCGTTCATTGAGTTCTTCCAGGGCACGTCTCATTTCAAGACAGGCGCGTACCGCCTGATGGGCATCACGGTCAGAACTCTTCGGTGCCCCCCAGACCGCCATGATCGCATCCCCGATGAACTTGTCGACAACTCCGCCGTGGCTGTTGATGATTTTAACCATAACACCAAAGTATTCGTTCAGCATTTCAACGACTTCTTCTGGCGAACGCTTTTCTGAAAACGCCGTGAAACCCCGGATGTCCGAGAAGAAGACCACGACCTCTTTGGTCTGGCCACCAACCCCGATGTCCTTGTTGATCAAGTCTTCAGCGACAGAAGATCCGTGGAACTTCGAGAAAAGGCTTTTCACTTTGTCGCGCTCTTTTAAACCCTCGGTCATTTGATCGAAAGCCTCTGCCAGGTCGCCCACTTCGTCGTGGGATCTGACGGCCGCGCGGGCTTTGACGTTGAAGTTTCCTTTTGAAACCAGGTTGATCATCTCCGCCAACTTTTCAATAGGGGAGGTCAGTGTCATCGAAAACAGGAAGATAAAGAAGATCGCCATGGAAATGGCGGAACCGGCCACAAAGATCGCCCGGCGTTTCACCTCATTGGAAACTTCAAGAATTGTTTCTTCTGAAGTTTGTGAAATCACGGTTGCGCCGTACGAAGTCTTAACTGAAGCTCCGAAATAGTCTTTGTCATTGTCAGGATTCAGAAACTTTGTCTGGAACTGCGGGGATTTTTGTGTCAAAGCCTTTTGCACAATAGGGTATTTCCCCATGTTCAGGCGGGCCATGGCTTTTTGTTCATCTTTGTGAGCCAGAAGCTCCCCGTTGCGATCAATCAGGTACTGAGTGCGCTCGGACGGATCGGTGAACGGCTTTTCGAACGGAGCCAGCGTCACATCCGCCAGGGCAATGTGCGTGATTTTTCCCTGTTCATCGCGGATCAGGGGAATCCCGATGGTGATCATCGCTGGGGCTTTGGGATAAGAGGCATTTTTGATTTCAATGCTTCCCTGAGCTACCGAGCGAATCGGAAATTTCTGCCAGGAGCGCAGGTGAGTGATATAAGCCGGAGTCAGACCATACGGTTTAAGCACATCCTCTTTGACTTTACGGGCTACGGTTTCCACCGCCGGGCCATCCAGCTTCAGGACTTCCAAAGCAATAAAGTTTTTATCTTTAGTAAAGTTAAAATCAAAATCATCACCGGCCTCCGTTTGCGAAGCGGCACCCTTTGTCAGCAAAGAAGCTGTCGTGCGGGTCTTGTCGACCAGACTTGCCACGATGTTTTCAATTTCCTTGGCTTTGGCGGCTGCAGATTCCAGGTTGGCGATATCCACCTGTTCGGCGGCTTTCTTCTCGAAATAGGAAGAGGAGATCCAGGTGATCGTGCCTGTGGCCGCCACCAGAATCAGGATGGTGACCGTGATGAGTTTTGTAGAAATGGGTATTCTCATAATTCTCTCCTGATCACTAGAAGCTCCACTCGGCAAAAACGTTCAGATAATTTCCGACGATGGTGGATTCATTCACGTCCCCATCGCTGGCGAAGCTGTCAGTTCCTGTGGCGGCCTTGTAAGACATTTTATCTTCACGGCGGGCGTAACCGATCAACCCCGTAAAGCGCGGAGTAAAGCGGTAACTTCCCAGGAATCCAAACTGTGTGGACATCTTCGGTTCCATGGGTTCGCCGTTGGGGGTGCTGATCTTCATCAGTGACAGATAAAGATGGGCATTGACCTGAACTCCCAATTTGGGCGTCAAAGAGTACCAGTATTCCGCTCCGAAATGCGGCCCGGCCGAGCTGATTTTTAAGTCCGACGATTGACCCGAGAATGGATCACCGACAGTTTCAGGCAGCTCTTTATAGTAAGGCCCGGCTTGGAAGCGCACTTCCCCGCGATCGCCCACGGCCTTGCGATAGACGGCATTGGCTTCGGCGGAAGCAAAGGTTTGAGTCTTGCCGTTGAAGGTGAATCCGCTTAAATCCAGTATTCCCAGGAACCCCCAAGGGGTTGTTGGGCTGAACCAGCCAATTCCCAGGCGTCCCGTGCCGCCCAGAGCTTTGTATGCCACGGAAGAATTCTTTTCCGGATTGATCCCTTGGTATTGCATTTCGGTGATCAGATAGCTAGCCACGGCATACCATCCGGTAACCCGCTCAATGGATTTTCTGACCAGTGTTGTGTATTCTGCGGCTGGAGAGCGATCTCCATGGCGCACAGAGAACGACTGTTTCGCCAGTTTGGATGAAGGTCGCAAATCTGATTTGGCGCGAATACCAATTTGATATTGTCCGCCAGGCCAGCTTTCATCAAAGGGCAGAGTGTCCTGTTGATAGTTTTCAAGGACCTTCATCTTTTCCCATTTGCGGGCTGTTTTGTTGAATTTCAAAATATAGATATCAAAGCCGGTGACGTAGTCGGGCTTGGACCATTTCAGTTCGCGAACGAAATCGGTTTCGGGCTTATCAATACGAGGGTTTTCAACAGGTTTCCCCATGACCGTGAATTGTCCCACGGCAGTGGCATCGCTGACGATGCCTTCAGCATTGGAAGAGGAAACCTTCCAGGTATAGTGGGAAGCCACGGGAATCGTTGCCTTAAAGGAAGGTTCTTTCAAAGTTTCCGAGATCTGAGTTTTGCCGTCTTCAGAGATCAGCGTGAATTGATACTGATCCGCCCCGCCAACAGGTTCCCACTTGAAGTTCACAGTGGTCTTGTCGTTTTCCTGCGTGGGCAGTTGCAGGCGGGAGCCCGGGAATTTCAGCACGGCGGTTTCCAGGCCCACATTGAATTCGCTTTCCTCGCTCCATTTCCCAGGAACTCCGCGATAGTCACGTGAACGCAGTTTCATCATGTATTTGCCAGGGGTCAGGCGGCCGTTCCAGGCGGCTTCGGTCACTTTAAAGGTGAAGGTCTTGGCCTCTTCCCCTTTGGCTTTGACCTGTTTTAGTTCGATCTCATAAGACTTGGCGTTTTCAATTGCTTCCCACTCGAAGTTCACGAGTCGGCGATAGGGCGCCGCCCAGACCAGTGAGGTCCAGAAAGAGATTAGCAAAAGAAGGAACGCACTAGTTAACTTCATCAATTAACCTTGATCTTCTTTAAAGTAGGGGCCTTGATATTAGAAGTATCCGGCACCAAAAGTTTGCGGGCAGGCAGAACTTCGCTGCTTCGGCCATAAGTGTCCACGGCAGAGACTTCGACCTCATATTCACCCGGCAGAAGATTTTTTAGCGAAGTGGAGTTCTGTGCATATTTACTGCGCTTAAGTTCCTTGCCGTTTTTTCTGATGGTCAGCCAATATTCCTTGGCACCTTCCACTTGGCTCCAGATCAACTGACTGCGACCATCGTTCGAGGCTTGCAGCACACCTTCGGCAGGTGTGAATACAGGGGCTTGTAAAAGTGGCAATGGGCTGACGGTCAAGACCTGTGAGCTTGCCGCCCCCAGAACTTTTCCGTCCTCGGAAAGAGCTTCGATGGAAGCGATATAGCGGCCGGGTTTGTGCACCGGAGCAGTCAACTTAGTGTCTTTGACGTTCATACTCTGGGCGGACTCGGGGGCGTCATTTTCGCCACGGTATTTAACTCTCCAGGATGCCACCTGATCCGGCCGGTCCCCTTTCCAAGAAAGACCCAGTTGAGGCTGTTCAACATAGTACTGCACCAGATCCTTTTCTGGGATGGTGAAATCCACCACCACCGGGATCGGCGCTTTTTTGGCGTTGAACTCTGCCAACGAACCGACTGTGAATTTTTGCACTTTGCCCAGAACTGGTTTTTCCGTATCAACAAAATATGAAGTCATGCGCCAGAAGTAGGTCCCACTTTTCAGGCCGGGCAGGGTGAAGTTATCTTCTTTGGTAAGCGTCCGGGTTGCCACTTTGCGGGTCATTTGTTCATCGGACCAGACTTCTAAAGTCACCTGTCGTGTATCATCACCTTTTTGCCATTTGAAATTCATATCATAAGGAACTTGGGGAGCCTGAATTTCTGCATCTGCAGTCGGGAACGTCACTGTCGGAGCATAGCGCGCCAACACCTCGGTCTTGTAAACGGGGCTTTCACCCGCGACGGAGCCCTGAGGTGTGGTGGCGACAAGTTTCCAGTAGTGACGGCCAAACGGCAAAGCGGCCTGGAGCTGACTGGCATTCAAACTGGCCTTTTTGATCTCTTTAAGTTGCTTACGACTTGGGCCCACCCACAAGGATACTTGCGTGTTAGGCGGGAAGCCGCGCCATTGGAAAGAGACTGGATCAGGGCTTTCTGCATTCATCGCCACAGGTTTTTGCGGCGATGGAGACAGGATCTGCACTTCTTCACGAGTGGTCAAATCCTGCGTCTGACCATTGCTGTCTTTGATGGACGCTTTACCCTCGAGGACCTGAACATCCACGGCGTTACCACGGCCTTTTGAAAGGGAGGCGGATGCCTGGGACAGATCGACCTTGCCATTGGCGGAATTTAATACCAGTCCCGGGGCATTGCTGTCGCCCGCACCGGCTTTGGCATTAACGAACAAACTACCTTCCATCAGATCCAGAGCGATTTCGCCTTCGGATTTTTTAATGACGATCAGAGATTCCGGCTCCAGATCCAAATAGCGATCCGAGTCGACAAACTGAATACGCACTTCGCCACGTTCACCGGTGCGAATGGCTTCGCCGTTATATAATGGCTCGCCTGTGTTGACGAGTTGCCACAACAGACGCGATGCCGGGCGACGCTGAATGTCTTCAACAATTTTTCCGACGTAAGCCAGCGGTTTTTCATTGGATTGAGAGGCGCGATTGCTGTCCGTGGATTGATACCAAAACCACGTTCCTGCAAACACGGAAGACGAGCTTAAAGCGGCGATAAGCAGACGTTTCCATTGTTTTTTCATCGATTCCTCCTCAATCTTCTTTCGGAGAAAAAGTCTCATTATTAAATGGCGCTTAAGTCCAGGTCCGCCCCGTTCGGGTGATAAATTATGGAATACGAGGGAAAAACCTTTGTAAGGACTCTGGCAGATGGTCTAGTCTTGGCTTATGGATACCAAGAAGAATTATATCACCCCTGAAGGTCTGGCTAAGCTGAAAGCGGAATATCACGAACTGATGCACGTCGAGCGTCCGAAGTTGGTGGAAGTGGTGGCCTGGGCCGCCAGCAATGGCGACCGCTCTGAAAACGCAGACTATCAGTACGGCAAGCGTCGCTTGCGCGAAATTGATCGTCGTGTGCACTTTCTGACAAAAAGAATCGAAGATGCCGAACTTGTTGATCCAAAACAGATGAAGGGTAGCACTGTTCTTTTTAGTGCAACTGTGACTTTGGTAAATGAAGATGGCGACGAAGTTGTTTATCAGATCGTCGGTGAAGATGAGTTTGATCCAAAACAAGGCAAGATTTCCTGGAAATCACCTGTGGCGCGAGCATTGTTGGGCAAGAAAGAGGGCGACGAAGTCCGCATTGTCAAACCGGCTGGGGAAGAGTTTGTCACCATCGACAAGGTCGAGTTTCGTTAGCCTTTTGTTTGCGAGCTGACAGCTCTTGCTGTCAGAGAGAGCTACAAAGTTTTTACATCCGTGGGCAGACATGATGTACTGGTCGAAGAATCTTGTTTGCAGCGAGGTGAGCGGGTGCCATGTGCGTGGAAGGTCCTTTTTCTAGGGTTCACATTTCTGGCTTCTTTTGCGCGTGCAGAAGTTCTGAAGCTTCTGGCGGAGGATGGCTTTCCTCCGTACAGCTCTGGACAAGGCAATAAAGTCGAAGGGTTGTCGGTCGATATTGTTCGCAGTGTGTTTCGCACTCAGCATATCGAAGTTAAATTTGAGGCAGTACCATTTTCGCGCTGTATGGCGAAGGTGCAGGCTGGAACGGAACTGGGATGTTTCAGCACCACTTATGACCCGACCATGTTGAATGTTCTGATTTTCCCCGACTATCCCTTGCTCATTACCAGTGCCATTGCCATCGCTCATAAAGACAGTACAGAAGGCAAGGTGGATGAGGTCAATGATCTGGAAGGGAAAAAGGTGGCTGTCACCAATGGCTTTTCCTACGGACCCGAGTTTGACTATCACCCTAAAATCGAAAAGCAGTTTGTCAGTTCAGACTCGAATGTCTTAAAGCTTGTGGCCGGCAAACGAGTTTCGCATGGCGTGGTGAATTTTTTGACCTATTACTATCTGCTGGGAACACAGACCGAGACAGTGAAGAAGAACTTAAAAGTCCTGGGGCCGATAGGAACCGGCGGCCTTTATCTGATGATCAGTAAGCAGCATCCTCTGGGAGAGCAGACGGCGCGTAAATTTGACGCCGGCATGGACAGTTTGATTCGTTCTGGAGAGTACGAAGGCCTGCTGAAGAAGTGGGGCGAGAAATTCAAACTCTCTCTAAACGACATTCGCTACATGTCAGCGACCAACAAAGACCCTCTTCGAGTGCCAAAGAAAGAGAAGTGAGCCTTTTTCTTTTATGGTGTTAGGGGTCTGTTAGCAGTAAATTTTACAGAGAATGTAAGACTCTTTTTGATTGTCAGATGTCCTCCTTTGAAGCAGACTTCGTCCCCGTGGTGGGGTGCTTCAATCATGAAGGGGGATGTGATGAAGTCTTGGGTTCGCGTTGCGATCTATGTTTGTGCGTTTGCGGTTGTTGTCTTTTCTCAAATGGAGTCTGCTGAGGCGGCTCGATTCAAGCAATATCAGGAAAATGATTTAATCAGTGACGATCGCGATTTGGTGGAGGCTGTCAACAACCGCCGCCGCGAGGACTTTGTTGAGGGCGCCGATATGGTGGTGACCAAAATTCTGCCCGACGACAATAGTGGTCTTGAACATCAAAAATGGACTGTGCGTCTTTCTAATGGCGAGACCATGCAGGCGGTGTATAATTTGGATATGTGCCCTCGCGTCCCGCTGAAAGTGGGTGATCGAGTTGCGATGGGTGGTCAGTTTATCTGGACCAACAAAGGCGGCCTGCTGCACTGGCTGCATCACGATCCGCGCGGCAGAAGACCGGACGGATATGTTTACGTGAACGGAACCTTCTATTGTAAGGAGTAACTTTGCGACGTCTTGATCTGATTCCATGCTCTGCGCCTTTTTGGGCCGACAGCGGTCATGGTCAGACTTTGTGGGCGCACTTCCTTAAATCCATAGAACTTTCTGATTTTGGTAAAAAGTTTCAAGTCGATCTTCCAGACGGGGATCGGCTTTTTTGTTCCTATCTGCCGGGTTCATCACCCCTCGTGGTCAGTCTTTTTCACGGTTTGTCTGGCGATATTTCCTCTGATTACATGCAAAGAACAGCTTTGATTTGCCAAAAGCTGGGACATACCGTGGTCCTGGTCAATCACCGAGGGGCCGGCGAAGGGGCACCCTATGCGCGACGTCCTTATCACTCCGGCAGTGCTGAAGATGTGTCGCTCGTCTTAAGTCATTTGCGTCGGATGTTCCCGAACCATAAGCATGTTTCAGTGGGCTACTCCTTAAGTGGCAATATCATGTTGTGTTTGTTGGGGGGATTCGCCGGAAGAGAAAAGCCCGATGGAGCGATCACGGTCAATGCGCCGTTAAATCTTAAAAGTGGATCTCTGCTGCTTAAGTCAGGGCTGAACAGGCTTTATGATCTGCGTTTTGTGTCCCGTTTGCGCAAACTGGTGGATGAAAAGTACAAGATGGGGCTGATCTCGGAGCGCTATGAAATTCCGCCTTGGGCCACGTTGTGGGACATGGATCAGATCTACACGGCTCCGGCATCGGGTTTTTCCAGTCGTGAAGACTATTATCAGCGTTGTTCATCAATCAATTATGTCAGCAATATTGACGTCCCGACGTATTCATTGACGGCGGGGGACGACCCCTTTGTTTCCGTTCATGACTATTTTCAAGCGCCCTTTTCCAAGTATGTACAGCTTCATATTGAAAAGCGTGGCGGGCACATGGGGTATCTGCATCAGGGGGCATTGCCAGTCGGTGGAAATCGCTGGCTGGACTATTATCTTTACGAAGCCCTGTGTGGCCTAGAGCAAACACTCTTTGAAAAGACTCCAGCGAGTGCACCATAGGGAATAACCTGGTGCTGTCTGACCAGAATCAAGGACCGACAGTTGTTCCACCTGCAAAGGCTGCTGCCGCAGGGCTCGCAAGACAGACGGTGCCAAATACCAGCCTTGTATCTTTTGCTTTTTCATATGCACCGTCAGTTTTTTAAGTGCGTCCTGCTTGATCATGAGGACATCACTGAGTGGGTCCGCGGGCACGGGTCCGAACTTTTCCTTTAGAATTCCGTTGAAAAGATGTTCATTCGTCTGGCGGGTATTTTCTGTCTTTAAAAAAGAACTGTTCTTCTGTGCGTAGCGATTGCCCCAGTACAGGTCTATTTTTTCTTCACTCATCAAATGTTGCAACAAACGGAAGAGATCACCCAGGGGAGTGCTCATTTCCACGGATGAAATTGTCAGGAAATGACCTTGAGCAGCCTGCAGTCCTTGCCACAGGCTGGCAGCGCGGCCCAGATGTTTTTCATTCCGTATCACCTTCACAGCTTTGGGTGGATCTGAAACCACGACACCTTTTTCTGTCATCAGGATGACTTCGTAGGGAAGTGGAAACTTGGCAAAGAAGGTCTGCAAATCACGCAGACAGTCCGTCAGGTGTTTGTTTTCCTGATTCAAATATATCACCAATGACAAGAGCGGGGTTGACACAGCAGATTCCATCTTTACGATAGTTAGCAATGAAATCATCGAAGGTCACGAACTTCTCTGAAATGGCGCTGTGGGTGGGGCTTTTACTGCTGGCAATTCTCAGTCGCTTTCTGTTGCTGACAAACAAGCCTATTCATTTTGATGAAGGTATCAATGGCTGGTTCGTCATGCAGATGTCCAAGTTGGGGTTTTACAAATATGATCCCAATAATTATCACGGACCTCTTTACTTCTATGTTCTTCAGTTGTTCGAATCCCTTTGGGGGCGCAGTCTGGAAGTTCTTCGGGCTGTTCCGGCATTTTTCAGTGTTTTAAGTGTGATGGTCTTTTTTTACGGGGCGCTTTCGTCCCGATTTGTGAACCGAAGCATGGCTATTTTGCTGCTGATCAGTCCTGCGTTTATCTTCTTCGGTCGATCCGGTATTCACGAAATGCCTTTCGTGTTCTTTCAGCTCATCTTTGCATTGGGGCTTTTGCGCTGGTTGCAGCAGCAAGATGGCAAAGCCCTGGGGCTTTTCTTGCTGGGTTTGTGGGGGATGGTGACTTTGAAGGAAACCTTCGTTGTCACATTGTTTGCCTGGGTTGTGGGGCTGGGTGCTTTGGGGCCCCGGGCATTGCGTGAACTGTTTTCAGTCAGGCGCATTTCGCAGGCGTGGACTCGTTCGGTCACTGTGCTGTTTTTGGTTTTACTTTTGCTGTACGTGCAGTTGTTCACCGGCTTTTTTAAGAATCCGTCGGGACTGGGGGACTTCTTTAAGGCGATTTTGCCATGGTTGAAAACGGGAGTGCATGGCCAGGGACACGAAAAAAGCTTCTGGTACTGGATCCAGGTGCTTTATGCGGCAGAGCCGCTCGTCTTGCTGGGGATGGCTTGTTCGTGCTGGGGTGTGTTTTCCCGCCAGAAGGCCTTGCGAGTTGTCAGTGTTTTTTCGCTGGTGCAACTGTTGGTGTATTCGTTGATTCCCTATAAGACCGTATGGTGCGTGCTGTCGCTGGTGTGGGGTTTCTATTTTGTTCTGGCATTCACGGCGGAACAGATTTTCTCAGCCCGATCCCAAGGGCGTTGGCCTTTGCTGGCTGTGGGGGGACTCTTGGCTTTGCTAGGTTTCCGAAGCACTTATATTTCCGTTTATCAGGTGCCGATGGATTTGACACATCCCTATGTTTATGTGAATTCAAGTTACGAACTGGCAGAGTTGGCCGATCGAATCACAGGCGTCTTGCGGGATCATCCGGAATTGCGTCAGGAAACTTTGCAATTCGGAATCAAGGAACAATGGCCGTGGCCGTGGATTCTGCGGGACTCCAAAGGGGCCGCTTTTGAGCTTTGCAGTAAAAGAGTTTTGCCGGATGCCTTGGTGTATTTCTGCGAAAAAATCGACAGCGAACCACTGGAACTGCTTTTGAATGAACCTTACTGGAAGATTGAAACAGTTTTCCGTCAGGGCAAGGAAGCCAGTGTCGTGTATTTGAAGAAGTCCGCTTTTGATATGAGCGGTTACCAAGGAAGCCTGCAGGTTGTGGGCCCTTCAGAGGAGGATGCTCCGTGAAAAAAAGTTTGGTCTTGGCAAGTCTTTTGACGGGCTTAAATGTTTCAGCACAAGTACATAAGGTCGATGTAAAAAAAGAACTTTCTGGCAAAGTGGTGGATCTGTATCGAGTGACGCCGGAAAAGAAGAAAGTCAAATTGTCGCCGCTTTCTCAACTGAAGGATTACGAAATTCATCTGAAGTGGGTGGAGTGTGCAAAGCTTGCGCCTCAAGTGTTCAATGCTCGCAAGGATCTGCGGGGTTGGGTGGCAACGACCTGGTTGCACTGTCTGGAAGGGGCGCAGAGCAAGCGCAAGGATGCGGCGTCTGTCGACAAGGCCCTAAGCACTCTGGAAGCGCACAAGGATTTGATGCAGGAAGGCCCTTGGTCCGCCAATCTGGCGAAGTCTTATGTCAATCTGAAGTTGATGTCGCTGGAAGATCAGGTCAATCGCAAAATTAAATCGGCGGCTGCTGGGATAGATGCTTTGTTGGGGGGCAGCTACTCTTTGAACAAAGAGCAAAAGTCCCGGGCGTATCAGATGTTGGGCGATCTGGCGCTTGTGGATAATAATTATCCCGAAGCGCAGTTTTTCTATGAGCAGGCGCAGGATCAGCGGGATTCAAAATATCTTCAGGATAAACTGGATTTTATCAGTCGCACGAAAGTCACGGTGGTGACACCCGTGAAGACTGCGGCGACCGTCACTGAGGTCAGCGGTGAGGAAGGCAAACTGGAAGAACGTGTGGCCTCAACCCTGAAGCAGAATGATCCGATCTCGGCCCTGAAAGACGCTATACAAATTCTGAATGAATATCCCGGAAGTCGTGCCGCCCGTCGCATGAAGGACAAACCACTGGAGATCTACAATTCATTGTCAGAGCAGTTGGTGAAGGTCAAAGCGTTGAATGAAATGGAAGAGGCCGACACTCAACGGCTGATGGACTGGGCTCAGAGTCTGCATCGTCGTGCGGATTATGCGGGCTCTCTGTCTTTGGCGATGAAGGCTTTGGATAAAAGCCCCACCGCACCCAGCACGACCTCCGCGTTGTGGATTGCCGGGCGTTCTGCGCACTTTCTGGGGCAGTACGATCGTGCATTGGATCTTTACAAGAAACTCTTCACCCATCATCTGGGATCTGACGAAGCTGCAGAGGCTTTATTCCGTTCCGGTTTGATTTACTATAGAAAGAAGGAATTCACCAACGCGTCAGCCCTTTTGGAACGACTTCTTCAGCAGGGGCGCGAACGCTATGAACTGAACGGGCAGTACTGGTTGGTGCGTTCACTTCAAGGCAGCAAGTCAGATCGGGCGCAACAAGCGGCTGCGGATTTGATGGAGCGTTATCCGTTTTCCTATTACGGGCTGCGCCTGCGGGCGGAGTCTCAGGCGGGCAAACTGACCTGGCCTGAAAACAAAGACAAGGTTCCGGCGTTGACGAATGAATTCTATGTCGTGGGTTCGCAAAAGACGGCTTGGCAGCGCTTTAAGTCCCTGTCAGAGGCTGGTTGGGTCGGCGAGGCGCAGGAAGAGTTGTCTTTTATGCCGTTCATGAAAGACGCGACATTGAAAGTGAATCTGGCGGAAAAAATGATGGAACGCCAGCAGTACGTCACGGCCATTCGCTGGATCAATGAGGCGATGGAAGCAGATCCTCGTCTGCGTCGCGAGCAATTTGTGAAGATCAGCTATCCGGAGGCTTTCTCGAGCTTGTATCAGGCTGAGGCAGAACGCTATGGCGTGGATGCGGTGTTGTTTAAGAGTCTGACTCGGCAGGAAAGTGCTTTTAACTTGAAAGCTGTTTCCACGTCCAATGCTTTGGGTTTGATGCAGATGATCCCTCCCACCGCGCAGGAAGTGGCGCGCAAGCTGGGAATGAAGGTGGAGCTTCCTGATGATATGTTCCGCCCAGAGGTGAATATTCCGATGGGGTCGTTCTATATTTCCCAGATGTTGGACCAGTTCCAAGGAAGTGTGCCATTTGCTTTGGCGGCTTATAACGCAGGACCCTATCGCGTAAAATTGTGGATGGAAGCAAGAGCTGAGGTGAGCGAATTAGTTTCCAAGCCCAGCTCTGAACCCCTTGATGAGCTGTGGTTTGACGAGCTGCCGTGGACAGAGACGAGCTTTTATGTGAAGGCCATCTTAAGGAACGTCCTGCTCTATCGTCTCTCGGAGAAGGGAAATTATGCCCCAAATCCCGTCCTATGGCAGGATTTGCTGATTAAAAAGGCAAAATAAGGACGATGTTTTATTGAAAAAGTCCTCTGACTTTTGTAGCCTGAAACCTGCGTCGGAGGACTCATGAGGAGACTTTTAACATTGAGTTTGGTCCTGGCCTTTTTGGCAGGGTGTGCTCATAAGGATTTGGGCACAAAAGCTGGCAGACCAGCTACCAACAGTGAAGGGGATTTGAAGGACATTGGCTCGTTCCGCTTGTCTGACCCCGAAGGCCCCAAGGTGGTGGATCAGGAATTGGAATCCATCCCTACTGAAGTTAACCCCCTGGTAGAAAAATGGATTGCCTACTTCCAAGGTCGCGGTCGCCCGCACATGGAACGTTATCTGGCCAGATCCACCCGTTACGAAAAACTGATGAAAAAAGTTTTGCGTGACAACGGACTTCCTGAAGATCTTTTCTACATTGCCCTGATTGAATCCGGATTCAGTTCCCGTGCGACGTCTCATGCGTCTGCCGTGGGCTACTGGCAGTTCATTCGTGGTACAGGAAAGCGCTATGGCTTGGATATCAACGCCTTTGTGGATGAACGCCGTGACCCGGTATTCGCAACCCAAGCGGCCGCTGAATATTTCAAAGGCCTTTATAGCGTGTTCGGCTCCTGGTATCTGGCGATGGCTTCCTATAACGTGGGTGAAAACCGCGTGAAACGCGAAGTGATGAACCACTATACGCGCGATTTCTGGGAACTGGCTCGTAAGAAAAGACTTCCAGCTGAAACCATCAATTACGTGCCTAAGTTCATTGCCGCGAAAATGATCGGCAAAGACCCGGCGAAATATGGTTTCGACGATATCGATTATCTTCCACCCATTGAGTTCGATCACATCACAGTCAATCAACCGGTGAATCTGCGTATGATGGCTGAAAAACTGAATCTGAACTATGAAGATTTCAAAGCTTTGAATCCGAAGTTCAAAGGGGAAGTGGCAATTCTTAAGGGCAGCGACCTGGTTCTGCGTGTGCCGCCGGGTACATCTAATGAAGCAAAAGTGGCTGCAACCGAAAGCTTTGTATCCAGTGTTCGTTTCGTTGCAGACTCTGGTGATACACAGACGTATCGCATTCGTCGCGGTGACACTCTGAGCACCGTGGCTCGTCGCTATCGCACAACAGTGGCTTACCTGCGTGATTTGAATGATCTGCCTCGTCGCAAACCTTTGAAAGTGGGTATGCGCATTCAGGTTCCGGACCGCACTCCAGTGAAGGATCGTCCAGCAACGCGCTCCATGGTGGCAAAGAAATCCACCTCTGAAGAGCCAAAGAACTCAGTGACCGTCAGCGCTGATGGTCGTTACTACATCGTTCAGTCCGGTGACTCTTTGTTCACGATTGCACGCAAATACTCCACCAGTGTTTCTGAATTGCAGCGCATGAACAACATCAAACGTGGCCGTACTTTGAAGGTGGGCATGAAATTGAAAGTGCCAGTCCCAGGCAGTTCTTCCATTGCGAAGGCTTCTGTGGATGTGGCTAAGTCCAGCAAACCTAAAGCCAAAGTTCACGTTGTTCGCCGTGGTGAGAACCTTTCCGTGATCGCTGCGAAGTACAATGTGGCTGTTTCGGATATTAAACAAAGAAACAATATCCGCAATCCGGCATCTTTGATGGTTGGAACACGTATTGTGATCCCCAACGAAGTGAATCAATAAAATAGCCAAAACGGTTGATACTAAGAAGGGGCTCTGAAAAGAGTCCCTTTTTTTATTCTAAAATTCCCTGGGTCAATTCGTGAGCAAAAAGACGCGCGGGTTTGGAAAGCTGATGCTCTCCCAGATGAATCAGATAGATCTTATAGCGGATCCGTTCGGCCCAAACGGAAAACTCTTCGACGGTTTTCAGACCCGTCTGGACGCTGGCGACAAAGTCCGGGACAAGGCCCACACCCATTCCCAGCAGACTCATTTGAGCAATGACCTCCCAGCTTTCCACTGTTAAGGCCGTCAGTGCATTTTTTCCTGTGGCCCTCTTATAGGCTTTCTCCAGCTCGTGTTTGCCGGGGCCTTCCAAAGTGCTGATAAAGCGTGGCTGGGCAGGGGTGGTTGAGGATTTGTGAATGCAGCTAAAACCACCTTCCCCCAAGAGTCGTCCTTCAAATCCCGGTGGCCGGTTTTCGTCGATGATAATCCCCAGTTCAGCTTTCCCAGAACGGACCATCTGCAGGATCTCAGGCACTGACCCAAATTGAATTTCCGGCGAAACGGCGGAATGAGTCTTCAGAAAGTCCTTTAAAAATTTCGGCAGCAGATAGTGCGCCACCGCGCTGGAAGTTGCAAGCGTCAGGGGGCCGGAAATCACTTCAGAGCGGCCTTTGAGTTCGCTTTTCAAATCTTCAAGTTGGGTCAGGATGCCTCGGGAGCGCTCCAGCAGCAGGCGCCCTTCTTCCGTCAGCTTGAAGCGGTTTTTAGTGTGCAGAAGAAGTTCACATTGCAGGTTTTCTTCAAGCTTTCTGATGGCTTGGCTGATCGCGGGCTGACTGATGTTCAGCGCTTTGGCGGCCGCGGCCAGACTGCCCAGTTCAGCGGCTTTTATAAAGTACTTCAGATGGTAAATATTAGGTTCAGACATAATAATAAAATTTTATTATTAAATTAAAATTAATTCAATTTTGATTATATCATTTCAGCGTTATAAGGGCCTTCGTTGTGGAGGTCCTATGAAAAATCTTGTTGTTTCTGTTTTGACATTTTTGACAACGTCCGCCGCATTGGCTGCAAATCCAGTTTGTAGGGTGGACTATCGCAGCCCCTCCAAAGCGTATGAGATTCCGGTGGAATTGACAGTGGAAGTAAAAGAAAACACCGATCTGGCCAGTTGGGTGCTGGATCAATGGGTTGAGGAATTCAAGGTGCGTGTGGTGGAAGTTGACGGGCATTATATGGCGACGCTGACTTTCGCGGATGTTTCCGTACACACAATGACCGACAGTGACCTGTCGTTGTCTTTAAAGAAGAATTCAGAGCAAGTCACTGTGACCTGCCCGGCTCGCTACTAAATATCCTGAATTGACAGCAGGGAAATGGCGCTCTTGATCTTGCGGATCGAAGCATTTTTATCCGGCGTCGCGGTGGCTTCACGGATTTCCCAGCGACGTCCCTGATAAAGATAATACAGATAGTTCTGCAAAGTTTCCTCTGTGATCTCAGGATGGTAATGGGCCACGTTTCTAAGATCCTTCATCAGGTCCGCGCAGAAAGCCAGTGTTGCCACGGCGGCTGATTTGGGGTCTTTGAGATCACTTTTTTCCATTTTATAGTGCTCGATAATAACTTCCGGAATGCGTTTTATCTGTGTTGGGCCGCGACTGTTGGCGTCCGTATCAAAGCCGTTTCCCTTGGCCAAAGAGACCAGCACCGGCGCCAATTCCTTGATTTTGTATTTCCAGTTCTGACCGTAGTCTGTTTCTGGTGCCAAGACTCCGAAGGCGAACTGGGCCAGCATGTTGTAGTCATCGTCTTCAATTCGCAACAACGCCATCAGCGTGCTTTTTTCGTCCTGCAGGGCTTTGACATAAGCTTTGGTGAAGCTGTCTTGCAGGTTCACGGTAATAGACACCTTTTTGAAGTCACGATTCAGTGGAGTGTAGTTGTAGGCCACGCGGTTGCGGAAGACTTTGCTGGCACCAAAGGTCAGACGGTGATTGCGGATCCGGAAACGATGCTCGGTGGTTGCCGGCAGCACATAGACAGGGGTGCCAACCGGGACAGAAGCGTTGGATTTAAACACAGCGCGGGTCAGGTTGTCTCTTTCCGCTTGAAGGAAATGGAAGCCGGCAGACTGGGAGGCATAGAAATAGATCCCGGCGCCCCCAGAGTTGATTTCGTCACCGGCGAATGTTTCAAGTCCGGTTCTGGAAAGTTCAACTCCGTCCTGACGGAAGTAAAGCAGTTGCTTTTGTTTTTTGTCGATAACGACATAGGCTGAATCACCATAGTGGGTGTGGAAATATCGAATGACATCCAGATCCGCCTTCTGATTCACGGCGTGACGTTTTTGAATGTACGTTTCATATTTTTCCGCAGGATATTTTTTCAGATTTACAATCTGGGTTGTGCCCTGATTCAGGCGCTGATCGGGAAGTTTGACAGAAGGAACTGCGACAAAGACTTGTCCCAGCACAATAATGCGTGCGCCGTCCACGTCGGACGTCTGACTTTCACGCAAAGTCAGCCAATAATCCTGACGCATTTTCTTTTGAATTTCAGCGTCGGTAATTGTGCCACAGTCGCGGCCCAGACTGCGCAGCAGGGAATTAAACTCCACAACCGTCAAGTGACGTTTCTTTTCAGTGGCCCCTGAAATAGAGGCCAGTTTTTTAGACAATGAAGTTCCGTCGATGTGAGGCCAGTTGTGGCTAATCCAAAGGCTTTCGATTTCACTGTCGCTTAGATTGATTTCACCCAGATGGCGGGCCAGCGCAGCCAGCACTGCAACATAAGAGTTCGACATGCGGGTGGCAGGTTTCCAGTAATCGGTTTTTTTCAAAGTTTGAATGAAGTTTTCATAATCTGAAGCCTGGCCGTAGTTCACGAAAACAGATTTGAAACTTTCAATCTGATCTTTATTCAGGCGTGTGCTCAGTGTGGCGGCATAGGCTTCAATCGTATTGAGATTTTCAAGACTCAGTCTTTGCGCAAGCTTCAGGAAGGCGCGCTGATAAAGGTGTCCTGTCAGGGACGGATTCAGAATTTTTTGCTCGGAATCCTTCAGACGGACAATGGGTTCTTTGCAGTGGGCCGGAACCTCGGTGGCCCAGGCGGTGCCAGAGATCAGTAAAGCTGAAATAAAGACTTTAAAAGCTTGAATGCGCATGTCTGGCTTTTCAGCAAAGCCGAAGCCACACTGAGGGGAAAGTCAGGCCCTCATGGCGTTCTTCACGCTGTTAATATGTTAGACAGGGGCCCCGCAGCGGCAAGGGCCCATTCGCGGCAGAGGTATCATTTTAGGCGTTTATTTGATCCTCTCTCGGCTTTAGGTTGCTTATGGCCTGGGTACGAATATCGCTAAGACCTAAGAAAGAGGTCTTATGCGTTGGAAGAATGTTTTCGCTGTCAATTTCGTGTTGTCTTTTATGGTGGCTTTTCAGGTGCAGGCCTCGGTTGTGCAGTATATTTCTCCGGATTACTATCTGGGGCAGTTGGTGCGCGGTATTTTGATGGCGGCGGCTGAGATCAGTCACCCACAGTTCAAGGAAATTGAGGCACCCGAAATAAAGCGCAGGGCGGATCAGGCACTTCAGAAAATCTATCAATATCCGGCGTTCAAGTATCGTTACGACAAGCTTTCGATTGTTATCATTCAGGGTCTTCCCGGAGAGCCCAACGGATTTAGTTTTGGTAACAACATGTTCTTGACCAAAAGTATTGTTGAGATGTTGACCCCGGCTCAGTTGACGGCCGTGATTGCCCATGAGTTGGCGCATTCTGAAAAAGCTCACAATATGCAAAAAACACCGCTGCCTTTGGGGGCGGTGGCTTATCAGCTGAAAACTATCTATGAGTCTGTGGGAGCAGGCAAATGGCCGGCGGGCCGGGACCTCTTAGCTTCGATACAGGAATTGCTGGCCACCAGTGGGCTGGCAATGGAGCTTCAGGCGGACTGTGTGGCGGCTCAGCAATTGGAGCATATGAAGCGTCAGGGACTTCCACATTCTGCCGCAGATTTAAACAGTGCCACCAGTGTCTTGATGGGTTTTGACATTACCACAGACACATCGGAAGACCCTGCGGCTGTGCGGGCTCAAGCTTTAGTGAATAAAGTTTATGAGCAAGGTTCGTGTGATATCTTTTAACACGGGGCTTCGGGTCTATTAAAAGGTGAAAATCGCAATCGAAGTTTGACCAAAGTGCCTATGTTCGGTAGGTCCTTGGTATGACAACAATTACCAAAACTCTGACGACGTCGCCGAAGGCGCTTCCTCCGTCCAATCAACTTGGATTCGGACAGCATTTTTCTGATCACATGTTCGTGGCAAAGTTCACGGAAGGCAAAGGATGGAGCGAGGCTGCCATCCTGCCTTATGGTCCTCTGTCTCTGGATCCGGGGGCTTCTGTTTTTCATTATGGTCAGGCGCTGTTTGAAGGGATGAAAGTCTTTCGTCAGGAGGACGGTAAAGTGGTGTTCTTCCGTCCGGAGTTCAATCATCGTCGTATGGCAGATGGCGCTGCTCGCCTGTGTCTGGAAGCGCCCCCGTTGGAGCTTTTCATGGAGGCTTTGCAGGAGTTGGTGGCGGTTGATGAGCGTTGGATTCCCAAAGAGCCCAACACTTCTTTGTACATTCGTCCGACCTTGATTGGTTCAGAGCCTTTCCTGGGGGTTCGTCCGTCGCGTGAAACGATCTTCTTTATTATTTTATCCCCGGTGGGCTCTTATTATTCTGAAGGAACCAAGCCGGTAAAAATCTGGGCGGAAGAAAAGTATCTTCGTGCAGCGCCAGGTGGATTGGGTGCCGTAAAGGCCGGAGCAAACTATGCCTCCAGTCTGAAGGCGGCCCTGGAGGCTAAAAAGCAGGGCTATTCCCAGGTTCTGTGGTTGGATGTGGAACACCAGGGGATCGAGGAAGTCGGCACCATGAACGTGTTCTTTGTTTTCGATAACGAGATCGTCACACCGGCCTTGAACGGCAGCATACTTCCGGGTGGGACCCGTGATGCGATTTTGGAACTTTTGCGTTCCAAAGGTCTGCCAGTCGTAGAACGTCGTATTACCATCACAGAGGTGATCGAGCGCCTGGGGCGGGGAGAGCTTAAAGAAGTCTTTGGAACTGGCACAGCGGCGGTTATTTCCCCTGTGGGTGTGTTGCACTACAAGGGTAAAGACTGGATCATCAATAACAATGAAAATGGTCCACTGAGCAATGAACTGTACCGAGAGATCACGGCCATTCAGCGTGGAACTGAGCCGGATAAATTAAACTGGCTGGTGCCTCTTAAGAAATAGTTTTTGTATTGATTGTGTGCGGGCCGGGTTGTCTTGAAAAGGCAGGGCCCAAAAAAAGTGCTAGCGAGGAATCGTCAGTGATAACTCGCTAGCTAAGGGGAATGAAACCAATCCTTGTATGTATTTGTTCCTTCCATATGCACACCTCTGATTCCTCAGGTGACTCATGACCTTTGGCAGCTGGCTGGCATGGCTTGCGCCGACACCCCTTTAGCTTTGCGTCCCGCCGTTTCCGAGCGGTTTGCCTTGAGGCAAAGGAAGGATCTTAATCCTAACGAGTATAACCCTAGGAACCTCCTTTGAGTTATTCATCAGATCCAACCAGCCCATTCTTGTTTAGAGAGGCATGAACCGCACCTCTTTGTAATAATCCTGGTGACGCGTCTTCACTTCAGTTCGTCATCGTGATGTTCGTAAAAACGAAAATTCATCCGTGTCCTCCTTTAGCTGGCCCTACTAGCATTCACTTACTCAGAGGTAAGTCTCACGAGCCTTGTGGTTTCAACACAATCAGGATAGCCCGACCAAAGTTTTAATTTCAATAGCACGGATGTCGATTCTCAAATTACGTCAGATTTACGTATCAGGGTGGGAAACAAGGTCGTTTTTTGTTTTGGCTTGAAACAAAAAGGCCGTCAGAACGACGGCCTTTTTTGAGAATAAAAAATAGAATTTCAAAAATTTGAACTAGGTGGTTGGAAGCAGTTCGCGAATTTCTTCGGCGATCTTCATAAACGCCTGCGCTTCAGCGCCATTGCTGTTGGCTTCCACGATCGGAATACCCGCTTCACACGCCATGCCCACAGACGGGTTGAAGGGAATTTCACCCAGCTTGTTGATGCCCTTGGATTCTGCGTAGGAATCGATTTCACCCTTCGGGAAAAGTTGCATCTTTTCACCGTTGGCAGGGTTGATCATGTAGGCCATGTTTTCCACAAGCCCCAAGAGAGGCACGTTCACACGCGCATACATGTCGACAGCTTTTTTCACATCCACCAATGCCACGTTCTGCGGAGTGGAAACCATCACGGCACCGGACACCGGAACTTTTTGCGCCAAAGTCAGTTGGATGTCGCCAGTCCCCGGAGGCAAGTCCACCACCAGATAATCCAGCTCACCCCAGTTCACATCACGCAGGAACTGATCCATCGCTTTAAACAGCATGGGTCCACGCCAAACCACGGCGGCACCTTCTTCGACCAGGAAGCCGATACTCATCAGTTTGATGCCATAGCGAACGATCGGCTCCAGTTGATTGGTGTCCGGATTGATATGGGGCTTTTGTGCCAGAGTACCTAACATACGAGGAATGCTCGGGCCGTAAATATCAGCATCCAAAAGGCCGACTTTGTTTTTTCTGCCTAACGCCATAGCAAGGTTTGTGGCCACGGTACTTTTGCCGACGCCACCCTTACCGGAACTGACGGCGATAATGTGTTTCACTCCGGGAATGCCTGCCTGTTTTTCAAAGGGATTTGGGGCTGCCATGAAGGTGACTCCTTGCTAAATTGGTCCACACCACCAATAATAGAACTTGGATGAATAGCCAAGACTTTTTGACATTGAATCTAGTGGGAGCAGGGGCTTTCATATTCTGGTATCTCGTTTCTCGGGGTGGCAGCCGTCGTCCGACGCAACTGAACCTGAAGGCAAAGGACAGTGCCCCGCCTTTAATCGATCCTGCGCCATCTCAGACGCCGGCAGTCGAGCCTTTGCGTCGAAATGTTGCACCCCCTCAGGTTCACCCTGATCTTGCGGGGAGCCAATCCAAAAATCTAAATGTGATGTTTAACTACAATGGGCATTCCTGGGATGCCTATGAGGTTTTAGGGGTTCCTGCGGGGGCCTCCATCAAAATTGTGACCGAGGCCTATCAGGCCGCCATCCATCGCAGCGACCGCGAATCGCTGGAGTTTTTGGAGACGGCTTACAAGGCTATCCTTAATAAATCGGCTTAGAATTTTTACTGTCTTCGGTAAGGCATATAGCGTGGGGTGGATACGAAAGTTCCATCCCATCTTGCTTTTGAACACCACAGTTTTGAAGAGGTGTCCATGGCGCAGTAAGTGTACCCTGCGCCATGACCTTTGATGCTGGTGAAAGTCGTCGCAGGCTGAATGGCTATGGGTGCCTGGTCAAAGCGTGCGGTTGGCCAGTAGTGCAGTTTTCCGTCCGTGGTCATCGCCAGGGCGGAGCTGCTTCCAACCTTGATGTCCAGATAGGATGTTCCAGCGTTGACCACAGTGGGCGAAGTGACCGTCAAATTCCCAGTGTAATCCCCCCAGTAGCCCCAGCATTTCAAAACTTGTCCACTGGTGATCGCGCAGACCGGGCTGGAGCCAACACTTAGCTTGGTGAAGGTTTCAGTTGAGTCCACAGTGTAAGGAACGCTGGTGTTGGTGGTGGTACCATTGCCCACTTTACCTGTGCTGTTTGCGCCCCAGCATTTGACTTTATCCGCGGTGGTAATTCCGCAGATGAGCGCGTAGGCGACAGACACAAATCGATATTGGGTGCCGCTGTCCATAAGGGTCGGTGTGTTGCGCGAGACACCGCCCAAATGACCTGTTCCACCATCGTAGCCAAAGCACTTCAGTTGATCTCCGGTGGTGATGGCGCAAGCTAAACTGTCGGCGACGGCCAGGGTTTCAGGTTTGTACGTTGTGCCCGTATCCACCGCTGCCGGTGTGCGACTGGGGCAGCTTGATTCAGATCCCCAGGCGTAAAAGGTGCCGCTGGTTGATATGCCATACCCGCAATAGAAAGTTTCCCTGGCTGTGTTGGCAAAAGCAATTGAGTGAGCAACCGGAAACATATAAGGGACATACGATTCCGTCGCACCATTTCCGACGGCACCAAAGCCATTGGCTCCGGAACAGAACATCTGCCCGCTGCCATTGATGACACAACTGCCGTTATTCGAAGGAACCGCCTTGCCTCCGGTAAAGTTAGAGCCGTTGTCGACAATAGCGGGGGTGGACACTGTCGATCCCGCTCCGGCATGTGCGCCAAGGCACAGGGCCAGGCCGTCGGACTTAATCGCGCAGGCACCCGCAGACCCGACGCCGTAGTCTGATACGGTGGTATCGGTATCCACAAGGGTCAGGTCAAAGAGGATCGCGGGCTCAAACCAGTTGTTGTAGTGATCGCCCATGCAGACAATCTGTCCATCCGTAGTAACACCACAAGCCCCATAACCAGCCATCGCAATCTGAGAGTACTTGATCCCGTCGTTAACATCGGTGGGCGACGTCAAAAGTGTGGTTTGATTGGAGTTGACCGTGCCGCGAACCTCGCCCCAGCACTTCAGGTCATTGTTAGAGGTGATGGCGCAGCGATAACCCATATCATCTGATATAAAAAGATAATTGGTGGCGCCGTCGATGGTGGCCCGTGTGACAACGGGGTTGGTGCCAGCATAAGCTCCGACATTTGAGTTGTTGTTCCATCCCCAACATTTCAATTTGTTGGCTGTTGTAATCCCGCAGACAGTGGACCCGCCAGTCGCAGAAAGATACGTCGTTCCGGCGTCGACCACGGTCGGTGTCAGCACATTGCTGGTGCTTCCGACAACAATCTGCTGGTAAGAGTTCCCGCCCCAGCATTTCAATTCCTGAGCCGCCGTGATTCCGCAGGCAGTACCGGATTTTCGGTGAACACTGGTATAGGTGACAGAACTGTCAATCAACTGAGGCGTGGAGCTGTTGGCGGTGGTGCCATCTCCGTTCGTTCCACTCACATTTCGCCCCCAGCATTTCACTTTTCCGAGTTCGGTCAGGGCGCAGGCCCCATTGGCTCCAAGGGATACCTGCACATAGTTTTCTGCACTGTCGACATCTGCAGGAGAGGTCTGATCTGTGGTGGAGCCGATCCCCAGATCGCCGTAGTAGTTGTATCCCCAGCACTTGAGTTTTTTGGCGGAGGTGATGGCGCAAATGGATTGGGTCGTGATGGAGACATCGATGAAGGTGGTTCCTGGAAGGGGCTCCACAATAGTGCCAACCCGATTTTTGTGACCCAAACCAAGTTGACCGTAGTAGTTGTCACCCCAGCAGAACAGGCGGTTGTCAGAATAAATAGCACATTGATTGTTGCGGGCGGCGACGACTTTGAGGACGGTTTTAAAGACTGCGTCGTTGTCCTTGATCAGATGAGAGACCAGACTTGTCGCGCCAATGCGGACGGCCGGCTGGTCGGTATGCGATATATAAATTCTTAAGTCCCGATCGCTGTCGTTCAGTCCGTTATCGAAAGTATCATAGCTGACGGATGCAGTGAGAGTTCCCGCCGGGATTGTGACAAATCCGGGAGCCAGGTTGTGATCCGCCATGTAGATTTGTCTGCCGAAGTAGTCGAAGTAAATTTTGACGTCATAGGTCTTCGTGCCGGAAAGGGCGAAGGTGATCGTGTTATTGGTGGTGCCCTCGTCGACGGAAATATTTTTTGAAGTGATGGTGGCGACCACTTCGGAATCCTTGGTCCAACTGACACTGCTGGCCGAAGCGAAGTCCTGCCATAATCCATTGACCGGATTTTTACCCACGGCACACAGAGTGACGTTACCATTGCTCAGCCCGGAAATATCCAGCGTTCTTGTTGCCGGAGCTGCAGTTTCCGTTGAATAGCCTGTTGACGAAGAGCAATCGGTGGAATTTCCGATTTTGTAGCGAACCGAGCCGACGTTGGTGCCGCCAAAGTTGACATTTACAGAGCTCAGAACGCTGACGCCAGAAGGCGCTCCTGTGATCTGCACCGTCGGCGGAGTGGTGGACAAAGTGTAGGTGGCGGATTTTGTCTCTTGAACGATTGAATTGTGCAGAAGCTGCGCGGTTAAGGTGATGGTGGCTCCGTCAGCTCCAGGTACATTGATGGAAGCCGACCAGCTTCCAGCTGTACACGTGGTCGTTGTCGTCACCGGACTTGTGATATTGATCGTCGCCCCTGAAATATTGCACGAACCGCCAAATTGAGTTGTGGGTCCGATCGTGGTTGCGGGAGCGGGCGTTTGCAGTGAAAGAGTTCTGGTGATTGTATAGGTCTTGGCATTGCTGGCCAGGGTCTCGCTGCCGTCTTTGAGGGTGGCGGTGACATTGACCGCCGAGTTGTTAGCCAGAGCGCTGGTGTCCAGCGTAAGCTCCCAGCTCTGGTCCGGGGCGCAGGTCGTACTGCCTGTAAGAGTGCCGCTAAGTTGGACTTGTTTATTGGGGATCGAACAATACCCACCGATCACAAGCGAATTGCCGATCTGATCCTCAGTTGCGGGATAATCAATGGAAATCTCTGGAAGTTCCAGACGGATGCTGGCCGAAGAACAGAAGGTCTCCTGGTTAAAGGCGTCGCGAAACTTGACAAAAAGTTCTTTGGGGCCTGAGCTGGCAGTTGCAAAAGTCCAGGTTGTCGAAGCGGTAAATGCTGTCCAGGTTCCTCCAGAAGAACAACTGGGGTCTTCGGTAAGATAGGTTTGGAACATGGGAGAGGGTGTGCTGAGCGCGACATCAACAAGATTTTTGACCGCGATCGCATCGCCGTTATTTAAAGAGATGGTTTGAGTGGCGCCAGTCCCAGCGCTTTCCCAACGAAGATTAAAGCCGGCTTGCGTGTAACTTACATCTGATATGAATTCGACCCGAACGTTGTTCGAGGTCGTGGTGAAAGAATCTGGCAACTCGGTGCCGGAGTGATCTAAAATCTTGGTCTCGCCGTCATAGATTTTGATGAAGTCATAGCCTTCTTCTGTATCAAAAAGGTCAAATGTGAAGTTTGTTGGGCCAGCAAGTGTCAGGTTCAGTGCGCAGTTTTCGTTGTTTTGATAAGGTCCCGATGTTCCACCGGAGTCGACGATACGTCCGCGAGAAAGGCTGGAGCTGGTGCTGGTGCACATAGTGTGGGAGGTGTAGATAGGCCACTGAATGGAGTCGTGGTAACAGGCGGATTCCTGCATGGTTGCAGTTCTAAACTTTACACTGACATAGGCAGTGCCACCTTCAGCGGTTGGGTCTAGTGCCCAGTTAGGCACAAAGTTTTCGGTGCTGATCCAATTCTTGGTCCCAGAACAAGTTTCATTGTTGAACAGGGCCATCTCCGGAAGGGAGGCCGGGGCCAGGATATTCAGATCTTCGATACCATTCAAAGTCAGTTCTTTTGAAAGCGCGCCGATGAATATTTTCGGCTGGCCCACGTACAGTTGGACTTGGACCGGAGCAGACAGATTTTGTGCCTTATCAGTGGCTTGGATGTATAGATAACGAATGCCCGGCGTAGACAGTGAAGCGCTGGCGGTGCTGTTGAAGTCTTCAGCAACGAAGACAAAGGCTGGAGAATCACTTTCCTGAACGCGGAACTGGCACAGATCCAGAGGGTCGAGGCAGCTCCAGGAGGCTGTTTGCGGTAGAGCAGGTATAAGCTGGCTGCTCAGGGGAGTGAGTTGCGGTGGAAGAGTGTCTTTAAGGAGCACGGCTGTATCTGTGAGAAGTTCTCCATTGACGGTAGTTTCCTGGACTGTGAGAGTCAGGTTGTCACTGTCCGGAGTTGGTGAGAAGTCATGAAGAATGGACCACTGATTGTTGTTGCAGGCAGCGGATGCAAGGGCATCAGTGTTCAACGTAATTTGGACGGAGCCATCATTGTTCGTGCAGGTTCCTGAAATGGATTTGGCTGCGACATTGGCGGCATTGACGATAAGATAAGGACTTTTTTCAGAGATCTTAAGTTGTATGGGGCCTTGAGATTCCGCTTCCAGAAGGTCTTGAATCTGTGCGCTAAGGTTGCATCCTGATAACGCCAATATCAGAGAGAGAAAAACACCAATTTTTCCGAGACGTGCCTGGCAATTCATGACTATTTATTCGGAATAAAAAGGACCTGCAATTAGCCAATAAGCTCATATTCCCACTTTGAGACAA
Source organism: Bdellovibrio sp. CKG001 (assembly GCF_055397465.1). Taxonomy (NCBI): domain Bacteria; kingdom Pseudomonadati; phylum Bdellovibrionota; class Bdellovibrionia; order Bdellovibrionales; family Pseudobdellovibrionaceae; genus Bdellovibrio; species Bdellovibrio sp. CKG001. The sequence continues at coordinate 968,981 of NZ_AP029173.1, forward strand.
AAAGAATGTTTCGAGGAATACACTACCTGGTGTAGAGACAGCTGTAGCCTCGCCCATTACGGCTGTGTTCCCATAGGAATTTTTTGGGACCGTCCTGAATGACAGTGTCCTCTTGCAGCAAGCTGAGAGAGTTGTCTTTATCCAAATAAAGGGTCGTCTCTTTTTTAGTGATGTAGTTGTCGCGACTGACCACTTCGCGCAGAACCTTTTTTCCCGGTGATTGAAGAACCTTAAATCCCCGGTTGATCTGGCAGAATCGAATGGTGTCCATGGAGGCTCCCTGCGAAGAAGGATACAGAGCGAAGCCGTCGCAGTCTTCCGCCCACTCCACTTCAGTGGGGCAGTTGTCGGTACCACTGATCAGGCGATAGTAACCTTCTGCGGTCTCAGCGCCAGGCAAGGGGGGTGAGGCCGTTAGCGCCTGCGCAACATCGGACAACAGCAGTCCCAAAATGAGAATCAAACGAGGCCAGTGCATGCACACTCCTTCATTCCTTTTTCAAGGAGCAAGCTTCGTGCACACGTCAGATGGGTTATAGCTGAGGTCACAGACAAAATCTTAGGTTGATACGTCGAAATGCCGTCTCTTGTCAGTCTCGGGCCGAAGGACGGGTCCAGATAAAAGCCAATACGCAGGAGCAAACCACAGCCGCGCTGACCTTGGCGTACAGTGGAACGTCGCCAAAGAAAAGGGAGATCGACACCAAAGGAACCATCAGCACCGTGGCCATGATCTTGGCCCGCGTGCGGATGACACCGTGTTTTTGCCAGTCCAGAATCATCGGGCCCAGGTGGGGTTGCGTCAGCAGCCACTTGTGCCAGCGAATGGAGCTGCGAGCAAAAAAGAACGCCGTCAAAAGCAAGAACGGTGTCGTGGGAAGCAGAGGCAGGAAGACACCAATGACCCCCAAGACCAGAAACAGCCAACCCAACACAAAATAAATTGTCCGTCGGGTTTGCTTTAAAATCTTCACAGTTCGACCTTTTTCCTTTTGCTTTCAAGTGGTGAAAGCATCAAATACAAAGCTGGGACCACAAACAGGGTCAGCAGTGTTGAAACAATGGTTCCCCCAATAATGGAAAGACCCATAGGGATACGTGTTTCAGAACCGATACCATGACCGATGACCAAAGGCAAAGCCGCAGCGACGGTGGCGACAGAGGTCATCAAAATCGGGCGCAGGCGGATCGGGCAGGCCTCGAGCAAGGCCTTGGCGATGTCGGTTTGTCCATGGTGCCGCACTTGGTTGGTGAATTCGACCAGGAGGATAGAGTTCTTCTTGGCGATACCCATCAAAACAATCAGGCCGATGAAGCTGAAAAGATTCAGGGAAATATCAAACATCCAGAGAGCCACCAATGCTCCGGTCACCGAGAAGGGCAGCGCCACCAGAACCGAGATGGGATGAATGAAAGAATTAAACTGCACCGCCAGAATCAGATAGGCCACCAGAATTCCGACCATCATGGCGGAATAAAGGCTTTTAAAAGAATCAGCAAATCCGGCCGAAGCCCCTTCCAGCGCAAAAGAATACCCTTGAGGCAGAATCTCTTTAGCAATGGCACTGGCACGTTCCAGCACCGCGGCCTGGGATTGACCTGGCGACAGGTTCCCGAAGACCGAGATCGCACGCTGACGGTTTACGCGGCTGATGCCCTGGATGGCTTTTTTCTCTTCAATCTTCACCAACTGTGAAAGCGGGACCAGATTGCCGAAGTTGTTGCGCACATAAAGACGTTTGAAATCCGCGGGTTTTTGGATTTGCTCTTCCAGAAACTTGAAGCGGATGTCGTAGCGTCGTCCATCGGCGGTGTAGCGTCCCTGACGAAGCCCACCCACGCCGGCGGAAAGAATGGCGCCGACGTCCTCGACAGAAACACCACGGGCCGCCATGGCTTTCCGGTCCGGGGTCAGAACCAGTTCAGGGATCCCTTTGCGGAAATCCGTATCCAGATCCACGGCCAGATTTTCTTTTTCCAGGCGAGCCATCAGCTCGTTGGATTTTTCAAACAGCACATCCAGATCCGGCCCTCGCAAGTTGATAGCCAGCGGATTTTGTCGTCCGGAGGAAAGATTTCGCGCCGAGATGTCTCGCATGGACACACGCATATCCTTGATCTTGCGGAATTCCTGACGCCAGCGATTCATGATCTGCAAATGTCCTTCGCTGCGATCGGCGCGGGGTTTTAAGGCGACAGGCATAAACACCTGATTGACGTTGGATCCACCGCCACCGCCGCCGACAGACACAACAAATCCTTCAACCGTGGCATCGCCCTTCAGGACGGCTTCAAGTTTTTCAGCGGCTTTGCTGGTGGCCTCCAATGACGTGCCCGGGGGCATTTGCGCATTTAAAATAATAAAATCCTGATCCTGTGCCGGGACGAATTCCTGACGGACCTTGCTGACTAAAACCAAGGACACGACAAAGAAGATCATCGAGCCCAGAACCACCAGATATTTGAAACGTAAAGTCCCGTGCAGAACTTTTTGGTACGAGTGAGCGAACTTTTCAAACAACTCATCCAGGAAGTGTTCCAGTTTTGAAACTTTCGGTTCTGTACTGAGAAGGGCCGCCGCCCGCATCGGGGTGATGGTGACTGCTTCAAGCAGTGACAATGAAACCGCGGCACTCATTGTGACGCCGAATTGGAAGAAGAATTTGCCGATGATCCCGTCCATGAACACCACAGGCAGGAACACGGCGATCACCGCCAGCGTGGCGGCAATGGCGGCAGGCAGAACCTCTTTTGATCCATCCGAGGCGCCTTTGGCGGACCCTTTCCCCATGCGGTAGTGGCGAATGATATTTTCCAGCAGCATGATGGCATCATCCACGACGATGGAGATCGACAGTGTCAAAGCAAGCAGAGTGAACAGATTCAAAGTGAAGCCTGAGAAGTAAAGAATGATAAACGTTCCAACAATGGAGGTCGGAATCGAGAAGAGAATGTTGATGGCCGCCTGGACGTTTCCAAGGAACAGGAAGCAGATCAAAATCGTAATCAGGGCTGCCACCCATAGTTTTTCAATCGTCAGATTGACCGTGGCCTCTGTCGGACGGGTGAAGTCCACATTGACCCGGAAATTGAAACCTTCGGGGAAAGAACTTTTGATGCTTTCCAGTTTTTCACGAACTTCATTGGCAACGGTGACTTCATTGGTGCCACGCTGCTTTCGCACGATGATTGAAACGGCCTGACGTCCATCCACACGAGCGGTTCGACGGATGTCTGAAAGGCCGTCTTCCACGCGGGCCACATCTTTGATGAAGATGTCACGATCAAAAATGCGTTGACCGCCCCGGCGCAGGATCTGGATATTAGCGACCTCGTTGACGTCAGTGGCCTCGCCCAGCCAGCGCACGCGAAGTTCGCGCTGACCTTCAGTGAACTGACCTGCGGCACTTTCCAGGTGCTGGGTGTTGATCGCGGCTACCACATCACTCAGGGTCAGATACAAGGATTCCAGTTTTTTGGTGTCCACCCAGATGCGCAGGTTGCGCTGACTGAATCCACCGATACTGACCTCGCCGACTCCCGGCAGGAAGCGGACCTGGTCCAGCAGGTAATTTTCAGTCCAATTGATCATGTCACGCAAAGGTGATTCACCAAAGACGGACAAAATGATGATCGGGTCTTCTTCGGGATTTTGTTTGCGGATGGTGGCTGGATCGACTCCGGGAGGCCAGCGCATGCGGCCCAGGGCGGTTTGGACCTCTTGCAGGACGACATCGACATTGCGGTTGATATCAAATTCCAAAGTGACAGAGCCAGACCCTTGTCGGGCGGAAGAGCGCATTTCCTTGATGCCTTCAATGGCCAGCAGGCGTTCCTCGATAGGGTCCAGGAGTTCGGCTTCGACGACTTCTGGCGCAGCGCCTTCATAGTCGACGGAAACACTGACCACCGGGAAGTCCACATCTGGAAGTTGACTGATGCCCATGCGATTCATACAGATGGCTCCGAAAACGATCAGAGCGAACATAAGAACCCATGCAAACACCGGGCGTCGGATCGAGAGGTCAATCAAGTTCATGGCAGTCCTTTCGCACAATTCATTTTTCCCCAAGTTGAGCGAGAGTCAACGAGGGGACTGGAGGGCATGTCACTTTAGACGAAAGAGCGACCTGGAAGGTTCATGGAAGAGTGGACTTTTTGTAAGACCAGAGGAAATCTAGAAAGCCTTTGCGTTAGCAGGCTCTTTGTAGTCGGGCATCATTTTCCCACGATGACACATGTAGCAGGTGGCTTTGGGGCCTTTTTTTCCGTCAAGGCCATTGTCCCTCAGCATTTGCGTCAACTTCATGTGCTCTTTGCTGACTTTAAAGGCCTTTTTATCGTCGGCTTTGAAGTTCTGAACATTGTGGCAGGCGTTGCAGGTCACTCCCAGTTCGCGGGAAATGCCGATCATCTCTTCACGGATCTTTTCTTCGTTCGTCACGAATTTAGACACGGACTGCGCCTGTGCGGGCTGGATGGAAAGGCTCAAAAAAAGGGTCAGAAGATAGAAGCTTTTTCGGATGCACTGCATAGGAATAGCTTCTCCGAGGACCCGGCCTCAGGCAAGGGAGGACCCTGATTTCTTGACTGGTTCTAGACCCCATATTAACTTGAAACCCAACCTGTGGAGTTCTGTATGAAAATTAAGCATTGTGAGGACCTCAATACTCTTGTCAGCCTCAGCAAACGTCGTGGTTTTGTTTTCCAATCCAGTGAGATCTATGGTGGTCTTGCAAGTTGCTGGGATTATGGTCCTCTGGGCTCATTGATGAAGTTAAATGTGAAACGTGCATGGTGGAATGCCATGACCCGTCGCCCGGATATCGTGGGCTTGGATGCAGCTATTTTGATGCACCCAACGGTATGGAAGGCTTCGGGCCACGTCGATGGATTCTCGGATCCTTTGGTGGATTGCAAAGACTGTAAGACTCGTTTCCGTGCCGATAACACGGACTCCTACATCAACGAAAAGAAATGCCCGAACTGTGGCAGCAAAAACCTGTCGGAAGAGCGTAACTTCAACCTGATGTTCAAAACCCATATGGGACCATTGGAGGATTCTGCCAGCGTGATTTACCTGCGTCCGGAAACGGCTCAGGGGCACTTTGTGAACTTCCTGAACTGTCAGCAGTCCTCTCGCTATAAGATTCCATTTGGTATTGCGGCGATTGGTAAGTCTTTCCGCAACGAGATCACACCGGGGAACTTCATTTTCCGCACACGTGAATTCGAACAGATGGAAATGCAGTATTTTGTTGAGCCCGGCACGGATGAAAAGTTCTTTATGGAGTGGAAAGAGCGCCGCTGGAACTTCTATATCAAGTACGGTATCAAGCCTGAAAATCTGAAATTCAAAGACCATGACAAACTGGCGCACTATGCGCGCGCAGCAGTGGACGTGGAATACAAATTCCCGATGGGCTTCTCTGAATTGGAAGGTATTCACAACCGTTCAGACTTCGATTTGACTCAGCATATGAAGTTCTCTGGCAAAAGTCTGGAATACTTCGATGAACCGAACAAAAAGAAATACATCCCTTACGTGATTGAAACAGCCGTGGGTTGTGACCGTCTGTTCCTGGCCTTCCTGTGCGATGCTTATCGTGAGGAAATCACCACGGATGAGGCGGGTAAAGAGGACGTACGCGTGGTTCTGGGCTTGCACCCGGAAATTGCTCCGTACAAAGTGGCGGTATTGCCTTTGTCCAAGAAGGAAGAACTGACGTCCATTTCCGACAAAGTTCGTGACCAACTGGCAGAAGACTTCGATGTGACTTTGGATGAATCCGGTTCTATCGGTAAGCGCTACCGTCGTCAGGATGAAATCGGAACACCGTTCTGCGTGACGGTGGACTTTGACACCATCAACGACCAGGCTGTGACCGTTCGTCACCGTGACAAGATGACCCAAGAGCGTGTAGCGATCTCTCAACTGGGTACCTACATCGCGGCAAAACTGAAGACTTTCAATCAATAAACTGCCCGTCAGGGGCAGAGCTGAAGCACGGCTCCAGCCGGCAGAGCTGAAGCACGGCTCCAGCCGGCAGAGCTGAAGGGCCTGTCGGCCCGTAAGCTGAAGCAGCAACAAAAAAGGGAGCGTTACCGCTCCCTTTTTTATTTCCATCTCATTCGAAAAACTACTTGTTCAAGCTCCAGCAGGAGTAAGGGCCGTTCTGAGTCAGAAGCACAATGCTGTCATCGCCATTGTGAGCCAGTGTTTTGCCCGTCTTTGCATCAAAGATCAGTCCATAAGGATTGTCACCCGGCCAGGTTTTAACCTGAATGTAAGTGCGACCGGTCACTTTGGATTGGAAGGTGATGACGTGCAGGTCATTAAAAGGTTGTTCACCCTCTTCAGAGAAGAACTTTTTGATTTCAGCAAAAGTCAGAGCTTTTGTTGTGTACTGTTCCTGCACCAGGTGCGCATTCACTAGTTTCAGCTCAAACGCGGTCAAAGAATTGATTTCTTTGATGTCCAGAGTGCCCAGCTCTGCAAAAGTGTTGTCGTAGTCCTCTTCGTGTTCAGCTTCCAAGGCACAAAGTTCTTTTAGGTTTTCCAGTTTTTGGCCTTTGGCGAAGGATGTGGAAACCGCGAACAAAGACAGGACAAAAATAAACAATTTCATTTAATAACTCCCCATGTGTGATGACGGATAGGCTTGTAACAAGCGGTGTGATTTTTGGTAAGTGAATAAGAAATAAGTTATTATTCAAAAATCACATGAATGTATTTAGTACAATGACAGGTGGGCCGGATCACCATCGACATTGCGATAGACGATGCCGTCAATCTGTGAGCCCACTTTGTAGTTGCAGGAGGTGATTACGCCAAAAGAGCTGGCTTCGTCGATATCCAGAGGGCAGACATACGAAGGATTGAACATCCAGTTGCCAGTCCACGCCAGTTTTACGCGGCATTGGGTCTCGGAAACAGGTTCCACCGAGGCCACCTGGGTCATCATTTGAGCTTCCAGTTGAGTGCAGTTTGGGAAGGCAAAAGACGAGCTGGCCACAAGCAAGGTCAGAGCGAACGCAAGTGTTTTCACGGTTTTCTCCTTTGAATTTTATGAATGCGCTCTTCTAGCACGGCGGGTGGCTTGTTGGCGTCAGGAATGTGTCAGTATTGTGTCAGCCTGTAAAAATGCCTAAGTATTCGATAAATGAAAGCTTTTCCGCGAGTCTCCGCAACCCCGGAGGGTGGAATCTTAGCTCTATTAAACAGAGCCTCGGTGCGCCAATAAATTTCATTGATATTAAGGGTTTAGCGATGTTTTATTACATCGTATAGACGATAAATTTACTTTTCGGTGGGGGAGACTAATGCACCAGAATGTAAACTCTGAAAATAAAACGACCAAAACCACCATTCCTCAGAAGTTTGTGTACTTCTTTGCCGCCGGGGACTCCGAAGGCAATGCGGGAATGAAAAACATCCTTGGGGGCAAAGGCGCCAATCTGGCGGAAATGACCTCTTTGGGTATTCCGGTGCCTCCGGGTTTCACAATCTCTACAGAGATCTGTGCTCACTTCTATGAAGCCGGTGGAAAACTGCCAGAGTGGGTTCGTCCCTCTGTTCTGGAGGCCATGAAGAAAGTGGAAGCCAAAATCGGCAAAAAGTTCGGCGACGTGGCCAACCCGTTGTTGGTCTCCGTTCGTTCCGGAGCTCGTGCTTCCATGCCGGGTATGATGGACACCATCCTGAATCTGGGTCTGAATGATCAGACTGTTGAAGGTTTGGCGAAGTCCTCAAATAATCCTCGCTTTGCTTGGGACTCTTACCGTCGTTTCATCCAAATGTACTCTGACGTTGTGATGGGCATGAATTCTTCCCTTCTGGAGGTGACTCTGGAGGATATGAAGGAAGAAAAGCACTACAAGCTAGACACTGAAATGACTGTTGAGGATCTGAAGCTTCTGGTGAAGAAGTTCAAAGACCTGGTTCATCAGATGACGGGTCAGTCCTTCCCGGCGGATCCTTGGGATCAGTTGTGGGGCGCGATCTCTGCGGTCTTCCATTCATGGAACACTCCGCGTGCGATCACTTATCGTGAACTTCACTCGATCCCTGCGGCTTGGGGTACGGCCGTAAACGTTCAGTCCATGGTCTTCGGAAACATGGGTGATGACTCTGCAACGGGTGTGGCATTTACACGCAACCCGTCCACGGGGGAAAAAGCTTTCTACGGTGAATTCCTGATCAACGCCCAGGGTGAAGACGTGGTGGCGGGGATCCGCACTCCGCAGCCGATCACAAAAGTCGCAGCGGCAGAAGCGGGTGTGATGTCTTTGGAGGAAGCTCTTCCGCAGGCCTACAGTCAGTTGGTCGATATTTATAAAAAACTAGAAGCCCACTATCGCGATATGCAGGACATCGAGTTCACGATTGAACGTGGTGTTCTGTGGATGCTGCAAACCCGTAACGGGAAAAGAACGGCGGCAGCAGCACTGAAAATTGCCTGCGATATGATCGATGAAAAATTGATCACGCAGGATGAGGCGATCCTGCGTCTGGATCCATCTGCTTTGGATCAGTTGCTTCACCCGACATTGGACCCTAAGGCGGCGAAAACCACTTTGGCCAAAGGTTTGCCAGCGTCTCCGGGTGGTGTGAACGGTCAAATCGTCTTCACATCCGAAGAAGCGGTTGAGTGGAGAGAGCAAGGCAAGAAAGTCATTCTTGTGCGTATTGAGACATCTCCGGAAGACATCGCCGGCATGGTGGCAGCTCAAGGTATCCTGACGACTCGCGGGGGGATGACTTCTCACGCAGCGGTTGTGGCGCGTGGTATGGGTAAATGCTGCGTGGCGGGTTGTGGTGACATTGAAGTGGATTATCGCAACGAGACCATGAAAGTGAAAGGGTACGTTCTTAAAAAGGGCGACGTGATCACTTTGGATGGTTCCACCGGGGAAGTCTTCCTGGGTGAAGTTAAAACGATTGAGCCGAAGCTTGATGGCAACTTCGAACGTATTATGAAGATTGCCGATGGCATCCGTAAGTTGAAGGTTCGCACAAATGCTGACACCCCGAAAGACGCACAAACTGCGCGTAACTTTGGGGCTGAAGGTATCGGTCTTTGCCGTACCGAGCACATGTTCTTCGGCGCGGACCGCATTGATGCCGTTCGTGAAATGATCATTGCTGACAACAAAGCGGACCGTGAAAAAGCATTGGCAAAGCTATTGCCAATGCAGCGTGAAGACTTCTATGGCTTGTTCAAGATCATGGATGGTTTGCCAGTGACGATCCGTTTGCTGGATCCGCCATTGCACGAGTTCGTTCCTCACACGGATGAAGAAACAAAGGAACTGGCAAAACGTTTGAACACAGACTACGAACGTCTGCGCGCGAAAGTAAAATCTTTGCATGAGTTCAATCCGATGCTGGGTCATCGTGGTTGCCGCTTGGCAATCACTTATCCAGAAATTTACACCATGCAGGTGCGCGCGATTGCGGAAGCTGCGGCCCAGTTGATCTCTGAAGGCAAAACATTGGCTCCGGAAATCATGATCCCGCTCGTGGCGACCGACAAAGAGCTCGATACCCTGCGTGGCCAGGCGATCAGTGAAGTGAAGAAGGTTCAAACTGAAAAGAACGTGAAGTTCGAATACACAGTTGGAACCATGATTGAGCTTCCTCGTGCCTGCCTGACTGCGGATGCGATTGCAGAGCATGCAGACTTCTTCAGCTTCGGTACGAACGATTTGACTCAGACGACGTTGGGATTGTCTCGTGATGACTCCGGTCGCTTCCTGGGTTCATACGTTTCTCAAGGCATCCTGCCAAAAGATCCGTTCATGTCCATCGATCAGGTGGGTGTGGGCTCTTTGGTGAAGATGGGTGTGGAATTGGGTCGTCGCGCGAAGCCGGATTTGAAAGTCGGTGTGTGCGGTGAACATGGTGGTGATCCGGATTCAATTGAATTCTTCCACCGTGTGGGTCTGGACTATGTGTCCTGCTCTCCGTTCCGCGTTCCTATTGCCAGACTGGCGGCAGCACGAGCTGCGTTGGTTGGCAAAAAGTTACACTAAATCTGAATATGTAAAAAAGCCCTCTTAACGAGGGCTTTTTTGTAAGACTATTTTGTAAAGTATGTGACAAGAATTCCGAAGACCAATGTTGTTATCAGAACAGTGAATGCGATTTCCGCATTAGTCTTTTTGGGTCTGTATTCGGGCTCTGCTTTTTTGTACTGCATGGGGCCTCCTTCCTGTGTCGGATATTATCGCCAAGTGAATTAAGACCGAGTAAAAAGCACGTCGCCAGCATAAAATCTTTGTTAAATTGCGTTAAATTACCAAGTTCTATGACCGCAGAGGAGAGCTCCCGTTCTTGTATTTTTGCAAAGATCCGATCTTCGTTGCCGCCAGGTAACAACATTAACGAAACCTCATTCAAAGTTGAAGCTGTTGCTACTTATTCTGTCTGGGTCGTTTAAAAACTCACGAAAGGAAGTATATGGCACGCACGAAAAATGGTCTGACAACGACGGCAGGGGCCCCCGTGGCGGACAATCAAAACTCGATGACTGTAGGGGCTCGCGGTCCGTTGGTTTTGCAGGATGTGGCCCTGATTGAAAAGCTGGCCCATCAGAATCGAGAGCGTGTCCCCGAGCGAACTGTTCATGCCAAAGGCTCGGGAGCTTTTGGTGTTTTGACTGTCACACATGATATCAGTAAATACACACGGGCTAAATTTCTAAAAAAAGGTACAAAGACAGATATGCTGATTCGCTTTTCCACGGTGGCTGGAGAGCGGGGGGCTGCCGATGCCGAGCGTGATGTGCGTGGCTTTGCCATGAAGTTCTATACTGAAGAAGGAAACTTTGATCTGGTGGGAAATAACACTCCCATTTTCTTTGTGCGCGATCCCTACAAGTTCCCGGATTTCATTCACACTCAGAAGCGGGACCCGCGCAGCAACTTACGTAGCCCCACGGCGATGTGGGATTTCTGGTCACTCAGTCCGGAAAGTTGTCATCAGGTGACGATTTTGTTTTCGGATCGAGGTTTGCCTGCGACTTATAGACACATGCACGGCTTTGGTTCGCACACGTATTCATTTATTAATGAAAAAGGCGAGCGCCATTGGGTGAAGTTTCATTTTAAAACTCAGCAGGGTATTCGTAATTTGCGCAATCATGAAGCGGCGGAGCTGGTTGGGCGCACGCGGGAAAGTCACCAGGAAGATCTGTATAACGCCATCGAGGCCAAGGATTTCCCTCGTTGGAAGTTCTATGTACAGATTATGACGGAAGAGCAGGCCAAACATACTCCTTATAATCCATTTGATTTGACCAAGGTGTGGCCACACGGGGATTTCCCGATGATTGAGGTTGGGCACTTTGAGCTGAATCGCAACCCTGTGAACTATTTTGCGCAGATCGAACAGGCGGCCTTTAATCCGAACAACATGGTCCCGGGAATTTCGTGGTCGCCGGACAAGATGCTGCAATCGCGTACCTTTGCTTATGCCGATGCTCATCGCTATCGCATCGGGACCCATTATGAAATGCTTCCGGTGAACAGACCCAAGGTGGAGGTTCATCACTATCATCTGGACGGAGCCATGCGCTTTGATACCCCGGAATATCATCACGCCTTTTATGAGCCGAATTCTTACGGAGGCCCGGTTCAGCAGGAACAGTATCGCGAGCCACCTTTAAGATTAGATGACGCCACTATGGATCGTTTCAACCATCGCGAGGGCAATGATGATTATTCCCAGTGCCGGGCGCTGTTTAACTTGATGACTCCGGATCAGAAGGATCAGTTGCTGAATAATATCGCTGAACACATGAAGAGCGGGCAGGTGCCGGAAGAAATCGTGCGCCGCCAGATCGATGTCTTTATGCGTGTTCATCAGGATTATGGACTGGGGCTTGCAAAGTTGATGGGGATTCGTGTGTACACGGATGCAGAGCACCGGGCGCCGTCTCATCATTAGTTAAAGGAGTTTTTTATGCCTACTTGGGAAGAATTTAAAAGAACAATGGTGATGGAGCCTGAAATCTTCGAAGAGGCCCGCACGGGGAACTGTGAGGCCCTTCGACAATATCTGGCATTCGGAGGTGATATTGAGATCCGCAACCACAAAGGTCACACTTTATTGATGTTGGCGGCTTATCATGACCAGGAAGAGGCTTCGGAGCTTTTAATTGAGCATGGAGCCGATGTGAATTCCCTGGATGATATGGGGAACTCCATTCTGATGGGGGCCTGCTTTAAAGGGCATGTGCGTGTTGTTGAGTTGTTGCTGGCTCAGGGGGCTATGACAGATCTTAAAAATCCCCATGGAATGACTGCCTTGGATTTGGCCCGGGTTTTCGGGCGAAAAGAAGTTGTGTCGCTGCTTAGCGATCGGCCGGCCGCGTGGAGTGATCCAATGGAAGTGGCCTGTCGCCTGATTGCGCGCAAGCTGTCGCGCCCGACACCAGAGGCATAGAGCCAGGGATAAAAGTGTGAAATGGGCCCTCGTCAATTTCGAGTCAGGAAGTGGACGAGGGGCTGCCTATAAAGTGTTTAAAATTCCTGCACAGTCCTAAGTTGTTTGTTTCATTGTGGAACAACCATGAAGTGATTAATGCCTTTTCAAAACGACAATTGTCGTCACTGTCAAAGTGGCAGACGATTTAAATTTGCTCCATCTTTCTTACACGGTCTTATAACTCCTTGAAATCTTAATTGGATTTGTCCTTGGTGCCGCTGTGGCCGTGGATTTGCTTTAGGGATAGGCATAGAGAAGGAACAAATTTTATGAAAATCAAAAACTATATTCTGACGATGATGAAAGCCTTGGCGCTGACTGCAATGACAGTTGGCTTGGCAAACTGTAGCAAGGATAAAGGGAATTCGACGACCACCACGACGACAGCCTATCGCTGCTTCCAGGTGAACTCCTATAATGGAACAAGCACTCAGGTGGACAATTCATACTGCTACAACAATAGTTATCAGAATGGTTATTCCACCTATCAATGTCGCGATGTGAACAATGCCGTTGTGACAAACACTCTTTGCGCAAACACGGGCGTGGGGAATGGCTACTCTTACAATGCTTACGGTCAGTGTGTTCAGACTTCCACGGGCCAACAAGTTCCGCAGAACTATTGCACAACGACGTCAGGTAATGGTTCGGCGATTAACTGTAACGGCCAAACAGTTCGCTGGCAGAACCAGTATGGAATGATTGAACAAGGGACATGTGGCGTAACTCATACTTGCCACCCTGGATCTGTGGTTCAGACGACTTCTGGTCAAATTGTTACCTGTATGTAGTCTGAATATTCCTTCTCTAAAATCAGAATATTCAACGGCGCACCGACCCCCTCGGCGCGCCGTTTTTCATTCCCCGAAAAGGTGCCTGGTTGTTTTTTCTGGCTACAACGCATCAGGTGAGATCTGTTGTTTTCTTAAAAGTCCGTGGGCTCAGTCGATGTGGGACTTGTAAGAAGCTCCGATTTCTGCTGCGCCGTAGCCAGAAAAAACAACCAGGCACCTTTTCTTAATGCGACATGTAAATCGGTTGTAAGTCTGCTTAAGTTTTCAGCGTTAGGGGCTCTTTTGAGAGGCTCTGGTTGACATGCTTCCCAACACTCGCGAAATTCTAATGGTCTTTGGTCTAGCTAGACCTTGGGCTTGTATTTGAGGGGAAGTACTCAAGAGGGGATTGTACCTTGAGAATTAAAAAGATTGAACTGATTGGTTTTAAGTCATTCAAAGACCGCACAGTGATCCACTTCGATGCTGGTATCACGGGGATCGTCGGACCTAATGGTTGCGGTAAATCCAACATCGTTGACGCGCTTATGTGGGTCATGGGTGAGATGTCTGCCAAGGACCTGCGTGGTTCCCAGATGACGGACGTTATCTTCGGTGGTGCGGAGGGGTATGCGCCATTGGGGATGTGCGAAGTTTCTCTGACTTTGGAAAATGACGGGGGCGCGTTCCCTGCCAAATACATCAAACATTCCGAGATCATGGTCACTCGTCGCCTGTACAGAAGCGGTGAGGGTGAGTACTTCGTGAACAAAGAGCCTGCACGTTTGAAAGACGTTCAGGAGATCTTCATGGACACCGGTGCCGGTGCCAAAGGTTTCTCCATTATCGCTCAGGGTATGATCGGTAAGATCATCACTGCGAAACCGGAAGATCGTCGTATGCTTATCGAGGAAGCTGCGGGTATCACGAAGTTCAAAGCTCGTAAAAAAGAATCCCAGCGTAAATTGATTTCCACCGACCAGAACTTGGTACGTTTGCAGGACATCATCGGCGAGTTGAAACGCCAGATTGATTCTTTGCAAAGACAAGCTCAGCGTGCGGAACGCTATCGCAATATCAAAAATCAAATTGAAGACCTGGATCTGTGGTTGTCTTCAGCTCAGTACATTGAGTTGAAGCGCGCTGCCGATGAAGCCCAGGCGATCTTCAATGAAGCACAAAGCATGGAAGTGGAAGGCGAAACCAACCTTTCCACTTTGCAGGGCCAACTGGAAGTTCTGAAACTGCAAATTCTTGAAAAAGAAAAGATGGTGGAAGAACAGCAGACCCAGTACCACGAAAAACAATCCACGGTTCAAAAGAAAGAACTGGAAATCCAGGAACTTCGTTTTGAAATCGAACAGGCCCGTCGTAACGAACAAATGACCGGCACGATCCTGCAAGAGCAGGAAGCCCGTAAAGAGCTTCTGACTCGTGATAAAGCGGCTTTGGATGAACAGGTTGCTGAACTGAAAGAGGAAGCCGAAACACTGGCGGCCACTTTCGCTCAGAAAAACGAGATCTTCCAAAACTCCAATTCTCGTATCTCTGTTGTGGATGAAGAACTGACGACCAAACGTCGTGAGTTGTTCGCCGTGGGTCAGTCTGAGTCTTCTTTGGATGCCCGTGTGAACTCTTTGACAGCACAAATCGCTGACATCACCGAGCGCCAGGACAACGAACAACTGGTTCTGAACGAACTTCGTGAAAAACAAGTTGAGTTTGAAGCCCGTCGCAAGAAGGTCTTCAACGAACTTGAAAAAGAACGTCAGATGCAACTGGATCTGGCGAACGACGTTGATTCCTTCGAAGCTAACAAAAAGATCCTTATGGATTCCGCGGCAGTTAAAAAAGCTGAAGTGGAACAGTTTAAAGACAGCTTGAACGAAGTGGCGTCCCGCTTGTACGGCTTGGAAAACCTGCAAAACAACTTTGAAGGTTTCCAAGAGGGTGTGAAGCAGGTCATGTTGTGGCAGAAAACCCGCACTCAGGAAATGATGGCGGACGGTTCTGTTGTGACTCACTTCCAACCGGTTTCTGAGGTTGTTGAAGTTCCGGCTGAATATGAAGTGGCTATGGAAGCGGCATTGGGCTCTCGCCTGCAAATGCTTCTTTCTTCCGATGCAGATATCGCCTTGGATGCTGTCACTCACTTGAAAGAAAATAAATCCGGTCGCTCCAGCTTCTTGTCTGCAAATGACAATGGCAAAGGTCTGAACCGCGCGGCGGCTCCTTCCTCTGAAGCGGGCGTTCAAGCGATCTTGAAAGACGTTGTTAAGTCGGCTGACAAGTTCCAGAACACAGTGGCTTACCTGCTTGATGGTGTTGCGATTGTGGATTCCATCCGCACGGCTTTGGCTTTGCGTCCTCGTTACGAGGGTTGGACTTTCGTGACTGTTGACGGGGACACCCTGACAGCTGACGGAGTTTTGACAGGTGGTTCTTCTGAATCTGCAGACTCTGGCGTTTTGAAACGTCGTCGTGAAATCAAAGAATTGTCCGAGAAAAAAGACGAATTCGCAGGCAAGCTGGCGTTGGCTCAAGCGGCTCTAAAGAAAACAGAAGAGCAACTGGCAAACGTTTTGAATGACTTCGAAGGTGCGCAAAAACGCAAAATTGAACAAGAAATCAAAGTCACTGAGCTTCGTAAGGACCTTGAGCGCGCTGAAAACGAATTGGCGAATGCTCAAACTGCTGTTGAAAGACAGGAGCGTGAGCTGAAGAAGATCACGGAACAGGTTGAAGTTCAGGAAGCCAAACTGGAAGAACTGAATTCGGCGTTGCTGGAAGCTCGCGAGAAGAAAGTTCTTCTGGAGATGGAAGTTGAAACTCTGAACACAGAGTTGAACAGCACCCGTCAGGGCTTTGACGGTTTGCAGGCTGAAGTGACCGAACTTCAGGTGAAATCCGCTTCCAAAACTCAGGAATACCAAGGTGTCCTGAGGCAGCTTGAGATGGTGACCAAGTCTTTGAACGATTTGGACAGCCAGTTGACCCGCATGAGCGAAGAGGCTCAAGGGTACAACTCTCAAATGACTGAAAGCCAGATGGCTTTGGAAGAAAAGAAAATCGAATTTGAACGTCTGTTGGATGAAGTTGAGCAGCTAAAACTGCAAGTCGGCCGCACCAAAGACGAATACGAAGTGATGTCTGAATCTGCCCGTGCCATCGAAGAAGAAGCCATGTCTTCTCAGCGTGCACGCAACGAAAGACAGCACAAAATGAATGACTCCCAGTTGAAGCTGGAACAAGCCAAGATGAAAGAGCAGTACCTCATCGATCAGATCCGTGAGCGTTACATGCTGAATCTTCCGGACGTAGTTGAAAAATACGCGGGCCGTGAAGGGGACTTCCTTGAGGCGGACGCGCAGTTGAAAGACCTGCGTGAAAAACTGGCTAAAATCGGTGAAGTCAATCTGTCTGCGATCGAAGAGTACGAAGAAACAGCTCAACGTTATGAGTTCCTGACAAAACAGCACGCTGATTTGACAGAAGCCAAAGAGCAGCTTCGTAAAGTGATCGATCGTATTAACAGAATCTGTTCCAAGCGCTTTAAAGAGACCTTCGATTTGGTTAACGATCGTTTCACTCGCGTATTCCCGGTTCTGTTCGGTGGCGGTGAGGCGAATCTGACCTTGATCGAAAACGAGGAAAAAGGCGAAGCGGGTATCGAGATCATGGCGCGTCCTCCGGGCAAGAAGACACAAAACGTGTCTTTGATGTCGGGTGGTGAAAAAGCCCTGACTGCGGTGGCTCTGGTGTTCTCGATCTTCCTGGTTAAACCTTCTCCATACTGTTTGCTGGATGAGGTTGACGCTCCACTTGATGACGCCAACGTTTTCCGTTTCAACGACCTGGTTCGTGAGATGGCCAAACGTTCTCAGATCATCGTTGTCACCCACAACAAACACACCATGGAAGTGGCGGGTAAGTTGTACGGCGTGACGATGCAAGAGCGTGGGGTTTCCACGATGGTTTCTGTGTCCTTGCAGGACATCAAGTAAGTCAAAATTTATTGAAGCTGAATCCGAAAACCCCGTTGAATTTATCAACGGGGTTTTTCTTTTGCGGACGGGAGAGGGTTTTATTTGCCCGTACTTCGCGTCGCTTGCGAAGTTCTAAACTCTGACTATAATCGTGAAGCTATGGACATAATGAAGAGCTTGCACCCTGCAGAGCGCCTTGTGCGTCTTCGAGAACAACTGGGACTTTCACAAAGAGAGCTGGCGAAAGAGTTTCAGGTTTCCAGTGGGGCTATTGCGTGCTGGGAGACTGGGGCGCGTGCGATACCGGGGCCCATCTTAAAGCTTATGGAGCTCTACGAGGACTCGTTGCCGTCAATGGGAAAACAGCGGACCTCCTCCGAAACTCAAAAACTGTTGGAGCGTATTCGTGACTCTTTGAGTTCCGCCACGCAAGACCGGGACAGTCAGACCGTGCGCTCTTTGTCCGAGGGCATGGAAGAGTATCTAGAAGATGCCATATCCATGAACAGTCTTAGCGGTAAGATTAAGCATTTGTTTATTCAGCGTCTGGTAAATTCTTTGCACAGTCGAAAGGGTGTATCAGTCAAAGTGGCTCAGTTGGCCAGTTTTCTGGAAATGGGTTTACCCATGGAGATTCGTCAGGCACTGGGTACTTTGCAGTCCCGTGCAATTCCCGAAAAACCCAAAGTGATCCAAAAGATTCTTGAGGAAGAGTACGGTAAGCCCATTAAAGAAGTCTTTTCTTACTGGCGGGAAGAACCATTGGCCGTCACCAGTCTAGGCCAGGTCCACTATGCCCGGTTGCTTGATGGCGATGAGGTGGCTGTGAAGGTCCAGCATCCCAACATCCGTGAAACCTTAAATAAGCAGATTCAAAAACTCGAGTTGGTGCAGTCCTTGGTGGCATTTTTGGGTAAGGATGCGGCAAATATCACACCCGAGATCAGCCGGTCGCTGCTGCAAGAATGCGATTATCAGCAAGAGGCTTTGAATCAGGAAAAGTTTCGGAATCTTCTGTCAGATTTTCCGGGGGTCATTGTTCCGCGTGTGCATCGCGATCTGATTCGCGAAAGAGTTTTGGTAAGTCAGTTCATCAAGGCTGAAAGTTTTCAGAGTTTTGTAACCCGAGCCACTCAGGAACAGAGGAATGTCGCTGCCGAAAGTCTTCTGGGAGCACTTTCGACGGCGGCCTTTGGCTATTGTTTAACCTATAGTGATTTGCATCCGGGAAATTTTCTTTTCACCGACGGCAAAGTGGTTTTATTGGATTTTGGTCGAGTCATCGATTATCCCCGGGAACGCATGAAGGTTGAAAGTCGCTTCTATCAGCATTTCTTAGAGCGAGACTACGAAAGATGCAGTCAAATGGCTCCGGCCCTTTTCGCCAAAGAGGGTGCAGAGTTTGACTTTGATGCTTTCTGGAACTTTTTGATGAAGGCCAACGTCCATCTTTTGACGGAAGGGAAGTTCCGATTTACACGGGACTACGCCAAAGCCATTTCCCGTGAGGGACGTGTTTTCAATAAAAAATATCAGCTTCAAATGAACAAGGACGTCTTTTGGGCTTTTGTGTACTCAGCCAGCACATGGGCGATACTTGCTGATCTGGATGCAGAGGTTCCGATGCGTCGAATTGCACAAAAAACAATACGTCTTGGTTTGGATCTGTAGCGCTTGCATTGTAAGCGCTTTTTGCGGCACTCAGCATTGTCCACAGAATTTTAGAGCTAAAATGGTCTGGTTTTCAGGCCTTTTTCTTTTTTTTCGAAGTCGGTATCCCGACGTCAAATAGCATAAACGAGGATTTTCGGCGCAGTTGAAAAACTGCTGTTGGGGGGAGCTTCGTGACAAGCAATTCAATTTTTTCTGCAAAAAAAGTGGTTCTGCTTTTCTTGGGACTAATCGTTTCCAGCAGTGGTCTTGCTGGCGAGGAACAAAGGGTCCAGGCCTTGTTGTTGAAAAAACAAGAGGAAATCCACGCCATCGAGGCAGAGCTGTCCAATAACTCGGAGTCTGCGCATCGTGAACAACGCTTACAGGCGAAGTTGCGACGACTTCAAGGTGAACTGAAAAACCTACAAAAGCGTCAGAGCAGTTTCCTGGAAACTAAAGAGTAGAAAACAGTCCAGACCTTCGCTTTTACACCGTTGGATTTTACAAAGTTACCTTTTTTAACCAAACCAAAAGGAGAAAACATGAAAGTTATGGTTAAGTCTTTATTGGCAGTCACTGCCATTTATCTAAGCGCTTGCAGCTCGTCATCTGACAGTGAAGCGCCACCAAGTACCACTGTGAACGAAGTCAGTGCCTTGATGACCTCGATTAACAAAACACTGGATACAGCCACGGCGAGCAGTAACATTGTTCCGGGTTTTGTGCCGTTAGCAAAGACGACTCAAGCCCCGTTTTATCTTGCAGCGGCGATCACATGTTCTGATGGCGGCTTCTTTGAGGATCATAATGATCCGGACTGGGCATCCAAACAGCTTTATTGTCTGACAAGAACTCAAGGGACCGGGCCAGACACTCTTCTTGGTGCTTTTGCACAAGCCACGGGCTTTGTATGCTCTGTTGGAAGTCTGACCTTTGATGGTGTCGAGCGTGCAGCGACTATGAAGATTTCCACCGCATGCTTTCCGCAGAATTTCGTCGATGTGGTTCAAACGCAGTTTGGTAAGACGTCGTTCAATGTCGATGTCACGGCCTTGGACATTTCGGCCACTCATAAGCTGGGTGAAGTCACTGTGAACAGTGCTTGGACTAAAGCTTTACAAATCAAATTTGGAACCGATCTCAGCGCGCAGGTCGGTTCAGGTTACACGATTATGGTCAAAGATGATGCTGGTGCGAAAGCGGTTGCTGTCCATGATGGATTGGTTCTGGCCGGTGGAACGACTTCCAAAGAAGTATTTGCAGTGTATGTAAATCCCGGAGCCTCAGGCAGTCTGGCTTATGAAGGCCGATTTGCAACACCAGATGCAAGTTTTAGCCGCCACTTGCGCCTGTATTTGGGGGGCAACATCAATGCGACTACTTTGGTCGCTTCGGATGTCAATGACATGGCCTTTGTTTGGGGCGATGGCGCCAATAGCGACAATTCTACTTATGCATCCTTTGCGTCTATTAAAGGAACACCAGCAGCGGGTCGAAAGGTTCTAAGCCAATGGTGGAACGGCAGTGCATGGCAAAATGCCAATGGACATGATGAATGTTATGGCGAAGGCACACCACTCTGTACAGGTAACACTGGTATTGATCTTGCCGCCGACAAGAAATTTTTCTTCCAAGGCGGATACACAACTTCTTACGACTGGTTTATTAATAATTCTTATCTAAGTCATTTTGATATGGATGTGACTATTGAAGATATTCAGCAATAGAAATGGGAGAAAGACAATCCCCAGAAGCCAAGGCCCGGAGCTATCCGGGCCTTCGCCGTTTGTAAATCGTCTTGGTTTGAATCGTTGACTGCGTTTGCCTGTTCCCCCGGAACAACTTAATGAAAATTTGACCAATCAAGCTGTTTCATTTTGAGAACGGTGGTCGCGCTATCGAGGAATTCTCCGATAAGATAGAAGTGTCGCGGAAACTTCTATGGGGGAATGACCGTGTTAAAATATCTATCAATAGGCTTGCTGTTTCTGGCAGGGCCCGCTTATTCGCAAAAAATGAGCGAGGTTGGCTTATACAATCGATGTTATTCCCATCTGACCGGAAAACCGGTTCCGTTGGGACATTCCACAATGGCGCAGATCCGAGCAGGGAAGATGAATGCGTTGGATGCGTGCAATGCTTTGCTGGACAAAGCTGAGCTCGATGCCAGCGGTCCTTTAATCAATCGTAATGACAACGAAGCGCGTTCTGTCCTGAACACCTTCTATAATTTTCATCGCACCTGGTTTACTTCCAATACCATGGAACAGATTCAGGAATATAGCGAGGAGATGTCCCGGGGGACGGTGGATATCTATGATTCCACGGAGCCCAGTCTGGCTTTGACCCGTGCGATGTTTGCGCGTGGTTCCCGGTATGCTGATGTGATCACTGCCAATCAAGGAGTTCGTGCGCAGAGGGAAGATGACCCCCGTGTTCGTTCGTCCATCGGCTGGACGGTGAATTTTCCGGGTCGTCGCCTTTATGGCAACAATGGCGGCTTGAATGAAAATCTTTTCCATTTCCGGGCCTTGAGTGGTGGATTTAATGGGAACTCTGACACGACCAATTCGATTTTCATGAATCTGCCTAAGATTGAAACCGGAGAACTGGTGGGAATTCGTACCACCACAGAGACCGCAGTCATCCCGAATATGTCTTTGCAGCCCTTGGGTGCTGACAAGCGGGCGAGTGACCAGCCAGGTTTGGATTTCAGCTTTGATATCCTGAAGAATCTTGGTGGCGGTGTTCTGGGATCTCCGATCTATTTGATGTTGAATTATGGTCATGGTCGAGGGCTTGAAGCCAACGGAACGACAAAGGTTCCGCGTCGGTGGTCCCAGGCCAATATGGAATCCTTCCTGTGTGCACAGCTTCCGGCTTTGCGTGAATCAGATATCACTCAGTATGTTGTGGGGAATTCCTCGGCCCCTTTCCGCAATTCCGCCAGCTGTGTGATGTGCCATGCTACTCTGGACCCTATGGCCTACACGGCTCGTAATGTGGTTGTAGGGAATTCAGACTATGCCGAGTTCAGTGCTGGAAGTCGCACGCATGCCAAATCGGCTTTGCATCTGGCAAGCTACCGTCCTGAGTTTGCTTCAGTCAGTGGATGGCCTTCGGAGCCGGTGGCAAACTTCCACCGTCAAACTCCGAACGGTCGTCTGTTTTTCCGTTCCATGACCGGTCAACTTATTGACAAGTCTGTCAATGGAATCGGTGGTTTGGGCCTGGCGATGAGTGAAACCAAGGACTATTACTATTGTGCTGCTAAAAGATATTTCCAGTACTTCACAGGGATCACGGTGGCTCTCTATGACCGCTCGAATCCCGCGAATGAAGTTTTGAACATGCAACTTTCCAAAGAAGCCATCGAAGATCGCAAGTTTGTGGAGTCTCTGGGGGATGAGCTTCAGCAAACTCAATCCGTGCGTCAGTTGGTGAAACGGATTATGGCTTCTAAATACTACGGCGACGTGAACTATCGCGAAAAATAATCCGGGGGGATTATGGGGGACAAAAAAAATCTGACACGAAGAGGCTTCATTGCCGGTGGCGCTGTCGTCGGGGCTTCAACTGCTTTGGCGCTGACACCTTTTGAGCGTCTGATGAATGTCCTGAGCACCGGGTTTATTCACAAAGCGCAAGCCGAAGCCAACGGCACGGAAGGCTCTCGGAATTATATTAACATTCTGATGGCCGGTGGGCCGATGCGCTATACGTTTGATGCGTGGATGCGCACGAATCCTTCCGACCCACAGCTGGACTATAACCCCATGGTGGCCACGAAGTTTGTTTCTTCCGGGGGCCGTGTTGTGGGGACTGAGTATGCCACATTCAACTATAATGGTGTGCTGGTGCCGCATATGTTTTCCCACTCGGTAACGACGTCTGCAGGAAACCGCGCTTTGACGGAGCTTCTGAATCACATGCTGGTGGTTCGTGGATTTGGCACCGGGTTTGATGGACATTTATTCAATGCCACCATTCAACAGGCCCCAGTCGGTGGCGTGGCTTCTTTGATGGGCTTGGCGGCTGACTATTCCAAGAAAACTTTTGAAGCGATTGAATGGCCGGATCGGGGCGGTTATGGCAACTATGCCTCGATGAACGGTAAGGCGTTGAACAAACTCACTGGCAATCCTCTGAATTCGCTTCTGGAAGGATTTGGTGGACCTCAAGGGGGGCGGGTTAAAGGCCGCACTTTGAAAGAGCGCAATCAGGAAGCTTTTGATCTGGCCCAGGCACGGCTGCGTGCCTATGCACAGTCTGATTTTGCCGGCTCTACAGTTTTGGCAAAGAACTTGTCTAACGCCTCGGCATTGATGAAAAGAGGCATCGGAGATATCGGTGCCTACTGGGACGCGGCCGTGGCGCGCTATCGCGGTTTGATGGAAGCTAGTTTGCGCCAGCAGGGGTTGGTCGGGATTAATGACGTTCCGATGATTTCTGCTCAGAATGAACATTGGCGCGTGCACGTGGCTGACGGGAATCGTGGTATGACCATCAGTGCGAACTCGGACCTTCGTGATTCCATCAAGACCATGACCTGTCCGGGTGCTTTGGCTGAAGGCTTTGCTTTGGCAGAATATGTTTTAAAAGAAGGCCTGGTCAGCACGATGAATCTGCAAATGGGTGATCCCACCGGTTTGACCATGATGGATGCTGCGAACGGTGTGACGGCAAGTCACACGGCCATTAAGGACATGCATGAAACGGGCTCCATCCCAGGGGTCTTGATCACTACGGCTTATTACCGTGCCCTGTGTGCAGGTATGTTGGAGTTGATTGACCAACTCAAAGCCAGCAAGGTCAACGGAGTGGACCTGTGGTCCGAAACGGTGATTCAGGTGATATCTGAATTCAACCGCTCGGCGCGGGCGAATGGTTCTGGCAGTGACCACGGCTTTGATCAGCTGGTCACCAGCGCCTTTTCCGGCGCAATTCAAAAAGGTCCGTTCGTTGTGGGTAATATCTATAAATCCGGCCATGGCGGAGGCTATACCGGCACCCAAGGTCGTGCCGCACCAATTGAAGGTTACAATCAAAAAGGGATGCCGTCGCCAACCATGGCGGCGTCCACTGTGGCGGCTTTGCTGCGCACGAAGAACCCTTATGAGAATCTGGCGGAACCATTGATTCGTTTGAACGGCAATGATGTTCAGGTTCTGAAAGCGGCGAAAATCGTATGAGGTGGTTGATGTTTACCAGCAACAAATACAAGATCTTCGGTTTGCTTTTGCTTGGGACCGTGATGACCCAGTTCTATCAAAACTGTGGCGAGATGGGCGGCTTTGCCGTTTTGGATCAATCGTCATTGAACTTGGATATGGGCTCCACCGGAGACACGGATCAGAATCATCCTCCACAAAAAGACGTGGTTCTGCCGACGCAAAAAGTTCAGGTGGTCAATCGAGAGTATGTGGCAGCATTGATGCGCGAGATCTTTACAACTTCCAACGGGCCGGTTCCGAATCTGGAGGGCCTGTTGAATCAATGGGTTGTCAATCGTGGCGCCCAGTACGGACTGGGATGCAACCCTTACAACAGTTATTCCGGGCGGGACTGTGGTGGGGATGTCTCTAACGCCAATTTGCCGATCAAAGTGGATGGTAATACCGTGCGCGAATCCTTCCGGGTGCAGCTCTGCGAAAATATTCTGGGGATGGACGAGGGCGTGAATGCGATTCTGGAAAAGATTCCGAACCGTCCGGCGGCTCCGACGGCCGAAGCAGTCCGTCAGGTCTATGGTTTGTTCTATCGTGGTGACGGGGCTTCCGATATCACCGTCAGTTCGTTGCTGGAATTGGATAAGGTTCTGGCGCAAAAAGGAGAGCCCGTCATTGAAAGATGGCGAGCTCTGTCGCTGCAGGTGTGTGAATCGCCAGGCTGGCAACTGCAGTAAACTCAATTCAACCCCACCACTGTTTGGTTGCTGCGTCGGCGGCGTTGACTTGAGTTTATAACGGAGGTCCGCTGCCGAAATGAAATGGCAAAGCGTCTTTTGGGGGACCTTGCCAGTTCAAGTCAGCAGCGGAAGTTGGAACATTATTTAATGTAGTGAATAAGGTCTGCTTCAGCGAAGCGGACCTTTTTTTGATGCTGCAAAGGATCTTCGCTGTGGCGATAGCCCAGAGCTACGGTGGCGACGGTTTTCCAGCCGGAACCTTCGGTGCCCAGGATCTTGTCGTACGCTACAGGATCGAAGCCCTCCATCGGGGTTGCATCAATTTTTAAAAGCGCCGCTGTTTGCAACAGGAAGCCCATCGCAATATAGGCCTGACGCTGGGACCATACACGGATCTTTTCTTCGGGGGCTTTCACCAGGTTTTCAATCAGCAGATTTTTGTATCCATCCAAAGACTCTAAAGAAGTCTGGCGAACGTCGGCCACGCGTTGAATGTATTTTTGAATAAAATCCGGGTCCATTTTTTCTTTGTACTGGAAGACCACATAGTGGCTGGCATCCGTGACTTGGGTTTGATTCCAGGACACGGGCTTCAACTGGCTGCGAATCTCGGGATTTTCCACGACCAGGAATCTCCATGGCTGAACGCCATAAGAAGAGGGAGCCAAGGTCAAAGAGTTTCTCAGTTGGATCCAGTCCGCGTCTGAGATCTTCTTGGTGGGATCGAACTTTTTCGTGGCATAGCGCCATTCCAGCGCATCTTGAAGGGTCTTATGTGTCATCGGGAGGGTCTCCTATTTAATGTAACCAATATGAGCACATTATGTCTGGGGTTGATCCTAAATGCAACTATAAAAAGCACATTTAAAGGAAGCTTCATATAATTCGACCCGGTTGTTTATTTTTGAGGCTTGGGGTACAGTCTATCTATGGTTGACCAAAGATTTTCTGTCTCAGTCCATATTATGACCGCCCTGGCTTATCACAAGGGTGAGCTCATGACCTCCGAGGAGCTGGCCGCGGGCATCCGCACCAATCCCACGGTGATCCGCCGTTTGATTTCCAGACTGGTGGAGGCTGGCCTGTTGACATCCTTCAAAGGAAAATCCGGCGGTGTGAAGCTGGCCAAGGCACCTAAAGAGATTTCGCTAAAAGATGTCTACGTTGCCATTTCTGAAAAACGTTTGATCGCCACACCTGATAAAGATCCTAATAAAAACTGTGTTGTCAGTTGCTCCATGAAAAAGTTGATGTGCGAGGTGGTCGATGGAATGGAAACAAATTCCATGCAATATCTGCAAGGAATCCGTCTTTCTGACCTGACCTCCAGGATTTCCAAGTGACGCCCGTTTCGTTGCCAGAGGAAATCCAAGGTCCGCGCATCACTCTTCGTAAGCATGCTCTATCTCAAGCGGCCGCCATGTTTCAGTATGTGGATCAGGACCGGGAACGTTTGGGGCAGTTCCTGCCATGGGTGAAGTTCACCAAAGGCATCGATGATGAACGTGATTATATTGAAATGACCCACAATCAGTGGGATGAACGCCGCATGTTCGACTATGGCATCTTTCGCAATGAGGGCGATCTGTACATGGGGAATATCGGGGTGCACACCATCAGCTGGGAAAACCTGCGCTGCGAGCTGGGATACTGGATTTTGGGTGGGTTTGAAGGCCAGGGCTATGTCAGCGAAGCGGTTCAGACTCTGGAAAATGTTTTGTTCAAAACAGGTTTTTATCGAATTGAGATTCATTGTTCGGGTCTTAACAGGAAGTCCAGTGCCGTGGCAGAACGCTGTTGTTACAAGTTTGAAGCCCGTCTGCGCGAGCACGCGGTGGAGAACGGCTTAAGACGAGACACGCTGATTTACGCGAAACTATTACATGAGCGATAAGAAAATATCACAGAAAGCTTTGCAAGAGCTGCATCAGCAGGCCAGCGAGGCGAATCAAGATTTCTACATCGACCCCGAAACAGGTTATACAGTTTTCACCGCTTTTTATCATTTGAAGCGTGGGCACTGTTGTGGTTCAGGTTGTCGTCATTGTCCTTGGAAAAAGAATAGCCAGAAAGATTCAAAAAACATCGACTAGCCCTCTGTAGTGTCGGAAACTTCGCCACTTTACCAAAAAGAAAAACACTCAATTCTGTTTTTGATCCACCGAAAAGAAGATCGACGCTGTTATTCTTAAATGCAGGTGGGGTGCGTAGGTATGTCGTTTAATTACCAAAAAAACAAAGAACATTCGAGCGACAGTTTTTGGACGTCGTACTCGGATCTCTTCTTGGGTTTAAGTACGATCTTCCTTCTATTGTACGTGACATCCAGTCTGCGTACGGGGACTGATGCCTTGCGCGGGCAGGTTGAAAATCAAAAGCTTTCCATGAAGGTCGAAGAACTGCAGAGTCAGTTGAAGATGTATGAATCCGTCAAAAATGAGTACCTAGCCAATCAGGCCCCCAAGGATGAGCTGCAAGAGTACCAGGAACTGATGGACAAGCTGACACTTTTGCAAGAGGACGCAAAAAACGAAAAAGAGCGTCTGATCCAGGAAGCTCGTGAAAATGGCGAGAAGGTCAAAGCCCTGAACAAATACCAGCAGATGGTGCGCAACGTCCTTAATGCGAACAAGATGGCGAAAGCCAAAATTATCAACCGTGATGATCTAATCAAAGAACAAGACGTTGAAATCGAGGCTCAGGAAGGTCAGATCGCCGAGTTGAACAAAGATATTCAGCAGAAGAAACAGTTGATCGCTCAAGGTGAACAGAAAATCGAACAGACACAAGCTCAGTTGCAAAAGCGTCTGGCAGAACTGCGCGGAGCCTACAAAGCCAACAAACTTTCCAAGAAACTGTTTGAACAGAAGATGGCCCAGGCCCGTGCTGAAGGAAACCAAAAGGTGGCGCAGTTAAGCCAGGTCAATGCCCAGTATCAGGCTCAGTTGAATCAAGCCAATGCTCAGTTGGGTCAGGTTCAGGGAGAACTATCCAAAACTCAGGGGTTGCTGTCACAGAAAGAGGAAGAGGCCACTCATCTGGCCGGGGCTCTTTCCAGGACCAAGGCTGAATCTGCGGCGAAGATTGCCGGTTTAGAATCCGGCTTGGCTGACGAACGGGCGCGAGGGGCACAAAAAGTGGCGGCTTTGCAGGGGGCCTTGAGTGACACCCAAGGTCAGCTGGCCAAGGCTCGAGCTGAAATCGAAGCGAGAAAATCTGTTGCGGGCGAGATTCAGAAGGGTTTTGCCAAAGCGGGGATCAAAGCAGACATCGACATGCAAACCGGTGATGTGGTTTTGGATTTCGGTCAGGCTTACTTTGACAGTGACTCGGACCGTTTG
Organism: Bdellovibrio sp. CKG001; assembly: GCF_055397465.1. Classification (NCBI taxonomy): domain Bacteria; kingdom Pseudomonadati; phylum Bdellovibrionota; class Bdellovibrionia; order Bdellovibrionales; family Pseudobdellovibrionaceae; genus Bdellovibrio; species Bdellovibrio sp. CKG001. The sequence continues at coordinate 997,132 of NZ_AP029173.1, forward strand.
AAACACGAAATGAAAGGTGTACTGGAAAAAGCCATGCCGATCTATTCGCGGTCACTGTTTGGCAATCCTAAAATCTCGGACAAAATTTCTGCGGTGGAAATCATTGGATTTGCTTCACCGACTTATCAAGGCCGCTACGTCGATCCTCAAAGTGCCAAACCCGAAGATAAAGCTGCTTTGAAGTACAATATGGATTTAAGTTATCGTCGTGCGAACTCCATCTTTAGCTACATGCTGGATGAAGGAAACATGAAGTTTGAACATCAGCGCGAGCTTTTGTCTTTGATGAAGGTTTCAGGACGCAGTTTCCTGGAAGTCATGAAGGTGCAAAACCGCAACGTCGCCTCTGCCGCAGAATTCTGCCGTCAGAACGACTGTAAAAAAGCGCAGCGGGTGATCATCCGCTTTAACATGGATCAAAAGAAATAAAAGGGGTGGGTTGTGACAACGAAGGCACTAGCTGAATATTTTATTATAGGTCTGCCGTATGCGATGGCCGCTGTTTTTCTGGTCGGTCTGTTCTTCCGTTCTGTGATCTATTACACAGTTCGCCGCCACGAATGGTTTGCCAAAGAATTTGAAAAACGCGTGAACCGCTTTATCGAGGCCGAAGTTCCCGGCAAAGTCGAAAACGTGTCTTTCTATGTGCTAACCAAGAAAACCCTGGAAAGAACTTATTACGAGGTTTTTGAAATTCGTGATCGTATGAAACGTCGCAAGCCGGATTCTGTGATGGCTACCAGTGACCGTATCTTTTTAGTGCGTCAGGGCTGCGCCTGGCTGGTAAAAGACATCTTAAAGCAGGTGAAGTTCCTGCGTTGGACACATGACAATCCAAAGCTGTTGAATATCACCAAGGCGACTTTGCAACATAATCCTTGTTTCAATCGCGTGTTTGGCATTTTCCCGATGGTGGGGATGAATGATTTGATTTCAATTTTGCCAGGATTGTTCGTTGTTGCGGGTATCTTGGGAACGTTCATCGGTATCGCCGGGGGACTTCAAGAGCTGGGCACGATGAATCTGCAGGACCTTGAAAATACCAAAAACATCATGGACCGCTTCCTGCACGAGATTTCATTTGCGATGAAAACATCCATCGCGGGAATCATCTTCTCGTTGATGGCTCACGTGGCGAACGTGATTTTGTCACCGGAAAGAGCCTACGTGTCCATGATTGACCGCTTTGAAAGTGCTTTGGACCTGCTATGGTACCGCAGCGACAACAATGAATACCCAGCCCATGAACGTCCTTTTGATGAGCACCGTGACGCCGTAGAAGCTTTGGCCGAAGATGCACTCAACAAGGAGATTGGAAAGACGACCGTAGTCTCCCGAGGAGCTTAATTGAATAAGTTCATTGTCACAATCCACAGGAAGGATCAGGTATTAAGCCGCGAGGTGAATAAAGATTCATTCACCATGGGCCGCTCTTTGGATTGTGACTTGTCCTTGAATGACACAAACATCAGTCGGGTGCATCTGGTGGTCAGCCGCCGTTGGAACCAGATCTGGATCGAGGACAAAAACTCTTCCAATGGCACCTATATCAATGGCACTCGCATTGTGCAGGGGACCCCGGTCAATGTGGTGCCTTCAGACCGAATTCAATTGGGCCGTTCTGAATATATTCTGAATGTGGATCTGGAGCTGGACGAACCTGCTCCCGAACCGGATCCAGAGCCCTCTTACCAGCCGGCCCCGCCAGTTGAAGGGGAGGAAGCACCTTTGGAAGCCACGGTGGCCATGCCCGCTCCGAATATGGCTCCTTTCCAGGCGGAAAAAATACTTCACGAAGCCAAACGCAAAGCCGCCCAGATCATTCTGGAAGGGGAGACCCAGGCAGAAAAGCGCGTGCAGGTGATTTACCAGAAGGCCCGGGAGGCGCAGGCTCAGGCTGAGATCTTCTATCAGGCGCGCATGGCTGAGGCTCACAAGGAAGCCGATGCAATTCTTATGGACTTCCAGAAGCAAGGACAAAGTCTGTTGCACGATGCGCGCAAAATGGCGCAAGAACTGCGCGAGGAAGTGGATTCCTATGTGCAAGGTCTGCGGCAGAAAGCCAAGAAAGATGCCGAGGAAATTGTTTCTGAAGGGACCTTGGCCGCTGAAAAAATGAAAGATGAAGCACTGGCCAGCGGGCGTGAACTGGCGCGCCAGGAAAGTCAGGAATTGCTGAAAACCGCGCGCGAGGAAGCTGATCGGATTCTGGATTTTTCCAAATTACAGATCGAGGAAACTCAAGCCCGGATCCGCAGTGATCTGGAAAAATCCCAGCAGGAAATTCAACTGACATTGCAAAATGCCAAAGAGGATGCCGCGCGCATACTGGCCGAATCCGAGGAGCTGTTGGCAAAGAACAACCAACGTATCAGTGATGATTCTGCTCGGGCCAAATCAGAAAATGAGTCCTTGATTGCTGCCGCGAGGTCTGAGGCCGAGCAAATGATCCAAACGGCTGAACAAAAAGTGGCCGAGATCAAGTCTGTCAGTGATGAAAAGCAGGCGATTCTGAATGAGCTTCTTGAAAATGTGGCGGCACGAACGGCAGAGCTGCAAAAAGCTACTGAAGACTTGAACAAAACCCGCACCGATAATGCAGACTTGTTAAGTCAGGTCGGCAATGCGCAGGCTTTGTTGAAGGATCTTCAGGTCTCCCATGAGGAACTTGAAAAGCAAAAGACTTCTTTGGAAACCTCTTTGAAGTCTTTGCAGGAAAAACAGGCTCACCTGACCATGGATGTGCATGACATCGAAAGTAAGAAGACACATCTTTTCAAAGAATACGAAGCACAGAAGATCTTCTTGAATGAAAAGCTGGAAAAAGAAAAAAGTCAGATGGCCCGTTCGGAAGAAGAGCGTCTGGAAGAGCTGCGTCTGGAAATGGCCAAGAAGATGCAGAAGATGGAGCGCGACCTTCTGGACGACGTGATTCGCAAGAAATCCTCGCTGGTCAAAGAAATCCATGCGGCCATTGAAAAAGAAGTCGTGATGCTGATGGAGCCGGAAAAATGGCGAAATATTTCGCAATCCGTGGAAAATCACATCACAGAAGCCATCGAAGGCAAGGTGGCTACCCTGTCCCAATCCTCGATGGCTGAAAAACCTGTGGACCTGATGAAAAAGCGCAAAAGCGAAAAAATGCGTTGGGTGACTCTGGGACTGGCTATGGGGGCTATTGGCTATTTCGTCAGCCAGATTGTTGTCAATAAAGTCATTCGCGATCAGACGCCGATGCAAACCATGGTCAGTCTGGAGGCGAAGAAACGCCAGGATGAACTGGAAAAACGCCGCTTCAATCCTGCTCAGGCCGAAGAGATCAAAGACACCTATACGGATGCGGTTATCTACACCCGGAACTATCTGGACATCTACACGGATGCCCAGTTCCAGCAAAAGCTTTACAAAGCTGCCTCTGCCTATTTGTTGAAGACCTGGCGTGTGGACGAGGATAAGTCCATTCAGGTGATTTCGGCCTCTAACGCGTTGGTGAAAGAGCTTGCGGAAAAGCGTGCAAAGATCCATCCGGACTTTATCAAGGAAGGCATCGAAAAAATGCGTGAGCTGGAGAATCAGACCCTGGTCCGCATGAAAACAACGCTGGGATCAGAGGTCCGCCTTGAATCCTATCGCCGCTTTGAAAAAAACTTCTATATGGAAGAAGTCAAACGCCGTCGGATGGCGAACTATTGATATTCAGGGCCTTAAACAAGCAGAGAATGCTCTGGTCTCTGCCTCTAAAATACGGTAAATAGGGGGTGTTTTTCAGTCTCTTTTGACGCGTATGGTTGGAGGTTTCTATGATGTCCCCGGGGCATGAGCAACAAATTACTATTTTGGCTGGTTTGGTGGTGTTGATCTTTGCGGTGATTTTCGGCGCATTGATTCTCAGCATGGTTCGTAACTCCAAAAAGAAAGCGCAGGAACTTTCACACGAAGCCAAACGTGAAATTCCAACAACCACACAAGTGGAAGAGCCTGAAGGCGTGCGTCTGGCGCACATTGATTCCACGGGAAATGTGGTCTCTGACTTGTCCGTGCCGGACCTGCATGATGCCGCCGTGGCTTTGGAAGAAAAAGCGGTCGATCTGCGCGAGGCTCTTCGTAAGACAGAGGAAAATCTTTTCGGCCGCATTCGCAATCTGTTCAAAAGTGAAACCAGCAACAAACATCTGGAAGAGATCGAAGAGATTCTTTACACCAGCGATCTGGGGCCAACAACGGTTCAGCGCCTGATGGGCGCCATCGAAGACAAGCTTTCCAAAAAGGAACGCGCCGACTACGACACAGTTCGTGAGGCTTTGAAGGAGGAGATTAAAAACATCTTCTCAGACTCTGCTTCTGCGGCTGTGCAAGGTGGAATCCTCTCAAAAATCAAATTTGCCTCTGAAGGACCGACTGTTCTGATGATTGTCGGAGTCAACGGGGCAGGCAAGACAACGTCGATCGGTAAAATCTCGGCCCAACTGGCCGGTGAGGGTAAAAAGGTTCTGGTGGCGGCGGGTGATACCTTCCGTGCGGCAGCAGGTGGGCAATTGAAAGTCTGGACCGATCGTGCCCATGTGGAAATTTTCTCTCCGGAAGGTGTGACGGACCCAAGTGCGGTGGCCTTTGATGCTGTGGCCAAGGGGAAAGCGCAGGGTTATGATGTGGTGATTGTGGATACAGCAGGACGTTTGCACACGCAGGCCAACTTGATGGAAGAAATCAAAAAGATGAAGCGTGTGATGACCAAGGTGATTCCTGAAGCTCCGCACGAGACTTTGATTGTATTGGATGCAAACTCAGGGCAGAACGCTCTGATGCAGGCCAAAGAATTCCATAATGCCCTGGGTTTGACCGGAGCCGTTTTGACGAAAATGGATGGAACTGCCAAAGGGGGAGTGGCTGTGGGGCTTGCGCAAGAGCTGCACATCCCGATCAAGTTGATTGGTGTCGGAGAGCGTATTCAGGATCTTCGCACATTCTCATCCCAAGAATTTGTGGAGTCCTTGTTCCAGTAGAATACACGGTTTCTTATGTTGAGATCAGATAGTTTGATCTGATCCGTTTATCTTTGGTCAGCAATTCTTTGAATGTGATCTGACTTATAGACATGAAAGCCCGGGTGAAAGTTTAAAGTGGCAATAGCCATCGCCCGGGCAATATCATTGGCAGAAATCGCGCGGTATTTTTTCAGAGGGCCCACAAGCAGGTGGTTGAGCACCGGACTGATTTTTTGCGCAAACTCTTCGCCGCGTCGGACTTCTTTGCGTTCACCCAAGATCAAAGACGGTTGAAAGATTTCAATCTGAGGAATTTGAAGACCTCGCAACGCCTCTTCCATTTCACCCTTGACCCGATTATAGAAAATGCCGGACTTGGAATCTGCGCCCAGCGCAGAAATCACCAGCAGCTTTTGTGCACCGACGTGTTCGGCTACCTTGGCGAATTTCACCACATAGTCATAGTCAACTTTGCGGAAGGCCTCTTGAGAACCGGCTTTTTTGATCGTGGTGCCCAGGCAACAAATAAAGATGCTGGCTTTCAAGGCCTCCTGGTGTTTTTCCAGGTTTTCAAAGTCCAGGATGATATTGTCGGTTTTCGGGGGAATGCGGCCCAAAGGACGTCGTGAGACGGCTTTGATACTTTTGATTTCATCGATATGGGCTAAAAGCAGAAGGAGCTCGTGTCCCACGAGCCCCGTCACGCCTGTCATACAGACATCAGTTGGATAGATCATTGATCTCCAGTGGCACTACCTGCTGTTAGGACTGCCGTTGTCGTTCTCAGTTCTGTAAGTCACTTTCGGTGGATTGTGCTTGCCGGAAGTTTTCAGGAATTCAGGAACAGATGTTCTGAAGTCTGCCAAACCGCTGACACGGATCGCACCTTTTGTTTTTACGCTATCAGGATGAGCGTAGTCCACGAAACGACCTTCGTCCACCAGGAAGTATCCTCTGAAGTTTGTTTTCGCGGCGTCTTTTTCCCAGCCGGAATCAATTTTATAACGATCTCCAGATTCTCCAGATGCTGCAGACTTGCCATAGTTCAGAGCTGCTGCATTTGGATATTGATCCACTTCGTAGGTACCTTGCTCAATCAGATTTTGACCTGCGATGACCGGAATCGCCTTATTGATGATTTCCTGTGCATCGGCAGTCAAACCATTGGTTCTTTGTGCACCATCAGTCAGAAGGATAAAGTTCCAAACGGCTGGCTTTTCGAAGTTATGTGCATAACGCGGAAGTGGAGTCACTTTCTTCTTGAAGACGCCAGTCACCGTTTCAAGCTCGCGAGTCGATTCACGTGCATAGACACGATAGATGTCCGTACCCGGAGCCAGGATCGAGCGCAGGTAGGCAATCGCGCGGTTTTCCAGACGAGTACAGCCAGAGGAACCCGGATTTGTGAACATGTTGGCAAAGAAGCCGCGAGTCAGCTCGATCGCTGCGGCGCCATCTTTACCCCAACCGATAGTTCCGTGCATCCATTGATAGTTCATGCCATTGATGTCGTCAGCCGGAGTGACTTTGGCAGCATACCAGCCGAAGGCACCGTGCATGGTGGTGTTGCCTTTGGCATCCTTGACCATCCACTTGCGGGAGCCCAAGGTTTTAGTCATGCTGTCAGTGATTGGATCCGGGATGTACTTTAAAGATTCGCCAGCTTTATACCAATGTGGATAGTGTTGCTGCCCGTCTTGATAGAATTTCACCCACTCTGAAATCTTCGAGTGGCCCAGCCAGGTTTTAAAGGCGTGAGGATCTGTTTTTGTTCCCTCTTCCGGGCGACCCACGACCATGTCCGTTTCCATCACAAGCTTGTGGGCGCAGTCTGGAGTCGCTGTGCAGCGCTCATAAACACGTGTCTTTTCAGTGGCCACGTTCTGGATCACAAAATACTTTGTCGCCGCAGTCACCAGCTCTTTTGTACTAAGATAGTCTTTGGAAACAAAAAGTTCAGGTGCTGCATCCGCTTTCACTGAAGCCGAACGGATGATTTTGATCTGCACCAGGGGAGTTCCTTCGTTAAGAACGTCGATGATTTCGATTTCATCATTCAAAGAAAGTTTTCCTACGATATTCCCGGTGGTGGCATTGCTGCTTCGGACATTCAAAGCGTCCGCAGAAATGAAGTATCGTCCGCCGACCTGCAATTCAGATTTTTGCAAACTTTGAGGTTTGGCAGAAGAAGTGGCGTTCGCCTCTACGGCTGAGATTTCTTGCGCGATACTCATCAAGGGCGAGCTGGCAATCAACAAACTCAACAAGGCTGAGCACAGTCTGCGAGACTTAAACTTTGTCATGATACGTCCTCCGATATTTCCAATATCTATTAAACTTCTGTCATTGACTCAAATCCCCTCAGCAAGAAGCGTGACAGGTGTTCTTGCTGCGGTATTTTTTAAAAGAACGTTTTTCGCCCGTCGAACAAGTAGTCAAAGCGCCCATAAAGGGCACATGGAGGTACATGATGAAGAAACGGATTTTGATGTTGAGCTTGTTGATATTGCCGGCTTTTGCGCAAGCCCAAAGTAATTCAAGATGGCGTATTACAAAGCCGTCCTGGACGACAGTTGATGAACAACGCTTTGGTGAGTTTGTCTCTCGAATTGGCGGTGCGGTGGAACGACGGGAATGCGATAAGGTGGATACCTGTCTGCGCAGTCCTGCGAACCCTTATGCCGGGACAGATCCGGCAAGTCTTCGGCTCTTCGCTGATTGCGCAGACCTTCCTTATTATCTGCGCAGCTATTTTGCCTGGAAGAACGGGCTTCCCATGTCCGTTGTCAGCAGTATTGCGTCTCGTCCTGGAAATACGAATAAGGATGTTCGCTATTCCACGATGGGGAACTACGTCACCGGCCGCTATGATGTGATTCCCAGCCGCAACAGTGCACCTAATGCCGTGGCTTTGTTGAACAGTACTTTGATTGACATGACATATTCAGCCACCTTCCGCATGATTGGTCTGGAGGATACGGGACGCTTTACCGACTTCTATCCGGTGAAGTTGAGTCGGGAAACCATTCGTCCTGGGACTGTCATTTATGATCCGAACGGGCACGTGGCGATCATCTATAAGGTGACTGATGATGGGCGGATTTTCTATATTGATTCTCATCCGGACAATACTCTGACCTCGGGTATGTACACTCCTAAATTTTCACGAAGCCATCCTCAGCACGGAGCGGGCTTTAAGAACTTCCGACCTTTGGCGCTGCAAGGGGCCAGTCGGAATTCCGCGGGGGAGTACTACGGCGGAAAGATCGTGGGTGCACGCAATGATCAACTTGCGGGCTTTAGCACCGAGCAGTTCTATGGCAACAGCCCGGATCCGGAAGGAGTCTGGAACAAAGGAAAGTTCCTGTATCGCGGGGTGGCCTTCCCTTACTATGACTATCTGCGCATTATGATGGCCAGTGGTGAATTGCGAATAGATCCTATCAAAGATATGCAGCAAGTTCTGGCTGATATTTGTGTGAACTTGAAGGATCGTGTGGTGGCGGTGGAACAGGCGCGCAAGGCGGGGGTAGATATGAAGCCCCATCCCGAGCGTCTGCCGACGAACATTTACGGGACGACCGGGGAATGGGAGGACTATGCTTCGCCATCACGGGATGCCCGTTTGAAGGTGTCCTTCATGGACCTTCTGAATCAGTCACGCAACCTGATTCAGCGCCATCGTGCCGGCGATCCGGCGATTGTGTATTCAGGAGCGAACCTGGCCGCCGATCTCTTGGCTACTTATCAGCGTGAATCAGCAGCTTGTCAGTTCACCTATGTGAACTCCAGCGGATCTCCAGTCACGTTGAATCTGGAAGAGGGGCGCCAGCGTGTGTTTGCCATGAGCTTTGATCCCTATCATTGTGTCGAGCTGCGCTGGGGGGCCAGCAGTCCGCAAGAGCTTGCATCCTGTCGTGATGATGAAAACAAGCGTTTGTGGTATGACCGCGAGAAGTGGTTGCGCTATCAGTGGGAGCGCCGTTATGACTCGCGCATGGACTATTCCCTGGACGAGCTGACCGGGCCCAAACCAGGGGCAGGCATTGCTCAGCCACCGGATGTGGATATCATTCGTTTGTTGAATTCGCTGATTTAGAAAGCAGGGGCTGAAATGCCCCTGTCTCATTTTGAGACGAGCTGACAATTCGCGGCTCCTGTCTAGAAATGTTTACCTGAAATCATTCAGGAAAGTACTAGGGGTGGCACTTTATTTGGATATCAGGAACCTGAAGAGGTTTCTATGTCTATGAAGAGCTGGGTTAAGAAGTCTATCTATTTGAGTTGCGGTTTCAGCATTTTAATGACGTCCGTTGCCGGAGCGACAACGTCTTCACAGATCGAAGCTCAACTAACCAGGCAAAGTCCTTCGCCATTGTTTAAGATTGGTGACTATTTCCTGCATCAGACGCCTCTTTTGACTCTTTATAAGTTGCGCGACTACCGTCCTATCTGGGTGACAGCGGATGGGAAGCTTACGCCTATAGCTCTCAAACTGAAGTCTGTTCTAAAGACAGCGCATCTTCACGGTCTTAACGTTGCTGACTATTGGGATAGCACTCTGGAAGGCTACTCAAACCATCCTAAATTGGCCAGTTTTTCAATCACTTTAGAGTTGATGATGACAGAGGCGCTGCTGCGCTATGTGGATCATCTGCAAAATGGCCGATTGGATCCGCGTCAGGTAGATTCTGATATCAAAGTCGATCGAAAAGTCTTTAAGGATTTCGAAGTTTTGAAAAACACATTGGATGCCGCTGAATCCAAAACCGCAGAGGAATTCCGTGTGCTGCTGGATAAATTCGCCCCACATGGGGGGAATTATGCTGATCTGAAGCAACTGCTGGCTTACTTCCGCAGTATAGAAAATGACAACGAGTGGGGGGAAATCAAGGCTCCTGCGAAGAAGTTTATGTTGGGTTATAAGGGGCCTCAGGTTGTGCAGCTTCGCTCTCGATTGCTGTCACTGGGATACCGATTGAGTAATTTTGAAAATGATGTTTTTGATGGTGAACTTGATCAGGCCGTTCGTAAGTTTCAAGTGTCCAATAACTTGGAAGGCGACGGAATTGTCGGTCCGCAGGTTCTGAGATTTATGAATGTTCCTGTCAGCGAGCGTATCATGCAGATCGAGGCTAACATGGAACGTTTGCGCTGGCTTCCCAGTGAAATGCCGACTCGGTATGTGTATGTTAATATTGCGGCGGCAGAGTTCCGTCTTTATGACAACTACAAACGTGTTATGAAGTTCCGTGCGATCTCTGGTCGTGAGCACTGGCGCACGCCGATGCTGTATAATGACCGTGTGACTTATGTGGAGCTGAATCCTGAATGGGTCGTGCCGGATAGTATTGCGGCGACCAAGATCCCTTTGATCAAGGCGGATCCGAATTATCTGTCTAAAAAAGGTTTCAGCGTGCGCAAATGGGTGAATGGTTCGTTGGTGGATGTCTCAGCCAGTGAAAGGGCAAACATAAACTGGGATCGTTTCGTCAGAAATTATGTCTTGGTGCAGGAGGCTCGCACGGACAATGCGCTTGGGGTGGTGAAATTCCCGCTGAGAAATGAATACTCCATCTACCTGCACTACACCGATAACAAAAATCTATTCGATGATACCAGTCGGCAACTGAGTTCCGGTTGTGTTCGCTTGGAAGATCCTTTCCAGTTTGCGGAATACATCCTGGCGGGAAATACGACATCGATAAGTCCCTCTGGCGGCAGTTGGACGAAGTATGAAATGAGTGGATTAGTGCCTTCTCGTGAAGGTGATCGTCCAGATCCGCGTTATCAGAAGATGCGTATTCCTCTTATCACGCCGGTTCCTGTGTTTTTGACTTATTATACTGTCGATAGAACTGATGATGCTGAACTTCGCTTCTTGCCGGATGTTTACGGTCAGGACAAGCGTATTGTGAACATGATCAAGGTGAAATCGTACGGGGAGTTGTTCTAATGAAACTTTTAAAACGATTCGGAACTTTTGCAGTTTATGCCTCTGTGTTGCTAGGCGCTTCGTGGGTGCAGGCACAAAGCTTGGGTTCTTTGACAGTGAACGGGCAGGCGGCTCCGTCGCAGGTGTTCAAAAAGGTGAAGGTCGCGCAGTGTGTTCAAGGTCAAAGTGGCTCTTGTGGCAAACCGGTATTTTTTGATTTGAATGTACGCCAGGAATTGCCTGCAGGAACTTATCTGGTCGGATTTGAAAACACTCTTTATCCGGGATTGGTGTCGGTTCAGGCAGGGCAGAATACAGTTTTGAATTTGGAGCGTTTGGACATTCCGGCGATTAAGGGTGAGCGGGTGGTCGTTTATCGTAATCTTTATTCCAAAGCAGAACAGGACAAGTTTTTGTCCTCCTTTTTTTATAATAAGAAGTCCTTCTTCCGCCTGGAAAAAGGGAATTTCGGAGATCTTTATTTAACTGGTGCTTGGGAGAAAGATTCGATTCAGCGCCTTTCGTACGAAGGTTGTCCTGGAAGATTATCCGAACGAGCTAAAAATGAGCTTCCAGAAGCTGACCGAAAAAGAATTTTGGAAGTGGATCAGCTGTGCAATTTAGTTCGTGATGCTTCCAGTCCTTCGGACTTGGCCGGACTTTTTGACTTCAGTAGTGACAAGAATGGCAGAATCGTTCAAAACTGGGTCTCGGCGCCGGGTATCAAGATGACCATCACTCATGACCGATACTTGGTTGCGACCCCGACCAGACCAGGCTCCTATGTCATGGTGTTCCCGGGTTCTTACACTGTCCAGGCTCTGGGTAAAGATGCGAAAGCTGGTGTCTCAGTCCAAGTCGGAATGTAGACTTGAACCCGGCCTTTCTTGGTTTTTGATTGAACCCCTGGGGTCTTTTCAATACCCTAGGTACATGCTCAAGAACGTACTTGGTTTGATTTTGGTTTTGGGGCCGTTGTCAGTGGCGGCCCAAGGCGTGAAGCCTATTTCCGTATCGTATGAAAATCTCATGCGCTGCTTCCCTGAACTTCAAGATGAAAAGCTGTCCTTTAAGGTGGATCTAAACCGCCTGAAGGATATTGCTGACGAAAAGTTTGTGACGTCTCAGTCGCAGCTGCGTCAAAGAAAGATCCACTATCTGGATGCAGAAAAACAGGCGATGAACCTGATTCTGCGGACCAAGTTTTCCGGAGCCAAAAAGGTCCAGACAGAGCTGATCTTGCAACAGGTCGACGAAAAGGGTGTGGTGACGGATGTTAAGCTGACTGAGAATCAGCGCATCAATCCCAAGCAAGACACCATCAACAACTTTCTGCTGAATTCCGTGATCAAAACAGATGAATACTCTTATAATGACACGAAGCTTAATGGAGTTTCTGCGTCGTATATGCGCAACTTCAAGGACGTCATCGAGTATGAGCTGAACGACGGGCCGGGCAGTCGGTCCATCGTGTGCGAAAATCAGAAGAATCTCGGCATTATATGCACCTGTTCTAAAAAATAAATCTGTTGAATATCGACCTTTTAGGGATATAATTTTAAGAGTGTTGATCTAGGAATTTTTCTAGAGTTTTAAAAGGTTTAGGCATTTTTACTGGCCGGTTTAGGCCCCATAGATTCTGCAGCTGTTGAGGTGCTAGTGACATCTGAGAAAAAAACCTACAATTTCCTAATTGCGGGTGTCCCTTACAAATTAAAAACCTCTCACGACGACGCGACCGTTGAGGAGCTCGTTGAATTTGTAAACAACAGGATGAATCAAGCCATGTCTCTTACAAAGAATGGCTCTTTCCAGAATGCGGCCGTACTCACGGCGATGAATCTTGCCGAAGAACTTATTCTATTGAAACGTAAAGCGCACCGCGAGTTGGAAAAACTTGAGGAAAGAGCTTTGCAGCTTTCAATGGATCTAGAAAATTCCAAGAGCAACAAGGTTTTGAACAACTGACTTTGTTTTGATTTCTTGGAGTGTCCATGTTTGTTTCCTGGAGCTCTAAAAAGGACTGTCGGTCCTTCTTTAAATCTCTTTGCGCTCAAGAGTTTGCGCAAGGTCTTGTTCAACATCAAAAGCAGCTCAACGCTCACTTGCACGATTTTCTAAAATCGCAGGCGGGCGTGTGGGGAGCCTATCGGGCATTGCCGGAAGAGGCGCAGGTCGAGGAAGTGTTTCACATCCCACACTTGCGCTGGGTCTTTCCGAAAATGATCGAGGGGCATTTGGAATTCTTTGAGACCCGGGATTTCGACCTGGGACCTTATGGAGTCTGGGAACCTCAGCCTGGCTCTGTGCAAAGATTCCTTCCCGAGATTTCGGGACTGCTTATTCCCGGTTTGGTTTTTAATAAGAATGGCAATCGCCTGGGTAAAGGTAAGGGGTTTTATGACAAAACTCTGCAAGACTACCAGGGGATCAAGGTTGGAATTTGTTTTGATTTTCAAGTCGCAGCAGATCCGCTTCCTACCGAGTCTCATGATGTGGTGATGGATTATCTTATCACAGAATCAGGCTGGGTCGATTGCAAGAAGTATCAGGAGTGAATGAATCATGGAGATCGTAATCAGCGCCATTATTGGCCTGTTCATTGGTGCCACCGTTGTTTTCGTTATCAAGCGTCTGCAAGATAACAATAAAAAGAAATCAGCTCGCTTTGAAGCGGAACGAATCATCAACAAGGCCAATGCTGAGGCTGCTAAGCTAAAAAAAGAGTCTGAAAATAAAGCCAAGGACTTTGAATCCCGCGCCCGCAAGAATGTCGAACAAGACATCCACAAGCAAAAATCCACATTAAAAAACAAAGAAGCGCAGTTGGACCGTCGTTTGAAAGAGATCGAAGATCAGTTCAAACAAAAGATGGAAGAAAACGAAAGATATCTGAATTCCCTGAAGGATCGCGAAGAAAAGGTGGCGATCTCTGAAAACCGTATCAAAGATCTTGAGAAAAAAGGTGAACAGCACGCGATTGAGCTGAAGAACAAGCTGGAGTCAGTGGCGGCAATGAGTCAGGATGAGGCCCGTCGTCAGCTTTTGACTGCTTTGGAAGATGAAGCCAAGCAAGAAGCTGCGAAGAAAATTGCGCAGATTGAAGCTGAAGCACAAAAAGAATCTGAAGTTAAAGCCAAGCGTATTCTGGCGACGGCTCTGGCGCGTTTTGCTTCTGAATACACCTCTGAAAGAACTGTCAGCGTTTTGGCTCTGCCAAATGACGAGATGAAAGGTAAAATTATCGGCCGTGAAGGTCGTAACATCCGTACCTTGGAAGCTCACTGTGGTGTGGACCTGATCGTGGATGACACGCCAGAGGCGGTGGTTATCTCCGGCTTCGATCCGGTTCGTCGCGAACTGGCTCGTCGTACAATTGAAAAACTGATGGAAGACGGTCGTGTGCATCCGGCACGTATTGAAGAAGTCGCTGAAAAACAACGTAACGAGCTGATGAAGTCCATCAAAGAAGAGGGCGAACGCCACGTGATGGAACTGGGTATTCCGAACATGCACCCGGAACTGATCAAGATCATCGGTGGTTTGAAATACCGTTCTTATCAGGGGCAAAATGCCCTGAATCAGTCCTTGGAAGTGGCGACGATTGCGGGTCTTCTGGCAGCGGAACTGGGTGTCAGTGTGAAGCTGGCTCGCCGTGCAGGTCTATTGCATAACATTGGTAAGGCGATCGATCACACCGTTGAAGGCAGTTATGCTTTTGTGGGTGCTGAGGCTGCTAAAAAATACAACGAATCTGAAGATGTGTGCCACGCGATTCGTGCTCACAACGAAGAAGAAAAACCGCACTCAATCCTGGCGTGGATTGTTCATGCGGCTTACACCTTGTCTGTGTCCCGTCCGGGGGCTCGTCGTCCACAAATGGATTCCTTCATCCATCGTTTGGAAGACCTTGAAAGCATCGGTAACAGTTTCGACGGCGTTCTGAAAACTCTGGCGTTGCAGGCGGGTAAAGACATCCGCGTTTTGGTTGAATCTGCAAAAGTAACCGACGATCAGGCCGTCATGTTGTCTCGCGATATCGCTCGCAAGATCGAACGCGAAGTCCCTCAGGCAGGACAAGTTAAAGTCACCGTCGTGCGCGAAACCCGCTCTGTGGAGCACGCGAGATAATCCGCGGACGCGGAGGATGCCGCCTACGGCGAGGATGTCGTAGCGGCCTTGGCCGCGAAGACTGGACTTAATCCGCCCCACGGCGAGGATGTCGTAGCGGCCCTGGCCGCGAAGACTGGACTTAATTGGAGTTAGGTAAATGTTTTTAGACCCTAAAGAACAGCTAGAAAGAATCAAGTTCGGTGTCGCTGAATTTATCAGCGACGAGGACATGCTTAAAAAACTAAAGCGTTCCAAAGAAACCAACAAGCCTTTGAATATTAAATTGGGTGCGGACCCGACTCGTCCGGATATTCATATCGGACACACGGTTGTGATCAACAAACTGAAGACCTTCCAGGACCTGGGGCACAAGGTGTCTTTCCTGATCGGGGACTTCACGGCGATGATCGGGGACCCGTCTGGAAAAAACACCACACGCCCGATGTTGACTCGGGAAGAGATCGAACAAAACGGTCTGACTTACGCCAAGCAGATCTTCAAGATTCTGGACCCGGACAAGACCGAGATTGTGTACAACTCTTCCTGGATCATGAAAATGAATCCGGCGGAGTTTATTACGATGACTTCCAAGTACACGGTGGCTCAGATGCTGGAGCGTGAGGATTTTACCAAACGCTATAAGTCAGGAACTCCAATTGGTATTCACGAGTTTATCTATCCACTGACACAAGGTTACGATTCTGTGGCTTTGAAAACAGACGTGGAGCTGGGGGGGACTGATCAGAAGTTCAATCTTCTGGTGGGCCGTGCGATGCAGGGCACTTACGGTCAGGAGCCTCAGTGTGTGCTGACGATGCCGATTTTGGAAGGTATCGATGGCGTGAATAAAATGTCCAAGTCTTTGGATAATTATATCTCTGTGGTTGATACGCCGAAGGATATGTTCGGTAAGACCATGAGAATTTCTGATGAACTGATGTTCCGTTGGTATGAACTTCTGACGGATATCACGGGCAATCAATTGGCACAGTTGAAGACCGATGTGGCTGAAGGCCGCAAGCACCCAAGAACGGTGAAAGTGGAGCTGGCGAAGTTCCTGATTAAACGTTTCCATTCCCAGTCAGAGGCTCAGGCGGCGGAAGACGAATTCAACCGCATCTTTGTTGAAAAAGGTCTGCCGGATGAAGTTCCTGACTTTGAAGTTGCGCCAGAGTCTCAAGTTGGTTTTGCGGCGTTGTTGGTCAAAGCAGGTATGGCTGCTTCTAACAGCGAAGCGGGCCGTTTGATTCAAGGGGGCGGTGTTCAGATTGATGGGGAAAAGGTTTCTGATCCTCGTTTGAAGATGGATCTGCTTTCCGGCAAAAGCTTTGTAGTTAAAGCTGGTAAAAAGAAGTTTGTTAAAATCGTAGTTAAGTAATGTGCCCTGGGCCAGAGGAATGGCCCGGAGCTTGTTTGTTTCAAAGGATCTTGGTTATGAAAATCAAATTTTTCCCTCAGAATATCGAAGTCGAAGGAACTCCCAATAAGAGCCTTTTGCAGATTGCGACGGAAAATAAGATTGAGATCCGCTCGATCTGCAAGGGTGTCCCATCCTGTGCGGAATGCCGTGTCCGCATCAAAGAGGGGGAATCCAATATTCTTCCTCCGAACAAGGCCGAGCTGAATTTGATCGGGACCAGTCATTTTATCGATGGTCGTCGCTTGAGCTGCCAGGTTCATTGTTATGGTGACGTGACAGTGGATTTGACTGAGCAAGTGGAGCGTATCGAGAACCAAACCAAGAAGATTCGCGGCTTCCGCGCCAACAAACACATCGAATCCAAGGCTGTGAACGACACGATGCTATTGACGGAAAAGCCGGAAGATAAGCCGACCCAGGACAAAGTCCAGGCTCCGCCACAAGTGCAAGGGGATGAAAAACGCCCTCAGCCGCAGCAGCAAAAACAGCCGCAGCAAAAGCAACAACAGCAGCAAAAGCAAAAGTCGCAGCAGCAGCAGAATCAGCAGAAGGCTCAGTCTGGTAAAAACCCGGGCCAGAATCAGGGACCTCGTCAACAGCAGCAGCCAAAACAGCCGCAGCAGAAAACGCAACAACAACAAAATCAGCAGCAAGACAGAAAGCCGCAGAAATAGTCTGCGGTCTGGACTTAAGCGCAGTGTCCTGTAAACAGATCTTTACCGATACGTTTCATGGATGTCACACAAGATCACTTTCCGGGAACGGGGACAGGGGCCGCTGCTTATACTTCTTCATGGCTATGGAGGAAGTGTTCACCATTGGGATTCTATCGCTGAAACCCTGTCGCAGACCTATCGCGTGGTCGTTCCGAATCTAAGCCATGTTTATATGAGCAGCGATAAGCTGTTTTTCACAGTGCAAATTGAAGTGCTGGCGCGCTTTATTCAGGAAAACTTCCCGAACCAGCGGGTGCATGTGGCGGGCTTAAGTTATGGTGGGGCTCTTTGTTGGGGGTTGGCGACACACCATCCTCATCTTGTGAAAAAGACGGTCTTAATCAATCCGATGGTGACGGACCCCATTCGTTATTTCCTGCCTAAAGAGTTGAAATTTTTCTTCTCGATTCCACTGAATCTGAAAAGTGTCTATGTAATGCTGTCGACACCCATGGGGCGAAGTTTCCTTAAAAGATCGGCGCAGATTTTTCGTGATGAACGCAGCGAAGGGGCAGTGTCGGTGGAAACATTGAAGGGACGCAAGCTGCAGTTTGTGGCTCATATGATTCATCATTTTTCATGGATTCTTCGGTCTGAGGACTGGGCCTACTGGAACACGCGTCTTTACACTTACCGTGGGGACTGTCGTTTGATTTATGATGAGCAGGACTTGCTGTTTAATCAGGAAGCCTATCGGCAATTTGCCCGCCATATTGGCTGTGAAGATGTGGTGGCCCTGACCGGGGCGGGGCACTTGGCCATTAAGACAAAGCCGGAAGAAGTGGCACGATTGATTCAAGAGTTTATCAGCACCGCTGTTGCCGCATAAAAAAAGAGAGCTCACACGAAGCTCTCTTTTGGATATCAATATTTAAATTCAATAACTAAACGTTAAAGCTGGAACCGCAACCGCAATGTTTGTTTGCATTGGGATTGTTAAAGACAAAACCTTTACCGTTAAGTCCTCCGGAATACTCCAGTGTCATGCCCAGAAGGTAAAGCATGCTTTGGGAATCAACAGCCACTTTCTGACCGTGAGACTCAAAGAATTTGTCCCCTTCACGGGTGACTGTATCAAAATCCATCTTATAAGACAGACCAGAGCATCCACCTTTTTTGACTTCCACACGCAAGAATGCGGCCTCTTCTTTGCCTTCTTCTTTTTTTAATGTCGCAAGCTTCTGTGCTGCCTCAGGTGAAATGTTAATCATGGCGAACTCCTTTAACCACTGTACGATGGGGGTAGTATACCACAGCTGTCAAGGGGTTGGGAGGCTTCAAATAAGCCTCGGGTTGATATGTGTAAATATATGAAAATACTACTTATTTATGGCGTTCTTCAGGATTTGAGCAGCTTTCATCAGTTCCTCCTGCGTTGTCCAGCGGCCCAGGCTTAAACGCAAAGAACACTGCACTTCGTCCGTGGAAAGTCCCAACCCGCGCAAAACATGGCTGACCACCATGGCTCCGGTGCCGCAAGCGGACCCCGTGCTGACTCCCAGCTTTTGCAGGCGGGGCAGAATCTGCTCAGTTTTGATACCCGGCAAAGTGATATTCAAATTGGCCGGAGATCTTTCCGTAGGGTGGCCATTTAAGCGAACTCCGGGAATGGCTTCTTGAAGCTGCTGCCACAGGAAGTTGCGAAGCTCGGTCATGTGTTGAGTTTCAGCAGTCAGATTCTGCTGACAGATTTCACAAGCCACTCCGAAACCGACGACCGCAGGCACATTGACGGTGCCAGAGCGCAAACCACGTTCCTGGCCGCCACCATAGATCAGCGGATTGAGTTGAACCTTCGGGTCTTTTCCGCGAATGTAAAGGGCACCGACCCCTTTAGGGCCGTAAATCTTGTGACCAGAGAAGGACATCAAATCAATGCCCATGTCAGTCACATTCACGGGGATTTTTCCCGCGGCCTGAGTCGCATCGGTGTGCAGATAGATCTGATGTTCCCGTGCAATCTGTGCAATTTCCGGAATCGGATTGATCGAGCCGATCTCGTTGTTCACCCAAATGAAGCTCATCAACTTTGTATGCGGTTTGATGGCCTTTTTGATTGCTTCAGGTTCAACCTGTCCGTATTTGTTCACGGGAAGAAAATCAACTTCGACCCCTTGTTTTTGTACAGCCGCCATGGCTTTCATGATCGAACTGTGCTCAATCTGACTGGTAATAAAATGAATCGGAGCTGTGGGGTTTTCTTCGCGAAGTTTGGAAAGCAGACCGAAAATAACCCAGTTATTGGATTCTGTCGCGCCACCTGTGAAGGTGATTTCCAGCGGACGGGCTCCGATCAGGCTGGCCACTTGTGTGCGCGCCTTGCTGATGGCATTTTCCGCCACCCAACCCCAATGGTGACCTGCGCTGGCCGGATTGCCGAAGAGATCTTTAAAATAGGGCTCCATGGCAGCAAAGACCCTTGGGTCTACCGGAGTCGTGGCGTTGTAATCCAGATAAATAGCGCTGTCTTGTTGCAAAGTAGTTCCCATCGGACGTTCGGAGCTCATTTCCATATGTCCTAAGAGCTAAACCTTGCGCGGGCGCGGGGTCAATAAAAAATCAGGAAAGTGCGCCTTGGCGTGCTTTAGGCGGGAACTTTTTCTTTCAGTTTTTCCTCAAAAAGCTGGATTTTTTCGTTCAGGAAGTTTTGGGCTCGGTATTTGTCCAAATCCTGAATTTCAGCTTTGAGAATATGCAAATTGGACACGCCCTGGCTTTGCAGTCGCTCTTTTTGGACGGCGAAGAACTTGCTGCCTCGGGGCGTGTAAAGGACGTATTTGTTATTCTTAGGCAAATAAATATAAACGTTGAACTCGACGGCCACATCACCGGCAAGTTCATTCAGATGAATACTGGCCATTTCCTCATCAGCAGAGGCTCCGGTGCAGATTTTCACATCCGGGCAGGGGAAGAAGGCCATGGCCACTTCCTGTCCTTCATGCACTGATTTGCGCAGAAATTCTGCTTGAGCCAGGGCCCAATCCTCAAAAGGGACCTCTTTTATTTTCAACTGCATCGGATCACTGTCTTCGATGTGTTCACCGTTTTCTTTCAGAAAGCGGAAAAGTCTTTCACGTATTTTGTTGATAAAACTGTCATCGATCTTGCGATCTTTCCCCATGGCGGTGATCAGGTAACCTGAAAAACGCGGGGATTCGACCACGATGCACGAAGTGTTGGTGGAGTCCTCAATGGCCTCCGCTTCAGCAAAAGAAGTTTTGATGCACGACTTGTCCAGGGCGTTTTTCGCTCCACGAAGAATGATCGAGTCCTGTTTGGAGGCCGCCGGATTTTCTTCAATCTGTTCCGGGGTGGTGCGATCCTTTTTCTTTTTGCGTCCCTCCATCGGGGCCCAGGAGGGGCCGTTATTTCGCAACGGGCCGCTGCCAGTAGGCGAGCCCAAAGAGGGGTCGTCCGCCGGGGATTGTTGGCGGGCCCATTCCGGCCCAAGCCCGTTGTTGGTGGCAGAAGTATGCGACGCCATCGTCGAAGCCGGGCCTGTCATCATTCCATTCATAGAGTTGTTGCCGGTCCCAGGGATCATGCCGCCCACAGAAGAACCGCCCGGGCCGTGGGCCATGGTGCTCATTTCGTCGCCACTGAGAAGTTGTTGCAAAATGCTATGGGCACTGGACATGTCCCCGGCGGGGCCTTGGCCTTTGATGGATATGACTCCGTCGGCGCCTTCTGCTGGAGCAGCACCACGATTAAAGCCGGCGGAGCTTTCGCGGATCTGTTGATCTTTATAGTATTTGTTGACCGTCCTCTCGACGGCGGGCCCGGTGACGGGAGGATAAAGAACGTATTCGGTGTTGCAGCTATTGAGCAAAGTGAAGGACGCTGCAGAGTTGCTTTCTGCAAACGCGATCACACAAACGGGGAAAGCCTGGGTCAAAATCTTGGGTAGATTGCGAACTTTCCGGTTGGGATGGTCGATGCTGACCAGAACAAACTGTGGTTGTTCCTGAACAAGGAAGATCAGGGCTTCCTTAAGATTGGTTGTGGATTTCATGGTCCAATCGCGATTGCGAAGAAAACCCTCAACGGCCCCCAGACTTGCCGGGTTTGATTTAATAATGAGGAGCTTCTTTTTTACCGGGTCTTGACTCATTCCCCACCCCTGTGTTGATTCTTTCTTAACGGTTTGCTGACAGACCTGGACAAGCTTCAAGGATTAAAGGCAAGACATGTTGCAAAAGCTTAACACAATCCCGGCCTTTGGTTGGTGGGGCTTTCGAACAAGTGTGAGGGGCTTCTTGCTTGGCTACCCCGAAAAGTCCCACTAGACTGTAATCATGAAGAATAAAACACTGCACAGTCCGTCTTACTTCGTCCCTGCGGGCAAGAATCCCGAAAGCCTTTTTTCCTGGAAAAGAGTCCACTGTGAAATTCGCAATCGTAAAGGGGAAACGTTCTTTGCGATGAAGAATGTGGAGGCCCCGGAAGGCTGGTCGCAACTGGCAATTGATATTGCCGCCAGCAAATACTTTAGGAAGGTGGGCGTGCCGCGAACGAAGCATGAAACTTCGGTTCGTCAGATGGTGGATCGGGTGGTGAAAGCGATTGTCGCCTCGGCATTAAAGCAAGGGGGCTATTTTAGCTCGCGCAAAGAAGCGGACATCTTTGGAAAGGAATTGAAATACATCCTGCTGTCCCAGCGGGGCGCTTTCAACAGTCCGGTGTGGTTTAATGCTGGCCTTTGGGAGGCCTACAAGGCCGATTCCCCCAGCGAGCATTTTGCCTGGGATGAAAAGAAAAAGTCCATTCAACCGACAACGAATGCTTACGAGCGTCCCCAGTGTTCAGCCTGCTTTATTCAAAGTGTGGACGACAGTATCGAAGGGATCTTTGATCTGGCCAAGACCGAAGCAAAGCTCTTTAAATACGGCTCGGGGACGGGCACTAATTTTTCCAAAATTCGCAGCAAATATGAAACCACAGGGTCGGGTGGAAAAAGTTCTGGTCTGATTTCCTTTCTTGAAGTTTTGGATCGTGGTGCGGGGGCTATTAAGTCCGGTGGCACCACTCGGCGTGCGGCAAAGATGGTGGTGGTCGACATTGATCACCCTGAAGTTCTGGAATTTATTGACTGGAAAATGCGGGAAGAGCAAAAGGCTCATCTGCTGATTGCCGCGGGCTTGAGTGCGGATTTTGAAGGCGAGGCCTATAGAACTGTTTCCGGTCAGAATGCCAACAACTCTGTGCGTGTTACGGATGCCTTTATGAAGGCGGTGAAGGAAGATCGTCCGTGGAAACTGAAAGCCCGAATGACGGGAAAATCTTTGCGTGAAATCCCGGCCACAGAAGTCTGGGGGCGTATCACCAAGGCGGCGTGGATGTGTGCGGATCCGGGAATCCAGTTTCATAACACGATCAACAAGTGGCACACCTGCCCT
Source organism: Bdellovibrio sp. CKG001 (assembly GCF_055397465.1). Classification (NCBI taxonomy): domain Bacteria; kingdom Pseudomonadati; phylum Bdellovibrionota; class Bdellovibrionia; order Bdellovibrionales; family Pseudobdellovibrionaceae; genus Bdellovibrio; species Bdellovibrio sp. CKG001. Next base: position 1,019,697 of record NZ_AP029173.1, read on the forward strand.
GAAACAGATGTAATCAACTCCAGCAATCCTTGTTCTGAATACATGTTCCTGGATGATTCTGCTTGCAATCTGGCTTCAATAAATCTGGCAAAGTTCCTTGGTGAATCTGGAGACTTTGATTTTGAAGCTTTCATTCATACGGCACGCACGTTGTTTGTCGCTCAGGAAATACTGGTGGACTATTCCAGTTATCCGACGCTGAAGATTGCGCAGAATTCGCACAACTATCGACCTTTAGGCCTGGGGTTTGCGAACCTGGGAAGTTTGTTGATGAGAAAAGGCATTCCTTACGACAGTGAGGAGGGCCGCGCCTGGGCTGGAGCCTTGACCTCTTTGATGACGGGTGTCGCCTATTTGACCAGTTCGGAGATGGCGCGGGCCAAAGGACCTTTTGACGGCTTCCGTCGCAACCGTTCCAGTATGCTGAAGGTGATGAAGATGCATGAGCGGGCCGTGGGAAAAATTCCATGGCGCTTGTTGCCAGCCGGAGTGGACAAGGCTGTTAAAAATCTTTGGAAGGGCGTCTTGTACAATGGCACAAAGCATGGATATCGCAATGCTCAGGCGACGGTGATTGCACCGACGGGAACCATCGGCCTTTTGATGGATTGTGACACCACGGGGATCGAGCCGGACTTTTCATTGATCAAATTTAAAAAACTTGTCGGCGGCGGTGAGATTCAAATCGTCAATCAATCTGTTGATACGGCCTTGCAAGCCTTGGAATATCCACAGCCAGAGCGTCAGGCAATTTTGAAGTATATCGAGGAAAACAACTCCGTTGTGGGCGCACCTCACATACGCCCTGAGGATGTGGCGGTTTTCGATTGTGCAACAGCTCCCCCGGGTCATCGCGTCCTTTCTCCAGAAAGCCATGTCCTGATGATGGCGGCGGTGCAACCTTTTGTGAGCGGAGCTATTTCAAAAACAGTCAATATGCCCAGCACGGCCACCGAAGACGATATCAGTCGCATTTACTTCCTGGCCTGGGAGCTGGGCGTGAAGGCTGTGGCGGTCTATCGGGACGGCAGCAAGCAAAGCCAGCCCTTGAATCTGAAGGAAAAGCCCAAGGTGGTGGAGGAGGTCTCGGTGCCGAATTTCACCATGAAATGCCCAGAGTGCGGGAGTGACACAGTGCTGACTAGCGGATGTTATCGCTGCCCCAACTGCGGCAGCACTGTCGGTTGCTCATAAAGCGGGGGTAAAGCCCAGGGGAAGGGGCTATGGCTTTGTGCGGCGGTGCTGGTCAAAGGGGTGGGCTGCCTTTATTCTCTATCTTCTCTTTAAACTTAAGGACTGCTTTATGTCTAAAAAAGATATTTTTGGTGATGATGTTCCTGAATCAAAGGACTTCGCTTCTTTTGAAGAACTTTTTGCTCAATCTGAAAAAGGTTTGAAAACTCGTTTGAGTGTCGGTGATCAAGTGCATGGCGAGATTCTTTCTATCGGGAAAGAAGAAGCCTTTGTTTCCACCGGAACACCGACCGATGGTATGATCCTGACGAAGGATCTTTTGGATGAAAACAAGGAAGTAAAATACAAAGTCGGTGATTATATCGATTGTGTTGTGACGGCGATCAAGGGCGGTGAAGTCCGTCTGGCAAAAAAAGGTTCTTTGAATGCCTCCACAGATTCCTTGGAGGATGCATTCGATATGGAGCTTCCGGTGGAAGGCCGTGTGACTGAAACTTGCAACGGCGGTTTCCGTGTCAGCATCCAGGGTAAAACAGCTTTCTGCCCGATCAGTCAGATTGACAGTCGCTTTGTTCAGGATGCCAACGAATACGTGGGTAAGAAATTTGACTTCATGATCACGCAGTTGGATCCGAAAGGCCGCAACATCGTTGTGTCCCGTCGTAAGGTTCTGGATCTGCAAAAAGCCGAAAACGAAGGCACCTTCATGTTGAAGCACCAGCCGGGAGCTTTGTTGGAGGGTAAGATCGTGCGTCTTGAAAAATTCGGCGCGTTCGTGGAGCTGGAATCCGGTATCGAAGGGTTGATCCACGTTTCTGAGCTGTCCTGGTCTCGCGTTCATGATCCGAAAGAAGTTGTGATGCCTGGCCAACCGGTCACGGTGAAACTTTTGAAGATGGAAGAAATCGACGGAAAACTGAAGATTTCGCTTTCTTTGAAACAGGCTGACGGGGCGGGCAATCCTTGGATGACGGTTCCTCAGAAGTTCCCAGTGGGCACCGTGGTGCAGGGGAAAGTGGAAAAGAAAGAAACCTATGGTCTTTTTGTGAACATCGCTCCGGGTGTAACGGGTCTATTGCCACGTTCAAAATGGCGTGACTCTGTGGATGCCGCTCAATATGAAAACAAAAAGCGTGGTGATGATGTGACTGTTCAGGTGGATCAAATTCTTTTCGAAGAAAAGAAGATAGCCTTGGGGCTTCCTGGCGAAGTGGAAGACACCAGCTGGAAGTCTCATTCCACTGCAGCCTCTGGTTTGGGGGCTATGGCGGAAGCTCTGAAAGGGCTGAATCTAAAAAAGTAAAACGCTTAAAAAAACTTAAGATTTTCCCGCGAAAAAACCCCTGTATAGGAATATACAGGGGTTTTTCTCATATTTGGGCCCACCCCCTCAATAAAACTGCTGGGTGAGCCGATAAGTGTATCAGTCGGAGACCTCGCTTGAACGTACCACTGAGGGATTGATTATGAGCAACAAGATCACAGCCTATATCGAGGGCAAGCTGCTTGAGGCAGCCAAAGAAAAATGGGTTTTTCAACATTTTAAGTTTGAAGGTCATAAGCTGCGTCCGCTGGAGCGCAAGATGTACTTCGATTTTGGTGTGATCGAGGTCTTTCTGAATCCCAACGGCAGTATCGACATCGTCGGGGACTTTTATAAAAACAGCATCAAGGCCTCGGAATATGCCTCGGCTCAAGATGCCTGTGCCATGATCTATGATCATCTTCGTTATGCAGATCAGAACTATCTTCGTCTGATCGAGGCACCAGAAAACTGGACCAAGCAGGGATTTATCGAAAAGCTTTTCAGTGGCTTCCGCAGGGCGGGCTGATCCTCATAGGTTTTTCAGCCAGAAGATCACCGCCATTTCGGCAAAGTACTGGTGTCTTCGTTCTTTCATGTTCATGGTTTTATAGGGACTTGTGATGAAGTCTTTCACCTTTCGTCCGCGGTAATCCAGACTGACCTCGCAACTGTGTTCGTCCTTGGGAAGCAGGTGCAGATGAAGGTCCGCAGGGCTTTTGACTTCCCGGGATTTTGAAAAGCTCCACAGTTGATCTGTCATAAATCCGCGTAAGACCGGCATCAGACGGTTCATCAGAAACTGACCCGTGACCTCATCGATCACGCAAATGGATTTGATCTCTCGAAGTTTTTCGGCGAAAAGTTCGGCCACGTCGTCACCATCACGGGCGATCGTACAAAACTGCAGGGCTTCCGTCAGATGCTCCAGCGGTGCTTGCAGCTCCTGCTCTCGAGTGCGGTGAAACGAGGCCTTGATTTCGACATACGGCAGGTGAACGCGATAGCCCTTGTCCACCTTGATCCCGCGCAAAACCTCTTCCACGATCATAGCCACATCGGATTCGCCAATGCCGATCGTATCCCATTTGCGTGTGATGTAAGGATCCAGACCTTGGGTGTTCTGCTGCAGCCACTGGGTGATGCTCGCATTCCAGACAGCTTCGATTTCTCGGGGAGGTCCCGGCAGGACAAAGACTTTTTTGCTATGAGCCTCCAGGAAGAAACCATTGGCCGTGCCTTCTTTGTTGGGAAGCACCTGGGCCCCTTCGGGGAAGAAGCATTGCTGTTTCTGGATTTCTTTAACAACATACCCACGCGATGTCAGGCGGTCTTTCACATGCTGCCAGGAGCTTTCATCGAAGACGAGTTTCTTGTTAGCCCAGTCCGCCACCACATCCCGGGTGAAGTCATCTGAAGTTGGGCCCAGTCCCCCGGTGATAAAGATCAAATCTGCTTTTTGTGCGCAAAACTCAATCCCCTCTAGCATCAGATCGCGTTCGTCGGGCACCACTAAATGAGCTTGGGTCGTCAGCCCCAGGTCTTTGAGTTTTTTGGAGATCCAAGAAGCATTTTTGTTTACAATCTGCCCATCGGTCAGCTCTGTTCCAATACCCAAAACGACGGCTTTCATTTGTGATTCTCCTTAAGGCGCACCTAAAAAACTATTCCAAGGCATAATCAGCGTCTAGTACCTCTTGCTAAATGCTTGAAATGCGGCGCATTATTGTGGTCTAACCCTTGCCCCGAAGGCGGTCTCTTCATAGATTCGCCTGACAGTATGCATCTCGATTCAAGGAGTCGCTTTATGTCTTTCAATTGGAAAGAATTTGATCTTTACAATCCAACACCTGAACACGCTATGTTGCGTGAAACTTTGAAGGCTTTCACTGAAGCGGAAATTGAACCGCAGGCGCATGAATATGATCGCAGCGAAAAATTCAATCTGGCTTTGTTCAAAAAAGTGGGCGAGCTAGGACTTTTGGGCATCACAGTTCCCGAACAATTTGGTGGTGCGGGAATGGATGCCACGGCCGCAACCATCGTGCATGAGGAATTCTCTGCTGCTGACCCAGGTTTCTGTCTGGCTTATCTGGCGCACTCCATGCTGTGTGTGAACAACATCGCGGTGAACGGCAGTGATGAACAACGCTTGCGTATTTTGCCAAAGCTTTGCTCTGGTGAATGGGTGGGCGCTATGGCGATGTCTGAGCCTGCTGTCGGAACTGACGTTCTGGGCATGCAAACGACAGCCGTGAAAAAAGGCAACGAGTACGTGATCAACGGCCGCAAGATGTGGATCACCAACGGGACCATTGATGAAAACAACACTCCATGTGACCTGGTTCTGGTTTATGCGCGCACAGGTGAAAAACACGGTCGTGCTTTGATTTCCACTTTCTTGGTTGAAAAAGATCACAAGGGCTTCTCTGTGGGCCAGAAGATCAAAGACAAATTGGGTATGCGTGGTTCCAACACCGCAGAACTGGTTTTCCAGGATTGCCATGTGCCAGCCAGTGCGTTGATTGGTCACGAAGGTGATTCCATGCTGCACATGATGCGCAACCTGGAAATCGAGCGCCTGACTTTGGCGGCGATGAGCTTGGGCATTGCAAGACGTTCAATCGAGATTATGAACCGCTACGCGCAAGAGCGTGAAGCATTCGGAAAATCCCTGAACCACTTCGGTCAAATGCAACGCTACATCGCTGATTCCTATGCGGAATACAAAGCAGCGCGTGCTTATGTTTACGAAACAGCCCGTCGCATGGATTTGAACAAGGAAGGCAACCGTCTGGATTCTGACGGTGTTAAGCTGGTGGCAACAACCATGGCGAAAAATGTGGCTGACCGTGCAATCCAGGTACTGGGTGGATACGGTTATGTGGGCGAGTACGTGGTGGAAAGACTTTGGAGAGACGCGAAGCTGCTTGAAATCGGTGGCGGTACTTTGGAGGCACACCAAAAGAACATCACTCGCGACTTGGCAAAAAATCCGGAAGCACTTTACAAATAGTCCTGCATCGACGAGGTCAGCATGTTCCCTTACGGGCCCGAACTTGAAATCAAATCCGATCTGCTTGTGAACTACAAAATCGTTCTTGATAAGATCGGGCCCCTGTTGACGGACGAGCGTCGCGAAAAAATCGAAAAAGTTGTGTCCTTGCGCAACTTCGACACCGCAGTCGTGCTTGAGGGGATTTATGACCGTGGGAATATTTCCGCGGTGATGAGAAGTGCGGAAGGCTTGGGTTTTGGTAACTTCCATGTGATTGAAACCCAGGAAAAATTCAAAGAAGCCAATCGTGTCACCCAAGGGGCTGATAAGTGGGTCGAGGTCAAAAAATGGAAAAAGACCGCCGACTGTGTGAAGGCTCTTAAAGACCAGGGCTGCAAGATCTATGTGACCCATCTGGATGCCAAATCCAAACCTCTGCATGAAATTGATTTCAGTGGCAAAACCGCGCTGGTGCTTGGCAATGAACGCGACGGTGTGACTCCAGAAATGGTTGCGGCCGCTGATGAAACTGTGATTATTCCCATGACCGGTTTTGTACAGAGCTTTAATATCTCTGTCGCCGGTGCTTTGGCTTTATACCATATCTCTCAGGATCGTCTGAAACGTTTGGGGGCCAATGCCTCTTTGACGGAAGAAGAGCAGGGAATCCTGCGTGCTCACTACTATATGCGCACACAAGACAGTGCGGCGAAGTATCTGGAAGAAATGTTCAGTCGGGGCATTTTGGCATAGCCTTTTAAAAGTCAGATAGTGGGTGGACATGAGCGGACCCTTCCCCTAGAATTTTGGGTGAAGGGGGTCCTTATGAAGAAAGCAGCGTTGCTTCCCATTTTTTTGATGTTGGGTGCTTGTGCAGAAAAAGCGGTCACAACAGATTCCCAACCTTCTGCGAATACAAAAGTTCCATTTTTTATGACTCGTCCTCAGCCCACCACTCCGGTGCAGCTGGTGTTTGATCACAATCGCGAGGGCGCTCAGCCTGTGAACTACCGAAAAAGTGATGCACTTCGAATGTCTGGCAGTGCGACGTTTTCGCCAAAGGCGATGAAGACGGTTGCGAAGCCGGTTAAAAAGAACAAGGCGGCATTATACGTTTTTGACCTTCGCCAGGAGTCCCACGGTCTGATCAACGATATTCCTGTCACATGGTACGCGGAACGCGACTGGGCCAATGCCGACTTGAATCACGACGAAGCCGTTCGTCGTGAACGTCGTTTGTTGGGGGATCTGCATGTGGGGGACAAGATCGGCGGCACCGTTATCAAAAGCCTTGAGACGGAAGAAAGCATGGTGCGCACCTCGGGGCATCAGTACGTGCGTCTGACGGTGACGGATCATGTGCGCCCGGTGGATTCGGAAGTGGATCGCTTTATTGAAAAAGTACGTGCGTTGCCACCTGATGCCTGGGTGCACTTTCATTGCCGTGCAGGAAAGGGGCGAACGACCACCTTTATGATCCTGTTTGATATGCTTAAAAATGCCAAAGACACCTCGTTTGATGAAATCATCAAACGAAATACCGAACTCAGTAATGACTATGATGTTCTGGCGGTGGCTGAACCTGGGGACTGGAAGCATGTTTATCAAAAAGAACGTGCGGCCTTTGTTCAGGAGTTCTACAATTATGCTAAAGCCCATCCAAATGGAGAGGGCGCTCTTTGGGGTGAGTGGGTGTTGAAATGAAAAAGATCCTGGTGCTGATTTCGTTGATGCTGATGATGGCCTCTTGCGCGCATAAGAGAACTCAGGATTTGGATTTTGATGATGCGCCGGCGACGAAGAAAACTTCTGCGGCGAAAAAGACCGACAAATCCGGAGCAAAGTCCGAGGCCTCCCCGGCGGAGCTGGCGCGCCACTCCGGAATCGTTGTGGACCCGCAGGATCTGGCGGCTTTGGAGCGCATGACAAAAGCGGTTGAGCTGTATGTCCATAAGGGTGACAAGAAAGAGTTCACAGCTCTATGCAAGGACAAGCGCTTTGACTGCTATGTGGCTGATAAGTTCTTCCCGGCAAAGAAAAAGAAAACCACTCGTGCGGTTCCCCCTTATGCCAGCGGATCCAAGATGGGTTTGCAAGGGGAAGAGCGAGTTCAGGTTCGTTACGAGTTTTATCCTTAGTTTTTACGCAGGATAATGGACTTCATCAAGGGCTCCTGATCCGGGAGCTCAAAGTCCAACCCTTGAGCTGGTGCCGGCAGAATCTTGAAGGAAAATTCGCGCTTCAGTTTGTTCAGGCGCAAATGCAGATCTCCAGTGTTCCATTTTTCATAGTTGGTACAGAACAGCAGCAAACCGTCTTTTTGCAGGCAGTAAAGGCAGTTGATCATCAGTTCATCAAAGGTCTTGCTAATAGAAAAGACGCCGCTTTTGGAGCGCCCAAAGGAGGGGGGATCACAGATGATCAAACCAAATTTGCGCTTGCGGCGAATGGTGCCCTTAAGGAACAAAAGACAATCCTGAACCCAGAACTCGTGATTTTCAGCCTCGGGATCAAGGCCATTGAGTTTGAAGTTGTTTTTGCTCCACTCAATAAAGTTGGCTGACACATCCACCGTACAGACTTCGCGGGCGCCACCCAGGGCGGCCACGGCACTGAATCCACTGGTGTAAGAGAATAAATTCAAGACACTGCGGTCCTTGGCATGTTCTTTCACCCACAGGCGATTTTCACGTTGATCCAGGAACAAGCCTGGTGACAGGCCAGTGTCACTGCGAAGATCATAAATCACGCCATTTTCTTTGGCCTGCCAGCGAGGTGCGGTGTTTCCGATGCTCCACAAAAGCTGGGCATTGGGGTCCTCACCACGATTGAGCATTTTTCGAATCAAAATCTTTTTGTGATATTGCTTTGAGACCTTTTCAAAGCGCAAAAGATCCTGAACGGTTGGATCGGATTCTTTATACCAATAAACCCACAGATAGTCCCCGTACTGGTCAATTCGATAGGTGTCCAGTTCACGATGGCTCAAGCGCAGGCACTCCTCCTGAAGTTGAGTGAAGTTGAACATTCTTTCGCGACGCTGAAAGGCCTCGGCCAGAATCCGTTCTTCAGGATCGGTAGGGGCATTGTCCTGAGCCCAAACGGGAAGTGCTGTTTCGAAACGGATTTTCTGACCTTTAAGCTCAAAAGCCAAAAGCAGGGAATGCAGACACAGTCTGAAGTGACTGGAACCACCGTGTTCGCTGTCTCCCAGGATGGCGATGCCATTGGCTTCGGCATGCAGGCGGATCTGATGGGGTTTGCCGGTGTGGGGAACGGCCTCCCACAATTCATAGCCTCCCAAGGACTTCACCCACTTGAAGCTGGTCTTAGAGTTGGGCTCTGTCGTTTCGCGGCTGACAAAGATATTCTTTTCTTTGTTGATATAAGATTCGTAAGTGAACTCGGTGCGCGTGATTTTTTTATCTGTCAGGAAGAGATACTTTTTTTCAACCTTGTGCTGCTCAAAAAGCTGAGTCAGCTCTGCCGCGATTTCGGAAGAGGTCGCGAAGACCAGGGCACCGGATGTAGCCTTGTCCAGGCGGTGCACGGTGTAGAGCTTGCGATCCAGTTCGTCTTCGTAAATTTCCACACAGCCACGCTGCCCGTATTCGGGCGTATGCGTGTTAAGGCCGGCAATCTTGTCAACGAAAATGCAGCCGGCTGTCTCGGTGTGGTGAAGCTTAATAATCCGTGTCATCCGACTAATATAATCCGGTTTTCATTGTGGGTCACTGGGAGATTCGTTAGAACTTATAGCTGGACCCCGCCGCTTCGGACAGTCCTCGCTCGTGTTTTTTGCGGGTGGCTCCGCTGGCTGAATATGGCTCACTGCGGAACTTGCGTCGGAGTCCAGCTATAAGTTCTAACGAATCTATTGGAGGCTTTTGTTTATGAAAAACCGTGTTTTAGTTTTTATGTTGATGCTGATGCCTTTTATGGTGGGCTGTGGAATTCAGTCCTTGCCACAGGCTAAGAATGCAACTGAAGCGGCTTTGGCCGAAGTGAACAACCAATACAAACGTCGAGCTGACTTGATCCCGAATTTGGTAAATGTCGTTAAAGGTTATGCCAAACACGAAGAAGCGACTTTGACGGCTGTGACCGAGGCCCGCGCAAAAGCAACCGCGATGCAGATTGATCCGTCCAAGGTGACTCCAGAGCAGTTGGCGAAGTTCCAACAGGCTCAATCCGGTTTGTCCCAGGCTTTGGGCCGTTTGATGGTGGTGTCTGAACAATATCCACAGTTGAAAGCCGACCAAAACTTCCGTGATCTTCAGGCCCAGTTGGAAGGCACAGAAAATCGCATTACGATTGCCCGTCAAAGATACATTGAATCCATCAATGGCTTTAATAATCTTGTCAGCGTCCCGCCAACAAGCTGGACGAATGCGATCATGTATCACTTCGAAAAAATGCCTCAGTGGGATATGGCACCGGAAGAAAAAGCGGCAGCGGAAAAAGCTCCAGACGTGAAGTTCTAATTCGCTCATGCGTTTTCTGACACTTTCTCTTTTTTCTATCTTTTTCAGCCTGAGTCTTGCGGCCCGGGCTGAATTCAAAGTTCCGACTTTGACCGGGCCGGTGATGGACGAGGTCGGCTACCTATCCCGCAACGACCGTCAAGAGCTGATGCAGCTTCTGTATGACTTCAACAAGCGCGGGGTCGCTCAGGTTCAGGTCTTGATCGTTCCCACTTTGGATGACATGCCTATCGAAATGGCGTCCATTGCTGTCACTGACAAGTGGAAGCTGGGCGACGAAAAGAAAGACAACGGTGTCTTGTTCCTGATTGCTGCCAATGATCGCAAGCTGCGCATTGAAGTGGGTCAAGGCCTTGAAGGGGCCATCCCTGATGTTATCGCCAGCCGGATCATTCGTGATCAGGTTGTGCCGTTGTTCCGGGCTCGTCAGTTTTCTGCCGGTGTCGTTCTGGGCACACACGAAATTCTGCGTCTTGCTGATAAGGAATTTGCGGAGCAAAACGGCCTGCAGGAAGGTGTTCCGGCGAAAAGTGACCGTGACGGTGCCGGTGGCGATATTCCAATTGGTGTGATCATCATTCTGTTCATCATTATTTCGATCTTGGGTCGCTTTGGTGGTGGTCGTGGACGTTACTACCGTGGTGGTGGCGGCTGGGGCGGTGGCTACGGCGGCGGTGGGGGATGGAGTTCTGGTGGGGGCGGAGGCGGCTGGTCCGGTGGTGGCGGCGGCTTCAGCGGCGGGGGCTCATCCGGCAGTTGGTAAACCAAGCTCTCCGGGCTGCGTCTTGGGGAAAGGCTCTTTGCCTTACCCGCTTCGGACAGTCCTCGCTCTTGGTTTTCTGTGGTGGCTGCCGCTGGGTTTTTGGTGTTCGCTTGCGGAACTTGCGAGTAAGGCAAAGAGCCTTTCCCCAAGTCGCAGACGAGGCCTGGCTGACAACCTAGGATTCTCCTTTTTGCTTAAAGCCTAGCCTTGGGTGTTGAAGTCGTTTTGGCTGGTTTTGGGCAGCGGTAATTGATTTTTTGAGGGAACTTTATGGCTTGGATTAATAAATATCTTTCTGAAGCGGATCTTGCGCGGATTGAGTCGGCTATTTCCAAAGTGGAAGAAACCACTTCCGGAGAGATTGTTCCTGTAATTGTTCGTCGTTCTTCAGCGGTGGGGCATGTGCCTTTGACGCTGACTTTGCTTTTAACTCTGCTTTTGGTCATTGTTGAGTTTCCATTCAGTGACTGGTTGTGGGTGACTCCTTGGGTTTATCTGTGGCCGGTGATTGTTGTGGTCTTTTTTGGTCTTTCGCAAGTGTTGGCCAAGTCCAAGTGGATTCAGAAGGTGTTTGTTCCTGAAAAGGATGAGCTCGATTCCGTTCACCGTCGTGCGCAGTTGGAATTCTATCTGAACCGGATTCATCGCACTGAAAATGGGACGGGGGTTTTGATCTTTGTTTCTGTGATGGAGAAAAAAGCCGTGGTTCTTGCTGATGAAGGCATTTCCAAGAAGCTGCCAAAAGAGCACTGGGATGAGATTCTGGGTATGCTTGGTAAACATCTGCATGACGGCAAGTGGGCGGATGGGTTCGTTGCCGCGATAGAGGCTTGTGGCAAAGATTTGCAAACGCACTTCCCGCTAACAGCAGGTAATTCCAATGAGCTTAAAAACCATCTGATCGTCAAAGACATTTGATTGTTTTGGAGTGGTACGCCCACGTTAATTCGCAGTAATAATCGGTGTTGTAATTCAATTCTGCAGACTCGGATCCCGAAAAGTTAGGTATGCGAGTCCTTATTCTGTACGTCTCAATTTTAGCTGTCGCGCTTCTGTCTTCCGGGTGTACCCTGGAAGCTAATATCTCTGAGCAAATGTTGCCCTCGTTGTTGGGTCCTGATGGGGCTGATGACATCGTGGATGCTCCTTCAATCAGTCAGAAAATCTGTTCCAATGGGCCGGTCTTTTCTCAGGCTCAAATGCCGGACGGAGGAACCATCCTTGCCGGAGACTTTTCTAGAATCGGTCCTTGCAGCAGTCCCTTTATTAAATACAATCCGGCAACGGGGGTGGTTTCGGCCCTCGGTCCGGTGGATGCCGCGGTTGGAGAAGCACAGGTCATTGTTGCTGATGGGGCCGGTGGTTTTTTTATCGGGGGAAAGTTTGATGGAAAAAATGGTGCCAAGGCTCTGATTCATATCTTACCCGACGGCACGTTGTCGGACTGGGATCCTCATCTCAGTTACGGCAGTCTTGCTCCGACTGTCATGGCTTTGAAAATTCAAGATGGCATCTTGTATGTCGGTGGCGAGTTTTCCGCAGCAGGCAGTCCCTCACAGCCGCGAACAGCGTTGGCGTCTTTTGATCTGGCAACTGGAGAGCTGACTTCGTGGGCGCCCACTCTGACCGCCGATGCCACTCCCGAGCTGCTTGTGCGCTCTATTGAAACCACGGCCGGATCTGTTTATATAGCCGGAGCATTCGGGACTGTCGGAGCCAATGCCCATGTGTCTGTTGGAATTGCAAAACTTAATTCTGCTGATAACAATGCGGATGTCTCTTTCACTGCCGCCACTTCTGCGTACTCTGGAAAACTGAAACTGCATAATGGCTCTTTGCTGGCAACAGATGGCGGGGCCTTTGTGATGTTGAATGCGACGACAGGGGCTGACGCCGGGTTCGTGAGTGGTTTGACGATCGCGCCGATTTGGGGTGGTTTGAGTGACTATGAGCTTCATGGTGATGAGCTCTGGGTGGGAGGAATGTTTGATTCCATCAATGGTCATACCTCCAGCAATCTGGTTAGATTTGATTTTAGCGGTGTGACTCCTGTGCTGGTGACATCCTGGTCTACAACCTATGAGCCCGAGGGTTGGGTGTCCTTGATGAAAGTCACGGACAGTCACATTATGTCGTTCACAAACGGGACTGTTGGATATTGGAATAAATCCGATGGAACTCAGTTTAATCCGAACTCGCCAAGTCCGGTGAGCGATAGTGTCTTCATTTCGGCTCTGGTTCAGGGTGAAGATCTTCTTTTTGCACACTCTTCGAAAACTCTGGGACTTCCTGAAACTCGTTACCTGGCCATGTACGATGCGGAAGGGGAGCTGATGCCTTGGCACCCCAACCCGGATGACTATGTGAAGGCTGTCGTGGTTCAGGACGGAAGAATATTTGTGGGCGGCAGGTTCCGGGATATTGGGACCACTCCGTCAGGCAGAGACTATCTGGTCGAGCTTGATATGAATGGTGAAGTGACTTCATGGGATGCTAGTGCCAATGATGAAATCACCGACATGCGAAGCGTGCAGGGAAGTCTGCTGGTGGCCGGGGAGTTTACCAATATCGGCAGTGACGGCATGGGGGCGGCATTTTTGGCAAAGCTTAGCTTTATCGATGCTTCGGGATTGCCTTGGACCTCTCAAGTCGATGGACGTGTGTATGCCTTTGATATCGAAGGCACTGATTTGATCATCGGTGGAGGTTTTTCGAATGTCGATGGGCAGGCAGCCAGTAATTTGGCCAAGATCCATTTGGACACAGGGGCCCTTTTGGGAGGAATTCCTTCCGTTGACAGTTGGGTGAACGGACTGGCCATTTTGAATGGGAACGTTTACCTGTACGGGCAGTTCTCGAATGTGGATGGTTTGGCTCGTTCCGGGCTGGCGGCTTTTAGTTATACCGATGGCACTGTGACTGGTTGGGCACCGAACGTCACATTCTGGGCGCACCGTGCTCTAAGAGAGGTTTCTGACAAACTCATCATCATGGCTCACATTAATGCGGTCGAAGGTGCGAAATACAATGACGGTACTCTGGTGTTGGATCCGGTGACGGGCAGTCAGACTGTAGACCCCCGAGGTCTCTATGGCGTGCCCGCGTGGCTTGAAGATTAATGACGCTACGTTGCGCCGGTCCAATCCTTGCGTTCTGAAAGGCTTCATTGGTAGTCTGAGGTTCTCTGTGCAGTCGTAGTTCAATGGATAGAGCACTTGGCTTCGAACCAAGGGGTTGCAGGTTCGAGTCCTGCCGACTGCACCATATACTTTTCCAAGTTATTGAAATCACTAAATTCTGAATCAAGTCTAATAACCGAGTCTAATAACCATTTTTTAAGCAAAATTTAACGAAGAATTCTCCTGCAGCCCTATCAATCCCTGTAAGAGCTTCACGATCCTGGTTGCTATAAAGTTTTTTTAGTTTATTCCGAAGAGTACTGAATGGAGGTTACATGAGCTTTAGAACATACCTTTACGACTGTGTTTGTGGACATCAGATGGGCGTGAATATCCCCGACAATCCAAACCCTCTAAATAAAGACTTTGTTGGGCCGGACTGCATGTGCGGGCGCTTCGCTGTTGTCACACCAAAAGTATTTCATCCGAATGAAAAATGGGAATATGACGTGATAATTGCTAAGGCTGCAACCAAAAGAACTCGCCATAAGTTTCCAGTTGAATAGTCTGGACTTCCATCCGATGTGGGCCTTGATAAAATGGGCCCATGACGCTCACTGAATTCTTTCAGGATCTATTGAATAAAGCCAGGGCATCCAATATTCCAGATGTTTATTGGGGGGCCCCGGAAAATACCGCGGTAAAAGAATCGGACAAGACTGTTCTTCTTTCTCATTTGGAGCATCTGGTTCGGTGTTCAAAGAGCGACCCCTCTTATTGGAAGGGTTCTCTGAGTCCTCATCGGTCTTCCTGGAGAATGTCGCGGGATCTTCTGATGAAGCACCGGGTGACCGACTTTTCGGAGTACACCGGTGACCAAGCCTTAAAGTCAGAACTGATTCTGTTTCTTGGCGGCGATCCTTCTCAAAAAGATTGATACTTGAATCCCCGATGTAGGCAAGCCCCAAAATCGTACATACAATAGCGGTCAATACTTGGGCGATCATATTTATCTCCTTCTACTAATCTATATCTCCAAGCCCACCTCCATCGGCGGAGCGTGAGGTCGATTTTTTGTGATTCCAAACTCATTGACTCCAAAGCTCTATTTTTCAGGAATAAATTCGGTGTCTCAAATTGAGAACGGCAGCGCAGTTGCAACCGGCATCGTTGTCGGGGCGTCCTTGTAACTAGGTGTCAGGACCTTTACGGGTAACGCAAGTGAAACATACTGGCTTCCAAGGAGGCAGCCAGTGTCTATTCTTTCTAAGATCGTTTCATTCTTCAGTAGTAAAAAATCCAACGGTGTCGAATCAGCCCCTTCGGGCCCATTCGCTGACACCCAAAATCACGGCAAAGTCTATTTCCCAGCCAAAGGAAAGTTCGTCCAGGAGTCCCACTACGCCACAAATCAGGAGCGTTTTGCCAATGGACTCTTCCCTGGATCGCCGATCGAAAAGATAGACCAGCACTTAAAGGCATCCTTTGAGATTCTGAAAGCTTACGTTCCGGACGCTGTTTTTGAGAAGGTATATTCTGACAACTATAAACGCCGATGGACACCTGCCAACGATGGCGCAATCAATGAGCATGGACAAGCTGCCCGTGGAAATCTCCGCCCCTCCCTTTTGGAAGAGATTTGGCAAGGCAACATGTTCTTTAAGAAGCTGCCGCCTATCGGTTCGAAGTATCTGATCACAGCTCCCAACGGCCGCAAATGCGTCATCCAAATGGGATATGAAATCGGGCCGGGGGGCACTAAGTTCCTTGGTGGGTTGACCACTGAAGTTCACTACTACCTTGGAACAAACAACGAATCAGTCCTAAGCATTGACGTGATCGATAACGAAGTCCCGCTTGGACCGTATATCGAAAAAGAACAGCCTTTGCCAGGCGAAGCCCCAAAGTCAAAGGGCCTCGATGCAGTTCTGCGCGATGAGCTCGTGGGGCTCGTCAAGCAGGATCTCGGACAGCGTGAAACGCATGGGAAGAATCGTTCCCCACTTATTGATGAGATCAATAAATCGGTCAAGGGTGCATACCTAGCGGCGCCATATTGCATTTCTGGACTCGTCTCGCGAGGTATTATGCGCCTTTGCCGGAAGCACGGGTTCAGCATGCCATTATGGATGAACACGGCCAGCACCCAGGAATTCTATAACAATGCTCCTGCTCACTACCGCATCCCCAAAGGGAAAGTTGCAGGTAAAGGCGACATCGCAATCCAACAAAGCTACACGAGCCCAGGTAATGGCCATGCCTATATGCTGACAGAAGATGAGTCAGCAGGAATTCAAAAGTCCATTGAATACAATACTGATGGCAGCGGTGGGCGTGATGGGGATGGTGTCTATGAGCGCGTGCGCACGCAGTCAGGTGATGCAACTAAGAGATATCGGGGAGCTGTGGATGTCGTGGCAGCTATTCTCGATTACAATAATGTCCCCCAAGCTGAGCGCTGAGAATGGTCTCGAAGTATCGCAATGAAAAGGTGACCTATGCCGGTCATAAGTTTGACTCTAGGAAAGAGATGCGTTGGTGGCTGATCTTTCAAGAACAACAGAAGGCCGGCAAGATCTCCAATTTAGAGCGACAAGTAAAGTTCAGGTTCGAAATTCAAGGTAAGGCACTGAGATACGTTGAAAGCCAAAGAGCCATCACATACACGGCGGACTTCGTTTATGTGGACCGGGATGGTGTTCGCCGCGTGGTGGACGCCAAGGGCTTTAAGACTCGCGAATACATGATGAAGAAGGCCCTCATGATGGCATGTCATGGGATTCTGGTGGAGGAAGTATGACAGATGGGGAGCGCATCGAGACTTTGGAGCTTATGGTTAGGGACCTGAAGATCCAGGTCACAGACCTTCAGTTTTTCAATATTTTCTTACGCCAGACGATCGAGGATATTCGCAGAGAGCACAAGATCATCCTTCCCCATGCCTATCGAAATGAATTGGATACCGAGCGGGAATATGTTCACAAAGATGCCGTCATGTCCGGCCATATCAGAAAACACGAAGCAAGGTTGAAATTGCCAGTTCGCGGCAAATAAAAAGTCCTTGTCCAGAATATGTCACAGTTTCGTTACGTATGGCGAATTTACTTGGAAGTCGAATCAAAGAAATCAGGGAAACCAAAGGCATCGATCAACTCAGTCTGAGTTCGGCCATTGGTTGCGCACGTCCAGCAGTCTCTAACTATGAGAGTGGAAAGCGCTCAGTTCCGACTGAGAAGATTAAGGTGATCGCGGCCCACCTTGAAGTGGATCCATTAGATCTTCTTGAATTGCGGATCAAGGATCAGATCTCCGAAACTATCAGCACTTTTAAGAGGGCGAAATGACGGGCGTCCGAATCGACACCAGAAAGGTGCGCCGGAAGATCGATACCGCCGCCAGGAAGAAGAGCCGCCGACTGAAGTCGAAGGCTGCTGCTGCAATCAATAAGGAGATCCGAGCTGGTCGTCGTGAGATCACTGAATCACTGATGAGCAAGACGGGGTTAAAGAGGAAGGCCATCAACGACCGTCTATCACTTATCAGGGCCAATCCAAGTAAGAGCCTGACGGGTGCCATCCGCCCTCTCTTCGGCAAACGTATCTATATGATGGAGTATCCATGGGCCCGGGCAATTGCTCGTGGTGGCCAGGCTGTTATTCGCTTATTGAGCCCTATCTATCGCAAGAACATGCGCACGGGATTCCTCTCGCGTGATGGCAGCCGTATGTATCTGCGCCACGAGTGGAAGAAGGGGGATAAGGTTCGCTATTACGCAAGGGCCGTGAGGGGGCGATCCATTCCTCGCCTGGTGCGAGAGTTCAAGATGAAAGAGAAGTACGAGCCCACCATGAGAGAACGAGTGATGAAGGCTATCCGCAATGTCTTTAAATGAGAATTTGCATTATGCATTGTGGGCGTTTATATCTCTGCCTCAGTGGCTATTAAGTCCACTACATTTGTTTTTAAATCCAAACTGTTGCGCACGAAGCTGCGTGATCGTTTTTAAGTCCAAACTAGAGGCTCGCCGCAGTAACAATGCGCGCCTCAAATCTTATATTCGTTATTGGGTCCTTCCTGGTGGATTTGAGCCGCGGGAGGTACGAGCGCAACTTTTTTCTAGATACGAGCCGCATAGGCTGCATCATCAGAACTTTGGGGGCCGCGGTGGCGAACCCAAAGGATGACCTTTCCCGCGTCACAATCAATCAAATCGAAAAACTCACCGGGTCAAACTATCGACGAATCACCAAAATTCTGAGTGATGCCGGGGTGCAGTCAGTCGGCAAGGACGGCAACGCAATCTACTACGATCCGAAAAAAGCCCTGCCGGCTGTATTTGAAAGCATGGGCTATAGAACCCGTCAGCAGTCTGTCGTTCCCGATGACGCCGATGACAGCGAAATCGCAAAACTTCTGGATCCGCAGATTCAGAACGCGAGACTTGCCCGAGAGAAGACCAGAAAACTTCAGATCGAAATCGAGATCCTCACTTCCAAGTACGTTCTCGCGGCCGATGTTGAAAGGGTCTGGACCAATATCGTTGTCGCGGTGAAGGCGCGGCTTCGGGCAATTCCAAGCAGGATGGCTCCACACCTCATAAAAAAAGAAGATCCATTAGAAATTGAAGCAACTCTCGAAAAAGAGATTAACGAAGCATTGGAAGAATTAAGTGCAGAAGATGCGGGCGAACTTTATAGCGATGACGGCGACGGTGATGATGAAATTCGCACCGCCCCCGAAACTGACGATTAGCCAATGGGCGAATCAGTATCGGCGTCTAAGTGCCGAGTCCTCGGCTGAACCAGGCAGGTATAGCACCGACAAGGCGCCATATCAGGCTGGTATTATGGATGCGGTCAGCGATCCAAAGGTTTGGCGTGTCGTTTGGATGGCATGCTCCCAGGTGGGCAAGTCTGAGGTCTTAAATAATATCACCGGGTATTACATGCATTATGAGCCATGCCCGATGATGATTGTTCAGCCAACACTGCAGATGGCCGAGAAGTATTCCAAGGATCGTATCGCCACGATGATCCGTGACACTCCGGTTTTGCGGAAATTGTTCAGTCTGAAGTCCCGGACCGGCGACAATACGCTTTTGCACAAGATCTGGCCAGGCGGGAATCTGAGTTTGACCGGGGCGAATTCGCCGGCTTCCCTGGCATCGTCTATTAAGAAGATCATCAAGGCCGATGAGATTGATCGTTATCCGGAAAGCGCCGGTGACGAAGGCGATCCCCTTACTTTGGCAATCAAACGCTCGGCGACGTTCTACAATCGCAAAATTATCATCACTTCCACACCGACCATTGAATCGATAAGTCGAATCAAAAAGCTCTGGAATGAGTCTGACCAGCGCAGATACAACGTGACCTGCCCGCACTGCAAAGAGCTGATTGTATTCAAATGGGAGCAGATTGACTGGGACAAGGCGACGAATGACCCAAAGACAGCAGTTTATATTTGCCAGGAGTGCACTGCGATCATCGAAGACCACCAGAAAATGTGGATGATGGCTCCGGCAAACGGGGCAAAATGGATTGCTGAAAAACCTTTCAACGGGACTGCTGGATTCCATATCAACGAGCTGTACTCGCCATGGCGTCGTTGGTGGGAGATCGTCCGTGACTATCTAGAAGCAGCAAAGAATCCGGCGACTCTTAAAGCTTGGATCAATACTACTCTGGGGGAAACATTCGAAGAAAAGGGTGATGCGCCTGACACAAAACGTCTTTACGAGCGGCGCGAAGAATACAAGGCGCAGGTGCCAATGGGCGCTCTGTTTCTTACCTGTGCCATAGATATTCAAAAGGACCGGGCTGAATTGCAGATTATTGGGTGGGGGCGCAACAAAGAAAGATGGAGTATTGATAATAGGGTGATCGAAGGATCCTTGGAAAAAGACGAGATTCAGGATGAATTGGACAAGCTGCTTTATGAGCAGTTCGATCATGAATCAGGAAATCAGCTAATGCTGAGTGTGATTGGAGTCGACTCCGGTTATGCCACGCAGAAGGTATATGACTGGGCCCGAAATAAGCCCCGCAATCGAGTCCTTATTTTGAAGGGGACTGATCATCAGCCGACGATCATTTCCACAGCCCGCCCCGTGGACACTAAACGAGACGGTAAGAAGATCAACAAGGGTTTGAAAGTTTGGATGGTCGGCACGCATCTGGGCAAATCAGAGCTCTATGGTCTTTTAAAGATGGACAAACCAACTGATGAGGAATTGGCAAAAAGGGGAGGGTGCCACCCTGATGGATTTGTTCACTTTCCGATGCACTACGATATGACCTACTTCAAGCAGTTGACGGCCGAAGCGCTGATTCCTAGGACAGTCCGTGGGTTTACAAAGTACGTTTGGGTGAAGATCGAGCCGCGGAATGAGGCGCTTGATACATTCGTTTATAACCGCGCTTGCGCAGCATACTTCGGAATCGATCGGTTCAAAGAGTCCCATTGGGCGAAATTCGAATCTGATCTCGGAATTGATCGGGCAGCGGTAGTCGTAAAAAACAACGTCAGGGGTGCTGTGGCAGAGACGAAGGTAAAAAAGCCTCGCAAGAAGAATATCATCAAGGGATCAGGATTCCTATCAAGATAGGGTAACAAAAACGTTACCCCATTAAACTTTAAAGTCGTGACGATGCTCCATAAGCTGATCTCGTCATGACTAAAGAGCAAATCAAAGGATACATTCAAGCGTTAGAGGAAGGACTTGCAGACAACGTCCTTACGATCGAATTTGAAGGTAAGAAAACGACCTTTGATAATGCACAAGGTATTATTCGCCGGATCAAATACTTTAAAGAACAGCTCTCAGTAACGGCTGCAGGATCTCCTCGCGGTCCACGCCGTACAACGGTTTACACGACCGGAAGGAAGGGGCTGTGAAAAAGTTCAACTTCCTTGAGCGTAGTGTTGCTGTGTTCGCACCGGCAACTGCAGTAAAAATGATGAACTCGAGAACTCGTGGTTTTGACGGAGCCAAAAAAGGCCGTCGCCTCGGGAATTGGGGATCTTCTATAAAGTCACCAAATCATGATATTTCGAATGATCGTGATACCCTGATTTCTCGTTCGCGAGATCTTGAGCAGAACGATTGCTTTGCCAAGGGTGCGATCGATGCGATTGTCGCAAACGTCGTAGGCGAAGGTATCATTCCATCTCCATATATTTTTAATGAGACTGCTGAGACCCCAGAACACTACAAGAAGAAGATGGACGCCTTCGATGCTCTAATCGAGGATTGGGCGGACACAACGCGATGTGATCAGTCGGATATGACGAACTTGTACGGCAACCAGGGTTTGATCATGAGAACTATCGCACAGAGCGGTATGTGCTTCATCATTCGCGAAAAAGATCCTGAAAACCGCGCCCTTCCAATTCGTCTTAAAATTCTTGAGCCCGACTACCTTGATGTAAACAAGAACTCAGAGACAACTGACACTGTGATCTTCAGAGGTATCGAGGTTAGTAAAAAGAACTGGCGAGTCGTAGCTTATTGGATTTTGGATGAACATCCTGATGGTGGGATCCGACAATCTGGAAGAGATACATCGACGCGCATCCCAATTAAAGATGTACTCGCTCCATTTATGAAGCTCAGACCAGGGCAGCTTCTTGGTATCCCATGGTCTTATGCTGCTCTGACCAGAATGCACGACTTCTCAAAATATGAAGACGCGCAGTTGGTAAAGCAGCAGGTCTCAGCTTTGGTCGTGAGCTACATTCAAAAGCCGGAGAATGCGGACCTTCCAGAAGACGAAGAAGACAATTACTACGAGACCAGGGAGCCTGGTGGGCACATTTATCTTAACCCTGGTGAGACAGTGGTCGAGGCAAATCCACCGAACATCGATGGATTCAAGGAATTCTCTGAGAGCGCATTGCGCGGTATTGCGCGAGCATTTGGGATTACTTACGAGGAGCTTACTCAGGACTATTCGAATGTGAACTTCTCTTCTGCCAGAATGGGCTTCACCTCCATGAATCGAAATATCAAAGTTTGGCGTGCACACATGCTGAATCCGATGTTCTTGGACAAATTGTCCGATTGGATGATTGAAGCTGGCCAGATAAAACTGGGCGATCTCTCATTCATCAGAATTAAATGGACGCCACCTCGTCGCGAGATGATCGACCCATCCAAGGAGATCTCTTCTAATGCCGTGGCCTTGCAGACGGGCCAAACCAATCTAACGGAAATCTACGCCGAGAGCGGCCGTGACTTTAAGAAAGCGATGCGCGAGCGAAAAGCTGAAATCGAGTTTTTGGAGTCACTCGGTCTGAAAATCGAAGGCGTGAACCTAAATATCAACATTTCGAACAGTGAGGACGAAGATGCCGATACCAAAGCCGGTTCTGGAAAAAAGAAGAGCGCATGAGACTGAAAAAAGAACGGCAGTTGTAACCTATCGTTCAGAAACTCTAAATGTTGAAAAGCGGACAATTGATTTTGTTTTGGCTACAGATCAGCCGGCTGACTTCGGCGGATATTATGAAGTTCTTGGCATGGAAGACGGGGAGCTAAGAACGAAACGTCTGGATGACGGGATTGTTCCTGTTCTGGACAGCCACCCTCAGGCTCAGTGGAAAACCCAAACAATTGATGATCAGTTTGGTGTGATTGTTGCCTGGAAGAAAGAAGATGGCCAGATCATCGGAACTCTGTTCTTTGGTTCTGACGAGCGCTCTGATAGAGCTTTCAAAAAGGTAGCCGATGGAATCGTGAAAACTGGATCGATTGGTTACTTCGTTTATAAGCATAAGCCTGTATCTTTGCCTGAGGATAAGAAGCCAACATACAGAGCTATTGACTGGGAACTCGTTGAGTTTTCTTTGGTCAGTATCCCCCGCGACCCTGACGCGCAAGCCCGAAATCAAGTTTTCGAAAAAATTCAAACTATTATTTTAAACGAAACAGAAAACATTCAAGAAAGGAATGCTGATATGCCTCCTGAGAAAATCGAAAATCAACCATCTCCAGCTGACTTGGAGAACGTGCGTAAAGCCGAGAGCCAACGCATCCTTGATATCCAGACTGCGGTTCGCTCCGCTGGCTTGGGTGATGAAGTTGCAACAGACCTGGTTCAACGTGGCGTAAGCATCGAAGCTGCGAGCAAAGAAATCCTGGCAAAGATGATCGATGCCAAGAAGTCAGAGTCTGGTAGCCAGAACCCGAACATTGATGTGAATCATGCGGCTGAAGAGAAAAAGCGTGATGCTCGTATTGAGGGCATGACAGCAGCTTTGGAGCACAGAATGGACTCCCGAGTAGAGCTGAAAGGCCAAGCTCGTGACTTTGCGGGTATGACGATGATGGAAATGGCTCGCGAAGGCCTTAGATTGCAAGGTAAAGACGTTCGCGGCATGGATCGCGAGACCATCATCCGTCAGGCATTCCAGAGCACCTCAGACTTCCCGGTGATCACTGGCAACCTCATGAACAAACGTGTGAAGAAGGGTTACGATCAAGTATCCAAAAACTTCATGCCTTTGATCTCTGAAGTGAGCCGCACGGACTTCAAAAAAGCTTCTTCTGTGTCTCTTTCCGATGCTCCTGAATTGGAGAAGTTGAACGAGAATGGCGAAATCAAAACGGGCAAATTCAGTGAAAGCGCTGAAGAGTACAAAATCGAGACCTACGCGAAACGCGTAGCAATCACTCGTCAGACCCTGATCAATGATGACATGGGTGTGTTCGAGAAGATTGGCCCTTCCTTTGGTGCTGCTGGCGGCCGACTTCTACATGCGTTGGTTTTTGATATTCTCAAAAATAACCCAAAAATGGGTGATGGCGAGACTCTATTCCACGCGGCGAAGCATCTGAACGTGGTGGCTGGAAACCCAGCGAGCTTGGAAGCTTTGTTGGAAGCTGTTCTGCCATTGCTGCGCAAACAAAAAACACCTAAGGGTCAGGTTATGAACCTAAATCCTGGGTATGTTGTTGTGGGCGCGGATCTTGAGGTTGCCGCGAAGAAGCTGATCACGTCTGTGACAGCCGGCAAATCCAGCGATGTTAACATCTTCTCAAATGCACTTCAGGGCGTAATTGTTGAGGCAGGCTTGCCGGCTAAAACAGCGATCGTTACTGGTTTGAAAGAAGAAGTGGACATGATCGAGGTTGCTTGGCTGAACGGTCAAAAAGGCGTGAATGTAAGCCGTCGCGAGAACACAGAAGTCCTGGGAGTTGAGTTCGACGTTTGGATGGACGTTGGAGCGAAGGCCCTGGACTACCGCGGTCTCTACAAAGGCACAATCGCGTAGTCATAAACTTGAACGGCCTCGGGTTCCGGGGCCTCTCATTTGGCTTTAACTAAATTTTAGGAGTTTATAATGAAGGCAAATTTTATCAAGGCAGGCAATCGCACTACGATTGCAGTAGCTGAGGGCGACACAGCAATCAAAGGCGGAGATGTCATCTTGAAAGGCAACAAGGTCCTTGTTGCTTGCGGTGATATCGAGCCGGGCACCCAGGGTGAGGCTTATCGCCATGGTGTTTTCAGCTTCCCAGCTGATGGAAACGTGGCACAGGGTGACCACGTTACTTTGACTGCGACAGGCATGAAGAAAGCAACACTGACAACAGCGACTGTCGATGGTGACGTGGTTCACGGTAACGCGGACCAGGCATCTGCAGACGGATTCGTTCTGGTCGAAATCTAAGGATCAGTTCGGTGGGTTTTTCTGAGCGGTATCAACGAGTCTTGGATAAATGCACGGATCCCCGAATCTTCGGGGTGAAGGCCTTGTATCTGAGCAAGGGTGCCGCCGAAGGAGCTGCGCCGGTGGAGATTTCTGGGGTTCCCAGTCGGGAGCTGCTTGAGGTCTTCAGCGGTAACGGACTTCCTTCGAAAACCCATCGAGCGCGTTTCGGCGTGAATCTCAAGAAGTTGAATGATTTGAACATCGACCCGAAGGAAGGGGACACCCTGACAATTAAGGGTGTGAATTTCACGATTCGCGATGTTGATGCAGACGGCGAAGGAGGGGCGGCATTCGTGCTGTCCAAGAAGAAGAATGAGTAACTTCAGGAAAGACCTTCGTCAGAACCTCAAAAATCACTTCATAAATGAGACTCAGGCCGAAGCGCGAGTCTTTGTCAGCAGGACAAATCCTCTAGAACATGACCAGGACTACCCTGTCCTTCTGATTTATAGCGAAAGTGAGTCCTCAGCGCCAGTCACACAATCGAGATCGATATTTGTGCGGACATACCGACTCACTCTGGAAATACGGTGTTTATCAGGATCTGAAAGCGGCGACGGCGATGGACTTGATGATTCTCTGGACGATATCGCTGCGCAGGTGGAAGCGAGAATGGCGACCTTCAAAATGCCTGGGCTGAAAGATATCGAGTACACCGGTGCGGAGACAGACCTCGATGGCGAAGGTGTTCAGGGGCTTGGATCGATGAAATTGAATTTTGACTTTAAATATATCCGCTAACCAGCAGGAGATACGACTATGAGCATGTACGATGTAACGAAAATCAAAATCCAGCGTATGAACGTAATGGTCAGCAGCAAAGTGAAGCAAAAGCAGCAGATCACCTGTAAGGCGGACGTTGCGGGATCTTCCTTTGGCAAATACTTTGTAGCCCACGATGCTGATGGTGGAAATCACGCATTCTATCTGGATGATATCGCTGTTGTTGATGAGGCCCAATTCCTTAAGCCAGCGCTACCTTCTGAAGGCTGGACAGAACACCGTGTGGCCATTGCCTCAGGTGCAAGTGGAACTGCAATTGCCACGGCAATTAAAAATGCCATGAATCTAGTTGTTGGTAAGTTTGTGGCGACAAGCACTGGCAGATTCGTTGAATACGAATTGGGAGCTCTTGGCTATGCCCATCCGGGACGTGACTCCATGGTCGCAGCCAAGAAAACAGGCTTTGGTTTCAAAGTCATTTCTCTTGGATTCTCAAGAACTTCTATCGGAGCCATCGAGGGCGATATTGAAATCGCGGGCCTTGAACAGGCGACTAAGGCGATTCAGATTCACCAAGAAGGTGAGACTGAACTTGCGAAGGTAGTGACTGGATATACAAATCCGACCCTTACCTTCAATCAGTTTGAAACGGCGAAAGAGAGTATCGAACGTGCTCTTCTTATGGTCGGTGGTCAGGGCATCCTTCCTGAATTCGAAGACTCTGAAAGTATCGTTGGTTACGGTCCGACTCTGTTGGGTGCTCAGAAGCCTCAGTTTAGAGTGGAACTAGTTCCAGCAGGTCCAGATGTGGATGAGACTGATAAGAGTGGCTGGTGGACAATCTGGAAAGCTGACTTCAACCTTGAGAAGTTTATGTTCGGCCGTACGGAATTCTCCACGATTCCAATGACTGCAACCATGTATCCAGAAAAATCTTTGCCACCGGCGGTTCAATTCTTTGCGCCAGGCGATGTAAGCAAGCTGGAACCAGCGGCATAAGGTGGAGTGATATATGTCTTATGAGTTGGACCTGAGTTTCAAGAAAACTATGAAGATCAAGTTGGCGGGGGGCGAACATTCGGTTCGCTTTCCGACCTGCGACGAGGCAGATGACTTTGAGGAAAAGCTCAACATCATGCTATCGGATAAGACAAAAACCTCAAAAGATATGCGTGCATTGATGTGCGCCTATCTTGCGGAGCTTGGTCTTCCGGAGACTGTAACGAGGAAGCTGGACATGATCGACTTCAAAGAGTTGATCGCCTTCGTTAACAACCCAAAAAAAAAGTAACACAGAAGGCTTTACGTAAAGCCATTGTCTGTGAGTTTTATAAACTTTCGCCGCGCGAGTATGAGCGGCTGGATATAGCAACTCGGGATGAATTTTGGGAGGCCATCACGATAATCGAGGCGCGGAGATCACTCAATGCTTTGACCATAGCGATGGCCCCCTACATGAAGGCAGATGCTTATGAGAAGGTTCATCGGGCGTATCACAAACAGGCTTACCCCGATATTTACGAAAGGGCCACTCAGTATCTGACTATGGAACAGATCCAAAAGCGTCTCGCGAATCGAGGGTAACTATGGCAGACAATGAAGACGATATCATAGTTAAGTTGGTGGTGGACGAGAAGGACGTTGACGAGTCCTTCGCCCGTATCGAACGCAAAGCCAAGAATACTGAAAAGAAGACCAAGCCCATTAAACTATTTGATTTCGAGAAGATCCGCGAGGAAGGGATGTCCAGTCTTGACGATATCACTGGAAACCTTGGCAAGATGGGGCTTGTTGCAGCTGCAGTCGGTGGAGCCATTTTTGGAGCAAAGAAGGCCTTTGATTTTGCTATTCAGGGGGAACAGATCAATGCGATCAACTCACAGTTTGTGAATCTGGCAACGAATGCTGGCATTGTTCCGGAGAAGCTTCGAGCTGGTTTGGAAAGATCCAACAATGGACTTTCCAGCATGGAAAGTATCCTTCGAACTACAAACAGTGCGATGATCAATCTCGGGTCTTCCGCAGAAAGACTTCCCGAGGTCCTGGATCTTGCCCGCAAAGTAACGTCCGTTATGGGTGGCGACATCCAGACCCGATATGAAGGTATCGTTTCAGCAATTGAATCCGGCAACGCCAGGGCATTGAAAGCCCAGGGCATCTATGTTGATATAGACAAGGCCCTTCGCAATTATGCAAAGACACTGGGTCTGAATACTTCGGAACTCAACGAAAGCCAAAAGCAACAGGCAGTTCTGAACGCGACCCTTACAGAGGGGGCCGAAAAGTTCAAGGACGTTCAGACCTCAGTACAGCCGATCAAGGATATTACTGCCCAGATTTCAAGCAACATGAGTCAGGTGGTGGACAATATTCGCACCGCCATTGCCGAATCAACGACCTTCAGAAGCGTTCTTGAGGGGGCAAAGTTCTTCACGACAGTCATGGCAAAAGGGGTCGGCGAAGCAATGAAGGTCAATGTAAGTGATCAATTGGCGAAGCTTGTGGCCGAACGAGCTGAAATCCAAAAGCAACTGGATAAGGTCGGGAATGGCAATGACGGCTATTGGAACTTTGGGAGCCTTCAATCCCGACTGGCCGTGCTGAACAGCCAGATCAAGGCACTTGGTGGAACAACTGAGGAAACCAGCAATGTAATTCTATTTTCAAACGCAAAGGCGGCAGCTTCAGAAAAGGCAGCGGAAAATGCTTTGAAAGGACGAAGAGATGCAGCTCAGGAAGCGCTTTTTCAATCCCGCCGATTGGCAGTTGAGACCGCAAAGATTCAGAACGACATGATGACCAATACTTCAGAAATTGCCAAGACCGCTCTGATTAAAAATGAGTGGGATCGCAGAAGTAAGTTGCTGGAGCTGTATCACCAGCGCAGCCAGACTATTGAGGCAGAACAGGCAAACCGCCTTCGCGAGTTGGAACTTCAACGTCAGGGTGGCGCGATTCAGACAACAGAAGAGTACGAGGCAAGAAAGCTTGCCATCGTCACTCAATATGCTGGAGCAATTCAGACCCTGCAGCTTCAACAAACGCAGGCCATGATGGAGTATACCGCCACAGCCTCAGAAGGGATTTCAGCCTTCGATGCGACCTTCGCTGGATTCGGTGAAATTCTTGATGGAGCCAAAGGCGCAGCAAAGGATTTCGCCCTTAATGCCGCCGGCAACTTCCGGAATATGGGAAAGCAGATGTTCCAGTCGATCGGAAGCGGGGCCGCGCAAGCGTTCTCGGCTTTCGGGACAGCGCTGATTAACGGCGAAAACTCCCTGGAGGCCTTCGGCAATGCATTGCTATCGCAGATGGGGCAAATGGCGGTTCAGCTTGGAACCCAGTTCATCTTGCAGGGGGCTGCATATATGTGGGCAGGTATGCCCAACGGTCCGGCCCTGATGGCTGCCGGTGCTGCACTTGCTGCATTCGGTGGGATTCTTTCTGGTGTGGCAGCGCAAGGGCAAGGCAGCTCATCAGGTGGGGGGGTTAAGAATGATCCGGCCACCGCCAATGCTGTCGAGCCAGAAAAGATGGAGCGCAAGGCGCCGGAAACAAACATCAGCGTGATTGTTCAGGGTGACGTATTTGATTCCGAAGGAACGGGGCTCCGCATCGCAGATATTATCAACACTCAATTCAGCCAGAATGGCGTCAAGATCGTTGGGGTAACGTAATGGCTTTGGGTGGACACTCTGTATTTTACTATGGATTTTTCGTGGATGGGACCTGCGACCGACTAGATTTTCAAGAGGGCGAAGTTTCTTTGCAAGCAGTTTTGACCCACGGGACATACACAATGGCTGGCTATATCGCGGAAGTCGTTCTGAAAATGAATGCGGTCGGTGGTCAGGAGTATTCATTGTCTGTCAGTCGATTAGACAGGAAGCCGGTCATCAGTGCAGCGAATCCGTTTAAGCTTTTGTGTAGCTCCGGGGCCGGGCAGTACGCGTCAGCGTTTCCGGTTTTGGGTTTCGATACCGAGGAAGATCTTGAGGGAGCTAATTCTTATATTGGTCAAAATGGATGCGGAAAAGAATACCGGGTTCAGTTCCCCTTACAGTCGTATGTTCCCTCTGTGAACAATAAAAAAGCAGTAAACGGAACCAAAAAGAAGACTGCAACGGGGAGAATTGAAGCGGCTCGGTATGGAAGCGAAAGTTTCATGGAGTGTGAGATGCTCTTCATAACCGACATTCCCCAGCCAGCGGGTTCGATTATCAGAAGCAAGGGTGAAGGGTTGCGTGAGGTCCGGGAGTTTCTGGAATACGCAATAACGTTTGGTGAAGTTGAGTTTATGGAAGATGAAAACAATCCAGACGAGTTTGAGGTCCTTGTGTTGGAGTCCACCGAGGCGGACCCAGCAGGAATGGCCTATAAACTTCGGGAGGAATACGACCAGTCACTGCCAGGTTACTATGCGACCGGAAAGTTGACTTGGTTATCGAGGGAGCGTCATGTCGATACCATTTAGACAGCCAGCCACATCCTCTGGAGTGAACGCGAAACTGATGTCTCGAACACAGGACACATCCACAAAAGGGCGTGTTGATTTCGAGAATACTGAAAATTCCTCTAGCGATACCACGGGAGCTGTTCGCGTTGCAGGCGGCATAGGGATCGCCAAAGACCTCTATGTAAAAGGAAAATCAATTTTAAATGGCTTCGTTGAGATATGGAAAGGGTTGGTTTTTGGAGTTGAGATCAACACTGTCTTGACAGGTGCAGATGCGATTCTAGGCGATTATGAAAAGTCTGTGATCGTCCTAAAAAATGCAGGATTGCTTTCACTCGCTGGCATCGGAAACGGGGCCGACGGCAAGCTGCTGTTCATAGTAAATCGAACCGGGAACATTCTTGTTTTGAAGAACAATGCGGAAATCGATACCGGGACCGGAGGGAACGTTGGAGTAAAGAGTGGTGGAATGCTTATTCTTATGCGTATTGGAGATGACTCCAGGTGGCGCATGGTCAGTGGTGGAGGCGGTGGAGTTCCTGAGGGCGGCCTTGCAGGTCAGGTTCTTATTAAGAATTCGGCAACCGATGGGGATGTGGGGTGGGTGCATCCGGATGTATCCCATCACTTTGGAACGAAGCTTGATCTGGAAGATAATGGTCAGATTCCAATACATCCTACGGCGAAGCTTCAAACTTGGCGTATCCGCGGGTCATCAACTCCGGTACGAGTCAATATCCAACCGTTTTCACAACCGGGAATTGATGGAATGGAAATTACGCTGGTTTGTGATCATTCAAACTTTGGAGTCACGATCCCAGGTGGCGATGGTGGGGCCCAGGAGATTGCTGGAGTTGACTGTTTCTTAAATAGCTTCGCACAAAGTGTAACTTATAGATATGCAACTGACATCGGTTGGTTCAAGAAATGCGCTTCAAATTAGGGGATCTTATGAATAGATTTATCGGTTACATGTTTCTGATCTTGCTTACATGCATTTCAGCACACGGTGTAGATCAGATGAAAAGCACAGTTGTTAAAGCGGATACAGTTTCTGGTTCGGCCACGGATGAAAACTACTGGAAATCGGGCGATGCTGAAACTGATATTGCTGGCGTTTCAGTTTACAATGACGGTGCGGGCGCTACCAAGCCGGTGGACTGCACCGGTGGAACTTCGAGCCTATCAGTGTCTCGCTTTACTCATTCTACGAATCCACTAGATCCAAAACCTCTGTATGCCAAATATACGTGGATGATTAATAAGTCCGCAGCAAACGCACAGGGACAAGGCGTCGCTTTCGAGTTCGACGTGGACAATGGCGTTGCTGGTGTTCAGATGATGGACTTGTTGTTTGAGTACATTGTCGGCTCCGGCACGTTTGCTGCTGGATCTGATACGACTAATTCTGATTTGATGGTCTACGTTTATGACGTGACCGCTGGACAGTTGATTGAACCAAAGGGTGGTTCAAAGCTTTACACAAGTTCGACGACACTTAAAGGCGATTATCGCGGATGGTTCCAATCAACTTTGGGATCTAAGAAATATCGCGTGTGTTTGCATCAAGCTACAACATCTGCTTCTGCATACACTTTAAAAGTTGACGCTGGAAAAGTACAGAAGAGTATTAATACATTGAACAATTTCACAAAAGAACCGACTGTAAGAAGACTTACTTCTGGATCTGGTACATATACAACACCTCCTGGCGTAAAATACTTAATTGTTGAGATGGTTGGAGGAGGATCTGGAGGTTCTGGTTCCTCATCAACAACAGCAAATAATGGGGGCATAGGTGGTACAGGTGGAACTACGACTTTTGGAAGCTCATTACTTATTGCTACCGGAGGTTCTGGTTCGGGAACCTATTCTGGAAATGGTATAGGAGGAGTTGCTACCGTCAATTCTCCCGCTATCTCCATAGTTCAATTAAACGGAGCATCCGGAAATGCAGGAGTTTATAATAGTTCTACAACTAATCCTATTCTATTTGGTAGTGCTGGGGCAGCAACTCCCCTTGGTGGAGCAGGTTCGCAAACGGAACCTTTAACGGCAGGTAAAAATGCTGTAGCCAATACAGGTTCTGGTGGTGGTGGCGCTGCTGGAAATGGATCTTTTCCTAGCGTAACAGGATCTGGTGGATCGGCTGGTGCTTATATTAAAGCACAAATAAACTCACCAAGTTTAACATATGCTTATGCTGTGGGCGCGGGTGGTACTGGAGGTACGGCAGGAACATCTGGATACGCTGGCGGCGCTGGTGGTTCTGGTGTGATTATTATTACAGAATACTATTCCGAACCAGCGAGGATGTCGGATTTATATAGCGGTCAGAATATAGGGGCATTTATTGTTGGTGGTGGAACCGGGGTTACTGGAGTTGGTTCAACAAAAACTAAAATCACTGGAATGAACGCACCTGTTGATACTGTCGGAATGTGGGATTCAACAAATCAACAACTTATAATCAAAGCTACAAGAAATTATAGAATTGACTACGGTTTACGTTGCGAGTCCATGACAGATGCAGCATCTTTTTGTCAGGGACAACTTTATGTAAATGGAACTGGTAACGGAAATTCTATTGCGCAGGCAACAACGATAGCTCTGGGAAAAGAAATTTTCCCCGTACATTCTGTTATTCTACCTTTAAAAGCTGGCGACATTCTTGATCTAAGAGGATCAATTAGTTCAGGTACAGCAACCCTTGGTCGATTTGTAAGCACTTACATTAGAATAACTGAAGACTCCGGCACCCCATTAATGTCCCCTTTGGTGACTATCGCTGCAAGGGCGACTCAATCTTCGGCGCAATCAATACCAAACGCAACGCCAACAAAGATCACCTTTAATGCTGAGACTTATGACTACACTGGATGGCTGAACCATACATCTGGTACGTTCACCGCAACAGCTCCAGTTATTTGTAGCGTTGATGCTTCGATAGAGTTCTCAAGTGGTACAGTGCACACAAAAACTCTAATGCTGTATAAAAATGGGTCTCAATACTCTAGGTCCACAAAGGTACAGTTTGCCGGGACGGCAGCTTCAGAGTCAGTTCTCCTATCAGATGAGGTTCAACTGAACGCAGGGGAAACTCTGGAGTTGTACTTAAGTCAGAACACCGGAGCAGCGGCGACGCTTGCCGCCAGTGCATCGGCAAACTACTTCACCGTATCTTGTAGGCAATAAGGAGCTTTTATGGCCGACGTTGTTCTTAAACCAAGGGAAGTTATAGGATTTGGAATTACGATCGCTTCGGTAACTGCCGGCGTCGTTCTTTGGTCCACAAACACTTTCCAATCCAAAGAGTCCGCCGGGAAGTTCGAGCGGGACACTGCGGCAACTCACAGCCGTTTGGAAAAACGCATGGATACTTACGAAAACGAACAAAAGGCGATCCGCACAGAGATCGGTGGAATTCGGGCCGACACGAGTTACATCCGCGGCCGTCTGGAGCCAAAAATAAAATAAAACCATGGGAGGTTTTAAATGAAGAAGGTATTGATTCTAACAACAGTTTTGCTTTCCTGTACTATGCTGACCACCCCTGCATTTGCGACAGAAGAGATCGTAGCTCCTGCAAAGATCGAAGCAACTGCGACTATCGGCATGCCAGAGACAACTCCGGTTTTCCCGGCTGACCCGGAAGTTATTCCTGAAGTTTCCAATGATGGATTCATTTCCTCAGCTGTGAAAACCGTCGGGGCATTGATTACCGAAGTCGGAACCAAAGAAGGCTGGGCCAAGACGATTGCGATCGCACTTGCAGTCTTGCAGTTGTTCTATAAGTTTCTCGGCACTCCGATGGCTGCTGGTCTTTGGGGCAAGCTGGCTCCGAACCAAAGATTCATCACGGTGGCCATCACGTCCTTTGCGACGTTCTTGCTGACCCAGCTATCCATGGGGGTAAGTTTCGCGGCGGCGGCGCTGTCTTCTGTGTTCCTGATCGCGGTGGTGGACTACTTCCGCAAGTATTACGAGCGCTTTGTTGAAGTCAAAAAGGCGTAACTATGACTGAAGTCTCCGACAAGGCCATGGACCTTTTCAAGGATCTCGTTTGGGATTCCTTGGTGAAGGCTGCCATAACAAGGATGTTCGTCGCAATGCCGGCGCTGGCTTGGGGGCCTTTCGGAGTCTTTGTCACTTGGGTTGTAACCAAATTTGCTGATCGCCTCTATGAGCATGCGCGTGAATACGTGGCCCTTGAGACGATTGCCTTCAAAAATAAGCAGCTCGAAAAGGAGTTTGATCGTCGGCTGGTCATGCTCCGAATTATCGAGCGTGAATCTGGCCTCGGTTCGGAGGCCTTCAAAAAGGGCAGGGAAGATGCGAAGAAAGCTTTGTCTGACGTTGTTCGTTACGATGTTGCTCGCGCAGCTTAGCTGTACGACAGTTCCTGTTCCAAACACCAGGGTAGTTACAGTCGCCGGCAGATTGAGTGCCGGTGCGATCTGGGCCAATACGCTGGATCCGAGTACTGGAGACATGACTCTAGAAGAGTTTATTGAGTTCCTTGAGCCTCAAGAAGAAGTGCGAAGCTCCGACGGGACTATAATTCAGGAAGCCCGCGGAGGTGCTCTTTGCCTTAGCGCAGAAGATCTGAACAAACAAAAGACCGCATTGGAAAAGGCCTGCCGGAAGTTGGGGCGCGGTTGCACATATGAGATGAAGAAGCTTATCAAGGAAGCGACCGGCTCTGTTGATGGTCTTCAAGATCGTTCTGCCATTGAATTTGAGAAGATGAGATTGCAATGAGTGAGCTGACAGCCAAAGCAAAAATGATGATCAATAAGACCGTCCTTGAGCCTCAAGTGATCCTTGAGATTGAAGGATTGCCATTATTCTCAGTGACTGAGGTTTGGAAGATTCCACGCTTCGATGACCCTGGTCTGAATTTCGATGATCCAGATTTCCGTTTCGATGATGTGATGGCGGATAAGACTGCCCACCAACTGATCGACCTTACGCAGTCAACTCAGGTGATCACTCAGCAGCTATTCCAGGACAAGGGGATCGCCGGCTCCGTGACTACCATGACAATCTCCCTGGTGGACAAGGCCGGACTTCTGACCAAGATCATTTCGCCTGGGCTCGTTGTGGACGATATTTTGTCCCGTCGTGCAATCGTCTATATGAACTTTGGGAAAGGAGCTCACCCAGAGGATTCTATTCCAATCCTATTTGGCGTCGTTGATACCATCGATGCTGGTAATTTGGACATCAAACTGAAAGTGTCTCACCCCGAGGGACTGAAGCGTCAGGATATTTTTACGAAGATTCAGGCCGCTTTAGCCTCTCGTTTGCGATATCGTTCGAAACAAATCAATGGCGTGGATTACCAAACTCAAGACGCTGTTGTTGGTAACGTCACAGTTAGTATTGTATCTGGCGGCACAAAGGGCAGTGAAACAGTCACGGTAGTTGGGAATGCCATCACTATAAGCGCCAACACGACTGCATCGAATCCAGCTGACCGAAGTACGGCATCTGGAATTGTTTCGGCAATAAAAAAATCTCAAGCGGCAGTGAATTTGGTTTCTGTCTCGACTGTGGAAAATCAGGATGCAACTCCTCAGGCGGCATTTGGCGCGACCACCCTGGACTCCAGCACGACCATCACTCTGGATGTTGTGGACGGGATGCTTTTACCCTCGGAAGACGGAACCTTTAGAACCTATGTGAGAATCGAAGATGAGATAATCCAGTACACTGGTATCACAGATACAACTTTGACCGGCCTTACCCGCGGCTGTTTCGGGACAATACCCCGCACCTATGAGATAGGGGATGACTGCGAAACCTACTATCGAATCAATGGGAGCATGAAGGATCTGGCTTTAAAGATGATGCTTTCCCGCGGGCGCCCGATCCAGAATATCCCGGCATACAGTGTTCTTTACATCGATGCCGAAACCCAGGTCCCAAATTCAATTATTTTTTCCAATGTCGATATTCGAAAGAAGTACGGCGTTACGGTCGGCGACTTCATAAAAAGCGAAGCTTCAGCGGTTGCCGCCAATAATTTCGCATGGCGCAAGATCACTGGTCTGGAAATCAACGAGCTTGGAAGTCACGTCCTTGTGGATGGAGCGCCCTTGGAGGTCGAACAGACCACGCAGGCTATGATATCGTTCAAATCTAAGTATGATGTCTGGCCAGATGGCCTCGCCATGCAGCTGGATCAGGTGGACGTTGAAAAACACGAGGAGCTGGTGGATCTGTTTCCATCGACTTTCTTCGACTATGATTTTTACCTGGAAGACACGATCAAAGGGGATCAGTTCATCGAGTCCCAGATCTATCGCCCATCGTGCTGCTTCGGATTGCCGCGCGCGGGCCGCGCCTCTTTAGGGATGACGATGCCCCCACTGGCCCAAGAGAACACCCTGACGTTGGATGAGAACAATATCATCGATCCGGACAAGATCCGCATCCAGCGTTCGTACAACGAAAACTTCTATAACTCAGTGATCTATAAGTACGAGAAGGACGCAATTGAAGACAAGCTGACCCGTGGGGTCCCGGTCTTGTCGGCCGCTTCTTTTGACCGGGTGAAGAACGTCCGGAACCTTCCGATGGTCATCGAGGCCCAAGGGGTCAGGGATTCCGCGGATACGCGCGAGAAGATTCAGATCAACTCAAAACGTCTTTTGGACCGCTATCAGTTCGGCGCTGA
Source organism: Bdellovibrio sp. CKG001 (assembly GCF_055397465.1). Taxonomy (NCBI): domain Bacteria; kingdom Pseudomonadati; phylum Bdellovibrionota; class Bdellovibrionia; order Bdellovibrionales; family Pseudobdellovibrionaceae; genus Bdellovibrio; species Bdellovibrio sp. CKG001. The sequence goes on from NZ_AP029173.1 coordinate 1,056,135, forward strand.
AAAGATTGCCGAGGTCGAGATCCTTTATAAGGACTCTCTGCAGATCGAGGTGGGGAATACCGTCATCTTTGGCTCGGATGCCTTACGGGTATCGGACTCCACAAATGGAACCCGCCGATTCCGACCCCGCGTGATGGAGGTCGTGAACATTCGCAAGAACGTCTATCAGTGTCGCGCTTATGTGACGTTGTTGAATACGGCCTACGAAGCCGACGGGAAGTTCGGGGTTATCTCCCCGGCAAGTCTTATTGGACCAGGGGCCACGACGTCCAGACTTCCACTTGTTCAGAGCTTTGGGACTGAGCCGCTTTGGCAGGAAAACTATAAGTGGAAAAACTATGTGGGGCAAAAGGTTCTGATTCGCACCGAGGACTGGAGTCAAACTTATGACACCACCTTCAGGGGCTTTGATCAAACGAACCCGAACTTGATGATCGTGAACCCGGCATTGCCGGTCGCGCCTGGTGAGGACTGGGTTGTTGAGACTCCCCCGTATCCAGATGAGTCTCCGGAAGATGGTGCACTTTGGAAGTCCATGCACGTGTTCTTTGATCCTCAGGTTGAGGTTGTGGCCAGTGCTGCACTCAATCAGATCGAGGTCAGCCCCGACGACATAGACAAGTTCCGAGTGGGTTGCCCCGTGGAGATCCACAACGATGACTATACGCTATGGACTGGGGACACGACCATCACGGTCAAAGAGATCACGGGGAATGTTCTGACATTGAGTCGCAGCGTCGATTTCAGCGTGAGCCCGGGACATATGATTGAATTAATTGGATTCAGGGACGGGGGAGCCCCGTACAGAATGTTATAGGAGTTTAGGATGACTGCTGTTGAACCAGGTCGAAAGATTTTGCACAAGGAAGCTTTGAGATACCGAGGGGCTGTCAGCCAAGCTCTTCTATATACCCTTGCGGCCATTTGTAACTTCTTGGCTCTAAGACACATCGAACGAAAACAGTTCAATATCAACTCCGTATATGGGGCTGGTGTAATAGGTGCTTTCCCGCTCCTTGCAATTGATGGGTATGAGCCTTTGGAGTTTGATTCTGAGATTGTCAACATTTGGGTGTTCAATCGAAATGGTGGCACCGGTGGAACGACAGAATTTGACATCAAATGGAAGGCGCATGGTAGCGCCGTTTGGGAGTCGATCTTTTCCGGGGTTGGGGGAGTGACGCCAAAAATTACATCAGCCGCTGCGAGCCATCAGGGGTGTGGGATTGGCGACACGGTGCCAGGGTTTACGGCTCCAGTTCCTGTGAAGACAACCTTCAACGCCAAAGACTGCCTACGGGTGGATCTTCTCTCGGCGATGACAGGGAATCCCAACGGAGCCTATGTCGTCGTTACGTACAGACCGAGGTAAATGTATGGCAAGTTTTTTTGTTCCGTTTAAAGGTCAGCAAACCAAAAACGCAAATAGCGGTGTAGCGGCTCACACTTGTGCGGCAAATAGATATGCGATTTGCTCGGTGGTTACGAGTTCTAACGCAAACGGGACTATCGTAATGTCCGGTGGATTCGCGGCCCCTGCACGAACTGGCATGACATTTTTTATTGGACCTGGTGAAACTGCTACGCCAAGTGGGGCGAACGTACAAATTATCGTTCGTGAGTTCGCTACATCCAACGTGGGGTAACAATGGGCACTGGTGGATTACTATATCTTGGGCGCACAAAAACAACCTATTCCAATAAGACCGGCTCCCAAACTATTCAAACCGGCGTCGTTCCACTTGACCGATATTACCTTGTCTATGTTCATCTGATTACGGTTAATTACACTGGACCGATGGAGTTTGTTGAGGGCATCTTCGGCTATAAAATCACCACTCCATACGGAGAATCATCAGATACTGAAATCATCAATGGCGGGGTTACGACCGCAAGCTTGCGGTCTGGTCTAATTGTTGTTGGGCCGGGCGAAACATATTCGGTCAGCACTACCGCAACAGGCTTCATGATTAATTCAATGGCAGTTTATGTTGAGGAATTTGCGGCTCAAACCTATTAAGGTGAGCATCGCGCTACGGTAGAGTTCACCACATCGATAGATGACAGAATGGCATCCAAAGCATTCGCGGTAACTCCGGTGAAAAGCACACTTCCCGCCAATGGGGAGATCTCCGGAAGAATTGATTTGTCAGCCAGCAGACCAGAATCAGTGAACGGGTAGGCATATAAGTCACCGCCCGAGCTCTCAGCTACAAATTCAGCAATGTCTGTTCCTGGGGTCGTGTAAGGGTGACAGGAAGAATGCAACTCATCCAGAGTCGTCATGCCGCCGCTATTTGTAATTTGGAATGAGAAATACTCGAACCGACCAGCCGGGTTCATTTTGAGAACATAGTATTTCTTCATGGCGGGGGAAATTTCTTCGCTTGCTAGATAGGTGATGACATCGGAAGATCTCCCAACGCCATCACCGGATTTAGAGCAAGCAGTAAACGTGAGTGCTGTCATTATAATCAAAAACGCTTTTCTCATGTCAACTCCTATCGGTTTGTTTGCAATAAACTTGAGACCGTTTTGGTGACGTACATGAGTCTAAATGAGTTTCTGCTGCCTGCTGTAGTTTATCTAAGGCCGTCATAAGACAGGGAAGCCATTAGGGACTAGCTGGAAACTTTCATTAGCGTGAGGACCGGCTCGTTTTCTGTGTCGATTGCCTTTAGGATTCTAAAGAACTTTTCAACAGAAGGCTGGACCTGACCCTTTTCGTATCGAACGTATCCAGTGGGGGATGATTCGCCTATTAGCTTTGCGACGTCTACGGTGGTCAGGCCCTTGGCAAGACGGCGGCGCTCGAGCGTGAAGGCCATCAGTGCCCGCGTGTCAGGGGTATCGACGATAAAGTCATGCACCCCAACGGGAATGACTGTTACTTCAAATCCCTTTTTATTCACCATCGTTTCAACAACGTCCTTCGCCATCTCGTAGGCCTCGGCTTTTGTTGCGCCTTGGGTTTGTAGATCGAGGAGCGGTATTTCTACCGCCCACCATTTTCCTGTTTTTGTGATTGCTCCTGCAACTCTCATGTTATTTACCTGCCATCTTCTTTAGGATCTTTTTTGCCAGTATCTCGTTTATCTCATTGTGTCGAGGTATTGGCTCCGTGATTGTCCCGTTTGTCCAGACCTCGTGGTTGCCACCTTCCCTTAGTTTCCACCAGCCGAGTTCCTTTGCTTTTCGCTCTAGATCACGCTTTTTCATATGACCATAATAACACATATTTGTGGTATTGCAACACATATATGTGTTATGACTCATTTTGAGATAACTATCAACCTATGGGCCTTTAGGTAGGCCCAATGGCTACTTTATTAATTAAGATCTTTTGATGGGTTTAAAGAGTTCAGAAATGTCCGATCTCAGATCGTCAGCGATTTTTTGTAGCGTGTATAAGTTCACTGAGTGGGATCCGCTTTCGATGCGTTGGATGTGTCTCAAGTTATATCCCATATCCACCATATCTTGCTGGGATAGACCACGGGCCTTTCGGAGTCTTTTGATATTTGTTCCTACTCGTGTGAGGGTCTTCTCGTATTTCTTCTCAGATGCCATTTCGTCATTCTGTCAGCAGGGTATTTATCTGCCGTCGGCATAGTTTTGCCGTCAAGGAAAGGTGCGATGGCCTCAGATATCGGTCAAATTTCATTAAACATTATAAAGTTTTAATAAACTCTGCCCGATATACAGACAAAGGTCTGTTAATAAACGCGAAGTAGTATGTATGCGGGGTGAGGATGAGCGACTGCAGCTCAAAGATGATTCTCATTGAGATTCTGAGACTTATTAATTCCCAGGACTTATCAAGTTCCTGTGGAGGACTTCTTTCCCCTAAGGGTGGCGGAGGACGTCGCCGCAAGGATCGCGTTGTTGATACCCGTCGAAGCCGCGCGAAGCTGGTCCTCATTCAGGGTGGAAAGTCGAACAAGGATCTCGCCGATTAGCTGTTCTTTGGAGGTATTGGCTGGTGAAGAAGAAAGGGTTGAGTGCATGAGGTCGTCCTGTGTGACCCCTAGCTCTGCGGCGACTAAGGGGAGTACGTCCGACTTCACTATAGATCGGCCCCCCTTCATCAGTCGATTGAAGTTTTCGTAATTAATCTTAGCATTCTTGGCTAATTGTCGCTGGGAAAGACCCTTTTGACGCATCAACCGCAAAATATTTCCAATTATGATTTCATCAATATTCACAATGACTTAATCCTACGCTTCAATACGCCAAAATGGTATTTTGTATTATGGCTAATACCCCATTGACAGTATCGTGTTTTATGGCTAATTAATTATCCCATGAGTGTCAGGCAGCATGGTTGTGAACAGCAACGATTGAAAAAACTGGTAGATAGCACTGGGAAGTCCATAGAGGACGTCGCCAGTGAAGTTGGAATTTCACATGGGCTTCTAAAACGACTGCTAAGTGGGAACTATGCGTTCGTCGTTAAGGAAGAGAACAGATCAGCGATCTGTGAATATTTTGGAGTTCCAGAGGATGTGCTTTTCCCGTTCGTTGCCGCGAATGAGTAAAGCGCTTCTTAAGATTTAACAGAATCATCCTTGCCGGGATGGTTCGATTAAGTCTCAAGGGGAGCCTCACAAGGGGATCAATACCACAAGTTAGTTTTGTTTAGTTAGGAATTCGAGGGGATTCCGACCGGTATTGTATTGTCTTCAGGGGTGTCCATGAGTTCGACAGAGGGGAATTCATGAGTAGGGCAGTCAGCTACATCGAGAAATCCATAGTGATGGAGTCCACGGTCATCGTTCGCGATGTGAACCCAGTCTTTGGGAAGCCGAACCAGCGATGCGCGACCTTGAAGCTTTTAAGTCAAGATCGCACCGGGTGGGCGTTTGTTACCTACGAGACCTCAGGTCTTTTTGTTTCCTATTCATTCCAAGATGAAATCACCGGTCATGTGGCAGAGATCCCATGGGAAACGCTGACAGAAAAACAGCAGACTTTCATTTGCGAGTGTATCTCCCAGGCGATGGAGTTTTCAAATACTCCAGTGAATCGAGTCGCGCCGAAGGTCCGCGAAGCTCTATCCAAAATAGAAAAGAAATACGGGGGCTCCAATGCCTGATCAAGATGTGGTTGCACTCGTCGTGATCATTGTTGTTGGGGCCTTCGTTTTAAGTGCGGCTGTATGCATGGGCTTCGGTGCCTTTGTTGCCGCGGGCGACCCGTATCGTGATCAAGAATTTAGCTGGGAACCAGCGCCCAGAAACCAATCAAGCAATGCTCCCGGGACTGCTGGACCCGGGGGCTCCCCAATCCAACGAGGTGCTGCGTGGGAGCAATAGTGGTGATCGTGGGCATGCTGGTCTTGGCCTACGTTTTTACGGTCTTTTTAAAGTTCATTGAAAAACGACAACAAAACCCAAGAAAGGGGAAAAAGTGAAACATCTATTGTGGCTAATTGTGGCCCTGAATTTGACGGCGTGCGGATTTGAGCAAGTGGATACTGGATACCGCGGAGTGCAAACCCGGTTCGGTGAGGTTGTGGGTGAGCCACTTCCGGAAGGACTTCATTTTTATAACCCGTTCACATCTGACATTACAGAAATCAGCGTGCGCGAAGAAAAGATCGAAGGGAAAACCTCTATCTTTACGAAGGATACTCAGCGCACGGATATCGAATATGCGGTGACGTGGTATCCGATCCAGAGTGCCGTTGGCACCCTATTTAAGGAGATCGGACGAGAGCACGAGATCGAACAAAAGATCGTGGTTCCGGTGGTCCTTGGTTCAATGAAAGATGCTATCGGCAAGGTCATCGCCGATGAGCTAAATGGGAAGCGCGAAGCTGTGACCAAATCTGCACTTGAACAGATCCGCGAAAACCTGAAGGCAAGTAATCGTCCGATCGTCATCACAGATCTGCAATTCACCAACGTGGACTTCGATGATGCCTACGAGAAGGCTGTCGAAGAAAAGGTTGTTGCAATTCAGATGGCCCAGAAAGCCAAAAATGAAACCGTTCAGATCGAAGAGACAGCGAAGCAAACAGTCCTGACAGCGAAAGCTGCAGCGGAAGCAATGAGAATCAAGTCTCAGGCACTGGCGCAGAATAAGGGTCTGGTTCAGTACGAGTTGGTTCAGAAATGGGATGGGGCTCTTCCTCAGTACATGTTCGGTAACTCAGTTCCAATGATCGATTTCAAAAGCCTGCAAAAAGCAGAGTAGGAGAAGTCCATGGGTGTGACAGTAAATTTCAAATTCAAAAATGGTCAAAAAGTTAGAGGGAAACTTACCGGCATGGAAGGGACCATCATCGACTGTGCAGTGAATATCTATACGGGCAAGAATTACTTTGTCCAAGCTCTTGCGAGCCCGGGGGAACATCCAAAGGGTTGGTGGCATCCCGAGAAGGATCTTCAGTTAGTTCCTAAGAAGAAAAAGTAAATCAATTTTTGCTGCCGCGATAATGGGCCGAGGCTCTGGCCCGAAGAGCAAGAAGCAAACGACCAAACCAGGCGCGGGTAGGATGGTCGGGCGTCAGGAGTGGCCCTTAAAAATACTCCCAGTGTCCCCGAGGTAACGGGGAGTTTGAATGAAGTGATTTGGTGCCGAGGGAGCCAGGCAAACCCCAGCGCTCTGGACTCGGATGCAGGCAGAATAGGCATCGGTAAACGGTATGTCCGGCCAGATCACTTCCTTGAGACTGAAGCGTGGAAGCTGTGGTGGGCGCTTGATGACGATGATTTATTTCATCTGATGGCGTCTTAAATGGGGTGCAACCCGACGGCCATTGGAGCACGCATAAGGCAAAAAGAAGGTGATAAAGAGTTCCGGATGTACGCCAGTCACCAAAGCAGGAGTCGCGCCCTGCCAGTCTCAAACTTCTGAAGGGGAGGAGTTATGCCATTCAATATGGGTGCATTTCTGCATGAGCAGCGGAAGAAAGCTGAGCTGTCGCAAGCTGAACTTGCCGAACGTCTTGGTTACAGCAGATCGCAGTTTATATCGAGTTGGGAACGAGGTGCTTCACTTCCACCGCCATCAGCGATCAAGGCGCTGGCTGAGGAGTTTAAAATGGATGAGGCATACCTACGCCGCCAGGTCGCTGATTTCGCCATCCAGGCGCACACAGAGGCGATCCTAAAGCGCTACGGCATCCACTAAGGGAAAGCATCTAGAGGGGCATCATGAAGTTCTTTAAGCATTTTACCGACGCACATCGAGGCAGGTCCATCCAGGGTTTGATGGACGAGATGGGTCATATGGGCTTGGCCTATTGGATCATCGTGGAGATGTGTGCGGAAAAAATTGATGAGAAACTTGATCAAAAAGGACCGGGCGCACGCCTTCAAAAAGAGGACTGCGAGTTCGACTTTCACCAGAGAATACTCCGACAAAACCTGCGCTTGAGTCCGACAAACCTCCGGAAGATGTTGGACATTTGTGGCACATTCGATCTGCTTACCTATGAGATTGACGGCAATAACGTAAAAATAAAAATGCCTAACATATTGAAAGCATTGGAACGGACCAAGAAAAAGGACGTCAAGTCTACGTCAGAAGGACGTCCAAACGACGTCCTAGATAAAGAAGAAGATAAAGATAAAGAAGTAGATTGGAAATACGAAGCAGAAATCTGCCTGAAGGCCGTCAGAAAATTCAATTCTGACTACCACGCTTTGGAGTGGCTCGGAGCCAATCGTGCGAAGTACATCGCCGAACTTGGTGGCTTGAAATTCATTCGTGACCTGAAGCAAAACGACTTCGAATCCAGAAGGCTTGCCGGACTGATCAAGGAAGCGTGGGGAAGTTTGCAGAACCCGGAAGGTGGCACACATGCCTAGCATGACCCTTCAGGAGTTCCAGGAACAGGCTACACGCCTTCATCGCCGTTATCCCCATGCATACCCCTACCGTAAGCAGGTGGAGCTTGCATGGCACGTTCAGGGCCTTTCTTTGGAATGGTTTAAAACCCGGGTTGATTATGTCATCCGTTCAGGGAGTCCTGCGTATGACTGGAAGAATTCAGCGGCGGTCGCGTTGAAAGCGTCTGTCATCCTCAAAGCGCCGATTCTGCACGAGGGGCTCGATTTGGAAAACGTGGAGCCTGGATCTGTTGTTTTGTTCAAAGAATTCAAGGATCAGATCACGCAGCAAATCGTGGATGCGACGGGAATTCCTGCTGAGAAATACGAGCTTCACGATAGCAAAAATATCGAGTGCCGGAGCTCGGAGGCAGCGATCGCGAACTTTGAAGAGTGGCTTAAAACGCAAGGCGCCAACAGTGCTGTTGATCTTCTTTTGGCACGTTGGAAGTCAAAGGAGCATGCTGATGAAAAATAAACTTCCCCACGAGGTCTGGGTTGATCGAGAGGCTCTTATTCGTCCGGCATTGAGCTCTTACGTTTCGAACAAGAACGAAATCGAAGATGGCGTCCGGATGTATCCAGCGGATCGCGTGGACCGTGAGAAGCGCCTCATGTGGCTGTGGTTCATCGTAGCGCAGATTTTGTTTCGGGTGCTCATGAACTGGATGGGCATCTGATGATCGGGCAAGGGGTCATGAAAACTCCCACGCGTGATCCGGAGCTGTTGGCATTGTTTCGATCACTGCCCTGCATGGCTTGCGGCAAGCCCCCTCCTTCAGAGGTTCACCACGTAAAAACAGTTGGGTCGGGCGGTGGTGACGATCCTTGGAATCTGCTCCCTCTGTGCGTTGAGTGCCACAAGACGGGAAGGGTTGCCTGGCATTCAGTGAAAGGCCCCAGAGAGTTCCTTCTGACCTATCCTCACGTCTATGACTACCTGAGGAAGCAAGGCTGGGAGCTGCTGAATGGAGGCTTGTTCCACCCGAACCATGCAGATGAGATCGGGATTCTGAGGCAGAAGGTCTATCGCAAGAGGACCAAGAACGTAGGGAGAAGGAAGTGATCTTTGGTGAGTGTCCGAACTGTGGCGCGGGATTGGTAAATGAGCTTTGTTGGCGAACACCTTGTTTTACCAAAGAGGTCTGTCCGAGCTGCGATAAACCCTACTGGCTTTTGCACTCAAGGATAAATCCGGTGGTGCTGACTGTAGAAGAGTTTGAAAGTGAATACCAAATAAACCCAGAGACCAGGCAGGTCTCAAAGAAGGAAGGTTCAAATGAGTGAGCAAAACAAAAGAGAGATTTATCTGACAAAGGGCAAGGATGAGGTGTTCGTTCAGGAAGCGGCCTATCGCATTGGCATCGATCCAGCAACGTTGTTCAGATGGATCCGAAAGGGAAAGGTTCCAGCGAAGCGTCGTGTCAGTGGTCTTGTGATTAAGATCTCCGTAGTTGAGAAGGTAAGGGCTGCCTATAAGGCGCACAAAAACAACTGGGAAAAGCACTGTGAGCAGTTCACATCTGCCGAAAGGTTCGTTGTAGTTCCTGCCATGCTAAACGCAAATGCCCCAGCTCCAATTCTTACTTCGCACGTGGAATCAAAGACTGAGCCGATGGCTGTCAATGTTGTTGTGGCGAAGTCATTCACACCAAAGCAGCGCGAACTAGCTCAAATGGTAAGACGACTTCAAGATCTTCAGGAGCCAGAGCTGGCTGCGCGGGTATCTCTTCGTGTGGTGATGGGTCTGGAAGTATAGAAAAAATGCCCGCTGCTTAGGGGGCGAGCGGGCAAGTCTCCAAAGGAGAACGTTTGTGAATCCAATTGATAGCAATCCACGGGCAGAAAAGAAACCAAAATCTTCCCGGCAGAAAGACCGCAACCGGGTGCAGGCAGAAAAGCGTCGTAAGCGCCACCGGCAGCGTCAGTTCGAATCATACCAGGAGGGCTATCCGGAACGACTTCGCGAGCATCTGGCCGCCGGCGACTCCATCCAGACCTTTCATCGCAAGGTGAAAGTGGAAAGCAGCATCATATACCGGTGGATAAGGAAGCACCCAGAGTTCCGAATTGTGGCCATGGAGTTCAGCAGAGAAAGGGCGAGTCTGTATGACGTCGGCTTATGAGATGGAAACCAGATTCTGCAAGAACGACGGCAGACCATTCAAAGTTATGGTGGGGAGTTCGCAGGATGTTTGTTCGCTGCAGTGCGAGTACGTCAACGGAAGGCTGTCTTCCAGGGCAACCAAGGACAGCGGAGTCAAAGTTAAAGATGAGCCCCGCGATGAGCTGATCAGACGTATCAACGAGATGTTCCCGCAAGCGGGTATCACCAAAAAAGAACTGGCTCGGAAGTTGGGGACGGCAGCATGGAAGGTCAGCGCGATCACCAAGGGTTTGGGATCAGTGACCGACCGAGAGTTGGGAACAACTTTGGATCTCTTGGAAACGATTGTTGAGGAAAGGGCAGATCATGGGGATGAAAGTAAAAGGTAAGGGCTATTACATCTTAAAGGCTGGCGAACAAAGCCTGTCGATCGATGCTTATGGCAACACCACAGATCTAGCGATTGGTGCCTTTGACCATGGTGAAAGACTAAAGACGCCAGAAGAGCGCCTTGAAACCATCCGCCATGTCCGCAATTTCCTAAACCAGGAATACGTGCGCGTGCGAAAGGCACTCGATGCTAAAGCTTCTCATCCGAAGGTGGGGATATGAAAGAAAGACCGATTTTATTCAATGCCGAAATGGTCCGTGCAATCCTTGATGGGCGAAAGACTCAGACGAGACGGGTTGTAAAGGTTCCTCAGCCGATGCCTGGTGCGGGTTTTAGGGTTTACCAATCATCAAATGGCGAGTGGTTCTTTGAGCGAGGTGACATTCAGTGGGCAACTTTTAAATGTCCCTTCGGTAAACCCGGCGACAGACTTTGGGTGAAGGAGACTTGGGGCTGGTTCACGCCAAACTGGGACGGCATCGAGTGGGTCCCTGATCGACCTTTTAAAGAAGTTCGCGAGAAGAAATTCGGGCAGGGCTATGTCGATGGCAATCTAATCTGGGCCGCTGACGGTAGCTTCGCATGGGCTGACGAGGATTCCATGGAAGAGCGCTCAGCATGGAAGCCATCCATCCACATGCCCCGCTGGGCCTCCAGGATCACTTTGGAAATCAAATCCGTCCGGATCGAAAGGCTTCAGGATATTTCAAACGATGACGCCAAATCAGAAGGTTTTGACAGTCTTGGTGCGGATGATTTTCCGCATGCTTCTTGGTCCCCACGTCAAGTGTTCGGAAAAACTTGGGTGAGTCTTTATGGCGAAGAATCATGGCAACAAAACCCATGGGTATGGGTGATCGAATTTGAAAGGGTTGGATAGCATTATGAGTTACGCAGACAAAACAACAGTGCCGGTGGAACGTAGCCAGGCGGAGATCAGAAAGACGATGTCCAAGTATGGGGCCACGGCCTTTTCATTTGCCGAGACCAGGTCCATTGCCCAAGTGCAGTTTGAGATCAAAGGAAAGCGTGTGAAGTTTGACATGCCGATGCCGGCGCATGGAACTGCTGAGGTGGAGAACCGCGGCCGTAAAGTCTTGGCAACCGAAAAGCAGGTCGAGCAAATGATAAGATCTAAGTGGCGTTCTCTCGCCCTGGCGATCAAAGCGAAGCTGGAATGTGTGGAGGCTGGCATCACCACGCTTGAGCAGGAGTTCCTGGCGCACATCGTACTTCCAAATGGTCAGACTTTTGGTGACTTCGCAATACCACAAATTGCAACTGCCTACAATGAAGGCAGAATGCGCCCACTTCTAGGGATGAAGCTGTAGCTGAGGTTTGAGATGAAGAACGAGTATAGAGTAAGGGTAAACTACAAGGTGCCTGAATCCGACACATTCCAGATCTTCGCCGACGATGAAGATGATGCTCAAAACCAGGCATTGAATATGGTTGATGATGAAGACGCAGAAGTGGAGTCGGTTAATCTCATTCAAGAAGGGACCGATGAGCAGTATGTAGATCCAAACCAATTAGCGATGGATCTGGGGTAACGGTAATGCCAGTAAGTAGAACCTATAGAACAAAAGTACAATGCATTGCTAATACCTATTTAGAAAGACACTGGCTGTTCTTTTGGCAAAAGCATGAGGTCAAAGTTCCCTTAACGATAGGCAAGACCTATGAGGCATACAGAAAGATTGACGTGTATGGGAGTGATCTGATCCCAGCCTTCATCGTCTCTTACTGGGTTGAAAACGATCTGGGACATCTCCAGGGGTATATGGATTATAAGGAACTTTTTAAAGAGGTGAATATATGAGCCAAATGACCGAAGCATCAAAGAAGCGAATGCAGATTGAAGAAGATGCAATGGTGGAAAGGTGGAGAAAGGCTTCCTATCCAGCAGCTCTTGGGTTTAAGCGCTATGGGTTCAGAGAAGGCTACCAAGCCGGAATGCAGGACCCGGATGCCAACAAAGAACTGCTGGATGAGTGTGAAAGTCTTTTGGTTTACATTGAGAAGTTTCCAAATGAAGTCACCGACGACGTTCAGAAAATCGCAGCGAACATAATGAACAAAATCAGAGAGGCGCGAGGTGAGAAGTGAGCAGGAAAGTAGTTGAAATGACCAAGCTTGAAGAAAGACTGAATCAGGCGGCGGATCAAATAGTCAGAAAGCTCGATGAAAAAGGCCGAGAATATGATGTCTGTGATTTTGGATTACCTGTTGCTGATGATGGAGAAATGTCAAAGATGACCGCCATGGTTCGAGACGAAATTAAATCTCTGTTCCTTGAACTGCCGGAGCTGAAGGCGTTGGTGGAGGGGCTTGAAAGTTACGCCAGTGGAGATCACTTTGTCTATCACGGAAATGAGGATCATGCTCCCGATAGCGTTAGTGGCGAGCCGCCAAATATAATGTTTGGTGGTGCCGAAGGAAGTGAATTCCAATTTGAAGACGGTTCGTGGGCGAAAAAGAAGCTTGATCAGTGGCGCTCTTTCATCGGTGACGAATCCAACTCTTCGGAAATTCCGAATAGTTCAGAACAAATCTGCCGCGACTGTAACGGTAATGGATACACAGACCCGCCAAATTGGACTGTAAAGTGCAAGCGATGTGATGATAAGGGTTTATTATGAGCGGCGAAGTAAGTGCTCTTAAAGAAACCCAGGTATTCACACCCAGATGGGCTGCTGACGAAATGTTGGATCTCTTGGATAAAGAGCTCTTTGGAAGCGAAGAAACCTTCTTTTTTGAGCCCAGTTGCGGAGATGGCGCGATTCTGATTCCCATGTTGGATAGGATTTTTGCCAGCCTTCTGGCCAAGCATTCCAATCGAGAGAGAGCTCTGGCTGAGACCCTGCATAAGTTCTATGCAATTGAGCTGGACGAGGAAATGGTGATTAAATGCCGCACCAATGTTTGGGGGTGGATCAGTGTGAAACTAACCGAAGGAGCCGATCAGAAAGTCCTCTTGGATTTCCTTATTGCCAACCAACTTAGAGACGCAATCGAACACAACAATTTTTTTCAAGTGATGCAGGAGGCAGAGGATACCGCAGTGTGCAGGAGAAGTAAGCGGCTTTGCTTGATGAAATATGGCGCACGTAAACTATGAAAAGCGCCGCCAGTATCAAAAAGAGTATTGGAGAAGACCAGGAGTAAAGGAAAAGCATCGCACCTATTCTAGGCAGGCTTACCGAAAAAAGAGGGGCTTGCCTCTGCATGATGAGTGCTTAATTGAGAAGTCTCTTTTGGTGGATGGCGAGCGTTTTAAAGTTTGTAATAACTGCTTCCAGTTGAAAAGCGAAGATGAGTTTCACAAACGAAGTGACAAAAAAGCATGGCAGAGACAGTCGATGTGCAAGCCATGCAAGACAGAGTACAACCGCAATTTGTATAGGAAGAAAGTGTTAGGTTTGTAAAATGAGCGGCGAATCTAAAACAGTATCTGAATTGTGCCGAGAGGCTTCTGATTTTCATAGATTTTGGTCAAAAGTTGATATTAAAGGACCAGATGATTGTTGGAACTGGATTGGATCAAAGTGTCAGGGATACGGAATTTTTTATTTAGGAAACAGACGCGAAAGGTCGCATCGATTTATCACCAGAATAATGGGTAAAAATATTAAAGGCCTATCTGTCATGCACTCTTGCGACAATCCATCTTGCGTAAACCCATCACATTTATCAGTTGGTACGCAAAAGGATAACTCTATAGATTGCGTAAATAAGGGAAGGCACAAAAATAAGACACTTACTCACTGCCGAAGAGGACATCCATTTTCAAAAGACAACACTAGAATTAACAGGAATGGATGGAGAACGTGCAAAACATGTCAGCGTTACCTCATGAATAAGAATAAATACAAAGAGTTTCTGGAGAATAAATAATGGGTAAGGCGAGGGAGTTTTGGCTGGTAAAATATCGCAGATTGAGTTTATGCCATTCTGTTTTATACCTCCCGCCAATAGAACCGAAAGATTACTTTGAAGTAAAACACGTCATCGAAAAATCCGCCTACCAAAAGGCTGTGGATGCGTCGAAAGAAATTAGTTACATTGGGTTTGATTGCATTCATTGCGAAATGAAGAATGGGGTTGTTTGCGAAGAACATCTTTTTGATAACGCTCGCATAGCGACCGAGGCGTTGAAAGAACTGGGGGAGTTGTGAAAAATCTGATACTGCTTTTAATGTACTTAGTCATTTGTTCGGGTTGTCACAGGTTAAATCCTTTTGGTTCCGACAATCCAACGCTCGATACCACAGAGAGTGCTGAAAGATTCTGTAAAGATAAAGGTGGGATCGAATATTTCGCAAACTATTACGTTTTGAAATGTAAGAATGGAGCGCAGTTGAGATGAAAGAAGCAATTACAGTTTCAGGAGGTGGCAGTGGGTCCTTCGGTTCATAACTATAATCAACCGGCCGCCGTGAACGTCATAGAATCACCGAACATCATGTTCCTAGCTGATGTGTTGCAGTCTTTGAGGGTGAGTCGTTCACAGCTTTATAAGTTGATGAGTGAGGGGAAGGCTCCGAAGCCGGTGGAATCTTATCATAGGAAGTCAGTCTGGCGCAGAGATCAGATTGAAAAGTATCTGCAGGATAAACTCAAAGGGGCTTTAGATTAGCCCCTTTTTATTTTTAATATCGGCATCAATCAGGTCAGAATCCCTAGTCTTTAGGACGTCGCAGAAGTCGGCCCATGCCTGCATCATCTCCATTCTCTTTTCGATGTGTTTAGTTCTGTTATATGCGCGCCCATTGGTGTCCTTCACCTTGTGGGCGAGCTGGGCTTCCAGAAGGTCTGTCCGCCACTCAAGAACCTCATCGCAGATCGTTCTGAAGGAGGCTCGGAACCCGTGTGGGGTGTGGAACTTCGCCCCCTTGGGGAGATTCTTCTGGGCCATATGAGCGCCATAGTATCCAAGGTTTTTCAGCTCTTTGCGGAGGGTGTCCTCTGAGAACGGGCGAGGATCCGGCGCTGCCCCATCCTTCTTTGTGGTCCGCCCTTTCAGATTTGGCATCGTGAACAGATGCGGGGACACCGCTACTGCCGCCAGATCCTCGAATATTTTTAAAGCCTGCTTGCTCAAAGGGACAATCAGGTCCTCCCCCATCTTCATTCTTTCTGCAGGGATGGTCCAAAGAGCACGGTTAAAGTCGATTTCACGCTCGTGCACCAGGCGAAGTTCCCCCGGTCTGGTTACGACTAGGGGGCTGAGCTGTAGTGCTGACTTAACGTGAAAGCAGGATTTCGACTGATCAATATCGAAAAGCAGTTGTCCAAAATCATAGACGTCAATTACCGCGGCCCGTGATTTCGACTTGTGAAGAGCAAGGGCTTCGCTGAGTCCTTCACAAGGATTGTCTTGTCGAATCCCGGCGATCTTTGCGCGAAGGAATATGCTTGAAGTCATCCACAAGACTTGTCTGCAAGCATCGTATTTGCCTTTATCTTCGATCGCCATGAGGATCTCGAGTATTTTTTTTGAATCGATATCCCGGATATTTGTCGTGAACAAAGGCCCCAAGTATTTGCTGGTTCGAAGATCGTACTTTTTAAGAGTGGCGGGCTTTTTCTTATCCTTCAGCATTTTCTTGCGGTAGTCGGCCACGTAAAAACCCAGGGTGACTTCTTGAGGCGACAGCTCTGGGAGCGACTCTTTCAGCTGGCGGGTTTCTGAAGCCCACTTTCTGGCCTTGGCCAGGCTGATTTCCGGATAATACCCCCCATAAAAGTGCTGTAGAACCCCGTTCTTTTTTATGGAAAGCTGCCAGCGCATTTTGGTTTTTGAGACCCTTAGATAGAGACCGCCACCATCTGGATATAGCGTTACTTTCTCGGAGAATTTGAGTGTCCTGAGTTTCAAATCAGTGAGTGTCATGCATGCCGAATTAGCATAGTCTAATAACCGAGTCTAATAACCGCATGGCGTGGATTGTAATGGACTCAAATGGACAGCTTTGGATACACCACGCGTTGCAAGTATTGAATATCTCTCTGAAAATGGACAGTAATGGACTGAAATGGACACTTCATGCGGTGAATTGTGAGATCGAATTAAAGGGCATTTGGCATTTGCGGTGCCTGCCGACTGCACCATCCTTCTTCTCTTTTTCCTTTTAATTCTGCTTCGATCTTGGATGCTTGCTCCGGCGGGACGCGGAAAATCGCGGATCGAGCGCTCTTTTCCTAGGCGCTCGACACTAAAAAGTGCCACTGGCCCTTTTTAGCGCGGGCACAACTGCCGACTGCTTATTCCTAGATGGGGGCCTTTGCTTATAGTTCTTTTTTCATTTTGGCTATCAGATGGCGGACGTCGGCGTTTGGTTCTTTCTTCTGTCTGGTGATGGCGTAGAATCTCTGCTCGATCTGGGAGATTTTTAGAAGAACCTCAACTTCTCCGGATGCAAGGTCGCTCTGGATGCCCATTTCTGGCATCGCCACGACTTCACCTGATCGAAGTGCCAGAATTCTTAACAAGGCCACATCGTCGATCTCTCCGGCAATTCGCAGTTGTTTGAATTTTTCAAGATAGGCGTCCAGCTCGGGCTTGGCTTCAAAGTGGCTTCCGGGTGTAAACAGCGCATGCGTGGTCAGGATCGAGTTCAGATCTTTTTTTCTTTTGTTGTTCGACTGTTTTCGCATGACCAGCAGTAAAGGGGACTTGGTGATGACGTGCGAATGAAGCTGAATCTTGTGGTCCGGATCTGCGTTGCGCGAGGAAAGAACCACATCGAGCTTGTGCTCGACCAGCAGGCGTATCAGATTCTCCTGGTCTCCTGTTGTGATCTCGAATTTCAAATTTGCGTCTTTCATTAACGGTTGAATAAATTCAAACTGAAAGTTTCTCGACAGCCCGGAAATGGCGCCGATACGAAGAGTTCGTTTGTTGGGCAGTGACCCCTTGGTGGCCCAGTTAATCAGTTCGCGGCTGGATTCAAAAATTGAATTTGCGTATTCCAGCACCTTTCTTCCTTCCTCCGTAATCTGAGGACGGCGGGGATTTTTTCGGTCAATCAGATTTAGCTCCAAAGCATCTTCGAGCAGCTTGATCTGCGAGGTGACTGCCGATTGGGCAATCGACAAGGCTTCAGCTGTTCGGGTAAAGCTGGAGGTTCGTGAGAAGATCCAGAAGACATAAAGGTGATGATGGTTGAGCCTTTGCATTCCGTTATTATATCTATTTTATAGATAACAATGAACTAAATTATCTATTTTTAATAATGTTTGAGATGTTCCAAAATGGTCTCAGAAAAGGAGATCATCAAATGAGCACGCCAAGAATTACAGTGGCCCACGGCGACGGTATCGGACCTGAGATTATGGCAGCGACCCTTCGTATACTTGAGCTGGCAGGGGCCGACCTGGCTTTTGACACCATTGAGATTGGGGAGAAGGTTTATCGCCGCGGACTTGATGCTGGTATTGAAGAGTCATCGTGGAACAAACTGGTTGATAACAAGATTTTTCTAAAGGCTCCTATTACGACGCCTCAGGGTGGGGGATTTAAAAGTCTCAATGTGACTGTTCGAAAGGCTCTGGGGCTTTATGCGAATGTGCGGCCTTGTCGTTCCTATGCGCCTTTTGTAAAGACCAAACACCCCAGTATGGATTTGGTTATCATTCGAGAAAACGAAGAAGACCTGTATGCCGGTATCGAGCACCGTCAGACGGATGAGGTCTATCAATGCCTGAAGCTGATCACCAGACCGGGCTGTGAAAAAATTGTGCGCTATGCTTTTGAATATGCCAGACGCTCGGGCCGCAAAAAAGTGACCTGCTTTAGCAAGGACAACATCATGAAAATGACCGATGGTCTTTTTCATAAGGTGTTTGATGAGATCGGAGCCGAGTATCCGACTCTGGAGAAAGAACACTGGATCGTCGATATCGGCGCTGCAAAAATGGCCGATACGCCAGAAGTATTCGACGTGATCGTCACACCGAACCTTTACGGCGATATTCTCAGCGATATCTCCGCGCAAATCGCCGGATCGGTGGGGCTTGCGGGCTCTTCGAACATCGGTGAAAACTGCGCCATGTTTGAGGCTATTCACGGCTCAGCCCCCCGACGGGCAGGACAGGATTTGGCCAACCCCAGCGGTCTTATCCTGGCATCGGTTCAGATGTTGGTGCACATGGGACAGGGCAAAGTGGCGCAAAAGATTCATAATGCATGGCTGAAGACGATGGAAGATGGTGCTCATACTTATGACATCTACCAAGAGGGCGTCAGTAAGAAGAAAGTCGGGACCAAGGAATTCGCCAACGCGGTCGCGGAACGTCTTGGTGAGGAACCGGTGACGTTGCAGAAAGCCAGCTACTCCGATGAGGCCCCTTTGAATCTGAAGTATGGAAAAAAGAATATAGCGGCCGCTCGTAAAGAACTTGTCGGTGTCGATGTCTTTGTGCAGGAAGACAACCGGGACCCGGACCTTCTGGCGCAGCGATTGCAATCGGCTATTGAAAGCCTTCCTCTGTCGCTGCAGATGATCACCAACAGAGGTGTGAAGGTGTTTCCGCAGGGCATGAAGGAGACCTTCAAAACGGACCACTGGAGATGTCGTCTAGTGGCAAAAGAGCAGGGAGTCAGCAATCATGCCGTCTTGTGGATGTTGATGCGCGAATTGAGCCGCACCAATATCGAGGTGATTAAGACAGAGAATCTTTATCTTTTTGACGGGGAAAAAGGTTACTCGCTTGGACAGGGACAATAAATACTCCTACAGTGGCGAAACGGTCTATTTCGCCACGAAACATGCCAAAGAAACCGCGCTGAGAGGGCCCCTTGAAAAAGTGGGCCTTCGCGGGCTTCCCTGTGGGGACTGTGGTCGCCCCAGTCGCCTTTCAAAGAGGCCCTTTTAAGGGCGAGGAGCCGGTGGGCGAGGTTCCGGAGTGTGGATGCGATTGCAGACTCCGGATAGATGCACTTCATAGTCTTTATCGGACGTGAAGATAGCCAGAGTCCCGGACTGGTATCCTTCGCGATAGCATGAGAAGGTGATACGATAGCGGCAGGACAACCCAGAGCGAAGTTGTTCAGGGCAATCGCTTTGAACCGAGAAGCTGTCACCGGAAATTGTATGTGAAATGCCACGAAGTACGGTGGAGTTGTAATTAGTCAAAAGCATGTCACGGGTGCGTGTTGCAGACACGGGAAGCATCCCAAAATCCATGCGCGATTCGACCTGGGCGGCCGCGCCCAGTGGAGCAAGTAACGTTAAGAACACGAGAGTTTTCAAGCATTTCACGGAAGACCTCCTTGGTGGTAAATCAATTGGGCCTTTGGCAGGAGGGCCAGTCAAACCTTAGGCCGGAACTGCGCTTTTTATCTGTTCGACGTATTTCTCAGAAACATCTTAAGGTCTTGGTTCGTTGACCGCTTGGGTGACACTTGTAATCTGAAAGTCACCGATTGCAGGAGGTCTTGATGAAAGTGGTACTTTTCGCGACAGCACTGTTCCTTACAGCGATGGCCCAAGCCGCCCCGGCCCCAGAAAGTTGTCAGCCCATGGCAGAAACCAAAGGGGGCACCTTGCTTCAGCGAGCCTGGTTGGATCAGGCTGAAATCTGCATGCTGTCAGTGTCACCGACCGATGCTTACAAGGATATGGTTTACCGTGATTATGTTTTAACCGCCGACGGTATGTTCATGGTGTTTAACGCTTACGGCACGGACGGGCAGTTCGGGGCGCGTGATTTCTACATGTTCCCGCGCAAGCAAACTAAAATGAACTATCAATGGAACGAGGAAACCCAAGAGCTGATCATTGAGCACGTCACCGGCGATCGCTTTGTCTTTGATATGAACAAAGCAGTGTTGAAATCGATTTCAGGTGCGAGCAAGGTGACGGTGGATAAGGTCTCAAAGAAAAATGGCGGAGGCGTTACCATCACCGGCTACAGAGGGCAGATTCTGGATGTGGGGTTTGCGCTGAATCAGGATCCGTCGCAGAACAGTGCCGGAAGCTCTGTCCTGCGTGATGGGCAAAGATCCTGTTCCTTGCGTAACAAGGATCTTTTCCGTTATATGAGTGACGGGGATGTGATCTTCCGCTTTAAGACAGACGCGGAATTTCAGAAGCTGGTTTCCGCCAGCTGCCGATAATTAAAAGGAATTGATCAAATCTGTGAAAGCTCGGCGATCACGGAACTGGAAGTCCAGCGAGTGAATTCGCGTGTTGATATGACGAACCCAGCTTGAATTGGAGTCTGGGTTTTCTTCCAGAATGTCACGATAGATGAACTCGTGCATGACCAAAGCCGCTTTTTGATCTTCGTCTAAAGACTGCCACAGCAGAGAATCAATCGCATACTCCTGGAAACCAAAACGACTTTCGTTGGTCTGAACAATCGCAATACGCATACGACAGCCGGGCTTTAATTGGATGGCCCCCTGATCGTTCGGGCCTGTCATCTCAATGCGAGCATGCCAGCGAACTTGTTGTGGCCACTGTTGCAGCCAGCGGGTGTACTTCGCAGCTTTTTCCTGATTCACAGGGCGAATGCGCCCAATCAGATCACTGACTTTTACCTGGAAAGAGCGAGCGGGAGAGTAGTCCATGGTAAGTCCCTGCGCCTGAGCCTCAGCGACTTCCAAGGCCAAAGGGACCTGGTTGCGGCAGCTGACGACGTAACCGCCGTTACGAACCACGTATTGTGCAAAGGCCGTGGGAGCTGCCAAAAGGAAAGCAAAAACGATCAGATATCTCATGCCATCTCCTTGGAGGTTGCGGGAAGCAGCTGCATTCCCAGAGTATAAACTTCGGTGCACTCACCTTGGGAAAGTTTGCTGTAAACCTTCTTCCAGCACTTCTCAAGTTCTTTCTTGGCAGCAGGCAGGTTCTTTGGATTTACCGCCATGGTCACATAAACCATATCACGCTGGTCGGTAGGAACCTTATGGAAGATGTCAGAACTTCTTCGCATGGCTTCCATATGGAATTTTTGCACATCGAAGTTCGGGATGTCGCTTTCAGAGGACAGGCTGCGCACGGCTTTGGAGAAAGTTTCATCGCTGTGGCGCTCAATCAATCCCAGTTGTTCCAGCTTGTCCATGATCAGAACTGTTTTTTCTATGCTGACGCCGGTTTCGTTTGAAATACTTTCAATGTCACACAGGTCTGCATGCAGATCCATTGCCGCAAGCACCAAAAAGAAATCCACGCCAGACACTTCCGAAAACTCGGTCTTTGTCAGAACGCGCTCAATCGAATAGGTGGCTTTCTTACGGTTCTTCTCAGCCTCAAACAGCTGCAGGGCCGCATCGTGATCTTCCTGACTTAAGCGCAATCCTGTGATCAGCTTCTCAAAGTTCGCAGAAGATACGGGACGCTTGTTATTGAAGATTTCAGAGAGATGTCCGGGGGATATGTCCACCCGTTGGGCGAGGGCGCGTAGGGAAAAACGTGGGTTGGCAGCTCGACGTTCTTCAAACTTTTTGTGGAAAAATTTATTCAAAGTCTTCATGGGCATCTGACCTCTTATCAACTCGTGTTTCACAAGTACACGGTAAATGTGAGGGATTGCAAAGATGTCAGTACACATGTTCGGATAATTGTTCGTACATTATAATCGAACACCAAGGCCGCTCTGGGAGCGACCTTGACGGCGCGCGCCAAGCCTTAAAGTACCAGATCAATCACAGCGCGAAAGCCGTGAGTGCCTGCGACGGCAGCCAGAAGCACGCGAAGAGCGTTGATGGTTTTTCCGTTAGCGCCAATCAGACGCCCACGCAGATCCTCGGGGACTTCGATACGATAGACTGTGGTTTTGTCACCTTCGACGTAGCTGACCTGAATGTCGTTTTTGTTGTTACATAGATTCTGTGCGATGGTCTGAAGCAGGCTGCGGATCTCTTCTCGGGCTAAAGGGGAGGTCGTGATCGGTAGCGGACGCATCTTAAATACGGGAATAGCAGAATCATTCATTGGTCAAATACTCCTTAAGTTCATTTTCTGGATCAAGAAAATGAAACTCAAGGAGCTTGTGAAAACCAGTACCGTATTCTGTTTGAAGCGAAAGTTCAAACAGGGCTCAGAAGTTTAGATGTCGTAGATGCCAAAGCCAGTGTCTGGCACATCCATGACATCAAGAGCTTGGAAGATTTCTTCATTGTCTTCAAACTCGCTGCGCTTCTTAGCGTTCAAGCGTTTCTCATCGTGGCAAGGAGTGTAAGCTGAAATTGATTTAGCGATCTTCTTGGATTTTCCACTTTTGGCTTGAGGGCGCAGGACATCCCAATAGGATTTGCGGCTAAACAGGGCATCGTCGCGACGAAGCTGACCGTCCAGCATGCTGAAGGTGCAAGAGAACGTATCCGAAGGCGTTTTGCTGTCGCCGTTGCTGCAGTCTTTGGCGTAAACACCTTCTTTGCCAACGTGAAGCTGCATCAGACCATAAAGACTGCCATTGGGGCCCTTGGCGGGTGCGTTTTTGTTGCAGGTACTTTCATAGTTGGCCATGGCATTAAAGACCAACACCCAGAAGTTGGCTTTGTCAGTCGGTTTCATTTTGGAATAAGTCGGGCAGACGCGGTGAATGTCCGGTGAACCCTTTTCAAGGTTCGGGTAAGAACCCTTCATGTAGTCCTCGCGGATATAGTGCCCCCACTGACCCAACTCGGTTCCGCTGGCGAAGTTGTTGCACTTCGGTCCCCATTTTAGGTTTTTATTGATGTCCGTGATAACAGTCGCGACAAACTGCATGTTGTCTTTCATGCGAGGGCCGGATGGTGTGTTCACGAAACAATCCGTGCAGATGCCAGCCTCGGTATTGCCACGAGTGGCCGAGGCGGTCGGTGAATAAAGCACAGTGATTGCAACCAGTGCGGCGATTCTAGATGAAAACTTCATGTCCAGTCTCCGAGTTAAGTTGTCCTCTAAAGGTGTGGTTGATGAGTTTCTCTTCGGCTCATGCTTGGACTTTCTGTACCAAAAGAGAGTTTTTTTGTTCCCGCCAAGGCGGAAGGGGTGCTCGTGCAGCAGAGTGTTCTATTCTGAGTCAAACACGGTACTGAAAACCAATTAAGACTCACGATCCCTTTTTATTGACCAAAGTTCAGGGATGGGGGAACAGTGGACCTTTTCCACCGGAGTGGTGCTAAAGTCTCTATCCAGAGGTCGAAATTTATGAGCACAAATATCATTGAAGTCCGCAACCTGGCCGTCGAATTTAAGACCGAAGATGGTCTGGTCAAAGCCGTGAAAGACATCTCTTTTGCCATTCCCAAAGGTAAAACAGTGGGGTTGGTAGGGGAATCCGGCTCGGGTAAAAGTATCACGTCGCTGGCCATCATGCAGCTGATTGGAAATCCCGGTAAAATCACCCAAGGTGAGATCCTGTTTGAAGGTCAGGATCTGTTGAAGTGTTCAGAAAAGAAAATGCGCAGCATCCGAGGCGCGCGTATTTCCATGATCTTCCAGGAGCCAATGACCAGTTTGAATCCGGTCCTGACTGTGGCAGACCAGATCACTGAAACCCTGATGTTGCATCAAGGGTTGAGCAAACCCCAGGCTCTGGAAAAAGCACTGGACCTGCTTAAGCAGGTGGGCATTCCACGTCCTGAAGAAAGACTTTATTTCTATCCTCACAAGTTCAGCGGCGGGCAGCGCCAAAGAATCATGATCGCCATGGCCATTGCCTGCAATCCGGATGTTTTAATCTGTGATGAACCGACGACGGCGTTGGATGTGACGATTCAAAAACAGATCCTGGATCTTTTAGCAGAGATTCAGCAAAGAACCGGCATGAGTTTATTGTTTATCACCCACGATCTGGGGGTGGTGGCGGACATCGCCGACGAAGTGATCGTCATGAATAAGGGTGAAATCGTGGAGCGCGGGCGTTCGAAGGACATCTTCGAAAAGCCCCAACATCCCTACACCAAGGGTCTTTTAGCTTGCCGTCCGTCCCTGGAAAAGAACCCGGAACGTCTGCCGACATTAAGTGATTTTATGACGGCCGAGGGTGAGGAGATCAAAGCTCCGGTTCAGGCGCAAGTGAGGGCTCCGGCAGTGGCTCGAGAAGACAAGGTTCTTTTGGAGGTCAAGGATCTGCAAACTCACTTCCCTCACACTGGTGGTTTGCTGGGGCGTGTGCAGTCTTGGACCAGAGCCGTGGATGGTGTCAGTTTCCAGGTGAAAAAAGGCCAAACGCTGGGACTGGTGGGTGAATCTGGTTGCGGTAAGACGACGCTGGGGCGCACGATCCTGCGGCTGATTGAACCCACGGGGGGACAGATTATCTATGATGGCCAGGACATTTCGGCGATGGATGCCCGTCAACTGATGCCTGTTCGTAAGAAAATGCAGATCATCTTTCAGGATCCATATGCGTCGTTGAATCCGCGCATGACAATTGGGACCATTCTGATGGAGCCGATGCAGATTCACAATATCGGGGACAATAATAACCAGCGCCGTGAAATCGCTGCAGAGATGTTGAAGAAAGTCGGCATGAATCCTTCGATGATGAATCGTTATCCTCATGAGTTTTCCGGCGGACAAAGACAGCGCATCAGTATTGCGCGCGCCTTGATGGTGCGCCCGGATTTCATCGTCTGTGACGAGTCGGTTTCGGCTTTGGATGTCTCCATTCAGGCGCAGATTCTGAATCTTCTGCTGGATTTGCAGGATGAGATGAATCTGACCTATATCTTTATTTCGCACGATCTGTCGGTGGTGAAATTTATTTCCGATGAGGTGGCGGTGATGTTCGGAGGCAGGATTGTCGAGCACAACACGGCTCAAAGCATCTATGAAAATCCGCAGCATGAATATACCAAAAAATTATTGGGAGCGATTCCCAAGGGCATTCCCAAAGAGCTGGTGTTATAAGAAAAAGGCCGGTTGAGAAACCGGCCTTTTTTAGTGGCGTCGCTGGTGCCAGCTCCACAGATCCTGGCTGAATTGAGCGGGACTGGAAGAGCCCTCATACAGGGAGCGGATCTGGCGAAGAGCCGAGGCCTGTTGGGCCCCTGTAATTTTCAGAATCCTGAAGAGCTCATTCAAATATTTTCCCTGACCCGCCTTTAGTTCTTTTCCCAGTTTGGCAAAATGAATGGTGGCAAATTGCTGGGTTTCCAAAGCTTGTTCGCTGACCTGGTTCTGGGGGCTGCTGAGCGAAGAATCTGAAGCGGGCTCCGGCCCTTTGCCAGACATCACTTCAGCGTCGCGCGCATGAGTTTCCCAATTGGGCACAAAGGTTTCTTCATTTTGTGCCGAGGAGTCCTTGGGGGCCGAAGAACAACCTGCTAAAGCCAGTAGTGTGATGGAAATAAAAACGTATTTAAACAAGCGACTCTCCTTCATCTTAAGAGCCAGCGGGCTCGGGAGGAAGTGGTATAATGTCAGTTTCCCCGGGAACCTGCGGGAAGGTCAACTCTCGCCATTGTTTTTTAGCCGCTTCAATTTTTTCACGCGAGGATGAAACATAGTTCCAATAGATATAACGCGGTTCAGGGAAGGGTTTTCCTCCCAGAACGATGAATTGTGTGTCCTCGAGGGCGGTGACCTTCAAGGACGAGCCCTGCTCCAGAACGACAAAGTCATCAGGTGGGATCTCTTTGCCATCGATGTCCAGTCGGCCTTTGATGATATAGAACGCCAGTTCCTGATCGCCCGGATCAAAGGTGAAGGTGTCAGACTGCCCAAGCTTTACATCCATGAAGAACAGCGGGGAATAGACATCGACGGGGGATTTTTTGCCGAAGGCCTCGCCCGCAATCAGGGTGACGTTGGCACCATCGACCTGGAAGTTGGGAATAAGGGACTTTTCATGATGGGTGAAGCTGGGCTGGCGATCTTCTTCCGACAGTGGCAAGGCCACCCAGAACTGCAGCAGGTGCAGACGGTGGGCTTTACCCTGGACGGACTCAGGAAGGCGCTCGGAATGGGAAATGCCGCGTCCTGCAGTCATCCAGTTGACATCGCCAGGCAGTAAAACTTGCCTGTTGCCCAGGCTGTCATGGTGAAGCACCTGACCTTCCAGCAGATAGCTCAGGGTGGAAAGGCCGATATGGGGATGAGGGCGGACATTGAGTCCGTCACCTGCGGCAAAGTCCGTGGCCGGGAAATAATCAAAAAAGATGAAAGGGCCTACCATTCTTTTCTTGGCATAGGGAATCAGTCGGTGAACCTGCGGGCCGCCCACGGACACCAGGCGGGGAGGAATCTCCATCAGAATGTGATTTTGCGAAGAACTCATAATCGGACCCCTTTTCTTCTGTGGATTATCATGTTAGCTTAAACCAATTTACCAATTGAAGAAAAATAATGGGAGTAGCATGAAAACAAAAAAAGAAATCGTTGATAACTGGTTGCCTCGCTACACAGGCGTGCCACTGAATGAATTTGGCCAGTATATTTTGCTTACGAACTTCGGCAACTACGTCAAAATGTTTGCTGAGCAGTTTAATGTCCCCGTGCGTGGTTTGGACAAACCAATGCAGAGTGCTACGGCTGAAAACATCACCATTCTGAATTTCGGCATGGGCAGCGCCCTGGCCGCGACTTGCATGGACTTGTTGTCTGCAATCAATCCCAAGGCCGTTTTGTTCCTGGGTAAATGCGGTGGTATCAAGAAAAAGAACCAACTGGGTGACTTCATTCTTCCGATCGCGGCAATCCGTGGCGAAGGAACCAGTAATGAATACCTTCCGGCAGAAATCCCGGCATTGCCGTCCTTCCGTCTGCAAAAGGCCGTTTCCACCATGATTGCAAAACACAGCTGTGATTATTGGACGGGTACGGTTTATACAACCAATCGTCGTGTGTGGGAACATGACGAAAACTTCAAGGACTATTTGACCAAGACACGTGCTATGGCCGTGGACATGGAAACTGCCACGATCTTTGTGACGGGCTTTGTGAATGAGATCCCACGCGGGGCTTTGTTGCTAGTGTCTGACAACCCGATGATTCCAGACGGAGTTAAGACCGAAGAAAGTGACAGGAAAGTGACCGCCAACTTTGTAGAGAAGCATTTGGCTATCGGCATTGATTCTTTGCGTGAGCTGCGTGATTCCGGCGAATCCGTGAAACACATGCGCTGGGATTGATTTCAGACAGTTTCACCCATCTTCCATTCCAAACCCCGTTGCGCTCGACTAGGTTCAAAGACTTAAGGAGGCCGCGATGGGGAAATGGATTCTTGTTTTGTTTGCAGTCATAAGTCTTTTTGCCACTCTGGGGGCGCAGGCGCAGCAGGATCTGCCTCTGCCGTTGCCGGATGAACCCTATCCTGGGGAGCCCAGTCCGAATCCCAATCCTCCACCGAAACCTCCACCTCGACAGGAGATTCCTTATTCATTAGGTGGTGGGGACACGGGGCGGTTTCGGACTCGCACCTTCGACTTTTTTCCTCGCGTTGATTTGAATCGTATTGTTCGTATCCGTTTGGTGGGAACGCGAAATAATATCGAGATCAAAGACGTTGTCATTCAGTATGCGGATGGAACCGGAGAGTGGCCGGAGCAGCGACTGCCCGGAGAATTAAAGTCCGGTGGTGTGCGCGAAACATGGCTGAATGGACGGCCTGTTTATCGAATTCAGATTAAAGCGTCGAACTCACATTTTTGGAAAAGGCCCGGAGGCTTTCGCGTGGATGTGATTGCGGTGAGATAAAGAAGATGCCCAAAGTTTCAGCATGAAAATTGGATATGAAAATGCAAAAAGCTCTCGATTTCGAGTCCGTATTTCTGCAAAATTCACCTTTTTTCATGCAATTAACATATTGTGTCATTTCAAAAGTTGCGATATAACTGGGCCACTTTAAATCACCTAGACGTTTAAAAGCACTATTGGGGAGGCTCGTTTTGATCAATCCAGGCACTAACATGCACGCCGACGAAATCGACACAGATTTGGACTCTGACCTAGACAACGAAAAAGAGGTGAAAAAATCGGCCTTCGACGTAGATGTCGATGAAGAACAGGAAACCGCTCTACTGGCGAGCCTGTCTGACAACCTTCTGATGGAAGGTGAAGAAGATGACCTGAATCTGGATGAAGTGGAAAACATCCTGGAACTTCCAGACACAGGTTTCCCGAAGTTCACATTGGCTAAGAATAAAGCTCGCTTTTTGAGAATGGTCAGCTGGTACCGTGGAAAAGAAGAGTGGATCGAAGTAGCTCCTCTTTCTGGCGTGACGAAGCTTTTCAAAACTCAGACGAAAGAGCTCGAAGGCATCCGTTCTTCCAAGTTGGATTACGAGATGGAACTTGAGACAGGAACTTTGACTCCTTCTCAAAGATCTTACCGCCGCGACGAACTTAAAATGTGTAAAGTTCAGGAAAAAATGGCGGTTCACTTGATCTCCAAGCTTCAAGTGAAGATCAAATCCGGCCGTCGCTAGTATTCTTCTTAAAATTTGAACCACTAAAAACCCGTCTCTTTAACAAGACGGGTTTTTTTGTGTTTACAGCGGCAGGCTGAGGCCGACAAAACCGTCAAACTCGGTGGCCTTGCTATTGGAGGGGCCGGAAAGGCCCAAGCCCCGGACTTCGGCTTTCACGCTCAGATCCGGTCGCCATTGGTATTCTGCTCCGACGGCCAAACCAAATCCGCCATAAGAAGTCTGTGTGGACTGGAACTGGCGCTGATGAAAGGACAAAGAAAAGTACGGTCGCCATAAGGGGCTGATTCTGATGGCTGTGTCCTTATTGTGAAACTCGGTGGTCGACGTGGTGGTTAAAGGGAAGTAGGCAAGTCCCAGATCCGGCCCGTAGCCCAGATCACCACCAAAGGTTTCTGTGGCATTCAGGGAATATCCCAACCCCAGCTCCAAGGACGAAGATAGGGGATAGCGATATGCTACCAGATAGCTGCCGACGCCGGACATGCTGCCAGAGCCGTTGTCGGTGCTGGCATTGATGGTAAATCCGCCAAACATCAGATCCAGCTTCCCCTCGGCAAGACTTTGTGAGGCTCCCAGTAACAGGCCCAGAGAGATAAGGGTGATTTTTAGTTTTCTCATGCAGCCTGTTCCTGCTCGTTTGTCGGGATCGTTGCAATTTCTGTGGGCAGTGTTTTCATCGCATGGGCCACGCGCTCGCGGGCATCACCAATACGTTGTGTGGCTGGTGTCTGCATATCGAAGTGTTTTAGCAGTTCAAAATAGCGCATGCGCTGACGATCTGAAAAACGACTTTCCACTTTTTTGCGTTCGATTCGAGACACGTTGAACATAGCCAGAGCCCATTCTTCCACTTTGATTCGCGGAACCAGAATATCCATCTGTGCTTCAGTCAATTCAAAGACGGGATAGAATGCCGGGCGCATTTCTGTCAGATTCAGATTGCCAGAAGCTTGATAGATCTCTTTTTCAATCTGCGGATCGACGATCTTCAGGTAGCTTAAAAGATCCTTCTGGTTTTTGTAGCGCTCAAGCATCTGCACGTTTTGCAAAGGGGCTAATTCCAAAGCACGCTGGCACAAAGCCGCGATGCGATCGCTTTTAAGGGGCGCCGGAGTGTGAGATGGATCCAACAGAACACCCCAGGCTCCCGGGTAAACTTCACGAGCCACCTGTAATGAGAACGAACGAGGCAGATGAGCCAGGATTGAGAACGCTTCGGTGCGAGGAAGGCCTTTAAAGAATTCAGTGCGGCGAGTGTCCAGGCGCCAGATCATGATCAGCAGGTTCTGCCATTCTTTTTGCAGTTCATTGCGCGTGATGCGCAGACATTTGTTCAGAATGTCGATGCAGTGGCTGTCGACTTCTCCGGGCTCGCTTAAAGCCCGCAGCCAAGTGTCCCCAAATGAAAGACTGAAAATCTGCTGACGGCAGTCGAAAGGGAACTCCACCAGGAAGGCTCCGAAAGAGGCCGGGTATTCTTCAGCAAAATTTTGCAGTAACATCATATCTTCCAGATTTGGGAACGAGGCGTTGTCCTTTAGAATCTGAATGCCCGCGTGCAGGGTCTCGCGTGTCTTAATGGGATCGTTGAAACGGATGTCGCCGCTGCGATAGGGGCCCGGATTTTTTTCAGCAGTCTCAAGCGTCGGCATTGGCATTGTCTGAGCCGTCGAAGACGCAGAGGCATTCTTGCCTGCTTCGCGGAAGCCTTCTTGCAGTGAGCCTGAAAGGCGCTTGGCGCCGAACCAAGTTGCTCCCCAGATGCCGGCCATAATTAACAACAGAGCCGCAAGGCCCAAGGGCAGCCAGACATTGAAAAGAGTCTGATTGTCTTCAAGACGGCTCCATTGACGGCGCTGAATTTCGACGGTGTCGCGGGCTTCCACCAGGCTGAGATTTTTTGCCAGGGCCGACTTCAGTTCGCCAACTTCATCTTCTGAAAGAGTGTTGGTGACAGAGACACTGACGATCGTTTTTTTCACTCGTGTTAACAATGCGGCATTGGACAGATTTGGGTCATCCCATTCGTCGAGAATTTCTTCGTCGCGCAGGTCATAGTAAGGAAGTTTGTCCGAGGTTTTTCTTTGCACATCCCGCATCAGAGGATCGATGGCCACGGTCACGATAAAGGGATGTTGGGGGAAGCGTCCTTTCAGAAGACTTAGGGCCTCTTGTGAAAGGGATTTTTCCAGCTCCACCACCCGTGGGTGTTTGTAATTCTGGGCCACAGCCGGGAAACAGCCTAGCACCGCAGCAATAAGGATCAGCATCTTGCTGAGAATGGAATGTTTCATAAAACCTCCGGTTGGATAACCAAAACAATTTTGCGGGCCAGATCCAGCGTTGAAGCCGGGGCTCTGACGTCGGGGCTGATTTTTGCCAGTTCTTCGGCGGTGACGGTCAGCTCTCCGTAACCACCCACCTGAATACGTTCAAGGGGCACACCAGAACGTTGAAGGATACGCATTGTCGCAATGGAGCGCAGAGCGCTGAGTTCCAGATTGTCTTTGAAGCGATGATTCTTCCGGGGATTGATTTTTTTATGGTCTGTAAAGGCCCGAATTCCGACCTTGTACTGACCCGCATACGGCAGATAGGTCTTGATGAATTCCTGCAGCACCAGACGACCAGAGTCCGTCATTTCAATTTTTCCTGAATCAAAAAATGAGATGCCCGGGAACTCCACCAGAATGTGATTTCCCTGGTCATAAGCGACGCTGTGGTCCTCCTGACTCTGCAGATGTTTTAGCAAAGCCATTCGCACCCCGTTGCGATATTCGGTTTCTTGTTCGTTGGGATTGATAGAGAAGAACACGATGAAGAAGGTCAGCAGCAGGGTGACCATGTCACCATAGCTGATCGCCCATGTACCTTCACTATCCACATCGACTTCGTCAGTGCGTCTCATTAGCTCTCCAATCCTGCCGAGTTCAAATGAAGTTGCTGCTCCTCTGGAGCATAGGAATTCAATGTTTCCTGGGCCTCCAGCAAAGGTGTGTTCTCGGCCATCAGCAGCAGTGTCTGAACTGCCAGATGTCCCAGATCCTCCTCATCAGCGGCTTTCTTTTGAATCAATTCGCCCGCAGGATTCAGAACCAGATTGGCCAGCACCAGTCCATACATGGTGGCGACCAGGGCCAGGGCCATTTCAAAGGCAGTTTGTTTTCCGGAAAGTCCTTTTGATACACCATTCATCACGTTCACCAGCCCAAGAACTGTTCCCATCAGGCCGAATGCCGGAGGATATTTCGCCAGACTGCGCAGGGCATTGGCGATTTTCTTTTGGCGGCGACCGTATTGATGCACACGTTCTTCAAGAATTTTTTGCAGTCGTTCCGAGGGCACCCCCAGAGACAGCAGTTCCATCCCATCCAAAAGAATGCGACGGTGCAGTTGTCCCTCGGTTGTGGTGGGCACTTGCCCCTTCATG
Source organism: Bdellovibrio sp. CKG001 (assembly GCF_055397465.1). Classification (NCBI taxonomy): domain Bacteria; kingdom Pseudomonadati; phylum Bdellovibrionota; class Bdellovibrionia; order Bdellovibrionales; family Pseudobdellovibrionaceae; genus Bdellovibrio; species Bdellovibrio sp. CKG001. The sequence continues at coordinate 1,088,274 of NZ_AP029173.1, forward strand.
GTGGCCAGGCAGTCCTCCAGAGCGGACTGATAGTTCGGGGCCGTCTTTTTCCAAAGTTTCTGCAGTGCCAGCTTCAGGTCTTTGCGCAGATCCCAGGGCATGGTCATCATACCGACGGACAAGGTGCCTCCCAGAACCATCAGCAGCGCGACGATATCCAGGTAGGAATGGACGTTTTGTTTAAGATACATGATGGCTGCCGAAAAGAAGCCGACGGCCACCAGGATGGAAAGAGGGAAGATGCTCACAGTTCACCTCCGGATTGGTACTGGCTCAGACGCTGAATCATGTTGCGTGTTTCGATGTTTTTCGGATTGAGATTTGCGGCCCGTCTGTAAGAGTCCAGGGCTTGCGTCAAATCTTTTTTAAGATAGAAGACATTACCCAAGAGTTCATGGAATGTGGCCACGTCAGGATACTGTGTCACCATCAAGTGCAGTGTCTGTTCGGCACGTTCCAGATCCTTGTTTCGGATGTGTTGTTGGATCAAGGCCACGTTACTGGCGACGTGATCCAGCCGGTCTTCAGTTTTTTTGCTGTTTTCGCGCAAAGACACAGAGATCTGGGTGTCTTGTGGCACTTTCGCAGCAGGGATGACAAAGTTCTCGGACAGGTAGCCATCTTTTGACAGGGTGATTTGAAAGGCATTCCGAGTAGGTGGCAGCTTGTTCGCCTCCACACTGATCGGTGTTGTACCGATCTTGGTCAAAGTGCCTTCTGAGGACTTGAAGTACACCTCGGCGCCTCCTGGCTCTGATTGGACGTGCAGTCCCGGTGATGCGCACCCGGTGAAGGACAAAAGCAGTGGGATGGTTGCGATGATTGTTCCGAAATTTCCGCGTCTCATTGTAAACACTCCTTGATTACCACCATTTTTTAACTTTTCTGATCACTTTGCCGTCACGTTCACCGATGTACAGATTTCCTTCGCTGTCGAAGGTCAGGCCGTAAGGGGTGAACAAAGAGGCTTTGATTTTTTTGATGCCGGAGCTGGAATCAATACCCAGTCCTTCATGTTCGGTTGTCAATTGGCTGCCAGCGCGAAGAGCCGAGCTGTCCGCCCCGATGACGATTTCTTTGGCCCCATCGGATCTTTTCACGCAGGTGACACGATGGAACCCCACTTGTCCGTCAGGGTTTTCAGCGACCGTCAGCAAGTTCGGATTAGTGGTGTTCGTATTCGTGGCATTAATCGTATTCATGCCTGATCCACTGGTGTAGCAGATCATGTCTTTGCCGGGATCGCTGGGGTCTGCATAGACCGTCAAACCAATGGCATAGCCGTCGTTGATGGTGATGATTCTTTTGACCTCATTGGATAGGGCGCTGACTCCGGCGATTTCAACATCACTGCCGGACAGATTGATGTATTTGATTTCGCTGGTTGTTTTGTTGGACTGGTCAATCACCAGCATGTTCGTCGGATATCTTGGGTCTTTGACGATGGAAAGAGGATACTCGAAGCGGGCAGAGGTCAGAGCGCCCTCGGCGTTCCCGGCCGCGCCACAAAGGCCTGCGACCGCAGTCAGATTTCCGGTCACATCCACCTTCATGATGCAGTGGCGGCGGAACTGGGTGAAGTAGATCGTGTCATCCTGGGTTGTGTTCATCGAAAAGGGTTCCATGCGAGCTGCGGCCGCTGCGGTTCCATTGGCGGATTCCGTGCCGCAACCTTGGGTGTAGTTCCCTGCAATCAAGCCGACTTTTCCGTTGTCGACAGGGCTGCCATAGAATGTGCCAGACGGGCTGTTCTGATTGTATAGATAGAAACCACAGGATCTTGTGCCCCCCGGAACCCAGTGACGGTCCAGGACAAGAAGATTGTCGGCCACCAGCCCCAGGCCGCGCAGTCCATGCAGCAGAACCTCGTGGGCGCTTTGCATGTTGGTGTAGGTTCCGTAGCCCATTCCCAGAACTGTGTCGAGCAGTCCAGTGCTCAGATCCAGCTTGCGCACGCGATTGTTTTCGGTTGTCTTTCCGTCGGGTTGGAAATGGGTTGGCATGTTGAGTCCCGCTTCTGTTGTGTCAGCCACCAGCAGACTGTTGTCGCTGCTTCTGAAAAGAAGATCGGAAATAAAGTTCAAACGGGCTTTGGCAGCGTCTACCGCAGGTGAGTCTGGAGACGAGTTGGATTTGGGGTCTGTAATCGTAAGAAGAGTGTCGATGTTTCCGTCGTTTGTACCAATATCCAGAGTGCGTAGGCGGTTGTTTGAAAAGTCGACCAGAATCAGTGAGTTGTTGTCGATGGTAATGCCATAGGGGTTAAACACGGTATTGGTACTCGCGGGCTTCGTGTTTCCACTGTAGTTTCCGGTGCCGTTACCCCAGATCGTTTGTGACAGATATGCCCCTACAGCGACGCTTCCAAAGGTTTTGGTGGTGTTGCGAGCATTGGAATAAATCACACGGTGAGCATCGGTGGAGGTGACGAAAAAGCCCTCAAGGACTCCAGCCACCTCATGAATGGCCAGTCCCCGGGGATAGAAGTATCGGACTGTGTTGGGAACTTGTGTGCCCCCCGCAGGGGCGGAACAAGTGCTTTGCCCAAACACACTGAGCACCTGATTCTGTGCCAACACTTGAGTGCCCGAACCCGCAGAGTTTGGCAGCGTGATGCCACCGGCACTGTTTAGGTTGATGGCCCGAACATAGCAAGCGCCGCCGTTGGATTGTGTGAAGTAAAGGTTGCGCTGACTGTCCATAGCCAAAGCCCAGGGTGTGTTAACCTGACCTGTGCCAGCAGCCAGCGTTGTTCCATTGGTAGTCGCGGCGGTGGATTGATTGGAACCATTCAGTCGTCCGACAAGAATTCGCGCCGTCCAGGTTGCCGGATTGGCGTTGGTGATGTTGACCTCTTTGATGGCATGAGTACTGGAACAGGTTACGTACATGCGCTTTGCGGTGTTATCAAAGGCCATTTCAACCGGGCCACCGCACACATGATTTGTGGCCAGTTCATTATCGGTATTGCAGTTGGTGAATCCTGCAGCACACTGTAAGTTGGTTTCATTGCCAAAGACGCGCAGACCTTGTCCGTTGCTGTCGATGCGAACGATGCGGTGATTTCCCCGATCGGCAATGTAAAGCATGTTGGCAGTGCCATCATAATACATTCCCTGGGGGGAACTGAGTTTGTAGAGATTGTAGCTGTAAGACGGACTGCTGTCGACAGAGCGTCCGCTGGCACCATTACCGACGAGCATCTTGATTTCCCCGGGCTGCAGGGTTTTTCCCAGGACCGACTGGGCTTTGTCGGATCTGTTGTAATACCAGACAGCGTGATTGGAGGAATCAGAGAAGAAAAAGTTGTTCACAACCGTCAGTCCGTCATTGTTCAGAACTTTGTGAATCAGGCTGTAGTTGATGCGCAGTTTGTAGGGTTCGGTCAGGGCGTTGATCCAGCCGTCGTTGTTGGTGTCTGTCATGATACCGGGAGCGCCGACCAGCGTGCAGATTTGTCCGGCCTGCAACTGATTGCAGGCATCACTGAAGTGATTGAATTGAACTGTCCAGGTGTTGGTGTTGGAAAATTCGAAATCCGTGGCGCGATCCTCGCGGGCACGGACCGAAATCGTGTGGCTTCCCACCAGGGATAAATTCGGATTAAAGATCAACTGGTGCGGGCTTGCATTGTTGATGCTTAGATAGTTGGGAAGTCCGCTGAAGGGAGGCTCATAGGTGGCACCGTCGATAATCCAGATATAGCGAAGGACATCGGCATTTTCATCAGTGCTGTTCACTGAGAAGGTCATATTGGGTGTGTCATAGTTGCGCGCAAGAGAAGTGGCTGAAGGAGCCGGGCCGGAAAGAACCGGGGCTTTATTCAGCAACACCTGCACGTTGAAGCTTGATTCTGCCCCCGTGCCGTCAGAAACCTTGGCGGTCAGGGTGTAAGGCCCCAGTCCCGGCAAAGGGTCCAGAGTCGAGGCATGCAAAGTTAAAGAGGTGCTGACCTCTCCTGGAAGAGGGGTGCCTTCCAGTTCCCAACTGTAGGAGATCGGTGGAACTCCAGTCACATCCAGCATGTTGAAAACCTTCGATCCTGAGGAGGGGATAATGACATAAGGACTGGAGTTGGGGGAAACTCCACCGATATTGGCCACGCCGGAGTTGATGATGGAAACAGTCCAGGCCGGAGAGATGCTGGTGACATCATGCCCGTCTCGGACCTCGACACTGATTGTGGCAGTGCCGGACAAAGTGCAGTTCGGGACGAAATCAGCCGTGGCACCAGCACCGTTGGAGTTTTGATTGACGAAGAAAGTCGTGCCCGCCATCCCGTTGACTTTCCAGGTATAGGTTCTGGCATCGTTATCTGCATCAGAAGTGGACACGGACAGGGCAAGACTTCCAGAGCCACAGGTGACAGAGGCTCCGGTGGCTGCAGGACTTCGTGCGGTGATTACCGGAGGCGTATTTCTGTGAATAACGAAGTTGTGACTGTCCGTGGATTTTCCATTTGTGACTGAGACGGCAAGGGTGTGATTTCCGGGCAGAAGCGAGGCTCCAGACAGAATATGGAACGAGTTAGTGGAGCTCAGTTGGGCTCCGTCCAAGGTCCACACATAGTTCAGATTGTTGCCGGCTTGAGGGTCCACGGTGATGGCGAAGGTGGTTTCGCTTGTAGTGCTCATGACGACTGGTGAACCAGTGGGAGTCAATGCGGTGATTTCCACCACGCCGGCTTGTTGAGGATCCACATCCAAGAGATCGCTGAACTTACTGCCTCCGCCGCCAGTACAGCTCGAGAGAAGCACCATTGCCAGAGTCAGCGAGATTTGAGCCATATTCAAATGTGTGTAAAGAAAATTTGATCTCATAGTAAGAAGATCGGACCTAAAATGTGTCATCTTGAGAGAGCAACACGCGAATATTCACATTTTCAGGTACCTAGGTCCTGAGACTTGCAAACGTTTAATTAAACTTAGGTTTGCTTAGTACATTTGGGGGATCAGTTTTGTGAGGAAGCTGTCAGGAAAAGTCGAGGATGCCTCCCAAAGGTCCACACATCACTACAGTCCCAGGAAAAAATAGTTTACTCTTGGAAAGCTAACTCTAGAAGTTTCAACGTGTGAAAGGAACATCCCATGGCAAAGAAAAATAGCAGCAGTGTAGGCATTAATATTGGCATCAACGAAAAGGACAGAAAGAAAATCGCTGATGGCTTGTCCCGTTTGCTGGCGGATTCCTACACTCTTTATCTTAAAACCCATAACTTTCACTGGAACGTTACGGGACCTCACTTCCAAACACTTCACGTGATGTTCGAAGGCCAATACACAGAATTGGCAACCGCCGTGGATTTGATCGCTGAGCGTATCCGCTCTTTGGGTGTCGCGGCTCCGGGTACTTATAAAGAATTTGCGAAACTGACCAGCATCGAAGAACCCGTTGGTGTTCCCTCTGCGACGGAGATGATTGAACAGCTCGTGCAAGGACAGGAAGCTGTCGTGCGTACGGCGCGCTCCATCTTCCCACTGGTTGAAAAGGCCGGGGATGAAGTCAGTGCGGATCTGTTGACCCAAAGAATGCAGCTTCACGAAAAAACGGCTTGGATGCTTCGCAGTTTGCTGGAGTAGTTCTTTAAAATCACCATACTTGGTCAAAAGCCTCCGCAAGCGGAGGCTTTTTTATTTTCCCAGTTGCAGATCCAGGATCTTGGGGTAAGCGGTCTGATTCTTTTTCAGGGCCTTTTCAATTCTTTGAAAAGTCTGCTCATCGATGTTCTTGCGAAAAGCGATATGCAGATTCAGTTTTGAGTTCGGCACCACAAAGATCTGGAATTCTTTTTCCGCCTTTAGTTTATGCAGAATGTATTCTCCATTGGAGGCGGTGGGGATAAAAATTCCATCCAGTCGATGAGAGCGCAACTTTTGAATGTTACGTTCGATAACATCTTCGCCACTAAGGGATTCCACCTTGATTCCCTGTTCAATCAATTCATGGGGGGTAATGGAGTCTTTTGAGTGCCCCAGCGTCAGACCTTGGAAGTCCGCCAAGGACCGGACCCGGGCCAGAGGGGAGTCTCGACGAACGATGATGGCCGAGGAGGTTGTGAAGAGGGCGACGCTTGAAAAGCGCAGGAATTTTTCACGCTCCGGGGTGCGTGCCAAAAACAGGGCGGCATCGGTTTTGTTGTTTTGCAGATCCTGCAGAACCCTTGCAAACGGAGTTGGGATCCATTGGATTGTCACCCCCGGTGGGGGATTTAAGTACTTCTGAAAAAAGATGATGCCCGGCCCCCGAGGGGTGCCCTTTTCCACAAAGATGTGGGGTGGGAAATCATAGACATTCACGCGCAGAGTGTCTGCAAAGGCTTTTGGGCCGATCAGGGCCATTGTAAGAAAAACTAGAAGTACTTTGTTCAAGGTGTATCCCGGTCTGGTGCCGGACACTATATCAAAGCCCCGACAGATGTAAATCAGGACTTCGATAACACCCTTTAAATAGAAATAGCGGTCAAGAGGCATTTTGAAGACCGACAAAAGTCCAGTGTTTTGGACTGTTTAAAGTGTCTCAAAAAATATTTGCAACTGGCCCTTAATTCTCAGCGTGATACGCCGATAGGTACAAAGTGAGTCAATTAAGCTTTGATAATGTTTCAAAAGGGGAGGACTAAATGTCACGTACAGTTATGATCGTGGTGAGCGATAACCAGGAAACCATCGAGAACACAAAGAAGTACTGGGAGAATCACGATGTGACAGTTCAAGCATATTCTTCTGCACAGTTCAGAGAAGGGCTTGATAATGCATTTTTCAGACAGCAACTGGTAGCAGGTGTTCCGGCTTTGGCTTCTGGCACAAGCCCGATCAACTCTGACGTGGGTGGCGGCAACGTTATTCAGTTCCCAACACCGACTGCAACAGCAACTAGCGTACAAAAAATGGAAGAGCTTGAAGCTCAAGCCATCGAAAACGCGATTGTTCAATACAAAGGCAACCTGACTGAAGCTGCTAAAGCTTTGGGCATTGGTCGAGCAACCTTGTATCGTAAAGTAAAGCAATACCACATTGATCCTTCTGCGGCTCGCAAGAAGAAAGTGGCGGCTTAGTCTCCTTTTGAATTGAAAAACGAAGACCGGGTGATAAAGCACTCGGTCTTTGCTTTTACAGGACTAAGATGACCCGTACTTTCTTCGCTATTCTACTTGCACTTGGCTGTGCCTATGCGGCCTACCACTTCACTCTAAAAAAGAGTTTTGTAAACCCGTACCCGGTGCTTTGCGATCTGGTGTCGCAAAAAATATTCCTGGATGATGCCAAAATAAAAAACTGGAAAAAGACCTGCCATCGTCGCAGTCGTCTGGTCACGCCTTATTCTCAAAAAAATCTGATCATCAAAGACATGAACAATGTGCTGGCCCTTTTAAAAGTGTCCCATCTGGAAGTTTATGATTCCAAAGAGGTCGCCAGTATCTGGCGGGGGGAAAGTCTGGAAACGGGCATTGAAAGCCAGTTTGTGGATGGAGAGCTCGTGATCTTCAAGGTGCATCCCAACTCTCCAGCCGAGGCTTTGGGGCTGCGCCGTGGGGATATTATTCAGACAATCAACGCGGAACAACCCAATCCCTGGGACGCTCAGACTGAGCCGGGCTCTTACCTGATTCTTCGCAAAGACAAAGAGTTTTCCGTGAAAATGAAACCTCGGTCGATTATCCGTTCTGAAGAAATGACTCTGGAAGCAAGGGCTCCAGGGCAGGCGGTCTTGAAAGTGCCGTCATTCCGTGCCGCCTTCTTCGCAGATGAAAAAATGCAAAAGCTTGAAGCAGATCTTCGCTCTTTCAAGCGAGTGGTTGTGGACTTGCGCGGAAATGCCGGAGGAAACTTTGTTGCGGGCCTTCGATTTTTATCCCTGTTTTTGTGCAGACCCGAGTTGGTGGGAAGTCTGGAACGTCCGCGTGTGACGGTGAAAAGTTCTGCGGAACTGCCCAATGAACTGGATGATCAGGCGCAGTTGGCGGTTTTGGATGCGCACAGCGAAGTTCTTTTAAAAACATTCGCTCGGACAAACTGCTATGAAGGGGATGTACGGGTTTTGGTGGATGGAAAGAGTTCCTCCGTGGCGGAAATGGTTGCACAGGCATTAAAAGAATTCAGAAAAGCGCCGTTGTTGGGAAGCCCCAGTCGCGGGCAGCTTCTGGTGGGAGTTTGGTATCCACTGGATGAAGTGGCTCCAGGGGTGCAAGTCTCCATTCCTGAAGCAGTTTACCTGAGCCAGAAGAAGCATCGCATTGAGGGTCAGGGCGTGGAGTTGGACCGGGTCCTGTATTATCATTTGCCGGAAATGCAGGCGGGGATTGATTCCTGGGAAAAAAAGGCCCTCGACTAGACCCTCGGAATTTGGATTTTTATGTGTCAGGATGAGATGATCAGAATGATACGTCTAACATCTTTTGTACGTCTGTTCAGGCCTTGTTCAGCTAGAATGAATAAGTGCGGTTTTTAAACGGCATGCCCTTCGCAATGGAAGTCATCAGGACTCGAACTGTCGTGACTTCTGAGGGGTGAAATAATGAGGAACGCAAACGTGATCGAATTTCCAAAAGCACAATCTGTAAGAAAAAGATTGCAGGACAAAGCGCAAGAACAAAAAGCGGTCCTGGTTCTGTCCATTGCCTCTGTTTTGATTATGACAGTTTTCCTGAATCAATGGCTGGTGCGCAGTCCGGATCAGGGTGTGGCGACGGCGGGAAATCGTGGCGTTGCAAGCTTCGCACCTTCCACTTTCGCCAAAGACGTTAAGTGGGAGCATGATCTTGCCAAGCGCATGGCGCGGGAAAAGTCCACCGTGGCGGCAAGCCTGGCGGAAGCGCCGACCTTGCGTGATGAGCTGGTATTTGGTTTCCTGGAAGGCAAGTACGGCATGAAAACCGTCGAAGGCCGTATTGAAAGTCTTGAATTCATCGATGCGCAAGCCGGCGAACAGCCCATGCAGATCCAGGATAAAGCGGAATTCCTGAAGAAGTATTCCGAGGCCTTTGGTGTGCAGTTTGCGGAAGTCAGCTTGGCGCAGAACTCGGCCGGGGAGCAAGTCTATAGTCTGATTGACTCTTCCAAAGAGATCGTCGGCAAAGCTCAGTTCGTGACTGACGATCAGGGCCGGGTCCAGGCGATCCATTTCGCGCACTAATCTCTTTAGTGTTTCCTGTTTCAAGCCGATACGATCCTTATGGTGTTTCCAGATCTATCGGCTCCTGAAGTGAAGCCTCATTATCCGAAATCCAGTTCCGTGCCTGTCGCTTTCGTGGCGGACAGGTTTGTGGCGTTGATACTGGATTTTTTAATTTTTTCCCCCATCATCAGTCTGTTGATTGCCGGTTTGGTTCGTCAGACAAAAACATTCTTTTTGCTGGATATGCAGTCCGCGGAAGGTGTGATTGCGGCGTCACTGGTTATCAGTTGCATTGTTGTGCTGGTCACCATCCTGCAGTCAGTGTTTTTGTACTTCTGGCAAGCGACACCAGGACAGTTGTTCATGCAGATCAGGGTGATTTCTTATCCGATCTATCAGCCTCGTTTGACTTACGCACAGTGTTTGATCCGTTCGGTGTGCTGGAGCTTTGGATTCTTGCTTCTGGCGTTACCGTTTTTGGAAATCCTTAGCCATCCGTTCCGCCGGGCCTTTCCGGACCGCGCAGCAGACACGCTGGTCATCACGCTTAAGAAAGAACATGATGACGGGCCGATGCCTATCGAGTCTCGTTTTATATCCTCGTGGATGCGCATGAGCTTTCTGTTTTTGGCTTTGTTTGGAATTCTAGGCTTCATGAAGGCCTATCATGGTCTGCAAACCGGAGCCTTTAAATCCACCGTTGGAAAATCAACGGTGACCGCCTGTCGGGAAGTCAAAGGGACTGAGGGCTTAGAGGGGGCGGCGCGACTGGATACCGCCTTGTCGTTATTCCTGCTCAATGAAATTTCGGGAGAGTGTCTGGAAAAAGAAGCCGACGTGGCCCTGTGGGGAGACCCGGTGAATTCTCAGCCCCTGGCTTATCTGGCGAAATATTTACTGGCCGACGGTAAAGCCCAGGAGGCCTACTTTGCCAGGGTTTGTGAAGACTCTTCTTCTGCTGCCTGCGCTTTGGCACGTTATATGGCAGAAGATGGCGATCTTGAGGATCTTGAAATGGCGGATTCCAGTTTGCTGGTGACGCAGTTCCTGAAGTCTGAGGATCTTTTTGCTGCCCAGGACTATGTGGGAAGCTTAAAAGCGATTGCACAGATGCAGAAAAATCCTGTCTTGAAATCCGCTCTGGAAAAGCGCTATGTGCGCTCGGTCTGGGCTTTGCGCGACACTGAATTCACACCTCAAAAGGGCCGGGCTCCGGCCAGTGTAGATCCGGGAACCTGGATTGATGACTTCAAAGAGCGCTATGAGGTTCCATGATCATTCCATGTCCTGAAGATTTTAAAGACTATTCCCGCTATCCGCTGACCATCACGCTGGCGGTGCTGAACGTTTTCATTTTTATTTTGATTTTCAGCGGAGTGGGTTCAAGTCTGAGTTCTTCACCCGTGTTGCAGAAAGACGGGCTGATTTTGACGGGACGCCTTTATTATCAGTATTTGCAAACTCTGCCGGCCCAAGAGCTTTATGACAAACCTGAATGGGTCTTGCAGATGGGCTCATCGAACACGGATCACATGGGGCTTCTTGGAGCCTATGCGCTTCGGGATTCCCGTTTTCTGCAAAAGGCTGAGGCATTGACCTATCGCGGGGACGAGGTTCAAGTGACTTCGTGGCGTAAAGATATCTCTGAGTTTCGTAAGAAGTATCAAGAGCAGCTGTTGTATCGCTTTGGTTTAAGCTCCGGTGCCAAAGGGCCGCTGTCCTGGTTCACCTATCAGTTTTCTCATTCCAACTGGATGCACCTTCTTTCCAACTTGGGTTTCCTGGTGCTGATTGGCGCGGCGGTGGAAGTGATGGCCGGCAGTGGAGTCTTGCTCATCGTCTATATGTTGGGTGGCTTTGCTGGAGGCATGGGCTTTTTGCTTTCAGATCTGCATGGAACTGTGCCGATGGTGGGGGCGAGTGCTTCTATCAGTGCGCTGTTGGCATTTTATTGTCTGGCTGAAATGCGAGCGCGAGTTCGTTTTCTATACTTTGCCTCGCCCATGCCCGGGCACTATGGCGCGATTTTTTTACCGACCTTGTTGATTATCCCTTTATTCCTGGTGGTCGATGTGGCGAATCTTTGGGCGACCCCTGAGGGGATTGGCGGGGGCGTGGCTTACGCTGCTCATATCGGCGGCAGTGTTTTAGGAGCTGTTCTTGGCTGGGCCTATCGTGGGCGCTCGATTCAACCTGCATCTCAAAATTGATATTGTAATTTCTATATACCCGTTGACAGGATCGTTACGGTTAGGACATCTTACTTCGCAGAGGCTGTAGATCACCCCCAAACCGAATGGTGGACCTGAATGAAGCAAATGCTGCTCATTAAGTCAGTGATTGTTTTTACATTGTTATCTTTTGTTGGTGTTGCGAATGCGGCGCCGTCTTCTCAACTGGTCCCATATTACGGGGAAGAGTTCTATCGCGATCTAAAAGCGGGGGCTTCCGGTGAGACCCTTCAAAATCGAATCAAAACTGTGATGCGCAACTATCATATGCTGGTGAAAGGTTCTTACGATCAAATCGTGAAGGCCTGCCCACAGGGACAAGGTCGTTGCTATGCTCACACGGCGATCGGGTACAATGCCGCAAGAGTGTTTTTAATGGGGAACTACTACTTGGTGAAAGAAGGCAATCAGTACGCGGTTCGCGATGTTTATTGCAACACCGAACGTGGCCCTGAGGATTTCAAGAGCTCTCAACCCTCTCCTGGCAAGATTCCGAATAACACGGTGATCAATGTTGAGCACACCTGGCCTCAAAGTAAATTCACACGCCGTTTCCCGGATGATGTTCAAAAGTCTGACTTGCATCACTTGTTCCCGACAGATTCCCAGCTCAATGCGATTCGCGGCAATCATCCTTTTGGTGAAGTGACGAAAGATCTGATGGATTTGAAATGCCCGGAATCTCGCTTCGGTATCGGAACTTCGGGTTCTGATGAGGTGTTTGAACCACCACAAAACCACCGTGGGAACGTGGCCCGTGCCTTGTTCTACTTCTCTTTGCGCTATGATCTTCCGATCGACCCTCAGCAGGAGCAAGTTCTGCGTAAATGGAATCAGGAAGACCCTGTTGATGAAGACGAGATGAAACGTAATATCGAAATCTACAAAGTTCAGGGCAACAGAAATCCGTTCGTGGACTTCCCAGAATTGGCCGACCGATTAAATGATTTCTAAGACTCATTAAAGTTGATGAGCTTCAAAAGCCAGCGTTGAGCTGGCTTTTTTCGTTTTCGGGGCAGGCTTGGGGCCGTTTGCTTAAGTTCTTTGCAAAATAGGGTGGATTTTTTGGCGCAGGGGCGAAATTCTTAAAAAATCTGTAATAAGACTCTTGCAATCGTGTTTTTGTTATGCTGCAATCATTTTTACGGGAGGGGTGATACCACGGAAGGTCTCGGGGAGCATGATGTTCTCACCTCTATTTTAATTAGATTAAGAAAGGCCACTGGAAACAGTGGCCTTTTTCTTTTTCTAGAACCGGGAAGCGCGAACCTGGTGCAGCATATTGATCGAGGTGCCCGCACCCATTGGAGTTCGGCAATAAAGTTTGTCTGCGGTTGTGAGCGCACAGAACATCGACCTGGTGGTGCCGGAATAATTCGTGGCTTTGAGTTTTGCAAAGGTCACACCGCCAGAAATCACAGTCGGTGGATTCAAGTAGTCACCCAGTTGCCAGAAGTGCACGGCGCCATCCGTTGTCAGAGCGATCAGTTCTCCGTTGCCAACAGCGACTTCTTTATAGCTGGTCGGACTGTTCACCACCACAGGGACATTGCTAAAGCCACCGCCCCAACATTCCAGATTGGTTCCACTAATCCCGCAGGCAATCGAGTTGCCCAGCACCAGTTGGCTGTAAGTGCGACCGCCATCGGTCAGGGTGCCTGTGGAGTTGGCAGTGCTGTTGTGTCCCAGTTTCCCGGCTGAACCCGTACCCCAGCACCGCACTTGAGCGTTTTCCAGAATACCGCAGAAGCGGTCGTCGCTCAGTTTAATGTCAGTGTATTTATAGCCTGGATCCACGCTGATGGGGGTTGAGCTTGCGCCTGTGCGCATGATCGAGCCAGATCCCCAACAATACACCTCATTGTCTAAACTCAGGGCGCACGCGGCGTAGGTCGTACTTTGAATGATGGGTTTGAACTTCACGCTGGTGGCCACCAATGTCGGGATCTGACTGGAGACGGAGGCACATACAGGCGCGGAACTAGAGCCCCATCGGTACAAGCTGCCAGCGCTGTTGATGGCATGCACACAGTAGTTTTCCGCCGTGGCCAGGGCTTGAATTGCCAGGCCTCCCGTGTGTACCAGATCCAATTTAGTATTCGTCGTGTCGTTGTCGCCCAAAAGTCCATTGGTATTCACCCCTGTGCAGTAGGAAGAATCCGCAAGACTCAGGCAGATCACACCTCGAGAGGATATGACTTTGCCGCTGCTGAAGTCCACATTGGGCTGAGCTCGCAAGAGGGGATGACCCAGCATAGAGCAGTAGCCTCCTCCATCATTGCGGATGGCGCAGACGCGGCCATAGGCCGTGGCAAAGTCGCGATAGGATGAGTAAAGATCGACAGCCTCAAGGACTGGAGTTGCCGTTTTAGGGATATCCCCATAGTTCGTACCATCGCCGAAACAGTAAGGCATATCATCGTCCGACAAGCCGCAGATGGAGCCATCGTTGGTCTGAATGGTCTTCCAGACGATGTTCGTATTCAGCAGAGTCGGTGTCATATAGGTCCGGTCTGTCTGTGCGCTGTTGTAACCACCCTTGATTCCGGAACCCCAGCATTTCAGTTCATTGTTTTCAGTGATTGCACACACGTGATTGTCAGATCCGCTGATTTGCAGGTATTTCGTGGTTGAATTCACAACCGTCGGCGTTGGATTGTTGATCGTCGAGCCGTTGCCCAGTTGGTAAAGATTGTTGCGCCCCCAGCATTTGATTTGCTGAGTGTCGCGGGTGATGCCGCAGACATAGGTATAAGAAGTCACATCACTGTATTTCACCCCAGGGTCGACCTGGGTCAGGACGCTATAGGAGGCCGTACCATTGTTGGCGATTTGTTTATAGGTGTTATTGCCATAACAGTACAAATCATCAGCCAGAGAAATCGCACAGATCGTGGAAGATTGAGCAGCCACGACTTTTTTAAACTTCACCACACCGTCATCGATATAGTAAGGCGTGATAGGGGACGCCGAAACGTCCCAGCAGCGAACCCTGTCGTCGGAGGTGATGCCACAGGCTGTGTAGTATTTCAGACTGATGGACTTGTAAGTCACACCGGAGTCGACAATGGTGCCACTGAGGCCGCCCACGCCACCGCAGTACACTTGATTAGCCTCACTCAGGGCGCAGAAATTCATTCGCGTTCCAGTGACTTGTTTAAAGTTTGTACCCGCCTGGGTGATTGTGATTCCGGCGGTGGTCGCATTGGCCTCGCCCCAGACACGGATTTTACCGTCATCAGCCAGGGCCAGGAAAGAAGGCTGGGTGTAGTCCGAACCATGGGCGAAGCTGAGGATCTTTTTGTAACTGTTGGTTGTATTTTTGATGACGAATCTTTGTCGTGAGTTAATGCCAACGACAATGTCTGGCTGGTCTGTGTGCGTGATATAGACATCCAGATCCTTGTCGTTGGAATCCATTGTGTTGTTCAGAGTATCAAAGGTGATTTGCGCTGAAAGCTGACCTGCAGGAACCTCGATATAACCCAGTCCCAGATTGTGATCGACCATGTAGATCGCATCCCCGGAAAGATTGTAGTAAACACGGACTGGAACCGTGGATACGGCATCCAGAGTCACGCTCACTGCGATGGCGGTCTGACCTTCCGTAAACTTTTTACTGGAGGCACTGAAGTTCACGGATTTTGGTAAAGCTTTTTTCCAAGTGCGGGTGGTGGCGATGGAATAGTCCTGCCAGAGGCCATTGAGTCCGTTAAGTCCCACCACACAGAGCACCATATTGTCGCCGTCGGCGTTGGTACTTTGACTGGCGAAGATGCCAGTGGAGGAGCTGATTTCAGCGCTATAACCCGAGGAATTCGAGCAGACGGCATCTTTACCGAATTTATATTTAAAGGCGCTGATGCCAACTCCGCTGACCGTGAAGGCATGGCTGGCCTCAGAGGATTTCCCAACAGGCGCCCCAAAGATGGTGGCAAGCGTTGCTTGGGTGGAAAGTTTGGCAGTGAATGCAAAGGAATCCTGCTGGGTCGAATTGAAAACAAGATTTCCGGCGATGTTAATGACGTCTTCGTTGTTTCCGGTCACGGTTTGAACGGACTGCCATTCCCCGTTGGTACAAGTGACAGTGGCAGGATTTGGAGCCGTAATGTTAATCGTGGCGCTGTTCGGGTAGCAGGTTCCGCGCATGGTGAAGGTCGGGCCCACATAGCCATTGGCCACGGGGGATGTCGGGGTGACATGGCGATTGATGGTGTAAGATCTTGTTGCCGAAGCTTGAGCCGTGCCTGCCAGCATCAACTCAGCCGTGACGGTGATGGTTGTGTTGTTTGGGACATTTCCCAGCGCGAAGGATTTGGACCAGGTGCTTTGTGCCGTACAAGTGGTTTCACCGGAATAGGATCCAGAAATTTTAACTGTAGCGCCACCATCGCTGCAGGTTCCGCTTAGGTCCACGGAGTTGGTGATGTCCGCCACGGTGACTGGAGCTATAATTGAGACTTCCGGTGGCACGTAGGCAATGGCTGCCGAAGCGCATTCAGACTCGTTGCCGAAGACGTCGCGGAAGCGGGCTTTTAAGGACAGAGTCGAATTGTTGGTCAACGCCGTAAACTGGTTCTGAGCCGCGATGGCCTTCCACGTCCCCCCGGCGGTGCACGAAGAGTCTTCAGTCAGATAGTATTCTTTCATGTAAGAGGGGACATCAAAGGACACACGCAAAGTTTTTGAACTGGTCTGTGTTGCGCCATCATTGATAATGATTTCCTGGCGGATGGCGTCCTTGGGCATCCAGTACAGAAGAAAGCCGTCTTGTGCGTTTTGGGCATCCGAGTTGAAATTGAATGTGAAAGGCCCAGGCTCTGTACTGGTGAAAGCCTGCAGTCCCACAGGGGTAAACATGCCTGAAAAGGAATACAGTGTCAGACCATTTTGTCGGATGGATAAAATATCTTTATCGGTCTCGGTGGATAGAGTTGTTGCCGGCATGATATCCATGGCGGCTGTCGTGTTCACGGTAAAGGAGCAGTTTTCGTTGTTATTGTATCCGGGATTCTGCGAGTAAAGACTGCTTCGTACTATACCAAAGACGGCATTGGAAGAACCGCTCGAGCAAATATCATGAGAAGTGATCGTGTCGATGATGGGTATGCTGTCAGTGAAACACTGACTGACGATTCCAGTGGATGTTCGGAACTTAGCTGATACGAAATAATTGGCGGGGGTTGAAGACGGCAAATTCCAAGGATGGTCACCAGTCGTGCGTGTCAGCCAATTATCTGAACCCGTGCAGCTGTCGTTATTAAATAGAGTGTATTCGCTGAACACCTGGGGAATATAGAATCGCAGAGTCACTGATTGATCCATCGCAAGTTTCATCTGCATCGGATTGAGCAAAATGCCCATGGTACCGGAATAGACTTCAATCTTTTTCACAGAAGAAACATTTCCTGCGGCATCTTTAGCCTGCAGGAACAAATAGCTTTTCCCCTCGGGGAAAGTCATGTTGCTTTTCAGATTTGTGTAAGGTTCAGCAGCAAAAGTAAACAGATCCGTTACGGAAACAAAGGATCGGAAGGTGCATCTGTCATTCAGATTCTGGCACTCCCAACTAATGAATCCTTTATCATTCAGAATAATATCTGGCATGCTTAACAACTGTGGTGGAGTCGTGTCCTTGTTCAGTGTGACCGTTTCTGATTTCACCTTTTTGGAAGTGTCAGCCAACTCCACCTGTTCAACAATCAGTGAGGCTTCACCTTCCCCCAGTTCATGAACGTCCAGTGAGTACTGCCAGACGCCGGTGGAGGGGCAGTTCATCTTACTGCGCTCGACCGAGTTGAGTTTGAAAGTGATTGGTCCCTCGGCTTTGTCACACTGACCCTCCAGGGTCAGTGTGGAGCCACTCAGATCCACATAGTTGTCTTCGATGTTGGTGATAAGTTTGAATTCTACTTTTGTCAGGGTTTCAATGACGGAGTCCAAAGTACATCCGCTTATCAGCAGTGCTGATATTAATACCGGGGTGTATGAAGAAATGATTCTTCGAAAACTGATAATGAACGCTCCGTGGTGGCCCATGTTCATATTTATCGGAATCCAAAAGGTTTTTTGTGAAATTTCTAACAAAGATCTGTTCGGTTTTGTTCTAGGAAATCTCACTTAAATACAGACCGGAGTCCTGAATTTAATTTCTGTAAGGTTCGTGTCTCAAAGTGGGAATTGAATTTCGGCAAAAAAAAAGCCCTCAGTTTTTGACTGAGGGCTTTGGGAATTTCAGTTTGGTGAGGGTCTATTCTTCCGCTGGAGCAAAACCACGGCGAAGAGTGTTCTCTGTCACGCACGCAGGTTCCATGTACTGTTTCAAATAGTCCGGACCACCTGTTTTGGAGCCAATACCAGACATTTTGAAGCCACCAAATGGATGACGGTCCACCATCGCGCCTGTGATACCACGGTTCACGTACAAGTTACCCACTTCCAGTTCCTCTTTCACGCGAGCGATGTTCGCTGGGCTTCTGGAGAACACACCGCCAGTCAGAGCGTACTCTGTACTGTTGGCGATATCTAAGGCTTGATCCAAGTTCTTCGCGCGGATCACGGCCACAACCGGGCCGAAGATTTCTTGTTGCGCCAGCTTTGCATCACCCGGCACATCACCGAAGATCGTTGGAGGAACAAAGAAGCCACCACCTGGCACAGAGCCTTTGAATAACAATTTGTGATTCTTTTCAGCCTCTGCAATGGTGCCCAAAATACGGTCATAGGCTTCTTTATCCACGACAGGACCCATGTACGCTTTTGGATTTTCAGCCGGGTGGATTTCGATGGATTTTGCTGTTTCAACCAAGCGGTCTACAAAACGGTCGTAAACTTCATCCAATACGATCACACGGCTGGCAGCAGAACATTTCTGACCACTGAAACCAAATGCAGAATAAATCACGCCGTCAACGGCTTCATCCAGATCCGCATCGTTGTCGATGATCACGGCATTCTTACCGCCCATTTCGATAATGCATCTCTTAACGTGCTGCTGACCCGGTTGAACCACAGCCGCGCGGTTCATGATATGCAGACCCACGGCTTTGGATCCTGTGAAGGCGATGGTTGTCGTGTACTTGTGGTTCACGATGTATTCACCAACTTCTTCGCCGAAGCCTGGAAGGAAGTTGATCACACCTTGAGGGAATCCCGCTTCCTGAATCATCTTCATTAGACCCCAGGCAACCACAGAGGATTGCTCTGCAGGTTTCATAACCACGGTGTTCCCCGCAACAGCGGCCGCCGTCACCATGCCAGCCAGGATCGCCAGAGGGAAGTTCCAAGGAGCGATCACCGCAGTGACCCCACGGGATTTATAGATGTACTGGGACACTTCGCCAGGCAATCCACCCACACGAAGTGGTTTTTGCAACTCACGCATGTGACGGGCATAGTAGCGGCAGAAGTCGATCGCTTCACCGATATCTCCATCAGCTTCCGCCCATGGTTTACCGACTTCCAGAACTTGTGTTGCGATCAACTTGAAGCGATCACGAGTCATGATGTCAGCCAGTTTGTCGACCAAAGCCGCGCGCTGTTCAGCAGGAACGTTCTTCCATGTTTTGTAGGCCGTTTGCGCGGCTTGCATGGCTTGTTCGGCTTGCTCGGTGGTGGCCATCTGGATCTTACCAACGATTTGGTCAGACTGGGATGGGTTCACTCGGTCAAAGACTTTGCCGGACTGAAGTTCCTTGTTGTTGATCACGATGTTCACGTTCACTGGCAAAGAGGCTTTCGCGTCCGCCAGGGCTTTTTGCATTTTTTCGCGATCCGCTTTCACGGCAAAATCCAAAAGCGGTTCATTGTAGAACTTGCCTGGTTTCTTTTGGATGGTTGCAGACGTCGGAGTCAATCCTTGTGCCGGATCTTTCAAAAGCTCCGCCATGGATTTGTTGTCAGCAAATTTGCCACGCAACCAGGACTCATTGGACGTGTTTTCCAAAAGACGGCGAACCAGGTAAGCCATGCCCGGGATCAGTTCACCCACTGGAGCGTACTCACGCATGCGGTAGCCCATGTCCACGATGGTCTTTTTGATGGGCTCTGCCATTCCATAAAGCATCTGGAATTCCAAAGCCTCTTTCGGGATGTTCAGTTTTTCTGCGTAAAGCATGCACGCCGCCAAAGTTCTGACGTTGTGAGATGCAAAAGCAGGGCGGATGGATTTGATATTTTCCAGCAGGTATTTCGCGCAATGTTCGTAGTTTGCGTCGGATTCCGCTTTGTTGGTGTAAACCGGAATCGGCCAGCCACGCTGTTCGGCTTCGATGGTTTCGTAATCCCAGTAAGCGCCCTTCACCAGACGAACCCAGAACGGAGTGCCACGTTTTTGCGCGAACTCTGTCAGGGATTTGACGTCTTCGAAGGAATCGCGCAGATAAGCCTGAATCACAATACCGAAGAATTTATAATTTTTGAATTCAGGTTCGTTGATCAGCTCTGTGAAGACTTCCAATGTCAGGTGTTTGACAGAGTACTGCTCCATATCCAGATTCACGAACACGCCTTTTTCCATACCCAGACGGAACACAGGGCGCAGACGGTCCTTCAGGATTTTCTTGGATTCATCCCAGGCGGCATCTTTGATCTGGGAATAAAGGGCTGTCATTTTCACAGACACGTTCACTTTCGGCAAAGCGCCTTCGTGATCGCGATCGATCTGGGGAACTTCATCCCACTTCTCGGCGTCTTTCGCCAGCCAAGTGATCAGCTCCATGTACTTGCTGCTGTAATCTTGCGCTTCTTTTTCAGACAAAGTCGCTTCACCCAAAATATCGACGGTGAAGGTCATTTTGTTTTTACGTGCCTTTTTTAGAACAGGCAGAGCTTCATCCGGGCTTTCGCCAGTGATGAACATTTTTGCCATACCCATGACGTTCTTTTTGATCGCGCCCGCCATCAGGCCCGGAGCCAAAGAACCCAAACCCAAGCCCACGTTGAATACCGGTGGCAGGGTGCCGCCGTCTTCAGAGAAGTATTCTTTCAGGTGGCGCGCCACTTCATCCCCGGAGTTGATGGAAGGAAGCACATCCACGAAACGGAACATGTTGGTTTTGAATTTTTCGTTTTTCATACTCCATTCCATGATGGAGCCATACCAGAAATCTTTGGAGAAGATGGAAGCCTTGGATTGGCTTTCCATGCGTTTAAGGATTTCTTCGCCACGGGAGACAATTTGCGACTGAATGTCGTTCATATGCATTTACCTCTATAGAGGGCCGCATATTCGCTCTGCAAATTCAAAAATTCAAGCTTTAGTGTTCCACAAAAGCGCCCGGAAACAGGCGCTTGACGCAAATGGCTAGCGGACGTTCCAGGTGTGTTTTATTTTGCCCACGATCTCGGCTTCCAAAACGTCGCCACGACGAATAGGACCGACTCCGGCGGGGGTGCCGGTCAGAAGTAGGTCGCCCGGGACCACAGGGAAGTGCTGGCGAACGAAATCAATCAGCTTTTCATAGCCAAAAATCATCTGAGAGGTGTTGCCTTTTTGGCGGACTTCGCCGTTGATCTTTAGAATAATTTCAAGGTTTCTTAGCTCCTCCAGATCACTCACGGCAAAGAAGCCAGAAAGCGGGCAGGATTCCTTAAAACTCTTCGCCAAAGTCCAGGGGTGGCCTTTGGATTTAAGCTGATTTTGTTTGTTTCTTTCTGTCAGATCCAAAGCGATGCAGGCCTCGTCAATTTGCAGATTTTCATCAAATTGCAATGCCAGCTCCACCTCGTGATGAATTTCCGTGGCCCATTCGGGAAGATGAATTTCTTTCGCAGCCAGGGTGGCAGTGCTTCCGGCCTTCAAAAACAGCATCGGCTCAGTCGGGACTTCGTTCCCCAGTTCCTTGGCGTGATCGGCATAGTTGCGGCCTACGGCCCAGATATTCTGAATCATAGTTGAATCCTTTTGAGTTCGATAAATTCAAAAACTCCGTCGGCATTGACGTGAAAACCCACGTGTTGGGCCGGGCTCCATTGGGAAAATTCGGAATCAGAAAGATCCTTGTCGGCCGGAGCCACCGCCATGGCTTCCACCACCCAGTCATAATGGGAACACATGAAGATCACAGCGTCTTTTTGAATCGCGGCGTTTTCCAGGGTTTTACTGATGCGCAGTCGGAACTCGGTGACCGATTCATCGGACTTTTGCTCCAGCAGGGACTCTTGAATCACGAGGGGAAGTCCGAAATGCTGAGACAGGGGACGAAAGGTGCTATGCGTGCGTTTTTTTGGGGACACCCAAAGTTCGGTCGGCCGGGGCAGTTCCTCTTTAAGCACCTTGTCGAGTAATTTGGAAGCTTGAGCATGTCCCTCCGGCGTCAGATCCGGATCTCCGGAAAAATCCATGGCTTTTTGGGCGTGTCTAAAGACGTAGATCTTCATGGGAATAAGCTCTCTTCACTTGAAATTAGGGACTTGCTTTGTTAGGTTTCATTTTTCCACAAAGTCCGGGAGTTTGTCATGAGTAAAGAACGGGTTCATCGCTTCGTATCCAAAGATCTGACTTTGCGTATTGCCGCAGTCAATGCCACAGAAGTCGTTCGACATATGCAAAACCTGCAAAACACGTATCCTCTGGCCACGGTGGCTGTGGGGCGCAGCATGGTGGGTGCGCTTTTGATGGCGGCCCAACTGAAAGATGATCAAATGGTGGGCTTGTTGTTCCGTGGTAATGGTCCTTTGGGAAGTGTCTATGCGGAAGCTTCCTATAACGGCCATGTGCGCGGCTATACAGCCAATCCACAATATCAGCCTGAAAATTATGACAATGGTTTAAGTCTAAAGGAAGCCATCGGCATCGGACTTCTCAGTGTTGCCCGACATCAGCCATTCCAAAAGCAGCCGTTCCAGGGAACTGTGGAACTGGTCAGTGGTGAAATCGGGCAGGACATTGCTCACTATCTTCACCAGTCTCACCAGATCCGTTCACTGGTGTCTTTGGGTGTTTATCTGGATACTTACGGGAAAGTTCAATCTGCGGGCGGCGTATTGATCGAAGTCATGCCGGGTGTGGATGAAACGATGGTGGAAAGAATCCAGAAAAACTACGAGGACAAAAAACCGAATATTTCGAAAATGCTTTTGGATGGGGCATCGGCGGAAGATCTGATCAAGCCGTTCTTAGATGGCATTGCGTATGAAGAGCTGGAACATGAACACCCAGTGGAATACTACTGTCCTTGCACGAAAGATCGTGTGATGCGCGCGTTGGAACTTCTGTCCAATGAGGATCTGGAAGACATGATCCAAAAACAAGAACCCGTGCACGTAACCTGTCAGGTGTGCGGTCGCCCTTACGATATCTCAATTCCTGAGGTTCAGGCGTTGAAAGAAAAACTGTACAAGGACTCCCTTCACTAGAAGTAAGAGTCCCCCCAGTCGATCAAAGTGGAGTTGATCCAGCCCACTTTTTCCGCAGCGGTGATACGACGGCCCTTGCTGATATAGTCGAGGGCTTCTTTGCGCATTTCCATGGCGGTTGGTCCATGCAGAATCAGAACCCCACTTTCGGTGTCGTGGATGAAGCTGCGACGATTCATATTCACGCTGCTGATGAAGCTTAATTTTTTGTCAATCACCAGAATTTTGGCATGCATGATGGAATTGTCCTGAGTCCACTCATAGATCTCGACATCTTTTAAGTGTCGATTGATGCCCTGTTTGTTGACGTCTTCCGCGATTTTCGGAGTGCCATCGCCAGCCAGATGAATACGGGTGATGATTTTAACTTTCACCCCTCGTTGCACGGCACGGTCCAGCGCCGCACTGATAGCCACAGACGGGCGGAAGTAAGGCGTGGTCAGCAGCAGCTCACTTTGTGCTGAATCGAACATGTCGATATAGAATTTTTCCAACTGATAGCCGTCAAAGTAAGGCATGGACGTGATATGGCGGACCACAGGAGTTGATTCGGGCAGGGCTCGCAGCCTTGCGACTTGATCCAACGAAGCCTCTTTCGGGACGTTCACGTTGGTTGAGCGATAGCGCTGTGATTCCGGATCACGCATCCAGAAAGCCAACATCTGCGCCATGACGGATTTGACGAAGTTATAACCGCGAATTTCGATTTCAAAGTCGTCATAGTAAATGTAGTCCTCTTCTCCGTCGCCATAATTTTTCAGGAACTTATAGGCTTTATAGAAAGGTCTATCACTGAAAATGTAGGAATCACGGATATTGCGTCCCCCGGTGATCAGGAAGCTTGCTTTAGGATCCGTTGATGAATGTCCGATCATCAGTTTTGTGTGGTTCACGCGGTGGAACTTATCCAGCCAGCCACCGTTGTTCTGGTCAGACACTGTGTATCGGTAATACTGTACTTTGATGTTTGGAAGGCCCTGCTGCAGACGACTTAAAATCGCCTTGTCCTTGCGGGTCATGGTCACTTCCGGAACCAGGATGCGAATCTGGGTGCCTTGCTGGCCATGATAGCGAAGAGCACTGGACATGACCATGCCATAGAAGTCAGCTGAAAAGTTCAGTGAAGAAACCCAGATGACATCAAACTTCGGGGCTTTTGAAAAATCCAGCTCCGCCATCGGATTTTTCCGGTCAAAGTCTTTGCGTTTCAGCGGAGAGCCCGTCAGCGCCAGAATCTTTTGGTTCATGGAATTATAAGGGTCACGCAGATTCACCAGCTTATCGAAAGTCTGAGGACAAGTGGTGTAGTTAAAGTCCTGAGTCCAGAAGAACGCCGAAGGGTCTTTACCGAAGTTGCCTTCGGGGCGTGCACAGATGTCGATGTGATTGGTCAGTTTGATCCACTCATTGGTGGCGCGACCAATATCGACCAGTTGCAGGCCATTGGACCACGTTTTGGATCTTTCGGGATCGCGGAAATAGAACTTGCAGTAATTCACGGCCGGGGAGAACTTCACGCGCACACGCTGACCGTTTTCCTGATTATAGTACCAGTTGAATTCATAGACCCGGCTGCGTGTTTCGCCTGAAAAGATCCATTTCCCCGGATGAATGATGTCGGCATCACATTCCAGACGGGCTTTAAGATATTTTTTCTGATTATCCTGCCGATCATGGGGAAAATGCGTGCTAACAGGCAGATCATTTTCAAAACGCAGGGTGTAGCTATTATAGAAGTTGTGTTCAATAGGGAAGGCGCCCTGAGGCAGGCCAAGTTTAAAGTCATCCATGGACTTGATGGTGATGACTTCCTCTTTGTCAAACAGGCGAGGGCGGAAAGAGGCTGCAAACCAAGGCCCGATACCGGACCATTCCCGCAGGAATAGTTTTGAAGACAGCTGGCGGATCTCCTGACTTCTTTCTGTCAGTAAAGACTCCACTCGACCCCAGTCTTTGTCATTGGGGTTCAGCTTGCGATCAAACGTGGCGTTCGGCAGGCCTTTTTGGAAGAGCTCCTGGTTGTATTCCCAGTCTTTGTTCCAATAATGGGAAAGCTCAATATCAATTTCCTGAATTCGATTGGCACGTTCATCGTCGTACATGATGGAGCTTGGGGCCCGCTGAGGACCCGTACAAGCGGAAAATAGACTGACGGCAGCGACAAGGCCACCCAACCACATCAATTTCATATTTACTAAAACGGTTCAGGACGCTGAAAAGTTAACGATTTTCCCCAAGATAATTCAAAAAAGTAATGTGGACCACGCACGTCTCTTGTCAACTTCCTAGACACCTCGAAACCTCACAGTGGCCCGGGCAAGCTGGTTCACGGTTTGCTGGATGTGATGATATGGAAAATACAAAAGTATTGTCTCAAAATGGGATGCCGGGAAAATGGCTTACGGTCTTTGTGCTGGTAAGCATCGCCGTGGCTGTTTTGAGTTTTACTTTTGAAGTGCAAAGAGCCCGCAGTTCGGTGGAGCAATACGTCGGCATTTGGGAAGATGACATTGCCCGTGCGAAGCTGTTTCAGGGCGATCCTAGTTTGCAGAATAAAATTTTGAGTCAGTTGAAGGAAGTTCACCCGGCTGTGGTGAAAAGTGAAGTGCAAAAGCCCGAGTCCTTGCAGTGCCTGTTTTCAACCCAGGTTCCCATCACCCTGAACTCGTTGCCTGCGGGAAACATTGCGGTCTGTTTCGGGACATCTGAACTGGCGATCAAAGCAATGACCTCGCCGCTGTTTATGTTGGGGTTGGTGCTGGGCCTGATGTTTTTGGGCTGGTCTTACCGCCGTGACTTTATGGCGCGGCTGCATGAACAAAAGTTGGAAGCGGAACTGGCTCTGTCCCGTGAAATTTCTCAGATTTCACGTCAGGTGGCTCACGATATTCGTGGTCCATTGATGGCGTTGACCACATTAAGTCAGCTCTCTCACGAAATGAGCTCAGAGAAAAAAGAACTTTTTGACCATGCGGTTTCCCGGATTAAAGGCATTGCCGAAGATCTGTTAAGTCGCAGTCGCAAACCCCCTGTGACTGGCAGTGCTGCTGTGGTGGTCACTGCGAATCAGCAGGATTTAACCTCTTTGCTGGAATCTTTGCTGAAGGAATACCGTTTCTCAAATCCGCAAGTCAACTTCACTTGGCACAAGCATATACATTCGCCTGAAGTGAAAGTGACTTTGGATTCCATCAAGCTTCAGCGTGTTGTGAGCAATCTGCTGAATAACTCATTGGAAGCCCTTCCTGAAAAAGAGGCGTCGATCAATCTGACTTTGATGGAACGTCAGGATCATTGGCTGTTGCAGATCATGGACAACGGATGTGGGATCCCCGAAGAGATCCTGCCACAGTTGACTCAGGAAGGGGTCAGCTACGGAAAAGAAAAAGGCAACGGGCTGGGTTTGTATGATGCCAAAAAAGCTTTGCAGTCCGTGGGTGGTGATTTGCAGATTCGCTCCCGTGTGGGGGTCGGCACTCAGGTGGTGCTCAGCATTCCCAAACCGGCTCATTCCGAACTTGACCCTGATCTGGGAGCTGCTCATTCTTAATCCATGCACAAGACGTGGAAGTATCTGGCTGTAAAAAACGAACAGGAACTTAAAGATTACCTGCGACTGCAGAAGCTGGCGCTTCATCGTGGCACCCCCGGATGGATCATGATCTGGTTTTTCTCGGTCTGTGCCCTAATCTGTGTTGTTGGCAGTGCTTTTTTTGTTTCTTTGGTTCAAGAAGGCGGGCTGCATTGGTGGTCGGGTTACGGTTCGGCGTTGATGATGTTGCTTTTGGCTGCGGTGTTTGTTTTTGCGGCCCGGGTTTTTCATCGCGCACGCAAGTCCGATATTCTGCGTGGATACCTGCTGCATCCGAACGACTATGCGTTCATAAAAGGGACACTGAAAGAGTTTTCTTATATGACCGGAGACAACCGAAGCATGTCCCGCTACCACGTTCAAGGCGAAGCTGAAGGACCTGTCAGAGAGACTTTGTTCGTGAGTGAATTCTTTGATTCCTCTATATGGCCATTCACCACTCCAGAACAGGATCGGCAGATTCTGGAAGGAGACGACTGGTATGATCTCAAGGGGAAGCGGGCCACACTGCCGATATCGGCATACTTTTTGTGTCGCAAGAACAACCCCAAGGTGGCCATTTTAGTGGGTGTTGATCATGACGTTATTGTCGAGGCACTTAAACGCAGCAAAATGAAACTATAACGTCTATTTATCCAGCTCGATCCCCAGAACGTTCTCGATGGTTTTTTCGTAGATGTCCTTCTTATGAGTTTTGCTGGGGGCGATCTCTTTTCTTCGGACAGAACCAGCGGATTCTGGAAAAGCCACGAACAGATCCTTTTCCTTTCCTTCCGTGGTCAAATCAAACTTGAACTCCAGGCCTTTGCACGAGGCCAGCAAAGACACGGGGCCTTTAAATGTTTTGGCAGGTGTGATTTGCAGCTCGCTGATATTCAGGGTCGTGATTTTTATTTTCAGCTCGGACTCTTGTGGGTTTTCAATATTTTCAATGGCGCAGGGGAATGTGAGCAGAACCGGACTTTGTGATCCGATGTGCACCAGAGGTTTGAAATCAGGCGCGGTGGGGGCGGATGTCAGTTGCATGCTGCTGACCACCAGACCCCAGGGATTTTCCAGGGTTCGTTCGGTGTTGTTCAGCCGGATCTGTGTTTGGATGTACAGGTCATTTTTTTGGGAATTTTCGGTGATACGCAGATGCACCTGGGTTTGGTAGGAGCCATCAGGCAGCTGCTTCAGGCCCAGCAGTCGACCGGCCTGGGACATGTTTTTTTGCTGAATTTTTTCCCGCAGGCGACTGACTTCACGAATGCGTTCTTCGCTTAATTTAGGGGACATCAAAAAAGCCAAAGAAGTTTGGGACTGCCAGAAGTTGTTGGAGTCGTAGTTGAAATAGCGCTCCAGATACTGGCGCAGGAAAGTCATTTTTTCCATTTCGCCCAGTTGCATGTTTTGCAGGGATTCCTTGCCGGCATCCATGGTGACGGCGACAACCCGGGGATTGTTCTTCAGCTGCCAGTACAGGTAAGTCACAGTGCCGGCCCAGATAAGACTGGCGCCAAGAAGCAGAAGCAAAACACGTGTCTTCATTATTCGGCCTTGTCCAAGGGAAGGATTTCAATCATCTGATCGCGGTGGTACTTTTTGTTCGGGCCTTCATCGACCCACTGGTCGATTTTATAAAGTTTGATCTTGGCTTTACCGCTTTGGAAATACTTCTTGTCAGCCTTGCCGGTCGTTTCCTTTAGCAGGGTGGCCGGTCCATTCTGGAAAAAGTCCAGCTGCGCCTTCATTTTCTCTGTTTCCAGGCGCATGACTTCCATGTCTTTTTCATCGCTAAAGTAAAAGTTTGCAGCCACTGCCGAAATCACACCGATAATACCACCCCAATACATTGCGTGAAGCTCGGGGCGTTCATCTGCCGGGGCCGTGGCCGCGCCGATAACGGCTCCGACGCCGATTCCGATCCCCGTGGTCGCAAGGCGACTTTTTTGGTTGGTGGCACAAGACGAAAGCAAGAAGCAAAATCCAAGAAGCAAAGACATTGATTTCATATAATCAATGCTAAGTTTAAAACCTGTTTCAGGCAAATGCTACTTCATGAGATGTTGGTAAAGGGGCAGGTACATGTCCTCGGCCGGCGGGATTTCCAGATCCGAACGCAATGGTCGGGGATTGAATGTGACAGGGGCATTGTGAATCACAGCTAATGGGCATCTTTCCGCCGCTTCCCCCATCATCAGCACGGCGGCTGTGGCCAGACTGTCTGCCAGATTGATTTTAGTCATCTTTAGTTCGCGACCAAAGATGTCTTTTTCACCGATCATATTGCGAACGGGATCAAATCCCGCAAAAGACAGGGCGGCCCCAACCACACCATGGCGCAGGGGACTGGTGTGAGAGTCCGTAACAAGAATTCCCAGATTCTTTAAGCCCAGTTTCGCACAAAGATCCAGGCGCAGTTTTTCTGCAGAGGCATAGGGATCCTGCGGGTAAAGAATATAGTCACCACTTTCAGAGTTGGATTCATCGATACCAGCTGCGGGCAGCAGCAGGCCGTGTTTGATGGTCAGGCTGACGCCGTGGCCAATCTCGCCCAGATAATGATCCGCCTCACGACGGATCAGAGTTTTTTTATCAATGCTGTCATGGGCCTGCAGACGATTTTCCGCCAGGCTCACGATCTTGGAAGTGATGGCAAGAAGGGCTCCTTCCTGCCACAGGGACTTTGGAACCTGGGCCACGACGAACTCGGCCAGATCATCACCTTGATGGAAGATCGCAGTCTGAATCGGCGAGATCGTCAGGGCTTGTGCCATATTACTGGGCACCCAGGCGCTGGATGATCGCATCAGTGAAGGACACCGTGGTGCCACGACCGCCCAGATCGCCGGTGCGGGCATTGACGTCAGACAAGGCGGCAATCAAGGCTTTCATGATCGCGTCGGCTTTGCCGTTTTCGCCCACGTGTTGAAGCATCATGACTGCAGATTGCAACAGCGCGGTTGGATTGGCTTTGTTTTGTCCTGCAATGTCCGGAGCAGAGCCGTGAACAGCTTCAAAGATCGCGTGGTTGGCGCCGATGTTAGCACCCGGAACAATACCCAGGCCTCCGACAAGTCCCGCGCAGATATCAGAAAGAATATCGCCATACAGGTTTTCGGTGACAATCACATCGAACTGCTGAGGCTTCATCACTAGTTGCATGCAGGCATTATCCACGATCACATCCTTGGTGGTGATCTCCGGGTATTGCCAGCCGACTTCCTGTGCAACCTTCAAGAACAGGCCGTCGGACAACTTCATGATGTTGGCCTTATGGACAATCGCCACGCGCTGTTTGCCGGTTTTTTGTGCCAGGTCGTAAGCATAACGGGCAATACGTTCTGAACCTTTGCGTGTGATACGTTTGATGCTTTCAGCGGTGTTTTCATCAACCATGCGCTCGATACCGGCGTACAGGTCCTCGGTGTTTTCGCGCACGATGGTCAGATCCACATCCGAGCACACGCACTGAACGCCAGGCAAGGAGCGAACAGGGCGAACGTTGGCATACAAATCAAACTTCTGTCGCATCGTCACGTTGATAGACTTGTGACCGCCGCCCACTGGAGTCGTGGTGGGGCCTTTGATTGCCAGTTTGTTTTTATTGATGGAGTCGAGAGTGGTTTGTGGCAGAAGTTCGCCAACAGAATTTAAGGCGATTTCACCGGCCTGATGCTCTTCATATTCAAACGGAGCATGCACATGTTTAAGAACGCGCACCACCTGAGTCATAATTTCAGGACCGATGCCATCACCGGGGATCACAGTCAGTTTCATCATTATTTCGGCCTTTCGTTGAAGGTCCCTGTTTTATCAAAAACGCGGCCTGTTTCCAAGGGCCACAGCATCGCGCGCGAGCTGGTAGGTGGAGCTTTTTTAGGCTCCCTACCAGGAAAGGCAGGATGTGGGGTGGGTTGTGTGGGCCACGAAGGAATCCCCGGTTGGGGTGGGGCCCGATGGTCTCATTTCGAGACTTGTCTTAGGACTAAAGCAAGGCGCGGGCCACACCTGTTGGAGCCCTTTTGCACCACACTTTGCGGCGAGGGGGTGTGCAAAGCTTGGACAGGTGAAAGGTCATATAAAATCAATAACTTACGAGTTTTTCGGGGGGCTGTCTGTAAAACAGACGGGTTTTTCTGGCCAATGCTCATTTTACGGGCCTTGATGGTCGGGTGGTGAAAACAGTCGTGAATACAGCATCTTAGGGGCTGGCTCGGACCTCGGCGCCAGTGGCCCTTTCCTTGTATTGGTATGAAGGCAAAGGAGGTCGCTCCATGTTGAAGTGGCTTGGGATCAGTTTGATCCTTACTGTAGCTTTATCCATTCAAGCCTGTGCACCGAAGTCTCAAGAAGACTGCGGATTCGTGCAAAACGTGTATGGCGAGCGTATCTCCTGGAAAAGTGATGTTCCAGTGACGATGCATCTGCATGAGTCTGTTCCTGACTCGATGGTTCCGGCTATTCGCAGTGCCGCTGCAACCTGGGCTCGCACTGCCGGGCGCGACATCATTAAAATCGTGGAATACCCTCGAGAGACCGGTCCTCTGAACCCCCACAAAGATGGCCGTAATGTGATCTATTTCATGAATACATGGGAAGCGAACCGCTCCTCTGAGCAAGGGCGCACCAGTGTTTACTGGATTGGGGACCTGATCAAGGAAGCCGATATCCGCCTGAATGCCGCAGACTTTAGCTTTGAGTGGCAAACAATTCCCCTTACGACAGCTGTAAAATCGGGTTCTAGAGGCTCGTCTCGCGTGAATATTGAGGCTCTGGTGCTTCATGAAATGGGGCATGTTCTCGGCTTGAAGCACAAAGATGTTGATGGCTCTGTTATGGCGACTTACCTGTCTAGCGGTGAAGAGCGCATCAACTTGGCGGCGACAGACAGCACGTCCTTGCAGTGTGAATACTAGCAAGCCGTGTAAAATGTCCATGTAAGTTTATTTAAGTTGTTGGAATAGAAAAAAGCTAACTAGACTTTGATTTCGCGCCTGAGAAAACGGGTGAAGGAGACTAAAATGAGAGTGATCAATCTTGAAAATGCACAAGTGGAAACAACCGCTGCAGAATCTTTTGAGCCCTCTATTTCTCCTGTGACCCACAAGTCTTATCATGAGCTGGCAGATACTCCGGTAGTGGAGAGCGATGCTCTGGCGCAGTTGCACACGAATCTTGAAATGCTTCAAGATCTTCAGTCCCGTCTTGCTTTTGTAATGCGTGAAGTACGCTATTTGATGAAAGCATAGTGATTCCCAGTCGTTTCGGCCGGAACAGCGATGTCTCCAGCCTAGGTGGAAAAAAGATGTCGAGCATACTTGTGTATGATGACAGATGGTTTGCATTCCGATGTAATCTCACATATGAAACGGCAACTCTCGGAATTTCAGACTTACTTCCAATCTCATTTTGACCAATGGGGCCTTACAAAAACCGAATGCGAAGTTGGAAGTCTGATTCTGTCAGGCATGAGCCTTCGTGAAATTGCCGATCTGCGTGGCACGTCCGAGACCACGACCAGACAACAAGCTCTCAGTCTGTACAAAAAAGCCAGCGTGGATGGTCGTCATGAGTTGGCGGCGTACTTCCTGGAGCACCTGCTTGTGCGGTTTCAGGAGTATACTAAGCTTTGCGTTCAAAGCGGTTCGTAAGACCTTTTGGAATACGGTAGGTGACCCAATCGCCGTCGCGTTCGCGGGTCATGCCTTCGGTGATCACGGGCTTATCAAAAGTAAATTCTTCGCGGAAGGTCTGGAAGTTGGAACTGCTGACCGTTTTGCCATCGTCTTCCACTTTGTCTTTGAATGAACGCTGACCGGAAATCGTTGCACGGTCTTTTTGGATCGTGACTTTCACGGCGTCTTTTTCATGCTCAGGAACAAATGCCCTTAAAATATAGAAATCTGGATTCTCGCGCAGGTAACTGCCGCGATCTTCAACTTTATAAAAGGGATCTGATTCTTTATCAGAGTATTTGGAAGCTGCTTTGACAAAGTCTTTGCGTGTTTCAGCAAGTTCACGGACGTAGCGCTTTTTTTGAATATTGGCGGCCTCGCGCTGGGCCTCTTCGGTCTTTTGATAGTTGCTTTGGAAACGCTCGTGTTGGTTGCTCAACTCGTTTTCATAGGCTTTTTTGTGATGAGTCAGCCGGTCACTGTACTGGGTGTTGAGCCGTTCTTCACGGGATTCCCAGTGCTTCTGCTGCTGTTCATAGCGCTTGGTAAAGTCGTTGCTCTGACGTTCCAGTTTTTTATCCTGCTGTTCGTGTTCGTGGGCGATTTCGTTTTCACCCCGGGCGCGCAGTTCGTTGTATTCTTTTTCGTTGCGTGTACGCAGCCGTTCCTGATTGACCTGACCACGTTCGACCTCGCCTTGCAGGCGGGTGTCGTTCAGCTGGCGTTGTTGCTCCAGGCGTTTGCCGCTGAATTCATTGATCTGTGCCATGTCTTTGTTGTACTTGGCTTTGGCACCGCGAAGGTCCTCTTCGGTTTTGGCGCGAACATAGTCAATGCGATCGCTGGCGTTCTGCTCGATACGGGCCACCTGAGCCTTAGCATCTTGTTTTGCCTGCGCCAGTTGTTCGGCTCTTTTGTCGCGGGTGGTGGACAGTTTTTGATCGTAGTCTTCCTGCAGGGCACGGGTTTTGGCATTGTACTTTTCAGTCAGTTGCTGACGTTCCAGATGAGCGTCTTGTGAAGTCTCCTGCTGGCGCTTGCGGATATGATTGATGGCAGCTTCGTTCTGCTCTTGCAGGCCGCTTTTTTTGTCGCTGTAGTATTCTTTCAGATCGGCGAGCTCGTTTTCATTTTCTTTAACGAGCTGCTTTTTTTTGCGTGCGTGATCGGCTTGAACCTCGTTCAAATCCGCTTGCATGGCTTTTCTCGTGGAACTGTCTATGGACGACATATTCCTTAAGTGTATCAAAAAGACACAGGACTATTAAGATGCCGGAGACTCCTCGGTAGGAATCTGGCCTTTGGGGTTGGGGCAGTGGGGTTTGAAATCCCCCGTGCGTCCGTTGCAGCGCCAAGTATCGATGTAGGTGACATCTTCATCCGGCGCCACCTGATGATAATAGCGATATTGAATATGATCTAATGTACTTTCAACCAGACGAAAGTCTTGCGCTGGCGGGGGTGTCCCCGGAGGAGGAGCTGGTGTGTTGGCTGGTGCTCTTTTGCTGATCTTAAGGAGAAAGACGCGGTACTCAGCCTTTCCCAGGCTGGGCAGCAGAACAAAAAAGAAAGCCGATAAGAAAACCCGATATTTCACAAGTTCTCCTATCGGCTTTGCGGTGGGAACCTAAAAGGTGCCTGGTTGTTTTTTCTGGCTATAGCGCATTAATTCCATTTGACGCAGGCTCGCCAGAAAAAACAACCAGGCACCTTTCTTCCTTTTCAGGATAGCATTGCGGGGGATGGGTGCAGCAAAATTGTCGATTGATGTCGAATTAGGACTCTAAGCTTTAGACAGAAATTTGAACTTCCCAAACAAGGTCACTAAAGCTTGATTGAACTGCTCAAGCTTTAGACGAAAAAAAGAACTTTAATATGCCGACTTAGTGGCTGTGTTCGTGATTGGCGCGAACGGTATTTTCCACAATATGGAAATACGCGCGAACCAGCATCTGATAAGACTCCGTATCGAGAGCCTGAAGATAGGCCATTTTCTCGAAGTAAGTCTTCTTCGCAATTAGCTCTGTCATGACGTCCTGGACCTTCTTCATCTTATCGAAGCTGTAGAAGTCCTTATCGTCGCTCACTTCCTTGAGCACTTTTGCGATGGATTGGTTGTCAAAAAGAACATGAACACCCATGGCTGAATGTGACAGCAAAGCTTCCATTCTTTCCAAACTTGTTTCTTCTAGATTGACCAAGAGAGCCTCCTGCTGACCTCTTAAGTCCGATGTTGAGGAATAAAACCCACTGTTGCAAGACCAAAAAGCGAACTATGACAGGGTTCGTCGAAAGTGTCCTTTTTCTAGTTGTTGGGACAAGGGAATCTCTCGATAATACAAAATGAAGGATACGAATACACATGGCGAAGACAAAGACCCGGGCTAAGAAGAAAACAACCACGACCTCCTCCTCTGAAAAAGAGTACATCATCGTTGATGAGGCGGCGGGACTCATTTTTGAGAATGAAGAGGATCTGTTTGGGTATTTCAGAGAAGCCATAGATAAACTGGAAACAGAGTACTCCTCTCTTCGTTCGCCAGAGGATTTCTCTGACGAAGAGCAAATTGCTCGTGAAAACTACCTGGAATCCACTTTGGATGAGCCAGATGAAGTTTGGATGGATGACAAAACCTTCGAGGACTTTGCCATTTATCACTTCATTCGTGGCTATGAGCAGGGGGACGAAGCTTTCAAGTATGTCGCCGTGGCCTATGTTTCCACGGAAGACGAGTACCCCACCTTCGTTTTCATCCATTTCCCATCACGTGACAGCCGGGTTTGGCAGAACTACCAGCGCGGCGAAATGGTTTATGACAGAAACTTCGAACAAGTCTCCGGAGCCTCTGTCGAAGGCGATGCCATGGGCGAAGGGGATCCTTTGGCCGTGGGCCTTTATCAGGCCATGTTAAAAGTGCGCAGCGAAAAAGATATTCCTCAGGAAAAGTTCCAGGAATATGCAAATCTGCGTGAGGAAACCATCGAAAATGCCGACGAAATCTGGAGAAAGAACGACCTGGATGGAAATATTCTGGTCAGCTTTATCCGTGAATTCCCGGATCACGAAACCACGAAAGATTTAACCTACATTGCGGTGACTCAGGAAGATGAAGAGTCCAATGTGCATTCGCTGCTGTTCTCGTTCCCGACCACCGACAAGACTTTGGCTGATCGGTATCGGCAGGGCGAAAACCTGCAGGCCGAAGAAGTGAGTCAGGAGTCAGCACACTGACCAAAAACAAAAAACCACTCTGGGGGAAGAGTGGTTTTTTTGTTTTTAGGGGGTGGGCTTTTTTAGAAGCAGAAGTTGTTGGCCATGGATTGGTATTGGGAAGTGGAGAATTGGCCGGCGCTGTTTTTGAAGGGGTGCAGGGCTTGCAAGACACCCGCGCGGCTTGCGCCGTTGTCGTTAGCGTAGTCGGCAGGGTTTGCGGCGAACAGTGGCAACAGGGCGTCCATAGTGTTGATGGCTTTGTTTGTGGAGGCGTCGTAGTTAGCCACTTTCAAGACATCGTAATCACCATTTTGATCTTTAAGATCCACCAGGATGTTGACGTTGTTGAAGAAGTTTTGTGGATCTGTGTAGCCCATGCTGGAAGCCACGTTAACCACTTCGCTCCATTTCAAAGTTGTTTTCCAGCCTGTCAGGTATTGACCTGTGGATGGGTTCATCAAAGCAAAATTCAATGCAGAAGAATCCAGGTTTGTGTAACCGGATGGATTTGCCAACCATTTCCACATAGAGATATAGGAACCACCGGTTTTGAAGGATTCAGGCAAAGCGGTCAGGCGAAGATAAACATATTCCATGCGAACATATTTGTAAGAATCCACAAAGACTTTCAATTTACCAGTGATGCCATTTGCGGAACCTTGGTTGCAATAGGCCAGAGCTTTAGAATTTGCGCTTCCGATATCTTGAACCGGTGTACGGCTGGAGGAGTCCGTGGAACCAGCGACCTGGTTGCTGGAACCGCAAGCTGTCAAAAGAGACAGTGCACCGAGTGTTAGAAGAGTTGTGAAGATTTGTTTCGCATTTTTCATAAAGCCCCCTGTTGCCAATCTATAAAGCAAGCCCGGTGCCATAGATCAGACTGAGACAAAGAAAAAAACACCGTGAATTCAGTAGCTTGAAAGAAAGACTCTTCTCAGGGTGATACGTTCCCAAGGTGATACGTCAAACTTCTGCAGAGGTGCCGCTCTCTGCGTGTCACTTTGCGCCCCCAGCCTCTTCTAGTCAGTGTCCCGCGTAAAGGTGGGGCCGTAAGAGCCCAGATGTTCACGCTGCCACCATGAGCCTGAATTTCTAAGTTCACTCAAGTTAGTGAAGCGATACTCATAGCGCTCAAATCGCAAATAGTGTGGTGCCGATCCCTTGAAGGGGTTGGTTTTCAGCAGAGCCAGGACATCCGGCGATTGTTCGAAGATCCTTGTAGCCACGTTTTGCAGCCACAGGTTTTCATTAAACCCTTCCAAGGCTGCGAACCACATCTGCCAGTCCAGCCGCGGTTGATGAGGAGCCACCAGGGTCGGCATCTTTTTCAGGTTGCCGGGCTTATGAAAGAACTCATAGTCCTGCCAGTGATGGCCGTCGTTACTGCCCTGTAAAATGATCTCGGGGCGGGATTTAGTCATCACGGCAAAAAGTCCATAGGGATTGTTGATACGAAAAGGGTAGAGCAGGCGCATATAAGGAAGCATGAAGTTCAGTTTCTCGCTTTTTTCCCAAAGCGTTTTCAAAATCCAGAACAAGGACGCTGGCACCAAGATCAGCGCAGGAACAAGAGCCGCCTCCGTCGGAATTGTGCTGTGCTCAACCCAGTTGATTTTAAACCCCCATGAAGAATCCGGCAGCACCGCCAGGCACAGCCCCAGAGTCATCAGATTGAAGAAGCCAAAGTTGCCAGTGAAGATAATCAGAATTTGCAACAGCACTAAAAGTGCGACTGCGACCACTTGAGTTTTGCCGGGAATCAATATGAAGAAGGGCATCACAAGCTCAATAGTGAACATGACTGCGGCGCTCAGCCTTTGCAGGAACAGCGGAAGTTTGTGTGCAAAATAGGCCAACGGAGTCGGAAGTGGCTGAGTCCAGTAGTGAAAGGTCAAGGCTGTCAGATTTTTCCAACTGGCATCCTTATGGGTCAGCTTCACCACACCCGACAGGAACATCAGTTTAAACAGCAGAAGAATGACCAACGCCAGAATCACCGGATGCAAACTGTGAGTTCCCAGGGGAATCCACTCCCACTTCCAGGGGGCGAAGAACAGTCCCAGAAAACCGAACTCCAGCAACAGGCTGTCCCACTGATAGCTTAAAAAAATCTGACCGCAGCTGACGAATGAAAGGTAACAGACAAAGCAGATCAGGAACATGATACTTTGGCTGAACCCCAGAAATGCCAGAGATGAAGCCGTCATTCCGACAAAGCAAAACAGCTTCAGCGTCAGATCACTGGAAGAAAACCAGAACAGACTTGGAATGTGATAGAATCGATCCGCTTTCAGTTCTTTATCCAGAATATTTAACAGATGATCGATGGACAGAATACCTTGAGTTCCAAAAAGTCCGAGGACCTGAGGCAACAAAGACAAAAACGCGATGAAGTAGGACAGAGCCAGCGTCTTGGATACAATCCAACTTGAAATGTTGTAGTCCTCAATTAACATAAGGGGCCTTTCCACTCTTGATTTCCGGCAGGTGGTCTGAAAAAGAATACCCTGCGGAACATCGTCTCTTTTAGCCTTATCTGGGTGCGATTTTTTTAACTATAACCCAGGAGAATCTATGAAAGCATTTGTTCTATCTCTCTTTGCAGCCCTGACCTTGTCAAGCGCCAGCGTGTTTGCGGCAGAAGAAGTTTTTGATCTTCAATCGGGGCCCGGCCCCTTTGTGGTCGAACCTATCTTTGAAGCCGAACGTTTAAGCTGCCCGGCAGAGACCACACCGATTGCCAAGTACTGCTGGAACACAGGCAAAGGTTGTTTTGTGAAGTGCGGAGTGGTTTGTCATCCGAAAAGGGAGGTTCCACCACCGGTACCAGAACCTCACTTTGAAAATTAAAAAGAAAAAGCCCCCGATGTTATCGGGGGCTTTGCTATTTTAAGACTCGCCAATTTCCACCCAAGTGATGCCGTCGCCGCCACCTTCAGGTGAGCCCGCTTTCCACTTCTTCACGTAAATCGAGCGAGACAAGTACGTGCGCACGGCGCGCTTCAGAGCTTCAGTGCCATGTCCATGGATGACCTTAATACGGTCTTCGCGTGCTTGTGCGGCTTTATCCAAAGCCAGCTCCAGTTCCTGCAAAGCATCCTCGACAGTTTTTCCACGCAGATCCAGTGTGCGGTCATCATCAGCCAGTGCCACAGTGATGTTGGAACTTTGACGAACCAACTGCGAAGTTGGATTGGACGGTTTGCCCGGTGCTTTGAGCACCGTCCAAGGAATCTGCAGACGCACTGATCCGGACAGGATCAGGACTTCTCCTTTGGAGTTGGGCGTGCTCTGCACGATACCGTCCTGGTTCAGGCTGGGTACAAAAATCTTTGATCCCGGTGGGAACTTCTTGCCAAATTCCTCGGCCGTTTCCGGTGCTCCTGGTTGTGTGATCGGTTTTGCTTTTACAATTTCAGGAAGTTTGTATTTGATTTCCTGCAAAGCCGTGTGACGTTTGAAGGTCTCATCCGCCTTGGCGTGCGCGATGGCTTCTTCAACTTTGCGCTCGGCTTTCTTTAAAGTGCGCTGCAACCATTCGTCTTTGTCTTTGTTGAATTGCTCCAGCATGCCTTCGTATTTGCGTTTCATCTCGGTGGCTTTTTTTGTTTCCTTACGCAGGTGGTCCTGCAAAAGCGAGATGTCTGCTTTCAACTGTTCAATCTGTTCCAGGCCTTCCAGACGTGCGCGAGTAGCTGGCGCCAGCACGTCCAAAGCACGCTGCACGATGGTCTGAGCCACACCCACACGTTTGGCAGTTTGAATAGCCATGGAATCACCGGGAATTCCGGCTAAGAACTGATAAGTTGGACGGCCCGTTTTGGGATCGTACTCCATACTTCCGTTCAGTACCCGGCTGCCTTCATCCCAGCCCGCTTTTAACGGCCCCAAGTGTGAGGTGATCACACCAAAGACGTCGTTAGCAGAGTAAGCTTCAATAAATGCACGGCCCAGGGCACTTCCTTCTTCAGGATCGGTGGAACCACAGATTTCATCAATCAGGATCAGATTGTCGCGGCCTTTGACGGAGGCCGCTTTGCCCAGGATTTTCAAGTGCGCGGCGAAGGTGCTGAGTTCTTCATCGACGCTTTGGGCGTCACCAATGCCGATCAGAACATTCTTAAAGAACGGAACCTTGGATGTTTCGCTGGCACAGATCGGAAGCCCGCAACGAGCCATCTGGGCAGCAAGGCCGATGGATTTTAAAAGCACCGTCTTACCGCCGGCATTGGGACCACTCAGCAGCAAAATGCTTTTTTGTCCTTCCAGCAAAACCGTGTTGGCAACGACCGGTTTGCCGGTCAATTGCAGCAGGGGATGGCGCACCTCGATCAGCTCCATGCTGTCGGTGGAAAACTCAATCGGGTGGGCGTTGACCATGTTGGCAAACTGGGCCTGCGCAAAGCGAAGGTCCGCATCTCGCATTAAAACCTGGGAGCTTTCAATGTCCAGGGACTTTGAAGAAAGATAATGTGAAAGCTCAGTCAGAAGCCTTTCAATCTCGTCTTCAATCTCCACCTCGATCTGGCGCAAACGGTTGTTGGACGGAATCACTTTTTCGGGTTCAATGAAAACAGTCTGTTTGGTTTGGGACGACCCGTGGATCACCCCTGGCAGATGGTGTTGCATCCCACTGCGCACGGGAAGAACCCAGCGGCCTTCGCGAGTGGTGACGTATTTATCCTGCAGGACATTTTCCATTTGATGATCGCGCACCAGGCGATCCAGGGTGCTTTGCACCTCGCGCGCCAGTCTTTCTTTTTCGCGGAAAAGACGGAAAAGTGTTTCACTGGCATCCGATCGGATGTCTCCACTGGGGGTCAGGATCTGATCAATGGCTGAAATCGGTTCTTCAGCCTTCATCAGGCTTCCGTGAAGGCGCTGAGCCCAGTCGTTTTGTACCGGGTGCAGGGCCTCTTTCAACGCCAGGGCTTCAAGGCAGAAGCTGCGGACGTCTTTCATTTCCAATGTTTTTAGAACCGCCCGTTTTTTCAGGCGCGAAATCCAGGTCGAATATAAATCCAAGCTGGTCATGAACGGACGCACACCCTGATTTAATACTTCGGTGGCATGGCTGATTTCCTGGAAGCTCGCATAAGCTTCTTCGCGGGAATTCAGCGGACCGGTTTGCATGACGGCCTCACGCCCCATATCGCTGGTCGCGTGAGTCTTAATTTTTTCTAGAATTTCTATCCAATCAAGAACGACGAGATCTTGCATTGAGGGCTCCTCGGACAATAATGGCTCCCAAAATCAGAATTAACACGATCCAGTCCCAATGACCCCATTGGACATAGAACGTGACGGGAGCATTTTTTAAATACTTTATCACAAATTGACCGCTCCATTCTTCATGGAGCGGAGATTTTTGCAGAACATCACCATTGGCAAGAATGGCGGTGCTGATGCCAGTATTGGTCGAACGGACCAAGGGGCGGCGCACCTCAATCGCCCGGGCCAGTGTCATATAGAGGTGCTGATGAGGTTCAAATGTTTTCCCGAACCAGGAGTCATTGGTCACGTTGACCAGAATGTCGGCCCCTTTTTGGGACAATCCGCGTGTAAAGTTCGGATAAAGACCCTCATAACAAATCTGACCGCCCCAGCGGATTTTTCCTTCCGGGCGCTCCCAGGTCATGACTTCGGGACCATGGCCACGCCCGAAATTTGAAATGAACGGCAGAAGCTTCAGGATGAAGGGGAATTGTTCGCTCAAAGGCAGATATTCGCCGAAGGCCAGCAGTTCCGTTTTACGATACGGCTTGTCCAGGTTGTTTCCGTTGGGATCAATCAGGAACAGGGCATTGTAGGTGGAAGTGTCTTTTTTCTCATCCGTTTTAGGATCTTTGGAATAAGCTCCGGTGATCAGCGGTGTTTTCAGCGGAGCCAGTCCGGAAATCAGAATCTGAGTATTCTTGCGATCCAGCAGATGCTGGTCCAGATAGTCTGGGAAGGCGGTTTCAGGCCAGACCAGGATGTCGGTCTGCGGGAACTTTTGTAATGCCCCGAAGGATAGATCCAGGAACTTACGTGTGATGACTTCCTGATAACCACGCCCTTGTTCGGCATAGATCTTTTCCAGATTGCCGATGTTTGCTTGAACCACAGTGGCGCGGATTTCACTGTCAAAGTGGTTCCACTTTTGGCCGTGCCAGTACCCCAGAGCGATCAGGGCTGCAAAGGTCATCGCGAGCACAGAAAGCTGAGTCAGGGCCTTTTTGATATAGCTTTGCTTCAGCCAGATGTATCCCATCCAGGCATTGAAAAGCAAAGCCACTGCGGAAAGTCCATGGAAGCCCACGAGGTCGGCAAGGTGATATCCCGGCATCTTCGACCAGATGAAAGTGTATCCTAAATGCCACTCAAAGATGACCGGCCAGATGCGCTCCAAAAGCGCGTGCAACAAAGCGATGGCAAACAGGCTTTGCCCGCCACTTAAAGAAAAACGCAGGCGCAACCACGTTCCTGCGGCCACGGCGACAGGAATATACAGATGCATAAACGCACAAAAAAGAAGCAATGCCAGATAGGACACGGCCCACGGCAGTTGCCCGAACTCGTGCGCGGTGTAGGCAATCCAGTGAAAGCCAATCAAAGTCAGAATGAATTGTGTGACCCAGCCCGCCCAAAAAGATTTCTTAACAGAACTGTTTTCCTCAGTCGCAGAAAGCCAAAGCGGAGTGTAGCAAAAGATCAATGCCCACGGAGGAAAGGGGATGTAACTTGTGCCGACGAGAATTCCAGAGAGAATCGCCCAACGAAAATCGTAGGCTTTATGCTTGAAAAATTGAAACCATCTCTTCATCATGGTATTAGTAACATAAAGAGTGAGTGAGTCCACGTGAAATTGAAGATCAGATGCCCATCATGCGCGAAATTGTACGAAGTTGAGAGTGACGATATCCAGTCGGAAACGCCTCTATTTCAGTGCATTTCCTGTGAAAGCAGATTCAGTTTCGAATATCCTCCTCAGGACCCTCTGAATGTGATGTGCTTTAAGGTTTCGTTGGAGCCGGAAGAGACTCGGGAAGAGCCCCTTTCTGCGATCATGGAGAAGAGCGAACGAGTTCTTGCTGCTGAGCGCCAAGCTAATTCAGTCGTCGAGCCGGGCACTCAAGAGATGAAATCCTGCCCGAAGTGTGGAGCCTTAAACGGGCGTCGCGCGAAGGAATGTTATTCCTGCCATGTGATTTTCGAAAAGCTGGAAGGTCTGCCAAAGGATCCATCCTTGAAAGCGCAGCCAAGTCTGGTGCGTAAATGGAAAAACCTGGTTGAAAACTTCGAAAACGAAGATCTGCATGATGAATTCATCCGTTCCTGCCATCAGTTGGATGCGTTGCGTTTTGCGGTGCTAAAATACGAGGATCTGAAAGCGGCACAGGGGGGTGACCCGAAGTGTGACGAGATGATCGCGCGAATCAATTCCTTGATGATGATCGGTTTGTCTCAAAAACCGGTGGCCGGTGAGGCCGCTAAACCGAAATGGAACAAGTACCTTTATTGGGGGCCGTTTGGTCTAAGTGCCCTCTTGATTTTGCTGGGTATGATCAATCTAGGGCATCGCAACTTGATTGGCGTCGGTGTGGCGCTGGCTTGCATGACGGCGGGCTTGATTGTGATGATTAAAGGCAAGATCTCTGCCTCTGATTTTCTGGATTAAAAAAGGCTCCCGACCGGGAGCCTTTTTCATTTAAAGGCAATAGTTGTTTTCGTTAAAGTAGCGGTTGCACATGGACGAACCGTTCTGGCAGTCCGATGGCATGTTGGACCAGTAAGTGCCCGTTCTGGAGCAGGTTTTGGTGCCGCCATCTTTGACTTCGGCTAGGAACTCGCCTGTAGCGGTCACTTTGTCATTCAATGTGATTTTGTATCTCACAACGTTTTTGCCCGGATCCAGTAAAGGTTTTTGCAGCAATGTTGCGATCCACAGATTGATGGATTTTTTGCTTTGTCCTTTGGTGCTGTCATAGGCAATAGTTTTGGTTCTTTGCGAGCCATCTTGGTGTAGAGCTGTCAGCGTGACGGAGTCACCTTTTACACCCGTGGGACCAACGAAGTAGTCATATTCGCCCGAGGTCAGAATCTCTTCACGACAGATAAAAGAGCCGTAAGTTGGTCCCCCGGGAGAATTGGATTGGCAGTGAACGATGATACGTCCTTGTGCTAGGACCGCTGTTTTTTGATTTCCGTTTTTGAAGCCCACGTCGGCCTGAGTGCTCAGGCCAAATAAAAATATGAAGACAGATAGTACCGGTTTCATAAAAGTTCCCCTTCCTTTGCAAACAAGTCTGGCATTACCGGACCTGGATAGCAAGCCAGGAGAGCCTTTTACGGAATTGGGCAGAGTCTTTCTTTCTGACAGTGAATGATCTGGTCCCGCAGTTGGGTCATTTCATCCAGATTGTGTTCTAACTCATAATCAAATCCGACGGCTTTGCCGCCACGCTGGGAGACAGAAATAAACTGTGTCACGTACTGGAACTGCTCATAGGCGTACTTTTCTCCGGTGGCGGTGTTGATAAACTCCAACGGCTGGCCGGAGCCCAGGTGAGTCAGGAATCTTTTGCGTTGTTGTTTGGCTTTGGTCAGGCCGTTTTTCAGGTTGCTGTAGCATTTCACTTCACCCACCATGGCGACTTTTTGAGTGTTCTTATCCAGAAGCACCATATCCAGTTCGCCAACGGTGCGGCCTTTTAAGTTATAGGCTACGCCTACAATCACTTCATACTGAGGTGCGGGATACTGTTCAGAGAATTCAGCGCGGGCCACTTCCTCACAGACGGCGCCTGGATCGCGATAGTGGCGGGCTTGGTTGCGGATTTTGTCGAAACTGGCCGCCAGGTCTGCCAAAGCAGAAGTTGAAAACAATAGTACAAACAATGAAGACAGAATTTTTGTCATAAGTGAGGTCCCCCGAACGGATTGGGGGCAATGTGCCACAGCTAGGCGGAGTTATCCAGGTAAGGGCACTCGTTGGGGAAAAAGGAAAGGGCTGTCGAGAATCTAGACAGCCGCGACCCCTGTTATTTCCGGGCGGCTTTTTCTTTCTGAATTTCCTTCTCCACCCTGTCATAGATAAGCTTCATGCCATTGCGATTGCGTGCGGAGAGGGTCGGCCAGTAGATGGCATTTTTAAAGAGAAATTCCTTTTCCTTGGGGGCAATCGTCAGGGGTTTGTACCCCTCTGCCACATAAGCCCTGGGGACGGCCGAATAGCATTTGAGCTGATCAATCACTAATCTTCTTTGGAATTCCGGCG
Source organism: Bdellovibrio sp. CKG001 (assembly GCF_055397465.1). Classification (NCBI taxonomy): domain Bacteria; kingdom Pseudomonadati; phylum Bdellovibrionota; class Bdellovibrionia; order Bdellovibrionales; family Pseudobdellovibrionaceae; genus Bdellovibrio; species Bdellovibrio sp. CKG001. The sequence goes on from NZ_AP029173.1 coordinate 1,132,702, forward strand.
ATAGGGAAAAATTCAGCCATTCCATCGCCAAAGTCTCAGCAAAGGCGGATCTTTTTACGGCCCGGGTCACTAGGAGGTAGTCTGTCCACATGGTGATGCCCTCTTTGGGGAAGGCAAAGACCCATTCTTTTTTTGGGTCGTCATGGACAGAGTGCGAAAAGCCCCATGCGGTGGTGAGAACACTTTTTTCAACCTCTTTGTCGTGGGGGACGCCTTGCCAGTAGGTCGCATTTTTTAACAACTGTTTCAGTCTTTTGGAAAATGCTTCGGACTTAAGGGATTCAACGTCGGCAATTTTATCTTTGGGTATGCCCAGAGAGAGGGCTGTTATGTAGATATTGCTCTCGTAAAACTCCTTGGAGATCGCAAACTGCTGGCGATATCTCGAATCCCACAAAATCTTCCAACTGTCGGGAGCTGTTTTGAAATGCGCTTTTTTATAGAGAAGACTGTAGGCGCCAGAAGCAAATGGAACTCCATAAAGAAGGTTCTTATCAACAATGAAGTCATTGTTGATAAAGCTGTCCTCGACCTCCTTGAGATGGGGGAGAAGTTCTTTGTTGACGGGGATGACAAGCTTCTTTTGGATAAATGAAAATCTATCGTCGTGGATGAGGTTGTGGGAAGGGGAAATAATATCGGTTTCGTTGCCACGAACGCGATCAAAGAAGTCATTCGGTGAGTAAACATATTTGACCACCACCTTGATTTCTTTGTTGTATTTTTGCTTTATGATTTTCTTAAAATCAGCGACGGCCCATTCGGGCGCGTAGGGTTCCCACACATCCATTGTGAGAGTTTCACTTGCCAGAGCGTCTTTCCCACACAGGCACCAACAGAAAAGAACGGAGAGGAGTAATGGATGAAAGCGCATGGCAGTGATAATATCGAGAACTGCCATTTACTAACATTTAAAAAACAACTCTTAATAATTTGTAAGATAATGAAAATCAAGAGCAGGCGGGGATTGCCGCCGGCCTGCTAGAAACCTTCGTTTTCCTGTTTTGTACCGAGCTTGCTTGGACGAGCTTTTGAGCCCATGGCATCAATCAAGGACTTGCCGAACATGCTCATCTCGGTGGCGGTGGCATCTAGGCCTTCTTCCGCTGCACGGGATCTTCTGTCGTTCGGATCACCGCTGAAGCTTTTCATGTTTTGAGTGTTCACTGCAATCACCCCGGAAGCTCCCACGCCCTGATCCAGAATCGTTAAAGCTTTATAAAGGTTCAACTGACGGGAGGTTCTGGTTTTGGAAGCCAACTGCGACTGGGCATCCCCTGTGGCAAGAATGTACTTCTTAACATCTTCGGCCTGGAAAGACTGCTTATGAGCCATCACCAAAGCGGCGGCCCCAGTGACAAAGGCTGTGGCTTGCGATGTGCCGGTCATATAACCATAAGAGTTCCCCGGAAGGCAGGACAGGATGTTTTGTCCTGGGGCTGCGATATCCACGGTTTCAACACCATAGTTGGACGACGCCAGCACTTGGGTAGAGGGGTCAATGGCCGTCACAGAGATAATATTTTTAAGTTTGTAGTCAGCCGGGTAGTAGTGATGCTGATCCGAGTTGGATCTTTCATTACCAGCCGCTGCGACAAACAGAATGCCTTTCTTCTCGGCCTCGGCAATGGCGTCATGTTCTTCCTGTGAGAACTCTGTGCCCCCGCCGGAGTAGTTGATGATGTTCGCACCCATCTTCACGGCATAGCGAATGGAAGCCACCGTGTTTTTGAGATTGTCTGTTCCTGGAACTTTAGGATCGTAGTACTTCAAAATCATCAGGCTGACTTCCGGGGCAATCCCGGTGATACCTTTGCCGTTTCCAGCTTCTGCACCGATGATGCCTGCGATATGGGTTCCGTGTCCGTGATTGTCATCAAGCTTCGGATTGTTGGAAACAAAGTTCCAGCCATAGACGTCGTCAACAAAACCATTGCCGTCGTCATCAATGCCGTTGGTGGCTTTGTCTCGTCCCTTAGAGTCCAAACCGGTTTCTCCGGGATTGCGCCAAAGGTTTCCGGCCAAGTCTTCGTGTTTGATGTCAATGCCGGTATCGATCACTGCGATGACGATATCACGGCTGCCTTTGGTGACAGACCAGGCGCGGGCTGCATCAGACTTCTTTAAGCCCCAGGCCTGACTGATGGCCGGGTCGTTGAAAAGGGCACTGGGCTCATCCACAACTTTGTCAGTTTGTGATGTGATGAAGGACTTTTCCAGCGCACGCAGGCTGCTGTCCTTTTTGCTGGAGCTTTGTGTGCGGGAAGGGGAGCTTTCTTGTGTGGAGTAAAGGTAAAGCCCCAAACCGCCAAAGAAAGTCAAACCGACACAACTAGCTGCAATAACCACTTTGCGAGAAAACATGAAGTATTCCCCTTTCTCCACAAGAACTTATCGGCAAATAGTCCGGCAGCATGAGACGAAAAGAGGGACTGTTGATGGGGGATGTCGCAGAATGGGACGGTCAGAAGCCGGATCTTGATTCTCGGATTTCGGACCAGGTTATAGGGCGCTAAAGCTATTTACACCCATGAGATCGAATATATTCGATCTGACGCTGGTATCGCATTCGCAATACGTCTCAGCATCCGAATTACGGAAAAGGAGAAAGAAATGGAAAAGCAAAAAATTAATAAGTTATTGGCTATGGCGATTGTACTGGCGACGGCTCCCTTTGCTCACGCGGCTTCGTTGAGTGCTTCTGAGATTAGCTCAGTGAGAGGGGTGTTGCGGGCATTGAATGTCGATGAATCTCAGCTATCCAATCAAGATATTGAGGCCTTGAGGAATCAAGGAAATGAGATTCGTTCTTACGAGAAATCAAAAGCAGAGTTTCAGGAAAAAGCTTTGGATGGCTCCATCTATCGCACCTGTGGTGCTGGTTCGCATGGTGGTGATGGCGATCCTGTGTAACGTTTAAGTGGGGGATTTATGAAAAATATCATTGCAAGAATTGTGAACTTAAAAGAATTTTCAAACTCCAAATCGACAGTGCTGCTTGAAATGGTCTATGACGATCTTGTGACTTTGCTACGTTTTATTCATAAGTCCCAAAAGGAAGGCTTTCTGCAAGGGCCCTTTCTTTTTACGAATCAAATCGAATATCTGGATCAGATGTGGCACCACTTTATTCTGCATACTAAAGCTTACTGTGATTTTTGTATTTCTGAGTTTGGTGAATATCTGCATCATGATGTGGGAATTCCCTTGGAAGATACAAAGAAGGAAGAGGCAGGCAACGACGGTGAAGTTATAATTTCTCAAATGAAGTTGCTTGAAGATCGGCTTGGTGTGGATTTTGTTAGACGAATTTTTTTTATTTATCCTGAACTTCTAAAATAGGACGACGTATGTTTTCCAAAGATATTGGCGATGGTTTTTACGTAAGAGAGGTCTCTGCATCGGAGTTGCGCACCTGTTTGGCGGAAAATTTCGATTCGGTTTTCTTCAACAGATTAGAAGCAGAAGCGGCGGGGGCAGGCGACGGTCCGAGTCAGGGGAAGTTATCTGATCGCCGCAAAACGGAACAAAGATTTATTCTACGCATGGGGGTTTTCTCTCGGGATCGAATGATAGGTTGGCACTTTGGACATGCCACGGATGCAGAAACCTACTATATGCAAAATTCGGCAGTTTTGGCGGAGTTCCGAGGAAAGGGGCTTTACGGAAAACTTCTGAGTTGTGTTCTGGAGAAAGTGCGCCATGAAGAATTTCAAGTGGTCACAAGTCTGCACCACCCCAATAATCCCGGAGTCTTGATCCCGAAATTAAAGGAGGGTTTCGTGATAACGGGGATGCATTTTCACGAACGCTTTCGCTCTTTAGTAGAGCTTAGATATATTTTTGATTTAGAACGTCGTAAACGATTTCACCGCAGTTTAGGGTTGGATCTTTGAAATAAAAAAAGCCACCTTGGGAAGGTGGCTTTTTGCTTTGGGACTAGCGTTGTAACTTGAGCAGTTCTTCCGGGAAGCGGGAACCTTTGCCTTGATGAAGCAGTCGTTGATAGAAGACGTAGTTTCGCATCGTCAGCTTGATGTAAGCCCGGGTTTCTTCATACGGAACTTCCTCGATAAACTCGACAGAGTCATCCCGGAAGCGGGTCTTGAGCCAACCGCGGATGGCACTGTCATTGGCGTTGTAACCGGACACAGCCAAAATATATTGGTTGTTATACTTGCGCATCAGGTTCTTCAGCTCAAAGGCCCCCAGCGGGACATTGATTTCGGGCTTAAACAAGTCACTGGCTTCGCTATAGGGTAGATTGTTCTGTTTTGCCAGTTGTTTGGCGACACTTGGCAGAAGTTGCATCAAACCGAAGGCATCCACGGGGCTGCGGGCTTCGGGATTAAATGCGGATTCCTGGCGGATGATAGAGAAAATAAACTCTTGTGGGATTCCGCTTTTCTTGGAAGCTTCTGCGATGATATCGCCGTAAGCCTGTGGGAACAAAAGATCGGGATGATCATTTAGCAAGCGGTCTTTGACCTCTGGTTGTAAAGCACCAATGGCAGAGAATAGCGGCAAGTATAGGCCCGCACGTGCGTATCCAGAAGATACCGCCAGCCAGGTCTTCTCCGCTGTGACATTGCGTTTTTTCAGGTCATCAACGGCGATGTTCAAGATTTTTTCTGCAAAAGGTTTTTCATTAACGGCTATCAGCCACTCAGTCGTCAAACGGGTGGAAACGGATAGCTCCTCCACGGAAAATAAACTTAAGCCCTGCAGCTCGTTGACATCAACGGACAGGGGAGGGAACTCCCAGCCCAGGTCACGATAGGCCATGACCCCATAGTATCCCAGCGGATCTTCTTTGCTCAGAGTTTGCAGTTCGGCTTGGGCTTCAGGCTCAAGATTTAGTTTCTTAAGTGTTCTAGCCAGCCAGAAACGTGCACGGGATTTATCGGAAGGGTCTTTAACCAGCTCTTTCATCTGCTCAAGGCTGGTGCGGGCTTCCGCCCATTTGCCAAGTTTGAAATAGTTCCAGGACTTCAACCACGAGATCTTATCGCGCAGGCCCGAAAAGCTGACAGGCTGTTGATAGCTGGCTTCAAAGTATTCCAGGGCTTTCTTGAAGTTGCCTTTTTCTTCGTCTATGCGGCCCAGGATAAAGAACACTTCATCCATCGGATAAACACCACGCAAGCGGCGATGGGTTTCGTTTAACACCTGCACCGCACGGGAAGTTTGATCTTCCGTCCACAAGGTTTTCGCAAACAGAACCTGCGAATCATGGAAACGCGCGATTGTGCGGCGGTCCTTTTTATTTTTTTGTAGCTGATTTTTGGCCCAGTTCACCACATCGGCCGTGGCGTTGATATAATCGTTGCGGCGTTGGGCGACCTTATAAGTCTGGCGGATGTTTTTCAAAGCCTGGAATTGTTCGTCGGCCGTAGCCTCTTTGGCATCCAGGATTTGTCTGTAAGTTTTAAGAGCTTTGTCGAACTCCCGATGGAAGCGATAGTCCGAAGCCACAGCGCTGAGCTCTTTATAGGCGGGCGCAGGATTCAGGCGCGGAGAATTTTTATAAAGCTGGGCCTGGATGCTGGCGGCGTCTTCTTTAAGTTCCAGTTTTTGTGCCAGCAAAAGGGCCTTAAGATAGTATTCTTCCTTGTTCTTTTTATTGCTTTCGCTACGAGCTTTTTCAACATAGGCCGTCAGGTCATCCTGAAGTTCTGGTGTCTGCAATGCTTTTTTAAGATTGATGTCGATGGAAAGATCGCGATACCAAGGGGCGACACTTTCCGGCAGATTGGCCAGCAATTTGTCTGCAGGGCAGGTTTCATAAGCTCTGAGCAATGCCAGATCGTGCAGTGGGAATTCCATGACGGCAGATAGCTGACTGAAGCCTTCACATGCCACGGCGGGATTTTTTTCCTTATGCGCCATGGACACCATATAGGTCTTCCACCAAAGGATGTTGTTTTCTTTGGCGCCCACTTCAAGTTTTTCAAGATCTGAAACAGGAGCAGATCTCCACTTCGCCATAAAGCTTGGCAGGGGAGGTGTCAGTCGCTTGTCGATACGCGTGTCAAAACGCGAGGTGGTCGCGCAACCCAAAAGAACAGAGAAAAATGAGAGGGCAAGAACTATACGAGGCATAACCCAGTTAGGTTATGCCCATTTCAGTGAAGAAACAACCCCGAGAGCGGAAAGCCGTTCTAAAGTTGGCTTTCCGCTGCAAGTGGTCTTAAACGCGGCCGCGTTGCAGGGCTTCGATACGTACTTCCAGAGGCGGGTGAGTCATGAACAATTTGGCGATTCCACCTTTGTCGCGGTTGGAGATCATCAAAGTGGCTGTCGCACCTTCTTCCGGTGGGATTGGCAATTCATACACAGAGCGCAGTTTTTGCAAAGCTGCGATCATGTTTTCGCGGGAAGAATACTTCGCGCCACCAGCATCCGCACGGAATTCACGTTTGCGTGAGTAGTAATTCACCACGATAGAGCCCAGCATCGTGAAGGCAATGTCGCCCAGGATTGTGACAGCGAAGCGAACGATCTCGCGGAATTTTTCATCCACGTTGGAAGCCACAAGGTTTGCCAGGATACGAGAGAAGAACATGGCAAACGCATTCACGATACCTTGGATCAAGGTCATGGTGACCATGTCACCATTGGCGATGTGAGCCACTTCGTGTGCCAAAACGCCTTCAACTTCTTTGTCGTTCATTCTTTGCAACAGACCTGTGGAGACCGCCACCAAAGAGTTGGATTTGGAAGGTCCAGTCGCAAAGGCGTTGATGTCTACGGATTCGTAGATACCAACTTCTGGCATTTTAGGCAGTTGCGCACGGCGAGCCAGTTCGTGAACTTTTGTGACCAACGCTCGAAGTTCAGGATTTGGATTGTTAGAATCAATGACTTTCACGCCATGGAACATCTTCGCCATCCATTTGGACATGAACAGGGAAATGAACGCTCCCCCCATACCCCAAACGGCGCAAAACGCCATCAAGAACGGGATGTAAGAGTTAAGTCCCGCCAAGCCCAGGAAGCGGCTGACGATAGACCAAACGATACCGATCGTGACGATCACCAGAACGTTTGTAAGAATAAAAAGACCAATACGTTTTAAAAATGCCATTTATGCACTCCTTTTAGAGTCACCACTAATAATGATAACTCTAAAAGGAATGTCAATGCCATCACGTTGTGACAGGTTGCTTTTGATTTTTTTGACCCGCCCCATTGTTGGGGGTGGTGCTAAAATGGAACTTGAGCATATCCTTTTCAAGTTCAACATTTACGCGTCCACCATCCACCAATCGGCCGAAAAGAAGTTCGTCAACCAAGGCTTTTTTAAGATGTTCGTCCACACAGCGGGCCAAAGGACGCGCTCCGTAAACCTTGTCGTAGCCTTTTTTCATTAGCCACTTAATTACATCTTGAGAAACGTTCAGTTCCACTTTCTTTTCCAGCAAGGTCATCTTCAGTTCATCCACAAATTTCTGAGTAATGCGGATAACCATGTCTTCGGTGAGGTCGCGGAAGGACACCACGGCATCAAGACGGTTGATGAACTCCGGAGAGAAGGCCTTCTTGATCGCATCCAAAGACAAGGAACTGCGATTTTCGTCGACCATTCCGATGGTGCCGCGCGAAGTTTCCAGGGCACCCGCGTTGGAGGTCATGACCAGAACCACATTCTTAAAATCAGCCACGCGTCCGTTGCTGTCGGTCAGTCTTCCGGCATCCATCACCTGTAACAGAATATTTGTGATGTCGGGGTGAGCTTTTTCGATCTCATCCAGCAGAAGAACACAGTACGGATTTTTGGTGACCGCTTCTGTCAGCAAACCACCTTCTTCGTAACCGACATAACCCGGAGGAGCCCCCACCATGCGGGCCACGGCGTGTTTCTCCATGTACTCACTCATATCAAAGCGTTCGAAATGAACGCCCATGATGCTGGCAAGCTGGCGGCAGACTTCGGTTTTACCGACACCTGTGGGGCCGGTGAAAAGGAAGCTTCCGATGGGTTTGTTCGGGCGACCCAGGCCGCTTCGGGCATACTTAATGTTGGCCACCAGTCGGTCAATGGCTTCGTCTTGTCCAAAGATCAGCGCTTTGAGTTTCTTATCCAGATCACGCAATTGTGTTTTTTCACTTGAAGAAATATTGGCCACAGGAAGCCCCGTCATTTTTGCAATGACCTCTTCGATCTCGGGCGTGTCGATCTTGATGTCTTCCGCATTTTCATATTTCAGACGGAAGTAAGCTCCGGCTTCGTCCAAAACGTCAATGGCCTTGTCAGGAAGAAGTTTGCCGTGAATATGCTTTTGCGAAAGTTCAACGGCGGCTTGCAGCGCTTCATCCGAGAACTGCACCTGGTGGAATTCTTCGTAGGACTTGCGCAATCCTTTGAGAATTTTGACGCAGTCTTCTTTGCTGGGCTCATGGATGTCGATCTTTTGAAAGCGACGATTCAAGGCGCGATCTTTTTCAAAGTACTGGCGATATTCGCTGTGGGTGGTTGAACCGATGCAGCTGATATCACCGTTTGCCAAGGCTGGTTTTAGCAAGTTAGAGGCATCCATCGACCCGCCGCTGGTGGCACCAGCGCCGACGATCGTGTGGATTTCGTCAATGAACAAGATGGCATTGGGATGCTTTTCGATCTCTTTGACGACGGCTTTTAAACGACCTTCAAAGTCACCGCGGAATTTTGTTCCGGCCAGCAATCCCCCCAGATCCAATGAGTAAATCACCGCATTTTTCAGCTTTTCTGGAACCTGATTGTTGACGATTTTTTGTGCAAGTCCTTCCGCGATGGCGGTTTTACCCACGCCGGGTTCACCAATTAGCAGGGGATTGTTTTTTGTGCGACGGCAAAGCACCTGGATAGTTCTTTCAATCACATCTTCGCGTCCAATCAAAGGATCTAACTTTCCTTGTTTGGCGCGTTCATTCAGATTGATGCAGAAGCTTTCCAAGGGGGATCCTCGAACTTCCTCGCTGCCATCGCCCTGATAATCTGCGGGGCGGGGAGTGGAGGCTGGAGGGATGTCGTGATCTCGTCCGTCCTTTGTGATCCCATGGGAAATAAAATTGATGATATCAAATTGAGTAAGACCCTGTCGGGCCAGCGCGAAAGCCGCGTGAGAGTCTTGTTCATAGAACAAAGATACCAGCAGACTGCCTTCGCTGATTTGATTGCGACCGGCGCTTTTCATTTGAATGGCCGCACGTTGAATCAGGCGATGGCAGGCCAGTGTGAATTCAGGTGTCCAGGATTCAAAACCACCATAGGAACCAAGTTGTTCATCGGTGATCTGAGGAATGCCGGTTTTCAAATGATCGCGTAAATCCTGTTTTAGTTTTTGCACATTGACGGCGCAGGCCTCAAGAATTTCGACCATGACTGGAGACTCGGTGAGGATCAAAAGGATGTGCTCCAGAGTGACAAACTCATGACGATTGCGCTTGGCGAGTTCAGTGGCTTCGGCGAGCTTGCGCTCAAGTTCACGGCTCATCATGCTTCCTCCTCCAGTGTGCTTTTCAGGGGGTATTGATTGAGTTGCGCGAACTGATTGACCTGCATCACTTTCATTTCGGCAATTTCAAGGCTGAAAACCCCGGCAATTCCTGCACCCTTCTTATGAACATCTAACATTATTTCAGTGGCTTGCTCTTCTGTTTTTGCGAAAAAACGACGCAATACAAGGACGACGAAATCCATCGGTGTGTAGTCGTCGTTCAGAAGAATCACCTTGTACATCTTCGGAGTGTCCAGTTTCGGGACGAGCTGGACGCCTGCTTCCCCCTCTGTCGAGGAAAAAGGATAGTTGCTGTTGTTGTCTTTTTTATTGTTACCCATGAGTTTTATTCTACCTTATGACTCAATTTGAGCACTCTTTCAGCATTGGCAAGTCTAGCGGGGCCATAAAAGCTGGTTATAGGTCCTGCTCAGAGGGAAAATCATCGGTCCCTTACGAAATAAACATGAAACAAATTATGCAGTCATATTCGATACAGGACCTTGCAATACAAGATCACATTTGACACACTTATGTGGGTAAACAGTTTAAAAAAGAACCATGGAGGTCTTTAAATGTTTTCATCTAAGAGAAAATCTCAAAGCGGTTTCTCGCTTGTTGAGTTGATGGTCGTTGTGGCGATCATTGGTGTTTTGGCGTCTATCGCAGTGCCACAAGTAAATAAATACATCGCGAAAGCGCGTCAGTCTGAAGCTAAGACGACATTGTCATCAATTTATACTTCTGAAAAGGCATTCTTTGCTGAGTACTCCGCTTACCATGATATGTTTGGTGCTATCGGGTACTCTCCAGAAGGTAAGTTGAGATATAATGCTGGATTTGGAGCTGCTATTGCTGCCAACATGAAGGCTGGTGCTGCTCAAGGTTACAACAATCCGCCAACAGCTGCTCCAGGAAATACTATTAACACGGGTTCATACTGTGGAGCGAATGGTGTAATCGCGAACGGTTGTACAATCCTTTACGGTTTGAGTGGTGCAGCTCCAGCGGCTCCAACAGGTACATCGATGACTCTTACAGGATTTGTAGTGAGAGCTCAGGCTAATATCTACGGAACTGGGATGGATGTTTGGCAAATTGATAACAATAAAAACCTGACAAATCCAACACCAGGTATCAACTAAGGTTCAATGTTAACTTTGACAAAGTTTAATTTTTGTTTGAAGCGAAAAATCCCCACTATATTAGTGGGGATTTTTGCTTTGGCGCTGCTGGTTAGTGCACAACAATCCTATGTGCAGGTTCTTGATCAGCGGCGCACTTTACTGCCTCCTCCGGCGATGCTTGACCATATGACCTTTGGATATTCGGAAGTGATAGCAGACTCTATGTGGATTAGGGCTCTGCAAGACTTCGATTATTGCGAAGCAGAGATTTCAAAGAGAATCTGTGTAAACAATTCGTGGCTGTATAGAATGCTCGATTCGATCACCAATTTGTCACCACATTTTCGGATGCCTTATGCAACTGGTGGATTGGCTTTGTCTGTGCTGGTTAGTGACATAGAAGGTGCTGCGAAATTTTTTGATAAGGGGGCGAAGGCTTTCCCCAACGATTGGCCCATTTTGTACCGGGCCGCCTATCACTACATGTATGAAGTAAAGGACAACAAACGAGCTGCCGAACTGCTTATTCAAGCGGGAAAAAATGGCGCTCCTCCTTGGGTATTCACACTCGCCGGTCGATTGTATTCCGATGCTGGAAATTTAGAACTTGCAGAGTCCGTACTTCAGGACATGATCCAGACCAAGCAGGATCCTGTGCTTATCAAGCGCCTTCAGGATAAAATCCAAAGTTTGAAGAAAAATCAGTAAAACATCGTGGCAAAAGCATGATTCCCGTCATATGTCTTTGCCCGTAGTTCTGGCATTGTCCTTTGGGTTGACCCCGTTCCTATTACCAAAGGATTTTCAATGCAGCACCCGTACCCCAAAGGCTTTCGTAAAAGAAGAACGCTGAATTGGTTAACTTTGGGATTGATGTACAGTGCTTATTATATTGCCCGCTACAATTTCAGGGCAGCGACCCCTTTTTTGGTGGAAGAGTTCCAGTTCACGAAGTCCGACATCTCTGCCTTGTGGGCCGCCTTTAGTTTCGCCTACGGGACGGGGCAGCTCATTAACGGTTTGTTCACCGATCGCATCGGTGGGAAGAACGCCATGCTGATTGGGGCCGTTGGTACCGTTATCGTCAACTTGATTTGCGGCTTCAGTCCGATCATTTCCTCATTTTCAACATTCAGTAGCATCCTGTTGTTAAATGGTTACTTTCAGTCCTGGGGTGCCCCCGGAATGATTAAAATCAACGCCGCCTGGTTCAAACGCTCTGAGCGTGGAGTCTTCGCCGGTGTGTTTGGTTTTATGGTGCAGCTGGGGCAGGTTGTGTCGGCCCATTTGTCGCCCTTTTTGTTGGCAGGGTTTGCCATTGGGGCTTTCATCGTTGCTGAACATCAGTGGCAGTGGTTGTTCCGCGTCCCACCTCTTGTCGTGGGGGTCATGATGATCCTCACAGCCCTTTTGGTAAAGGAATCGCCGGAACTTGCGGGTTACGCCCCCGAAGTCATCGTCGATGAAGTGGATGACACCAACGGGGTCCGCGTTCCTCTGAAAGAAAGCTTCATGACCATCTTCAATCATCCCTTGATCTGGTTTTATGCGATGGCCTATGCCTGTACGGGGGCCGCGCGCCACAGTATGGATCAGTTGGCGACCTTGTTCTTTGTGGAAAAACTGTCAGTGGATGCAAAAGGCGACGGCACCTTAAAGTGGATCTTCACGTTGATGCCTTTTGTGGGGGTTCTGGGGTCGTTCGGCGCAGGCTGGATTTCAGATAAAATGTTTTCCGGGCATCGTGGGCCGGTGGCCTCAAAGTTGTACTTCTCGGCAGCAGGGGTGATGGTTGTGGGGGCTTTCCTGATGCACTGGTTCTCCGGATCACTTGTGCTCAGTGGCTTTATTCTGCTCATGATCGCACTTCCGGTGAATGCCACTCACTCGATCATCGGTTCAGCGGCCCCAATGGATATTGGTGGTAAGAAAATGGCGGGCTTTGCCGCGGGTGTGATTGACTCCTTCCAGTACTATGGAGCCGCGATCGCTATGCCCTTTGTCGGCAGTATGATCGACTGGTATGGCTGGGACGCCTGGTTGCCGTCGATGGCGATTTTCTGTGCGTTTGGCGGGTTGGCGATGGTTAAACTTTCCGCAGTTAAAGCTAAACTTAGAAAGCTGGGCCTGAAAACGACCGGCTAAGATTGGACGACGCCCCGCGCGCCGGAAGAAAACCACTGTGGCCGTATTGCATAAGGAATTTACGAGGAGACCTTGACGGCAGCGGTTTTGGCACCCTATTTTGTCATATTCGACACAAAAAATAGCGCACAACGTTAGGTTCCATACACTATGGCTGGCAAAAGAGATTACTACGAAATTCTGGGCGTCGAAAAAGGCGCCGATCAGGACACCATCAAAAAAGCTTATCGCAAGCTGGCGATGCAGTTCCATCCGGATAAAAATCCCGGCAACAAAGAGGCCGAAGAAAAATTCAAGGAAGCTGCCGGAGCTTACGAAGTTTTGAGCGACACTCAAAAACGTGCGCAGTACGACCGCTTCGGCCACGATGCGTTCACGCGCGGTGGCGGCGGCGGTGCCGGAGGCTTCACGGATGTCGAAGATATCTTCTCTCACTTCGGCGATATCTTTGGCGACTTCTTCGGTGGCGGCATGGGCGGTCAGCAAAGACAGCGTCGCAATCGCAATGAGCCTCGTCGTGGATCGGATCTGCGTTATGTGGCAGAGATCACACTCAAAGACGTCATCACGGGTCTTGAAAAAGAAATCGAATTCGACACAGATAAGAACTGTGAAGAGTGTAAAGGGACAGGAGCTGAAAAAGGCTCTCAAGTCAGCACTTGCGGCACCTGCGGTGGCTCTGGCCAGGTGGTGCGTCAGCAGGGCTTCTTCGCCATGGCGTCCACGTGCCCGACATGCCATGGGCAGGGGACTGTGATCAAAAATCCGTGCAAACCTTGTAAAGGCAAAGGCCGTGTGGCTGAACACCGTAAAATCCGCCTGAACATCCCGGCAGGGGTGGACACCGGCACGCGTCTGCGTGTGGCGACCGAAGGTGAAGGCGGGTACATGGGGGGTCCTCCAGGGGATCTGTATGTTGAAATTCGCGTGAAACCACACAATCACTTTGAGCGCCGCGGGGATGACCTGGTGGCAGAGCTTTCCGTGCCTTATGTGCAAATGCTCCTCGGGGCCGAGATCGAAGTTCCGACAGTCACGGGTAAAGCCAAGCTCGAGGTGCCAAAGGGCACTCACAATGGCGACAATGTGAAGCTGGTGGGTGAGGGTTTGCCTTCTTTACGCGGCAATCGCCGTGGGGATATCTACTTCCATGTGGAAGTGCAGTTCCCAGAGAAATTACATAAAGACGAAGAGAAACTTTTGCGAGAAATTGCAAAGGCAAGAGGTCTGAATGTGACCTCTGAAGGTGGCTTCTTCAGCAAGAAGAAATAAGGTCCCGCAAAAATTGCGGCCCCGGCGCAGAAGGGTTACGCCAGGGCCTAGAGGGGCTTTGTTTTTGTTTTGTTTTAAGAGAGGAGCGAGGTCACATCATGCCCAGAAGCAACTCTTTTAGCGAGTTAAAACCCTGTAAGATATTGAAATTATTCATTAAATAATTGTCATAAAAAAGTGAGCCCCTCGCCTTGACGAATTCAAAGCCGGACCCACATTAGAAATGACTGAATTGGATAGTATTTTTAGCTGGTTGGGCAAGTCCTCAAGCAGCTGTTTTAAGGAGATAAGGTATGGGTAAAATTATTGGTATCGACTTAGGAACGACGAACTCATGCGTCGCGATCATGGAGGGCGGTGAGCCCAAAGTTCTCGTGAATGAAGAGGGCGCTCGTACCACTCCTTCCGTCGTCGCATACACCAAAGATGGTGACCGTTTGGTGGGTCAAATCGCTAAACGTCAGGCTGTGACGAATCCAGAGAACACGATCTATTCTGCGAAACGTTTCATCGGCCGCAGATTTGAAGAGGTTCAGGAAGAAATCAAACTTGTTCCTTACACTGTGGTTGCTAAAGGCAACGACTGCGCGTTCAAGGTTCAGGGTAAAAATGTTTCTCCGGAAGAAATTGGTGCGGCAGTTTTGGCTAAACTTAAAAAAGTCGCTGAAGACTATTTGGGTGAGCCGGTAACAGAAGCGGTTGTAACCGTTCCTGCTTATTTCAACGATGCGCAAAGACAGGCGACAAAAGATGCCGGTCGTATCGCAGGTCTGGAAATCAAACGTATCATCAATGAGCCGACAGCGGCGGCATTGGCGTACGGTTTGGATAAGAAAAAAGACGAAAAAATCGTTATCTACGACTTCGGTGGTGGTACGTTCGACGTGTCCATCCTTGAGGTTGGGGACGGTGTTGTTGAAGTTCGCGCAACCAACGGTGACACTCACCTGGGTGGTGACAACTTCGATACAGTGATCCTGGAATGGTTGATCTCTGAGTTCAAAAAAGACCAGGGCATCGATCTTAAAAATGACAAAATGGCCTTGCAACGTCTGAAAGAAGCTGCCGAGAAAGCGAAGATCGAACTTTCTTCCGCTCAGGAAACAGAGATCAATCTTCCGTTCATCACAGCTGATCAGTCTGGTCCTAAACACTTGCAGACAAAACTGTCTCGCGCGAAGTTTGATCAGATGACAGAAGACCTTGTAAGACGCTCCATGGAGCCTTGTAAGAAGGCTTTGGCAGACTCTGGTCTGAAGGCTTCTGAAATCGACGAAGTTGTCTTGGTCGGTGGTTCCACTCGTATTCCGGCGATCCAGAAAGCGGTTAAAGAATTCTTCGGTAAAGAACCGAACCGTTCTGTGAATCCGGATGAGGTTGTGGCCGTAGGTGCTGCGGTTCAAGGGGGCGTTCTTGCCGGTGACGTGAAAGACGTTCTTCTGTTGGACGTGACTCCACTAAGCCTTGGTATCGAGACTTTGGGTGGCGTGATGACGACTCTGATCGAAAGAAACACGGCGATTCCTTCCAAGAAATCCCAGGTGTTCTCGACAGCAGCCGACAATCAACCAGCAGTTGATATCCACGTTCTTCAAGGTGAGCGCAAGATGGCTAGCGACAACAAAACTTTGGGTCGCTTCGAGTTGGTAGGTATTCCACCAGCTCCACGTGGTGTGCCTCAGGTTGAGGTGACCTTCGATATCGACGCCAACGGTATCTTGCACGTCTCTGCGAAAGACATGTCTTCTGGCAAGTCCCAGCAGATCAAGATCACGGCTCAGTCCGGTTTGTCTGAGGACGAGATCAAACGTGCGGTCGCGGACGCTGAAGGCCATGCGGAAGAAGATAAACGTAAAGCAGAAGCGGCAACGCAAAGAAACAATCTGGACAACTTGGTTTACCAGACTGAAAAATTGATCAAAGATTCCGGCTCTCAGTTGCCTGAAGCTGAGGTCAAATCTGCGAATGAAGCTCTGGCTGATGCCAAGAAGATCCTTGAAAACAAAGCCGCTTCTGGTGATGAGTTGAAAGGGGCCTTCGAAAGACTTCAGAACCTGACACACAAACTGACTTCTGATCTGTATAAGAAGCAGGGCGCGCAACCAGGTGCTGAAGGACAGCAGGCTGATCAAGCCGAAGGGGACTCTTCTGCGAACAAAGGCGGCGACGATGTGATCGACGCTGACTACAAAGACGTCAACTAAGACTTAGATAGTCAAAAACGAAGAAGGCCGGGTCAGAAACCCGGCCTTTTTTGTTTGTTTTTGGGGTCGGGGCCCGTGTTATGCTGTCAGGCATGGAATTCAAAGATCTTTTTGCTCAGGCTGCCTGGAAGACCTATCACCGCGGGGATGTGATCTACCGCTCCGGGGAGACCCCTCAGAATCTTTACTTTGTCGAATCTGGACTGGTGGGTTTGGGTTTGTGGGGTGAATCCGGCAAGGATCATCTGGTCCGTCTGTTCCGGGCAGGACAGATTTTTGGCCATCGCAGCCTTTTTGCCAATGAACCGTATCACGCCACAGCCACCGTTATTGATGAGTCTAAAATTCGTTTTATGAGCAAAAGTGAAATGCGCACTTTGATGAAGGGGAACTGTGATCTGGCGGAAAAGCTGCTGGAAACCTTGTCCAAGGAGCTGCGTCAGGCTGAAGCCAAGCAGTTGGTTCTTAGTGAAAAAGACGCCCCGGCTCGCATTGCTGAGGCTTTGGTGTACTTGAAAGAGCTGCATCCAGATTATTCATGGACTCGTCAGGAAATCGCCGATTTCTGTGGGACAACGACCCCGACGGTGATTCGCACCCTGGCACGTTTTGCTGATGAAGGCTTGATCGAACAAAAAGGGCGCGAGATTGTTCTGCTGAAAAAGGATGACCTGCTTAACGAGGCCATCCCGAAGTAAGTGCACGACGTGCCTGTTCCAAACTGCCCAGGTTCTCCACCTGGGTGAAGCCCATCTGCTTCATCACTTTCAAAGCCTGGCCAGAGCGGTTTCCACTGCGACAGTACAGGCCATAAAGTTTGTTCTTATCAAGCTTTGCAATCTGCGTTTTAAAATCCGCGTTCAGAAAATCAATATTTAAAGACTTATCGACATGTCCCTGGTTGTATTCCTGAGGTGTGCGGACATCAATGATGACAACATTGCTTCGATCCACTGTCGTTGTTGGGGAAGCCGAAGCGGCTCCCGTATTCGTGCCGATAATCAAACTGAGCAGGCCCAAAAAAGATTTCATATGGTTACTCCTTCAAAGGAACTTTTAAGTAGCGGGTTCCGTTGTCTTCGGGTTTAGGCAGATGGCCCGCATCGATATTCACTTGAACGCTGGGCAGAAGCAAGCGGGGGGCCGCCAGTTTCTTGTCGCGATTGTTGCGAAACTCAACGAATTGTTCACGAGTCGTTTTCATGCCCAGTTGTACGTTCTTTTCCTTTTCTTCTCCGATGGTGCTTTGGAACTGAAGTTCACGGCCGTTGGGAAGGTAGTCGTGTCCGACGAAAACTTTGTAGTGATCTGGCAGCGTGTAAAGCTTCTCGTGGACGGAGGTGTAAAGAGCGTCGGCGCTTCCTGCGGGGAAGTCACAGCGACCGGTGCCATAGTCAGGCATAAAAAGCGCATCTCCGGTAAAGACATTGTCGTCGATGACATAGCTTGCACAAGCCGGAGTGTGGCCGGGGGTGTAAAGTGTTTCAATTTTCAAAGTCCCCGCGTTCAGGGCTTTACCTTCCTCAAGAAGCAGGTCAAATTGACTGCCATCCGTTGGAAAATCTTTGTCCAGATTAAAAACATTTTTAAAGACTTTCTGAACATCTGTGATTTTGGCGCCAATTCCCACTTTCGCTCCGGGGATGTGTTTTTTCAGGACCTGGGATCCTGACACGTGGTCGGCGTGCGCGTGTGTCTCCAGAATATAGTGAACCTTCAGATTGTTGGTTTTCACAAACTCCAAAACAGCATCTGCCGAGGCGGTGCTCATCTTCGAAGCTGCGGGATCATAGTCCCACACAGGGTCAATGATCACAGCATCCTTAGATGCGGTGTCGTAGACAACATAAGTCAGTGTCCATGTGGCGCTATCGAAGAATTCTTTTACTGCTGGTTTCATGTGAGTATCTCCTTTCAGGATCGGAATCTTTATAAAACGACTATATCCCGAAGCGGCCCCGTGTCGTGATGTCCTAGGACATAATTGTTGTGTGTCATTTGCTGGATTCCTGGACTGGATCTCGATCTGGGACGGGGGCTGATTTTTTTAAGGTTCATTATGTCCTAGGACATCACTCCAGAACACATCGGTATGCCATTATGAGCCCATGGAAACGAAGTCATTAAACCAAATAAGCTGTGAGCAAGTTTACAACATCTGGGCGACCGAGCCGCACTTGTTGAAGATTCTGGATCTTCGAGATCGTGCAGTTTTCCTGCAGGGACATATTCCTGGAGCCCAATGGGTGCCCCTGACCCACCTGGAAGAAGAAGTGGGATCCCTGGGAAATCGACTGGCGGTGCTGGTGGCTCCAGAACATCTTCTGGAGGAACTGGGACGCCGCTGTGGAGAAACAGAGAACTGTGTTCTGCTGTCCCGGTGCGAAAGATGGGCCCAATTGAAGAAGCCTCTGGCCGGAAATGGCGTTGAGGCCATCGTTGAACAATACTTAAATAAAGGAGAAGCCATGAAAAACGACATCATCTTTCATCAGCTTTTCGATGCCGAATCTTCCACATACACGTATCTGATTGCGGATCCAAAAAGCAAAGAAGCCGCTTTGATTGACCCGGTTCTGGAAACTGTCGATCGTGATCTGAAGCTGATTGAAGAGCTGGGGCTTCGTCTGATGTATGTGCTCGACACCCACATTCACGCGGATCACATCACGGGGGCGGGTGAAATTCGCCGTCGGACCGGTGTGCAAACGGCGGTCAGCAAAGATGCCCAGGTTGATTGCGTGGACATCCCGCTGGAAGACGGACAAGAGCTACTGTTGGGGGATAAAAAGATCCACGTACTGGCAACTCCAGGTCACACCAACACCTGTATGACTTACGTATTTGAAGGTCGGGCCTTTACAGGAGATGCCCTGTTGATCCGGGGCTGTGGCCGTACGGACTTCCAACAAGGATCTTCTGAAAGATTGTATGACAGTGTGACGGGTAAGCTGTACCAGCTTCCGGCAGAAACCATCGTCTATCCCGGGCATGACTATCGAGGAATGACCTCTTCCACGATTGGCACCGAGAAGATGCACAACCCGCGCCTGAATGAGCGGATTAGCAAAGAGCAGTTTCAGCAGATCATGTCAGATCTGAAGCTGGCCAATCCTCGCAAGATCCATGAAGCGGTGCCAGCCAATTTGGCTTGCGGGGTTCCACGGGATCACAGGGTCTTTCATCCACAAACGGTAGATGGAATTCCAGAGGTCAGTGTGGATGATGTTCATAACAAATTACCAGCGGCGGTGGCTGGCAACGTTCGTTTGATCGACGTGCGACGCCCCGATGAATTTAATGGGGAGTATGGTCACATTGCCGGAGCGGAGCTGGTGACGCTGGGGCCTGAACTGACGGCATTCCTTGAAAAAGGGGATCGCAGTGAAGAAATCGTCTTCATCTGTCGCAGTGGCGGACGCTCGGGGCAGGCAACCGCTGAAAGTCAAAAGTTAGGCTATCGGTTTACAGTGAACATGACCGGTGGGATGATTCGTTGGAATGAAAAAAAGTTTTTAGTTGAAAGAAATAAAGGAGAGTAAATATGCAGCAAGAATGGATAAACGCACTTATTGGAGGAGGCATCATCGGGATGGCTGTTTCCTTGATGCTTTACTGGAATGGCCGTGTGACGGGCATCAGTGGCATCATCAACGGGATCTTGTCGCCCTTGAAGGGAGACACTTTATGGCGAGTGATGTTTGTCGGAGGACTTTTCCTGGGTGGATTGGCGATGAAAGTATCTCATCCAGAGGTCTTTTCCGGGCAGCTGGCCACGGCCGATTGGACGGTGGTTGCTGCAGGTTTGTTAGTCGGATTTGGAACAGTCATGGGCAGCGGTTGCACCAGCGGACACGGTGTGTGTGGAATCAGTCGTCTGTCACCAAGATCTTTGGTGGCTACGCTGGCTTTCATCGCGGCGGGTATGGGTGCAGTGGCATTGTTTAGAGCTTTGGGGGTGTTGTCATGAAAAATGCGTTGGCAGCTTTGGTTGTAGGTTTTGTGTTTGCAATTGGTCTTGGTGTTTCGGGGATGACTCAGCCTCAAAAGGTTGTGGGCTTCCTGGATCTTTTTGGTAACTGGGACCCTTCTTTGGTGTTTGTCATGGCGGGGGCTATCGCCGTGCACTTTGTGACGTACCGACTGATTCGCCGAAGACCGACTCCTTTGTTGGATACGAAATGGCACGTGCCGACGAAAACGGAACTAACGCCGGCGTTGATGGTGGGAGCTGTTTTGTTTGGTGCGGGTTGGGGCCTGGCGGGATTCTGTCCGGGACCAGCGGTGACATCACTGGCAAGTTTTGAACCGCGTGTTGTCTATTTTGTCATCAGCATGCTGGTCGGAATGTATCTGTTCCGTCTGGTTGATAAGAAGCTTAAGCTTCAGAAGTGAGGTTGGTTATGGAAATCCTCGGCTACATAGCGTCTATCTTTATGGGGTTGAGTCTGGGCATGATTGGCGGCGGCGGCTCTATTCTGACGGTGCCGATTCTGGTTTACCTGTTTGGCGTGGATCCGGTCCTTTCAACGGCCTATTCACTTTTCATCGTGGGCTTGACGGCCTTGGTGGGCGGTGCCTTCTACTTGAAGCGCGGCGAGGTGGATCTCAAAACCGCGATGATCTTTGCTGTGCCAAGCTTCGTCGGTGTGTACCTGACCAGGGCCTTTGTTATGCCCAATCTGCCTGATCCGGTGTTTTCGATTGGAGAGCATACAATTTCAAAGGCGCTTTTGATCATGGCGATCTTTGCCGTGCTGATGGTGGCTGCGTCGGTTTCCATGATTCGATCCAAGGGCAAGCCTAAGACGGCATCTGACATGAGCTTGAAGGCAAGAATTGGCCTGATCGCTTTGGAAGGTTTGTTGGTTGGTGGTGTGACTGGATTCGTCGGAGCTGGCGGGGGGTTCTTGATCATTCCGGCCTTGGTTCTGCTGGTCGGTCTGCCAATGAAGCTGGCCGTGGGAAGTTCCCTGTTTATTATTGCCGCAAAATCCCTGTTGGGATTCATCGGCGATTTGCAGCAGGGGACCGTGATTGATTGGACACTGTTGTTAAGTGTTGCTGGAATTGCAGTCGTCGGCCTGTTTATCGGTATGAAACTTTCTAAGAAGGTTTCTGAAACCGCACTGAAAAAAGGATTCGGCGTCTTCGTTCTTTTAATGGGTACATTTATCCTGATCGATCAAATTCAGAAAATGTAAAACGGCTTAGGAAATTCCTGTCAGCACATCAGCTGACAGGAATTTTTAAATATCGTTGCCCGTTGGATTCAGGGGCGGGCAGGTGACCCGCTCTGATATTGACTTGAATGCTGGGAAGTAAAAGCTTCGGAGCACTCAGCGTGGCATCGCGCTCTTTGCGGAACTTAAGAAACTGCTCGCGGGCCGTTTCAGCCGTCAGTTGAATGTTCTTTCTTTTTTGATCTCCGACAGTTGTTTGAAACTGAAGTTCGCGTCCCTGAGGTTGGTAGTCATGGCCAACGAAGATGCGAGTCTCATCTGGAAGCTTGTAGATCTTCTGGGTGACAGAATCATAGAGGCTTTCGGCGCTTCCCCCGGGGAAATCGCAGCGGCCCGTTCCAGAATCAGGCATAAAGATCGCATCCCCCGTGAAGACGGCATCCGCAATCAGATAACAGCCACAGGCCGGAGTGTGCCCGGGTGTCTGGAAGTATTTAATATTTAAGGTGCCAGCAGAAAACTCCTCATTTTCCGATAACAGTCGATCAAAATCTTTGCCCGTGGTGTCCAGGTCTTTCATGTTGAATGTTTTGCTGAAAATACCCTGCACTTCGGTGATCCTCTTGCCGACGGCCACCTTGATGTGGGGAAAGTGCTTTTTAAAAAGCTGTGAGCTGGAAATATGGTCCGCGTGAGCATGGGTCTCAAGCACATAGTGGGGACGAAGATCCTTGTTTGTGAGAAAACTCATGACTGCTTCCAAAGACTTGGTTGAAAGCTGCCCTGAGGCTGCATCGAAGTCCCACACGGGGTCGATGATGACTGCGTCTTTCGATGTCGTGTCATAGGCCACATAAGTCAGGGTCGATGTTCCAGGATCGAAGAAATGTTGAATCTGCAAAGCCACGTGTGCTCCCGTCTGAAATTTCCTTGGTTGTGCTTAGTATATTCAGGCTGAGTTCAAAGCGGAAGTGCTTTTACCAACTATCCTCAGCGTTAGTGTTTGACCTGATTCTCATTTGTTTTACGATAAATAGATACTGAGGTGACTATGCACAAAGAGATTTATCCCGTAAACGCTGAGGTGGCAAAGAAGGCCTGGATTGATGAGTCAAAGTACAAGGAAATGTACGAACGCTCAGTCAAGAATAACGAAGCCTTTTGGGCAGAGCAGGCAGAGAGCTTGGACTGGATCAAAAAGTGGGACAAAGTCAAAGATGTCAGCTTTAAGAAGCCTGTGCACATCAAGTGGTTTCAGGGGGGAAAGCTGAATGTGTCGGCCAACTGCATTGATCGCCACCTGGCAACGCGCGGGGATAAAGTGGCCCTGTTGTGGGAGCCGGACAATCCTTCGGTCAAAGCCCGCTCGATCACTTATAAGGAACTGCATCGTGAAGTTTGCCGCTTCGCCAATGTCCTAAAAAAGATGGGCGTAAAAAAAGGCGATGTTGTCACTATCTACATGCCAATGATTCCTGAAACAGCCATCGCAATGCTGGCGTGCACACGGATCGGAGCGGTTCACTCTGTGGTCTTTGCCGGTTTCTCTCCGGACTCAATTTCGGATCGTATTTTGGATGGACACTGTCAGTTTGTAATCACTGGGGACGCCGGTTATCGCGGCAGCAAGGTGATTTCGCTGAAAGAAAATATTGATAAAGCTCTTTTGAAGACACCGGATGTAAAAAGTGTCCTGGTCGTAAAATATGCTGGCAATGATGTTGAAATGAAACCGGGTCGTGATCTTTGGTATCATGAGCAAGTGCAGTCCGTCAGTGATCAGTGTGAACCAGAGGCGATGGATGCGGAAGATCCGCTGTTTATTCTTTACACCTCCGGTTCGACCGGAAAGCCCAAAGGGGTGTTGCACACGACGGGTGGTTATCTGGTCTATGCCAGTGTGACTCACAAGTATGTTTTTGATTATCACGAAGATGACATCTATTGGTGTTCAGCGGACGTGGGCTGGGTCACCGGTCACAGCTATATTGTGTACGGACCTCTGGCAAACGGAGCCACCACCTTGTTCTTTGAAGGCGTGCCGAATTATCCAACCCCGTCCCGTTTCTGGGAAGTGGTGGATAAACACAAGGTGACGATCTTCTATACGTCTCCGACGGCAATTCGTTCTTTGATGCGTGAGGGGGATGCGCATGTGAAATCCACATCCCGCAAGACACTTCGTTTGTTGGGCTCGGTCGGCGAACCCATCAATCCCGAAGCCTGGGCCTGGTATCATGACGTGGTCGGGGAAGGGCGCTGTCCGGTGGTGGATACCTGGTGGCAGACAGAAACCGGAGGCATCCTGATCACGCCACTTCCTGGAGCCATAGCGCAAAAGCCAGGTTCTGCGACCTTGCCCTTCTTCGGTGTTCAGCCGAAGCTTTTGACGAATGAGGGGCAGGAAATCCAAGGCCCGGGAGAGGGCGTTTTGGCGATTGCGGATTCCTGGCCAGGACAAATGCGCACGGTCTTCGGCGATCATAAGCGTTTTGAGGACACTTATTTTTCGAACTATCCCGGCTTCTATTTTACGGGAGACGGCTGTCGTCGTGATGAGGATGGATATTACTGGATCACGGGCCGCGTGGATGATGTGATCAATGTGTCTGGGCACCGACTGGGGACGGCTGAAATTGAGTCGGCTCTGGTGGCTCATCCGAAAGTGGCCGAGGCCGCAGTGGTTGGGTACCCGCACGACATCAAAGGGCAGGGGATTTATGCCTTTGTGACTTTGCGCACGGGGGAAACTCCGAGCGAAGATCTGCGCAAAGAACTGGTGCAAACGGTTCGTAAAGAGATTGGTCCCATTGCCACACCGGATTTGATTCAGTGGGCACCACGATTGCCAAAAACCCGTTCGGGCAAGATCATGCGTCGTATTTTGCGCAAGATTGCTGAAAACCACCCGGATCAACTAGGCGATATTACAACACTTTCTGAGCCAGGGGTGGTTCAAGAACTGGTGGACAATCGTATGAATAGGTGATAGCTTGCGCGTCATGAATACACGATTAATGACTTTGATCTTGATGGTTCTTGGCGCGGCTTTCAGCCGATTGATTCCTCACCCTTGGAACTTCACCGCGATTGGTGCGATGGCGTTGTTTGGCGGGGCTTACTTCCCATCCAAAAAGCAGTCTTTGTTGATTCCTTTGGCGGCTTTGTTCCTAAGTGATCTGGTGTTGGGCTTCCATAACACGATGGTCTTTGTGTATCTGGCTTTCGCGATAGTTGTAATTTTGGGTTGGAACTTGCGTGATCAAAAGGGCGCGGCGAAAATTGCCGGCCTTTCATTGGTGACCAGTTCGTTGTTCTTCCTGATCTCCAACTTTGGTGTTTGGGTGATGGGAACCATGTATGCGCCCACTCCAGCGGGATTGTTCCAATGTCTGGTGGCGGGATTGCCATTCTTTGATAATCAAATCTATGGTGATTTGTTCTTCTCCGGTTTGTTATTCGGTTCCTACGAGGCTGTCAAAAAGTGGGCTCCGGATTTTCTTGGCCAAGCGGCCGTAAAGTAATTTTGAAATCTTGAAGGGGCCATGAAGCTGGGTCTGCATCGCCCTGTTCTGGGTGGAAAAGTAAACTTCCCGTTGTGTCTGGCCCCGATGGTGGGGCTGACTCATGTGGCTTTGCGTGAGGTTATGCGGGAATATCTTCCTGCTGACGCTTATACAATCTGGCCCACAGAAATGCTGAACTCTCGCCGCGTCCCCGGCGAAAATCTTGAAACAACTCCTGAAACCATGCGCAGTCCGAATGAAAACGGACTGGTGCCGCAAATTCTTGGCAATGAAGAAGGACCCATCGCAGAAAGTGTTAAGCGCCTTATCGAGTGGGGTGCTGAAGCCATCGATATCAATATGGGTTGCCCCGTGCAAAAAGCTCTGAAGCACAATTATGGTGTGGCGTTGATGGGCGATCCGACCTACGCCGCCGAAGTGGTGCGTATGACCGTCAAAAACTCCACAGTGCCGGTCAGTGTGAAGTTGCGGGCGGTGGGAAGCACCAAAGAATTCGACGAACTTTTGACGTTTGTTTCAGGCTTACGAAATTCCGGCGCGGCTTGGGTGTGTCTGCATCCGCGCACGGCCGCGCAAAAGCGTCGTGGCAGTGCGGACTGGGAACAAATCAAACAGCTTCATCGCGCTGTGGATTTCCCGGTCATTGGAAATGGCGATGTGCAAACCGTGGAAGATGCGATTCTGATGTTGCGTGAAACCGGTTGCGACATGGCGATGGCCGGCCGTGGTTTGGCGGCGCGCCCCTGGATGCTATGGCAGTTGGGGGAAGAGTTGGGTTTTGCAGCCCCGGCCGGAAAAGAAGGGCAGAAAGCTCCGCGCACTTCCGAAGAAGAAGGCGCTGAATACGGGCGTGTTTTGATTAAGTTGATCGAGCGCAGTCGTCATTACTTTGGCGAAGATCTGGCGATGAGAAAAGTGCGCTTCTATGTGCGCACCACCAGCGTGTGGCTGCCTTTTGGAAATTTCCTGGTGGGAGTTTGTGCCAAAGCACGCACAACCGATGAAATGATCCAAGGTGTGCAGAAGTTCTTCGAAGGCCCCGTGGAAATGAGCTTACGCACGGAGCTTCGTCAGTAGAAGCATTGTGAGCACCAACTGCCGCGTTATTCCGTCTTCAACAGAGGCATCAATTTGCCTTCTTCGTCCAAAGCTTTCAAATCAGTATAGCCACCGATCAGTTTGCCATCGATCATGATGATGGGGACGGTTCTCCAGCCGGTTTCGTTTTTGATTCTGTCAATTTCTTCAGGCTTGTCCGTCAAATCCACGATATCGTGGGCAATTCCTTTGTCAGTCAGGAAGTTGATTGCGCGATCGCAGTAAGGACAAGGGTTTTTCTTGTAGATTAATACTTTTGCCATGATTCATTTTGACATTGTCTGCAAGGGCAGACAAGTTCAACTAGCTATGGACTGTTTATTGTGTCACACACCTCATGTTGCGCCTTTCAGAGTGGATAAAAAGCCTGTTCACAGCTATTTCCATTGCGCAGAGTGTGATTTGATCTTTATGGAACCCTCGGAACGGCTGGGACCCGAAGAAGAAAAACAGCGCTACGATCTGCATGAAAACACGAACAATGCTGGTCATCGTGATTTCTTCTTGCCGCTGGTGCAGGGATTAGAGGAACACTTTAAAGCCGCAGGCATCAGTCCGTCGCAGTTGACCTCTTTGGATTACGGATGTGGTCCTTCGCCTGTTTTGTCCGGTCTATTATCCGAGCGTGGTTTTAAAACGCACAATTATGATTTGTATTATCATCCCAATCAGGATGAACTTCGGCGCACCTATCACCTGGTCACCAGCACCGAGGTGTGGGAGCATTTGTACGCTCCAAGACAGGAAATCGAGCGAATGTTGCGTCTTCTGAAGCCCGGGGGCCTTTTGGGAGTCATGACTTCCGCCCACCGTGGAGAAGCCGCTTTCCATGACTGGCATTATCGCCGGGATACGACACACGTCGTATTTTTCTCAGAAAAAAGCATGGAGTGGTTTGCCAAAACCTATAAATTGCAAATAGTGAAAATGCGAAGTCCCTACTGGATTTTTCAGAAATTGTTTTAGCCTTAACGGGTGATACAAAACTTGCCGCCTCAAGATGAGAATTTTTTGATCGCCTTTTGACCAAGAGGCCATATTCCGAAAAGAAGTAAAAGGAATATGTCTTGGTTGCTCGTGTTTTAGTGTTTATCTTTGTCACGATTTTGTTTGGGCCTGTCCAGGCCTCGATGGATCTTGTCCTGCTTTCCCAGTGTTCAATCAAGGGCGAATGCAACGATCAGCAGAAAAAATTCCGCCAACAAAAGGAATGGAACTGCCAGCTTGAAATGAAGGCTCAGAACTGTGAGCAGTTGGCCAAACAGCATCCGACCTGGGCGCCATTGATGCGCAAATGCAGCTTTCAGGCGCAGTGCCAAGAGCAGATGGATCTGGGGCGAGAACAGGCACAGGCTTGTTTGCGTGGCTATAAAAACGCGATGATTGATCTGGGTGTTTCCCTGAAGGATATGTCCGTTTCATTGGCGGGCTTTGTTGAAAATAGCTGGGAAGACTTTAAAAAGAACCGACGCGAACGGGCCGCCTTCCTAAAGGAATGTGACAAGTCCATTGCCTGCAAACGAGACTTGGTGAAAGACGATCACCGCTACCGAGACTTCACTGACGAAAAATTGGCGAAAATGCCAGCGGTGTTTTTATATACTCAAGCTCAAGACATGAAGGCCTATCAGGCCTCTTTGGATCGCATGCGCCCCAAACCCTACGTCCCGATTTCAGAAAGAGTTCGTGACGAGGTGGAACTCACCAAAGAACAGGCCTCAAAACTGAAAAGCCTGATGAGTGTCGTGGGTGATAAGATCAAAGAACAGTATCAGCGTTACTCCTGTTACAACGCCGTCGCGCGGGAAGAATTGCAATGTTATGCCATCGGAACTGTCGTGGATCCGACCTTGGTGGCGGGCTACTTTGTAAAAGGAGCCCGGGTCGCTGTGGCGGCAAGCCGTCTGAGCAAGGCCGAACGTGAAGTGCACGCGGCGACAGCCGTCGCTGCGACAGGAAGCAAGGTCACTCGCGCCGAGCTGACGGGAAAGTACCTGAGCTATTCACCCACAACGGTGGCTCAGAATGAAAAATGGATCAGCCTGGCGGAAAAGGGGACGAACTCTAAGATCACGTTCCTGGACATTGAAAACAGCCAGATGAAGACTTTGAACGACACGTTGAAGGATAAGAACCTTGTCACGGGTCTTACGAACTATCATAAAGAGATTCTGTTCAAAAAAATCGAAAAGCTTGAAGCCGCCAATCCCGGATTGGTGATTGATAAGTATTCCGATTTTAAGTCGTCGCGTTTTGCCTTTTCAGGAAAGGTGCCTGCGGATCTGGATTCTCAACTGAAGAAAGTCTTTGCCGAGGCCAACAGTGAATACACGTCGAAGCTGCGCGAGTCCGGCGTCCTGAAAGCCGGTGATAAGGCTGAAACCTGGTTCCGCGGTGGAACGGGTGTGTCGGCGGATCAGGCCAATATAGCGGCTCGCTATTCGCGACAAACCAGTACCAACGATCTTCAGAGTTTCAAAAATGGCACTGTTCAAACGGCTTTGCAGGGAAGCTTGAAGTCCCTGGAAACTCAGCGCACGCAGTTGCGTTCAGAAGTTGCAAAGACCTCGATGGTTCAAGGCAACACCTTCCATCAGGATGTCTATGATATCGTCCGTAAAGGGGGCGGGAACACTGAACAGATCAAAGCTGGCTTGAAGAACCGTTTTGGTCTTTCGGAGCTTTCCACCAGTACAGTTCAGAAGATGGAAAAGTATGTGAAGTCCGTGGACGAGTTTTCGCCGGGGATTCACGTCAGCAAGCGGGAAATTGCGCATCTGAACAAGGCGCAAAATGGTGGACTGTCGGCCGACGTGATTGGCTTGGGTTCTGCCAACTTGAAGGAAACAGCCGAGGCTTTGGCAAATTCCAAGAACTTAAATGGTGCTTTGGAAAATGTGCGCAAGGGTGAAAAAGCGGTCACCAAAAGATTCGACGCTCAGAAAAAGTATTTCCAGGAAGTTCTAAAGGACTCGGTGGATCCTGGAAAGCTCAAGTCCGTCTGCTCCGGGGATGATTGTGTGGCCGTGGCCACGAAGCCCCTGACCGAGGCTGAAAAGAAAAAGATCTTAAAGAACCTCATGGCCAATGATGAAATGGGAAGTTCCTTCCGTATGGCCTTTATCCCTGACGGGGTGAAGGTGGCCGAAGCTCGTAATGCTCTGGCCAATCATGGAGAGTCGGTGGAAAAGATTCTGCGCCAGACTCTGAGCACCAGCATGGAGCCACGACGATTGAAGGGGCTGGTGTTTGGCGTGGATATGAAAACCAAAGAGCTCAACAAGGGCCAGGTTCAGTTGCTGATCGGTGAGGCCCAGAATCTTAAACTCACCAGTGGTGAGCGCGCTCTGATTCAAAAGAAATTCGCAGAAGCCATCAAGCGCTTCAACGAAGACGCCCGCGCCAAGGGCACAGCCTCTGCCTACCAAGCCGTTCCGTAAAAGGTGCCTGGTTGTTTTTTCTGGCTACGACGCATCAGGCGGCGTCCTTGCGTGCTGGGGGTGCTCTCGGTGCTAGGGGCGATGAGGTTGTTTTGTTTTTTGTGTGGCTGCTGCGTAGTAGCCAGAAAAAACAACCAGGCACCTTTTCCTTTTCCTAGAGGCAGATGGATTCTAGTTTTGATTTGAATTCGGAGGGCTTTTTTAGGACTTTGATTTCGTCAAAGACTTGTTTGGCTTCCGGGTTTTTCAAAGACAGCGCTTTGAGCCACTGTTTGGTGCGTGAAACAGCGAAGTAGTCGTTGATGTATAAGGTGCTGGCGTCAAAAAACTGTGGCAGCAGGGGGCGCGCACGTTCCCAGCTCATTTCCTCGACGGGTTCTTGTTGCAGACTTTGTTTGATCTGGCGGAAGATGAATGGATTGGACATCACCCCGCGGCCGATCATGTAGTCTTCGCATTGGGTGACTTCCACACAGCGGTTAAAGTCACTGACGTTCCAGATTTCGCCATTGGCAATCAGTTTGATCTTGGTCTTTTCTTTGATCTTCGGAATCCAGTCCCAGTACGCCGGTGGTTTGTAGCCATCGGTTTTCGTGCGGCAGTGAACCGTCAACCAACTGGCATTGGCTTCTTCAACTGCCTGGGCAATTTCCAGACATTTTGTCGGGTCGTCAAAACCCAGACGGATTTTCGCGGTGACGGGAACTTCTGCGGGGACGGCCTGGCGAACTGTTTTGACGATGTCAAAAACCCGATCGCAGGACTTCAAAAGACTGGCGCCTCCATCATGGCGATTGACGGTCTTTGCCGGGCAGCCAAAGTTCAGATCCACACCCAAAGCCCCCAGTTTGACAGCCCGCTGGGCATTGAGCGCCAAAGGCTCGGCCTGACCGCCAAGAAGTTGGACAAAGACCGGAGTGCCCCAGCGAGTACGGGAACCCGTTTTAAGTTCCGGGCAGTTTTTATAAAAGACGCTTTCAGGGTGCAGACGGTCGGTGACGCGCAGGAATTCAGTGACACATTGATCAATGCCACCAATCCGGGTCAGCGTATCACGCATCACCCAGTCCACCACACCTTCCATCGGAGCTAAAAACAACTTCATTTTCCTGCCTTAAGAGCATGCTGTAACATTCATTTATTCGCGAAGCGAGGAGGAAGTCGTACTTATTGTACGGCGACGACGCAGCGACAAAGAAGAAATGAATTTTACGGCGTGCTACCGCCCATTTTTTTGACGATATCGAAGTGCTTTTTATCAACAGGCTGAATGGAAAGGCGAGAACCTTTTTGCAGAACCAGCATTTCAGAAAGCTTTTCATTGTCGCGCAGGTCCTGCAGACTGACGAAGTTCTTAAAGTGCGCGACGTATTCGACCTGAACACAGTACCAGATGGGCTTCTCCTTGGTGGCTTTTGGGTCAAAGTATTCGGACTTTTTATCGAATTGTTCCTGATCCGGCTCTGCCAACTTGGAAACACGAGCCAACCCCGCAACTCCGGGGGGCGTGGCATTGGAGTGATAGAACAAAACCGCATCACCCACTTGCATGTCTTTCATCATGAAATTGCGCGCCTGATAGTTGCGCACGCCATTCCACCACGTGGTTTTGTCTTTTTTAAGCTGATCCAAAGAAAAAACGTCAGGCTCTGACTTCATCAACCAGTACTTCATTTGGTTTTTTCCCCTTTGATTTTACCGGACTTAAAGAACCATTCGCCAGCCTGTTTGCGGAACGTGCTGACTTCGTGATGGATGTACTCTTCATCATCGATGCTGTAATAGGCTTTAAATTCAACAAGGCCCTTGGTGCCTTTTTCTTCGGCGCTGACGATTTCCAACTTTAGAAACTTGGCACGCTCTGCCCATTCTTTATTGGCCTCATCGTCGATCAGATCCAAAGTCTGAGGATCGGTCGTATCACGAAGATACTGCATTTGATTTTTCGCAAAAGCAGAATAGCGCGAACGCATCAGTGCTTCCGCCGTTGGGGCCAAAGCCTCACCTGAATGATAAACACCACAGCACACAGAATAATTTTTTTCAGAACCACAAGGACATTTCATAGTCCGCGAAACTATCAGAATTTCCCCCTCAGAGGTACGCCGGAACTTTTGCTAAGGCGCCGCGTCGCGCGGGGTTGTGAAAACCATGTGGCATACCCAAGGACCTCACTGCCTGCTATCGTCGGGGGGTGAGGTGAATTATGACAAAATGGGCACTTATTACCGGGGCAACTTCGGGCATTGGCTGGGCCACGGCTCACTCTTTGGCAGAGCAGGGGTTTTCTATTCTGGCGACCGGGCGTCGCTACGAAAAATTGCAAGAGCTGCAAAAGGCATTAAAGATCGCATTTCCCGCAGTACAGGTGAAGCTGGCCAGTTTCGATGTTTCAGATCGTTTTGAAGTCAGTGAATTCATGAAGGCGCATGCGGCGGACCTGCCTCAGGTCGAAATTCTGGTGAACAACGCCGGTCTTGCCTGCGGAGTCGAAAAAATGCAGGAAGCGTCATTAGATGACTGGGAAACCATGATCGACACCAACGTTAAAGGGTTGCTTTTCATGACCCGCGGAGTGGTGGAACACATGGTGAAAAAGAACTCGGGCCATATTATAAACTTAGGCTCGGTCGCGGGCCGCTGGACCTATCCGGGCGGGGGCGTGTACTGCGCCACCAAATTTGCGGTGCGTGCTTTATCCGAGGGACTTCGTATGGATTTGCTCGGCACCAGAATTCGGGTGACGAATATTGAACCGGGCATGGTGAACACGGAATTTTCTGTGGTGAGACTGAAAGATCAGGCCAAAGCCGACAAGGTCTACGAAGGCATGACGCCATTGATGGCCAAGGACATTGCAGAAACCATCGCGTGGTGTGCGGCGCGGCCGGCCCATGTGAACATTCAGGAACTTGTGATTTATCCCACCGATCAGGCCCATGTCGGCCAGGTCGCTCGCAAAGGAGTTTAGGTATGTCAGGCAGCGGATTTAGAATTGAAAAAGACACCATGGGTGAGGTGCAGGTTCCCGCAGACAAGTTCTGGGGGGCTCAGACTCAAAGATCCACGCAGAATTTCCGTATCGGCGGGGATCGCTTTCCGCGTGAAATGATCCGTGCTCTGGGGATCTTGAAGAAATCAGCTGCTTTGACCAATCAAAAACTGGGGATCTTAGATACAAAAAAAGCCGACCTGATCGTGAAGGCTGCTGACGAAGTGATTCAGGGGAAGCTGGATGCTCATTTCCCGCTGGTGGTGTGGCAGACGGGGTCTGGCACTCAGACGAACATGAATGCCAACGAAGTTATCGCCAATCGGGCGATGGACATGATGGGTGTGAAACTTCCCAGCAAGGAAGTGCATCCCAATGATGACGTCAATAAAGGTCAGTCTTCCAACGACACCTTCCCCACAGCCATGCACATTGCCGTGGGCGAGCAGATTCATCATCGCCTGTTGCCGATGCTTGAAAAACTGCATAAAGCCCTGGAACACAAACAAAAAGAGTTCCAAAGCATTGTTAAAATCGGTCGCACGCATTTGATGGATGCAACACCTTTGACCTTGGGGCAGGAGTTCTCTGGCTATGCCACGCAACTAAAGCACACCATTCAGCGTGTGAAGAACACTTTGCCTCATCTGTACGAATTGGCATTGGGTGGCACCGCTGTGGGTACGGGGCTGAACACACATCCGAAGTTTGCCGTGGAAGCGGCGGCAGAGATCGCCAAAGAAACGGGAATTCCCTTTGTCTCGGCGGAAAATAAATTTGAAGCTTTGGCCTCGCATGATGCGTTGGTGGAGGTCAGTGGTGCGCTGAACTCCGCTGCCGTGTCTTTGATGAAGGTCGCCAATGACATTCGTCTTTTGGGCTCGGGCCCTCGTTGCGGCATCGGGGAGCTGCATTTGCCAGAAAATGAACCGGGAAGCTCCATCATGCCGGGGAAGGTCAATCCGACGCAAAGTGAAGCCATGACGATGGTCTGTGCCCAGGTGATGGGAAATCACGTGGCTGTCAGCATCGGTGGGGCGACCGGGCACTTTGAGCTGAATGTCTTTAAACCTTTGATTGTGTTTAATGTGCTCAACTCGATTCGCCTGCTGGCAGACGCCTGCGAATCCTTCACCGATCACTGCGTTTCTGGCATTGAAGCCAACCATAAACAAATTCAGAAGCACCTGGAGCAGTCTTTAATGCTGGTAACAGCTCTGAATCCTCACATTGGTTACGACAATGCCGCCAAGATTGCCAAAACTGCCCATAAAAACGGCACAACACTGCGCGAAGAAGCCATCAATCTTGGACTCCTTTCTGGCGAAGAGTTTGATAACATAGTAAAACCAGAGGACATGCTCGGCGCCAGCCGGCAGAGCTGAAGCTCGGCCCCGCCGGCAGAGCCTGGAGCTCGGCCCCGCCGGAGCGCCGGTAGGTATCGGCGGCAGCCGACAGAGCTGAAGCTCGGCCCCGCCGGCAGAGCTGGAGCGCCGGTAGGCGCGCAAGCTGAAGCAACTTAAGAACTGGAGAGATATGAACCCACTATTGGCCAAAGCGAACTGGATGAATCAGGATGACATCAGACCTTACGTCTTTGTACGTCCGGAAAATCAGATCGCTCAACCGGGGTCGGTGCATCGTCTGAACTGGTTTACTCAGGCTCCGGTCATCAAGAACCCTCTGGACGTCAAAGAACTCGCCTTTGCTGACCGTATTTACTCCCTGGAAGAGCGTGCTTTCGGGCCCTCGAACATGGCCATGCCGCGTTGGGTTTTTTACGACTGTGCGGTGATGCCGGGGTTCGTGGCGGGTTTTGCCGCTCGTCCATCGGCACTTTCCAAGGCGGCGCGTGAGGCGCTGGACCCTAAGAAGTTCCCAGCGTCGTTGTCGCCCATTAAAACCTCTGGCGTCTTGAAAGAGGTGGAATCCCTGGATGACATGGACTGGATTCCGTTGTCCTTGTTTATCATCATCCCGACCATGCACAAGGGCGAGTGGGTGGCCCACAACCTGTGCTCTATAAACTCCCTGTTGCCAAAGGAAGAACAGTTTTATGGTCTAGGTTTCCTGTCCAAGGCCTTCGGGCTTTGGTACGCGAACGTGGAGCAATGCTCCGGAATGACTCAGTGGGGAAGTCCGGCTTTGAAGCTGCACTCGCATTATGGCCATTTAGAAGTAATTGGGGCTTACGCTCCGGTGCATTCTCATGCTAAAACTATTACTTACCGTGTACAGGTAAACACTCAGTGCTGGGAAAAGTTCTTCAATAAGGAACCGGACCTGGCGTTCTTGGAAAACTACGGACCGACCGGCACCTTTATCGATCCGAAGAAGGAAGAGAGCATGTTGAGCTTCCAGCAGCGCATTGAGCGCAACGAAGGGCCGTTCTATCTCAGCGCCGGAGAGATCGCCCAGAAGAAGCTTGATGAACAGTTGATGATTTACAGTTTGAAACAACAATACTAGATAGGAAGAAACCATGTCGATGAATACCCTGCCACCCGTCGCGAAATCCTTTTTTGCGTTCTGTAAAAAATGTGATGCTGATAGATACCACGTTGTTTTGGCTCACACTTCAGCGACTTCCGCAAAAATCAAATGCGAAATCTGTGGCTCTCAAAAGACGTATTCTCTTCCTAAAGCTCAGACGAAGACAGGCAAGCCATTGACTGGTGCCGCTGCGAAAAAGCGCGAGCAGACAATGAGTTCACGTAAATCCAGCCACCGCAACGAATACGAAATGCTGATGGCGAATGAAAACGCAGCCACCGCGACTTACAATATGAAGGGCAAGTTCGAAAAGAACACCAAGCTTCAACATCCTAAGTTCGGTATGGGTTTCATCAAGGATGCATTGACTGATAAAATTGAAGTTGTGTTTGAAGACGAAGTTCGTACTTTGATCCACAATCGTCAGTAGTTTTTGAAAGAATAAAAATTAATGGATTGGTTTAAGGGGCTCAACCCCGAACAACAAAAGGCCGTGAAGCACAACTTCGGGCCTTTGTTAATTTTGGCGGGGGCCGGTTCAGGCAAGACAACAGTTCTGGTTTCCAGAACCGGGCGACTGATTTCCGAGCGTGTGGCACAGGCTCAGGAAATCTGCGTGCTGACTTTTACCAACAAAGCCGCGCGCGAGCTGAAGCATCGCGTGGGGGCCAAACTGGGCAGCTCCGGCACGGGTATGTGGGCCGGTACTTTTCACTCCTTCGGATTGCAGATTCTGCGTCGGTTCCACAAGCATGCGGGACTTTCTCCGTATTTTGGCATTGTCGATCAAAGCGATTGCAATTCCATTGTTAAAGACCTGATCAAAGACATCAAAAATTCCGGCAAAGATAAGTTTGATGCCGACAAGATTTTGAACATGATCAATGATCGTCGTACGGGCATGGCCCCGCAGACGGAAGCTTTTGATGAATACCATGAGATGGTCGAAGTGCTGACGCCGAAGTTCACCAAGCGCCTGGAACATCTGGGTGTGGTGGATTTTGAGGGCCTTCTGATCAAGCCCATCACCTTGTTTAAAGAAAACCCCGACATTCTGGAGAAAGTGCAGGGGATGTTCACGCAGGTCATGGTTGATGAGTTTCAGGACACCAACCGCCTGCAGATGGATTTGATTGCTCAGATTGTAAAAAGCCACAACAACATTGCTGTGGTGGGTGACGATGATCAGTCCATTTACGGCTGGCGTGGGGCGGAGGTGAAGAATATTCTGAACTTCCCGCAGGAATTCACGCCCTGTGAAGTGATTAAACTGGAGCGTAACTATCGTTCTTCTGCAGAAATTCTGGCCGTGGCTAACGCCGCAATTTCCAAAAACAAGAATCGTCACGGAAAAATCCTGCGTCCGCAGGTCGCAGAAGACACTGGTCAGAAGCCAGAGCTGTTTATTCTGGAGCGGGAAGAGGACGAGTGTGAGTTCGTCGTCAGTGAAATTTTGAATTTCCAAAGGCAGGGCCATACCTACAAGGACATGGCCGTGCTTTATCGTTCCAACACGCAAGGGGGGCTGATTGAATCCTCATTGCGCCGGGCGAACATTCCTTACCATATTTCGGGCGGAACTTCGATCTTTGACCGTCGTGAGATCAAGGATCTGATGGCTTACCTGAAGCAGGCCCTGGCTCCGAATGAAGTGTCTCTTCGTCGTATCATCAATGTCCCTTCACGCGGAATCGGTGACACGACGATCGAAAAACTCGGTGAGTTTGCTTTGAAAAAACGCATCAATTTCGTTGATGCGTGCCGTTTCTGGCAAGAAGCAGGTGTGCAGGACAAAGCCGGTGCTGCGATTGAAGACCTGATGTTGTTCATTGAAAATCTTCCCAAGAATATTTTGGATTTTCAGGTGGGGTCTTCGCCGGGGGCCAAGATGGTTCAGATCTTCCAGGATATCGGTTATCGCGAGTACGTTTATGGGACGGCCGCGGATCCGACCAGTGCCGAAAAAAAATGGATGGTGGTCGAAATTTTAGGCCGTATTCTGGATTCCTATCTGGGTCGTCGTTCTTATGATGTGGAATGCATCAAGTCCTTTGTGGACTCAATGCTTCTGCGTGATGATCTGTCCGAAGAAGAGCTGGAAAATAAAGTTCAACTGATGACCTTGCATGCCTCGAAGGGACTGGAGTTCCCGGTGGTGATTCTGGCCGGCCTGGAAGAAGACCTTCTGCCGCATAAAAATCTGGGATCGGACATCGATGAAGAGCGCCGGCTGTTCTATGTCGGTGTGACTCGCGCCAAGAAACGTCTGGTGATGTCCCGCTGTCAGCAGCGCAAGCGCAATGGGGTTGTAAAACCTGTGGCGCCGTCGCGATTCCTGTTAGAGCTTCCCAAAGAGCTTTACACCGAGTTCCCCATGGGCGCACGCCCTGTGGTGGGGCAAGAACGCGAAGATCTTGTGGCAAGTTTCCTGTCCAAACTTGATAGCAAGCTTGGAAGTAACACCAAAAAATAAATCACCGTTCGCAAGCGCCGTTGAAACAACAGGCGCTGCAAACGTCCCGCTGTCAAGGCGTTCAACAAGTCTTCATCAGTAAAACCTCGTTCATTTGATTGCCGTCAGGATTTTGTCTGGCACCGTCTTCGCAGTTTTAAAAGCCCTATGGAGGCGGTAGCAAAGAGTGTCTCATTGTGAGACGCTCTTTCTGGTAAAGCAGTATGAAGATTTGGAATCTGAAAACATTGATGGCGACGATGTTATTAAGTCAAACCGTGAGTGCAGCGATGCCCCAGCTGAACTTACCGGAAACAGGCTGGCATGAAATCCCCCCGGTCTTTCAGCCTTATCTGACCAGCAAAGCTTCTCATCTGGAATACAATGCCGAATCTAAATTTCTGCGCCAGTTTCGGGTCAACCGCCTGATGGCCCGGGACAGTCATGTGGTGAATATAGATTGGAATAAAATTTCTGTCAGAGCCGATGCTCCTTGGGAAATAAGGCAATGTTGGGGCATTTTCGTCAGTGGAGGAGCTTGCGGCAAGAAGGTCGTTTCGCCGCTACCGACACACTATTCCGGCGAAGGGGAACTGGATTTGTTAAAATATGCCCGCCACGTGGCCTATCACAATGGTCTGGCGGTTTCCCGCGATGTCTTTGTAAATCTGATTCGTGACAGGGATGCTTCCAAGGGCGAGATGCGTAAGCGTATTATCGAAACCACTCGCGACATTCATAGAACATATCCTGATTCTTTGGCCACCATCCCCCTAGATCAACGCCAAGACATTGGGGTGTATCTGGTGTTGGGCATTGGTGGGGAAAAAAGCAAGAACGCCGCTTTGATCCAAAGGGCCGCCGAAGAACTGCGGCGGATGGGATTTGCATCTGAAATGCTGAGGGTCGATGCTGAGCTTGGCAGTGATTACAATGCCGTGATGCTAAAGCGGATGCTGGCGCAGCGCTTGCCAAGGCTGAAGAAAGTTGTGTTGGTGGCCGCGAGTAAAGGTGTCGCTGATTTTATCACCTTCTTCCTGAATCACGGTGAATCCCTGCCGTTGCAAGAACGTGAAAAAGTGAAGCTGATGGTGTCCCTGGCTGGAGTGATTCGTCCGTCGTTTGTTGCGAACTATGTGATGGAAAGCAAAGGTCTGATTCCACGGTTCGTAAAAACCACACTGACGGTGACGGGGCGATCCGAGACCAAAGAGGGTATTTCCTCTTTGG
Organism: Bdellovibrio sp. CKG001; assembly: GCF_055397465.1. Taxonomy (NCBI): domain Bacteria; kingdom Pseudomonadati; phylum Bdellovibrionota; class Bdellovibrionia; order Bdellovibrionales; family Pseudobdellovibrionaceae; genus Bdellovibrio; species Bdellovibrio sp. CKG001. Next base: position 1,171,344 of record NZ_AP029173.1, read on the forward strand.
CTGAGGACCCTTGGCAAGGTCATGATCCAAAGACTGTTCAACGCCTTTTCCCGAATATGAAGTGGCTTAGCATGCCCGCCGTGCCCGAAGGCTTGGATGGGGTGACTCATCGCAGTTTGTGGGAAGGCTTTTTAAAAACCCCCAGTTACAGATTTGCGGAGGAAGCCTCGCCGATGGACTGACTGGTGGAGTCGGCGGCTTCGGTGTTGCCACCGGACACAGGCTTGCAAGAGCTGATCGTGCCGATTTATGGGCCGCATGCCATGGCTCTGGGGTATTACACGTCGAATTTGAAAGTGGCGCCCGTTGCCCATCGCAACACAGTGGATAAGGTGGTGCCAGAGGCGGGCGCTGAAATGCTCAGTGCGATCTTCAGGGCCCTGCCGACGTCACTGGTGGACTAGTCTCAAGAACTCTTCCGGCAAGGGGGCTTCAAAAGTTAAGGTGGCCCCCTCAAAAGTGATCACTAATTTTGCGGCATGCAGGAACATGCGAGAGGTCTGATATATTCCCGCCATGCGTTCATTGTACTTTGGATCCCCATATCGGGAGTCACCAAGAATAGCGTGTTTGGCCAAGGCCGAGTGCTTGCGAATCTGGTGCTGGCGTCCGGTTAGCAGGCGAACTTCCGCCAATGAAAAGTACATATTGGCTTGGGTGATGCGATACCGGGTTTGTGCGGGAACACGATCCTTGCTCATACCCTGGGGGTTCTTTCGCCCTTCGGCTTTGTCACTTAAAGGCTGATTCCATTCCAGCCAGTCGGAGCTGAAGGGCAGACTTCCGCGCAAAACAGCGTAATAAGTTTTCTCAGTCAGATGGTTCTGAAACTGCTCGGCCATTTTTCCGGCGGTGGTGGCGTCCTTGGCGACCAAGAGGACGCCGCTGGTTTCTTTGTCCAGGCGATGAACCAGGTGCAATTTGTCCAAGGGGACACCGAGCTGGCGATGCAGAAGGTGCAAAACATCATTGGCTTCGTTGTGAACAGAGACGCCGGCGGGTTTATCAATTGCAATCCATTTCGGACTTTGTGCCAAAATCGGCAGATTCACGGGAGCTCCTTCAGGAGGTATTTGTGTCTTGGGGAGCCAGTCTAGCCCGGGGGGTGATTGTTGGCAATATGGGGCAGCAAAGTGGTGCAGGGACTGGCGGCTTTGGCAAAATGAGAGGGGTGAGGTGATCTATGAACCCCAGTATTGATGAATTTCTAGAGTTTTTAGACAAGGAAGATGACACGGATTATGGGGACTTTAAGCGCGAGGTGGATCTGCACTTGGTCCATATGGCCGAGTCCCTGCGTCCTCTAAGTGCCGAGCAACGCTTGCAAATTCAGCGAATGCGAGAGCAATTACTTTGGTCCTACAAATTTGATATCGAAGAAATGCGCTCTCTTCTGCGCTACGAAGCCCAGCATTTGGAGGGCGCTCCCGAACCCCGATAACGAGAAGGGTCAGGTTGGTGCGCTGCGTGTTTTCAAGGCAAAAACTCGCTTGTACGCTTGAGGGACTGATGGAGGTCTTTCATGTCCACTTTGGCGCAACAAGAGTTTTGCATCACTCTCAGCGATTTAGCCTCCTTCATGGAGCTGGCTCCCAATCAAGTGAAGGCCAAGGCTGAAGTGGTTCTGCAAAAGAAATTGAAATCCCCATGGCTTCTTCCGGAAGAGGTCCGCACTCTGCTGTTGGCAGAGGGTTATAAATATCCTCAGAAGGTGATTTCCATCCAGATGCTGAAGGGTGGGGTGGCCAAGACCACTTCAGTTCTGAACATGGGTTTGCGTGCGGCTATGTACGGCGCACGTGTGTTGTTCATTGATCTGGATCAGCAGGCAAACCTGAGTTTCGCCCTGGGAGTTGAGGACGAAAGTCTTCCGGTGTGGGTGGATGTGGTCGAAAAGAAAAAGAACATCGAAGAGTGTGTTCGCTTTGTTGAGCCGCACGTCGATCTGATTCCGTCTAGTTTGAATAACTCAGTGCTGGATCGTGTCCTTTTGAACTCCAATCGCAACTGGGCTCAGGCTGTGAAGGCCCCGTTAGAAAAAATCAGACACCGCTACGATTTGATTTTGATTGATACCGCCCCCGCACTGAGCGCCACCAATACCGCTGTGACCGTGGCTTCGGACGAGGTCATTTTGCCGGTGAACCCGGATAAGTTTGCGTTTTTGGGGTTGCAAAAGAACTTAAGCGAGCTTGAGGATATTAAGGCGGACTTCGGTCTTGGGTTTAAAAAGAAAGTTCTCTTTACCAAGTTTGACGGTCGTGAGAACTTCAGTCATGAGCTTTTACAAAAGTGCATTGAGTCTTTTGAAGATTCTCTGATGAAGGGGTATATTCGAACTTCTTCCGAGGTGAAAAACACCGTGCGTTCTGGAAAAAGTCTTTTTGCCGGAAAATCTCCGGTAAAATCCGATTATGATTTTGTGACCCGCGAAATGCTGGGATTTGTTTAAAAGGAAGTGTCATGCCAGAGATCAAAGATTACGACGGAAAAAAGAAGCACCAACATTCCAAAAAACGTCGCCCTCATCATGAGGCGCAGACGCAAGAGATCATGGCTGATGCCGAGGAAATTCAAGCCGAAGCTGCTGTGACGATGGAGGAAGCTCAGGAAATCAACACGGAAGCTCAGAACGAAGGCGTCAAGGCACAAGAGACTGTTCTGGAAGCCAAGGACATGATTTCTGAAGGAGCGCCGGTCTTTGCGGAAGAAACTCCGGAATATACAAAATCGGAAGAACCGCAGAAGATTCATCTGGATTTCTACGGCAGTGAGATGATCCGTCAGAAGGCTCCCAAAGTCATGGAATTGGCGGACTCTGTGGCCGATGAGTGGGTGAAAGACGGGCAGTTTGAAGGTCTGCCGGTGGGAAATCCTCTGGCGCAGGTCGCTGCGGCAAAAGCTTTGCGCAAAGCCAAGGACGTGGAAAAGAAGTTGGAAGAAAAAGGTGTCTTTGCCATGGCGAAAATGGGCATTGATCTGATCAAGTCCAAAATCGACAAAAGAAATCACTAGGTCCATGTCATCTCGAGAACAAAGAATTCGTGATATCTTAAGTCAATCCCTGGCTCCGCTGGAGCTGGGGGTGGAAAACGAAAGTCACATGCACTCAGTCCCACCCAACAGTGAGACTCACTTTAAGGTTTTGGTGGTTTCGGAGGTCTTCGAAGGCAAATCCCGCATCGACCGTCAAAGGCTGGTGAATGAACTTTTAAAGTCTGAACTTCAGACAGGTCTGCATGCGCTGACTCAAAAAGCCCTGACTCCGAAAGAATGGGAAGCTCAAAAAGACACCTTGAACTTCGTCAGTCCCGAATGCCTGGGCGGAAGCAAGCACGATCGTCGGTCCTAGGGCGCCGGTTTTGGCTGGGTCTTGGGGCTGTCTGAAGCTCTGGGGCGCGCCTTCCGGGCTCGGTTGCCGCCGCCTTCGGCGGTTCGTGCCGTCGTGGCGTCGGCAAAGGCCCCTGCCGCTTCAAACATCCCCAAGCCCCAGCCAAAACTTGCCAAGCATGATGATGTGCTGGACTCAGGCTGAAATCTTCGACTTATTTGATTAGAGTTAGTTTCACGACCTTCTTTCTGTTGGATTGGGGGAAGTTGATTTTTGCTGATGTGCGAATGGCTTTAATGAAGCCGGGATTGTTTTTAGCGCGACATCTGGAGATGTCGAGAGTGATTTCTGAGAAGGACAGATAGTCCGGGGCTTCTTTTGCACTCACGACCTTGGCACAAGTTAAAGCGTTGATATTTACTTTAGTGTTGGGGCTGCCACAGCCGACATTTGTTGGCACTTTATATGCCGCTGTCCACTGTTGTAAAGCCGGCCCTTGGGGCAACCCGTAGCATCCGATAATAGGTGCACGCTCGATAAAGAACGCATCAGGCTCAGAGCCTTCTGATTGAATATCTTGCACGACGAGTGCCACGCGGGTATTGGCGTCAACCGTTGCGTGAGATGTTGAGCCTATCAAGGAAAGTACAAAAAGAACTGCCGGTGCAATACGCATACAAATCCCTTCTTATGAAATTTGCACAAGTATTGACCAATTTGCAGATGAGAGGCCCTAAATTATTTAGAGTTTGCGTGAAAACAAGGTCCAAAAAAGGAAGCGAGTTATTCGTCGAACTGATTCAGTTTGGATTTAAGCTCACCCAACAGACGTTTGACTTCCTGCAGCTGTTCTTCGTCTGGAGAGATCTTATTAGCAGCTTCTTCGGTCAGGGTTTCCCAGGCATTGAGGGCGTGTTTCAGCTCTGAGTTCAGATTTCCGAACAGGGACTTTTTGGACGACGTCTCACGCTTCTCCGGTTTCTCCGGTGAATTCGGCGTGTCAGTATTCAAATTTTGCTGCCGTTCTAGGTTGCTGCCACTCATTAAATGCTAGTTTCTATCCGTTATTTTAAGCTGTTTGCTCACTTTTTAAACCGGAAATCCGATTTTTCTATCTGAAAGCGCGTCCTGCACTGGGGCCGATAGTCTGATAAATGGAACTCCATTTGACAAGCGTTTTTGGGCTGGTAGATTACTTCGCGTATATCAATACCATTGCCGAAAACGGTCTTTTTAGGAGTGTGACATCATGTCTCAAGAGATTATCTACACAATGAAGGGCGTAAGTAAAGTATATCCTCCACAAAGATATGTGTTGAAGGATATTTATCTTTCTTACTTCTATGGCGCTAAGATCGGCGTTTTGGGTCTGAACGGTTCTGGTAAATCCACTTTGCTTAGAATTATGGCAGGTGTGGACAAGGACTTCCTGGGTGAAGCGTTTCCTTCCAAAACAATGAAAGTCGGTTACTTCGAGCAAGAACCGCAATTGGATGAAACCCTGACTGTGAAAGAAAACATCTTCGCAGGCATGGGCGAACTTCCGAAAGTGATGAAAGAATACAACGCGATCAACGACAAGTTCTCTGACCCGGATCTGGATCCGGATGAAATGAACAAACTGATCGAAAAACAGGGTGTGCTTCAGGAAAAACTGGAGGCTTTGGGGGCTTGGGACGTCGATCAAAAGATCGAAATCGTTATGGACGCTCTTCGCTGTCCAGACGGGGATTCCCCGGTGACAAACCTTTCCGGTGGTGAAAAGCGCCGTGTGGCTTTGGCCCGTTTGATCATGTCTGAACCAGATATTCTTCTGCTGGACGAGCCGACGAATCACCTGGATGCGGAATCCGTGGCGTGGCTTGAACAATACCTGTCCAAGTTCCCGGGAACTGTTATCGCGGTGACGCATGATCGTTACTTCCTGGACAACGTGGCTGGCTGGATCCTTGAATTGGATCGTGGTGAAGGTATCCCTTGGAAAGGGAACTACACAAGCTGGCTTGAGCAAAAAGACAAACGCCAGGCGAACGAAGCCAAAGATCAGGCTCGCAAAGCGCGCACTTTGGAGCGCGAGTTGGACTGGATCCGTCAGGGGGCGAAGGCTCGTCAGGCGAAATCCAAGGCACGTATTTCCAACTATGAAAACCTGTTGAAAGAAGCTTCTCCAGAGAAAATCCAGGAGATGTCTATCTACATCCCACCAGGACCTCGTTTGGGTGATATCGTTGTCGAAGCAAAAAACATCACCAAGGCGTACAACCACAAAGTTCTTCTGGATGATGTCAGCTTCACGATTCCTAAAGGGGCTATCGTGGGTGTGATCGGGCCGAATGGGGTGGGTAAATCCACGTTGTTCCGTATGATCACGGGCAAAGAACAGCCTGATGGGGGCACTTTCAAAGTCGGTGACACTGTGAAGATCGCTTACGTTGATCAAACTCGTGAAACTCTGGATCCTAACAAAACGATCTATGAAGAGCTTTCCGGTGGGGCCGACGTGATCCAGCTGGGCACGCGTGAAATCAATGCTCGTCAGTATGTGTCCTGGTTCAACTTCTCGGGTTCTGACCAGCAGAAAAAAGTCGGTCAGTTGTCCGGGGGTGAAAGAAACCGCGTGAATATGGCTAAGATTCTGAAGCAAGGTGCGAACTTGTTGCTTCTGGATGAGCCGACGAATGACCTTGACGTGAACACCATGCGTGCGCTGGAAGAAGCCTTGCTTGAGTTCGGTGGATCTGCCGTGGTGATTTCGCACGATCGTTGGTTCCTGGATCGCGTCTGTACGCACATCATGGCTTTTGAAGGGGATTCAAAAATTGAGTTCTACCCTGGCAACTTCACCGAATACGAAGAAGACCGCAAACGCCGTTTGGGCGAAAATGCCGGTCCAAAACGTGTTCGCTTCAAAATGGTGTAAGGCCTGATGAAAAATCAGTGGGTGAGAGCAGGGTTATTCCTGCTCTTTCTTTTTGTTGCCTCTAAACTGGTGCCACCACATCCGGTAGACCCCTGGGGACTTTTCCGTCCTCAGAAGATTCTTTTTATGTTCTTTGCCCTTTCGGCCTTGCAGGTTGCAGGTGAGGTGCTGACTTTGTGGGTGGGACCTAGAGCGGGAATCATCATGACCGGATTTTTAGGCGGTATACTTTCCAGTACGGCCACTACGGTGAATTTGGCGAAGGAAAGTCACGAAGCCAACGGGTCTCAAACATTGCGGATGGCGGCCTTGCAAAGTGCTATTCTGGCCATGTTGATTCAAGCGGGGGTGTTGATCAGTGCCGGGGGCCTGGAGGCCTTCGAGCTGGTAGGACTTCACTTCGCCATCTTGGGTTTGATCACCGTGGCGTTGATTGCGCTGTTGTGGAGACGCAAATCGCGTCAGCCTCATCCTGCAATGGCTGGGACCGAGGACATTTTGGATGTAAAATCCTCGCTAAAACTCACAGTTTTCATCGTGCTGATTCTGGCGGCCTCCAAAATTGTGCAAGAGTGGGCCGGAGGTCAGGGATTGATGCTTCTGACGTTTATCATCTCGCTGTTTGAGGTGCACGGTTCATTGATTTCCACGTCCCAGCTTCTGGCCGCGGGTAAAATCGACGGAGCCCAATATGAGCGTCTGATCGAGACTTCTTTGCTGGCAAGTTACGTCTCGAAGTTTGCGCTCATAGCGGCGATTTCCAACCCGGGCTTCCGGAAACGAGCCTTGATGACTTTGGCGCCACCGATGTTATTTTTAATTCTGCATCTGCTCGGCTGGATTCATCTTCTGTAGTGTGAGCCTATCACTGTCCCACGCCCATCCATTTGACTGAAAAATTTGAAGTGTTGTGAATTAGGGCTGAGGCATTGCAAGTGGTGCTGTCAAAGGTGCCGAAGACACCTACGTAGACTCTAAAGCTGGTGGGAGTTGCGGCATAGATCGATGTGACCCCGGCTGAAAGCCAATGGCTTCCTCCAGCATTGAGTGTTGGGAAGTAATTAAAGATGGAGCTAAAACCGCAAGCAGTCGTGGAAACATCCTTGTAAGCACCACAGACGGGGACTCCTGGAGGATTTAAAGTATAAAAGACCCAGCCTCCGGTAGGCGACTCGCCGACACAGGCCCGCAGAGAGTTTCCTGAAGTGTCCTTCACGGCACCAAACATTTTTCCCATCACAGTAACGTCACCGCCGGAATCAATCTTCATGCGCTCTTGTCGAACCGTTGCTCCATTGGGTGTGGTTGAAAAACTGATGGCGGTTCCCTGGGCTGCTGCGGTGTGATTTTCCGTGGCCTTGAAGCTGATATTCGCCTGTGGAGGCCAAAGGTTCGTTGAGGGAGTCGAGGACTCAGACTTATAGGCGACGCCGGCAACTTCAGTTCCACTGGTTGGGTATGTGGTGGATCTCTGCACGACAAAGGGAGTGTCTCCATCCATCGTCAGATCCGCGTCCGGGGATTTCAAGTGTATGGTGGAAAGAGGGGTGGAAGTGCCAATCCCCACGTTTCCGCTACTGGTGATACGCACCTTTTCAGTGTCGGTTCCTGCGGTTGCGGTGAAGAAGCGGATATTGCCATTCACAGCAGTGTTGAAGTCTGTTTCCGCCGAAGACGTAATACGTGCACTGTAAGAGTGAGAGGCTCCGTCATAACCCCGGAAGGCCAGAATCCCGATGGTGTCATTGGCCAGAGCAGGATTGCGAGTCGTGGTGGTGCCACGGGATCGGGCCAGATTGATCTGCGGGATGGCGGTTTCGGAGTTCACGCCCTCCATGAACAGGTCATCTCCGTAATCAGTGCCATCCCCCACAATGTGAATTCTGCGGGTGGGGGAGGTGGTGCCGATGCCAATCAGGCCGTTGCTGTCCAGACGAAGGCGTTCCGTTCCATTGACACTAAAACCCAACATCCCGGTGCCCGGGAACATTCCAGTGCTACTGTAACCCCCAAAGGAATAGGAAGGATTGGCTGCGGTAAAAGATCCTCCGCCCAAGCGCATGAGAGGGCCAAAAGAACCATTCAAGCTCAATGAAGTGGAGCTCAGATCCATGGCCAGATTTCCGCCGGAAGTGAACTTCATGATTCCGCCGTAATTGGAAATCCCCGTGGAAGGACTGCTTGTAAAAGACAAAGAGGGAGCATTCCATGCACCATCCGAAAGATAAACTTTCCCGGCGCTGGTGATGTTGTAAGTACCCATATTTAGGTGAGTTGTGGCAGTGTGATTCCCCAGATTGTCGCCTACGGATGGAAGCAAGGCTGCGGGAATTTTTCCGGTGCCATCCAGTTCTACTAAGTTACCAGCAGACGTCCCGAAGTTTTTTGTGGCTGCGGTGCCGAGTCCGGATACTTGAGTGTTCGCAATGGCAATATCCGCGCAAGTAAAGGTGTCTGTGATGGCACTCCAATTCAAAGTTTTATTGGCCGTGGAGCAGGAGGCTGGCAGTTGTGTGTTGCCAGTGACGGTGGAGCGCAGCTCACCAAAACCAAGATACTGAACATTCCATTTGCTGGAATCATAAAGCAGCACCTGCCCCAGGGAGGGAGTGGTGCTTGCCACGGGGACCCCTTGAATCTTTTCAACTTTCGAATTACTAAGCCCCGCTGTGGACGTGACATCTCCGGCCAGATTTGGAAGGTCGGTGGCGGTGACATTGGAACCACTGGTGATCAAGCCTTTCGCATTCACGACCACTTTGCTGTAGGTTCCCGCTGTCACACCAGAATCATTGAGCGAAATTACCGGGGCTGTTCCCCCAGAACTTGCCAGGGGAGCAGACGCTGTGACGCCGGTGACGGTGCCCCCGCTGGTGGTGACTGTCGTCCAGGACAACTGGCCCGATCCGTTGGTGGTTAAAAGTTGACCGTTGGTGCCATCTGCAGCGGGAAGTGCGTAACTCGTGTTCTGTGATAACGTCGGCGCTTTCAATTCCACATAGTTGGTGCCTGAATAAACCCGCAGTCCGCTGGATGTCTGAATCAGGCCACTGGTGTTGATGGCGGTGCTTCCGCCGATGGTACCTGAAGTGATCGCACTTCCAGAGACCTTGCCAGCCGTTGTGATAGAGGCAAGCTTGCTGTCAGCAATGGCAGCACCTGCCGCGATGTCAGCGTCTATAATAGTGCCATCAGCGATTTTTGCGGATGTCACAACATCGTTGCTCAAGGTGACCGTTGCGGTCGGGGAGCCACTTGAAGTGACATCGCCAGAAAGACCCGTGAGGGCGCCCGAGGTGCCCTGGTCATCGGCAGGGGCCCACTTGGCCCCATCGTACTTCAGCACTTTGCCGGGACCAATTCCACTCATGTCCACGGCAACACCTTTGATTTTATCGACGCTGGTGGCAGCTTGAGTGCCACTGACGTCTCCGCTCAGGTTTCCTGTGAAGCCGGCGGCGCTGCCAGAAATATTTCCGGTAACATCGGTGCCGCTAACGGCCGGAGTGGTGCATTCAAAGGTCCCAGCAGGAGCGATATGGCGCAGATACTGACCCGCCGAGCAGAAAGGGAGTGATGCTTTAACAATAAAGTCAGCGGCGACATTCGTTCCCAATCGCTGAGCACTTTGGGCTATTTTGGCATGTCCTGCATACGGGACAGAGCGGATTTCGTTATCGGGAGTGATTAGCTTCCACCCTGTGCCGTCGTGAAACTGCACGCGTAAAAGACGTTTGTCATCGGCCACGGGGGTGTAATTACCGCCCCCTTCACAGGGTAATGTGGTGGTGTTGTCAAAGCTGTCGAGCAGCTTAAAGCCCGCTGCAGCAGGGTAGTTTTTTGTGCCCGTGCCGATGGGTACGTCAAAAACCCCGGCAGAGTTTCGCATGTCGATAGCACTGGAAGTTTCCCGGTAAAGGGCGCAGGTCCCCGTCGGATTCATGACGGTGAATTCAAAGCGAACCCCGTTGACTTCCAAGGCATCTCCTTGGGAGTTCTTGATGCGGCCCTGATAGGTCAGGGAGCCTGGGGTGGCCAAGGTAAATAGGGGTGCAAGAAATGCGATGAATGCAAGTACGTTCCGAATTTTCATAATAGACTTATCGGAAGTTTACGCTCCCATAGTAGTACTATTTGGTAATATGAGGCCTAGGCTGTCTTAGTTTGAAACGATTTAATTGCTGACCTTGGTCAGAGGAAGTTTCAGGATGACTCGCGTCCCGCTGGAGGCGCAGGAGCTGGTCTCTTCGCTGGAGAAGACCTCGATGGTCCCGTCCATCATTTGCAGGTACTCCCGCACCAAAGGCATCCCGTAGCCAGTGCCTTTTTCGCCTTGAGTGCCAGGGCGGGTGGTTTGGGAATTCAGATTGAAGATGTTGGCCAGAATTTCTTTTGGAATGCCGATGCCATAGTCCCGGATTTCAATCACCACCTCAGACTCGGTGGGGAACGCGCGCAGTTCAATGCGGTCCCCGGGGTGGGAGAATTTAATGGCATTGTTGATCAGATTGGAAAGCACGACATTGCTAAGGATGGTCTTTTCTCCTTGGATTGGCATGCGCTCGCGTGAAATGTCCAATTGCAATTTGATGCCTTTTTGCTGGGCCGTAGCGACCGCGTTTTCATAGACCTCATGTAGCACCAAAGTAAGATTCAACGGTCTTAGCGGCATAACAGCTTTTCCGTCTTTGACAGACTTCAGGTGACGGACCTGTGCCAAAAGGTTGACGATGTCGTCCACGGCGCGCTCGATCTTATCCAGTTCCAAAGAGCTCAGGCTGAGTTCCTCGCGGTCCTCTTTGGCTTTAACCAGATTGTAGGTCATGGTCGAAAGGGTGTTGGCGATATCGTGGATCAGAACGCGGAGCAGATTCTCAATGTCCATGTTCTTTTCTTCCAGATTCTTCATCAGACTTTTCTCGCCGCGAATGTAGTAGTGAGTATTGAACCCTGAGAACAGCAGGAACAGAATGATGTTAAAAAGCTTCTCCTCGCTGTAGTCCCCGTACTGGGCGATGATGTTGGGGCCAAAGCCACTGACACGTGTATACCAGAAGAAGAGCAGGACCAGAATGACGATGGTATATCCCAGGACTGCGCCAGAGACTCCAATAAGAATTCCGCAGATGAGTGGGATGGCCGTCAGCCAGAAGATCCCCGGGGCGTCTATACCTCCGGAGAGGTAGAGGAAGTACGAGACGATAAAGGCAGCCATGACGCATAATATAGAGGCGGAGAGCAGATAGTTTTTGCTGAACTTCAGACTTAAGGGGGGGAGCAGGAGCAGGGTCACCCAGGTCGGGATCAGGATGGCGTTGTAATGGCTCACACCGTACTGATAGTTGAACTTCAGCAGGTAGACGAGGGTCACAGCCAGTCCTAGGAAGTAGATGACTTTAAAATAAGTCAGTCGCTTCTTGTAGGCGTCTTCGGATGTGAAACGTAGATCCTGCATGCCGCTTTTCCTGGTTGCTCTCACTATGCCATATCGGCGTAGGAACTCTAGGCGAAAGGAAATTTCAACAATGTAATCTTGTTTATTGTTTCAGAGTGAAACAAGGGGGCGAAGGCAGTTGTAGTGCTCTTTCAATGCCATGAACTGCTGGGTGTTGCCGCCATGATCTGGGTGTAGAACCAGCGCGGCCTGACGGAAAGCTTTCTTCAATTCGTTCGCAGTGAAACCTTCGGACAGATCCAGGATCCAGTTTTTTAGGAAATCAAAAGCCTCTTTTTGCGCAGGGGAAAAACTGTGGGCTTTGCGCTGGGGGCGCACTGTCGGACGTGGGTAGTGGCCGCGTGGAGTATTGAATTCGCGCTTGCCGATCTGACCCATCAAGTACGCAAGGTGAGAGGGGTCGGCACTGAGCAGGCTGGCTTCGGAGGCGTTCACGAAGGTTTCGGAACCCATTTTCTCTCTGAGAATTTGCTTAAAGCTTGCCTGAAAACTCATGCTTTTCTTATCGGCACGAGAGGGGAATGGCTCAGTCCAGAAGGTGTTTTCCCTGTAAAAAACCGACTTTTTCAGAGGGGGAGGGGGGCTTTTCCCAGGGGGGAAAGTCGTTCTCCGAGGGGAAAAGGGGGTAAAATCGGGTCTTTTCCGCTCTCTGAGCGCAAAAAAAATGATTTCCCATGCATTTTCCTTTGGACAAACGACTCGACTTAGATACACACTAAGTTCATTCGAGATAAACAAGACTAAAAACCTAACGGAGGAATTTCGAATGGCAAAAGCAAAAGCTACTAAAAAAGCTACTACTAAGAAAGCAGCTCCAAAAAAAGCTGCAGCTAAAAAAGCAGCTCCAAAGGCAGCTAAAAAAGCGGCTCCTAAAGCAGCTGCTAAAAAAGCAGCTCCAAAAAAAGCAGCAGCTCCTAAAAAAGCTAAAACTGCTCGTAAACCAAACGCAGCTTTCATGAAGGCGTTGACTCCATCTGCAGCTTTGGCAGCAGTTGTTGGTGCTTCTCCACTTCCACGCACTGAAGTTGTTAAAAAACTTTGGGCTTACATCAAGAAGAACAACCTTCAAGACACTAAGAACAAAAGAAACATCAATGCTGACGCTAAATTGAAAGAAGTTTTCGGCGGCAAAACTCAAGTTTCTATGTTCGACATGACTAAATTGGTTTCTAAGCACCTTAAATAGGTCTTAGGCTCAAATTGAGTTGAACACCAAAAAACCCAGGGCTCAAATCCTGGGTTTTTTCGTTTCGGCCTGTTCAAGGGGGGGGGCTTATGCTATACCATCCCCTATGGGAATTAAGCCGCTTTCTTTGGAAGAAATCAAAAAGATGACTGTTGCCTGCCGTATTGCAGCCGACACTCTGACCTACCTCGATAAATACATTAAAATTGGCATGACCACGAACGAGATCGACCAGCTTTGCTTCGATTTTATGGCCACCAAAGGGGCCAAATCGGCTTGTTTGGGTTACCACGGCTATCCTAAGTACACTTGCACCTCCATCAACGAGGTGGTCTGTCACGGGGTTCCTGATGACAAAACAATCCTGAAAGATGGCGACATCATCAATGTGGATGTAACAGCTTGGATTGATGGCTTTTTTGGCGACACCTCTAAGATGTACATGATCGGCAATGTGTCTGATGGAGCCAAGGACTTGGTGGAAACGGCTCGTATGGCCCGCGATGTGGGTATCGAAGCCATTCGTCCCAACGGCTATACCGGAGACATCGGCTTTGAAACAAACAAGCTGGTGACCCGCAAGGGATATGTGGCCGTGAAAGAGATCGGTGGCCACGGTGTGGGACGCAAGTTCCATGAAGAACCCTTTGTTCCATCCTATGGTAAAAAGGGCAAGGGCGAGCGCCTGGTGCCTTTCCACTGTATCACCGTCGAACCGATGGTGAACCAAGGGACGGACGAGATCATCGAGTTCGACATTCCGGGCTCCAGTATTAAGTACTACAATACCGCAGATGGTCTATTGTCGGCACAGTTTGAACATACGGTGCTTGTGACAGATACTGGATACGAAATTTTGACTCTGCCTTAGCAGGCAGAGATTGAGTGCCACTACTCCGGCGAAGCCGGAGTGTAGACAGGCACGCAAGCTGAAGCAGATTTGAAATTAAAAACTTAAACTAAAACAAGGACTTCAAACAATGTCATTGACTACGACGAACGGAAAAACCGCTATGAAGAAGAATGCGAAAATGAAAGCTCCTGCGATTGCTAAGGCCGCTACTGTTGACTACAGAGTCAGCAAAGAGGCGATGGAAAACCCTGAAGTGTTCGCAAAACTTGCGAAATGGGGTCGTGAAGAAATCAAGATTGCTGAAACAGAAATGCCGGGTTTGATGGCTCTTCGTAAAGAGTACAAAAAACAGCAGCCTTTGAAAGGCGCGCGTATTGCGGGTTGCCTTCATATGACAATCCAAACAGCGGTTTTGATCGAAACGCTTGTTGAGCTGGGGGCGGAAATCCGCTGGTCTTCTTGCAACATCTTCTCCACTCAGGATCACGCTGCGGCGGCTATTGCAGCTGCGGGCATCCCGGTCTTTGCATGGAAAGGTCTGACTGAAGAAGAATTCAACTGGTGCATCGAACAGACGATTGTTGGTTGGGGTAAAGACGGCTTCAACATGATCCTGGATGACGGTGGCGATTTGACGAACATGATGCACGAGCCTCGTTTCGCCAAAGAAATGAAGAAGATCATCGGTATCTCTGAAGAGACAACGACAGGCGTTCACAACCTTGAAGTTCTTTTGAAACAAGGTAAGTTGAAAGTTCCTGCGATCAATATCAATGACTCTGTGACAAAATCCAAATTCGACAACTTGTACGGCTGCCGTGAATCTTTGGCAGACGGTATCAAGCGTGCAACGGACGTGATGGTTGCCGGTAAAATCTGCGTTGTTGCAGGTTACGGCGATGTGGGTAAAGGTTCTGCGCACTCTTTGCGTGGGTTGGGTGCCCGCGTTCTTGTGACTGAAATCGATCCAATCTGTGCGCTTCAGGCGGCAATGGAAGGTTTCGAAGTAACCACTATGGAAGATGCGGCTCCGTTGGGTGATATCTTCGTAACAGCAACTGGCTGCTGCGATATCATCACTGAAAAGCACTTCACTAAAATGAAGAACAACGCGATCGTGTGCAATATCGGTCACTTCGATATCGAAATCGATATGGCTTGGTTGAACAAGAATTCCAAAATCCGCGAAGTGAAACCACAAGTGGACATCCACACTTTGAAAAACGGCAAACAAGTGATCGTCCTGGCTAAAGGCCGTTTGGTGAACTTGGGCTGTGCGACTGGTCACCCAAGCTTCGTTATGTCCAACTCCTTCACAAATCAGGTGTTGGCGCAGATGGAACTATTCAACAACCGCGACAAATACCAAGAGATCGCTGTTTACCGTTTGCCTAAGCACTTGGACGAAAAAGTGGCGGCATTGCACTTGGACAAACTGGGTGTGAAGCTGACGAAGTTGACTGGCAAGCAAGCTAAATACTTGCACATGAGCCCGCAGGGTCCGTTCAAACCAGAACACTATCGCTACTAATCCACCCGCTACGTGAAAGGGAGCCTCTCATGGCTCCCTTTTTTTATTCTTTTCAGTTCTTTGTGTGCTATCGCCGTTTTTTTCAGGTGCTGCGGAACTCAATTTTAAGTCCTAGGCTCTGCCCGCCAAGCTGGAGTTTTTGCTTCTTGTGATCTTGAGGAGCTTTTAGGATTGTCACGAGCGCAAGACGTGATAGGTTTTTCCGGGTAAGGAGAACTTATGAAAAGTCTTGTGCTGGTTTTCACAATGTTATTTTCTTTTGCGTCCTGGGCGCGTCTTTCTGACGGCAAGGTTTCTTTTGCAGTGTCAGGTGGAAAGATTCTGGGAACAATCCAACAAGGCTTTCATTTCAACAAGGACGCTCCGGCCAGCTTTGCCATGAAGGGGGCTGAGATTGCTCCGCTGGTCAAAGAAGAGCAGCAGTTGGTCTTTGCTTTACCCGCTAAAGAAAATGAAGTGTTCGAGCTGGGCTTCTATGTTTGCGATGACAAAAAAACTGTCTGTGAAGAACATAAAGTGGCTTATATCGTCGCAGGCGGAAAACTCAAAACGGCCAAAGAAGCTGCGAAGGTTGAAACAGCCAAAGTCGCAGCCGTCGTGTCCGGGAAGTCTTCAAGCAAGATTGAGAAAAATCATCACGGTTTTATCGTGAACGATCTGGAAGCCGCCAAAACTTTGGCGCTGAAATCCAGGAAGAACTTGCTGGTGGATTATGGTGCTCCTTGGTGCCCGGCCTGCGTGCGTTTGGGAACGGAAGTATTTGGCACGAAGAAGTTTAAGGCTGCTGCCAAGGACTATGTTCTGGTGGCTTTGAATGCCGACATGGCGGTGAATAAAGAGTTCGGTAAAAAGTACGGCATCAAGGCCATCCCCACTGTGCTGATTCTAAAACCCGACGGGTCTGAACTTTACCGCTCTTTGGATTTTGTTCCTGCAGATGAATTTGCAAAAAGACTTCAAGCCGCCAAAAAGAACCTGAAATCCAGTGAAGAACTTGAAAAGCTGGCTGCTGTCGGGGATAAGGCCGCGATGCTGGCGTTGGCGGAACAGGCTCGAAATGCTCTGGATTACGAAAAGGCTGTGAAGTGGTACGCGGCAGCTGGCGCAGAGTCGGATCGTTACGCCATGTCTGAGATGGGTTTGTGGGCGGACAAGGCCGAAACGGAAAAGAAAGACGCTGAATACTTGGCGGTTCTGAAAAAATGGTCTGAAGCGAAACCTCAAACATTCACAGCTGTGACGGCAGCGAACGACTGGGGTGGTTACCTTAAAAGAAATAAAAAGGAACTTCCGGCAGACTTAAAAGAAAAGTTGACGGCCAATATGGCATTTCTGAAAAAATTGGCGTCTTCAAAGTCGGACACCGTCAAATGGGTGGCCGCGTGGGATGTCAGCGCCATCAGCCCGGCGGAACGCGCCGAGGTTTTGTCGATGTGGAAGACGGCGGCGGATCTTTTGGAAAACAAAGAAGAGGCCATGCTGGCTCAAGGTGAGCTGAAAAAAGAAATGGCCACTATGAATCTTTCAGAAAAGCGTCCCGGCGAAGTGATGGCCGTTCTTTACTATTTCAGAACTGCCGAAATGCCCGCTGAAGAAGAAGCCTGGCTGCTGAAGCTGCTCAAAGAAGATTCAAGCAGCTATGTGCCTTATATGAAGCTTGCGAATTACTATGTTCGCCAAAAGGCCTTTGACAAGGCTTTGCCACAGGCAGAAAAAGCCGTGGAGCTGGGCGCGGACATGCGTTTATACAATCTAAAAACTTTGGCTGAAATTCACAAAGAGCTAAAACAAAAAGACCAAGCCAAAAAGACCATCGAGGTCGCTTTGGCCGATCCGGAAATTAAAACGGAGCGCTACAAAAATCTTCTGAAATCTTTAGAGGAAATGAAAAAGTCCCTCTAAAGAAAGGGTGCCTTGGCGCGTTTTACTTCAGCGTGAACGAGGCTTTCCCCAGACTTTTTCCGTTGACGAAGATCTCAAGAACGTGGGCTCCGGGATAAAGGACCCGCGTTGTCACCGGGCGGAAGGAATGTTTCTTGGTGAAATCCATTCGCTCTTTCGCCTTTAAGTCCTTGTTTGAAAGCTTAAAGACTTTGGCAGAATGGCTGCCATTGGATTTCTTATAGTGAATCGCATAGTCGACAACCACGGTTGCATTCTGCGCGCAGGACAGGGCGAAGCTGATCTCCAGATGACCGCCGGTTTTAACTGTCTGCGGGCTCAGCGTCAGGTTGTGCAGCTTCACTGCGGCCTCTGTGTGATAACCCAAAAGTTGCAAAGCTTTGGGATTGCCCGCTTTGACTTGTGTGCGTAAGGAGTGGCGAGTGATCCAGTTGATTTTCTCTTGATGTTCTTTCGGGCAATCTTTCAGCCAGCGCTTCAAAGTCTTAATCACCAGTTCGGGATGACTCTTGGTGATGTCGTTGAGGTGATTGGCGACGGATTTTCTGACGTACAGGGAGTCGTCGTATTTCAGCTCTTCCAAAAGCTCCAGGGCAGGGCTGGGGTCCTTAATAAAGCTTCGTAGCAGCTCGCCCCAAGGCAGACGGGGACGGGTGCCTTCTGAAACCCAGCGGCGCACATGTTCGCTGGGATCCTGGGTCCATAACATCAGTTGCTTCAGTGTGCGTTCCTGGTCGTGGATGATAAAGGGTCGGACAGCAAACTCGGCCGTGAATTTCTGTGTCAGCGTGTGCAGAGCATTCATGGACTCTTCAAAGTGCTCCAGCCCATAACGCTGCACAAACTCAGTGAAGGCCCAAAGATCAAAACCTTTTAAGGGATCCACGCCAGTTTTGGGTTTTGTGGCTGCTTTCAAAAGAATCTTTAAAGCTTTGGGATACTCTGCCGGCAGATGAGTTTTCAGGAAGTCACAGATCAGGCGCATGCGCGGCTTCATCTCAAGCTTTGGCAGTTCATGGCTGACTTTGATAAAGCCTTTGGAGTCGAAATGGGGATAGTGCTGTTGGATGTGCGCGGCCATTCGGCGAACCAGCGCCTCGTTAATCCAGTTTTTAAATGCAGATTCATTTTCAGTGGATTTTTTCTGAGGCATGGCTCGCTGAACTTTCTAGAACTTCAGGTTGTCGCAATAATGACGCAGTTCCTGGATGCTTTCACGAATGTCTTCCAGGGCGCGGTGCTTGTTGGACTTCTGATAGACGTACTTGAACTTGTTGTTGATGATCACTTTCCAGGAAGACACATCCACCATGCGGTAGTGCAGGCGGGCAGCCAGATCTGGCATGTACTTGTTGATGAACAGGCGATCCTGCATGATCGAGTTCCCAGCAAGAACGGGGCGCTCGTTAGGATCCGGGAAGTGTTTTTTCACCATGTCCACCAGTTTGGCTTCGACTTGATCTGGCTCCATACCGAACGGCACCTTGGCTGTCAGGCCGGATTTTTTATGGTGCTCGGTGTTCCAGGCATCCATATTGTCCAGATATTTTTGCGGTTGTTTGACCACGGTTTCAAAAGTGGCCAGTTCTTTGAAGTTTAGATCCGTGACGATGGCCGCCACTTCGATGATCACTTCCTTCTCGACATCAAGACCGGTCATCTCCATGTCGATCCAAAAGAGCTTATTCATGAGAGTATCCTATTCTAGAGCCACTAGATTCTTGATGGCTCGGCTGCTCTCATTATGAGGGAAGGGGCCAGCAGGAGACAAGGGGTTTAGGCCTTCTGTTGCTCCATCCCAGCTTTCAGGGCGCGCTCCACCGTGGTGATCAGGGCGTTTTCATCCCAAGGTTTGTCGATAAAGGCATAAACACCCAGGCGCTGGGCTTCAAGGACCATGTCTTTTTGACCGTAGCCCGTGTGAATGATGAACGGGATGTGCAGGCCGTTTTCACGCATCCATTTCAGCACGTCCAAGCCGGATTTTTTCGGCATCTTTTCGTCCGACAGAACAGCGTCGAACTGGTGGGACTTCAAAAGGTCGATTCCTTCAATTCCGTTGTTGGCACGATGAATTTCAGAAGCACTGTCTTCAAGTAAGGCGGAAAGGACCTCAAGAAGTTCAGATTCGTCGTCGATGATAAGAAGGCGCCCCTTCATGGGTGCGGAGGAGTTCGTAAGCATGTCCCCATTATGACAAAGAATGGTCTTGGGGTCATGGTCCTAGAGGCGAAAGAGTGGTCAATTTTTCTTGATCACACCCCCGTGTTCGGAGGTGTGATTCGCTTAAGAGCTTATTTGCTTTTTGTAGAGTTGGTGATCTTATACTCACCAGCCTTGGAAATCGCCGCCTGAATCTGATCTTGAGAAATACTCACTCCGGCTTTAGGGGAGATCACAACTTTACCGACGGTAACATCACATTTTTCCAGGCCTTCCATCGTGCACACCTGGGCTTTGATGGCACGAGCACAGGAACCGCAGTGCATGCCTTCCACATTGTAGGTGATGGTTTCGGCCAAAGCGGCCTGAGAGAAGAGTAGGGCTGTAGCTGCCAATAGCATTTTCATGGGGATACTCCTTAATATTTCCTGAGACTATACCCACTTTAGGGCCTTGAATAGGTGAAACTGGGGAGGTGGAGGTGGGTTTTTGCATAAAAAGCAGGCATTAAGCGGCTGGTTACAAGATTTTTAAAAAATCTTGTTGTATTGCTCGGATAGCTTGGCTATAAAAGATTCTCCAAAACGCCACTGGGGTGGTAGTTAAGTTGGTTATAACGTCCGCCTGTCACGCGGAAGGCCGCGGGTTCGAGTCCCGTCCACCCCGCCATTTTTTCTCTGAAAACATGGCCAAAATCACCGAAGCTAAGTCTTCGGTTTTTTTATGTTTAAATAATAAACAATAAATTATTTTCTTGGTTTTTCCCATCGGGCGGGGATCGCAACATAGCAGCTCGTTATCGGTAGGAGCAAAATTAAGAGTTCGATGAGTCAGAAAGTGGTTCATATCAACCATATTCTGGTAAGTTCTATTTTCCAGGGTATTGTTTTAGTCCTAAAATAGGTCAAAAAGGTCCTAAATTAGGTCTTTCCCTGTGGCTGGACTTAATATAGTCCTAAATTAGGACTATATTGCCCTAAATAGGGGTGAATATGCTCGCAGAGCTTTTTGGCAGTCAAACAACAGAGAAGAGTCTTCTATTTATCGCAGCCATAGGTGAAAGCTATGCGCTGGAAATCGCCAATACTTTTCAGATAAGTAAAACCCAGGTGACCAGAACTCTTCTGAAGCTGGAGCAAGCCGATATTCTAATAGGTCAAGAAAAGGGAAGAACGCGCGTCTATTCTCTTAATAAGACCTGGTTTCTTTCTAAAGAGCTCAACGCACTTCTGCAAAAGGCACTTTCCAATATTCCATTGGACCAACAAGAAAAGTATTTCATGAAGCGCATGCGTCCCAGAAAAAAGAATAAGGCTTTATGAAGATAACAAAATCAATGAACCGCAAGCAATTTGCAGCGGCCGTGGTTCAGCAACTTGAAAAGCACGGTATTTCTTGTGTGTTGGTTGGGGGAGCCTGCGTTTCAATCTATACTGAAGAAAAACATGCTTCGCGCGACCTTGATTTTATTTCGCCCTATTCTCATGAAGCCATTACAAAGGCTCTTGCCGCAATAGGCTTTCAGAAAGAGGGCAGATACTTTCACCATCCAAATTCATAACTGTATGTAGAGTTTCCATCAGGTCCCGTTGCAATTGGGGAACAAATTCCTGTAAAACCCGAAGGACAAATGAAAGTCGGTAAAATAACTGTGACGATGTTTTCACCAACCCAATGTGTGATGGATCGTCTTGTCGCCTGGTTTCACTGGAATGATCGCCGCAGTTTAATTCATGCATTATGGGTATGCGAGAAGCATTCTATATCGCTGGATAAAATTAAAAGATGGGCACAAAAAGAAGGGCATGCGGACAAGCTGGAGCAGTTTGTGTTGGAATATAAAAAGCTCAAGGGCTCTCGAAGTTCGCAATATAACTGAGTTCTAAATTCGTCCCATACGGCCCCTCTTTGCAGCGACGTAAAGTCCACCTGACGATCAGCGCTGACGCCAGCTTCTCCAGACCATGGAGGCAAATGTGATCGCTCCCAAAATATAGCAGTATTCAATACTGCCAGCCAAGGCCAGCGGGGAAAGCTTTGCCATCTGGCTGGCCAACAGAATCTGTGCCCCATAGGGAATCACTCCCTGGACGACACAAGAGAAAATATCCAGAATACTTGCACTGCGCGCCGGAGGCACGCCTTCGGCTTTGGCCACTTCCCGTGCCAAGTCTCCGGTGATGATGATCGCGACGGTGTTATTGGCCACGGCAAAATTGGCGATGATCACCGACAGACCGATACTGAATTCGGCCCACAATTTTTCAAGCTGGGGGCTGCGAAAGCGCATCTTTTTCAGAACGGATTTCAAAGTGTCGATGCCACCTTGTTCTTTCATCATCTGCCCCAGGCCGCCCATCATCATCGAAAGCAGGAAGATTTCCTGCATGTCTTTGAAGCCTGCATAGATGTCTTGTCCCAGGCGCAGGAAGGTGTAATTCGCGAAGAACAATCCCAGTGCCCCCGCCAGAAGAATTCCCAGGACCAATACCAGAAACACATTCATTCCCAGCAAAGCCAGAATCAGAACCACCAAATAAGGAAGTGCCTTGTACCAGTCCCCCGGAGCAACCGGCACGGCAGAGCCTGACTGAACAGTGAAGTAAAGCAATGTCATTGTTATAATCGCGGCCGGCAGACTCAGCCCAAAGTTCACGCGGAACTTGTCGCGCATAGAAGCCCCTTGGGATCTTGTCGCCGCAATGGTTGTGTCTGAAATAAACGACAAGTTATCACCAAACATGGCGCCACCGACGAGGGCTCCAAACACCACGGTCTTATCCAGACCACCCGAGGTCGCCAGACCCAAAGCAATCGGTCCCAATGCCGAGATTGTGCCCATGGAAGTGCCGATCGCAGTCGAAATCAACGCAGACAAAAAGAAGAACCCAGGCACAATCAGTGAGTCGGGGATCACTTTCATTCCCCAATATACTGTGGCGTCCACTCCACCGATGGCTTTCACAACTGAGCCGAAGGCTCCAGCCAGCAGATAGATCATACACATGGTCAGAACATTGTAATCTCCCAGGCCCTGAATGAAGGTTGTCAGCTTTTTGTCAAAAGTTCCTTTCATCAGAACAAAAGCCAAGATCACCGCGGGCAAAGTCGCCACAGGAGAGGGCAATTGATAGAAGGCGAAATCGACGCCTTGCCAGATGTAATAGAATCCACTTCCCAGGAAAACCGCTATGAAAGCGAGCAGGGGAAGAAAGGGTAAGATAGGACTGGTTCTGATTTTCATAATGTCCCTTTTAGTTTGGAGGAGTTAAGGTGTTAGTTCCTCAGCAAACACCTTTTCGGTGACCCGCCAGAACTTATCCTGCTTTCTGGCAATCACAAAGATCGGTGAACGGAAAAGCTTCTGGAATCTGATGACTTCCTGGGGGGTTGTCAAATCCACGGCCAGTTCGGGGCGTCTGAGGTGGGACCTTAAGAAGTTGATATTGAACTTCTTAACAGCCGTCGTGTTGTTGAAGAAGTGGACCTCGCTAAGATAATTGGATTCCACATCGTAATAGCGGATTTCCAGGTATGGATTAGAGTTTTTGTCCTTGCGCTCTTCAAATGAAATTCGGTCCGGGGTCATGACATGCGCATTCTTGGAAAGTTTCGCCTGTTTTAGCTTCGCTTCAGCGTCAATCAAAACGGCTTCGCATTTTTCACAAGACTTGGCGGTGATGTCGTTTTCACAAGAACAGTTATGACAAAGCTTAAATCTGAAGCGGAAACCGCAGGGTTTGATTTTTAAAGTATTTGGGTCTTGAGTAGCCCCTTTGCACTTTCTGCCAAAATGCTCAAAGACCACGCCGTCATCGTCGGCGTATCCCCAGAAATCATTTTCGAATGAACACTGGGGGCAAGTCACTTTGACCGGGACTGTATCTTTTGCAGGCCGCTTGTCGCTGATTTCCGGGGCATAGATGTCATGGCCCACGCCTGTATAATCCAGAACATAACAGTCTTTTTTATCCTCGGACAGTCGCAGGCCACGGCCTACGATCTGCTGATAAAGACTGTTGGATTCTGTTGGACGCAAGATTGCAATAACGTCGACATGAGGTGCATCAAATCCGGTTGTCAAAACGGATACATTCACCAGGTACTTGAATTTTTTCTGTTTAAAATCATGGATGATCTGTGCGCGCTCTTTGATGTCAGTGTCACCAATGACCACCCGGGCCTGATCCGCGGGCAGATAGGTCATGATCTCTTCAGCATGTTTGATGGTGCTGGCAAAAATCATCACACCCTGACGGTCGTACTTTTCGGTGATGTCGATGATGTTATTGATAATCAAAGGCGTCAGGCGTTTTTGGTTCTTAAGAACCTCTTCAACCTCGGCGGTTGTAAAGGCGCGGTCTTTTCCAAGAAGGTCTGAGAAGTCATAACAAGTGACCGGAATGTCAACTTTCACCGGAATGGTTAGATAACCATGGCGGATCATATAGGACAAAGGCAGTTCGTACACGCACTGCTTGAAGAATCGCTTTTGTTCAGTTTTAAGCTCGCCACCCTGATTGTATTCATAGATCCAGCCCAGTCCCAGTCGGTAAGGGGTGGCTGTCAGACCCAGAACACACAAAGTGGGATTGCGATCCTGAAGTTTTTTGACGACTTCCTGATATTGGGTGGCGCCCTCTTCAGCGACACGGTGGCATTCGTCGATAATCAGCAGTGAGAAATTGTTGAAGAACTCATCCGGGGCGCGGGCAACAGATTGCACGCTGCCGAAGATGGCTTTCTGGTCGTGATCTTTCTTTCCAAGGCTTGCGGAAAAGATACCGGCTTCCAGGCCATAGCTTCTATACTTGTCATGGTTTTGTTCAACCAGTTCTTTGACGTGGGCCAGAACCAGGATGCGGCCTCGGGCGATGCGGGCCAGTTCGGCAATGACCAAACTTTTTCCCGCGCCCGTCGGCAATACGATGACAGCCGGTTCCCTTGTTTTTTGGAAGTACCGGATGGTATTCGTAACGGCTTGTTGTTGATAGTCACGCAGTCTGTACATGAGGCCACATTACAGGATTACGCGGAATGTATACAAGCTCATTTCAAGACTTGGGTCCCACCGGAATCTCTTAAGACCGGAGGCTGCCCGAATTTCGCCTTTTCAGCTCTTCTGTATTTGATTTGTATTTACAGATAACTTCCAGGAAATGATCCCCGTAAAGTCGAAGCTTTTCGGATGTTACTCCAGTGATGCTTGCCATTGTCTGGGCATCTTGCGGCATCCGTCGGGCCATCTCTGTCAGAGTGAAATTTTTGAATACCAGATAGACGGGGATATTTCTTTCAAGAGCCAATCTTTTTCTTTCTTGTCTCAGATCGTGAAAAAGTTTTTTAGAATAGTCATCTGATTGCTCAGGATGACGGATCTCTTCTTCTTTAAGCGAGAAAGTATGTCGGACTGGTAATGTGGAATTGTTCATTTTAAAGCCGGATGGATTTTCCAAAAGGATGCCGTTGTGCTTCTCTCTGAGCAGCCGCTTTTGCTCTTCAAAGCTTGGATAGCAACCGCTTTTCTTTTTCTTCCAATCTAACCAAGCATGGAACAATTCGTGTTGATATCTGTCCATCACACACAGGTTAATCAGTCTGTTGTCATATCTTTTGCCATTAATGTGATGGACGACTTCGTTAGGGAACAAATTACGATTTAAGATTTTTTTGGCAATGTATCTATGCTCGTATTCGTAGGTCCCTTTAAGGATGATATACCCTTGTTGGTCTTTAGATCCATCTTTTGAAAGACTTCGTTTGAGATAGATTATAAAGATGAATGCAGAGATTGTGGCTAAACCAACCCAGAATAGTCTTGAAAATAAGCTCGTTCCTGAAATGAAGATCATCGACATCGCAAAGACCGACGTGAATAGGAAAAGAATCGTGTTCACCAGGAGCTGCCAGAGTTTTCGTAGAAGCCATCGCATAGCGAACTGATCGACATTTTTCAGATATAAATAAAATTAAATTTAAACAAAAGGCAGTTGTTTTGAATTGGTACAAAAGAGTGGGGTTGTTAGAGACTCAGGGGACATATGGGCGCCACCACTTTTGCGTAATGTCACTTAAAACTTGAAGCCGATCCCTGGAGCTAGAGAGAATATGTTTGAAAATATCCAGATTTTCTCCTGCGTCAGGTTGCTTGTGGTTTCAAGCCGGACTGAAGTTGGTTGCCCGTTTCCTGCGTAATGGATCAGAATGTCGAAAGAGGGGACTGCACTCCAGCCATTGGCGTCTTCGGGTTCCATCGCCCAATAGGAAATCTTCACTGTGGATTCTTGGGTGACCAGGTGTCGAGTGTGAACTGTAAACGTGTTTTCGTCCGTAGGAAGTTGAAAATGGAACGACGACTCGCCGTTGTTGATGACAATGGCTTTCTTGTCGGCACTCAAGGTGACGGTGCATTTTTGATTTTTCCCTGGATTGGTTTCCAAATCCTTAGTGACGCAGTTTTCTTTGATGTCTTTGTTTTTAATCCAGCCGATGAGATCCTGTAGACCTTTGGTTCCGCTTTCTTCTGGAGGATTCATTCGCAGTGCGGAACCCACGACTCGTTCATCAAAGCCAAGCCCGATAAGATGCACAAGAATATCGTCAGATGTCTTTCCTGAATTAGAATTCATCAGCAAGTGTGTCGCTTCGCGGATTTTGGGATAGTCAGCGGCGGTCAGGGCCGAGTACAGGGATTTTGGTTTGGCGGTTGTTTTGGTTGAGCAGACTTGAGGCTCCGGGAAAAGATCCTTCAGGCGTTTGCAGTAAGCCTCTTTGTAGGGTGCGAAATCTTCCGGATTCTTATCGCCGATTTGGCGAACTTTGGACAGCACAAAGAGGTCCATGATCGTTTCGTGGAAAATCAGATAAGCTTGAGTTTCCGGTGACAGGGTGTTGAAGGCGGCGGAATCGATCCAGATTTCTCCTTCACTCTGAAAGGCATACTGTTCATAGTCATTTGCCCGGAACTCCATCCCCATTTTTTCGGCATCAATACGATTAAGTTTCTGGGGCACAAAAATCCAGGTCTTCTTTTGGAGCACATTAAGTAAAGACGGGTTGAATGAAGTGGTTCTTTCCAGAACTTTGCTGATTTCCGTTTTCCAGATGCCAAGGGTTTCAAGTTTGGTGATGTACTGCTCGTACATTTTAGAGTTAAAGCCCGTGCCACCACCGCCGTCGCCGGTGTTTCCGCCCCCGCCACTGGTTGCGGTTGTGGGCCCGGAGCTGGTGTGCTCATTGGGTTGACAGGCGACGATAAATGTCATGAAGCCACAAAGAAGCCAGGGGGCCAGGCTCAATAAGAATCTGTTTCGCGGTGCTTGCATGGTCATATTCGACTCCTGCCATCTTTAGGAGCAAGTGCCATGCCTCATCAAAGGTCCCGAAATCTCAGTCTGAGACAAGAACAAGGTCCTGATTTTTTGCTGGAAAACCGAAAAAACAGGTCGGGCTTCGTTTACCGTTAGTAAACTAAAGGCATGCTGGATATCTACAACTACGACGACTACAGGCTTTTCTTTAAGGATGTTCTTCAGTCTCAAGAGCGGGTTGATAAGAAGTACCGCGGGCGACTGGTTGAAGCCATGCGTATCAGCACTTCGTTGTTCTCACAGATCCTGAAAGGTGAAAAGAATCTTTCTCCCGAGCAGGGGCTTGAGGCCGCCGCCTTTTTCGGCTTTGGCGATAAAGAAACCGATATGTTTATGCTGATGATCGAGCTGGGACGGGCGGGCTCGGTTAAGTTGCAATCGCGCCTCAAAAGTAAGATCCAGGTGCTGCAGTCCGAGGCTAAATCCATCAGTGCTCGAGTTCCAAAGGATGTTGTTCTGAGTGATGTGGATAAAGCCACCTATTATTCGTCGTGGCTTTATACCGGTGTCAGAAATCTGTTGCCCACCCCTGCCGGAAAAGAACTAAAAACCATCGCCGAAAAACTGAGTGTGCCCTTGGAAAAAGTGGACACAGCCATTCAGTTTTTGATCGAAGTGGGTTTGTGTGAAAGAAAGAACGGGCAGCTTTATTATAAGCAGGGATTTACTCACCTGGATTCCACTCACCCGATGATTTTAAGACATCACCAGAACTGGCGTCAGAGAGCCATTTCAAAGATGGATTTTTACAAAGACCCCCATGTGCATTATACAAGCCCCATGTCCTTGTCGGCCGCAGGGGCCGAGAAGATCCGGGACTATCTGCGTGCAAACATTAAGGAAATCATCAATCTGTCGCGCGAGGGAAGCCCCGAGGTCGGCTATTGCCTTAATATCGACTGGTACGAATACTGACTTTACCAAAAGTAAACTGAATCCCGGCCATTTTAACCAACCGGACTTCGCGGAACTCCGCCCGCTTCTGTAAAAAGCTTCTCATGCGAAATGAATCGTAGGAGGAGTTATCATGAAGTTTTCCAAACTGATCTTCTTGTTGTTGGTTCTGGCCCAGGTACAAGCCCACTCAAGGTCTTTGTGTCTGAGCGACCGATACCAAACAAATTGGACGTCCGAAACTCTGGCCGAACAACTGCCATCCCTGAAGGAGCGTGCCAAGGCAGCAAAGCCCTTGTGGGTTCGTCTTCAAGGCGAGGATCTTCTGATCAAAGAAGACACACTTCTGGTGCTGCCTGAAAATCTGTCTCAGTCTCCGGCAAGAATCGGCAGACTGGCTGTTCAAAACAAGGCGATGATTTTCTATGCGCAAAATGTGCGTCTGGTTGTTGGCGAGGTGATGAAATCCTCGCGTGTGCAATTGTTGGATGTGGCGGCACTGAATCTTTCCGCTGAAATCGATCACGCCAACCAGATGGTTTCCCTGACTGAACTAAAGAACAATCCCGATCAAGCGGAGCCGTTTAAAAGGTGCAATCTGATGGCCTGTGCAGGTCTTGCCGCAGCCAGTGGAAGTCATGGCGGTGCGGGGGGCAATGGCCGCGATGCTGGCGGGAAAATAAAGTGGGGAATTCCCCAATCCACGCCCAGCTCTGATGGTGGTGCCGGAGCATCCGGAGGGACCGGGGCCAATGGTCGCAACGGCGACAATGGAGCTCCGGGTGTTGCGGGACTCAATGCTCACAAACTTTTTATGCAGTTTGAAAGTGTGGACCTCTGCAGTGGGGTGGAAATCGTTGCCAGTGGAGGTGCTGGTTTAAACGGCCTCAAAGGTCTTAATGCTCAGGATGGTGGGCAGGGTGGCAATGGTGGCAAAGGCGGTCGTGGTGGCGGTGCCAAGTATGATCGCAAGGCCAGTCGCGGTGGTCGTGGTGGCAATGGGGGCGCTGGTGGCAACGGAGGCAACGGCGGCTTTGGCGGTGATGGCGGCAAAGGTGGTGACGGCGGCCTGGTGGTCGTCGTGGTGAAACCGCGTTTTCTGGATATGGTGAAAGTGAACGACAACATCAATGTTCTGGTGGCAGGTGGCAAAGGCGGACCAGGTGGCGCCAAGGGGCTGGCAGGCAAAGGTGGGCGTGGCGGTCTGGCTGGCGAAGGCGGTGACGGAGGCGATGGATCGATCTTCAAACACGGGGGCAACTCGGGTCTTGCCGGAAGTGCGGGGCAGCCAGGTCAAGATGGTCACGATGGTCAAGAGGGCCGTCCTGGTGTCGAGGGACGCGAGGGACTTGTGACCAAGGCGGAAATTTATATCTCAAACGATGTCTCTATCGAAAGCTTTCAATTTTAGTGAGGAAAATGACTATGAAAAATTCTTTCAAAAAACTAATCCCTTTGGCTGCGGCTGTGACATTTGCAATTCCTGCCTGGGCCCGGATTCTGGGCGATCCTACAGAAAAAACCCGCGTACTGCTTGAAGAACAAAAATTTCTTTGCGGTCAGGATGAGACTCTGGTGATTAACGGCGATGTGGAATTCACCCGCAAGAATGAGGACCTTCGCAAAGAACCTTTGAATGTTGATTTGATCTGCAAGCGAATTGAATTCAAAAACGGCGGACGGATTCTGACTCAATCAAATTTGCAGATCGTCGCTGATTCTGTCGCAGGCTTTTTGAATGTGGAAAGCATTCGGGGAGTCAAAGGACAGCAGGGCGCCTTTGCCGCTGCGGTTCTGGAGCTTGCCAATGATGGTTCTGCCGGGGTTCGGGGTGGAAATGGAAGGGGCGGGACCCTGACGGATTCCCCAGAGGATGGGGGCCGTGGGCAAAATGGCTATAACGGCATGGACGGCCGTGATGGGAACAATGGAGCTCCGGGGGAACCTGGTGGTCATGCCTCGGATCTCGTGCTGAAAATCAACAGAATCGAAGGCACGGTCGGATTCCGCCTACGTGCTGTCGGGGGCGAGGGTGGCACTGGCGGCAAAGGTGGCCGGGGACAGCAGGGTGGTAATGGTGGTGTCGGCGGCGAAGGCGGTCGTGGGGGTCATCAGAAGTACGCCATCTGGAATCGCTCGGGCGATGGCGGAGACGGTGGCGATGGTGGACACGGCGGTAACGGTGGTAATGGCGGTGCTGGGGGTGACGGGGGACGTGGTGGTAACGGCGGGAAGATTGCTTTGTATGTTGCTGAAGTCTTCAACACGCTGGAGCTGACCGGGGATGAGTTCGACAATCGCGGAGGCCCAGGAGGTCAGCCAGGTATGGGAGGCGAAGGTGGTATGGGTGGCAAAGGCGGTGACGGCGGTAAAGGCGGGTCCTCCGGGGCGGCTCTGGTGACCACACGTTGCGAGATTCCACCTTGTGAAGGCGATAACGGTCGTCAGGGTAAAAGAGGCCTTGATGGTAAGCCCGGACTGGCGGGTCCGCAAGGACGCCTGGGACAGGACGGCTTGGCCGGGGTCAAAATTCTTGATCCCAAATTCAAATTTGTGAAATCGGTTCCCGACGACTACTTCGACAAGCTGCCGGAGCTGGGAACGGAAAAGAATTTAAAAATACTCAGACTGAAACTTCCATAAGGGACAGGTGAAGTTATGAAAAAAATTATTTTGGTGATGTTGTTGGTGTCGGTGCAAACGTTTGCGCAAACCATCAGTTACAGTGAAAATGGTTCTTTGCGGCTGGGGGCTGGGGTGGATATGGACCACCCTGATAAAGCCAAGGCCAATTGTGTTAAAAACACCGATCGAGAATGGTTGGATGGAAATACTCCTGTTTCAACAACATTTGATCTTAGTATGATTGAGACCTCCAGTGAGCTGGAACGAAAAATGAATTTTGATACTCAACTGAATGCGGCGGGAACAATCAAGGCTGTGAACATCGACAGTCAGAATTCCTATCGTGTGATTCATAAGTTCCTTGAAAACAAGAACAGTCTGAACTTCGCGCTGACGGCGGAATTTTCCTACGGGCGAAAGGGCCTCACAGAAGAATCCCTGAAGCCCGAATATCAATCCTTGTTGGATAGTGGCAGGTGGGCGGAGGTCATGAGAAGGTGCGGCACTCACTTTGTGTCAGAAGAGATTCATCGTTCGAAGGTGGTCGTACTGATCCATGTGAAGAATTCCCGCACCGAAGATGTCAAAGAAAAGATCCTGGATCTAAAGAATAAACTGAAAGTTCCTAAACTGAACTTCGGTGCAGATATCAATGTTCAGTACAAAGAATTCATCCGCAAGCTGGACAAGATTGGTTCGGTTGAAGTGAAGGTGGTTTCTGTCGGTGGACAGGGTGCGGAGGCCCTGGGCATCTTTGCCAACGAAATCGTGGTGGATGATCTGCAAAGTATTAAGAACGCGGCCGAAAAATACTTCAGAAGTTTTACAATCGAGAACTCTCCGGTGTTTGCCTATGTGGTAAAACCCCTGGACATTTTTGAAGGGGCAGAAAACATCCGTCCAAGGCAGAAAAAGTGGCAGCAACTTAAGCTCATGGCGGACTGGATTCTTGAGCACGATGAACTGCTGACAGAAATAAGAAGTCTGCAAACCCGGGTCAGCCCAGCTCTTTATGCCGCGTACTTTGCACCGAAGGCGGCGAATCTTGAAGCGAAGATCCATGAGGTCCGATTCCGGGCCGAAGAGTGTCTTGAACGCTACCATTGTGACAGTCTTCCTGTCTTGGCACCGTTTTCTGTTCATGTCCCATCACGTGCTGTCAGTGCGGCTTCTTTGCAGACGCAGTGTGGGTATCTGCCGGTGAAGAACTCAGCAATGCAAATTCTCAGCGACATTCGTGTGGGGCTGGATGTTGATTTGATGTACTCAAAGGACATCGAAAATATCGAATTGTTGCGCCTGGATCAAAATGGCGAGTTTCAAAGCGCAAACTATGGAAAAAATGAAGAACTGACGATCTCGAACAATTTTCTGGAGTCGGAAGTGGGGCGTGTAAGAAGGTATCAGTCCGTGAATGAGTTTTCTGCAAATCATGTGCTTTCGGACCGGGCGATCCTGTCGGTGCAGGATAGTGTGGGAAGGGCCCAGGAAATGTTCAATGCGGCTTTTAGTTCCATCTACATCCTGAAGATCAGATACAAACAAGGCCAGGATCTAACGCAGATATTGGGCGCTCCTCCCATGAAAGACTGCAGCGTGTCCAGGTAGCAGCCGACCGCGGGAGAATGCGAGAGACAGGGGCCCCGCAGACATCTGTGGGCCCGTCCAAATTTTAATATCTCCAGTCAGCGCACTGAGGGTGGAAGAAGATAACGTAACCCTCGCGGTCCTGATAAACTTCTCCAGATTCTGCGGGGCGAAGAACGAAGGACCCATTCTGGACATCCAGCAGGGCCTTTTCACCAAAGAGGCGTCTGTTTTGTTTCAGCACACCCAGTTCCTGGCCTTCGTAACCTAACAGCTGGGCAATCGCGGTTGAGGCATTTTTGGTCATGACAAGACTTTTACCGTTCACAATGATTTGAGGTTGACGAAAAGTATGAGCCGTCACGATTTTGGATTCATCACCGTAGGCCGGGGTTGAGCGGATCTCCAGCGTGGCCTGGAAAACAGCGACAGAACCATCAGCCAGTTGGATCTCTTTGTTGATAGCTCCTGCAGCGGGCAGTTGACTGCAATCAGTGGCCGCCGCCCAAGACGAGGTCGCGGAAAAAATAAGTGCCAGAACGATCAGTTTCTTCATGGATTTACTCCTTGTAATAAAGTTCGCAGACCTTAACAGCGAACCTTGTGCCGAGTTGGGGAGGCTTTAGCTGTGAGAATAGGAGGCACTCCCTGTCCAAGAATTCGACAAGGGCCCATGTAGGGCCTTACACGTGATCTGACTTTTGGTCCGATTCTATGTGCTGGGTCTTGAGGAGGACCTGCCTTAAAGCTCGACATAATTTTGATCTTTGCCGCTGAGGCCGAATGTTTTAAAGCGAGAATCGCATGAATGTGTGCCCGTCACTGAGAGATTTAATCCCGCTTCATAGAAAATTTTGTCAAAATGGTTGCAGGAGATTTCTCATGGATCAAAGAGCGGCACCAGTTCTGTGTGCTATTGATGACTGTATTGAAAAATTCACCGCAGACCGAAAGCAGAACATTTCCCCTTTTATTGAAAAACACTTCACTGTTTCTGAAACGTTGCAGATACAGAAAAGGCACTTGCCTCTGGATCTTGTTCTGAGTCCGGTCAATGCCCTGTGGTCGATTCCTTATTTGTTGATAAAGAAGACCGTTGAAACCTCAGACAAACTGGGTTGGCCGGCATTGAATCCGATTATGGATATCCTTCCTGCCAGTTTTAAAACGGGCTATCAAAAAGACATCGAAAAGCTGATCGCCACGGAGCTGATTGGTGAAGGTATTCTGATGGACTATATTCATAAGGATCCGCTGTTAGGGCCGATGGTGGCCTCAGGATCGGTGCAGTTGGATCAGCGTAGGATCCGAACTGAAGTGCTTAAAGAGGTAGAAAAGTACACTTCCAGTCAGGCCATGATCAGTGATATCTGCAGCTCTCTTTTGACAGTGGCTGTAGGGTGGATCTATTTTGGGGACAAGTCCCTGGGGATTATGGGGTTGGGCAGTCGATTTGCCCGTAAGATGGCGCGGGAACAAGCGTCTTCGAATTTTTTCCTGGGTGAAAAGGTGGGTTCAGTCTTTTACGGAGTGTTTCCTCCGGCACCAACCAACACACAGATCGTGCTGGCAACTTTTGCGGTCGGGGCGTTGTTGACGGTGTGCAGTTTGTTCGTCAGTGTCATGATCGATCCCGCTCGTAAGCGGTTTGGATTGCATGAAAAGAAGCTTCATACGCTTGTTGATAATCTGGAAGAAAAGCTTTTTCTTTCTTTAAAGAAAGATCTAAAGAGTCATCTTCGACAGCCGGCTGCCATGAAGCAGGCGAGTTAATTCTAGCTAAACGACCATGCGCCTCACGCTGCAAATTTTGCCGCAAATCCCACTTGCGAATACCATGTTTTGGAACAGCTAAGACTTTAAAATGCCACGGTCCTAGCTAATATAAAGGGATGAATGAAGATTTCAAAAAACGCTTTCTGATCGATGAAAATCTTTTAGGCTTGGTTCGGCGCTTAAGAATGATGGGGCTTGACTCGATGACAGCTCCAGGCAGCACCGATGAGGACCTCATCGCCTTGGCTCGCGTAACACAGAGGACAATCTTGACAAAAGATAAAGGTCTCTTCGAAAGATGCACCTCTGTGCCGTGCTACCTTGTGCAGAGTTCCCGCCCACAAGACCAACTTGCTGAAGTTCTCAACGCTCTCTCACTTCGGGAAGTCATAGATCCCTTCACACGATGCTTTCTGTGCAACTCTTTGATTGAAGAGGTTGCCAAAGCACAACTTCAGGGGAGAGTCGACGACAAGACTCTAAGGATTTTTGAAAAGTTCTATCTCTGCCCCATATGTCAAAAAATTTATTGGGAAGGGTCTCATTACGACAGTATGAGAGCCAAGGTGGATGCCATCCAAGCGGAGCTTTCCGCAAAAAATTCACAGGATCGGTAGTTTGTTCGCTGTTGAGTTCAGTCGGTTTGTAATCGTCAATCGTCCATAAGACCCGCGACCAATTGAAGGTCGCGGGTTTGGTTATAAATAATATTTTCTTGACTAGAATGAACTCAGCGTCAGATCTGCCAAAGAGTCAATTGTCCAGGTAAACGATGCTCCTAGGGTCACGTTGTTTGGCGCAGCGATGTTACCACACCCAGCACTCGTGTTGTTGGTGGCAAGACTGATACACTCACTGCTACCAGAGGCAATAGCCGTAGTGTTGTCCAGAGTGGCGTCACCCTGATCAAAGATATAGTGGACCTTGACCAGCCCTGTAGAGGCATTTCCCTGCAAACCGAAGGCGGAGCCTTCATCATTGCCGGCACTGTTATCCTGGTTTCTGAACAGGAAGAGATCATAGTTGGTCTCATCCTGGGTCTTGAACTGGACCGCCGCTTTTTCAGTGTAAGTGCTGCCTGTATAACTCATATAAAAATCAAGGAACCCATCTTGCGCCGTTGTATCCCGCAGGAAATAGAGTTCCATGTCGCGGGCTCCATCTTCCTCCGCCGCCGTCAAGCGCACGTAGCCGGAACTGAACCCCGCGCTTTCGCAGTTGAACTCTGTTTTTAGCATCGGCACGGAATTCACGGCGATACTCACGGACTTGCTGTAGCTTCCACCCCCATGTGAACCATGGTGGGCCGGAATGGATTTGCCAGGAGTGCCGAAGCTAATGGTGAAGGTCTCGGCCCCCTCTGTGGCTGAGGTGGAGCCACTGCTCGGAATAGAAGCGCAATCAGTGTACCCCATCTGATAAAGGGCCCCGCCAATTCCCTGAGATCCCATGAGCTGTTTGATCACTCCAACGAGCCCTTCAGGTCCCGGCCCATTCGGAATGGAGTAATCCGCCGTCGGGCCCACCACCATAAAATATAGGAAGCGGATGAAATCAGCACGACCACCAACAGTTCCCAGATTCATAGTACTTGGATCCAGCACGGTTGCAGCCATAGCCTTTTGCACCTGTAATACGCTGTTTTCAGTTGCACGCAAACGGCCGGCGACAGAGTACCCGGAAAAATCTGACTTCATCGATAAAGTTATTGGCAAAGACAAGGCTGCCAGACTTAGAAAAGCTAACTTTCTCATAGACACCTCATCCTAAAGGCAGGAGCTTTCGCCGCATTTAACATCGACCACAGGCAGAGGACTGCCAACCACTTTGACGGGTTCGTCGATTTTCTCCGCGCAACTGACCAACCCGCTAAATAACATTGCTGCCAGTGCCAATCGTAGATAACTCATTCTTCCTCCTGAATTGTTGTAAGGACCCATAACTAGTCGGAACTCGCCCATTCGGGCTAAAGACAAAAGTGGTGAATTGTTCTGAATGTGATTTGATTCAACGATTCGCGTTTAGATTTATTGCAGAAAAGAAAGTATCGACATTTAAAAGAGATTATTTTGAGACAAAAGAGTTTCCTGCTTTTGCAGAAAAGTTCTTTCAAGAACACCGAAGTGCAGGCCCCATAGGCGCGTTCCTGAAAAGATGAACCCAGAAGAGTCGTAGGTCTCCTAAAGGTTCACAATTGTTCTAAATCCGCCATAGGACATTTTCTTGACGTCAAACGGCATCATTTCAGGTCCCATCTTGGCAAGACGGGGATCAGCCATGACTTTCTTGTTCACCTGATCGCGATGGGCTTTGGATTTATATACAATCCACGAAAACACCACAGTTTCACCGGGTTTAAGTTTCGCAAGCTTTGGAAAGGGAAGGCCAAAATTTTTAACCAGGTCATCGCCGATGCACTCCACATATTGAAGAGCGCCATATTCCAACCAGATTTTTCCGGCTTTCGTGGCGATTTTCTTGTAGGCCGGGACACTTTTTTTGGGTATGGGAATGACAAATCCATCGACATAGCGGGGCATCTGGAGCTCCTTTTTTGGTTCGTTACGAAAGTATTATCATTTTTCTTTCAAAGGCCCACAACATTTTTCTGCTAACGAGGGCTGCAGGCTTGCAAGGTGTCCTTTGACAACAACAGGCGTGGTCACAGCATAACGTACTTTTTATTGGTAATCGGATGAGCGGGGAGTACTATGACTGTGGTGCTCCATGATAAACAAAAAAGGTCTTTTTTATCTTATTTTTGCCTTCGATTTAAATCAGGGCGTCGTTGTCTCTGGGCTTACGTTAAAAATTGCCACGCATGACGAACTTCATAATTCGCCCCCGTATATTGAGACAATGAATTATGCTCAAGAGGCGTTAAAACAATTGAATATACAAGTGGAATACGTGTCATTGCCTTTGGCTCGAGGAGCTCTGATGGCAAATCAAGGCCTTCTGGATGGAGAACTGGTTCGCAGTCATCTTGTCCAAGGGGAGTATGAGAATCTCATTGAGACATCAGAGCCCATACTTATTTCTCTCTATGGTGTTGTACATTTAGACGGAAAAGAGATTGATAGACAAAAGATCCGCAATATGAAAGGTGTGATACCTTTAAATGTAGGTGGGGTTGAGAAGTTTATTAAAGAGCTGGAATTACAGTTGGTGGGAGTACCATCGATGGAGCGAGCTCTGGACATGGTCATCTCGAAACGAGCGGACTATGCTATTTTAGAGGGACGCGTTTTTGATAGTCTGAAAAAGGACAGTCGTTACTCAAGTTTGAAGTTTAACAAGGGTATTTCCGTGGCGAACCCTTTATACTTTCGTCTAAATAAAAAGTATCAGATGATTTTGCCTAAGGTTGAGTCTGCTTTCAAAAAGGAAAAACGATTGAATCATAAAAAGTATCCTCTGATTGAAGACTACTTTAGGTACTAGAGGCTCCAGACATGGAACTTCCTGTCCTAAAAGACGAGGTTCATATTCACGGGTTCCTCATTTTGTACCGCGAGAACATCGTCGGCAAATTGGGATACTTCCTTCCAATCAGTGTATTCATAGTCCCGGGTCCAATCCGTGTCAGCGCCCGCTCGCTTCGCGATGTTGTGCATGATTCTTTTTGTGAACCATCCGTAGCGCGAATAATTCAGAGCTCCGGCAAAGATCACCCACTTTTTTGGCAGCCAATTTGTCTTGCGGAAGAAGCCTTGCACGATTTTGGCTTCACTTCTTTGGACTTCCTGGTCCTTCTGCATAACTCCCAAACAAACTGAAAAGAACGCCGTTGGTTTGATGTTTAAAGCATCTGAATGATGTTTTACCCATTTGCTTAAAGCCCGAGGATAGCCATTGGCATAGACGGGGCCCCCAACAATGACGGTTTGATAGGGCGACAGGTCTGTGCTTTTGGCATGAGCCTCCAGAAGGTCCACGCTGTGTCCACGAGATTTTATTTTATCCGCAATGAAGCGAGAGATTTTTTCTGTTTGACCGTATTTCGACTCGTAAACGATGAGTATGTGTGCCATAAAATCCCCCTTCCAAATTGGGTGAAATCAGCGGCTCCAGGTCTTCCTTTTTAGAATATTCAACCCAGCCCCTGGCGACCAGAAAGGGGTTTGCGTATTTTAACAGGATTGTCGGATGAAATACGGGCCGACACGCATAAATGTGGATCTTGGACTCGTTCTGTGGGGCTCATTTAATCCACACACTGATTTTCTGCATCCACCGCGACTTGTTTTAAGTTTTTTCCCACGCAGGATTCGGCGTCCCCATCATCAGCCCACTGAGCATCCCGAAAAGCCCCGCTTGAGGAATCGTAAATGATAGTCATAGGCTTATCCCCATGCGGAGAAGAATAAGCAATCGAATTAGACAGTCCCTTTAAATTATCACCAGCCCAAGAAAGCACCGCGACGCCACCCCAGCGCGTTTTACAATATATTCTTTCTTTCGCCCAAGGGCGATCGGCGTAGATGGCAGCTGCACATCTACGTTTGGGATTGGAGTTGGTTGGCTGATTGGTCCCCGGAACTTGCACAGTTGTAGATCCGCCGCCGGCCTGGCAAGAAATGATTTTTTGTGTGGCGGGGTCCACGTTGAAGCCGATTGGAATGACACGAGTAAGGGTTGAGGCTCCGGTGACGGCTCCGGTCTTGCGATATGTAACCGCAATTTCTCCAATCAGATAGTCATTTGATATAGAAGAGATATCATTGCCTGCAGCATCTTTCTTAGGTCGAACTTCGATTGAAGAAACGACGGTTCCGTTGCAGGCCCCCGCATTCTGAGGCAGCTGACAGTCGGCGTCCGTCAGGGATTTAACTAAAGATACGCTTCCTCCACTAGCCTGAGGAATTCTTAGATCCGTCAACGAGAAGGAACCTTTGATCTCAGTGACCGTGCGGGAGGGGAGCGGATTTCCAGCGGCATCCAGCAGCAAGGCTTGTTCACAGGCCTCCTTCTTTGACATCGACAACTGAATTAAGTTTGTAATCTGCTCGGCTTCGACTGCTTGGGTTATGGATCTGTTTGTCTTAAAGGCGCCTGCGAAAACATCAGCCAAACTCAAAGCGATCAGGGTCGTCAGCCCGAGCCCCATCAGAACCATGATCAGGGTGTTTCCATCGGACTGCTGAAGTAGTTTCCACTGGCGATTTTTCATAGTCTAGGTTTCGGCACCTTTTAAGGTGGCCTGAATGCCGCATCTTTTTTTTGCGTTCGCAAAGACAATTGAACTACTGGGATGAGCTGTTGTCTCATTATAAGACTTTGGACTTTGTGGGGCTGTCGGGGATTTTTGCAGAAGATCAGACTTTATCGAAGTTCTCTTGTCAAAGGACTTGGCGAATTTCTAGGCAAATGCTGCCACAATCTTTTCAAAGGATGGGGCAGTCACTTATGGCAATTGAAAATCATGAGCTATCAAACGATGAGACTTTGTACTGGCAAAACCGTTTAAAGCAGCGAAGGGACAGCTTTCTTCAGGCCGGGGACTTTCTGAAAAAACACACACTAAAGGATTTGTCTTTGGCAGAGGCGGGCGACATCTCCAAAATAAGCATCCACCCGGCGGACCTGGCAGGGCCCGAGCAAGAGGCGGAAACCTTGGACTCTCTGCTTGAGAAGAACCTTAAAGGCATTCAGGAAATTGAGAATGCCCTGGAGAGGCTTGAGCGGGGCGCCTTTGGAATCTGCCAGAGTTGTGGAGAGAAAATTCCTGCTTCCCGCCTTGAGGCCATCCCTGAGGCTCGTTACTGTCTGACCTGTCAAAAGGATATGGAGGATATGAAGCGGGTTACGCAAGGGCGGATGCAAACAGCCAGAGCCGCGACCTCAAGTACTGTTAAATCTTTCAATGCTGTTTTGGTTGCCGAAGTCATGCAGGACAGTCCTGAGGCGATTCGGCCTGAAGAGGGCCTCGATGTCGCCAGTCAATTGATGTTTGAAAACAATATCAGACATCTGCCCGTCGTGGACAAGCGGGGTGATATTCAAGGGGTCATTTCAGACCGCGATTTGCTGTGTGTTTTTTTGACGGATCGTTCCTGGATCACCGAGGAAGACGTGAAGAAGTCCTGGAGTCATCAGCGAGTTTCTAGCATCATGACCAAAACACCTGAAACAGCAACACCCGAAATGACCTTGCAAGAGGCGGGAACGATACTGCTGGATAATAAGATCAGTTGTCTGCCTGTAGTTGAAGGAAGTCATTTGGTGGGAATTATCACTGACACCGACTTTGTTAAATTTGTCAGTCGGTAGACTGGTGCCGGATATGATTGCAAAGGACAGTGTCTACATTGTTTCGTTTCAAGATCTCGGTATTGGCGATGTCCCCCTTGTCGGAGGCAAGAATGCCTCCCTCGGTGAGATGATTCGCAAACTTTCCGGGGAGGGCATTCGTGTTCCGACGGGCTTTGCTATCACTGCCGAGGCTTATCGACATTTCATCAGATCCAACGGTCTGGATCGAAAAATTCATGATCTTCTGAAGGACCTTGATGTTAGCGATATCGCAAGTCTTCAGACGAAAGGCGCTCTGATCAGAAGTGCGATCTTGCAGGCTGAAATTCCCCAGGATTTGGCTGAAGTGATTCGTCAGCATTACAAACTTCTGTTGGAGAACCTGCAACGACCTCGGGCCGTGGCAGTTCGAAGCAGCGCTACCTCGGAAGATCTTCCCGAATCCAGTTTTGCTGGCCAGCAGGAAACATTTTTGAATGTACAAGGGGAGGAATCTGTTCTGCAGGCCTGTAGAAAATCTTACGCGTCGTTGTTCACAGACCGGGCGATCTCATATCGCACGGAAAAGGGGTTCGATCACTTTCAAGTGGCTCTTTCCATAGGAGTTCAGCTGATGGTTCGGTCGGACCTTGGGGCTGCCGGCGTGATCTTTTCCATCGACACGGAAACGGGGTTTAAGGATGTTGTGATGATCAACTCTTCCTGGGGTCTGGGGGAAAGTGTTGTTCAGGGAGCTGTCAATCCGGATGAGTTCGTGGTTTTCAAGCCAACTTTGCAGCAGGGCTATCGGCCTATTTTGCGACGAACTCTGGGGAGCAAAGAAACCAAGATCATCTATGAAAGTAGCGGGGGTGGCGTCAGAAAGTTGTCTGTGGCGGAGACGGACCGTATCCGTTATTCATTGTCCGACGCTGATGTACTAACTCTTGCCGAATGGGCCTGCAAAATTGAAAGACTTTATTCGGAAAAATATGGGCGATACACGCCGATGGACATCGAGTGGGCCAAGGACGGATTGACAGGGGATCTGTATGTGGTTCAGGCTCGCCCGGAAACCGTACATTCCCAAAAAGAACAGCAGACTTTGGATATTTATCACTTGGACCGGCCCGGCAGTCCTTTGGTGAAAGGCCGAAGTGTCGGATCTAAGATCGCTCATGGGGTCGCCCGGATTATTGCAGACATCTCTCACCTGCGGGATGTTCAGCCCGGTGATATTCTGGTAACTGATCGAACTGATCCCGATTGGGAGCCTGCGATGAAAAAGGTTTCGGCCATTGTCACGAATCGGGGGGGAAGGACCTGCCATGCCGCCATCGTCAGTCGTGAACTGAGAGTCCCCGCAGTCATTGGAACGTTGGATGGGACTTCTAAAATATCCACCGGCCAGAAGCTGACCGTAAGCTGTGCCGAGGGAGAGGAGGGACACGTCTATGAAGGACACCTGCCGTATTCAGTTGAACAGATAAACCTGCAGGTTCTTCCTGCAACTCAGACCAAGATCATGATGAATGTTTCCAATCCCGACGAAGCCCTTCGCCTGTCGATGCTACCCAACGACGGAGTCGGTTTGGCGCGGCTGGAGTTTATTATTGGCAGCCAGATCCGCGTTCACCCCCTGGCACTGCTCGAGTATGAACGACTGCAGGATCACAGCTTGCGGTCTGAAATTCACAGGCTGACCGCCGGCTACCGAAGTAAATCTGACTTTTTCGTCGACAAGCTTGCCGAAGGGGTGGGGATGATCGCGGCGGCGTTTTATCCCAAAGACGTCATTGTTCGATTCAGTGATTTTAAGACCAATGAGTATGCAAACCTTCTGGGTGGGTCTTTTTTTGAACCCAAGGAAGAAAATCCCATGCTCGGTTTTCGTGGAGCCTCCCGCTATTATGACCCCAGGTACAGAAAGGGCTTTGCACTGGAATGTGCGGCAATAAGGTTGGTGCGCGAAACCATGGGCCTACGTAACGTGAAGGTGATGATCCCTTTTTGTCGAACAGTGGAAGAAGCTAAAAAGGTGATTGCTGAGCTTGAGTTGAATGGGCTGCACCAAGGGGATCAGGGGCTTGAGATTTATGTGATGTGTGAGATCCCCAGTAATGTTCTGTTGGCAGAAGAGTTTGCGCAGATCTTTGATGGTTTTTCCATCGGATCGAATGATCTGACTCAGCTTATTTTGGGGGTCGATCGGGAATCAGAGCTTGTGGCATCTGCGTTTGATGAAAGAAATCCTGCTGTCAAAAAAATGATTTAGCATGTGATCCGTGTGGCTCGGGCCAAGGGCCGCAAGATTGGAATTTGTGGGCAGGCCCCAAGTGACTATCCAGAGTTTGCGGCTTTCTTGGTCGAGCAGGGGATCGACAGTATATCTTTAAGTCCGGATGCGATTTTAAAAACCTTGAGTTCCATTTCCCAAATAGAAGAGTCACGCCCTGTCGGCTCACCAGTTTCTGAAGGGAAAAGCGATCTTTTTGGTAATATTTGAGCACTTCCTTTCAAAATTTGTCACTTTAGGCTGTATCTCGATAAAAACGCGATAACTTATCGATATCTCATCTCAAGTGGTCTTAGTTCTGACCACTATTTAAACAAACGACCTTCGTCAGCTCAAAATAAATGGAAATTTGGACTGGTACGAGAATGGCAGACGAGATTGACATTAGAAATGTGTGAAAACAGGGTTCTGTGATGCTGGAGGACAGTCAACTCGGGCATGCAGAGTCAAAAGTAAACCTAAAAAAAAGGAAAGCAAGGCTATGAAATTCTATATCGTAACACTGGCAACGCTATTATCTGTTACGACCTCTTTTGCCAGTACACTCAGCTGTAAAACACCGATGCAGGCATTTAAACTGATCAAAGAAAACAACTCGGTCATGTTAGTGATGAATGATAATGCAAACAACAATCCCGACAAAGTAATTTTGAGAGGTAAAGTTTCAAGCATCGTTCAAGAGGGTGAAGAGACAGTATTCTTCTATAATCCATGGAACATTGAAATCAGAATCAGTAACCTTGACAAACCCAGTGATATTTATAGCGGGACAATCGATTACCACATTCCAGTCAGAGGCAATGAGAAGATTGCTATCAACTGTGTGAACGTACGCTAGTTATAGATTCGTTAATGACCTTTTAGCCCTCAAGAACTGCCAAGTTTTTGAGGGCATTCGCTTTTATTTCACAAGAAATCTTGTTTCGATCCATCAGTCTCAGATTTAAATTATATCGGGTGTCTGCTTCTTTGACATACAAGGATGTCAGAGATTCAAAGCGTCACCGCAACTCTGTGGAATCATTGTCTTGGTTCCGAGCCACAGTGTTCTATTGAAACAAAAACACCGTTTTTCATGCAACGAAGTG
Source organism: Bdellovibrio sp. CKG001 (assembly GCF_055397465.1). Taxonomy (NCBI): domain Bacteria; kingdom Pseudomonadati; phylum Bdellovibrionota; class Bdellovibrionia; order Bdellovibrionales; family Pseudobdellovibrionaceae; genus Bdellovibrio; species Bdellovibrio sp. CKG001. Next base: position 1,214,555 of record NZ_AP029173.1, read on the forward strand.
AGCAGACATTACAGCGCTGATATATAGGCATCATAGTTATACAATTTTAGTACGATGAACTTCTGGGCGATTTAGCCAAGTTAAACACATGACGGCCAACTTGTTTTAGACTTCACTCAAAGAAGGGATGCACCGATATTGCATAGTGTATGTAAAGCTATGTTTGATTGCGGGGAGGGCGAATGCAGCTTTTAAAAGGTCGCTGGATGCTTATATTGGCAAGTGGTTTGATGGTGGTTTCTTTCCAGAACTGCGCCAAAATCGGACATAATGCAGTTGAATTCCAGGGGGAGTCTCTGGATCTTCCCTCCGAGGTGGTGATGCCTTCCGAACAGCTGGTGGTAGACTCTGATAATGCTCAGCCAGGAGCAGGGACAGGGGCTCCAGACAAAGAGCCTCCGGCAATGAGCGGAGGTGAGATCGCCGAGATTGTGGCGCTTTGCCAGGACAGCGAACGAGCTTCTGGATACAGTGAAAGTCAGACGATGCATTTGGTGCAGGAAAAATTAGACTCCATTGTCGGAAAAGTGTCTTCACTTTCTCTGGTCCACAGCCGCGTGGTTCTGCGGGCTGCGGACGAGGTCGCAGCGATCGATGATTCTCAATTGGTTCACAGTGACCTTGTACTTTGTGGGTTCTCAAAGATCAGAAAAATTCGATCCACCCAAAGCCGCATATTTGTTGTGGGTGGCTCAGTCCAGGATGCGGTACTGGTGCAAAGCTCCCTGGTTCTGATCAATGCGGAACTTAAGAATCACAGTGGAGTCAGCAGCACCGTCAAAAAAGTATCACCTTGAGACTTTTAATTTTTCAATGCCCCAGCCTCGATCCAATCAAGAAGCAGATTCAATTCAGCGGAGCTCAACTGAGGCCGCGGACGAGGCGGCATCGACCCATCACGAGCCTCGCGATACACGGGGCTGTTGGTGGGTTTAGTCAGCGACACGGCCTTTTTAACAGAGGTGTAGGTGTCAAAAGCATATCCTCCCTTGGCATTTCCTTGGCGGTGGCAACCCGCGCACTTGGGTCCAAGAATTTCAGTCGAAATATATTTAAACGTGGGCTCCGGTCCAGCCACCGGTGGTGTCGGTGGCGTTGTTGTCGGAGGTGTCACTTCCGGTGGGGTGACTGGTGGTGGAGTCACGACTGGAGTCTGTGCTTTGTTTGCCAGAATCCACTGGCGCAGAGTCTCTATGTCATTGGCCGACAAAGCCTGATCCGGTGGCATGGCTTGGGACTGGATGACGGTAAAGAGTCTTGATTTATCGGGACTTTGTGGAACCAGCAAACGGGCAGACACAAGATGATTAACGTCGGTGATGTCGGAAACTCCCCCAGCATTGGCACCATTGTCGTGGCAGGAAGAGCAGTTGGTGGAGATAATCTTTAACGCCGCCTCCTGTAAGCTGGGGTCCGCGCTGGCGGTGTCCCATTGTGGCGTGTTGGAATCTGCAGTGTCAGGGTCTAATCCGACCAGACTCATCGGATAGCTGCAGCCGAGCATTGAAAGAATGAATGTGAAGGCAGTAAGCTTTTTGTACATGGGAGTTTCCTTGGTTGGACAACATTCTACAAAAGAGCAAGAGCCACGCCAGTCTAGAAAGAATTGGCTCGGTCGCCAGTTTCATAAAATGATCAAGAAAGCCATGTTGTCGAGGATGTTTGCAATTGCTGAGTAATTTGTCTTCAAGCTTTTGAAGCAGGTCTCGGGATTGGTCAGCTAAAAACTAAGTTTCTTTTAATATGATATCCCCGGAGACGGCAAGACAGAAGCGTCCCCGGCCAGACGAGACGATGGAGACCTCTGAGCACTTTTTTTCCAGACGCTTGCGCAGCAGGATCAGGCGGGTTTCCAGGTTGTCTTTGACTTCCGGAAGCTGCAGCCACGGATCCAGTCGCAGTTCGCGATTTGTAAATTCAGTTTTCCCCTGTGTTTTGTAAATATTCAGAATCTTCCAAAGAATCCGGGCGGGCACATTGCGAATCAGGTACTCGCCATTGAGAAGAATGCAGTCCTCTTTGTGGAAGTAGTTGAAAATTAATTTCTCCTCCGACGTTCGCACACGCGGAGGTTTGGCTTCTCTGGACGGCTTGGCGATGTCGAAGTCGTGACTTATTTGCAAGCTGTTCATAGCTAGCGCCAGGACATGACTTAATGTTTTAAGGATGCTCTCATCACTGTCGCGGACCTCAAAAATCCTTTCGCTTTCCGCAAACAAAACGCCCAGAAGTTCGCCTCGGAAAACAATCGGCACCGCCATCTGGCACTGGGAATTCTTCAGTCCCGGCAAAGGGATGACATTTAAAAGGGGACTTTCGTTGTCCGAGGATCTGACATAAAGCAGTTCGCGTGTCAGGGAGGCGTGCACAAAGGGCACCTTCAGTTCTGCCGCGCGCCCGATGACGCCCTCGCCGAAGCGGACTTCTGATCCGACACCGGACTCATCGTAGCCTCTTGTGGCGATCGTCAGAAGGCGGGAATCACTTTGTGGAACCAGAATCATGGAATGACGAAGTCCAAAATCCAGATCCATGGCTTGCAGAATGGAGTCGAAAAGCTCCTCCAGATTCTGCGCTTCGCTGACTCTTTCGCAAACTTTTTGAAGGGACTCAAAGCTCATCTGGGCGGTACGGGTGCCGACCCCAAGCGGTCGTTCGCTCATGGAGACAGATTCGCACTGCACGACTTCATAACTGATCACGTCGAGCACCTCAATGGCCTGCAAATGGAACAGATGGGATTTTCCGGAGTGGTCGGCAATGGCCGCCAGGCGCTTGGACATTTGATCAAACACCGGGCCCGAGGTTTCTGTATGACTGTACTTAGACTGAATTTCATAGGCCAGAAACGAATCGGGATCATAGACTCGGATGGCGCAGTGAGGATTCTCGACTAGGTTGCTTTTGGTCTTGTTAAAGAACTGAGCCGTCAGGGCAATTTGCTTATCATTTAGTAAATGCACCTGGCTTAAGTACGCTATGTTAGGGATACCCTCCTTAGAAACCGTCATGATGGTTGAGGGGATGATTCCTAAAAAAGCATTTTTATAAGATGAAAGAGCCATTACAGAGGAGCTCCAGCGTGTTGCCCCGGAGTGCTTAAAAACAGATGAGTGATTTCGAGATCCATTGCTATGGCGGGAAAACTGACCATGCGGCGCATGGCATCGTTAGGCACTCCGGCAAGATCTGTTTGCTCCATAAATAGTTCGCGATAGCGTTCCAGGATAATACGATCGCGAGAATCGGCGTCACGGTGGGAGAGGTAGTTTCCTTTAATCTGCAGGGTTTTGTAAGTCGATGGCAAAGATGCCACGACCGCAATCTTTTTTGTTTCTTGAATAAGGGGAAGAACTCGATGGGCCGAGTCCTTTTGAATATAAAAAGTCACTGTCTTTCGATCGATACCAACAACGGCACCGACACATCGGGCTCCCTTTGGAAAAAGGTCCGCAGTGCAACAACACAGGGTCATTGCGACGCCGCTTTCTAAAAACTCAGCCCATGTTTGATTTAACATAAGATGGTTATAGCAAATTAGGATTTATTTCAGAAGTACTTAGTAAAAATTTAGGAAACTGGATCGGCGAACTCCCGTACTGTCGTATCAGGAGGCTTTCCATGAAAGTTTTAGTAACATCTAGCACGGGAACAGTCGGTTCCAGAGTCGTTGAAAAGTTGCGGACACAGTCTGACGTTGAAGTCTATCAGGCCACACGTAAACCATCCATGGCCGGACAAGTTCATTTCGACCTTAGCAGTGAGCCCTCGTTGGAAAAGGCCCTGGTGGGGATGGACAAACTCGTATTAATCACACCAGCCAGCACCTCGGAAACTGAGGACAGTCTGCGGGTCGTCCGTTGTGCGCGAAAGGTGGGGGTCCGACACATTGTTTTTATGTCAATCCATCAAGTCGACAGGGCGCCACACATTCCTCACTTTGCTTCGAAAATCGAGATTCAGAAAGAGCTGGTAAGGTCGGGGTTACCCTGGACCACGATTGCACCCAATAACTTCTATCAGAATGACTACTGGTTCAAAGAAAGCCTTCTGGATCATGGCATCTATCCGCAACCTTACGGCCATGTTGGTCTAAGTCGGGTGGACGCTGATGATATTGCCACAGCTTTGGCAAACGCCGTTAAGCGCGAGGATCTGGTAGGGCAGATATTCCCTTTGGTGGGGCCAGAGGCTCTGACCGTTCAGGATGTTTGCGACACTTACGCTCGCCATCTGAAGAAGGATATTTTGTATGGCGGGGATGATCTAAAACGCTGGTTTGATTTTAACAAGCAGTTTTTGCCAGAGTGGCTTTTGATGGACTGGTTGCAGATGTATGAATTCTTCCAGGCACAGGGATTACGGGCTTCTGCTTTGGATTATATTCAGCAGGAAAAGATTTTGGGACATCCCCCCAAGCAGTTTGAAACTTTTGTGAAAGAAACCGTGCAGCTTTGGAAAAAATAAGGAAAGGAAGTCATATGAAAATTGTCATTCTTATAGTGAGTTTGTTTTTGGTAAACCCTCTGTGGGCCGGCAGTGGGGTGAAATCAGCAGAAATCGAAAGAGGAAGATATCTTGTCATGGTTACGGGATGTAACGACTGCCATACTCCCAACTATGGGATGCAAGGGGGTAAAGTCCCAGAGGCTGCTTGGCTGGTGGGGGATCGCACTGGCTGGAAGGGGCCGTGGGGAGTGACTTATGCCAGCAATATCCGTTCTCGTGTTCAGGGGATGAAAGAGCAAGAGTTTGTGAAGTATGCCAAGGCCATGAAAACAAGACCTCCCATGCCGTGGTACTCATTGAATGCGATGACCGAGTCGGATTTGATTGCGCTCTACAGATATATTGTGTCGCTGGGGCCGAGTGACAACCAAATTCCTCTGGGGCAGGCGCCTGGTGAAAAGCCGCGAGGTCCTTTTATGGATACGACAGTCAGAACACCCTAGGAGCAAAGGCCGGCCTTGTTTGTTGACGAGGTGCGGTCTGAGTCAGTATAGTCGAGCCGTGATCGAATTTCGACCACGGCTTAACTACTCATAGGAAAAGACAATGAAAAATAAAAAATGGTTTGCTGTTAAAACGCTCTATGTAACTCGTGCTGTGGGTAAGTCCAGCGCTAAAGGCAAGCAGGCCTTTGCGGAATTGCTTGAAGAGCGTGTGGTTTTGTTCCAGGCAGCAAACGCCAATGCGGCAGTCAAAGCGGCAGAAAAAGATGCCAAAGAATACAGCCAGTACACATATCAGAACTTCGAAAACCAAATGGTTCGCACAGAGTATCTGAATGCCTGCGATGTGTTCGAGCTCTATGAGACTCTGGATAGTGGTGTTGAGCTTTTTGCCTCCACCGAAGTGTTGACGAAAAAAGCTTCCAAGGCAGATCTGATTGCCCGCAAGCTGGGACGCCTGGAAACACAAAGCACCATTAAAATGCGCAAAAGATTCATGAGCAAGGAATTGGGTTCCTACCTCTAATGTCCCGCAGGGACGGACTCCACAACTAACGTCGTGGAAGTTGAAGATAAAAAGGCCGGGGAACCCCGGCCTTTTTTTGTAATCTGTTTGTTCTTTTCATCTTTCAGCAGTTCTGTTGAGATAGTGATATGAAACACAAAAGAAATTGGATCGTTGTTGTTCTGGTTGTGTCAGCAGGTTTGGCTGTCTTCGGATACCGCAAGTGGAAGGAACGTGAAGAGTTTCTGGAAGTTGTTCGGGCTTCGGCGGTTTCCATGCAAAAAAGAACTTTGGAGCAGGCTTTGGGGCCTCAATTGAACTTCATCCCCGAGCACAGGCAAACCGTCCTTTTGGCCATATTGGCATCGGCCAAAGCAGAGGTGCTTGAAGAAGTCCCCGTCAATGAAACAGAAAAAATGGTCCGCTTCCGTCTGAGTGTACTTTCGGAGGCCGGAGCCCGAGATCTGGCCGATCGATTCTTGAAATCTCACAACGAAAAAAAGATCCTGGGTGCGGATGAAATTGCCGAAGTGATCCAAAATCAAGTGGACAAGTCCATTCCCCGCCAGATTGTGGTTGGGGAACTGCGCATGGCAAAGAATGAACATCACTGGATCCTTTCTTCTGCGCCTACTCCATAGAGATCCAAGTGCTCCCATCACAGTAAGTCATTTTATTGGACGTGCTGTTGTAGTTAAATGCTCCCGCTAAAGCCGTCGGGGTCGCACATCCGGCACCACCGGCGCCAGGGGATGGGCCCATGGGTATCAGTACAGACCCGTTGCAGTAGGCATAAACATTGTTTGGTGCGATGTAATCAATGACTCCGGCCACAGTACAAGCTCCTTGCGTAACTAAGGGAAGCGCTTTGACAACTTCGAACGCGTGGCCTGATTGCTCTGGTGAATAAAGATACGGTGGAATAAACAACCCCTGAGTGGTGTACCCGGAAGTGTCATAGTAATCGTTGATCGCCGGACTGGCCGGCACTGAAATGTCAATCAAGGTAAGATCTCCGGTGCCCGAAACAGCATAAGCATAATTTCCCGACACTTCGAGGCTGGTCAAATCCGCAAGTCTTGTGGCGTGTGTGATGGACCCCAGCACGGACGGCGAGGTCGGAGTTGAAATATCCAGAATCACCAGCGACTTGTTGGTCGTGGTGATCACATAGGCTCTGTTGCCGACAACCTCGACATCCTTGCAGGTATTCAGGGAAGGATCGCTGAAGGACGTCAGCGAAAGGCCGACAGGATTTGAAATATCAATGATCGACAGCGCAGAGCCATTGCACGAATAAGCGTAGTTGCCAGAAATGGAAAGTCCCTGAACGGCGCCGGAAACGGAACCAACGATGTCTATATTATTTAGATCCGAAAGCGAAACTGCCGACAGTTTGGAGTTGCCAACGACAAACAAGTGACCGCCTTGGACCGCCAGATTGGAAACTCCCCAGAAGTTCGAGAAGCTGGAAAATTTCTTAACCAGGAACTGCGGGCTGGACGGATTGCTGATGTCCAGGATGCTGATTCCATAAGACGGGACTTCCCCGATATAAGCGTGGTTCCCGGAAATCTCCAGACGAGTGGCGCCAAACAGGCGCGGATGTGACCACGAGGACGTGATGGCCGGGCTTTCCGGATTTGAAATATCCACGACGGTCAATTGTCCCGAAGCCAGTACGAACGCGGTTGAGCCGACGGTTTTTACTGCTGAGGCACCGCGAAGTCGAGGCGCCAGCGATACGACCGACACAGGTTTTTGTGGAGCTGGCAGGGATATGATTTCAAACAAATAAAAAGTATCATTCGAGTCCGAGGCAATCAGTCGATTGGCTGAAAAGCTGACTCGCGAAAGATAGCTATTTGTGGAGGTGTTTATTGGGGATCCCAGCTGTTCCGGTGCCAGAGGATTGCTGATGTCCCAGACTGTGATTTTGGATTCGACCGTGTATAAGTTTGACCCAATAATATGCATTTCTGCCGGAACACACCCAGAGCATCCGGCAATGCCGTCAAACGAGATCTTGAGCAGCGGCGCGGTTTTATTGGTGATGTCGAAGACTTTGACCTTGCTGTCATTGATGAAAGCATGGTTTCCGCTGATCACGACGGTGTTGGCGTCGGTGTAAGATCCCGCCGAGGTTGTTCCGGCAATGATGGGGGCCGCGGGATTGGATATGTCGATGATGACCAGAAGTTTCGTGGAGGCGCAAAGGGTCACGGCGTAGGTTCCCGTCAAAGCCAGTCCCCGGCAATCAGAAAGATTGGCGTGCGTGAGCATTCCCGCAATCACGGGAGCCGACTTGGTCGTGATATCGATGACCGACAACCGGTTGCTGGAAAGATAGTAGGCATAGTTCCCGGCAACGGCGACTCTTCGACCGGAAGCCAGATTCGTGGCATGGGAAAGGAAACCAGTTATTGATGGGGTTGCCGGATTCGTGACGTCGATGACTGTGAAGTGTCCGCTGGCGGCGGTATAGGCGTAATTTCCGGATATAACGAGGTCTCCCAGAGCCGCAAGTTTACTGTCTTTTAAGGTGGCGACAATGGTGGGATTGGTGGCGTTGGTCGTCTCAGTGACCGTGATCGAGGTCGTTCTAGAGCTGCCGGTAAGAGCGTAATTGCCTTTGATGGCAATTCGCTGAATCGATTCATAGTCTGCCGGTGTTGCGACCGTGCTAAGTTGGGCAATCGCCAAGGGATTGCTGATGTTGTAAGAGCGAATCCCAGGAATGCCATTGTCGGTCACAAAGGCGGTAGAACCCGAAACGGCGATGCCGGCGCAGTTGCCACAATAAATAGAACTTTTCAGCACGGGAGCGTTTGGATTTGAAATATCCACAATGTTAGTCTGTTGTCCCGTGGTGTAGGCATAGTTCCCCGAGATAGCGACCTTGTCGGCGTAGTTGACCGAGGTGGTTTTTGCCACATAGGCGGGGGCTGACTTTGTTGTGATATCAACAACTACTAGGGCACTTCCCGTGATGATATAAGCATAGTTTCCGGATACGGCAATATCTCTGGCCGAGGACAAGTTGGAAATGTCATTTAAGGTGCCCACCAGGGTCGGGGCCGCAGGGCTTGAAATATCGAAAATTTTCAGATAACCGCTTTCGATTACATACAGATAGCTGCCGGAAGCCAGAACCTCTTTCGGCCAGGAAAAAGTAGGGCTGACGGTTGTGACATAAGTCGGCGCCGTGATCGTTGTGGCATTTAAGACCACAAGGCCCGAAGAACTGGCGGCATAAATGTAATTCCCGGCTCTGGTCAGTGCCATGACCTGAGACAGGCTTGAGTGATAGTAAGCGGCCACCAGGGTTGGTGCCGAAGGAGTGATAAGATCATAGATAAAGATGCTGGATTGATTGGGGCCGGCAATATAGAAATAGCTTCCATCAAAATAGGCGGCGGTGAAAAACAAGTTGCTGCTGACGGGAACTTTGGCTCTGCCATAGAAAGACATGGCAGCCGGATCGCTGACGTTATAGGTCCACAGCCCTCCGGTGGAATCCATGGTCACCACGGTGTTTCCGGCCATGTGGAGCTCTTGCGAATAAGTTGAATCGCCCGAGAAGACCTTGAATGATTCAGGAGGTTTTGGCATGCCGACGGGGTTCAGATCCAGGGTTGCGATAAATCCAGAGGAGCTGGCAACCCCGACAAGTTTGTTTCCATCATACGAAATCTTGCTTAGACCTTTCATGTAACTGGTCACAATGATTTTTTGTAGCACGGTGGGGTTAGTCGGATTTGTCAGATCCAGTGAATAGAAATCACCTGCGTCTGAGGCCGCATAAGCATAGTTGCCCTTTACGACTATGTCGTTGATCCAGTAAACATTGGAAATGGTTCCAACCTGGGCCGGAGCTGCCTTGTTGGTGATGTTGATGACAGAGGGCTCTGAGGACGAGCCACCCGTATTTCCAATGTAGGCATAGTTTCCATAAAGGGCGATGCTTTTGGGGCTGGAGCAGGACGAGCAATTCACAGATCCAGTAACGGACGGGGCGCTTTTGTTGGTAATATCAACGATGATCAGGTTTCGTGTGGAATTTCCAATGACATAGGCATAGTTTCCGGAAACAGCCAGTCCAGATGAATAGTTAAAACTGGCATGGGAAAGCGAGGATGTAAGCACGGGTGTGGCTTTGGTTGAGACATCCACAATCGCCAGTCTGCTACTGATGGCATAGACATAGTTTCCGCTGACAACGAGTTGGCTGGTGCTTAGGTATGTGTTGTTGAGACTGCCTACAAGGGTCGGAGCCACCGGATTTGAGATCGAAAGCACTCGAAGGGTCGAGGCATTTGTTGCGTAGAGATAGCTTCCATCGGTGGTGAGGGATTCAACTGCTCCTGCCGGGCCTTCGTAACTGCCCGCAAAAGTCGGATTGGCAAGATCGGAAATGTTATAAACGGCAATGTAGACATTTCCGCTTTGTGAAGACCCACCAAAGTAAGCGTAATTTCCGAAGACTGCGATTTTGCTGGCATTCAAACGGGAGGAATCCGTATCCAACAGCGCCGCCACGCCTTTAATCCCGCCATACTTTGTCGACACCCAGTTTGTGCCGTTGCAATATTTAACTTCTGCCGTGGCCGTAAAGTAATCCATGGCCCCAGCCACAGCAGCTGGCGAGGTGCAGTCAGCGAGTGCTGCAGGAGTTGATAAAAGCACCGCAGCCGCTGCAAACAGGCCGGTGATCAGAGGTCGGAGAAACTGTTGGAAGGAGGCGACGTGAGCTTTCATGAGAGAATCTTCCTGTTATTTCTGCAGTTTCCTGAATTGCGCTTCAATCGCGGAGAGGCGATTTTCCAGTTCTTTGTTTTTGTCTTCAAGTTCCTTTACGGCGGCTTTGAGTTCTTTGTTCTCTTCCTGAACCGAGGCGATATCACGTCGAGTATTTTTATCGACCTGCTGAAGGGCTCCAATAGTCCATGGAATCAAGCCGATATAGTTCACACCATAATAGTTTCCATTAAGATCAACCCGCTTTACCAGATTTGGCAAAAGAACCATCATGTCCTGAGCCATGACACCGTACTCGGTGCGCCCGTTAGGATCGTCTTTCATGATGTAAGAATAAACTGGAATTTTTCGAATCATTTCCAGAGTTGAGTGGATGGGCTGAATATTCTTTTTTAATCGACGGTCAGAAATATCTGTCAGAGTTCCAGTGAACTGGATATCACCCACGACGTGAAGTGCACTGGCCGGGGAGACGGTTCCAATTCCGACATTTCCTGAACTGTTAATGGTCATGCGTGCGGTGTTGTTGGTCTTAAAGGAAAGATCATTAGCATTCGTGCTTCCCAGGCTGATGGCGCCAGCCTGTCCCCCCAAAAGAACCGCATCTGTGATGCCGTATCCCGAAAGTGTTGTCGGCTTTGAAGTGATCGAGGACCAGGCCGGCGTCACGGTGGTGTTGGCGGCGGCCGTCAGGCGTCCTTGGGCATCCACCGTGAAAGTTGCAACCTGCGTGGCACTTCCATAAGAGCCCAGAGTCACAGAGGTGTTCGCTAAAGAGATTGTTCCACTGGAGGTGATGGGACCACCGGTGAGTCCCGTGCCAGTGGCCACGGAAGTGACGGTACCCGAGCTTCCGGCGGATCCACACTCCCAACCATTAACGGTTTTCGTTAGAACTTGACCGTTGGTGCAGGCCACGTTGTTCGGTGCATAGGTGAAGTACTTGCCAGCACCACTGGTGATTTTGTTCACCGCAAGATCATTGATTTTTGCATCGGTGACGGCAAGGTTACTGATCTTCGTTGTAGTCACTGCATTGGCAGCAATAGCAGTTGAGGTTGTTCCAGCTGTTAATGTCACATCGCCAGTCAAGGCGGGCATGCGTGCCGCCGCCAGTGTACCGGTGGCATCTGCCGAGCTTAAGTCCACGGAGTTTTTAGTGGCCAGACTTCCCAGACCTGTGATATCGGCGTTGGAAAGTTTTGCCGCCAGCCATGCCAGACCATTCCAGCGCAGGGTTTGCCCAGAGGTCGATCCGTTGGCAATCGAGATTTCCGGAGAAGATCCGCCCGAACTAGCTAGTGGAGCTGCGGCGGTGACCCCCGTAACGGTTCCTCCGGCAGGAGCTTGGCAGGCGAATCCCGCCACTGTCCACGTGGGCACATTTCCAGCGGTAGAGCAGGCGAAGTTGAAGAACTTCCCGGTGGCATCTTTCATTACCAAACCTGTTGTGGCCGTATTCACGCCAGTATAATTTAGATCCGTTCCCAAAATGGTGCCGTCTGCGATTTTTCCTGTGGTCACTGCATTGGCGGCAATCGTTGCAGCAGAAGAACCCGGACCGGTCGCGGTCACATCTCCAGTCAACGCAGTCATATAGCTGCCAGCGGGTTGTTTTGCATTGAAGATATCAAACTCGACTTTGCTGATCAGACCGGCTTGAACCCCGGTGGCAGAGGCCAGAGGGATGTTCAAGGTATGAGAATTTGCAGACGAAGACCAGGCCGGCACGGTGCCCGCCGTTCCTGGTGTTGCGAAGGTTTGAGCCGATCCGGTCTGTCCATTCAGTGAGGTCAAGCCCGCGCCCGAGATTCCCAAAGCCTGAGCGGCAGAACCGTCCCAGTATTTGACTTGATTGGTGGAAGTGTTGAACCAGGTTTTTCCTTTATCTGAAACACCCCATCCGGCGATAAGTGTGGCTTCGGTGGTGTTGGTATAATTACCCAGTCCCAGGGAACCACTCATCACATCGCCGGTTTTGTTGACCGGAGTGAACCCCAATGCTGTGGTCACGTCCGCTGAAGCAATATTGGCAGCGGAGGTGACACGTCCCTTGGTATCGACAGTGACCTTGGAATAAGTTCCTGCGGCGACTCCAGAGTTTGCCAGAGTCAGTGCGCCGGAAGAATTCAAGGTTGCATCACCACTCATGCTGACTGCGGTGGCAACACTGGAGCCGTTGCCGACCCAGATGTTCGCCGTGGCAAGTGAAGGCAGTAGAGGCGTGGGGGCCTGACAGGCAAAGCCCGCAGCAGTCCACGTCAAAAGATGTCCATTGGTGGAGCATCCCAGTTCAGTAAACTTACCAGTGACATCGACTAAAGCGATCTGGGTCGTTGCTGTGTTGACGCCGCTGAAGTCCAGGTCCGCTTTTACCACAGATCCATCCAGAATTTTTGTCGAGTTTACAGCTCCGGCAGCAATGCTGGCGGCCGCAGAGCCAGGCCCGGAGGCTGTGACATCCCCAGTGAGGGCCGTGACATAGTTTCCAGCAGGTTGTTTGGCGCTAAACGTATCGTAATCAGAGCGACTGATCAAACCAGCAGAGACAGAAGCTGTGGAAGCCATGGGGATATTCAGAGTGTGCGTGTTGGCAGAAGAGCTCCAGCCGGGTTCAGTTCCGGCGCTTCCCACAGCGAGAGACTGCGAGCCTCCGGTTTGTCCTGCGATGGAAGTGATGCCAGCACCAGCCAGTCCCAAAGCCTGCGCCGTCGATCCGTTCCAGAACTTGATCGTGTTTTCATTTGAGTTGAACCAGGTGTAACCTTCGTGGGCCGCCGTCAGACTTGCGACCAGAGCGGCCTCTTGAATGGTTGTATACACACCAAGACCCAGCGCGCGCTGCGGACTCATCAGAATATATCCTGTGTTGGTCAGATTCTGGCTGTCCATATTCAGAGGACCTGCCATGGTATCACCACTTTTACTGACGGCATCTGTAATGCCGTAACCGCTCAGAGTTGTGGGTTTTCCAGAAGCGATCTTCGACCAATCCAGAGAAGGGACATCAGTCGCCGTCAGAGCGCCGTTGATCCAGGCTCCTCCGTCGAAACGAAAGAACTGACCAGTTGCCGGCGCGGTGACATTCACGTCGGTCCCTTTGATCTTATTGACTGTGTTGCTGCCGGGGGCTCCGCTGACATCTCCGGCCAGAGTGGGAGCCGAGGGAAGGGAAGCCCAGCTTCCATCACCACGAAGATAGGAACTGGCATCCGCTGTTCCCGTGGGTGACATTGTGGCCAAAGGACCAAGACCTAAATTAGTTCTTGCGGCAGCAGCGGAAGTGGCACCGGTTCCCCCATTGGCAATGGCGACTGTGCCCGTGACATTGGTTGCTGTTGTTGAAGTAGAGGCCGCGTAAGTTCCGGCAAGAAGTTCGGCCATGACCGTGCTTGAAAACCACGCCTCTGCCGCTCCTTGAGTCAGCCCGGTCGGGGTGTTCACAGTCAGGAACTGATCAGCAGCTTTCCCGCCCAGTTTATCAGCGTCGCCGGACTTTTCAGCGCGAATCGCATAAGGGGCCGCACGCATGTTGAAGTCGGCAGTGATTCCCAGACTGTTGACGACGATACGTAGTTTTCTGGAATCTGTGGAGCTCGGAGCGTAGTCGGTAAAGCCATTTGAGCAGGTGAGTCCTGTCTTTGGCTTGTCATCAAAGACCTCATCGAAAGTCAGCGAGGGCATGGGTGACTTCGTTCCTTTTCCCACCACCAGATATAGATATCCTTTTTCAATCTGAACGCCGGTGTGCATCTCCTGCCAAAGAACGCAAGAGTTCCCATCGCTGCGAACACCCAGGATCTGCACAATCACATTAGATAGAGACGATGGAAAATTCGGACTGGTGGGGTTGAGCGTGTCTTTGATGACCCCTTGAAAGGTGATGCCCCTGTTGCCATTGTTTGCCTGGGCAGAAACGCCAGCCATGACAGTGAGAGCTGAGACAAGGAATGAGGTCGTTTTATTCATATACTATCACCCCTTCAATTACATATTGTCCGCTGACTTTTTTCTCGGCCACTTCACCGACTTGACCATGCACTTCGTAGTGTCCTGACCTTGAAACTTCAGATTGTTGAAAATCTTTGTTAAGGCGGATCTCTGCAGGCAGTGTCTTGTTGGCTGCGAGGTCCTGTATGTTGGCATCCAGAGAACAGGCCATCAGCAAGCCACTAGCGGCTGCCAAGAGTGTCAAATTAAGATGAAAAAGCGAGAACCGTTCCATGTTCATGTTTTCGGTTGCTCGTAGAGGTGCCAATAGTCACCCAAATGGAGAATTTGAGTCCTTACCTAAAGCCACGGTGTAAATTCGGATTAATTTTGTGAAAGGGATCTGTTGGATGACAATGCAGCAATAAAAGTGGATGGTCGGCGTGCACCTTTACCTTGGTTTTGCGGGCGGGGATGCCTACACTGATAAGGTAAGAGGTGGGGTCTTTATGAAGCTTTTGATTTTTATTTTGAGTCTGGTGTGCGTCGGAACACTTTCTGCGCAGGAAAAAGAATATGTCAAACCTTCCGACGCTGAGTTAAAGAAGATGCTGACCCCCATGCAGTATCAGTGCACGCAGCAGGCTGCGACGGAAAGACCCTTCGACAATGCTTATTGGGACAATAAAAAAGAGGGCATCTACGTTGATATCGTCAGCGGAGAACCACTCTTCAGCTCCACGGACAAATATGATTCCGGCACGGGGTGGCCCAGCTTTACCAAACCCATCGATGACAGCGCCATTGTGACTCGGCCTGATCGCGAACTGTCTGTGGAACGGACGGAGCTGCGCTCGAAGAAGGCCGATTCCCATTTGGGGCATGTGTTCGATGATGGCCCCAAAGACAAAGGTGGCAAACGTTTTTGTATAAACTCGGCTGCTTTGAAGTTCATTCCGGTGGAGGAACTGGAAGCCAAGGGGTACGGTCGCTACCTGTCGCTTTTCCCTAAGAAAGAAAAAGGAAAGAAAAAGTAAGCAGGCGACTCTGCATCATTCCAAGTAATAATCTGGCATTCACAGGGTCATATTTTGACCCTTCTTTCTTTTTAATGGATCAAAGGAGCAAAACTAAATATTTCTGTTTTCGAACGTTCGTTTTGAACAGAAGGAGACTGAAGTGAAAAAAATTGCCCTGACTTTAGGATTGTTACTTGGTGGATCCCAGACCTGGGCCGGCGCTTTGCCCTATGAGTGGCATGCTTGCACGGCTCAAAGAGTCGCTGAAGACGGAACCGTGCTGAAATTCAGTGGTGCAGGGATGAGTGAGCAGGAAGCTTCGGAAAATGCCTTGTATCGTTGCAACTTCGGTTTGAGCGAAGATGCCTGCCAAGTGACGAACTGTTCCTGGCAGACGGTGCGCCCAAGAAAGCCGTAAGGATGACTTTGTCGGCGGGGGCTTGGAGCCCCCTTTGTGACATTTCAAATTGCAATCTAACCTTTGTTGGCGCTCAGTTTCAGAAGCTTATTCCGTATCTGGCGGGTCCGGGCCTCATCAGTGGTCAGGCCGGCAGCTTTGTTGTACATGGCTTTAGCTTCTTCGGTCATGGATTCCATCACGTAGGCGTCAGCCAGATGTTCGGCAATAATGCTGGCTGAAGACTGATAACCATAGGCTTTCTTCAGCACCTGGATGGATTCGGCGAATCTTTTTTGCTTGAACAGAACCCATCCCAGCGTATCCAGAACATAACCGTCTGTGGGCTCCAGCTCTAAAGCACGACGAGCCAGCTTTTCCGCCTCGGGAAGGTGTAGATTCATTTCTGCCAAAGTGAAGGCCAGATAACTCATGCTTTGAACGTGATTGGGTTCAAGCTCCAGCACTTTCTTCATTTGTGCGATCATACTGTCTTTTTGGCCCAGTCGATCCAACATCAACGCATGTTGAAAGAGCAGGGCGACATTCTTTGAAAACTTGTTTAATCCTTCTTCCAGAATTCGTGCGGCCCCCAGATAGTCAGACTTGGCATCCAGCAGAGAGGCATACATGGTGTAAACCTGAGGCTGATCGGCCTTCGTTTTTAAGCCCTTTTCAGTGACATCCAGGGCCTGATTGATTTTTCCGAGGCCTTTGAGCAGATGGGCCGCATGCACTACGGCTTCACTGAAGTGGGCACTGGATGGAGGCACTAACATGTATTCGTGAATAGCACTGTCCACCGCACCGGTTTCTTCGTAGACCGCGGCAAGATAAAAGCGGGCTGAATCCGCAGACGGAGACTTCGTTACAATGTCCTTCAACTTGGCAGCGGCCAGGTGAAAGCGCTTTTGTTCAATCAGAAGAAGGGCCATTTTCATCTGATTCTCCAAAGAGTCCTCCGAGTTCCCGGCAATGACTTCCAGTTGCTCATAGGCTTTGTCAGCTTCTCCGCTTTCAATGTGTATTTGCGCGATGATATCGGCGACACTTCGATTGAAGCGGTTTTGTTTTTGGAACTCAAGACACAAAGCCAGAGCCTTGGTGCGGTCGTTGTTTTTTAAGTAAAAGTTTGCCAGCGAGACAACGCCATCCTCATAATCCGGCTTAAGTGCCAGGGACTTTTTAAATGCCTTTTCGGCGGCCACCTGATGTTTGACTCCGTCTTGATCCTGACGAATAAGGCCCAGATAGTAGTAAGCCACGTGCGGGGTTTCATAGTTGGGATTATTCAACAGAGATTTGAAAAACTGCTCAGCCTTTTTATAGTCCTTTTTGTCGGCGTAAAGCGAGCCAATATAGACGGGTGCCTCCTCATTTTCAGGCTGCAGGCGCAGGACCAGGGTGTATTGTGAAATCGCTTTGTCGTAAAGCTTCTCGGCTGAATAGAGGCCCCCGAGAAAGAGGTGAGCTTCAATATTCTTCGGGTCTTGCAGCACAGCTTGTTGCGCGTGGAAGATGGCTTTATCCATCTTGTCGGCTTTGAGGTATTCTGCCGACAGCCGCATGTGCACTGTTGGGGAAACGGGATCCATCGCCAGCACTTTTTCAAAGAGCTCGATGGAGCGCTCGGGTTTTCCTTCGTGGCTAGAAACTTCTGCTAAGATAAAATTGTAGTCCGCCTGCGAACGTGTGTTGATGGTTGAGTTTTCTGCTCTGCTGTCGGGGATTGAGGATTCTTTCTTGGGTAAGCTGCTGCACGCAGTGAGAGTCAGTAATAGGGCTATACTCGCAGGGGTCTTGAAGGATGGAAGCATCAGTTCTCCTTGTCAGGTTGCAGTGTAAAAAACTTTATAACATTTTGCTTTTTATCAGACAGGAATCGCCGCAAACCTAGTCTAAGAGGGGGTTCTAGGGCGTGAGGAAATCTGAATAATCGGATCCTTCATTAATCCACAACAGCTTGGTCAGGACTTGAGTCAAACAACAAGCAGGAGTTCTTTGTTTAGCCAACTTCTCAAAACTGCGAGAAGCTGAAGAACCAGATCACCAAAGGAGTATCTATGAGGACCGCGCAAGAAAAGCCCACATCGTCATCAGTACACAAACACTCCAGTCCTGATGCGAGGTTGTTGGAATTGGAGCGAAAGTTCCCGGTGCCTGTCGAGCAGCTCTTTGAGGCATTCACAACTTCTGAAAGTTTAAAGCAGTGGTGGTGGCCCCAAGGAATGTATGCGGATCAGGTGGAGATTGATTTTCGCGAAGGTGGCAGGTACCTCATCAATATGAAAGGTTATGAATCTAGTTCTGGTGGTATGACCGGCCACTTTGAAGAGATCATTCAAAACGAGCGCATTGTCATGACCGATCAGTTTGCCGACAGGAAGGGGGATGCGATTTCAGCCAAGGAAGCCAATATGCCTGGGGTTTGGCCAGAGATGGCTTACATCACACTGGAGTTTGAATCCCTTGACAGTCAAACCAGTCAGTTGAAACTGTTTCAGCAGGGAATTCCAAATGAATATCATGGCGACTGTATTCAGGGTTGGGCGGAGTCTTTTGATAAGCTGCAGAAGTATCTTGGCAGTCCCAGACATTAGGAGTTTAAAATGTGCAGGCCGCCCAGGCATCGGCTTTGCTGCGAACACTGCGCTCAATATTGATCCCTTTGGGATAAGTACCGGCGCTCCCTTGGCGGGCGACAATTCCAAAATAGTTTTTGCGACGATCCCAGAAGGGGTAAGCACCAAAAGCGCCGGGGCTTGAGACCCGGCCGTTGCTGCTGTTGCAATTGTAGGTGGTGCTTTGACATTCATGCCATAGGCCCAGACCATAGTGCCACTCTTCATTAAGATCCGTTTTAGGGGGGGAGTAGAGCATCTGACTGGAGGAGGTCTGATCTTTTAAAAGTTCTGTCATGGAGGATGAACTCAGCAGTGTCCCTGCTTTCAGGGCCCGCAGAAAATCAAGATATTCGCTGGCCTGCCAGTGCATTCCGCCCGCCAAGCGGGGATTGCTGCTAGAGGGAAGGTCATAGGCCGCAGAAGTGAATAGCCCCGTGTCACTTTTAAACTGTGCAAAAATGTCCTGCCAGGAACTGCCTGTTGCATGCTGCGCCATGAGTCCTGCCACCTGCATGTGCGCACCGGAATAGTAAAACACCGTTCCCGGAATGTAGGTGTTTGTTGCGTTGGCGGAGGCCATGTTTTTGGTGCAGTTTTCAAAATTTCCGGAGGCACTATGCAGACAAAGTAGTTCGTCGGTCATCCCCGAGCGAAAGCTAAGAAGATGCGCCAGCGTCATATTGTAGATCGCATCTGTTGAGTTTACAGGCCAGGACGGGATGTATTTCTGAGGCTTATCCGTCAAAGATAAGATCCCCTTATCCACCAGCCGCAGCAGAATGACGGAGGTGACCAGTTTGGACGTGGAAGCAGATTCGTAGGAGGTTGTCAGGCTGGAGGCGCCATAGCTGTAAGTAAACTTCCGTCCATCTGAACGTTCAATGGAGTAAGTAAAGGGAACTTCCGACGAGGCGCCGGTGCTTAATATCGCCGCCATTTCAGATTCAAGGTCGGTGGTGGAACAGGCGGTTTCTTCGGGCGGTGTTGTGTCGCCCGAATTTGATTTGCACGATATCAATGCAACAACACATGTAAGTACCAGCAACCATCTATATCTCACAACGCACCTGACTTTTTAGAAGATATAAGTCAGTATAAATGCTCTGCAACCCAGTGACAGTTAATTTCTTAAAGGGGCCAGTCCTATTTCGAATCCAAAGCCATAAGGAACTGCTTTTGTTTTTTATAGGCCTTAAAAAGCTCCCAGTATTGTTTCAGTTTTCGCTCTCTAATGCTTTGTATGGATTCCTCATGCGCCTCTTGCCATAGAAATCTCAGCTCACGGTCCATTCGGTCGAGTTGTTGGGAAATGTTTTGTGTGTTCATATTTCACCTGAATCCTTTCAGAACTCTTTAAAGCGAAAGCCAGGCCAGGAGCTAACCCCTTGAAATTGGGTCGGTCTCAGAATGAACCGCCCACAAACGTGGGCCGAAGTGTGGAAAGCCGGGTTGGCAGCCTACTTTTGTTGGCGGGACCTGCCGATATAAAGATCATGTCAAAATCTGATGAACTACTGAAATTTATTGGCGACTCGGCGCAAATAATCTTTGACCAGCAGGCGGGGGAAAGTCTGATCTCGCGAATTCTTGATTTGTGCATCCGGGCCACCGGAGCGGATCGAGGCACTATCTTCTTTGATTCCCAGTTTAATATTGAACAGCACTTTAAATATCTTAACAGTTATATTGCCACCGGCATTCGCAACCAAAACATCGTCATCAACACGGATCAGGGGATTGCCGGGAAAGTATTTCGAAATCGCAAAAGTCATATCTGCAATTCAGTGGCGGAGGATGAGGATTTCTATCTGGGTGTTGACAGCAAGACCGGGTACCGCACAGAGAAGGTTCTGGCCGTCCCGTTACACTGGAAAGAGGGGAAAGTCATCGGTGTCATTGAGGTGCTGAACAAGACTTCCGGTGATTTTGATGAAGTGGATCAGCGTGCCTTGGAAGCATTGTCCATGCTGGCGGCCATGGCCTTTGAAAGCTATGAAATCCATCAAAAAAATGAAGATTCAGAAGCCGCCATCGAACACCGCAAGAATATCTGGCGCAAAAGCATCTCCGCTGTCAGTCTGAGTTCGAAGGCGCCGGAACTGCAAAAGATCTATGATCATATCGGTGACTTTGGCAAGTCGGATTCAAATATTCTGATCACGGGTGAAAGTGGGGTGGGAAAGGAAGTGATTGCCAGGCTGGCCCATCATCATTCCCATCGCCGCGACGGACCTTTTATTGCGATCAACTGCGCGGCTATTCCCGAATCGCTTTTTGAAGCGGAACTGTTTGGTGTGACAAAGGGTGCTGCCACGGGAACGCTGCCCCGGCAGGGACAGATCGAGTTGGCACACCGGGGAACCTTGTTCCTGGATGAGATAGGTGAAATGCCTATCGAAATGCAGGCCAAGCTGCTTCGTGTTTTGCAGGAAAGAAAAGTTCAGCGACTGGGGTCAACTGAAGCGCCGAAATCTGTGGATTTCCGTCTGATCTGTGCTACCAACAAAAACATCGACACCCAGATTCACGAAGAAAAGTTCCGCGAGGATCTTTATTATCGCATCAATGTGGTCAACCTTCAGATCCCCGCCCTGCGGGAACGAAAAGGGGATATTCCGGAATTGGCTCAGGCGATCCTTGAGCAATTGCATAACAAGCGCGGGTGGAAACTGAAAAAAGTCAGTCCCGAAGCTTTAGAGCGGCTGATTGAATACCACTGGCCTGGCAATATCCGGGAGCTTGAAAATAAAATCGAAAGCGCCTGTCTTTCAGCGGGAGACCGAGCCGTTCTGCAGCCGGATGATTTTCAGTTCAAAGTGCGCCCGCAGTTGAGTGTCGTGGGATCTTCCCCGGGCGAGGACTCTTTGAAAAAGTATGAAAACCTTAGCCTGCGTGAGGCACGCGAGGCCTTTGAATCCGAGTTTGTTGCACGAGTCATCCAGGGTTCGATGGGGAATAAATCCGAAGCGGCACGTCGTTTGGGAGTTTCACGGGAAGGTCTCAGAAAGATACTGATCAAAAAAACTGCCTGATTCCCACCGGCAGTTGGCGCCAACTTGGCAACTTGGGTTGGCGTCTTCTTTTAAGATTGCAGTGAAATTGTGGACTTAGCGATTGGCCGGCTCTTTGCCTTATAGAAAGTCGCGCAGATGAACTTGCGCAGAACTTTTAACAAGGAGAGAGTCGTGTTTAATAGAGAAATCAGAAAAGTCCTGTCAGTGGCGGTCGTACTTCACGTTGCAAGTCTGGTGGCGTGTCAAGGCAAGCTGGATGAGGAAATTGTTGAAACTCCTTCCACCACTGTGGTGTCTTCTGATAAGCCTTCCACAGTGATGGGCGCTGTTCAGGGGGTGATTGTCGAGGTCGGTAATGGCCTTGTCAGCAACAGTCAGGCCCAGGGTGTGCAGGGTAAGGTTCAGGCGCAAAGCAACGTCAATGAGCTTTGCAACGAGCATGCGATGCCCTTGGATGGTCAAGGTGGCATTATGGACAGTCAGGGGCCGGACTACCCAGCGCGACTGTTCTATTGCAAACTTGCGCAGAATGGTGGTTCGCCAGACTCCATTCCCGGATCGTTCCAGCAGATCAAAGCCATTTCCTGCATGCTGGAAAAAGCAGGGATCGTCTTTGATAATCAAGAGCGTCAGATTTACATAACGCCAGACACATCGTGCTTCACGGCGCAGCAGCTTGCCGACATGCAGGTGCAGGCGATGACAGTGACTGTGCGCGCGTCGAAGCCGGCGTTCTTCAACACCTACTATGATTCCGGAGTTTCCATGACCATTCCTGACATGGGAACTTATCGAATCGCCGCGAAGCTCAGTGGAACGAAGATGGAATTTCTGACCCATGATGATCAGACGGCGGTCAGTCCGAATAAGTCCGGGACTTATGCAGCCAGTTTTGATCTTTTGACCGGTGAATTGAAGTACGAAAGCCGAGCGGATCGATTCTTGTGCTCTGAATACAGCAGTTGCGGTTGGTCACGCCATGATCGCCTGCTGGCTCAAGTGGGTATGACAAACGGTGAAATCACCTCGGTATCCAAGATCGAAGCCATCGCCGGAGAAATCTATGCCGGTGACAACAACTGGTATTCGGCCCGTGTTTCCACGATCAAGGGCAGTTTGGCCAATGGCTTGAAAGCGCGCTATTTTATGGTGAATTCCAACTCAAGTGCGGATCTGGCGGATGCGACCAAGTATTCCGAGGTTGTGAACAACCGCTGTTACACGCACGCTTCGGATCAGGCTGACTGCAGCGCCAATCCTGGTATTGAATTGCCACCGGAGCAAAGCTTCAAGTTCAACCTTCACCCCGACACTCAATTCACTGCGACTCAGGCTTGGGTTGCCCAGTTAACAGGACTTGGCTTCACGTCGGTCAACTTTAATGATGTGCAGTAGTAGCGAGGACATATCAGAAGAAAAGGGCCCCCTCGGGGCCCTTTTTTATTTAAACGGGCATGCGTAGGACTCAGCTTTCCGTCTGACCGATGATGCCGATCGGGCAAATGGCCTGGGCGGCCTTACACTGCTGGAATTCCTTTTCGGATTGAGGCTGGCGATGGACATAGGCGTGGGCTTGGACATCGTGACTGCGAAAATTATCGGGGGCCTCTTTCCAGCAGGCACCACAGCTCAAGCAATCAGATCCGACGAAGAATTTCGGAAAGATTTTGGGGGCGGGGCTGGTGGCTTCTTCCATTGGGATCTCCCACGGGGTGGATGATCCCACTTTACGTAAAGAGTCGCGCCCGGGCGTTGATCTGGATCAAGTTATCCGGTTTTAAAATTGCGGACTCCAGCCGCCCCAGGACCGGCAGGATCGGGCATGATCCGAGGGGCCCCTTAAAAGACCCCAGCGATATTCACCAGGCTCGTTCGGGTTGTTAGAGAGCAATCCTGAAAACAGACGCCGTTTGAATTCCGCCATGTCCATGCTGCGGTTTGCATAGTAAGTGACCACGCAGGTCGAGTCTTCTGTGATACTTTGTGCGGGCATGTTTCGGGTCTCGCCGGCGGCACTTTGGTTAATATAAGGATAGATTTTACGGAGCTGATCTTTTTGTTCAGCGCTAAGGTCGCGACCATTGTTGCGCTGAAGGATCTCTTTGAATGATCTTCGCAGCAGCAGCAAGTCATCAAAGATTCTTTGATCGCGGCTTGGGGAAGAATAGATATCAAATGCCTCATACGACATGCAGCCTGGATACTGTCGTTTATAGGAAAGGGCATCGTTCACATAGGAAACCCGATCTTTAAAGCCGACACACACGTTGTCGATAAGTCGGGCGATCATTTGATCGTCTTTTTCATCACGCAATGCCAGCCGGGTTTGTAGAGTCTTGATCCATCTTTGTAAGGGGATTTGGAATTGTTCGGTACTGTATCCGGGAACCTCCCAGACGGGCTTCCCCAGACTGGTCAGGGGGCGCCAATAGCGGAAACCGGCCCCGCTGGATGGGCTATAGTCGCCTTCAAACACCCAGTTTGGATTGGGCCAGGACTTTCTTTCCTGCATCCCAAACCCGGAATGAGACCCGACAACCGAATTGTAGACCAGATAGGGAACTCCGATGGGCAGAATCTCTTTGATTGTCCAAGAGTGATGATTGATGGAAGTGGTTGTTAGTACGCCGCCAGAGCGAATGGTTCTGCGATTGATGGCAACAGGATAGGTGTCTGACGGCAACGAGCGTGTGCTGCCCATTTCATAGATGTAGAGTAAGAAATTGCGGACTCGGTCGATTTCTCTCTGGCGGTCCCAACGGCTCATTTTGTTTGAAATTCTGGTAGCAGAATAAGTGGGATCTTTCATGGCGAAAGGAAGACGGTGTTCGTAGGCGAAAATAATGCGCATGGAATAGACCGCATCAGCACAATCTACGCGAAGACCATAGTAGGGATTCGACTGGCCGTTGGGAAGCTGAGTCCGGGAAAAGAAGTTTTTGTTCCATTCGTTCTTAACCCAGGCCGAATAACGATTTTCCCAGTCTTCAGACCACTGATTGACCTCTGTCCATACAGCGGCGTTGCAGAGTCCCGAGAGTAGCATGATCACGCAGAAGAAAATGGATTGCTTCATGGTTTCACTCCGGCTTCTATGAAACCATGTTCTGAAGAACCCTTCACACGTTCTTCACATTTTTGTTAAGAATCGGGAGTCCAGCTTTCAATTGGCAGTCGCGGGCAGGACCAGGATGCTAACGACTGTACTGTCTCGACTGATGATTTCCAGACCATATTTGTTGATGCCGTTGAGTTTAAAGCGCAAAGACTTTTTCATGGTGTCGCATTCGCGAACAGGGCCCCAGGCCTCTGCACTCAGCGAGGTGTTGCCACTGCTGACGTCCAGAACGTTCAAGCGGGGATAGAAGTCCGATACTATAAAGTAGTCTGCAGCGCTTTGAGTTTGAAATTGCACAAAGCCTCGATTTTCATTTTCAGTCTTCTTCAGTTGCACCGTCGTGCGAACACCGATTTGCAACAAGGGGGCGTTTGCTATAGTTTCAGAGCTGGTCAGATGGGTCGGGGCCTGGCGCCAGGCTTCGTAGGCCTTCGCGGGAAAGTGGGCCTTGGTTAAACAGCCAGCAGGGGCGTCCGGGCGGGTGGCACAGCCAAGAATCGCCGCCGCGACAGTCAAAAGAAGAAAGATCTGAAATCTCAAATGAAACCTCCGGCTTTGATGCCTCATAATGCGCGAAGAATGAAATCTTCTTGTGGTTGGATTCGAAAACGATACCATGAGAGGTGGTTGAAAGTGTTCTAAATTTGAGGAAAGAAGGATCTTATGCGGAAAGTCGCTTGGATTGTTATCCCCCTGACGTGGCTGAGTTTTTCAGGCTGTGGCCTGAAGGTGATCAACCCCAACGATCAGAATCCCAACAAGGACACTTTGGCCCTGGATATGTCCAGTGGCCGTCCTGAGCTGGTGGCAACCTATACTTGTAAGGTTCAATCCCAGGGAAGCCGCTTCTTTGGCCTGGGGAAAACAGAAGAGGAAGCTCGTAAAGACGCACTGGGAAAGTGCCGTTCACGAACTCTGCTGTCGTTCTGTGATGAGCAAAAGGTCACCTGCGAAAAAAATTAGAAAAATATATCAGGTAACATAATGCCCCCACTTCGTTTGGTATCAGCCTTGCTAAGGGGTGATACCGGGGGGAAATATGAAAATTCAATTGCTTTCAGGTTTGATCTTATTGTCGTTATGTTGTCACTCTGTTCTGGCCAAGGCGTCAGAACCTTCGCAATCCGAAAAACAGAAACTTGAGGAAATTGAACGCCGCCGTATCCGCGCGGGACAGGCGGAAGCGTCCGAAAAAGTGACTGCCGTGGGGGTGGATGAACGGGACTGTGTGGAACAGGCACGGTTCCGCGCCAGTCGCATCAGTTCTGCGGTTCTAAGTCGATGTAACAGTGAGGCACGTGAGTTCTACCAGTGTGCTGTCGTGTCTCAACGAATTGTGCAGTATCCGACTTACATCTCTTCAGTTTCAGGATACGGTGATTTTAATGAAAGTAAAACCACAGAAGCCATCTGCCGGGATTCAGCGGTTCGGGAGGCTGAGCGTGATGCTTTATCTGATTGCTCAGAGAAGTACGGAGTTTCTTGCCAAATCACTTCGCGCGGGACAGTCACCAGTCACAGGTCTTATCAGCGTCGCAGATACTTTATCATGGGCCCGAAAGAGTTGAGGCACGAATGCAATGCTCATGCGGCAGCAGAACCAGCATCTCACTATCGCTACCAGTGCTCTGTCGAGGTTATTGCCAAAGCGCAATTGTAGCACCCCGGCCAATCTGGCGGGCGGCGGTGTTTCTGTGATTTTCTGAAACAGCAAAGTCTTTGGACAGTGATGGACATTTTATCGGTTTGCAGAGCACCGTCTTGTAACGCGAGGAATTTTTTATTAGAACTCCTTATCTCAATCGATAAGGAGTTTTTTATGAAAAAGATGATCTTTGCCGTCGTGTGCAGTCTTGGGATTTCTTTTACTGCCTCCGCGAAACTTGTGAAGATGACTGATGCGGAAATGGGTGAGGCCACCGCTGGTCAGATCGTTTATCCCAGCTTCAGTGTCCGCCAGGCCGCGATCATTATGGAGATGCTGGCGAACAACGATCAGTCCCTGGCGCTTCTAACCAAGAAAATCAATCAGCGTCTGTTGCAACTTCAGTTAGAGCAGGTGACCGATGCACATATTCAGTACCTGCTTCGTCGCGTGAATGCCGTGGAGTTTTCAGACGTTCTTTTGCACAATCATCTGCAGCTCGTCAGTCAGATGATGATCAACAATCACTACTATGAAAAACAGGTTTTGGCTGATGCGCAAAGACGAGCGATCATTCAGACCTTTATTTCTGCTGTCGTGAACTCCAACCTGCAACAAAACCCGTCCGTCGCAAATATCCTGATGGTCGTAAGCGTGTTGGAGCCCAATGCGTTGTTGCAGAAATACCCTGGTTTGATTTCCCCAATTTACAGCTACGGTAAACCGAACACTCCAACCATTGATATCCGACGTAACGAATAATGTCTTCTTTAGGGCGCGTTGTTTTAGTTGTATTGATAGGCTGGTTTATTCCGGCCTTTGGCCAGCCGCCGGTGTCCGGGACGCCGCGCCCCTTGATATTGTGGCTGCACGGGTGCACCCAGTCTGCGCAAGAGTTTATGGGGCTCACGGGGCTGGCTGAAAAGCAGCAGTGGATGGGTCTGGATGCGCTCATTTATACACCGGAGCAATCAGTTCTTAAGAATCCTCTGACGTGTTGGAACTGGTTTTTGCCCGCCAATCAAAAAAGAAATGCCGGCAAACTAAAAGAAATCATGGCGCACATTGAAGGCCTGATTGGTGAGGGGCTGGTAGACCCAGAGCGGGTTTATGTCGGTGGCTTCTCTGCGGGAGGTGTTCTGGCGGCGCACTTTGCGTACTGTTATCCGGATGTTTTTAAAGTTGCCTTGATTCACTCGGGAGCTCCCTACAAACTTATCAGCCGGAAAAAGCATTCTTATGATGATCTGGGGCTGAAGGCCATTCAATGCAGCCGACAGGTATCGCGTAAAAGACTTAAGGAAATTCTGATCGTTCGCGGGGAAAAAGATCATGTTTCCACAGAGTCTCATGCCCAGAAGTCCCTACGGCAGGGACTGTATTTTCTGGATCAGAGTGATGACGGTCGTGTGAATTCCTCTTTTTATCAGACGGCAAATTCGGGTGACTTCATCCGTTGGAGTTCACCCTCCGGGGCGCGTATTTCTTATATCAAGGTTCCGGGCATGGGCCATGCCTGGAGTGGTGGTTCGGATGAATTCACTTTCGGATCGGAAAAGACCTTTGATGCAACCATCCTGTTTCTGGATGTCATCAGCCGTTTATCAAATTGATCTATTACGGGGCGTTCGAACAGATGTGCGAGACGCTTTATATTAGGACCCTTGTCTTTTTTTGAGACAAGCTCTGTCGCTTCAATCCACAATAAGTAGAATAAAAATCAGATATCCGGGGGGATGTGTGAAAAAGAATGGGTTGGCGGTTTTGGCCGGGGCTGGTCTATTGGTGGTTTCTTTTCAGAACTGCGCTCCACAAGGCATGCGCTTTGATATGGATTCAGAAACGGCTTACAGAATTGACGGTGAACTTCCGGAAAATGCGAAAGTGGCAGAATTCCAGTCCGAAGAATCCATCGAATATCCCTCCACTCAATTGGTGCTGGTGGTTGATAACTCTCAAACAATGAAGCAGTCCCAGGAAGAGCTTGTGGCTCGGATCGACGGACTTTTAGGTTCTCTGTCCTCAAAAAAAGTGACAGTGCAGCTATTGTCAACTTCGAGCTATTTGAACAGCGGATCGACTATTTATTATGGCAGTCTTAAAACGGGTTCAGAAGTATACGTAAAAGATGTTTCAGAACTGGCGGATAACGACACAATGGCGATTGCGAAGACGGTCTACGGTGCCAGTCCGCAGCCCATCGTCTTGGATCCTCGGGATTCAGCCTCCATTCGCCAGGCCCGTGTGGACAGTATAAAAAAATCTGTGTTGGGGATGGGAACAAGCGGCAGCGATAATGAATCCGCTCTTTGTTCCGTTATCCAGTGGGCCTCCAGCAAGTATCAGAAATCTGCCGCGAATGAAAAAGTGGTTTTCTTTGTGCTGACGGATGAAGACAACTATCAGACCCGTCATTGTATGGCGGATCAGGTTTATAACTATGACCGGACCATGGCGGTGCAATACAAAAAGACCAGTATTCCCTTCAAATTTACAGGGGTGGGCTATCGTGATGGCGTCAGCTCCAATGTCGAAACAAGAACATTTACAAATATCTTTTCTTTGCTGAAAGGCCAGAATCCGGCGGGCTTGGCTGGGCAGAACTGTCAAAGCGAAGATCTGAAGCGTGTCAAAGACAGTGTGAGTTCTTTGGTTGGAAGAACCGTCATGTATAACGGTGTGAGCTTCCACTTTAATGAAGTTGAACTGACCGAATGTAAGTATTCCGAAACCACTTCAACCTATTATGTGGACGAAGCTGAAGGTCTTACGGACTATTGCACGCAGGCCTATCGTGGACATGCAAACGTGATGGGTTATCTTGCCGCAACCTACACTGGTGTTCTGCCCCATCAGACGTGTCAGATGGTCGGGCCAACAGGAGTGCGTCGCGGGATTCTTCGTTCTGGCTATTTCCTGGAAGGAAGCCCGGATCTGGCCGTCAATTTCCTGAACGACATTTCTAAGACCGCTTTGCATGGCAATTATTTTATGGCCGTTGTGGGCAACATCCGAGGTCAAAGCTGTGAACTGAAAACCGGGCAGTCTTATGCCGAAACCTTCGAACGACTGCAAAGCTCCAGTCCCGGCGTGGTTCAGACTTATTCCCTGTGCCAGGATGATGATGGTTACAAGAAGGCCTTTGATAAAATCGCTGCATCTGTGTCTTATGTCAGTCAGGATTTCCCCTTGGAGATTCCCGAAGGTATGAAGGTGCGCGATGTCCTGTTACAGCGTAAAGACAGCGCGACAGTTGAAAAGGTGAAGCCGGATCAGTATGACGTCGCTGAAGGGAAAATCAAAATCAGCCTGAAGCTTTCCAAAGGCGACAAGCTGACTGTGATCGTCTTTTAACTCGGCCCGGCGCGTGGGGGTTGACGGTTTTAAAATTGAGAATAGACTTTGGAGCAGGGTAATGAGGTGATTATGCTGTTCGCTGAGGAAGTCTATAAGGGCCGCCAAACAAAAGTTGCTAGTGCATGGAAAGATCTTCTGGGATCTTCAGATTTAGTTCTGGTTCATAGTGGCGTGGCTGTGCAAAAGCCGGGTGGTTTGGATCAGACTTATGATTTTTTGCCTCATCCGTCTTACTTCTGGTTGAGCGGTCACCGCCGCCCTGAAGGCGTGATGGCTTATTCTTTAGGAGAAGGTTGGATCGAATATCAAAGGCCTTTAAGCCCGGTGGATATCGTGTGGGAAGGGGCTGAAGGTAATTTTGAGTGTCAGCATTCCCTGGAAGATCTGAAAAAGAAAATTTCTGGTGGTACTTACAAACGTATTCTTCACCTGGGGCAACCGGCTCAAGGCTTGGCGTCGGATGAAATCATCCGTGAACTTTCCATTCGAATGGATCAGGTGCGCCGTCGCAAGGGAGCAGAAGAGGTTCGTCTGATCCGTCAAATAGCGGACATGGCCAACGCGGGTTATACCGCGTTGAAGAAGTCGCTGCGCCCGGGCATCACCGAGCGCGAATTGCAACTTCACTATGAAAATGCGGTTTTGCTGGCCGGGGCGGAAAAGATGCCTTACGGCTCGATCGTGGGCAGTGGTGAAAACGCCGCAATTCTGCATGCTGTACCCACCGCAAAAAAAGTGGTCGCCGGGGAGCTGGTCCTGGTGGATGCGGGAGCCGATGTGGAAGACTATTGCGTTGATATCACCCGTGTGTTCGCTGTGGACGGTCAGTTCACGTCTCAGCAACAAGAAATCTATGATTTAGTCCATCAGGCTTACAAAGAATCAGTCAAGATGTGCCGAGTGGGAACTCAGTGGCGCGATGTTCATATGAGGTCAGCGCGCGTGATTGCTGAGGGATTGAAGCAGTGGGGCTTGTGGAAGAGTTCAGTGGACGCCGTTTTGGAATCCGGAGCGATCTCTGTATTTTATCCGCATGGGGTCGGTCATTTGGTCGGCTTAAAGGTTCGTGATACAGGAAATCCTGAAAATACGAATCCAAAACGATACTACGGCTCCCGCCTGCGAGTGGATTTGGCGCTGGAAAAAGATTACCTTATTACAGTAGAACCAGGCTGCTATTTCGCCCGTGCCTTTATCGAAGATCAGGCGATCCGGGAAAATTACAAAGACCATATCAATTGGCCTGAAGCTGAAAAATGGAAGACTTTCGGTGGAGTGCGCCTTGAAGATGATATTTTAATCACTGGGGGGGACGCAGAAAGCCTGACTGACTGTGTGCCAAAGTAAAAGATCCCGATGAAAACTCAAAAAAGCCTTCCATGGATTTTCCTGGAAGGCTTTTTTATTTCAGCCCAAGCTGCAGAGGCTGTGGCTCGGCCGGGGGACTCCTATATTATTTATAGGGTACTTAGGCATTGAACCGAAATAGGGTATAAGGGGGGCATCAAAAAGACCTTAAGGAGATATTATGAAAAAGGAACTCTTGGCTAGTGTCCTGACCCTATCTGCAGGAATGGCCGGCATCGTGTCTTTTCCTCAGCCGTCTTTGGCCCGTTCGATCAATGTCGAGAAAGACTTTGCTGAATCGTTTGTTGTGAAGTCCTCGGTGGCCGCACGCTTTACAGATGAAAACGGGCAGGTGATTCACGGGCATATCTATCTAAGCCTGACTCAGCAGACCCTTACTCCTGAATACAACAACCAGCTTCGCGGTGAAATGACCGGCTATCTGTATTTTAAGAGCGACGAACCTGTCAGTGAACGTGATGGCAAGAAGTACTATCGTTATGAGCCGTTGACGGGTGATGATGGCGAGGTTCTCTTGGATAGAACTCACAAAGGGCAAACGAATGACTATCAGATCTATGGTTGCAACTCGACGATGACTCAGTGTGAAGGCAGCAGTTTTGCTGTTTCATTCTCAGGTAAAAACGTCAGCATGCAGTTGGTTTTTGCAGCAGATCAGCGTTTTGAGGTCTTTGTTCAGGCTGACAACTATTCAGAATGGGTGACACGAGTGTACTCAGTCCCCATGCATCCGGTGATCGCTGAATAGTCATGAAATTCACGGATCTTCTGATCAGGTCTGTGAACTCTGCCGAAGAAGAGCAGATTCGCGACCTGATTGAGCAGGTGAATCAATTGCGCCATCGCTGCGAGTCCCTTTCCTTAGAGGACTTGGGGGCGGGGCTGGCAAGACTTGCTCCCTTGCGTTTGCGGGGTTCCAGTGCTTTAAAGCGCGGCGAAGTCGAGTCGTGGCAACAAGCCAACGAATATGTCGCCGCGAGGATCCGCGCTGATGAAGCCCCGAACCTTCAGTCTATTTTGGATATCAATGCGATACTTTTAAAACGTCCTGCAGGCAGCCTTCGCGACCGGCCCGTGTTTGTGGGCACTCAGCAGGCTTGTCCTGTGGGAGAGCTCAAAGAGGGGTTTCTGCGCCTGGAGTCAGAGATTCTGAAGGCCGATCTAGACCCTTTCCGTAAGGCCGCTCTGGCTCAGTACTGGTTGATCAGTTTGCATCCATTTGAGGATGCCAACGGGCGCACAGCCGTGATGATAGCGGACTGGATTCTGGGGCTGGGCGGATACCTGCCGATGAGCTTTGAATCCAAGTTGGATGCTTTGGTGGGTGTTTTTGAAAATCAACGGGCTTCTGCAACCCCGGGGGCTGCCATTATCAAGCTTCTGAAGAACCTGCAAAGAAGCTATCAGGCCGTCCTTTCTTAGCAAAACCACAAATTAGGGCCAGGCCCTGTTTTTATTTCATGGATAAGAGCGCCTGAAACGGCTGAACTCCCGTTTGTTTGCATTTGAGCCTGGGCATGTTTCGTGGACTTAGGCTCTTGTTACAATCAACAAGGGACAAGAATATGTATAAAAAGTGGACAGACAAACTTATTTCATACTTCGTACTTCTTTCTTTCGCCGGGGCCATGGCGCCGATGACAGCGCATGCGAATTCGGACTTGGACGCCCTTTATGATTCTCAGGCGGAAGTTGAAAGCATTGAAGCCAACCTGGATGAAGCCAAGGGTGGGTTCAATCAAAGCAAAGAAGAACTGGAAACAGCTCATAAAGATTTAAAAGCCACAACCCGCAAGAACAAAGAAACAGCGGCGCGTACCAGTCGCGAAATCCAGCGTTTGCAAAAACAGCAGGCGCAAAACTCCAAGGAAACAGCGGTTCTGACCGGCAAGATCGAGACCTTGAACAAGGAAATCAGAAAAAACGAGCAAGAAGAGGCACGTGTTCGCACCAAAGCAGAGGCCGTGGCGGCGAAACTGGACAGCACCCGCAACAGTTTCGAAAACTCACTTGAGCAGCGCCGCAAAACTCTGCAGTCCTTAAAAGAAACCAATGCAGATCTTGCAAGATTGCAGGAAGAGTTGAAAGACCTTCAGCAGAAATACAGAGAAGCTGTGGCCGCTGAAAAATCCAGTGCCCGTTCTTTGAAGTCCGCCCAGGCCAGTCTTGATAAGTTCGAAAACTCGGCCCGTAAAGAGGCCCGTCGTTTGGATGACATGACCAAGACCGCTTTAGCGCAAGCAGAAAAGAACAATCGCAAAGCGGACCTTTTGATCGAAAAGAAAAAGCAGATGGAAGAAGCGTTGGAAAAGAAACGTCAGCGCCTCAGCGAGGCCAAGGAAAAGCAAAAGAAAGCTTTGGCTCGCGTCAGCTCCAACTAGTTCCTTCTTCTTTCAGTCCATTATCAAAGGGTCGCTCAGGCGGCCCTTTTTTTTGCCTTTGTCCCTTCTGTGTAAATCTTTGGACGCGCCGTGAAATAGCAAAAGAAATCAGGACAGATCCTGGGTTCTTGCATATGCTTTTTGGATCACAAGGGGACACTATGAAGAAGATCGCCTTTTCATTTTTGTTGGCAGCCTTGGCATCGCCGGTTTTTGCCGGAGCTTTGCCTGAGTATGCGGAACCGGAACTTTTGGTGCGGGTTCATTTGCTGGACACTTACAATCTTCCGCCTTTGACTTACCTCAGCAACACTTCGCCTGCAATCAACAATCACGGTGATGTGGCAATTAAGTTGATGGCCGTGGATGGCAAACCCAACCAGGCAATTTGGTTCAAGGCCCACAATGCTCCCGGGGAAGTGATCTATGTAGCCCCGGACGATCATTACGTCACCGATCCGACCGTCAACGATCGCGGCCAGGTGACCTTCAGCCCCTTCAACGACTTTGAGAGTCAGGGTGTATTGGCCTACGACAGTCACAGTAAAAATACGGAACTGAAAGTCTCCGGCCCAGAAAATCAGATCGCCTACGCGGGTTATGCGCAGACCTTGAACGATGGCACGGTGATCTTCCGCAATTTTGCCAAAGACTATGATCGCAGTTTTGTTGAATACAAAGACTCTTATGTCACCATCGCACGTGAAGGGGAAAGACGCTTTGACACTCCGGCGGCATATTTGTTCCGCCCTGCTGTTAATGAAAAGAAGCAATGGGCCTTTAAGGTCCGTCTGGGGGAACACGGCGAGATCAGCGATGCCCAGTCGGATCAGATTTTGTTGATCCAGGCCAAAGGAAACGGGGACTACGAGAAAACCATCATCGCCCAGGATCGCAAAGGAGACCCTAACTCCAACTTCGTCGGTTTTGGAAACACAGTGGCTTTATCACAAAACGGTATGGTGGTTTTCATCGGCCATCTTCCAGACAAACGCAAGTCACTGGTTCTATACAAAGACGGTGAACTGCAGTCTTTGGTCACAGAGGGGTTGGATGGTATTTCTGAACTGGAGCTTTTCACGCCGCGCTTGAATTCATCGGGCACAGTGGCTTTCAGAGCCAAGAATACAAAAGGACTGCGTGGGCTTTATGTGGCCAACGAGTTTTCCGTGAAGCGTTTGCTGGGCGAGGGTGACAGCATTATGACGGACAAGGGCTTTGGGTATGTTCTTTTGAAAAAGGATTTCCCGGGCTTTGCCGGTGATATTGATTTCAATGAAAAGGGTGAGCTGGCCTTTGCCTGCATTCTGGCTTCGCCAGACGATAAAATCATCGGGGATGCAATTTACAAGCTTTCTCCGAAATAGGTAAAACACAAAAGGGGCTTCTTAGGCCCTTTGTTTTTTTAGCGGGCGCACTCGCGAAGCAGTTTTTCACAGCGATCGATAATTGTGGCCCGGATTTTATCCCGATGCTCTATAAACTCTGGCAGTTTCGTGGTTTGTACGATCTTGTAAAGACTGATGGTGCGAACCAGATCGGCCAGGCGTTGTTTCTGGGGGCCCTTGGACAGAGGGTATTTGGGGATGTCTGTGTTATCCGAAGCAGCACGCAGCACCGCCTCCGTCCAGTCGATTTCCGTCTGGGTTAAATAGATGGTGGGAACAAAGCCGCTTTTCTGCAGGGCTTTTTCTTCTGTTTTTAATTGAGTGTTCAGCCAGCGCAATTCGCTGACGATTTTGTCCAGTTCGGCATCGTATTTTTTGCCAAAAAGGGCAAAGACAGTCTTCTTCCATGCGGCACAGAAGTCCTCAAATTCAATGTTTTCGGCTTTTTCAAAAAACGGCGGATGAGTGATGTAGTGCAGGGTCTTTGTCAGCACATCAGTTGAGATCACCGCGCTGTTGGTTTTGTACCCCACACGCATCAGGTTGTGTGCCCAGTTGGCAAGTCCCGTCAGTGCGCCTGGGCTGACACTGGCAGTGCGGAAGTTCAAATGGAAAGCGGCAAAGAGGGAACTGTGCATGGGGCGCTCTAGAACGCGATCCAGTTCGCTTTTGCGGCGCTCATGTTTGGGCAGGGAAAAGAAATGTTCCAGATGCACAGAGAATTTTTCGAAGCTTTCCGACCACAGGTTTTCCTGCTGGCAGGTTTTGTACAACTGAAACGCTTTGGCTGGACTGGGTTCCGCCTCGTCCAGAAGGGCGTTGATCTTTTCTTCCATCAGTCTGGGAAAGTTCTGCCAAAGTTCTTTGATCATGGATCTTAGTTTAGCACGAAGTTTTTCCAGAAGTGGGAGTCCGTTTTTTTGTCGAAATTTTTGACGGTTTTCGCTAGGTGCGAACCCGAGTCAGAATCTCACTGAGTAGATTCATGTCGACGGGTTTGCTAAGATAGCCGTCAAAGCCATTTGCCAGACAGCGACTTTGTCCTTCCACGCTGGCTTGGGCGGTCAGGGCCACGATAGGCCGTCGATAGCCGCGCTCTCGAAGTTGTGATGTCGCTTTATAGCCGTCCATGACGGGCATTTTGATATCCATCAGGATGACGTCATAGGGATGGGCTAGGGCTTTGGTGACGGCCTCTTGTCCATTTTCGGCGGTTTCTACGACAGCGTCTTGTCTTTTCAGGTAGCGGGTCATCAAGGCGCGCAGATCTTCAGAATCATCCACCACCAGAACATGACGGTCTTTAAGAAGGCCGTTGTCTTTGGCAAGCTTTATGCGCCCTTGTGTCTGCATTTTTGTCTGCGCCGGGGATATCAGTTTCAGATCCTGAATCTTTCCCAGTTTCAATGAGAATTCAAAAGTGCTTCCCTGGCCGGGCGCGGATCGCAACAGGCGCAATTCTCCGCCCATCATCCGGGCAAGACGCTCTGACA
The DNA here is from genome assembly GCF_055397465.1 of Bdellovibrio sp. CKG001. Lineage (NCBI taxonomy): Bacteria > Pseudomonadati > Bdellovibrionota > Bdellovibrionia > Bdellovibrionales > Pseudobdellovibrionaceae > Bdellovibrio > Bdellovibrio sp. CKG001. The sequence goes on from NZ_AP029173.1 coordinate 1,250,504, forward strand.
ACGCCAGCCCCAATCCGGAGCCTTGCAGGCGTTGGACATCCGCGCTTTCGCCGCGCACGAAGGGTTGGAACAGATTTTTCTGCGTGGCCTCATCCATTCCCATGCCCGTGTCAGACACGGTGATGGTCAGGGTTCCTTCCATATCAATATTGGTAGAAAAAGCCACATGCACGGTGATGGTGCCCTCACGGGTGAACTTCACCGCGTTGGAAAGCAAGTTGATCAGGACCTGGCGAAAGCGCACGGAATCCGAAAGGATGGTTTCCGGAATCTGAGTATCATAGGCAATTTGCAGATGATACTTCTCCTCCTCTAGAGCAGAGCGAATAACTGAAATGGAATCTTCCAGTTCGTGCATGGGATTCATGGGTGCTTTTTGGATGTACAGACGGTTGGTTTCAATTTTTGACAGATCCAGAAGATCATTCACCAAAGAGGCCATAAAATTGCCCTGCCGGTAAATAGACTGGGCATCACGCCGACCTTGTTCATTCAGGCTTGGGTTGCGAAGCAGGGTTTCGGCAAAGCCCACAATAGCGGCCAGGGGGGTGCGAATTTCATGACTGGCATTGGCCAGCAAGATGGATTTGGCATTGTTAGCGGCTTCGTGTAAGTCACGTTCGCGGCGCAGATTTTCTTCATTGCGTTTGGTTGTGATATCCCAGGCAATTCCCGTGGCCCGGTAAGGATGGGCTTCAGAACTGCGATAAAATTTTCCGCGCAGGGCAATGTGCCGATTCTGATTTTTCGCATCCTTGATCACAGCTTCTGAATCCAGATCCGTGGTTGTGCGCAGGGACTCTTGCAAAATGTTTTTTAGCTGAGCCGCCCCTTCCGGGAAAAGGGCCAGGTTTCCCTCGCAGTGAATGGCGTCGTTGGGAATGTCCCAGTCCCAACTTAAGGCATCCGAAGAGGACATCGACATGCGCAGGTGTTCTTCATTTTTTTGCAGTTTGGAATCCAACGTCAGCAGCTGGATCAGGGCCCTGTGCAGGTTTTTTCCAATAATGACCATCAAAAAGCAATAGACCGTAATCAAACCTCCGACGGGTATATGATAGGGAACATCCGAGAACAAGTAGCTCAGCCCCCACAATCCCATCGCGGGAACCACCACGCAGGCCATGGCAATGCGTGAAGAAACATACGTGATCATCGCACCGGCAGACATGGAACACACAAGAAGGGCCGTGAGGATCTGCTGGGCGGTGTCGCCATAAGGGGCCAGCCAGCCGATCGTGCCCCAGCAAAGTCCGGAAATTCCCAGCAGCACATACATGGCATAAAGCCAAAAGCGGGTCTGGTAAATGTGTGTCAGCGAACTTTTGATTCTATTCCAGCGGTGCAAAAAGCCCAGGCGGATGAAGGCCGTTGAAAGCAGAATCACAGCCCAGGAGACAAGATAAGCGTGTGTGACATTGTCCCAAGCGATGTAGACATAAACCGAGGCGTTGGCGATGATCGCGGCAATGCCTGTGACATTCTGCTGATAAATCAGATCAATTTTACGGATGGCAAGATCCAAAGATTCCTGATTCGTTTTGTTTGATGAAGAAGTCTTAAGATCCGCTGTTGCCATTGGCAGCGATACTACAGTTCGAGTCCTACGAATTCAAATTGCATCCAATCCATGTTCGAAGAGCCTGTGGATGCGCCCCCATTTTTCACAAAGTGGTGCTTGGATGGAGAGCGTTTCTCCGCTCCAGGGATGCTGAAGTTCGATAGCCGTGGCTTTAAGACACAAGCCCTGGATTTGAAGGGTGTCCCGGAAGAAGCGATTGTGGTGGGAATCGCCATGTTCAATGTCACCTAAAAGGGGATGAGCGATGCGGTCAAAATGGCGACGAATTTGGTGCCAGCGTCCCGTGATCGGATGCACCTGCACCAGTGAATAGCGTGAGGTCGGATACTTTTTGCCAACGGCAAAGGGCAGTTCAATCTGGGCCAGGGTTTTGTACTGTGTTTGTGCTTCAACAGTAAGACGTCCTTCATCGGCTTCCAAAGGCAGATCGATCAGGCCTTCGCTTGGAACATAACCTCGAACAACCGCCTGATAGGTTTTATGCATCTGGCGTTCTGCAAAAAGATGATTGAGCTTGCGTGCCTTATCGCGGGACATCGCAAAAAGCAAAACACCACTGGTCGGCGCATCCAAACGGTGCACGGGAATGACATCTTTCTTCATCACCCGACGCAGGTGATAAAGGCAGATCTTTTCTTTAGGCACAGGATAGGGCGACAGCTCCGGAGGGTGCACAAAAAATCCGGCGGGTTTGTCGATCGCAAAAAAATGTTCATCCTGATAAAGCAGGCGGAAGGGGAGTTCCATAAGCGCGTAGATTAGGCGTTTTGCACTGTGAAAGCGAGAAAAATGTGGCCTAAAACGGACACCTTTGTTTCAATAGGACCATGAAAATAATGGGTCACCGCGGGGCACGGGATCGTGCGCCGGAAAACACAATGCGCTCTTTTGAATTTGCTTTGCAGTCCGGGGTTCAGGCCGTCGAATTTGATGTTCATGAAACCTTGGACGGGGCGTGGGTGGTCCATCATGATGACACCTTAAATCGCACCACCACCTCTGAAGGCAAAGTGGGTGGTAAAACCTGGGAGGAATTATCCCGGGTGCGCACCAAAGAAGGTGACCCTTTACCGCGACTGGAAGAGGTCTTGAAGTTATTTGCCTCCAGTGTCGTTGAGCTGCAAATTGAGCTGAAGTCTGCCGGGGACTTTGCCAAGCTCGGAGATCTTTTAAGTCAGTTCGGAAAAGTTGAAAATATCACTGTGATATCTTTTAACCATCGCTGGCTTTTGGATTTCAAAAATAAAAACTCGCAGATCCGGACCGCAGGTTTGTTGTTTGGACTGCCGACCAACCCGGTGGAGCTTGCAAAATCAGCCCGGGCAGACGGTCTGTCTTTAAGTGTAAACTGGATTGATTCGCAGCTTGTCAAAGAATGCCATGCAGCGGGACTGACGGTGACAGCTTGGAACGCAAATGACGCCGAAGTCTTTGGTAAGATGAAGGAAATAGGTGTGGACTATCTGGGGACAGATGTTCCATTTACGGCGGTTCACTGGAATTAGAGCTTCCTTCTAATTAGAACATGTGCTCTAGTTGCAGTCATAAAAATGGAGTTTTTTATGACGAAGAAGAAAGTCGCCAAGACCAAGTCACCACGCACGCAAGCTATTCACGGCGAATTCCTGTCCAAATCCTGGGAGTTTTCTCACCATCTCATTCCGCCGATGACCGCTTCTACGACATTTCGTCTGGAATCCCTGCAAAGGGGAGCTGAGGGCTTTAGCACTTTCGGGGCACCCTCTGGCAAGGAAAAGCCCATCTGGATCTATGACCGCCTGGAAGAGCCCACAACGAAAATGCTGGAAGACCAATTGGCGCTATTGGAAAAAGGCGAATGTGCCGTGACCTTTGGCAGCGGGATGGGGGCCATTGCCTCTACGCTGATGTCACTGCTAAGCAACGGTCAAAAAGTTGTCGCTCATAAAACTTTATACGGATGTACTTACAGTCTTCTGACGAACTGGCTGCCACGCTTTGGAATTCGTCACACCCTGATGGATGTGAACGACTTCAAAGATCTGGAAGCCGAATTGGCCGATCCAAGCACCCGTGTGGTGTATTTTGAAACTGTTTCCAATCCGATTCTGGAAATTGCCGATCTTGAAAAGATCACGGCCCTGGTCAGAACCGCCAACAAAAAGCGTTCGAAGGAAGAACGCATCTACACCGTGGTGGACAACACCTTTGCAACACCATGGGCCCTTCGCCCGATCGAATGGGGCGTGGATTTTGTCATTCAAAGTCTGACCAAGAATATTTCAGGTTTCGGTACGGAAATGGGGGGCGCGGTGATTGCTCCAAGGTCCCATGAAAGTCTGTTGCGTGTGGCACGCAAGGATTTCGGCGCGATCATTCATCCGTACTCGGCGTGGCATATTCTGGTTTACGGAATTTCCACCCAAGCCATTCGCTTTGAACAGCAGCAGGCCTCGGCGTTGGCGGTGGCAAAATTCCTGGAAAGCCATGCGAAAGTGGAAAGCGTCACTTATCCGGGGCTTAAAAGCCACGGGCAGCACAAGCTGGCAAAAAAATATTTGAAATCTCCGGAAGGCAAGTTTGCTCCGGGTACGATGATTTCCTTCAAACTTAAAGGCGACATGAAAAAGTGTCAGAAATTTGTCGATGATATTGCGGCAAACTCTTACGCCATCACTTTGGCGGTCAGCCTGGGGCTGACAAAAACCCTGATCGAGGTTCCCGGCTTTATGACCCATTCGGCGATACCCGATGACAAGCGTGATCACAGTGGCATTGATCCGCGTGCAATCCGTCTGAGTATCGGTCTTGAAAACGTGATGGACATTATCGGGGATTTGTCAGAGGCGCTAAAGAAGATCTGAAGCCGGCGCGCTTTGAATTTTCTACCGTCCATTTTTTTGACAGCAAACTATCCGTAGGGGGCTGACGGATCTTGCGGTATTCTTCCCGAAGTCATTTCCTTGGGAGGAACCATCTTGTGAGATCCGGCAAAATCATGCTGACATTGCTGTGCTTCTTGCTGGCGGCATGCTCTTCGCAGAACGAGTCCTTGCCGCCGATCTCCTCCCAGGCCATTGTGGGCGGGGAAGAAGTTTTGGCCAATGATGCGCTCATCAGTTCCACGGTTTCTTTGGTGGCCAATGTCTCTGGGGCCCCTGTGTCCGTCTGTTCAGGCGTTTTGATTTCACACAATCTGGTTATAACGGCGGCTCATTGTCTGGTGAATTTTGATCAGTTGCCTTTGGTCGTGTACTTTGGTGCGAAACTGCCAACGACGATGGAAGATCCCGGCATGGTCGCGGTGGCCCAAGCGATCTTCCACAAACAATACACTCGTGTCAAAGATGGTTGGGGTCGCTATGTCACAACCCTGAATGATATCGGTCTGATTAAATTGGCCGAAGAAATACCTGCCGGAGCCCAACCCGTGGCAATTCTGGATCAGGGAATTGAGCTTCCGGCGCCGACAGAAATTTTGTTGGCGGGATATGGCATTATCAATGAAATTGGCGAAGTTCAGCAGGCAGAGGGTTTAAACAAAGCCCGTGTGACTTTGGTGAACGTGGAAGATTCAATTCTGGTTGCAGATCACCGTGACGGACAAGGGGCATGCCGTGGGGATTCTGGCGGTCCCGCCTTTTTGGAAACGCCTCAAGGACTTGTTTTGGTGGCTGTGACCCGCGGCGCCCACGGTGGGGCCCTGAACTGCCGCAGTTTTGGTGAATACACTAGCGCCTCTTATCACAAGCAAATGATACTGGAGCAGGCCCGGTTGATGCAGGCCGAAGCTCCGCAGTTTGTGGCCGTTCCTGCCGCCAACTAAAGATTCGTCTGCAACGACAATGTCACCAGTCGTTCCATGCCCGGGTAGAGATAGATATGTCCGTACTGTGTAGGGGATTCCTTCCAGTACCTTTGATCCATCACATTTTCCACGGCCAGACGAAGTTGGGTGGCCTTTTCAACGGCCCCCCAGCGATAGGTGCTTCCCACATCCCAGCGGGTCCAGGCCTGCAACATAAGTGAGTTGTCCGCTGTCACCGCGCGGTCACTTTCATAAGACGCTCGTGCATCCAAACTTAAACCCGGCACGGAAGAAAGATAATAGACCCCGCGAAGGCGCAAGGTGAGTTCAGGAAGATTCACCGGGCGTTTGTCGTTGATGGCAGGATTCAACACACTGTCTTTGCGAGAAGCCTTCAGCCACATTCCCGACATTTCAAGTTCAGTCTGCTGCCACTTTTTTTGCAACTCCAGTTCAAGCCCCTGATGCAGGGCCTTGCCGTCAATTTGGAAAGCCGGGCGCTGATCCTCCACCACCGGACGATCAATATAGAATGCTGCCAGTCCCCAGTGGAAGGTGTCGGCGTTGTGGCGCAGACCCCATTCATACTGTTTGCTGATCACATCGGGTACAAACTGTCCCGGATTATTATAACCGCTGCGGTTCGGGGTGACATAGGTTTCCACACCTTCACCATAGCTGACATAGGTGAGAAGCTCTGCAGAGATTTGATAGGACAAGGCCGCCCACGGCAGAACAAAGCCCTCACGGAAATTAGTGGCGCGTGAGCCGTCAGTGCGGATACTGCTGCGTTGGACGTCGATCATGCGCGCCCCCAGCCATCCTTTCCAAGCCCCGAAAGAAGCCGCATCGTAAACGAAGAATTCGGAAACGGAGGATTCGCGGTTGGTGTTTTCGTCATTCAAAGTGCCATCGCCGGGCAATTGCACGCTGCCATCAACATTGCCAGTGCCGACAAAGTTATAGGCCTGTCGTTCATAGTCCTCTTGCATTTTGGTGCCGACATAACCGACGTTCAGATGGTGGGAAACATCGCCTGTCTGCGCCTGCAATTGCAAGGCGGTCTTAACGGCCTGAGTGTTACGGCGTTCGTTATCACTGCGGAAGTCATACATGTCAAAGGTGCCGTCTGAACAATAGCGATCGTAATTATTCTCTGCAGAACAGCCGTAAGGATATGCCAGATGGTCGTCGGTGGTCAGATTTTGGATACCCGCAATGGTTGTCCACGTCAGCTGGCTATGTAGCTTTTGAGTCCAGCGCAAGGTCGCAGTCAAAGCCTCAAACATCACCGGTTCCGACCAGGATTGATTGTTCATGTTCAGGCGGGGATTTGTGATCGATGGCAACGTATCACCCAAAAGACTGAAGGCGGCCTGTGTGGGCTGGGATCGGCGTGACCACTCGATGTCGGATTCCAAAAGAGAGTGGGCCGAGGCCCGCCAGTCATTGGCAAGACTGAGAACCGATCTGTGGCCTGCGGAGTTTTCAATCGGAGGGCGCAAACTTTCGTGCGCCACATTCAGGCGATACCCAAATTGTTCCGCTTTGGAAACTCGGCCGCCCGTATCAGCCCCCACCAGCCAGTTTCCCTCCTGACTGATTTCGGTATTAAGTCTTAAGAATGTTTTTTCTGTGGGGCGTTTGACCACGAAGTTGACCATGCCTCCCGGCGACGCTGATCCGGCCTGAATGCCACTTAGTCCTTTCAACACCTCGAGACGTTCCTTGTTGTCCAGCGGAATGGAGGTCTGAGCATTGATGGGCAGGCCTTCGCGCAGGAAATTATATCGGTTGTCCAAAGTAAAACCACGAATGGAAAGAAAGTCCCAGTATCCCGAAGCATTGTAACTGTCGGTGACAGAAGCATCCATCAAGGTGACATCCGAAAGGCGACGAACACCTTGATCCTTCAGAGCTTGGGCAGAAATCAATCGGGTGGACAGGGGAAGTTCGGAAGCCGGCACATCAAAGGAACCGGCCTCCAGCGAGACTTGTCCTGTCTGGTCTTTCACGGTCACAGTGTCAATTTCATCAGCCCCCGAGTTGATGGGATACAAGAGAGCCACTAATAGTAAAAACGATTTTTTCATATCCATTCCCTTGGGCAGGGAAGGCGAGGACAAGACGGTGTGTCCTGTTATCAGCTTCCCTGCGCGAGCATTATCTCTATCAGGTTCAAAGGGTTAATCTCAGCCGGGACTTTTCGTCCCAACACCCCTAGCGTTTCGGGAGCGTTATGGGCCATGGTCCGATTGGAGTCAAATCTTTTCTGATTTCAGAGGTTTTGGTAAAACTTGGCGTTATTTTTTGAGAAATTCAGTCCTTTGCAGGAACTCATGCTAAGCTTGATGTATGACGCCGAATCAAGAGTTGCTGTTTTCGTTTTTAAAGATCCCCCCGCAAGGGGAAGAACTTTCCTGGAGGGATCTGACCTCTGAAGAAAAAGCGGCCTTTTATGTGGACCTGACTTTTTTGGAATCAGCCATCAGGTTTATGCAGGATGAACAGTGGCTCTTGGCCAAGCAGACGAATTTCTCCGAACAATATCAGAACTTTCTTCAAAACATCTTTTCTTCAAATCTTCTTTCGCTTCAATATCTTCAGGAACCTCTGATCCGACTGAATGCTCAACAACTTAAGACGCTGGTAAAACGCGCTGAAAAGCAGGAAAAACTCTTTATCTTGCACATTCAGCAGATGCCCATGGACCAGCAACGACGCTTTATGCGGAAGGCTTTGCAATTGATGGTGCAGGTGTTTCAGCATGAACACGTTTTGGTTCAGGGGGGTAACACTCGAGCTCGTTCACTTGCGTTTTCCCTGTACCGCACCTTTGATGGGCTGGATCAGATTTTCGGTTTGGACTATTCTGCCGACATCGGCATGAAGACAGATTTGAAAATCAATGAAAGATTGTATGAGGGTGCAGGGCTTGGCGTGCAATCCTCCTATTCGACACTGCTGACAGCGTTACGGGAAATCAATCCCAGTGAGGGGTGCCGCTTCATTGATCTGGGGTCAGGATACGGACGGGTGGGACTGGTGATTGGATTCCTGCGCCCGGATATTGATTTTATCGGCTATGAATACGTCAAACACCGCGTGGACATTTCCAACGTTTCAACGGTCAGGTTTGGGTTGGAAAAAAATGTCCACTTTTACACGCAGGATCTGGCGGAAAAAAACTTTAAAATTCCCGAGGCCGAGGTCTATTACCTTTATGATCCCTTCAGCAAAGAGACTTATCTGCATGTCTTAAATCAATTGGTGGAAGTGTCCCGGCATCGCCGTATTGTGGTGGTCACCAAAGGCAACGCCCGCTTATGGCTGCAAGAGGTTGCAACCCAAGAGGGCTGGCCCGAGGGGCGAGAGTTTGATCAGGGGAACCTGGCCATCTTCGCCAGTCAGTAGCTATTTAACGAACTTGACTTGAAATTTTTGTCCCTTGATGCGACCTTCACGCAGCTTTTGTAAAGCCGTGTCGGCGATCTTGCTGGAAACTGCCACATAGGAAATGCGATCCTGAATTTCAATCTTGCCCACATCCGTACCGGCCAGTCCCGCGTCACCGGTCAAAGCCCCCAGAACATCCCCCGGACGAAGTTTGTCCTTGCGACCACCAGAAATGGAAATGGTCTTCATCGGAGCTTCCCGCAGATTTTTATTCAGACCATATTGATTCTTGAATCCCAATGACGGACGCTGAAACTTCACCCCGGTCAAATCACTGAAGGCGGTCAGTTTCAAAGTGTCCTTGGGATGCGCCAGGGTGACGGCGATCCCGGTTTTACCAGCGCGTCCTGTACGCCCAATGCGGTGAACATAGGTTTCAGGGCTCAGTGGCAGATCAAAGTTAATCACCAGCTCCAGATGGTCGATATCCAAGCCGCGAGCGGCCACATCGGTGGCCACCAGGATACGATGGGATTTGTTGCGGAACAAAGCCATCACGCGGTCGCGTTCCCGCTGTTCCATATCCCCGTGCAATGCCCCGGCAGGCACGCCCTGACTGGTAAGAAGTTCGGCGATGCTATCCACGGCAAGCTTGGTGTTGCAGAAGATGATGGTCGAATCTGAGGGATGCTGTTGCAGGACGCGCATCAGGGTGTTGGTTTTATCATCGTCCTCACTGTCATAGACGATTTGTTCAATGGCGTTGGTGTCGTCTTCTTCTTCGATGATCACCTGTGTGGCATGGCGCTGGTATTTACGGCTCAGATGCTCAATGGATTCCGGGAAAGTGGCAGAGAAAAACACAGTCTGACGTGAGCCCGGCAGGTCGCGCATGACGGTTTTGATTTCATCTGCAAAACCCATATCCAGCATTTTGTCAGCTTCATCCAGAACCACAGTTTTGACGCCGGAAAGGTCCACTCGACTGCGAGCCACAAAGTCCGCCACGCGACCCGGGGTCCCTACGGCAATCTGCACGCCGTTTTCCAGGGACTGCACCTGTTCGCGACCGGACTGCCCCCCAGTCAAAGAAAGAACCTTCAGGCCTGGCAGACGGCGGCCCAGTTTGCGAATCTCTCCCACGACCTGGGTTGCCAGTTCCCGGGTCGGGCACAGGATCAGGGCTTGCAAATAAGCTTCTTCAATTTTTATTTTGTTTAAGATCGGCAGGGCGAAGGCGGCGGTCTTGCCGCTGCCGGTTTTGGCCTGACCGATCATGTCCTTACCTGCCAGCAACAAAGGCATGCTTTGTTGCTGAATGGGTGTCATCGCTTCAAAACCCAGTTCCTGAAGAACTGTCAGCAGTTCTGAAGAAAGCGGCAGGGATGAAAAGTGATTTTCTGACACAGGAACCTCGATGAAAAATTGAAGTTATTCCTTAGCAGAAATTGCAATGAGGGGCCAATAAAATGAGTCGGTAAGAAATAGATTCCCGAAAGGGGGCTTTTATGGCATCACTGGCGTCACTATGGTGCAAATCGGTCAGATCAATAAGCTCAAAGTCATTAAACGCGCAGAATTCGGAGTCTTCCTTGACGGAGACAGCGACGGCGAAATTCTTTTGCCTCGTCGATACATGCCGGAAAAATGTGAGCTGGGTGATGAGCTGGAAGTTTTCATCTGCTACGATTCTGAAGACCGTCTGATGGCAACGACTGAAATGCCTTTTGCCATGGTCGGTACGTTTGCCAACTTACGTGTCAAATCCATGGAGCGTGTGGGCGCTTTCCTGGATTGGGGGCTTCCGAAAGATCTGCTTCTGCCTTTCAGCGAGCAGACACGGGACTTGAAAGTCGGGCAGTATGCCGTCGTGTACCTGTATCTGGATAAGAGCGATCGTATTTCCGCCTCCATGCGTTTGGAGCGATTCATAGACAAAGAGCCCGGTACTTATGAGCCCGGTCAGGCCGTGGACCTGTTTATCGCAGCAAAAAGTGATCTGGGATATAAAGCGATTATTAACAACCGCCATTGGGGGCTGTTGTTTGGGAACGAAGTTTTCCAACGTTTGGATTATGGCCAGAAACTGCAAGGGTATATCAAAAATGTGCGCGACGATGGAAAGATCGATCTGACCTTGCAGCAGCAAACCGGGTACAAGGCCGCCGCAGGGATCGCAGAAAAGATTCTGCAGGTTCTGAAAGAGCGCGGCGGTTTCCTGCCGATCAATGATAAGACCGATGCTGAAGTGATCTATGATCTCTTCGGTGTCAGCAAAAAGAAGTACAAAATGGCCTTGGGCGGGCTTTACAAACAGCGCCTGGTGACCATTTCAGATGATGGTTTGCGCCTGGTGGGGCCATCCTAGACCTGTCGGGGGAGTCCACCCCAGATTCCCTGAAGTTTGGTCATTTTGTGGGTTTTGTTATATAAGTATTTGATTTTATGAATATTTATTGGATTTTTGGGGCTTCAGCCGGAAATCTCGGTCTGAAGGGAATTTCTCCAAAATCTGCTCATTTGCACAAAACCCATTTTAATTGTTTCACTTTTGCCCGGAAGTTCGCTAGAAAATCTAACTAGAAGAATTTAGTCTCTGGAGAGTTTTCGGGCATAGGGCCCAGGACCTCTTAAGAGCTTCCCAAAAGCAAATCTTAGGAGGTTTATATGGGTAAAAAAATCTACGTTGGAAATCTTTCTTATTCTTTGGATGATCAGTCTTTGGCTGATACTTTCGCTGAATTCGGTAACGTTGAATCTGCACGCATCGTGATCGATCGTGAAACTGGTCGTTCTAAAGGTTTCGCATTCGTTGAGATGTCTACTGATGACGAAGCAGCAACTGCAATCGCTAAATTGAACGGCGTTGAGTTGATGGGTCGTGCGATGAACGTATCTGAAGCTAAACCAATGGCTCCTCGTGAGAACCGTGGTGGCTTCGGTGGCGGTCGTGGCGGCGGCGGCGGTGGCCGTGGTGGCTTCGGCGGCGGTCGCGGTGGTAACCGCGGTTAATTTGAGATTTTCATCTTAAATTCCAAAAGGGCAGGTTGATAAAACCTGCCCTTTTTTTATTTCCAAATATCTTCCGCCCCCGTGAAACTCTCAACCCTTTGAAATGTTCTGATCCATTGCTCCTGTTGAGTGGCAACTTCGTTCTTATTCGTCCGCGTTTAGGTAGAGTCAAAATGTATTGGCATCTTCTTTGAAATAGTTTTTTCTTACAGGATCTTCTGGTGGCAATGAGGCCCCAGAGATTTCTAAAGGGGGAATTATGATTCGACGCACACTTCTGGCAGCCTTTTTCCTATTGATTTCCTATCAAGCCAAAGCCGCACAAATTGGTTTTGTTGAAACTGCGGGGAATGCGTGTGAGTTGACTCCCGGGCGCTATGATCTTCAGGCCGCAGGTGAAGGGCGGGTCGTTATTCCGTCGGGTCTTTATGTGAAGAAAGAAGAAAACAGCCGGATTGCTCGTGGCAGTTGTACGTTTGCACTGACTTTGCAGGCCGAACGCGGGAAGAAGATTATCGTGAAAGACTCCCGTCAGCTTTTAAATTTGCGTGCTTATCCTGTGAATACAAGGGTGCGCGCCGAGCTTGAGATCTTTAAGGCCGGAGCACAAGGGGCAAAACAAAGTCTTGAGGTGCAGTCCACCGAAACCGCGGAAAAGTTGACGCAATATCTGGGACAGCAGGATGTGATTGTGGAAACGGCCTGTGGTGGTTCAGAAATCCTGCGGGGAAACCTTTCGGCAACCATTATGGGTGAAGGCAAGGCCCGCGCGTTTGCCAAGAATCTGACATTGGCAATTGAAGAAGTCAGCTGTCAGTAGGCGTCGCACCACGGTCGCGGTGTGATGACCTTGGTGATTTCATTGGCTCTCATATACAAAAACTCAGGTCCCACCGATAAGCGCAAGCGTTCGCGACGTTGAGAAATGCGCGATACGGTGCGGATCTGACCATACCCCAGTCCATCGGTCACAACGGTTCCACTCATTCCCTTCAAATTCCACTTAACTGTTCTTCCAGCAATGGGATTGACATCGGCCTCGGTCAGAATTGTTGATACAGTTCCTTCAGAGTCCCGACAAAGAAGTCGGAAGTGAAGAACCACAAAGACCTCTTTGTGGCAGTCCTGGTTGCGGGAATACCCATAGCCAGTGTCACAGGTGTTAAAGGTTCTTTCGCTGTAGCCCAGTTCTTCAGAGCCGCGGTCCAGCCCCAGAAAAGTCTGAAGGGCGACGTAGTCGATTCTTTTTGAAGAATCGGCGTCTTCTGTCACGGCCGTGGGAATGCTTGGGGAAGCTTCTTTTTTTGGAGAGCTGCTGCATCCTGCGAGAAGGCATACCAAAGCTGCGAAAGTCCACTTCATGGTCGTCACCTCAAAATTGATCTTCAAATAGGGTAGGTCAATTCAGGCAAATAAAAAAGAGCTCTGTTTCAGACAAAGTGTAGAACTCTTTTACAGGAAAGGCCCCAGGCGCTGTGCAAAAGGGGATTGCCTGGGGCTTTGTTCAAAGCCCCTTCTCAAATCAGGGCAGTGAGCAGTCAACTATTTTGCAAAGGCATAGATAAGGCTTCCGCCCTTCAACATTCCGATCACTTTGTCGCGCAGATTGTTTGCCACCGCAGGACAACCCCAGCTGCGTCCCTGGATCACGCTGGATTCACGCACATAGCTTGCACCATGAATCACAACGGCACGGGACCGGGCATTTGAGTTCGTGCTGGAAAGTCCATCCAGCTTTAGCGACAAGCCGTGTTTGCCATAATATGTTTCTGCGGCCCGGTAGTACCCCAAAGAGCTTGCGTTGGAGCCGGACTTGTTACTGAATTTTTCGGCATAGCCATCATGATTTGAGTCGGAACCTTTGCCGTGCGCCGTATGAATTGCCATGACGTCACCAGACGACAGATTCACGAGGAAGAAGCGGGCTTGTGTGGAGCGCTTTCCGAAATCAATCAGGGAAATATATTTTTGATTTTTGAAGCGGGACTTGTTGTTTTCAAAGTACACCACAGCTTCGGCCAGCGCCTTGGTGTTGATCAGGCGCTGAGGATCAAGGTGATCATATTTTTGCAGAATACTCTCGGTGCTGGACGCCTTCAGATCCACAAGGGATGAGTCTTCAGTTTCAGGTGCCTGAAGATCCGCGACCGAATCGGCACTTTCAGTGTTTGAAAGGGCTTGCTCCGTATCTGTGTCGTCGGGAAGTCTTGCAGCCTCTGTGTAGTCCTGGCCTGAGCAGGCTGCTAAGGTGAGAAAAGTCGCGCCAATAATCGAAAATTTGGTGATCAGATTCATTCATCCTCCATGATGAGTGTTCAGTTCTTGAAAGGATGCTAGCTGACATATGTTAAATGACGGGAAAATTGTTACTGGCGAATAATTTTTAAGACCTATTTCCGTGGATAATCCGAATACACTCAGAATATCCCTGTCCAAAGTTCAGTGAACAAACTCAGGTTCGACGACAAAGTCCTGCACCAGCTTAAGAGGTGGCAAGGTTGCAAGTTAGGTGTTTTTATTCCGCGCAACTGGAGTAAGATGAAATCATGAACTTGCGATGAATGATGTTAGCAATAACAGAATCTCGCAGGGACAAAGAGGAACGTGAACGGATCAAATGTTTGATCCCTCGCTAAAAGAAGGAGATCTAACGAGTTGCATGTTACTTAGATGATGACAATAGAGATTGCTTTTCAGTGACTCTGATTGAATTCAAACAAGAACATTTCGTTTCCTCCCAATCCTCTGTGCCCATGTGTTTTACACATGGGCATTATTTTTTGCAGGCACCGTGGAAATTGCTTTCTATACTGGGGACTCCAACGAAGGGAGTTCTTATGAATATCTGTGGCTGGTTTGAAATTCCGGTAACTGACATCACCCGCGCGATGAAGTTTTACGAACAGTCTTTTGATGTCACCATGAAAACCATGGAGATGGGGTCAACCAAAATGGCTTCTTTCCCTTGGACAGAAAAAGCCGAAGGGTCGACGGGAGCCCTGGTTCAAGGCGATGGCTACAAGCCTTCACACAGTGGCAGTTTGGTCTATCTGAGCGTTCCCAGCATCGAGGACACTCTTAAAAAAATTGAATCCAAAGGTGGTAAGACTTTATCCCCCAAGAAAAGCATCGGGGAGTGGGGCTTTATTGCCACCTTTGAGGACTGCGAGGGTAATCGCGTGGCTTTGCATTCCGCGAAATAGGTCTTGAAAGTCAAGAACGCCCCCGTGGGGGCGTTCGCTAGGTCACAGACTTAGTTACCGCAGACCTGATCCAAGGTCACCTGGTCCTTGTCCGGATTGAAGATACGGCCCAAACGGCCCTTGATGCCGCCAGAGCTGCGGCGCTCGATTTCGCAGCTGTCCACTTTGGCAAACTGATCAGAAATCATCAGACGGTGAAGGCTGACACGCAAAGTGTTCAGCGCCGTCTGTGCTTTGACTTTCGTCATGATAGAGTTTGTCAGTTTGTTGGCAGCATCCAAGACGTGCATCAGGTCTGTCATACCCACATTAAAGCGCAGTACTTCCGCTTCATAGACTTTCACCATATTGGCATGGGCTTGAACGGCCGCATCGTATTGTCTTTGAGATTCAATCAAAGCCCCCAAAGTCACTTCCACCAGGTTCGCCTGTTCGAACTGCAGTTCTTTTTTACGCAAACGCAGCTGTTCGATGTTCAGGTTGCTGATCTTCAAAGACGGGAAGTAAGCAAAGCCGAAGTTCACAGAGCCTGTTTGTTGAAGATCTCCGAAAGAACCGTTGGATCGGGTTGCACCCAAAGAGCTGCTGCCCAGGAAGCTGAACGCTTTGCTCCACTTTGACACTTGCGCCGCTAAAATCATGGAGTTCATTTGTTTGTTTTCCGGCGATTTTTCAAAGATCTGATTCAACAGATTTTGTGGCGACCAGTTTTCAACCGGGGAAGCTGGGACAGATGCAGGTTGAAACACGATTTCTGCCGTCAATGGCAGGCCCAAAAGTTCGCGCACGGCGGCTTTTTCGCGACGGATGAGCTCGTCCACCTGAGAAACCTGAACCAAGGCCATCTGAGTTTGCGCTTGAGCTTGCAGGTAGTCTTCTTTGCGGATGATGCCCAGTTCGGCCGGAAGGCGCAGCTGTTCCTCGATGCCCTTCATGTTTTCGTACTGAACCTGCAAGGCATCGCGAAGCTCCATATCACCCAGAATAGTCATATAGATCGAATACGCTGAAGAATATCCGTTCAACTGAGCGATGTAGTAAGAGTTTCCTTGGGCGCGTAGCAGGTGGGCACTTTCTTTCAGGTCCAGCCAGTTACTTGGCATCAGGAAAGGAAGAAGGAAGGAAACAGAGGTCAAAGCAAAGCTCGGTCCGCTGGAAATCACGGCACCCAAATTGACAGAAGGCAGAAGATTGCCACGGGCCACGTTCACTTTTTCTTTGGCCTGGTAGACTTCGTTCAAAGAAATCGCAATTCCGACATTGCGCTCAAGGTACATGCGACGCAACGACTCCGGGTTGATAACCACTGGTCCTTGCGCGGATTTGGGCGCTGCAAAGGCGCCGGAAACGGACACAAAGAAGGCGAGCAATAGCGGCGTTAGAAATTTCATGAAACCCTCCCAAAAAATCGAGCACAGAAAGATTTATTGGGGGGGCGCGACCTTGTCAAACGGAGTGTTATACGGACCCCAAAATAGAGTGAAAACTCGTTTGGAATCGAATTAAAACGCTTTTCAGAAAGCCATTCGGGTCCTTTGGGTGTGGCTTGCCTCAAGTTGAGCAGGCCATCACCTAAAAGTTTGATCCCCGGAAGGCTGTTGTTAGAATAGAGGCCAATCGGAATTCGATTTCTAGGAGTTGTACGTTGGAAGAGCAGAAGTCGTTTCAATATAGCTTTAATCAGCGCAATAACATGCTGGTGGTCTCGTTTTCAGGAGAGATCAACACACCGGTTTTGTCGGCTTTGGAAGCCTGCCGACAAGAACTTCTGGCAAAATCAGAAGTGCGTTGCGTGGTGCTGTATTTTCAGGATGTGGGAGCCATCAGTTCTGACGCGATCCCATGGCTGGCGCAGCTGCAAAGGGATATTCGCTTAAAGCAGGCGGAGGTCCGTTTGTGCGCCTTGCCGCTGGGACTGAGAGAACGCTTGGTGCGCATGGGAGTCGTCCGGGGGTTAGAGATCGCTGACGATCTGAAATCAGCACTTTTGTCCTTCAGTCGCGCCGCCTGACATGCTATCGTGGCCGTATGAAATCATATAGCTTTAAAAAATATCAGCCTGCGGGCTTGCGTGTTTGGCACTGGTTGAATGCTTTGGCCATCTTCGGACTTTTGGGGACTGTGTTGCTGCGAAAGACTTTCTTAAGCTGGCGCACCAATGCGGCCCTGATTGAAGAAAAGATCCAACAGGCCGGAGGAGCCATCACTCCGGAATTGGCCAAAGATATCGCTGTCAGCATTCGCACTCCGATGTGGGACTGGCACTATGTACTGGGGTTTTCCCTGGCGGCTTTGTTGGTTCTTCGTATTCTGGTCGGCATTTTCTCAGTGAAAACCTGTCCGGCGGCGCAGGCGGCAAAGGCCACATGGAATCTTTCCAAGGTGCCGGCTTCGGACAAAGGCAAGGCCGTTCACTACGCCCTGGTTCGCACGGGGTATGCTGTGTTCTATCTGATGACAGCCTTTATGGTCTTTTCCGGACTGGTGATGTACTTCAAGGAAGCCCTGGGGTTGGATAAATCAGTTGTCAATTCCATCAAAGAAATTCACGAACTGTCGATGTGGTTCTTTGTCGTGTTCGTGGCCGGGCATCTTGTCGGGGTGATCGTTGCGGAGCTTCGCGGTGATCGCGGCTTGGTTTCAGACATGATCCACGGTGGCAAGAAAGAATAGTTTTTAGCCAAGAACAAAAAGCGTCAGGTACAAATATCGACGCTTTTTTTATTACTTGCAGATGGAAAGTCCGCGAACGACTTTTTGGATCTCAAGATATTTCTGTCCACGTCCCTGAGGACGCAGAACATCCCAGTAGGACTTGCGGCTAAACAATCTGCCATCACGGCGAAGTTGATCATCCATCATGTGCAGGGTGCAGTTCAACGTGGTCTCAGGTGTTTTAGAATCACCCTTGTTGCAGCCCGAAGAATAATTGTGTTCTTTGCCGGCGTGGAGCTGAATCACCCCCGCCAGTCGGCCATTGGGGCCTTGAGCTCTGTTCATGCGGGGATCCGTGCCACAAGTGGATTCACCAATAGTCATGACATTGATGATGGCGATCCAGATGATTTTTTTCTCGGAGCTGTCCAGTGAAGAATACGAGGGGCAGATTCGACGCAAGTCTTCGGTGCCTTCAAACAGATAAGCAAAGTCATTGGTATTGAGATTCTTGGAGATGGATTTGCCCCATTTCCCCAGCCCGGTTTCGTTGACGAATTTAGAACATTCCTGCCCCAAATTCCGACTTTGATTGTAACGGAAAAGATCAAGATAAGACTGGTCTCCACCAACGGAACTTCTTAATTGTCGAAGTTGATCCACGGTTTCTGAAGAAGCCCCCATGCAG
This sequence comes from Bdellovibrio sp. CKG001, assembly GCF_055397465.1. Taxonomy (NCBI): domain Bacteria; kingdom Pseudomonadati; phylum Bdellovibrionota; class Bdellovibrionia; order Bdellovibrionales; family Pseudobdellovibrionaceae; genus Bdellovibrio; species Bdellovibrio sp. CKG001. The sequence goes on from NZ_AP029173.1 coordinate 1,268,827, forward strand.
GCTGCTGACGTGCACGGAGCCGAGGCGCCATCGCGTTGATAAAGGCTGCCGCCGCTGGTCGATACTTTCGCTGATGCCTGCGCTGTCAGCAAGAATGCGAGTATTGATATCAATCTTTTCATAAGTTCTCCGACATTACTGCAAAGCAAGCATGATGCCGAAGTCTCAAAACGAAATGAGGAGGCTCTCGGAGCCTCCTCATGTTCATTTTCAATACAATGTAATGCCGAAACTGCGCTGTCTCATATTGAGACGAGCAGCATGTTAATCGCGGTACTGGCGCTTGGGAGCGCGATGGCGTTTGATGCCACTGTGATCGCGACGCTCGGAAGAGAAGCCACCACCACGTTCACTGCGCTCGCTGCGTTCTGCGCGGAGAGGGCGTTCAGAACGCTCACTGCGTTCAGAGCGCTCTGAACGTGCAGCCGGGCGCTCACTGCGTTCTGCTGGGGCTGCCTCTGTGCGGGCTGCAGCAGCACCACCACGGAAGCTGGCGCTGGCGCCGCCACCGGAATTGGAGCGGAAGCCACGAGAAGCACCGGTGTCACGGCGACCACCGCCGAATGGGCGGCGAGCACGGAAATCATCACGGTCACCATCGTTGTCACGGCCGCGAGAGAAACGGTTGTCTTTTGGATCACGCGGCAAAAGCTCGCGAGGGATACGATCACCCATGTAGTCCAGCATCAGATCTTTCTTCACAAACACGTTCGGGAAGTAAGCGGCAATAAAGCGTGCCAGAAGCTCTTCTTTGGAAAGCGCTTTCAGGTCGATGTCTTCCGCGTGGATCAGATCCTGGATCAGGTCCATCGCCAATTGCAATGGCACTGATTCCGGATCCATGGTGCTGACTTTGTCCATCACGTCTTTGATCTTCAGGCCGGCCACTTCATCCGCAGAAGGCACAACACCTTTGGTCAGAACGGCTTTCGTGTTTTGCATCACACGGCGAAGAAGAGTCAGTTGCTCCGGGTTCACCAGAGTGATTGCAGTTCCTTTTTGACCGTTACGACCGGTACGGCCGATACGGTGAACATAAGACTCAGAATCCCAAGGCAAAGAGTGATTGATCACGTGAGTCAGGTCTTTGATATCCAAGCCACGAGCAGCTACGTCCGTCGCCACGATGACTTTAACATGACGCTGTTTGAACTTCTTCAATGTCGCTTCACGTTCCGCCTGGGATTTGTCACCATGCAGGGAATCCGCCGGGAATCCACGCTGAGTCAGAATGTCAGCAAGTTCCGCCACTTCCATTTTCGTCTGGCAGAAGATGATGCCGTAGAATTCAGGAGCGGTTTGCAACAGACGTGCAATCACTTCAGTCTTATAGGAATTTTTAACTGTGTAATAAACCTGCTCGATGGTGTCAGCCGTGCCGCCCACTTTGTTGACGGATACAGTTTCTGGATTTTCAAGGTAAGTGGAAGTCAAACGACGAACTTCAGAGGACATCGTGGCAGAGAACAACCAAGTGCGGCAAGCCGCACGAACAGAATCAGAATCATCCGGTTGTGTCGCGCTCAGGATGGTTTCCAAAGCCTCTTTGAAGCCCATGGAAAGCATTTCATCGGCTTCGTCCAGAACAACGGTTTTCACGCTTTGAAGCTTGATCATTTTTTGTTCAAGGAAGTCCACCAGACGGCCTGGTGTCGCGACAACGATGTGAGCACCGCGTTTGATGCCATCGATCTGCGTGCGGTAAGAAGCGCCACCATAAATGGTGACAACGCGAACGCCTTTTTTCTTGCCCAGCAAAGTCAGCTGTTCTGCCACTTGCAAAGCCAGTTCGCGCGTCGGGCTCAGGACCAACGCTTGAGTGTCTTTGGTGGTGCTGTCGATGTTTTCGATCAGCGGAATACCGAAGGCTGCAGTTTTACCTGTGCCTGTGGATGCCAGACCGATGAAGTCATTGGCACCGGCCAGCAGAATCGGCAAAGCCTGACGCTGGATCGGAGTTGGAGTGGTGAAGCCCATGTCTGCCATCGCAGCCATCACGGGTGCACTCAGTCCAAAGTTTTCAAAATTATCTACGGTTGTCAGTGGAGTCATTAGAGACCTTTCAGGTAATGGAAGTGGTCTCAAATATAAAACACCGTATGTGCATTGTTACCGCACCGATTGCGGTAGATCCAAGCCCACTTCTAAAGATGCGCCAAGATAGTCGATCTTGGCGCGAAAAGCTTTATAAATTTTTAATTTTTCCCAGAATAATGAACTATTTGCATAAAGGAAGGGACTTCACAATAGCGGCGATGTTATTGATTTGTTGGTACTTTCCGCCGGATTTGATCACCGCCCAATAGACCCCGGAGCTAACCACAATCCGGCCTTTGCTCTTGATTTGTTTAGCCATGATCCCGACCCCGCAGTGCAGGTTGATGTAGGGATCCAGAATGGTTTTTCTGGGGTCCGCTGGGCTGAGGTTCTTATCCTTTTGCCAGTCAAATTTGCAGAAAGGCGCCCATTGCACGTCCTGATAGGACAACTGGAGCAAGCCCTCGGAATAGACGGCCTTCCCTGTCACCGGGTCGCTGCCCATGGTCGTTTCCTGCATGCGGGAGACGGGACTGTAAGCGCTCTCATATTTTGCTATGGCCACGAAGAGTTGGGCCCAGGCGTTGGCGCGCTGGTTGTTGTCGAGTGAATGATAGCGCGGGCAGAAAGACTCGATGTCGTCGGCGCCCGGCAAAAGGCTGTTCCAGTCGTTTAAGATGAGCTGTTGGAGATATTCCGACCATTTGGTTCTTTCAGGATACTTGCTGCTTTCCCAGGCCAGGGCCTGCATTTTATATCCCGGTTCCGGCTCAGGAGTCGGAGTGGGCGTTGGCTCCGGCGTTGTGCCGCCGCCGGTGTCTGTGTTGCCATTGTCAGTCCCTGGATCAACAGCCCCGCTGCTGTTGTTATCATCCAGTGTGGTACTGGGAAATTGGCTGGATTTTGAACAACCTGTGAACAGAACAACGAGTGAAATCAGCATGGCTGCGAATGTATTGTTTTTAACTGCATTGTGATTCTTTGTTGCGATCATGTGGAACCCCCGCTGGGCTTACAGAGCAAGGGCAGGACCATGTGAGGGGACTCTATGTTTGTCGAAGTGCTTGATATCCTTTAGACTTTTTAGAGAGAAAAATCGCGAATTTGATCTTTTTTGTGTACACTCTGGGGTGTGCTTAAAAGGCAGGCATATTTTCTCAAAATTTTTGCAGCCTTAAGAAGTAAAAAAAGTTATACGAAGGACCTATGATTCATTTATCCAATATCACCAAGCAGCAAGGTAACAAAGTCCTCTATCGCAACGGATCTTTCCAGATCAATGCCGGAGAGAAAATCGGTCTGGTCGGCCCCAACGGCGCCGGTAAAACCACCATCTTCCGCATCATCATGGGCGAAGAGGGCATCGACGGCGGGACAATCTCCAAGTCTGATCGCACGGTGATTGGTTATTTCTCCCAGAACATCGAAGAGATGAAAGGGAAGTCAGCCATTGAAGAAGTGAAGTCGGCGGTGGGCAACATCGGCGACATGCAAACCCGCATGCAGGAATGCGAAGCCAAGCTGGCAGACCCGGATCTGGATCCGGATGAGATGATGAAGATTCTGGAAGTGTACGGCGAGATGCAGGCGGAGTTCGAGCGTTTGGGCGGTTACGATCTGGAGTCCCGTGCTGCGGAGATCCTGACCGGTCTTGGAATCGGGCCGGATGACTATCATCGTCCGACCGAGAGCTTCTCGGGTGGTTGGAAAATGCGTATTGCCCTGGCAAAAATCCTGGCGCTGAACCCGGAAGTTCTGCTGATGGACGAGCCGACGAATCACTTGGACGTGGAGTCCATCATCTGGCTGGAAGAATGGCTGGTGAACTTCAAGGGCGCGATCCTGATGACAAGCCACGATCGTGATTTCATGAATCGCCTGGTTGGAAAAATTGTCGAAATCGCCAATAAGACCATCACAGTTTACGGCGGCAACTACGACTTCTATGAAAGAGAACGCGACATCCGCAAAGAGCAGTTGATCGCGGCTGCCAAACGTCAAGAGGACATGCTGGCCAAAGAAGAGGAATTTATTGCGCGCTTTGCGGCCCGTGCCTCTCACGCAGCGCAAGTGCAGTCCCGTGTGAAGAAGCTTGAAAAAATTGATCGCATCGAAATTCCTGACGAAGAAGCTGAAATCAAGTTTGAGTGGCCTGTGCCGCCGCGAGGTGGTGATGAGGTTGTGAAGTTTGAGGGGCTTTCCAAAATCTGGAAGCGCGATGATGGCAAGGAAAAACTGGTTTTTTCCGGAGCCAACGCCTTGGTTAAACGCATGGACCGCATCGCCGTGGTCGGGGTTAACGGAGCTGGTAAGTCCACGCTGTTAAAGATCGTGGCCGGTCATGCAGAGCCCACAGATGGAAAGGTGGCCCTGGGGGCCTCCATTAACGTGGGTTACTTCTCGCAGAACTCATTGGATGTTTTGGATCCGAAGATGACGATCATTGATGAAGTTCACTCGCGCATGCCGAATGCGGGACTGGGAACAGTGCGCAGTTTGTTGGGGGCATTCAAATTTTCGGGCGAGGAGGCGGAAAAGAAGATCTCTGTCCTGTCCGGGGGAGAGAAGTCCCGCGTGGTTTTGGCCTGCATCCTGGCGCAGCCGGTGAACTTCCTTATTTTGGATGAGCCGACGAATCACCTGGATATCAAATCCCGTGAATTGTTGCTGGAAGCCATCAAGGAGTTCCCGGGAACAGTCATGATCGTAAGCCACGATCGTCACTTCCTGCGTGCCGTAACAACTCGCGTGTTCGAGGTTGATAAAAATCAACTGCGTATCTACGAAGGCGATTACGAGTACTATCATCACAAAAAACAGCAAGAGCTTCGCGCTTAATGAACGGCAAAAAGACCCTGGATCTGCGGCAGTTTAAAATTCCACTGGGGAAGTTGTCCTCGGTGGAAAAGTTTAAGACCCGCGCAGGGGACGTTCTTTCTTATCGCACTTATTCCGCCTGGTCGGAAAACCTAATCATTCTTTATCACGGCGTGGGCGGCGACAGCAGGTACATGTGTGTGCTGGCTTCCGCGCTGGCAGAGGCGGGGTTGGGCACGGTGATCACACCTGATTTTCGTGGCCATGGCGCCAGCCTGGGCAGCGGTGACAGTCTCTCTCCGCATCAGTTGGAAATCGATCTGGAAGAATTGCTCATACATATCAAAATGACCCGGCCGGCGGCTCGGGTGTTTCTGATGGGGCATTCTTTAGGCGGTGGATTTGCTTTGCGAGTGGCGGTGTCGGACCTGCGCAAACAGTTTGCGGGCTTTGTCGCTTTGGCACCTTATCTGCCGTTGGAGCTTAAGGCCTTTAATGAAGGTGCGGAGTCCTGGCTGCAGTGGAATTCCGACGGAGGCTTCACGGTCCAGATGGAGGAGATCTTCAGAACTGGCGCTGAAAAACTTTCTTACAGCGCGGCTTACTTAAAAGCCGTTTCGCCACCAGCACAGATCCTGGAGGAATTAAAACGTCAGGCGTCACCAGTGACGGTGATTATCGGCCGGCAGGATGAGGTGGCCTCTGCCTCTCGTCAGCAGGAGCTTTTCAGTTCGGTCGGGGTGAAGGTTCATCTCATTGAGGGACTGAATCACCTGACACTTGTCTCGAAACCGGATCAGATTCTTCCGTTTATGCCAGAATGATTCATCTGCATTAAATCCTGCCGTTCGGCTAAGAATTTTTAGCAAAATTCATAAAGCTTCCCCGTAGTCCTGCCGAAAAGTTCTACGAAATAACCAAAAAATTGAACGTAGGTGGTGGTTATGAATTCAGAGTTAGGGGCTTTTGCCCTGAGGCAGGTGTTTGCCTCGCTCGCTGTCCTGGGGCCGATACTTATCCTGGTGGGCCTTTGTTACTTCCTTTTCAATCAGGATCGACGCAGTATCATCTTGTATATTGGGGGCGGGCTGTTGTTGACGGTGATTGGTGTGACCTGTCTGTACTCCGAGCTGCGTACGGAGGATTCGCGGGCCCAGGAGCGGGAGGCCGAGCTGCAGCAGGAAAGAGCGGATTCTTTGGCCAGCGAATCCGCTCAAAAGTAGTTAGTGAGTTTTAACTTCAGTCCAAGCGTCTTCATAGAGCTTGTTGTTGTCGCCCTGATCCTGGATGCGTTCCAGCTTTTTCAAGGTTTCTTCTACCGGGAACAAAGCTTTGTTGTTTTGTAGTTCTTTAGGCAAAGCGACGCGGGTGTTCTTCAAAACAGGTCCCCCCAGAATGGTTTTTACGCGGTTGATTTCGGCTTGCTCGCTGAGCAGGAAGTTGATCAGCTTGTGGGCTGCCCCCGAGTGTTTGGCGCCTTTAATAATCACCAGATTGTCGATGGCCAGGGTGCCACCTTCTTCAGGAATAATATACTCAATTTTTCCTGGAGACTTTTCCGCAGCCTGAAGGGCATCAGAGGAATAGGTCTGAGCCGCCGCCACCTCTTTATTGTTCAGAATGTCGATCGTGTCAGAGGCAAACATCTTCAGGGACTTTTTAGCCTTCAGAAGACTTTGTTTGGCTTTGTTGATTTCTTCAGGATTCGTAGTGTTGACGCTGTAGCCATGCATTTTTAAAGCAGCCCCCAGAGTTTCCCGCACGTCATCCAAAAGGGCGAATTTGCCTTTGAGTTGTGGGTTGTCCAGAAGATCCTTCCAGCTCTTGACGGAGCCCTTGTAAAGGTCCCGGTTGACCGCGATTCCTGCCGTCGTCCAGATGTAGGGTAAGGAGAACTTGTTCTCCGGGTCGAAGTTCTGTTTTAGGAACTGTTCACTGATCAGATCTTTGTTAGGAACCTGGTCCATCTTCAAAGGCTCAAGCAGATTCATTTTGGACATGACTTCCACCATGTAGTCCGAAGGCACAGCGACATCAATGCCGGAAGAGCCCATTTGCACTTTGGCCAGCAGCTCCTCATTCGAGGAATAGTTGGAAATATTGATTTTGATTCCGGTTTCTTTCTCAAACTGAGCCTGAAGTTCCGGGGAAAGATAGTTGCCCCAGATAGACAGATTTACTTCTTTGGCTTGGCTTGTTTCCGCCGTTTTTTTTGTACATCCTGCAAGAAGCCCACAAAGAGCCAGTCCGGCCATCAATATTCTCGACATTTTTTTAATTCCTTCATATTGTTAGAGGCATGTTGGAACTTCTGAATATCGGCAAAAGTTTTTCCAGTCAAACGGCGTTGAAAGGAATTAATCTTTCCATCGGCGAGGGTGAGTTCTTTTCTTTGCTGGGCCCGAGCGGGTGTGGAAAGACAACGCTTCTAAGAATCATTGCCGGTCTTGAGTCGGCCACCAGCGGGCAAATTCTTCTGGATGGTCAGCGCGTGGATCAGCTTCCGGCGCAAAAACGCCCCTTCAACATGGTCTTTCAGCGCTATGCTTTGTTCCCGCACATGAGCGTGGGGCAAAATATCGCCTATGGTCTGCGTTTGCGGGGGCTGTCCCGTGATGCTATTGAAGCCAAGGTTGCCGAAGTGCTGGCGCTGGTGGACATGGGCGAGTTCCGCGATCGCAAACCTGACACGCTGTCGGGGGGGCAAAGTCAGCGCGTGGCGGTTGCGCGCGCCCTGGTGAATGAGCCACGTGTGTTGCTTTTGGATGAACCCCTTTCGGCGTTGGATCACAAAATGCGTGAGCACATGCAAAAAGAGCTTCGGGCCTTGCAACAAAAGTTGGGTCTGACTTTTATTTGTGTGACGCACGATCAAGAGGAAGCCCTGGCGCTTTCGGACCGTATTGGCATCATGAGCCGGGGTGTCCTGGAGCAGATCAGCTCCCCCCGTGAAATTTACGAGAATCCGGAGACCATCTTTGCCGCCCAATTTGTTGAATCCACCAGTATGTTGCGTGGAGAGTTGGTCGAGGTCAGCGAGGACTTGGCCACCATTCGTTTGGGGGACGGCAGCCTGATCAAAGGCAAGATCAATGTGCCGCCGGATCAGATTCGTCTGGGAATGAGCATTGAGGCCTATGTGCGCCGAGCGATGGTTTTCGGAGAGCGCGCCAAGTGAAGTTGCGCGATCTTTTTCTATTGCCTGCGGCATTGTGGTTTGCGGTTTTTATTCTGCTTCCGGTTCTTATCGTCGTGATTGTCAGTTTTGCCACCCGTGGAACTTACGGGGGGCTTGATTGGACGTGGACGCTTCAGAACTACTCGCGTGCGTTTTCATCCACTTATCTGGGGATTTTTCTTGAAAGCTTTCAGCTGGCCCTTTTAACCACGTTCATCTGTCTGGTGGTCGGCGTTTTGATTTCCTGGGCGATGGCCACAACGTCGCCAGGCATGCGTCAGGTGTATTTGATGGCGATGGTTCTGCCATTTTTAACCAATCTGGTGATTCGTATCTATGCGATTCGAATGTTTGTCGGGGTTGAGGGGCCTTTGCAGGCGGGGCTGTCTCTGGCCGGGGTGCCGTTTGATCCCTATGCACTGACGCAGAACAAAGCTCTGGTGCTCTATGGGATGGTGACGACGTATTTGCCGTTTATGGTGCTGCCTGTGTACGGAGCTTTTGAGAAATTTGATTTCTCACTGGTGGAAGCTGCGCAGGATTTGGGGGCAGGCATCTGGCGGATTCTATTTACAGTGATCCTGCCAAATCTGAAAATGGCTTTGTGGGCGGGCTCTTTGTTGGTGTTTATACCCTCGTTGGGGGAATACGTGATTCCCGATCTCTTGGGTGGAGCCAAAACCATGCTTTATGGAAACCTCATCACCGAGCAGTTTTTAAAGTCCCGTGATTGGCCTTTTGGTGCGGCCCTGTCAGTCTTGATGATGGTGCTTCTTCTGGGAATGGCGGCGTTGTTCCGTTTGTGGGAGTCACGACATGGCAAGTGAAGAACGTCGTCGCCCAGCCGCCCCCAAGGCGGCCACCGTGGTTTTGTGGTTGATGCTGATTTTACTTCACACGCCGATTGTGGTGATGATTTTCGGTGCGTTGATTGAAAAGACGCCGGACTCGTGGAGCTGGACATTGCGATGGTTTGCGGAAGTCCTGTCCGACCAGGCGCTGATGGATGCGCTGGTCAGCAGCTTAAAGGTCGGCTTTGCCGCCAGTGTGCTTTCAACTTTAATTGGTACTGCGGCGGCCGTAGGACTGCATCGTTCGGCAGGAGTGGGGAAGTGGGCTGTAGAGGGGCTCTCGGTGGTATCATTGATTTTCCCGGAGATCGTTTTTGCCCTTTCACTGCTGTCACTTTTTTTTGTTCTTAAGTTCGAGCTGGGGCTTTTGACGGTGGTGATTGCGCATGTCAGCTTCAGTGTTTCCTATGTGATGATGACGGTGGGGGCAAGACTGGCCACGATGGATCGATCCTATGAAGATGCCGCCCGGGATCTGGGAGCCAGTGATTGGCAGACTTACCGTACCGTGGTCCTTCCTCTGTTGATGCCGTCGATCGTCGGCGGTTTCATTCTAAGTTTCTTGTTGTCCTTTGATGATTTCCTGATCACGTACTTCGTCAATGGTGTGGGCACGGATACGTTGCCGGTGAAGCTTTACACAGCGATGAAGTTGGGTGTCAGCCCGAAACTGAATGCGTTGTCCAGCTTGATGTTTGTTATGACTTTGCTGGCGCTGATTTTCTTCTTCCGTTCTTCCGCGTTCCGTGTTTTCTTTGAGTCTGGCCGGAGGACTCATGGAGAAAGCACAAAGAAAGAAAATTCTTAGCTGGGCATTTTATGATTGGGCGAACAGCGCCTATTCAACGACTGTCATGGCGGCATTCTTCCCCGTTTTCCTGAAACAATACTGGAGTATTGGCGCGGATCCTATTGTAACCACCGCCCGTTTAGGGGTGACGATTTCCGTGTCCAGCCTGGCTGTGGCCCTGATGAGCCCCACACTGGGGGTTATCGCCGACATGAAGGGCTTTAAAAAACTTTTTTGCATGCTCTTTACAGTCATGGGTGTGGTCTCCTGCGCGTGGATGGGATTTATTCCCAGCGGGGATTGGGTGAGTGCTCTGTGGGCCTATGCATTGGCACTGTTTGCGTTTAACGCCAGCAGCGTCTTTTATGATTCTTTGCTGCCGTATGTGGCACCGACTCGCTATATGGACTATGCCTCCAGCCTTGGATATTCCCTGGGATACTTGGGGGGCGGTCTTTTGCTTTTGCTAAATGTGCTGATGGCTCTTCATCCGCAAAGTTTTGGAATTCCTGATGCGACAGCAGCGACGAAGTTGTCCTTTATGATGGTGTCGGTGTGGTGGCTTGCGTTTTCCTTGCCGCTTTTTAAAAACATCCCCGAGCCTCAAGGGGGCCAGTCTTCCCATAATGTGTGGAAGCTCACCCGAAGCAGCCTGCAAACCCTGAAAAAGACTTTAAAAGACCTTCTGCATGAGCGGAATTTGTTTTTGTTCATGGCCGCCTATTGGCTTTATATCGACGGTGTTTACACCGTGATGACGATGGCGGTGGACTATGGGATCTCCATCGGCTTTGAATCCAAGGATCTGATTGCGGCGCTTCTGATCACTCAGTTTATCGGCTTCCCGTGCGCGTATTTGTTCGGAACCATGACGGGGCGCTGGGGGACGAAAAAGCCGATTCTGGCCTGTATTTGTGTCTATGGGGTGACGGTCATTGCGGCGACTCAGATGTCAGCGGCCTGGCACTTCTATCTTTTGGCCCTTGTTATCGGGATGGTTCAGGGTGGGGTGCAGTCGCTCAGCCGCTCTATGTTCGGCCGTATGATCCCGAAGCAGGCCAGTGGTGAATACTTTGGTTTGTTCAATCTGGTGGGTCGTTTCGCCTCGATCCTGGGGCCGTTGGTGGTTGCAGGGGGCGCTTTATTAACGGGCAGCTCACGTCTGGGGATGGTGGGGCTGTTGGTTCTTTTTGTTGTGGGTGGTGGACTGCTTGCGATGGTGCAAGAGCCTGAGCGCCCCTAGGATACGGCCAAGATCACCTTTTTACCGAGACTTCTGATATTTGTGGACTTTGCGCGGGGATAGCGACATAACCCTACGATATGACTTATAATCCTCGCGATCACTACTTCAAAAAAGCCAAACAGGAAAACTTTGCGGCTCGTTCCGTCTTCAAGCTAGAAGAGATCGACAAGAAATTCAAAATGTTCAAGCCCGGTCAGGTGGTTTTGGATTTGGGAGCTTCTCCGGGGTCTTGGTCGCAGTATGCCTCCAAGGTTTCCGGCGAGAAGGGGCGAGTGCTGGGGGTTGATTTAAGCCCGGTCACAGTGAAGTTGAAAAATGCTGTTTTCATTCAGGCGGATTTGCGCGATTTGAATCTTGAAGAAATTTTCAAGGAACATGGTTTTGAACCGCCATTTGATATTGTGATGTCAGATATGGCACCTAAAACCACGGGCATTCGTATGACCGATCAAGCGCGCTCCATGGAGCTGTGCGAGCTGGCGCTGGATGTAGCTCGTCGCTTTTTGAAAAAAGACGGTCACTTTGTCTGCAAACTATTTCATAGCGATGACTTCGGCAAACTGCGTGATGAAATGAAAAAGACATTTGCGAAAGTGGAAGCCGTGAAGCCGGACTCCACACGCAAGATTTCCAAAGAAATCTTTTTAGTAGGCCTTAGCAAACGATGATCCGCATCGTCTTTGAGAATTCTCACTTTGTTATCTGTGACAAACCTCACGGGGTTCTCTCCACCCCCAGTCGTTTTGAAGAAGATGATGAACGGTTGTGTCTGGGGACGGCTTTGCAAAAGTCTTTGGGGGTGCAGATTTATCCGGTGAATCGACTGGACTTTGAGGTTTCCGGTCTGATTGTCTATGCCAAAAATCCGGAAGCGCACCGCAAGGGCAATGCTTGGTTTGAGCATAAAGAAGTCACAAAGACGTATCGCGCGCTCACGACGGGGCAAAATTATTCTCATATTCCTGCCAATGTTGTGAATCCGCGAGTGACCCTGAATCTTGAAGTGGGGAACACTTTTGAGTGGCGCTGTCGTATGCTGCGTGGAAAGCGTCGTGCGTATGAAAGCCCTCAGGGCAAAGATTGTCTGACGGTGGCGCACTATCTGGGGCAGCGTGAATCGCAGCAGCTCTGGGACTTGAATCCAGTCACAGGACGTTCGCATCAGTTGCGATTTGATTTAAGCCGTCATGGTTTTCCGATTGTGGGTGACAAGCTCTACGGATCCAATGTGGAACTTGAAAAAAACCGCATTGCTCTGCGCTCTTATAAAATTGATTTTTCGCGCGCCAATGGAGCCCGTGCTCTAGGCTTGCCAGAGATTCTTGAGATCGAAGCTCTCTGATTTTTGAAGCCTTTGCGAAACGTCATGTATGGCAGCTCATGTAAAAAGAGTTTGCACGAAGTCATTGAATAGTTCTTAATAATTACATGAGTATCGATTCGGTTTCTGAGTATCGTTCTGAGGTGGGTGAAGTCATGGACTATATCCGCCATATCTTCAAAGCCCTGCGTGTTTCCTCCAGTCAGTTTGAAAAAGAGCTGGGTTTGAGCGCCGCACAGATTTTTGTGATGAAAAAGCTAAAGCAAGAGCCGGGTTTGTCGATTAACGACCTGGCTCTGAGGACCACGACACATCAAAGTTCTGTGTCAGTTGTGGTCAAGAAGCTGGAAGAGCAGGGACTTGTGTCGCGCACGGTGTCTCCGGAAGATTCCCGCAAAGTGGTTGTCTCTTTGACTCCGTCTGGTCAGGAGAAGCTTGGTGAGATTCCTCGCACGGTTCAAGAAGATATGATTGATGCTCTTCAAAAAATGAGTCCCGAAAAAACAGAGGCTCTGGCGCAGATTATGAAAGAGTTCGTATCCAGCGCGGGAATTATTGAAAGTGAAATCGCACCGATGTTCGGTGAGAGCAGCCGCTGATTGATTAAATTTCTCTTTTGATTTGTTCCAGATAAGTTTTGATGAAGGCGATGCGATGCTCGCCTTCTTTTTTTGCCGCGGTCGTATTCAGGTGATCCACCAATTTAAAAAGCTTTTGAAAGAAATGGTCAATGCCATAACTTTTATCATCCAAAGCACGGTTCTTTGCCCAAGGGTCTTCTTCCGCATAAAACGGCCGGCTCATCTGAGTGGACGTTGCAAAGCAACGTGCGATGCCGATGGCGCCAAGGCTGTCCAGGCGATCGGCATCTTGAACGATCTTGGCTTCCAGAGTGGTGGGCTTAATACCCGCACTGAAGCTGTGTGCTTCAATAGCGTGGCGAATGTCTTCGAAATGTTCTTCCGGATAGTCTACCGACTTCAGATACTCTAGCGTGGCCTCAGCAGAAAGTTGTGAAGCATAAGGACGGCGAGGATCGTTTTTAGGAACGTTGATGTAATCGTGAAAGAAGGCAGCGGGAAGAACAACTTCCCAGTTGGCTCCTTCGGCTTCTGTCAGGTGTTTGGCGGTGTTTACCACACGCAGAATATGAAGATAGTCGTGTGCCGGATCCGTGCTGGGATAAAGCACACGTGCTTTGTTGCTAAAAAGATGAAACCACTTTTTTTCGTCAAACACCATGAAAAGAGCCTATCTTAGGGTTCAATGACCCTCACCATAGGACCGGTCAGTTTGTCAAAAAACGCCGTCAAAGGCTGATCTGAATATCCATCCACGTGATCAAAGGTGACAAAACCATAACCGCCCTGACCCCATTCTTCGCCCCAGGAGTTTTTAAACATAAAGACTTTTTGTACATCATCATATCCCACGATCAAAACTGCATGGCCGCCGCAGCCGATCTTTCCGGAATTGCACTGCTCATCAATTTCGGGAGAATAGGTGAATGTACCTTTAGAATCGTTGATGTAAGGAAGCGCGACCTTTAAAGTCACAACCACCGGACGATTTTGATCCAGCTCCTGCATGAAAAGAGTGGACCACGGACGACGCACCCACATTTGTGTCAGGATCTTGGTGCGCAGGCTTCGATAGTCCACGCGTGGGACCTTCTGTTGCCCCAGATTATAGAAGGCGTGCTGTTCTGGACTGAGACCCTTGGTGAAATCGGGACTGCTGGCCTGATAGGGCAGTTGGTGTTCCTGGTAGAAGGTCATTCCATTGGTGAAATTCAGCAAAAGCTGATAGGTGTTGCCAAATTCAACTTCGGGGCGCCAGGGGGAAAGAACCTTGTGGCGATAGATTTCGTATTCTTCTGAAATATCGAAATCTTGTCCAAATTGGTTCTTGATTGTGGATTCCACCAGGGCCGAGACGGCAAAGTAGGCGCAAGTGTCGCGGTTTTTCTGATTTTTGACGGACGTCTGCAAGTGGCGCAGGTCCACTTGTTTGGCCAACGCCGGCTCTAGCAGAAGGCTGCTGAGCAGGCCCACAGTTAAAATCACGCGATGAGCTATTTTCTTCATCTTAAATCCCCCAAAACCGGACAGCTTATTTTGCAGAGCTTTTGACTTCCACAGATGTTTTCAATGTCTGATCGCAGAAGTCACCGCCACAGGCTTCACGCACCTTGCGTTCATCAATAAACATCTGATTTGTGTCGATGGTGTGGGTGATGTCAGTCAAGGTCCCGTCAGCCGTGAAGCCGACAACTTTGACTTCATAGATACCCGCAGCTTTGCGAGTTGCGGACTTGAATTCAAAAACCTGGTCGTCGATTTTAAAGTCGGCAGAGATATTTCCCATTTCCGCAAGGCTGGAGTATCCCAGATACACCGTGTAGCGGGGGGATACGTCGGTGCTGAGGCCGTGGTCTTCGACAATGACCGATACTTTTTTGGCAGAAGAGCCCGCATCTTTTTTGTCCACCAGACGCACCACCTGATCAATACTGGATGGAGTGACTTGCAAGGACTGAGAAGGAACGGATTTGGCAAAGGCCGTGGCAGAGAGCAACAAAGACAAGGACAGAATGGCCGCTTTCGACATGGGAATCTCCTGAGGTTAAATTCAAACCTTGGCGAAGATATCTGAAGAGCAGCGGTTTTTAAACTGTCAAAATATTATACATGCCAAATGTTCACGGTGTGGGACTAGTCCGGTTCTGGAAGGTTGATCAGTGTGTTTTGGTAAGGGGCTGGCTCCCAAAGTTCAATGCGATTTCCTTCGGGATCGTGGACCCAGGCAAAAGAGCCAAAATCGGTCTCAACGACAGGGGACTCAATTTGGGCTCCTTGTCGGGCTAAATCGTGCAGCAGGGCTTTCAGGTTCTCCACGCGAAATTGAATAGCCGTGGGCTGATCGGAAGGGCTGAAGCCATGGGTGTCTGTGCGGGGCAGAACCCCCAAAGTCTTTTCATACCAAGAGTAAAGCTGTTGGGGATTTTGTGCTTTTGAAAAAGCAGCCCCGAAGTCTTTGATTTCCATAGTTCTATCTTTTCGGCAGAGCCAGGCACAGGCAATGCCTTCATGCCGGTTCTGTGAAGATGCACGGTCTAGTTGTTAGCGGGTTGGCGCAAGGCCTTGCACCAGTCAGGATGTCTTTTGGTCCCGCCATCATAAGCATAGGCCAGATTGTTCTTTATCAGAATGTCGGACAGGGAACGTCCGTCGACCACCACATCAGCCAGAATGCGGAAGTATTTGTCGCGCTGGACATTGTGAAGTTCGACGTTTTTGGCGTTCTTCAAGGTGCTGGCAACCAGATTGCGCGCAATACGCCCGGCCTCTTTTTCACATTTGTTTTTTGTGCGAACTTCGGGCGTGTCGATTCCCAGAACCCGCACGCTGATTTTTTTGCCGATCAAAGCCGGAACATCGGGAATATTCACGGTCAACGTGTCGCCATCATAATTCTTAAGTACTTCCACGCAGCGGAAGGTTCTGTCGTCGTGCTGGCAGGAGCGGGGAGACGAAGAAGAAAGTGTTTTGTCAGAGGCCTGCAGACTTTGGGAACAGGCCGTCAGCGTGGAGATCACAAAAACAGAAAGAAGAAACGGGCGAAGCTGAAAATTCATACTTTAAAGTCTAAGTGATCTTTTCCCGAAGGGCAAGGCGCCCCTCGGTTCTATTCCAGATTCAGACCTGCCTGCAGACTGGAAATACGAGTCTGGGAACGGACCTTCTTACTTAGCAGACGGTCTTTGATTCCACTGCTGACTAAAACCCGTTTGATTTCCTGAGGAGTCAGCGCCTGCCAAGGATGGCGTAGCATCAAGGCGGCGGCCAGTCCGCTGACCCAGGCCGTGGCTTGGGACGTTCCGCTCATGTAGCCGTACTTGCCCTCAGGCAGGGCCGAGAAGATGTTCTTTCCCGGAGCAGCGATATCCACTGAGCGGGTGCCGAAGTTGCTGCTGGCCAGAAGGCGTCTTTGGGAATCCAAAGCGGCGACCGAGATGATGTTTTTCAGGTTGTAACCTGCGGGATAATAACCGACCACGTCGGTGTTGCGCCCTTCGTTGCCGGCGGCGGCGACGAACAGAATGCCCTGATCCTGGGCTTCACGAATCGCAGCCTCTTCCATGGGGCTTCTTTCATCGCCACCGCCGGAATAGTTGATAATGTCCGCTTTCATGCGGGTGGCATAACGAATGGCCTTTACAGTGTTCAAAAGGTTGTCGTTTGCCGGAACTGACGGGTCGTAGTACTTCAGAATCATAAACTTCACGCGGGAGGATCGCGCTTGCTGCTGAATGATCCCTGCGACGTGGGTGCCATGGCCATGGTGATCAGACAGGTCATGATTGTTGGAAACAAAGTTCCATCCATGGAGATCCCCGGCAAATCCGTTGCCATCGTTGTCTTTATTATTGGTCTTTTCCCGAGGATTGGTCCACAGGTTGTTTTTGATCAGTGGGTGATTTACATCCACACCCGTATCAATGATTGCCACGACAATATCGCGATCCAGACTTTCTTGAGAGAAAGAGTTCATCGACATCCCCAAAAATGTAGTTACAAAAAATACGATTGCCTTCATGCCGAAGCACTAAAGCAAGGGAAGGGCCAGCATCAGGCATGGATGATTTTCTTCTGAGCAGGAAAAGGGCTGCGAGTGTTTAGAAATTTCTGAACATTAAAAAAGCCCGAACGTTTGTTCAGGCTTTTCTGGTCACTACCAGTGAATCGACAGCTGTCTGAAGGTTAGACAGCCATTAAGCGACACGTTTGATCTGAGACTCTTTGGCGACGGTGTACTTGTTCCGGCCGGTTTGTTTGGACTCGTAGAGGGCCTCGTCGGCTCTTTTATACAAGGAATCCGCTTTTTCACCGGGCTGAACCTCCGCAATCCCCATGGAAATGGTGAAGCGGATCTCATAGTTTTCATGAACGAACACCTCTTTGCGGATGCGGTTCATGGCCTCTTCCGCCATGCGTGTGGCCGCTTCGGCATTGCATCCTGGCAGGATTACCGCGAACTCTTCCCCGCCCAAACGGGCAATAAAGTCCTCTTCGCGCGAGAAACTTTCCTGAATCAGGCGCACGCACTCTTTCAGGACGAAATCACCGATATCATGACCGTAGGTGTCGTTGATCTTTTTGAAGAAGTCGATATCCATGATAATCAATGTCATCGGATCTTTGTCGATTTCATGCAACTGCAGATAGCGGCGAATCTGTTCATCGTAACTGCGGCGGTTGTGAGCCCCGGTCAGATGATCTTTGCGCATGGTGGTGTTGGCCTCCATCAGCTGTTTTTTCACTGTGGTCAGGCTTTTTTTGATGGTCTCCATGCGTTTGGAGCGGCGATCATTGTGCGCACTTTGGTGTTTCAGATAGAAGTTGATAAACTCCCGGGACTTCATGCGCAGCTCTTCAATCGAGTTGGATTCCACAGCTTCGCGCAGTTGTTCCAGGCTTTGATTGACGTCGCCCGAGGCGGCATTCTGTTCCTGGATTTCTTCACTGAGGTGATCAGCGAAATCCCAGATGATGCGTTTGAAGTCATCAAAGGTGTTCTGCACGTAGCTGTATTCGTCAATACGATAACTGGAGATAAACTGGCGGATTTCAAACAGCACGCGTTCTGTGTCCTGACCGTTTGGATTCACCAGTTCTTTCGCAAAGCCATCGAGCTTGTTACGCACCTTGCGCACCGAGTGGTTTTGAATTTCAAAAAGATGTTTGTTGAAAACATCCAGAATAAAGAGCAGCGTGGCCCTCTCTTCAGACAGGCTCGGGACGCCTTTGCCCTTTTCAGCGCCGTTTGCAGAACCCCAGTCCATGTCAAATTGCTCAACGAGCTTTTTTACCCACTGTTTCAAGTAAGCCTCCTGGGAAGGATACAACACTCTTTTATCGGAGCAGAACCGGCGGGTCTTAAGGGGACTTCGGACTGATTCTGCGGGGCCAGTCTCAATTCGAAACAAATAAAGGGAAACCTTGCACGGCAGACAGGTTGACTCATCTTGAGATTCTATTTTTTTTCTCTTGCGAGATGCATTTTAGCACTCGCAGGCCTCCGGACATTCTTTCTGGCCGTAAAGCTTTCTATGATAAGGCCCTGAAAAAAAGGAGTCTATCATGGGACGATCTGCAGAGTTAAGTGGACCTGATTTTTCCAAAGGTGTTGAGGTCAGTCAGTTTTCTGACGGACAGAAGATGTTAGGACACGTCGGCCGGGAGGCGGTTTTGCTGGTGCAACATGACGGCGAGTTCTTTGCCGTCGGTGCAACGTGTTCTCATTATGGCGGCCCTTTGCATGAGGGACTCGTTGTCGGAGAGACAATTCATTGTCCTTGGCATCACGCCTGTTTTGATTTGCGCACGGGGGATGCCTTGAAGGCTCCGGCTTTAAATCCCATTGCCGCCTGGACAGTGGAACAACGTGAAGGACGGGTTTATGTCACAGGAAAAAAAGCTTCGGCAGTGCGACCTCGCGAATGGAGCGAGTCGCAAAGATACGTTATTGTAGGCGCAGGTGCGGCGGGCACGGCCGCTGCGATCATGTTGCGCAAACATGGATTCATCGGCCATATAGCTGTCATCAGCGAAGATAAGTATCTGCCTTACGATCGCCCCAATTTGTCCAAAGACTATTTGGCGGGGAATATCCCCGAAGACTGGGTGTCATTGGAAGCTGAAGAATTTTATCAGCAGAACAAAATTAACTTTGAACTGGCTACCAGGGTAGAAAAGTTGGACTCGCATCGTCGCAGCGTCTTTTTGTCTAACGGAAAAACCTTGCGTTATGATCGACTTCTTTTGGCGACGGGGGGAGAACCGATCAAACCTAAAATCCCTGGAATCGAAAAACCGCATGTGCATTATTTAAGAACGTTGCAGGATTGTCGTCGGATTATTGGCCGAACCACCTGGGCCCAGAAGGTTGTTATCATCGGGGCGGGATTTATTGGTTTGGAAGCGGCAGCGGCCCTTCGTCAGCGCAACATGGAAGTTCATGTGGTGGCGCCGGAGGAAATGCCACTTTTGCGCGTGGTCGGTGTTCATGTTGGCAGTGTTTTAAAAAAGCTACATGAAGAGCATGGGGTTCAATTTCATTTAGGGCATGGTGTAAAAGAGATCCGCGATCGCAGTGTCTTGCTGGACAGTGGTGAAAGTATTGATTGTGACTTCGTGATTGTTGGAACGGGCATTCGGCCCAGTACGGCCCTGGCGGAACAGGCAGGGTGTTGGGTGGAAAACGGTGTTCTGGTGAATGAGTATCTGGAGACCAGTGTCCCGGGCATTTTTGCCGCCGGTGATATTGCTCGATGGCCCGATCCACACAGTGATCGTGCGATCCGGGTGGAGCACTGGGAGGTGGCTGAGCGCCAAGGGCAGACGGCGGCTTTGAATATGATGGGAGACTGGGTGAAGTTCCAGGAAGTGCCATTTTTTTGGACTCAGCACTATGATTTAAGTTTGGGGTACGTGGGTTATTCGGACCGCTTTGATCGCATGGATGTGATGGGTGATTTGGCCAGCCGTGATTTTGCGGTGGCCTATTACGAAGATCAAAGGGTGGCGGCCGTGCTGACGGTTGGAAGGGATTTAGAAAGCCTGATGATCGAAGATGCTTTCGGTCACTTTAACGATTCAAAACTTCACGAGGTCTTGCGTTCACAGAATCACCATGCCCCGCCATCCTAGCGGGGTATGATGAAGTCTGAATCAGTGTGTGTGCTGGGACGGGGACATGGTTTCATGAAAGTCGATATCCAGGGTGATATCGGCTTTCAAAACTTTTGAGACCGGGCAGTTGACTTTTGCATCCTGGGCAATGGATTCAAAAAGTTTTCGATCCAGCCCCGGGACCTGCGCCCGCAGTTTCAGTCTAGAACTGGTGATGCTGAACGCATCGCCATTTTTTTCCAAAGAGACGGTGGCAGACACATCCAAAGTATCGGCATTAAATCCTTTTTTTGCCAGGGCTCCGGCCAGAGCCATGGCAAAGCAGCCGGAATGAGCGGCCGCAATCAACTCTTCGGGATTGGTGCCGGGTGTGTTTTCAAAGCGGGTCGTAAAAGAGTAAGGAACGTCTTTCAGGGCACCGCTTTCAGAATTGAGAACGCCCCTGCCATATTGAAGATTGCCCTGCCAGCGGGCCGAAGCTTTACGTTGCATGGATACCTCCAAGGAAAAAGGCCGTCTTTTACCGCGGTCCTTTTTTTCCACTCAGCAGATTGATAATAAAACTGATGATCGCCAGGGCCAGGAACACAAACAGCAACAGACGACCGATTTCAACGGACAGTCCTGCAATTCCCCCTGCACCTAAAAGATAGGCGACGATCGCGATGACAAAAAATATGATGGCGGCTCTAAGCATGGGAGTTCCTTTCTGTTGTGGCTGGAGGAGGCACGTGGAACAGAGTGTCCTCGAAGTTGTCCCGGGAGCTGTTCATCTGCGAGGGATAGGGAACTGTTTCCCTTTGGTGGCGACGGGACGCTCTTTGCATCTCGTCGAGTTCCCACTCGAAGTAGAAGGTTTTTCCGGGTTCTTCCAAGTCGTGTTTTTGTTCCGACATAGCTCCTCCTGCGCTTTGATGCTTAAAGAATCTGCGTGTCAGGGGATCATGCCAAGATTTTGAAGTGAATTGTTTTAGAAAACAAATGTGTGGCGAGACAGCCTCCGAGGGAAAACAGAGGCCATCTCGTCACGAGGGAAATTATTTGCAGAAGGACAGCTTTTTTACCATGTCAGAAATCGGTGTGATTTTTTGATATCTGCCACCGCTTTTGATCACAGCCCAATAGGCCCCAGAACCGACAGTGATAGCACCTTTGTTCTTGATCTGGCGGGCCATGATACCGACGCCACAGTAAAGGTTTTTATAAGGATCCAAGATGGTTTTCTTTGGATCCTTTGAAGAAAGGTGCTTGTCTTTGTTCCAGTCAAATTCACACCAGCGCGCCCATCGAATATCCTGATAGGACAGCTGTAATAGCCCCTCGGAGTAAACCGGGTTGCCGGTCACCGGGTCCGTACCCATGGTGGTCTCGTGCATTCGGGAGGTTGGATCATAGGCGCTTTCGTACTTGGCCATGGCAGAAAATAAGGCGGCCCAGACATTGGCTCGCTGGTTGTTGTCCAGTCTGTCATAACGAGGGCAGAACCGATCCATATCATCAGCGCCACCGAGCAAAGTATTCCAGTCCTCCAGGATGATCTTGTGCAAGTATTCACTCCATTGACGACGTTCGGGCTTGGTCGAGGTTTCCCAGGACAAAGCTTCGATCTTATAGGTTCCTGGACTTTCAGGGATGACAGGGACAGAGGGCTCTGTGGGATTTTTTGGATCCGTGGATTCCGGTGCCTCCGTCTTTGGAGGAGTCTCGGCGCTGCTGTTTCCATCATCGATGGTGCTTGCCAGATCTTGGATGGAAGAAGTTGTTGGGGAGCAGGCCGCTGCCAGTAAGAAAGCAAT
This sequence comes from Bdellovibrio sp. CKG001, assembly GCF_055397465.1. NCBI lineage: Bacteria > Pseudomonadati > Bdellovibrionota > Bdellovibrionia > Bdellovibrionales > Pseudobdellovibrionaceae > Bdellovibrio > Bdellovibrio sp. CKG001. The sequence continues at coordinate 1,290,557 of NZ_AP029173.1, forward strand.
CGTGATGGCAACAACAGACACTGTCTTGGTGAGATGTTTTGAGTTCGTCAATGGACCTCCACATGGATTTGTGATTCAGGCCCCTTCAGAAGAAACGGGAGAACGGTGCCGGCTAAACTTTGTCTCGTTCAAAATTATTTCGCCGTTGTAAGATCAAGATGTACTTTTACATTACTTGAAGCCTTAAGGCGGGTGTTGAATTTCAGGATGCAACATAAAAATTAGGACTAAAGCCAAAGAAAAGAGGGCTGGGGTGCCTCAGAGGGCTCGACTATGGTGCAAGCGAGTTTGTCAGGAATGGCTGATGGCGGACCCAGAAGAAAAGAGGGTGCCTAATAAGATGCGGGAACAAAAAAAGCGCAGACGAAAAATCTGCGCTTTTTGTTTTTTTAGTTCTGGCACTGAGCTGTTGCGAAGTCCGTGTCAGGCAGGCGGTCCATCCACCAGTCCACGCAACCACCGGAATCGTACTGGCTGCACTGGATTTCCTTGGCTGACAGAACACCGTCAACGCAAGTTCTTACGCGGGAAACAGAGTCACAAGTGTAGGCAGGACCCAGAGTTTTTGTTGGGGTGGCGCTGTAGTACAACTTGACGCTGACACCGTTAGGAATGATCAAACCATCTGCGGAAACGCAGTTTTGAGCCTGAGCCGTCTGGGCCATTGCAAAAGACGCGATCAGCGCCATCATAAGTGCTTTCATGGATTCTCCTTGTTAGATTGCTCGCGCAATATAACTAAGTTCGTTCCTTTATGTTGTCAGGAAATCGTCAAAGTCGTGTTGGGGGATGGTAAGGCTCAGAGCGCACTGCCAAGAGTTTCAGCAGTGCGCCTTATATAACGTGAATTTCTATTCTTCGGACTTATAAACGGCAGGAATTACCTGTGACTGTGCATCTTCAATCAGAATATCGCGCACAGATTTGTTTTGAGGGGCATAAAGGATCAGGTCCCCCGCACCATAGCCTTTGACCAAAGAAACTTCCGTGGATGAGTTGCCACCCAGTTCCACAGTTTCCGGTAAATTGGTGTAGGCCTGCGCCATTGGATTGGCAGAGATTTTCTCCCATTTATTTTCGTGTGCCCCTAAATAGTCGTCATATTCCACCGCACCGTTGTCCTGATGGGTGGTGGAAATCTTAATGTTGAGCTCTCCTGTTGGCGCATAGGACAGCAGGGTCACATCTGCTTCGATGATAGCCAGAGTGGAGTTGTCAAAGACTCCCATCGGGCGCAAATCCAGGACCGCACCAGTGTAGTCTTCTTTGGCTTTCTCAGGGTCTGCTGCGTATTGTTGTTCATACTCTTTACGTATTTCTCGGGCTTGATTACCGTCCAACAACAAACTGACAAAGGACTCTTCCGTCAACCCCGGAAGATCGGATGCCGGTATACCGGAAAGTTCCTGATCAGCCTTGCCATCGCCATCAGCGTCGATTTGCACATTCACTTCACAACGGTGCCAAGTCGTCATGCCTTCATAAAGCTTGATGGCGACTTGCAGAACGCGACTGCCATCTTTTTCGATGACACGGTAGCCGGCTGACTGCATGTCGCAGTTACGGTTGTGGGCTAGATCCGGTTTCTTTTCTTTCTTGCGGCTGTCACCACCGATCAGATTAAACAAATAAGCTTCGCCTGTGTTGGCACTGGAGTTCTTCAGTTGAAGTTCGGCCAGGCTGCCAGCGCTGTCACCGGCGGACGTAGAGCGAACCACCAAGGATGTCGCCTCGATTTTTGAGATTTGACGAGCAACGGCCAGGGCGGGCAGTTGCACCACCACCTCTTTATCTGATACGAGCTTCAGGAAGCCATCGAGTTCGTCATTGGCGGAGGTCATCAAAGAACCTGTGATTTTTGCTTTCACCAGGATCTTTTTGCTTTCGCCCGCAGCCAAGGTCACAGAAGGCGCACTGACTTGCAGAGCCTTGTGACCCTTCCATTGCGGAGTCACAGTGATGGATTCGGAGCTGATATTTTTGAGCGTGATTTCCTGAGCCAGTGTTTTTTGCTGTTCAATGTCGGTCAAACCGAAGGACAGAGTCGCTGGAATCGTCACGATTTTGGCATTCAGGGATTCAGCCACCTGCACGCGGCCTGCTCCTTGACGGCTGACAGAATAAGTTTTCTTGTCAGCATCGTGGATCACTTTACCGTGGGCTAAAAGAACAGACTTCAACTCGTAAGGGTTCAGAGTGGAGTGCTTTTGTTTAAGAAGCGCCATCACCCCGGCAATGTGAGGACCGGCCATAGAGGTCCCGGACATTGTCACACCTTTGTCCCCCGCACCACGGGCAGCAGAAATAATGTTTGTTCCAGGAGCCGCAATTTCAGGCTTGATCAAACCATCTTCAGAGCGAGGACCACGGGAAGAAAACGGGGAGATCGTGTCCACCAACCAGGCCTTTTCCACCTTGGTTGTGGTTTTAAGATCAGCCACCACCGGACCTGTTTTAAGAGCCGCTTTGATTTGGTTGGCAACATCCAAAGTGATCATCACCGCCGGGATATCGAAACGGCCTTCTCCACCCATGACGATGGCATCACCTGGTGCATTATTTGCCACTATCACCGCCAAGGCGCCGGCCTGTTGACCGCGTTTAATCTTATCCGCAAAAGCCACCACACCACGATCAATCAGAGCAATCTTGCCTTTGATTTTTTCCGCCGTTTCCGCATCGAAGTCTTTATCGGCCACACCGACGAAGATCACTTCGGCTTTGGCAGAGTCCACTTCTTCCAACGGCTTAGAGACAGCCCCTTCAATGGCTTCCCCAAGGATGGTTTCAGAACCCGCCGTAAATTCCACCGCCGGGAACAGAACGTTTTGATTCATATTATCAATGCTGGACGCCACAGAGATCGCATCCTCAGACACACCCGGAGCTCCGACGATATAGGACTGGTCGCCGGAGTTTCCTCCTGAAGCAACCACGACGGTTCCACCGCGCACCAGATTCTTGATGGCATGACCGTACATGATATGAGGGTTGCCGTAACCGCTTCCCAGAGACAGGTTCACCACGTCAAGCTGGTTGGTAAAACTCAAATCACCCTGGGGATCGGCTGAGTATTCCAATGCTGCGATAACGACTTCATCACTGGTGGAGCCTTTGGCACCGAAGACTTTGATGGCGTAAATATCCGCATCCGGGGCCACACCATCATAAGTGTTCACGCCATCACCCAGGCCGGCCACAGTACCAGCGACGTGAGTTCCGTGGGTGGCTTCATCCAGAGGATTGGCATCAGGAGCCGGGATGCGTTTCATAAAGTCCGGGGACCCGGAGTTGTAAGCAGAACCCACAAGGTCAATGCCGCCGACAACTTTTCTATTTGGGAAGGAGGCGTGAGGCTTGGAAGGGTCCACGGCCAGATAAGCCTCTTTGGTACCTTCGCCACCAAACATTTTATGAGTATAGTCCACGCCAGTGTCGATCACCCCAACGCGCATGCCCTGACCACGGATGTTTTGAGCGTATGCGGCTTCGCTCCCGATGAATTTGACGGAAGTGTTGTTGCCGACAAGGCCCTTTTCATTGATCTCTTCATCTTCTTGAGGACGAGAGAACGAACCGGACTGTTCAGTCATGGTGACGTTCGGAAGCGCTTTGATTTTTTCAAACACCTCTGCCGGAGCCCAGATGGCCATACCGTTCAGGACACGCTTGTAACGGATCAGAACGCGGATTTCCGGAGAGATTTTTTGCAGTTCAGCGATGGTTGCAGTCTGTTCGGCTTCGATAGCCTTTAAAAGTCTTTTGTCGATAACAACTTTGCCGTCTTTTCTTTGTGCCGTTTCCAACAGAGCCGGGTTGGATAGTTTGATGATAAAGATATAAGGCTCTTCAACCGTCGGGCGGGTGCTGTAAAGGCCTTGCAGGAAGTCGGAATTGAAAATCTCGCCTTGGGGTGCTTGGGCAGAGGGACTGCACGCTGTGAAGAGCAAAGCTGAAATCAGCAGGGATGAAAAATATCTTAGCTGTGTCGTGGTTTTTAACGTTCTCATTATCTGCCTCTTTCGTTTAAGTGCCAAAGCGACACCGAAATCGGGTTAAATCATTTCCAGTCAGGCAATGTTCCAAGAACCGTGCCGGAAATTTTGCCACCGGAATAGGCAGATTTTGTAGTGCTTTAGGGGGCTTAGCGCAAGGGAAATGCCCTTCAATACAGTGCGTTTTATGGGGTGTTTGAACTCAGCCAATCCCTAAGCAGGAGGTCGAAAACCTGGGATTCTTCAAGTTGAGGGTAGTGGCCGGATTTCTCAAAGACTTTTACCGTGAAATTGGGGGAAGTGTTGCGCAGCTCATTCCAGGTCCAAAACGGCGCAACGCCATAGTCATGAAGTCCGCAGATCAAAAGGATCGGTGCTGAAATTTCCTGCAGGGCTTGTCGGGTGTCGTAATCACGAAAAACTTCGCCGTAGAGATAGTCCATCGCATCGTCATTCGCCTTCACATCCTGCCACAAAGGGGACGCGTCGAAGTGAGGGGCAAACCAGCTTTTGGCATTAAGAGCCTGGCAATAGGTGATGAATCTTCGTCCTGATTCTGCGCCAGACAAAGAATATTGAGTTTGATCCAAAGCGAATTGGGCTTTGCGTTCGGGAGCAATGGTTTCTTCCCACCGGCGAAAGGTCTCACTCATCGGGGCTCCGTGACTGGGGCCGGTGCAGATCATGACCACCTGGCTCACGGATTCAGGGTAACGTCGGGCATATTCCAGGGCAAGATAGCCGTGGGCAGAGTGTCCGACAACGACGGATTGGGTAAAACCGCAGGCCTGGCGCAGATCTTCAGTATCTTGGCAGATTTTCCCCAGTTCATAGTCAGTGCGGTTGAAGGGTTTGGCTGTTGCCGCGAATCCGCGATAATCAACAAACCCCAGGCGAAGATGTTGGCGTAAGCTTTGTGAAAACGTGCGGGGATAAAATACAGACGAACCCAGCACAAGGGTGTTTAAGCCCTGACCTTGCACCACAAAGCGCAGATTGAAATCATCTTTATCTATTTGCCCTGAGAGGTCTGTGGAATCTTTCTTCATATAGTTGCAATATACAACCAACTAGTTGTATATTGCAACTATATGAAGGTCCGAGGGTAAAATGTCCAAAAATGATTCAGAACTGCTGGGTATAAGCCTGGCTGACACACTGGTGGCTATGAAAAGGTATCTTCTGATGTCGTTTGAGCAAAACCATTCAGCGATCACTTTTGAAGAATGGATGAACCTGCGTCCGTTGTTGGATCAGGCGCTGACTCAAAGGGATCTGGCATTTTATCTGGGAAAGGATAAGACCACGGTGTCACGCCTGTTGGACGATTGGGAAAAAAGAAAACTGGTGCGTCGGGTGCCACATAAAACAGATGGGCGGACAAAATTGATTGAAATGACCCCGACGGCGCGAAGGATTCATCAGCACCTTGCGGGATTGGTGAGCAAGGCCGATCTGAAATTCTGTTCGTTATTAAACAAAAAAGAGCGGGATCTTTTGATTCAAGGCACCGCCAAGATACGGGCGGCGTTACTTGAACCAAAAAAAGAAAGTTCCGATTGATCTGGATCTTTGCTGCCGACTTATTTAACCAGTTCCTTAGGCTGTTGGATTGAACTCAATAATGTGAGTAAGTTCTATGATATCAGCCACTTGCCAAACCAGACTTGCGGGCTGTCAAATCACAGGTATCATCAGGGGCGGAGGGTTATTCAATGAAATATGGTCTGCTGTTTACGGTTTTGTCTATTTTTGTGCTTCAAACTCAAGAGGTTTCCGCAAAAGAGATTCCCGTACAGGCCAGGCTTTTTATGGGAATGACCACGGTAAAGCCAGACAATGCCAATGAAACTATCGAAGCCCAAGGTCTAAAGAAAATGGAAGGCGTCAGTCAATTGGGAGTGGAGATCACTTATCCTCTGATGAAATACCTGGACGTTGGAGCCCGTTATGCCAAGAAGATGGCCTCAAGTGGAGAAGATCTTGTGGTTGAGGCAGATGATTATCAGGCCCGCTTGGACCAGGATGCTTTTTTGTTGATCGCCCGGGTTCCTCTGAAAAGATCGGACTTCATGCGGGTGGATATTTTTGGTGGAGTCGGTGGCACCAACACCTCGTTTAAAATAAAAACGGCCAGTCTGAATGGGGAGCTTAAAAAGAGTGTCGGGGATGAGTGGTATGCTTCTCCTTATGCGGCTGCGGGAGCCTCACTGGCTTTTGGTTATAAGAAGTTCTATCTGGTCTTGGAGGCTGGTTATGAATACAACAAGATCGACGGCTTTAAGCGCTCGGGGAACCCCGGTGCGATTGACACCCTGGATCTTTCTGGTGGCTACTTCACTCTGGGGCTGATGTTTGATGGTATTCCCGGGACTGTGAATTAGTGATTTTTTTATTTATATATACGTAGATTCCAACACTGCCCATCCGAGATCACAAGTTCTGTATCGCTCTTGCTAATGGAGCAAGGATGGGTCAGGCGCGCCCGATCCAGCGTGCCATCTATCAAGCCGACTTTGTCAGAACTTCCCACAAAAGAAGAAACCCAGTTTAAGACAGGATTGAATGTCTTAAGCAGGTGATTCTGACGATCCACCAGAATCATGTTCAGACCATCCATAACCATGCTGATCGGGTAGGTGAAAGTGGCTGAAGAACCATCTCCCATTTTGTTGCCTGAGGTTCCTGAGACCCCCAAATAGGTTGTGACACCAGAGTCACTTTCACTCAAATCGATGGCGCGTATAGTGTAGTTGCCTCCATCTCCAACATAAAGTGTATTCCCTGAAGCGATCATGCCGTAAGCAATGCTGAAGGTGGAGCTTAAGCGCGGACCGTTAGCGCCGCCCCTGACCCCGGGAGTCCCGGCGAACAGTTCAGTGTTGAGCGTTTGCAAATCACTCCGGTAGATCAAGCCACTGTCGTGTGAGGAAATATAGAGATAGCCATTGTGAATTCTTAAGCTCGAAGGTCTGGTCAGTCGTGCAGCGGTACCGATGCCGTTGGTGACGCCCGCCTGTCCTGCAGTGCCAATGATGGTGGAGGACAGTCCTGTCGTTAAACTGATCCGGCGAATTGTGTGGGCTGAAAGTTCAGCGATGTACAAGTAATTCTGATCGAACTCCAGCCCCTGTGGATTGGTCAAAAGGATGTCCAATCGGTATCCGTCGGTGCTGCCAGGCACACCGATTTTCCCGGCAAAAACCTCTCTCTGGCCATCGGGGCGAGTCTTCCATATGACATTGTTGATGATATCCGAAGAATAGTAGTTGTTAGCAATTTTAACCGTGTTGAAGAAGTAGGGAACGTGATAGTTCAGAGTTCCATCGATGGAAGACTGGGGCACTCCATACTCCATGCCGCCCCAGACCAGATTCTGACTGATTCTTTCCACCAGGCGTGTCTGCAGGTTGATTCGACGGATGTGATGATAGTTTGGCTGGGTCACATACAGATAAGTACCATCCAGGGTCATATAGTAGGGGCCTTCGATTCGTGCATAGGTGCCATATCCATCTTGATTTGCATCCGTGGAGCCACCAAAGACGGATGTGATTTCAAAGGTTGTCAGGTCAACTCGCTTGATAGTGTGTGAATTTGAACTTGCGACGTACAAGCCACCATCGAACTCCACCATCTGGCCAGGACTGTTGAAAGCATTTGGAGCCGTGCCAGTGCCGTTGGTGTTCCCTGCTGTTCCAGAACCTGCGACATTTGTTAGAGCACAGGAGACCAAGTTCAGACGACGAATGCGGTGGCCCGTATTCTCAGAAATATACATAACGGGTTCTGAGTTTTCTGTGCGTAGAACCACACCTGAAGGGCTATTTAGGCTGTGACCCGGGCATACAGTGCCTGCGACGCTGCCACCGACAAGTGTTTTGACCTCGGGCGAGTCGACAAGAATTTTGTCGGTTGATGGCAAAGTCACCTGACGAATGCGATTGGAATCAGTGACGTAAAGGACAGAGCCCGAAAGTACCAGTTCTCTTGGATTTGTGAATCGGGCCGTATTTCCCAAGGCTGCCTGATCGGCGGTTCCACTGGTGCCGGATAATCCGACCAGAGTTGCAACCGTGCCGTCGGGTTTTACATAGCGCAAGCTGAAATTGAAGAAGTCGGCAACGATATATCCATCGCCGTACTTGATGATCCCCGAGGGCATACTGAACTTACCTGCAGTCCCTTGTCCATCAGAGGAACCATAGACGTTGCGTGCGCCGGCTAAAGTGCTGACAGAATTCGTATCCAGATCCAGAATTCGAATTTCATGTGTGCGGGTTGTGAAGACGATTTTATTCCCGTCTTTGATCAGGCCACGGGGGTAAACAATGGACCCGCCATTGCCACTAAGTGCTGTTACGGTCGGGGCCGGGGGCTTAATCCAATGCTGGACTTGCAAACTTGAGGGGTTGACTCGTGATATTGTCGAGCCATGTCGGGACATCACGAAGACGACATTGCTGCTGATGTCATAAAATAGAGACCGGGGAGTCAGTAGACGGGCGTTGGTCCCGATTCCGTCTTGAAGCTGCCCCTCCATTGTCTTGCCTAAAATTGTACTCAACACAGGATTGGCGGGATTCGTTAAGTCCAACTTGCGAACCACATGTGAGTTTTGTTCCGCGATCCAAAGATTGCCGTTAACCCACTCGATACCCATCGGACTTTCCAGGGAGTTGTTTCCGCTGTCACCATCATTGTTGCCGGGAAGATTGATGTTACTATAGTTTCCTGCCAGCGTTGTGACGGCATTCCCGGCAAGATCGATTTTACGCACGGTTCGATTGCCTGCTTCCACAGCATAAAGATTTGTTCCATCGGTGGTCAGAGAATACATATTCGAAAAGCGTGAAGTTAGAAGTGTGCTATTGACATGTCCTAAGGCTCCACGGGTTCCTGCCACAACAGAAACAGTCCCATCCAGAGTTGCTTTTTTCACCAAACCTGCGGCATCGACGAAGTAGAGTTCGTTGTTGAGATAAATGATACCGCGTGGACTGCTCAGTCGGGCAGCGGTACCTGTGCCATCAACGTCTCCTGGTGTACCTAAAATTCCGGCAAAGACTTCGACTTGTTTGGTTAAGGGGTGAATTCTGCGAATAGCGTGATTGCTTGCATCGGAGACATAGAGGTAAGTTCCGTCTGTTGCTATTCCCGTCATTGTATTAAATCTTGCTTCAATTCCGACGCCGTCCTGCTTGCCCGGAACACCCGGCGTGCCTGCGATAGTTTCAACTGTAGGATTGGACGGAGTGGACATAGAGATTTTTCGGACCGTATAAAAATCCGTGAAGTAGTAGTCACCATTCAGCTTCGTCATGGAGATAGGCCCCCACAGACGTGCTTCAGATATGATGCCATCGACATGTCCTCGGGGAAATTCGTTGCCGGTTATGGTTTTGAGTTGAGCTTCAACGGGGAGGGTATCTGTGGACGCCGGTAACTCTGGAACAAATCCATCCATTGTACAACCTGAGATGAATAGAGCGGTGGTGGTTATACAAACCGTAAGAATCAAGTGACGTCCTGGCATAAAAGACTTATCGGAAAGTATTCGCCTCACTTGAGATAAGCATGTCACATATTGAGAAAATAAGAGGACGAGGTGTTGTCTTCACGATTTTAATTCGGGAATGGCGCAACGGAAATCGGCGCCAAGCGGAAGGGCTTTTTGTTGGTTCCCAGCTGTCCGCTGCTGTCCATACCGGAACAGTACCAGTTCGTGCCCACTTTGCCGCAGATACCATAGGCGTTGCGGGCGTCAAGATCAGTAACCGTTCCAAAAGCATTCAAAGTGTTCAGGGCTGTTGGAGAATAGTGATAGTCATTTGTCAGATAATCATTGTTACCATGCTGGTCAAAACGGTTGTAGCCCCAGCAGTAGGCATCTCCATTGGAAATAAAGCAGTGATTAAAGTAACCACCGAAAATTTTGGTGATGTTGGTATATCCCGTGTGATCCACCATGCTGGTGATGGCGTGGGAACTGCTGCCATGTCCTGGATACTGACCCCAGCACTTAATCAGGCTGCTCCCGATGCGAACACATGTTCCATAGCTGGAAAGGCTCAGTTCATCCACATTTGAAACACCCGGGACTTGAGTGATCCCGGTTCGAGACACCGTATCCCCCAGACCCAGTTGTCCTTGCACATTGTAACCTGTGCACCAGATAGTTTTATCTGTCTTCAGCAGGCATCCATGATAGCGACCTATATGGACTCTGACATTGTCGCTTCCGGCAGAAGTGATTTCGACCGGATTTGTATACAGCCCCAGAGTCATATCAAACATTTCATTAGAAGCCACGTTACCCCAGCAGTAAAGTTTTCCGGCCTTGATGGCGCACGCCTGGTCTTGCCCTGAGGCGATGGCGAAATCAGTCACACCAGAGCTCAGGCCCGTGGGTGTGTTAGGATTTCCTGAAGTTGCACCACTGCCGCGGAGATAGCCACGGCCCCAGCATTTGATGGCTCCGGCCTGCAGGGCGCAACTGCCGCTGGGCCCGGTTTCAACTTTGGTAACACTGGTTTCAACGTTCTTTACAGCCGTGGGGGCAAGGTACATTCGATCTGTTAGCAGATTTCCAGCTTTGTTGTAAATGTTGTCACCCATGCACTTCACACCGCCACTGTAGATTCCACAGACGTGCTCATCATAGATTGAGATCGATGAAGCGCCTGCAAAGTCGGGGCTTAGAACGAAGCCTGTGGTTAATAAAGTCTGTGCGTCTCCCAGCTGGCCAAAACCGGAATAGCCTGTGCAATACACTTGGCCCAGACGAATAAAGCAGGTGTGAGCACCCGGAGATCCATCCACTGCAGTCACGTTGTCGCCACCACCCACCACTGGAGTCAGTGGGACCGTCGAAGTGCCCGTCGGCTGGTTAATCCCGCCTTCACCGAAATAGTTCTTCCCGCGGCAGGACATTTGTCCATTGAGGATGACACAGGACTGGATACCGATAAACATGTCGGTGAGGCCTGCATACTCTGGCATTAAGGTCGGTGTGTGAACGTCCGCAGTGGAGGCAGTCAATATCTGGTTGTCATTATTGTTACCCCAACAGTAAACCTGATTGGACGAATTCTTGGCGCAAGTTCCATAGTATCCGGCCCAAGCATCTGTCACGGTTCCGATTCCGCTGACGGCCACCACTGAGGTCACGGGGTTGAAATGCCCCTGGCCCAGCTCACCATTGGTGTTGTTACCCCAGCAGTATAACGTTCCGGTCTTCAAAGCACAGGCATGGGTCCAACCCATGGCCAGTTTATTCACGCCACTGGATACGGCGGGGATGCTGATTGGCGTGTGTGTCGAAGTGGCCGTTGCCGGATCGCCAAGCACTCCATAGTCTTTGGTCCCCCAACAATAGACACCGCCATCTTTCAGGGCGCAGGAGTTTATGTAGCCAACACCGACGCTGGTCACGCCACTGGTCATTCCCACAACCTGTGTCGGAGTCAGACGGGAGGACAGAGAGCCTGTTCCGAGAAGACCGGCCCCAGGGAAGGTCCCATGGCTGCCGATGCCCCAGCAGTACAAGGAGCCCGTGTTGAGAATGGCACAAGTGACTGCATAGCGAGAGGCAATTTTAACGGCGGGTGCCGCCAGGGACGCCAGAGTAGGCGTTGAAGAGTAAAGATAGTTCCCGGTGCCTTGCTGGCCTGAATTGTTGTTACCCCAGCAATAGACTTTGCCATCACTGGTGCGTGAACAAGTGTGATTATCAGCAACGGCGATTTCGACGGCATCTTTACCCGCAGGGCTGTCATTGTCATTGATAATAATATCGGCATTGGAAATGTAAGATGTGCCGCCGGTGATGCCCGTGATCTTGATCGGCACACGCTTAAACAGTTCGTCGACAGAATTATTGATACTGCTCAGATTGCCAAAAGAGATTGTGGTAGCGCCGGAGGGTACAGACGCCGTGCCTGAAGTGACGGCCATCGTATAATCAGTTCCCGCCACCGCACAGTCCACGCCTGCGCAGGTGTCGCGTGCCCAGTTGATGGACACAGAGCCTTTGTCGGTAGGGTGGGACAACGTGGCGATCAAGCTCGTGGAAGAACCTTCCACGACATACACGTCCTGGATGGTGACCAGTGGTGGAGCCTCGTCATCAGTGATCGTGACCGTATGAACGGTGTTTGTACCCAACGAACCGCCCACCGGACTGCCGAGGGTGATCTTGAATGTTTCATCGTATTCTTCGGTGCTGTTATCCAGTATCGGGATTGAGATGTTCACGGAAGTGCTGCCCGCAGCGATGGTCGCTGTGCCATTAACTGCAGTGTAGTCATTCCCCATGGTCGCTGTGGGTGCGGAGCCATTAGAGTAGGTATAACTGACGCTGACGGCGATATCCACAGCCGCCGGAATACTGACGGCCACAGTGTGGGTCGGATCGTTGTACTCTGAAATAGAAGAAGTGGTCACTGCGAACTGAATCGCCGGAGAATTTTTCGTCCAGGTCGCCGTCGTGGCCGTCGCATAAGTTTGCCAGTTGCCTGCGGCGTCTTTGCCGACGACGCAAAGTTTAACACTGCCATTGGCCAAGGCTGAGATGTTATCCGTGATGTTGGTTGTATGGGTCACTTCAGACCCGGAGTATCCGGTGGCCACTGCACAATCAACAGAAGCCGCCAGACCGATTTTGTATTTATAGGCCACCACACCGCTGCCATTGACATCAATGTTCAGTGCATACTTCGCACTGGATCCTGTCGGCTGACCCGAAAGTGTTGCTGTTGGTGGTGTGTTATCGAAGGTGATGGATGCCGAACTTGCCATCGCACTGATATTTCCCGCTGCATCTTTGATCCAGGCATAAAGTGTCTTGGCTTCATTCACTGTGCTAACCGTAAATGTGGCGGGCAGCGAAGCACCCACGGTCCACGTACAGGATGCCACGGCGGTGTTGTTTTCCATAATACAGTACGATGTCGGACTGCCACTGACAGCCGAGGTGATATTAAAGGTCGTACTGTTGGTCGGAGTCGAGTTTGTTACCGTAAAAGAAGTGATACTTGGAGCCGTGGTATCAATCACGAGATCCTTGTTGGTTCCCAAAGATCCGGCGCCACCGACGGAAGGCAGGGTTAAGGTCGCATTGTTATTTGCGGCATCTTTTATACTGGCAGAGCTCACAGTTAAGGACGTGGTCGCAGCGTAGTTCAGATCAGCCGCAGTGTCGGTGGCTTGCACTGTATAGTTGAAGAGCAAGGTGTTCGTGCCACTTCCAGAAGCGTAAGACGCTGAGCGTGCCGGTGTTGTATTTAAGGCAATAAGCGGTGTCCCCGTGACAGTGACGTTTTCACTGAAGGTCACCCGCACGTCAATGACATCACCCACAGTGTAGGCACCGTTGGTTTTATTGGAAGTGACGTTGGTGATGGTCGGAGCCGTGGTGTCAATAATCACCGCGCTGGAGCACGCTGACGTGATCGAGTTCCCGGCATTGTCCGTTGAAATAACCTGATAAGTGTAAGTTGTGCCATTGACTCCGGTGAAGTTGGAAGTCGTCGCAGCACTGGTGGCCGTGTTTTCGGTGCCCGTATAAGTGTTGCAGCTTGCTCCTGTATAGAAGCGCACCTTTTGCGATGCCAGATCCGGGCTGGTGGATTTGGTCCACTGAGCCACAAGAGCGGTGGTATTTGTGGGGCTGCTTTGCTGCCATGCCAAGGAACTCGCATTGACGGGGGCCGTGATGTCGTAAGTCACCGAGGCATCCGTGGCTGTCGAGGCATTGTTGGTATTGCCGGCCGGATCACTGATTTTGCCAGCGGTCACGGAAGGGACCAAGGTTCCGGGGGTGGTGATCACGGTGGCTTTCAAAGACCAGGTGATGTTATCGGAAGTTGTCAGGTCCCAGGTAATTCCCGAGGCGGTTCCGCCCTGGGTGATATCGGCCGCGATAAAAGTGGCAGGATTAATGGCCTCGGTGAAGACCACGGTAAATTCAATAGGAAGTGTGTTGGTCGGATCGGTTTGACCAGCCTTCTGATTGATGGTCAAAGAAGGTTTGGTTGTTTCATAGACGACCTGATTGTCGGAGCTGGTGCTGGCAGTGTTATTGTTGCCGGCAACGTCGGTGAGTTTATTTGCAGCAATGGACGGAATCAGAGTTCCGGCCCCGGTGATGGCCGTAGCCTTCAAAGACCAGGTGATATTATCCGAGGTGGAAAGATTCCAGGTGATTCCCGTCGCAGTTCCGGACTGAGTGATATCTGCTGCCACAAAATTTGTAATGGCTTCGCTGGCGACGATCGTAAATTCCACAGGCAGGGCGTTTGTTGGGTCCGCCTGTCCCGCTTTTTGATTGATCGTCAATGTTGGTGCCGTCAGATCCTGAGTCCAGATGACACTGGTCGCGGAAGTTAAAGCCTGCTCAACGCTGGCCGAATTTTTACCGATCACGCAGACCTTGATATCTGTGTCCCCCAAAGCACTGACAGAGTCAGTAATATTTGTGGAAGACGGGGTGTCGGCAGAATATCCCGTTGCCAGCGCACAGTTTGTCGATGCTGCTGCGCCGATTTTATAGCGATAGGACTGAACGTCGGCTCCAGCCACGTCAATATTCAAGCTTGTTTGATTGGACTTGCCAGACGGCTGGCCGGTGATAGTCGCGATCACTGCTGACGTATTGACGTTAAAGATAAAGTCATTGTTCGTGGCAGCGGTGGAGTTGCCAACCGCATCGCGAGCAGAGATGCGGATGGTGTATTGTGTGCCATTCGTCAGTGTGCAACCCGTAAAGGTGTGCGAAGTGGTGGTCACAGTTTGTTGCGCACACACGGAAGCTGAAGCATCGCTGCTGCGGATCTCAACCAGATACTGCGTGCTGCCAGTCGCCGCCGCCCAGTGAGCTGTGGCCGTGGATCCATTGGTCAGCCACTCATCCTGGGTGGAATCAGTTCCGCCCGTGATTCCGGCAATGACAAAGGCTTCAGGAGCTTGTGTGTCAATCTCGATATCCTTATTTGCCGCCAAAGAGCCCGCAGATCCAGGCGCTGGCAGAGTCAAAATCATGTCATTTCCGAAGCTGTCTTTCAGGGTGCTGCCGTTCAGGGTCAACGCATTGGCGGATTCATAATCCAGATCCGACGAGTTATCTCCGGCTTGCACCGTATACTGGAATAACAAAGTGTTTGTCCCACTGCCGCCGATATAGGTGGCGATACGATCCGTTGAGCCCGTTTCCATCAGAAGCTGGGGGGCTCCACCCGAAATGGTGACAGCCTCAGTGAACTGCACTGAAACCGGCACCACCTGACCTGCTTTGTAGGCGCCATTGGCTAAGCTGGATGTGACTGTAAGAACAGTGCCTGGTAAGTCCAAAGTATAAGCCGAAGTGCCAGCGGCAGAAAGATTGTTCCCTGCTAGATCTGTCAAAGTGGCTTTGGCCGTCAGCGTGCAGACTTCACCATTGGCGGGAGGATTGGCGACAGTCAAATTCACTACAGCCGAAGTCGTGCTGGAGGCTGAAACACCGGCAATGGAAACAACTCCGCCGCCAGAACATGCAATGCCCCAGTTGCCAAGATTTTCGATGGAACTCGACAACATTGCTTCGTTGAAGGTCACTGTGACAGAGTTTGGCAGACTTGAAACGGTGCTGGTGGCTGGATTGGACGATAGGATCGTGGGTGAAGTGCGATCCATCAGCAATGCACTTGAACACGCAGAGACGGACACGTTTCCGGAAGTATCTACAAGCGTAATACTGTAAGTATAGGTTTCTCCATCACTGCCACTGAAGTTGCGGGTGGTGGCAGAAGGGGAAAGAGATATTGCAGAGCCTTCCAGCACAAGACAGTTGGCGTCTTTGAAGAACTGAATTTTTTGATCAGCGACATCCGATGAGGGAGAAACGGACCATTGCGCTGTGACAGGATTGCTCTTGGTCGGGGAGGACTGCAGCCAACCTAAAGAAGTCGGAAGGTCTGGAGCACTGGTATCATATGTCACCTGATTGTCGCTGCTGGAGGAAAGGGTGTTCGGATTTCCGGCCAAATCAGAAAACTTATCCGCATTGATCACAGGTTGGATGAGTCCATTGTTATCCACACCGGACACGGTCAGGTCATAATGAGTACTGTCAATTTTGCTCAAAGTATAGCTGCTGACAGAAGCAGATCCTGTGAAGCTGACATCTGCGTCCGTCAAAGAGTTTTCAGCAATCGGTTCACTGAAAACCAAAGAGAATCTGATGGGGAGGTTTTTGGTCGGATCCGTCTGACCAGCCTTCTGGCTTATGACCACGCCGGGGCGAATCGTGTCAAAGGTCCATACATAGCTAGTGGCCACATTCAGGGGTTGCCAGAAGTTATTGGAGTCCTTGCCGATCACACAGATTTTCAGGTTCTGATTTGCAAGAGTCAAAAGACTGTCGGTGATCCCGGTGCTGACGGGCTTTTCGGCGGAATAGCCCGAAGTCAGTGAACAATCGGTACTGGCCTGAGAACCAAGTTTGTATTTGTAATGGGTGACATTGGTTCCTGACACCGTGATGTTCAATGCATCGACGTTGCTTGGATTGCCGGGTCTGCCTCCCAGAACCGCGGCCACTTCAACCCCCAGGCCTGAAACGGTTATTGCCCCACTGTCGGGCAGGACTGGATTGGCATAGCTCCAGGAAAGGTTTTGAGAGTGAGTGTTCACTTCCGTTGGATTGTAGGTGATGACCACGGTGCAGGAGCTGTGACCGTTCAAGATCGCACTGCAAGTTCCACCAGCCCCAGGAAAGCTTCCCCCTTTAAAGGCAAATGGAGTGTTCAAAGCCGTTAAGTTCAGATTTTGAGCTGCAGCATCCCCAGAGTTTGAAAAACTTAAAGAGCGCTCAACAGTCGTGTCTTTAAGTTGAGGTCCAAAATCCAGACTTGCCAATGTGGCAGTGACCTTGGCTTTTGTGGTTTTGTCTTTGACTACGAAAGAAATGGAGTTGCCTTCAAGATTCGAAAAGCGGTCCCCCGAAAAGACCAACTGGAAGGATTCATCATTTTCAATTTCGCCATCGCGCAGTGCTTTGATGATGAAGCTGATTGAATTTGCTCCGGGTTGGATGATCAGGGTGCCGTTTGAGGACTCAAAATCACCATCAATGTCGTTCAGGGTCCACTGCAGGTTTTCTGGTTTTAAAGTGACGCCGGGAACAGTCGGGGTTTCAATCGCCAGACTGATCTGATGCCCGACACCTTCTTCCAAAGTCACCACGGTGCCGGATTCGACAGTGATCTTTCTTAAGATCTGATTTTCGCTAAGGACCGGAGTCAGCGAGGCATCCATGCAGCCTGCAAGGGATAGTATCAAAATGAGCAAGATGTTTTTTAAGTACGTTCCGGCGTTAGACATCTAGAGGTTCTTTTCGGCATTTTTGAGGGAAATGTTGAGGAAAATTAACAGAAAATAACTCAATAAAATAAGAGCGTTATCAGTGGTCCAGGGGCTTTCGTTTCACATCGACATGGCATCCGACGTTTGCTTCGCCTTTTTATTGGGTCGGCTGACAAACTGCTGCACATATGTTGGAAAATCCGAGGATCCTTTTTCAGAATAGAATCCAAGGAGGCGTATCGTGTTCAAAGACCCGAGCAGAAACTTCTTTTGGTTTTTCCTGGCGTTCCTGGCCTTTGTCTGGCTTCAGGATATGTGGAGGGACCCTCTGAGGGTTCAGAATATAGCCTATAGTGAGTTTGAAGAACTGCTTCAGCAGCAAAAGGTTGCCAATCTTGTCATTTCGGAAACCACTGTTCGTGGCGAGTTTAAAGAACCTCGTGAGGGCTTTAAAGGATTTGTCACCAATCGCGTTGCACCGGAGATGGTTGAGAATCTCAAAGGCACCGGAGTTCAATACCGTCAGGTGGTTGAGAACACCTTCTTTCGTGATCTTCTTTCATGGACAATTCCTGCGTTGATCTTCATCGGTCTCTTCATCTTTTTGACGCGAAGAATGGCGGAAAAAGGGGGACTTGGAGGTTTGATGTCGGTGGGAAAAAGCCGGGCACGGCTTTACGCTGAAACAGATGTAAAGATATCCTTCGATGATGTGGCCGGGGTTGATGAGGCCAAGGATGAACTCTATGAAGTTGTGCAGTTCTTAAAGAGCCCCTCTGAATACGGTCGTTTGGGGGCGCGAATGCCCAAAGGCATCTTGCTTGTGGGCCCTCCGGGAACAGGCAAGACCCTGTTGGCTCGTGCCGTCGCAGGGGAAGCCCAGGTGCCATTCCTGTCCATCACGGGTTCTGAGTTTGTAGAGATGTTTGTCGGAGTGGGAGCCGCCCGGGTGCGTGATCTCTTTGAACAGGCCCGAAAGAATGCCCCTTCCATCATTTTTATAGATGAACTCGATGCCTTGGGAAAGGTCCGGGCTGTTGGCGGAAGCATTGGGGGACACGATGAAAAGGAGCAGACGCTCAATCAACTTTTGGCAGAGATGGATGGTTTCGATGCCCGCTCGGGCGTGGTGATTCTGGCTGCGACCAATCGCCCCGAAGTTTTGGATCCCGCCCTGCTCAGGGCGGGGCGCTTTGACCGTCAGATTCTGGTGGACCGGCCGGACAAACAGGGGCGTGAGCAGATTCTCAGTGTGCATCTGAAAAAGATTAAGGCGGAACCACAACTTAATATTGAACATTTGGCGGCGCTGACTTCGGGATTTACCGGAGCTGATATTGCCAATCTTGTGAACGAAGCCGCGGTGGTGGCCACGCGAAGAAATGCCGAAACGGTCAACGAAGAGGATTTTGTTGCAGGTATCGAACGCATTATAGGTGGACTTGAGAAAAAAAGCCGTGTTCTGAGTGAACACGAAAAGAGAATTGTGGCACACCATGAAATGGGTCATGCCGTGATGGCAAGTTTGTTTCCAGGTGTGGATAAAGTGCAGAAGGTCTCCATTATCCCTCGAGGGTTGGGAGCACTGGGGTACACCATGCAAAGACCTATCGAAGATCGCTATCTCATGACCGAAGCCGAACTCTTGCATAAAATCTGTGTCTTATTGGGAGGACGCATAGCCGAAGAGGTGATCTTTGGCGAGATCTCCACCGGGGCTGCTGATGATCTGGTCAAGGTGACCAATATTGCCGAAGCGGTGGTGACCCGTTACGGAATGAGCCGCCATCTGGGGAATATCGTCTTTGAACAGCCGGCTAATACTTTCTTAGAAACTCCAGGCATGAACTATCGCAATCGTCTTTACAGCGAAAAAAGTGCCACCGAAATCGATGCTGATATTCGGAGGATTGTCTTTTCATGCACGGAGCTGACACGAAAGGCTCTGCGTGCCAACAAATCCCTTCTTGAAAAAGGCGCAGCTTTGTTGCTAGAAAAGGAAACGCTGGAGCAGGATGAGATCAAAGTTTTGATGCAGGAACTTGTTCCGATTTCTGAACAAGCGGGGCCGGAGTTGAGGTTGTGAAGGAAGACAGATACAAGATCGTTAACGGTGTGCAAATCATTGAGGTCCGTGTTAAGGATCTGCAGCAGCTTTTTGACTATCGCGATCCGGCGCCGTTTCGACAGCGGGATCTGGACGAGGAGTTCGCAAAGTATCTGGAATCCTATCTTGACGAAATATCCCCAAACCGACCTCTTCAGATTCACATCCACATCGAGTCGGCTACAGATGTTGTTTCTCATGATGACATCAAAGAATCTATTCACGATTACTTCCACTATCAGATTCAGCTCAAGCGGGGGCAGCTTTCCAAAACATATCGAACGGCGCAGATATTTTTGGGAATCGGATTGGTTCTTGTCGCGGCCTGCCTGACAATCGCTCATGCCATTTCCACGATGAAGCCAGGGCCTGTCAGTGGTGCGGTTCGTGAGGGATTTGTGATATTCGGGTGGGTGTCTCTTTGGAGGCCCATCGACCTCATTCTTTTTGACTGGTATCCTATTTACGACCGCATACGTATCTATCGACGGCTGGCCAGTGCTGAGATGGAGGTGACGATGGGAAAAAAATATTCCTAGTTTTCTGATTCCGGTTTATTTCTGTTCTATTTCGGGTTGAGGCAAAGTGAAGTGGAAGGTGGAGCCTTTGCCAGGCTGGGACTCTGCCCAAATCTGCCCACCGTGCAGTTCAATCACCTTACGACAAGTGGCAAGACCGATCCCCGCTCCGGGAGTATCTGAGGCATCCTGCAGCTTCTTATGCAGAGTGAAGATGTTTTCTTTATCCTTAGGGTTGAAGCCGATCCCCCTGTCTTGAAGACTGAACAAGTAAGTGTGATCTTGCCGTTTAAATTCTATTTGAATATGGGGAGGCGAGGCTCCGTGGAATTTGATGCTGTTGGCGATGAGATTTTGAAAGAGCTGAGTCAGCAGGTGCGCATCGCCGTTTACTGTTGGCAGCACGGGCATAAGAATTTTGGCGTGAGTTTTTTTGATGGATTCATGCAGATTCTGCAGGACATGATTCAGGATCTCGTTAAGATCAACGGGCTGGAAAGGTTTCTCGGGTTTTGTAAGCCGGGCATAGTCCAGCAGTCTGTCGATAAGCCGGCGCATGCGCTCGGAAGCTTTCTGCATGACGTTGATGTACTTTAATGGTTCTTCCCCGAGAACGTCTTTTGTTTCGTCCGTAAGCAGATCCAAGTAACCGGATATGGTGGCCAGAGGAGACTTCAGATCATGCGCGGCAATGGCTGCAAAATGTTCCAGATCCAGATTGCTGGCTTCTGCTTTTTCCAGGGCCCGCTTAAGGCGTGTTTGATGAACATCCGCAAATTCTGTGGCGGCCAATGAGATGGCTGCATCCACGGCCTCGTTGATAATCGCATCCACTTCGTAACTGAGTAAACCCGTTTTATGGAGGTCTTCCATGATCACAGCTCTGAGAATGCTAAATTCCTGAAAAAGTTGTGGAAGAAAGTAACCTGTAAGGTGAGCCCTCTGTTCCCCATGCAGTCGCGACATTCCCTGTTCCCCCAAGCGGAAGTTGGAGTTCAGAGTGGATTTTTCAAGAGAATCACAAAGCTCGTCTAAAAAGACTTCCATCGAGTTGAGCAGAGCCGGGGATGTCTGGCCTTCAGCGGCGGGAATTTTATTGCGTACTTTCATTTCCCACGCTGCCTTTAGCTTGCTCTTGTCTCTTTTTATCTGTTGGGCGGCAGCTTTATAGATGTTGGATGTGTGGTGCTCTTCACTGTGTTCTTTTGGAAAGAGACTCTTCTCCATTGGCAACCCCCAGGCGCTAGTATGGTGGTGTGGATCGCCTTTATTATCAGACGGGGGGAGTGTTTTTTTAAACAAAGTTGTTTGGAACCGATAAAATAAATGGACTAGGGTGGCAAATGGCATTGTTTGGCTTGCTTCTCGCTTTGCTTGAAGCTCGCTTGTTGGCTCTTGGTTTTGCGACGATTGGGGCTCGTCGCATCACGCTCCTCGGGGCTTTGCCCTGCGCTTTCGCGCACCCTCGCGCTCGCGTCCTGCGAGGGCGAGGACAAAAATAGCAGGATGCTATTTTTGCGCGTAAGCCCCGAAGGGGATGAGGGCAGGAGCCCGAAACAACCCCTGTGCCGGCGGCTTTGTAATAGACAAGCTTCGCAGATATTGTTTGCGCCGGCGCTCTAAATTCGAATCCTGTTGGAAAGTCAGATGTTGAAAATAAAAAAGCCCGATCTTGCGATCGGGCTTTGTTATTTTCAAAAATTGGCGTTCCCAAGGGGATTTGAACCCCTGTATCCTCCGTGAAAGGGAGGTGTCCTAGGCCCCTAGACGATGGGAACGTTTAGAGATTTCAACGAACTAAAAAATGGTGGCTCGCGATGGATTCGAACCATCGACCCCTTCATTAAAAGTGAAGTGCTCTACCAGCTGAGCTAGCGAACCACTGTCCGTTGAGGAAGTGCTAATTTGTAGTAAGAGGGGTTTAAAGTCAATACACTTTCTTGCAGTTTTTTAAAAATTTTTGCGATTTTTTGATAAAAAAAAGGCCTTTGCTCAAGCTCTAAGCAAAGGCCCCGTAAAAACTGCTAAATATGCTTAATTGTTGAACAAAGGCTTGACCCACAGTGTCTGTTCTCGGCCCGGTCCGACAGAAATGACGTCAATCGGAGTGCCCAATTGAGAGCCCAAGTAGTCAATGTAGTTCGTTGTCGGGCGTGGAAGATCCGAGAGTGTTTTTACTTTCGACAAATCTTGTGTCCAACCCGGGATCCATTCGATCACGGGCTCCACTTTTTCCAGCTCGTAAGGGGAGGTTGGAAGGTCTGTGATCACTTCGCCATTTAATTTGTACGCTGTGCAGACACCAATACGATCATGGCCTGTCAGGACATCCAACTTCATCATCGCAAGATTCGTAATGCCATTCACACGAATCGCATATTTCAACGCCACCAGATCCAACCAGCCGCAACGACGCGCGCGTCCTGTGGTGGAGCCGAACTCGTGCCCATCCATTTGCAGTTTCTTGCCGATGTCATCATTCAGCTCTGTCGGGAACGGACCGCTGCCCACGCGAGTGGTGTAGGCCTTAAAGACGCCAATCACTTTTTGTACGCTGGCAGGTCCAATGCCCGCACTAGCACACGCATTTGACGCCAGAGTGGAGGAGCTTGTCACAAACGGATAAGTTCCATGCAGAATATCCAGCATCGTGCCTTGTGCGCCTTCAAACAAAACGCGTTTGCCGGCCTTCAGGTTTTTGCTGATGAACAAAGAAGTGTCTTTCGTGCGGTACGGAGCCAGTTCTTCAGCCACAGCCAAGAGATCCTTCATCAGTTCTTCAGACTTGAAGGTGGAGCTCTTATAGTAGTTCTCCAGCATGAAGTTCTTTTCCGTCAGGGCCAGTTCCAGTTTCTTTTTCAAAGTTTCTTTGTCGAAAAGATCGCCGAACAAAATCGCACGACGAGAAGCGCGGTCTTCGTAGGCAGGGCCGATGCCTTTGCCTGTAGTGCCGATCTTGCCATCGCTCAAGGCCGCTTCGCGAGCGGCATCCAGCGCCTTATGATAAGGCAAAATCAATGTCGCCGTATCAGAGATTAAAAGTTGTTTTGGATTTTGCAGAAAGCCTGTGTCTTTCAGTTTTCTGATTTCATCGCGGATTGAGAAGACGTCAATCACCACGCCGGAAGCGATCACGCATGTTGTTTCCGGGCGCAGGATTCCGCTGGGAACCAGATGCAGAACAGTCTTTTGACCGTTGACCACCAGTGTGTGACCAGCGTTGGCGCCACCTTGATAGCGCACAACCATGTCCGCCTTTTCTGCGAACACATCGATCAGTTTACCTTTACCTTCATCGCCCCACTGAGCTCCGACAACTACAACGCCTGACATATAACGTACCCCTTAAAACAGACCCTAAAAATGTCTCTCAAACAGGGGGATTCAGGCAAGTTTATTCGCCTTTAAACGGAGCCGCTCCATACCATGGTGCTCTTGGCGGGAGGGTGTCAGAGGTCGAGCCGTCCACAAAAAACGCCATAAGCTTATTAGCTGCGATCTGGGACGCTTTAAAGAACGCGTCTTCAGTATTGGCTCCAATGTGCGGAGTCAAAACCACATTCGGGTATTTCAACAAATTTGAGTTTCTATGCAGGGGTTCTTTTTCAAACACATCCAGGCCCACAGAGCGCAGCCAGCCTTTTTCCAAGGCCTCGCACAGGTCGTTTTCATTGATCACAGAACCGCGCGAGGTGTTGATCAGAACAATACCGCGGTGGATGTATTCAAACTGCGAGCGGTTGAGCATATGCTCTGTTTCCAGAGTTTTTGGCACATGGAAGCTCAGAACATCGGCAGTCTTTAGAACCTCTTCATAGCTTAAGCGCGGAATATGCAGGCGTTCAAAGACTTCGTCTTCTTGGTACGGATCGTAAGCCACCACATTCATGCCGAAGGCCTGTGCCAGCTCCGCCACGCGGGAGCCAATGCGGCCCAATCCGACGATGCCATAAGTGCGTCCGGTCAGTTCCATACCTGTGATCAGATCGCGGTTCCAGTCGCCGGCTTTGACCATCTTACTGGCCTGAGCAATGTTGTTCACACAACTGAGAACCAGCCCCCACGTCAACTGGGCCGCGGATTCAATATTTGCGGTTGGGGTGTGCATCACAGTGACGCCCCACTTTTGGGTCGCATCCAAATCAATGTGATCAAAGCCACTGGTGCAAGTGACGATCAATTGCAACTGCCGTGCTTTTTGCAGCAGTTCTTCATTGATTTTCGTGCGACTGCGGATGATCAGGGCATGAGCGCTGACCAAATGCTCCAGTGGAAGATGTTGAGGGTTGTCGCTGCGGACCACTTCAAAGTGACTGTGCTGCTGCAAGTACAAGTAACTGTCGTGTGCAAATCGGTCCGTGATCAGAATCTTTTTCTTCATGGATTTTGCTCCAGCCAGTTCTTAGCTTCTGTCGCGATGTTGGAGATATGCTCCAGTGACATAAAGTCGGGATCAAAGTGGCGCAATGTATGCCCCAGACATTCAATCAGGCGCACCATCTCGAAGTCCTGGATGTAGCCCATGTGGCCGACGCGAATGATTTTTCCTTTGGCCTGATCCTGGCCACCCATGACGGTGATGTTGTGGATTTCTTCCAGGTGCAGGCGGATTTTCTGTCCGTCCATTTGCGGTGGCACCGTCAAAGCCGTAACAGAATCGCTCGGGGAATGGGCGTACAAAGTGAAACCCAGCTTCTGCGTGAAGTGACGGGTGAATTCAGCTCTGCGATGAATGTCGTGGAAAAGTTTTTCCAACCCTTGTTTAGTAATCAAGGACAGCACCACGTCCAGCGCGCGGATGATCGCCACGTTGGAGGAAAAGAAGGTTTCTCCGTTGGAGTTGGCTTTTTTCTCTTTACGGATATCGAAGTAATATCTTGAACATTTGGCGTCGGGGATAAACTTCCAGGCTTTTTTCGAGAAGGACACAAACGCCATTCCCGTGGGCAGCATAAACGCTTTTTGTGAGCCCGCGACAAGGCCGTCGATACCCCAGGCATCCATCGGAAGGGGGTACGCCCCCAAGGCAGTGATCGCATCGACCAAAAGCAATGTGTCGGGGTAGTTTTTTGTCAGTGCCGCAAGGGCCTCAATCGGATGGGCAACACCGGTGCTGGTTTCGCAGGCCTGGCAAAGAACAGCGCGAGTGTCGGGATTTTGTTTTAATAGATCTTCGATGTCCGAAACTTTGACGGCCTCGCCCCACGCGACGTTGTGAATGATGACGTTGGCACCGAAGTATTGAGCCATATCGGCCCAGCGCTCGCCGAATTTGCCTGAAACGACGGCGATGACCTTGTCACCCGGCGAAAGTGTGTTTACCAATAAAGCCTCCATCCCGCCAGAGCCAGTGGAGGTCAGAAGAAAGACATCTTGATCCGTCTGAAAAACAACCTTGATGTCTGCTAAAACTTTTTTCAGGATCTTATCGAATTCCGGCGTGCGGTGGTGGATCATGGGAAGTGCCAGAGCTTTGCGCACCTCAGGATGAATATTCACAGGCCCCGGAGCTAACAAACTGTAATCGTCATGAGAAGTTGTCATTTTTCTTCCTTGATTCCTTGCTAATTTTATACTCAACTGGGCCCGTGGACGCAATATTTAAAGCTTTTCGCATCACTCTGATCTTGTCGCTGTTTCTCTCAGGATGTGCCTATCGTTTGGGCTCTGGCACACGCAGTATTCCGGGGGGTTACAAGCAGATTTCGGTGCCGATTTTTAAGAACAAAACACAAGAGACGGGGATCGAAGTGGCCTTCACCAATTCCCTGATTCAAGAGTTTCAGCGTTCCCGCATTGCCCGAATTGTGGACAATTCTCTTTCCGAAGTGGCGGTGATTGGCCAAATCGACACTGTCCAGTATCTGCCGGGGGCCAAACGTGTGGCCGGGGACTCTTCGGCGCCTTATCTTCCTAATGGAACTGTTATTGCCTCAGAATACCGCATTTTGTTGACGGTGACTGTTAAAGTTGTGCGTCAGGCAGATGGCACAGAATTGTGGAGTGGGTCCTTTAGCGGAGAAAGAACATACGCAGCTCCGCAAGTAACGCTGGCCGGTGTTAACTCTGTGAATCCTCTTTACAATCTTTCTGCGCGGAGGCAAAACATTGACCTCATGGCATTCGACATCATGGCTGAAGCCCATGATCGTATCACCGAGAATTTTTAAATCGGTATAGCTTAAAAAGGGACAACAGTGGCACTCATCGATGCGCAGAAATTCTATCGTGATCTTGAAAAAGGTCAGACTGCGCCCTTGTATTTTCTTTTCGGTGAAGAACCTTATCTGTTGAATCAATCCGTTGAACGCTTCAAGTACGCCGTTCTTACCGAAGGCGCTGTGGATTTCAATTACAGCCTTTTCTATGCCAGTGATGCCGACGTGGTGGCGGTGCGGGATGCTGTTGAAACTCTGCCGATGATGGCAGCGCGCCGTCTGGTGATCTTAAAAGAAGCGCAAGAACTGACCGACAAAGAATGGGCCGAGCTGGAGCCGCTCTTTGAATCCCCGGTGGATAGCACCGTCTTTGTGATTCTGGCTTCGCGCGTGGATAAGCGTAAAAAACAGATCCGCCTGCTTTTGGATAAAGCTGACTGTGTAGAGTTCAAAAAACCTTACGAAAATCAGATTCCATCCTGGATCAACTACATCGCTCAGTCCCTGGGACTGACGATCAGCAATGATGCTATTTTACTTTTGCATAAGCTCGTGGGGCATCATCTGACCGAAATTGAAGGCGAGCTGAAAAAGCTCGGTGAATACGTCGGTGAACGCCGTATCGAGATGGCAGATGTGGCCCAGGCCGTGTCCCGGTCCAAGGAAGAAAACGTTTTTGATTTCACCAAAGCCATTGGCGAAAACGACCGTGTGAAGGCGTTGGAGCTTTTGGTTCATTTGCTGGATCAGGGGCAGAACGAGATCGGGATCGTGTCTTTGGTGGCCCGTCACGTGCGTATTTTGCTGACTCTGAAAAGAGGCATGGAAGAAGGTCTGCACGGGGCGAAGCTGGCTCACTATGCCCAGGTGCCACCTTATTTCTTGGAAAGCTATCTGGATCAGGCCCGACTTTGGACTGCCAAGAAGCTAGAACAAACCCTGGTGGTTTTGGCTGATACGGACAAGGCTTTGAAGTCCTCACCATTGTCCAGTCACATCTGGTTGGAAAACCTGGTGCTGAAGACCTGTGGCAACCAATACGCTGCGATTTAAGAAGTCCCCCAAAAAGACCGATAAGTGCCTTGATGAACAAGGCTGTCACGAATTCTCCATTTGAAGATAAAGGCTATTTCCGTCGCCAGTATCCGCGCCGTGCGATGAAACGCAAGGTGGGTATTCTGTGCGATGGGACGTACTTTGTCTGTGATTCCGGGGAAATCGGTGAAGGGGGCATGTCCATCTTGTCCGATTATGTGCTGACCGAAGGCCATGAACTGGTTGTCAGCTTCCAGGTGCCGGGTGGGGACTTTGTTTTCCTTCGCGGGACCGTTCGATCAACGCAAAAAAAAGAGGGTGACCCAAGAGTCACCCACGGATTGAGTTTTAATCAAATTGCGTTTTCCACAAAAAGACAGATTCGCGCCTTTGTATCCGCGCGAACTCAAAACGAATCTTTTAACTAAGATTGCCAAAAAAAAGACCGAATTCTTCGTTGCTCGTCGTCGGCATACGGTCAGTATGCGTCTTCCTTGCGCCTCGATTTCGGTCGTTTTTATACGTAATTGAAACTACTTAGTTGCAGAAGCGCGAGTAGAAAGACGGCTGATCTTGCGGGATGCAGTTTCTTTCTTGATAACGCCAGTTTTAGCAGCTTTCATTACTTGAGAAGAGAAGTTCTTCAACAACTCAGGAAGAGCTTTCAGATCTTTAGCTTCGATAGCTTTAACAAGTTTTTTCTCAGCTGTTTTTACAGTGCTTTTACGAGCGTTGTTAACAGCAGTTTTACGGATAGACTGACGAGCTCTTTTTGCTGCAGACTTATGATTTGCCAAGGGATAACCTCCACAGTAACTTTTATAGACGAACCAAAGGGATTAACATAGGGTGTCTCACGAAGCAAGTGGATTAAAAGAAGATCGAAAAAAGGTCCTCAAAAGGGCTTTTTCTATGGCATCCGGTACCTTAACGAGCCGCATCTTGGGGCTTTTTCGGGATATCGCGCTGGGGGCTCTCTTTGATCGGGCCGTCACCGATGCGTGGACCGCGGCCTTCCGTGTGCCCAATCTGTTCCGCCGTCTTTTGGGGGAAGGCTCCCTGTCTGTGAGTTTTATTCCCGTTTTTATGCAGGCTCAAGCGGAAGACTCCACCGGTGTTCGGGGGCGCAATCTGGTCAATTCGATCTATTCCCTGCTTTTGATTGTTCTGGGGGTTGTGACCCTGCTGGGGATTGTCTATATCGAGCCGCTGTTCCGGCTGCTTTTGGCAGATGACTATGTCCTGTCCGCCGAAAAGTGGGAGCTCACCCTGCGTATGGGGCGGATCATGTTTGGGTTCGTCTTCTTTGTCTGCACCTATGCTTTCTATATGGGGATTTTGAACGCCCTTGGCAGTTTCGGACTGCCGGCCCTGGCTCCAGCGCTATTAAACGTCTCTATGCTGGTGTTCACCTTTATGCCGCCGCAGTGGTTTGCCGTCCACGGGGACGGCTTGGCGTGGGGTGTACTGATCGGGGGGCTGTTGCAGGCGCTGCTCTTGGCGGTGGCTTTAAAACAGCGAAACTATCTGCCGCGATTGCAGACGACGCTCTGGACGCCGGAAGTAAAAGCCGTGGTGCGAGGAATGCTGCCGGGTCTGATCGGCATGGGGCTTTTGCAGTTTTCAACTTTGGTGAACCTGTACTTTGCAAGCTCGCTGCCGCAGGGTTCGATTTCCTATATTTACTGGGCCGACCGTTTGCTGGAACTTCCCCTTTCGTTGATTTCAGTCAGTATCGGGGCCGCGCTGTTGCCGACCTTGAGTGATTTTGCCAACCGGGGACTGAAAGAAAAATTTCAGCAAACCGCGGAAGAGAGTTTCCTGATGAATCTGTTCCTGGCGTGGCCAGCGGCGCTGGGACTTTATATTTTGGCCGAGCCGATCATTGAGGCTCTTTTTCTGCGTGGCAAATTCACGGTGCAGGACGTGAAAATGACCGCCTTGATCTTGCGTGTTTATGCCGTCAGTTTGTTGCTGGTGTCCTGCAGCCGGGTTTTGATGCCGCTTTATTATGCGGTAAAAAACACGAAAGTTCCCATGGTGCTGGCCTTGGTTTCTTTGGTGGCGCATGTGTCTTTGGCGCCGCTGCTGATGCGACTGTGGGGGCTTGAGGGGCTGATGATTTCGGGTGTGGTGGCCGCGTTTATAAATGCCGTATTGCTGATGGTCCTTCTGAAAAAGTACTCTCCGGGAATCCGGCTTTCCGTGCTGCTTCGTCCGGCAATGAAGTTTGTGCTGGCAGGGGCGGGGATGGTGATTTCTTTGCAGGCTTACGAGCTGCTGAGGGTCCAAACAGGAAGAGGGCTGCAAATGCTGGCCCTCTTTATCACAATCCTGTTGGCGGTTGTCGCCTATTTCGGTCTGGCTTACGTTTTGGGATGCGAACAGATTTCTAGAATCCGTCGGTCGTCCCCACCTTAGCTCTTTCATCGTCATCAAACGGGATAACTTCCTGGGATTCCTTTTTCTTCGCAGGGGCTGCGGCTTTCATTGGAATCACATTGCTTTTCTTGGCAGCAGGGGCCGGAGCCTTTTGCTTCTTCTCTGATGTCGATTTTTCTTTCGGAGCGGACGTGGCTTTGGCCACATCACTGGTGCCCATGATCACTTCATTGAGCTCCACGGTCAGATTTAAGGACGTTGTCGCCAGGTTGTTGATCTCACCACTGGTGGCAGCGATCTCTTCAGCGGAAGCGGCATTGCTTTGTGCGGCCTGATCCAACTGGTTCATGGCTTTGCCGATTTGCTGGATTCCGGTGGTCTGCTCAGAACTTGCGGCGGCGATTTCGTTGTTCAGATCCGCCACTTTCTTGATCGAGTTCACAATGTTGGTTAAAACGGCACCGGATTTGTCGGCGGTCGCGCTGCCTGCTTCAATCTGTGACACCGAATCTTTGATCAAAGAAGAGATGTCCTTGGCGGACGCCGCACTTCTTTGTGCCAAAGTTCTGACAGCTTCTGCCACCACGGCAAAACCTTTACCCTGTTCTCCGGCGCGAGCAGCCTCAACAGCCGCGTTCAACGCCAGCAAGTTGGTCTGGAAGGCGATATCATCGATCACATGAATGATCTCTTCGATCTTTTTGGAGGACTGGGAGATCGACGTCATGGAAGTGATCAGATTTTGAATCTCTTTTTCACCTTGTTCGGCCGAGTCCCGAGAGCTGGCGGACAAAGCCGCGGCCTGTTTTGCGTTGTCGGAATTCATTTGCACCATGGAAGTCATTTCTTCCAGCGCGGCTACAGTTTCTTCCAAAGAAGCGGCAGCTTCCGTCGAGGACTGGGACAAAGAGTTTCCGGCTTCATTTAGTTGCTCAACGGCAGAAGCCACTTGGCCACCGGCAGTCGTCAGGCGTTCAGCGACGGAACCCACGGCGCTTGAAATGCGCGCGGCAATCCACAGAAGCACAGCAAACACGATGACACCCGTGGCTGCAGAAACCAGATAGATCAGATTTTTGACATAGGCTTCCGTTGAATTTGCTTCAGCGACGCCATCTTTGGCCATCTTTGCATAGATGTCGGTGACGGCACTATTCCAGACACGGACGGCCTTTCCGATCTCAGAGTAACGGCCATCCAGTAGGACTTCGGCTTCCTTGACTTTGGCAGGGTCTGCGGAGCGGATCAAGGCGATGATCTTTTCCATCGAGGCGTAATATTCCGGGAATAGCGGTTTGGCCACTTGGTAGGCCTTGTCCTCTTCCGGTGTTCTTGGGATCGGGTCGTAGGTTTCCTGGGCCTTACGGAATTCCTCAAGACCTTCGGTGGCGGCCTTTAGATAGGACGTCAGTTTTTCAGGTTCATCGATGTGTTCCATCGCGGCCCAGGCACCGTATTGAAACTTATTGCGGGCCTGGCGCATTTCGCCAACCATATCAAAGGTGGGAATAACTTGTTCGTTGGCGACATCCAAGAGGTTGACGACGCTTGTGATTCCGTTGATGGCGATAGAGCCCAGAATTGCAAAGCCGATCATGGGCATGAAAGCAGCCATCAGGAGTTTTCCTTTAATACCTTTGAACCAACCTGATAGTTTAAAATCTGACATTTGTTGAGCCTCCGTATAATTCTTTATGGTTTTTTAACAGATAATCATTCGGAATTTGCAATAGTGCTTCGTAGTCCAGAATTTCTAATACGAGAAATGAGGTAAAAAACATAAAAAACCCCTCTTAAGTCGAGGGGTTGTTAATAAATCTTGATGTGTTTTTAAGACTAAAAACCGTCTGTTGTTCCAACCTTTGCACGGTCGTCTTCATCAAACGGAATCATGTCCTGGGAATCATTGCGGGGCGGGGAGGTCTTCATCGGGACCACATTGCTTTTTTTAGCAGCGGGTCTAGTGAGGGATGAGGCTGTTCGGACCGCTTTGGGGGGAGTCTTTGGAAGAGTTTCAGGTATTGTCGAGCCGGTGCCCAGGATGACGGCGTTGAGTTCCACCGTCAGGTTTTGATTGGTTGTTGCCAGGCTGTTGATCTCGCCACTGGTGGCGGCGATTTCTTCAGCGGAAGCCGCGTTGCTTTGAGCCGCTTGATCCAGCTGGTTCATAGCTTTACTGATCTGCTGAATACCGGTGGTTTGTTCCGAGCTGGCGGCGGCGATTTCGTTGTTCAGGTCAGACACTTTCTTGATGGAATTCACAATATTCGTCAAAACGGTGCCGCTCTTATCAGCGATCTCACTGCCAGCATCTATCTGAGAAACCGAGTCCTTGATCAAAGAGGAGATGTCTTTGGCCGACGCGGCACTTCGTTGCGCCAATGAGCGAACGGCCTCAGCCACCACGGCAAAACCTTTACCCTGTTCGCCAGCGCGTGCAGCTTCCACCGCCGCATTCAAGGCCAGAAGATTAGTCTGGAAGGCAATGTCGTCAATCACAGAGATGATTTCTTCGATCTTTTTGGATGACTGGGAAATTTCGGTCATGGACAAAATCAAAGATTGAATTTCTTTTTCCCCTTGTTCGGCCGAATCGCGGGAAGACGCAGACAGAGCCGCGGCCTGTTTGGCATTGTCAGAGTTCATCTGAACCATCGAACTCATTTCCTCAAGGGCTGCCACGGTTTCCTCCAAGGATGCGGCGGCCTCTGTAGAGGAGTGTGACAGGGCATTGCCGGCTTCGTTGAGCTGTTCAACAGCGGCCGCCACTTGTCCTCCGGCCTGTGAAAGGCGCGAAGCAATGGAGCTGACGGATGAAGAAATTCTTGCAGCGATCCAGAGCAAAATACCGAAAATCGCAAACGTGGAGGCCAGGGTCACCAGCATTGTCATAGTGTTTATTCGTGAAGAGGCCGCAAGGGCATCTTTTGCATCAGTAGCTGCGGCTTCGTTGTAGTAGGCCACGGAGGTTGCACTCATCTTGTGCATGATCGTGCCGAGTTCCCACAGACGCCCATCCATTTGGGCCTGCGCTTTTTCAAAGGCCTCGGGCGTGCCTTGACTGACCAGTTCGATATTTGCGTTAAGCAGCTTCAGGTACTCATCGCGCACCGCCTTGGCCGGTTCGAAGACTTTCTCCATTTCTGGAGTGAATGGGGTAGAGGCATAATCCTCAAAAGCCTTCTTGTATTGCTCAACTGCTTCGCGGGCAATCTTCAGGCGCTCTTCTCTTTTTTCCGCTGTCTTCATGCTCATGGCGGCAAAAAGCTGATAGCCGTAGGAATTGCGGGCTTGGCGTTGTTCTGCCAAAGCCTGCAGATTTGGAATGATGTTGGTGTGCGAGTTCTTCAGATAGGATTCGAATTCCTTCATCCCTGTGTGTGAGATGTAAAAGACGATTCCAAATCCAACAACCGGAAGCACCGCTGCTATTAACAGTTTACCTTTGATCCCTGTGAACCAGGAACTGATCCCCGTGTGATTCATGTGGTCCCTATGATTTTTAAATTGGTTAGGTTGCTTAATAAATACCAGCAGCATTTCGGTGCATATACTAGTGGGGTGGAGTCTAGATTATACGCAGGTGTGTAATGATTGGGGATCGAAGTCGGGTAAAAAGAAATGGGACCCTTCAGTTAAGAAGGAGTCCCTGGGTGGAATCAAAATGAACTCACGAATTTATTTTACTTCTGCCAAAGAGTTGTAACTGTCGCTGATCTTTTGCTGTCTTTCAACTTCTTTGCCCCAGCGCTTCACTTCGCCCTGATAGCCACGCTGTTTGGCTTTCCATTCGTTTTCTTCGCTGGCCAAGCTGCGCAGTTTTTGGTTTACCTGTTCGTTTTGTTCTTTCAGAGTACTTTGACGAGAGCTCCAGATTTTCTTTTCCTCACCGAGCTGATTCAGTTGCAGTTGATAGTCGCTGATGTTGAGTTCGCGTTTTTTCTGGTTCTCTTTGATTTTGGCAATCATAGCTTCCAGCTCTTGAATCTTCTGGTTTTCCTGATTCATTTTGTTTTGCTCATCCGCGATCAGGGCCTGGATTTCTTTCTCCTGGCCATTGACGCGGCTGATGGCCTGGTTGTTTTCTTCGGCTTGTTGCAAAACTTGCTTTTGCTGGCTTTCGACCTGGGCCTTGGCTTTACCCACTTCGGCCAGGTTGGAATCCACCGTTTTCAGATTCTTCTCATACTCCTGCAAATTGGCTTTGGAGTTGTTCAAATTTCCTTTGATTTTTTCCAGGCCTTCTTTGGCGGAGTTTTGTGCCGCCGCAGTTGTTGCCAGGCTCATCAATAGGCTAAAAGTTGTCAGTGCTTGAGTGAATTTCATCTTGAAAGTCCCTTTCTTATTGTTCAGACAAACCGGCTACATTGCCATCTTGAGCGCACACATTTTTCAGAGAGGAGCGGTAGTGACCCACCTCATCCTCCCAGATTTCGCCTTTAAATTTCCAGTTCAAACTCTTTTCCTTTTGAACCTTTAATTCAGGGCGTTCCTTTTCGTTGATTTCACCGCCGGCCATCTGATAGCGGATGTGCTCACCCGCGCCGGAGTAAAGCTCATACTGAAGGACATCGTTTTGATCCAGTACCTTGTCCAGACCCGCCAGCATTTCGCCAAAACGGTTGTGAAGAGCCTGGGACGCCTGGGCCCGCAGAACAGTTTTTTCCTTTTCGATGCGGGCTAAACCGGTTGCACGAAGATTTTTGATCGAGGTGCGGGCTTTCTTTGCGATGTGATACTGGATGCGGTAGCTTAACAGTTTTTGCTCGGCCTTTTGAATTCTGGCAATGTCACTGTCAGAGGGACTTTGGCCTTTAAGACCTTTTTTGGCCTCTGCAAGTTCTTTGTTGGCTTCGTTCTGACGAGCGATCAGATCGCGCTCTTTTTTGACCAAAGTCAAAGCGATGCGGTTGAATTTTACGATCTCATCCTCATAGGCGTTGATCTGCTTTTGCACGCTCATGTAAGCCGGATGTCGGGCCAGCTCTACAATAAATGAACGGGGCAGACCGTCGACTTCCTTCAGGTCTGAATTCTTGATCCAGCTTTTCACGGTCTCATAGTATGCAGAAGAATCCTTGTGAGACGCCTTGTAGTCCTCTAGCTTTTTCTTCCAGGGAGAGTACTTCTTTTTCATCTCGTTCAGCACCTGGACACCATCACCGTATTGACACAGATTCAAATAACCCACGGTGCGAACCACATAAGATTCAGGAGAGAAGGCGTTTTTAAAGAAGTCCGTGTGCAGCGAGAACATATTCCCGGCCGCACCTTCGTAGTCCTCGCCCAGAATCTGGGTCCACGCACTTTCCACCATGGCTTGCAACCACAGGGGATTGGATTTATCCACTTTCAGGTAGGATTGGAAGGCTTCCTTGTACTGGCTTTTCTGGAATTGCATCCGAGCCAGGGTCAACGCTCCCACAGAACGCAGTTGTGATGTTTTGTCGTTCTCGGTTGCTGCCATCAGTTTATCCAGATAGATTGTGGCCTCTTCGACTTTACCCTGACGATAGTTAAAGAGGGCGTTGAGCAGCAGAGCCTCAGGATAGCGCGGTGATTTTTCCCCGATAAAGATCAAAGCATCTTCCATCAGACCCAATTGGCCTTTGTCTGAATAGTACTTTGCGCGCGTGATCTGATAGTCGTCATTCTTGGTGACGTCCATGTCGTACTTGATGACCAAAGGATCAATCAAGGCGATATCAGAGGTCTCCAGAACGTTGATGTGCTGAACCAGGGCTTCTGTGGCTTTTTGCTGCCATTCCTTGGATTTGGTTTCCTGAGCCACCTGGATCATATACTGGCGGAATTCGGAGTTTAAACCCAGGCCCTTGGCAGTCATGGCGTAGTGGTACAAGGCTTCGATACGATGCTTCGGGTCCTCAATCAATTCAGAGAACAGACCCATGGCCAGTTCGTAGTTCTTCTGGATTTCCAGAAAGATCAACGCTTGCAAAAGTTTGTAGTCATTAGGCTGCAGGTCTTCAAGCTTTGTCAGTTGAACCAGAGGTTCCTGGGTGACGGGATCCATCACAGGATTTAGAACTTTGACATCCGGAATCTTTTTGAAGGCGTCCGCGCTGGTCAGGTTCTTTGCTGGCGCCACAACATCAGTATAAGGCTTCAGCACAAAGTTGATGACAGGCGGGGATTCGCGGCGGCGGGTTTCTTTCAGTGCCACTTCGCGAGAGGCGGGCAGGCGAAGTGGACTCAGCACTGCGGCTTCCACTTCACGTTCTTCCCCGACGTTAAGCAAAGGAATGTTTTTAACTTTGAAGACTTCCGTTTTGCCTTTGACGACACGCTTTTGATAGACATCAAAGGTTGGGACCAGACTGGATTTCACCTTCAGACTGGGGTCCGCAGAACGGCCGCTTTTTTTGACTTTCAGGGCAGGATCAGCAAAAGCTGAACTGCCCAGGAAAGAAAGTGCAATTAAAATACTTAGTGACTTACTCATAAATCCCCCCACCCTGGAGAAAATTAGTGCCAGTACGTGATACCAATCATCAGTGATGTATCGTTGATTGTTTCAGATCCCAGATCGCGAGCTCCGCCACTTGTCGTTGTTGTCCCGCCACCAGGTAAGTTGATGGTCGAATTGGGCGCATAGAACTTCATTTTATCCTGGCTGGACCAGGTGTTGATCAGATCTGCACGTATCGCGAAGTGCTCAGAGAAGAAGATCTGCTGGAACACTCCCAGTTTATAGGCGAATGTGTTCTTGCTGACATTACCTTCTTTCTGTGTGATCTCGTAGTCCAAGGTTCCTGCTCCAACGGATATCCCCATGTCGAAGTAGATGATGGCCTTGTCGACCACGCTCATTTTTGCATAGAAGGGGACCCAGATGCCCGAGACAAAATAAGAGGACTTAAAGATGTTATGGTCGGGCATGACGCCGTAAGTGTTGACGAACTGGCCTACGGCATCGTTGTCCTTCATGCTGGCGGAGTTGTAGCTCGCCTCCAGACCCCAGCGCTCATTGAAGAAATACCCCAGACTTGCGCTGGCGATAGTTCCCGTGCTGTAGGGGTCGTTAAAAGGAATGCCGGCGGCTCCGGTTAGATAGAAACGCTCGGCTTTGACGTAGCGGCGATTTTGCACGACGCTAAAGTCATCGTCTTTGGCTGCCCAGTATTTTTGCTCCAGTTTTTTGATGTCCAGCTTGTCGCTACCGCGTTGATCAGCTTTGCTGTCGGCCGCTTGTTGTGCGAATGCCTGAGATGCCGTCAAGATGAACATTACAATGGTCTTCTTCAACATGATAATTTACCCCCGCCTTAGTTTGTACTCTTGAATAAGAATGGATAAGTCACAAGCACGCGCGTTCCCCCCTGTGGAGCAGGAAACTTCCACGCGGCAACCCTATTCAATATACATCCCTCAACGGTTGCGTTCTTAAGTGTTGTGTCACCAATCAGTTGTTGTTCCACCTTTCCAGATGGTCCGATGGTGAATTTAACTGCGACCTTACCGAACAAGTCCGGTTTGGCACTCAGTTGTCTTTCGTAGCAATAAAGGATCTGACCCAGCTGGGACTTGATGTATTGAGCGATGATCTCGCGATCCAAACCGCCAATAATTTCACTTTCCTCTTCGATCAGACCGACGCCACCAGATCCGGTGCCGCCAGCCGCCAAGCCACCCATGCTGGAGGCACTTCCGCCACCACCACGACCAACAGTGGAAACCCCACCGCCAGATCCGGTGCCTTCACGACCCCAGTCACGACCTGAGCGTTCCATGCTGCCAACGGCTGCCAAGGCACGTCCGGATGCACCGCTGCCGGCTTTAACACCATTGGCGATGACCACGTTGCCGCTTTTTGCGGCCTGCGCGGAAACCTTTCCGATCAGTTGTGAAATACGGCCGCCAGAGATCGACTTCATCATCTGAGAAACCTTACTGCCGCCACCTGTAGGCATTTGTGCCTGCTTTTGACCGGCAGCTGCAGGAGCCTCTTTCACAACCACTTTTTGAGCAGGTGCGGATTCAGCTTTCTTACGCTTGGGTTTGATTTCAGTTTTTACAATAACTTTTTGTGCTGCCTTCGGTGGTGTTGCCACCACTTCAAGTTCCTGACTTTTTGGCGAGAAGATGCCAATTGTCACCAGAAGAAGAGCGGCACCAAGAACGACAAACACACCTTTTTTCGAGTCTTCATCGACCAGTTGATCTGTTGAAAGGCGAGCCATGCGGGCAGCGTCTTCCAGAGAGACGGTTCTTTGTTTGACCTCAAGGTCACCCACCATCTGCTTATGCCATTCCTGGGAAGGGACGCAAGTCACCGTAGTCGGTGTCAAAGCAGACAGAGGTTTGAACTTCTTATTCATCGGCAGAATTTTGGTTTCAAGCACCTGATCGTTTTGTTTGACGATGTAGAGCTGGAACTGTTTGCCGGCTTCACGTTGCTCGCGACCTGCCTGTTCCAGGCGCAGATAAAGATCTGCTTCCTTGGTCACCGGCGTGAAGTTCAGCACGCAGTCGCCAAGAGTCAGGGACTTTTCCTCGTCCAGACGCAAAGCAGGGGAGTTCTTGCCGGAAGCGCTGGAGTTCATATCGAGATCGACATACCACCAGGCACCATCACGGAATTCAAACATGCCCTGGATGCCCTTGGAGTCCGGAGCGATGGAAATAACATCGGCCAGACGGGAGGACCCGAAGGTATGTGCTTTATTGTTGGATCTTAACTTCCAGGTTTTTGCAGTCCCATCTTTCAGGGATTGACGTACAATCAACGTGAGCATGTGACACCTCATGAAATCTAATTATTTAGATAGAGAGCTGATTCGCGGATACGGCCATCCATATC
Source organism: Bdellovibrio sp. CKG001 (assembly GCF_055397465.1). NCBI lineage: Bacteria > Pseudomonadati > Bdellovibrionota > Bdellovibrionia > Bdellovibrionales > Pseudobdellovibrionaceae > Bdellovibrio > Bdellovibrio sp. CKG001. Next base: position 1,328,917 of record NZ_AP029173.1, read on the forward strand.
TTTTTGCACATCGTAAAGAGGCATGAATTTGATACCTCTTTTTTGTACTAGATAGGCGCCGTCAGGGTTGCGAATCGTCCCCTTAAGGTTCATGTCACCGAAATTGACTTCCTGGACTTTACGGACTGTTCTTTGTTTGGCAAAGCCAGTCGATGTTCCCAGAAGAATGAAAGCGACCATCGCTGTGATGATAGTTTTCACTTGTACCCTCCATACTACAAGTCTCCCGAGATAACGTGCTGACCGACTTTGTTTTGATTTTTCAAATACTGTATCTTCTTACCCAACCAGTCGCGCATTTCCAATTGCTGACTGGCTTTAAGTGCCTTTTCGTAGGAATCCAGCGCAAGCGTTGGACTGCCTTTGTAAGTCTCGAACAAGTGAGCCTGCTGCAAGAGGAAGTCGACATTGTCTTTCTTGCGACTAAGAAGGTCTTTCACCACACTCAGCGCTTTCTCGACTTCACCCTTCTGAGCGTATGCTTCACTCATCACGGTTCCTACATTCAAAGTATACAATTGTTCTTTCGGCATTGCAGAGAAATTTTCAAGGGCTTTCGTAAAATCTCCCTCTGAGAAAGCCTTCACTGCAGCGAAAGTTTTCATTTCCGTCGAAGCCATTTGCATGTCTAAAACTTTATCGAAAAATGGCATCGCGGAATTCATACCGTCTTCCTTGTAAAGCAGACGGGCTTTTTGATAGACGTAAGGCGATGCTTCGGGTTGCGTCTTCAAAGCGGCTTCCACCATCCACAAAGCTTTGTCATTGAAACCCCGAGCTTCGGAACCAACGCTGGCATAGAACAGACCCAGGGCGCGCGAGTCTTTGTTTTTGGCAAGCTCAAGACCCAGTTTTTCAACCATTTCGTACTGTCTAGAATAATAACAATTTCCCGCAACTTCAGTGACGTTGAGATTGGCCAGTTGCCCAGTCATGATTGCGCTTTTGTTGCAGGCTTTCGGTGTGCGGGTCTCAAAGCGAGACACCTTGCCGATCGTCATGTCTGTCGATTCCGGCAGGAAAACCGCCATTTTGTCAGGCGCAGGGTACTGCACTTGCGGTGGCACCGTCTGATCCACGCGAATGGCGGCAAAGCTGCGTTCACTGGAAGATGTTTGTCCTTTGGAGGCCGCCAGAACTTTCAACTTCGCTTCATTATCATTCTTCTTGTCCTGAATCGGAGTCGTCAGTTTTGCGATTTCAGCGCGCAGGGCTTCCTGATCCTGTGGAGTCAAAGACGCTGGCAGCGGCATTGTTGTCAGACTGTCGATGAAGTTCGCATAACAGCGGTCAATGCCGCGCATGGCTTCAAGTTGCTGGAACGGATCCTTCGACATTTTCAAAGTGGTGTAGTAAGCCGTGTGAGCTTTGTCGAGCTTTTCGGTCTTCATTGCCAGAACCAGAGCGAATTTTTCTTCGCGAGCCTTGACACTTTGGCTGACCAGCTCTTTTTCCAGAATGCGTGCCTGGATCAGGCGGGCCTCCGCGCGAATTTCAGGGGCTACATTGCGTCCGTTGGCTTTCATTGCCAGATCGAAAGCAGCAGTGCTCTTGCCAGAGTCCAGAAGTGATTTGGCGCGATCAATCATGATCTGGGTTGTGAACGGCTCTATGCCTTTAGCCAGAATCTGATTCTGCAGTTTCTCAAGTTCAGTCGAGCGTGGTTCGTTCTTATAGGAATCCAGCAGCTTGCCATAGATTCTTTCCAGAGTCTTGTTGTCAGCCCCGGCTAGAATTCCGTGGTAGGCAGCTCGTGCCTCCTTGGTCTTCTTTTCCAACAGGTAGATATCGGCTGCAAGCTCCAGGTGGGCGTTGCGGCCCTTCTTGTCCAGATCGGCAACTTTGACCAGCGTTTCAGCTGATTTTGAAATTTGGCCGACGTCGGCATAAGCTTTGGCCGCTTCTTTTAAGGCATCCAGATTACGTTTGTCGTCTGGGTACTTCTGCACAAACTTAAGGGACAGTTCTGCTGCCTCAAAGACTTTTCCTTCGGTGTATTGCAAGCTTAAAGCCTGCCACAAAGCATCCTGGGAAAGTTTTGAGCCTTCGTGTTCTTTGGCGAACGCAATCAACTTGTCAGAAGCTTGATTCTTGTCGCCGGTTTTGGCGAATTCCTGAATCTCTGTGAAGTGAGCCTCTTCCATGATTTTGTTCATGTTCTTCTTGCGGCTTTCGTCAGAGCTGGAGGTCAGGACTTTCTTGGAGAAGGCCTTAATTCCTGCATAGTCTTTGCGGATGTTCAGAATGTCCAGGATCAAGTCTTCAGACTTACGTTTGATGTCAGCATTCTCGCTGCCTTTCAAGGACGCCAGCGGAGTCAGCCACTTTTCAGCCTCTGGATAGTTGGACTCTTCATAGGCGATATGGCCCATTTTGAATTTGACCAAAGTGGCGAATTTGCCATTGGCATGTTTGGCCAGGTAGTTGGCAGCCAGCTCTTTGCGTTCAGCTTCCTTGAGAGCATCTTTTTTCTTTTCGATGCTTTTCTCTTTGGAATAAAGAGCGGCATAGTTGGCGTCATGGCGCAGTGGTTCCTCGGAAGACTTGTCGCCCACCATTTTGTATTGGGTGCTGGCTTCGTCAAATTTTTCCAGTTGGAACAGAAGCTCCGCGTAAGCAAAGCGAGTTTTGAGATCCGGTTTGGCGGGATCTTCATTTTCAAGAATCAATTTGAACAAGCGCTGTGTCAGGTCAGAGAACGCGACATTTTGTTTGTTCTTCAGCCAGATTTCCCACCATTTTTTCGCCATATCCAGACTGGTGCGACGGAAGCCTTCCACGCAAGAGGCTTCTACGACTTCCACTTTTTGCAGCCCTCTCCAGGCCGAGTCGGCTTTACAAAGGTCACTGGCATATTGAAGATGGTCGATCACCTTATCACGTTTTTTCAGAGTTTCATTGGCATCCACCAGGAACAGGTGAGAGCGCACCACATCCGGTCCGGAAGAGCGTTTGTCGATATATTCTTCCAGGAAGATGTTCATCTCTTTTTGACGGCTGTGGGACTCATAGAGTTTTGCCAAATCAATCATGGACTGACCCAGCTCATCTTCCGTGGCGATGTCTTCAAAGAAAGAATAAAGTTTGTTGGCAGGGTAGGTGTCGCCAATAAAGATGGTCAGATCGCGCATGGCCTCGCGGCGCAAGTTGTGGCGGTTGGTAGGAACCTCGCCCTCTTGCAGCGGAGGGTTGGTTTTTACGACCTGAACCAGTTTTTTGATGCCGTTTTCACTGTCGCGCATATTGTAATAAGCCCAAGCGGCTTTATACATGCCGTAGGAATAAACACGGCTGTTTGGGAATTTTTCCACGCGCAGGAAATGTTCCAGAGCCTGTTCGAACTTGCCCTGGTCATATAGCAACTCACCGACGGCCAAAGTACCGTCGGGAATCAGGGGGGACTTGGGGAATTGAGTCAAAAGTTTGTGATATAAAATTTCTGAAACTTTAAACTGACCAATCTGCTGATTGGCAAAAGCATTGTTGAAAAAGACCGCGTCCATCTGTTTGAATTTCGGGAATTCCATTTCAATTTTTGTATAGATCTTGATGGCGCGTTTGATCGCCTCAGCCCCACGTTCGTTGGGGACTGGAAACGGCGAAAGCTTCATCAGAGGTGTGTTCTGATGAAGATCAAAGAATCGGCCCGATTTGGAGCGACGCATGTAAAGCTCTGCCAGTCGGTACCACAGATCGGCTTCGTTGGCAGCGCCCTTGTTCTTTTTGATGATTGTTTGCAGGGACTCAATAGCTCTGTTTTCAGAGCGAGTGATCATGATCTCGCTGCTGAAGGCTTTTTTTTCATTTTCGCTTTCGCTGCCGTTGTCCATGCGAACTTCAGGCAAAAGCCCTTTGGCATTTTTGTCAGCCGCGAAGCAGTACAATGAAAACAGATGAAATGCAAGAAGCAGAACTACTGTGCGAATCATAAACTTATTCTCCGACCATGGTAACAAGTTTCAACTGAGGAAAGCCTGCCATGGATGCCGTATACATGACTTTTCTCAGAGTGGCGTAAGGAAGATCCTTGTCCGCCTGCAGAAGGATTCGTCCTTCTTTTACGTGGGCCTTGTCCTTTTGATCCTCAGACTTGGCAATTCTATCCAGTTCCTGGAACAGGGGCTTGATGAAGTTGGTGTCCTTGTCCTCAAGATCCTGTGGCAGGAAATCCGCATTTTTGACATCGGCTATTTTGGTTTCATCCATTTTCAAAGCAGAGCCACTCAGGGAAAGCTTGATGGCTTCTGTGGCGTTGGTCATTGATGCAGATGAAGGCAAGCGAATCTCTTTATCCGGATTCAGCTGAACCTCGGATGTTGAGTAGCTTTGCAGCAGGAACACCAGCATGATGGTGAACATGTCGGTCATGGATGTGATATTCAAGCCAAATGTGGAGTTCTTTTTTGTTGTGGGTTCGTATCTACGACGACGTGACATGTGTTAGCCCTCCATGGTGTTCGCAAAGACAATCTCTGGGAACATATAGTTTGTTTCCACGTTCTTGCCTTGTTTGGTGTCAAAGACCGGGAACTTGGTCTTGGCATCGCGGGCCTGACGGGCCTCATCCATGATTTTTACAATGACGTCGTAAGGCACCTTGCCATCGGGACTGAGTTCAATTTTGAAGACTTCAGGATGTGCTTTCTTGATGTCGACCAGTTTGTTGTGCAGCCCTTGAAGATCGTAGGCGCCATCTTTCATTGCGATGGTTTCTACTTTCTCCTGGCCTTTTTCCGTTACGACAATGCGGATGGCTTGTGGATCGACTTCCAGCGCCACGTTCGTGGGTGTTTTCTGGTCTTCCTGGCGCTGAATGGCTTCGCTGACAACCTGAGGAAGTTCAGTTTCAATCACCATCATCTGCACAAAGGCAGAAGAAACCAGAAGGACCGGTACCAACTTAACCATCACGGCCAGCAGCGGAGCCAAATCCAGTTCGAACTCGCTGTTATGATCTACTTTAATCTTGCGTGCGCGTCTCATGTTTTATCCCATCCTTAGTTAAATAAGGTCCACCACTTCGGGAAAGGTCTCTGTTAAGAGACCTTTTGACCTGGAGACGGAGGAGTCACTGTCGGAGCCGTAATGTGATCAGGGAACACATTCTGGCGAGTCAGGTTCGGGATATGGGCGCTGGTCAGAAGTTCTGTCAGTTTGGATGTCTTTTCGGAGATTTCTTCAATCAGCTGATTCTGACGAGCGGTTAGGAACGAGAAGAACACCATCGCGGGGATCGCCACGGCCAGACCCAATGCTGTTGTATACATGGATACGGAGATACCGTGGGCCAGCAAAGCCTGTTTCTGTGCGGGATCGGCTGTTGCCACCGCTTGGAACGACAAGATCAGACCGTGGATCGTTCCCAGAAGACCCATCAATGTTGCCACGTTGGCCAACATGGAAAGGTAGTGCAGGCGTTTGGTGTACAAAGGCACATTTTCACTCAAGGCGATATCATGTGCCTGGAAGATGGTGTCGTCATCGCGATCGGCTTTTTCCAAAATGGTTTTGAAAGCGGATGCAAGTGGCTTCTTTTCAAGTTGAGCGCACAGCAGAAGTGCCTCATCCAGTTTTTTAGCCAAAACCAGATTCTGTACTTTGCCCATGAACTCATCGACGTTCATGCCGTAGTCTTTGTAAAGAGCTTTAGCTCGCTCGGCGACAAGGACCAATGAACCGATCCCCACGAGCAGGATGCACCAACCGACGAAGCCGGAATCATTCATGAAGTTTAAGAATGCCATTTGTTTCCTCCTTGGAAACGCCACCGCGTGTCCATTTAGTTAGTTGAGCCATACCGATTTCTTGCACTGAGAGGAAACGAACAGCGTAATGCAAACCGGATTTTACGTTGAGTCTTTGCTTTGAGTAGTTCTTGCGAATAACTTCACAAAGCGCGTTGAAGGTCTGAGGGTTTTCCTCAGATGTTCTAAAGTTGAGTAAGATCTTTTGGCCGGGCAGAAGCAGGGGATCGTTCAGCAGAACCAGGGCCCCGTTTTCACTCACACTTAAAGTGTGGCCGTCAAAGAAGTTGTGATCATTGTGGGCGTAGACCGGGATGATCAGATCCACGCGCGGGCATTTGCGGTCTTTGAAGGAACCCGCCAAATGGTCTTTGGTTTCGATCAGTCTGCACAGGCGGTCTTTGGAAAACTCCTGAAGATCGCCCAGCAGGGTCCAGTTTTCCAGATGCGATGCCCAGACATAGTTGTAGTCATAGAGCTCGCCATTCTGGATCATCGTGATCAGTGATCTGTACTCGTAGGGACCGTATTTCATTTCCCCACGCAGTATATACCACTGCTGCTGATTAGTTGCTGTTTGTACCCCACCCATTACAACATCCTTTTACAGTTTGATCGACTTAGGATAGAAGTCGATTGTGATGTTAGCATCCGCTGCCGGCACCGAACTTCCATGGAAGGTGATGGTCAGATTGGATGCATCGTAAGTCCATCCGTTGACTGGATCATTAGGCACAGAAACTCCGTTGACTGTGATTGTGATCGTGTCTTCTTGCGGCTCACGATTCAGTTTAAAGACGCTGGAAAGCTGGATGATGGAGTCAGAGATGAGTTCCAGTGATTGGCCGAAGTTTGAACACAGGGAAGCCTTTACGCCACCGGTCAGGTTGGCCATCTCGATAAGGCGGTTGGCGATCTTGCGCTCTGTGAAGGTGTTGTTCAGGGATGTTTTGCAGGCATCATCGAGAATGGCGATTGTGTTCACGGAGTAGTTGCGGCTACCCACATACTGGTCCATGAAGTCCACATAGCTTTGCACCGTGTGAAGATTTGGATTGGAATAGCTTTCGCTAAACTGTGCAGAAGAGGAAGAGAAATCTTCTTCATCTGTTACCACGATTACGGCCAGGAAGGCCTCGGGACGGCGGAAGCCCAGGGTGTGGTTGTGCGCATCCAGCAGCGTTTCCTTGATGCTGGAAAGGGCGCGTTCGTCTCCGTTGCCATTGATGCCCTGCTTGGCATTGATGGCGAAGACATCAGAAAGGTTTGGAGTGTTCTTGTCCATTACGAACACGCCAGAGTGATTGGTGCCCGCACCGTCCTTGATGCGTGCAAGAGTTGAAGTGGAATCGAATTGTTTTCTCCAGGCCTCGGTTGTTGTGACGGCCATGTGGAAGTCATAGTTGTAGGTCTGGAAGCGACTGATGAAAGAGGCGAAGTTTTGAGTCAGGTTGTCTTGGGAAGTTGCCATGGAGCCGGAGTTGTCGATAACCCAAAGGATGTCGATCTGCTTGGGGATGAAGACGGCCTGCTGTTTGTAGTCAGCGCCATCATCCAGCAGGGAGTAGGAACCTGTGCCCTTACTGCATCCTGCAATTAGTGCCACAGCTGAAGCCATCATTGCTGCTTTGCTTGCCACTGTTTTTCTCATACGGTTATGCCCTCCTGAGCCCCACCACGCTACTTGATGGATTCAGTTTCGTTTAAAAGGACACAAAACTGAAATTTGCGATAACTGTGTGATTTTGTTTTTTTATTTTTAAGTGGTCTCAGTGTGAGACATGCTAAGTGTTTGAAAACAAAGGAAGTTATATAATCAATCACTTTCAAAAAAAAATTCTTGTGTCGAACCTCTCAACACTTTGTGAGGCTTTGGGGCCCGCTGTAGGTCCTAACTACGCGTCGAAATTAGAAGATCCCACAAACTGCCAAACTTCTATCCATCTCTAACCCCACCTCTTTTGGGGAACCCTCGCCCCAGAGGCTACGACCATGTCCACAGCACGCCCTCAAGTCCGGCACAGCGCCATCGCACATCGCGCTTCATAATCGATTCGACGACCATCAACCCTTGCTCAGCATTCCTCTCAACATACTTCTTCACTATCTGGAACCCTCGCCCCCAAGTGGCGACACGAGTAAAAGGCAGCAGATCCCACATGCCCGCTGCTTTAAAGATCATCTTTGAAATAGTCCCGGTCAATGCGCTGATGAAGCTGACGTAGGCTTGGCGATCCGGCACCCGGATGACGATATGAATATGATTGCCGACGTTGGCAAAGCTATAAAGTCGTACATGAAACCTGAAAACAAATCGGCGCGTGTACTTCAGCAGCATTCTTCGATTCTGTGGATGTAGCAGGGACCTTCGCCCGAATGCTTTGTTGCTCTTTAAAACCAGGTGAATGGGAGAATTCGTGCAGAGTGGTCTCTGTGACTTTCTTTTTCCGCGGGACAGTTCCCCGCCGTGCGAAGTGCCATCGAAGTCATGATAGTTTTGTCGATAGGACTTTCTTTTTGCCATGGATGCTCCTTTTTTGTTTTGGAGCAAGTCATCAGCAAATAGAGGGCGAGGGTCCCCGGGGAAAGGATGGGGGACGCAGTTCGCTTCCGTTTCCGAAGTCCGGAAGGATTACTTCTTTTTCAATAGAGATTTGGCTTTTTGCCAGTAGGCTTCTTTTTCCTCGAGGGCGAGGGTGCTGAAGTCTTTGTTGTCGGAGTGGGCGAGTTCGACCATTTTTGTGAAGCGTTCCTCGAAGCGCAGGTTAGCTTTGCGCAGGACTTGTTCTGGATCCAACTCCAGATGACGTCCTAGTTGTGCCAGGGAAAACAGGGCATCGCCCAATTCATGTTCGATCTCGGCGTCCGAACCCTCATCCAGGGCTTCGTGCAGTTCGTTGTATTCTTCGTCCACCTTGGTCATGACCTCTTCCACCGAGCTCCAGTCAAACTCCAGTTTCTCGGTGCGTTTGCCGATTTTGTAGGCTCTTTGCAGGGCGGGCAAGGGTGGTACGTTCAGGGAGTAGGGCGCAGGTGCAGCAGACGAGGCCTTCTCTTGTTTCTTGATCTCTTCCCAGTTGCGGATGACGTCCTGGGTGCCGGCGACCTTGGTGTCAGAAAAAACGTGCGGGTGTCGGCGGACAAGCTTCTTCGAAATCTCCGCGATCACATCTTCCAGAGTAAAAGCTCCACGTTCGGCGGCAAGTTGAGTGTGGAGAACCACTTGGAAGAGGACATCTCCGAGTTCTTCTTTGATTTTTTGGTCCTTGTCTGGGCCGGGGCGAGGGTCCTCGAGGGCTTCGACGAGTTCGTGGGTTTCCTCGATTGCGTATTGAGTCAATGTTTCGTGGGTTTGTTCCTTATCCCAAGGGCATCCTTCCGGTCCGCGCAGATGAGCAACGATCTCGACTAAGGACTCAATATGACGTAAGTTGGATGGTGCTTGTGGCATGGGGACCCCTCGACTTTCTGATGGAATCTCTTTATTGCTAGCACAAATGCATAGTGATTTCGACAATTTTCGCATTTTGGAGTAACGTAGAAAAACCAGATATGCAACGAGGTAAGAATCAGAAAAAGGGCGAAAGCCCAGCCACGCGTGTGAACTACGAGGATCACAGTCTTAAGTTTTTAGACTGGGTTGATTCCATCGGATTGGAGAAAACTTTCTTCGGCCGCATCGTGCAGCTGATGGAAGAAAGATTCTTCATTCGTCGGGCTGCTTTGATCTTTTTGTACTGTGTTCTGTTGTCTTACACCATCTTCTATCAGTTCGATATTCCTTACAATTTTACTGTCGGTGATGTGGCTAAATTTGACGTGGTCTCGCCGATGGGCTTTGAAATGACCGATGAGGTCACCACCGAGGAAAAACGCCTTAAGGCCGAGTACTCCGTTCCCATCGTGTATGACTACGACACCAGCGTGTTTGAGCGGGTTTCTGTTAATCTGATTCACTCTTTCCGCACGATGCGGGCCTATTATCGCGAAAACAAGTGGCCGACAGCACCAGCGCAGTACCGGGCGGCAGTGAAGGACTTCTTCCAGCATAAAAAGCAGTTCGAAAAAGAACTGGGTGTGGGGGTTTCTGACTTCATGTTTGAGTGGCTGATTGATCTAAAGTTCAGTCCGCGCATCGAAGCCATCGTGATCCGAAACCTGGAAAACTGGTATGACCGTAAGGTGGCAGAAGCCCCGGATCGATTTATCCCAGCCAGCCAGTCCGCAGTCCTCGGTCGGGTTGTTCATAAAAACAACCTGGGTAAAGAGTTCTCTATTCCGCGCGAGGAAATCCTGGATCTTCAGTCGCCGGAAAACTTTGAATTGGATCTGAAAAAAGATCTGAATCGTTTCTCAGAAAGTGATCAGGCCAATATTCTGTATTTCGCAAGATCCCTGGTCGTGCCAAACATGACCCTGAATAAGCAGGAAACGGCCAGTCGTCGTCAGGCCGCCCGCGATGCGGTGATTCCGGTGACGATCACTATCAAAAAGAATCAAAATATCATTGCTCAAGGCTCTGTTGTGCAGCCATTCCAGATGGCGGTGATCAAGCAGATCGAAAACATCCGCGCGGATAAGCGCAAGGACATCATGTCCCTGGCGATGGCGCTGATGCTTTCAGTGGCGATCTTGGTATTCTTCTCTTACCTGAAGCGCTTCACCATCAATAAAGTTAAAATCGAATTCAAAGACGTTTCTGTGATGATGTTGATTGCCTTTGGCGTCATCTTCTTCACCAAGATCTATTTGTTCATCACCGATGCTGCATTTGCCTCGAAGCTGGGACACTTTCTGCCGCCGTCGATCTTCTTGTTTGCAGCTCCAGTGGCGGCCGGTCCTATGCTGGTGGGTCTGTTGATCACTTATGGCGAGATCGTGTGGCTCTTCACAGCCTTCCTTTCAGTCTGCCTGGGGATCATGGTCGACTATAACTTCAACTTCATGTTCGTCAGTCTGGTGGGTGGTATTGCCGCGGCTCGGGGAGTGTATAACTGCAAGACCCGAAACGACGTTTACTTTGCCGGTGTGCGCACGGGGCTGGTCAACGCTGCCATGATCGCCTTCATCCTGACCATGACCAAGTTCGATCAAGAGGGTGGGGTGAAAGAGATTCTTTTATCCATCCCAGCGGGCTTTATAGGTGGCATCTTCTCGGCCCTGGTGGCGATGATGTTTGTTCCGTTGCTGGAATCCGTTTTCAACTACACCACCGATGTGAAGCTTTTGGAGCTCAGCAACCTGAATCATCCGCTGCTGAAAGAAATGATCGTCAAGGCTCCGGGAACTTATCATCACTCGATGATGGTGGGATCCATGGTGGAGGCGGCGGCTGAAGAGATCGGAGCAAATCCGCTGTTGGGTAAGGTGATGTGTTACTATCACGATATCGGGAAGATGGAGCATGCCAACTACTTCATCGAAAACCAGAAGCCCGGCCACAATCCACATGATCATATTTCGCCATTTATGAGCAAGACGCTGCTCATTGCTCACGTCAAAGACGGCGTGGAAATGGGGATGGCTTATAAACTTGGTAAACCCATCATTGATGGGGTTTTGCAGCACCACGGAACGACGTTGATATCTTATTTCTACAACAAGGCCCTGGATCTGAAGAAAGAGGACGATCCGGAAATCAGCGATCAGGACTTCCGTTATCCGGGTCCGAAGCCGCAGTTCCGGGAAGCGGCTCTTTGTATGCTGGCTGACAGCATTGAAGCAGCCGCGCGTTCGTTGGATGAGCCCACTCCGACTCGCTTGCAGAATATCGTTAAAAACATCACGCAAAGAAAATTCTCTGACGGACAGTTGGATGAATGTAATCTGACACTGAAGGATATTTCCAAAGTGGAGGCCGCATTTATTCGCATTCTGCTAGGGATCTATCACCAGCGCATCGACTATCCACGCAGTGCGGGCGGTGGCCTGGGTGACGTTGCTCAAACCACTCCCTCTCAAGGTTGATCATGGAAGTTCTGATTGTTAACGAGTCTAAACACGCAGCTCCGCGCAAGTTCATTCTGAATTGGATGGAGCTTCTGACAGCAGAGCTGAAGAAGCGAAAGGTTTTGCGGGCTGATCAGGCACGTCGCGAGCTGACTATGGTGTTCTTGGATAAAAAACCGGCGCAAAAGATCAATAAAGAGTTCCGGGGCAAGGACTACGCTACGGACGTTCTGAGTTTTGATTCGATGGACCCATCCTCCTTAGGGGAGCTTGTTCTGTGTCCTGAAGTCTTAAAACGCCAGGCCGTTGAACATGGGCTGACCTATCAACAGGAGCTGGGGTACATGCTGTTACACGGAGTTCTTCACTTGTTGGGCTACGATCATGAAACCAATGAAAAAGACGCTCGTGAAATGTTCAGCATCCAGGATGCGGCGTTCGAGGTCCTTTTGAAAAAAATCTCAGCCCTTTAGGGGCTCTTCTCCTTTTAAAATTGCTATAAAACCCAAAAAACACTCGGAAGGGCGAAAAGAGTCCTTCTGCGGCAACTGTTTTGTCGAAGCTTTGGGCAATTGGGGCGAGGGTGCCGGGGTGTGTGGGGGTATATTGCAAATGGTCGAGGGCTGTGGGGGTGGCATCGAGTTTGTAATAGGGGTCTGTGTCGTCCCTGACTTCCGCCTTCGAGAGATATCCCCTCCCTTCTCTCGAAGGCGTTTTTCTTGACAGACTGGGCTTGGTGATTACACTGGGCCTATGTCTATCGTTACTGAAGCCTCTGAAATTAAAAGCAAAATCGTCTCTCTCGAAGCCTTCTCCAAGGAGCTTCGGGGGTATCTTTGACTTAGATCGCAAGAAAAAGCGCCTGGAGGAAATCTCCATTCAGGCCGAGAATCCCGCGCTGTGGGAAAAACCTGCGGAAATGCAAAAACTCAACAAAGAAAAGACCCTACTTGAAAGAGCGGTGGGGGAATTCGACGCATTCGCAGGTCGATTGAGTGATGCCAAAGTTCTGCTGGAAATGGCAGAAGAGGCTCAGGATGAAGGCAGTTTCACTGAGGCCAAAACAGAAGTGATAGCTCTTGAAAAGCTGGGGCAGGATCTGGAGTTGAAGCGAGTTTTGAATGGCGAGTTGGACAGCAACAGTGCCTATTTGTCGATCAACTCCGGTGCCGGCGGGACAGAGTCCTGTGACTGGGCCTCTATGCTGCTGCGTATGTACACGCGTTACGCCGACAAACATGGATTCAAAGTTCAGGTGATTGAGATGACCGAGGGCGAGGGTGCCGGGATCAAGTCCTGCACACTTTTGATTGAAGGCCCTTATGCCTATGGCTACCTGAAGGCGGAATCCGGGGTGCATCGTCTGGTGCGTATTTCTCCGTTTGATTCAAATGCTCGCCGCCATACGTCTTTTGCCTCTGTCTTTGCTTGGGCGGAGGTGGACGACGATATCAATATCGAGGTTCGCCCCGAAGATTTGAAAGTCGATACCTTCCGCGCCAGCGGAGCCGGTGGACAGCACGTCAATAGAACGGATTCGGCCGTGCGCATGACTCACATTCCTTCGGGTGTGATTGTCACCTGTCAGGTAGAGCGCTCACAGATTCAGAACCGTGAAAAGGCTTTGAAGATGTTGAAAGCCCGCTTGTACGAGATGGAGATTGAAAAGCGCAACGCCGAAAAGGATGCAATGAACTCTCAGAAGAAAGCCAACGAATGGGGTTCGCAGATTCGATCTTATGTGATGCATCCTTATCAAATGGTGAAGGACCATCGCACGGACTTTGAAACCAATCAGGTGGATGATGTCATGGATGGTGATCTGGATGGCTTTATCATGGCCTATCTGAAGTCCACGCTGCAGGCAGAAGGCCAGCCTTCGTGAAGTCCTCACTTCCCTGGATTGCTGCACGATTGCTTTTTTCCCGCCAGACTTTGTTTGGTGGATCGGCTCCGTTAGCCCTTTTGGGGTTGGTGCTCGGGGTGGCCGCTCTGGTGGCCTCAATGGCGGTGATGAGCGGGTTTGAAAACACGCTGAAAACGGCGATGGCCGAGGTGTCAGGTCATATCCAGGTGGTGAAGCGTTCGCGTTTTCCGGATGACTGGAAAGAGCTGGAAGAGCGCATCCGCAAGGCCGAACCCACGCTGGTCAGCTCCTCTCGCTTTGTCTTTATCGAAGCCGTGCTTGCACACAAAGGACAGATTTCCGGTGTCCTGATTCAGGGTGTGGATACCGATCGTGTGGGGCAGGTCTTGAATTTCAAACGCCGGATCATGTCGGGATCAGACAATCTTTCCGAGCCCAGTGAAATCCCTTTGGCTCTTTTAGGTAAAAATCTGGCGCAAAAAATGGATTTAAATGTCGGCGATACCTTCCGGGTGGTCGTCCCCGTCGCGGACTCGGTGGATCCGTCCAAGTTTCAGCGCCGGGTAGGGACCTTTAAAATTCAAGGTATTCTGGATCTGGGAAAACATGACTGGAATGAGCGGTTTATTCTGGCAGATTTGAATGCGACGCAAGCCTTGGCTGACATCGGGGATCGGTATTCTGGATTGATTCTGCGTATGGAAGATGTGGATCATGCTCGAGATGCGGCGTTTAATTTAAGTGCGACGCTCGGGTCTCCTTACTGGGTACGGGACTGGCGTGATTCCAATGAAAACCTTTTTGAAGCCATCAATGTCGAGCGTCCGGGTATCTTCTTTGTTGTTCTGGTGATCACTATTGTGGCGGCGTTCAATGTGTCAGCAACTCTTTCCATGAATGTGCTTCGTCGTTATAAGGATATTGCGATTCTGAAGACCGTGGGGCTGTCGCAAAAAGACATCCAGAAAATATTCATCTTCCAAGGTCTATTCATGGGCACTGTGGGTCTGATTTTGGGCTTCTTGGTTGGGGTGGGGATTGCTTACTTGTTTGAATGGCTGCAAAGCAGTCTGAATCTGATTTCTGGTGAAGTGTATCGTCTGGAAAACATTAAGCTGCAAATTCGTTTTATCGACAGCATCGCCATTTGCGTTGCGACACTGCTGGTATGTTTGATCGCAACCATTGCGCCAGCTCGTCGTGGGGCAAAGTTGGATCCGGTGGAGGGCCTTCGAAGTGAGTGATGAAAATATTCTTCTGCGCGCCATTGATATTCATAAATCCTACGCTCAAGGTGTGGGAGAATTAGAAATTCTGCGCGGTGTAAGTTTGGATATTCGCCAAGGGGAGGCCTTTGCAATTCTGGGCGCTTCGGGCGCCGGGAAAAGCACCTTGTTGCAAATCATGGGAACCCTGGATCGTCCAAATAAGGGCGAGCTGTACTGTGAAGGTCGTGACTTGCTGGCGATGAATGATGAGGAGCTGTCCCGCTTCCGCAATGCCGAGATGGGTTTTGTTTTTCAGTCCCATCATCTTCTGACGGAATTTACGGCATTGGAGAATGTGATGATTCCTTGCCGTGTCGGCGGTGAGTCCATCAAAGTTGCGCGTGAAAAAGCTTTGCAGCTTCTAGAGTTTATGGGATTGGCCGATCGCCGCGATCACCACCCGAATCAACTTTCGGGGGGCGAACTTCAACGTGTGGCCATTGCTCGTGCCTTGGTGCGGCATCCGAAGATCCTGTTTGCGGATGAGCCGACAGGGAACTTGGATTCGCATACCAGCGCGAAGATCCAGGAGTTGTTCTTCCGCTTAAAGGAAGAAATGAAGCTCGCACTGGTCATTGTGACGCATGACCTGACATTTGCGACACGATTCCCCAAAGTCTATCGAATGAAAGACGGCCAATGGCAATCCTAAGCCTGAGGGTCGATAAGGCCCCAGCTGACTGCGTTGTGCTGCGGGCTCCTGCCCTTGCCCTTTGGGCTGACGCGCAAGAATAGCCTCCTGCTATTCTTGTCGTGCGCTCTCCTCGCTCCGACGTGCATTGAGCACGCCTCCGCTGCGGGGAGCTTCTCCGCCTTTCATCTGGAGCCTTCTCGCCACTCAGGGTTTTTGCTCGAGTCTTTTTTTAAGGACTGCAGGGGGGGAGCTGCTTTGTGGGTTGTGCTTTGCGGCTAAAAAAGTGCGGGTGGCGGTCTGGCAGCTTTGACAGGACCTTGGTCTTAAGTTACGATTCTTCATCGAAATTGTAAGTACTTAGAAATCTTATAGATTTTTAAAAATCCGGGCCGGGCCCGATGATGGGGAATGGGAACTTTGAGTAAGCTTCTTTGTGCACTGTTAATCACATTCTTAACTTCTGCGGTTGTGGCGGCTCCTGCCAAAAAGACCACGAAGGCGAAAGCTCCTGTGCAAGCAGCAGCCGAAGCTTCTTCGGGGTTGATTGTCAAAACCATTGAAGTTTCTGGCAACCGCAAGATTGAAAAAGACGCTATTCTTGCAAAGATCACCACCAAAGTGGGCGAGCAGTATTCAGCCGACCATATTCGTGCGGACGTGCTTTCATTGTTCAATCTTGGTTTCTTCAACGACATCGAAGTCAGTCGTCAAGTCACTGGCAAAGACGTCGCGTTGACGTATAAAGTTCTGGAAAAGCCTTCCATCGTGGAGATCACTTACGAAGGCAACAGTGAAGTTAAATCAGAAGACATGGCGGATGCATCCGGGATCAAGGCTTATCAGCTTTTGAATATGGCCAAGGTGAAAGAAGCCGTCGAAAAAATCCAAAAGCTGTACGAGGACAAAGGTTTCTTCCTGGCGAAGGTGGATTACGAAGTTCAGGAAGTGACCAAGGATGAAACAGTTCGTTTGGTTTTCAAAGTTCGTGAAAACGATAAGGTGAAAGTTAAAAAGATCACTTTCCTGGGGAATAAACACCTGGGTGACAGCGCCTTGAAATCCAAAATGCTGACCTCTGAAGGTGGCTTCTTCTCGGGCTTGAGTGGTTCTGGCCAATACAAACAAGAAATGTTTGAGCGTGACGTGCAGATCCTGCGTTTCCTTTACTGGAATCAGGGTTATGTTCAGGCCAAGGTGGATCGTCCTCAGGTGACGGTGACTCCGGATAAGAAAAACATCTATATCACCATCCGTATCGAGGAAGGTGAACAGTACAATGTCGGTGACGTGGATTTCGCCGGGGACCTGCTGTTCCCGAAGTCTGAACTGCGTGAAGTGATCAATATCGACGACAACGGTGTGTTTGCCTACGATGTTCTGCAGAAGGACATCAGCGAGTTGACGGCAAAGTACGGGGATCTTGGATACGCTTATGCCAACGTGATCCCGCGCACACGCTTTAACGATAAAGAGCGCCGTGTGGATCTGGTGTTTGAGTTCGACAAAGGGAACAAGGTTTACTTCGGTAAGATCAATATGATCGGCAACACCAAAACCCGCGACAAAGTCATTCGTCGTGAGCTGAAGGTGCACGAGGGTGAGCTTTACAATGAAACCCGTCGTCGTCAGTCTTTGGAAAACATCCAGCGCCTGGGCTTCTTCGAGGAAGTGAACTTTAAGACGTCGATTGATCCAGAGCGCACCGAAGTGATGAATGTGGACATCGCGGTGAAAGAGCGTAACACCGGACAGATCCAGGTGGGGGCCGGGTACGGGACGTCTCAGGGCTTCACATTGCAGGGGTCCGTGAATCAGGCCAACTTCCTGGGTAAGGGTCAGAACTTGGGTGCGTCCCTGAATCTGAGCAACACAGGCAGTTACTATAGCTTGTCTTTCACAGAGCCTTACTTCCGCGACACTTTGTGGTCATTGGGAGCGGACATCTATCAAAGTGCCAACTCCGGCCGTGTGGACTATGACGAGAATCACCGCGGGGGCGCGATCCGCTTGGGTCACCCTATCGCTGAGTACACTCGCGGTTTCCTGAAGTACAAGTACGATGACACGGAGCTTGAGGAAAAATACGAAAACGGCAAGTTGATCACGGATCCGGATTTGTTCCCGTTGAAAACGGCCTCTGGCGTCACGAGTTCTTTGACGGCTAGTATCGAATATGACACACGCAACGATCGTCAGATGCCAAGTAAGGGTATTTATACGAGTGGTTCTTATGAATACGCCGGTCTGGGTGGAGATCTGAAATATACTCGCGGAACGGCGAACTTCCGCTACTACAAGAATCTGTTCTGGGACGTAGTGTGGCGAAATAACATCCAATACGCCCGCATTGACTCTTTGGAAGGCCAGGAAGTGCCATTCAGTGAGCTGTATTTGCTAGGGGGACCGTACTCACTGCGTGGTTACCGATCCTACCGTGTGGGAAAAATGAAACAGTCCAAGATGATCTATGACGAGCTTGAACCTTCTTTGGGACCAGAGAAGGCCAAAGAGCAGTCTATGCGTTTCTATGGTGGTGTTCAGCAGGCGATGTACCAGACGGAATTACAGTTCCCTTTGGTGAAGGAAGCTGGCATCATGGGAGCTGGATTCTTCGACGTCGGTGCGGCAGATGATCTTCTAACCGAGGATAAATTCTTCGCGGACGTGGGCTTCGGTATCCGTTGGTACTCTCCAATCGGGGTCTTGCGCTTCGAATGGGGCTTCCCGCTGAATCGTAACTCCATCTACCACGACGCCACCGTCTTCGAATTCTCCATCGGCCCGTCGTTCTAGGGCCGACAGGCGGAGAGCGCAGCGGGCCTAGCCCGCGTAGCTGAACCAGCGCTGGCAGCCGGATGCTGAAGCGCCGTTAGGCGTGTAAGCTGGACTCGCGCTCATGCGCAGGATGCTGAAGCGCCTGTAGGCGCGTAAGCTGGACTCGCGCTCATGCGCAGGATGCTGAAGCGCCTGTAGGCGCGTAAGCTGGACTTAAAAAATTTAAAAACCTTTAAGGAGGATTTGGGAATGAAAAGAATGTTGATCGTGCTAAGCATGCTATTGACGGCATCTTTGGCGCAGGCAGAAGCAAAAATTGGTTTCGTTGATATGCAAAAAGCGATTCAATCCACTTCTGCAGGTAAGAAAGCGAAAACGGAGCTTGAGTCTGATTTCAATAAAAAGAAAAAAGAACTTGAGAAAAAAGAAGCTGACTTGAAAAAGATGGGTGAAGACCTTGAAAAGAAAAAGTCTGTTCTTTCTGAAGAAGCACTTGGCAAAAAACAAGCTGAGTTCCAGGAAGAAATGCTGAAGTACCGTGATGTGGTTGGAAAAAGCCAGATCGAAATTCAGAAAAAAGAGCGTGAGTTGACGGCTCCGATTCTGGAAAAAATGAAAAAAGTGATCGCTAAGTTGGCCAAAGATAAAGGCTACACTATGGTGATCGAAAACTCGCAAATGGTTCTTTACGCAACTTCTGACGCAGATTTGACAGAAGAAGTGATCAAGGCCTTTGAAAAAGAAAAGTAGTTGATAATAAAACGAAAAGGGCCTGAAAAGGCCCTTTTCCATTTAGGAATTAAAATCCATGGCAAATTATAAAATTCATCCAAGCAGTGTTATTTCTCCAGACATCCAAATCGCCGACGACGTCGAGATCGGTCCTTACTGCTTGATCCAGGGTAAAGGTTTTATTGGAAAAGGCACGTTCGTTGAAGGTCATGTGACACTGGGTTCACGTCACGGGATCATTGAAATCGGCGAAAATAATCATTTCTGTCCAGGTGCTGTTATTGGGGGGGCTCCTCAGGATCTTTCCTACAAAGGTGAACCAACCAAATTGATCATTGGTAACAACAATACATTCCGTGAATTCTCCACCGCCAATCTGGCGACCAGCAAAGGTGATGGAAAGACTGAGATCGGCAACAACGGCTATTTCATGGCATACACGCACATTGGGCATGACTGCAAGGTCGGTGACAATGTGACGATTGCGAACAACTCCCATCTGGGCGGGCACTGCGAGATCGAAGACGGTGTGACGATCGGCGGGGTGTGTGCCTTTAATCAGTTTACAAAAGTGGGTAAAGGCGCGTTTGTGGCGGGCTCGTCCATTGTGAACAAGGACATTTTGCCGTTCTGTCGTGCACAAGGGACGTATGCGACGATTCGTGCGACCAATAAGATTGGTTTGGCGCGTAAGGGCTTCCCGCGTGAAGAGATCTCAAATGTTCACAAAGCTATTCGTATCATCATCATGGGGTCTCACACGGTGGAAGAGGGTATTGAGCGCATCCTGAAAGAGTGCGCGATGAGCCCGAACATCGAGTACTTCATCAACTTTATCAGAAGTTCCAAGCGTGGCATTGCTGTCGATAGAAGTCCAAAAGGATGGCAGGACGATGAGTAACAAAAAGCTTCGTGCGGCGGTTGTCGGGGTTGGCTACCTGGGCAACTTCCACGCACAGAAATACAAAAACAACCCCCATGTGGAGTTGGTCGGCGTTTGCGATCATTTCCCGGCACAGGCGGATAAAATTGCGTCGACCTTGGAAGTTAAAAGCTTCCATAAACCGGAAGACCTTGTCGGTCAGGTGGATTTGGTCACGATCGCGGCCAGCACTTTAAGTCATTTCGAGCTGGCCAAAATGTTCCTGCAAAATGGCATCCATGTGAACGTGGAAAAGCCAATCACGGCGACGGTTCCTCAGGCTGAAGAGCTTTTGGCTCTGGCGCAAAAGCACAACGTGAAGCTGGCGGTGGGACACATCGAACGTTTTAATCCTGCAGTGAATGACTTGAAAAAGCATCTGAAGAATCCGAAGTTCATCGAACTCAACCGCATGGCTCCCTATAACAAACGCGGTTCGGATGTCAGTGTTCTGCATGACCTGATGATCCACGATATGGATCTTTTGTTCTGGTTGACGGGGTCTGAGATTGAATACATGGTGGCTTCCGGCACGAAGCTTATCTCCAAACATCTGGATACGGCCTCTGTGTCCTTCAAAATGAAAAACGGCGTGCATGCGGTGATCAATGTCAGTCGCGTGTCTCCGGTGGCTCAGCGATCCATTCGGATCTTGCAGGATGATTGCACCTTGTTTGCTCAGACCGGAGTTCTGGAGATTGAAAAGGTGGTTCCAGGGGCGGGCGGTGATGAATTCATTTCCGTCAGCAAGTGGAGTGTTGAAAAAGCCGATGCTCTGCAAAAAGAAACGGACGCCTTTGTTGACTGTGTTTTGCACGACAAAGCACCGGTTGTGACTGGTCTTGATGGTTTGAAAGCATTGAAGGCCATCGAAGACATTCAAAAAATGATTGAGGGTTGATGGATCAGGTTCTGATGGTGGCGGCGGAAGCCTCCAGCGTAACATATGCGCAAAGAATTCTTGAGGCCTGGAAAAAGCAGGGACGCAAAGTACATGCTTTTGGCGTGGGCAGTCAGGATATGGAAGATATCGGCTTTGAACGACTGGGCAAATCCGAGGAGATGGCTGTTGTCGGCGCCGCTGAAATCATCAGTGCCTATAGTCACCTGAAAGGTGTCTTTGACAGCCTTGTGGCCGAGGCTGAAAAACGCCGTCCCAAGGTGGCCATTGTGATGGACTATCCGGAGTTCAATCTGATGCTGGCAAAAAAGCTGCACGCATTAGGGATCCCGGTTGTTTATTATATTTCTCCGCAAGTCTGGGCATGGCGCAAAGGCCGTGTGAAGACGATCAAAAAGTACTGCAAAAAAGTTTTTGTTCTGTTCCCGTTTGAAGTGCCCTTCTATGAAGAGCATGGTGTGCCTTGTGACTTTGTCGGGCATCCGCTTCTGGATGAATTGGATGAGCGTCTTATCGACGACAAGGACTATTTGAAGATTCACCGCAATCAATGCGGTATCCGAGACGATGAAATCGTTCTGGGACTGATGCCGGGCAGCCGTCGTCTGGAGGTGAAACAGCACTTCCAGATTCAGCTGGACACGGCTCGTATTCTGTCCAAGAAATTCCCGAACTTGAAAGTTGTTATTCTGACGGCGCCAACCTTTACCAAGGAATACATGCAGGATCTGCTGGAGGACTTCCGTCTTCCGTACATGCTGTTGAAGGATGAACCTTTCCGCATGATTCATCTGGTGGACATGATGCTGGTGGCCTCTGGAACGGCGACCCTGCAGGTGGGATTGCTGAAAAAACCGATGGTCATCATGTACAAAATGAAATGGCTGACAGGTGTTTTTGCAAAACTCTTCGTGCGTGGGACCAAATATTTTGGTTTGGTGAATCTGATTTTGAACAAAGAGGCTGTGCCTGAAAGATTCCAATCCGAAGTGACGCCAGAAAAACTGGCGGCCCTGTTGGAACGCTATGTTGTGGACAAACAGTATCACGATTCCGTCGTGTCAGATCTGGCGCAGCTTCGTCAATATCTTGGCGACAAGGGGGCCACTCAGCGGGTGGTGAAAGCCCTTGATGAGTATTTCACCTGATGAAACTTTATCTTCGTCCACTTTCTTTTCTGTATGATCAGGTCGTAGGGGTGAAAAACAACCTTTACGACAAGGGCGTGTTCGGAGTTTACAAAGCGCCGGTTCCGGTGGTGAGCATCGGAAATCTGACAGTCGGGGGCACTGGAAAAACGCCGATCACTGATTTTTGTCTGAAGTCTTTGGTGGCTCAGGGGAAAAAGGTGGCGGTGATCAGTCGTTCTTACCGCGCGGATGCCTCTTCGCCCTGTTTGGTGGATGTGGACCATCCCTTTGCGGCTCGGTATTTTGGTGATGAACCTGTCTTGTTGGCCCAGGCCAATCCGCAGGTGTCTGTTTACGTGGGTCCCAGTAAGTGGCGAACGGCCAGATATGCCGTTGAAAATGGCAAGTACGACCTTTTGATTGTCGATGACGGTTTTCAGCACCGTCGCCTGGCGCGGGATCTGAATATCGTCATTTTGGATGCCACCGAAAGCCTTGCGAACTACGAGGTTCTTCCTGAGGGGCGAGCTCGTGAGTCCTGGCAGGGGATTGGACGTGCGGACCTGTTGATTCTATCCAAATGCAATCTGGCCCCTGAAGAGCAACTTAAGCAGCTTGAGGCGCGTCTGCCAAAGGATAAGGAAATACTTTATTTTGGCTACGAGATTCGGCAGTGTCGTAATCAGAAGACCCAGCAGGCGTTGTCGCGAGCGGATCTCAAAGGCAAGAAACTGTTCCTGGTTTCGGCCATTGCTCGACCTGACGTGTTTGAAAAAATGATGCGTGAACTTGGTGAGGTGTCTTCTTTAAGCAGGCATTTCCGTGATCATCATCAGTACACGGCTGAAGATGTGAAAACAATCGAAAGCCAGTTTAAAAAATCCCAGGCGGACTATCTGATTACCACGGAAAAAGATGCGGTGAAGTTGCGCCAGTTGTTCAATGATGCTTCTTTGTTGTGGAGCGCCTCTTTGGAGGTGGCGGAAGCGGGAAAGAAGGGACGTCTTCATGAAGTTATTAATCAAGTTCTTCGTTAGTGTGATGGTTTTCTTCAGCTCTTTGATTCCGCGCCAGTGGCTGCGCAAATCCGGGTCATGGGTGGGCTTTTTGTGGTTTGATGTTTTCGGATTCCGAAAAAAGATTGTTCTGGATAATCTGGACATCGCTTTTCCCGAAAAGACCGCGATTGAAAAGAAAAAAATCGGGCGCGAGTCGGTGTATCAGTTGGGATACAATTTTGCCGAGTTCTTTTTCATTCCCTCGGTCACGCAAGACTGGATTCAGAAGAATGTGGTCTTTCATGGCTGGGAAAACATTGAAAAAGCCCGCATCCAGGGGAAGGGAATGTTCTTCCTGACACTTCACCTGGGGAATGGGGACCTTGCCTCCAACGCGATTGTCATGAATGGGCAGGATGTGAATATCATCACCAAAAGATTCAAAACAAAGTGGTTTGATGATCTATGGTTCTCAGTGCGCGGGGCAAAAGGTGTGAAGTACATCGATGCCCATGCTCCCAATAATGCCTTTGAGATTCTTAAAGCACTGAAGCGAAATGAAGCTTTGGTTTTTGTCCTTGATCAGTTTATGGGGCGGCCTTTTGGGATTGAGACCCGCTTCTTCGGCAAGAAAACGGGCACGGCCTATGGTCTAGCTCTGTTTGTGCAAAAAACCAAAGCTCCAGTGCTGCCGATCTATACCTATGAGGGGGAAGACAAGAAACTTCACGTGGTAGTTGAGCCAGCGATGGACACGGCCACTTGTGTGACTGATGATAAGGATCAGACGACTCTCAATATGACTCAGGCTTTCTGTGATAAGCTGGAGCAGATTGTGAGAAAGCACCCGGAACAATGGATGTGGGTGCATCGACGTTGGAAGGATTTCCGGTGAATTTTAGACTGCTTCTTGGTGCATTGACTTCAGCTTTGTTGTTTTCAGCTTGTTCGACTTCGTTTTTGAAGTATGACAAGACCGATCAGCTCAAGAAAAACGAAGAGTTCGAAGAAGCAGTTAAGATCGTCAAGCAACCGGTGCCAGAATCAGCGGAAACAACGCCTTCGGCGCCTCCGGTGGCCCCGGAAAAGACCGAACCTGTCAAGCCTGTGCCACCTTCGAAGGCGGCTTTAAAAACCCCGGAAAAAAAGGCTGCCGCCCAGATAAGCAAAACACCTGCAAAGAAAACGGACAATGCTAAAGGAAAGAAGATGGCAGAAAAGTCCAGTGTTTCTGAAGTGGCCGTCAGACAGCCGGAACTGGAGGACTCCGTAGGTTTTAACGGACGTCGTCCGTTGGTGGATCCTTTCCGCGAAGGTGAAGAGGTCGTGCATAATGTGCATTACTTCAAGGTTTCTGCCGGAGAGCTTCGCATGAAGGTTGAGCCCTTTGCCATGGTCAATAGTCGCAAAGCTTATACTTTTGCCGTGGAAATCAAAACCAGTTCATTGTTCTCAACCTTTTACAGCGTTGAAGACCGAGTAGAGACCTTTGTGGACTACGAGGATCTGGTGCCGCGTGTCTTCCAGTTGCATGTAAAGGAATCCGGCCAGTTGCGAGAAGCAAAAATGCTCTTCGATACAGATAAGGGCCTTGCGACCTTCTGGGAAAAGAAGGTCACCAAAGAGGACGGCGAAAAGGAAAAGAAGGAAACCTGGGAAATTCTGCCTTACACACAGAACGTCTATAGCGCCATTTTCTACATGCGAAACTTCCAGTGGGAAACCGGAAAAGAGTATTCCTTCCGCGTTGGAAACGACAAAGAAAATCTGGTGTTCTCCGGTAAAGCCATTCGTCGTGAGGTTCTGGACACCAAGTTAGGTCCGATGAAGGCCATTGTGGTTCAGCCTAATATCACCTTAAAGGGAAAATTCAAACCTATCGGCGACAATTTCATTTGGTTGTCGGACGATGACCGCAAATATATTCTAAGGATCGAATCTAAGATCAAGATCGGAACTCTGATCTCTGAAGTCGTCGAAATCAAGCCCGGCCGCTGATAGCGGTCTCTTTCCGGCGTTATGCTGCGGGGAACTTCTGTCATGGATCTGCGCATTTTTGCGCGGGCCAATTTTTTAATTTGTTAGCGTTGTTGGTCAGCTTGCAGTCGTTGGACGGCAAGTGTTTCGATTTCTTTTGCCAGAAACAGGTTTTGGGAAAGAACGCGATAGAAGTCTTTCTGTTGGATCTCCAGAAGGACTGTTTCTTGTTGTGTGGTTGCGCTGGCTGTGCGCTGGCCGCCGCTCATGAGCAAGGAAATCTCGCCGAAGCAGGCGCCTTGGCCCATCACATTGATGTTTCTGCCTTGCTGGCTTATTACAACACTGCCCTGGACGACAATATAGCAGGTGTTCGCCGCTTGTCCTTCGTTGAACAGTCGTTGATGCGCGGGCGCTTTTACCAGGCGGCCCGAGAAAATCAAACTGTCCAGACAGTCCCCCGGAAGTCTTTTAAAAACAGGCGAGGACTGCAAAGCCTGAAGTATCCAGAAGCGATGTTGCAGAGTTTGGGCTTTTTCAGTTTTGATCAGTTGATCAAACTCGGGCAGGTGACGAACCCGCAGGATTTCACTGGGAGCCAGAGTGATCACATCCGCCGTGCGTGGTTGATTTAGCAAAAAACCACTTTCGCCGAACAGGGCTCCTGGTTCCAGGGCTGCAATCAGTTGACGGTGTTGTGCATCCATCACGCGATAGATTCCGGCCTGACCTTTTAATAGAATAAAAAGATCACGGTCGTTCTTGCCGGTTTGAATGACTTTGATGTGAGCGGGAACCTGAAAGCGCTCGGCCTTTTGTAAAAGAAACTGTGCCAGCTCTGCATCCAGCGATCGGAAAAAGGGCAGATGCTGGGCTGACACCGAAAGGCTTCCAGTGAGCTGTGACCCCAGGTTGGAGCCGACAGCATTGGCCAGAGTGGCGGCTTTGTTAAAGTAATCACGAATCACCGGATTAAGCAGAATTCCCTCATGCACCAAAAACTCAAGCAAAGAGGATAGCTCGCGGAAGTTGACCAGCCATCCTTGTCCCAGAAAGAACTGCACCAAGCCTTCGACGGAGGTGCCGTTCTTTAGAACATCGAGATAAGAATACTGCAAGGGACTCAGGCGAAAACTCTTTCGCGTGGCCAGAACGGACATCAGACCGCCATCTGGGGCAGGTTGCAGTTGCAAGGGTTGGAGCTGGACCTGTTCTTTTTCAAATCTCATAAAATGATTCTGGCATTCAAATGACGACAATACAAAGGTCTTAAATACAGGGCTGGACCTGTGCTCAGCTTTCACCTGACATAGAATCAGACTATGGCCATTGTGGATTGTCGATATTTCTCAGGTTATAAACCATGTTCAAAAAATGAATCCTGCGACAGCGGTTGCCAGCATAAGGACATCCCGGCGCTTTCCATTTTGGTTGTTCACCTCGGAGCCCTGGGGGCCGTGGTCCGCAGCACCAGCTTGTTGCGGGCGATGAAACGTAAATACCCCTCTTCGATGATCACTTGGGTCACAGATGCTCCCGCACATCATCTTCTAAAAAATCATCCTGCCATCGATCGAGTTCTGACAACCAGTGAAGCGGATTTATTGCAGTTATCCTCCCTGGAGTTCGAAATTGGCTTTGTGATCGACAAGTCCCTGAAAGCTTGTGGGGTTGTGAACCGTACCAAAGTGGATCAGGTTTTCGGTTTCAAAGCTCAAGGCCGCAATGGCGCCATTGTTCCAGCCACACCCGCGGCCACAGAACTGTGGGAGCTGGGGCTTGATAACCATAAAAAGTTTTTCGTGAACCAGAAGCCTGAAACACAGTTGATGGTGGAAGCTTTGGAAATCGGTCCCTATCGTCGGGACGAGTACTGGTTGCCAATCACGCAGGAAGAAGAACACAGAGCCCTTGAACGTCGCTCCGAGTGGCTGAGAGTGAACGGCAAAGACCTCATCGTGGGCCTCAACACAGGTTGCAGCAACGTGATTGCGGCAAAAAAGTGGACGGTGGAATTTCACCGCAAGGTCATTGCCGAGATTTCGAAGCAAATCCCTCAGGCGGAGATAGTTTTATTGGGAGGCCCTGAAGATACAGAACGCAATCAGAGAATTGCTCGGGGTCTGCCGGTGGTGTCATCGGCGACAGAATCCGGTCTGCGTGATGGTTTGGTCAGTGTGGCGGCATGCGATGTTATTGTCACCGGGGACAGCTTGGGAATGCACATGGCGATCGCGCAAAAGAAGCAGGTGGTGGCGTGGTTTGGTCCGACTTGTGCTCACGAGATCGACATCTATGACAGAGGATTTAAGCTTCTGGCACAAAGCCCCTGCAGTCCTTGCTGGAAGAGGACTTGTGAAAAGTCGATTATGTGCTACGATCAGGTCTCTTTAGAGGAAGTTCTGAATGCCCTTAAATCTTGTTGTTCAAACCGCCTTTCTGGGCGACTTACTGCTATCGATCCCGCTCCTTAAAAAGTGCCGGGCGCTTTGGCCTGAGCACAAGCTGGGATTGGTATGCCGTAAAGGTTTGGGTGACTTCTTTCTTAAGGCGGGGATTGTTGATCAGATCTATGAGATCGAAAAAGGCAAGAAAGACACCTACAGCCGCATTCTGCAGCAGCTTAAAACAGAAAAAGTCGATCATCTGATTTCTCCCCATGAATCCATACGCACGGTTTTATTCTGTGCGCAGATCAAGGCTCAGCATAAGATTTCTTATAAAAATGCCTGGAACTTTTTTGTCTTTGGCGAACGGGTGGTGCGCGATGTGCGTCTGCCGGATGCGATGAGGCAGCTGAGTCTTCTGACATCTTTTGATGCTGAGTTAAAAAAACATCTGCAGGACTACGTTCACGCCGCCAGACCCTATCTGCCTTCTGAGCAGGGGCAGCTTTCCGCGCCTCCGGCGTGGGCTTCCATGTCTCAGCGTGCGCAGGTGATGAAGCATCAAGAGCTCTTTGAACAGCTAAAAAACAAATTCAAGCTGGAAGGTTTCGAGGACGGCAAAGCCATTCTGATTTTCCCGGGCAGCGTGTGGGCGACCAAGCGCTGGACGGAAGAGGGCTTTGTCGGCACGGGCAAAGCTCTGCAGCAGCAAGGTTATAAAATCTATGTCATGGGCGGGCCGGGGGAAGAAACGCTGGCCGAACGAGTGGCATCTCAGATACCGGGCTCTGTTTCCCTGGCAGGGAAAACCAAGATCATCGAATCAGCGCAACTGATCGCCCGAGCGGCTTTATTGATCGGGAATGACAGTGCCTCGACACACCTGGCGGCGGTCTGTGAAACGCCTTTGATTGCGGTCTTTGGTCCGACGATTCTGGAGTTTGGCTATCGTCCGTGGTCTGCGGAAAGTTACGTTGTGCAGAAAAGTGATCTTCGCTGCAGGCCTTGCGGCAAGCATGGCCACAAGGTCTGTCCAATCAAAACCCATGTGTGCATGAAGGACATCCCGGCTGAGGAAGTCCTTCGCACCGCCGGATTTATTCTTCGTTAGTATATTCTTTCACATTGATGCCGTACTTGCGGATTTTTCTCAGCAAAGTGTTCTTGGGAATATTCGCCTGCGCCACGGTTTGATTAATTCTGCCGTTATTGGCTTTCAGCGCACTGATGATAAATTCCTTTTCCATCTCTTCCTTGAAGGCATCAAAATCCAAGGGACCTGAATAACCAACACTCGCGGTTTTATCAGCACCTTCTTTAGGCGCCAGCTTGATCGAATCCGGCAGGGAGTCCACGGTGATCTGATGGCTGTTTTCCACGATGAAGGAGCGCTCAATGATGTTTTCCAGCTCACGGATGTTGCCCGGCCAACGATAGGACTTCAGCATATCCAAAGCTTCCGGAGTGATACCGGTGATCTGACGACCATGTTGTTTGGAGAATTTTTTAATAAAGTTTCCAGCCAGGGCCTCGATATCATCCGCACGCTCGCGCAGCGGTGGCAGGAAGATCGGCATCACGTTCAGGCGATAGAACAAGTCTTCGCGGAATTCGCCCTCTTCCATCATCTTTTCCAGATTGCGGTTGGTGGCGGCAATAATGCGGGTGGTGGTTTTCACCTCGCGGTTGCTGCCGACCGGGGTGAACTTGCGCTCTTGCAGAACGCGCAGAAGTTTCACCTGCATGTCGGGACGAAGCTCGCCGATTTCATCCAGGAACAAAGTTCCGTTGTTGGCCAGTTGGAATTTACCGATCTTTCTTTCCACAGCGCCCGTGAAGGCGCCTTTTTCATGACCGAAGAGCTCACTTTCCATCAGGTTTTCCGGGATGGCGCCGCAGTTGATCGCGACAAAGGCGCCGGACTTGCGAGGGGAGTTGAAGTGGATCGCGCGGGCGACCAGTTCTTTACCCGTACCGTTTTCACCACGCACCAGAACAGTGGTGTCCACTTTGCACAGACGATAGATCAGGTTGAAGACCTCTTTCATTTTAGAGGAGCCACCAACGATCTCGCTTTCGATGTCGTCATCGAAAACCGGGTTGGACATGGCTAGGCTTGAAATCAGGTCGCGGGCTTCCAGGCACTTGCGCACGATTTCGGTCAGACGCTGAGGTTGTACGGGTTTTTCAACGTAATCGTAAGCGCCCTCTTTGATCGCAATAACCGCGTCATTCAAATTCGAATGAGCCGTCATTAGGACCACAAAGGTGCGGGGATCATGTTCCTTGATGGCGGTCAAAGCCTCAAGGCCGTTCATCTCCGGCATTTTTACGTCCATCAAAACCAGGTCCCATTGTTGCTCTTTCACTTTTTCGAAAGCTTCACGACCCGTGGCCGCCTCTTCGACTGTGAACTCGATTTCCGGCATGGTGGATTTCAGAATGGAAATCACAGAGCGGCGCAGTTCCGCCTCGTCATCGACAATCAGTGTGTGGAGTTTTGTTATCATAGCAGCACCTCATCATCTTCAGATTCCAGCGGCAAGGTGAAGGAAACAGTGGTGCCTTGGCCCACTTTACTTTCCATCGTCACTTTACCACCATGGAGTTCAATAAAATATTTAACCAAATAAAGACCCAGTCCCGTTCCCTTGGTGCGCAGGTCCTGATCGCTTCCGCGAGTAAATTTGCCCCAGACTTTTTCCATGTCTTCGGGTTTGATTCCTTCACCGGTGTCTTTCACCAGAACATGAATATCTTCTTCGGACTCATGGGAAATCACTTCGATCTGACCGCCGCGAGGCGTGTACTTGATCGCATTTTCAATCAGGTTGATCACAACCTCTTTAAGCAGTGTCGTATCGAATTCCGCCGAGAACATCGGTTCCAGGGCGGTGTGTATTTCAATGCCCCGTTCGCGCGCCAAAGGACGCAGGTGTTGCAGGGCTTCTTCGATGATCTCGTTAATGTCCGCCACTTCTTTGTTGATCTTGAAGTCCCGGGACTCCACACGCAGGACCTTCAGGATGGACTGGATGTATCGATTCAGTTCTTCACTGAACAGGCGTAAAGACTTCAGGTCCTGTCCCAGCTCCTCTTCCTGCGAGTGTTGGGTCAGCAGTCGATCCACAATGGCCTGGATTTTGGCGATCGGTGTTTTCAGGTCGTGGGAGATCAGGCTGACGAAGTTGTTTTTAAGCTGCTCGAGCTCGGCCAGATATTCCTGTTCCTGCTGCAGGCGGAAGTTTTGTTGCTCAATCTTCGTGGCCTGATATCCGATGAAGATGATCCAGCTGGCGCCAAGAAGAATAAACGGAGAAAAGGCCGGGGACCAGAAATAGAAGCTGTCAAACACCCAGGCCGACAGGGCCGCCAATAGGGTGCCGATCCACACAATACAGAACAAGGCCACAGACTGCGGGTAAGTGGTAATCACAAAAACCGCAAACAGCATCAGCACGAAGAATCCCGCAGCATACCAAATAAACGGCAGGCGCTGGATCCATTTGTTACCCAGAACAGTGTCCGTGATATGTGCCAGAATCTCTGTACGGGAAAGTGTTCCCATCGGTGTCATATACACGGGAGCCGAAGAGGTTTCCGCACCGATCAGGATGATTTTGTCGGTGAAGGCGTTGGCCGGAAGTTCGTCATACAGGATCTCGCTTAGGCTGTATTGCTTAAAGACCCGGCTGGAACCGCGATAATTGATTGGAAGTCCTGCCAGTTGGGTCGGAAACTTCTTGCCCGTGATTTTTTCCACCAGATGAGGCATTTCAGCTCTTTGGGGGAAGACCCGACGAACAACTCCGTCTTCGTCACGTCGGAGTTCATTTGAACCCAGATTGGTGTGTTCGCGGTTGCTGAACACAGGCATCAGGATGCGCTCCAAAGAGTTGGTCGTGGAAGCCCAAACCACCCGAGGGTCCAGGAACAGCCGCTGTTCTTCAGGGGTCATTCGCACGGAGCCGACGTTATCCCCGAAGTAAAGTGTCACACCCACAGACTTTGGGTTTTGACGAAGAATGCGCAAAAGCAGTTCGGACCACAGGGGCTTGTTCCAGAAGAAGCTGTCGGTGATGTCCGTCACTTCGCTCATATTGTCCAGGAAGTTGGTGCGGGAATCATAGATCATGGAAAAGTCGGACTGACGAATCGTGATCAGAACAATCTGGGATGAGGTCTTTTGGTCGCCACGCAGTTGAAAGCGCTGGTCGTAGGACGTGATTTCGTCATTGGACAGAGCCAGACAGCCAATCAGCCAGCACAGGATACAACGAAGCCAAAATCCCCGGCGTCGGGAGAAGAAACGAAGCAGGACTTCGAGTTTGAAGGTAAGATGCTGAATCAGGTCCTTTTGCACGCGTCGCAACATAGCAAATTTATTAAAAAATTCAAGGTTTAACAGGGGGGCCTAAGAAGTATTTCCGCGTCGGGGGCGAGGGGCCCAGAAGCGCCAAAACGATTTACCGAAGAGTGGGGAAGGGGGTATATTGAAAAATATGCATGTTTATCCAGGAGCCAAACACCTGAGTGCGCCGTTGGCGGCCTCTGTTGTCACTATAGGGAATTTCGACGGGGTCCATCTGGGCCATCAGCAACTTATCGAGAATGTCGTTCGCGAAGCTCAGTATTTTGGCGTCCCCTCGGTGGTTTATACATTTCACCCTCACCCTGTGAAGGTTCTTCATCCCGAACGGGCGACCTACCGTCTGTTTGATCTTAAGGACCAGCAGGAACAATTCGAAAAACGTGGCATTGAAAACGTCATTATTGAGGAGTTCACCAGGGATTTTGCCAAGGTGACCCCACAAGAGTTCCTGGATCAGTATGTTCTGGCTCAGCTTCATCCAAAGACTTTGGTGGTGGGTCATGATTTCAACTTCGGTGCAGACCGTGCGGGGAACATTCCCTTCCTGGAAAGATATTGTGCTGAAAAAGGAATTCGCCTGATCATCATTCCGCCGTTTCAGAAAGAGGGCATCGTCGTGTCCTCCACACGCATTCGCGAACATCTGAAGACCGGGGAGGTTGAAAAAGCCAATGAGCTTTTGGGTCGAACTTATTACGTGCGTGGCCACGTAGAGAAGGGTTTTCAGCGTGGGCGCACCATCGGTGTGCCGACCGCGAATATTCACCCGGATGTGGAGTTCATGCCACGCCAGGGGGTTTACTGCACGCTGACCCGGATTGGCGCCCACCTGCATCCGTCGATCACAAATATCGGTGTCAATCCGACATTTCAGGAAAATGGCAAAGGCCCGGTTAAAATTGAAACCCACTTGTTTGATTTTGACGCCCACTTGTATGGGGTGGAAGTCGAAGTGTATTTGAAGCACTTCTTGCGTGAGGAAAGAAAATTTTCCGGCATCGATGAACTGAAAAATCAAATCCAGAGGGATATGGCGGAAGCCAGAAAGTACTTTGATGAGCACCCTGAAAATACATGAGGTTCGCACCTCGGGAACTCACGGTCAGCTGGTTAGATTTCTGCAGCGACTGTCGTCTGAAAAGGGCTGGGGCTGGGAGTTTGCAGTTTTCAGCGAGTTTTCAGAAGACGTTTTCGCTGACGCCGCAGCCGTGAAAGTGGAGCCCAAGTTATCTCCGGTGATTTTGCCCGCGATGAAAGTGTCCACCACTCAGGTGCGCTTGGTGGATGTTTTGGATTCCTTCTTCCTTGAAGATGGGGCCTGGTATCCGCGAGTGTTGCTGCATGAGGCTTTACGGCAGGTTCTGGTATCCCAGGCACGAGATCTTGATATCCGGGCGCCAGCGTTCGTTGTCGGGCACAACGAAGAAGCGCGCGTGGTGGCCTCGGTTCTGGCATTGATGGGAATTGGGGATATTTATCTTGTGGGGGATCGTGACGGGCTATGGGATCACCAACAGGCTTTGCAGCGCTCACATCTGGGAATTCGCTTTCATGCTCTGCCTACGGATGAACTGACAATGCAAGCGGTGAGCGCCGGAATTGTGGTCAACACCGTGGATCTATCCGCGCAGCAGGCGCTGCTTGCGGACTTGTCTTATTTTAATTATATGAATGTGACGGGATATGCATTGGATCTGAACCTGCTGCCTTTGCAGAATCTTCTGTTGGAAGAAGCCGAGAAGGCCGACCTTCGGGTGTTGCATCCTGTTCTTGTGGCAGAAGCTTTGACATTGTTGTGGTTGCAGAGACTAAAACCAGACCATGACCTTGGTAGGGAAGAGATTCGTCAGAGCTGGACCAAGTTTTTAGAAGAAAACTCTTCCTCCGTCTAGTTACAAAAAATGGCACCCTGGAGTAAATTTAGTCCAGGGGAGTCCTAATGTCTTCACTCAAAATCGGGGAAATTTTAGTTAAGCAAGGTTTGCTGAAGCCTGACCAATTGCAAGCTGCAATGGAAGAGCAAAAGAAAACCGGCCAAAAACTGACCAATTCCATCATCCAGTTGGGATTCTTAAAAGATAACCA
Organism: Bdellovibrio sp. CKG001; assembly: GCF_055397465.1. Classification (NCBI taxonomy): domain Bacteria; kingdom Pseudomonadati; phylum Bdellovibrionota; class Bdellovibrionia; order Bdellovibrionales; family Pseudobdellovibrionaceae; genus Bdellovibrio; species Bdellovibrio sp. CKG001. Next base: position 1,362,658 of record NZ_AP029173.1, read on the forward strand.
GATCCTTCGTGCTGTTGAAAAGCATTTCGCAGTTCCGGGGGTTGAAGTTAATACCTTTGAGATTGATCAGTCCGTCATTGCAATGATTCCCAAGGATATATGTGAAAAGAACACATTGATTCCTTTGCAGAAAGCAGGCAACACGCTTGTCGTCGCCTTTGCTGACCCCAGCAACATTATAGTCAAAGAAGATTTACGCTTTATCACCCGCTGCCGCATTCAGGCTGTGGTGGGGACAGAGAGTGCCATCACTTCTGGTATTGAAAAGTACTACGGCGGCAGCATCAATACCAAGTCGCTGAATACCATGAGCACCGGGGATGATGATGATCTTATTCTCGGTATCGGCCCTCAGGCCGAAATCATCGATCAGGATGGCGGTCAGGAAGATGCGCCGATCATCAAGTTCGTGAACTCCATTCTGGCTGATGCGATTCGCAAAAAGGTTTCTGATATCCACTTTGAACCTTATGAAAAAAAGTACCGCGTGCGTTTTCGTATCGACGGGAACCTAGTGGAAGCAACGGCTCCGCCCGCAGGAACTGCGGCGGCCATCGCCTCGCGTATCAAGATCATGTCCAAGCTGGATATTGCGGAAAAGCGCCGTCCTCAGGATGGTCGTCTGAAAGTGCGCACCAAAGCTAAAGAAATGGATTTCCGTGTCAGCGTGCTGCCCACGTTGTGGGGCGAAAAAGTGGTTCTTCGTCTATTGGATAAATCCAATTTGCAGCTGGATATGACCAAGCTCGGATTTGAAGAAGACGATCTGAAGTTGTTTAAGGCCACTATCAATCTGCCACAGGGGATGGTTTTGATCACGGGCCCCACGGGGTCCGGTAAGACAACGACCATTTATTCGGCACTGGCAGAACTGAACAAACCTGATGTGAATATCTCCACGGCGGAAGATCCTGTTGAGTTCAACCTTGAGGGGATCAATCAGGTTCAGATGAATCCGGATATTGATCTGAATTTTTCCAGCGCCTTGAAATCGTTTCTTCGTCAGGACCCTGACATCGTCATGGTGGGGGAGATTCGTGACCTGGAAACGGCAGAGATCGCCTTTAAGGCCGCATCCACGGGGCACTTGGTTGTCAGTACGCTGCATACCAATGATGCTCCGGGCACGGTCATTCGTCTGACAGAAATGGGTGTTGCCCCTTATATCATCACATCGACTGTGAATCTGATCGTGGCGCAGCGTCTGGTGGGTAAGGTGTGTGAGTCCTGTAAGGCTCCGGTGGAAGTCCCAGCGCAGACCTTGTTGAACCTTGGTGTGCCACAGGCGGAAATCGGCGATTACAAATTGATGCGTGGAAAAGGCTGCGCCAACTGCAACAACACGGGCATCAAGGGACGTCTGGCGATTTATGAATTGTTGGCTATGACCGAGAAAATGAAGGAAGCCATCTTAAAGGGTGCTTCCACGGGACAACTTCGTTATCTGGCACGCGAACAAGGGATGAGAACCTTGCGTCGAAGTGCCTTGTTAAAGCTAAAACGTGGCGTAACAACTATTGAAGAAGTGCTCAATGCATCAGTGAAGGACACCTAATGAGTTTGACCGAACTACTTTTGCAGGCGAAAGCCAAGAAGGCTGAAGAGTTTTTGTTTTTGGTCGGTAGCGAGCCGCGAATTCGCGTTTCATCGGGATGGACCAGTTTGCGTTCATCGCCGGCATTGATGACGGAATGGAATCTGCTGCAGCAGAGCTTGCTGAGCACTCAGCAAAAGGCGGTGCTTGAAACAACCGGCGTCGTGCAGGGCGAGGCCGCTCTGGACAGTCTGAGAATTGGTTTTTCATTTTTCCAGCACGATAGCACCATGAAAGCCGTTCTGGATATGGATCTGGATGGAGGAAAGCAGGAAATTCAACTGCCTCCTTCGCTTCTTGATGCGTGTCTGCGCATGAAGGGGTTGGTTCTGCTCTCTGGCCCCGGAGAAGCAGGGCAGGTCTGGGCTTTGCATCGTATTTTGCAGAAGCTTTCCGAGGAAAAGTCTTTCCTGGGTGTTGTTTATTCACGCAAGGCCTTCCCACAGGTCAAGGAAGCCAAGGCTTGTTACATCTATCACAGCGGTGAGTTTGCCCGTGCCGAAGAAAGAGAATGCCTGATGTCCGGAGTGGACATGGTGGTGTTTGATGGTTATTCAGACGAGGACTCTTTGTTAGAGGCCATGTCTTTGGCAGAACAAGGTATTTTTGTGATCTATTCGATGAAAGCACCGTCTGTGACCAATGCTCTTCGTCGTGTGCTTTCCACTTTGGGAGAGCGCTATGCCGAGCACGGAGCTCCAAGGCTGGCGGAAGTGCTGACCGTGGCTTCAGGGCAGTATCCTGTGGCGGGTCTGAGTGGCGAAAAGATTTTCGCGCACGAAGTTCTGCTGATGAAACCTCAGGTGCGAGCCCTGGTTGAAGAGCAGGATTTTAAAGCCCTGGAAGGTCTGTTGCTTCAGGCTCCGGAAAACTCCGGCATCCTGACCTTGAATCAGTCTTTGTTGCAGCATCTGATTCGCCGACGTGTGGATCTGAAGACCGCATTTGAGGTGTCCCGACAACCTGATAACCTGGATCAGCTTCTGAAGAAGGTAGGTATCTAAGATGGCAAAATTTCAGTACCAAGCTAAAAATGCAACCGGACAAATGGTTCAAGGCGAGATCGAGGCGGCGTCCCAGCAGGAAGCCATCATCCGTCTGCGTGCGCAGCAGCTGTTGCCGGTTCGTGTGGTGGCCTTCGGCGCGACTCGCGCCTCGGTCGGTAAAAGTGCCAGCATCTTTGCCCCGTCAGTGAAGGGGAAGGATTTGCAGATCTTCACGCGTCAGTTTGCGACCCTGATCAACGCTGGTATTCCGGTGGTGGATTCTTTGAAGATTCTTTCAGAGGGTCTGCGTCCGGGCCTTTTGAAGGAAGCCTCGGCTCAGGTTAAGACCTCGATCGAAGGCGGGCGTCGTCTGGCGGAGGCCATGTCCCAGGTGCCGAATGTCTTTGATAAATTGTATGTGAATATGATCCAGGCGGGCGAAGAGGCCGGTATTCTGGACGGTATTCTTCAGCGTCTGGCAAGTTACATGGAAAAGTCCGAGAAAATCAAAGCCCAGGTCAAGGGGGCCTTGGTTTATCCAATTGTCATCATCATTGTGGCGATGATTGTGATCGCGGGTATCCTGGTCTTTATCATTCCTAAATTTATGGAGTTCTTCTCGTCCTCTGGCAAAGAACCGCCAATGCTGACCATGATGGTGGTTTCCCTGAGTAACTCCATGATCAATAATTGGTACATCTATCTGGGGATTGCTGTGCTTGGCCCTATGGCATTGATGCAATGGCTGAAAACGGATGCCGGGAAGGACACCTTTGACCGCTTCATCATGAAAGCGCCGGTGTTTGGTGAAGTGGTGCAAAAATCCGCCATTGCCCGTTTGACAAGAACTTTGTCGACTTTGCTGGCATCCGGGGTGGGGTTGATTGAAGCCATTGAGATCTCAGCGAAAACTGCAGGTAATGCGGTGATTGAACAATCCTTGTTGCGCTGTAAAGAGTCTGTGACTGCGGGGCGTACTTTTGCGTCTCCTCTGGCGAAGGAAAAAGCCTTCCCGGACATGGTCGTTCAGATGATTTCCATCGGCGAGCAGTCCGGTACTATGGATATTATGCTGGGTAAGATCGCGGATTTCTACGAGGATGAAGTTGAGACGGCCGTAAAAGCCATGACCTCTTTGCTTGAACCACTTTTGATGGTGGTTCTGGGCGGGATTATCGCGGTTCTGGTTGTTGCGATGTATCTGCCGATCTTCAACATGGCGGATGTGGTTCAATAGATGCGTTTAAGTTTTGCTTTGCAGAAAAGTCAAAATCAGGGGCTGACGGTGGAATTTGCACGCGTCAGCCTTTTTGCGTTGATTCTTCTGATCAGTGTGATTTCCAGTGTGTTTCAGGAGGGCTTCATCAACTGGCAGGTGCTGGGGCCGTTTTATGGAATTTTAAGCATTGCCTTCGGCCTGCACATCATGTGGTTTGCCGAATGGGAGCGCCTGCTTAAAAATCCAAGCTGGCTTTTTGTCGGCTTTGTGGTTGATTCGCTCTTGATCTCGTTGTTGATTTATCACTCGGGAATCAATCAGTCCCTGTTCTTGTTCATGCATCTGGTGAATATCCTGCTGGCGGGCATTGCCTGCCGTGGGGTGGGTGCGGTGACACTGGCGTTGTTCACAAGCATCTTCTTTACCATTGCGGCTTTGTTCTCTCCAGAGATGAAGGCTCTGAACTTCTTTTTTCTTCTGGCGCTGAACAACATTGCCTTCTTCTCGGTGGCGGCGCTTTCGGGATATCTGAGCGAACAGCTTCAGTCTGTGGGTAAAGAGTTGACAGAGACCGGAGCGAGTCTTCGTTCGGCCCAGGAGCTGAACGAAGTTTTGGTCGAAAATATTCCCACCGGAATGGTTTCGTTCACTGAATCAGGGGAGGTGGTTAAAGCCAATTCCTCTGCTGCCGAAATCCTGGGCTATCCGGATCTTGTGAATCAGAACTGGTATGCCTTGTTCCCTGAGACAAAAAAGACCGAAGGTCTATTCAAGGGCGATGTGAAATACACTTCCCCCAATGACGCCAATCAAAAGATACTGGGCATGACCCTGTCGAAAATCTACAGTCCCGAGCTGAAAGCTCATCTGTCGATCGGACTTTTTGATGATCTGACCAAAATTCGTCAGTTGGAGTATGCTGCCCGTCAAAATGAAAAACTGGCGGCGGTGGGGGGACTGGCGGCGGGGATCGCCCATGAGATCCGCAATCCCCTGGCGGGTATCAGTGGCAGTATCGAGCTGCTGACGCAGACAGTGACCAATGATGATGACCGTCGTCTGATGAAGATTGTTCTGCGTGAAATTGACCGTTTGAACAACCTGATCACCGAGTTCCTGGATTATGCTCGACCGGAAGTGCCGCCGACAGATCCGGTGGACTTGTCGTCTCTTTTGACCGAGATTCTGGACTCCATGAAGCTCAATGCCCAGGTTCGTGCGGATGTTGAGCAAGTCCGTGAGTACGGCGACTCGCTGAAGATCCTGGGGCGCCGGGATAAGCTGAAGCAGGCATTCCTAAATATCATCATCAATTCTTACCAGGCTATGAATGATTCTCAGAATCCGCAGTTGGCGGTGAAGGCCCTGGTCACGGATAAAGAAGTGCGCGTGCGCATTCGTGACACTGGCAGCGGGATGAGTGAAGTCACGAAGAAGAAAATGTTTGAACCATTTCACACAACGAAACCCAAAGGCACAGGCCTTGGTCTAGCTGTGACACATAAGATTCTTGAGGGGCATGGGGCACAAGTCTTTGTCGAGAGTGAAGTGGGCGCAGGTACTGAGTTTATTTTGACTTTCCCCAGAGCGAACTGAGAGAATAGTTTTTAACACAAGGACGTGGGAGCACATAACATGAAGTCGAGAATTCTTGTTGTCGATGACGAAGAATCAATCCGCGAGTTTTTAGAGATCATGCTGAAAAAAGAAGGCTATGAGATCACTTTGGCTGAAGACGGCCAAAAAGCTAAAGACCTTCTGACTAAAAAAACATTCGATATGATCATCTCTGACTTGCAGATGCCTCATGTAACGGGGATCGAACTTTTAAAGCATGTCAAAGAATCCTATCCAGACACAGTGTTCATGCTGATCACAGCTTTCGGTACAACCGAAACAGCCGTGGAAGCCATGAAAATGGGTGCCTATGACTATCTGACCAAGCCATTTAAGATCGACGAAGTTCGTTTGAACATTCAAAATGCTCTTCGTTCCCGCAATTTGGAAGTGGAAAACAGATCCTTGAAAAAGGAATTGGTGAAAGAGTACTCCTTCCAGAACATGGTGGGGAACTCTCAGGCGATGCACGCAATTTACGATATGGTAAAACGTGTGGCGCAAACACCGACAAATGTTTTGATCACCGGGGAATCCGGTACGGGTAAAGAGGTGGTCGCCAAGGCGATTCACTATAACGGACCTTTGAAAGATCGTCCGTTTGTGACCGTGAACTGCGGTGCGATCCCGGAAAACCTGATGGAATCAGAGATGTTCGGTCACAAAAAAGGCTCTTTCACCGGAGCAGTGGCTGATAAAGCGGGTCTTTTCGAGGTGGCAGACGGCGGAACATTGTTCCTGGATGAGGTCGGCGAGTTGCCTTTGACGATTCAGGTAAAGCTTCTTCGTGCGATTCAGGAACGCGTGATTCGTCGTGTGGGTGCGACGGACGATATGAAAGTGGATGTTCGCATCATCGCGGCAACCAACCGTAATCTTGAGGAAATGGTACAAAAAGGCGGCTTCCGTCAGGATTTGTTCTATCGCTTGAATGTCATCAATATTAAAACTCCAAGCCTGCGCGATCGTCGTGATGACATCCCGCTGCTGGCCAATCACTTCTTGAAAAAGTACAACGAGCGCTTGAACAAGAATATCGGTGCGATCAGCGCTGAAGCCATGGAGATTCTGAAAAAGTACGACTACCCAGGAAACGTGCGTGAGCTTGAAAACATGATCGAGCGCACTGTGGCTTTGGAAGGTGGGGCGACGATTCTGCCGGAATCCCTGCCTCCGATGGTCAACACATCGTCAGGGCGCAAGATGGCCTCTTCCAATGAAATCGAAATCGGTGACGATGGGGTGGATCTGGATAAGGTGATGGGTCAGATTGAAAAAGAACTTTTGATCAAGGCCATTCATGCTGCCGGTGGAGTGAAAAAGAGAGCGGCTAAATTGCTTCACATCTCGTTCCGATCCATGCGATATCGCATAGAAAAGTACAATCTCGGTGTGGTGGGTGACGACGAATTGGATGATGAATAAATATGTTAAAATAGGCCCCATCGACCGCGTTGTGCTGCGGGCTTCTGCCCGTGTTCTTCTTGCGGTTGCGCAAGAATATCATGTTATTCTTGTCGTCGGGGCTTTCTCGCTTCGAAGTGCTTAGAGCACGCCTGCGCTGCGACCTTTTTGAACGGTTTTCCGGTTAAAAAAGGTCTTTTGTTTTTTAGAACATCTTTTATCGAAAACGATTATCAAGTTTGGTTATTTTCAGTAAGTTTTCACTTGTTGCTTTGAGGTCTGCTTTCTGCAATCATTCCTATGAATGGACAGGGAGGTCTTATGACAGATAAAAATAAAATCGTTGTTGATCTATTGAATGAAATTATCGAGATGGAGATCTCCGGCGTGGTTCGTTATCTTCACTACGCTTTGATGGTGAAGGGGCCTAATCGTATTCCTATCGTTAAATGGTTCCACGACCAGGCCAATGAAGGTTATCAGCACGCGTCCATTATCGGTGAGAAAGTGACAGCCTTGGGTGGGCATCCCACTTTGCGCGTATCCCCAGTGCCAGAGACTAAAACTCACAAGGTTTTGGATATTCTTAAAGAAAGCCTTGAATTTGAAGAGGCAGCTTTGGAGAAATACAAAGCTGTTCTGAAGCATTGTCACGACGATGTTGCTCTGGAAGAATTGATCCGCTCAATGGTGCGCATGGAGACAGAGCATATCGAGGAAGTCGTTAAAATGCTCGACACCACTCACTAAAAGAGTCCTCAAGGAGCAAATAGCAAAAACCCACAGCCTGTCAGGACTGTGGGTTTTTTATTTTTCTCTGCATCAGAGGATGAGTTTTTCTTATTTGCACTCAAGATCGTGAATCAGTTCACTGGCGTAAGAATAGACCATGTCGTACTCGCCATCGAATTCTGATCGCGAAAACATCATGCCTGCGACCAATTCTGTGGCGTGACCACTTTCACGCAGTTCCGGCAGGCTGATGCCGTGCACCCGATAGGTTGTCAGGGTTTTGCCGGTAATTTTGTACTTCTTTTGCCCTGGGTTGCGGCCGCCAAATTCACCGCCATTGAGTTCTCTTTTATTGTCTAGTTTTGCCAGAACGTCGGCGCCGACTTGAATCAGCTTGAGTGTATGGGTGCTGGAGGCTGATTTGCACTCAGTCACCGCAACGAAAGATGCTTGAGCAGATGTGGCACCAAATAAGATCAGGGGAAGAATGAACTTAAGCACAAAAGGCCTCCTGTTAATTGAAGGCCTTTGTTTTATCAGACGGGGCTGGAGCCCCCAAATTTCTTTTACGTCATGTTGGGCTTTTAATAAAAAATTCCGGTTTTAGAATTCAGTGTCAAAAATTCCGACAATCAGAGCTTTGAAATAGTTTCTTTTCAGTTTCTCCTCAATAAGGCGGGAATCGCGTTTATACTGATTGTAGATGTCCGTCATTTCCCGGTTGTAGGCCGCTCCATAAATCATGGTGCCGTTTTCCATGTCGTGGAAGAAGCTGCGCTTATTCCAGTTCACAGATCCCAGGAACGAAAACACATCGTCGATCAAAACGATCTTAGAGTGTAAAATCACCTTGGGTTCGGTGTATTCGTAAAGGGCGATCTTTTCATATAGTTTGTTAACCGTGGGTTTGTTGGATTCACTTAAAATCCAGTCCACGGTGTCGCCCTTAAGATCCAAGCGTGTGATGACGGTCACCTCCACACCGCGGGCGGCCGCTCTCTCCAGGGCCTCAAAGATGGGTTTGGGCGGACGGAAATAGGGGGTGGAAATCATGATCTTTTTCTTTGCACTGTCGAGCATCTCAACATACAGGTCGATCAGGCGCTGTTCGTCTTTGTAGGGGACAGAGACATAGTGGCGAATCAGGGGCTCGCGGTTGTTAAAGTAGGATGGCGAGGCCTGTGAAGCCAGTGGCAGATTGATGTTGATACTGCGGAACTGCATGGTCTTGGCATCCCGGTCCCAGATGGTCAGGAAGTGGGCCGCCACTTTTTCGGTAAAATCTTGAGAGTGGATTTTAAACTCGAAATCCCGCCAGTGTACGAAACTTTCGTCTCCCTTGACGTAGTTGACCATGTCAGGGTTCGGATAATCGTAGGGGGTTTTGAAGATAAATCCGTCATGAATATTGCGGCCCCCAATGAAGGCCACGTTGTTCTGAGGCTGGGATTTTGACAGGGTCAAAAGCAGTTTGACGTGCATAGAGCGGTGCAGGCGATCAAAACGATCTCCCAACGAGCCTCCGGCCGGAATCTGATATTTCAGTTCCTGCAGCTGAATGTTGGGGTTGCGTGCGACCAGGGCGTGCAGCATTTTGACGTCCTTCTCCAAAGTGATCACACCCGCCACCAGAATTTTGATTTTCGTTCCACGCTGTGCATGAAACTCCAGCAGGCGCGCCATAAAGGTGCCATAGTAATCCGCACGGAACACAAGATAGGAAACATAGATACTGTCGAAATACGGAGCCTTTGAAAAATCCAAAGGCGCCAGCGGATCATGCAGACCCATGAAATTGGTCGGCAAAGGCTGACCCAGCAGAACCTCCGCCTTGGCCTTCAAAGAATCCTCCGCCTCTGGCAGATTGATGACAGCCGGCACGGCCTCGGGGCAGGTCATGGAATCAAATTTGTCGGTCAGGAAGAACTTCTGAATACCTGAAAGGTTGTCCGTGCGAGGCATAAGGCAACCCTCGACCAAGCTGTGCAGATCCAGATAAGGGTTTTTTGGTTCCACGAAGCGAGCGCCGTACAGAGCAGCAGCGCCTTTTTCCCCGGCCTTGAATTCGCATTCCTTCACCCATGGGCTCGGCACCAGGCGCAGGTTTTCGCCATTGTACTTGCTGTCATAAAGGCGGAAGGTCGCCGTCTGGCGAGCCCCATACTTTTTGTTCGAGAAAGTTCGTTTCACAGCAAATGGAGCATCACACGTGATGGAGGCCTCCAGGAAATCATTCTTTCTTTCCTCATAAGGATCATCATGGCTGAGTAAATAGTTTTTGATGCGAATTTCAAAATCAGAGCTGCGAACACGGTCAAAATTGAAGACGTGGTTGGGGCGGCCCTGAGTCAGCAAAAAATCATGGGGGTTCTTCAGTTCCACTTCCTGCCTTTGCTGGCGCCAGGGTGTCGTATCCTGCGCCAAAATGGATACCGGAGTGTCGGTGCGAACCGAGGACAGTAGGGCCTGAGCCTTTTTCAAATCGTCATCCTGCTTCTGCTGACTTTTCTGATACTGGGCCGTCAGGGTTTTGAACTCTTTTTCGTAAGGAGGTGTTGGGGGAGGAAACGCATCGTTCTTACGCGGAGAGTGTCCGTTGCCGCGTTTACGTTTGATGATTTCCAACTGCTCTTTGGTAATTTCAGACTGAAACTTTTCGCGATAAAGATTTTCAATAACAGGTTTAAGTTCCGATGGTACATTCACCGAACTGGGCTGTCTTTGCGGAGTGGTCTGGCAAGAAATCAAAGAAAGAGTCAGGCCCAAAAGTATCACGTTCACGGATTTGGTCATTGTCTTTTTCATTTAGAACCTATCGGAATTTGAAGGGTTTGTCTGAACACGGGCGGAAGGTCCATGGGCGGAGTTTAATCTTGTCTCAAATTGAGATGCCCAGCAAAGCCCTCATAGCGCTTGTCATCATTGCTGAATGATTCAGCGAAAGGCTGATTTTATTAGCGGTGTCCAGGGAGCCGTGATATGGCATTGCTCCTTATGCATCCTGATGATCTCAACTTTGATGGTGAACCTGTGGGTTCCTGTGCGTCGCGCTGTCTTTCGGTGATCGATGACTATAAAATACGCACGGAAATGTTTTCGGCCACAGCTAGTCTGCTGAAAAAAATCCGCAAGCTGGAAAAAGACCATGCTGATTTTTTGCGCTGGGATCAGTTGCTTTACGAGGACTGGTACAATCTGACCTTCCGCAAAGAGCGCTTGGCCGGCGAGCAGCTGGAGCGCCGGTACCGCACCCTCACGACCTTTCATCTTCATCTAAAACATGTCGCTGAAACCGCCAACGTCAGTTTGGCGCAGGCCTATGCACTGCTGAAGGAAGAAGAACACCAGTATCAGGCAGGGGACGAGGACTGGAAATTTGTCATCGAGAACCTGCGGCAACAGCGTTTGAAGTGGGCCAGTAAAGAGCCCGCTCCAGAAGGTGAAAACAGACTTGAACATTTTGTGACAGGAAGTCTTTTTCCTGCGGCTGAACTGGCGGGGAGTTCCGAGGGCGGGCTGGGATCTTTGAATCGCCATTCCCGTTCTTTGTATTACTATTTCAGTGAGGCCGGGGATGACGTCATGAGCCGGCACTTTGCCGATCCTGCCGTGGGATACGATCTTTTTAAAGAGGTGTTTCAAATTGCCATGAAGTGCGGGGATTGGAAATTGTTGGCGCGCCTTTGGCAAAACAGCAGCCAGTCCTACCAGCAGAAGCTTTTAAAGCCCATGCCTTCGCATTTGAAGGATTTTTTGCATCAAATGATTGGTCAGGTTTCACAGGAAGAGGCGCCCTCTTCAGAAATCGCAGAACAGGATCTGATCCTGCGCTCGACCTATCGAAAACTGGCGCGCCTGCTGCATCCGGATATGCAATCTGAATCTTCAGAGACCTTTCAGCAGTGGTCCTTGAAAATGTGGCAAAAGGTGCAAACGTGCTATAAGGCCCGGGACCATCAGGGGATCAGACGACTGGAACTGATTTGTATGGCCGAGCTGGGAAATCTCAGCAATCTGACGCTGGATGAGATCTATGAAAGTTCTTTGGTTTTTGCCGAAGAGCTGGAGACCTTGAAAAAGAATCTTCGCTCTTATCGTAAACATCCGGCCTGGAGATTTTCATCCCGCCGCGGTTACGCTGCTTTGACGATGAGAATCAGCCGGGAGCTGAAAAAGCGCTTCGGCCCCCTGGAGGCCGAAGTCAAAGCGATGGAAGATCTGCTTAAAGAGGTTTCTGCAGAGGCGACTGCAGAACCGGCCAAGTGCTTTTCAGGACAACCGGGCGGCCTTTAAAGACGAGCACACCGAAAGTTCCGTAGTGGGTCAGGCGTCCGGCCCATTCCACAGGATTGTTGTCAGCACTCCAGCGAACCCATACCACGGTCTGCTGGGGACGCTGTTTAAGACGAGCGACAAAAACCGAGCTGACCTCGTTCAGATTAAAGGTCTGCCCATCCACTGTCAGAGTTTTGTCTGTGATGTTGAACTTTTGATCCGCCAGCTCCTGCTTTATAAAGTTCACGAAGGTGGATTGATCCCCAATGAAAACCAGCGCACCTTTTTCCGGGATCGCGATGTCCTGAGTGAGGTCATGATAGACGTCTTTGCCGTCAGTTTTGGCAGACCAGACGTCGGCAAACCTGCGCGCATTTTTATCGCTGGAGTCAAAGTAGTAATGGATTTCACTGCTGCCTAAAACCGAGGACAGCGTTGCCGGGCGTTCTTCGCTGTAAAGATGGCGGAAGATTCTAAAGTCAGGGTCAATTGCGATTTTCACAGGGCGAGAGTGAGATGTGAAAGAGTACACCTGACTTTTTTCCGTCAAACGTGCGATCTGTCGGATTTCCGCACCAGATTCAAGCGTCCACACGACAGGGATATTCAGGTCATAAGGTCTTTCCTGGGTTTGGCTCAGCATATAAGTGGCCGTGACCGAGCCATCATACCACTTCATCAGTTTCACATCGCTGAGCTCCAGTTGGGGGGCGCCCACGCGATCCAGCCACTGACTGAAGAAGGGTTCCAGGTTTTGATTCGCGACCTTCTCGAAACTTCTTTGAATATCTTGGAAGGAAGTCTTCTTGAAAAGATTTTGTGTGTAGAAATCCTGCAGGGATTTGGTGAAGATCTCTTTTCCCAAGCGGAACTCGAGCATGTGGAAAAGCATCATCGACTTGCCATAGCCCACAGCCTGAGAGCTGGAGTTGTGACGACCCCGGAATTGGCGCAGTGGAAAATCTTTTTCTGGTTGGCTGGTGACAAAGTCAGCATAATTGATCAGGGTATTCAGACGATATCCTCGATCGTTGCCGGTCTTTTCCTGCTGCCAGTAATCTGACATATAAGTCGTCAGACCCTCGCACCAGTTGCCTTTTTCATAGTCCACATAAACACTGTTGCCCCACCAGTTGTGCAGAACTTCATGTGGCAGTGAAGAATTCAGAATAAATGGCAGGCGCAGCACCGTGGGCCCCAGCAGGGTGAAGCCCGGCATGCCGTATCCGGTTTCCCAGAAGTTCTCGACCACCGTGAAGGTTGAATAGGGATAAGGGCCGATCAGTTGGCTGTAATGCTGGATATAGTCCGGAACCAGAGTCAGGAAACTTTGTGCCAAAGTGGGATCGGCCTTGCGAAGAAGGACCTGAATCCGTTTTCCCGAGGCGGTGTCCAGCTGATAGCTTTTAAAGGGACCCGCCACCAGATAGATTTCCTCCTGGGGATAGATCTCGACAAAACGGGCAATACGGCTGCTTCCTTGAAAGGCCGTGCTGGTGATTTGTCCTTGAATCAAAGACGTCCAGTCGGCAGGTGTTTGAACGGTGATTTCAAAATTGATCTGTGTGTCCAGGAAAAAGGGATACCAGTAGGTGCTGCCAAACAGTGTGGCCCCTTCCGGAGAAATCAAACCGTTGCTGTTGTCGTTTACCACGGGATCAAAGATCACACCAAAATAACTGACCGAGACTTTGTTGTCGCTGCTGCCCAAAGTCAGTCCGTATTCAGCATAAGGCTCTTGCGAGGTTGCGGGATGCAACAGGGCAATGGAGTCATCCGCACTGGTGACAGTGATCTGCAGGTCCTTGTGCAAAAGGAAGCTCAACTTGCGCGGAGAATCCTTCGGGAAGGTCAAAGTGTCCTGCACTTTGATCATTTTCAAACCAGGGGAAAGTTCGACACTCATTTTGTGATGAAGAGTCTGACCATGGGATTGCATGGACACAAGAAGGACGAAAAGAAGACCAATGACGATCATCAGTTTGTTAAGAGCCTGAGCTCGAGTCATGATTTACCTCGGAAACGGGGTCTGTTTCTACGCCCGTCCACCGAGGAGGTCAAAGGGATTTCAGTTTGTCTGTCAGGGGCTGCTCAGGATCAAAGAGAAATTGAATTTTCTTCCATTTCTCGCAAGGGGGGGCCTCAATAGAGACTTTTTCACCACTCCAGGGGTGAGTGAACTCCAGCCGAAGAGCCTTCAAGCACAGGCCTTCCACCCCTAACTCCGTGCGGAAGAAGCGGTTGTGATGAGAATCCCCATGCACGGCATCCCCTAAAAGAGGGTGGGAGATGCGGTTAAAATGTCGACGGATCTGATGATAGCGGCCGGTGTGAGGGGTGACTTCCACCCAGGAGTAACGGGCTGTTGGAAATTTTTTCCCGACGGCAACGGGGAATTCCACCGTGGCCAGGCGCTTATAGCTGGAGTGGGCTTCGACAAGGTCACCAGTGGAATCCAGTTCCAAAGGGATTTGAATGTCGTCGGCCTCTTTGACATAGCCACGGACGACGGCCTGGTAGGTTTTATGGGTGGCTCGTTCCGAGAACAGCTTGCACAGTTGTCCAGCCGCCGGGGAGGAGAGTGCAAAAAGCAACACACCACTGGTCCCCGCATCCAGGCGGTGCACCGGGTAAACGTGTTGCTTCATCATCCGACGGGCATGGTACAGACAGATTTTATCGCGGGAAACACGATGCTCTGGGTTTTCGTGAGGGTGCACATGAAAGCCACTGGGTTTGTTGACGGCGATAAAATATTCGTCCTTGTACAGTAGCTCCACGAAAACTCTTTCTTAGGGCTGTCCCGCCCAGATGTAATACACGCTGCCACCTTTAAGCTGGCTGACAACCGTATTAATATATTTTTGCTCAACAGCCGGGCAGCCCTGACTGCGCCCCAGTGGTTTGTACTGAGGGTCGACGTACCAGGCGCCATGCACCACGATGGCGCGATTCATGGCCTGGTCGTTGGTTTTCTCCAGGCCGATCAGGCGCATCGAGCGCCCATGTTTACCACTGTATTCCGCACCGGTCACGTACATCCCGAGAGAGGACATGTTGGACCCCTCCACATTGGAAAACTTTTTCGCAAAACCGGTGTGGGAAGGATCTGAGCCCTTGCCATGGGCCGTCAGATAACGTGTCACCAGACCGGTTTTCATATCCACCACATACATACGTTTGCTGTTGGAGCTTTGGGTGAAGTCAATCACGGTCAGGTAGTTCTTGTTGGTGATCTTGGAAAGATAGACATCGTAATAGCGCAGAGCCTTTTCCAAAGGAACAGTGGGAATTTCTTTTTTCGGGTCCACATAGTCGTATTTGCTAAGATCCACATCAGCGGGGTGAGGTTCGGCGAAGGCGGGGGCGATAAAGAACAGGCTGGCGATCAAGGTTAGGATGCAAAGGCGCATGGGTGTCTCCTTGGAAGTGTATCCTTCTGCATCGGAGCTTCGACTTTCTGACTTTACTATCTGAGACCCGCAACTGGACCTTGGCACCAGAACTTTTTGCATCAGGCGATCCTCTGTGCGGATTTACAGAAGGTTTTTGTCGGGTAAGGAATAGGGTTTTTCGTCCAGTTTGATCTGCTGTTGATTTGCACTCGGCGCGAGGGACTCTGGAGTTCCGCGGAGGTCTCAGAGAGGATAGAAGCCAGTGAAGGAGATCCCACCATGAAGAGCCATAAAGTTCTTTTTGTTCTGACCAGTACGGAACAACTCGGAGACACCGGTCATCGCACGGGCGCCTACCTTTCTGAAATCACGCATCCTTATGATGAGTTTGTCAGAGCGGGCTACGAGGTGGACACCATCAGTCCCCGTGGTGGCAAGGTGCCTCTGGACGGCGTGAAAATGGATGATCCTTTGAATGCCACGTGGATGAATGACGAAGAGTTCTTAAGCAAAATTGAAAACACTCTGCAGCCCTGGCAGGTCAACGCCAAAGACTACCGTGCGATCTATTTCGCCGGAGGACACGGTACCATGTTTGATTTTCCGGAGAACCTGCAGTTGCAAAAGCTGACACAGGAAATATACGAAAATAACGGCGTCGTAGGTGCCGTCTGCCACGGTTCTGCTGCCCTGGTGAACGTGCGCCTTTCTGATGGGGGCTATCTGGTGAAGGGGCATGAGGTTTCCAGCTTCACCAACGACGAGGAAGAAACCGTGGGAATGGAAAAAGCCGTTCCCTTCCTGCTGCAAACGCGCCTTCAGGAAAGGGGAGCCCATCACACCTCGTCGCCAAAGTTCGCAGGCCACGTGGTGAAAAGCGGGCGTTTGGTGACCGGCCAGAACCCGGCTTCCGCAGCCGGTGTGGGAAAGGCCATGGTGGAGGTCCTGGAAGTAATTGAAGAGGGCCGGATTGTTCCTGAGCAGAACTGGTGTGAGTGGCATGAACCGCAACGGGAAGAGCGAGGTTCGCTGTGAGCCTTCCAAATCATATTATCGGCAAAAGCCCGCGGTTCCTGGAAGTGTTGGAAATGGCCCGGCGTGTGGCCGCCAGTTCGGCCAATGTGCTGATCACCGGTGAAAGTGGAACGGGGAAAGAAGTCATCGCACGTTTGATTCATGATCTGAGCGTGCGGCACAAAAAAACATTTGTGCCGATAAACTGCTCGGCGATTCCGGAACCGCTATTGGAGTCCGAGCTGTTCGGTTATGCCCGGGGAGCCTTCACCGGGGCGCACTGTTCGCGGCAGGGACTGTTTGAGGAAGCTGACGGAGGAACTTTATTCCTGGATGAAATCGGAGATCTGGATTTGCACTTGCAGGCAAAACTTTTGCGGGTGTTGCAGGAAAAGAAAGTCAAACGGGTCGGTGAAAATCATTACCGCCCGCTGAATCTGCGTATCGTGTCAGCAACCCACAATGACCTTGAAGAAAATGTGGAGGAGCGCCGCTTTCGCGAGGACCTGTACTTCCGTTTGAAGGTGGTCTCTATCAGAATGCCGCCGCTGCGCGAGCGGCCCGAGGATATTCTGCCCCTGGCGCGCCATTTTCTGGACAAGTTTTTACAGCGCTATCAGATGCCGGCCAAAAACTGGGGAAGGGACGTGGAGGATTTTCTTGTTTCGCGACCCTGGAGCGGAAATGTGCGCGAGCTGGAAAATAGCATTGAACGTGCCGTTGTGCTCAGTCCGGGGCCGGAGATTCCTCTTAAAATCTTTCTGGAGGACATTCCGGACAAAGATGAAAGCCTGGAGTCCATTTTTGAAAGACTCTTTCAGGCTCAGGGACGCTTTCTTTCGTTGGAAGAACTGAATCAGGCTTATATTTCGTTTGTATTGAAAACCAATCGGGGAGCCCGTGAAAAGAGCTCCCGTGACTTGGGAATTGATCGTAAGACCTTGTATCGCAAACTTCACAGCTCGCTTCAATGATAACTCGTGGGTGTTTCGCTGGCGACCTCCGGATCTGGACGCGAGGCATAGGGACGCGTTGGTTCTTGGGCTGGAGGCGGTGGGGTTGAGCGATGTTCTCGCTTGAACTCGCGCTCCTTGACAAAGTCCATGACCAGCGCGGCTAAGGCCTGCTCCAGTGAGCCCACGGGATGTTCTTGCTGACGGCGCTGTTCCTCGTCACGGACTTCCTGGCGATTCCGGGCGGCCTGCAATCCTGGCCAAGCCATGAAGTACACATAGCTCAGTCCCGCAAGGGCCAGCAGAACCAGCAGTCCGCTGCTAATTAATGTGGAATTCCAGACGATGATTCCAGCACGGTCATACTGTTTTGTTGATTCCAGCAGAAAAATAAAGAAGCCGCCGCATATAAATGCAATGGCACACAGACCTGCCATGGTCAAAAACACGGCGGCACGGCTGCGGATGGTGATAGCGTCATAGATTTCCAGTGCGGTTTCCTTCAGGTTTCTTCGGGGTTTGTCATGCTTGGACCCCAGGCCAAGGAAAAACGGAAGAAACAAGCTAAGCCATTTCATAGCATTCTCCTGGTGTACGGTTCTTAGGTGCGGTTGCAAAGACCAGGGATGCACTGTCTTTGCAACCGATTTGTCATTGTTCAAGATTTGGTACGCTAGTGCTTACGATTGATCAGCGCTCCCGCCACAAAGCCTACAGCGGCAGCCCCCAGAATGGTGTAAAAAGGGTGGGCCTTCACAAATTCTTCAGAGGCATCAACACCCTCTTTGACCCTGGATTCGACGGCATGATAGCGGTCGCTCCAGGCGCTTTTCTCAAGGCTGTGTGCGACGTTTTCTTTGATGTCACCCATTTTCTTTCTGATTTCACCTGTTGTGGTTTCCATGTGTACTCTCCTTTGTTATGGATAAGTCGGTTTGGTATCCATAGACACTTTCGAAGCATTATTGGTGCCAGGTTTTTCCGCACGCAGAAGCTCTCTCACAGACTTTCAGAGGCAATTGGCCCCTTGATGACAGGAAACTTGCCCCAATACAGGTCTTCCGCTAGCATGACGGCATGAAAAAGATCTTTGTCCTGATTTCCCTTTTTTCTGCAACAACCTGGGCCCAGCCTTGTCTGGAAAATCGAGCCGCCTTAGACCTTGGCTCTGGAACGACCAAAGCCTATGTGGCCGAGGTGGATACATGTCAGAAGAAAATTGTGAAGGTTATTTTTGAAGACCGATTGCCCCTGGCGTTCAACGAAGCGTTGGAAAAATCTGCGGATGGAACATTGCCTGAAAAAGTGGTTGGCGAAGCAACTCCTCGTATTCAGGCTTTGTTGGGAAAAGTGAAGACTTACAATGTAAAGCGCATCACGGCGGTGGCGACTTCCGTTTTTCGTGTTGCCAAAAATGGCAGAGCTATGGCCAGGAACCTGTCCCGGGATCTGCAGATTCCGGTGGAGGTCATTTCTCAAGAGCAAGAGGCGGAACTGGGTTACTGGTCAGCTTTGGCGCAGAAAAATATTTCAGACACTCGTGACTTGATTGTCTGGGATATTGGTGGCGGATCGATGCAGATGTATTCCAGG
This sequence comes from Bdellovibrio sp. CKG001, assembly GCF_055397465.1. NCBI lineage: Bacteria > Pseudomonadati > Bdellovibrionota > Bdellovibrionia > Bdellovibrionales > Pseudobdellovibrionaceae > Bdellovibrio > Bdellovibrio sp. CKG001. The sequence continues at coordinate 1,381,440 of NZ_AP029173.1, forward strand.
GACAAGGGCCGGGTGCATATCTACGAGGGAGATCTGGCGTCGGTGACGTTCAAGAATAAAATTTTGCAGATCCTGCAGTTTAAGGATCCCAAAAGTCATTCATCACCCAATCCGATCGGGCTGCAGCGGGAGGCTGCTTTGCAGTTGGCGAAGAATCATGCTTATCTGAATGTGCCTGCCTACTTCAAAAAGAAGGCCCCACAGGCTCGCTGGGTCGGGGTGGGAGGTGTGATTTCCATGTCGGTGCAACGTCAGGTGAACAAAGAGGCTTCTCAGTTCACACAAGACGAATTAAATGAGGCACTGAAAAAGCGTGTCTGGCTGAAGGACAGTGAGATTCACAGCGACTATCGAATTTCTGACATTTCAAACATGGCTTTGGTGCTGGGCTATATGCAGGCCTTAAAAATCGAGAAGGTCGAAACAGCCCAGGCCTCATTGGGCCAAGGGCTGATCTTTAAGAATTTAAGATAGCCGCCGCCGGGGAGGTGCTGGGCATGTCAGCCTTCCCGAGGACAACCACCTCACCACCGTGGCGAATCACCTCGCAGGCAATATCATCAAGGACATCATCATCCTTTGCGTTGGTTTGTTTTTCATGAAAGGTGATATGACCGCTGCGACGATTCAGTTCGCCCCAGACTTCACTGTTATTTTGTAAAAACAGGGTGCGCACTTTGCCATTCATGGCGGCGCGACTGATTTTCACCAGATCGTCGATGACTTTTTTCTGGCGGTTCAAACCCTCCAGCTCATGAGCTGAAACATTCTTTTGCTGCGAGCTTTCCTTTTGCAGATAAATCTGAGCCTGGTGGATAAGCCCTTCCGTTCGATAGCTGTTACGTGAAGGCTCTCGTTTGAACAAAACGGGGTTGGGGTGATGAGTGATTTCTTTGTAGGCATGAAACATGTTTTCGCTGGTGAAAACCAGCAGGGGAATCTCCTTAAAACCATGCTCTTTGCCGATCTTGGCTTCAATCCAGCGCAGGAAAATTTTTAAACCGCGTTTCTTACATTGTGTGTCCTCAGTCCCGCGGCCCCGCAGATGACTTTTCAAATGGGGGATCTGTGAGGTCTCGCTTTCATCCAAATGTTTCCAGTGGATGCTATTGCTGTGCTGTCCTTGGTGGAACAAGAAGGTGTGAAGTTCAGTTCCGGTTCCGCCGTGGCAGTGAAGCAAAATGGCTTCACTGGGTGACAGAGTCAGAATGTGGCAGCTGCTTTCTCCCTGCAAATCCTGCAGCAAAGGGCGAAGATGAAAGGTTTCCGCCACGACGACTTTGGATGGCATGGTGTGGCCCGCCAGGTAAAAACCGGACCAGTGCTTGTTAACAAAAATAGCCATCCCAAAGTCAGAACGCTGTAAATGTTCTGCGGGATTAAAATTATACAGAGGTCCCAGAACCCGTTCCTTATCACCATTGCGACGATCCAAAGAAAGCAGGTGAGCGGCCCGGCGGACCAGAGTTTCATACTCCAGCTGCAACGTTTTTTCCGGCATGCCGGGAATATAAATGGAAATGCAAGGGCCCTCGGTGACCGAGGTGAGTTTCAGTAAGTCATCTTGAGTGAGTTTATCGAGCATGAGATTCTCCGGGAAAAGAAGTCCATCCTTATCTTCGGCTCTTTTAGATGGTAGTTCAAAGTGTCTTGTGACAGTCCTGTGTAAGGGGTCATGTTGTTGAGAGGATGAATTGTTCGATATAGTAAAAGAAGAACCCTTCGCAGAGAGGATAATCATGAAAACTTGGATTGTTGTGGTCAACCGATGTGAGGCGAAGATATTTGTCAGTGATCGCCGCGGCAATAAAGGTGGGGATGTACAGTTTGTCGAAAAGCTGGAAAATCCTCGGGGACGACTGAAAGCGATTGATATAGATGCGGATCGTCCCGGTTTTATGCCGAGCTCTAATATTTATGGTGGACGACTTGCAAAAAAACAGTCTCCGCCGGAGCGAATTTCAGAGATGTTTGCGAAGAAGGTGGCTGCGCGTTTGGAAGAGGCGCGTTTGAAAAATGCCTTTCAGGATCTGGTGCTGATTGCTCCGCCAGCGTTTTTGGGAAAAGTGCGACAGAATTTCTCCCGGAGTTTGCGTGAATGTATTCTGAGGGAGATCCCCAAGGACATCACTCAGACAGCGACCGGGTTTGATTTGAAAGAAAGAATCTGGCCGGAAGAGCAGGCTCGTATTGAAATCTGAATCTAAAGATCTGAGCAGGAATGCACCTAAAGCGGTGCATTCCACAGTTGATAGTAAAGCTTTCTTCCCTGCAGAAGTTGCTGATGGGTGCCGCTTTCAACAACTTGTCCTTGAGCCACAACATAGATATTGTCAGCCTGGGTCACTGTTGAAAGGCGGTGGGCGATGACAATCGTGGTGCGCCCCTTGGTGGCTTCGGCTAATGAGGCCTGAATCACAGCTTCTGTTTCGTTGTCCACGGCCGAAGTCGCTTCATCCAGAATCAGAATCGGTGGGTTTTTTAGAATGACGCGCGCGATGGAAAGACGCTGGCGTTGGCCGCCGGACAGCTTCTGTCCTCGTTCGCCAATCAGCGTGTCCAGCCCCTGGGGAAGTTTTTCGATAAATTCCATCGCATGGGCCTTGCGGGCGGCCTCAATGACCTGATCACGCGTGGCCTGAGGATTTCCATATGCGATATTCTCGAAAATGGATCCTTGGAACAAGAACACATCCTGGCTGACCAGGCCGATGTGGCGGCGCAGATCCTGAGGATCGCAATCCTGAACGTCTTGACCTCCACAAAGAATACGACCGGCTGAGGCTTGATAGAATCCCAGCAAGAGTTTTGTGATCGTACTTTTTCCAGAGCCGGTTGGTCCCACGATGGCCACGGTTTGACCAGCGGGAACGGTGATATTCACGTCCTTCAGAATCGGCAGGCCGTTGCTGTAGGCAAAAGACAAGTCTTTGAATTCGATGCCTTGGGAATGATCAAAGTGTCTTCGTTCTTTCGCCAGTTCCAAGTGGACCGGAGTTTTTAGCAAATCCAGAACACGGTCGGCCGATGCCATGGCACGCTCAAACAGATCGACGGTGTCTGCCAATCCTGTCAGCGGCCATAGCAGACGTTGTGTCAGGAAAACCAAAACTCCATAGAATCCGACATTCAGCTCGCCCTTTAAGGCCATCTGTCCACCCATGATAAAGGTGGCAATAAAGCCCATCAGAACCGCCATGCGAATCAGGGGATTGAAGGCGGAGGAAACTTTGATGGCCTCTTTGTTGGCTTGCAGATAGCTGGAGCTGTCTTGTGCGACCTTGCGGGCCTCAATCAGTTCTGAAGTGAAGCTGCGGATCGTGGCCATGCCGGCGATATTGTTTGCCAAGCGCGAGCCGATGTTCCCGGCCTTTTCACGCACGTCCAGATACAAGGGTGCGGCTCGTTTTTGAAAATAAAAAGCTCCCCACAGAATGATCGGGATCGGAAGAATGGCAAAGACTGCGATGTTCGGAGCCATGGCAAAGAACACCGCGCCAATCAAAAGGACGGACGTAAAGACCTGGATCAGACTGTTCATGCCCACGTTCAGGAAGCGTTCCAACTGGTTGATGTCATCGTTTAAGATGGAAACCAGTCCGCCCGTGCTGCGGTCTTCAAAGAACGACATATCCAGCTTTTGCAAGTGCTCATAGGCCTCGGTGCGGAATTCATGTTGTAAGGATTGAGCCAGTCCACGCCATTTCAGAAGCAGCAAGTACTCAAACAGCGACTCAAACATCCAGATCAGAAGTGTCAGCACAGATAGCAGCAACAGTTGATGCCACGGGGACTCAACACCGAAGCGGGCCAGAAAGGATTTCTCCTGATTGGCCACGACATCGATGGCGATACCAATTAAAATTTCCGGCGCGATATCGAAGGCCTTGTTCAAAAATGAAAACAAGGTACCCAGATAAAAATCGCGACGGTGCTTTTGGGTGTATGAAAAAAGACGAGAGAACGATTGAAACGAGCTTTTAGAGTGCGCCATAGATCGTGGGGTGTACACCTGAAGGCCCAGAGCGTCCATGAATATATGTCCACGGCGGCGGGATGAAAGTTTGCTGAAAAAACGAGCAAAACTGTGTCGAGAGGGGACTTTTTCCCCCTTTCTTAATTTTTTTTAAAGAAATCTCTTGAGTCTTTACCGCAAACTCATTACAAAAGACTCCTCATGCGGGTGTGGTGAAATGGTAGACACAGGAGACTCAAAATCTCCCGCGAAAGCATGGGGGTTCAAGTCCCTCCACCCGCACCAACTTCCTCTTTCTCGGAAGTTGGTGCAAAAAAACAAAAAGCGACCGGAAGGGTCGCTTTTTTTATTTGTACTCCAAGTAAATTCTCAAATGCAGTGCTAGTATTGGTAGCGATCCAGCTTGGCGGATTCTTCACGAATCCAGTCCAGGTTTTCGCGAACATCAACATAGATCGCAACCCCGTGGCAAATACGAATATCGCTGTCTTTAAGCGCCTTGTGGTCCACGCCCATGGATGTGATGCCAAGCAAGGTCAGGCCCTCTTTGGTTTCGGCATAAAGGGCTCCGCCGGAATCGCCGCTGCAGACCCCTGTGTGTGGCTGTTCGACGACAATCGTTTTACTTACACTGACAGTGCGGCTGGCGCGGGCCAGGTAGAAGCTATCACCCAGGATGTTAGAGGCGGAAGATTTCGTGAAACGTAAAGTTCCAGAGTCACCGGACTTTTCCCGGGTGGATCCGTAACCACTCATGACCAGAGTGTCTGTCGGGGCTGGAGTGAAGCTGGCAGAAGGCAGACTGCGGATTTTATAACCCTTGGGGACACCGCCTTTGAACTTCAGGATGGCAATATCATAAGTGGCATTATGAATAGAGCCGGACTCGGTGTAGTCTTCATTGACGGCTTTATCGACGACAAAGCGAAGTGTTCTTTTGGGGGCTGAATTCACGCAGCCCGCATTGTTCGTGAAGGCAATGGCGATGGCCTTGGAGTCAGAAGGCGCACAGTGAGCCGCAGTCAGGACTTTATCATTGGCAATCAAAGTGCCCGTGCAAATACTCTGCTCTTCATTTTTATTTACATTGATAATCAAAACAGTGGAAGCGCTCAGCTCATTTCCAGAGCCCAGAATCTGCCCACCGACGATCCCATAAGAGTTTCCGGTGAGTTCACAGTTCGAAGGCTCCAGGTCTGTCGTCAGATTCTCACCTGAATCAGAGCTGCACGCGGTAAGCACACAAAGAGAAAGAACAGCCACAGAGGAGCGTAACAAAGAGCGGATCACAGAGATCTCCTTATATATAAGGTGAAGTTTTACCAAATTCATCCCCAGTCGGGGGCATTATGATCCCGGTTTGCAAGAATTTCAGAAAGCGTACTGGAAGTTGTCACAATTCCTGTCACAGGCCCCTTGCAGGCTTTTCAGGGGGGTGACGAAGAGCGCGGGGATATCAAGGACTTAGACGGGAAGGCCGAATTTTGGCCGGGTTGGCATCAGGCTTGCTCTATGCGACCAGTGACTAAAAGGTTTTTATATAACCAGAACTACGAGGAGACCCTATGAAAAAGTATTTCTATATACTTGCGGCCTTGAGCATCGCGCCGACCTTTGCTCTGGCTCAGAGTATTGAAAGCGATGTTGATGCTGAGCTTGATCAAATGTATTCAAGCCAACAGGCTCCTGCAGCCCCTGCGGCTCAGGCCGGTATTGCCAACACAGCGCCAGTCAGTGGCCAGCCTATTTATATTCTGAATCAGGCAACACCGACTTCCAATGCGCAGTTGCAACAACAGCAGATTCAAAAACAGCCGACAACTATCATTGAGGCGTCTCCTCTGACAGAGTCCCGCGCGGAACAAATCCGCCGTGCACGTCAGGATGCGGAACTGCAAACTGAACAAAGAATCGTAGAGAAGCTTGAAACTTCCCGTATGGAAGATGAAAAGAAAAGAGCTGCGGTTTTGTTCGGTGATAAGTTCAATCAAATGAACGAACAACAACAGGTTCAACAGGTGCAGCAACAACAGGTTGTTCAGCCTGTGTATACGCAGCCTGTTCAAGTTCAGCAGGTGGAAGAACCCAAAGAAAACACACGCGACATCATCCGTGAAGAACTGGCTGCTGCCATGAAAGTGGAAGAAGAAGCGGCGATTGCTCCGATCGAAACGAAGTATGTTGCCGGTGTTCTGGGTGTGGGTGACTATCCAGATGTCAGCAATGTTAAAGGGAACTACGCTTTGGGTGTGGCTTTCGGTAACAAATACGACAACTTCGTGATCGAAGGTACGTTCCTGTACTCCAACTATTCTGTTGAAGGTCAGGGTTACTACACTGGTGGTGGTTACGGTTACAACTATCCGTACAACAACACAGGTGGTTACTGGATTCCGGACAATATCGACGTGAATCAGTACTCCGGTCAGTTGGCAGCCAAGGTTCAGTTGTTTAACGGTATCATCAGACCTGTTATCGGTGGTTTGGTGTCTTACTCTTACCGTTCATTCTCTTGGTCTAACGACAATGTTTATGGCTACACGAACGATACAACTGCAAACTCTCACGCGATTGATGTGGGTACTATTGTAGGTGCGGACCTTGAGTTCAGTCCGAAGTATTCTTTGGGCTTGGATTTCCGTTACATGTGGAATCTATCCAGCCGTGTGAACGCGAAAAACACGTTCATGTCTGGACCTCAGTACAGTAATCCGATCGAAAAACTGCAGTACTACGTAATGTCTATTGTCGGACGCGTAAATTTCTAATTTAATAGATCTTAAGTTAATTATTAATTCCTCAGTGGTTTCAACCCCCGTCTAACAAGGCGGGGGTTGTTTTTTTCGCGGGCTTCGGCAGATGAGCTTTCTCTGCGTTGCTGCGTCGTCGACGTGCTGGTAGCACGCCTTCCTCCTTGCGCCTTGATAAAACTCATCTTCCGAAGCCCTTAGTTCTCGGGTTTTCTTGCGCGGACGCGCAGGATGTCGCAGCGTCGGCAGACGCGGAGACTGGACTTCGTCGGCTACGCCGAGGAGGCTGGAGGTGCGGCAGCACCGCAAGCTGGACTTCGCCTGCTTCCTTGGGCATAGTCTTTTTATGCGCTTCTTGGTTCTATTGCTTATTTTTGTGGCGACCTCGGTTTCGGCGGCGACTCTGGTGACAGAGACGGTCGGGCAGGTGTCGGACTATGTGGTGACCAGTCGCGAAGTTCAGATTTCCATAGCGATTGGCCATGCCTTGGCGGCAGATAAGGCCAAGGCGGCTATTCCAGAGCTGCGCCCCGGGCAGGCTGAATTCACTTCAGCCGTGACTCAGGTTTTGTTGGAGCTGGTGGTGGCGCTGGAAGCAGAAAACTTCAATGTGGCGGCCGTGCCGGACGGGGAAGTGCAAGAGGCGCTGAGCAAAATCGATCGAGTCATGGCCGGCAGGGCTTATTGGGCGCAGATCGAGCCCACCTCTGCGGAAGTGAAGAAATTTACGATACGCAAGCTGGCAGCGAAAAGCTTCCTGAAATTTAAAACCAACTCCATGACCGGGATTATCACGGATCAAGAGGCCCAGGTTTACTACGAAAACAACCGCGCCAAGTTCGGCAGCTCTCCTTTTGAGGGCTTTAAGGAAAACATTAAGACCTTCCTCGCCCAGCAGCAGTTGGAAGAGCGCATTCGTGCTTGGTTTGAAGTCATTAAGCGCAAGTACAAAGTGCGCAACTTTGTGGCGGAATAAGTCTATGCATATTGAAGTTCTGAAGGGTTCTCATAAACCGGCCATGCGCTCTCTGGTCGATGCCATTCATCAGGAGCAGGGTCTGCTGCCGCAGTTTTATTGGCCGAACGATCTTTTAGGGGCCGAACTGGCGACGGCGGAGGCCCTCGGGGTCTTTGAAGGTGAGACTTTGACGGGTTTTGTGCTGTATCGGGAAGTTCCCGATGTCTGGGAGATATCCCTGGTGGCCACGCACCCCCAGCACCGCCGCCGCGGCTATATGGAGAAGCTTCTGGCTCACATGATTGCCGCAAAGGGTCAGGGGCGCTCTATTTGGCTGGAAGTTCATGAAGAAAACGTGTCGGCGCAAAAACTTTATGAAAAACTCGGATTTAGAGAGGTTCGCAGGCGACCTCGCTACTATAAGGACGGCGCGACCGCGATTTTGTACTCAGTTTCTTAAGCTCTGGTGACCCCCCAAGGCCGAGGTCGAGATAAACCCTTGCACTTTCTCGATTTTATTGCTAATTTAGATCCGTTCAATGGGCCCTACAGGCCCATTTTTTTTTGTACCGGCCCCGCCCGGGCAGTTCCCACAAAGTCGAACCCAACACGTACGACGAGGTAGCTGAGACAGGTTCTTAGGGGCTTGTTAAGGCGTATTAGTATTGCCCTGAAGGGGCGTATAGTATTTAGGATTGAGAGAAATGTCACAGTCTCCTGCTTGGATGGCAAAGATAGAAAAAATCGCCAGCGACGTGGCAACCGCGCAAGGTTGTTTGCTATACGACGTTGAATTCGTTGGCATGGGCAAGGGCAGAACACTGCGTTTGTTTATTGATAAGAATGAAGAAGGCGCAATCAGTATTGATGATTGCTCCAATGTCTCCAGAGGTTTGAGTGAAATTCTGGATGCAGATGAAGAGCTGATCCCTGGGGGCGAGTACAATCTGGAAGTTTCAACTCCGGGGTTGGATCGTCACCTAAAGCAGCCTTGGCATTTCCAGAAAGTGGTTGGCAAAAAAGTCTATATCAAGACTGTGAAGCCGTTGGAAACCATGGGTGTCGAGGATAAGAAGTGGAAGAATGCCAAGACAGTTGAAGAAGTCTTGGAATCCGCTGACGATCAGGGCGTTCGCTTCGTTGTGAAGGATGTTGAAATCAAAATCCCTTACGCAATGATCGACAGAGCAAAATTGGTTTTTGAATTTACTAAAGGTCAGAAAAAGTAACGAGAGAGGAAAATCATGGCTGAAAATGTGTTTTCAGATCTTTCCAAGGTGATTGATCAAGTCGGAAAAGACAAAGGTATCGACAAGCAAGTTGTTATCGATGCAATCACTCAGGGTATGTTGGTAGCTGCGCGTAAGAAGTACGGTACTTACCGTGAAATCGAAGCGGCCTACAACGAAGACACTGGCGAAGTTGAACTTTTTGAGTTCAAAGAGGTTGTTCCTCGCGAAAAATACATCGACGAAGAAGTTGAAATTCCATTGGACGAAGCTCAGAAGCTGGATCCAAATGTGCAGCTGGATGACTCTATCGGTATCAAGTTGGAAGCTTCCGACCTGGGCCGTATCGCTGCTCAGACTGCAAAACAAATCATCATGCAGAAAGTGCGTGATGCGGAACGCAACATCATCTTCAACGAATTTGAAGAGCGCAAAGGTGAAATCGCTTCCGGTATCGCTCGTCGGGTTGAAAAAGGCGCGATCGTTGTCGATTTGGGCCGCACTGAGGCTTATATCCCGCCTCGTGAGCAGATCCCGGGCGAACAGTACAAGCCAGGCGATCGTATTCAGGGTTACCTTTCTGAAGTTCGTCAGACGACACGTGGTCCTCAGATCATCATGTCCCGCGCTGATGAACGTTATTTGATGAAACTTTTTGAAATGGAAGTTCCAGAGATCTACGACGGTGTTGTCGAGATCATGGCAGCCGCTCGTGAACCAGGACAGCGCGCGAAAATCGCGGTTCGTTCCAAAGACAACTCCGTGGACCCGGTAGGGGCTTGCGTGGGTATGAAGGGTTCCCGTGTTCAGAATATCGTTCAGGAACTTCGTGGCGAGAAAATCGACATCGTTCCTTGGGACGAGGATATCACTCGTTTCGCGTGCAACGCCTTGGCGCCTGCGGAAATCTCCCGCGTGTTCCTGGATGATGCCAACCGCGAAATGGAAATCGTTGTTCCGGACTCTCAATTGTCTTTGGCTATCGGTAAACGTGGTCAAAACGTGCGTCTGGCAGCGAAATTGACTGGCTGGAAGCTGGATATCATTTCTGAATCTTCAGCGGCGTCCCGCACAGCGGAATCCATCTTTAATTTGATGTTGATCCCGGGCATGAACGAAACGATGGCGCAAAACATCTTCCAGTCCGGCTTCGGTTCCTTCCAGGCTGTGGCGATTGCAAGTGTGGAAGAATTGATGACCATTCCTGGCTACGACGATCCGGATAAGGCTGAAAAGCTTTCCAAAGAAGCCAAAGGCCTGGTTGCTAAATATGAATCTGAAGGCATTCCTGTTCCAACAGCGCCTTCTGTTTCCAAAGACAAGCAATCCAACGTGTCTGCAAAAGAGCAGGCCGACCTTCTGTTGAAACAAGAGTTGAAAAAACTCGATCAGCAAGAAGCGGAAGAAGAATAATTTTTTTGGATAGAGAACAACTACAGGGAGACTGAGTGAGTAATCCAAAGGTTTTTGAATTTGCAAAAGAGATCGGGATGACCCCGCTGGCCCTCATGGATAAAATCCGCGAGTGGCATTTACCTGTGAAAAGTCACATGGCGGAGCTTGAACCGGACGTTCTTGAGCAAATTAAAATTAAACTCAGCGGTGGCGAAAAATCCTCCGATGAGCCGAAACCCAAAAAGACAGCTGCTCGTAAAGCGGCACCTAAAAAAGCAGCAGCGCCACCTGCAGAAGCAGAGGCCTCTGCTGCCGCAAAAGCCCCTGTGATTCGCAGAAAGAAAGATGAAGCTCCGGTTGAGGCTCCAAAAGCTAAAATCATAGCTAAGCCTGAAGCGGAAACGGAAGAGGCGGCTCCGAAAACGACACGTGTTGTGGTTAAGAAGCCTGCTGCGAAAGTGGAAGCTGAAGAAATTGAGGCAGCACCGGAAGTGGCTGCAGAACCCGTAGTGGAAAAAACACCAGTTAAAGAGGTGGCTCCCGCTCCGGTAGAAAAAGTGGAACCTGTTTTGGTGGTGAAAGAAACGCCAGCACCGGCTCCGGTGGCCCCTGTTGCAGCGGAGCCTGCGGCAGCCCCACAAGCTCGTAAGAAAGAGGTTGTTGTGGGCACCAGCGGTGTTTCCAGTTCTGCCACGCCGGCATCGGCACCAAAAAGAAATATTATCGGACGCATGGATCTTTCCCGCGTTCAGTCACAAGCTCCGCAGCGCCCTCAAGGAGAGCGCACCGGCGGATTCCAGCCTCGTGGGCCGGGTGGCGAACAGCGCGGAGCCAGTGCTTCCTTCACCGGTCAACGTCCTGGCGGCTTCAATCGTCCGGCGGGCGGTGCACCGACTCGCAACATCCGCACTGGATTTGTAGCGGCGAATCAGCCACCTGAGCCAATCATCGATCAGGGTGGCGATCGCGGTCGTGACTTTGACAAGCGTAAGAGATTCGGTGCTCCGGCGGGACCTGCAGCGGGTCCAGCAGCGGCGGGTCGCGGTGGTGAAAAAGAAGAAGAAGTAGTGTCATTCAATGCGGTTGAATTCCGTAAGCGTGAGATGGTCTTCCAACCTAAAAAGAAGAAGGGCATGTTGGATCGCGACGCAATGAAAACACAGATCACGACACCTTCCGCGCATAAACGCGTGGTGAAGGTGAATAACACAATGAAGTTGAGCGACTTGGCCATGGAAATGGGTTTGAAGGCGCCTCAATTGGTTCGTGAACTGATGAAACAGGGCGTGATGGCCAACATGAACATGGAGCTGGATTTCGACACGATCGCATTGATTGTTCCGGAGTTTGGTTGGGAAGCACAAAACGTATTTAAAACGGCGGACGAAGTTGCTGAACAGACGGCATTCGGTGATCTGGATGCTGCTCCAGTGACTCGTCCTCCAGTAGTAACTGTTATGGGTCACGTCGATCACGGTAAAACATCCCTTTTGGATGCGATTCGCAATGCGGACGTGGCTAAAGGTGAGGCCGGCGGTATCACGCAGCACATTGGTGCTTACAGCGTGAAAATCGAAGACGGCAGCCTGATCACATTCTTGGATACCCCGGGCCACGAAGCCTTCACGGCAATGCGTGCTCGTGGTGCCAACGCCACTGACATCGCGATCATCGTGGTGGCAGCGGATGACGGTATGATGCCTCAGACTCAAGAGGCGATTAACCACGCCAAAGCAGCGGGCGTACCAATCATCGTGGCGGTGAATAAAATTGATAAACCAGGCGCCAACCCAGAGCGTATCAAGCAACAGTTGACTGAGCTTGAAATCGTTCCTGAGGAGTGGGGTGGTTCTACGATCTTCTGCGAAGTTTCCGCTTTGAAGAGAACGGGTATCACTGAGTTGCTGGAGCAGATCAAACTGGTTGCGGAAGTGGCCGAGTTGAAAGCAAATCCAAAACGCTCCGGTACAGGTCTTGTGATCGAAGCGAAGATGGAAAAAGGCAAAGGCCCTGTGGCGACTTTGCTGGTTAAAGACGGTACGGTTGAAGTGGGTCAGTACATCGTTGCTGGTACCATGAAAGGCCGCGTTCGTTCTTTGACCAATGACCGTGGTGAGCGTGTTCAGTCTGCGGGTCCTGGTATCCCTGTTGAGGTATTGGGTCTTGAGGCGGTTCCTGCGGCCGGTGACAAGTTCGACATCGTGAAAGATGAAGACACGGCGACCAAGGTTTCTGAATTGAGAAAAGAACAGGCTGAAAAAGCAGCAGCGGCTCCGGCGGCAAAACTGTCTCTGGATGAAGTGTTTGCGAAAGTTAAAGCTGGTGACGTAAAAGAGCTTGCGATCGTGTTGAAAGCCGATGTGCATGGTTCTTTGGAAGCGATCAACGGAATGCTTTCGAAACTTTCCACTCCGGAAGTTAAAGCTCGTGTCATCCACTCTGCAGTGGGTGGTATCAATGAGGGTGATATCGTTCTTGCCAACACGGCAAAAGGTATCGTTCTGGGCTTCAACGTTCGTCCGGACCTGGGCGCGCAGGCGAAAGCAAAACAAATGGGCGTGGATGTTCGTACGTACTCTATCGTGTACGAACTGATCGACCAGATGAAAGCGGCCATGGGCGGTCTGTTGTCTCCGGACATCGTCGAAGAAGTCCTGGGTCGTGCAGAAGTGCGTAACGTGTTCACTGTTCCTAAAGTTGGTACGATTGCAGGTTGCTTCGTTATCGATGGTAAGGTGCAGCGTAATGCGAGCATCCGTTTGCTGCGTGAAAATAAAATTGTATACGAAGGCAAAATTGCCTCTCTTAAACGCTTCAAAGACGACGCCAAAGAAGTGGCTTCCGGCTATGAGTGCGGTATCGGTATCGAGAACTACAACGACGTTAAAGTGGGCGACCAGATGGAAGCCTTCGTTAAAAAAGAAGTGGCTCGCGAGCTAGAGGGCGGAGCGAACTAATGAAGAATATGGGTGATGGGCGCCGTGTCGCCCGCGTCGAGCGTGAGATTCAAGCGACCATTGCTCAGTTTTTGATTCGTGGTTTCAAATCACCGTTGCCGGGTCTTGTGACCGTGGCATCGGTGAAAATGCCCGCGGATCTTCGCGCTGCCAAAGTTTATATCAGTGTTCTTGGAGACGAAAAACAGCAGGATGAAGCGCTGGATCTACTTCAGGAACGTGCTTTTGAGATTCAAAACTTCATCGGCAAAGAGCTGAAAATGCGCTATTGCCCGAAGTTGACCTTTTATTTGGACCACGCCACTGAGCAGGTTTTGAAGGTTGAAAAGATCCTTCATGAACTTGAGCTGGAAAGAAAAGCCAAAAATCCTGGCGAAAGTTCCGACGAATCCGATGACGAATAATAATCAATTTAATGGTCTTCTGCTGGTGGATAAGCCCTCGGGCATCTCCAGTCATGACGTTGTGTCGCGTCTGCGTCGTATTTTGGGTACGCGGGCCGTAGGGCATTCTGGAACTCTGGATCCGATGGCTTCAGGGTTGATGGCTTGCCTTATCAATGAGGGCACCAAGCTCAGCCAATACATTCTGGAAGGGGATAAGGGGTACCGTCTGCGCGCTCAGTTTGGGGTTCGCACCGACACCTTGGACACCACGGGCGAAGTCTTGGAGCAAAAGTCCACGGATCACCTGACCCGCGAGCTGATTCTGGCGGAAGCCGCCAAGCTTCAGGGTGAGATGGAAGTTGAAGTGCCTATTTATTCCGCAATCAAGATCCAGGGTAAAAAGCTTTATGAATACGCCCGCGGCGAGCAGGAAGTGGTCATTCCCAAGAAGCTGATGAAGTTCTGGGATATCCAGCCGGTCGAAATAGGTCCGGATTGGGCCGAGTTTGATATTAAATGCAGTAAAGGCAGCTATATCCGCACCTGGATTGACCTTTTAGGGAAGGCCTTGGGCTGTGGGGCGGCGATGAGCGGGCTGCGCAGGACTTGGTCAGCCCCTTATTTGATTGGTCAGGCGCAAACTCTGGAGCAGATTGAAGAGGTCGTCAAGGCAGGCGCTTTGGGGTCCGCATTTGTGCCCATGGAGCTGGCTTTGCCTCAAATCAAACGTATTCGCATTAAGGGCCAGGATAAGGTCCTTTTGGGGAATGGGCAGATCAGTCACGACCTTCGTTCCCAGCTGATTTCGACCTTCAATCCAGACGTGGACCAATATATTCAGGTTCTGGCCCAAGACGGGGGGCAACTGCTGGCAATTGTTGGCCTTGAGCCAGGCCGGGGATTCGTTCTTCGCAGGGTCTTTAAATACTCTTGACCCCTCTGGGGGTTGGGTTTAAACAATAACTTCAAATCTCTCTGGTTCGACAGCCATGACGGCCAAGGGGGAGATGGTAACTAAATCTTCCGGGGTTAAAAAATCCGGGACAAATTCAAGGAGACGCTAATGGCAGTCACTAAAGAACAAACGGCAGAAATCGTTAAAAAATTCAAAACTTCTGACTTGGACACTGGTTCCTCTGAAGTTCAAATCGCTCTTTTGACAGCGAAAATCAACGATCTGACAAACCACTTCGCAAAACACAAAAAAGACCACCACGGTCGTCGCGGTCTTGTGACAATGGTTAACCAAAGAAGAAAACTTTTGGACTACTTGCACCGCAAAGATGTGAAGAAGTATCAAGAGCTTATCAAAGCTTTGGAAATCCGTAAGTAATCCAACAGATTCCAAATTAGACGAAGGGGCGGGAAAAGCCCCTTCGTCATTTCAGCCACAGCAGAGCAGAGCATAAGGCTCTGTGATAACTTCAAGGAGATTTAATGAAAACGACTGTAACAACATCGGTGGGCGGAAAACAGATTACCATCGAAACAGGCCGTTTGGCGAAACAAGCGGATGGCGCCGCTCTAGTAAGCTCTGGTAACAACATGGTTCTTGTTACTGCGACTTCTTCAAAAAAAGCCTCTGAACTAGATTTCTTCCCTCTGACTGTTGAGTACATTGAGAAGTTCTACGCAACAGGAAAAATCCCAGGTGGTTACTTCAAACGTGAAGCAAAACCAACCAACGATGCGGTTTTGATCGCTCGTCTTATCGACCGTCCTATCCGTCCTGTATTCCCTGAAGGCTACCGCCACGAAACACAAATCGTTGCGACGGTATTGTCTGCGGACGGTGCATTCCCATTGGAAATTTTGGCAAGCTTGGGTGCTTCTGCAGCTTTGCATTGCTCTGACATTCCTTTCAACGGCCCGACAGCGGCAGTTCAAATCGCCCGCGTTGATGGTCAGTTCGTAGCCAACCCAACTCCACAGCAGATGGAAAAATCTGACATGGATATGATTGTTGCGGGAACTCGCAATGGTCTGTTGATGGTTGAGGGTGAAACGAAATTCATCTCTGAAGCAGACGCTTTGGCAGCCTTGAAATTCGGTCACCAGTCTTTGATTCCTCTTTTGAATGCGCAAGATGAGTTGCGTGAAAAAGCGGGCTCTGTGGCGAAACGTGCTTTTGTGGCTCCGTCTATCGATGCAGACTTCAAAACAAAAGCTGAAGGTCTGTTGAGACCTAAGATCGCAGCGGCTCTTTCTATCAAAGAAAAACAGGATCGTTATGCAGCAGCAAACGAAGCTGCCGCAGAGGCTGAAAAAGCCTTGCTTGCGGGCATCGAAGATAAAGAGCTTTTGAAGCAGCGTAAAAAAGAACTGAACACAATCGTTGAAGATTTGAAATACCAAGAAGCTCGTTCCATGATTTTGGATCGCGCGGTTCGTATTGATGGTCGTGATGTGAAAACTGTACGTCCGATCGCGAACGAAGTGGGATTGCTTCCACGTGCTCACGGTTCTGCATTGTTCACTCGCGGTGAAACTCAAGTCCTGGGTACTGTGACTTTGGGTACGGCTGATGATGAACAAATGGTGGATTCATTGTTGGGTCTGCAAAAACGCAAGTTCATGCTTCATTATAACTTCCCTCCATACTCTGTGGGTGAGGTGGGTCGTATGTCCGGTACCAGCCGTCGTGAGATCGGTCACGGTAACCTGGCAGAACGCGCGATCAAAGCTGTTCTTCCGGACTTCGAGAAGTTCCCTTACACAATCCGTATCGTGTCTGAAGTTTTGGAATCCAACGGTTCCTCTTCCATGGGCACAGTGTGCTCCGGTACAATGGCTTTGCTTGATGCGGGTGTTCCTTTGAAAGGCAACGTTGCCGGTGTGGCAATGGGCTTGATCAAGGAAGGTGACCGTGTTGCGGTTCTGACTGACATCTTGGGTGATGAAGATCACTTGGGTGACATGGACTTCAAAGTGGCGGGTTCTCCGGCTGGTATCACTGCTTTGCAGATGGATATTAAAATTGACTCCGTATCGTTCGAAGTGATGGAGCAGGCATTGGCGCAAGCTAAAGAAGGCCGTGCTCACATCCTGAATGAAATGGAAAAAGTGATGAAAGTTCCTCGTGGTCAGATCTCTGAATTCGCGCCACGTATTGAAACTATCAAAATCAAGCCAGATAAGATCCGTGAAGTGATCGGTTCTGGTGGTAAAGTGATCCGTGGTATCACGGAAGCTACAGGTGTTAAGATCGAAATCCAGGATGATGGTACGATCAACATCGCTTCCGCTGATCCAGAAGCAACGAAAAAAGCTATCGCAATGATCAACGACATCATCGCCGAAGCCGAAGTGGGCAAGACCTACAAAGGCCGCGTCGTGAAGATCGCTGAATTCGGTGCTTTCGTTGAGATCCTGCCAAACACTCAAGGTCTTTTGCACATCTCTGAGATTGCCAACGAACGTGTACGCGCAGTGACTGACGTACTTTCAGAAGGCGAAATCATCGACGTTAAAGTTCTTGAAGTGGACCGCGCAGGTCGTATCAAGCTTTCCCGCAAGGCTTTGCTTCAGTAACCGCTAGGCGGGCACAGGAAAGGGGTCATGAGCCCCTTTCTGGAAGCAGCTTTGTCTAAAGAGATTTAATGACAGACACTAAGTTCAAAAAATCTGAACTTTCTAACGGGATCCGAGTGGTGAGCGAACTTCATCCAGGGTCCCGTGCCGTTTCTATGGGTATCTGGGTTTTGACGGGAACACGGGATGAAACGCCTGAGGTTGCCGGTATTTCCCACTTGCTTGAACATCTGGTCTTCAAGGGCACCAAGAATCGGTCAGCCTACCAAATTGCCAAATCCCTGGAAGCTTTGGGTGGAGAGCTGAATGCTTACACCACACGCGAGTACACCTGCTATCATGCTTTGGTTCTTAAGGACCATTGGGAAAAAGCATTGGATGTTTTAGCGGACCTGGTTTCCAACATGAAGCTGGTACAAAAAGAATTTGATCTGGAAAAGGGCGTGATCCTGCAGGAAATCGCCATGTCCGAAGACAGCCATGAAGACATGGTCTATGACGTGTTCTATGAGCAGGTCTATGGCAAACATCCTCTGGGTCGTCCGATTCTGGGAACACCGGTTTCAGTGGCTCGCATGAAGCAGACGCAGGTGATGGATTACTACCGTCGCAATTACACCGGAAAGAACATCATCATCAGTGCTTCGGGCTGTATCAGTCATGATGAGCTGATGGCCGGTATTCAGAAGCGACTTGGCAGTAAAAAGAAAAGTGAGCTTAAAGTCACCCGCCGTGTACCGCGCTGGTTGACCCGACGTCATGTCGTGGAAAAACAAGCAGAACAGGTGCACATGCTTCTGGGGTTTCCGACCGCCAGCTTCCAGGACAAACATCGTTTTGAAGCGGTTGTGACCAACACTCTTTTGGGTGGTGGGATGACGTCGAAGCTTTATCAAAGTGTGCGGGAAAAAAGAGGCCTGGTATATTCGATTCACTCCAGCCTGAATACGAACATTGATTCCGGCATGTTGACGATCTATGCGGGAACCGAAGCAAAGAATGCGCGTAAGGTCGGGGATTTGATCTCTAAAGAGTTTGCGAAGATCCGCAAGCAGGGTGTGACGAAGGCGGATGTCGAGATGTGTAAGACACAGATCATTGGCAGTATCCTGCTGGGGTCTGACGATATCGAAAACCGCATGACGTCTTTGGCCGTGAATGAAATGGTGTTCGGCAAGTACCGCGCGGTGGAGTCCGTCATTGAGGAAATCAAGGCGGTGACGGTGGACACCGTGAATCATTACATCCGCCATGAGCTGGATCTGGACAAGGCATCCGGTGTTCTTCTGGGCCCTGAAGTGAAGTCACTTGAGACCTGGTGGAACGATCTTAAATTGTAATTCCAAGAACGAGGATTGAAATGCAAAAGTTGGCAGTAAAAATCAAAAAACTAGAAAATTTCCGTGGTGAGCTTCCAGCCTATCAGTCTTTGGGTGCCAGTGGCTTTGATGTGCGCGCTCAGCTTGCCGGGGCTGTGACGTTGAATCCAGGCGAAAGAGCCATGATTCCAACCGGTTTGAGCTTTGAGATTCCATTGGGATATGAAATCCAAGCCCGTCCTCGCAGTGGCTGGGCGGCGAAGAGCGGTCTGACGGTGTTGAACACGCCGGGCACCATTGATGCCGACTATCGTGGCGAAGTAAAAATCATTGTGATCAATCTGGGGAATGAGCCGGTTGTGATCAGTGATCAGGAGCGTTGTGCTCAGCTCGTTCTGGCGCCGGTGATTCAGGCTCAGTTCGAGGTTGTGGACGAACTTGGTGCCACCGAACGTGGTGCTGGAGGATTCGGTTCCACGGGTCGCGCCTAAGAAAGAACTTCAAGATAAAAAGTCTAAAAACCCACCTTTCCAAGGTGGGTTTTTTTGTGCCCAGAGAAGGGCTGCAGGCTTTTAAAAAAGTCCTAGATTTAAGAATCCAGTCCATGGAATTCCATAAAATATCCGAAAACGAGCCTCAGAAGCCATATATCGGACCTGAGAGGCGGTACGTGCATTGCTTTAGGGG
The DNA here is from genome assembly GCF_055397465.1 of Bdellovibrio sp. CKG001. Classification (NCBI taxonomy): domain Bacteria; kingdom Pseudomonadati; phylum Bdellovibrionota; class Bdellovibrionia; order Bdellovibrionales; family Pseudobdellovibrionaceae; genus Bdellovibrio; species Bdellovibrio sp. CKG001. The sequence goes on from NZ_AP029173.1 coordinate 1,400,628, forward strand.
GTACTGACAATAGGAGATGTTATGTCAGTACAAAACACTTTTAAAATTTTCCTGATCTCGATTCTGTCCAGTCACCTTCTGGCGTGCCAAGGCACAGGCGGAAACAGCCCGCAAGCACCGACAGTAAAGGCTTCCGACAACAATGCCCAAGAGGCCAACCCCCGTCGTGTTCTTGCCGAGGGGGTGGTGATTGAAGTCAAGAAGGTCACCGATCTTCGCGAAGACCGTTCAAACTATCCAGAGTTCAAAAGAAACCTGAATATCTACGAGACAAAACTGTCGATCCCGGAAAACATTTACGTGAACCAGTTGGAGATCAAACGTTCGTTTTCGTCGTTAGCAGTGAACCCCGCCTATGAAGCCGTTTCCAAAATTGATGCAAAGTATGTGTCGGGTCGGTATGTGATTTCGGACCGACTGGATCTCTGGAAGCATGATCGGACCCAAAAGACAGTCACTTACCGCATTTACTCCCAAGAGAAATTGATTGCAGAAAGCACCTACACGCTGACTCCGGATCTGGTTGTTGCCTCTGAAAGCAAAGTGACGACTTTACAGTCTTTGGGGATTTCTTCCGGTGTCTATAAGTTCGGAATCATCTTCATTGAAAAGGGAAATATTCTGCGCACCGAAGGACAGCAGGTTTATCTGGAGGTGAGTCGCCTTTACGCAGAAGACACAGCCACCATTGAATCCTTCTCCCGCGAAGAAGCAGAGAAAGTTCCAGCCCCAGGGCAGGTGGGTAAGGATGGGGGCTATCTTTCTTTAAGAGCAGGTATGGCTATGGGGCACTTGAATATCAACATGCGTGGAACAGCCGGGGGTGAGGGCTTGCCAGCAGCAGCGCAGACGGGAGTCGGAGCAAAAGGAGCACGCGGATCTGATGCTGAGATTTATCAAAGTTGCACTGGCGGCGAAGTCTTCCGTGACGTTTTAGTAGAACGTCCTGCTCGACGAATTTGTGAGTTCATTTGTGTTAAAAGACCTTCCAGTGGGGCATCCGGTGGCCAAGGACCCAAAGGATATCGCGGTGGCATGGGGATGATTGGCGGCCATTCAGGTTCCGTAGATATTTCAGTTTCCACGGGCCCGTTCTTTACGGCCAGTCTGACAGTCGAACCCGGACTGGGAGGCCCAGGAGGGATCGGCAGTGAGGGCGGCATGGGTGGAGAAGGTGGAGACCCAGGCTCTGGTCGCCGTGGATGTGATGGGGCGGTCAAAGGGGCTCAAGGCGCTCAAGGTGAAAAAGGAGACAGAGGAGCCTCGGGTCCGCTGGGTGTGCAAGAGCGCAGTACAATCACCGTCAACGGTCAGTCCATTATTTAAGGAGTTGGAAAAATGAAAAAGCAATTTGTTGTATATTCGACTGCATGTGCTTTTTTGCTGTCGGCTTGCGCCCCGGCTGGCAATAGTGTGCCCACGGCGACTCCCCAGAAGCAGAATCAGAATTCTGGCTGGGAGCAGTTTCAACAGTTAATTTATTCTGAAAATGCCAATCTGCCGCTGGCAGAGGCTTTGCGCTCATTGTTGCAGGAACAAAATCCCGAGGTGTTGGGATTTCTAAAAGCCCAATTGGAAGAAGGGAAGGCCTTGGTCTTCCCTGATGAAATCAGTCAAAGATGGGATATGGCGAAGAAAAGCATCATCGTCGGTGATTCTGCAGCCTTGGCTGACACCGATCTTCTGTTGAATACGTTGAATCTAAACTTAAAGGAAGTTCAGCGCAGCAATGCTTTTCATCATCAGTTGGAAGGTAAGATGGCGGGTCTGGTTCAATCGGTGGCTTTGCGCAATTTGCTGAAGGCCTTTGATGAACAGATCAAAAAAGACAGCCACGATATCGCGGTGGACGTAGTGGCAAAAATGAAAAAAGAACGGCCTGAGGTCCTGGATAAAATTGATAAGACCAAACTTATCGGCGATCGTTCCGCCCAGATTGAACAGATTGTTGCGTACTTAAAACAAGCTGACTATTTATTCTACCAATATGGATTAAGTGAAGATGATCAGGCCAGTCTGGCTCTTTACACGGCTGTGGCGGGGGCTCTGGCCTCTGTCCTGGCAGACTCTCCAACAGTCAAAACATTGTTGGTCAATATTCAGCAGATCCGTGACGTGGCGGATAAGGCCAAAAAGGTCGTGGCCCTGGCCGAGTCACTGCAGACATACAGCGAGTCCTTGAGGAAGGATGCGGTGGTGATGGGGGGCTCTGTTAAAAATATCTATGGGAAGATTAAAAAGCTGACGGATGATATTGATCTGTCCTTGTCTGAGCCGGGGAAAAAGCAGGCCCGGGAAATGATGGATGCTCTGTTGAACGGCCGCGCCTCAGAGCCACCGTCACCTGAGGTGGCGGCAGAACTGGAAAAGAAAGGTTTCTTTCAGCGCAAACGGGAGCTGGATTCTGATGTTCAAAAATTTGTGAATAGCGTCGACAACGCTTCAAAGTCTTTAGACAACATTCTGAAAACCACATTGCAGGTGACGGACGTTTTGGGTGTTAAGCTGAGCCCTGGTGTGACCAAGGCGATTGATACAGCCATGAAGATCAATCAGGGAATTCAGGCGGTCAGCGCCATCTCAAAAGCCTTCAGTGCCGGTGGCTTTGTCGGAGCCTTAGGAGCCTTCTCGGGTGGGCCGGCAACAATGGCATTAGCTGCCTTTGGTGGTTTGGGGGGTGGTGGTTCGGACCCGGCAGTGATGGCCGAACTGAGAGCCATCAAGCAGAGTCTTGCTGAAATCAAGGCCATGCAAAAAGAGATTCTTGAGAACCAAAAGAAAATGATGGTGATGATCAAGGACCTGGCGGTCATGATGGAGGAATACCATAGAGCCCAAATGAAGCAGGCGATGGATACCTACGAAGAGGTGTTAAACAACCGCAGTGCACTTACCGAGATTGATGAAAAATCGTTCCGCTCTTGTGAGGCGATGACGACCTTTGCTCTTAGCAAGGCGCCTTATTACAGACGCGTGGATTCTGCATCTTACAAAGCCAATACATCATTGAACGTCTCGAATATGGATCTGGTGCAGGAAATTATTCGTGACGTGACGGGGTCCCCTAAAGAACTGATGCAGTTTATTAACAATGGCTCGTCAGAGAACTTTAAGACGTGCCAGCAGGAAATGAGCACGGTCTTTATGACCCGGGACATCCGGAAGTTCAGTCGCGCCGCCTGGACGGAGGAAAAACCTGCCGGAAAAGAGGTGAAAGATGGTGGCGAAATTGTTAGAAGTTACTTCGCCCCTGCATTTTCCTATCTGCAAAAAATGACGGTGGATAAGGAAGCGCGCTGGCAGAAGTTAGGGCTTCATTTGCCCGTTCTGAATGTTTCGGCGTTGATTGCCAAGAAGTCCCGCTATGTGGATCAGCCAGGTCAAATCAATAATCTGATGGAGTTGCAGAGTTTGACAGCGACCCACAAGCTTGAAAAGTATGTGACCGCCTTGCTGCTTCTGCATCCTTATTTGACAGTGGACTATGAGATCTGGAATTCCTCATTGCAGGAAGTACTTACGATAGCCGTCACGGATCAAACACGGGAACGCACGCGGCAGCTGTTAAGCAATGCCTTCGAGCGCGTGCAAATGGCGATCGCACAGGAGGCCTTGCTCTCTGGAGAGCCTTTGTTGCCTCACTTGAGTTTGCACTGGACTGAATTGGTGAAAGAGAAGAAAAATTGCGAAGGAAAAGAGAAGTTCTGCTTTGTCCGTGAAAACAGTTTGATGATGGGAAATCTTCTGACTTATGTGCTTGTGCAACGAACAGGTGTCATTTCGAACACAGCCGAAGCCATAAAGAAGCGTCAGGAAATCTATCAACAGTGGCTGCGCGAACCAGCGGTTCTGGCGCAGGTTCTGATGGTGCCAGGTGAGGCCTTGGTGAAAGATGAAAAAGGTCGTTTACAGCTGGTGCTGGCAGAGGGGGCCGGTTTGAAAATGTTGTTGCCGGAGGTTGAGGTCGTGGCGTCAGGGCAGTTGCAGTACACTGAAGCGATGTCCCGCATGATTCAGTTGCAGCATCGTGTGGCTGATGAGCTGGCGAAGGTGTCTTCCTTGGGATACAGTTTCCAGGAACAGCAAAAACTCGCTAAAGCGATGTTCTTAAAATAATAAAAAAGGGACAGGTGCGGCCTGTCCCTTTTTTTTAGCCCAGTCGTTCCAAACGACTGATGTCGATGCGATTCCAAAGCCAGATGATAAAGACGATGGCAAAAAGAATGGTGACCAGTCTTAAAGAGCGGCGTTTTTCCATCTGGAAGTTCTCGGTCAACCCGACGGCCATCAGAAGGGCGGTAAAGGCAAAGCCTACTAGAGTGATCGGTGGAATCAGCTCAGAACCGACCTGAAAAATGAAAAACGGAATGTTTGCAAAAAGCAGCAAGGTGAAGATCTTGCGCAAAGAACACGTGCGCTTTTCAAAAACCTGGAAGTAGTAGTAGATAAATAGTGAACCGATGAAAGTTGTCACCAAGCCGACAATCGGGGACACGATAATGCCACCCATGATGCGGTAGAAGTTCGGCGGCACCAGTCCCGTCAAAACTCCGGAGATGATCGACAAAGACACCAAAGTCATCAAAAGCAGCGGCCAGTTCCAATCTGGCAGCGTCTTGATTTTTTCGATGGGATGACGAAGGTAGTTGATGATGTAGCGGACGACCTCTTTGGTCATTTCAAAAGAGGGCTGCTGCTTGTTCGGGGTGACGTCTCTGTAGTCGCTCATATTAATATCTCACCACCGCGCATAAAGTCTGGCAAGGTGTATTTAGGATTCGCGCAGATCCATCTCTGCCAAAGTTTGCGCTCGCTCAAGCAATAGCATTGAATTTTTTAAGGCGGATTCCGGGAAGGCCCCCAAAGAGTTGAGGCTGTTGAGGCCAGCCCGTCGCACCAGTTGTTTGTGCAGATGATAGCTCAGGTTCAGGAACAAGCTGCCTTTGTTATAGGTTGGCATCTCAAGGTCTGCGGTGGGGATCGGGAAGGCTTGCAAAGCCTGCGGACTGTTTTGCCCAGCATCGGTGATCTCTGTGATGCTCAGCACACTGCTGGAACGGCGATGGCGCAAAAGATCCTGAAACTCCTGCCAGGTCGGGGTGTCGACCACCAGATGAAAACGCCGTCCCAGATCCTCTTGCTGCTTTAGAAAGTGTTCAAAGCGTTCCTTACGCAGGTTTGCTTTGTTCCAGGGCAGATGCAAAGTGAAAACCTCATAACCATGCTCGGCCAAAAAGACGGTGTACAGATTCCAATAAGTGCTAAAGTAAAAAATGGAGCGAGGCCCGGTGACAAACAACAAGGGCCATCGAGTCAGCAGGCAATTGGGCTTAAGTTCGAAGGCGACATTCTGACGGCGACGGGCTCGGTTGCTCATCAAAGCCAAACCTAAAAGAAACACCGTTGTTGTCATCGCCAGAAGAAGAATATCCACGCGCTATTATATTGAGATTCTGATTTAAAAAGCAAGAAAACGAACTAGAAGCGCTTCAACCACTCCAGCAGGGTCAACACCACATCCGGACGCTCATCGGTTTGGCGAAGCTCAGTGCGAATGGACCACGGTCCTCCAAGGCGTCGACGAACGGTGAACTGCCTTTCTTCTGAAAAGTCTGACCCCATGCTCAGGGTGGTGCTGTCATCCAGACGGACACGGGCGGTGTAGGCCTTGGTCACCGGATTGTAACTGACGGACTGGATCGGAGTGGAAGACAGGAAGAGGAGCGAGAACAGTCCAAAGGCCCCATCGGACATCGCCCGGCTCATGCTGGCGGTGGAGTTGACCTCCTCTTCGTTCAGCTCATCCAAAGACTTATTAAACAGCAAGACCGAAACAATCTGCTGGCGATTTAGCGGTGGGTCACTTTCAAATTCGATGCGGGGTTTTTCGAGACTTCCTAAAAGAAGAATCCGGATGTCCACTTCGGGATTGGCATAGTTGATCTGACCGGACAGTTCCGGCACCCGAGAGTTGGCATGGAAGATCAGATCCACATTCTTCACGACGGCCTTCTTACGGAAAATCTCGAATGGAAAACTTTGAACGGCGACAGTGCCTTTCATCAGACCGTTGTCCTCAATATGCAGATCCACGGCCACCGGAATGTTTTGCGGTAGCAGTGACGACGAAATTTGAACAGGCTTGGCTGTTTTGACGTCCACCGTCCAGTTCAGTGCGAAGGGAAGCTTTTCCTTTATTGAAGGAGCAGAGACATCTTTAGGTGCGGTTGCCAAGGGCTCTGCTTTCAGAACAAAGCGTTTGTCGGGAAGTGCTTGCGGCGGGGGTTCCAGTCTTAAGGGAGGCGCCTCAAGAAGAATGTCTTCCAGGAGGCTTTGTACCTGAATGTTCAATCCCGTGGGTTTGGGCAACAAACCCGTGGTTGTGACTACGGCCTTTGTTGTGGTCCAGAGCTTTTGCGTCTTTGAGGCCAAGCGGGTTTGCATCTGCACAGTGCCAGACATGGGTGAAGTCAAGTCGGGCAAATGCGCTTCCGCCTGCAATAAAACCTCACCCTTCAGCACGTGAAAAGGAGCGGGAATCGCATAGGAAGTTTTTTCGAAAAGATCCTTCCACACTGTGAAGTCCGGAATTCTCACATTCGCAGAAAGATCAAAAATGGCTTTTACCCATTGGGGTTTAGAAGCGGGATTCTTAATCTCTGCAGCTCCTTGGGCGGAAAGTTTTCCGGTCATAAAGGCGGTTTCACCTTCAAGCCCTGCGGAACCCGACAGGCTAAGAATTTCATTGTCTCCGGTTCCTTGACTGCCCAAGCGAAGCTCCGCCGTCAGGCGTGTCTCGATATTTTGAAGGTTTTTAATTTTCTTTCTTGGCTTGGCAGTAAGGACGCAGTTCAAGTTTGCCAGCGAAGGAAAGCCTTTTTCACGGTGTAGGTCGCTGACGAGATAGCAATCTGAAAGTCCCAGCTCGCCGCCCCTCCAGATTTTTTTGGAACGAGCAGGCCCTGCATGAAGTTCGATCCGCGTCGGGGACCAAGTCAATGCGATCTGCGGGCGGATTTTTTCTGTTAGTTTTTTCGTCTGGATCAGAAGCTCGGGGTGGGCCTTTAAAGTGAAACGATCTTTCCAGGAAAGTTCCAGCGGAGCTTGAGCTTTTACAGAGCTCGCTTGCACCGTGGTTTGTCCCTGCAACGTTATGGACTGGGGATTTAAAGATCCCTGGGCCGAGAGGATTGTGGTGAAAGAGTTCTGCTGCCAAGCCTCGGCGTTGAGGGAAAATTCCACTTGGTCGCTGGGGGCTTGATTCGTGCGCTGCAGACGGGCTTTCGCTTGCAGGGGAGGTTTTTCCTTCGAAAGCAAACGGAGCTGATCCAGAGTGATATTCAGTCGGCCGAGCTTTTTAAGATCCAAAACGTGCGGGAACAGGCTGGAAAAAGCGGGCAGGCGCAGATCCGGCAGCAAGGACTTCGCTTTCTGCGGTTCGGTTTTTTCGGGAAGTTCCAGATCCAGATGACTGACGTGGATGCTCACTTCACTTAAGTTTGTAAGAACGGGTCTCAATCCTTCCATCGCAAAGGACAAGTCAATTTGCGTCTGAGGCAGGCAAGTTGACAGCAAAGGTCTGTATTCGACGCAAAGATTTGTGGAATGAAGAATCACTCTTTTTTCATTCCAGCGCAGGTTTTCAAAGCTCAGATCCAGTTTCTGCCATTTTACCTGAATTTCGGCCGGCGCATAGGTCAGAGCCTTTTTAATATTATTTTCGTTGATCAGTAAGGACGGATAGAGCCAGACAGTCAAAAGCACCGTCACCAGCAGAGCGACAAAGAATAAAACTACTCCGCCAAGGGCAAGAAGAACACTCTTCAGAGTCTTCATTAGAACTCCTTCCCAAAGCTGACAAAGAACTGATAACCCGGATTGATGCTGCTGGAATCACGGTCCACGACAAATCCGCGCCCCACGGTACCGCGAATGGTTCCTATCGGGGATCCCCAACGCAGTCCCACTCCCGGGGAATAGTAAAGGGCCGAATCCAGTTCCGTGGCCAAAATGCCAGCCTTGGCTGCATCCAGGAATATCAAGGGTTGCAGATTGTAGGGAAGAATATCATTCGCACGAAGCTCCAGGCCCTGATACAGCACTGTCAAGAATCCGTTGTCTGATGCGGGTAACTGCTTACGCGCAAACCCTCGCAGATCCGCATCACCCCCCAGGAAGAAGCGCTGAGTAACCGGTATATCCGGACTGTCGTTCTCGCCATCCGGCAGAATGAATGTGCCCACCCAGCCCCGCCAGCCTAAAACCAGGAAAGGTGGGTCCCATTCATTCAGGTTCCAGATGATCTGATGGCGCAAGGTCAGACGATGGATGTTGTCATCAGAAAGGGCTCCTTGCACCTGCGAAGACGCATTCAGTGTCACGCTCCATCCGTCCTGGGGATTGGTAAGAAAGTATTCGTAAAGATGACTGGTCAGGTTGATCTCTCCTGCGATACGAAGGGCGTCGATCTGATAGGGCTCCGGCCCACGCATCACGTCCGTACGCTCAATCAAGGGACCTACTTGCGCCACACCTGAATACGGCAGAGCCTCCCAGCCCAAGGCCAAACTGGTGCCCAACTGATAAGTCATGGCTTCATAAGAGCTTTCTGATTCCCGTTTGATCATGGCGGTGGTGAGCAAGTGCAGTCGGGAGGTCAGGTCCGAGGAAAAATAATGACGGTGTTTGCCGGTCAGGGTTTGTTCCAGCAACGAGGCAAACAAGGAGGCTTCCAGATTGTCGGCGGTTTCATTCAGGCGTGCTTGTTTCAGCATCGATCTAAACAGCGCGCCTCCTTCAGAATCAAACCCCAGGCCAAATGTCAGCAGACGGGGTTTGGCCGGAATCATCCTGCGAACAATCTCCACCTCGCCTTGAGCGGTGCAGGTGATGTCATAGTAGGTGCTCAGATAAAGATCTTCCTGCAGCACCCGGTTGGAAGTGATCTCCAAAAGGCGTATGTCAAATGGAGCACCGGGGAAAAAAGCCGAGTATCGATCCAGAATCGCGGGATTGAGATCCTCTTCGCCGACAGTTGTAATGGCACCAAAGCGATAGGCCGGCCCCGGTTCCACAGTCAGATTAAACTTTTCTTCAAGCACCAGGGCTTGTGCATCGATCTGAGGGCAGGGATAGCCGTGTTCCTGCAAGCGACGACGGGCCCAGTTGGTGATTTCATCCAGCGTGGCGGGGGTGAATGGGCGGTCTTTGATATAACGACGCTTGCGCCAGTTCCATTCGGCAGGAGCATTGTGGACTTCGAGGGTTTGCAGGGTGGAGCGGGGGCCGAGCTCCACATTCAGACTGTCGGCGGTACTTGTGAAAGTGGATTGGTGATAGCCCCGGCTTTGCAGAAAGCCCTTTAAGAAAAGGGTCCGCTGCGAGTTGGGCATGTTCTGCCAGGCCGGGCTTTTTGCTGAACCGCAAAGCCAGTCGTGTTCGGTGGAGCTGAATTCAATTTTTTCATCACCCTCAATGCGAATGCCGCACAGGCTCGTGGTTTCAGCCAATGTGGGGAGGGCCAAAAATGTTGAGAAAAGCAGCAGGAAGCCGAAAAAACGCATGCCTAGAGTTAACAGTTCTTAGGCATACGGGCAAGTTTCTGAATTACAATGAGGTGTTTAGGCGGAACGCGAAGTCAAAAGAGTTCTTGTCCGATGTGCTGTTCACCATAGCGGTGTGAGCGCTGACCTCGGCACCGATGGAAAGGTGCTTGTGAATCTGGGCGCTAAAACCTGTAGAAACCACCAAGGAAGGTGTTGTTTCGTCCACGCTGATGCCTTTGGAGGAATCAGAGAAGCGCAGAAAGCGGTTGGACAGGCCGGAGCTAATGGAATAGGACCAGATGCTTTCCAGGCGGTTGGTGTAGCCGATTTTCAGATCCAGTTCGCGCAAGGTCATCTCTTCACTGCCAGAAGAGGTGACGCCGTAGTTTTTAAACACACCTTCGGAATACCAGTTCGGCGAGAACAGATCCATTCCCAGGGACAGCTGAATGCCATTGGCGTGGCGGTTGAAGTTCTGGTTCTTGGCGGAAATATTTGTGAACGAGTTGGCATAGCCAATACCTGCATGCAGGCGAACGTCGTCAAAAGAGCTTGCCGATCTGCGGGCTATAGAGTTCTTTTTGGCGCTCAACTCATTGAGAAGGTCATCATAGCTGACTTCTTCATAGTCAGAGCCATTGGCGGCCTGGACTAAAGTGGGAGCGGAAATCAGAGCACAAGCGATCAAAGCGAACTGGATTGTTTTAATGATTTGCATACTTTGATTCTAGCAAGGCTTTGTCATTTTTCAAAAATTGATCTTTCGTTCTGGACCTTGTCTTTGGCAGAATAGAAGTATGTTGTCGTTTTTTCAGACTCGTCATAACTGCTATTGTGCCTTTTGCAAAAGCCCGCGCCGAATTTATCGTCGTAAGAATATTTCCTTTATGAATGTGTTGGGAAGTGCCCTGGCTTCGCTGGTGCTGATGTTCGCTTTGTGGCAGCAGTTTGATCCGCGCGTTTTGATTGTCTTTGTAATCTGTCTGGCAATCTCGGAAGTGTTCGTGAAGATCCGCTGGCGTTTGTCGGTGGTGTGTCGCTCTTGTGGGTTCGATCCGGTGCTTTATCTGAAGGCCCCGGAGCAGGCTGCAAATAAAGTGAAAGAGCAGTTGGATCAGCGCCGTCAAGATCCTAAATATTTGCTGGCAAAGCCGCTAAATTTGCCCGCAATTCCCGCAGATAAAGCGAAGGCTCTTCAGGAAAAGGGCAAAGGGCGCCTCGTCTCCCGATCCATTTGAGCAAAAGATTGCATGTCGGGGCTCTTTATGACAGCTTAGAGCCATGAAAAATCTGGTTGTCATTCCTACGTACAATGAAAAAGAAAACATTCAGGCGATCGTGTCTGCCATCTTTGCCCAGAATCTGGGCGTAGAGATTCTGGTTGTTGATGACAACTCTCCAGATGGCACCGGGTCCATTGTACGCGAAATGCAAAAAAGCATGCCGCAGCTTCATCTTCTGTCCCGCCCTGGTAAACAGGGCTTGGGGAAAGCCTATATTGCCGGTTTCCGCTGGGGTATTGATCACGGCTTTGAGGGCATTGTTGAAATGGATGCGGATTTCTCGCACCGCCCAGAAGACCTGGGACCTCTATTGAAGACCATGCAGGCCAATGATTTTGCCGTGGGGTCTCGTTATGTGCCAGGCGGCCGTACCGTGAATTGGGGCATCATCCGTAAGATCATTTCCCGTGGTGGCGGCATTTATTCGCGCATGATTTTGGGCTTTCCTTTAAACGACTGGACTGGTGGCTTTAACGCTTGGAAGAAAGAGGTTTTGCACGGCATTGATCTTTCATCCGTTGAGTCCAATGGTTACAGCTTCCAGATTGAACTAAAATACAAGGCTTTAAAGAAGGGCTTCAAAGGGGCCGAGTCTCCGATCGTTTTTGAAGATCGTCGCGTAGGACAAAGTAAGATGTCCCTGAAGATTGTACTTGAGGCGTTCTATCGTGTTTGGCTCATGCGTTTTAAATAAAGTTCTGGCTTGTCTGCTGTTGGTGTTGTTGCTGCCGTTAAGTGTGTGGGCGCAGGCTCAGCAGGCGACGGTCGTTATTGACGGGGCGCTGGTTTATCAGGATGCGGATTTTGATGCTCCGGTTATTTCCACTTTGAAGCTGGGAGGTGTTTACAGCATCTCCACCAAGAAAAAAGGCCCCTTTTATAAGATTCGTCTGAAGCCAGGTTATACCGGTTGGATTTCTGACACGGATATCAAGCCGGGCGTTATTAAAATCACAGCTCCGGAAAAGACCAAGCCCGAGCGCGAGGAAAAACGAAAGAAACCGTTCTTTGCGACTCGATATCGCGGACCTGTTCTGCAGTACACGAACTATATGGAAGACACCCTGGGTAAAGAGCGCACGGACGGGTTGCTTTTCTATGGTGCCAAGTTCAATGGTTTTAACACGATGTTCACGGGTGAGATTTACACGGACGCCAATATTTTATTCTTCTTCGGGGCGCCGTCTTACTATCAGGACTACACCAAGCGCTCAGCGGACGGATTTATTTTTATCGCTGATTTCCTTTTGCAGACCGTGATGCCGCAGGGGAAGAACATGCTGTTCTATTATGGTTTCGGTCCAATGTTTAAGTATTCACATTTTAATTTGGATGTTCCTAGTGGGGCCTCCAATGTCAGTTATTCCGCCGATGATATGAGTCTCGGGGCGGTCTTTGATTTGGGGACGGCTTTGCGCATGGGAGATTGGTCCCTGCGCGGCGACGTAAAGTACTACTGGGAGCGGACCCAATATCTTGCCTTCGGTCTGAGTTTCTCTCACGACTTCTGACGCATAGCTTCTGCAAAAGTAAGCAGGTACCTTTTCGGGGGACGGGGTGTTAAGAAAGGGCCGGGTTTGAGGGGGCCCTTCTGATGCGTTTAGTTGCGTTATTTATTTCTGTTCTGTTTGTTTCTTCCTTTTCATTTGCTGCGGATATTGAGCCTTATTTTGAGGCTTTGAAGAGTTCGGGGGCCAATTTTGAGCCGGATGGGACTGTCTGTGAACAGGTGGCCCGGGTGGATATCGAAAAAGAGTTCGGACCGTCCTATGAAGTGACGACAGGGATTGAGTACAGCCTGGGGGAGGACACTCTGGGGGAGCTCGACGTTGTTGTATTTGAAAAGGGCACTCATAAGGTCGTCTTGGTGGCCGAGGTGAAGTGTTGGAAGAATCTGCAGCAGGCCATGGACAAATTAAAAGCGCAACGCGATCGCTTTACGTGGAATCTCACTCAGCATGCCAACAAGATTCAGTTTCAGCCTCATGATCACAGGCTTTCCTTCCGGGTTGAGGACTTCCAAGGCGAGTTTAAATTCCGTGCCATTTCTCAGTTTGGCGGCCTGAAAAAGGGCTTTGATCAGGAAATTCAAATGACCCTGAGAGATGCTGAGCACCTGCGTTCCCGGCTGTTGAAATGCCAGGCCTGGGGCGAGTGTTTGCGTCCCCAATAGACCTTTGACAGGAGGGGGGAGCTCATGCAAATTCCCCCTATGTCGATTCAGATTTTATCTCCTGAAGTAGTGGACCAAATCGCCGCAGGCGAGGTGGTTGAGCGTCCTGCTCACTTGGTTAAAGAGCTTGTTGAAAACAGCATCGATGCCGGGGCCTCCCGCGTGCATGTTGAGTTCTTTGATGGCGGCCGTATTGTCAAAGTCATTGATAATGGCAAAGGCATGGCGCCAGAGGATTTGCCCAAAGCTCTGGAGAGATTTGCCACGAGTAAAATTTCCAAAACCGATGACCTCTGGAGCCTTCGCACTTTTGGTTTTCGCGGGGAAGCCTTGGCCAGTATTGCGGCCGTCAGCAAGCTGACACTGACTTCCCGTCGCAGTGGGGATGAACAGGCTCATCAGTTGATCAGCGAATACGGACGAAAAAAAGACATCGACAAAGTCGGTGGTTCTCAAGGCACCACCATTCTGATTGAAAATCTTTTTGACAACACACCAGCGCGTTTAAAATTCCTGAAATCAGATTCTGCGGAAAACACGGCGATCAAAACAACCTTGAAAGCCATGGCCTTGTCGCACTTTGATGTTGAGTTCCGCATCCAGGAAAACGGCAAGCTCGTTTCTTTTTGGCCTGCGTGTAAAAATCGCAAAGACCGGGTGGAACAAATTCTGGAAATCAAACCCCTTTTTGAAGGGGAAGCTGTGCGAGAAAACGTGCGCGCTTATGCGGTGTTTGCCGATCCCCACAACGTGGCGAAGACAGCCAAGAACATCTGGCTGTTCGCGCAGAACCGTTGGATTCAAGATCGCAGTTTGCAGGCGGCAGTGAATGAAGCTTACAGAAATCTTCTGATGCATGGGGAATACCCCATTGCGGCCGTCTGGGTGGAAACCGATCCTGACTGTGTGGACGTGAACATTCATCCGACAAAATCCCAGGTCAAGTTCCAGGATCCTTCACTGGCTTTCCGGGCTGTGGCGGGGGCTTTGCGCAGCACTTTGGAACAAGCCCCCTGGATTGTGCGTGGGGCAGAGAATGGGACTCCAGTCGTGTCACCTGCGGCAGTCACGCCCTCAATGCCTGCGATGCCTCAGCAGAACCTGAGTTTTCAGGATAAGTCTTTGGATGTGACTCAGTTCCAGAAAAAGGAATTCAATTTCCCGAAATCGTTGTCGCCCTCGTCGCTGCAGCAGCCTCAGACGACCTATCAGGCGCTGGCAGAAGCAGCCAGTTCCCGGGAAGGTTTTGCTCCGGCCGGGACTGCTTCAGTGGCACCAGAGGCTCCGATGGGTTATTGGTCTTCGCTGGAGGTTCTGGGACAGGCGAATTTGACTTACATTGTGACCCAATCCCGTGAAAAAATTGTTTTCGTTGATCAGCACGCCGCTCACGAGCGAGTGGTGTTTGAAAAACTGATGACTGCTTGGAAGGGGGGCAAGATCGATGTTCAGGAATTCCTGTTCCCGTTGGCGATAGATATGTCACCGGAAAAAGTTGAAGCTCTTCTGGCGATGGGAAAAGAAATTGAACGCCTGGGTGTGCACATTGAAGCCCTGGGGCCAGGCACGGTGGGCGTGAAGGCGGCTCCATTGATGATCAAGGAATCCAGTCTGAGCGCGGTTTTGGATAAAATGGCGACCGAGATTGTCGATCAAGGGGGCAGTTATTCTTTGGAGCGCACGGTGGGGGACATCTGTGCCACCATGGCCTGTCATTCGGTGGTTCGTGCCGGGCAGTCGCTCAGTCTTGATCAGATGAAAAATCTTTTGCGTGATATGGATTTGTTCCCGCTGTCCAGTTTCTGTCCTCACGGTCGTCCGGTGAGTGTGGAGTATCCGTTTTATAAACTGGAAAAAGACTTCGGGCGAATTGTTTAGATGGCACAACGACACGTGATCTTTGTAGTGGGTGCAACTGCCACCGGAAAATCCGAGTGGGCCCTGAGGCTTGCTCAAGAGTATAACGGTGTGATTGTGAATTGTGATTCAGTGCAGGTGTATAAAAAGCTGGATATCGGTTCGGCAAAGCCCTCCAAGGAAGAACAGGCCCTGGTGCCGCATTATCTGCTGGATTATGTGGCACCTCCGGAAGAGGTGACCGCAGGCAACTATTGTCGGGATTTTTATGAGGTCTTAAAAACCATCCCGCAAGAAAAGCCGGTGTTTGTTGTAGGCGGCACGGGTTTTTATTTTATGGCCATAGAAAAGGGCATGTATCCGGTCATTCCGGTTCCGTCTGAAATCCAAAAACAGGTCGAGCAGGAACTGAAAACCGATGAAGGGGCGCGCCGACTGCATGCAGAAATGACAGCGGCCGACCCTGAATACGGTGCCAAGATTCATTTGTCAGATCGCTATCGTATTGGTCGCGCCATTGAGCTGATTCGCAGTCAGGGGAAAAGTGTCACCCAGATTCAGCGGGAATTTGAGGCTCAGCGTGCGCCGTTTCCGTATCCTCTTTTGAAGATCGGTCCGCAATGGGACCGTGAGGTTCTGCGCGAACGCATCCGCTTGCGGGTGCAGAAGATGATGCAGGCGGGGTTGGTGGCAGAAGTTCAAGGTCTTCTCGATGAAGGTCTTGCTTCCTGGGCCCCGATGAGCAGTGTGGGTTATAAAGAGACATTGGATTATTTAAAAGGAGCCCAGAACGAAGAGCAGCTCTTTGAAGAGATCGTGAAAAACACGCACCAACTCGCCAAAAGGCAGAGAACCTGGTTTCAAAGAGACAGTGAGATTCAGTGGTTTGATGGGCACTCGGGTTTTGCAGAGGCAAGAGCCGTGGTCGAGAAATTTCTCAAGCCTTGACCCTGATTCCGGGACAAGTCGAGAATAGAGGTAATTATGAAAAGCATGACAGGGTACGGCACCGCAAGAGTTCAGACTAAAGACGTCACTGTGGAAGTGAGCATCCGTTCTGTGAACGGTCGTTTTTTGGAGCCGCGATTTCATTTGCCAAGAGAATTTGTTCCCTATGAAGGGGAGTTGAAGAAAGTTCTGGGCGCGACGTTGTTGCGTGGGACTGTGGATGTCTTTGTGTCCCGTCGGGTGAAAAACGTGGCGGGCAAAGCGCAAATGACTGTGAACGACGCCTTGGCGAAAAAGTACATGGCAGCTTACAAGCATCTTTCCAAAGAGTTGGGCGTTCCTATGAATGTTCATCTTGAAGCTTTGGCGCGCCTGCCGGAAATTATCAAAATCGAGGACAGCTACGAATTGTTCAGCGGCGAAGATAAGATTCTGAAAAAGGCCTTCGCTCAGGCCTGTTCCAATTGTGATAAGGAACGCTCACGCGAAGGGAAATTCCTGCAAAAGGATCTTCAGAAGTTGTTGGTGTCTTTAGAAAAACAAATCAAGGTTATCAGTGAGTTACGCGGCGAAGCCAATGCGCAACTTCAGGACCGCTATGAGCAGAAAATCCGTGCGCGTCTTAAGGGAAATGAGATTGATGCTGCACGGTTGTCTCAGGAAATCGTGATTCAGCTTGAAAAGGCCGATATCAACGAAGAACTGACCCGTCTGACGGAACATATCAAGAACTACCGTCAACTGGTAGGTTCCCAGCAGGCCGAAGGCAAGAAGCTTGATTTCTACACGCAGGAGCTGCTGCGCGAAGTGAATACGATTGGGTCAAAGTCTCAGGTAGCCAAGATCACTTCGGCTGTGGTAGAAGCAAAAACCCTTATTGAACGACTTAGAGAACAGGTACAAAACGTACAGTAATTATGAAAACGCGCATGATTATCGTCGCCGCTCCAAGTGGCGCAGGAAAAAGCAGCTTTGTTGAAAGGATCACTCGGGAAGATGCCCGTTTGGTGGATATTATCACTTTCACAACGCGCTCCATGCGCAAAGGGGAGTCCGAGGGGCAGCCGTACAACTTCATCACTCATGAGGACTTTGAAGCCAAGATAAAACAGGGTTTCTTTGTTGAGTGGGCGAAGGTGCATACGAACTTCTATGGAACGTCTTACGAGTCCCTAGAGTCTGCCTGGAAACAGGGCAAAACCGCTATCATGGATATCGATATTCAAGGGGTGGCGACCTTTAAATCCAAATTTGAGGACGCTAAGACCATCTTTATTCATCCGCCGTCCATAGACGAGCTGCGTCGCAGGATCGAAAAGAGGGACGGGAAGGTGCCTGCGGACATTGAGGTTCGTATGGCCAACGCGGAAAAAGAGATTCAAGAGGCCTCTAAGTTCGATTATCAGATCGTTAACGACGTGTTTGAGCAATCCTACGCGGAATTCAAAAAAATCGTTGAAAAATTGCTAACTTAGCGTTAATATACCCAGATATATTTTTTCGGAGGCGTAATGGCTCGTGTAACCGTAGAAGATTGCTTGGAAAAAGTTCCTAACAGATTTGCTCTTGTCCTGATGGTGGCTAAGAGAGCGAAGCAACTTCTTAAAGGGGCGGAAGCAACAGTTTCCACTCGCAGCAACAAATACATCGTCAGCTCTTTGCGTGAAGTGGCAATGGGCAACGTGGGTTACCAAGAAAGTTTGGAAGCCGCAGAAGCTATTCGTCAGATTGAAAAGGACCTGAACAAGTAGTCCTTGGCAAAAATGCGATATCCCCTCGTGGGAAGGTGAAAAGGGAGGTCAAAAAACCTCCCTTTTTTGCGTTTTAAGGGTCCCTAAAGATGAACCTGTCTCCACTTTGGGCGAGGCGACAAAAAACCAGTAAAATTAGCAATTTATTTCGGGTAGGCTAAAAAGTATGTTTAGTCTCCCGAAAGAGGATAGCTTATCCAATAAGCCCGTTAAAACTGTCGATGATCTTTTGGCCCGCATTCGCAGCTATTATCCGAATGCAGATCTCAAAATTATCGAGAAGGCATATTCGTTCTCTGAAAAAATGCACGAAGGACAGATTCGTCGCAGTGGAGAACCCTATATTTCTCATCCTCTTTCTGTTGCCGCCATTCTGGCGGATTTTCATCTGGATCTGGACACCATTGCCACGGGTCTTTTGCATGACACGGTTGAAGACACAGCGGCCACCCTGGAAGATATTCGTCGTGAATTTGGCGATGTGATTGCGCATCTGGTGGATGGTGTGACCAAGATTGGTCAGATGAAGTTTAAAAACAGCCATGAAAAACAGGGCGAAAATATTCGCAAGATGATCGTGGCGATGGGTAAAGATGTGCGTGTGGTTTTGGTGAAATTGGCGGACCGCTTGCACAACATGCGAACCCTGAACTTTATGCCGTTTGAAAAACAGGAACGCATTGCCTTAGAGACTTTGGAGATCTACTGTCCATTGGCAGGTCGCATGGGTATCAGTTCATTGAAGATTGAACTGGAAGATCTTTGTTTCCGTTACTATCGCCCTGACATGTACTACGAACTTGTTCAGCAGATCAAAAAGACCGAGGCTGAACAAAATCGTTACATCGAAGAAGTAAAACATCTTATTGGAAAAGAACTGACCAAAGCCGGATTCCGGTTTGAGGTTTACGGACGCTCCAAGCACTTGTGGTCGATCTATCGCAAGATGCAGTCGCGTAATATTGATTACGATCAGGTCTATGACGTTCTGGCGTTCCGTGTGTTGGTGGATTCCGTGGCGGAATGTTATGCAGCTCTGGGATTGGTGCACTCGCTGTGGAAGCCAATTCCAGGCCGGTTTAAAGATTTCATCGCGATGCCCAAGGCCAATAACTATCAATCCCTGCACACGACGGTGATGGGGCCTGGCGGGGAACGAATTGAAATTCAGATCCGCACCCATGAAATGCACCTGGTGGCAGAAAAAGGGATCGCTGCGCACTGGAAGTACAAAGAGCGCGGCAAAATGGGGGATGATGAGGATCTGCAGCAGGCGAACTGGTTGCGGGATCTGGTCAGCTGGCATCAAAACGTGCGCAATCCCGACGAGTTCCTGGACACCGTCAAGACGGATTTGTTTGAAACTGAAATTTACGTCTTCACTCCGACGGGAGATGTACGAGAGTTCCCGGAAGGGGCGACACCGGTGGACTTTGCATTCGCTGTCCACACGGAACTGGGGAACCGCATCGTCGGTGCCCGTGTGAATGGTCGCATGGTGCCTTTGAAGTACCAGCTGCAAAACGGGGACACGGTGGAGGTTGTAACCTCCAAAACACAAGTGCCTTCGAAAGACTGGCTGAAATTCGTTGTTACCAATAAAGCCAAATCCAAAATCCGCGCCTTCGTTAAGGAAGAGCAGCGCCGTCGCGCCATCATGCTGGGGAAAGAGCTTGTGGAAAAAGAGTTCCGCAAGTTTGGTATGGCAGCAGTGAAGTATCTGAAAGGTCCCGCCTTTGAAACTTATTTAAAGGATCATGGCCTGGCAGATCTGGATGAACTGTATGTGACCGTCGGTTATGGAAAACTTGAAACCCGTATTCTGGTAGAAAAGCTTTCGCCGGAAAATCTGGCGAAGGAAGCTGCAAAAACAGAAGACTCCACCTTTATGGAGAAGGTCATTCGTGCGGCAACACAAAAAACGCGCAAGACCAATTCTTTGATCAGTGTGGATGGTATGGATGATGTTCTGGTGCATTATGCGAAATGCTGTCATCCGATTCCAGGGGATCCGATTGTGGGCTTTATCAGCCGTGGGCGTGGTATCTCTATTCACCGCAGTGACTGCCGCAAGGCCTTTGAATTCGATCAGTTACGTAAAGTGGATGTGACCTGGAATGTGAAGCAGGCCGGGGAAGGTCAGGAACGTATTGTGCGCTTGAAGATTATTTCTCAGGACGTTCCAGGGTTGCTGAAGCTGATGTCGGAGGCCTTTGCCCAGCAGGGGATCAATATTCAATCTGCGCAGATCCGCACGACCAAAGACAAAAAAGCGGTCTGTAACTTTGAGGTCAGTGTCCGTGACTCCAGTCAGCTGAATCAGGCGATTTTCGAGATTCAGAAGATCAAGGGGATCATTGGAGTCACCCGTGTTCTTCACTAATTTAAAAAGAAATTTGCATTACGTGTTGGCTCTGTCGGTTCTGGCAGTGGCCTGCGTGGTGCTGTTTGGCTGGGTGATTAAAAGTGCATCTGTGGTTCAGGTGCGTTCTGATTTTGCTCCGATGGTGGTGAACACGGCCATCAGTTTTTTTATTATCAGTTTGTCTTTTCTGATTCAGCAGGGAAAGTTTCAAAAGCTCTCTCAGTACCTGAGTTTTTCTGTTGGGGCATTGGCCACGGCGACTTTGTTGCAGTACCTGACGGGATATGATTTTGGTATAGATCAGTTTTTCGGTCCGGCTTTTTATTCTATAGGTGTCAGTTCTCCAGGGCGCATGGCGATTAGCACGGCCGTGTGCTTTTTGCTTTTAAGTCTTTCAGATATTTCTATTGGCAGCACCTATGCCCGGCGGATGACGAAAGTCACGGCCAGTTCCCTGGTATTGGGTTTTGGTTTCCTGGGCTTGTTGGGATATTTCCTGGATTTTAGTTCCGAGTATGGATGGGGTAATTTTTCGCGAATGGCAATCCATACCGCGGTCTGTTTCATGCTTTTGGCGACGGCCCAGCTTTGGAGAGTTCGCATCAATGTGCGTGGTGAGGAAGACGGGCGAACGGCGACGGTGCCGATCTATGTGGTTCTGATCGGCGTTTTAGTTTCTGTGGCGATCTGGCAGCTTTTGTTGCTGAAGGATATTGAAAGAAATCGCAGCGTGACTTTGGTGCGCGCTGAAGGATTCAAGATTAAGCTGGATGGAACCTTTGTACCTCTTGAGAAGGCTTTGCAACACATGGCTCGTCGGATGGCGGCGGGCGCATATGCTGATGAGACGATGTGGCGTCTGGATGCGAAGTTCTATTACGAGGAGTTCAAGGGGATTCGTCGACTGATGTGGTCAGATCAGAAGCTGGTGATGCGCTGGCTTTATCCAATGGATGACTTTAGTAAGTCCATTCAGAACACATCACTGGGGCGCTCTCCCGAGATTGCTGAGGCTTTGGATGCGGTTCGCAGTTCCGAAGAGCCCCGCATTTCCCGCATCTTTGAGATGAAATCCGGCGGGCGAGGCTTTGGTATTCTGGTGCCTGTGATGCAGAATCACAAATTCCTGGGTGTAGTTTCGGCCGCGATAGATCTAAAGAGCTTTGTCGATCGGTTTGCACGCGCTGAAGGGTATCACATTGCAATACTGCAGAACGGAGAAGAAGTCTATCGCAGCTTTGAGTGGGATCCGGTGCTTTCTCGGGATTGGATTTCGAAGGTTCATTACAACAACCTGGGTGTGGACTGGGTGATCTCATTCACTCCCACGACCGGGGTTATTCGCCAGAACACGTCGTCTTTGCCACAAATGGTTTTGGTTTTTGGTGTCAGTATTACTGTATTGCTGGGCTTGGCGTTGAGTTTTTATAACAGAGCCACGGAGCTTGGCAAAAGGGCGCGTGCCGTTGCAGAGTGGAAGTCTGCTGCGATGGATGCCACACCGCTTATGATGGTTTCCATGGATGAAAATGGAATCATCCGGGAAATGAATTCCTCGGCGGAGGCTTTGACGGGGTGGAAGTCCGAAGAAGTGGCTGGAAAACACATGCCGTCTCTTATGCATGATCATCAGGACTTGATGTTGTTCCGTCTAAGGATGGAAAGCGAGATGGGGAAACCCCTTCCAGAGGCGTTGGACCTGATTGAGGCGATGTTCTCAAAGGGTTACAATGAGGCTTCCGACTGGGTGTTTGTGGGGCGTGACGGCCGCCGTTTCGAAGGGACGCTGTCTTTGGGCAGAGTCGTTGATGAAGAAGGCCACGTCACCGGTTATCTGGCCGTGGTAGAGGATGTGACACAAAAGCGCGCCAAGGAAAGACAGCTCAAAGAGCAGGAAAAAAAGATCATCACCTCGTCTCGACTGGCGTCGTTGGGTGAAATGGCGGCGGGGATTGCGCATGAAATCAATAATCCCTTGACCATCATCAACGGTCACCTGAGTGTTCTTCGAAGACTCCTGAACAACCGGGGACTGGCTTCAGACATGGAAGTGCAAAAGCGCATGGAGGTGGCTGAGTCGACCACCAATCGTATTGCAAAGATTGTCAAGGGCCTGCGGTCCTATGCGCGGGAGTCCGATCAAGGGGATAAAGAGCGTGTTGTGGTGGAGGCCATTGTTGAAGACACACTGGCCTTCTGTGCGGATAAGTTTAAAGGTGAGGGGATTGAGCTGGTCAGTCGTCTGGAGCCGCACTTGGAAGTCGTCGTTCGTCCATATCAGATTTCACAGGTGCTGCTGAATCTTTTGAATAATGCGGCTGATGCCGTGGCTGGCTGTGCAGAACGTCGTGTGGTTATCGAGGCTGCGGCTCGTAACAATGGCGTGGAAATTTCGGTCACCGACACGGGAGTCGGAGTGCCACCCTTCTTAAAAGAAAAAATCATGGAGCCTTTTTTCACCACCAAAGAGGTGGGTAAGGGAGTGGGGCTGGGCTTGAGCATTTCTCAGGGGATCATTCAGGCTCACGATGGGAAGTTCTATCTGGATGACAGTTCGCCCAAGACGCGCTTTGTGATCTGGTTGCCGATGCAAAAACAATAAATTAAAGATTCCAGGCCCAGCCGGCTTTGATGGAGATCATGCTGGCTTTGACGGTGTCAGAGGGCGGGAACATATTGTATTCAAGACTGATGGGGACGTAGTTCTTGCGGCTCATTTGCACGTCCACGCCGCCACCCAAAGTGAAGACCTGATTGGTGGAAATCTGTGATTCATTCAATGCTGTACTGCTTTTAGAAAGAGCCAGCAAATAACCCATGCCTCCGCCGACCCAGATGCGGTACTTGTCCTGCAGGGGATACCATTTCAAGAGCCCGTACAAAGACAGATAGTTGATTTTAGCGTCGCAGTTGGTGCTGTTTTGGCAACCGGCAGAGGAGGCCGAGCCGGTGACATTGAACTGTTCAATCGCGGCAAAGCCCCGGCCTACCAAGCTGGAGTTCAAAACATAGTCATAAAATCCACCGACTCCAAAACCGCTGCCGGACATGCTGGCTGAAGTTTTTAGCATGGTACCAAATCCAGGATCACGATAGGTGATATCCGCGTCCATGGTGGACATCAAATAGCCGCCCGTGATGCCCCAGGAATCTTTCAAAACGCGCAAATAGCCGGCGTTATTGCCGCTGGTGCTGCCAGAGGATTCAGAAGACGCTGGGACATCGGCGCTCATAGACGAGGGGGCTTTGGCCTGCAGAGTGGAACCGCTGACGGCTTTCCCGCGCAGAATATCCCCCAGAGCTTTTCCGGGTTTTACCTGTTTGATGCGAATGATGGCTGTGCGTTTTTGGGTTTCGGGATTGATCAGATAGAACTCGTCGCCGACTTCGGTGGTGTCGCCATCCAGATTGATCAGAACTTTTTGTCCTTTGACGGCAGACACCGTGGCGGCAAAGCCTGCAGAAGAAAAACTAAGAAGCAGGCAGATGGCAAGGAGGCGGGTTCTGAAAATCACGGGACCTCTTTCTATTCAAGTGTCATCAGGTTGTTTTCGAGTTCTCGGATGAATTGATCTTTGTAAAGTGTCCAGACGGTGTCGTTGGCAAATTGATAGATGCAGGACTGGGTTGTTTTTTCACTTTTTTGCAAAGCCTTCACTTCCACGACTGAGCCTCGTTGAGTGCGCCAGATTTCCAGATCTGATTCAGCCAGGACCAGCTCGTACTCATGTGCCGGGAATTCCTCGTGGAACCAGGTTTCAAGTTTGCCTTCTTTTTTGCAATTAATAAGTTGAAAAGAGGCGCCGGCAACTTTTCCGGGTGCTTCGGATTCAAATTGCTTACGACCCTCTGAGCGGTAGACAGTGCAACCGCCAAGAAAAAAAACAGCAAGGGTGGAAAGTACTAATGCTTTCATAACCCCTTTATTATAGGGCATTTAAAAGGCAAAAAAAAAGCCCCGAATTTCTTCAGGGCTTTTGGCTTATCTATTTATGCCGATGCTGCTTCAGCTTGCACGCTTCGCGTTCCAGCTCTGCCCGCGGGGCGGCTTAGAAAGGGATCTCGTCGTTGCTGTTGAAGCTTGGCTCCGGACCGAAATCTTGGAAGTTGAAATCGTCGTTGCCACCCATGGAGTTGCTGGAGGATTTTTCACCTGTCGCGCCACCCAAGAACTGAACAGTGCTGGCCACGATTTCAGTGGTGTAGCGTTTTTGACCTTGCTGGTCTTCCCACTGGCGAGTTTGAAGTTTGCCTTCCACGTACACTTGGCGACCTTTAGAAAGGTGTTTGCCACAGATCTCAGCCAACTTGCCCCAAACTGTGATACGGTGCCATTCCGTGCGCTCTTGTCTTTGACCGTCTTTAACCCAGGTTTCACTTGTTGCCAGGTTCAAACGCGCAACAGTGCTGCCGCTGCCGATAGCTTTTACTTCAGGATCAGCGCCCAAACGGCCTACAAGGATAACTTTATTTACTCCAGACATATTCCCTCCAATAATTGACCCATTCGTTTTTGGTCAGATTAAGAGTGAAGTCAATAAGGACTTCCGACTCAAATTTAATTACCAAAGAGGTGTGCAATTATTAAGCAGAGCCCCGCATCAAGTTAATTAAAGCGGGGTTGGGAAGAGATCTAAAACTCGGACTAACGCGCAGCGCCGATGCTTGGCGGCATCATGGGATTGCTGGCAGAGACTTTGAACTTGTACTGAGACCCCTCAGGCGTCTGTGTTTTATAGCCGTCAATGAACGTCAGGAACAGGGCTGCACGCTCTTGGAAGCTGCGTTTAGTGCGCAGATCCACTTCGATGTTGTAGGCCCCGATTTGATGTCCAAAGGAGCTGCCGCGGTTGACGATTGTTAAGCCGATCTTGCCCTTAATAGTACCGTACAGTTCGTCCCCCGGCTTGCCAATGGTGCCGCTTTCAATCACGAACTGACCTGCGGCCAAGCGACCTTTTAGTTCCACTGTGCTCAGCTTCAAGTCTGGTAACGTCAATGGACCCATCGGTGTGTTGACGTTGGAAGGAGGAAGCTCGAACTGGTTGATGGAAAGATTCATTTCCACATCGGGTTGTTCCTGGAAGCTTAAGTCGGCAAGAACCGTGGATTCCAGATTCAACTGCCCCTTCAAAAGGACCGGCAGATTCGCCATCTCACGCAAATCATGCAACGAAATTTTCTTCGCGCTGACTTCAATCTTATGGCGTTCGGCACCGTTTTCTGTCTTGGAGCCTTTGCCGACATGAACATCGACATCACCCTTCAATAGTCCCTTGGCGGAAACATGCCCATACGGTTTTTGTTGGATCAAGCCGCGAATAGACGGGGTGATCACCAGTTCCTGCGCGGAAATCGCCGGAGTTCTTAAAGACTCAATATAAACCTGATCCATCTGCACACCAGGTTGTGGGAAAAGGCTCATTTTCAGCTTTTCAAACTGCACGTAGACTGAATTATTGCTCAAGCGGGATACTTGTGAAGAAATCAAGTCACTCAGGTCATCAAACGGGAAGAGCAGAAAAACAAACACCAGCGCGGAAAGTACCATCACGGCGATTTTGCTTTTGCTTTGTCCGATCAATTTCAGTAGCTGACGAAGTTGGGCCATGATTACTCGTCCCCGCTATTGCGGTTTTTGCGGCCGCGAGAAGGTTCCATTGGTTCGGGTGCCGGGGGGGCTGGAACGGCCAGAGCCACCAGCTTGTAAACCACATCAAAGTAACGGCCGTCTTCACGATTTGCCGTCATGATCATGTCCTTCAGTTTGACACTGGGATTGATGCTTTGGAACTGATACCCCAGATCCAACACCTGACGCAGATTCAGTTTCACCAGGCTGACCTGCAAAAGTCCCTCTGTCAGATTTTTAGGAACCAGATTGGAATTGTTTTCCTGAATCTCTGTGCCCTGAATTTGTTCAGGCAAAAGATTGGCGGCTTTGATCTGATTGTCCACATTGTTGCGGATCATGTCCATGGACGGGGCCTGGGGAATCTGCGGTACATCCGAAGATTCGCGGCTGACTTTCAAAAGCTCACGAATGGTCATGCGTTTGCTTTCAAATTCCCCAACATATTCAGTGGACTGTGTGTATTTGCCATAGGGGATGGACAGGACAAGCAAAGTCATCAAGGCCACGCCGCCGATCAAAGTCAGCTTCTGCATGGCGGGGGTCATGTTTTCATAGCGGTCACGCATTTGGTTGTACGCGGTGCTTTCCTGAAGACGTTCCCATGTGGCGCGAGAGTCGGCGATAAATCTTTCTTTCAAATCATCCAAGCTGCTCATCGAGTCACCTTCTCAATATTACGATCGACATTGAAACTGAACGAAAAAGCCGTGCGTCCCGGCAGGGGATTCAGGCGGCTTTGCCCTGGCTTCACCTGACCATCAGTGGAAACGTTGGTCAGCGCCTGTTGCAACAGACTCATTTCTTTCGGGGAATTGACGTAACCCTGTAAAACCACCTGCTGGTCCTGAACAGAAAGCTGTTGGATGTCCAAGGTGATTGAGGACTTCGGCGGGACAGCGTCGTTGATCTTCTTGGCGATATCCAACGCGGAATTCATATTGGCAACACTGGCCAGAGTTTTCAGATCAGCTGCGCGCTTTTTGTTGTCCCGAATGTACTTGCGGATGCCGTTTTCAGAGGCGGCACGGCCTTTCAGCCCCGCCACAGTTTTGGCCTGAGTTTTCAATACTTCCTGCGTGCGGTCCGCAAGACTTAAAGAGAAACTTTCACGCAAGGAAGTGTAAACGAACAGCACAACCAGTGCTGCCGTGGCCACTTTGATTGTCGGGCCCCATTTTTCCCAGAACATTTTGAACTGGTGATTTTCTTTTGCGAACTCGCCACGCAGGAAGTTCACCGGGGGATTGCGCGGTTTTTTGAAGCCTTCCAGTGCCAGCCCCAAAGCCACACCCATTTTTGCTCCGTTAGCGACGGAACGTTCAAAGGCAATGTTCGGGGTTTGATCCAGAGCCGACACGCGGTTCACCGGAACCTCGAGAACCTGAGTCAGGAAAGGTCCCAAATTCTGAATCTGCGATACGCCACCTGTCATGCTGATGCTGTTGATCTGGGCGTTGAACTCGCTTTTTAGTTCAAGAATCGCCAACTGCAGATCTCGCGCCATCTCACGAACACATTTTGCAATGGTGTCTGAGAAAGTGACCTGATCGAAAGTGGCACCTTGTTTGTTAGTTAAAATGAAAGCTTTAGTTTGCAGCTCTTTGATGGCTTCGATGAAGGGAATTTCATACTTTTGCGCAATGGCTTCGGCAATATTTTTCCCACCCCAAAGAATGGATCCGACCTGAATAAGAGAGCTACCTTCAAAAGCACACACCAAAGTGCGGCTGTGCCCGATGTGCAAAGTCAAAGTCACCTGGCGCACGGGCTTGGCCTCGTCATCAAGGCCGATGGCAGGGGCAGGCACGGAGGGAGGCGCTTCATTCCACTTTTCAAAAACATTGGCATAGGCCGTGCCTTCCGCAGAAATCAGGAAGGGGTCCATGTTTGAGTCTTGAGCTCTTTGAATCAGATTCTGAACGTGAATTTTCGGAGCCGCGCAGGCCAGGATTTCCGCACCGGAACCCACTGTGCGGATGATTTTGGCATCAAAGATGGCATTGTCCGCGGAGAAAGGCAGATCCTCTTCCAATTCGAAAGCCAAACTTTTGGCAATTTTTAAGCGGTCATTGAAGGGGAAGAATTTATTACGAACAGCCACGCGATTTTGCGGTAAAGCAAAAACAAAACGTGTTTGGGCCGGATCATAAAGACTGGCAAAGTCGCGCAGATATTCCAGAATCTCAAGTTCCTGATCGTGGCCGGGGGCAATTCCTAGTGGATGCTCCATGCACTGAGTGACTTGAAATCCTTTGGAAGTGGATTGCACCTCCACAATTTTTATACTGCTGGAACCGATGTCTATGCCGAGAGATTTCAAAGCAATTCCTCCATGAACTGGCTTTGGTCTAAGTTTATGCGACGTTTGGCTCTGTGTATAGCTATTATTGTCGCCACGCCATCCAGGCTCGTCGGTGCCACAGCTTCGCTGTGGTTCGCGCATCCATGCGCCACCGAAGGGCGACAATAATAGCTATACACAGAGCCAATGGCATAAAAGACCTTGCCTGGGGCTGCGAAGACTTGTGGGCTTCTTCCCTTGGAAGTCGCGGTTGGAGGAGAGAGTGGAGAGATTTTGGGGGAATAAAAAAAAAGCTGGATTTTGGTCCAGCCTTTTCCTTATCTTTCGTTCCAGTAGACTATTCTTGGGGGGCCTTTGGGGATTTGAGGGGATTGGGATTGTTGTTGGCCCTGTTGTTGTCCTTGTTGGCCGCTTTGTTGTTGCTGTTGTTGGCTTTGGCTCTGATCTTTTTTGACGTAGGACTTTACCTTGTCTGCGGTTTTTTGCAGGTTCATCACGATGGCCGTGATCTCGCGGGAAGCGCCTGCAAATTCTCCGGTGCTGCGGATTTTGAAATTGATCACGCTGTCACAGGTCAGGGGGATTTCTTCGACTTTGCCTTCGGGGCGGATGCCTTTGCTTTCTACGAAATTCCAGAAGTCGTCGCTGCCGCCGGATTGGTTGCACTTAAACGGACCACCTTCGTCGGCGTTGTCGCGGCGTTTGATGATTTCTTTAACCACTTCTGTGGTCATGGCCGGGTCCAGTGATTTTAGTACTTCGGCGCTGGCCAGATTTGGATTAATGCCCTTCATGCCATAGATGGTGACTCTGGGGGCTAGCAGGTCGAAAAAGACGTCGTTCATTCCCGGGACCATGCGCAACTCTGCGATGGTGCGGAAACCTCGGTTGGGTGGATAGTAATCGCTTTGGGACTCCTGATTCAGCTCTGCATAGTTCGATCTTTTGTCGCCACCGTTCAGGGAGGCTGATTTTGGACTCATCCAGTCGGCGATATTGTTAATCAGTTCATCAAAGCGGACGCTGGAATATTCCCGCTCAAAAGCTTCGTCTTCTTTTTTCTTCTGTTCAAAAATATTCAGAAGTTGCTTCTTCGTGATTTCCTGCAGGGACTTGGAGGGGGAGGCCAGGTCGTTTAAGTCGATTTTTGAGCCTTCATCTTCGATAGTGACAAAATAACCCGCATCCATCGAAGAATCCTTGACGGCTTTTTTGAAGTTATCTTTGTCGACGGCGCTCAGTTCGTCCGGGATCGGCAGGGGCCAGGCAAAGGGGAACTGCCAGATTTGATCCAGCATTTTGGTGTCGCCCAGTTTGTCGCCCAACTTGCTTTGGGCCTGTTGATAGATCTTGATGCGCAGAAGGCTCAGCTGCATGCCGGATTTGGCAGCATAGTAGGCTTTGATACGATTCATCCCTTGAGAGTTGACGATGTACTCTACGTTTGAATCGTACGACACCTCCATGGCAATCCACATAATCAGCATGATACAGGCAATCGCAATCATCAGGGCGATGCCGCGACGATTATTGAGTGGGCGATTGAGACCTTGGCCAAGAGCTTTGATTGCCTTGAGCATTTGCACCCTCCTCTGGATTATTGGGGAAGTGAACGGGAACGATCAGTTGCATGGAATATTTTTTACTTTTGCCGGCGATCTTCTTATCGACGGTGACTGAGATCTCCACCGCTTGGGGGAACTTGCTCTTGGTGGCGGCGTCACCCTGGGCGTCGGTTCTCCATGAAGTCGCCCAGTCCTGTTTTCCTTTACCCATGTAGCGCAGTTTGAATTCGGTCACGTGTTCCAGCAGGGCCACCTCATCACCACCTTTGGTGACATCCAGATCCACATAAGGTGTGCTTCTGCGCCACAGACACTTGGAAGAGCCTCCACCTTCGGTCAGACTTTTACAATCGCGCAGACTGTAACCAACTTCAATAAAGTCAGCCTGACGGGAGTTGCGCACGGTGCGGGCGTTGTTCATGGTCACGAAGTTCAAACTGTCTTCGGTGCCGACCCAGTGAGTTTCAGGGTCGCGACGGGGGACCTCGCGGCGTTCTTCTTGCTGGGTTTGTGCTTCGTTTGTTAACGGCCCCGGATCCCCCGGGAACTGCCCCCCGGAAGCAATAGTGCCGCCAATTTGTTGCTGCTGTTGGTTTGCGGGTTTCTTTTTAACCAGTTGGTCGATTTCTTTTTCCAGATCACGATAGTGATAAGCCAGATTGATATCCCGCTCCAGCAGGCGCAAGGCATCGCGCATACGAGACACATCATCAATCTGATCCTGTAATTTGACCTTGGCTTTGACCGCCTGCTGAATGGACTGCGCCGTCAGCAGGGTCAAAGTGCCCAGAATCGTGATTGTGATCATCAGTTCAATCATGGTGAAGCCCGAGGATTTTCTCATCATCACATCCCCGGCATCGAAGGAAGCGGAAGCTCCTTGTCGTAGTCCACAAAGTACTGAGTTGCTGAAAACTCCAACGGTTTTTTGGCGCCTTTATAAATGACTGTGACTTTGACTTCCTTGATGGACTTTCCCAGATGTTCGGTCAAAGTTTTCATCACGGTCAAAGCCATTTCATCCGCACCTCCAGCTTGCGCCGTCAGGGTGGCGGAGATGTCGGGAACTTCAAATTCTTTCGAGGTCATTTTCCATGAGTACTGGGAATATTCGGACCCGAAATCATCTTCAGTTTCCTCGGGGATTGAATCCAGCGGTTTGCCGGCATATTCCAGTTCGATTTCAGTCATTTTTCGTTCAAGTAAAGCGGTGACTTCGGTGGACAGTTGAGTCTTGCGCACGCGCATGAAGCTGCCACTCCAGGAATTTGCCAGAAGCATAATTCCTGATGACAGAATCACCATCGCAATGACGGTTTCAATCAATGTGAATCCGTTTTTTCTCACCGTTGGACGTCCTTTAACGAAGAAGCTTTCTCTATGATATCAGCTTGACCCGTTAAAGGATTAAAAACAAGAGTCCAAGTTAAATTATTTCCATTTGTGATCTGCACGGCGGACGCCTCCACGAAGCCCTCCGGGAAGAAATGGATATAGGCAATCCCCGAAGTCATAGGGGATTTCATATTCACGGTTTCCACCGAGGCAAAGCGCAGACCACCAGGAAGTTCCTTTTCTTTTTTCAGCAAGGACTTGTCCATCTGAAACAGAGGTGGGGGAGCGTCTTCACCGGTCTCTTTTTCTTTTTCGTAGGATTCCGGGTCCACGGCCTGCGGGCCATTGGCGCGTTCAACCCAGTACTTGGGTTCGTCGGCTTCCATGCTGATGGCCAGGCGGTAAGTGGAATTGGTCAGGCGGGCTTTGTTGCGAAGTTCTTTGCTAAGAACAATGAAATTGCGGGCGACCGCTTTGATATTGCCTTCATTATTTTTCAGAAGGCGAGGGGCTCCCACTGTGATCAGGGCGGCCATAATAGCCAGCACAATCATGATCTCGATAAGAGTGAAGCCCCTTTGCGAAGACATCGGGATTAGTTCAAATCCTCAAGTGTGATGTCCTTGTCAAAGCCAGAACCGCCTTCGCGGCCGTCTTTACCCAATGACTTCAATGTGTACTCGCCACCATCCAGTTCGTAAACCAGGTCATGGCCAAATGGATCTTGAAGTTTTTTAGTGTAGTAAGGTTGCGGGCCCCAGTTTGAGCAGTTTGGATCCTGCTTTGTCAGGCCTTCCAATGATTGTGGATATTTACCGCAATCAGTGTAGTACATGGAAAGTGCATTGACGATTTGAGTGAGCTGGATCTTAGCTTCTTTGGCCTTGGATTTATCCAATTGTCCCGTGATGTTTGGGAGAAGAAGAGCTGCGATACCACCGATGATGGCAAGGACGATCATGATTTCAATCAGAGTCATACCCTTGCGATTTTTGAGAAGAGACATACTTACTCCTTTTTACAGATGATAATCCTAACAGAGCCTTGGCCCAAGGTAAAGCAAAGTGCAGAGCGGCTGCCCGACCTATGTCACATAATAATTTCTCCAGCTGCGTTTCGCTTTGAGAACAATATCTTTCCCCAGACTGAGGGCTTAGGGGGTGGAGTTGAGAGGTTACTTGAGGTTCCAAGTTGGACCCGATTGTGACTCTATGGATTCTTCCAGGGGGATTTACCCCCTGTCTCAATGTTCAACGGGACTATCCCGCCACGTTGGCCATTTCGAACATTGGCACCATCACGGCCATTACGATCATACCGATCGCCGCGCCCATGATCACAATCACCACCGGACCCATGATACTGGTCAGGCCTTCCAGTTTGGTTTTCACCTGGAAGTCATAGGCATCAGAAACTTGCGTCAGCATGTTTTCCAGCTCACCGGTTTTTTCGCCGATGTTCACCATGTGAATCACGATAGGCGGGAACTGCCCGGATTTCTTTAACGGACCTGCGATGGATTCCCCTTCAGAGATATTATTGCGGGCCTCATCAATCGCAATCGCCAGAACATGATTGTCCACGACATTGCGAACAATCGTCAGCGCCGCCAGCATCGGAACACCGCCGTTTAAAAGTGTTGCCAGAGTGCGGGTGAAGCGGGAGACCGCCACCATGCGCACCGTCGGGCCCACCAGCGGCAGTTTTAAGGAAATGGCATCCCACTGATTGCGTCCCGCCGGCGTGTTCTTCCAGTTGCGGAACAAAAGATAAATAATCAGCATGCTGCCCAAAATCAGGTACCAGTAGTTCACGGCAAACTGTGAAGCATCGATCAAAGCAACCGTGTACCAGGGAAGCTGCAACTGAGGGGCCGATTCAAACACGGTCACCATTTTCGGGATCAGGAAAATAAACAGGAAGCCCATCAAACCAAACGTCACCACCAGCATGATGATCGGGTAGGTCATAGCACTGCTGACCTTGGCACGCAAATCGGCTTGCGCTTCGGTGAACTCTGCCAGACGCATCAGAATCACGTCCAAACTTCCGGACATTTCGCCGGCTTCCACCATCGAGACATAGATGTTCGTGAAGATGTTTGGATACTTCAGCATGGCCTTATGCAAGGTGGACCCTTCGTTGACCATGTTCTTGCAGTCCGCCAGGGCTTCTGACAATGTCGGGTTTTCCACTTGTTCGGAAACGGCCGTCAATGCATCGACCAAAGGGATGTTGGCTTTGATCAGGGTGGCCAACTGGCGTGTCATCAGAGACAGGTCCTTGACGCCGACAACTTTGGTCGCACGCGGGCCGGATTTCTTCTTGGGATCGATCTTTTTTTTATCTTTGATATCGACGACAAAGATATTGTCTTTTTTGAGTTTGGCGCGGGCCGCACGCTGATTTTCAGCGTCGATGGTTCCTTTGACATTTCTTCCGTCTTTCGACAGGCCTTTGTACTCAAAAATAGGCATCTTAATTACCTTAGTTACGCTTTAATTGAGGCGGCCAGGCCGCCTTTGTTTTTTATGCAGCCTTAGCTGCTTCAGTCTGCGCCCCTTCCGGGGCTTCAGCTCTGCCGGCCGGGGCCGATCAAATATCCAGTTGTGTATTGGAAGTCAGTTCTTCAATAGTCGTGATTCCGGCAAGAACTTTTTGAATGCCGTGGTCACGGAAGGTCTTCATTCCATTAGCGACTGCTTGTTTCTTAATAGTGTTACCGTCTTTTCTCTGCATGATCAATGAACGGATGTCATCGGTCACGATCAGCAGCTCTCCGATGTTGGTACGACCGGAGTAGCCTTTCTGAGAGCAGTGGTTGCAACCCATCGCTTTACAGATATTGGCTTTGTTGGCCTCTTCGCGCGTGATACCCAGAAGTTGAAGTTCAAAATCTGTGGCTTCATGTGGTGCTTTACAGTGTGGGCAAAGCACGCGCACCAAACGCTGGGCGATGACGCCCGTGATAGAGGTCGCAATCAGAAACGGCTCCACTCCGAAGTCGATCAGACGGGGGAAGGCCCCGGCCGAGTCATTCGTATGCAAAGTGGATAAAACCAAGTGACCGGTCAAAGAGGCCTGAATGGCCAGCTCCGCTGTTTCCAAGTCACGAATCTCACCGACCATGATGATGTCCGGGTCTTGACGAAGGAACGAGCGCAGTCCGGCTGCGAAAGTCAGGCCGATCTTGGAGTTCACCTGCACCTGGCCAATCCCGTGGATACGTTGCTCCACCGGATCTTCCACAGTCAGAATGTTAACGTCAGGTTGGTTCAATTTGGAAAGAGCGCCATAAAGAGTCGTGGATTTACCAGAACCCGTCGGACCCGTGACCAGGAAGATACCATACGAGCGAGTCAGGATGTCTTCTTCCATGCGGGACAGGTTTTCCTGAGAAAAGCCCAAAGCCGACAGTTCACGCACAACAGAGGATCTGTCCTGAATACGCATCACCAGGCGTTCGCCGAAGGTGGTTGGGACGCAGGAAAGACGGATATCGATGTCCTTACCGCCGACTTTCAAAGGGATACGACCATCCTGAGGCAAACGTTTTTCAGCGATGTTCAGGTTGGCCATAACTTTGATACGGGAAGTGATCGCGTTTTGCAGCTTTTTAGGTGGTTTGAACACATCGAACAAAATACCGTCCGTACGGAAGCGCACGGCCATGTCTTTTTCATAAGGTTCGATGTGAATGTCAGACGCTTTTTCTTTCACCGCACGGAACAGAAGGCTGTTGACCATCTTGATCACCGGGGCGTCGTCTTCGCCGGCCTCAAGCAGATCCACGATAGGATCATCCAGGTCGTAGTCCTCTTCTGCGATCTCATCAAGACCGGACAGATTGGCGGTGCTTTTTTCGTAAACTTTGTTGATGGCATCCTGAACGCGGCTGGAGGTGGTGATCAGGGGGCGCACGCGCTTACCAAAGAGCACCTTCATGTCATCCAGAGCTTTCAGATTCACCGGATTGCTGGTTAGTACCACCAGCAGCTCAGAGTCTTCCTTGTAGGGAAGGACGTTGTGTTGTTTGGCGTAGTTGATCGGAAGATCGCGGATCAGGTCCACCGAAATTTCGCTGACAGGGATGTCGCGGATAAAATCCAGGCCCAGTTCTTTGCAAAGATCAGAGACCACTTCATCCGCCGTGGAAAACTCCTTCGCAGCCAAAGCCTCACCCACAGTGACGGGTCTGACCACTGAAGGGTTGTTCAGGACCGATCGAATCTGGTCCTGAGTCAAAGAGGTTGATTTGGCGAGAATCGTTGAAACATCCACGGAGGCCATGAATTACTCCTCAATAATAGGTTCGGTCACAGCAGGGGCTTCACTTGGAGCCTCTGCTTTACGGCGGACTTCTTCGAGTTTAGCACCGTAAGGGTCCACGCCGCCTTGTGCTTTGACAAATTCCACGCGCTCATCCAGCTTCTTGGAGACGATGGCGTTTGCTTCCGACGTGTTACGCACAATTTTCGGTGTCAGGAAGACCACCATGTTGGTTTTATCTTTCACAACAGTGCGGGACTTGAACAACCAGCCGATGATTGGAATATCACCCAGCAGCGGCACCTTCGTAACTGACTCTTGGTCCTGTTCTTTCATCAAACCACCCAGAACCACCGTATCGCCGTTGTTGACGTTGATCACTGTCTTCAAGGAGCGCTTCGCCAAAGGCTGAGTCGAATCCTGGAAGGCTTTCGGCGTGCTGGCTGTAGAAAGCTGTGCCACTTGTTGTTTGATTTCCATGCGGATCTGGTTGGAGGCCGGGCTGATAAATGGCTTGATGGCCAATTTGATCGTCGCGTCCTCAAACTGTGGTGTTCTGACGGTTGTGCCGCTGGTTCCGACGTTCTGTACGTTTTCACCGACGACGACTTTGTCACCGACTTCCAATTCACCCTCTTGATTGTCCAATGTCATCAACTGTGGAGTGGAAAGGATATTGGCTTTCTTGGCGGTCTTCAGGAAATTGATAAAGCCCAACAAACTTGGGATTTTCAAAGTCTGCTTGGAAATAGGGTCGGTGACTTCCACCGTTTTCCCCTGGCCAAAGCCGATCACCGCACCGGAACCTCCTGTCGGGGACAGGAAATCATTGATATTGGATAGACCATTGAAGCCCACTTTACCATAACCGCTGTCGCCGTACTGGTAGTAACCAATACCCCAGGAATTACCGTCATTCACGGACATTTCCATGATGATCGCTTCAACAAAGACCTGATCGCGAGGCGCATCCAGTTTGGACAGGATACTGAGAACCACGTCATAGTCCTGTTTGCTTGCCGTCACAACCAAGCTGTTGGTTGTTTTATCCGCTGTGATCTTAACATCGCCACCAAAGATTTCCTGCTGTGCTTGCATTTGACCGCTGGCTCCGATAGGGGACAGCAGGCTTCCGCCAGTAGCTGGTTTTGGCGCGGCATCTTTTGCCACACCTTGCAGGGTCTGGGCGATCTTTTCCGCATCGCCGTATTTTACGCTGTAAACGTAAACGCCACCGGATTCTTCCGCGCGGATTTTGAAGTCCAACTGGGAAATCAGTTTTTTAATGCGCACGATACCGGATTTGTTACCCACCACGATGATGGAATTTGTACGGTCATCCGGAATGGCCATAAAGAAGCTGGCACCTTGTTGGGACGTTGCCCCCGCAGAACGCGAGAAGCGCGGAACACCCGCCGTGAATGTGCCCGGAGCGGAACCTTGGGTTTTATTTCCTTTATTGACGATTTTATCCACCAGATCGGCAAGATCTTTGGCTTTCGCGTATTTAATAGGAATAACCTCAAGTTGTTCTTCAAAGCCGGGAACGTCCAACTGACTGATGATTTTCATCACGCGGTCAATGTTGGAACCATAATCCGAAATGATGATGGAGTTTGTTGGCTCATAGATATTCATCTCGCCATCTTTGGATGGCAAAATGCGAAGATCCCGATTCACCTGGGAAGCAGAGATGTGCTTCAAGTGAATGATACGGGTGATCATCTGATCCGCGTTTGGATAGTAAGCGCCGGAATAAGTTTCGATATTGTCACGCTGGGCGTTTCTGGCAGATTTGACCTTCAAGAAGCTGCCGGAAGGAACCACCGTGAAACCATTGATGGCCAAAGCAGACAAGAAGGCTTTGTAAGCTTCAGCCACAGTGATTTTTGTCGGCGCTGTGATCGTGATTTTACCACGTACACCCGGATCAATGATAAAGTTCTTACCGGTCAGTTCACCGATAGCTTTGATCAGATCCGTGATTTCCACGTTCGGGAAGTCGAAGGACTCAATCGTTTCCGGGAAGTTCTTGCTGTTGATGTCCTCGATCGGAGCCTTCGCCAGCTTGTCTTTTTCCGCTTTATTCAAAATGTTTGCAGTGCCGCCAGAATTGCTGTCGGAACCACCCCGAGGTGCAAACCCGGACGGGCCAGAGTTGCTGCCGCCAAAATCAGGAGGTGGAGGAGGCTCGCCGCCCCCCATGTCGCCGAAATCCGGTGGTGGCGGTGGAGGAGGGAAGTCCTCAAACTGAGCATTTGCTGCAGGGCCCACCAATTGGGCTGTCATCAATGAAGCAAGTCCTATGCTGACGGTTTTTTTCATTTTGCCTTCTCCTCCTGAGGAGTTGTCTTAAAATCCTTTTAAGTTCTTATTCTGCTGTCGACCCGGGGGCCGACGCTGGTTCAGCTTTTGGGGCTGTTGCCCCGCCAGCTCTCCGCGGCTACTGCCGCCTTACTGAATATTATAAGTCATGGTTTCGGTTTTACCGTTTCTTTCAACTTGAAGGGTCACTTTGGGTGAGTTCTTCAAGGTGTTGTAAAGTTCCATGGCTTTGGCGGGGCTGTCGACAGGGGTGCCGTCGACGGCCTTGATGACGTCCATTCTTTGGATGCCAAGTTGTTCGTAAATACTGCCGGGTTGCATATCTAAAATGCGGAAGCCATTGATGTTTCCAGTGCCGGGTTCGCGGTTGGGAACGGCGCGGGCTTGCATCAAAATACTGGAAAGATCGTTGGTGTATTTCAAAAGATCCGCACGTTTGATCACGAAGTTATTGTCGCCAACCTTTTGGACTTCTTTATCACCGCCGCCGGAAGAAGGGCGGCCGGCGCCGAAGGCGACTTTTCCATCTTTTTTCATTTCAATGTATTCAAGTCGATTGGAGTTCAAGTTGCGGAAGATCACTTTTTGGCGTTCCACCTTCATGATGGAGGCCATGCCCTCGATTTCTTTGCCGGGGTTGTAGGAGATAACGCCCTGTTTGCCGCGAACTTCAATCGCCGCAAGGGATTTGTCCGGATTGGAGTGCACCAAAGTTCCAATCAAAGTCAGTGGAAGTTGAGAAGGAACCGGATCGGCTTCTTTTTGTGCTTCTGCACCTTTGGATTTGTCCACCAGCGCATCGGGAATCACCCCGCTGGACGCAAACATGTTACGGCTGGTGATGGAATTGTAAGCGCCACGGCTGATACCACCATCAAACTGAGGGGCTTTGGGGTGCGATGGTGGGGCAGATTGGGGAAGCATTTTATCGCGATAGGCAAGAATGCCCAAATCGGCCACGCAGTAACCAATAAATGCAAAGAGAATATAGGGATACCACTTTTCAAGCGGTGGTCTTTGATTCTTCGAGTTGCGTGAAGTCACGGTTGCACAATCCTTTGTCTTTAACCAGCGTTACCGCTGCCAGCGCCTAGTCCTTGGGCCTCTGTTTAGCCTATCAAAAAGGCGAGGTGACTGCACTAAAAAATACATACTGGACCCTGGTCTGGGTCTGGCATTTTTCTGCACACATTTCGTAAAGA
Source organism: Bdellovibrio sp. CKG001 (assembly GCF_055397465.1). NCBI lineage: Bacteria > Pseudomonadati > Bdellovibrionota > Bdellovibrionia > Bdellovibrionales > Pseudobdellovibrionaceae > Bdellovibrio > Bdellovibrio sp. CKG001. The sequence continues at coordinate 1,439,183 of NZ_AP029173.1, forward strand.
TAGGTCATGATAGTGATATGAGAATTCTCTACTTCACGGATGGAGCAGGAATTGATCTTCTCGGGATTCGCGAATCTGTTTTGCGCATTCCAGAAGTACTCACCTCTCTACGTCGAGGCCAGGAACAGGCGCGATACGTAGATTTGATGCAGGTGATGTCGTTGCCGGACGAAGAATTTCGTCTGGTCCCTTCTGTATTGAGAAACTACCTGATTAATCTTGTACAAAGAGGACTGCATCAGCGCTGGATCAACCGTGATCACCGGGCGGATCTTATTCTTCGCCGAATCAACCACAGGAATTTTGCCGAAATCAAAAATGAAGTTCTGAATTTCATTCGTGGAAAAACAGAAGGTAAACCCGTGGCCACGAAAGATCTGCATCTTTTGCATTTCTTCAGTCATATTGAGATCACCATCATTGGTCCGGGTTATGATGAAATCGAAATGTGGCTGCGTCGGGAAATTTCCACTCGCAGTGATATCAAAGTCTTAATTAAAGACGTTATTGCCTCTGATCCTCAGTTGGATTGGTTCTGGCCGCAAGTTTCCGAGACAATGGTCTCGGACGTTGCGCTAATCTGAAACCATACGGGTCTCAAGAAATCCGCATAGTCTTTATCTGTTGCAGAATGCCTCGAAGGAGGATCTTCCTTCGGGGTAGGGCTTGCAGACCTTCGCAGCAAAGCGGGCGCCAGCCACATGCTGAGAAACTGTCCAGTCGAAGTCCACTTCCCAAGAACGGATCTTTTTGACGGCTTTTCGACATGCTTCCATGGTCAGGCCGTTTCCGCAGATATTCACGCGAACTTCGGTGTTGGAAATCAACCATTGCATGAAGGGATGGGGGCCCCACAATTGCGCTTGTGAACAGGGCAGACTGATTCCCGCGACTTCGCCGCTGATATGCCAGGATGCGTACAAGCCACTGGCGATCATTTCATCCATATAGTTTGTCAATAGATCCTGAGCGCGTTTTGCCATCTGCGGTCTGCTGATGTCCTGCGGGACACCGACAACTTTCAACAGGCGACAAAGAGCATCGGTCCGTGTGTCTTTAATCGTGCACTTTTTGTTGTGGGCACGATCCATGGCTTTTTCCAGCACGATTTCTTCAAAGGTTTTTCCAAAGGGACGGAAGGCCACTTCACGGTGGCGCTGCAAGTCCCAGAACAGGTTGCCGGGGATCTCAATGTTCTGACACAGGCGAATGCCGCGGTACAGGTTGGCGGCCATGGATTCAACCTGAATTGCCAAAAGTGGATTTAGTCCTGCCTCAATCATCTGGCAGGTCATAAACGCCGCCCCCATGACATGATAGTTTTTGGCGGCAATTTGTACAGCTTTTTTCCCAGGGTACTGAATGCTCAGGATTTTCTTTTTCAGATCGTCGGCGATGTCCGAGGTTTTTGAAAGGCCGCCGGCGACATAGAAGTCTGCATACTGGGAAGGGCACACCGTTTGATCTTCACTGTCTTCTGTCGTGGTGTAAAGCTCATCACTGCGTAAGCCGCTGTTTTGCAGTTGAATCTCGACATCCTGATTGACGAAATGACCCTGGTTCTTGTCGTCATGCCCGCACATGCCTATCAAGCTGATTGCAGCATTGGGGTTTCCGTTGGCGTATTTCAAAGCTTTCTCATACAACCAACCCGGCTTCAGATCGGGGCGGTTCTTCCCGGCGACATCCCCCAAGCTGGGGCGACGGTGTCGGCTGCCGTCGGTAAAGGCGGCTTGTTGTTGGCGTGTGTTCTGGCGCAGATCGCGATAGAATTTATAGGCATTTTCAGCAAAACATTTATTCTGGTTAAAGTGCTGCTCGAAAAACAGGGCCAGTCCGGTGTTGGCAACAGCCACTTCCGCGTCATCTGTGTAGGATTTTAAAGATAAAATGGAATAATAGCGCTGCAGCCCGGATTTAACCCCTGAATTGGGCAGTTTGCTGATCAGGGTCAGTGCGATTTTGTCAGCTGAAGTGATGTTATTGGTGTTTAAGTTGGGTCCTTTGTCTGCGGCGGTGGCCGTCAAAGAAAGACCCAAAACTCCGGTAAAGAGCAGTCGGCAGACCTGTTTCAAATTGAGATATCTTTTTTGCACCAATCCCATGAGCGTTTATCCAGCAAATCCAAGACCGGGGCGACAAGAAGCACATTGCTTTTAAGCGCCCCCATGCTGCCTAAGGTGCCCAAAAGCGGCCATGCCAAAGCAGGCTTCAAAAATTTTCCGTTTGATTTTAGGGCACTCAGGTCGCAGTTACTCCAGTTTGTCTTCAACTTCCTTATTTGTTCTTTCTAAGGCTTTGAAAAATTCCTCCGATAAGTACTGTTGAACTCTTAGGAGCATGTACGTTCATGAACTTTCAGTATTGGGTAAAGATAGCGAGATCTATTCGGGGCTTGAGTCTCGGCGTACTCATTATCTTTGTGTTGGGAGCCTGTTCTCCGGACAATTTGGTTTGGAGCAGTAAGATCACTAAAATCTCGGGAAGACTCCTGGCGTCACCATCCTCTGCCTCAAATAAGCAGCTTGCTAAGATCGGAGACGTCTCTGTCGCCTGTGTGGGGGCAAAGGCAAAGTTGTATAAAATTGATTCCAATGGCGATGTGGTTCAATCCGCGCTGGGTGAAACAGACGTGGCTGCGGATGGGACTTATGAATTTAAGACGAAGAATTTGGGGGTTGAATTTAGAAATGGACAGCCTTCCATTCCGTTGGTTGTAAATATTGAAGCCTGTGGAGAAGTCCTCAGTCGACCTGTGACTGCGGCCCAGAATCAGGATGTCTCTAAGGGCGCGACTCTTTTGTCTTATGTCCTAAATACCGGCGAAAAGAAGAAGCTGGTCGAGAATCTGTATTCAAGCCGGGACAAGATCGAAGCCCTTATTAAGTTTCTTCATGAGTCAAGTACAGTCAGTGAGGCCTATCAAAGTCTTTCTGGCAACTCTCAAATGAATGACATTTTTGTGGGAGTTTTGGGCGTATCTCCCGCTGTTCTCACCGATGCTGCGCCTCAGATTTTGTCTCTTGAGATTCCCAATGAGGGCCTAGAACTTCAACCGATCTCCATGGCAGTGAGTGCCGGGCATTGGTCTCCGGACTATCAGGCCGTCTATGTTTGGAAGGTTGATAGCCAGCAGATATCTTCGAATACAAGTTTTATCTACACCCCGTCCGCGAATGCGCAAGGCAGCCACACTGTCAGTCTCTATGTTGGAAAAGACAATGGAGTAGGTGGCCTTGACCTAAATAAGCCCTATAAGATTCTGACAAAGGCAATTCTGGTTCAAAATAACGTGCCAGCGGTTGCGCCAGCCTTGTCATTGCTAACTAGCTCTCCCACCAGCACCCAGTCCGTGGAGGTTTCTTTTAATACTGGCGGGGGCCTTGCAAACTGTGCGACATTTTCAAAACTAGCTCTTACCGTGGATGAGCCCACAGCACCTGTGGACTTGTCTCGGTATGATATCACTTGCTCTCAGGCGGGCACTCAAACTCAGGCGCTGACTTTGCCGAATGGGGATGGGAATAAGGTGATTCGACTGTGGGCCTTGGATGCGAGCAACAATGTCTCTGCTAGTGCCAGCTCTGTGAGCATCATCCTGGAACAAAACCCGCCCGTGGTCACACTACAAAATCTAGCTTCCTTGATTCGGGGAGGATCCAATCAGAATGTGCTCTTTACCGCCCAAGACTTAGGGGTCGGGGTTGCGCAGATAGTCTTGGAATATGCCCAAGATGGGGTGGGGTTTGTTGAACTGACTTCTATCGAAGATCCAGTACAGACATCATTCACCTATCATTGGTCTGTTCCTGAACATAACACAGCGACCGCGAAGTTGCGGTTGCGCGCTCAGGATCGTGCTGGCAACTGGAGTGTGGTTACCACGTCCTCCTTTGAAATTGACAGTCTTGCACCTGTTCTGACGCTCTCGTCTTTAAACTCAGGAAGCTATCTGGGCGGTAGCACGCAGAATATTAGTTGGAGTGCCAGTGACCTTCACCTCGCATCAAGTCCCATCAAGTTGGAATATAGTACTGACAATGGTGCGGCCTGGAACACGATTGTAAGCTCCATGAACAATACCGGATCTTACTCCTGGCAGCTGCCAGTTATTGATTCTGCGCTGGTGCGCGTGCGAGTGTCCGCCACAGATCTTGTCGGGAATGTCACTCAGGCATCTTCTTCCGCAAGTCTGACTATTGATTCGACGGCTCCAAACTTGCCCGCGGTGAATCTTGCCAGTGCCAGCTATTCAAACAGTTCCACTGTGAACTTGAGCCTCTCAACCTGTGCTGATATTGCCAAAATTCTTATTAACGAATCCTTGGTTCCCCCAGCTGCGGGCAGTCCATCCTGGCAGAACTGCGGGCTGAGTCCATCTTATGTTGTTTCAGGTGAAGGTCTGCATACACTGCAGGTTTGGGTTCAGGATGCTGTGGGTAATGTCAACTCCAGCTCCCTGAGCAGAAGCATGACCTTGGATACGTCTTCCCCCTTGGTGGCTCTGACAAGTTTGAACTCTGGCAGCTTCCGTGGCGGCAGCGCACAGACCATCAGCTGGAGTGCCAGTGATATTAACTTTTCTGCGACCCCCATAAAGCTTGAGTACTCCAGTGATAATGGTGGAACGTGGGCAGAGATCGTATCAAACCTTGCGAATTCGGGTGTCTATACATGGACTTTGCCTGCCATCACGTCATCTCAGGTGAAAGTGCGAGTGACTGCAGATGATTTGGCGGGCAATAGCAGTGCTGCAATGTCATCGGGAAGTCTGACTATTGATAGCACAGCCCCAGCAGCTCTGGGTTTGGTTCGCACCTCAGGGTCCCCCAGTAATTTGCCGGAAGTGACAATGTCAGTGAGTGGCTGTTCCGGGGATGCCACACATATGCTCTTTAGTGAAGGATCCTCCGCACCGACGGCAGATACTGGCTCTTGGGAGACCTGCGCGGCATCCAAGTCTTTCACTGTGTCAACAGGGGATGGTAGTAAAACGGTCTATGCCTGGAGCAAGGATGCAGTGGGGAATATTTCTCCTGTCAGCTCGGGTAGTATGGTTTTGGATCAGACGGCACCGGTTGTGACTTTAACGAGCTTTAACTCTGCTGATTTCTATGTTGGTGGTTCTACCAAAGATATCACGTGGACGGCGAGCGATGCGCACCTAGCGGCGACTCCGGTGAAGATTGAATACTCGACAGACAGTGGAGCTACCTGGGTGACTTACCGTTCTGCTACTGAGAATGATGGAACTGAAGCCTGGAGTTTGCCGCTGGTGGACAGCAGTCAGGTTCGACTGCGATTGACTGTTGCCGACAGTGTGGGAAATCCGGCCACTGTTGTCTTTGGTGCTGCGGATTTTACAATTGAATCGACACTTCCTGCAGTAAGCGCCTTCTCAATTACTCAGGGTGCGGCAACGTCCCTGCAAAACATCCAAATTAATCTTGCGGCAACTTCCCAGGTGACTAAGATTTCTCACTTCTGCATTAAAATGAATTCTCCTTCTGTGCCGACTCTTTCAGATGCTTGTTGGAGAGCGGTCGATGCGGCCCCACCGGGTCTTACGCCAGCCAAAAATCTGTCTTTGAATAACTACTATGTTCAGCTCGGCTTTACTTCAGGCAGCTATACTTTCTATGGATTTGTAAAGAACCAGGCCGGACTTATTTCAAACCTAAGTGACAGTGGAAGCGGAAGTGCTGGGATTGACTCTGCCACAACGAACTATGTGGCGCCTCTGCCGCCAACAGTACTAAATGTGATTGCCGCTAATACGGATATGCCTCAGCTGCCAAGCGTGGATTCAGAATATCTTGTCAGTGCTGGAGGAAATGTATTTGTTAAATGGAAGGCAGAGGGAGCATCGCCGCTGGGGTCTCATCCTGTTTCGTTGTATTATACGACGAACGATTCTGATTACACTCTGATTGCTTCCGGTCTTTTGAATGGAGCCAATGGGGCCTGCACGCCTGATCATGCCGGGACGACGATAGATAACGGCAATACAGGATGTTATCTGTGGTCAGGCGGGGCTCCTGCCGGATACTTCAGGGTCAAGGTTGTTGCCACCAACGAAGGCAGTCTTTCCACAAGTGGCGTGAGTTCTATTTTGAACTCCGGCAGCGTTCGAATTTTGGCAGGCAACACCGAGCCTGGTATTGGTGCCTCCGCGAAAAGCGCGGTCCTGCGGATTAGAAAGGGGACCAGTAGACTGGCAAATCAACAGTTTGTGGTCATGCCCAACGGAACCATCATTGTCATTGATACAGGTAAAGGCCTAATGAAGATTGATCCTGCGGATGGTAACTATAATGTATTGATTCCTCGCACAGGCACTGTCGGTAATGAGGGGGATGGTGGTCCTATCGAAGCGGCCAAGGTGGCTGATCCTATTAAGATCACCATGGATTTTCAATCGAATCTCTATGTTTGGGATCGGGTTCGTATTCGTAAAATCAACACTCAGTCCACACCTTGGACCATTGATACCATCATTGGCGGTGGTAGTTCCTCCAGTGATGGGATCAATGCGAAGAGCTTGCAATTGGATATCCCAAGTAATGATTCCAGCCCAAATGTTCTGTTTCAAGTGCGCCCAAATGGACAAATTTACTTTGTGGCAAGGGGATTCTCTAGTCCGATGACGGCCTCGGTCCCACCCTATATTTGGATTTATAACCCAATAGATAACTTAGTTCACCGGCACTTAAGAGGGGGAATTGGGCATTCTGCAGATGCAAATGCCGACACCGCACCCTTGGGCGCAGTCTACCTTGGTGTGTCTTACAATCCAGTTGATTCCTCGACAAATTCGATTTTGGGTTTGGTGGGCTTAGGGGGAGGCTCCACCGCACGTACAAGATACAATCCGACGACTTATCAAACGATGACTCCTTTTCATACGAACGACACGGGACAGACCATGAACATGGTGGCCGGTATGGATGGAAAGCTTTATGGTATCGCCAATGGCACTCCAATCCGGGTTTTCAATGAAAGCACGTCTGCCTTTGTGAATGTCCTGGGGGCTAGTGGTGTTGGGTATTGTGAGGACGGCACCCTGGCCAGTGCTTGTCGCATGTTGATCTATGATGCCTTCATCGATGCGAACAGTAAAATCTACTGGAACGATTGGGGTGTCATTCGCACTTTGGACCAAGATGGAAAGGTTATTACAATCGCAGGCCAACATCTTTTCTTTGGGGATGGTATTACGGCTAACAGTGCCCGAATGGATAGCATTGCCAAGATTGCATTAAAGTCCACGGGTGAAGTGGTTATGCTGGATCCGGCCACTTATCGAATCCGTCAGGTCAATAATGACGGCACAATGAGTTTGCTCGCGGGGAACGGTGGCAACGGGATCCCGAATACGACCAGTCTGGCAAATCAACAGGGTATAGCTGTTGATTTCTGGGTGAACACCTATTCCTTGGCAGTATCTACAAGTGATGAAGTCCACTATAACAGAGGATTGCGCATTTCAAAGATCAGTAATTCCACGGGCAAGTGGGAGGATGTTGCAGGTAACGGAGCTACAAGCTATAAAACCGGAGATGGTGGGACAGTGGCCTTTGACAGTGCCTACTATCCAAAGATCATGGGATTTATGGGTAACTCCATTGCGGCGGTCACGGCAAGTTGGTGTTCGACCTACTGTCATTCACTAATGAAGTCCTATGATACCAGTGGCATCCAAAGTCAAATTGCAGGCATCGTTGGTAACAGTTCTTCGGGCTGGCCTGCAGATGGCAGCAATGTTGGAACCAGTGCAATACCTCATGCCGCGAACATAGGGCAAATGGCCTACGACTCCAGTTTAAATAGATGGTATTTGGGTGGTTCAGCGACGGCTCGGTATTTTGAACCCAATGGAGCTATCGGAACCTTGTTTACGGATCCGGCCGGAGAGGGCGTGGGTGGAATCACGGCGACAAGAGCTTCAGGCTCTTTGGTGGTCTATTATTGCGCCGCTGGAAAGATAAAAAAGTGGAGTCAAGCCACAGGGCAATTCACAACTCTTCCCTGGCCGACCACCAGTATGAGTTGTACGGACGCAATGGCAATACGTAACTCGGATGGAAGCCTCGTCTTTGGTTTCCGCCAAAACGGTATGTCTGGAATCGCTCAGTACAGCAATCCACCCTAAGGGTTAGAGCTCAGACTAGCGTCCACCGAGGGATTTATAGGCGTTTTCCAAGCGCTGCAGACAGTTCAGTTCCTGGTTGTCTTCCGGCAGGCAGCACGTCGCAAGAGCCATCGTCAGATTTTTCGCATCAGGTGCATTTGCCCTGTGCAGGCTTTGCGTTTCTTGGATATGGAAAGAGGTCAGGCTTTCTTGACCGTAAGAATTTGTGACTGCACCGACGAAGAGACCCTGTTGGTTCGCGATCGCAGAGCAAAAGCCGCTGGCTGGCCGCTTGAGTCCAACAGAAATATTCAGCACATGCCCCTGAGAAGTCAGAATGTTCGCGACACGCGGATGAAGCGCAGTTCTTCTTGCGTAGCGAACACCGTTGGCGCAGTACTCCTCGCGCTCTTTAAGTTCGTGCGAGCGGATTTGGGCTTCGGAAGCCTGGCAGTGCAACTTCAGCTGGTCCGCTCCGGTCAGCCGGATCAGGGTTTGAAGAGCTGCAAGGTCGTGGTCGCGAAGGCTCGCAATGGGATCCTGGTTGATGTATCTGTCATACAGTTGAAGGGGCTTAAGTTGTTCGGTGTAGCGGGCTCTAGCGGCTTCAACACGTTCCAGCTTTTCCATCATGGTCAGGGAAAAACCAGAGGAAGGAAGAACGAAAACAATCAGAGTGAAAATGAGACTTTTTATTTTTCTGACAGACATAGGAACTCCTGTCAGGATCACGATTCAAGATTGAAGCCAGTGTGCTCTGAAAAATACTGTGAAACGAATCGTGCAAGTTGTTTTGCATGACGCAAAAAGGAGCATACTCCAGACGGGGGAATCCTATTGGAATATGAATTCCCATCCAATGCTAAAGTGCGAAGAACGGTTCAATCTCTGCCGGATTTTCATTGTTGGGATGCAGGAAGGTTGGCACCTCGCTGTCCGGGGGCAGCAGAAGGTAAATTCCAAAAGGCATCTTGGCGGAAACCCAGTTGCGTGGTCGGCGATAGATGAATTCAGTTCGGGTTTGTGAATAAAGCAGGAACTCGTTTTCCTTGGCATCGTCAAAGGCCTTCCACAGAAGACTTTCAAAAATGTCGCCGTTGTCGGCAAAGAGGAAGTTTAAGTATTTAAAGTTAAATCCGGCTTCGATCTTCAGTCGCGAATAAGGTTTGGTCAACGTGCGAGTCCAACCCAGCATTTTGCCGAATTTCAGGAACTGGCGGAAATTATGCGCTCGCAGCGAATACTGCATAGGTATGAATTCCTGCATTCCTCCTGCAGACCACGGGGCCACGCAACCGACGATGTTTTCGTTTTTGTCGAAAGCGATAATGAAATCTTCCAGCTTCAGGCCCTTCCAGCGTTCCAGTTTGTCAAAGAAGCTTGGCACATCCCATGCGGTGGCCAGATCTCTTTTGCGGGACTTCTGGGTGATATAATGAATGAGCGCATCCACATTCGCCAGACTGCCTCGGCGCAGGCGTAAGTGAGGCAGGGGATTGCTGGCCCAAGGCAGGCGTCCATGCACGGACACCATGTTAAAGCGCCGGAACAGATGGTAATTCGGAAGGGGGCGCTTCAAAGTGCGTGGACGGACAAAGGCATTCAGAGCCTGCACGTCAGCCATGCTCATCACAGAAAACAGATATTTGCTTCCCAAAGTCTGGGACACTTCGTTCATGACGGGCAGAAAGTGCTGGGACCACTCCAGAACCGCCCGGCGGTTGGAGGAAATACGCAGATCGCGTCCGAAGGCCACTCTGGTGATGCTTCCGTCCAGCAAAACATCACGGACTACGAAGCTGGCCATACCCTCAAGCTTTCCTTCATCGTCCTTAAGCTGATAAGTCAGGTACTGCTCGGCCTGCACATCGTAGGGAGCAAAAAAGTCACCATCGCGATCAATTTTGATTTCAACCAGGCCTTTGAGTGGAAAACTTTTATAGAACTCCACCAGTGCTTTGGAGTCCTCGGGTTTGGCTATCTCAAGTTTCATTTAAGTCTTCTTCCAAAGAACATCCGACACGCCATTTTTCTGATTGGCCCAGCGAGCAGCTACAAAAAGATAATCACTCAGACGATTGAGGTACTGCAAGGTATTGCTGTAGCGTTCGTCATGAACGGCGATCTCTGCGGAACGGCGCTCGCTGCGGCGACACAAAGTGCGCGCTACATGCAGGTGCGCAGCCGCCGGATGACCCGCCGGCAAAATGAAATTGCGCAGTTCGGGAAGCTCGACAGTCAGTTCGTCAATTTGGGTTTCCAGATAGCGGATCTGTTCATCCGTGATCGGAGGCAGTAATTTAAAGACTTCGTCTTTTTCGGTGGCCAGTAGGCTTCCGATGTTGAACAGCTCATTTTGGATCTTTTCCAGAGTGGCATTGAGAGCTGACATGGCCGGCAGGGGATCCAGATGCGTACGAACGACGCCCAGATAGCTGTTTAATTCATCCACAGTCCCATAGGCTTCCACACGCGGATTGAATTTTTCAACACAGGAACCATCCACCAAGCGGGTGTTGCCTTTGTCGCCGGTGCGCGTATAAATTTTTGCCTTGGGAGCATTCGTCATAGATTTGACCCTTCTTGTATTTAGTGTCACGGTTAAGGTCTATTAGGTCAAGAAGTGAGAGTGTTATGGCAAATGAAGTCCCCTTGATTGTGACGATCCCCCATTCTGGTGAAAAAGTTCCGGCACAGACGCCGTGGCTGAATACCTTACCTGAAGAAGTTTTGATGTGTGACGTCGATCGTTATGTGGACTTTTTGTATGAACCCACTTTGCACAAGTTGAATATCCCCTTTGTGAAGACGGAGTGGCATCGATATGCCGCCGATCTGAATCGTGTGCCCGAAGATGTGGACGCAAGTTCCGTGATTGGCAACAGCAATCCGGCGGGAATGCACAATCGTGGTTTTCACTGGGTGATCACAACTTATAAGCATCAGTTGATGCCAGGACCCATGCCACAGCAGACTCACGATGAACTGGTGAAACTTGTCTATGAACCTTTCCATGCCGGAGTTCGCAAGCTTTATTCGGATCTTCATGCCCAAGGTTTTACGAAAACTTATCACATCGACGCGCACAGCATGCCTTCTGTCGGGACCAGTGAGCACCGCGATCCGGGCGAGTTGAGAGCGGATATCGTTGTCAGTGACAGCAAGGGGAAAAGTTGTGATCCGCGCTTCAAGGATCTGGTGATTGCGGCCTATGCGACCGCAGGCTTCAAAGTCGGCTATAATTGGCCGTACTTTGGCGGTCGTGTCACAGAGCAGTATGGTGATCCCAAACGTGAACAGCATACGCTGCAGGTGGAGCTCAATCGCTCGCTGTACATGGATGAAAAGACCAAAAAGCTCAAACCCGAGGAAGCTCGCAAGGTGCAGGATAAACTGCTCGCAGCCGTGAGTTATGTCCGCAACAATTTGCTGCATATAATGTAGGGCGTCGAAAAGCCAAAAAGCATGGTCTTAAAAGCCGATCTAAATTATTGATAGCTATTCGAAAATTAATATTTTCTGATGACCGAATTGATTAGGTCATCGGAATAAATGGCTCTCAATAAGGTTTGGATAAGACCCCTATGTCCCAAAAGTCTCTTATAAAAAGAATCAACAAGCCCTTGGCTTCCTTAAAGCTGGCCGTTTTTATTATCGTGTCCATGGCGGCGATCACGGCTGTCGGAACTTTCGTTGAAGCAAAATACGACGCCTATGCCGCAAAAAAATTAGTTTACGACACCTGGTACATGTACAGCGTGCTGGGGCTTTTGGTGATCAATCTGACGGCGGTGATGGTGGATCGTCTGCCTTGGAAAAAGCGTCACGTGGCTTTCGTGCTGGCTCACATCGGGATTATTATTTTGTTGGCAGGTTCTTGGTTGACATGGAAATGGGGCCTGGATGGCTCGATGCGTGTGGGTATTGGGGAAAGCAATAACTTCGTGCAAACCGCAGAAACCGACATGGTGGTGTACACCTCTTTTGACGGCGACCGCTATTCCAAGACTCTGGAACAGGAAGTGGACTTCTTCCGTTCTCCGCCAACACGGGAAAAACCTTTTGTCATTCCGGCCTATGAAGGCGAAATCAAAGTTGTCGATTACAAGAAATACGTTGTTCCTTCGCGCAAAGTTGTAGAGGGGGAAGTCGGTAAGGCCGGGGCGGGTCTGCGCTTCCAACTGCAAAATGACAATGTGAATGTGATCGAATGGATCGTTCAGAAAAAACCAAACGCACTGGCCAGTCATAATTTCGGTCCGGCGCAGATCTTCCTGGGGCCGGCTCCAGAAAAGCCTCGCGGAGCCAATGAAATTTTCCTGACTCCGGAAAAAGACGGGCTTCGCTATGTGGTTTTCCAAAAAGACTCTGCCAAGCCTTTGAAGAAGGGCTTTGTGAAAGAAGGCGACGTGTTTGATCCGGGCTTTAAGATGGCCTTGCAGTTCCGTGTTCTGCGTTTTATGCCGGCCGCGATGGAAGACTGGGATCTCAAGGATATGCCTCGGCCGACGCCGCTGACGACCTCTGCGGTGAAAATCATTTTCGACGGCAAAGAGCACTGGGTGCTCTTGAATGATATGGTGAAACTTTTCACCAACAATGCTGTTTATCTTCTGACCTATGGCAATCGCCGTATCGACATCAACTTCCCGCTGAAGCTAAAAAGCTTCAATGTGGCCCGCTATCAGGGCACGATGAGAGCGGCGGCCTACGAAAGTGTTGTCGAGGTTCCTGAATTGGGTGAGCATCTGATTTCTATGAATGAGCCTTTGAAGTACAAAGGTCTGACGATTTATCAGGCCAGCTTCCAGGAAGAAGAAGGTCGCCCGGTGGCGTCCATCTTCTCGGTGAATCACGATCCGGGGCGCTTCCTGAAGTATCTGGGGTCTCTGGTGTTGTCACTGGGGATTGTTTTGTTAATGTGGTTTAAGCATCTGGATTTCAAACTCGCTCGCAGTAAAGCGGCAGGGAAAAACGAATGAAAAAATTAATGCTCGTTATCGCATCATTGTTGGTGAGCTTCGGAGCTATGGCAAAGCCGGGGGACGCGTTGAAGTCTTTACCGGTTCAGGACGGCGGCCGTATCAAACCTTATGACAGCTTTTCCAAGGAAATGCTGGAGATCATCTATGGCAAAACGAAGTTTGAAGGTCGCAACGCGACTGAAATCGTATTGACCTGGATGCTTTCTCCGCAAGCTTGGGAAGGTAAAAAGATCTTTGAGGTGCGCAATCACCAGGTTCTGAAGGCTTTGAATCTTCCCAGTGATCAGCGTTATTTCACTGGCGCAGAGCTTTTTGCCGGGGATCGTTTCACGCTGCTGCGGCAGGAGCTTCAGGCCAAGCGTGAGACCAAAGAAAAGCTGGATCCTTATTTCCAGGCTTTGCAGCGTTTGGAAAACCAGTTCTTTATCTTCCAGGAAATCGCTGCGGGTCGAATGCTGAAAGTGGTTCCTCCCAAAGAAGGCGACGCGTGGATCGCGGTGGCAGACTTGCCAGAACCTTTGCAGGAAAAGTTCCTGGATGTGACCAAGGCCTTTGTGACTCACTTGGGGGCCATTGCGTCTCAAGGGGATCAAAGTGCGACAGGCAAAGCTTTGGATGAAGCGGTTGTGAAATTTGAAGAGGTGGCTAAGGCGGAAAATCCGTCTTTGTACACGCTCGGTGGCAAGATTACGGCGGAAGTGCACTATAATGACTTCCATCCCTTCCGTTGGGCCTACATCTTCTACTTCCTGGCATTCACAGTTTTATTGCTGGTTTGGGCGTTGAGCAAAGAATCCCTGATGAAGGTGGCCTGGGTTCTGATTGCCATTGGATTTATCCTGAACACCTACGGCTTCGGTTTACGCATGTACATCATGGATCGTGCGCCTGTTTCCAATATGTATGAAACAGTTGTCTGGGTGGCTTGGGGAACAGTGCTGTTCGCGGCGATTCTGGAGCTTATCTATAAGTATCGTTTGATTTTAATGGCGGGGACCTTGGTGGGGGCGTTCGGGTTGGTGATTGCCGACTTTGCGCCGGCGGTTTTGGATCCGACGTTGCAGCCCTTGGAGCCTGTGTTGCGCAGTAACTACTGGCTGACCATCCACGTGATGACTATCACTATCAGTTACGCAGCCTTCTTCCTGGCGTTTGGCTTGGGGGATATTGGTTTGATTTATTATCTGCGTGGTGAGGAGAAATTCCAGCCGCAGATCAAAGCGATCACTATGAGTATTTATCGCGCGATGCAAATCGGTGTCGCGTTCCTGGCGCCGGGAATCATCCTTGGCGGTATTTGGGCGGATTATTCGTGGGGCCGTTTCTGGGGTTGGGACCCGAAAGAAACTTGGGCTTTGATCGCGCTTCTGGGGTACCTCGCGGTTCTTCATGCTCGCTATGCGGGGATGTTGAAGCATTTTGGAATGGTAGTGACAGCAATTATCACTTTCTCTTTGGTGATCATGGCTTGGTATGGAGTGAACTTTGTGCTTGGCGCGGGGCTTCATTCTTACGGCTTTGGTGCTGGAGGCGTGGAGTATGTGTCTGCCTTCGTGGCAGTTCATATCTTGTTTGTGATTTATGTCAGTGTAGTTAGGCAAGGGAAAGGGAAGAAGGCTGCGAAGTAGTCTGAAACTGGCTTGCACATTTTTTGGGCGAAAGGTGCCTGAGTCTCCTTCTTTTTCATTTTGTTTGCAAAAAGAATATGGACAACTGGACTTTTACACCATTAAATAGGAGCAAACTAAAATTAGGACAGCATTCGTTTGTCTTTGGCCCACATCGTAATGAGTTAGCGAAGGATGATTATGCATCGGGTATTCAAAAGAACAGCGGCGGGCGCAATTGCGTTTATTGGCGCGCTCATGGTTACAACACTTCTCACAGGCTGCAAATTCCAGCCAGGTTGGGGATATAATAAAGGATACGCTCCAGAACAGCCGATTCCTTTTGATCACTCCCTGCATGCCGGTACACACAAAATTCAGTGTCAGTACTGCCACAACCAGATTGAGAGAACAAAGCATGCAAACATTCCTGCACTGTCAACGTGCATGAACTGTCACTTGCAGGTGGCGACGGATAAGCCGAACATTCAAAAGCTTCGTGAAGCTTATGACAACGGTGACTCCATCGAATGGACACGCGTTCACATGCTTCCTGACTTTGTTCACTTCAACCACAATGCGCACATTGCAAAAGGTGTGAACTGTCAGACGTGCCACGGTCCGATCGAGACTATGGCGAAAGTTCAACAGTTCTCTGACTTGTCCATGGGTTGGTGTGTGAACTGTCACCGTCAGCCAGAGAACAAGGCTCCTCTTAACTGCTCAACTTGTCACTACTAAGGGTTTGGTACAATGTCTGAACATCATCATGATCATGATCACGATCTAGAAATGAAAAAAGCGCTTCGCCCGAAAGTGGAGCGCGATACAAAATACTGGAACAGTCTTGAGCAATGGAGCAACGATCCAGAGTTCAACAAGATTGCCTCTACGGAATTCCAGTCCTCTCCTTTGCGTGAGGCGGATGACGAAGGTGGTTGGGCACGTCGTGAGTTCCTGAAACTTATGGGTGCATCTATTGCAATGGCGTCTGCGGGTTGTATCCGTCGTCCCGTGCAAAAAATCGTTCCTTACAACAAGCAACCTGAAGAAGTGACTTTGGGTATTGCGAACTACTACTCTTCCGCTTACTTCGATGGCTCTGATGCTTTGGGTGTTTTGATTAAAACACGCGAAGGTCGTCCTATTAAAATCGAAGGCAACCCTGGTAATCCATTCAGCGTCAGTGGTTTGAGCATCCGTTCTCAAGCTTCTTTGATGTCTTTGTATGATCCTGAAAGACTGAAAGGTCCTCAGCGCAATCTTTTCAATGAAAAGAAAACCAACAGCCAGGTGATCGACACCAAGTGGGAAGAGTTGGATAAAAAAGTTGTTGAGCAACTTAAAAAAGGTGACGTTGTTATCCTGACAGGTAACGTGGCGTCTCCGGCGACTCGCGCTGTGATCGGTGATTTCGCACAAGGTTTCAAAGCGAAACACGTGGTTTGGGAAGCTTTGGCAAACGACGATGTTCGTGAAGGGCAAATCGCTTCTTACGGCGACAACGTGGTTCCGGCATTCCGCTTTGATAAAGCGAAAATGATCGTTTCCATCGATGCAGACTTCCTGGGTACTTGGATCTCTCCAACAGCGTTCACCAATCAGTTTGTTGAAGGTCGTAAAGACATCAAAAACATGAATCGTTTGGTTTCTTTTGATTCCAACTATTCTTTGACAGGCGCGAACGCGGACATCCGCATGAAAATCAAGCCGTCCCAGCAACTTGATGTTGTGATGGGTCTTCTTCATGAAATCATCGTGAAGAAGGGCGTTTCTGCACACGCTGGCAACGGCGCTGTGAAGGCGGCTTTGGCTCCATTTGCGGATGTGGCTAAAAAATTGAATGTGGAACCAGCATTGTTCGCGAAAGTGGCTACGGATCTTTGGGCTAACCAAGGTTCTTCTTTGGTTGTTGCAGGTGGCATCACCACTCTGACTGAAAAATCCAAAGAACTTCAAGTGGCTGTGAACTTCCTGAACTCCATCCTGGGTAACGACGGTAAAACTGTTGACCACAAAGGTGGAAACCCGGCTCACAAAGCTTCTTACTCTGATCTTGCAAATCTGATCGCGGACATGAAAGGTGGTAAAGTTAAAACTTTGATCATCCACCGTGTGAATCCGGCGTTCGTATTGCCTGCGGAAATGGGCTTTGCAGATGCAGTTAAAAAAGTCGACATGGTTATCTACACAGGCGACCGTATCGATGAAACAGGTGTGTATGCGGACTACATCACTCCAGACAACCACGCGTTGGAATCATGGAGCGATATGGAGTTGGCTGCGGGTGTTTACAGCATCTGCCAACCAGCTATCCGTCCTATGTACGACACTCGTTCTTTCCAGTTGTCTTTGATGACTTGGGCTTACCTTGCAAATCAAGGTCCGGCTCGTCTTCGCGACTACGAAACGTTCTATGACTATCTTCGTGTGTTCTGGAAGTCCGACATCTATCCGAAGTATGGCAAAGGTCAGAACTTCGAAGACTTCTGGCAGTCCGTTCTGCAAAAAGGTTATGTGGGTGAGTTGAACTCCGGTTCTTCCGCGCGCTCCTTCAAGTTGGATGCTTTCACATCCATCAAGCCGGCAGCGGCTAAAGAAGGCTTTGAATTGGCTCTTTATGCAACTTCTCAGCACGGCGATGGTTCCTTGGCGAACGTTTCCTGGTTGCATGAACTTCCAGATCCAGTGACCAAAGCTGTTTGGGACAACTACGTGATGGTTTCTTTGGCGACTGCCGAGAAACACGGTTTGAAACAGGCCACTGTTGTTGAGCTGACTGTAGGGGATAAAACTCTAGAGCTTCCAGTGTTGATCCAACCGGGTCTGCATGACGATGTCCTTGCTGTGGCAGTGGGCTTCGGTCGTACACGCGCTGGTAAAGTTGGTAACGGCATCGGTAAGAACGCCTTCGCTGTTATGTCTGCAAAAGACGGCAAAGTTTTGGCTGCCGGTCTGACTGCGACCTTCAAGAAAACTTCCAAGAAGTATGAGCTTGCGATCACGCAAGGTCACCACACAATGGAAGGCCGCACGATCGCGGTTGAAGCGACATTGGCTGATTACAATAAAAAGAAATCTACGGGCATCCCGCATCCTCACGTATGGTCCATCTGGTCCGGCCACGAATACAGTGGTCACAAGTGGGGTATGGCAGTAGATCTTCACTCTTGCACAGGCTGTTCTTCTTGCGTGATTGCATGTCAATCCGAGAACAACATCCCAGTTGTAGGTAAGAGATACGTTATCGAAGGCCGTGAAATGCACTGGTTGCGTATTGACCGTTACTACATCGGCAATCCAGCAGATGCAGAAGCTGTCTTCCAGCCGGTGATGTGCCAACACTGTGACAATGCTCCGTGCGAGACGGTCTGTCCGGTTCTGGCGACAGTTCACTCTGACGAGGGTCTGAACGACATGGTTTACAACCGTTGCGTGGGAACTCGTTACTGCGCGAATAACTGCCCTTACAAAGTTCGTCGTTTCAACTGGTTCAACTATGCGAAGTTGATCGAAAAGCCGTTGCACATGGCTTTGAACCCATCCGTGGGCGTTCGTACTCGCGGGGTGATGGAAAAATGTACATTCTGCGTTCAAAGAATCCAGGATGCAAAAACCGTTGCTCGTAATGAAAAACGTCAGTTGAAAGACGGGGACGTCAAGGTTGCCTGCCAAACTGCATGTCCTGCAGGTGGTATCGTATTCGGTGACTTGAACGATCCAAACAGTGCTGTAGCTAAGATCTTCAAAACTGAAGAGCGTGGTTATGCACTTCTTGAAGAATGGCATGCGAAACCATCGGTTCGCTACCTTTCCAAGATCCGTAACAATGATAAAGAATCAACTGGTGATCAAAAAGGTCACGGTACTGCAAAACAAGGTGAGCACTCATGATGAAGCGTAGCCCATTAGTCCTTGGCAATAAAACTTTGAAAGATGTTACTGACGACATCTGCGCTCCAGTGGAACGCTTCCCATCCAAAGGTTGGATGGGAATGTTCCTGGGTGCGAAGACGTTGCTTCTGTTCTATATCGGTATCCTGGCTTCCGTAGTCGGTGTGGGTATCGGTCTTCTAGGGGTGAACAGCCCGGTGTTCTGGGGTACGATGATCGTAACATTCGTATTCTGGATCGGTATCGGTCACGCCGGTACTTTGATTTCCGCGGTTCTGTTCCTGTTCCGTCAAAAGTGGAGAACTTCCGTAGCTCGTACCGCAGAGGCGATGACCGTCTTCGCGGTTATGACCGCGGGTCTGTTCCCGCTGTTGC
Source organism: Bdellovibrio sp. CKG001 (assembly GCF_055397465.1). Classification (NCBI taxonomy): domain Bacteria; kingdom Pseudomonadati; phylum Bdellovibrionota; class Bdellovibrionia; order Bdellovibrionales; family Pseudobdellovibrionaceae; genus Bdellovibrio; species Bdellovibrio sp. CKG001. The sequence continues at coordinate 1,458,175 of NZ_AP029173.1, forward strand.
ACACTGGTCGTCCTTGGTTGGATTACTGGTTGTTCCCGTACCCGAATCAACGTGGTCCATTGTGGGTGAACTTCCGTTCTCCGCTTCTTTGGGACGTTTTCGCGGTATCCACTTACGCGACAGTTTCCATGGTGTTCTGGTACATCGGTTTGGTTCCTGACTTTGCGACTATCAAAGATCGTGCGAAAAACAAACTTCGCCGTACTATTTATGGTGCGTTGTCTTTGGGTTGGAGAGGGACTGCGAAGAACTGGTCCCACTACGAAATGGTTTACTTGCTTCTGGCAGGTCTTTCCACGCCGCTGGTTTTGTCCGTTCACACGATCGTATCCTTCGACTTCGCGGTTTCTAACTTGCCAGGTTGGCACACGACGATCTTCCCTCCATACTTCGTTGCCGGTGCGATCTTCTCTGGTTTCGCGATGGTTGTGACCCTGATGACGTTGGTTCGTATTGGATTCCCGGAATTCAAGAACTACGTAACATTGGATCATATGGAAGTGATGAATAAGATCATCATGACCACAGGTATGTTGGTTGGTTACGCTTACGCGTCTGAATTCTTCATTGCATGGTACTCTGGCAACCAATACGAGCGCTTCGTGTTCATCAACCGTGCATTCGGTCCTTACGGCTGGTCTTACTGGATCATGGTATCTTGTAACGTCATCTTCCCTCAGTTGTTCTGGTGGAAGCGTTTCCGTCGTTCTATCCCTGTGATGTTTGTGGTTTCCTTGCTGGTGAACGTGGGTATGTGGTTCGAGCGTTTCGTGATCACTGTGACGTCCTTGCACAGAGACTTCCTGCCGTCTTCTTGGGGTATGTACGCTTGGTCATGGTTTGATACCGGGGTTCTGGTTGGATCCTTCGGTATGTTCCTGACATTGTTCTTGTTGTATCTAAGATTGTTCCCTGCGGTTTCTATCGCAGAAGTGAAGCCCGTATTGCATGTAGGCTACGACGATAAAGGAGGGCACCACTAATGGCTAAATATACTAAAGGTATTGCTGGTATCTGGTTGGAAGAGGCGCAAATCTTGAAAGCAGCTCGCAAAACTCGCGAAGCTGGTTTCAAGAAGTTTGAAGCTATTTCTGCTTATCCTGTTCACGGTATGGAAGAAGCTTGTGGGATCAAAAGATCCTGGATTCCATATGTGGCATTCACCATGGCTGTTGTTGGTTTGACTGCCGGTCTTGGCTTGACTTACTGGACGTCGGCAGTGGACTGGGCAGTGAATGTGGGTGGTAAGCCGTTCTTCAGCTTGCCAGCTTTCGTGCCGATCATGTTCGAATTGACGATCTTGTTCTCGGCATTGTCCTCTGTTGCGGCTTTGTTCTATGCTTGCGGTATTCCGCGCTTGGATCCTCCGGTGATTGATCCGGACCTGAGCTGCCACAAATTTGCGATCTTTATCCCGCACAATGATATCGGTTACGACGAAGCGAAAATTGAACAGATGTTCAAAGAGCTGGGCGCAACTGAAGTGAAGAAGACGGAGTACTAGAAATGAGAAGTCTTGTGAATATTTCTATGCTGGCAACTGCAGGTTTGGCTGTGATGGCTTTGACCAGCTGTGGTCCTCGCGGCAACAAGCCGAACGTGGAACTGATCCAGGATATGATGGTGACTCCGGCAGTTAAAGCTCAGTCTTATGATGCCGATGCTCCTCATCACCGTGGTATGCGTGTTCCTCCTGAAGGGACAGCGCCTGTTGGTTTCGAACCGTACCAATATACGACTGACGTAGAAGGTGCCGCTAAGAATCTGAAAAATCCATTGGCTGGTAAAATGGACGAAGAGACTTTGCTTGTAGGTCAAAAGTTCTACGAGACAAACTGTGCTCTTTGCCACGGTTTCAAAGGTGAAGGCGGCGAGGCTGCGAAGTCCTCTATCTCTGCTAAAATGGCTTTGAAACCACCTGCAGTTGTTTCTGACAAGGTGAAAGGCTGGACAGACGGTCACTTGTATCATGTGATCACAATGGGCCAGGGTGTGATGGGGCCTTATGCTTCCCACATTCCTCAGCAATACCGTTGGCAGGTTGTTAACTATATTCGCTTCCTAGAGAAGCAAGTTGCTAAGTAGGTTGTAAATGGGCGAACACAATCACGTAAATCTACATGTTTCTAAATTCGAGGCTCCGGCGAAGTTGAAAACGCTGAGCTTCGCATTGATCGCTATCGGGATTCTGACGTTTGTTATTGGTTTGATGAAGAACCAGGACAGACTTTGGACTTCTTATTTGGTGGCGTTCTTCTATTTCTCTTGCATGGCTGTCAGCGGTTTGTTCTGGATTGCGATCAACAACGTGGCGAAAGCCGGTTGGTCTGTTTCCATCCGTCGTTATGCAGAGGCGACAACGTCTTTCATTCCAGCGATTCTTGTCGGTGGTCTGATCTTGTTGTTGGGTTTCAAACACCTTTATCCTTGGGCCAACCCAGAGGTGATCGCTGAAAGTCCAGTGATCGCGGCAAAAACGGGTTACCTGAATATGGGTGGTTTTGTGATCCGTTTGTTCATCTTCGCAGTGGGCTGCATGATCTTCCGTCAGGTGATCGTGGGGAACTCTTTGAAGCAGGATAAAACTGGTGACGAGTCCCTGACGACGAAGTCTGTGGCTCCATCTGTTGGTTTCATCGTATTCTACGCATTGATGTTCTCATTGTTCTGCGTGGATCTGTTGATGTCTTTGCTTCCAACTTGGTACTCTACCATCTTCGGAATCTATGGCTTCTCTGGTATGTTCCAGGCGGGTATGGCGTTCCTGGCTATCGTGATCATCTTGATGAAACGCGCTGGCTTGGTAAAGGGTTATGTCACTGAAGAGCACCAGCATGACGTTGTGAAGTACTTGAAAGGCTTCTCTATTTTCTGGGCTTACATTGCGTTTTCTCAGTTCATGTTGATCTGGTACGCTAACATCCCTGAGGAGACAGAGTACTACATCGCTCGTGCTCAAGGCGGCTGGATGAGCATTTCCATGGCGCTTCTGATCTTCCGTTTCGTGGTTCCGTTCCTGGCGTTGTTGCCTCGTGGTGCGAAAAGAAACGACACGAACGTGTTGGCGATCTCTGTTCTGGTATTGGTTATGCAATACGTGGACATCTACTGGATGGTTTACCCGAACTTCTTCGACGGTCACGTGGTCTTCGGATTCTGGGAAATCGGTGTATTCGCTGGTTTCGCGGGTGCCTTCCTTCTGACAATCATGTCCTTCTGGTCTAAGCACAGCCTGGTTCCTGTTAAGGACCCACGCATGCACGAAGCTTTGAATCACCACGTTGCTTACTAAGTAGCACGGTCGGTGGGATTGGCCGGGGGCTTTGGCCCTCAAAACCTTCGGACACATCCTCGCGCAAAGGGAGCCTTTTACTGGCTCCCTTTTTTTATTCTTTTTACTCTTCTGATTGCTACCGCCGCTCTTTCGGGTGCTGCGGAACTTGGTTTTGAGGGCCAAAGCCCCCGGCCAATCCCACCTCATTGCTCTTCTTCAGCATCGGGTACTTCTCCGCCGCCTTGAGGATCTTCTGGCTATTTCGCCTACGGCGAAAGCCGCTTCCCTAAAAGGTGCCTGGTTGTTTTTTCTGGCTACAGCGCGCTACGCTGCTGGTCGCCCTTGGGGGCTGAGGGGGGGGGGAGGGGGGGAAGGTGCCTGGTGTTTTATACATCTATGGTGCGTTAAGGGTGTGTCTTGTTAAGTGTCTTTGTTTTAGCGTGTATTTTGGCTGGTTTTTCGACTTTTCTTGTTTCTCTTCTCTGTTGGCACATTCTTGGGGGTGTGTGGAGGACGTATGAGAAACTTAGTCTCTGTACTTGTGATCTTGCTGCTTCTGACAACCGTGGACTCTTTGGCGGCTTCTTCTTTGAGGTCCCCTCAAACTCAACAGCTCGTGGATCAGTACTATGCAGGCCCCGAGCTCTGGGCTTCCATCTTAGGCAATCCGCCTCGGCCTTTGCCGCCCGAGGATTATCCGCCCGACAATCCCGGCAACCCCGGAAATCCGCCTCCGCATCGCCCGCCCCATTGTCCTCCGGATAATGGGGGTGGGGGAGGCTTTCCCGGGCGATGTGTAGAGGCTGTTTGCAAGCAGCTCAGTCGGTTTGATTGTGACGATAAGGATGATATGTACGAGGTCACCCGCGCCTGTCGCAATGTCAGTGGTCCCTGTGTGACCAGTATTTGCAGTCGGATGTCGCGTTTTTCCTGCGATGAAAAGCTGGAGGTCTTCGAAGTTGCCAATATCTGCCGGGGGTTGGTGGATGTGTCCTGTATCGACTATGTCTGCTCTCGCTTGTCGCGCTTTGACTGTGATGAGTTGTCAGAGCTTCGGCAGATTGCACTTCAGTGTCGCTAGAACATAAAGATAGAGCCCAGTTTCCTGGGCTCTGAGAAGCTTTATTTGCTCATTTCGTCTTTGGCGCCTTTGGCGGCATCGACGGTGGCATCTTTGCCTTCTTCCAGGCGATTGGCGGCTTTCTTTGCGGCGCACTTCATATCGCCTTCCATACAGGCAGCTTCTTCGGTGCGGTGAACGGCTTTCTTTGCCATACGTTTGACTTTGCGACCGGCCTTCTTGGCTTCCACTTTAGCCTCTGCGGCGGCTTCCTTGCTGGCCTCTTTGGCTTTTTGCATTTCTGCGGAAGCCTTGTCTGACAGGGTTGGTTCTTCGGCGTGAGCCATCGAGCTCAGTGCAAGCACGGCCACCATAACTACAAAAATAGATTTCATGTCTTCTCCTTATTGGGTTGTTGAAGTCTTGAATTGAATGGTTTGCGAGTTTTTCTCTGGAGATAGTGGTTTGTATTTTTGCTGTGGTAAATCAGTAATTTAACAATGTTGTTTAAAGCATTCTATACGCCTGTCCACGTGTTCGACGGTGTTCTCAAATATAGACGGGTCTGATCCGTGGGCTTCCGTTTTGCAATGAAGGTCCTTATGCGAAACGAACCCCTTAAGGATCTAATTTATCTCAGTTCGAGTCAGATTCTTCCCCTGTACTTGCAGAAGCTGCGAGGCGTGCGGTGGTATCGCTCACAAAACATGGCTGAGTTAAAGGAAGTTCTTAAGTCTCAACAAGGAGAAGTCCACGTGATTGTCCGCTCTGATTACCTGAGTCTGCGTGCTGTGCAAGCCTTCCTTAGCTGGGGTCATGCTAAAGTTAAAGCGTCTTTTATCTTTATTGCACAAAGTATTGAAAACTCAGTTCATCAGGTGGTTTTGAATCACCCACAGATTCTGGTTTTGCGTGAATCCGAAAGGGAACGCATAGAGGATCTTATAACGCAGCGCCTAAGTGGTAAGAGTGTGCGCAGCCGTAAGCAAGAGCGCATGGCCGTCCTGTCCCAAGTCATGTTGAAGAAGTCCGTGATGGCGGAAAGCTCACCCACCGGAGCCTGGGTTCAGTTCTTGCGCGAGGGGATGATGGTGGACTTTTCCTCTGGGGGCGCTCAGATCACTTTGGGCGATGAACCGGTGCAAAGGAAGGACTTCATAAGTTTGATGTATAAGAACCAGCATGGGACTTGGGTTTCTGTGGAATCGCAGGTTCGTTGGGTGACTCAATCTCCCGAAGGCAATCAGGTCATTGGGGTCCAGTTCCTGGCCGTTTCCTAGCTTCCGGCAGCGCTGATTTGGGGTTGACCCTGACCCCTTGCGGGATTACTACTAATGTGATGCAAATGCGCAATTATTCATCACATTTTCTAACCTGTCCCGCTCGTTTCGCGACGGACTTTTCATGCTCCGGTGAAGCCGGAGTGCAAGCAAACTAATGTCACAAATTACTATCATTCTGCCGGATAACTCTACGAAGGTTTTTGATCATGAACCAACGGCGCTGGAAGTGGCGCAATCTATTGGTCCTCGTTTGGCCAAAGAAACCCTGGGTGCGAAGCTCAATGGATCCAACGAGATCTCTGATTTCCGCACACCTTTGAAAGATCAAACCAAAGTGGCCTTGATCACCACCAAAAGCCCTGAAGCGGTGGAGGTGATTCGTCACTCTTGCGCGCACATCATGGCTCAGGCTGTTCAGGATATCTGGCCGGAAGTGAAAGTGACCATCGGCCCGGTGATCGATAACGGGTTCTATTATGACTTCGATTCTCCATTTGCCTTCACGGAAGAGCATTTCGAAAAAATCGAAAAGAAGATGTCTGATATCGTCGCTAAAGACCTGCCAATCCGCCGTGAAAACTGGCCGATTGCCAAAGCCATTGAAACTTTCAAAGGCATGGGCGAGCGCTTCAAAGTTGAATTGATCGAAGACCTGGCAAGCAAGGGCGAAACTGTTGTTGGTATCTACTTCAACGGAGAAGGTTGGTTTGACCTTTGCCGTGGACCTCACGTGCAAAGCACAGGACAGATCAAAGCCTTCAAGCTTCTTTCTGTGGCCGGTGCTTACTGGAGAGGGGATGAAAAGAACGCCCAGCTTCAGCGTGTCTATGCAACAGCATTCGGTGATAAAAAGGACCTGGAACAGTATCTTCACAATCTGGAAGAAGCCAAAAAACGCGATCACCGCAAGCTGGGTAAAGAACTGGGCATGTTCATGTTCCATGAATACGCTCCAGCGTCTCCATTCTTCACGGGCAAGGGCACGGTTGTTTACAATGAACTTGTGAACTACATCCGTGAGCTTTACCTGCAGTACGACTATCAGGAAGTGATCACGCCGCAGGTGTTTGATACGGAATTGTTCAAAAAGTCCGGTCACTATGCGAACTACAAGGACAACATGTACTTCACCAAGCTGGATGAGCGTGAAAATGCTCTGAAGCCGATGAACTGTCCAAGTCACTGTCTTTTGTTCGGAGCAGAAAAGCACTCTTACCGTGAGCTGCCTTTGCGTATTGCGGACTTCGGTCGTTTGCACCGCTATGAAAAATCCGGCGCGATCCACGGGATCACGCGTGTTCGTACGTTCTGTCAGGATGACGCGCACATCTTCTGTTCTTTGGATCAGTTGAAGGTGGAAATTTCCCGCTTCGTGGAAATGCTGAATAAGATTTATCAGACTTTGGGCATGCCAAACTATAAGATCCTTTTGGCGACTCGTCCGGAAAATAAAATGGGTGATGATTCCATCTGGGATCGTTCTGAAGGGGCTTTGGCAGACGCATTGAATGATCTGAACCTGCCATTTGCATACTCTCCGGGAGAGGGCGCCTTCTATGGACCAAAGTTAGAGTTCCACTTTGTGGATGCTTTGGGCCGTTCTTGGCAGACGGGCACCATTCAGGTCGACTTCAATATGCCTGAAGCCTTTGATTTGAAATACACCGGCGAAGACAACAAAGAACACCGTCCCGTAATGCTTCACAGAGCGGTTTTGGGGTCCTTGGAGCGCTTTATCGGGGTTTACCTGGAGCATACGGCCGGTCATTTGCCGCCGTGGTTGTGTCCAACTCAAGTGGCAATCTTGAACGTCACAGACCGTGTGAACACGTTCTGTGAAGAAGTCATGAAACTTCTCAAAGACCACAAAGTTAGAGTTGAATTTGACCGCCGTAATGAGAAGCTAAATTATAAGATTCGTGAGGCCCAGCTTCAGAAGATCCCATACATGATTATCGTGGGGGATAAAGAGGCTGAAACTCGCACCGTGTCTCTTCGTCTGCGTGATGGTTCAGAACACAAAGGTCTGACTGTCGATCAGGTGATGAGCACGATTTTGGATGATATTAATAAACGACAACTTCAGTCTTCACTTGCGAAGGCTGCAGCGACTAACTAAAACCCTGGAGGTTTCCCATTAGCAAGTTTGAAGGTAATTTTAGAGGCGGCGGTCGCTTTGACCGTAACAAAAAAGACTCTAAAGACTCTTTGAGAGTCAACCGTGAGATCCGCGCGCAACAGATTCGTGTTATCGACGATGAAGGTAACATGTTGGGTGTGATGACTGTTCCTGAGGCGTTACGTATTGCTGAAGATAGAGGCCTCGATCTTCTTGAGATTGCTCCAACAGCGACTCCACCGACATGTAAAATCATGGACTACGGCAAGTGGAAGTACGAGAAAAAGAAGCAGGCCACTGCGGCTCGTAAGAAACAAACCGTTGTAACAATCAAAGAGATCCAAATGCGTCCGCGCACGGACCAGCATGACTTTGAAACCAAGATGAACCACGCCCGTCGTTTCCTTTTGGATGGTGACAAGGTGAAGGTTTCCTTGCGCTTCATGGGTCGTGAAATGGCCCACCAAGAGCTGGGCATGGAAGTCATGAAAAAGTGTATCGCTTTTGTTGACGATCTGGCTTTGGTTGAATCTCAACCGAAGATGGAAGGTAAGAACATGTTCCTGATGCTGGGTCCAGACCCACTCAAGATCAAAGAATACCAGAAGCTTCATCCGAACAAGTCCAAGCAAGACACCAAAGAACTTGCTGAACTTGAAGAAGTCGAAGAAGACGACGAAGAGTAAAAGGTACCTGCTAAAAGGTGCCTACTGCCGTACCCTCCGCAGGAGGGCCCACCGACAGTTATGCAGAAACGTTGCGTAAAAAATCTAAAAGCCCTCGTTAAAAGCGGGGGCTTTTTTGTTGCAAGATGGAGTGGGGTTTTTGCCCTGCGCCTTGGAGGATGTATGAAGGCCGTGGTTCAGCGTGTGCAGCAGGCTTCCGTTGTTGTGGATGGCGTGGAGATCTCCCGCATTGAGCGTGGTTTCCTGACTCTTTTAGGGGTTGCCAAAGGGGACACCGAAGAGCAGCTGCAGAAACTGGTTCAAAAAATCCTGGCACTGCGAATTTTCCCCGATGAATCCGGCAAGATGAATCTATCGCTCAAAGATGTCGGGGGGGAGCATTTGATTGTGTCTCAATTCACGTTGCTGGGGGATGCCTCTAAGGGAAATCGTCCCAGTTTCATCAACGCCGAGGCCCCGGATATTGCCAAGGCCTTCTATGAAAAGGCCCTGGCACTCAGTCAGTCGCAAGGTGTTCCCACGCAAGGTGGGGTCTTTGGCGCTGATATGAAGGTCAGTCTGCTGAACGATGGCCCGGTGACTTTGATTCTTGAAGTTTAGAAGTTTTTAGCCACGCCACAAGGTGGAAAGCCAGCGCCAGACCTCAATGCGTCGTTCGCCAATATCAAAATGGTTTCCATCGAACTCGATATAGTCATGAGCGATCTGGTTTTGTTTTAATAGTTCTGAAATCTGGCGGCAGCCGTACTGCAGGTGGAAATTGTCCTTGCTGCCAACATCCAGATAAATACCTTGAGTCTGTTTCAGGGCAGCTATTCTTTCTGCCAAAAAGTGCAGGGGGTCTTTGCTCAAAAACATCTTCCAGACATTTTCATCTTTACGGCCATCACGTAAAAGTGGGAAATGGAAATCACCATGATCGCCTTTAGGGGCATAACAAGCCGCCATCCCGAAGGCATTAAGCAGAGTGTGCCAGTTGCGATTTTTGGTCAGGCGCCCATTGCGCAATTCCTCCAGCGCCTTCAAGCCTGATTGATATTTTTCCCACAGGGGCAGGGCTTGATAGAACTCCCCCAGCAGACTGGCTTCAAAAAAAGAATCCGGGGCAATGGCGGCGATCATGCCAAACACATCAGGATACTTTGATCCCAGGTGCAAAGCTCCGTAACCGCCGCTGGAGCCTCCGGTGACACACCAATGGTTGCGTGTGGTTGCCACAGGGTAAAGGGACTTCACGGCCGGAATAAGCTCAATCATGATGTAGTCTTCATAGTTTCCTGTTGCCGCGGAATTAACGAACTGCGAGCCTCCCCAGGTTGTCAGAGCATCCACAAAAACATAAAGAGCCTGTGGGGCTTCGCCTTTGTTGGCGGCTTCAAGAATCACTTGGACCGGATTTTGTTCGTTGAATTTGGGGTTAAAGGAAAATGGCGCATTTCCGGTGAAACCACTGAGGACCACAACCACAGGCCACGGTCCGGGGGCTTGCGGGACCAGAAGGGGATTAAAGCGCACGTGCGGATCTTTCAGGGGATTGCTTCTTAAAACTTCGCTTTCGATTCGCAATGTTTCGATTTTGAATTGGGGCGTTTCATAAGCGCGATAATTTGGCAGAATTTCAGTTGTTAGCATGAGTGAAATTCTGCCACGTTTGACTTGAAGGTCAATAACCTTGCCATTTGTGAATGAACGTCGGGTGGTAAATGCCATTTGGCGAGCCTGGGAACCCTTTATAGCTTCCGCTGTCGGCGAAGCCAAAGCTGCCGCCAAAGGCCCGTCCCACGCATCGCAGTTGGCCGTCTGAGGTTTTTCCGCATGTTGAATAGTAGGATGTATAGACCGAGGTGTAATTTGTCGTCGCAGCGTCTACGAGCAAAGGAATCTGGAAGACGGTGTGGCTGCCGGCGAAGTGAGGGGATCCCAGACCCGAGCCTGTTGCGACACCCCAGCATTTGATTTGTCCACCGGTGACGCCGCAGGTGTGAGACGGGGAAGTCGAGATATCCGTATAGTCAGAAGCAGAATCAATGGCTGTGGGCGTGTACTTGTTCGCGGTGGTTCCATCACCCAGAAGGCCGTTAAAGTTGTTACCCCAGCATTTTAGTTTGTTGGTCGAACTGATGGCGCAAGAATGATAAGGCCCGACAGCCAATTTGATATAGGTCACTCCAGAGTCCACAACATCCGGCAAGTAAGACGAGCTCGTACCCGAAGCCTTGGCGATTTGTCCATGGCTATTGGAGCCCCAACACTTCAAAACGCCGGTTGTGGTGATGCCGCAAGCATGGTTTAAACCCAAATCAATTTCACTGTAGGAAACACCGGGGTCTACGACAGTGAATGAGGTTCGATTTGTGGTATCTCCCAAACCTAGTCGTCCGAAAGCGTTGTAACCAGAGCATCTCAGTTCGCCAGTTGTGGAGATTCCGCAGGTCGCATTTTCAAATGAAATGACCTTGCTGTATGTTGTCGAGCTGTCGGCAACTTTCGGAATGGTCGCAGATTGGCCGATGGCAGCAGCTTCACCCAGCTCTCCGACAGAGTTGACGCCCCAACACTTCATTTGACCTGTGCTGGTGACCGCACAGCCATCATAGTGACGTTTTCGCGATATGTAGCTGTAGTTTGTATTTGGATCCAGCATCACTGGAGCCGGACGTCGGGCATGGGTCTCGGAACCATCGCCGAAGGGACCGTAGGCGATGCTGATACTACCCCAGCAGAAAAGTTTATTGGAAGACAAGCCACAAGTTCCAGAGGCTGCATCGGTCATGTTTTCAGATCCAAACAGGGACAGGCTGGTGAAAGTCGAGTCCAAGACCGGGATCATTTTTTGCGAGAACATGTGATTGGCATTTCCAGAGCCGTAGGCATAAGCACTGTGCGGAGATGAATCACCAATCAGATTACCCCAGCATTTCAAAGCACCTGATTGTGTGATACCGCAGGCACGGGAGGCTGAGTTGCGAACGTCAATGTAATTCGTGCCGGCATCTGCAACGGTGGGCAAATAGCGGGCGACAAGGCCGGGGTCTGCTATCTGCATAAGCATGTTCGCACCCCAGCATTTCAGGGCATTGCTCATCGTGATAGCGCAGGTGAATCCACGCGCTGTGGATGTGGTGCTGTCGTCGTTGACCGTCACAAATTTATAAGTGTCGCCGCCGTAGACTGCGACTGGAAGATTGCGCGTGGTGACCCCATTATCACCAACTTGACCGTAGTTGTTGGTCCCCCAGCATTTCATGGAGTCAGTCATAGTGATCGCACACCCGTGTTTGGAACCAACTGCGACCATTTTGAATGACTCTGTCGCATCAATTGCGGTTGGCAGGTTGCGGTTCGTCGCAGAGCCGTCACCCAGTTGGTAATTCACGTTGTAACCCCAGCAGAACAGTTTGTCATCCGCACGAATCGCACAGGTTGAGCGAGATCCGGCCGCGACGTATTTGTAGGTGTTCGCGCTGTCAACGTCAGTCGGAGAGGTTCTTTCAGTCGAATCCCCCAGACCCAGCTGGCCGTAGTCGTTGCGACCCCAGCACTTCAATTTGTTGTCCGTGGTGATCGCGCAAGAGTGCAGATCTCCGGAGGTCACAGAAAGATAGGTTGTTCCCGTGTCAATGTGCAGCGGTGAGTTCTGTGTCCCGGAACTGGAGCCGCCACCAATTTGCCCGTCGTCGGTATTTCCCCAGCAGAAAAGTCTGTTATCCAAACTGATGGCGCACGAGTGGGACTCACCCGTAGCAATGCCTCTGAAGCCTGTGACGCCTGCGATGGTGATATTGACGGGGTTTGCCTGGAAGTCGGTGTTGGCACCGGTCACCTGGCGGTTCATGTTCATGCCCCAGCAGCGTAAAGAGGCATCTTCCATTATCGCACATTGATGGCCCCGGCCCATGGACAGACTGGAAGCTTTCAGGTTCTGCTCATCGTCGGCTATGAAATATTGCACCTGATAGTTTGCTCCAAGAACTCCGGAAGCTGAATCCGTGTGAGTGAAATGCAGGTTCATCAGTTTTTCACCCTCGGTCAGATTATTGTCCGGGAAGTTGACCGTAATGCTGGCTGTGGTGGTGTTCGCCGGGATCGTGATAAAACCAGATGTCATATTGTGATGATCCGGATTTGTCGCATCGCCAGAGATTTTATAATAGGCTGTCACATCATAGAACTTCGCCGGAGTCATGCTGACAGTGATCGTCTGATTTCCTATGCCTTCCTGTACGCGGTTCATCAGCGTGCTGGTAATGTTCAGGGTCGAGATGCTGTCCTTCGACCAACTGACCGACACCGCATCAGCCGGATTCTGGAACAAGTTTGTCTGATCTCCTCCCAGAACACACAGCGTGATCGGTCCATTGGGCTGGGCTGAAATATTGTCTGTGATAAGGTTGGTGGCCGCAAAGGCACTTGAATAAGTCGCTGTCGCACAGGTGCCCGAAGTGATGATGGCTTTTTTATACTGGCTGACCCGGAATCCCGAAACGGTCACATTCAAGCTGCTTGCGGTGGAGACTCCAACAGGATATCCGGTCAGAATCGGGGTTGGTGCCGGATAAGGAGTGTTGATCTCCCAAGTACTGGTGATATTCCCGATCGTCACGGTGGCGGTGTTGGTTTGCGCATTGGCGGATGGAGATGTCATGCGAAGTTGAATAACGTGGCCGGAGTTTACTGGGACGGATGTTCCCCAGTAGCTGCCGGTTGTCACATTGCGGATCAGGGCATCGGCGCCGCTGACAGTGGCTATGGCCGACTGGCTGATGGTTCCCAGAGTGACGTTGGAAGTTGTATAACGTGTGTTCAAAGCCGCGTTGTGGACCTTTGTGAACACCGGTGCTGTTGTCATGATCGGGCCCACAGTACCCCAATACGCGACCCATCCATCTCGGGTGGCACTGCCGTCTGAAGTGAATTTAAAGGTCAGCTTACCAGAGTTGGCCGTCTGGCTTGCTGGCAGATTTGTGCCCGAAGCGTTATTCAATAAAATAGTTCCAGCGGTGGTACCGTCATAGATGGTCACTTTATCCCAGGCCGCTTCGGTGTTAAAGCTCATGAAGGAAAGTGTGATCGGAGCTCCGGTGTTAATTTCAAACAGACAGTTTTCATTATTGTTATATAAACCGTTGGGGCCGCCAGAGTCATAAAGGAAGCCGGCGGTGGCTGTGGTGGCAGTGTTCACGCATAAAGTACTGAAGTTCTGAACATTGTAGCGGTCCCACTGATATTCGCTGGGATGCCACAGAGGTTGCCAGTTGCCGTTGGTGTGTTTTCCAAGCAGGCACAGTTTCAGACGTTCGTTGGCGAACGTGCTCAGGTCGGCAGTGACATGCGTGGCCACGTCAATCTCGGAGCTATAGTCTGCCGCCAGCAAGCAGTCCGTTGTGGCGGACGTCCCCAGTTTGTATTTATACGCCACCACGTTAGGTCCTCCCACAGTGACGTCTAGCGATGTCGCAGCCGAATTTGAGGCCGGTACATTGGAGGCATAGGCGATGACAAATGGATAACCCTCGACAACAAGATCTTTGCGGCCGGCCAAAGAGTTGGCAGAACCGATAGTTGGCAATGTCGTTGTGGCGTTGGCATTAAGGATGTCTTTGATGGAACTAGCATTGGTGATGGTTGTGGTCGAATAGTCCAGATCCGCAGCACTGTGTTCATAGGCCACTGTATAGCGGAAGGTCAGTTCGGTCGAGCCACTGCCACTGATGTAAGAGGCCGGGGCTGTAGAGCCGGAACCCACCCCCAAGGTCAGGCTTGGTGCGGGGCTGATCACTGTCACGGGTTTGGTAAAGACAACCTGAATGTCAATGTTGTCTCCAGGTTTATAGGTGCCATTGGCATTGCTGGAGGTAACATAGGACACGGAGGTCGGTGTGAGCGGTGTTGCCACAGTCCAGTAATAGCTGATATCTCCGGCTCGGACGTGTGCCATGCGGTATTGGTCCGCCGCATTTGGTGAGGTCATACGAACTTCAACGGTGTCTCCAGGCTGTACCAGCACGGAAGAACCATAGCTGGTGCTTGAGGTGACGTTGCGAATTTCTGCATCAAACCCCGACACAGAAAACACGGTTGCGGTGCTCAGTCCTAAAGCAGTGGCTGTTCTGGAATACACAGTGTTGACGTTGGCATTGGTGACCGCCGCTAAAGTTATTACCGGAGACAGAATTGGAATTCCACCCCACGCCAGAGTCACGCCCGATTTAACTACAGAGGCGTCACTTTTAAATTCGGCATATAACGTCCCCGAAGTGGAAGACACCGGAGTGTTATAAGCCGTGCCCGCAACGGGTCCCAGAATCACCGTACCTGCAGAGTCAGTCTCTCTCAGTCTTAGGAAGTCATAGTTAGTGCTATTTTCCATATCATAAGAAACCAGAGCTGATATGGCGGCTCCGGTATTGATAGAAAAATAGCAATTGGCAATTGTTTCGTTGTTCCCATAATCCGCCATCGGTCCGCCGGAATCATACAGGCGTCCCTTAGGGGCTGTTGTGGACTTCACAGTGTCACAAAGATTGAAGGCCGGTGTGTTCTCTGAATAATGCCATTGTGATTGTGTCGCGGTGAAAGCTTTTTGCCAGTTGCCGGAACTATCCTTCCCTAGTGCACAGATCTTAAATATCGAATAGCGTGGCTGCCCAGTCAGGTCGTCCGTGATTGGCGTGGCCGTCGGGCGTTCAGCAGAATAGCCGGTGTTGTTGGAACAATCCGTGGAATCGTAGAGCCCAAGTTTGTACTTATAGGCTACCACATCGGGACCGGTGACGGTGATGTTTAGGCTGTCGGACGGGTCCGCCCCCATGGGAACATTGCTTAGAATTGCTTTTGCCAAAGGACTTGAATAAGCATCGATGTTGATGTTCTTGGTTCCGGCCAAAGAGTTTGCAGATCCCGGGCTTGGCAAAGTCAGAGTGGCGTTGTTATTTAAAGCATCCCGAAGAGTCGCACCACTGAGAACCAAAGCGGAAGTGCTGATATAGTCCAAATCCGGATTTTGATCATTGGTCTGAACCTGATAGTCAAATACCAGCGACGATGTGCCCGAGCCTCCGCTATAGACGGCATCGCGGTCGGTAGAGCCTGTTTCCAATGTCAGTCGGGGAGTTCCCACCACGGTGACATTTTCATCGAAGTTCACGCGTATTTGAATTGTTTGTCCCGGACCATAGATGCCATCGGACGTGATCGCATCGACATTCAGGATAACCGGACCCTGAGTGTCCCGCACCCAGGTGGCTTGCGTGGCCGCTGTCGCCCAGTTGCCAGCAGCATCGCGACCAAAGACACACAGTTTGTAGCTGCCCTGGTTTGTCAGGGAGTCCGTGATCTTTGTTGCGACAGCAAGATCGCTTCCCGTGTAAGCGGCACTATTGGTGCAAGATTCAGAGCCCCCCGGAGGCACAATAAAGTAACGATAGTGACTGATATCGGTTCCGCTCACGGTGATATTCAATGTGCTGATTAAATTCGTTCCAGTCGGTGTGCCGGACAAAGTCGCGGCACCAGGGGCTTGAGCGTCCTTGGGATAAGTGGAATTTGCGGTGGCATTGTTGCCACTGGGACGGCTGAGAGACGCCACAAAAGTGTACGGAGTCCCGGAAGTGTCGGCAAGTGAGCTGAGATCCATCGTTGTGGTCCAGGTCGTGCCCGTGCAAAGAGCACTTCCAGTCACGCCTGGTTGACCGGTCACCGAAAGATTGACGGTTTGACCATTTTCAGAGCAGGCACCGGACAGGGCAAAGGCTGCTTGATTGTTGGAATTGATAAATGTTCCCGCAACCGGAGAAGTCAAAGACACCGTCGGGATCACAGAGTCATGAATGATAGAGTCAAAAGCACAGTCTGACTCATTGCCCGCGGTATCGCGAACCTTGAAGTAAACTGTGTTGGTGTCGTTGGCCGTGGGCAATGTCCAGGATTTGCTGGCGGCAAAGGTTTCCCAGGAACCCCCACTTAAACACATGGCTGCGTTAGTGACATACATCTGAACGCCGTCAGTGGTGGCGCTGGAAAGGGTCGCGCTAAGACTGTTGGTGTAGGGATCGTTGTTGTTGATGACAAAGCTATCCACTGTGGGAACAAGAGTGTCCTTGCTAAAGACTTTATTCACCTCCGGTGCCGCCGCACCATTGGTGCGAGTGTGGCTCAGGGTGAAGGTCAGAGCCCCCTGGGGTGAAGAGCTTAAATCCAGAGTTTTCGTCCAGGCGCCACCGGTGCAGGAGGCCGACGTCGCACTCTGTCCTGTCACGGAAATATTCACCGGGCGGCCTTCTTCCGAGCACGCTCCGGAAATCACAAACGCGGAAACATTGGCCAGATTGACATAACTGCCATCCACGGGGGATGCCAGGGACAGAGAAGGAACTGTGCTAATATGAGTGATGTCATCGCTATAGCAGGACGAGGTGTTTCCGGCGCCATCTTTATATTTTACATAGACGGTGTTTAAAGCATCCGCGGTCGGAAGCGTCCAGGACTTGCTGGTGGCAAAAGCCTCCCACGATCCCCCCGCACTGCAGCCCGGGGAGTTGGTGATATACATTTCATCCGCGTCGGTGCCTGTCAGTCCCAAAGTCACGGACAGATCATTTGTTGTGAGTGCGCCGGCATTGATACTTAACGAGCCCGTGGGTCCGTTGGTGTCTTTCAGGTAAGTGGGGGAAGTGGCTGTTTGGGAGTTCCCGGCGGCATCAGATAAAGAGGCCCCCAATTGAAAAGATCCCTGGGGCAGGGAAGTTAAATCCAAAATGGCGGAAAAGCTGCTGCCCGCGCAAGTGGTTGTTGCGCTGAAGGCTGCGGGACCGGAGAACGTGATAGAGCGTGCGTCCTCGGAGCAGGTTCCCGTCACGGTAAAGGTTGTGACATTGCCGGAATGGACCAGCGCTCCCGAGGCCGGCAGGGTGAAAGCCAGGGTGGGAGCGATATTGTCGTGCAGGATGTCGTCACTGAGGCAGGCTGTTTCGTTGTCGTGCGCATCTTTAAACTTCACATACACGGTGTTCGTGGCGTTGGGGCTGAGCAGGGTCCAAGGGGCCGCGGCATTGTAGGCAATCCAGGTGCCTGCGCTACAAGTGGCGTTGGCGCTTAAAAGCATCTCTGTAACATCGGACACTGTGCTGTTCACTGTAGCTGACAAAGAGTTTGTCACAGCAGTCCCGTTGTTCAGGGCCAGAGTTGAAACCACAGGTCCACTCACGTCACGGGTGAGCGTGGCACTTGCAGTGCGAGTGTTGCCCACAGGATCATCATGAGTGGCTGTGACAGAGACTGAAGTTCCCGTCAAAGAAGTTAGATCCAAAGTCTTGGTGAAAGTTCCACCGCTGCAAGAGGTGATGTCTTGTATTGGTCCGGCAGTCACGGTCACCGAACGGGTGTCTTCCGAGCAGGTGCCGGAAATAACATAGGCTGCCTGATTCACAGAGGTGATCACGGGCAGACTGTTCAGCGCGATCGTTGGCGGGATCACGTCCTTGGTGATGGCCAGGCGATACTCTTTGGCGTTTCCTCCTGAGGGGGTTACGCGCGCAATCAGGTCGCCGCTGAACAGGCTCGGTAGGGAACTCAGGTCCAGGGATTCGCTCCATTGGCGGTTTGAACACGTGAATGTTTTTATGTTCGTGCTGGTGCCTGCGGAAAACTCCACCGAGGATCCCAAAAGGCAGGTGCCTTTGAACGGAGCTGCGGTGACGTTATTTTCGTTGATCAGGGACTGTGACAGACTTTCTATGGAAAAGGAGCCGAGATACGTGATCGGATTAGAGCAGGGCGAAGAGCTCATACTGCCGTTGGCCAGCAGAATGAACACTTTAAAGGTGTATTCTGCGCCGTCTTCGGGTGTGAATGTCGGAAGGTGAGAGGTTTCGGCAGGACCCACATGGGCTACGGGCAAAATGGGCGTGGCACAGGAGTCTCCGCGGAAGTAGAGGACCTGCTGCTCTTTGATTTCCGCGTTGGCGGGGAGATTCCACTCGGCTTTCAGCTGCCCTTGTTGGGTCAGGGAGTCTCCGTCCCATTTTAGAGTCGTGGCCGTGGTGTGCTCTTCGGCCACCTGCAATTCCAAAGTACATCCCGCCAGAAGCAGCGTGATGGACAGTCGGGATAACTTAAGAACCCAGCCAGACAAATTTGGGGTGGTAAGGAACGTACCAAGCATGAATTTTTCATCGGCTTTTTACGAGGTTTGCAGTATAGTCAAGAATCGGTAAAATGTTCTGGAAACTCGTGGAAACACAAGGCTTTCTGGCTGCAATCCTTTGAATACCAGGGCTTTGCGGGCAAGATTATAAGTCTGTAATGACCGAGGTCGCCAGAAAAACAAGAGAATATCTCGTTTTTAAAGAGGCTCTCTCTAAGTCCTCAAAAAGCTTGATTTCCCGTCCCTTTCGACCTAAAACGGTGAGTCCGTAATTATGACTGGCTAAGGCAATGGTTAAGAGTCCTCCCTGTCGGGAAGAACGCCTTATCGGTAGAAGGTATGCACTATGAAAATGCGCACTCATTCTGGCGCTAAAAAACGCATGAAAGTTCTTTCAAGCGGCAAAATTAAGAAAAAAAGCACTCGCATGCGTCACTTGAACTCTCACATGAGCTCTAAGACGAAAAGACAACTAGGTAAGACATCATACGTTGAAGACGCGAACTTGCTACAAGCTCGTCGTTGCTTGGTATTCTAATCTAATTTTTAAAAATTGTCTTTTCTGTGCCCGGCTAAGTCCGTGGCGTAATGAGGTTTAAAATGGCTCGTGTAAAATCTGGTAAAACAAATCGTGCTCGTCACAAAAAAGTTCTTAAAAGAGCAAAAGGTTACTACAGCGCTGGTTCTCGCGCTTACATCCACGCAGTTGAGAAAAACGACCGTGGTATGGCGTTCGCTTACCGCGACCGTAAAGTTAACAAACGTAACTTCCGCACTTTGTGGAATCAACGTATCAATGCAGCAGCTCGTTTGAACGGGACTACATACTCTCGTTTGATCGGTGGCTTGATTAAAGCTGGCATCCAAGTTGACCGTAAAATCTTGGCTGACCTTGCAATCAACGACGCAGCAGCATTCACTGCGCTTTGCAAACACGCTTTGGCGTAATTGGCTTTCACTCCGGTTTTTCCGGAGTAAGTTAGCTTCTGTATAAGGGAGCCGCTGAATGGACGAGTCCAAAAACCAGTTTGAACAAAGAAAGCGCGATCACATCAGAATCGCGCTGGATCCAAGGTCTCAGACCGAAGGACAAAATGGATTGGACTCGATCACTTTAATTCACGAGGCTTTGCCTGATCTGAATTATAAAGAGGTCGAGATTTCGACCTCTTTTGTTTTTTCCGGGGATGCCATCCCACTTTCCTCTCCTATTTTTATTTCTTCCATGACCGCAGGCCATGAAAAGGGCCGCGAGATCAACGAGGCTTTGGCCCGTCTCAGTGATCGTCGTCAGATCCTTATGGGTGTTGGGTCACAACGTCGTGAGTTGGAAGATTCCAATGCAGCCGAAGAGTGGACTAAGGTGCGTAAGCAAGCGCCGAAGGCCCGTCTCTTGGGAAACATTGGAATCGCTCAACTGATTAAGTCTCCTATTGATAAAATCCGCCGCTTGATTGATTCCACAGAGGCGGTGGCCTTGTTTGTTCACTTGAATCCCCTGCAGGAAGTTTTGCAGCCCGAAGGAACCACAGAGTTCCGCAATGGTTTGCAGGCCATCGAAAATCTGGTGAAGCTTGCAGGTGTTCCGGTGATCGTGAAGGAAACGGGTTGTGGTTTTTCCGTACCGACGTTAAAGCGTCTGGAAAACACTGGTATCTATGCCGTGGATGTCAGTGGTAAAGGAGGAACTCACTGGGGTCGAGTGGAAGGTTACCGCTCCGAAGAATCCCAGATGCTTTACCAGGTGGCGCAGACTTTCGCAGACTGGGGCATTAGCACCACTCAAAGTTTGTTAAATGGCAAAGAAGCCCGGGTAGAGTATCAGCTCTGGGCATCGGGCGGCGTGAGAAATGGTTTGGAAATTGGTAAACTAATGGCGTTGGGTGCTTCTAAAGTCGGGGTTGCAAAACCTTTCCTGGAAGCGGCCCTTCAAGGCGATGAGGCTCTTGAAAATCTGCTGACCCGTTTAGAGACAGAGTTGAAAGTAACGATGTTCTGCACGGGCTGTCGCAATCTGAAAGACCTCCAAAGCAAGAAGGTGATTCAATGACAAAACAACTTCAGGATATCTTTAAAGGCTTTTCAAAACTTTCCCGCGAAGAGCGTCTGAAAGCACTTAAAGAAGTCGGTGCATTGAACGAGGCAGAGGCCGAATATCTGGCCAAGGGCGGTTTGAAAGACACGTCCCTGGGCGAGAAATTTATCGAAAATGTGATCGGCTATTTCCAGCTTCCACTGGGTGTTGTGACCAACATGCGCGTGGACGGCAAAGACTTTGTCGTGCCTATGGCGGTGGAGGAAACCTCCATCGTGGCCGCGTGCTCTAAAACAGCCAAGTGGATCCGTGAATCCGGCTCCATCACCACTGAGGTTGTGGGGAATGAGATCATAGGTCAGATTCAACTGGCGAAAATCCGCAACTTTGTCGATTTTGAAAAACAGATTCTGGCTCAAAAAAATTATCTGATTGAAGCTGCCAACCGTGAAGTGGCCTTCGGTTTGGTTCGTCGCGGGGGTGGAGTGCGTGACTTGCAAGTCCGCCGTGTGCCTCGGGGCGACGGCACCGATATGGCCGTGATTCACATTCTGATGGACCCGTGCGACGCCATGGGTGCGAACATAATCAATCAGGTGTGTGAATACCTGAAAGAGCCGATTGAACAATTCACCGGCGAAAAGGTCACGATGTGCATCCTTTCCAATCTGGTGGATTCAAAGATCACCCGTGCGGTGGTTCGCATTGACGATATCGAACCTGAATTGGCTGAAAAAATCGAAGAAGCTTCTTTGTTTGCCCAGCAGGATCCGTATCGTGCGGCCACCAACAACAAGGGCGTTTTGAACGGAATTGATCCGATCTTGATTGCAACAGGTAACGACTGGCGTGCGGTGGAGGCGGGGATTCATGCCTATGCCTGCCGCGATGGTCAGTACCGCTCCATCACTCGCTGGTACCGTGAAGGCAAAAGTCTGGTGGGTGTGTTTGAAGCGCCGCTGGTTGTGGGGACTGTGGGGGGTGTGACCACATTGCATCCGACGGCAATGCTTTCCATGAAGATGCTGGACACAAAATCTGCCAATGAATTGTCCCGTATTATTGCGGCGGTGGGTTTGGTGCAGAATCTTGGTGCTTTGAAAGCGCTGACCACGGTGGGAATCATCGAGGGTCATATGAAGCTTCATACTAAGAATCTGGCTTTGGGTGCCGGTGCGGAAGAAAAAGAAATTCCGATGGTGCAAAAAAAGCTGGAGGAAATTCTGGCGATTCGCAAGCGCATCTCCCTGAGCAATGCCATCGATGTTCTAAAAGAACTTCGCGCGGCTCAAAAAGCGCAGGCAACGACGACTCAACATCATTCTTAGGAGAAGGCCTTGTCTTTGGTCTTCTCGGTCCCTGGAAAAACTTTTCTGGCTGGTGAATACCTGGCCCTCGCTGGAGGGCCGACGCTGGTGTTTTTGTCCCAGCCATGTTTTGAAACGGAAGTTTCAAAGGGTACTGGGCGTTTGCAGGGGATCCATCCCGAGTCACCAGCTGGCTTGTTCGTTGCCAAACACCGTGAATATTTTAAAAATTTTGACATCCAGTTTCGCGATGCTTATGCCGGCAAAGGGGGCTTCGGTGCCTCCACGGCGCAGTTTCTTTCCGTGTATGCGATGTGGCTTCTGAAGGAAACTCATCAGCAGGATATAGAAAAGCATTTGGATTTTAAACCCCTGCTGGAAGAATACTACAAGGTTGCTTGGACCGGCCAAGGGCAACGCCCCAGTGGCGCCGATTTGGTGGGGCAATTAAAAGGGTTTTTGACGTTCTTTGAAAAACGCCAGGGGCTGATCTCAGTGAAGGGGTGGCCGTTTGCAGATTTGGAATTCCATTTGGTTCATACGGGCAACAAACTTGCTACGCATGAACACCTGCGCACGTTGCCAGCGTTCTCAACCCATGGCTTGGAATCTGCTTTTGCTCTGATTCGTGAAGCCTTTGAAAAACAAGAAAGTGATCTGTTTGTCGAAGGTATCAAGTCTTATGCATTCGAATTGCAACAATTGGGCTTCACGTGTGATCCGACCTTGCAATTGCTTGAGGAAATCCGCAGGATCCCAGGAGTTCGGGCCGCGAAAGGCTGTGGCGCCTTGGGGGCCGACGTGATCCTGGCGGTCATTGGGCGCGGGGAATCTCAAGAATTTAAAAACTACTGTGAAAGCAAGGGACTTTCCCTGCTTTCATCCTCTGATAAAATCTCTGAAGGACTTAAGAATCGGGGAAGCTTATGAAACAAGTGACTGTCTCTGCTCCATCCAATATCGCTTTGATCAAATACATGGGTAAGATCGAAGGTTCCGGCAATAAACCCACAAATGGGTCTTTGTCCTACACTTTGGAAAACCTGCGCACCTTTGTACGACTGACTGAAATCGAGGGTGGTTCTGATCAGTGGAAGCCTTTGGTGCGAGAAGACCTGCAGAAGATCGAACTATCTGAAAAAGGCCAGCAGCGT
Organism: Bdellovibrio sp. CKG001; assembly: GCF_055397465.1. NCBI lineage: Bacteria > Pseudomonadati > Bdellovibrionota > Bdellovibrionia > Bdellovibrionales > Pseudobdellovibrionaceae > Bdellovibrio > Bdellovibrio sp. CKG001. The sequence goes on from NZ_AP029173.1 coordinate 1,481,237, forward strand.
TTTATCAAGCACTTGCAAAACCTGAAAGAAAAGTGGGGCGTAAAGCAGAACTTCCTGATCGAGTCTGCCAATAACTTCCCCTCTGACTGTGGGCTGGCAAGTTCGGCTTCCAGCTTCGCGGCGCTGACGTTGGCTGCGGCAGAGATGTTCCAGCAGATCCATCCTCAACCCTGGGGCACGGATAAAAAATATCTTTCTGAGCTGTCCCGCCAGGGTTCGGGTTCTTCATGTCGTTCTTTATTCAGTCCATGGGCCTTGTGGCAGCATGAATATGCCGAACCTATGGGGTTGGAGTTCAAAGACCTGCACCACATGGTGGTGATCGTGGAAGACTCCAAAAAAGAAGTGTCCAGTTCTGAAGCGCACAAACTAGTGACCACCAGTCCAAGATTTGAAGGCCGTCCGGAACGAGCTGAAATGCGCCTGAAGGATCTTGCCAATGCCATGCGCTTCAATGACTGGCATTTGGCCCGTCAGATTGTCTGGGATGAGTTCATCGACATGCACCGCTTGTTTGAAACCAGCACACCGTCTTTCAGTTATATTACTGAGGGTTCGAAGAAAGTTTTGGATGACTGTCAGGCTTTCTGGAACAAGTGGCAGGATGGACCTCTGGTGACCATGGATGCGGGCGCGAATGTGCATCTTCTATTCCGTAACGATCAGAAAAAACAATTTGAACAGTACCGCGAACATTTCAAGAAGGACTTCAAGGTTTTGGCTTTTGAAGGTGTGAAAGACAATGTCCATTGATTTTACCTGCAAGTCCTATGGTAAGTGCATCCTGGTCGGGGAACATTCCGTTTTGCGAGGTTCTCCGGCGCTGGTTGTTCCCATTCAGTCCCGCAATCTGGATCTGAGTTATTCTAAAGGGGACAACCCATTGGAGCTTCGCCTGGTCGGAGATCATGGCAAAGAGTTGCAACTTCTGATCTGGGGAGTTCTGGAAAAAGCCTGCGAGTTAAAGAAGATCTCTCGATCTGATCTTAAGGGCATTCTTCTTCTGGAGTCTTCCATTCCTGTCGGGGCGGGTATGGGCGCTTCGGCGGCTTTGTGTGTGGCTTTGACCCGTTGGCTGGGATATCTGGGTTACGTTGACGAAGCGGACTACTATGAGTTTGCCCGAAATCTGGAAAATCTTTTTCATGGGGAATCCAGTGGAGTCGACATCGCCGTGGCATTGTCCGGTGAAGGCCTGCGCTTTGTGCGCGACGGTGCCAGGACTCCACTTGTGATGGCTTGGCGACCGCACTGGTATATTTCATACTCTGGCAAACGGGGTGTCACCGTGGATGCCGTGAACAAGGTCAAAGATTTGTTATTGAAAGATCCTGCGTACGGTGAAGCCATCGACATGCAAATGCGCCAGGCGGTCAGTGCGGCGGAAGCGGCCTTGAAAATGGATGCGGGCCAAGGTTTGCCGGCTTTGGCCGAGGCCATTAATTTGGCAGCAGGATGTTTTGAAAAATGGAATCTGAATGAAGGCGAACCCGCCAAACACATTCAATGGCTGAAAGACCAAGGCGCTCTGGCTGTAAAACCCACCGGCTCCGGCGGCGGAGGTTACGTCCTGTCTCTGTGGACCAAACCCGCCCCACCAAACCTCAACCTCATCCCTTGCTAGAAGACTCCTGGCAAAAGGTGCCTGGTTGTTTTTTCTGGCAATCCTGCGTTACTCTTCTTGGGTAGGGACTTTCAATGATTTCCCCGGAGGTTTTTGGTTATGAGTCGCAAGGAAGAAGAGTTGTCTTTTTTTCAGTTGCGACAAGATATCCGTCGTAGCGCAGATAAAAACCGTGTCGCAGTTTTGGAAAGATTTTTCAAAACGGGCAAAGGGGAGTACGGCGAAGGTGACGTCTTCGTCGGTCTGACTGTGCCTCAGTCCCGCGCGCTGGCCAAGAAATACTTCTCGGCGCTGAGTCTGCAAGATATAGAAAAATTGTTGAATTCCAAAATCCACGAAGAGCGGTTGATCTCGCTGCTGATGCTTCTGGCTCAGTTTCAAAAAGCAGATTCTGCTCAGCAAGGCCGCCTCTATCGATTCTATTTAAAGAACGCGAAAAAAGTGAATAACTGGGACTTGGTTGACACCTCGGCTCCGGGCATTGTGGGTGTTTATCTGCAAGATCGGCCAAGGCAAGTTTTGTACAAGCTTGCCAGATCCCAGAACATTTGGGAGCGGCGAATTGCCATCCTTAGCACGTTCCATTTTATCTATAAGAAGGAAAGCCAGGACACTCTGAAGTTGGCCCGGATTCTTTTGCATGACCCCGAAGATCTGATTCAAAAAGCAGTGGGGTGGATGCTTCGCGAGGTGGGGAAGAGAGTCTGTGAAAAGGATCTGACGGTGTTTTTAGATCAATACGCACAGGAGATGCCACGCACGATGCTTCGTTATTCCATCGAGCGTCTGAATCCTGCCCAGAAAAAGAAATATCTAAAGCGTAAATAAAAAAGTCGGGCACCAAGACCCGGCGATGCAGCCAATCTGCAGAAAGAACTGTGTTAGTTCTGAGCGCAGGAATAGCTGTAAAGAGCAATACTCGCTGCCACGGTGGCATTGAGTGATTCCACGCTCTGTGTGGCGACAGCAAGGCGTTGCAGCCCCTTCAGGCCGCTAAAGCCTGGGCCTTCTTCTCCGATAGCCAGACGCAGGTTCTTGGGCCATTTGAAGTTGGCGACATTTTCGCCCTTCATATCCAAGGCGTAAATCTGTTCATTCGCGGCGACGAACTCCGTGAATCTGCCGATTTTGTACAGAGGCAGTTTCAGCAGGGCCCCAGCAGAGGCTTTGATGGCTTTGGGATGATAAGGGTTGCACGATTCCTCAGTCAGAATCATTTTGCTTGCGCCAAAGGCCAGTGCGGAACGTGCCAGGGCCCCCAAATTGGAAGGATCGCCCAGCGGAGAAATCACCTCCAGCCCTTCGGGCCTGGCGCCTTCTTTCAGGGGAGTGATTTCTTTTGGCTCCAGGACCAGAAGATTAAAGTGAGTTCCAACGACGTCGATCTCATTAAAAAGAGCTTTCGGAAGTTTGAACACGGGGATGCGCTGACCTTTCAAGGAGGCTGCTGTCATCGTCAAAGACTTCAGATCTTCATTCACGATTTCGGCCTTCACGCGGAAACAGGGATTTTCCAAAAACTCGTGAATCAGTTTTTCTCCCATCAGGATGAATTCCTGATGTTTTTTGATTCCACGGGCCGAAGAAAGGTCGGCCCAGCGGCGGAAGTGATCGTTGGTTTTAGAGCTGATTTCGATCATAAATTCCGGTCCTACTTGCGAGTGTAAAGCTTAAGATCAAAGAACTTGTTGGCTCCTTGGATCACACGAATCTTGGTGCCTTCACTGTCACGGAATACGATCACGTCATAGATGTGATTGCTATCCATCGCCAGTTTTCCGTAGAACAGACGATCTCCTGGCTCCAGCCAACCTTTGGCTTTATGGGTGAACAGGGCGTTGGATGTCATACGAATTGTGGAAAGAGCGTCAGGGCGCATTTCCAGATTTACAAACCAGATCGTGTTGTGACTGTAGGCCACCCATTCGCCTTGCAGGTCTTCGCATGTGATGTTGTGCAAAGAAACACTTGTTGGCCATGGAACAATGGGGCCGTCGCCAGGACCGCGAGCCGTGGCAGAAAGACTGAAAACTGTCAGGATTAAGAGTATGAGGTTTTTCATTTCGTCATTTCCTCCGCATTTTTAAACTGAACATGCGTTTGGGGATTAAAATAATATCCTTTGCGATCACGCAGGATGTAGCGTGGGCTTTCCAGGTCAGGTTCCAGCAACGTGCGCAGACGTTTGATGGAAACATAGATCAGATTATCATGCAGGTCTGGATGATAGGACTGATGCCAGATGATTTCGACTAGGGCCTCTTTTGAATAGCGTTGGCCGGCATTCTTGATAAACAAAAGAGCCAGTTCATAGAGGATGTGTTGATTTTTAAAATCAATAGCCCCTTTGTGCTTTTCGCGAACAATTCGAGAGGCTTCATCAATCAAGAAGTCATACTGTGGGGTTGAAGGTGTCAGGCCTTCCGGGCACAGGCTTGATATCAGACGATAGATTCGCGGCGCACGTTCCTGACTGATTCCACGCAGAGCCAGCTCGGCATAAATGCGGTGCTGTTCGGTGTGTCCCTGGTCGCGATGAATCCGGGCCATTTGAGCCAGGATGCTGGAGATCAACAAAAGGAATCCATGCGCTTTGGCCTTTTCATAGCTGTCCCACAAAAGCTCCAGAGCGCGGTCGAATTTTTTAGTCTGGGTGTAGATAAAGCCGCGCAGCTGGGCAGAGCTCAGTTTGATTTCAGGGCTGTCCAGTTCGGTCAGAATAATATCCAGCTTTTCAAGTTGCTGCAGACATTGGCCATAGGTTTCTGGATTGAAGGCTTTGGCCAGCGCCAGAGTGAACAAGGCGCGAGCCAAAGTGTCCAGATCCTGAGTTTGTGAAGCTTTGGAGATGGACGAGTTGATGTACATCTCGGATTCTTGAATCTTATTGCTGGCCAGAAGCCACGAGCCGATCAGGTTTTCAGCCAAAGCCTGTTCGTTTAGGTCTTGAGTGTTGCGGTGAAACAACAACACCTGATCCATCAGACTTTTCACTTCATCCAAAGTCTCAAGTTCATGACAGCACTGGAAGAACAGGCGGGCGGCCTCAATCCAGTCAGAGTTGTTTTTTTGATTTTTGGCCACCACCATGGCTTCTTCACACGATAGACGGGCCTCATGCAGGTCACCTTGACGGTGCTGCAGGCGCGCAATTAGCAAAGAAGAATTCAGTGTGGCGTTCGTCATCAGTACTTAGCCCACCGTCTTTTTTCATCACCGGACAGTTCGTCCATCAGCAGCTCTTCGCCTTCATCTTCTTCCGGCAAAGGCATATCCTTGATTTTTTCATAAACCACCAGGCGGCGTTCATGAGGAGTGTTGGGAAGTGAATAGGCAACATCCTGAACCAGCTTGTAGTACTGAGACCACTGGTCCTTGGCGGCTTTGATCTCGGGATCAACACCCGGACCTTTCATGAAATAAACTTTGCCACCGACTTGCAGGCAGCTCATCACGTTGCTCAGAGTGTTGCTAATGTCTTCCACAGCGCGAGTGATAGCGCCGCGAACCGGATAGACACAGTGACGATTAATGTTGCGGCCTAAAATGTCCAGATTCTGCAGATTCATTTCGCTGCGCACGTGCTTTAAGAACTCCACGCGGCGCTGAACACCTTCACCCAGCAGGATTTTCTGATCCGGGTACATGATCTTCAAGGGAATCCCCGGGAAACCTGGGCCCGTGCCCACGTCCAGCAGCGGAAACTGCAAATCCGTGTACTTGGTGATAATGATACTGTCGATAAAGTGCTTAATGGCAATATCACGCAGCTTCAGCAGGCGAGTGAAGTTCTCTTTTTCCTGATTCAACATCAAAAGGCGATAAAAGTGCGCCAGTTGCTGTCTCTGTGCGTGGCTGACCAGGTCGAAGTTATGATTGCGGAAAACATCGGCCAGGCGGTCATTGGCCTCATGGATGTCGTAGATGGTTTCCGGTTTTTTGTGGCGGCCCATGTTGCCAGTGCCTGCAGAAGAGGCAGGCTTGGCTGCACCAAGAGCCTGTTTGCGGGCTTCTTGGCGGGCTTTGTAGGGACTGTAGTTGGTCTTATTCTTATGGGCCATAGTAGGTGGGGAAAGATAGGTCTAAAGGCCCTAAACCTCAAGCTTTTTCTGCGCCGTGTGTAAAAGCTAAATCCTTGAAAATAGGGGTCTCTGGGGGGATATTGAAGACCTATGTCGACGACCAAACTTGATTCTATCAAAGATACAGCTCTGGCGGCCTTTAAAGCGGCTTCCAGCTCCAAAGACCTCTATGATCTGAAAGTTCAGTACCTGGGTAAAAGTGGGTCCCTGACCGAGATCATGAAAGAAATGGCCACTTTGCCGAAAGAGGAAAAGCCTCTTTTTGGTAAAAAGGTAAATGAAGTGAAGCAGCTTCTTGAAGCCGCATACACCGAGGCCGAAGAGGGGCTGAAGCGCAAAGAGATCTCTGCCAAAATGGTGGCAGAAGAGATCGATATGACCTTGCCGTCCTTCACGCAGCCCAAGGGCAGCGCACACCCGGTGAATATCGTAGTGGAGGAAATCTTCACAGTGATGTCGCGCCTGGGGTACAGCGTTCGCACGGGGCCGATGATCGAAAAGGATTATTATAACTTTGAAGCTCTGAATATCCCGGCGGACCATCCGGCGCGTGATATGGCGGACACGTTCTTCGTCGACAAAACGCATGTTTTAAGAACACACACATCACCCATTCAAATCCACTCTTTGGAAACTGAAGAGCTTCCCTTGCGTGTGATCGGCACCGGACCCGTGTTCCGCTGTGACAGTGATATTTCACACTTGCCGAACTTTCATCAGATTGAAGCGTTGTGTGTGGATGAAAAGATCTCTATGGCCGACCTGAAGGGCACGATCAGTTTCTTTGTTCGTGAGTTTTTCGGGCCGGGTCTGAAAACCCGCTTCCGTCCAAGCTATTTCCCATTCACCGAACCTTCTGCGGAAGTGGATTGCTCTTGCCCGATTTGTAAAGGCAAAGGTTGCAGCCTGTGCAAGCACAGCGGCTGGATTGAAATCGGTGGTTGCGGTCTTGTGAATCCGAAAGTGTTCCAGGCTGCGAAAATTGAATATCCTAAGTGGCAGGGCTTCGCGTTCGGCTTTGGTGTAGAGCGTATGGCCATCATCAAGTACGGCATCGAAGACATCCGTTTGTTCCCTGAAAATGACGTAAGATTCTTAAGGCAGTTTGTAAAATGAAGATCAGTTTAAAATGGCTCCAAGATTATGTTGATGTGACCGAATTCTTCCAAAAGCCAGAAGTTCTGGCGGAAGCGTTGACTCGCGGTGGACTAGAGGTTGAAGAAATCACCAACCGCGCCAAAGACTTCAATCACGTGGTGATTGGTCACATCCTTGAAAAAGACAAACACCCGAACGCTGACAAGCTGTCCTTGTGCCGTGTTTCCACCGGTGAAGGCATTGTTCATCAGATCGTGTGCGGGGCACAGAACCACAAAGCCGGCGACCGTGTGATCGTGGCTTTGCCGGGGGCTGTCTTGCCGGGCAATTTTGCGATTAAAAAATCCGCTGTTCGCGGTGTGGATTCCGCGGGGATGCTGTGCTCTTTGAAAGAGCTGGGACTTGCGACGGAATCGGAAGGTATTGCGATCCTTCCTGCGGATGCGCCGGTGGGGAAATCCTATGCCGAATACGGTGGTTATGACGATGTCACTTTCGAATTGAAAGTGACTGCGAACCGCGCGGACTGTCTGTCTCACTTCGGTTTGGCTCGTGAAGTGTCCACTTTGTTTGGTAAAGAGTTGAAAGCTCCGAAATCCGACGTGGCAGCCTCTGGCAAATCGACGAAATCTGAAATCGCTTTGGATGTAAAAGCCTTTGATCTGTGCCCACGCTATACGGGCAGATTCATTAAAGGTGTCAAAGTTGGACCAAGCCCGGTTTGGTTGAAGCAGCGTCTTGAAAGTGTGGGCATGAATTCCATCAACAATATCGTCGATGTGACGAACTATGTGATGATGGAGTTGGGGCAGCCTTTGCATGCCTTTGATGCAGCTTTCATCGGTGGCAAGAAGGTGATTGTGGACCGTGCGACCAAGGGTGAAAAATTCATCACTTTGGATGGCACTGAGATCACGTTGACTGGAGACGAATTGACAATTCGTGATGCCAATCACCCGGTGTGTTTGGCAGGCGTTGTGGGTGGTAAAAACTCGGGCGTTTCTGACGCGACCACGGACGTGTTCCTGGAGGCAGCTTACTTCCTGCCAATGAGTGCGCGTAAGACATCTCGCTCGCATGGTATTGATACGGACTCTTCCTATAGATTTTCTCGCGGGGTGGACCCGGACGGAACTTTGCGCGGTTTGAACCGTGCGGCGGCTTTGATTGCTGAAGTGGCGGGCGGGGAAGTTTATGGTGAAAATCATGACTTCTATCCAAATCCAGTGAAAAAGGACCCAGTGACGATCACGCTGCAAACAGTGACCGATCGTTTGGGTTACGAGGCGGAAGAATACAAGTTCGTGGACTTCATGAAGCGTCTGGGCTGTCAGGTGGATAAGAAGGGTGATGTGTTCACAGTTCTTCCGCCGACCTTCCGCTTTGATATCGAGCAGGACATGGATCTGGTCGAGGAATATGCGCGTCTGAACGGCTATGAGCATATCCCGGAATCTTTGCCGAAATTTGCAACGGCGCCATCCTTCCATGACAAGGTCTTTATGTTGAACCGTACAACCAGCGAGTTGATGCGTGCGGAAGGTTTCCAGCAAGCAGTGAACTTTGCGTTTGTGGGTTCAAAAGGTCAAAAAGCCTTCATGGGGAACCTGGAATGTTTGAAGGCCGCAGGGCTTTCTGTGACTGAAAAAGAAATCCGTCTGTTGAATCCTTTGAACGAGGAACTGGATGTGATGAGATCCGTATTAAGTTACGGCTTGTTTAAAAACCTCAACCACAACTTCCACTCTGGAAACATGAATGGCCGCCTGTTTGAAATCGGCAGCGCCTTCCATGTAAAAGAAGATGGATCTTTTGTTGAAGGTTCCCGTCTGGGTATGGCGATTTGGGGGCGTGCAAGCAACCTTTGGAACAAATCTTTGGATTATCCGGTTGTTTACGAACTTAAAGCGGCAGTTGAAGTTCTTCTGAAGTCTTTGAATATTTCCTCTTACACTTGGGTGACTCCGGCTAACAAATCCGAAGTTCCAGAGTTCTTGCACCAAGGGCAGTTTGCCCAGTTGTTGGTGGAAGGTAAGAAGGTCGGCTTTATCGGAACTCTTCATCCGATTCTTTTAGATGATAACAAAATCCGTGTGCCAGGGGCGTTGGCAGAGCTTGATTTGGATCAGTTGTACAAAGGACAACCTCGTCCTTATCGTATCCAAAGCATTTCCAAGTTCCCGGTAGTTGAACGTGACTTTGCCTTCGTGATGCCAAAGACCTTGAAGGTCGGTGACGTGATGAAGGACATCCGCAAAGCGGCGGGTGGTTTGTTGTTGAATGTGGACGTCTTTGATTTGTACGAAGGCGATAAAATGGAAGCCGGGAAGAAATCCGTGGCGATCCGTTTGTGGCTGCAGGATAAAAATGCCACACTGCAGGAAGCGCAGATCACAGAGGTTACAAATAAGGTTCTAGAGAGTTTAAAGAAGAATTTTGATCTTTCTGTGAGATAAATTCTTGATTGTTTTCAGTTAGTTGTTACGATTTTAGGAAAGAATCCGTTAAAGCCTTGGCTTTGGCGGAATAGCGATGGAGTGAATGACACTATGGCAGGCCAAAACTTAGGTAAATCAACTGTGACTAAGGCCGATATCGTCGAGAACGTTTATCAGAAGATTGGTTTTTCCAAGAAAGAAGCTTCTGAACTTGTGGAACTTGTTTTCAATACCTTGAAGACTGTTCTGCAAGAGGGTGAAAAAGTTAAGATTTCTGGTTTTGGTAACTTCGTTGTTCGCGGCAAAAACGAGCGTATTGGGCGCAACCCTCAGACAGGGGAGCAAATCAAGATCTCTGCACGCCGTGTTCTTACCTTCCGTCCGTCTCAAGTTTTGAAGGCGATGCTGAACGGTGAAGAGTACGCTCACTTAAAAGATGAGGACGATGATGATGACTACGACGACCATGAGTAATCCTTCGGACCTCGAGATGGAAAGCTCCGAGCTTTCTCTTGGGGATCATCACATAGACTTTATCGAAGAGGCGGAAAAAGAATCCGTCCCTTTGACAGCGTCAGCGCCGATTTCGATTCCGGCCATGTTGTGTGATGAAAAGCTGCTGGAGGAAATCAATTCCATCCCGGACAAAATGGGATTCAAAATCGGCGACGTGGCTGAAATCCTGGGCATCAAACAGTATGTTTTGCGCTATTGGGAAACCGAGTTTGAAGTTCTTCGTCCTAAGAAAGCCTCCAATAATCAGCGTATGTACACTCGTAAAGACGTGGAAAACGCGCTGTTGATTCGTAAGCTTTTGCACCGCGATCGTTTCTCGATAGAAGGCGCAAGAAATGCGATGAAAGAATTGAAAGCTCACGTGAAGAAAGAAAAAGACATGACTCAAGTGTATCATAAGCTTGAGGGGATCAACGAAACAGTGGAAGAGTTGATCCTGGACATCCGCAAACTTCGTCAGCTGTTTAAATAGATAAAATAAGAAAAAGGCCTCGAAAGAGGCCTTTTTTGTTTCAGAAACAAACTGCCTGCATCCTTTTATAAGAGCCCCGTGACGGTCACAGGGCTCTTTGAGGTTTAGTGAGGGTACACTTCAGGGCAAGTTGGGAAGGTGAATCTCTTCCAGAAGGACTGATCGGATTCACCGCGTGTTACAAACACTTGAGTGTCGATAGTTTGAGGCACTGTCACGTCACGAGTACCGAACTTAACACATTCGTGGGACTCGTCGCCACGGCCTCTGAGTTCCAGGCACACCGGCTCTTCGTAAGTGCGGGGCACAGAAACGATTTTTGTTTCATAGCGGGCACAAACCCACTCGGTGATGTCACCCGGGCCATCGCCGCCAGGGCCACGAATGGTTCGGGGGACAAGCTCGGCGCATTCTCTGGTAGGTTGAATCGCACGGACTTCGGTTTCGGTCATGCAGGCATTGTCCAGTTTGATACCCGGCAGGCGATAGCCGTGGGTCACGACGGCGTCACGATCGGCAAAAATTTGTGACCAGGAGCTGTTGGCGTGAACAGCAAAGGCACTGGCGGAAACCAAAAGTGTTGCCAGGGAAACAAAAAGCTTTTTCATAAGAACTCCTTCATCGGGTTGTTGTTTGTTCAGGTGACATGCGTGATTGCGTGTCAACACTCGAGAAAGCTACAGAAAAGCCGATGGAGTGGTCTAAATACAAAACTGTAATTGGCAACCGACATAAGAAATCAGCTCTTTTCATTGAAAATTCTGATTTCTGACAGAGTTAAAACCGCACATTGACAATGTTGCAAATTTTGGAATCTGTTTACAGCGGACAATTGATGATGAAAGCGTGGACTTTTCAAAGGCCGTGGCCTCGAAATTTTCAAATCGTTGTCGGTAAAAATGGGGGGCAAAGAGGGGAGAGTGGTCTGCGCGACTGGATTTGAACCAGCGACCTCTTGCACCCCAAGCAAGTGCTCTACCAAGCTGAGCCACGCGCAGACGGTCTTTGGGAAAAAGACACTTTTATGCTAGCGAGGCCCGCAAGAAGGATCAACTTTTAAGTTCTTTTTTACGCTGTGTTCGTTAGCTTTTTATTTTAAAAAGTGCCCCAGTAAACGTCTGTTTGCTTCCTCGAGGGAAGAGGGCGTTTCTGAATCCAGTTCCTCACGGATTGAAAGGGTGATGGCTCGTTCCAGTCGTTTGAGAAGAAGTCTTTTTTGCTCTATGTCCGCGCTCATGTGTTTTCCGATAACAGAGCGCACCAATGAAAGTTTCGTATGCTCGTCGGGATGTGCATGCAGATCGTCAGCGGAATGGTCTTTTGCAAAGTCCCGTGGGCCGACGAAGACCTCTTTGTTGGGGGGGATCTGGGGATAATACAGGGCCTTGTACATTGCCGAAGGATCGTTAAAGAACAGAACAGCCAAAGCGTCGGCATAGAGCTCTGAATAAGCCGGCAGAGTTCTAAAGTACAGTCCATAGGCATCCGAGTTTGCGAGTTGGGATGACATCTGACGAACAGCGCGGGATGAAATTTTCAGTTCTAGATTGGTTTCAGCAAGTTCAGAAATTTCCTCTAGGTTGGCGAAAAGTTCCCCGAACTCTTCGTGGAAGTCCTGGGCCCAGATTTCCTTTAAAATGGCGTGGCCATATTCGTGGACCACGACGGCCTTTAGCTGGTCCGTGTTGGCTTGATACTGATTTCCCAAGGAATCAGCAAAGAGCAATCTTTGGGGGATTCGAATGATATGACCATTATCGAAACTGGCGTTGCCAGCCTGCTCGCCAATGACCAAGGTGACTTTCGGGGACATCTGAAACGTACGACTGACGCTGGTAAGGGTGTCGGCAAGGTCCTGCGCCAACTGGCAGGCTGCGGGTGTGGGGTTTGCCACAAAGATCAATTTTTGTACGGGCCCTGACGCTGGCAGAAGGCAGGAGGACGTGTCCTGGGCTTGTGCTGAAAGAGAGGTCAGGGTCAACAGACTTAGAATACAGTGGCGTAGCTTCATCAGGTCTCCAGAGTTACCAGCAGGGTTTCTGAAGTCGGTATAGGAAGAAATGTGCCACGGCCAAAACCCTTGCAATCGTTTTCGTGGGGTCTTGGCTGCCTATAAAGTTGACAGTGCCTATTTAGTGCTGCCATTGCGTGGGGAAGAATCCCCATTGCCACCGGCGCTGCCGCCTCCTCGAGCGAAGGAAGGCAGGGACGAAAGGGTTATTAAAAGAACAAGGCCGCAAACAACCAGTTTCATTTTTCAGGACTCCTGAAGGGTGTCGATAATATTAAACATAAATGCGGGGATCGGTCCGCGCGAGGCAGGATCTTCCAGCAGACGGATTTTTTCTTTGAACGCCTGGCTGTCGATCTCAAGCCATCTGCAATAAGTACTTTCTGAAATCGACTCAAAGAAAAGATTCATATAATTGGCATAGTTTTCGTCGGTGCGCGCGGGTTTGCTATAGCGTTCCGTCAGGCGCAGACCCACAGTTTTTATCGTCTGGGCAGAAAAGGTGGATCGATTCACTCCCAGGCCATAGCGGCCGTTCTCCAAAAGCCTTACAACATTCATCTGAAGCATTTTGTGAAGAACCTGCATGCCGTACTCGCCAAAGCGGCTGCGCACATAGCCGTGATCAAAGGGGCGGGTTTCAGCCAGAACATAGAGTTCTGAAAAACAGGGGTCTTTCAGTAATTCTTGCTCTGTGCTGAGCGTGTACCTAAAAAGTGGCGAAGACTTGATTTGCGGATCTGTGCGTTTTAACTTTTCCTGAACCAGTTTGGGGGCCGTCCGCAGAATTTGATCAAAATCCGGAGTCCCAATCAGGCAAGAGTAAAGCTTGTAAAGCGTTTGATAGCCAGGATTGTGTTCTTTGTCTATCAGCCGTCTGAGGGTCTTGGTGTGGATCTGGGATCTGGCTGCGAGCAAGGACAAACCTTTGCGCGGGTCTTTGTGGCGCCGAAGGAACAATCCAATATCCTGACTGACCTGATCTTGAAGTGTGGACGCAGCTGACATGATATGCCTTTGTTTTGGTATTTCAGACGAGGTATGACGCCCGCGCCGCATTGGCAAGTTTCAGGACTGTAAGGTAGAAAATACCCGAGGCCTGCGGTGCAAGCCCCGGGGTTTTCAAAGTTTTTAGAAGCAAGAAGGAACCGTCAAAGACTTGTTGAACAGGAACTTGTAAGTGTCATTGCGAGGGCTGACCAGTTTGGAAACCTTCACATTCACAGTTGTCGGGTAAGTGCCGGAAACAACTTTATCCTTGCAGACTTCGCGGTTTTTGCCGATGTAAGTGCACTCAGAAACGGTGCGAGTGTAGTTGATCGGTGTGTAAAGGTATTTATAACCAGTAATAACTTCTTTAGAGCGGTTCTTGCCAATGTAGATGGTTTCTCTTTGAGCAACCGGCTTCTTGGTTCTAAGCATATTCCCGTCGATGCATACGAAGGTGTAATCAACGGCGTGACCCATAAAGACAACGGGTGCGTCGATTTTGAGTGTTCTATCCTGCATTAAAACTTCCCAGGAAGTCTCTGCGGTGTGCGCGAAAGAGGCACTAGACAAGAACATCAGGCTGATCAAAGCAAATACATTTTTCATATGGTTTTCTCCTTTTATGGTTTGTTGGATGATCTTTGAATGTGTCACCGCCGGAAAAGTTTCAACGAATAATGTTTGTCCACGTAAGAATCCCGGACAACAGGGGGGCTGTCCGGCGGGAACAGGGACATGTCTGATTTTGTCTGGAAAATCTTTACGAGACGGTGTTGTCAGGCCACATGAGCTTATTTTCGAACAGTTGATTTTTGTCACAACTAAAGTGGATTTTCCTGTTGTGCAGAGCCTAGGCTAAGAAGCTTTGATATCCTGTTGAGGAGCTTTTGAACAAAGGAGGCTGGAAATGTCTGGTCATCATAAAAACAAAGGTTTCAGTCAAACAAGCAAGCGCTTTGATGGGGATTTAAAGGCCCAGCATCAGCGCAGTCGAAATAAACAGATGGATCACTCTGCGGATCACCGCGAAGAGGAATCTGAAAGTCGCGAGTCACAGAAGAGTTCGTCACAGAAGAAATCACCACGATCATAGGGGGCCTCCATGAGAATGAATCCGTTGCAGGATAGTGATACGGCAAAAAGCATTAATTTTTGTTTCACCACGTATCGCTGTTGCCTAGAAACCTTAAATCATGTGCAGGAGCAGGGGATAAAGTTTGCCCAAACCGATCTGGCACTGCTTTTACAGCTTTGCGCTGACACCTGTGATTTGCACGCACGTATGCAGATTGCAGAGGTCGACTTTGCAAGTCAGGGGGCAGAGCTTTGTTACGAGGCCTGCATGAGAGCCGCTGCCGAGTGTGGGAAGTTCCCAGAAGATCACATCGTGGCGAAGTGTGCTGATATTTGTGTCAAGTGCGCGGAGCACTGTCGTGGCATGATGGGAATGACGGTTCCGGTGAAGAGCTCGCAGGTGTCTGCAAGAATCTAAATAAAAAAGGCGTCTCTTGTGAGACGCCTTTTGTTTTTTTAGTGGCGGATCATTTCCGGCGTGCTTTCGTTTGCCAGATCGTTCAGGCAATCCACGAAGAACTTACAGATGATGAACAAGTGAACCTGTTCGTTGGCGTCCAGTGATGGCTCCAACTCCGGGGACATGAACAGCTCTTCAATGATGTAGTTCAAGATCTCCGGTTGACCACCGGCAGCAGCTTTTTCCTGAAGGTCTGCGATCATGTCATCGTTGATCTGCAGATACTTTTCAAATTCAGCTTCGTTTTTCTCGAACTTTTGAACCACTTCGTCTTCGGTCATGGCGCGAAGAGACTGGTACTGTTCTTCAAAGGAACGATTCAGGATCAGAGCCATCATGAAGCCCAGGTCCTGGGCGCCTTCGCTCATATCCTCAATGAACTCCATAAAGAAGCCCCCAAGGTCGGGCTGCACTTCAAACAAATGCTCAGATGCTTTTTCGAGGTCACTTTCTTCCGTGATGCTGCAGATTTTATCGATGGAATTTTGCACGACTTGGAACGGAATTTTTTGCATAAACGACCTCTACTTTGTCTTTCCTTTGGCCCAGAAAGGGCCTTATAGTTGCAGAATACACAGGGAGTCCCGAAATATGCAATTTATTAAAGTCGTTGTCTTTTGTTTTATTTCAGTGATTTCACTCACTGCGGGGGCGGAATCGTCTCAGGTTATAACAGAGGACTTTTATAGCCGTAAAATCCAGCCGATTTTTGACAATCGCTGTCTGGCTTGTCATAGCTGTTTTAATGCTCCCTGCCAATTAAACCTGCAAAATTATGAGGGCTTCCAGCGAGGGGCCAATAAACTCAATGTCTATGATGGTACACGACTTAAAAGTGTCGCCCCCTCACGTCTTTGGATTGATGCCCATGGTAGCCAGTGGAAAGAACGCGGCTTTTATGACGTCAGCACCAGCAAAGACCCTGAACAGAATCTGTTTTTCCAAATGATTCAGTTGCGGAATGCGGCTCCGGGAAAAGCAATTAAAAAGCAGGTCGCGGATTCTCAGGTCTGCGCTCAATCCATGAATGACTTCCCGGCCATTGCCAAAAACACCCCAGAACTTGGAATGCCCTATGGCTTACCGGCATTAAGTCATGAAGAGCTGAAGACTTTGAAAACGTGGGTTGAACATGGGACTCCAGGCCCGGACAAAAACAGCTTGGAACAGCAGGAAAAGCCTTCGCCCCAGGTTCGTCGGGTGGTTGCGGACTGGGAATCCTTCTTAAATGAAGAAAACGACCGTCAGCGTCTGGTCAGCCGCTATCTGTATGAACATCTGTTCCTGGCGCATCTCTATTTCCCGGAAAAGAACGATGAGTTCTTCCGACTGGTTCGGTCTCGCACCCGTTGTTCCAAGGGAATTGATGAAATCGCAACACGCCGACCTAATGATTCGCCAGGGGACGGTAAGTTCTGGTACTGCCTGCGTAAGTTCCCCGGCAGTTTGGTTCTGAAAACCCACATTCCCTATGAATTGAGCGCCAAGAAGATGACGCGCTTCAAAGAGATTTTCCTGAAGGAAAAGTGGTCTGTGACGACGTTGCCAAGTTATGAGCCCGGAGTTGCTGAAAATCCGTTTATCGCCTTTAAGGATATTCCGGTTAAAGCCCGCTATCAGTTCCTGCTGGACGATTCTCAGTATCATGTCAGCACCTTTATCAAGGGCCCGGTGTGCAATGGCAGTATGGCCGTGAACTCGATTCAAGAGCAGTTCTATGCCTTCTTCCTGGATCCGAACTCTGATAACATGGTTCTTTCCAAGGACTACGAAGACAAAGCCGCAAAGCTTTTGATGCTTCCCGGAGTTTGGGGCAGCGATGTGGACGTGAAGGAAACAGCAGTGTTTTACAAGACACTGGTGGACCACCGGGAAGCCTATCGCAAACTTCGCACGGCCGAGGTGCAAAAACTTCGTCCTGATGGTTATTCACTGAAAGACATCTGGAACGGGGATGGTGTCAATCCAAACGCGGCTTTGACGATTTTCCGTCACGACGACAATGCGGTGGTGAAAACCGGGGCCGTGGGGGATTTGTCAAAAACAGTGTTCGTCATGGATTATCCACTGATGGAACGCTTGGTGTATAATCTGGTTGTCAATTTTGACGTGTTCGGAAATATCAGCCACCAACTGTTGACCCGTGTTTACATGGACATGATTCGTATGGAGGCGGAAGAGCTGTTCCTGGCCTTCCTGCCTGCGGAGGAACGTCTTTCTTATCGCAGGGCATGGTATCGTGGATTGTTGGCCCAGGTGAAAATGTCTTACATCTTCCCGACGGTGGGTTCCGCCGAACCGACCGGGGTCAAATTTAACGAGGACAATCAAACCAAGAAACAGTTTGTGGAAAAAGTTTTGTTCTTCCACCTGAACGAAAAAGTTCGTGGGCCTTTTGATTTTGTGAACTGGAAAAGTCTGGAAGTTCCCGACAGCATGAAACCTTTGTGGAAGGTGGAAGGCATTGATGTAGAGCTGCGAAAGATCGCGGCCGTGAAGGCGCAAAAGGAAAGCCCGTTTGCCCGATACTTCCCGGATCTGGCTCTCTTAAAAGTCAACGGAGTCGGAGACAATCAGAAAGTGTTTTCAATCATTCACAATAAAGAGCACGAAAATATCTCGTGGATTCTGGGTGAATCTTTGCGCATGGATCCTGAGAATGACACCCTGACCATCCGTGAAGGATTCTGGGGCTCTTATCCTAATATGATCTTTGAGGTGAAGGAAAACGAACTTCCGGCCTTTGTGCTGCAGACCCGAAATATCAGGAATGCAAAGGATTATCAGGGGTTGGTGCGACGTTATGGTGTTCGCCGTGGCAATGATAAATTCTGGCGCGTCTATGATGATCTAGGTCGCTATATGCGACAGACAGATCCAGTCAACTTCGGTTATCTGGATCTGACTCGCTATGAATTGCATTAAAAAATAAACTTTTCTGCCGAGGGGTCCCACTTCACTGTGTAAACCACGCAGTTCGGGGTGGGCAGGGCCTCGATCAAATCCGGTCGCAATGAATGAAGGAACCGACGCATGATCAGACCGTGAGTGCAAAGGCCAGCGGCCTTGAAGTCCTTTTGTTTGCACAGTTCAGTCAGGCCGGCAGCAAAGCGTTGGATGGCTTGATTGGATGATTCGGCGCCAGGGAAACGAAAATCGCCATCATGATTCTGAATGGCCAGCCAGTTTTCCCAGGCGGGAGCTCCGAACTTTTCGGCCACCTCTTCACGGGTCCAGCCTTCAATGTCCCCCAAAAAGACTTCGCGGAAATGAGACGAAATAAACAACGGGTGCGCCAGCTGTGTGTTGGCAATCTCGGCCGTCTGGCGGGCGCGGCTCAGATCGCTGCTGACGAAAAAATCCACAGGGTTGTGCTGAAAGAAATCCTGCAGAGCCAGAGCTTGATTCTGGCCTTCGGAATTCAGGGGGATGTCAGTGTGTCCCTGCAAGCGGCGCTGATGATTCCAGTCGGTCAGCCCGTGACGGAAGAGATGAATGATTTTCTGCATAGTGGCTCTATTGAAGCACTTGCCACACACGACGGAAAGGGAAAAAATCTGAATATGAACAACATTTTTCGCGCTCTTCGTCAGTCCTTTGAGGCACTTTTGAAAATTCGCATGTTTTTACTGATCATGGGGCCTCCGGTGGTGACGGTACTGGGGCTGTTGATCCTGTTTTTGGTATTTTGGTCGACGTGGACCGAAGGGTTGGCGCATCTGATTTCGCATCTGTGGGGCTTTCAATGGATTCAAAGTGTGACCGGTTTTACCGAGCTGGCATTTTGGATGGCGGTTCTTTTTCTGATTTTGGTCTTTTTGCCGCTGGCCTATGTTTTAAGTGTGTTGATAGTTTCAATTTTTGTGATGCCTGTTGTGTTGAAGTGGGTGGGTGATGGTGAATACAAACACCTCGAAAAGCGCCGGGGTGGCAGTGTCGTGGGCAGTGTTTGGAACACGCTGAAGGCGACGGCGATATTTGCAGTGGGCTTTGTGATGACGCTACCGTTGTGGTTTGTGCCCGGATGCCAGATTCTGGTGCCTGTGCTTCTGACCGCGTGGCTTAATAAAAAAGTATTTCTGTACGATGTGCTCCAGGACTACGCTTCGAAAGAAGAGCGCAGACGTATTGAAAATGAGGAATCTGCCGGACTTTACGGCATGGGGCTTTTGTTAGGACTGCTCTCATATATCCCGCTGGCCTTCTTCTTTGTGCCTATCATTTCAGCCCTCAGTTACACCTATTACGGTTTAAATGCACTGGAGGACCGTCGCCGCTAAATCTGTGGATTTTAGGGGCAAAGTGGTGTATTTCCTTGAGTTATGACGAAGTGCGGCCACGAAAGAAAGAACATCGATATCGACTCGCTCAATGAGCGGGTTCGTAAGGCGGGGATGAAGCTCACCCAGCAGCGCAGTCAGCTGCTGAAAATCCTGCTTCATCATCCTGAACCGATTTCGGCCGATGAGATCTTCAAAAAAATTGACGACAAGTCCGATGGTATGGATCTGGTGACGATCTATCGCATTCTGAAAAAATTTGAAGAGGCCAATTTAGTGTCGCGCCTGGAATTCGGCGATGGGGTGGCGCGCTTTGAGCTGACCTTGGAATCAGGTCACCACCACCACCACGTCATCTGCCGCCAGTGTCAGCGGGTTGAACCACTTCACATCTGCGATCTGGATCAACACATCAAGATGGTTGAGGCCATGGGCTACAAACAAGTGGCGCACCGGCTTGATTTCTTCGGTGTGTGTTCTCGCTGTCAGTAGTCGAGCGAGTCTTCCTCCTGCCAGCGTGGCAGTTTAATCACAAAAGTCGTGTTCGGAGTATCGGGCTGCAGGTGCAGGTCGCCGTTGTGACTTTTTATAATTCCTGCAGATATGCTCAACCCCAGACCTGTCCCTTTGCCAACTTCTTTCGTGGTGAAAAAAGGCAGCATGATTTGGTCTGCGATGATGTCGGGGATGCCGTTGCCGGAATCAATCACTAGGATTTCAACATGATCCTCGGTTTCCTCCACCTGAATTCGGATCCACTTGTCTTTTAGATTGGCAATGGCATCGAAGGAATTATTCAAAAGGTTCAGTAAGACCTGTTCAATTTGAATCAGACGGCATTCCACTTCCAGATCAGGGTCGATGGGAAGCACCTCGATTTCCACGCCATGGTTGTAAAAACGTGTGCGGCAGAATTCCAAAGTTTCATCGATGATCTGTTTGACCGGCACGACTTCGAAGGGGTCATAAGTCCCTTCGCGGGCAAACGAACGCAGGGACTTGATGATGCGGGCGATCTTGTCCGCGGTGCGACTGATACTTTCTGAGGCCTGTTTGATTTTGACCGGGTCCATCTTCCCAGAATCGACCATCTGCTGAAGCTGGAAGGCGCGGGCCTGAATCACCGTCAGCGGATTGTTGATCTCATGGGCAATGCCTCCGGACATTTCACCCAAGGCCGCCATTTTTGTCGAGGAAATCATCTTGGCCTTGGCTTCAGCCATCTGCATTTCAGTTTGAATTTCTTCAGTGGAATCCCAGGCCACACCGTACATGCGCGGAGTTCCCGAGGAGGTCATGAATTTGCCATAGCATTTGATATGGTGGACCTCTTTGTTTTCATAGGTCACTCGATAGGTGACATAGAAGTCCTGGTGATTGGCGACAGCCTCGTGAACCTTGCGGTTGACGTTTTCCATGTCTTCACGGAATCCGCGCTTCCAAACCTCGGTCATGGGATCTAATTCAGAATTTTCAGGAACATCGTGCATGGAGTACATTTTACTGTCCCAATGCAGGTGGTTTTGTTCGATGTCCCATTCCCAGGTTCCCATGTTGGCGGCAGACAGGGACAGGTTCAGTTTTTCGATGGTCTTTTTCAGGTTCTCTTCGTACGTTTTGCGGTCGTTCACATCCGTGGCGATCCCCAGCACGCTGTTGACCTGGCCCCGTTCATCGCGTGAAAAGGGGGTGATGCGATCGTTGATCCAGTGGTATTGGCCCTGGCTGTCCTTGAAGCGATATTCGATGGAAATGACCTCGCCCTCCTTCAGAGTTCGGGATCTTTCGATGGCGGCATTCAGGACCGGGACATCATCCGGGTGCATAGACCGGGCGTAGTATTCTGTGCCCTGAGCCCGGATCTCTGCCAGGGTGTAGCCATAGAGGTCCTTCACCCGGTCATTGAACCACACCATATTGACCTCGTTCAGATCGAATATGTAAACGCTGTTGGGGATCGTTTGATTGATCTTTTCAAGGAGGGTGTTCTTATCGTTCAAAAGGTCGGCTATTTTCATAAATAGGTTTCAGTCTAATCCAAGATTCTTGTAACGCGAAACGGCTAAAATCATAATAAAACCTTAACATTACAGTCTTCCGACACGGTGCTAGACTTTGGCCTATAAATCCATAGGAGATTTCTATGTTTACCAACTTGGTTGCGTCTTTGTTCTTTGTTATCGGTGCGTCCGTGGCTTCTGCCCAGGTTCCTGTTATTAAGATCGACGGTTCTTCAACGGTATTCCCAATCACAGAAGCAATGGCTGAAGAGTTTCAAACAGCTCAGCGTGGGAAAGTGCGTGTGACCGTGGGGATCTCCGGAACGGGTGGTGGTTTCAAAAAATTCTGCCGTGGCGAGATCGACATTCAAGATGCCTCCCGTCCTATTCAAACCTCCGAAATGGAAGCCTGCCGCAAGGCTGGTATCAAGTTCCTAGAGCTTCCGATTGCTTACGATGCAACAGCGGTGGTGGTGAATCCTAAAAACACCTGGATCAAGTCCATGACCGTGGCTGAGTTGAAAAAGATGTGGGAGCCAGCAGCCCAAGGAAAGATCACCAAATGGAGTGACGTCAACCCAGCGTGGCCGAAACAAAACCTTAAACTTTACGGCGCCGGTTCAGACTCTGGAACTTTTGACTACTTCACAGAAGCGATCGTCGGGAAGTCCAAGTCCTCTCGTGGTGACTATACGGCCAGCGAAGATGACAACACCCTGGTGACCGGGGTTTCCAACGATCTTTATGCACTTGGCTATGTTCCTTTGGCTTATTACGAAGAAAACCGCTCGAAGCTGAAGGTCGTTGCTATTGTGGGGGGCGATAAGGCTCCTAAGAAAAACGAAGCGGTGCTTCCAGGTCGTGAAACCGTTGAAAATGGCACCTACTTCCCACTGTCTCGTCCAATCTTTATCTATGTCAGTGAAAAATCCATGGCAAAGCCTGAGATCAAGGAATTCGTTAACTTCTATCTGAACAACTCCTTTGAGATCGTGCCCCAGGTTAAATATGTTCCGCTTCCTGCAAAAGCCTATGAAAGCGTGAAAGAGCACGTGAAAAAGAACAAGGTGGGAACTGTCTTCGGGGGGCACTCTGAAGTGGGTCTTAAAATTGAAGAGTTGATGAAGCGCGAAGGTTCGTTGTAGTTTAACCATCGTGGGTAAAAGCCAACTTAGAAAACTTTCTGAATTCACATCCGCTGACCATCCGGTTCGGCGGATGCGTCGTCTACGGGAACGTGCCATTGAAACAGTTTTGTTTCTGGCGGCGGCCTCTTCGGTTTTGGTGACCATCGGAATCGTGGGGATTCTGGTGGTGGAAAGTCTGCCGTTCTTCGAGCATGTGACTTTAAAAGAATTCCTGACCGATACGCAGTGGACACCTCTTTTTGAAAACGCCCGATACGGTATTTTGCCTTTGCTGAGTGGAACTTTGCTTTCCACGGTGATTGCGCTGACCGTGGCGATTCCCCTGGGGACAGTCGCGGCAGCTTTTTTAAGTGAATACGTTCGCCCCAGCTGGCGTGAAGTTCTAAAGCCTATGTTAGAGCTTTTAGCGGCCGTGCCGACAGTGGTCTACGGCTATTTCGCATTGCTGTTTGTGACACCTCTTTTGCAAAAAATCATTCCGACTTTAAGTGGCTTTAACGTGCTCAGTGCCGGGATCGTCATCGGAGTGATGATCGTGCCTTACGTCAGCAGTCTCAGCGAAGATGCCATGCGCTCAGTGCCGAATCATTTGCGTGAGGCCTCTTTTGCCGTGGGGGCGTCTCGTATGCAGACAGCCTTCCGGGTGGTGATCCCGGCGGCCTTTTCGGGAATCACGTCGGCCTATGTTTTGGGGATCTCGCGCGCTTTGGGTGAAACGATGGTTGTTGCCATTGCCGCGGGTATGCAGCCGAATCTGACCCTGAACCCGACAGAGCCTGCGGCGACGATCACCGCCTTTATCGTTCAAGTCAGTCTGGGGGACTTGCCTCACGGTTCCATTGGTTACCAATCCATCTATGTGGCAGGGTTAAGCCTTTTGGTGCTGACTTTGTGCTTTAATATCGTTGGCCTTTGGCTGCGCAAAAAGTTCCAGGAGAAAGAATAGTGGAATCCCGTCAGGATCTTTTAGCCAATATCAAGCGCCGTCAGTTGTGGGACTTTGTGTTTGCTATGATGGGGCTTTTGGCGTTGCTTTTTGCTTTGGTGACGTTGCTGGCTTTAATCGTCGATCTGGCGATCACCGGTGTTCCACGCATTAATGCCGAGTTTTTTGTAAACTTCCCCTCACGCTTTGCTGAAAAAGCGGGGATCTTGTCAGCCTGGGTGGGGTCTTTCTGTATCATGATCACCACCGCGTTTTGTGCCATCCCGCTGGGGGTGGCTGCCGGGGTTTATCTGGAAGAGTACTCTAAGAAAAACTGGGTGTCTCAAATCATTGAGCTCAACATCATCAACCTGGCTGGAATCCCATCGATCACCTACGGTCTGATGGCGTTGGGCTTGTTTGTGTATAAGCTAAAGCTGGGTCAGAGCATTCTGACCGCTGGCTTGACCCTGGGGCTTTTGGTTTTACCTATTATCATTGTGACCACGCGGGAAGCGATTCGCGCGATCCCCAACACCATTCGCGAAGCCAGTTACGCCATGGGGGCCAGCAAGTGGCAGACGGTGCGCTATCATATTCTGCCATATTCTTCCGGCGGGATTTTGACCGGTGTGATTATTTCCCTTTCGCGTGCGATCGGGGAAACGGCACCCTTGATCACCATTGGGGCACTGACGTTTATTGCGTTTTTGCCAACGCCTCCGATTGACGGGCAGTTCCCCTATGTGAACTTTAAGTGGCTCATGGATCCATTCACCGTGATGCCGATTCAGATGTTTAACTGGTTGTCACGCCCGCAGCCCGAGTTCCATGTGAACGCGGCGGCCACAGGGGTGGTTTTGCTTGTGATGACTTTGATTATGAACGGTGGGGCGATCTATCTGCGCTCCCGTTTCCGTAAAAAGATGAAGTGGTAATTTATGCAGCAGATGAATTTGCGGGCTGAAGTAAAGAATTTGATTTTTTCTTACGGCGATAAAAAGGTGCTTAATGGCATCACGTTGCCAATCTATGAAAACCGCGTGACGGCATTGATCGGTCCATCAGGCTGCGGGAAGACAACGCTGCTGCGTTGTTTCAATCGCATGCACGATTTGTATGCCAATGCCCAGTACAATGGTGAGATCCTGCTGTACCCGGATCAAAGAAACATTCTGGGTAAAGAAATCGATCCGATGGAAGTGCGCATGCGTATCGGGATGGTTTTCCAAAAGCCCAATCCGTTTCCGAAAAGCATTTACGACAATGTCGCTTACGGGTTGACTGTTCGCGGGGTCAAAAAGAAAAGTTTCATTGAAGAACAAGTCGAAAAATCCCTGCAGCAAGCCAGTCTGTGGAACGAGGTCAAAGACCGTTTACACTCTTCTGCAACGGCTTTGTCCGGCGGTCAGCAGCAGCGCCTGTGTATCGCGCGCGCCCTGGCGACAGAGCCCGAAATCCTACTCTTGGATGAACCAACATCAGCCTTAGATCCGATCTCCACTCGCCATATTGAAGAGCTGATTCAAGAGCTGCGCAAAGACGTGACCATCGCCATTGTGACCCACAGTTTGCACCAGGCAGCCCGTGTGTCCGATTTCACCGCCTTCATGTATTTGGGCGATCTGATCGAATTCGGAGCCAGCGATCAAATCTTCACCAACCCGAAAGACCAAAGAACCGAAAACTACATCACCGGCCGCTTCGGCTAAAAGGTGCCTGGTTGTTTTTTCTGGCTACAGTGCGCCGTTGGCACATCTGATCGCCTCTTCAAAAAGGTACCTGCTCACTTTTGCAGAAGCGTTGCGTTGAGTTTAGAAGATGATGTATCTAAGGCTTAGTTTGGCGTAGTAGGCGTTGCCGATGTCGACCTTGTTCTTGGGGTTGATCTCGTAGTTTTCGGCTTGGAAGAATTGACGGTCGAACGAATGGCCCATCTCTAAATCTGCGAACATGGATTTTGATAGTGGGGATTTGATGCCCACGAAGAATTTCTTTTCATCATAGAACAATCTGTCGGCGCGGTTTTCGCGGCCATAGGGCAGATAGGTCACCTGAGAAAAATCCAAACCCGTATAAGCTTGTGCGTAGTCATTCAATTTATAGTACACAGAACCTTTGATAATCCATGGGACCAGGGTGAAGAAGTTGACGCCCCATTTGTCGGCGAACTGCCAGTTCAGAGAGGCAAATGGCGCCCCCAGAACCAGGCGGAATTCCTTGGAGGGGAAGTAGAACCAGGCGAAACCCGGAAGTGGGATGTTGTTCAGGATCGGACGGTTGTTAGAATAGTTCGCCAGCAGCAGCCAGCTGCTTTTTTCGTCGCTGGGGTAAGAGTACATTGCTGTCAGACCCAGAGTTGAAACGGTGGGGTCATAGAATGGTTTGTCGCTGGCAGAACCATAATTCATCATCACAGACCACATGCGTTTTTCGCTGAGCAGTTGGGTGTAGCTTGCCCCGAGTTTGATATCGTAAAGCTCTGAATAACCATTCTGCGAAGGATCTACTTTAAGCTGATCGCCGGAAAAAGAAACACTGAAAGACTCGGAATCCGTCTTATAGACAGGCACCACCGAATTAAGTGACTGATAAGACATGTTGGCGCGTTCCTGGGGGAACTCGGCCTTATCATAAAAAGTGCCGCTGTAACTGAAGATCGTGCGCTGCTGCCCCGGCGGAGTCAGGCCCTGCGCCAATTCAAAGGCGTTGGCGAACAGGGGAGCGCTGAGAATCAAGACTGAAGCCAAAAACTTGTTCATAGAAAATTAGCATAGCGAGGTCTTTGTCAGTTCACAATGCGATTTCGTTGCGGGGGTCGAACTATCTGTCGAAAACTTACTTACATGATCTTAACTCGAGTTTTAAAAGAAGCTTGGATAGCGTGATTTCATCCCTTTTCAAGCAGGTGAATCATGTTAAGCCGAGGCAGAAAAATTCTCTTCGCTTTAGCGGCGGTGGGTGTTCTTGGGGCGATGGCCTTTAAAGAAATGACCCCAAAGCAACAAGGCTCTTGTCTGCAGATTTTTTTTGATCCAGAAGGGGAAGCTCAGGTGCAGTCCGGCCGCGCGTTCGCAGTCGCTCTGCAGCGTCTGTTGTCGCCCTATGAAGGGGTGCTAATCCACAAGGCTCCCATTGATCTGTACCAGCGGGGGATGATCGGGCTGTGTGATAAAAATATTTATATTGGAACTCATTTTGACCATCGCGTTCCCCGGGTATTCGTTGAAGACTTTATGAATGCCAGGGGGAGCGTTGCTTGGTTCGGTTACAATATCTGGCAAATGGGTCCACGTTTAGAGACAGACCTTGGATTGCGCTTCCTTCGCTCGGCAAGGCCCGATGCGCGTGGTTTTTTTGACGAGATCGTCTATGAAGGTGGGACCTTCAAAAAAAGTCGCGACAACCGCGTTTATGAACAAGTTGAACTTCTGCCAGCGGATGTTTCAAAGTTCGTAACGTTGGCAGAGTCCAGAAACTCCCGCACCCGCGAACTGGTGCCCTATATCGTACGCTCGAAAAATCGTTTTTATATTGCCGATATTCCTGAAATAGAAAACTCTGGGGGCCACGTCAGTCTGATGCTCGCTGAAGTCATGGCGCATTTCATGGAAGAAGCGACTCACTCAAAGCCCAAACCCAAATTCATCGCCGCCACCGAATAACAGGCGCCTGTTGGTGGCCCTCCGTGCGGTGGTCCAGTTTTCTGGCTACACTGCGTCTGGGGCGTCCTTCTTGGGATTGCATTGGGTAGGGCGAGTCGTTAGGCTTTAGGGATGTCATCACTTCAAACTGAAAAATATCTGGTTCGCGATAGTATGTTTAGCCTAGTGGAGCTTTCACTTCTGGCTCGTCTTTACGAAGAGTTTTGCACTCCTTCGGCATCTTCAGGGGCCATTAATAAGGAATCCCTGGCGCAAACTCTGCTGAAAATGAAGGCTACTGAAGGTAAAGGTCAGTTGAAGGTCGCTATTTTCGATACAGATCCCATCGGCTTTTTCTGGAGCTACGAAGGAAAAGTGCTGGCGCACTGGGTTCACCCGGACCATCGCAATCAGGGCGTTGAGCAAAACCTTCTAGGCGGCGCCTAGTTTCTGATGACCACTACAAAAAGCTTTTGGAGCAATAAACGCGTTTTCGTCACCCAGCCAACAGGATTTTTAGGGACTTGGGTGGTGAAAGCCTTGCTTGAAAAGAACGCGCAGGTTTTTGGTTTTGGCGAGGCCCCGTCCACCGAAACGAATCTTTTTGATCTGGAAAATCTGGGACAGAAGATCTCCATGACTTTTGGGGATTTGCGCGATGAAGCCGTTCTGCGCGAGGCTCTGTCTTTTGCGCAGGCGGATGTTGTCATTCATTTAGGCGAATCCGGTCTTTTGCAGGAAGCGCAAGCCCGGGCCCTGGAAACCTTCAGTAAGGCGGCTCTGGGCACGGCAACACTGATGGAGCTAATGCGTGAAACAGCCTCGGTTCGTGCTGTCGTGGTTGTTAGTTCTGACAAGGTCTATGCCCGCAAAACTTCTCAGGACGCTTACACGGAAGAAGACCGTGTTGCGGCATCTGCGATCCTGCCCACGGCAAAACTTTGTTCCGAATTAATTGCGATGTCTTATCGTCAGACTTTTTTTGCGTCGGAAAAATACAACAAACATAAAATCGCCATCGCCACAGCCCGTATGGGATCTGCCATAGGGGGCGGGGATTTCACTGAGCAGGCCCTGATTCCTCAGGCAGTAAAAGCGTTTGTCGCAGGCGAGGCCTTTACGCTAAGAAATCCTCAGTCCCTGCGTCCGTGGATCGCCGTTCAGGATCAGGTCGAGGGTCTTTTGGCATTGGCGGAAGGTTTGATTGAAAAAGGTCCAAAGCTTGCGGCCAGCTATAATTTTGGTCCTTCGGAAGTTCACGCCGTCGGCGAAGTGGCGCGCATTTTAGCAGAAGAATGGGGTGCAAAGGCACAACTTTCTTTGAATGAAGAGATAAAATCCACACCGTCCCGTCACGGTGAGCTAAATTCGCATCTGGCAAAGCAGGATCTAGGCTGGGAACCACAGCGAAACCTGCAAAACACTCTAAAAGAAACCATTCAGTGGTATAAAGAATTTTATTCTTCTGCGACTTCTGCTAAGTTGTAGGGATGGCCTTTTTCGGATTAACACTGCAAAAAATTTCTCATTTAGTCAGCCCCAAGGATCTTGCGACCCTTGAACAGATGCCCGTTGCCGAAAAGGCTTTCAAGATTCTGAAGTCCTTTGCCCTGGACAGTCATCGCATACAAAAAGCCGATGACGGAGGTCTGGAGATCCACTTTGTCTTTGCTGAAGAAAGTTCGCTTAAAAAGTCCTATGTCAGCGTCACCGAAGATAGTGAGGGTGGAGAGCTGACGTTCCACTGTGCCCAGTGCGCACAAAGCCGCAAGGATGCCGACGATATCTGTCAGCACGAATGGGCCGCTTTGATTCTGATCTGGTGGGCCTTGTCTGTGGATCGCGGATTCCTGCGTAATCATAGTTTTCAAGTCAGCAACTTCTGTGAAGACTTCTGGGATCTGACAGAGACGAAAAAAGCCGAACGCGGAGAAGGCGATGCCAAAGGTCTCCCGTCGGATTTGAAACTGGAATCCTTGTCGCTGGTGACAGAGCCTCTTTCTCTGGACGAAGCGCTTCCGTTAGAGGACTTCCTGCCGGAAGTATCGATGCCTTATGAGTTGGCGCACGTAGCTGACAGTGAGGATGGTTCAACCGGAGCTGTGTGGGGGCTGCCGCAGGCCTTCCGAGGCAACCCACAAAAAGAAACCGTGTACTGGGCTGACAGTAAGAATCAGCACCAGCTTGCCGGGATTCTTCGTTATAATTTTAGCGACGGAGTGGCTGTCAGCAGCAAAGATATCCTGCGCCACGCCTATCGGGCTATTGTGCCCAGAGACCTGCTGCCAGCCCCTGCGCGCAAAGAAAGTTTTGAAGTTTTGTGGCCTCTGCTTCCCAGTGATCCACACCGCTTCTTTAGTCGTGATTTGCTGGATATTGAAGCGGTCATGCAAGAGCTTTTAAATCGCATCATCCGTCGCGTGAACAAAGGGGATTTAAAGTTCTTCGTGCAGGATCTGAAAGACCTGGGGAAGGCTTTGCAGATAAGAAACATTTCTGTTGAAGCTGAACACGCCTTTCAGTGGCAGGTCGAATTCAGCGGGGAAGAAGAAGTTCGCACCTCGGCTGTTTTGCGCGCCAAGAAGCCTCAAGAGCGTTATGCGTTCTTTGATAACTTTGCCATCGATTTTGGGCTGGGCCATCTGGTGGCCTTCGGCTGGAAAAAAGAATTCGAAGCGGTCGAGCAGTTCTATTCACGCAAGCTGGGTACGGAAAAGCCATTGCATTTTTCGCACTTGAATGTGGAGGGAAAAAGCGAGACGGCGTCTTTCATGAAGTTCCTGCGCAGTCGTGCCCTTCCAGTGAAAGTTGAAGGTGGCAGTCACGATGTGGGTGCCAATGGCAGCGTTTTAAATTTGCACCATCAAGATGATGCCGGTTTTACCATTGAAAAAGTATTCCATCTTTCTGAAGCTCAAAGTTTTTCTCAGAATGGCTTTAGCACGCCTGTTGTTATGATTCTGCGCACGCTGCAGGAGGGGCTTGGGTTTCTTCTGCAAAGTGAAGTCAAGACCCTGGCATCAACCAGCTTCAAGAAACGTGAATGGGACCTGAAGCTTTTAAAGCATCTGGGGGCCTTGCAGTATCTGACACTTGAAACCTTAAGCCTTCATTTCGACAAGCAACTTACGGATGGCACGACCTGCAGTCCGCAGAATCTGTTGAAAGTGGTGTCTTCAAAAATCCACTCGCTGATTGTGACCGGGGACGGTGTTAGTTTAAACAAAACCCAACCTCTGGACGAGTTGTGCTCCAAAAGCACTCTGAGTGTGTTTGAGGACTACGTTGCAAAGATCCTAAAAATGCTGGCTGAACGGGAGGCCGTCTACAGTCCCAAAGGGGAATACCTTTTCTCCGGCTCTGTTGAACGTGAGTTCCGCGTTGTTTATGAGATACTAAAATACATGGCGCTTTCCACGCAAGGATCTGCGTTTAAGCGGGCGCGCACCGGGATTTTAACTAAAATCTGGGACGGGAAGCTTGAAGAAGATCCGATGCTGGAAAAAGGACATTTCTTTATGCCAAGCTGGGGGAAGGAAGATGTCACTCCCACACAGTCGCTGGGACTTCTGCAGCCTTTGATGGATCATGGGATTCGTCTGTATGTGCGCGGTCAGCGTTTGGAAGAACTGGCCAAAGACGAATTTGTCGTGGATTTCCAGATCGTCAGCAAGCTTGATGAAGGCATGTTGAATTGGTTTGAGCTCAATCCGCGCTTCTTCCTGCAAGGGCAGGAGATCGATTCGAAACAACTCAAAAGCCTGGGCGGCGGCGGCGTTATTGAATATAACGGCCGATTCTATCTGGTTCCTCGGACTGAGATCCCGTCTTTGCGTCGCTTGGAAGGATTCTGGAACAAGCTGCAAAAAGGCAAACGGGAATCCGGCAAAAAGCCGTGGACTGACAAGTACTATCAATTGCCCAAGCATCAGGCTTTGGAGCTTTTGGCTTTGCGCGCATCAGGTTATAGATTCCGTGGCGATGAAGAATGGAAAAAGATTTGTAACTTCTATGATCACCTGGGATCACGCACGGACTTGGTGAAGGTGCCTGACACGGTCAAAGCGGATCTGAAGACCTATCAACACGAAGGCTTCCAGTGGCTTTTGGATTTGTACACCCTTCGTATGGGGGCTTTGCTTGCCGACGACATGGGTCTGGGGAAGACCTTGCAAGCGCTTTGTTTCTTGGAATATCTAAGAACGCAGAATCAACTGGGACAGGTCTTGATCGTTGTGCCGTCAAGCCTGGTCTATAACTGGGAAAGTGAAGTGGCGAAATTCACGCCAGGCCTGCCGTTTGAAATCTTCACCAGCAAAGACCATGACCGCATTGGAAAACGCCTGGAAGCCAAAGAGCCCTTGGGCGTTGTGACGACCTATGGTCTGTTGATGGAAAACGGCGAGTTCCTAAGTCAGTACAATTGGAATGTTCTGATCTTCGATGAAGCTCAGAATCTTAAAAATATCTCTGCCAAGCGCACCAGCTCTGCGCGTATGCTCAATGCACGCTTTAAGCTGTGTTTGACGGGGACTCCGCTGGAAAACCACTATGGCGAGTTCTATTCTTTGCTGGATCTGGTGGTCCCGGGAAGTCTTGGGAAGTACGATGACTTCCGCCGTCAGTTTGTGAACACCGATGTGGTTCTGTTAGAGGACGTGGAGGATCTAAAACTTAAAACCAAACCACTGATCCTTCGTCGATCCAAGAAAGAAATTCTGAATCAGCTTCCTGAAAAACAGGAAACCAAAGTCAGCATTGCCTTTGAAGAAAAACAGAAAAAAATCTATCGCGACATTGCGATAGCGTACAACGAGCGCATTCAATCCTCGATCAAAGAGGTGGGCGAAAATCAGTCTCAGCTTCAGATGCTCACAGCCTTGTTACGCCTTCGTCAGGCGTGTTCTGATCCAGGGGCTTTGCCGGAAGTGAAGTACGATAAAACTCCGCCAAAATTAGAGGCCCTTATGGATTCCCTGCAGGAGATTATCGAGTCCGGCGAAAGTGCGCTGGTCTTCACTCAGTTCCTGCAAACGCTTGAAAGAACTGAAAAGCTTTTGCGGGCGGTGGGCATTCCGGTGTTTGTCTTGCACGGGGCTATTCCGACCAAGCAACGGCAGAAGATTTTAAAGGATTTTAACGAAACTCCGGGTGGGGCCGTTCTCGTGATGACACTGAAAACAGGCGGTGTGGGTCTGAATTTGACCAAAGCCAGCTATGTCTTCCACTTAGAGCCTTGGTGGAATCCGTCAGTGGAAAATCAAGCCACAGACCGGGCGCACCGTCTGGGGCAGCGCAAGGCCGTGCAGGTGTTCAGATACATCATGCACGAATCACTGGAAGAAAAAATGGAGCTTCTAAAGGAACGCAAAAACCGCAAGTTCCAAAGCTTGTTCTCGGAAGCCGAAGCCACCACGGACCTTGCCGGTGCCGGAGGAGCCCTCAGTAAAGAGGACTTCGACTTCCTACTCGGCCTCAAATAAAAGGTACCTGCTGGGGCACCCTCCGCAGGGGGACCCACCCCAGTTTTGCAGAAGGTACCTGCTCACTTTCGCAGAAACATGCGTTGTCAGAAGGTACGGCGTACCTTTTGGTGCTCTGGTTAATGGTGAATTCTAAATATATGATATCACTAAGCAATTAAGAATTTCTTGATGCTTTTCAATTAAATATGACCATGTTATAATGACCATAGTTATTTGGAGGCTATTTTGACTCAAAAATATCCCGCAGGAAAATTTAAAGCAGAATGCCTTATGCTGATGGACCGTGTGAAGAAGTACGGTCAGGCAGTGACTATTACCAAACATGGTAAACCAGTTGCGAAGCTCGTTCCTGCTGATGCCGACGCGGATGTTTCTGAGCTGGATAGTCCCTTTGGCATTTTAGCAGGCACCGGAGAGATCAAAGGCGATATCGTGGGTTCTCTGAATGAAAAATGGGATGCGGATGAAAAATAGTTCTATCCTGTTAGATACGCATGCTTGGATTTGGGTGTGCCTAGGGCATGAAAAAATGGCTAAATCTGCCTCGAGAAAAGCGATTGAGAAGGCGTTTCGTGAGCATCAGTTGGCAGTCTCTGCCATTTCTCTTTGGGAAGTGGCGATGCTTGAGGCTAAAGGGCGTTTGGCGTTGACGCAACCTTGTCAGGATTGGCTTGAGCAAGCTGTTGCAAAGATGCAAATTGAGGTTGTGCCGCTTTCCGTTGATATAGCAGTCGAATCAAGTCGGCTTCCCGGAGGTTTTCACGGCGACCCGGCAGATCGCCTCATCGTCGCAACAGCTCGTAAAAACCGATACACCTTGGTCACTCAAGATAGCCTTATTTTGTCTTATGGAAAGCAGGGATTGGTAAATACCATGGCCTGCTTCTAAATATAAGCATTCGTGAAGTTTCTACCTGTATAAAATCCTGACAGTTTATGGTTTTCAGGTCTTCCGTTATAACTATGCGGTCTAATCTCTTTTTTGGTTATAAAGGACGCTTTTTGAGACTTTATACATCCTTAGTTCTTTGCAGTTTCCTAGCGCTGTCAGCCTGTGCGTTTAAGAAGGACGACGGGGAAAAATCCAAAGGGGCTTCTGAGCCGTCTCCGGCGACTGACGTTGTAGAGCAGATTAAGTCTGAGCGCGCAAAGGAAGCGTTCAGCGGACAGCTTGACGATGAAAATGTTCAAGTTTCGTTTCAAGAAGCTGAGATGGGACGTTATCAGTTAACGATCGCATGGCCGAAAGGTATTTCCAGTGTAATGCTGGTCGTGAATGGGAAGAAGGCGATTGTAACTGATGCAAGTTCAACAACCGCAATTGTAGAGCAAGGAGCGGAGCTGGCCATTGAGCTTACAGCAATGGACTCATTAGGTGCGCCGATGTCTGTTTATGCTGTTACTCGCAAGGCTCCGGTAGATGTTATAGTCTCGACCCCACGTTATTTGAGCGAAAACACATCTATTAATGCAAACCGTCTCTACCTTCTTTCGGAGGGATTTTATGTCACTAATGGTTGGCACCTAAGTATTTCCGCTAATAAAATGTACATTCAAGATGCAGTGAATAAGGCGGACAGACTGTTTCCATCCTACGCCAAAATCCGCACGCAAAGCGCTCAAAATATCGGAAACGAGCTCTTTGAAATCCGCAATTCCAGCATCACCATCACGGCCAAAAAAGCCGTGGGAACGCTGAGTGTCGCTCTGATAGGTTTCAACGGTCGTGATGGAAAAAGCGGGGAAGAACTAGAAAAACAGGGAAAGATTTCTCGCCAAAGAAATCCCAAGCTTGACGGTGCCAATGGTTCAGATGAAGTAACCAGACGTATCCCAAAGACACCCGATAGTCCTCCACAACTTATCTGTGTGCGTGCCGCAGGTAATGGGCAAGACGGTGCGCAGGGTGCTCCCGGTGCCAATGGTGCAAATGGTGAAAATGGCGGCGATACCGGCAACCTTCTTGTGACCATCGATGACTTCAGCGAATTCTCACTAGAGGTGGGAACACAAGTGGGCAAGGGTGGTAAAGGCGGTTTGGGAGCTCCAGGTCACGAAGGCGGTAATGGGGGCGCTCCAGGTAAGACATTCGGAGTCTGTGCCCAAGTTCCAAGTGCCGGTAAAAAAGGAGCTAAAGGTGCTGACGGAGCGAATGGGTCTGACGGTTTGAACGGTAAAGTCGGTGCCATTTCTTCGAATGTTACGAAGCAAAAGATCTTTGATCTAAATGTAGTTCAAAACCCATAAAGTTGGATATTGTTGTTCCTTATATCTCATGTCCTGAGCATGCTCCGCTTTAGCACCTGGAGTAGTAACTAAGAACAACGGCCGAGCTCTAGTTTTAAGGTTGCAGTATTTCCTTTGCGAAATTTCTGAAGGTATCCAAGTGGTCGTTGGCAACTTTGGCGACGATATCCCAATCGATTTTTGAGTATTCGTGTACCAAAAGGTTGCGAAGACCGACGGACTTTACTAAGGCCTGTGCAACCTCCGTCGAGATCTTTTTCTCCTCCGCGAGAAGTACGAAGGATTCAGCCATCGTAGTAGGTGTACGTCCGCCACTTTCGGCCAGAAGGTGCGAAGCTAAATCCACACAAACCTGTACAGCTCTTTCAAGGTTGATAGAAATAATATCCTGAAGATCAAAATCTTTACGAAGGTCATCCGCGGCAAAAGGCTTTTTGCTTTCGATTCGTTCGATACAATTTCTCAGGGATTCAATTTTTTGATGGAGGACTTCTATGGTCATGATTTTAGAAACCTCTCTCTTTTTGCTTTTAAGATGCGCTGATAGTAGGGCTGGAAATCGGCTTGGTCAAAAAGCATTCTTTTCATAATTTGAGCAAAAACGGCCGTTTCCTTGTGCACCCATTTTGCTGTATGCAGGGACTCTTTCAAGATCACTCCATTGGCCGTATTCAGATCCAACAGATCAACTTCTTTCCTTAATAGAAGAGTCAGTTCGTTGATGTACTCGATCTTCTTTTCGGCGTTTATTGGGCGATCTTCGGCAAGGCAGATGTCAACATCGCTATCAGGACGAGGATGGCCTTTGGCGTAGGAGCCAAAATAGCCGAGAACAGACACGTTCGGGTGCTTTTTTAGAAAGGTCTGTAATGCTGTTTCAAGATCAGCGATTTGCATAGGCATACCAAATTATACGAAAGCCCCCTCCGAAAAGGTACCTGCTTACTTTCGCAGGAGCACTGCGTCGCAAGGGAGCGTGCCGCTACCGGAATAGCTCTTCCTGCGACTCCTTGATATAGCTGAGGCCCTCTTCATACATCCTTTCGCCTTCAGGCGGACAGGGATGAGGATGGGCAAAGCTCATGTCGTTCTTCCAGTTAAAACATTTCTTTTCACCCGGGATGCGGATGTTGAAAACAACACTCCAGTCGCCATCAAACCATGCGGATTGCCCCAGATGGAAGATGCTTGCGCCAGAACTGAAGTCTTTCGGGCGCAGTAAAGAGCGTCCGATAAATTCCGGTGCCTTGGTGCCGGTCAGATCTGCCAAGGTCGCAGCGATGTCAGGTTGTGAATAGGCTCCTGGCAAAAGTTTGTGTTCGATCGGGCTTTTTTTGTTTTTGTCGATTGAATGATACTTGATCAAAAACGGGATGGCGTAGTGTTCAAAAATACTGGCTCCGCCATAGGTGGTGTGGTCTGCGACCAGCACCAACACCCAGTCTTTTTTCCATTTTCTTTTTTTAAGCTTTTCATAAAAGCCCTGCAATTCATGATCGGCCCAATAGTGCGGGGTCTTATAGCGATGGCGATCGGCCTTGGCAGGTAAGCGGTCATCATGGGTGGAGTTTGTGTTCACACCAATCAGCATGGGTTCTGGCAATTCATTCATCTTGCTGTCGACGAAGTTGTAAAGACTTTCATCGAAAACACCCCAGGCGTTTTGTTCCAGCGATTCGACGTTGGGGATTTCCCGTTTTCCGTAAGAAGACTGGAAGCCGCTTTTTAAAACCAGCAAAGCCGTCCCACTGGTGAATTGATCCGATCCTTGGAAGAAGGCCGAGCTATAACCTTTTTCCGTCAGCAGGCGAGGCAGGCAGGTGAAGTCCTTGCTTTCGATTTCTGAAAACATAATGCTTTTTCCCAAAGGATTGGGAAGGCTGCACAAAGAGGCAAAAAGCCCCTCGGTGGTGCGATGGCCACCAGCCAGGAACAGTTCCGTGCTTAAAGATTCTTTGCGAAGTTTGTTGAAGAAGGGAAGGACTTCGATGCCGTCTGCGTCGATCTTGCCAACGTCTGTGCCCCACCAGCTTTCAAGGAAGACGATGATGACATTGCCATCAAATTTCCCGATCGGCTCTGTAATGCCCCGCTTGGTGCGCCAGTTTTTATATATTTCCGCAGTGTTAAGATGGTCGGACGAATGAATGAATTCCTTGCTGCTTTTTTTGCCTCCCAGCGCCGCCCAGACAATGCCATAGGCTCCGTTCAGAGCAACCACGGCGCCCTGGGGGCCGCCGCCCGCGCGATAGGCCCAGGACACATCTTGTGGGATGCCTTCAAATCCACGGAACCCCACCACGGCGATCACCGCCACCATCAGCATGGCAAAAAGGCGACCGGTGATACCACTTTGTGGTTTGTAGGTTGGGGCCAGCCACAGATTCAAGAACGAAGTTGAAAGCAAGGACACCAGGACGGCCAGCCAATAACGGCCGAAAAGATTCAGCATCGAGCCTTCAACGGTGAACAGGGAATAGACCTCGTAAGACAGATGGCGGCCGGTTTCGCGGGCATAAAGACTGTCTGTCACGATAAAGACGATATAGATCCACAGGAGCAGGAAGTTCCAGCGTTTCGTGGCTTTGGGTGAAAGCTTAAACAGCAGAATCAACCAATACAGTAAAAGATAAATGACCGAACCAATAGCCAAGTCAAAATGCCAGCCATACAAAAAGGCGCCGAAGGTTTCCGAGATTTTAGAAAGCTCCGTGAACTGCCAGATATTCAGGTAAAAGGCTACAAAGGCACGCAAAAGCAGGCCCAATAAGGTAATGCGGAAAAGAAAACCGAAAGACGACAAAAGAAAGCGCATGCTTTGGTGGTATCACCAAAAGACGGCCCCTTATATTTGTGAAGCTGTGCGCAAGGAAGTTTTTCGTGCTTGGACACCTATTCTGTTCAGTCGTGCTCCCTAGAAGGGTAGCGCATGGCGCCATTGGTGCTTCCCTCATGACGAGGTCTAGATGAAATGCTAGGTTTTCTCTTTAAAGTTAACTTATTGAGAAGCTTAATCTTTTATGAAGTCGTTCGGTCCTTTTTTGGATAGCAAGTACAAGTGGAGTCTTTTGGCCATTGATGTCCTGTTCTTTGCGGTGATCGCAATTGTCATCAGTCATCTTCGTTTGGGGGCCAATGTTGAAGATATTTTATTCCAACCACAACTGCTGTTCTTAGGACTCGTAACAGTTTTAACTTTGTACATTTTCGGTGGTTACGATTTAGATCAGGGGCTTTCAAAGTTTGCGGTGGTCTTCCGTCAGTTCGCTGCCATGCTGACTTCGGCTGTGATCATCGTTCTTGTGAACTACTTGTTCTCGATTGATCGAGCGGGTTTGTTTGGTCGTGGCGTCTTGTTGGGAACAATCCTTGGATTCTTTGTGGGGTCGATGTTCTATCGAACGATGGTTCTGGGGATGTTGGATTCCGTTCGCAGTAAATTCAGTTGGCTGGTTCTAATCGATGAAAAAGATAAAGTCTTTTTTGAAGGCGACCGTCACAGACTGGGTTTTCAAGGAAATATTGAATTCTTTAATCCCATCACGGCCTCTGTTGCAGATTTGGATGCAAAGCTTAATAAGCTGTGGTCCGGTGTGGTTGTGGGTGTGCGATCTTCCCAAGTGGGTGTGGATGTTTTGCAGCTATTGATGAAAGCTAAGTTTTCTGGTCACGGAGTGATGGACTTGGGACGCTTTTATGAAAAGCACTGGCTGAAGGTGCCTGTTTATTTCCTGGATCCGGAATGGTTTATATCTTCTGAAGGTTTCGAGTCGATCAGTCACCCGGTGGCGCTTCGGGTAAAGCGCATCTTTGATATTATTCTTTCCATTGTGATCTTTGTTCCTGCACTGCCGTTCATGCTTTTAACTGCTCTTCTTGTGAAGCTTGAAAGCCCAGGGCCGATTATTTACAAACAAATCCGCACGGGCAAAGACGGGCAGTTGTTTTCTATCTATAAATTCAGATCCATGCGCTCGGATGCCGAAAAAGACGGGGCGAAATGGGCGCAGAAGAATGATGCCCGTGTCACCCGCGTAGGTAAGTTCATTCGTTTGACCCGCCTTGATGAACTGCCCCAACTTTGGAATGTCCTTAAAGGGGACATGAGCTTTGTAGGACCCCGTCCAGAGCGTCCCGAGTTCAATGAAATGCTGGCAAAAGAAATTCCGTTCTATAATTTGCGTCACATGATGCAGCCGGGGCTTACTGGATGGGCGCAGGTGCTATATCCTTATGGGGCCAGCGTCGATGACTCGCGCGAGAAGCTGCAGTACGAGCTTTATTATGCCAAGCACTACAATCTGTTGATGGACTTGGTGATCTTCCTAAAAACAATTCGTGTGGTTCTGTTCGGGCGGGGGCGCTAGTGATTTATCTGTTGTTGTTATCCTTGATTGGAACTCTGACAACCCAGTCCGGTATGGACATCTTTGTGACATTGACGGTTCTGACTTTGTTGGTTCAAGCGATTCGCAAAAAGGGTCCAGAAGGATGGAAGCTATTCAGTAAAATGAATCTGGAAGCTTTTTGGATTTTTTGGTTAGGCGTGATTGCTTTGGGATTTGTTCTGAATGGTCACTTTGACGGACCTCTTTGGAAGCGCTTGGGGGAAATGCGTTGGATTTTAATTTTGTATCTGATGGTTTCGGCTTATCAGTATGTGAAGTTAGATCTTGAAAAGATTTTAAAGGTCGTCCTTGGCGTTGGTGTTTTCGTTTCTATTTTGTCGTTGGTGGTTTCTGCCGTGAAGGGGGAAGATCGCGTTGGTGGGATCTTGAACAACCCAATGACCACGGCCCACTCCTACAGTCTCGTCTTTTTGGTTCTTTCAGGGGTTTTCCTATATCGCTGGCAGCAGCTTTGGGCCAACAATCGTAAGGAATTCTATGCGTGGTTCCTGTCATTGGCTGTGATGGGTATCACCTTAGTCTTGACCATGACTCGTGGGGTGTGGATTGCGCTGTTTGCGGGTGTGTTGGTTATAGCGATTGCCTTGAGCTGGCGTTTGGCATTAGCGGTCTTGGGGATGGCCATCGTCTTTGTCGGTGGGCTTTTCATGTTCTGGCCGAAGTTCCATGATCGCATCATGTTTGCCTTCAACTATCAGAATAACTATGACAGCGAACGCATAATTCTTTGGAAGACCAATTGGATGATTTTCAAAGATCACCCTTGGTTTGGCGCGGGTTATGGCCAGAATTATGACCTGCTTGGCAAATACTATGCAATGCAAGGTCTGCCGGAAGATCAGTTTACAGGGCATGCGCACAATCAGTTCCTGCATATGCTGGCGGGGACGGGGATTGTTGGGTTGATTTGTTACCTATTCATTTATTTCTATTTTGTAGGGCAAGCCTGGAAGATCTTTAAATCATCCTGGGCTTCTGTTTACGAAAAGGCTATTGCAATTGGGATCTTTGGCGCTTTGATTGGCTTTGCATTTGGTGGTTTGACTGAGTCTAACTTCGAGCATGCCAAGGTGCGGATGGTATTGATCTTTATGTGGGCTTTGTTGGTGTTTGTTAAATGCAACATAAGTCAAAAACGCATTTAGGAAACATGAAGGAGTTGTCGCTGTAGCAACAACTCCTTTTGGACACACATTCTATTTAACGGATAAAGATTTTTTTACAGCTGCAACGATTTTGTTTTGGGACACTTCATCTAAATACGGATGCATTGGAAGGCTGACCACGCGATTTGCAGCCACCTCTGATTTTGGATAGTCACCCTTTTGGTGTTTTCCGGCGTAGACGGGCTGCAAGTGTAACGGAATTGGATAATGAACGGCTGTTGGGATGCCTTCGTCTTTCATTTTTTGAATGAAGCTGTCGCGATTATCTACTTCGATCGTATACTGAGCAAATGCGGATTTGTTGTGAGGAAGAATTTGTTGGACCTTGGCGACACCATTTAAGAGTTCTGCATAGCGTGATCCTATCTTTTGGCGAAGTGCGATTTCGTCATCAAAGATTTCCATTTTTGCTAATAGGATTGCTGCCTGCAGAGTATCCAAGCGGCCATTGATTCCGACATCTGTATGGTAATATCTTTTCGCCTGCCCATGAGTTCTAAGAATTTTAAGTTTCTCCGCAATAATGTCATCGTTGGTAAAGCAGGCACCGCCGTCGCCATAGCACCCCAGGGGTTTAGATGGGAAGAAGCTTGTGCATGAGATTGTTGTTAAATTGCAGGACTTTCTATCTTTATACGAAGCCCCAAAACTTTGTGCGGCGTCTTCGATGGTAATTAGATTGTATTTTTTAGCGATGGCTTCAATAGCGTCATAATCGGCACACTGCCCGTAGAGGCTAACTGGGATGATAGCTTTTGTTTTGCTTGTGATTTTTTCCTCAATACGGTTTGCATCGATGTTGTAGGTGTTACTGTCAATATCAACGAAGACAGGGACGGCCCCAAGGAGGCTGATTACTTCTGCGGTGGCAAAAAAGCTGAATGGGGTAGTGATTACTTCATCTCCGGGCTTTATTCCGATGGCCATTAATGCGAGCAGAAGAGCGTCCGTTCCATTAGCATTTGAGATACAGTGTTTGGCTCCTGTGTATTTGGCTAGACGGTCTTCAAGTTCAAAAACCTCGGGACCCATGATGTATTGGCCGTTTTCGAGGACAGTGTTGATTCTTTCTTGAATTAAATTGTGAATTCTTTTTTGCTGTGACTTAAGATCTATAAATTCCATCTTTGTTCCTTCCGGGCTAAAATCGCATGATGTCGATAATTGGTAAAAAACACAAGTAGGCAAAGAGAGGCCATTTTAAGAATATAATGTGGCGCATCAAAAAATGCGAAAAGCTAAAAATACTCTAGGCCTCTTTAATGGTTGATTATCGGCATAACGGGACTATTCTTTGTCAGAAACATAACGATGGGTACCAATTGAACTCGCGCTACCAAATTATCAGAAATAGTTTGTGGGGAAATCTCAATATTGCCTTTAGGTATGGGTTGTCTTTTGTAGCAACGGCGGTCATAGCTTCGCGCTTTGGTGCCGAGGATTTTGGTCTTTATCAGCTGGTTTTTACATACTTGGGTATTCTTGATGGAATCAGCCTTCTGAGTACGGTTCATCTGCGAAACTATCTTATAGAAAACCCGGATAATGAGAAATACGTGATTGGTGCGTGGATGGCGCAAAGTGCGGTTCTCTGGTGTTTGATTACGGGCCTTATTTTAGTGTTTTCCTGGTATGGTGATGAGAAGCTATTTTACATTTTGATGCTTATGGCTTCGTTGAGGCTGTTCTTTAAGATATTTGAGTACCCTCAAATTATCTTTGACTCACGGGTGCGTAACGACCTTGTTCAAAGGATTCAGATTTTACAGCATGGCGTATTTAATGTTTTGAGGATTTTGTCGGCAATGATGTTTGCGAACTTGGTTGCTCTGACATCGGTTACTTTTATTCAAGGAATCATATCAACCTGTTATCAGGTTTTAATGTTGCGTAGATCTGGTTTTCGGGAAGCGCCAGCTTTTCGTTGGGACGTTTTTAGGGATCTGGTTAAAGTCGGATTTCCATTGGCGTTTATGAGTTTCTTGTCGGTTTTTCAGACAAGAATTGTGGGGGTTTTGGTAGCGGAGCGAATGGGGGCTGCAGCGTTCGGAAGTTTCCAGTTGGTATTCCGCCTGCTGGAGCCTGTTATGGCGATTGGGCTGGTGATCTTTGGGACTAACTATACGACTCTGGCTCATACTAGAAAAACCCAGCCAGAGATTTTCAAAAAGAGATTCTTAAAAGTGGCTGTGATAACTGTGTGTGCAAGCTTCCTGTTTTCTTCCGTAGTGGTCATGGTCCCCGCAAATCTGTTGGTTAAGATTTTCGGATCTACCTATAAAGAAAGTTTTGAGCATTTGTGGATGGGGGTAGGTGTTGTCGTATCAGGCACCATCTTTTCTGTCGGTATTCAATACGACATGCTAGTTTACCGCTACAGACTGCCTCTTATTAAGTATCTTCTAGTGATCGGCCTGTATTGTACTGCTGTTCTATCATATAGTGGAGAAATTACTCTAGACTGGGCATTGCTACTTTATTCCGCAGTTCCCCTTCTTGTTTCGTTCTTGGCTTTATTCCGTAGATGGTTTGGATCCGCTGTCGATTTGTAGGTAAATTTTTTTTAATCCCTTGTGCGGACGCGGGTTTGACTGCGGCGGACGCGCTGAAATTCTGATCTTTGTTATGACACAACAGATGTGTTTACAACGACTTAGATTATGAATAATATTCCTTACCATTCAGATATCGAACATAAGGATACGAAATGACAAATGAACTTGTGCAAAAGTTGAAATCAAAGAAAGCGAACATTGGTATTGTTGGCTTGGGTTACGTGGGTTTACCGTTGGCTCTTCGTTATGCGGACGAAGGCTTCAAAGTTGTTGGCTTTGATATCGATAATGCGAAAGTGGCAATGATCGGCGAGGGGAAAAGTTATATCGAACACATTCCAAGCACAGGAATCGCAAAAGCCGTCAGTGCCGGATTTTTTGCGACAACAGACTTCACAAGAATTAGAGATGTTGATGCAATCATTTTGTGTGTGCCTACTCCGCTAAACAAATATCGTGAGCCTGACTTGAGCTTTGTATTGAATACGACCGACAACATTGTGCCGCATTTGCGTAAAGGTCAGGTGGTTTCGCTTGAAAGCACGACTTATCCGGGGACTACGGATGAAGAGCTCAAGCCACGTGTAGAGTCTGGTGGATTGAAAGTCGGTGAAGATGTATTCCTTGTGTTCTCGCCAGAGCGTGAGGATCCGGGTAATCCTAATTTTAGTACGAAGACTATCCCAAAAGTCGTTGGTGGATACTCGCCAAACTGTCTAGAGGTTGGTGTAGCTCTTTATAATGGTGTCATCGATAAAGTAGTTCCAGTCTCCTCAACAAAAGCTGCAGAGATGACGAAGCTTTTGGAAAACATTCACCGTTCTGTGAATATCGGTCTTGTTAACGAAATGAAAATGGTTTGTGACAAGATGGGTATTGATGTGCATGAAGTGATTGATGCTGCCTCCACGAAGCCTTTTGGATTTGTGGCATACCGTCCGGGTCCTGGTATTGGTGGGCACTGTATCCCTATTGATCCATTCTATTTAACGTGGAAGGCCCGCGAATATGGCATGCATACTCGCTTCATTGAATTGGCAGGTGAAATCAACAGCTACATGCCGAACTATGTAATGAAGAAAGTTGCTGTGGCATTGAATGACCGCGAAAAATCGGTAAAGGGTTCAAAGGTTTTGGTTCTGGGTATTTCCTATAAAAAGAATATCGATGATATGCGTGAATCACCATCCGTTTTTTTGATGGAAAAGCTTCGTGATGATGGTGCTGTGCTGGATTATCATGACCCACATGTTCCGGTTTTCCCTAAGATGCGTGAACACAACTTTGATCTTAAGAGTGTTCCGTTGACAGCAGAGTCATTGCAAAAATACGATTGCGTTGTTTTGGCAACAGATCACGATAAGTTCGATTATGATCTTATTTTAAAGAACGCTAAGCTGATTATTGATACTCGTGGTAAGTACCGCAAAGAATCTCCGAATCTAGTAAAGGCATAGTAATAATGAAAAATTTTGCTATTATCGGTGTTGGGGGCTACATCGCCCCTCGGCACCTGGAAGCTATCAAAGAGGCGGGTCACAATCTTGTGGCAGCATACGACAATAAGGACTCTGTGGGAATCATGGACCGTTACTTTCCGGATTGTCAGTTCTTCACTGAGTTCGAAAGATTCGAGTCTTTTGTTGATTCGCTGAAGGGCACACCTCAGCAAGTTGAATTTGTCTCTATCTGCACCCCGAACTATCTGCATTCTAGTCATATCAAATTTGCATTGAGCCACGGTGCTCATGCTATTTGTGAAAAACCGCTGGTGCTTACAACCAAAGAGTTGGACGAATTAGTTGTTTATGAAAAAAAATATGGGCGTAACGTTTATACAGTTCTTCAGTTGCGGGTTCATGATGCGATTTTGGCTTTAAAGAAAAAAATCGAGTCCGAGGGGCGAAAGGACTATAAGATCACCTTGGATTATATGACTTCGCGGGGACAATGGTATCACGAGTCTTGGAAGGGCGATGTGAAGAAATCAGGTGGTCTATCCACTAATATTGGTGTGCATTTCTTTGACATGCTGACTTGGATTTTTGGTGAAGCGAAGGAAGTGATTAGTAAAAGTAAAACTGCAGACTTTGAGGCGGGTTTTGTGAAACTAGAGAAGGCGGATGTGGAATGGTCTTTGACGATTGATCGTAAGCGTTTGCCAGAGGCTGCTGTTAAGTCGGGTAAAACGACCTTCCGTTCTATTCGAATTAATGGTGAAGAATTTGAATTTTCTGAAGGTTTCACAGAGCTTCATAAAAGGGTTTATGGCGACATTTTGTCTGGTAAAGGTTATGGCTTAATGGAAGCCCGTCCCGCGATTGCTATCGTTGAACAGATCAGAGGATCGCTG
The DNA here is from genome assembly GCF_055397465.1 of Bdellovibrio sp. CKG001. Taxonomy (NCBI): domain Bacteria; kingdom Pseudomonadati; phylum Bdellovibrionota; class Bdellovibrionia; order Bdellovibrionales; family Pseudobdellovibrionaceae; genus Bdellovibrio; species Bdellovibrio sp. CKG001. Next base: position 1,526,215 of record NZ_AP029173.1, read on the forward strand.
TGAGCTACACCAAACATGAAACGGCCATTGTAGATGCAGGAGCTGAAATTGGTGAGGGCACTCGAATTTGGCATTGGGTGCACATTTGTAGCAAATCTAAAATTGGTAAGGGCTGTTCGTTTGGTCAGAATGTCTTTGTAGGAAACAACGTTACCATTGGAAACAACGTCAAGGTCCAGAACAATGTGTCTGTATACGACAATGTTCACTTAGAGGATGATGTTTTTTGTGGTCCGAGTATGGTCTTTACAAATGTTTACAATCCACGGTCTGCTGTAACTCGCAAGGATGAATATCGCGATACGATTGTAAAAAAAGGTGCCACTATCGGAGCAAATGCGACGATTGTATGTGGTGTGACTCTGGGTGAATATTGCTTTATAGGTGCTGGCGCGGTTGTTAATAAGGATGTTAAGCCGTTTGCATTGATGGCCGGGGTTCCTGCTAGGCAGATCGGCTGGATGAGTCGGTTTGGTGAACGAATGGAGCTGCCATTGCAGGGGAGCGGTGCGTGGAAATGTCCGCATACCGGTGATGAGTATGTTCTTACAAATGGTCAAATTGATTTGAAGGTGTAGATTTCGATGTGTGGTATTAGTGGAGCTGCTTCGTTAAAGAGAGAGAGGATACAGAGCCTTTCCAAAAAGATTTCTTGGATGAATAAACTTATTGCCCATCGCGGTCCTGACGGTGAGGGAGTTTGGTGTAATGATGCTGAGTCTGTTGGTTTTGGTCATAAGCGCCTAAGTATTTTGGATCTTAATGGTGGAGCACAGCCAATGTCTAACGAGAATGGCTTTACTATCTGCTTTAATGGAGAGATCTATAATTACATCGAGCTGAAGAAGGAGTTGTTTGAGTATCGATTTAGAACTAATTCCGATACAGAAGTTTTGTTAGCCGCATACCAAAAGTGGGGTAAGGACTGTCTAAATAAGCTGCGTGGAATGTTTGCGTTTGCTATTTGGGACGACAAGGAACAGACGCTTTTCTGTGCTAGAGACCAGTTTGGAATTAAGCCATTTTATTATACGATACAAAATTCAGTTTTGTATTTTTCGTCAGAAGCTAAGGGATTGTTGCCCTTTGTTAAAGACATAAAAACTGACCCTGAGGCATTAAAAGAATATTTGGTTTTCCAATTGTATCTAGGAGAAAAGACGCTTTTTGAGGGTATCAATCAACTGGAGCCGGGTCATTATATTGAGGTCAAGTGTGGGGAGGTCTTCAAGAAAAGGTACTGGGAAGTAAGTTATGAATTAGATTTCCATCATACTAGTGCCTATTTTGAGGAGAAACTCCGCTATCTTATGGATCAGTCTGTTGAGCTTCACACCCGTAGCGATGTGCCGATCGGTGTGTATGTCAGTGGGGGATTTGACTCAGGGGTAGTTGCGGCACTGGCGAGTAGGCATCGGCCTTCTGATCTACTTGGATTCACGGGTAAATTCTCAAAAGAAGGAAATGATTTTGATGAAAGTCCCTATGCTCGTTGTATTGCGGAAAAATACGGTTTGAGTCTTTATGAAGAAGATATTTCCGCGAAAGATTTCATAAATGATATAGAGAAGATTATCTATCACCTTGACTATCCGGTTGCCGGGCCAGGGAGTTTTGCGCAGTATGGAGTATCGCGATTGGCGTCCAAGCATAGAAAAGTCGTACTTGGAGGACAGGGGGGAGATGAAATATTTGGTGGATATACAAGATATCTGATTGCCTACTTCGAACAGTGTATTAAAGGTGCGATTGAGGGGACACTTCATAGTGGGAACTTCATTGTTACTTATGAATCCATTATTAAGAATCTGCAGGCTTTGAGTACTTACAAGCCGATGATTCAGGAGTTCTTCTCTAAAGGTATGTTTGAGCCATTAGATAAGCGCTATTACCACCTTATTAATAGGGCACCTCAAATGACTGATTTCATAAATCATGAAGCTTTAGGCGGGGTGGATCTTTTTGCGACATTCCAAAGAGTTTTCAATGGGGACAATGTTCAGAGAGGTTCTTATTTCGATAAAATGACTCACTTCGACTTCAAAACGCTTCTTCCTGCTTTGTTGCAGGTAGAGGATCGCATGAGTATGGCGTGGGGATTGGAGTCGCGAGTGCCATTTATTAATGTTGATATTGTTGAATTTGCGGCACGAATCCCTCCGGATGTTAAATTCAAAGATGGTACCTTGAAGAGGCTGCTGGTTCATTCTATGAGCAGTCATCTTCCCGACGAGGTCAATAATAGAAAAACAAAAATGGGTTTTCCTGTGCCTTTGACAACTTGGATGAGAGGCGAAGCAAGGGAGTTTATGATGGATATCTTTGCTTCGGCCTCGACGAAAAACAGGGATTTTGTCATGTTTGATAAGGTTTCTGCCGTAATGGAAAAAGAGTCCAAGTTCGGTCGCAGTGTATGGGGGCTGTTGTCTCTAGAGTGTTGGCATCGGGCTTTTCATGATAAGGCTTCAGATTATCGATTTAAAGAGTAATTTGCGCTTGGGGTTTGAATGGTGAAAAAGAGTGCAGTTTTTTTTACGCATGATCATTGTAATAATATTGATAGACGAATATTGAAGTTTGCAGATGTGTTGCTTGAACATAGCTTTTCAGTTCATATATGTGCGTATTCTGATAGCGGTTATGTTCAGAAGACATTGTCCGAGAATGTAACGGTAAGTGGTGATGTTGTCCGGCCAAGCGAAAGTTCTGGTGCTAATGATCCAGTTTGGAAGGGGTCCGCGCCAAAGGCTAATAGTATCTGTAAGCCAAGCTTCTTTATTCCGGCGTTGGATCTTCGTTTGCGTCGTTCAGTCGTTCAGTGTTTTCGTTTGTTGGGGCTAAAGGATAGTGCCTTATATCATAAATCAAAGCAGCTATATTCATACGTAAAGGGGATCTCCTTTAGGAGGCCCCAGTTTGAGATTTTAAAGAAGACAGTGTTCTCGGCGGGCTCGGCATTTAGCACTATAAATGACAAAGATCTTCGGACCTTAGAGAAGATTGTCAAAGGTCAATGTGACATTGAGGCATTGAAAATACCTGATGGTGTTGCAACTGATTGGTATCCTTTAGGATTCACAGAGTGTTTTAAACGTCAGTCTCGTTCTTTGCAGGCAGAATTGGTGATCGCCTGTGATTTGCCGGCACTTCCAGCAGCTGTGGAGTTTGCGCATAGGACTAGAGCTAAACTTATTTACGACGCCCATGAGATGTATCCTTTTCAGAAGGAGTTTTCAGAGAGGCAGAAGTTGGTCTTGGCATACTACGAGGCAAAGCTTTTACCTAGGGTTGATGTTTGCGTAACAGTTTCTGATAGAATTGTTGAGTTTATGAAGAATGTTTATGGCAAACATTTGCCAATCTACTGCATTAATAATTGCGCTGATTTTGTTGATGGGAATGGTGTTAAGCGTGTTCTGCGTGAAAAATGCGGAATCAATTCAACAGATCCCGTTTTTCTATACCATGGGGGCTTTAGTGAAGGTCGGATGTTAAAGGAGCTCGGAGAAGCGTTTCTTTCTTCGTCAGTGATGAAAGAAAGCTATTTGGTATACCTTGGAAGTGGTCAGTTGAATTCGGAACTACGTACTTTGGCCAAAACCTCCAAAGGTAAGATTTTTGTGTTGGACGCTGTAGCTCAGGAGGATCTGCCTGGTTATATTTGTGATGCAGATTTTGTGACGATTCTTTACCCTGCTCTCGATGAAAATACTAAGAATGCATTCCCAAATAAGCTTGGAGACTGCATTACATTAGGCGTACCTTTTTTTGGCAGCAGTGAAATGCTGACTCTTCATGATGTGGCAGAACGGTTCTCCATTGGCTATGTTGGCTTAGCTCGAACTAGAGAGCAGATCTCTCGAGAGTTGACTGCTGCCATTTCTTGGAGAGCTAACAATAAGAATTTTGATTTTCAAGGTGCTCGTGGTGCTCTAGGCTGGGGTGCTCAAAGGAAACAATTTGAGTCATTAGTTTTGTCGCTTTTTTGAAAGTCTCTCAAGAAGAAGACTTTTGTCTTAGGTTGGTCTTGTGCTGTATTTGCCCGCTATACATCTTTTATATAAATGATAGATGGTGAGTGGGATTCATGACGGGACTAATTTGGAATTCTAAACTCACTTGTACTAAGGTGGTAAGGTAATGAAAATAGATAAAGCACTTTATGAATCGAGTGAGGTTTGGGATCAATCTCTTCAGAAGGGTCAAGCTAATCTTATTCAGGCGATAATAGATTTTTGGCCGCCTGATGTAAAGAATGTTCTTGATGTGGGATGTGGAGATGGGAAAATCACACACGCATTGTCTAACCTAACGAAGGCTGAATTTACAGGGCTTGATTCAAGTAGTGAAGCTCTTTCTCGCCTGAATATTAACAGGATAGATGGAACTGCTGATCAATTGCCATTTCCTGATAATTCATTCGATCTTGTAATGACTACGGATGTCTTTGAACATCTGCCTGATGAAGTAGAATCAAAGGCATGGAAAGAGCTGTTTAGAGTCTCAAGGAAGTGGGTTTTGGTCGTCGTTCCATTTAGAGAAAATCTAAGTGATGCAACTACGACATGCCCTAATTGTGGTTATCGCTATCATGTTAATCATCACCTTCGTTCTTACGATTTTGAAAATATTTACCAGCATGTAAATGACGAATGGGTTATTCAACACACAGTCCTATCCGGTGAAAGCTGGAGTCCCATGTTGCCTATGGAGACGGAGTTTCGAAGGGCTATTTTTGAAGAATATTCTGGGTGGGACTCTTCGATCTGCCCGAACTGTCATCATAAGGGATCAAAAGCAGATGACTCTAAGCAACTGAGTAAGTTAACTGCAGCCTCTTTGGGAAAGCAAATCTATAAGGATTTAGAAAAAAATCGCTACCACAGGTCGCATAGTGAAATCATGACCGTATTTTCCAAAGGAGATTGCAGTAAATACTCAGCCCCAATTAAAATCCGTCCTGCAATATTTAAACAGCAAGCTTCGAACATTGATTTTAATGTTCAGAAGCCCACAAACAACTTGGTCCCATTTCCTCAAGTATCACAAGTAGTTCACGGAGCTGATCAAGGGTATGTAATTCAACTTCCAGTCTACGATAGTAATTTGTTATCTATGTCTTTTGTGCGCAGCAATTCGCATGCAAACATGGAAATAAAGATATCTATTGAAGATGGTATCGGTTTGTTGTTTTCAGGTGTTGCGCTGCTTGCTGGGGAGTTTGAGAAGACGCTTCACTTTCACCGTCCCGTTAGCGTTGGATATTATGGTGCTCTAGTTAGAGTTTCAACCATTGACAGCTTAAAATCCATACAGTTCGGGCATTCGCCCGAAGTATACTGGGTTACGCCAGAGGGGAATGGAGCAAGTTATATCCATATTGAAAAAAATGACGTTTTTTTGCAATTCTTTGAGTCTTCTTGGTTTGATGCAAAAGCATTAGACCAATTACACCATAGGCAGGAACCAAAAAAGTGGAATTGGTATGAGGTAATTACGGACATTGAGAGAGGGGCCGAGTTAAATCGTGAGAAAAGTCACTACGCTAAGGATAGCCTCAAACTCCAAAGTGATTTTGACAGTCTTTTGAGTTCTTATAATTCTATATACGAAAAGTCCAAGTTTATTGAGGCTCGTGTTGGGCGCCGGATCAGGGCAATTGTTAAACGTGTTCTACGTTTAGTAAAGTTATAACTCTTTATGTTGTAGAGATGAAAATGAGCAGTCGTTTTATTCGCAAGACGTTATTTGTAATCACCTTGGTTTTCGTCATGGGATCGTATTCTTTTTTGTATTTCAATTTCAATAGTTCCGTTGATGAAGTGAGTAGTCAGCAAAGCACTCTTCCAGAGCAAACTGATGTAAATCGCGCCAAGCATGTTGTTGATGAGGAGGGAGTACCTTATCTTGAAATTACCAAAGTGGGGAAGCAGTATCACCCTGCATGGGTTGCTACATATGCTTTAGCATATGCGGGTGTTGAGGCTTATAACTCAGATTTAGAGAATATTGCCGATGATAAAAAGTTTACTGCGTGTATTAATTGGTTAAAAACTAATCTTAAGCAACATTCCAATGGAACATGGGTCTGGTATTACTACTTTGACAGTACTTATAACGACGTTTCTATTAAGGCACCTTGGTCAAGCCCTTTTGCGCAAGCGCTGGGAATTCAAGCATTTCTGGTTGCTTATAGAAGAACCAAAGATTTGCAATACGTTGAGCTTGCAAAAAGGGCATCACAATCATTATTTAGGCCTTTGAGGGATGGTGGATTTCTTTTTAAGTCTGGTAAAGATATCTTCTTTGAGGAAATTCCTTCATCAATAGAAAACCCAAGTCACATTTTAAATGGGCACATGCGTGTGCTTTTGGCATTAAAGGACCTTTCGGAGGTTACTCGCGATAAAGAGACAATCTCTTGGCTTAAGCTAGGTGCTGACTCTCTCTATCGATTGTTGCCATTGTACGATAATGGTTATTGGATTCGGTATGATCTAAATCCTCAAAAGTCAGATTTACTCTTTCGTTTTGCTAATCCTTATGGATTCAGAAATATTTCACTTGCAGTTAGTAAAATTACACTTCGTGATCCTGAGACTGGCAAAGAATCCGTTATTAATGTTGGGTCTGCTAATGATTCGGGTGGCCCAAATAGGATTGCCGGGACACATTGGGGACAGCCTGAGTTAATACAAGGAAATCAAGTTAGGCGTTTGGTTTCGGCGGAGTTGGATAATGCTTCGGAGGAAATGTCAGCGCCTCATACATATTTCTACCTTTCATTGCCTAGTGGGTGGAGCAATAATCTTCGTGAGTCGTGGTTGGAGTTATCCATAGAGTATTTTGATGAGTTTCCTGGGAATATGACTATCCAGAAAAGATCAATTTCTCCAGGGGTAGTTTTTCGAGATATGCGCGATGGTGATTTATTCCTCAGTGGTACAAGAACTTGGAGGAAGTGGAGTATCCCAGTGAGGCCATCAGATTTGGGATATTGGGTCGGTCAACTATATGCTGAAAAACATTCTGAATATTTGGAAAAGATATCAGGGTGGGATGAACGTTTTAAAAAATGGAGTTTGGTTGCAAAGGGATACTCGAATATGGCTACCCAATCGCTAAAAGGTGGTACTGAGGTTAAGCCTAAAAGGATGCAGCTTCCGCCGCAAAGCCCTGTGGTTCCCGTATACTCAATAGATAAGAGTGGAGTTGTCATGCAACATACTCCGGATGAGAATACTAAGTGGAACAAGGACGGATCATTCAATCCGACCGGAAGTAAGGGGGCATCGGTTTATTCTCCTTATATTGTTGCGCTTCAGTTATTAAAAGGAAATAAAATTCCAGGAGGAGAACAGTACTCGACAATAAATAGATCTGAAATTACTCGTGACTCAGCCTTGAGGTGGATCTTGAGTTCCGATAACTTTAGGTTAATTGATAACGGTGCGGTGTATTATTATAATTTCAAAAATGTGTATAATGACGTTTCAACTGATTCGGGGTGGCCATCCTCATTTGCTCAAGCATTCATAATAAAGTCTTTGCTCTTTGCGTTTGATAATAAGTTGGGGCGTGCAGATGATGTAACTGCGCAATTGCTAAGAGCTGCCAATTCTTTCCGTGTCCTAGTTGATCGAGGAGGAGTTTGTGCGAAGACCAAAGAAGGTGGATTGTGGTTTGAAGAGGTACCAAATTCCACTCACATACTTAATGGCAATTTAATTAGTCTCTTGGAGATGATTAATTTAACCAAACGTATTGCTTCGAAAGAAGTCCGTGGAATTTTTAAAGATGGTATCGCTACGCTAAAAGAAAAACTATATCTTTTTGATACGGGGTATTGGCTTCGATATGACCAGAATCCTAAGAAAGAAGTATTACTACAGATAGATTGGAAGACGTTAGCCGAGACGCCATTGATTGACGAAATATTTCTAGAGAATCCACAAACGAAAACTTATACGAGAATCGACGTTGGGAATGAGGTCGACTTTAACGGAAGTAGCCGTATATCAGGTCCTGAATGGGGAGATCTGCAAATGGTAGACGGCCGAACTGCTCGAGGCCTTGTTAATGGATATATGCGAAATGCACAAGAAGTTAATGGTGGTACAAGGCATAATGTTTATATGATAATGCAGATTCCAACTAATGCATTTTTGGATTATTTCGACATACCAATGCATCGTCTTGTAATTCGCTATAAAGATACTTCGAAGGGCAACTTGGCTTTAAAAATTCAATCTATTAATAACGGAAACCAACTAAGATTCGTACCGCTACGCTATGGGGTTTGGCGGCTTACTGGTGATAACAAGTGGAAAGAGAAGTCGTTTGAAATTCGTCCACAAGATTTAGGTTGGTACAAGGGAGCTGATTATCAAAAATTTGAAATTGATCAAATTAATGATATTGCTGGTATTGCAGATGACTGGTTTCTAGCTCAGTATTTCATTCGGCATAAGTACTATTTGGAAAAACACCAGGAAGGTAAAACGGTTATTGTTGAAGATTGAATGGAAGGTTATTATTGTTGAATTTCTATCTAGTGTAATTGATTCTTTCACGATTGTGATAATTTTTTTTGCGCGAGAGTGTAATTTGCTGCCTGCATCGACTATGCCTGCTCATGTGATAACTGTGAGGCAGATAGGTAGTAGTTTACGGCTTCTTCAGGCAGGCCGTCAAATTCAATTATACCTTTATTTATCACGATTGTTCTAGAACAAAACTTCCTGATTAGGTTAAGGTCATGGCTCACAATTACTATACATTTTGCGCTGTCTAGAAGGTTGTTCATTCTTTTCTGGGCTTTTTCGTTGAAAGATGAATCTCCCGCTGCAAGCATTTCGTCAAAGAGAAGGATGTGAGGATGTACCGAGGTGGCGATGGCAAATGCTAAACGTACTGACATTCCAGAGGAATAGTATTTTATTGGCACATCGATGAACTCATTCAGCTCGGTAAAGTCAATGATCTCTTGTTCTTTGACTTTGAGTTCATTTCTCGTGAAACCTAGCATGTAACCATTCAGATAGATGTTCTCTCGGCCAGATAGTTCTGGGTTGAATCCGGCACCAACCTCGATCAGAGGTTGAGTAGGTCCATCTACAATGATTGAGCCACTTTGAGGTTTTAGAATCCCGGCTATGGCCTTTAAAAGGGTGCTCTTCCCGGCACCATTCCTGCCGATGATGCCGACTCTCTCTCCAGCTGAAATAGTTAAACTTATATTTTTAAGTGCATCGAATGAGTCTTTGTTTTTTTTGGTATACTGCCGTTTATGGAGTAGATTCATTATTGTGCCTTTGAGGCTATTTTCTTTTGAGTAAAATAGCTCGTAGGTAAGAGTGACATTAGACAGTTTAATCATAGGTGATGTCATAATTTGAAGACGATTTTATTTTCAACTTTTTTAATTGTGACCACGCCAATTATTAACGTTACGAGTCCTAACGCGTAGATCATGATTAAGTTGGATATAGAAAAGGTTGCAGTATTAAATGGTACCCTAATACCTTCAACGTAATACGTTAGTGGATTGAACTTTAAGATGGGTGCAAGATTGCTAGGAAGAATTGATGGATCATAAAGAATCGGAGTCAGGTAAAAAGCTGCTTGCATCAGGAGGGGAATGACATGGATTAGGTCGCGAAAGAAGACTGAGGCGACCGCAAATGTGAGCCCAGCTCCTAGGGTGAAAAAGATGGTTGGTATCAAATAAACAGGTAAGAGAAGTAGACGCCAAGTGAGGTCAACTTTTCCAGTTATAACTCCTAAAGAGAATATGGCAGTTAAGTTAAGTGTCAGAGTAACAACCTCCGTAATGAGTGAGTTTATTGGAAAGATAATCTTAGGAAGATAGATCTTTTTGATAAAGTGCTCATTCATAATGAGTGAGGAGCCAGCTTGCGCCATAGAAGTATTCATGAAGGAGTAAAGTATTACGGCAGGAAAGAAGTACGAGAAGTAATTGGGGATCGTGACTTTCATTCCATGGAAAAATACAAATGCAATGGTTCCGTAAGAAATAATTGGACCAATGAGTGACCAAAAAAAGCCAAGAACTGATCTTTTATAGCGGACCTTCAGATTGGAAGATACTGTTGAGATAGTCACCCATCTATAGAGCCAAAGATCATAGATTTCTTTTTTATAACTGTATAAATTCACTTGAGGTATTGCCACTTTATAAAAGAGTTTGCACTTTATAGTAGTGTATGGGGTGTAAGATTCAAGAAGCATTATTATTGCGCAGCATGCAAAATTTGTGAACTAATTCATGACTCTAGAAAAGTAATGCTTTCAGCTGTCGTTCTGCGGATAGATCGGCCGCAGCATTATGCGAGTTGATTTTGAATTGATAAATTGAGGATATGGTCATTGAATCGAGAGCCTTTGCAATGTCTGTTGCTTCAAAGGACTCTGCTACTTTGCCTAATGCGTACTTTTCAACTAACGAGGCCATCTCTGGAGACGGGCCTACTACAATGGCAAGGCGAGCCTGAATGAATTCAAAAAACTTGTTTGGCAGAGCGTAGCATTCATTATAGTTGCAGGGCCTCAGTGGATAAAGGCCGATGTCGTAATTATTGCAGAAGCGCGCGATCTCTGGCATTGGAACCGGAGGAATAAAACGGATGCGTGGGTTGCTTGAGGCCTTTTGTTTCAACTCATCAAGGTAGGTCGGATCCGAGGGGATCAGCATGAAATCAAGTGAAAAGCGAGTGGACGTATGCTCCATCGCTTCTATCATAAGCTCTAGTCGACGTGATCGAATTGCGCCACCATGGTGAATGATTTTTACATCGTTTGCGTCAACAGCTGTTGGGGTTAATTCCTCGTAAAATGGGCAATTCATGATCACTTCCACGGGAACATTGAATGAGGTGGAGTATTTCTTTGCGATTTCTGGGCCAACGGTAAACACCCTGTCTGCCTCTTTTAGGTAAGTGTTGCACAGGTACATTAGGAACTTGTGGTAAAAGAACCTCCATACTTTGGAGTGGTAATGTTCTTCTGGGGCATACTCATGTGCGTCAATGAAGAGCCGTGCCTTTCCTTTTATGCGTACGGCCAGTGGAAGTGTCTCAATGTCGTTTGCGATGATGAGATCATAGTTAACATTAATAACATTTTCTAGTTTTTTGGATGCAGTTCTTATCTTGCCCAGATGCCAATAGGCCCAGTCATAAAAACCTAATTTTAGTGCAATGGCGAGGGCTAAGCGAAGCCAGGCTGGGGACGCTTTGTAGTTGAGATCGTAAAATTCTCCCGTTGCTAGTTGATCGGGGGGGCGGTGTAGGCCTGCCGCCGAAATCTCATATGAGTTTTGTAAAGCACAGAGTTGTCGATAGATTCTGGGGTCCCGAGAAAGATCTGAGAAAGAGATGATAAGGGCGCGTCTTTTTTTTGTCATTTTGTTTCAGTCACAGGTTAAAAGGTTCGCTGCAAACAGCTAGATTGGCGCGATTGCTCTAAATCGATATTATCACCCGCCGTGGCACGATTTGTGGTGTCCTGATGGTTTTCAGTCAATCGCTTATATAAGTGATTGAGGCCATGCGCTTCTGCTGGGGATTGGCAAGGACAATAAGAAAATGTTTTTCGGAGGAGGTTATACATGTGAAACAATTAAAATTAGTACTCATATTCAAAATGTTCCTTAGAAACGTCACGAATGTAAAGTGCATCTTGTGGGCGATAGTTGCCAAGCTGTAGTGCGACGTAAACTTTCCAATGGTAACTATGGAGTGTTGGATCTTGTAGGGTGCTAGTCCAGTAGGAATATAGGGAAATTATATTCTTTTCTGGTATAGCAATGCCGTTTATTAAATTAAGGTAGGATATACGTGCGATTATTCCGACTGTTGGGTCAAATAGCAAGGATGTTCCGTTATCGCTTTGGTAGATCAATTGGGCATGATTGCCAATAATTCCGCCGTCAAAGCCGATTACTTGCATTTTTCCAGGGTAGTTTACGCCTTTAAGGATTTTAAAGATTCCAGCAAGCAGCCATGGATAGTTACCACAATTAAGATACTTTTCCTGAAGCATTTCTGGGAAGTCGAATTCCGATGAGTTACCATAGGGTGCTAAACCGTGACTAATGATAAGGGAAAATACGGCGGCAGTTTCGTTTTCTGAGAGACCACCTTCGATCTCAGTCTTTATTTCAGACTTGCATTCAGAGTAAAAAGATCTTAATTCAGAGGTTAATACGTCTAGATTTTTAAGTTGTTTCAATGCCGAAATTCGCTCTCTAGAAAAGCATGGGGTGTATCTTGCTGCAGTTCCCCTGGATGCTTGCGTAACTATATCTAGTCCTAAGTCTATCTTTGAAATGTGGTAGTAGTAATCATGGTTTTCCTGAATATTTGTATCGGCGAAGTTGCTTTCGCTAGTTACTCCTATACGCGTCATGGTCGCGCTATCGGAATCTTGGCGATAAATGAAATATTGTTGGTTACGCTTGTCCTTGATTGCTAGATTTATTTTATTATTGGTGCCTATGCCAGATGCAATAAAGTCCTCTTGTTGGAGCCATTTTTCGGTTGAGTCGCGCAAATAGGTGCTTGAGTGGTTTGGGGCACACGCAGCAATAGTAAACCATAAATGTAGAATAAGTATAAAGATTGTGGCTCGGGAGTTCACCCGAAATAGGTAATTCATCATTTGCCCCTAATGCCTGACCTAATATCGGCCTTTATCTTTTTTTCTAAAGTGGTTGGTGCTCTGGGGTGCGTTATTGTCTCAAGTCGAGATTAATGTCTGACTCCATGATTAGGTTGTCGAAAGGACTGGGGTGATTATGCTCTAGTAATAGATCTGTCTAGCTTACAGGTCTTTGATTTTAACACCGCGTCAGTTCCGCTATCTTTAAACGCTCGTGGGACGATGTGTTTAACCTATCTTTGGGCTATCTCTTCATGGTTGATCTAGAACTTTTAAATTAGCTGTTGGCATAATCTAAAAGGCAGGCGGGCTTATTTCGTATAAAGTTATAGTTGAAAAAGTTCATGACAAGCAATTAGATTTACACAATTATTTTAAATCGACACGTCAACTTGTGCAATGCGTTTTTTTGAGAAGGCTCTATGTGTGGAATCGCTGCTTTAATTAATCTGGAACCTCATTCTTCTGACCATGAGGTTTTGAATATGACGGATACAATTTCTCATCGCGGACCAGACGGAAGCGGTACTTTTGTTGAAGGTCGTGTTGCGTTGGGGCACAGGCGTCTATCGATAGTGGACCTATCTGATGCTGGCGCGCAACCAATGCATTTTCAGAATCGTTATGTCATCACCTATAACGGTGAGGTGTACAATCACCACGAACTGCGTGAGGAGCTAGAGTCTCTCGGTCATCGGTTTTCTTCCATGACAGATACTGAAGTAATTCTCGCGGCCTACGCCGCATGGGGAAAGGAGTGTCTTCACAAGTTTAACGGCATGTGGGCATTCGTAATTTATGATCGAGATGCGCAAACGGTCTTTGCTGCCAGAGATCGTTTTGGAGTTAAGCCTCTCTATTACTGGGTTTCGCCCAAAGGGGATCAGTGCGCGTTCGTATCTGAAATCAAGCAGCTAACGGTGTTGAGCTCATGGCAAGCGCGGGCGAATCCTCAAAGATGTTACGATTTTCTTCGTTACGGAGTTCTTGATCATACGAATGAAACTATGTTTGAAGGTGTTCTACAGCTTCGTGGTGGACAAGCTTTGCATGCCAAGTTAACAGAGTTTAATTGCGGATCCGGAGAGGTGCCAGGGATCTACCAATGGTATGATCTTGAACAGAAGATTTCTCCTTACACCGGTGGCTCAGTCTCGCAAGTTTTTGGTAAGATATTTGATGAATCTATCGGCTTGCGCATGCGTGCAGATGTGCCCGTCGGTTCTTGTCTGTCTGGCGGCCTGGACTCGTCTTCGATAGTCTGTACTATGAGCAAACTTCTGGCTAAAAATGGTGGGGTTTCGCAGCAAATGACCTTTTCCGCCTGCGCAAAAATGGAGAAGTATGATGAGCGCAGATTTATCGATCAAGTTGTTGCTGAAACAGGAGTTAATGCCCATTACACATACCCTGACTTTGAAGAGCTTTTTCCGATGTTGTCAAAGCTTACGTGGCATCAGGATGAACCATTTGGATCGACCAGCGTTTTTGCTCAATGGAAGGTTTTCAAGCTTGCCTCAGAAAACTCTGTGAAAGTGATGCTTGATGGCCAGGGTGCAGATGAACAGCTGATTGGTTACCATAGTTTTTTTGGGACTTATTGGGCTGAGCTTCTTAAGAAAGGTCGTCTTCGTCTATTATGGAAAGAGTATAAGGCGGCGCGGATCAAACATAAATATACCATTTTGGGTTTTATAAAGCGACTTGTTTATCATGTACTCCCTATGAAGATATCTGGGGCATTGGTTAGCATTGTAAAGGGGCAGGACCAGTGGGGCTGGTTAAAGCATGACCGGCTTGGTGCTGCGAGGGTCAATCCTCTCGCAAATTTATCTTACTTTTCTTCCACCCATAAAATGTCCGTAGCGCAAATGCTTTCTACGAGTGTGCCGATGTTACTTCACTGGGAGGATCGAGACTCGATGGCACACGGGGTTGAGGCTCGTGTGCCGTTCTTGGACTATCGTTTGGTTGAGTTCACTATGGGCCTACCACCGCAGTTGAAATTGCGAGATGGTGTGACTAAGTCCGTGTTGCGTGAGGCAATGAAGGATCGGTTGCCGCGAGCAATTGGTGGGCGCATGGATAAAATGGGATTTGTGACTCCAGAGGAGCACTGGGTGAGAGAGATTGCGCCTAAAGAGTTTAGAGATGCATTGAATGATGCGATAGACAGGTCAAATGGCGTAGTTGGTTCCGAGATTCTGGAGCAATTTGACAAGATGCTTGAGGGGCGTGTTCCGTATGATTTCCTGTTCTGGCGAATCATCTCTTTCGGCGTGTGGGTAAGGGTATTTGGCGTTAAGGTGGGGCGAGATGCATAGGGTGCCTATTATAATAGTCACTTGCTACTATCCTCCGATTAATCATATTGCCTCTCTGAGAATTGGTTCATTTGGGAAGTATTTTGATAAAAACAAATATGATGTTCACGTTATTGTCTCCTGGACAGCGGAAGGTCCGCCGCCAAGTGAAGATCAAGACGTTTTCGGAAATAAGGTATACTACGTTCGTTCCAAGCCTATAATTTCTGACTTGACGCAGGCTGGAGATATCGGTTGGTGCCGGCACAAATTTTTGGCTCTAAAAAATAAGCTTCTTTACTTCTTTTGCTCTGATGAAAACCCTCAGTTTACCGAAAAAGCTACGAAATTGGCTCTGACTTTGATTGATCGTTTAGCTGCAAGAGTAGTGATTACGTCCTTTGGTCCGCGTTCACCCTTGATTGCTGGCTTGAGGATTAAACTTGAGCGTCCTTCCGTTATGTGGGTATCCGACTTGCGAGACGAGTTGGCGACGGCGGAAAAAATGTCACCCTTTGTTCGAAGAGCGATGGTGTCTTTAGAAAGAAAAATGATTAAATATGCGGATGTGGTAACATCAGTTTCGAAGCCAATGCTTGAGGTTATTGAGCTGTCCGAAAGATATTCAGAGAAGCTATTTGAGGTTAGAAATGGTTTTGACGGTCCCCTTTATCTTCAGCCCCAGGTTGTGGATAATGTCTTTCTTGTGACGTATGCAGGATCGTTCTATGGCACTAGAAAGCCAGATAATTTCTTTGAAGCGCTGAAGATTTTTGTTATGAAAAGCTCTGATGTGAAAATTCTCGTTGAGTTTTATGGAGTTGGTAAATCTATTCTTGTTCCTGAAGGTCTTTCTCGTTATGTAAGAGTTTTTCCACGTATTGAATATAGAGATGTCCAGAGGAAAATTGAGAACTCATCGGCCTTACTGCTGATTCAGCCAACCGATCGGAGAATGGGCGTTTTTACTGGTAAACTTTTTGATTATCTTGCATTTAACAGGCCAATTTTAGGTTTGGTAAATCCAAGTGATGTCGCGGCAGCCCTTATCAAAGAGGCGAATGCTGGATATGTCTGTGATAATGGTGATATTGTTGGTATTGTTGCCATGTTGGAAAAAGCTTATTCCGATTGGCTTTCAAAAAATGGCCCCCAGAGAAACTGGGATGTCGTTCAGAAGTGTCATCGCAGATGGCAATTTCAGGTATTGGAAAATGCAATATCAAGTCGACTGAAGCCATAAGGCTAAAGTGTAAAATGTGAACTTATTTTCTATTGTAAAGAGGAAAAAACATATGCCCGCTAAGTTGAGTAGTTGTGAAAATCCACCTGGTTTCGCAAATACTCTGAGTCGAGTTTTAATTGTGCATCCATGGGGCGTGGGTGATTGGGTCATGTTTTCACCGCTCTTGAGGTCTCTTTATCAGTGCAATCCAAGTGTTCAAATCGATGTAATTCTGCTCAATAGTGCTCTTAAGGATTTTGTTGAATCTTATACTGGGTGCAGGGTCATTTATAATGACGACGGCTCTCGAAGTAAAATTAGGGTTTATTGGGGCTTAATAAAACAGATGATAAAGGTTCAGGTGCCCTACGACTTGGCAATATTTTCAACTGGCGTTAACTCAATTAAAGCGGAATTTCTTAGTGTTTTTCTTCCAGCCAAGCGGAAGGCCGCTATTTACAATCGGAAAGCGATATTAAGGAATATTGACTATTCTATTTCGTATGACTTTAAGAAGTCCCAAGCTGAAAATTGCTTGCAGTTGGTTGGGTGTCTTGGTCTTCCAGCGGTGGATGCCTTGTATATACCTTGCGGAAATCAGGATAAGAGAGTTAGTAGATCTGTATTGATTCACCCAGGGTGCGACCGAGGAAATTTGTATAAGAGATGGGGTATTGAAAATTATATAGCACTGGGGGAGATGCTTATTGCCCAGGGATATTATGTTGGCTTTATTATAGGTCCTTCAGAGCAGGAGTATGTATCAAGGCTTAGTGAATCGGAATCTCGCTTTGTTGTACATCAGGATTTGGATTTCGCTTCCTTGGTACGCACGATTGCTTCATACGAAATTCTAATAAACAATGACTCAGGGGTGGGGCATATTGCCGCTGGTTTGGGTTTGAAGATAGTTAGCTTGTATGGTCCAACGGATCCGAATTTGTATAAACCACTCTCTTCTAAAATTAAGATCATTCAAAAACTGCCTGTGATGGCTTGTATGCCTTGTTATGATAAGAATAGAAGTAGGTATGGATGCAGTTTGAAGCCGTGCATGGCTGATATCACGGTTGATCGAGTATTAGAGAGTGTTTTGAGTTTTAATGAATAGCAGATGCTAAACTCCAATTGACGCTAAGTTTGGCATGTCTCGAGAGAATACCAACTCACTTAGTGACCCTTGTTGCTCAGAGCGAGAAATAGATAGTTCTCGGTAATCAGTCTTTTACCACAGTAAGTTTCCCAAATCTTAGGTAGGGGGCTGAGTGAGCTTGGATCTGCCAGTGTTCGTTGAGGTGAAGAAAAATTTACTTTACTAAGAATTAAAGTGACTTTCTCTGGGGAAGAACAGATCTGTTTGATCTCTGTATCTAAAGCAGCACTCGACTTTATTTCGGGCCAACTGAGTCTGGTGTAAAGTTTTTTGCTGTAGGCGCCGAGTAGAGGAGCCCGAGGAGCTGTGACAATTCGATCGGCTGATGGTTCAACCTTTTCTAATATTGATTTGTAAGCCATCAGAATTCTTTTGTTGTTTTCGGTTGTAATTACAATACCTAGAAAATGATCCTGAATGATTGCGGGCTCTCTAGTGATCTCTGCGATGTCGTCACGGTAAAGTGAGTTATACATATACATTAGGGCCATGACATTGATGAATCCGATAAACAAGTATTGTAGTGATGGACGTTGAAGACTTTTGGCAAATAGGTAAGTCGCCGGAGCAATCACGAGAAATGAAAGATATCCCATTTTTACCAATCCGGTATCGCTTCCCAGAGGATAGAGGCCAATAAATAATAGAGCTATCAGAGTGTATCGAATTGTTGCTTGGTAACCAGTTGTTCTGTCGTTGTGCCAATAATGATAAATTAAGTAGCCAGCCGAAATAAGTATCAGCTGCTGCCCCGGGCTGACAGAGTTCTGGGCGAATACTTCTCTAAAAGCAGCCAGAGCAATAAATACAACTGCTATTGCGGTGTGCATAAGGGGATTGTCTCGATGTTTGCTTGCTAATACCAGAGTTCGTAATCCAAAAGTCACGATTAGCATGACGACAATATTTTTTAAGAGGTCTATTGTATCATGAACATAGATACTAAATAGTTTCTGAATTCCATGGTTTGGTGCGCTGACTTTGTCTGAATAGACTTCCAAGAAAAATGTCTTGTATAGTAGCAACAAAGAGATCATTAGAAAAGGTGATATTCTCAGAATCCATTTAGAAGGAAGATTTTTGGGGCTGATCAAAATCGGCGCTATGAAGGAGCCAATAAAAGAGGTTAGCAGGAGAGGCCATCTGAAAGCGGGTAGAAGAGCCAGTAGAGTGAATACTATCAGAGGGGTGAAGTCGGAGCTATCCTTTTTTATTCTGCTGAGGTTTAGTGCGATCCATGTTAACGGAAGAAGTGCCATGGTGTAATAGTCAGGGATAACTAAGGCTCCTGCGGTAATGGGCTTGGTACTAATAAGAATCCCCGGGATTACGCAGAAGGCAAGAAGACTCTGGTTTGTTCTTGAGGCAATTGTTGCAAGGATAGGCTGAATGCCTCTATAGAATATGATCCCAATAATGCACCAGAGAATTACCCCGAGCGCTTTGAAAAGCATAAAGCTACCTGTTGCAGATATTGCAACGCCTGGAATTAAATTTGAAAGCCAAAAGTAGGCCGATGTATTAAGGAAAAGATCGAAATTTGATAAAGACTTTTGGTTTATAAAATGAAAGCCGAAGTCTGTAAAATCTAGTCCCAGGAAAACTGTTGGTGCTAAGAGAATCAGCAAAACAAAAAATACTAGGCTGGTTTTATTTCGAATGAATTGCATTACCACCCTCTATATAGGGTATAGCTCTTCTCTGGCAATGTTTGCTTGGCACAGCATTTTTTATTGGAGATGTTAATAAGAATCACAATTTTTGTCCGCCTTGGTTTATCCAACAATGAAGGGTGTAAAAGGAATGCGATATTTCCCAACCTTTCCGAATAAGTGCCTTTTGTGCAGCAATATTTTGAATTTGGGTAGAATAGAATATTTCGTGATGCCCTTGTTGGCGGGCCCAGGATACTGATGCGGAAAGTAATTTCTGAAGGAGTCCTTGCCCTTGATAAAGAGGGTGGACTGCGGCCAGAAGGACTTCGCCATGACTCATATGATCCTTTACTGACAGAAACGCAACAAGCTTGCCATCTTCAAATCTGCCCAGAACTTCTGTGGCAACAGTACGATCACGGCAACTGCGTAGTGCCCAGTCCTCATATATTTCCTCACAGCGTTCTGGATTTAGGTTCTTATCCATTGAGTAGTGGCTCGGGTATCCCTTAAAAGCCAGGGATACAACTTCTCGCACTTGTTGAATTGATTTTTCATCCCTTATGGGCGATGCCCAATCATCCGCAGCGCTGTCGCCGGAGGAAATATCTGTACGGTAGTATAAAAGCGTATCTGTTAAAAAGAATCCCTCTCGCTCTAGGGCCTGTAATAAGAAAAGATCCTTCGTGGAAACTCTACAAGTAAGGAGATCATATCCCTCGGCCCGAGCAGTCCTCAGAGATCTTTCAATCTCGTTGATATGGTCAATTATAATTTTGCCTGCTTTGATATTAAATCTTTGAGTTTCTAGAGGGGAATCAATTATCATGTCGGAGCCTCGCGACACCTATCGCGTCTACTAAAGGAAAATTATGAAGATTTCTGCAGTGATCCCAGTCTATGGAGCTCCAAATAGCTTGAGAGAACTTCATCGTGGTCTTCAAAAGACTTTTAACGCAATGAAGTGCGAATATGAAGTCATTTTTGTGAATGACGCTTGTCCTAAAGGATCCTGGGCTAAAATCGAAGAGCTGTGTGCTGAAGACCACAACGTAATTGGGCTAAATCTTGTCAGGAATTTTGGACAACATGCTGCAATTTCTGCGGGGCTGAATCATGCATCTGGGGACTGGGTCACGGTTATGGACTGTGATCTTCAAGATGACCCCTCATATATTCCAAAGCTATTGAGCGCAGCCATCAGCGGATACGACGTTGTTTTGGCGAGTAGAGCCGTGAGGCAAGAGCGTCTTTTTAAGCGACTCCAGTCGTGGATGTTTTATAAGTTTTTAAGTATTTTTTTGGATGTAAATATGGACCACAGGATAGGAAACTATGGGTTATATTCTAAGAGAGTCATCTCTGCTACGAAGACAATGGGCGATAGAATTCGATTCTTTCCATTTCTAATATCTTGGCTTAGGTTTCCAACGACGCAAGTCGAGGTTGTACAAAAACTACGTGACGAGGGTGCTTCGTCATATACTCTTAAAAGAGCTCTTGCCCTTGCTGTGGATGTAGCATTTTCTTCCTCGAATAAACCGCTTCTGTGGAGCGTGCAAATTGGTGCTGCATGTTCTTTGGGCTCATTCCTTATGGGGATCGTTTTTCTAATTAGATTCTTCACGATGGGATTAGCTCCTTCGGGTTGGACGAGTCTCATCGTTACAATTTTCTTCTCAACCGGATTGATACTTTTGAACTTGGGCGTGTTTGGCGTTTATCTCTCGAGGATGAACGATCAAGTTCGATCCAGACCAACCTACCTGATTGGAGAAGCTAAGAATTTAAAATAAAGATCTGAATAAGTGTACGAAAAAATCCAGACTCTACTTTTTGAAGATTTGTGAAGAGATGTAGCAATCTAGTGAAAAAAGATTCTATACTAGGATCTTTTCATACTTATCCAGCAAGATCGAATAGTCTAGGTTTGTTCTGACCCATTGTAGTCCGTTTTTACCCATATCGTGTAGTTCTTTATTGGGAAGGACTGCCATCCTCTGAATCGCCAATGCTAATTCTTCTGGATGATCAGAGGGGACCTTCACTCCGCATTTGGATTCTTCGACAGGATCCCTATCTGTATCGATTGCATAAAGAACAGGCTTTCCCAATGCCATATAGTCGATAAGCTTGTTCGGGCTGATTCCATATTTAAACAGCGGTGACTTCTTAAGGCCGATATAGGCAATATCGAAATAACCAATGACAGTAGCGACTTGGTGCTTTGAGACTGGATCCAAGAAAAGAACGTTATCTAGTCCCAACTTCTGGGCTTCTTGCATAAGGGCTTTTTTTTCCGATCCATCACCAACCAAAACCAAACCGAACTGCTGCTGGTTTTTTAGGTTGGCAAAGGCCTGAACTAAGGAACCCAATGAGTTTGCAAGACTGTGTGCTCCCGCATAGCCTACGATTGTTGAAAAGCGGGATTTAAAATGCCTTAGCTTTTCTTCTGTGTCAGTAGCTAACGGTTGCTTCTGTCTAAGGTCCTGCTCATCAAAGCCGTTGGGAATGTAAACAAAGCGCTCTTTCGGCAGGCCACGCGTATTCATGTGGTCCCAGGCATAGGGGAGCAAAGAAATGACTTTTTTTGAGTGTTTATAAGCAAAATCTTCGGCCCACTGGCATAGAATATAAAACGGATGAGTAGTTTTCATTCCACTCAACTCATGCATGGATAGCGGCCAAATATCACGAACCTCAAAGAAAAGATTGCCGCCAGTAATTTTAGCGATTCGCGCGGCTCCCCAAATAACCAACGGATGGGGGCTTGAGGCGATGACGGCGTCGGCCTTAAAACGCTTAGCAAAGTATCTGGCATACCACCACAGTTTGAACGAAAATAGAAACATACCCAGCGCCCGTTGCAGAGTATTTCCAGAAAACTTTAAGGATTTGATCCAATGATACGGGACACCTTCAATTACCTGTGTTTCGAGGTCAGATTTGATTACCGGATTGATCCGTCTTACGCGGGAATAGCTTGCTGTGATTACCTCAACCTCGTGCCCACGGGCTTTCAGCCCTTGGGCGATATAATAGGGTCGGAAGAGCATTCCCATTTCTTTCGATCCTACATCGTGAGCAATGATCAAAACTTTCATTTTACATGTTCCAAAAGATAATTCACAATTTTATCGCTGGCGTCGCCTTTGCCGTAAATACCCTGGGACCAAGTTGCCTTTTTTGTTTGGATTTCTGTGTATGCGTTTAGAATCTTTTCTGGGGAAGTGCCGACGACTGCATTGTGTCCAACTTCAATAAGTTCAGTCCATTCGGTCTCATCGCGCATGGTGATGCAGGCCTTGTTGAAGAAGTAAGCTTCCTTTTGCAATCCGCCGCTGTCTGTGATCACGAAGGATGTGTTTTTTAGAAGTTCGATCATGTCAAAATAGCCAACTGGGTCGATGATTTTGATTCCGGTTGTGTCGACTTTGTAGTTCTCAATGAATTTCCTAGTGCGCGGGTGAAGCGGCAAGACAACGGGGAACTTTTGGCTGATCTCGCGAAGTGCGCTGAAGATGCCGCTTAGTCGTTCGATTGAGTCCGTGTTTTCAGCTCTGTGAACTGTGCATAGGGCAAACTTATCCAGGTTCAAGCTTGAGAAAATCTTCGCTTTGGACGCGCTATTTTGGGAATAGTACATGGCTGCATCGTACATAACATCGCCGTTTTTAACGATGTGGCAGTCAAAATTGTCGTAACCTTCATTTTTCAAATTTCGAATTGCCGTATCTGTCGGGCAGAACAGGAACTTAGATATTCGGTCGGTCAGGATACGGTTGATTTCCTCTGGCATGCGCATATTAAAGCTGCGAAGTCCTGCCTCGACGTGGGCAATGGGAATATGCAGCTTCGCTGCTGCCAAAGCTCCAGCCAAGGTCGAATTGGTGTCGCCATAGACCATGAGGATATCAGGCTTTTCTTTCAGGCAAAGATCTTCGATGCCTGAAAGCATTTCCCCTGTCATGGCACCATGGCCTTTTCCGGAAATACCCAATTGGTACTTCGGCTTTGGAATCTCCATTTCATCAAAGAATACGTCTGACATGTTGGCATCGAAGTGCTGCCCTGTATGAACAATGATCTCTTCGATGTTCGAATGTTGTGCAATTACTCTGCTGACGGCAGCCGTTTTAATAAACTGAGGGCGAGCGCCTATTACGGTGATGATTTTCATTTTAAATAATCCTTATAAACCTGAAGCCAATTTTCCAGTGCGATCGGGGTGAATATTTCTTTAAAAGACATTAATTTGGATTTGTCGCCGCCATCGCAGTAACGGCTGAATTTGTCTAGGAGAACTTCCTTTTTAACGAAGTTCATTTGATATATCAGGCAGTCCCCTTTGAGCAGGGTTTCGATCTGAGTTCGCAGTTCGTTCTTGAACCATAGTTCCTGAGGGATTGTGAATCCACGCTTGTCAGATCTCCAGGTAATATCTTTGGGTAGGTAAGAGTTTGCGATTTTGCGCAGAATTAATTTGGACCAGCCGTCCTTCAATTTGAAGTCCATGGGAAGATTGATACCGAACTCTGCAATTCGGTAGTCCAAGAAAGGGGCCCGGACTTCGCGTTCGGAAGCCATGGAGAGACGGTCTTCGTAGTGCAGAAGTGCTGGGACTGAGAATGTGAATAAGTCGTCCAGTTGGCGTTCAGATAAAGTCTTGTCTGCAAGCCCAATAAATGGCTGTGGTTGGCCTTTCAGAGAGTTGGATAAAACAGATGGGGAGCCCATGTTTAGTAAACTGACGTAACGCTTTAGCTCCCCTATGTCAAACTCTGAAATAAGATTGCGCGTTTTTAGAAAATGTAAAAGTGTCGTAAAGGCTTTTATCGGTCTCTTTTGTTGAAGCAATGCCTTCACATAGAACCCAAGGTATTTACGGTATCCGCAGAAGATTTCATCCGCCCCTTGTCCAGAGATCAGAACTTTGGTGTTAAGCTCTTTGGCTTTTTCCATCATGAGATAATATGTCACCGCAGATAGAGAGGTGATAGGTTCGTCATTATGCCACTGAACTTTGCTAAGTTGATCGAAAACAGATTGTGGGGCATGTGAAATATTGATTCTTTGGGATTCAATACCCAGGTGGTTTTCAACTTTCTTAATAAAATAAGATTCATCGTAAGCCGGATTGTCAGAAACGACCGAAAGAAACTTCAAAATTTCTTTTGAATCAGGCATGAGGGAGCATCCCACACCACTAAGTAGGGATGAGTCTAATCCTCCAGATAGCAGAAAACCGACATTAACATCACTTCTCAGGCGAATTTTGACCGAATCTTGTATCAGAAACTGCAGTTCATCCTGGGCCCTTTGGGGTGTAACCTGTGAGTCTTCTTTTATGGGAAAATGATAAAACTTTTGAGGTTCTAAAGTTAGGGTATCTTTTTTTAGATCTAACCATGCAAAGGTCCCAGGGGGTAACTTTAAAATCTCCTTGAAGAACGTTTCCGCTTCATTTGTTTCCAATAGGAATTGTTGCAGGTAGGCAGCTACTGGTGCTGGATTAATTTCGAACTTATGCTGCGAGGTCTTTAGAATGTATTTGATTTCAGAGGCCCAGTAAAGCTCAGAGCCGATGTTGTAGTAGTAGAAAGGTTTTTTGCCAAAGCGATCACGGGAGATTAAGATGCGCTCGTTTTTCTTATCCAAGAAGGCAAATGCCCACATACCATTGAGCCTGTTGAGTGCTTTTTCTGCGGGCCAATGAATAAGTGCATTTAATAAGACTTCGGTGTCAGAATTTGTTTTGAACTTAATGCCAAGATTCTGCAGTTCTTGGCGAATCTCCAGGTAGTTATAGATTTCACCGTTGAAAGCGAGGCAGAAGGAATTTGAGTCATCCCAAAATGGCTGATTCGAATGCTCGTGAAGATCTACAATCGCAAGTCGATTGTGCGTTAAATTCAATTGGTATTTTGGGAGCTGAACTGTGGCAACGGCAGCAGCGTCAGGACCTCTATGATTCAATATTAACTTTGAGTCCTGAGCTTTTTGAGATCTGTCTGATTTGGAAAGTATTCCAGCAATGCCGCACATCGGAAGATAGTCTTCGAGGGCTTTCAGGAAGTCAAATTTGTACTCTTAATTGTGCGATGTGATAGCATGCGGTAGGCTGTTAAGTGGATAATGATATTTAGTGGACGTGTGGGGGAGAATTCTTCATACTGCCGCAATATATCTGCCATTGGTGTGTGGCCGCCCTGGCGCCGCGCAACATGGTTGAAGGGAAGAGATGAGAGTTCTAGTTACCGGCGGGGCCGGCTACATCGGTTCACACACAGTGCGGGCGCTTTTAGACGCCCATCATCAGGTTGTTATCATTGACAATATCTCGACAGGATTTGAAGAGGCCGTGCCGGCGGGAGCAGAGCTTGTGTGTGCAGATGTTCGTGATAAAGGGGTAGTTGCCGATATCATTAAAAATTATGGCACTGAGGCCGTGGTTCACTTTGCGGCGAAGCTAGTGGTGCCGGAGTCTCTGGAAAAGCCGATCGAATATTATGATAATAATACTATGGGTGCATTGTCCGTTATTCAGGCATGTGTAGAGAACAACGTATCCAAGTTTGTTTTTTCTTCAACAGCCGCCGTCTACGGTGATGTGGCTGGTGGATCTTTAGTAACGGAAGGGGCAGCCAGCATCCCCCTCAACCCCTACGGCTCCTCAAAACTCATGAGCGAACAGATCCTCCGTGACTGCGAAAAACCGTACGGCATCCGCTCCGTCTGCCTTCGTTACTTCAATGTCGCAGGTGCGGCCGAAAGCGGTCAAAACGGGCAAAGAACCAAAAACGCCACTCATTTGATCAAGGTTGCCAGCGAAGCCGCCTGCGGCAAACGCGCCTCTGTCGGCATCTTTGGAACTGATTACCCAACCCCCGACGGCACTGGTGTTCGCGATTACATCCACGTGGAAGACCTGGCAGACTTGCATGTGCTGGCCTTGCAGTACCTAAACGAAGGCGGGAAATCCGAGATCTTCAACTGCGGTTACGGTCATGGATTCTCGGTCCGCGAAGTGATCAACACGGTAAAAAAAGTCAGCGGGGTGGACTTCAAGGTCGAAGAACAACCCAGAAGGGCCGGGGACGCGGCTACGTTGGTGGCGGACTCTTCCAAAGTTCGCAAAGCCTTTAACTGGACACCGAAGCGGGATAATCTTGAGCTGATTTGTAGAACCGCTTACGAATGGGAAAAGAAGTTATTCTAAGAAAATCAAAAGAGGGTGTTTATGGCACCCTCTTTCTTTAGGAATTCATTCTATTGACTACTGCTCCGGCGCCAAACTCACCGAAGTGAAGTTCAACCCGGCAAGATTTGCAAACCAAAAATCGCCATCCAGATACTTATCCGCAGCTGTTGTCTCTGACTTAAACGTGGATCCCGGCAGGAAGAAAGCCAAAGTGCCAGTGCCCTTGGTGATCCCGGCGTTGCCAGCGCAGGCGCCCGCCGCGGGGTCTGCATCCAAGGCAAAGCAGCTTGCTGATCCAGCAGAAAGATTCGCTGCTTCGATCACATTTGCACGGTTCGCATCCGCGGCACTGTACTGAATTCCCGTCAGCCCAGAGCCTGAAGTCATGGAGCCTTTTAAAGTCGACAGCTGAGCATAGAAGCCAGCCTGGGCCCCGTTCCCGCTGTTGCCATCATAGTCGTCCATTTTGTAGATGTCAGAGATCGCACCCTCAATCGACTCTGGAATGATCTCACTTGTTCCATCGAGCAGATCCAGCAGAACACGATAGTGTCGGCTCCAACCGCAGGAACCTCCGCCACAATCAGCGTCGATACGGTCAAAGCGTCCTTCATAGGCAAAACGTTTGTTGGTTTCATCAAGTTTCACAGAATAAACGTCTTCATTGTCGACCACACCCTGACCGTTGTTAGAAACTGCCAGTTCTGTGATGCCATCAGATACTTTCACTTTGGCACGATAGTACATGGTGCCAATCTCAAGATCCAATGAGGTGTCATAGTACTGTCCAGAAAGCGTACTGGCCGTCACATCCACAGTCATGGTGCAACTGGATTGCCCGTTGCATGGACCATCTGAAAGCTGTCCTGGTTGGAAGCAGCCGTTACTTTCGGACAACGTCATTTCGATAGTGCGCTGAACTCCATCCCACTGAACACCTTGTTTTTCAAGTGAACAGCTGATGTTCCCAAATAGACCGAAGGCCCCTTGTAAACTGTCCGGTGAACCTGTGTCCTTCGCGATAAAGCAGAAAAACTTCATGCCGGTATAAGCGGCGTCGGAAGAAGACATCTTACATTCAGATGCTTCTGAATCCCAGTACCCGGACATCGTTGCGTCGCAATCAGTCTGATTGGTTTTCAAAGGCTGAAACAGCGGCTCGCCATGAACTCCGCACTTGGTATCAACGGTGCTCATGGTTTTGATGCTGGCCATGGAAGCTCCGTTCAGAGCACTGTCCATGTTGGCACCCACCTCAGAGATCTTATTGGAAAGGGATGTCACCACTGTCGATGGTTTTGTTGCCAAAACCGCCGTCGTGGATCCATCATCAGAACCACCGCCCCCAGAAGAGCAGCCTGCTAGAATAAGTCCCGCCAACGTCATGATAATTTTATTCGAACACGTCACCAAAAAGCTCCTTCGCGTTTACTTCAAAGATTTGAAGGTTAAAGACGTCAAGCTATCGGCGCCCTCATGTTTTTAAATGAGGGGTGTGAGCGACTTGTAATCTTATTGCGAGTTTATTGAAGAAACTTTGTGCTCTTTTGAGAAGCTCTTAATGTATTGATTCTTAGTTTGGGAAAATAAGAAAAGCCGAGTAGATGCTCGGCTTTTTTAGGCGTGCTATCCAAAGAGAGATGCATCAAGCTTGAGCTGATAATTCTTTGGATGTTTCAGTGCGACCTTCAAGATCCAACAAATAACTTACAACTTCACGTGCACTGTAGGATGTCTTTCCGTCTTTCAGCATACGCGCCACGTTGTTTAAGTCATCCCCGGCTGTCAGCAAGGAGATTTCTTCCTGACCACCGGCTTGGATCTGTGCCATGCCTACATCTGCCATCAAGGCATTGCAAAGACATTTGCGTCCGACCGTATCTTCAAGCAAGCCACCTTTTTTGACATAGTCATTGACCGGCTCAGCCGGGCAGCGCTGCCCAATACTGCCGTCTTCTTTTTGGTAAGCATGACGAAGGTAGCCCAAGTCGCAAATGCGTTTGCGGCTGGCATAAATGGATTCCTCAGAAATAGTCCCCGGCAGACGAGCCGCCTTAAACGGGAAGCCTGTTGGTGAAGATCTTGGATCGGTAAAAATCCAGCCTCCCTCAGGGGCTTTTTCAGTTAAAATAGTTTTAAGCGCATTGTGCTTAAGCTCCTGCTTCACGCCGGATTCTTCCGAGAAAGCAAACAGAGTTCCGACTTGAACCCCGTGAGCTCCCATCGCACGAACTTCCTGCAGTTTTTCCGGGGTTGCATAATAACCCGCCATCCAGAATGGAAGCTCCAGGGCCGCCATTTCTTTCAAACACACTTCATCGCGTTCGCCATAAATAGGCTCGCCCTTGTCGTTTAATTTCATCGGTCCACGTGGAGGCGCATTGTGCCCACCAGCCAAAGGACCTTCGACGATAAATCCATCCACGCGGCCTGTGGATTTTTTCTTTAAGTTCGCAGCCAGGATCGCTGACGAAACAATCGGGAAGAAGTACGGACGCTTCAGCGGAGTTAGCACCGTGTCTTCCATGACCTCTTGAGGATCGAAATAGGTCATGGTGTCTTCCGCAGCACCAGCTACGGGGACTTTCAATCCCGCTTTTTGGTTTTGACTTAGTAAATCCAACGCCCCTGGGATTTCGCGAGGAATCCCAGCCCCCATGATAACGTAGTCAACACCCGCCAACAGTCCACCATAAAGGCACGCTAGATTTGGCAGGACCACTTTTTCCAGAAGGTTCAAACCTACAACACCGTTGTGGCCTTCACGCGCCAGCCACACTTCCACGAAGCAGGCTGCGACAGTTAATTGCAGAAGGAATTTCGGGGATTCAACTGAAAACATCGGGGGACGCTTGTAGGGCTGAAGAGCTGTGCGTCCGCCTTCGATAAAGTAAGTATCCAGAATCTTTTGCGCGATGCTTTGAGAAGGGAAGGCCTTCAGAGCGCGGCGACAATGTCCTTCAAGGTCACCATCTTGCAGGCGGCGCACCAACACGGAATTAATCGCTGTCCCGGAAACCACGCCCAACTGACCTGTTTGAGAAACTGTTTTTGCCAAACGCCAGTCAGAAACCGCGATCCCCATGCCACCTTGAATTACTATCGGATGATTGTATTGCATCCGAGCAATCTATTGGCCCCCGAATTAAGTCGCAATAAAAAATAGCATGTTTATATGTATTTTTGCTGCCACGAGTCGGGATTCTTTGTTGGATGCGAATCCTGATGTTCATTTCTGCGTCCAAATCCACATCCGTGTCGGGCGCAATAGGGGGCAGTCTAAAGCTGTCTCCAAATAAAAGAGGCCCCTTCGGAGCCCCTGCAATGAGGTCTACTTCAAAAACTCCTCATCCAACGCTTCAATCAGTCCTCTGGCTGCAGAAGTGTAGGTAGCCTTCATGCCTTCAAAACCCACTTTTTTCGCCTCAGCAAAATGCTCTGACTTTTCGTAGTTTGTTGAAGGAAGATATCTGCCCGCGACGATTTCCACCTGGGCCGAGCCGCAGTGATTCGGACTTCCAAAAAGACCGAAGCTAATACCGTGCTCTTTTGCTTTTTCATTCGAAACACAGATATTGAAGTAAATCGTTCCCTGGCCGCCAGATCCTAGCAGATCAAGATCTTTGTATCGAGCTTCGGTGGCAGTCTTATTGTGTTCGTTATAGCCGAAGTCAATAAAAGCATCCACTTTGCTTTCGTTTTGGATCTGGGACAGGATCTTTCCTTCGCGCGCAAGACGGTCGATGTATTTTGAACCGGTAGCGTGAACGCCCTGGAATTCTTGACCATAAGTTGGGCTGAAAGCCTGAACGGCAGTAAGGTCGGGCAGGGCTTTGTAGGTGGGTGATGCTTCAGCCAACTGCGCAGGAGTCAGGACCTCGTAACCTTGCTTTTCAAGTTGTGTTTTGATTTCATTCAAGACGGCATCAGAAACCGTGCGATAGTCTGCAAGAGCTGCAGAAGGGCCCATGAAGTAGGTGCGCTCTTTAAGGCTGGCTTCTCTCCAGCCTTTGTCGTCCCATGCTAAAGAAGTGGTCAGGATGCCGATGCGTTTGATCTTTCCATTATAGACCTTGCTGAACTTTCCGTTGTGGGTTTTGAAGCTGGCGTCTTTGGCTTCTTTGTAAGCTTCTTCCTGATGCTTGGTCTGAAGAGCTGTCACCTCGTCCATGCTTTTAACTGTGGCGCAGGCCGGGAGCAAAAGGGCCGTCAATACGCCGATGCCGTATTTTTTCATAGTATAAATCCTCCTTGATTTGTTTACTTCCAAGTTTTGATGACTACATAAACTCGGTCAATCCAAGAGGAATATTCTGCTTTTCAATTGCGACTTTGGTGGCGGTCCTGAATGTGGGTGATGTGTCAGAAGCGAATTCGTATGCCAATGCCTGCGTCCAAATCCACATCCGTGTCGGGCACAACATCTAAGGCCAAGGACAGCTCGCCAAAGAACTCAAGATTGGGATTATTGATTTTATAAACCACTCCCAGTGGGGCGCGGGGACCGATGGCGATCTCGCCGTCGTGTTTGCCACTGTTAATGGAAATCAAACGCAGTCCTAAGCCATAGTACATCTCTATCGGTCCGCTGCGTTCGACAGAAAACACGCGAGCGCGATCCCATAAATATGTCCCGTGCACATGCAGTCCGGAATGATGTCCGGTCGAATACGCCAGGGCCCCTTCCAGTGAGTGTTGCCCGTCCAGGCTTGTTCGTCCTGAAAAGCCCGTCGGGTCGCCGAGCACCACACCCAGGGCGCTGTCGGCTTGTGCGTTGTGGGTCATCATCAGTGATAGAGCAAGCATCGATGCTGTCATGTACTTCTTCATGAAGTCCTCCGCTGGGACTTATTATCCTGAAGCCCAAAAAGAATTCCAGCAAAAATGCCTGAATGTTTCAAGCTGAGGACGGGTGTCTAGAGCTTTAACAAAAAAAGCTACTTTTCTAAGAGCCCTTTACGAAGATACTCGATCATAAGAGATTGGTATTTCTTGCCATCTGCTTTAGCTTTTAACTTTATACTTCTTAAAATATTTTCCGGAACCCGCAGACTGATAGCCACTGTGGGTTCATCGATTTGAGAAGACATTACCCGCATGTCCTCAAGGAATCTTAGGGCTGATTCGGGAGAAATCGTCTGCGACTTTTCTTTTGATGAGGTTTTAACCTTTTTCACGCAATTTGGCCTTTATGTTTTCGATGTCGATCAGATCCTGGGGACGCCCGGATTCAGTTTTCATCTTAAGAAGTTCGTGAAGGCTGGCGACAGGAATTTTGCGTCCACCGACAGATACTTTTTCTATGTCCATTGTTTTAAGGTCTTTTGTGATCAGAATGTCCACCTGCCGAGAAGGGTCCTTATAGTCCACAAAGGACCAAGCAATCAGGTTGCGATTTTCGATGTATTCTTGTCGCATACTAATCAGATCTTGGGCTCTGACAGGGATGCGGGATTGAAGACCTACTTTTTGCAAAGTTTTTTCTGCTAGCTCGAAGTCTTCTTTTGTGAGGCTTAACACAAAATCAACGTCCATTGTGGCTCGAACTAGGCCATGGAGTGCTAGGGCGTATCCTCCGACAACGGCGAACTTAAGTTTGGCAGCATTGAAAGCATCTGTGATTTCAAAAATAAACATATAAGGTAATTGTATATACATGTATATACAATTGCAATGCTAAAGGTGTTGCGCTCTCAAAATGAGAATTTTGTCCTATCGAGGCTAGCCTCGCTTCTGAATCAGCAGCTCTTTATATCCGGTGTGGCCGTCGTTTTCTCTCTGGAAGGTCAGATCGCGATTTTCCAGCAGCATGATCTCAGCGGTGGTGTAGATTTCAGATCCATCCATCAGATGCCCCCCAAGGACTTTACCTTCAAAGTCGCTGATGGAAATATGCAGGTGGGCTGCGGTGCTGTTGACGGTTCCGCTTAAAGAGACGATTTCAAACGGACCTTGGAATTCGACGACATCCTTGCCGTTAGACAAGCGAAGGTGGGCCTTGTTAAGGCTTCCTACACAACTGACCACGCAGGCCGCGTGCAGGTGATGCAGTTGGCAATAATAAATAAGCTCTTTTTTAAGGTCCTGTCCGGGTCTCAAACGGAAACAATAGCTGGTCACAGAGCTGGAGAAAGGTTCAGTTGCCATAGGGGTCCCCCGTATTAACGAAATGAAAACAAACTTTTACAAACTTCAACTTTGTCAGCCCGGCGGTTGGGAGTATCATTAAAAGATAGGTCGTTATCTCCATATCCAAGACAGGCAACATATGAAAGTATATTCTGATATCACAAAAACCGTAGGTCAAACCCCCTTGATTGAAATGCAAAGAATCGGAAAGGGTTTGCCTGGAAAACTTTTGCTGAAGCTCGAATTTTTTAATCCGTTGGGCTCTGTGAAAGATCGCATCGGTCTGGCCATGATTGAAGACGCCGAACGCAGTGGAAAGCTCAAACCCGGAATGAAAATCATCGAGCCCACCAGTGGCAACACGGGGATTGCGTTGGCTTTTGTGGCGGCGGCCAAAGGGTATGATCTGACGTTGACCATGCCAGAAACCATGTCGCAAGAGCGTCGCACCTTGCTGTTGCTCTTGGGAGCCAAGATCGTTCTGACTCCTGGACCGTTGGGGATGAAAGGGGCCATTGCCAAGGCCATGGAGCTTTTAGAAAAGACTCCGAACTCGTGGACGGCCGGGCAGTTTGATAATCCCGCCAATCCGTCGATTCATAAAGAAACCACCGGTCCGGAAATTTGGAACGACACGGATGGCAAGGTGGATATGGTTATCAGTGGAGTCGGCACCTCGGGCACCATCACCGGTGTGGGGACTTTCTTAAAGTCCAAAAAACCAAGTGTGAAAATGATTGCGGTTGAACCCGTGGAAAGCCCGGTGCTTTCCGGCGGTAAACCCGGCCCCCATAAGATTCAAGGCCTGGGGGCGGGATTTGTGCCCAGTGTGATGGACCGTTCTGTCGTGGATGGGGTCGAGCAAGTGTCGTCCGAGGAGTCCATCAAGACAGCTCGCGAGGTGATTAAGGCCGAAGGCATTCCGGTGGGAATTTCTTCCGGCGCAGCGATTGCGGCGGGTCTTCGTCAGGCGGCCAAAGAAGAAAATCGTGGTAAAAACATTGTTGTGATTATTCCAAGTTACAGTGAACGCTACCTGTCGACGCTTCTGGCTGAACAAGAACGCCAGGAAGCGCAAAGTTTGCAGGTAGCAACAGTGGATGAAGCCTATTTAAGCAAGGTGAAGTAAACGAGATGGTGCCCTTTGTAGTTCCTGCGAAAGAAAAAGTTCTGTTGAAGATCGGCGAGGGAGTGAATCTTCCTGCGACGCCTTCGCAGTTTGATATCTTCGTCTGGAATGTCTATAAAGGGCAGCGCGCCGCTTTGTTTGAAAGTGATTTCAAACGACTGGGGCAGAACAAGGATTTTATCTTTTTGCAGGAAGCCTTGTTGGATCAGAAAATGCCACAGATCTGGAGGAATGATTTTTCCTCATACGAGTGGCATCTGGCGCAAAGCTTTCACTATAAGAAAGACCTTTCCAGTACCGGGGTGGCGATCGGCTCACGTTTGACTCCGCAGTCCGTGGATTTTATCCGCGCCAAGACGCGGGAGCTTTTCTGGCTGACACCGAAGCTAACCCTGTTCAGTGAATATCAGTTCGGGGATAAGAAGGCCCTTTTCGTCTGCACACATGTTTTAAACTTTGTGACCTTAAACGCCTTCACCGCATCACTGTATGAAATCGCTTCGCGGATTTCCCAGTTTGACGGGCCGATTGTTCTGGCTGGGGATTTTAACACCTGGAATTTCAAACGCTATATGATCATGAAAAGCATCTTCCGTGATCTGGGGCTGGAGCATCTGGATCTGGATGATGATGGTCGGATCTTAAAGCTGGATCACGTTTTCGTGCGCGGCTTTGAAGTCGTCAAAGCCAAAGTCCACCATACAGTGTTGAGTTCCGATCACTTTCCTTTGGAAATCACTCTGAAAGTTCCCGGATCTTTTTAGGGTCTACAGCGCGTTATATCTAGTCTATTTCGTAGCGTGAAAAATTGCTGACATTGGTGATGACATCGTCAAGTAGGCCCGCTTTGCCGTCTGGGCCGGGCTTTCCGTCTGCGCCGTTGGTTCCGCGGGGGCCGACTGCCGCGCTTTTACATTTATTTAAGGGATTATCGCCTGGAGCTCCGCCTGGACCGCCTTGTCCGCCTTTGCCGCCAGCTCCCCCGCGTCCGCCAAGGCCGCGACGTTGCGCGACTTCAAGTTTGAACTGGGTATGATCGTCGATGATGGCAGTCAGGATGCCACTGTTGCCACCGGCGCTTCCGGACTCGCCATCTTGTCCCTGAGATCCGGGGGAACCAGCTTCCCCGTTGGTTGGGTTAGCCGTACAGGATATTTGTGAGGAGCCAAGGCAAGGGCGGCCGTCGTCGTTCACACAATACTCACTGAAGTCCTTGATGTCGCCATCGCGGCCTTTTTTGCCAACAGTTCCAGCGGTGCCATTGGAGCCGGGTTTGCCATCGATACCATTGAAGCCAACCATCGCCACACGCAGGTGACCGACGGCTTTTTGGGCTTTGATCTTGATATGTGATCCTTTGAGGAACTCTATACTAGTGGCAACGTTTTTCGGTGTTGTTGTTAGAATGTGAGCATCTCGGAAATGCATTCTCGACTTTGACTCTAAGCTTGGAGAGGTTACATAAATTTTATTTGCATTTAGAGATAGATCGTATCCGTTTGTGATAATGCGCCCATTCTCAAGCAAGTAGATGCGATTGGCGGAAATGACGGAGTCCTGATCTAGATATTCTTCATTTGAGATAAGGATATCCTTGGGTGATGTTGCCTCGGCTGCAAAAGTGGAGCTTTCGCCGCCAAGAGCATTGAGTGCCACAAGGTGAATATTGGTTTTTGTGCTATATCCAATGGGCATTGTGAAGCGATTGCCTGATTTTAAAATTTGATAGGGAGTATTGCCAACGCTCACCTTCATCGCGGGAACTTCCTCTGGCCACGTGATTTCTAGACGATAAAGACCAGGCTCCTCATCCTCAATAAAATCAATCTTAACATTGGATTCATTTAGCTCACCAGTGAAGGAAACCTTTTCGACAGTTTCAATCACATCTGAGTTGGAAGTGGGAGAGCTTGGCTCTTTTGCGCCGTCCTTTTTAAATGCACAAGCACCTAAAAATAAACATAGTGCAAATATAGAAGTTGTTCTTAAGGTCATAGCCACCTCGATAAAAACCTTCGCATTTATACAACGAAGTGGTGTCGAAAGGCGACTGTCAGGATTTTAGACAGGCAGATATTTCAATGCTGTCTAAGATTTCTGGGGATAAAAGCGAGGAATCAATCCCAAGGCCTCCGGAGAAGAGGCTAGGGCTTAGATACTTTTTAGAAAAGCCTTAAAGCTGCGTTTGCTGACGGTCATCAGTTCTGCGCCCAAAGACGCCCCGAACAACCACAAGACCGCACTTTCCCAAGTGACCTCATGGCTGATTGCTGAAAAGACCCCTAAAGAAACTAAAGCCACGCTGGCGATGCTGAGCGCGCGCGTGCGCAGAAGCACCAGCCATTCTTCGCGGTTTAAGAAGAAGCGGGCAAGTAAGAAGGTCACAGCCAGATAGTATGCGCCACACATGGAATGGCAGAACAAGGGGCTGACATCCATAAAGGTGTGCATCAAGTCGTGACCGGTATTAAAGAGTGTCAGGCCAAACTGTGAACACGAAGCCATGGTCAGGGCTGTTCCCACGGCGTGGGCAAAGCCCAGTTTCGTGGAGACCTTCCAGGCCGAGGGGAGTTCCTGCGCCAAAGTGGAGTTGATTTTATTTAAAACAAAAGAGGATCCAGCAGGGGAGCTATCTTCGGCAAACGACTGAAAGTCTTTTTTTAAGTCTGTCACTTGGATACTCCTTTCGCCTTAGGGCCTCGCAGAAACTTCAGACTGCGTGAAACAATCTGACGGATGTTGCTTTCTGATTCCTTCAGCAAAGCTGCAATTTCATCATACTCCATCTCGTCCAGGTAACGGAGTTTCATGACTTCCTGTTCGCGGGGTTTAAGACCCTGGAGCAAGACCGCCGCCTCCTGGCTGTCCTCTATATTAGGAGTCGGGGCTTCAGTTTGTGACAGGGATTCTTCCCATTCGAGGAAATCTTTAATTTCGCGATTTCTATAGTCTTTTAGCTCACTTCGGGTGATCACATAAAGCCAGGCCAGGGCCGAGTGTTTGGGATCATAGAGGTGTTTTTTGCGGTAAAGCTGCAAGAAGACGATCTGAAGCAGGTCCTCGGCGCGTTCCTGTGGCAGGCGACGTTTAAGGGCGTAGCTCAGAACTCGACCCGAGTGTCTTAAATAGAGGATGTCCAGGGCTTTGCGTTCCCCTTCGGACAGCTTAATTAACAGTTCCTCATCACTCAGCTCATTCATCTGCCCTGAAGGTACGCCGTACCTTTTTGGAGTGCAATGCATTACTAAAGGGTACGGCGTACCTTTTTTAGTGGGGTGGGTTCTGAATGGTGAAGTTTGCCTAAACAATGGGCATAAATGTTCCTAATGCGGCGCGAATTCATTTTAGTACGGGCCCCTCCTAGATTGACTCGGTGTAATGAGATCAGGTAACTCTAAGCCTTCGTAATTAAAACGAGAAATCATAAACGGAGTGCAACATGTTTAGTGAATCTTTACTGATCTCTCCTGCAATTGCAGGGGTCGTTGGTTTGATCGTTGCTTTGGCTCTGTACCTTCGCGTGAAGGCACAACCAGCGGGCAATGAGACAATGAATCGTATCGCGTCCTACGTGCGCGAAGGTTCTATGGCGTTCCTTGTGCGTGAGTACAAGGTCCTTTTCGTCTACGCAATCGTCGTAGGCTTGGCTCTTTGGTTCGCCTTGGGCGGAATCGCAGCGGGATCTTTCATCCTGGGTGCATTCTTGTCTTTGCTTGCGGGCTTCTTCGGTATGAAGGCGGCTACTTATGCCAACGTTCGTACCTCTCAGGCAGCAGCAGGCGGCTCTAAAGCAGCAGCATTGCTAGTCGCGCTTGATGGTGGCGCCGTGATGGGTCTTTCCGTTGCGGGTCTTGGTTTGATCGGTTTGGGCGGTTTGTATGTTGGTTTCCAGGGTTCTAAAGACCTGGGCACAATCCTTCACTCCTTCGCGGTTGGTGCTTCCTCTATCGCTCTATTTGCGCGTATCGGTGGTGGTATCTACACAAAAGCGGCGGACGTGGGTGCCGACATCGCTGGTAAAGTTGTAGAAAACATTCCTGAAGACGACCCTCGTAATCCTGGTGTAATTGCCGACAACGTTGGTGACAACGTCGGTGACGTGGCTGGTATGGGCGCAGACATCTATGAGTCCATGGTTGCTGCGATCGTTTCTGCAATGGCGATTGCTTTGACAATCCCTGCAGAAGGTCTGTCTGCTTTGATGACAGGTGCGGATGCTGAGACTGTGCGTATTGCCGGTGTTGCATTGCCAATCTTGTTGTCCACTTTGGGTCTTTTGATCTCTATCATCGTGATCTTCGCAGCTCGCGCGTTCAAAAACGGCAAGCCTGCAACTGTATTGCGTAATGCTTTGATCTTCCCGCCAATTCTTTTGACGATTGCTTCTTACATCATCCTTCCGATGTTCGGCATCAATCAGGGTGTGACTGTGGCTTTGGCTGCGGGTGCGTTCGGTGGTGCTTTGATCGGTTTGATCACTGAGTACTACACAGCGGCTCGTCCAATCCGTTTGGTTGCTGAAGCAGCTTTGACTGGTGCGGGTACTGGTGTGATCCGTGGTTTGGCAGTGGGTATGGAATCCACAGCGATCCCAATGTTGATCGTTGTTGTTGCGGCTTACGTTGCTGACCAGGCTTTGGGTCTGTACGGTATCGCAATGGCGGCAGTGGGTATGTTGGCAGGTACTGCAGTTGTTATGACTGTGGATGCTTACGGTCCTATCGCAGACAACGCGGGTGGTATCTCTGAAATGTCCGGTTTGGGCAAAGACGTTCGTGCGATCACTGACGAATTGGATGCTGTTGGTAATACAACTGCAGCTATCGGTAAAGGTTTCGCGATCGGTTCTGCGATCCTGACAGTTGTGGCGCTATTCTCTGCGTTCAACATGGAAGTAAACCACGTTCGTGAGAACGCAGGTCTTGCTAAAATGTCCTTGGATCTGACTTCTTCCGGCGTTCTGATCGGTATCTTGTTGGGTGCGATCCTTCCATTCCTGGTGGGTGCAACGACAATGACAGCGGTTGGTAAAGCGGCTCAGAAGATCGTTCAAGAGATCGCTCGTCAATTCAAAGAAATCCCAGGTCTTCGTGAAGGTAAAGCGGAACCACAACCAGCTAAGATCGTGGACATTGCAACTCAAGCTGCATTGTTCGAAATGATCTTGCCAGGTATGATCGCGATCCTTGCTCCTGTGGCAGTCGGCTTCATCTTGGGCCCTCAAGCTTTGGCAGGTCTTCTTGCCGGTGGCTTGGCTGTCGGTGCAACTATGTCCTTGTTCATGGCGAACGCGGGCGGTGCATGGGATAACGCTAAGAAATACATCGAAAAAGGCGGCCTTCCAGGTCATCCAAAAGGTTCCGATGCTCACAAAGCAGCGGTTGTTGGTGACACTGTCGGTGACCCGTTCAAAGACACTTCCGGTCCTGGCGTTGCGATCCTTATCAAAGTTATGTCCGTCGTATCTTTGTTGATCGCTCAATTGATCGCTACAATCGGCGGTTAATCGCGCGCTCCAGCGCAGGCGCCCTCTGGGCACCGTAGCTGGACTCCGGCTCTGCCGAGGAGGCGCAAGCGCCTTCAGGCGCTGTAGCTGGACTTACCTCTGAATAAATATTAAAACCCCACAGCCAAAAACTGTGGGGTTTTCTTTTGCCTAACAGGACTTGGGGCTATTCTTGCCTCATTAATGTGACAGAGACTCAGATGAGTTTTATAACGTGTTTATATGCACAAACTCATCCCTGTACTTTCCGGAAGTTTATTTGTTTTTGCACTTTCATCCTGCGGTGGCATTGGCAGTTACATTGGCCCCGCACAGGAACTTAAAACCATCCCACACGACATGTTTTATCAAACCACGGGTGACTGTTCTCAAGGGGATCTGGAGTTTATTCGTCTGCAATCAGCGGGCATTAAGCTTTGGACAGATCCTTCAGCGGTTTTGATAGGACAGCAGGAGCTCTATCTGCATCAGGATCTAAGTTTTGATATCCGCTACAGGGAGTTTGATTGGTCGGGTGTGACATTTGATAAAAGAATTCACTCTAAAGTGACTCTGGAGCCTACGACCGGGGCTGTCAGTTTGCAGGGCTTGGGAGATGGGAAAGTTATTGAGGAAAATGGTCGCAAATATCTGGAAGTGAACTTCAAACAAAGTGTGAACTCGCCAGAGCTGATTGGTAAGACGGTGCGATTTAGAATTTCAAAATCAGATGTTGGACTCGATACGGATCGAGTCCAATATTGTGGGTACTAGGCTTTTGCTGCCAAAACCCAGATCCCGACTAGAATAAACAAACTTCCAGAGACATATTTCATAATTTGGGGACTTAACATAGTTCCCAAGAACTTCCCAAAAATCACACCTAAAGCCCCGGCAAGACCCAAGGCCAAGACCACGGCGACCATAACGGTCATGGTGGACTTGGTTTGTGAAGACGCGGCAAGAGCCGCAAATTGGGTCTTGTCTCCCATTTCAGCCAAGAATATCGTGATAAAGGTGCTCGCAAAAATCTTCCAGTCCATGTGGGTCCTTTTAAGTAATAATGAAAACCTAGTGATAAGAGCTTAGGTGAGGGATGGCAAGTTTGAAAAGTCGATTTATTTCCGCCATGGATCTTTTGCAGGAAGAAGCCTCTAAAGGCGACCTCACTTTGCGAAGAGTTTTCGATTTGCTGGGCGAAGAGGGGCACGCGGTGCTGGTTCTTTTCCTGTGTCTGCCGTTTATGCAGCCGATTCCCATTCCTGGACTTTCGACTCCTTTGGGGATTCTAATTTCTTTAGTGGCGATTTTTCTGTTTCGCCGGAAGGCCCCGTGGCTGCCCAGAAGGTTTGAGCATCTGAAGATCTCTGCAGATGTGGTGATCCGGGTTTCTGAGGTGGCGGAAAAAATATGGACCTATGTGTCCCGCATAGTGAAAGAGCGCCTAACGGTGCTGCATGATTTCTGGGTGTTTCGCCTAGGGAATCTGATCGTATTTATCGGTAACGCCGTTTTGCTGTCTTTACCCCTGCCAATTCCTTTTTCTAACACCGTGCCTGCTGTTGGTATCATCCTGTGCGCAATCGGGCACATGGAAAAAGACGGTGTTTTTATCCTTTTTAGCTACCTGTGGTGTCTAATTGTTGCGAGCTTCTTTGCGACCCTGGCCATGGGGGCGATTCATTTCGTCTGATCCCACTTAGGTCCAGACCTCGTAGAAAGGGCCATAGGACCTCAAGCTCTTTGTCTCTGATTTCCCGGTGCTGGTACCATTTAGAAAATGGGGGTCCTTAATGGGAAAATGGATTGTTGTTACAGTGATGCTTTGTTTTGGATGGATGTCACACGCAGAAGAAGCCACTTCCAATGCCTGCGCGAAAGATCGTGAAACTCTGTGCGGAAATGTCGAACCCGGTGAGGGGCGAGTGATGAAATGCATGCGCGACAATAAAGACAAACTTTCTGCCGAGTGCAAAGCACAGCACGAAAA
Organism: Bdellovibrio sp. CKG001; assembly: GCF_055397465.1. Classification (NCBI taxonomy): domain Bacteria; kingdom Pseudomonadati; phylum Bdellovibrionota; class Bdellovibrionia; order Bdellovibrionales; family Pseudobdellovibrionaceae; genus Bdellovibrio; species Bdellovibrio sp. CKG001. Next base: position 1,567,169 of record NZ_AP029173.1, read on the forward strand.
AATGAAAACACACATGAAAGGTGTCAAAGAAGCCTGTCATGATGATGTTGAAAGGTTCTGTGGTGATGTGAAAGCGGGCAAGGGGCGTATTGTGAAGTGCATGCACGAAAATAAAGACAAACTCTCTGAAGCCTGCAAAGCCGAGATGGAAGCAGGCAAAAAAATGAGAAGGGGCCATTAAAGTCACTCATGCGCGAGAAAAGTTTAAGGCTCAGTCTTTTTGATGCCTTCTTATGTTCACTGATGATTGGAGCTGGCGAGACGTACTTGCCAGCTTATTCTTTATCTATCGGCATGGGTGAAATCTTTGCCGGGATTCTGTCGACCTTACCCATCGTCAGTGGTGCCTTCTTGCAGTTGATCACTCCGCGCGGACTGCAGCGCATGCGTTCACATAAAAACTGGGTGGTGGCTTCGGCGACGTTGCAGGCTTTGACCTTCCTGCCGTTGATTTACTTCTCTGCGACCAAAGCTCCGAATTTCTGGATGCTGTTTTTGATTCTCTCTTTGTATTGGGGCTCTGGGTTTGCCGCCGGACCGGCCTGGAATTACTGGATGGGCCGCTTGGTGCAAGTGGAAGAGGGCAGTCGCTATTTTGCTAAAAGGGCCCGCGTTTCTCAGATCGGTATTCTGTTGGGACTTATCGGCGGGGGAGTCGCTTTGCACAACAAAGTGGAGATTGGTCCGTTCTCGTCCGTGTTTACGATGCTCTTTGTCTTTGCTTTTGGTTGTCGTCTTTTATCGTCATTTATTCTTTCATCACAGTACTTCGATCCGAATTGGAACAAAGAACCTAAGATTGGTTTTCGTGCTTCGTGGAAAGTGTTCTGGGCAAACTCCAGTAAAAGACGGTTCTTCTTTTATCTGGCGCCATTTCAGGCGGCCGTATTTGTGTCGTCGCCCTTTGTGACTCCTTATATGCTGGCTCAGGTCAAGATGGACTATGGATCCTACATGACCGCGATCGGGGTTCTGTTTGTCGGAAAGATTCTGACGCTGACTTTGATTGATCGCCTTCGTCACAATGCTTCGGGGTTTAATCTATTGATCTTTGGGGCTGGTGCCATCGTGCCGTTGCCAGCGATGTGGGCCATCAGTGCCGATCCCTATTTTATCTTCTTTCTGCAATTGATCAGTGGAATGGCCTGGGCATTTGTGGAAGTGGGGCTGTCTTTGATTTTCTTTAAAGACCTTCAGCAGGAAGAAAAAGTTCCGATGTTGACGGTTTACAATCTTTTAAATTCTCTGGCGATCATTCTGGGGACCTATATTGGCGGCAAAGTGCTGTGGGTTTTCGGAGAGAAAGTCACCAGCTATTACGCCGTGTTTATCTTGGGAACCCTTGCTCGTGGCGCAGGGTTCTATCCACTTTACCGCTATGTGCGAAGTCATTTGGGGGCGGCTGAACCCCTTGATGGAAGCCTGTCCCGCGATAAAGCGTCTTAAATCCCCATTGCCATTTTTTATCTTGCCATGCTCATCCAAGAGTGTTTCCTTTCTGGAAATAGGCGTATTTCTATTTATAATGGGCGGACTGTAAAATTCCGTCTATAACAGGTTCAGAAATAAAGGAGCTCCTATGAAAAAGCTGATTCTTTCTGTTCTTGTTCTGGGTTTTGTTTCGACGGGCTGGGCGGAACCGACGACGGTTCCTTATGTAGATCTGAATAAGTACCTAGGGAAATGGTACGAAGTTGCAAGTATTCCCATGTTTTTCCAAAAACAATGTATCGGTAATACCACGGCAGAATACTCTGCGGCAGAAGACGGGATGATTCAGGTTTTGAATTCCTGTGACACTGAATCGGGTGGGCGCTCGATGGCAGAGGGGCGTGCAAAAGTTGTCGATACCGAAAGCAACGCCAAGCTCAAAGTGACGTTTTTGAAGATCATTGGCTGGGTCTTTGGCTTTGGTGGGGATTACTGGATCCTGGATCTGGCACCGGATTACTCTTATGCACTTGTCGGAGATCCGACGCGTCAGTATGCGTGGATTCTGTCCCGTCAACCTTCGTTGGGCGCAGAAGTCTATGTGGCATTGGAACAGAAGTTAAAAATGCTGGGCTACGACACTTGTTTGATTAAAACCTCGATTCAAAGCGGCGGAATCAGCCAGCGCCAGCCGCTGTGTGAGTTGGTAAAATAAAAATATGATGGATAAGCGTCTTGCGAAAATTTCTTTCTTCGATTTGTTGCTGCTTGCGGAACTTCCGGATCATAAGTCGTTAAGGTCCCTGTCCCGATCGTTGGGAGTTGAACCACCGCGATTGACCAAGGTTTTGCAATCGGTCCGGCATCAGTTGCAGTTTGAAATTATCAAGACGTCTTCCCATGGCTATGTCATGACTCCGGAGGGCTCGTACGTGAGCCTTCAGGCCAAGGAACTTCTGAAAAAGTCTGAGGACCTTATTCCCCGAAAATCGCAGTTTCTGGCGCCGTCGGAAACTTACACGGTGGGTGGCCGCGGTTTTATGAATGTATTTTTCTCTGGAGCCATGATCCAAAGTTTAGACGAAGCCGGTTCAAAAACCCTGTTGCGATTTATGGATCTTTCTCCGGAGGAGCTGCGACAAACCGCTTCTGAAGGGGTGTTGGATGTGGCCCTTCACTTGGAAGAAATCAAGTGGCCTCAGACCTGGAGTGCGGCGGAAGTGGGTTCGATGAGCTGGGATCTGTATGTCGGGAAAAATCACGCTCTGAAAGGGACTGTGGGGCGGGACGAGCTTCTAAAGTATCCCTTCACGCGCTCGGCGTACTGGAACGGACGGGCGATAGCGCAGGCAGCAGACAACTTCCCCATCCCTCGCAGCGAACGCATTCAGGGTCACGAGATGCAGACGGCTCTGACGGCTATTGAGATTATCCAACATTCTAATAACGTAGCTTTGATTCCCAATATCATCGCCCGAAAGTATGAAGAGGCAGGTTTGATCCGCAGTTTGAAAGTTCGAGGAGTGGACTTGGCTGAGGCCAAAATATATCTTTCCGTCCGCTCGGAGAAGATCAGCCAGCGCCTGTTTAAGCTTTGGCAGGCCCGATTGAAGTCTCTTTTAAAGATGTAGGGTTTATTGTGTCGTTTGACATAAACTTATTTATTCATATTTCAATGACAGCACAGTGGAGTTAGTTTAGTTAATTTGTTTGGCCCCGGGTAACTAATTGAGGAGTTGTTCTAGTGAATCTGATTCTCTCTCCAGGTCTTCCATTGAGCTCGGCATCATCGAGTGTTGAGTTTTTTTGGAGCACTTTCTTGCACGATCCTGCCCGGGAATTTATGTCTCGGCCCAAAAAAGAGTTCCGGGCCGAACTGGTTTCAATTGGCTGTGCTCTTTATTCTAAAGGTGCTCCTCCCACTTCAAAACAGAAAATAGCTTTGACCGAGTTGTCACGGGTTCTAGAGTGGATTCATGCGGGCTCGTTGATTGTTGATGATATCCAGGATGACAGCAAAGAGCGCCGGGGCGGACCCACCGCGCATCGCCTGTACGGGGTTGGTCCGGCCTTGAACCTGGGAAATTGGATGTACTTTGAGGCTTTGAAGGCCTTGCATGCTCTGGATGTCGAGGACTGTGTAAAGCTTAAGATCATCGGCTGTGCGCACGAGGCTATGCACCAGGCCCATCTGGGGCAGGCGCTGGATCTGGGTGCCAACATGATGGATCTTTCTGTTGAACAGATTCAGGAAGTGGTGTGCAAAAGCCATTCATTGAAAAGTGGCGCCTTGGTTGCCTTGGCTTTGCAGGTGGGTGCCTTAATCGGTGATAAAGAAGCAGACCTGCAGCTGTTGCTGGAACTGGGGACGCAGTTGGGTTCTTCGTTGCAGCGCTTTGATGATGTCGGAAATCTGAAGTTTGGCTCGACGGATCTTAAGTCCCTGGAAGATCTGACGTTGGGGCGTCCCTCGTGGATCTGGCTGTATTTAGCCTCGCACGGAACAAAGGAAGAAATGCAGGACTTCAAAAAAACACTGGAAAGTCTGCCGGCGACGGACTTGCTGGAAAGTTTCGTGCAAAGCACAGACTTAAGACAGCGCGCGTATTCCGAGGCGCTAAGAAGGCATCGCGATCTTGAAGAAAAAATTAAAAAGTCTTTTGGCGATCTAGAAAATATCCAGACTCTAAACCTATTAAATAAACTGACAGAGAGAATTGTCCATGCCTATGAATAAAAAAGTTGCAGTGATTGGAAGTGGATTCGGTGGATTGAGTGCAGCCATTCGTCTTCAAGCCGCAGGCTTTGAAGTTCGTATTTTTGAAAAGCGGGATATGCCTGGTGGCCGTGCCTATGTGTACCGCGATAAGGGGTTTACCTTCGATGCAGGCCCGACGGTGATCACGGCGCCGGAGTGTCTTGAGGAACTGTTTGCGTTGAAGAACAAAAAAATGTCCGACTATGTCGAAATGATTCCGGTGTCTCCGTTTTATCGTCTGCTGTGGGATGATGGCTATAAATTCGATTATAGCAATAACACGGAAGAACTCTATGCACAGATTCGCAAAAAATCCCCTGCAGATGCCAAGGGGTATGAAAAGTTTCTGAAGTATTCCGAAGAGGTCTTTAACGAGGGTTACACCAAACTTGTGGCCACGCCGTTTTTGCACCTGTGGAGCATGGTGAAGGTGTCCCCGCAGCTTCTTCGTCTGGGGGCGTACCGCAGTGTGTATTCCGTGGTGTCTAAATACGTCAAAGACGATCACTTGCGCCAGGCGTTCTCTTTCCATTCCTTGTTGGTTGGGGGGAATCCTTACAGCACGTCTTCCATTTACACGCTGATTCACTTCCTGGAAAGAAACTGGGGTGTGTTCTTCCCTCGCGGGGGAACAGGGGCCTTGGTGCAGGCTCTGGTCAGATACTTCACCGAGATGGGGGGCGAGATCCGCTGTCAAAGCGAGATCTCTCAGATTCTGACCAACAAAGGAAAAGTCACCGGGGTTCGCACAGTCCAAGGGGACGTGTGGGATTGTGATGCTGTGGTTAGCAACGGCGATGTCGTGCACACCTACCGTGATCTTTTGGGCAAAGAGCCCATGGCTGCAAAAAAGTCCAAAGAGCTTCAGAACAAAGATTTCAGCATGAGTCTGTTCTTGATCTACTTTGGGACAAAGAAAAAATATCCGAATCTGGCCCATCACAACGTGTTGTTTGGTCCGCGCTATAAAGGCTTGCTGGAGGATATCTTCAGCAATGGCACTCTTCCGGATGACTTCTCGTTGTACCTGCATGTGCCAAGCTTGACGGATCCTAATCTGGCTCCAGAAGGGCATGAGTGCTTCTATGTTTTGGCTCCGGTTGCACACTTGGGCAAAATGAACATCGACTGGAAAAAAGAAGGTCCGGTTTACGCCGAGAAGATCCTGAAATACATGGAAGAAAAGTACATGCCGGGCTTGCGCGAAAATATCGTGACCCAAAGAATTTTCACTCCGGAAGATTTCTCAACCGAGTTGAATTCTTACCATGGTTCCGCGTTCTCGTTAGAACCGAAGCTGACCCAAAGTGCTTACTTCCGTCAGCACAATAAGGACTCTCAAATTCAAGGTTTGTACTTTGTTGGTGCCGGGACTCATCCGGGCGCAGGCGTCCCTGGGGTTGTGAATTCTGGTAAAGCCACTGCGGGCCTGGTTGTTGAGGACCTGATCTGATGACTCAAGGCCAGGAACTGGAACTTCATAAGAGAACCATTCAAAAAGGCTCCAAAAGCTTTGCGGTGGCGTCTTTGTTCTTTTCCCAGCAGCAAAAACAGGCGGCTTGGAAACTTTATTCCTGGTGTCGTTATTGTGATGATCAGATCGACGAGGCCTCAGCGCAAGAGGCCCCCGAAAGGCTTCAGGAACTTGTACGTCTAACGGAATCGTTGCCTACTGCGGGGCCGATGCCGTTTCAGTTTCGGGGTTTGAGTGAGATCCTAGTCAGTCAAAAGATTCCTGTTCAATATCCGATGGATTTGCTTCGTGGGATGCAGATGGACGTTCAGAATCGTCGCTATCAGACCTTGGCGGAACTGGAAGAGTACTGTTACTGCGTGGCCGGGGTTGTTGGACTGATGATGTGCCATATTATGGGTGTGCGCTCGGATCAGGCACTCAAACATGCCATCGCGATGGGAAATGCCATGCAGCTGACGAACATTTGTCGCGACATTCACGATGATGCGAAGTTGGGTCGGTGTTATCTGCCGCAGGATTGGCTGGCTCAGGCCGGCATGACAGAGTCGACGATGTTCCAGGCCGAACACAGGAAGGCCCTGGTGCAGATTCAGGAACGCTTGCTTCAGCGGGCAGATGAACTTTATCGGGACGGCTATTCAGGTCTTCGTTATTTATCACTCCGCTCTTGCTGGGCGGTTTTGATTGCGGCTAAAGTGTATTCACACATTGGCGAACTGATACGTCGGGATCCGGATCGAGGGTTGAACGAGCGTATTTATGTCAGTATTTGGAAGAAATTGTTTTTGATAGGGGCGACGGCAAAGTATTTTGTGCCGCAGGTATGGTTTGCTGTAAAAGCGACAGAATCTGTGCGACCGCCCCGAAGAGTTTGGAGTTTTAAGTGAGTACCAGTTTTGTTAAAGAGACATGGATTTATGCCAGCCGAGTTCGCGAGTTCAGTCTGAAAGACTGGATTGTTTACATTCTTTGGGTCGGAATGATGTACGGTCTGTTTGCCGTGGTGACTCTGTTTATCGGAGTGGGGCATTTCAATGGAGTGAATTTCCCGGCCTATGTTTATAACATCCCACTGGGGATCTTTATTTTCTCCACAGCGATTGCCTTTGATACCATTGGACATCGCACGATCTATAAAGAGTTTTTGCAGAAAGCGGAGGCTCTGGTTCATCACATCACCATTTTTGCAGGTATCACCAGTGTATTAGTGTTGTGTATGGCCTATCACTTCCCGGTGTTCTTAAGAATTCCAGCACTGGTCTTGGTGGCACTCAGTATTGTGTATTCTTTGATTGATGAAGGTCTGCACTGGTATCGCTACCTGGCCCAACATTCCGACCGGGTCGAGATGTGGAGCCATTTCTTCATCTTCGTGGGTCATCTGATTATGATCCTGGCCTGGTGGCAGTGGTACAGTGAGGGTTATCAGGGAGTTAATGAAACTCTTGCTCTTGGGCTTTTCTAAAAACATACAAAGACGCCGCCAAAAAAAGGACGCTGTAAATCATCAATCCCCAAGTGTGCTTGGATTGCACGTCCTGTTTCAGCAAAGAAGCCCAGACGATCTCGCCCAGAAAGCGGGTCGGCAAGTAAGCCGATATTTTCTGAACAACATCGGGCAGGGCTTGAGGTGGCATCCAAAGTCCACCGGCAAACGAGAGTGGCAGATACACAAGATTCGCCAGTGGCACGACAGATTTGGCACTGGCGGCATATCCCAGGCAGGCTCCGAGCAGACCAAAGGGAATAGATCCCAACAGAAGACTTGCCAGAAAATTGGCCCAGGGAAGTTCTTGCCAGTTTAGTGGTGTTGTCAGGATCGCCACGGCAACGACAGCTGCAATCGACAACAAAGAAACCACAAGGGCATTTAAGACCTTCGGCAAAAATGTAAAGACTTTCGGTAAAGGCAGAATGTGCAGATAGTGGGACCAGGGCGTTCCTTTTTCCTGCGCAATTCCGATGGCAAGCTGAAACAGCACGACCCCCAAAACACCAAAGCAGGCAAAAGATCCCGTCAGCATCGCAGCGGCGGATTCATTTTGTGCGTTGGGAACACCAAAGAACCAAAAGAACATCGCCGGAAAAACCAAAGTTGAAATAAGGTACATCGGCTGGCGGGTCAGCTCCTTGAACTGATAATAGGTATGAAGCAGCGTCAGCTTAAGATTTCTTTTCATGATGCTTCTTTCTTAGATGAATAAAAGCCTCTTCCAGCGTGGCAGAAGAAACTTCTAGATCCTCCATTGGGAAGTTTCCGGCAAAGAGCTCTTTTAGCAATGCAACGGGCTGCTGGGTCAGAACCTGATGATTTTGTCCTTCACTGGTCGAGTCTTCGATGAGTTGTGAAACAGGTGCTTTGGGGCTTCGGATTTTCATCGTTTTAAATTTCAGACTGCGAGTGATTTCCGATGTCGGCCCATCGTACAAGACAGTGCCATGATCAATGATAACCACCCGGTGCGCCACCTGAGCCACCTCATTAAGATCGTGTGTGGAAAGAAGAACAGCTCCACCTTTTTGTGCAAAATCGCGAATTTCCTGCCACAGATGAATGCGTGATTCCACGTCAAGACCTGTGGTGGGTTCGTCCAGAACCAGCAACTCGGGTTCTCCAAGTAAGGCACAGGCCAGGGCGACTCTTCGTTTTTCACCGCCGCTAAGTCCACCCATCTGGCGATGCAAGAAGGCCTGCAGATGGAAGTGATTGGTCAATTCCTCGATCGAAGGGCCACGCTCATAGTGGGCCTTCACCAGACGAAGAACCTCAATGGTTTTTAAATGGGTGGGGAAGGAGATCTCCTGTCCGGCATAACCAATCAGGGATTTGTCAGGCTTTTGGATGCTCCCGTGATCGGCGCTTCGCAGTCCCAGCAGGATCTTAAGTGTCGTGCTTTTCCCGGCACCATTGGGTCCCAAAAGGGCCACAATCTGCGAAGGCTCCACGGAAAAGCTCACATCGTGCAGAGCGACCTTGGTGCCATAGTTCTTTTTTAATTTTGAAATGGACAATAGCGGCCGTGTCACGTGTTCTGATTCCGTTCGCCAGTGTTTTTTATAAACTGAGCTTCATAAGCCGGGTGTTGTGTCTTAAGCAAATGATCCCAGAAAGTGTAAAACAGCCCGAAGTTGTATTTATAATAGCGATGATGAGCGGAATGATGCGTTCCTGAAATCAGCCACTTTCCAACAGGGTGGGTTGCGGCTCCTCGTGGTAAAACTTCAAAGCCCAGGTGATTCACAATTGCCGACAAGGTCATCACGGTCAGATAAACCAGCAAAACCAAAGGATGCAATGGAAGGAACAGTAAAATCAAAGGCAACGGCAGCGCCTCGATCAGGGACTCAACCGGATGAAAGGAAAATGAAGCCCAAGGCGATGGCTGCAAAGAAGCATGGTGAACAGCATGAAACCGACGATAAAGCCAAGGGATGTGCAGCAATCGGTGAGTCACATAGAAGTAAAAATCATGAAGCAGGGACAGTAAAAAGCCGCTGACAATGAAATAAGGCCACCCATACTGATCCATCGGCAGATAAAAGCGTGCCCAGCCGGTTTGCCATAAGATCCCCAGCAGCACGCCACCCAGACCGAAGATGACAGAGCTGATGGCCGACCATTTGATTTCGTACAGCTGAATTTTCTTATCAGGCAAAGTGGGATAGATTTGGCGGCTTTTTGCCCAAGGCCAGTTCTTCTTGTAAAATGCGATATAGAAGCAGGTGGTCAAGGCCAAGTAACGAACCAGAACCACCAGAGTCAGGATGATCGTTGCCACAACAAAGTTTCGTGGCTCCAAAAGGTCGAAGGGAATATAGGATTCATACTTCTCGAAGTGGTTCATAATTGATTGCTATCTTAAAGCGCGATATTTGTAAAACATGTTTATAGCTGCAGAAGATAATATTTGGGATTGCCTGATCGTTGGTGGCGGCTTGGCCGGAGGCCTGCTGTTGCAGGCTTTGCGCACAGAGCAACCCACCTTAAAAGTCTTGCTTCTGGAGCGTGGGCACCAGTTAGGTGGCAATCACACCTGGAGCTTTCATGGATCTGATATCCCGCAAGGGGCTCGTTGGTTGCAGCCACTTATCTCAAAGACCTGGCCTTCTTATGAAGTTCTTTTCCCCAAATACCGAAGAAAGATCGAAAGCACCTATTGTTCGATCAAGGCCCAGGATTTTCACCAGTCTCTGCTGGGTCATCATGCAGATCATATTCTTCTGCAGACCCCAGTGGCTGAAGTTCATCGTGATTGTGTCACGTTGTCTGATGGCAGAATTTTTCGTAGCAAAAAAGTGATCGACGCCCGCGGATGGGGGACCTCTTCGGAAGTAAAACGCGGCTATCAAAAATTCGTGGGGCTGGATGTGAAACTTTCTAGACCACACGGACTTCAACACGTGATATTGAAAGACGTCCTGGTGCCGCAAGCAGATGGTTATCGCTTCGTCTATATTCTGCCGTGGAATGAGAAAGAACTGCTTGTTGAAGACACCTATTATTCCAACACACCCAACTTGGATGTGGAAACGATCCAAGCGGGAATTCTGCAATACATCAGTCAAAAGGGGTGGACTGTCGAGACAGTGATTCGACAGGAAGTGGGCTGTCTGCCGCTGGATCTATATCCTTCACCCGTGATGTCCGTAAACGCTCAAGAGCCGCTCAGACTAGGGGCATCGTCAGGAATCTATCAGCCCGTCACTGGTTATACATTCCCGCAGACGGTGACATGTGTTCACGCTTTGGCGACAAGCTCTTTGGATACGTGGGATGTGGTGCTGACAGACGTACAAAAAGGATTTAAGCGGCAAGCTCGTTACTTAAGAACTCTGAACCGCATGATGTTCCTGGCCGCGGTCCCTGAAAAAAGATACGTGATCCTTGAGCGATTCTATCAGCTTTCAGAGGGATTGATTGAACGCTTCTATCAGGGGCGACTCAGTTTGTTTGATAAGTTGCGCATTCTGTGTGGCAAGCCACCTGTTTCTGTTTGGCGTGCGGTTAAAAGTCTTTTTTAAGTCTGGGATATATCAGGGAAAGCCATCTGGAAGCGACGATGCAAATCCTTGTCGCCGTAGGTGTCTTCCGGGCTGTTTAAATCCTCTTCGGAATAACCAGAGAATATTCTGATCACTCGCACAAGTTGGTCCTGAATTTCAAACTGCGCGCGCCATGTGCGATAGGCAATCACGAAGCCGTTTGCATTTGGTTTGACGCGTTTTTTGCGCGCATTGTCCGGTTCAAACTCCAGTTGGTGTTGCAAGAAGCCGCGCAGCTGTTGCAACTGATGAAGCTCCAGCCAATCCAGCTGTTTCTGCGCTGGAGGTGAAAATTCAATAGTGAACTTTTCAGCATCCTTAAGCCATGCGGGCTCAACTTCCGGGAACGAATCGGCGTAGGCGACATAGGGTTTAATATCTAAGATGGGACTGCCATCAAGAAGATCCGCACCTTCGACATGAATTTTAAGCTTTTCAATTGATCGAACCTTCACGCAGCTCATACCCACGGGATTGGGGCGATAGGGCGAACGAGTCGCAAACACACCCAGTTTCTTTTGACTGCCCCGCGGAGGCAGCACCATGGGGTTCCAGTGATCATTGTGATGAAAAAGAAAAATCACCCAAATCCGCTCGCAACCCTCAAGTCCGGTCAGGGCCTGTTCAAAGTTTTTCCCAATTTGCAGTTCGATATAGCCTGAAGAATGAAATTCGTCGGGCTGTCTGCCGGCTTCATAGGGACGAACCTGCGGGCTGCGGAAATAACCAATCGGTGAAAGTTCTACTTTTGGCGCCATTGTCGCATCCATTCAAATCCCGCCACTGCGGCAGTGACACCTACATTTAAAGAATTCTTTCGTCCGCGCAAGGGAATGATGCGAATCTCGTCAATGACTTTTAAAACCTCAGGATCAAGGCCGAATCTTTCATTGCCCAGCACAAAAGCTGTGGGTTCAGGATCAAACTTTTCATAAAGGTCGGTGGCACTGGCAGCGGTTTCCAGCGCAACAATGCGATAGCCTTGATCTTTAAGCTCCTCCAGGCATTCCAAAAGCTTTGGGGCCTCTTCCCAGGCAAGATATTCCTGCGTTCCCATGGCGGTCTTTTCCACCTTCCACTGTGTGGGAAGGGGGGTGTAACCACAAAGATAAATCTTTTCAGCCCCCAGGCATTCAGCAGTTCTGAAAACAGAGCCCACATTGAAGGCCGAGCGGATATTGTCCAGTACAAACACCAAGGGGATCTTTTCCTGAGCTGTGTCGGTCTTGTCATTTTCAATAACCAGAAACTCATCGTCCTGCAGGTTTTTGTGCAACAGTCGTTCAAAGGGAATGGCGTAGCTGACAAAGTGTTTTAGTGTCATACCGCCAACCAGATGTTTTTCCAAAGACGCCAGTCGGCTCACAGCCGGATTGTCAGAGCTGGCAAGGTTTGCGATCTTGTTTTTAAGATCTTTCAGTGGGGCTTCCGCAAAAGAAAAATCCCCCGAGGATTTTTCCAGCTTCAGAAAAAGCTGATGAATCTCTTCGAGGGATTTTTTAGCCTGAGCTGAAAGGCTCATTATTTCACTCTCTGGCCAACCTGTGCGCCATCATCTGCTGACAGAACGAATAAGTCGCTGCCACCAGTTCCCGCCGCCAGGATCATGCCTTCAGACATGCCAAACTTCATTTTACGAGGTTTCAAGTTTACGCACACCAAAACTTTGCGCCCCACCAGTTGTTCTGGTTTGTAAGCAGCTTTGATGCCGGAAATAATCTGGCGAATCTGACCTTCGCCGATATCCACTTTAAGTCTAAGAAGCTTGTCGGCTTCTTTGATCTCTTCCGCTTCGATCACCTGGCCAATGCGCAGATCGACTTTGTCGAAATCAGCAAATTCGATTTCTGCCGGGCGACCTTCAGCTCCCGTCGCCGCAGATGCCGCCGGGGCAGCTGCTTTCGGAGCCGCTGTCGAGGCGGCTTTTTTTGCAGCTTGAAGCTCTTCGTTGATCTTCTTGCCTTCTTCAATCATGGCTTTGACTTTGTCGGCCTCAATTCGAGTTGCCAAGTGTTCGTAGTCATTGATCGGGCAGTTGGTCAGAACTTTATTTAGGTCAGACCACTGGTAAGAGGATTCATTTAAAAGTTTTGCCACTTTGTCGCTGTAGTATGGCAGAACCGGCTTCAGATAAATCGCAAGCAGACGGAACATATTCAAAGTCGTTGTGATGACCTGTTTGGTTCCTGCCGGATCGGTATCGATGGTTTTCCACGGAGCCTTTTCGTCGAAGTACTTATTGGCATCATCCGCCAAACCGCGGATCTCAGTCAGCGCTTTGGCGAAATCACGGGCTTCATAATGGGCCGCAATTCTTTCCGCCGTTTTTTGCGCATGCTCGATCAGCTTTTTGCCTTCAACGTCCGGCTCACTCATCACACCGTCCATTTTCTTTTTCAGCATCTGGCCACCACGGGATCCCAGATTCGTGATTTTACCCACAAGCTCGGAATTCACGCGGCCCGTGAAGTCTTCCAGATTCAAATCGATATCATCCACAGAGCTGTTCAGTTTTGTGGAATAGTAATATCGCAGATATTCCGGGTTCAGATGATTCAGGTATGTTCTTGCGGCAATAAATGTTCCTTTGGACTTGGACATCTTTTCGCCATTGACCATCAAGTGACCATGCACAAAGACCTGATTCGGTGAACGGAATTCCGCAGCTTTCAAGAAGGCCGGCCAGAAGATGGTGTGGAAGCGGGCAATGTCCTTGCCGATGAAGTGATAGATCTCACGACTCGGGTCCTGCCAGATGTCTTTCAGGGTCTTGCCTTGATTTTTCGCCCATTGCTCGGTTGTGGACATGTATCCCATCGGAGCATCCACCCACACATAGAAGAACTTCTTGTTGTTCGTGCCCGGAATCGCAAAGCCGAAGTATGGCTCATCACGTGAAATATCCAAATCCTTCAGGTCTTCATTGAACCACTCCAGCATCTTTTTAGAGATCTCGCTAGAGCAGTGTTTTGGGATCCATTCTTCAAGGTAAGCTTTAAAGTCGTTCAGCTTAAAGAAAATGCTTTCAGAGTCTTTAAGCACCGGAGCATTGCCGCACATGGAGCAATGCACTTCCTTCATGTCGCTTGGAGAGTAAGTCGATCCACACACATCACAGGAATCTCCATACTGCTCTTTGGCGCCACATTTAGGGCAAGTGCCCTTCACAAAGCGATCTGGCAGGAACATCTTGTCGTGATTGCAGTACAGCTGCTGAATCAGCTGCGTGCGGGTGTGGTTGCCTTCCTGCATTTTTTTGTAGAAATACTCGCAAAGAAGGCGGTTTTCTTCAGAATTCGTGGAGCCGAAGTGTGAGAACTGAACCTGGAAGTCCGCAAAATCCTGAGTGTGCTCTTTGTAGCTCTGAGCGATCAAAGCTTCAGGAGTGATCTTCATTTCGCGGGCTTTAACCATGATCGGGGTTCCGTGGGTGTCATCGGCGCAGATGAACACACACTCATGACCTCTCATGTTCTGAAAACGGGCCCAGAAGTCGGCCTGAAGATATTCCACCAGGTGACCCAGATGGATGTATCCGTTCGCGTAGGGAAGAGCACAGGTGATCAGAATCTTACGTTTGTCGTTCATTTATCGAAACTCCACATTTCCAGCTTCAAGGCTATAGACAGCCTTCACAATCTTTACCTCACCCGAGGCCACAGCGTCACGCAGGATTGCAGAGCGTTCTAGCAGATCATTGTTCAAGCCCTCGGCCACCACCATGTCGCCGCAAGAGTCTGAACCCATCAAAACCACCAGATTGGTGCCCAGTGTGCCTACAGAATACTCAAGGCTTTCCTGGACGTTTTTATCCAAGATCAGCTCGCCCGTGCGAATCACGTAAATTTCCCCTAATTTCTGGTCGAAAATGATTTCGGGGGACACTCGAGAATCACTGCAGGTAAAGATTGCAGCGTGAGGTCGCTGCAAAGTGGCAACGCGACGGCGGTCTTTGGCCGAGGCGCCATCGTTACGGAACATTCCTTTTACAAAGCGAGTGTTTCCGTTCTTCAGCCAACCCAGGGATTTTTCAGCCGGAACCGGACCCGCCTCGCGAGGTGTCTTTCCATGGGTTTCGTGAATATGTTGAGCAGCAGCGGCAACAGCCTCTTTCACTTCGGATGCATGGGCTTGTGCTTCGGCATCGTCACCAACCTGAACTGGCGTCATTTCTTTTGCGCCTCCGGTGCTGGTTGCCTGGGAAGGGGCCTCTTTCACATTGCCTTGGGCATCTTTCAGGTAAACTTTGGTTTCTTGATTCGGAGCGCGGTCGCGAGTGAACGACGCACATGCTGTCAGGTTCAGAACCAAAAGGGGAATTAGAAGATGGTTTTGCATTGAAGTCCTCCGTAAGATCTTATTGTCAGGACCTCCCTTGAGTTAGGTCAAATTAAAAACAAAAAAACTACCGTCGTCGTCGCCAAGAAACTAGAATGGGAAAATCATCTCGAAAGCGAGGATCTTATGACATTGCCGGTACTTTCTCCCTCTGAAGTTCAAAAACATCTTTTGCAGCGCCAGTATGCTGCGCAGGGCACGTATCTTGCGATGTACAGTTCTTGGCTGGGTGGGATTGTGAAAGATCCTGGATTGATGATGGTCCCGGTGGACGATCATCTGGTTCATCGCGGGGATGGGGTTTTTGAAGCAATCAAGGTCGTTGATGGGCAGGTTTTCCTTCTGCAGGAACATCTGGAGCGCCTTGAGTCCTCGGCGGGTCAGATTGGTCTGTCCCTGCCGCATTCTTTGCCCGAGATGAAGGAAATTATTTTGCAGACCACAAAAGTTTCCGGCGCGCGCTTTGCGGTGCTAAGGCTCTATATCTCCCGAGGTCCGGGTTATTTTACCACAAACCCGTATGATTCGATCAGTTCGCAAATGTATCTGATTGTGACTTCTTTCACTCCATTTTCTGATGAAAAGTATCTGAAGGGTGTAAAAGTGGGGCGCAGTCATATCGCCCCGAAAGACCCTTGGATGGCTAGAATCAAGACTTGTAACTATCTCCCCAATGTTCTGATGAAAAAAGAAAGTGTGGATCGCAAGATTGACTTCACCATTGGTGTTGACGGGCAGGGCTTCATCACGGAAGGCAGCACGGAAAACATTGTGCTGATTGATAAAGATAAAAATCTGCTTCGTCCGAAGCTTCGTCAGATTTTAAAAGGCACAACGATGATGCGCACGTTTGAACTGGCGGAAAGCCTTGTGGGTGAAGGGGTGCTTAATTCGATTCAGGAAAAGGATCTGAGTGAGCAGGATCTTCTGTCCGCCGCCGAGGCGATGATGATCGGTACGACTTTGGATGTTCTTCCGGTGGTTGAATATGAAGGTCAGAAAATCGGCTCAGGTCAGCAGGGGCCTGCGGCCTTCCGTCTTTTGCAGTTGTTGCGTGAAGACATGAAAAAGGGGCCGAAAACGACCCCTGTGAATTATTAAACTTCCAGTTGAATTTTATCCAGCAGTTCTGGATCACTCAGGACTGCTTCGCCGCCCTTGGCAATTGCTGTCAGCGGATTTTCCGCCACGCGAACCTGCAAGCGAACTTCATTTTGGATGCGCAGATCAAAGTCACGAATCAAAGCGCCCCCACCAGCCAGGGTGATGCCTCTTTCGATGATATCTGACACCAGCTCTGGGGGAGTGTGTTCCAAAGCCTTGTGAATGGCGTTGATAACCTCCTGAATGCAACCGTTCATTGCCAGGCCCACGTCTTCAGAGCTGACTTCCATGGTTCGGTTCATGCCTGTGTCGGCATCACGGCCCGTGATGGTCACGCTGCGGATGTCTTTTTTAGGAACGGCGGTGCCGATGGTGATCTTCAGGTATTCGGCTGTAGACTCAGAGATGTTGAGTTTTTTGTATTTTTTAAAGTAGTCAATGATCGCATCATCCAAACGGTGACCGCCCACGCGAACAGCTTCGCAATAGACGATATCTGCCAAAGCAATCACGGCCACTTCTGTAGTTCCTCCGCCAATATCGATGATCATATTGCCTTCGGCGGATTTGACGTTCAGTCCTGAGCCGATCGCGGCGGCCATAGGCTCGTCAATCAGGAAGACTTCTTTGGCGCCAGCAGCTTTGCAGGAATCAATGACGGCGCGTTTTTCCACTTCGGTCACACCATAAGGCAGGGACACCACCACGCGCGGGCGGGAAAAGGCGCTTTTCACACCCGGTTGGCTGAGGAAGTGCTTCAGCATAACTTCGGAAGTTTCAAAGTCAGCGATGACTCCGTCGCGAATCGGTTTCTGTGCAAAGATGTTGCCGGGGTTGTTCGCCAACTTTTCTTTGGCGTCAGATCCCACAGCAATCACGCGTTTTTTGCCCGGGCTCGTCTGTTGATATGCAATCAGTGAGGGCTCATTCAGGATGATCCCTTTTCCACGCGCTGCAATCAATGTATTGGCTGTTCCCAGATCTACATAAAGATCTGCAGCGGTACCGGTATCGTCCTTAAAGAACCATGACAACATATTTACTTACCGAATCCTTTGTGACTTTCAAATGGGAAGGTGACGAACACAGAAATATAGGAATAAGACTTATTCAAGTCCACACCCAATTCAGCGCCCAGGTTGACTTCATTCCAGTCGACATAATGGAACTCAGTTCCGATGGCGATATTGCTGGCAACGATGTTTTCTTCTTTGGTGTTCAGGAACGTGAAGGGGACTGCTACATAAGGCACAGTCAGGCCGTAATCCGTGTCCACGCGTTTGGAAACCAAAGGTGCGACTTGCAGTTGCAGAAGATTTTCGTCTTCATCGCGAGCCAGGCCCGCACCTACGCGAAAGCCCATGGCCGGTTGATTGTCGACGTCAGGAATCGGAATCCACTTCAGGCTGGCAAAGGCGTTAAAGTCCACGGCGCCAGCCCCCATGCTGATTCGGGCACTGGTGGATTCGTTGATAGAGGTGTCCAGGAAGACGTTGAAGTTTGCTCCACCGCCCTTGTTGGTCAGGATTTGAGGTTCAGCACCCAGTTGGTACTTGCCCGGAGCCAGAACCTCCGCGGATTCAGCAATGCTCAAGTACGCCTGCGCTTGCGAAGATAAAAACAGAGCAAAAACGAAGTATTTAGCAAATTTCATGGATAAAAACCTTTCGATTCAAAAAATCGTAGCGAGTCGCGAATCGTTTGACAAGACTTTGATCCAAAGAGACTCTGATTAGGTGATAAAATTGCCGATTTCTCTTGTGATCATTACTTTGAACGAAGAGGCGCACATTGAGCGCTGCATTCGCTCTGCGCCGTTTGTTGATGATGTGGTGGTGGTGGACAGCTTTTCGACGGATCGCACCGTTGAGATTGCTCAAAAATGCGGCGCCCGGGTTTTTCAGGAAAAATGGAAGGGTTTCGGCCCTCAGAAGGCCTTCGCCACGGCTCAGGCAAAACATGACTGGGTTTTATCTTTGGACGCCGATGAAGCCTTGAGTCCCGAACTGGCCGAAGAGCTTTGCCAGAAGTTTGCCAGTTTGGACCGTGAGGCCGGGTATCTGTTTCCGCGCAAGTCCTATCATTTGGGACGATGGATCACTCACGGCGGGTGGTATCCCGATTATCAGTTGCGCTTGTTTAACAAGTCCCAGTCTCAGTGGAATGCCGCTGATGTTCATGAAAAAGTTGAAGTCAAAAGAAAGCTCAAGGTGAAGCACGATCTGCATCACTGGGTGTTTGACAGCCTGAGCGATCAGGTGGTGACCAATGATCGTTATTCGACCTTGGGGGCTAAGCAGTTAATGGCGTCGGGGAAGAAGTTTTCCTACTTCAAGTTCTTCACGAAGCCTTTTTCGAAATTCATTGAAACTTATATCGTGAAACGCGGATTCATGGATGGACTCCCGGGTTTTATTATCGCGGTCGGAGCCTCTTATTCCATCTTCCTGAAGTTCGCCAAGATGTGGGAGGCCGAGCGTGTTCAGAAAAATTCCAACAGTTAAAGTTCTTTTTTATGTTTTGATGTCTTTGGGTTTTGCACTGAAAGCTCCGGCCGCAGCTCCTAAGTATCCGGCAGTCAGTCAGGTGCGTGGTGCGGTGTGGTTGACCGGGAAGGACGGCAAGCGCCTGTCCTTGCGAAAACCCGTGGCTCTTAGGGAAAAAGCCGTTCTTGAGACCTCATTGGATGGGGAAGTTAAAGTACAACTTGATGAAAAGCGAACGATCACTTTGCTGGGGGCGGGGGAACTGACGATCCCGGTGATTTCCTGGGAAAGTGGTGAGGCGCCGGTGGTTATTCTGAAAACCGGGCAGTTGCGCTGGCAGCAGAGTTTAAAGGACAAGGCGGCTTATAATATAGCCTTACGTTCGGATCTTTTTGAGTTCATCGCCCCGCCGGGGGATTATGTTTTAAGTGTGGATCCGTCTAGGGCTTTGGCTGGCGTGAAGATGTTTGAAGGCTCCATGGAGTTTTCTGCGCTGAACGGGGAAGACAGTGTCCAAGTCCAAAGCGGTCAGCAAGTCAGTTTCCAAGGAGTTCTTGAAGGTGGGGAAATTGCCTACGATATCCTGCTTAAAGGAAAAAAGATCCCACGTGGACGCCTCACGGCCGTGACGGCCCTGGATCTGAAAGAGTTGGCCAAAGCCAGCGAAGCTGAAAAGTTACGTCAGAAAAAAGAGAAGCTTGAAAAACAGCGCCTGGCCAAAGCCAGGGCTATTGACGCAAAAGAAGGGGCCATCTGCCAAAGACCGGCGGGGCGCTTCAATGAATGTTCATGGACCTGCCTGAATAATCCTAAGAAAGAGAAAAAAGCTTGTTTGGTGACCGTGCCAGGGGTGTCTTGCGTGCGCCATCGATGCAACGCCAATGGGGAGTGGGCCGAAGAAACGGTTCTAGATGCCGAAAAAGGCGGCAGTCTTTGTAAGGCGCAGGTTGTCGTAGGTCCTTGTGATTATTAGGACTTTTTAAAATCCTCGATTCTGGGTCATTTTCTTGCTTGCACTTTGTTCGGCAAGGCCCTATAAAAGATCTTCCTTTGTGGTGGGTATAGCTCAGTTGGTAGAGCATCGGATTGTGATTCCGAGTGTCGCGGGTTCAAGCCCCGTTACTCACCCCAATTTTTAGATTTTTATGGACCCCGTCTCGCAAGAGTCGGGGTTTTTGTTTTTAAAGGCGTCGGTCCTTGAGGCGAAAAGAGGGGCCTCAACGAGGCCCCTCTTTTTATTCTAGCTTTTCTTTCAATTATAGGTTGTTGGTCTTTATGACTTCATAGCCGGCCTTTTCAATCAAGGTGGCGATCTCGTCTTTGTCAGCCCCACTCTCAACTTTGACAAGTTTCTGACCGATGTCCACTTGGACTTTTACGTCAGGATCAACTTTTCTGATCTCTCTTTGAATCGAGTTCGCACAGCTTCCGCATGTCATACCTTCCACTTTAAATTCATGCATAAGATCCTCCTTATTTTCTAGATCTTGTTACCCTCAGTTTCGGGCTTCCGGTATTTGGAAGGTCAAAAGAAAAAAATGGATATTTCATTATGAGAAAGAGGCCCAGTGATCTCTTGACCTTCCAATATTTGGAAGCTCTAGGCTGGATACATTTTGGAGGCCGCGCGAAGGCAGGGTGTTCATTTGGCGGGTCCGCCTCCGATGATTGATTCAATCACTCCTCATTTGCTGGACCGTGGAGTGAAAAAACATAACATCTTCGCAGATCCCTTTTATTTCCAAACTAAAGATTCTAATTATTAGAACGTTTGGTTAAGATTAAAGAACGAGGTGACCATGAATATCGGTGAAGCTGCAAAAATTTCCGGCGTTAACGCAAAGTTGATTCGTCATTATGAATCTATCGGTATCATTCCGAAAGCCAGCAGAAGTGAATCAGGTTATAGAACCTATTCGGACGCGGATGTCCATATTCTGTCTTTTGTCAAAAGCGCCAGATCCTTGGGGTTTTCGATGAAAGAAATTAAGAAGCTGGTGAGTTTGTGGAGAAACAAGTCTAGGGCTAGTTCAGAAGTGAAGACTTTGGCTATGAAGCATGTCGAGGAAATGGAAAAGAAGATATTTGAACTGGAACAGATGGTGAGAACGTTGAAACATCTCTCAAAGAGTTGTCAGGGGGATCATCGGCCCGATTGTCCGATTCTTGAAAATCTATCCAGTAGAATGAAATGAGAATCGTTGTAAGTCAGTTGACATAGGTAAAGCTGTGAAGACCGGTGTAAAAAGTATGCCGGCATTCCTAGACGAAACCTTCTGCGCTACTCTTTAAAGACACCAGTAAAGAGGAGTTCTTATGGAGTCGCACGGTCATCATGGACATCACACTCACGGAGAGACTGGCAAGCTGAGGAAGAAGCCGGATTTGATCAAGGACTTGGCGTTGGAGGCCTCTCCTGAGGAGGCCTCGCAGGCAACGGATGTCGAGTATACCTGTCCGATGCATCCAGAAATTCGTCAAATGGGACCGGGTAGTTGTCCTATCTGTGGAATGGCTCTGGAGCCCCTTGTGATTTCGTTGGATCAGGAGGAAGATCGCAGCGAATATCTGGACATGAGAAAGCGTTTTTGGGTCAGCACGCTCTTGAGTGCCCCGCTCCTGTTTCTGACAATGGGAGGTCGCACGTTTATTCATTCTGAAGAAATTCATTCTTTTGTGAAATGGGCAGAATTGACGTTGGCAACACCTGTGGTTTTGTGGGGTGGTTGGCCTTTCTTTGTGAAATTTTGGCTGTCGCTTAAAAATAAAAGTATGAATATGTTTACTTTGATTGGGCTGGGGGTCGGCGTCGCCTATCTTTACAGTCTGGTGGCCGTTCTTATACCGAATGTCTTTCCGGCATCTTTTAAGGATTCGATGACGGGTGAAGTGGGGCTCTATTTTGAGGCCGCAGCGGTCATTGTCACACTGGTCTTGCTTGGGCAAGTGTTGGAGCTGCGGGCGCGGGGGCAAACCAGTGCTGCCATAAAGTCGCTTTTGGGGCTGGCCCCGAAGACTGCGCGCAAGATCAATCCAGATGGGAGCGAAGTGGATATTCCCGTGGAGCACATTCATGTGGGTGATCAGTTCAGAGTTCGGCCTGGAGAGAAAGTTCCTGTTGATGGGATTGTGTTATCGGGGCAGTCCTCGGTGGACGAGTCCATGGTTTCAGGTGAGTCGATGCCCGTTGAAAAACAGGCAGGATCAAAAGTCGTCGGGGCTACCATCAATGGGACAGGGTCTCTGGTTATCCAAGCTGAAAAAGTAGGTAAAGACACTCTTTTGTCTCAGATTGTGAAAATGGTCGCGGAAGCGCAGAGATCCAGGGCGCCAATTCAAAAGCTGGCCGATCAGGTTTCCGCGGTGTTTGTTCCGGCGGTCATTCTGGTGGCATTGCTGTCATTTGGTGTTTGGGCCATCTGGGGGCCGGATCCCAAGCTTGCGCACGGGGTAATCAATGCCGTGGCAGTTCTTATCATCGCGTGTCCTTGCGCTCTGGGGTTGGCGACTCCGATGTCAATAATGGTGGCGTCGGGGCGCGGCGCTTCTATGGGGGTTCTATTCAGAAACGCAGAGGCCATCGAGATGATGAGAAAGGTGGATACGATAGTTGTTGATAAAACCGGGACGCTGACTGTGGGGAAACCCAAGCTTGTAACAGTGAAGACTTTGAATGGGACGCCGGAAAAAGAACTTCTGGCTCTCTCTGCGAGTCTTGAGAAGGCAAGTGAGCATCCCTTGGCGCTCTCAATTGTAGAAGGTGCTGGAGAGCGTGGGGTTGGGCTCCGTGACGTCATTGATTTTAAATCTATTACTGGAAAAGGGGCTCAGGCACAGGTCAATGATCGTCGGATCGCCATAGGAAATAAAGCACTTCTTCAGGAGCTCTCGATCGATTTGGGTAGGGCGGAGGCTGAAGCTGATCGCCTTCGGGAAGACGGTCAAACGGTCATGTACGTGGCGATTGATGGGAAAATCGCGGGCTTGTTAGGTGTCATGGATCCGGTCAAAGAGACGACGGTTCAGGCAATTGAGTCTTTAAAAAAAGCTGGGATCAAAGTGGTCATGATGACTGGAGACAATGAGAAGACAGCACAAGCCGTGGCGAAAAAAGTGGGTTTGGATAGCTATTTCGCAGATGTGCTGCCGCAACAGAAGGCCGAGGTTGTCAAAAGAATGCAAATGGAGGGCGGATTTGTTGCTATGGCGGGGGACGGAATCAACGATGCCCCTGCGCTTGCGCAAGCTCAAGTTGGCATTGCTATGGGAACGGGAACCGATGTTGCGATGAATAGCGCAGGGATCACGCTGGTTAAAGGTGATCTTACGGGAATTGTGAGAGCAAGGTCACTCAGCGAAGAAACGCTCAAGAATATAAAACAAAACCTGTTTTTTGCGTTTGTCTACAACACGCTTGGGGTGCCGGTGGCGGCAGGGCTTCTTTATCCTTTTACGGGACTTTTATTGAGTCCCATGATTGCTGCAGCTGCGATGAGCTTTAGTTCTGTTTCTGTTATTGCAAACTCCCTTCGTCTTAGAAAATTCAAGTAGTCGTGATCAGGCTCCGTTGGGGCGGATAACCATCAAGCTTCCAACAGTGGGAAGGTCCAGCCCCGGGTGACTTTTGTCTCAAAATGGCTAAATGTGTCGATTTTTTCAAAATCCTTGGTGTATCCCTATTGACCTTCCAAACGTTGGAAGCCTTAGAGTGATTTCTATACAAGGAGTGAAGCCATGAAAAATCTAGAAAACACATCTGGCGCGATGACATCCGACTTTGAGACAAACATCCCAATCCGGGGCATGACTTGTGCCTCCTGCGTCTCTCGAATCGAAAAGGCGGTTCGTAAGGTTGAGGGGGTCCGCGAGGTCACAGTCAGTCTCGCAACAGAGTCGGCGAGTGTGAAGATTTATGATCCATCTCAGCTTCCGCTGGTTGTCGGTGCAATTGAAACTGCTGGTTATGAAGTTCCCACTCGTGAGGTGGAGCTCAGTATTGAGGGCATGACCTGTGCCTCCTGTGTAGGGCGAATTGAGAAGTCATTGAAAACCCTGCCGGGATTAAAAGCTGCTGCTGTGAACCTTGCAACGGAAAGGGCTAGAATTAGCTATGTCCCAGGTTTAGTCACCCAGCATGATCTTATCGGTGCCGTTGCAAATGCGGGGTACCTTGCCAAGCCTGTTGAGGACGGCAAGGGGGCCGCAGAGGGGATGGATCAGGAAAAAGAACGTATTCTTAAAAAAGAGCGAAATCATCTTATTATTGCGACCCTGCTTTCGAGTCCATTGGTTGTTCCTATGCTACTAATCCCATTTGGTGTTCACTGGATGCCTCCGGGATGGGTGCAGCTTCTTTTGGCCACGCCAGTTCAGTTCTGGCTGGGCGCCAGATTCTATAAAGCCGCTTGGAAGGCGGTTAAAGCGAAATCCGGCAACATGGATCTGCTGGTTTCTCTCGGCACGTCAGCGGCTTATTTTCTCAGTGTTTATTACCTTGTGAGGTTTGGTGAGCATGTCGGCCACGCTGGAGCCGGACATCTCTATTTTGAGAGCGCAGCTGTTGTCATTACCTTGATCCTTCTTGGGAAGTATCTTGAGTCAAGAGCCAAGCAGCAGACCTCGGCAGCAATCAAGGTCCTCCAAGCTTTGCGCCCGGAAGTTGCACGCGTAAGACGCGAAGGCAAAGAGCTGGAAATCTCAATTGAGGAAGTCCGGCTGGGGGACTTGGTTGTTGTTCGCCCTGGTGAAAGAATTCCGGTGGACGGTATCGTCTTGGAAGGGGCAAGTCACGTCGATGAATCTCTGATTACTGGAGAAAGTCTGCCCGTGTCCAAATCAAGAGGTGACAAGATTACCGGCGGGGCAGTCAATGCGGATGGTCTTCTGGTTATTCAAACGGGAGCTCTAGGCAGTGAAACCACTCTGGCTAGAATCATTCGCTTAGTGGAATCTGCTCAAGCTGGAAAGGCACCCATTCAACGTATGGTGGATAAAGTCAGCAGTGTATTTGTACCGGTAGTGTTGGTGATTGCTCTGGTGACGACCCTTTCCTGGGGGGTTGTGACAGGTGATTGGGAGTCAGCTATTATTGCTGGTGTCGCCGTTCTTGTAATTGCTTGTCCTTGTGCTTTGGGACTGGCAACACCAACTTCGATTATGGTGGGTACGGGTCAGGGAGCAAAGGCGGGTATTTTGATCAAGGATGCAGAGGCCCTGGAAGTGGCACATTCTGTGACGACAGTTGCCTTCGATAAGACAGGAACTTTAACTGAGGGTCGTCCTAAAGTCTCCAGAGTTGCCAGTAAGCGCTCACACAATGAGATTATAGGTCTTGCGGCCAGTGTGCAGGCTGGTTCTGAGCACCCACTTGCAAAAGCAGTTATCGAGGAGGCTCGCAGGATTGGGCTTGCGGTAAAAGAAGCACGTGAATTTAAGTCCATCCCAGGAAGAGGTCTTGAAGCGCGAGTGGACGAAAAGCTCGTTTTTATTGGAACTAAGAGACTGATGGATGAGCGGGGAGTTAGCACAAATGAATTTGAGGCTGAGGCTGCTCGACTGGCTTCACTAGGTCACACGGTTTCTTTTATAGCGCAAGAAGGGGATTCCGGCCCCCTAGGCCTTATTGCTTTCAGTGATAAAGTGAAAGTGACTTCAAAGGCGACGATTGAGGAGCTTAAACGCTTGGGAATCAAGACCGTTATGATCACGGGTGACAATCGCGGCGCAGCTGAAAAGGCGGCACGTGAACTAGGAATTGATGAGGTCAGGGCAGAAGTTCTTCCGCAGGACAAGTCACGTATTATTGAGGAGCTTAAACGAAAAGGTGAAATTGTAGCTATGGTCGGAGATGGTATTAATGATGCTCCGGCTCTTGCTGCAGCCGATGTGGGAATTGCCATGTCGACAGGAACAGATGTCGCTATGCATACGGCCGGCATTACTTTGATGCGTGGAAATCCTTTATTGATCCCAGATGCTATCGAGATTTCCCGGAAAACATACAGCAAAATTAAGCAGAATCTTTTTTGGGCCTTCATCTACAATGTGATTGGAATACCTCTTGCGGCTTTAGGGCTACTGAGTCCTGTGATTGCCGGAGGAGCCATGGCCCTAAGCAGCGTCAGTGTGGTCTCGAATGCGCTGCTACTAAGACGATGGAAGCCGTCAAGCCGTGCTGAGGCAACAGAAGTCATTGAAGATGATGTGGTTTGTCCTCTTCCGATCAAAGGTCAGCTCTAAGTTTGTGACTGCATTATTTGTCATATCTGTAGTTCCGGGGTTGGCCCGGGACTTTTTGGGCGGTCCCAGTAAGAATGTTGGTGGCTTCTTTTTGCGGTGTGTGAAGACTTCGTAGAGTATATTCATGATAGTATAGAAAAAATCCGAATGCGAACTGTTAGGAACAAATATGGTTGACGTTACCAGGACCAAGATGACTTTTGATGTTCGTTCAGAAAGAGTTGATAGCACACAGTCGGTCTCATTTTGTAAAAATGCCCGAATAAATCTTGATACAAATCTTAATGGAAATCCCGACGCATTTAATCCGGCCGAGTTGCTATTGGCGGCATTGTCGGCATGCATGATCAAGGGTATCGAAAGAGTCGTGCCAATTTTGAAGTTTGATTTGCGTGGTGTTGAGGTGAAGGTTCATGGAGTCCGGCAGGACGTGCCTCCGCGAATGGAGTCCATTTCCTATGAAATTAGAGTCGACACAGATGAAGACGATCATCGCATCGCCTTGTTACACGAAAATGTTAAAAAGTATGGGACCGTTTTTAATACTGTGGCTCCGGGAACGGATCTTCAGGGAATAATGGTTCGCAAGGTATTAGGTTGATTTTGTGTTAATCGCCTTGCGGTCTCATTGTCGTCCGTTTTAGAGGTTGCCCTTAGTTGAATAGTTGTAAACCTTTCTGGGTAATTCAAAAAAATATTCTTTTCCAAGTTGAGTGTCCCAAGGAACCACCTCTGAGTGTTGCGATATGATCTGATCTTGCAGCAGTTTTTTCTCTTAAAGATCAAGCCTGCTTCTTTTTCTGCCGATAGAGCTCAGGGAGCGACAGAAGTAGCATGTATGAGGGCGGTCATCTTTCCTTTAAATCGCTAATAAGATGCGGGGACTCGATTGTTTTGAGTCTTTCTTTCTTACTGCTTTTGTCTGGTTGCTCGTCAGAGATTTTAAGCTGGAATGCCAAAGCGACTGAGATTTCTGGAAGGCTTTTGGATCCCATTTCTAAGAGTTTGTCTGTTAAATCCGAAAAAGTTTCTGCTTCCTGTGCGGGCGCTAACGCTAAGTTGTATAAAATTGATTCGAGCGGTGAGGAGATTCAACCGGAGTTGGCGACAAGTGCGCTTTCAGAGTCCGCTGGATATTCGTTTAAAATTCAGGGGGCGTCAGGACTTGAGTTTAAAAACGGCAAGTTTTCAACTCCTCTGGTGGTGCGTATCGAGGGATGTGGGGAAATACTAAGTCGCCCTGTCACTGGAGTGCAGGGGCAGGATGTTTCTCAGGGGTCTACGCTTTTGGGATATCTCTTAGATACGGATGAAAAACAGAAGCTGGCGAGCGCGCTTGTGTTACATCAGGACAGAATGGAGTCCGTGATTAAGTCTTTGCAAGGGGCACTCACTTTTGATGAGGCCTATCAGATGCTGACTACCGATGCGCAGGCTCGAGAATTCTTCAAAGATATTTTAGGGGTGGCTCCGACGATCTTGACTGAAGCAGCTCCTCAAGTTTTGAATCTGGATGTTCCAAGTCAAGGAGACGAGCTTCAAGCCATGACGATGTCAGTGAACACGGGTCACTGGTCTCCAGAATATGCAGTCGCTTATATTTGGAAGCTTGATAATGTTCAGATTTCAACCGGCCCCAGTCTCACCTATACGACATCGGCCAACGATCAGGGAACGCACACCCTGAGTTTGTATGTTGGAAAAGACAATGGAAGCGGGGGGCTGGACTTAAGCAAGCCCTACAAGATTTTGACAAAAACTATTGTGATTCAGAACACTGTTCCTGCTGTAGCGCCGGAACTTTCTCTTATTACGGCCTCGCCGACAAGTACGGCCGCCATCAGCGTGTCCATAAATACCGGTTCTGGGTTGGTGAACTGTGCAAGCTTTTCTAAATTGGCCCTTACTGTGGATGAACCCGCAGCGCCGTTGGATCTTGCTCGCTATGATATTACCTGCTCTCAGGGGGGTTCCCAGTCCTTGAATGTCATGCTGCCCACAGGGGATGGCAACAAGGTGCTTCGTTTGTGGGCTCTGGATGCTGGAAATAATATTTCAACTGTCGCCAGCTCAGTCAGCGTAATCCTGGAGCAAGATTCGCCAGTGGTGAATTTGCAAAATGTGGCTTCCTTGATCCGCGGTGGAGGTGAACAAACGATCTCCTTCACGGCTCTGGATCTTGGGGTTGGGGTGGAAAATGTGGTCTTGGAGTATGCCGAAGATGGCATGAACTTCTCAGAGCTTGCATCATATTTAAATCCAGTTGTTAGTAGTTTTACCTACGTTTGGAGTGTGCCTAATCAAAACACCAGTGCGGCCCGTTTGCGCGTGCGAGCGAAGGATAAAGCCGGGAACTGGAGCAGTGTTGGCAGCTCTGTCTTTAAAATAGACAGTCTGGCACCGAGTTTAAGTTTGACCTCCTTGAGCTCGGGAACATACCTGGGGGGGAGTGCGCAGAATATCACGTGGAGTGCGAGTGATTTGCATTTACCTGCAAAGCCCATAAAGATTGAGTACAGTGCGAATGATGGTGCCTCCTGGAATACGATTGTCTCAGATATTGAAAATACAGGTAGTTACAGTTGGGTGTTGCCATTTCTAAATTCCACGCAGGTTCGTGTTCGGGTCACAGCTGCAGATCAGGTGGGAAATGTCGCGCAGGCACAGTCCGCAGCAAATTTCAGTATTGATTCCATGGCACCGAGCTTGCCGGTACTAAGCCTCGTCAGTGCGGAATATTCCAACAGCGCGACCGTAAATTTGAATTTGTCCTCGTGCACTGATATTGCCAAGATCCTTATTAGCGAATCATTGGTTCAACCCGCTTCTGCAGCGTCTGGCTGGCAATCTTGTGTTCTTATGCCTTCCTATGTTGTATCAGGTGAAGGTCGTCACACTTTGCAAGTATGGGTGCAGGATGCTGTCGGTAATGTGAGTGCCAGCTCTGTCAGTGTTAATATGACCTTGGATACGACATCTCCGTTGGTGTCATTGACCTCTTTGAACTCGGGATCATTCCGAGGAGGCGAGGAGCAAAAAATCACTTGGAACGCCAGTGATTTGAACCTGTCCGCAACCCCAATCAAACTCGAATATTCTAGTGATAATGGAAGCACTTGGAATGTGATTGTTGCTGGGACATCGAACTCAGGTACTTATAACTGGATAGTCCCATCAATCAATTCCACTGAAGTCAAAGTGCGGGTGACACTAACGGATCTGGCAAATAATAACACCTCCGCAACGTCGACGGGAAGTCTTTCCATTGATAGCGTGGCACCTTCTGCACTTAGTTTAACCAGAGTCTCCGCTAGTCCCAATAACTCACAAAATGTGGATCTTGCGATTGCCAACTGTTCCGGTGATGCCGTAGCAATGATCTTTAGCGAATCCAGCACGCTACCGGATCGCAGTGATGCAAACTGGGAAGTTTGTGGTGGGAATAAGATGTTTGTGGTGTCAGGTGGAGATGGCAATAAGACGATCTATGCTTGGGCGAAGGATAGCGTCGGGAACGTGTCTCCGGCAAGTACAGTTACAATGGGATTGGATACAACACCGCCCGTCGTGGTGTTGCAATCGCACAATGCTGGAATCTTTGCTGGCGGCAAGGAACAGTTGATTCTTTGGACTGCCTCAGACCTAAACTTTGGTTCCAACCCGATGGCCTTGGAATATTCTACGGACAGTGGTGCGACTTGGCAGCTAGTTCAAGCATCCCTTGTGAATGGTGCCAATTCCTGTGTGGTCCCTGGAGGGAGCACGGGATGTGTGAGTTGGACACCCCCTAATCTTGATAGCAACCTAGTTCGTTTGCGATTGCGGGCGAACGATCTGACGGGCCTTTCAACTGCAGTGACTTCAGCAGTAAATATCACATTCGATTCGACGCCGCCCACTTTGCTGTCTATGGTAGTGAATGATGGGGACAGCTATGCTGGGACGCCACTCGTGAATGCAAAGGTTGGTGTGAACGATAACTTTTCGACAAACGTGCATGTGCGCTTTGCAGAGACAACCGAGTCTGGCGAGTGTCAGGGCCTTTTTGCCGATAACAACTGGGTGGCGTGGGGCAATGCGACTACGGCAATACCTTATACGCTTTCCCCGGTAGATGCGGTTAAGAAAATTTGTGTCTGGGCCAAGGATGAAGTGGGCAATATATCTGCATTTTCCCCATCGGTTTGTACCTTGGGCATTGATTGTGACACGATTTCCTATCAGACGGGAAATCCCCCAGTCATAGTCAATCTGTCACTAGAGCGAACCGCCGGAGGTTCAAGTGTGGTGGTAGGGGACCCACTCACGGTCAATTGGTCGGTCAGTGATGTGGAGGGTTTAAGTAACAATCCTATCAGCATTGCCTACACGACTGACAACCTGACGTGGAAGGATTTGTATACTAACCTGGACACCTCAACACCATCCAATATCACATGGTTTGGTTCTTTGTCGGGGAACCAAACTTCGGCAAGTGGAACTATTACAAACTGGATTTCCCCCACCAGTGGATTTTTAAGAATTAAAGCAGTCGCTAAGGATCAGGCTGGCAATCTCAGTATTACAGCCTTCTCGCAGGGGCTCGGGCTTGGTAACTGGAGCTTTTATGCAGGATCTACAGGCCGTGGTGATGGGGGAACCGCAACTTCGGCTGCGATCTCGAATAGCAGTTACGGGAATCATAATCTGGCGATTGATCCTGTACGAGGGGACATCTATGTTCTTGATTATGGAACTGGAAGAATTCGAAAGCTCGATGTAAAAACGGGAATTTTGGATACATTTTCAGTTAATGCCTCGACCAACCTGTCAACCACAGGAGAAGCTTTGCCAAGTGTGATTAGAATCACTGGAGTGAACTCTCTGGCCTTCGATAAGAAAGGTTACATGTATGTGCAAGATGGGAACTATAACGTTTATCAACTGAACCTATCAGCAAAAACATCTCGACTTTATATCAAGCGAGGGAGTGTCTATGATCACACGGCTCGCTGGGATAACGTGAGCTTTAGTGATGGCTCTAAGTTGGTCTTTGATGAGGACAACTCTGTTTATTTCTTTGCAAATTGTATTAATGAGTTTGTTGCTAATGTAAAGAGACCGAAAAGACTGTTTAAGCTTACGCAAAATTCAGATGGGACTCCGGGGAATCTAAGTGCGATTGCCGGGGACTGCAGCAATGGAAACCCTGTTGCGGGTACTGCGGCGCTTTCAACACCAATTAGTTCGGATGCGTACGACGCAGTTACTGCGACCTTAGAGGTGATGGACCGTGGAAATACGATTTACTTCGGTCACTATGGTTCCAGTTCTTACTACAAAATTCTGAATGGTATCATCAGAACTACAAATCTCGTCGGTAGCGGATATAAGCAGATTTCTTTCAATCCCGTGGATCAAATGCTTTACTATCGCGATGGTAACTACCTTAAAAAGGCAACAGTGAATACCGCTGGGAATGGTGGCGAGGTTTCAACGATAGTTGCTGGAGCACCGTATTCCTCCGGATGTTCGAAGGATGGTGTCAATGCGACTTTAGCTTGTATCTATAATCTTTCGATGGTTATCAACGGCTCCGGGACCCTTTATTTCTCGGATGGTCCTGGTGGGAATGCCAATAATCGAATTCGTTACATAGATGGGCAGGGGCAGATCAGAACTGTTATTGGATCGTTGCCATTCTATGGCGATGGCGGTGATAAGATGTTAGCGCGTGGTACGTTCCGAGGAATCTATTACAAAAAGGCCTCAGAAGCAAACCAAGCGGCATTTCCTGCTGGACTGTATTTTGTTGATAGCAGTGCGATGATCTTCGGGTATATCAATCCCTTGACGAACAAAGTTGAAGTGCTCTGGGGGGATCAGGCCAGAACTGTCTATGCAGAAACGGGAGTCACCATCAGCAAGGATGGTGATCTTGGTCCTCCGCACATGGGCGGCGGTGGACATTCCTTAACCTTTGATTCCAATGGTCTTCCATGGCTAAGAATTGGAAGTTTAGGCTATCGAATTGACAGCAACCGTAAGGCAGTGCGTCTTCAGAATAGTTCTTCTGCATTTGAAACTGCAGAGAATGGTTCGGACCCACGCAATACGGCCATGCACTATTATGGCGGAATCTCAAACCTTGTCTTAAAAGGGCAGGGGATGTTTCTGATCGGCGGGTTCCCTCAGGTGGGCTATGATCCAGTAGGGAAAATTCAGTACTTGGATTTTAGTAGCAACGTTGTCACCAGAGTCATGGGTGGAACGACTGTGACCCTTTCCATGGGGCCAACAAGTAGTGCTGATATCACGACTCCTGGTGGTGGAGTGCAAAATGCGACCTTCGCGCCTGCATGCATGGGTAGTTCCAACCGCTGCTATTTGAGCTATCGAGAGGATCAAGATCGTCTCTATTTCTCTGAGGGGAATAAACTTCGATATATCACCAATCCAGATAATCCGGCTACGAGCACGCTGAATACTCTGTTCACGGTTGCTTCAGGGCTTATCCACAATTACATCTTCTCTATGGATGGAAAACAAATATGGTATTTCAAGGATAATTACGGTCTTTACTGCAAGGATATTTCGTCTGGCAAATCATGGTGTGATAACACGACAGACTATAACACCTTGAAAAGTATCGTCGGTAATTTTGCGGCGGGAGCTAATGGGATGACGTGGATGGATGAAGATACGATCCTCATTAGTCCGGGCACTGGCAGTATCTATCAATTTGATCTTCCGACAGGGCCCTAGCGCTATGCTCAAATTACTCGGTTGATGAGTCCCATTGAGGTTAATAATTGTAGTTGATCAGAGAATTAAAGTGCCCCGGCACCGCCGCTTTAAACTTCAGACGGGCCTTGCTGTGGGGGTGAGTTATTTCCAATTCCGCCGAATGCAGGCAAAGATTCTTGTAAGGAGTATTGGCTTTACCGTACTTGGCATCCCCTACGATGGGATGCCCGGCTTCCGACAAATGAACGCGGATCTGGTTTTTCTTTCCCGTCAGAAGATTGATTTTTAATAGAGAAAACTTGTCCGTTTCTTTCAGGACTTCGTATTCGGTGATCGCCAGTTTTCCTTCTGTGGAGTCCGAACTTGAGTGTACGACATAGTCTTCGTCTTCACTCAGATAGCTCTGAATGACTCCGGATTTCTTTTCCAAAGTGCCGTGAACAATGGCGTAATAGGTTTTCACGTTGTCTTTCCAGTTGTCCTTGATGAACTGCTGGGCTTTTTCAGACTTGGCAAACACCAATACTCCCGAGGTGGCCTGATCCAGGCGGTGAATCACATACACGCATTTGTTGGATCGGGGATTTCCTTTGCGCACGAACTGGTTCAAAAGATTGTGAACTGTGTTTTCCCGTTCCCATTTGGCAGCGACCGTCAGAAGGCCCGGGGCTTTGTTGCCGACAATGATATCCAAGTCTTCGTGCAGGATTTCAAAACCTTTCGGCTGATATTTTTTGGGTATTTTCTTTGTCGCCACGGGAGGTCCTTTTTCAAACGGGTCGTAACATAATCCTTCTTTTGCCTGAAAAAGTCACCAACTTCCGAAATCTTCTGTGATAGGCTAGCGGTTATGAAATTATCGATCCGCAAAGCCCAAAAAAACGACGTCCCGACCATTCTGAAATTCATCAAGCTTTTGGCTGAATACGAAAAACTGGCTCACGAGGTTGTCGCGGATGAAAACCTGTTAGAGTCTCAGCTTTTCGGTGAAAAGTCCCCGGTGCAGGTTCTGATCGCAGATCTGAATGAACAGCCCGTCGGATTTGCGTTATACTTCTATAACTTCAGTACCTTCCTGGGGCGCAAGGGCATTTATCTGGAGGATCTTTTTGTTCTGCCTGAAACTCGCGGACAGGGGGTGGGAAAGCGTCTTTTGCAGGCTTTGGCTGCGCAAGCAGTGGCAGAAGGTTGTGGTCGTGTGGAATGGTCTGTTCTGGATTGGAATAAGCCAGCCATTGATTTCTATAAGTCCATCGGTGCCGTGCCTATGGATGAATGGACCGTGTACCGGCTGACCGGACAAAATCTGGAAAACTTTGCCCGATCCTCAGGTGAGGGGTAAGGTTAGTAGGCAATCGCCCTTTCATTGATATCACATTCCGTCAGGTGCCAGTAATAGTACTCGCCTTTGACGTATTTAAGGTGGCCGATACGGGAATAAAAGTTCCAGGAAAACACGCCATTGTGTCGGCCATTTCTAAACTTCCAGTAAGAGGCATCGACTTCATACCATAGCCAGGTTAACTTGCGATCAAAGACAACTTCCTTGGTCTCTGTTGTTGTTACCAGCTGAAACCTAAAAACATTTTGTTCTTTATTCTGATAAACCAAAAAATCACCATCTTGCATTTTGCATTGGCCCAGGTATTCATCGCCCTGGACAGTGGCAAAACTGGAAGAAGGAAAAGACAGAGCAGCAAGTACGAGTAAGACGGCAAGATGTTTCATGTGAGTGACTCCTTTGGTGGCTCCTTCAGGGTAAGTAAAGAGGCAAAGAGATGTCATCTCCCGGAGGGAAAAATTGTTTCTCATAAAATGAGAAACAAGACCCGTCCGAGAGTTTATATTTTCTGTGGGATCAGGTTCTTTTCTCTCAGGAAGGTCTCATTAAAAATCTTTGAAGTGTAGCGAAGCGCTGAATCACAAAGGACAGTGGTGATCACGAGCTTCCTGCCTTTGTTCTCCAGGGCATACTTATAAGCAGCATAGACGTTCAAAGCGGCAGAGGTCCCCACCAGAAGGCCATCGTGTTGCGCCAGATGGTAAAGCATCGAAATCATCTCGCTGTCGTTCACCTGAACTGCATCATCAATTAGGGCCTCTTTGAAGTTCGCCGTCAGGCGCATGATGCCGATGCCTTCCGTGATTGAAGAGCCGGTTGATTTGATTTCCCCAGTCGTCAGATAGGAATACAAACCAGACCCCATCGGGTCCACCAGTCGGATGTGGACGTGGGGATTTTTTTCTTTTAAGAAGCGTGAAACTCCGGCAATGGTGCCGCCGGTGCCAGCCGCTGCAATGAAGGCATTCACTTGGCCGTCGGTCTGATCCCAAATCTCAGGGCCTGTGGTTTTATAGTGGCTTTGATAATTTGCTGTATTTTCAAACTGATTGGCCCAGAAGGCCCCACGCTCTTCAGCCAGGCGGCGGGCTGTGTGATAAAAGTGATTTTGATCAGCAAACGGACAAGGGGCGACTGTAATCAACTCAACCCCCAGGGCGTTCAGCGTCTGGTACTTCTCGGTTGCCTGATTGTTCGGCATAACAATCACGCATTTATATCCGCGTTGTGCCGCTAGTGTCGCAAGACCAATCCCGGTATTTCCTGCGGTGCCTTCAACGATGGTGCCTCCGGGCTTTAGCAATCCGTCGCGCTCGGCTTGTTCAATGATTCCATGGGCCGCCCGGTCTTTCACACTGCCACCGACATTCAGGAATTCGGCCTTTCCATAAATATCGCAACCGGTGATTTCGGATAAAGAGTGAATTTTAATAAGTGGTGTTGAATATAGCATGCTTTAAGATTAGCGATTTAATCGGCAAGATGGGAGGAAAATCCCGTCTTGCCAAGAAGTGTTGATGGGAAACAGGTTTGGTAAAATTCAGTTGAATCCCGGATGATTGCCTGTCAGAGTTTTTATTCTGAAATGAGGTAAATCGATGAAGTCGGTCGTGTTCGCAGTCGGTGTGTTATTGATGGGTGCTTCCAGTTTTGCAGCGGAAGCGGTGAAAGATAATTCCTTCCTCGTAGAAGAAGCCTACAATCAAGAGCCTGGGGTTGTGCAGTTCATTCAAACCTATCAGTATCTGGACCCGGCGCATGAGTGGGGCTATTCGTTCACAAATGAAATTCCCATGGGAGATGAGACTCATCAATTTTCCTATGTGATTCCCGTCCTGAAGACCCGGGATGCAGCTGGTGACGACCAAACTCAGGTGGGGGATGTGCTGCTAAACTACCGCTATCAGCTTTTGAATACAGATTTAATCGCGATGGCTCCGAGATTGTCTTTAATTGTGCCAACCGGAGACTATAAAAAAGGTTTTGGCAACGGCGTGGTCGGAGTGCAGTTTAATCAATCTGTTTCTATCGCTATTAATGACCGTTGGACAAATCACTGGAATGCGGGATTCACTTTCACTCCTGATGCCAAAAACGATGTGGGTCAGACGGCTTCTATCTTTGGCTATAACTTTGCCACCAGTGTGGTATACAATATGACCCCTAAGACCAATCTGCTTTGCGAGTTCGTTGTGAATAACAACGAGGTTGTGACAGGTCAGGATCAAAAGGGCTCTGAGACAACTTATTATGTCGTCCCGGGTATTCGTTCCGCCTTCCAGGTGACAGAAGATACAGAAGTGGTTCCTGGTATCGGTGCTCTGTTGGGGTTAGGACCTTCCGCCGTAGAGCACGAACGTGGTGTTTTCCTGTATCTGTCTATTGAATCCAAATTGTTCTAGTATATTTCTGTGACTCGGGAAACGCTGATTTCCCGGGGCACTTGCTTGGTAAGTTTGATATTTACATATGAAACAGTGTCTTCTTTTTGCGTCCCGTATTTTCGGGTGCTGACGTATTTGTAGGAAAGAAGATCCTTGTTTGACTTATCCGGAGCCCCCAGTTTTTTCTCCAGTCGATCGCGACTCATCATCAGGCCGGTTTGATCTGCAAAGGCCGTTGTGCGCAGAACTTCTTTGGAAGGGGCGCAGTGGCGGCTGTACTTGTAGGGTGTTCCTGCCCGGATCAAGCGAATGTCCGTGATAATCCCCTCGGGGCCTCCCGCAGCGCCAGATTCAAAGGCCAGTAGGGTTTTATCAGTGCCACGATAGCACACCCCACGCGTAAGCTTGCCAGGTTGGCCTTCCTGAAAAACATAAGCTGGTCCCAAAGACGTCTGAACGCTTTGCAGATTGGCGATGCCGATGGCATGCCCCAAAATGGTCTGAGCCCCCAAAGAGATCTCTTTATTATTTCCCAGAAAACCAAAGGTAGATTCTTCATTTGCCGGTGTGGTGACGCAACCAACACTTGCTAAAGTAGAAATTAAAATCAGAATTTTTTTAAAAAATGCCATCTCACTTTCTCCTTAGTCTTAATATGTTGTCGAGACACGGCATGATAGTCCATCAAAAAAAAGTCTGACAAAGTCCGTCCATCCGAAAAAAAGTGAGTTATGCAAATTATAGCTTTGCAATCCTCAAGGGGAGCGTCGTTACAAAATAGATAAAACACTCCACTCGGCGTACAACAAACCAGAATTGACTTGATCCTGTTTCCGCGGATCTATAATTCTGCGCTCCTGACTATGACTGAAATTCAGGAACGTCCCTATTTTTCTAAAAAGCTCCATGAGCTGTTTGAGCTCAAAAGAGCCAAGAACAAAAGGTATTCCCTTAGGTCCTTTGCCAGTTTTTTATCCCTGAATCCTGGCACTCTGTCCGCCGTCATGAAGGGGAAGCGTATGGTTCCCTTACAGGATGCCGCCAATGTGATGTTAAAACTTGGGTTGGCTCCGGCAGAACAGGAGGAGTTTCTGCTAAGTCTGGGCGTGAATAAACCGCCAGCCACGTCAGCCTATAAACTTGATGCCAGTAAATACGCGGTTCTCTTTGATGAATGGGAGTACTTCGTCCTGTTGGCGGTTTTTCGATTGCCTGATTTCGAAAGTTCCGCGTCCTGGATGGCGTTGAAGACCGGGATTCCTGAGGAACGTGTGGAGATCTGTTTGCGGAATCTTGAAGTCCTGGGATTGATTGAACGCCCCGGCAAGGGTGCATGGAAGCGCCATCATCAAAGTCTTTACTCATCGCACGACATTTCATCCCAGTCTTTGCAGAGGGCCCATTTGAACACCCTGGAAATGGCCAAAGAAAAGCTGCCTCTGATTCCCGTTGATGAGCGGGACTATTCTTTTGTGACTGTGGCCCTTGATGAAAAGCGGTTTAAAAAACTAAAAAAACTGGTCCTGAAGTTTCGCGATGATGTCTTTGAGCTCGATGAGCAGTCGCAGGGTGGTGATCTCTATCGAGTGGCCTTGCAATGCTTTCCCATATTAAACAAGCACGAATAGGAGCCTGATATGCTGTCTGTTTTAAATCTTGTTCTTACTTCCTCTCTCAGTTTTGCCGGCGGTGATTGGGTGGGAAATGGGGGGAATGTTCTGGAGTGTGCCCCAACAGAAAAAGTTCAGCTTTTGGACTACTTTGAGGGTGAGCAACTCAGGCATATAACTGTCGACTTGGGGACTGGTGCCACCTATCAGGAAAAGGTTCTTTTTGCGCTCGATCGTCTCCGAGCTGTGAATCCCACAAGGGCGGCCCAGTATAGGCTATGGTTTCAGAGTTTTGCCGAAGAAACGCAGTGGTTTTCACAAGGGAAATTTTTGCCGATTCGTGATTCGGGTGCAGTTATTATTCCTGCAGAGTGCGAAATTCGTCAGATCGCCATTCAACGCCCTGAAGACCTGATGATGCCGGGGGATAAGCGCTACGTGATTGATCTGCGTTTATGGAGTCGACTTTCTGAAGCAGACAAGGCCGGTTTGATCCTGCATGAACTGATTTATCGAGAGGGCATTGAAAACGGTCAGTCGTCATCGCCGCGAGTTCGTTATTTCAATCAGATTCTCAGCTCATCAAAGATACTTACCTACGACAGTCCAAGATTGTTGAATCTGGTGAAACAGGTGGGATTTAAAACCACAGACTATAGAGGCTGGGCCGTGGATCTGGATCACGCCACTTACTATGAAAGTGGGGCACTGCGAGGCGCGCTGGCGCTGGGGGGATACTGGCAGTCGGTTCACTTAAAGAACAAATGGCTGGGCTTCTATGAGGATGGCAACTTGGCGCATTTTTCCATTAATTCCCTGGAGCCTGTGTCAGTACAGTTGTTCGGTCAAATGATCACCCTGCTGGGTGAGGGGGCCTCGGCGTCACTATCGCGAATTTCATTTTTTGCGGACGGTTCTGTTGAATCAATGCCAGTAAAGGGATTCATGGAGATCTGCCTCCAGGGGCAGATCGTGCGGGTGGCAAATGTCCTAGGGAGTATTTCCTTTTGGCCTGACGGAAGCCTGCGAGCCGGAACACTTCTGGATACGTGGTACTACGCAAGGGAAAATCGGGCTGTCACTGGCGCTATCGAGCTGGATTCAAAAGGACAGCTGATACGCAGATTTTTTTAGACAGCCCTTTTTCGGTAAGTCCTTTAACAAGTCAGACCGTTCCCAGTTTGTTTGGTTGGATCACAGCTTTGCCCTTCGCGCACATCTTCGGCTGGATGGGGTAGTTTATTTTGAGCCGTATTCAGACAAGTTGTGTTGGGAAGGGCGTCAATCGCTTTCCGCAGACTGATTTCACTCTGATAGCCGACCGTGTGTGCAATCTCTTCTCCCGACGGGGAGATCAGACTCATGGTTGGTACCGCGCGAATCTTGAATTTGTCGGCAATAGCCTGGTTCTCGGGCAGGGAGACATTCACCCGCACGATTTTGAAGGAGCTGGAGTTGCACTCTTTTTCGACCTGAGGAAGGTACGCTTCCATCTGATGGCAAATCGGGCAGGTCTCTGTATGGAAGAATAAAAGTTTTGCTGCATTCGGAGCGACGGACTCAAGATTGGTGCGACCTTGAGGTGTCACAAAGCTGATTTGTTCGTGGGTTCCATCCTCTGACAAGATCGAAGGCAGATTCGACTGGGTCAGGATGATAAATGCCACCAGGATCAATCCATAGCCAGTGGCCTGCTCGATTTTCGGCAGGTGGGGGCGCAGCTTATTAAGGCGTCCCTGCACCAAATCGCCTCCGACAGCCAAAGCCAAGAAGGGCATTACAATCCCCAGGGCGAAGCTGGTCATCAAGGCGACGCTTTCGGATAAAGAGCGATCCTTGGTGGCCACATAACTTAAAACGCCACCCAGAATCGGCCCCACGCAAGGTGTCCAGGCCAATCCAAAGGTGGCTCCGAACAAGAACCCATGCAGGGACTTAGGAAGGTATTTCTGTATATTGGGCAGATAAGCTGAGCGGCCCAGCCATGCAAACAGGCGGGTGCTATCGCTGTTTTGGAAAGCCATGCCCGACATTTTAAGTCCATACAGGAAGATGACAATCGCTGAGGCGATCAGTAAAGGGCCTTTGGCCTCGCCCAGGAAGTCGGAAACAAAGGGAAGACTTAGTCCCATCAGTGTGAAGGTCGCCATAAAGCCTAGCGCAAATAGTCCTGTCGACTGCAGGCGAGCAAAGCGGGACGAGCTTCCTGCCATCAAATAGTTTGCAGCAATGATTGGAACCATCGGAAGTACGCATGGCGAAAAGAAGGTGAGCAGTCCTGCGCCGAAGACGCCGATAAGGCTTAGTTCCATTGTATCTCCTGTGCTTGTTTTTGAATTTCATAAGCCATCTCGCGCAGACGGAAGGCCTTAAAGCCCTTGCCTCTCAATTTTTCAACCAAAGGATTGGCAAGTGTGCAGTAGCGACCGCGACAGAATACAAAGATGGTTTTATTTTTTGAAAAGGTGGGAAGGCTTTTTTTAAGATCAGCCTGCGGTATATGAAGGGCCCCGTGTATCGGAGACCCCTGGGAGTCCTCGAGATCGCGCGCATCCACCAGGGTGGCTTTGCCAGCCTGAACCATTTTTAAGACCTCTCCGGTGGAGAGGGGCGTGCAGAGCTCCTCTGGGCACAGGGCCTTCTCGTCCAACTGAACCTGCGGGTGGAGTTCGGACGCCAGGTTTTGCAAAGCCAGCCATACATCCAAAACTTTCTGGTTGGCCAGGCTATAGACGCGAGACACGCCTTGCTTTTCACACTTAAGCAGCCCCACTCGCAACATCTTCTGAAGATGCTGAGATGTGT
Organism: Bdellovibrio sp. CKG001; assembly: GCF_055397465.1. Classification (NCBI taxonomy): domain Bacteria; kingdom Pseudomonadati; phylum Bdellovibrionota; class Bdellovibrionia; order Bdellovibrionales; family Pseudobdellovibrionaceae; genus Bdellovibrio; species Bdellovibrio sp. CKG001. The sequence goes on from NZ_AP029173.1 coordinate 1,607,912, forward strand.
TTGCTATGGATTCCCCCGATTTTTGACTGAGGGATTCGACCGTGCAGGGGCTATTCGCCAACGACTGCAGAATACGCAGACGAATCGGTGAGGCCATGGATTGGGAAATCAATCCTAGGCTGTCATAAATGCGGGAGCGAATGAGTTGTTGAGTTTCGTTTTGTTGCTTCATGGATTCAAGTATTCAATAAATTACTTGAATATAACAGCTGTTATTATCCTGACAGGCAAGAGGGCTGGAAACCGCTGGCGGAAGGGGTTCACAGGCTTTTGCTGCCAGAAGCTGTCTTTTGCGGTTGTTCTGCGAGTTTGGGTGGAGTGTAACTCATATATATAGAAACCTTTGGCGCAAAACGGAGGGGGTGACCTGGGGGTTTCTATCGAAAGTGTCAAAAATGGGTCCTAGCGGGGTGGTTTTCATATAAAAAGGAGGGGGCCTGTCGAAAATCAAATGTGAAAGATTCTTTATATGGGTATTGATTTCGCTGCTTTTTTGAGCAAAAACGCTGTTTTGCACGGTAAGTGGGCAAAAATAGTGCGTTTTGCCGTAATTATTTGCACAAATAATTCTTGCAAGATGGTCCGAATAGGCCTATAAATCGAGACCTCATCGCCGCTTCTGTTTGAAAGCAAACACATACAGCCGCTCGATTAATTGATTTGTATTCAATTAACTGATTTGCTTGTTTGGGTGGTTTTGAGATTTAAATATTTTTTCGAAAAATTTCTTTTTGAAAATTTTCGAAAAAATGTTTGAAAGGGTGTTGACAAGGACTTCGGTCTTCGATAAAACACTCACCTCGTCGCTACGAAACATTAACGACGAGTAAGAAATTCGCTCTTTGAAAACTGAATAGCTAGATAAAATAGATTTTTGGGCTCTTTGAATACTGAGTAATTAGTATTCACAATTTCAAAAAATATTCGAACAAACAATAGCGTAAAAGCTAGCTGTTTGCTTCTAACAGAATTTAAACTGGAGAGTTTGATTCTGGCTCAGAACAAACGCTGGCGGCGTGCCTAATACATGCAAGTCGAACGGGGTAGCAATACCTAGTGGCGCACGGGTGAGTAACGCGTGGATAATCTGCCTTAGAGTGGGGGATAACTAGTCGAAAGATTAGCTAATACCGCATAAGACCACAAGAGCTGCGGCTCAAGGGGTCAAAGGTTTTTCGCTCTAAGATGAGTCCGCGTAAGATTAGCTAGTTGGTGAGGTAATGGCTCACCAAGGCGACGATCTTTAACTGGTCTGAGAGGATGATCAGTCACACTGGAACTGAGACACGGTCCAGACTCCTACGGGAGGCAGCAGTAGGGAATATTGCACAATGGAGGAAACTCTGATGCAGCGACGCCGCGTGAGTGATGAAGGCCTTCGGGTCGTAAAGCTCTGTCGCAGGGGAATAACACAATGAATGTACCCTGTAAGAAAGGATCGGCTAACTTCGTGCCAGCAGCCGCGGTAAGACGAGGGATCCTAGCGTTGTTCGGAATCATTGGGCGTAAAGCGGATGTAGGTGGCTTTGTAAGTCAGGTGTGAAAGCCTGGGGCTCAACCCCAGAAGTGCATTTGATACTGCGAAGCTTGAGTGTCGGAGAGGTTACTAGAATTGTTGGTGTAGTGGTGAAATACGTAGATATCAACAGGAATACCGGAGGCGAAGGCGGGTAACTGGCCGAACACTGACACTGAGATCCGAAAGCGTGGGGATCAAACAGGATTAGATACCCTGGTAGTCCACGCCGTAAACGATGGATACTTGTTGTTGGAGGTATTGACCCCTTCAGTGACGAAGCTAACGCGTTAAGTATCCCGCCTGGGGAGTACGGTCGCAAGATTAAAACTCAAAGAAATTGACGGGGGCCCGCACAAGCGGTGGAGCATGTGGTTTAATTCGATGCAACGCGAAGAACCTTACCTAGGCTTGACATGTACTGGAAGATTGGCAGAAATGTCGTCGCCCGCAAGGGTCGGTACACAGGTGCTGCATGGCTGTCGTCAGCTCGTGTCGTGAGATGTTGGGTTAAGTCCCGCAACGAGCGCAACCCCTGCATTTAGTTGCCAGCATTCAGTTGGGCACTCTAGATGGACTGCCGGTGTTAAACCGGAGGAAGGTGGGGATGACGTCAAGTCCTCATGGCCCTTATGCCTAGGGCTACACACGTGCTACAATGGTAGTCACAGAGCGAAGCTAAGCCGCGAGGTAGAGCAAATCGCTTAAAAGCTATCTAAGTTCAGATTGATCTCTGCAACTCGAGATCATGAAGTTGGAATCGCTAGTAATCGCGGATCAGAATGCCGCGGTGAATACGTTCCCGGGCCTTGTACACACCGCCCGTCACACCATGAAAGTCGGCTGTACCAGAAGTCGCTGCGCTAACCGCAAGGAGGCAGGCGCCCAAGGTATGGTCGATGATTGGGGTGAAGTCGTAACAAGGTAGCCGTAGGGGAACCTGCGGCTGGATCACCTCCTTTCTAAGGATTATCCGGTCAATCTTCATCAAGACTTGTTCTTGATAAGTTAAAATGACCCAATCTTAGGTCAACTTACTCTTCCCGAGTAAGTGAGTCCCAAAAATCTATCTAGCTGTTTAGTTTTGAGAGAGTGAAGCCTAACGGGCCTGTAGCTCAGTTGGTTAGAGCACACGCTTGATAAGCGTGGGGTCGGAAGTTCGAGTCTTCCCAGGCCCACCAAGTTCTACTGACGGTTGAATGCGGTGTAAGTTAGAGTTTTACGTGAACAAGTTTTTGTTCTTTGACAATTGAATAGATTGATTTAGTTGATTTTTAGCGAGGTTAGTTCCATTTTTTTAAGCTACAAAGGGCTTACGGTGGATGCCTTTGGCACTAAGAAGCGATGAAGGACGTGGTAAGCTGCGATAAGCTTCGGGGAGTGGCACACACACTTTGATCCGGAGATTTCCGAATGGGGAAACCCACCATTTATGGTATCACTCAATGAATACATAGTTGTTTGAAGCGAACGAGGGGAAGTGAAACATCTCAGTACCCTCAGGAAGAGAAATCAATTCCGAGATTCCCCCAGTAGTGGCGAGCGAACGGGGAACAGCCTAAACCTTCTTCATTAATTTGAAGGAGGGGTCGTGGGACCGCGATGTGGGACCGGAGAAGTTAGAGTAACAGTCTGGAAAGTCTGGCAAGATAGGGTGATAGCCCCGTACTCGAAAACTTCGAAGGCCCTAGCGGCATCCCGAGTACCACAGGACACGTGAAATCCTGTGGGAATCTGTGAGGACCACCTCATAAGGCTAAATATTCCTTAGTGACCGATAGTGAACAAGTACCGTGAGGGAAAGGTGAAAAGAACCCCGAGAGGGGAGTGAAATAGAACCTGAAACCGTAAGTCTACAAGCAGTTAGAGCCCCTTAAGTGGGCGATAGCGTACCTTTTGCATAATGAGTCAGCGAGTTATGTTTGCATGCGAGGTTAAGCCGTTGCAGGTGGAGCCGTAGCGAAAGCGAGTCTGAATAGGGCGATTTAGTATGCAGGCATAGACCCGAAACCCGGTGATCTAATCATGGACAGGTTGAAGCGAGGGTAACACCTCGTGGAGGACCGAACAAGTTGAGGTTGAAAACTCTTTTGATGATCTGTGATTAGGGGTGAAAGGCCAATCAAACTGGGTGATAGCTGGTTCTCCCCGAAATATATTTAGGTATAGCGTCAGGTAAAAAATATCATGGAGGTAGAGCACTGAATGGGCTAGGGGTCTTTACCGGATTACCAAACCCAAATAAACTCCGAATGCCATAGATATGTTCCCTGGCAGGCAGACTCAGGGTGATAAGGTCATGAGTCGAGAGGGAAAGAGCCCAGACCAACAGCTAAGGTCCCTAAATGCACGCTCAGTGGAGAACGTTGTGGAGTTACTTTGACAACTAGGAGGTTGGCTTAGAAGCAGCAATCCTTTAAAGAAAGCGTAATAGCTCACTAGTCTAGTGACTCTGCGCGGAAGATACAACGGGGCTAAGCGTGTTACCGAAGCTTTGGATTAAGATATTTTATATTTTAGTGGTAGGGGAGCGTTCTAGTGTAGGATGAAGATTGACCGGTAGGACAGTTGGACGAACTAGAAGTGATCATGCTGACATAAGTAGCGTTGAACTCGGGTGAAAAACCCGGGCGCCGAAAACTCAAGGATTCCTGGGTAAAGATAATCTTCCCAGGGTTAGTCGAGCCCTAAGACGAGGCCAAATGGCGTAGTCGATGGCAAAACGGTTAATATTCCGTTACCTAATAAATCGCGCTTAAGGAATGACGGTGTAGGATATCACAGCCTCTTATTGGATTGAGGTGTAAGCATGTAGGAGGATCAGTAGGCAAATCCGCTGGTCGTAACTCTGAGGTGTGAATGCGAGGGACTTGTCCCGGAAGTGTGAAAAGCCATGCATCCAAGAAAAGTTTCGTAAGTTTAGTTTTATTAGCTCGTACCGTAAACCGACTCAGGTGAGTGGGGTGAATATCCTAAGGCGATGGGGTGAATTTTGGTCAAGGAACTCGGCAACTTAACACCGTAACTTCGGGAAAAGGTGTGCCCGCGAGAGTGTAAGGATTTACTCCCCAAGCTTTTTCGGGTCGCAGAGAAATGGGAGTAGCGACTGTTTATCAAAAACACAGGTATGTGCAAAGTCTCAAGACGAAGTATACATACTGACGCCTGCCCGGTGCTGGAAGGTTAAGAGGATTTGTTAGCGCAAGCGAAGCAGAGAATCGAAGCCCCAGTAAACGGCGGCCGTAACTATAACGGTCCTAAGGTAGCGAAATTCCTTGTCGGGTAAGTTCCGACCTGCACGAATGGCGTAACGACTTCTCCGGTGTCTCGACCAAATGCCTCGCGAAATTGAATTCTCGGTGAAAATGCCGAGTACCCGCAGAAAGACGGAAAGACCCCGTGAACCTTTACTGTAGCTTGGCAGTGATTTTAGAGTTGGCATGTGTAGGATAGGTGGGAGACTTTGAAGCAGTGGCGCTAGCCATTGTGGAGTCAACCTTGAAATACCACCCTTGGCACCTTTGAAATCTAACCTGCTGCTCTTTACGAGCAGAGGGACACTGTCTGGTGGGCAGTTTGACTGGGGCGGTCGCCTCCCAAAAAGTAACGGAGGCGCGCGATGGTCCCCTCAGCCTGATTGGAAACCAGGCGTCGAGTGCATTGGCATAAGGGGGCTTGACTGCGAGACCTACAAGTCGAGCAGGTGCGAAAGCAGGCCAAAGTGATCCGGTGGTCCCGCGTGGAAGGGCCATCGCTCAACGGATAAAAGGTACTCCGGGGATAACAGGCTTATTCCATCCAAGAGTCCATATCGACGATGGAGTTTGGCACCTCGATGTCGGCTCATCACATCCTGGGGCTGGAGCAGGTCCCAAGGGTTTAGCTGTTCGCTAATTAAAGTGGTACGCGAGCTGGGTTCAGAACGTCGTGAGACAGTTTGGTCCTTATCTTCTGTGGGCGTATGAGATTTGAGTAGACCTGTCCTTAGTACGAGAGGACCGGGATGGACGAACCTCTGGTGTTTCTGTTGTCGCGCCAGCGGCAATGCAGAGTAGCTATGTTCGGAATTGATAACCGCTGAAAGCATCTAAGCGGGAAGCAAACTACAAGATTAGATCTCACTGGGGCTTCGGCCCCCTAAAGACTCCTTGGAGACTACGAGGTTGATAGGCTGAAGGTGTAAGTGTGGTAACACATTGAGCTGATCAGTACTAATAGGTCGTGAGGCTTTTTTAAAATTTTTCTTCTCAGGCTTCGGCTTGACGAAGATTTCGTCTCAAAGACTTCCTTTTAAAGGAACGAGAGACTAGCTCTCTGAATAAGTAAGAGAGTGATTGATGGGACTAACCGTTAATCGCTAAAAATCAATTAAATCAATCATTCGATTGTAACTAAAAGAAGTAACTTCTCCATTTGTGTTGGAAGCAAGTTGCAAAGAACAGAAAGGTTAGTGTAAGAAGCTAACCACTTTGACTTAATAAACGCTTTGCTGGTGTTTATAGCAGAGGGGCCACACCTGATCCCATTCCGAACTCAGAAGTTAAGTCCTCTTGCGGCGATGGTATTGCATGGGCGACCATGTGGGAGAGTAGCACGATGCCAGCTCTTTTTTACTCGAACCCGACTTACGAAAGTAAGCCGGGTTTTTTTTTGTCTAAAACTCAACTCGATTTCAGAATCTACCCTATCGATATGGTGAATTCCTCAAAGCTCCCGGGTTGAGGACTCTGCTGCGTGCTTAGTATTCTGCCTATTTGAGCATTATCGCCTCAATCAGACGCAAAAATGGATTTCTGAGTAGTTCCGGTTGGGGTGATGACTGACACCGCTGATGACTCTGCCAGCGCCTTTTCTTTTATTTTCACTTCAATCGGAGACGTTGAGTGGGGCCTTTGTAGGCCCATTTTTGTTTCAAAATGGGAAAATACATAAACATAAATATGTGTAATCAAACAAAATATGGGCTAAAAATATTCGCTGTGTCTCATGTCTAAGTTATCGAAAAGACTGTTTAATCTCATTGAGGTCGAGTCATGAGAGCTTTTTTTAAAGAGCTGTGGTATTCTAGTTATATCAAATACAGGAATCTTTTCCTGTTCGCTTTTTAAGTCTTTTTTGTCGACTGGTTCAAAAAAAGATCTCTCGGGGATTCACCCGAGCACGGGGAAACAAAAATTGAATAGACAAAAGAAAGGGTCGAGATGCGACAGGGTGTCTTATGGCATACGTGTATCTTGCAGCAGCAATTATCTTTGAGGTTTTTGGAACGATCACGATGAAGTACTCAGAGGGGTTTACAAAGGTGCTCCCATCCGTGCTCACAGTAGCATGTCATGGAATCTGCTTTATAAGCCTCACTGTAGCCTTAAAGTATCTTCCAGTAAGTAACGTCTATGCCATCTGGGCAGGCGTGGGAACGGCGCTAATGGCGTTCCTGGGCTTGGTTATTTTCAACGAGCCTCTTCCGCTTCAGAAAGTATTGGCGACCTCCCTGATTATTTTGGGAGTTGTTATGCTGAATCTGGGTGATGGCAAAAAAACAGAAGAGCAGGTTGCAAAAGTGGAAGCTCCGAGTATGAAGGCCATACCCGCAGCGGTCGTGCCGACGGTTCACGTCGACCCACCTCGCAATGCGGGCTGAGAATTTCAAAATATTTAAAACTATTGCTGGCTGTTGTTCAAAGGAGAGGTTGATCCTCTCCTTTTCTTTTTTGGAACACCTCGTGTCGCATCGAGTGCTACGCCACATCTTGCGGTTCTTTTCGGGAGTTGTGCCCTAAAAATTATTTGCTCGAAAATGAAGGTGCTGCCTTCATTTTGGCTTTTGCAGTCTTTCTTCAACAAATTCACTTAAGGCTTCAAATGGGGTTTCCTTGCGCGCAGCATAGTGAATGAAATCCAGAAGTAAGTTTTTTAAGCGCTCATCTTGTTTTGCATCAATGAGTTGATCTTTCTCATCATACGCGGAATCCGCCTTCGCCAAGCCAAAGTATTCTGGGTACAGGTAAGTTCCAAGGATGTGGAAGGGGGTTCTTGCGTGGATGTTCCCGCGAATGCCCCCTAAAGACCCTGGCGAGGCCCCAATCAGCAGGATCTGCTTTTTGGCGATCGGAAGTGGTTTGATACGGGAAACCCAGTCCAACGCATTTTTAAGCGTTCCGGGAATGCTACCATTGTATTCCGGGCTGGAGATGACAATGGCGTCGGCTGATTGGATTTTCTGCGCCAGTTTTTGCACGCCCTCAGGAATTCCCTGGGAGGACTCAAGGTCGCCATCGTACATCGGCATGGGGAAGTCGTTAAATTCGCACAAGTCCACCTCGCAGAAGGGTAATGTGCGAAGATGTTCGGCGGCGATTCGAATCAGTTTTTTATTGTAGGATCCCTTGCGCAGGGAGGCCGCAAAAAGGAAGACTTTCATGTTCCGCTCCAATTCTTCTTATTTTCACATTCATCAGGGGTAAGAGCACCTGTTTAGGCCCTCTATTTCAAAATACAATTTCTATTGTCCAGGAGGGAGCTTCAGATTGAATGGCGACAGAGGGGCCAAGTCATTCGGGGTACTTTATTCTGCAGGGCAGGCCGAAACCTGCCCCCGGTGTGACTACTTTTTCAGGATGGATTTTTTCAAGCTCGCAACGCCATCGTCGGATGGTTTCCCCAACCAGATCGCAAAGACCTTTTCGATGAAACCAGCAGGTCCTTTGATTTCAGAAACATTTCCTGAAGTGGTTTCGTAGAACACAGATTCAGAACCGTCTTTCAGTTTTGCACCCAAGATTGTAAGTGCTTTGCCGTCTTTCGCCTCGCCACCTTTGGAGACAGAGTCCAGGAATTGTTTTACTGCGGCATCGTCAAGGCTGACGTTGTTGGCTTTCAAGGCTTCCTTGAAGGATTTTTGCACATTGTCCGCATCCACATCGCGCAAGAAGTGAAGCTGGATGGCTACAGCCTTTTGATCTTTCAGGGATGTCAGGGCTTCTGAGTCAGTCTTTTTGAAACTCTCAGGGGTGCTCACGAACAACTGACCGACGTACACCTTCACATTGACGAAAACAACTTTCTTCGCGCGAAGTCCGGCCCCGACGGAAGTTAATTTTACGGCTTCATTTTCAACCTGAGCCGTTGCTGAACTGGAAAGAGTGACTTTTTCGATTTTCTCACCACTGCCTTCGGAAGTCAGAAGGGCGGCCGAGGCATTTAAGGACAAAAGAACGGTGGCAAGTCCTGCGATAAGGTGCTTCATGAATGATCCTTTCTCGATATGGTCCAGATAGGATTCGTTGGAGGGGTGAAATTGTCAACCCGTAAAAGTTTTGTTGGCAGGTGGAAGATTCCTCATTAAGCTTTTAAAGACGCGATGTTAGACACTAAAATGCCACCTCCTATGTTCAGACAAAAGCTGGAGCTTCTGATTCTTTCTGGAAATGAAAGGATTCTGAATCGCGCCAAGCACATTGTGTCGCGCTACTTCCTGACATTTCAGCACATGGATTTTTCAGACCTTAGCAAAGGGGCCACGCTGGACCTGATGCGTGCGCAGTTGATTCTTCTGAGTCAGGAGGATCAGGAATCTTTGCAGGATTTTGCAGTCCGGGTTGATCAGGTTTTGCATGCGTTCCCGCGTTCTCGTCTGGTGACGGTGATGGCGCCGTCCTTATCACGGGAAAATCTGGAGGGCACGGCGAACACCCGCATAACACCGCTGTCGCAGGCGGAATATTTTCAAACGATGAAGTTCGAATACCTGTGTCTGCAACGTTGTCGGGCTCAGTATTTCGATATAAAAATCAGTGATCTATTCCCGATGACAACCCTGAGTTTTCCGGTATTCATCCGGCAGCCCTTGAATCAGCGCTATGTGGCTGTGACTCATTCAAATTCTGTCTTATCTGATGACCGTTATCAGAGAGTCTCTGCTGCAGACGGGGTTTTCATCCTGCAGAAGGACAGTGAGCGGTATTCTCAATACATTGCAAGCTACTATGACACTTCTGGTAAAGGCATGAGAATGCGGGCCCGGGCTCAGTTTTTGGCGCTTTATCAGGCCTCTTTGCAACTGAATGAAATTTTGCTTTTTGATTTTAAATCCTCGTCCCAGGAGTCTTTTGTTGCCGCCTATGAATCGCTGCAGTCCGCTGGTGAGGAGCTGCTGAAAACCTTCGAAGGTCAGGAGGATCTTTGGGATCTGTTCCGGGAGTCCCTGAGTGGTGACTTCTATCGTTTGTGGCGGGCGCCGTGGATTGCGGCGTATGCCGCACTTATTTCCAAGCGCAGTGGACAGGGGAATCCGCGGGTGGCCCTGATGTCGGGTCTATTGACGGATGTCGGGCTGCTTGATGTCGAGGAAAGTCTTGTGCGTCGGTACCTCTTGGGAGACGGCGGCAAGCAGGGGGATAGTTCCGAGTTGCCACAATCCTTTGGATATCACCCAGTGCTTTCTTTGAATCGATGTCTTGGCAAAGGAGTGCCGATCAGCGAGGCAATCAAGGCCGCGATGGTCTGCACACATGAGCGCTTTGATGGCAAGGGGTTCCCAAACCAGGTCCCTGCTGACAAAGTGCCGGTGGAAGCGCAGATAGTGATGTTTGCCGAAAAAATTGATCAGGCTGTTTTAACGACTATGCAAGAGACCGGTGTGGGGTTCCGCTTTCTGAAAGAAAAAGTCTGGGAGCGGGAGAGTCAAAAGACGGATGCTTTTTCCTCTGACTTTTTGGCGGCGATTGCGGATTCACTCATCTGACGGGCGTTATTCATGGACAGATTTCAATCATTCCGCCCAAGGGCATGCGGGCAAAGATTTCTTCAATCTCAGAATTGGTGACGGCCATGCACCCCTTCGTCCAATCGCGGGGGTGGCGGATCAGTTTGCGTTTAATCCAACTATTGGGAAGGCCGTGGATCATGATGCTGTCACCAGGATCTTTGATCCCATTCTTTAAAGCGTCGGCCTTGTCTTTACGGTTGGGATAGTTGATGCCCAGGCTTAAATGATACTCACTTTTTAGATTTTTCACTTCGAAGATATAGCGACCTTCGGGCGTCTTTTCGTCGCCTTCTTTCTTTTTGTGGCCCACGGGGCTGCCGCCAAGAGCCGTAGAATAAGTGGCCAGAATCTGTTCCTGTTGCATGAGATGAATCAGTCGACGTTTTTTATCAACCAGAATCAAGTCGGCCTCCGCCTCGAGAGCCGGGCGTTCCCAGCGGGATTTGGCGGCAAATTCGCCAAGGCGGGGACAGTAGCTGGGAAGAGCGGCTTCTTCGATGGCGATTTCGAGCATTTCCTTTTCTTCCGGACTTAAAGCCACCCAATGATCGCCATAGACGACGGCATGAGCCTCAGAAAGAACCAAGAAAGATATAAGAATGCAGAAAATGAGTTTCATGTGCTCCGTTTCCCACGAAAGTCGCAAGGACACAAGGAATTGACACCCGTTGTAAGAAGTAAAATCCTTTGCCCCGGTTCCCAGTTTTGCCTTTAATAAAAAGGCTAAATATCCCAAAACAGAGGAGAGAAAAGTGCTTAAAAAAATGGCGTTGGCTTTGTGCTTGATGACAGTAGGATTCACCGCTCAAGGTCAGGCGAAAGAGTTGACCAACCGTTTGGGGGTGGGTGTGAAAACTCATTCGGCTTTGAACCTGCCGCAGCTGGCGGCAACTTATTACTTCGCGCCGGACATGGCTTTGGCGGGAGGTCTTGGTGTTGACACGCAGAAGGACTACTCAAAGTTTGCCTTCAACGCGGGTATTCGCCGTGTGGTCTTCAAAGAAGATAACATGAACTTCTATATGGGTGGTTCAGTTGGTGTGTTGAATGAGGAAACCAACGGGGATAAACAGTCCGGCTTTGAACTTAATGCCTTGTTTGGCGGCGAGTTCTTCTTTACAGGTTTGGATTCGTTGGCCTTCACCTTCGAAGGGGGGGTGGGTGTTGTTTCAATGGACAACGTACGCTTCAGAACTATCGCTGACAGTCCGTTCAGCGCGGGAATCATTTTCTATTTCTAATAAACTCTTAAGGAGAGATTCATGAAAAAAGTAATTCACACAGACAATGCACCGAAGGCCGTGGGTCCTTATTCTCAGGCTGTTCAGATGGGTGATTTTTTGTTCTGTTCCGGTCAAATCTCGATTGATCCAAAGACGGGTGAAGTTTTCACCGGCGATATCAAAACCCAAACTGAAATGGTTCTAAAAAATATCGAGGCGGTATTGGCTGCAGCTGGAATGAAGTACAGCAATATCGTGAAGAGCACCATCTTCCTGACCAACATGGCGGACTTCGCGGTTGTGAACGAGACTTATGCTAAAGCTTTCACAGAAGCTCCACCAGCACGTTCCACTGTTGCTGTGGCAGCTTTGCCTAAGGGCGTGAACGTGGAGATTGAAGTCATTGCGCATCGCTAAGTCCTTGTTGAAATCCCGCTCTTTCTGGGCACTGCTGCTGTTAAGTGCAGTGGTGCTCTATCGCTTTGTGGATGAGTATCACAAAGTGCAGGGTGAGAAAATTCAGTCATGGACGAAGACTCCCACTGCAGACTGCGCCGTCGTATTGACTGGCGGTGCAGGCAGGGTGCGGGAGGGGTTTGACCTTCTGGCAAATCAGAATGTCAAGAAGCTGGTCATCTCGGGTGTGTATTCCAATGCGCGTTTGCGCGAGATCATGCCGGTGTGGCCCTTTTATGGAAGTTTGAGTGAAAATGATGTGGTTCTGGACCGTCGTTCAGAGACCACCTATGGCAATGCTCAACAAAGTCTTCCCATCGTCGAGGCTTTGAAGTGCCGGGATATTCTTCTGGTGACCTCACGCCTGCACATGTATCGTTCTTATCAGACATTCCGGGCGACCTTTCCGGAGAATATATACATCGAAAAACACGCCATTATCGGGGGACGTTTTGAGTCTTCTGTCTGGGAGTCGGGGTTTGAGGCCCTGAAATCCTTCTTTTACTCTCTCTGGGCCTACTAAAACCAGACCTTCGACTTAATATCCTTTTCCAGTTTTGATCCGATAAAGTCCCTAGGAAATCGAGGGTGGATCATGACTTCTTTACTGGCGCATATTGACTCGCTAGGAAGATCTGTAACAAAGAATTTGGAGTACACAGCGCGTGTTCTCCTGATGGTCTATCTTTCTCTTCGTGCCACGATCATGGACCGCGCTCAAGGCTTCAGGCAGATCGTGGGGGTCATTTCCGCGCAGATTTATTTCACTGGCTGGCAGGCATTACCGCTGGTTTCAGTCCTGGCGCTGGGAACAGGATCCATCATTCTTTTGCAGTCCGTTTCCAATCTTTCCATGCTGGGTGGGACCCAGATGATCGGGAACTTCCTGATCGTGATGATCGTGCGTGAGGCCGGGCCCCTGTTGGTGGCGCTGGTGGTGATTGCGCGTTCAGGAACAGCTGTGGCCTCGGAAGTCGGGAACATGCGTGCCAATCGCGAAATCGAAGCCTTGGAAAGTATGGGCATAAACCCGCTGAGTTTCATTGTTTTCCCGCGGGTTTTGGGTGGAGTGATCAGCGTTCTGGGGCTGGCTTTCTATTTCAATTTCATCGCCTTGATCGGCGGTTTCCTGGTGACGCGCTTTATTCAGGATCTGCCTTTCGCGTTTTACACCGATTCTTTGATGCGTGCTTTTGCCAAGGAAGACGTGCTTATCTTCCTTTTAAAAAATGGATTCAGCGGAATGATTATCTTTGTGGTGTGCTGCTATCAGGGCTTGTCCGTGAAGCGCAGTCCCCATGAGGTTCCGCAGGTGACGACTCAGGCGGTGGTGAACAGTATTATCTTTGTGGTCGTCTTTAATCTTATGGTCACAGCATTGTTTTATCTAAATCAACTTCGCAGTTTAGGGGTGGTCTGATGAAAATCGAAAGTCTTAAATTTGAAGGCGTGTCTTTTACTCATGAAGGACAGGAACCTATCGTCCAGAATGTGGAATTCGATTTTCCCATGAATGAAATTTTGTGGGTGAAGGCCGAAGAGGGGGCTGGTAAAAGCTCACTGCTGCAGATTCTTGCAGGCTTGCAGATCCCACAATCCGGGAAGTATCTGATCAACGGTGAAAATGTGGTGGACATGTCTTTTGAAGAATTCCTGCCTTACCGTCTGAAGATTGGTTACTCCTTTGACTATGGTGGTCTGATTAACAACCGCACCCTGTATGATAATCTGATGCTGCCTTTGTTGTATCATAAGGTTTTAACGCCGGAAGAATCCAAAGCTCGTGTGGAAGCGATGATCAAGGAATTCGGGATCGAAAAATTTGCCCACGAAAGACCGGCGCACGTGCCGGGGCGTATTCGTAAACTGACATGTCTGATGCGGGCCGTGGTCATGCAGCCGGAGGTGTTGTTGCTGGATGATCCCAGTGTCGGGCTGGGGCAGGACAGTGTCTATATTTTTGCCGACCATGTTCATCGTTTGCGCAAGGAGGGCCTGCTGAAGCATGTCTTCATAAGTTCTTACGATGAAAAGTTCATGAATCTTTTCAACTATCAGATCATTCATCTGGATGAAGGACAATTGTACTTCCAGGCGGTGGATCCGGAGAAAAGAGTTGTTCATCTATGAAAGTAAAATTCAACAAGTTTGAAAGAGTGGCAGGGCTGTTCGTGATGCTGGCCATCTGCGGTGTGATCCTGACAGGGGTGAGTGCTGCGATCAAGCAGGGGTGGTTTGAACCCAAGGTGCGCTATACGACGACTTTTGAAAATGCCGACGGAATCCATCAAGGAACGCTGGTGCAGATGGCCGGTCTTCGTGCCGGTGAGGTTGAAACTGTCGAGCTTGAAAGTGACAACCGCATTCGTGTGAGCTTCTATGTTCTGGGGAAATTCCAAAATCGTGTGCGTGAGAACAGCACGGTGCAGTTGATCCGTCCCTTCATCATCGGGGAGAGAGTTTTGGAGCTGACCGTTGGCGGGGAAGAGTACGACGTAATCCCTGATCAGAGTGCCATTAAGTCCATGGAAACGGTGGATCTGATGACGTTGATGAGCGGAAAACATCTGAATTCTTACTTGAGCAAGTTGGGTGGTATCCTGGAAAGCGTGCAGGTTCTGGTGGATGCTTTTGCCGACAAGAGTCGTGCCGAGAGTCTGGTTCGTGTGATCGACCGTATGGATCCATTGGTGAAGAATCTTAATACGATGTCCATGGAAGTAATTAAGCTTTCCAAGCAGGCAACTCACGATGATGGGGTGCAAAAGCTGGTGGGTAATCTTGCTGTGACGACTCGGGAGATCAATAAAATTTTGCCGGAGCTGAACGAAGCCAATCCTGCCATGGCCAAAGACCTTGCGGTGATGACCCAGAACCTGGCAGTCATGACGCGTGCCCTGGGACCAGCTGTGAAAGAGGTTGAAGGTGAATTGCCAGGTGCCAGTGTGCGTTTGGTGCAGGCCTTAAATGAGACAGTGGTGGTTTTGAAGGCCATGCAAAAAAGTTTCTTCATGCGCAGTAGTGTGAAGGAAGTGAGAGAAGAAGAAGATGCTCGCGTTCCAGCGAGTCAGAAATAGCCATGCGTCCCGATCTGGGGCGCAAATATGAATTATCAAATTAATTTAATTACTCTTCAGCAATAAAGAAGTTTGCACGATAAGACCTGTGCTCGTTAGAGCAGGGGAATGGTGAATCATGCAAACGATGCGTTTGTTGGCTCAAATGATCGCAGTTTTGTTTGTGGGCTCTTCGGTTTGGGCCAAAAGTGAAAAAACGCTGGCAGTGGCTTTTGGCAAAGCCCGACCGCCCTATGCGTTTTTAGAAAACGAGCAGTTGCGAGGAATCGAAGTCGATCTGGCTCGGGAGGTCTTAAGCCGCATGGGCTATCAAATGAAGCCTCAGTCCATTTCCCCTTATCGCATCGAGGCGGAGGCGAAACACGGAAACAGCTTCGATGTTGTTGTCGGTGTTCCCTTAGGTAGTGATGGATCTCGTTATTATTCCCAGGCGTTTGTGATCTATAACAATGTGGCGATGAGTTTTAAAGCCAGAGAACTTTCAGTCAAGTCAGTGAAGGATCTGCAAGAGCTTCGAGTGGGGGCTTGGGTCAATGCATGGAAGGATTTGGGGAAAGATTTTTCGCGGCATTTTTCACCCAGGGCCTCGGGCGCTCTGCCAGAAAAGTATGTTGAGTTCACTAAGCAGGATGAGCAGTTTAAAGCCTTTTGGAACGGCAAGATTGATGTTCTGATCATGGATCGTTCGATCTTTGCCTGGTTCAGAAAAACCATGGTTCCCCAGGTGGGGGGGGTGGAAGATATTGAGGTCTTTCCAGTCTTTGAAGAGCCGAATAAGTCCTACGTGGTATTTCGTGATCAAAAAATGCGCAATGACTTTGATCGCGAACTCCAGAAGATGCGTGATTCCGGGGTCTATGAGCGCATTGTGAATAATTATGTCGGCGAAAAGCTTGCCGCCATGTTTAAAACCAACGGAAAAACTCACTAACGAGCTTGTGCGCAGCTTCCTGACCGCCTTATGATTCTAGGATGCTGGTTGGGCACTTATTCCGTCATTTTATTTTTTCCAAAAGAGCCGGGGCGCTGGTGCGCCGAATTGCCTGGCTTTCCATGGTAGGCATTTGTATCAGCGTGACTGCGTTTTTGGTTGTTCTGTTTGTCATGAATGGTATGAACGGCAGCATTCGCCAGCGCATTCTGGGGCTGGAGCCTCATCTCTATATTCAGGTCGCCGGGGTGGGGACTTCACAGGGACTTGAAAGTCATCCGGTGTTTCAGCGTTTGAAGGAAAATCCTGCGAATCGAGCCTACGTCTATGAGTCTATGGACGTCATCATTCGCAGTCAGGATGGACAGTTCCGGGGTGGAATCGCCCGTGGGGTGACCCGCGAAAGTCTTGAACACTTTATTGAACAGCTGCAAAAGGTAGATCGCAAAAATGAGGACCGTAGTTCTCCGGCGTATTTTTGGGATCCCGAGGATGTTCCTGGCAAAGGTGAGGTTGTCGTCGGAGTGGATTTGGCGCAGTCATTGGGTGTTTTTGAGGGGGATTTCCTGACGGTGGTGTCACCTTCGGGATTGCTGTTGCCTCCAGGGGAAACCCCCAAGTTTGAGCGCGTTCGTATCAAACGAATTGTGACTACCAGTCTGCCGGACTTGGACAGTCAGTATATTTATTATCAACGTGGTGAGGCTTTGAATGCGCTGACCACCGAAGGTATGCGCAAGAGCGGTATTGAAGTCTGGCTTGCGAATGAAAAAGATGTCCTGTCTGTTCGCGATGATCTGGCGAAGTTTGAGGGCGTCAGTGTTGAGACCTGGATGGATCGCAATTCGGCCTTGTTGTATGCTTTGAAACTGGAAAAACTGACCATCGGTATCTTCCTGGGGCTGGCGGGAATGATCGCGGCAAGTTCCATCATGAGCGTCCTGGCCTTGTTGTTGTCGCAGAAAAAGCGCGATATTGCGATTTTGCGTGCGATAGGATTCTCTGCACGTCAGACGGTGATGACCTTTACACAAATCGGCTTTTTCCTGGCTTCGATTGGCGTTGTCACCGGTACAGTGTTGGGAACAGGTATCAGTCTGTATATCCAATACAATCCCATCAAGTTTTTGCCTTCAGATATTTATTATGACTCGTCGATTCCCGCGTTGGTGGATTTCTGGCTGGTCTTTGGTGTTTTGATCGTCAGTGCCCTGATTGCGTGGTGGGGATCTTATATTCCTGCAAGAACGGCTGCAGAAGTGCAGCCGTCCGATGCTTTGCGAATGAGATAATTTGAAAAAAAATTAAACGCTGACCTGATGATCGCGTAGAGCATCAGTCAAGGATGTCTTCAGATCGGTGCTGGCTTTGCGCTTACCGATGATCAGTGCGCAAGGAACACCATAGTTTCCGGCGGCAAATTCCTTCATCTGTGTCCCTGGAATGACCACCGAGTTGGCAGGAACGCGTCCTTTGTATTCCACCGGGGCGGAACCCGTGACATCAATGATCTTTGTGCTGGCAGTGATAGTGACTCCGGCGCCCAATACAGCCCCTTCTTCGATCACGGCCCCTTCGACCACGATGCAGCGGCTGCCGATGAAGGCGTTGTCTTCAACGATCACTGGAGAGGCCTGGATGGGTTCCAAAACCCCGCCAATGCCCACACCGCCGGAAAGATGCACATTTTTACCGATCTGCGCGCAAGAGCCAACGGTGGCCCAAGTGTCCACCATGGTGCCGGAGCCGACATAGGCACCGATGTTCACGTAAGAAGGCATCAAGATGGCCCCTTTTTCGATGAAACATCCTTTGCGGGCCACGGCCGGAGGAACGACACGCACGCCATCTTCTTCGCTCCATTGTTTTGTTGGAATTTTATCGAAGAAAGCAAGATCCCCGGCTGACATGGCTTCCATCTTTTGGATGCGGAAATAAAGCAGGATGGCTTTTTTGATCCATTCGTTGGTGATCCATTGACCATCTTGTTTTTGACTTACGCGCAGGCGACCGGCGTCCAGGCCCTCAATTGTTTCAAAGACGGCCTTGAGTTCCTGAGTGCTCAGTTGATCAACGCTTTTTCCGCCTTGAACGTCAGCAAAAATCTGGGTGACTTCTTGTTGCATGAGATCTCTCTTTCTATTTATAAACTATTCCAATACTTTCAGGGATTCCAAGATGGCCGGAACATGGATTTCGATAATTTTTTCAGCGGCCAGCCCTCGCTCAATTTCATAAGTCAGTGTCGGGCAGTTTCTTTCAAGACCCGCATAAGTTCCCAGGCAGCCCGGTGTGGGATAACCGATATCGTCATCAATTTTGTAACCCGTGAGTTTGGCCAAAACTTCGGCCACCTTGCGGCAGTCGCCATTCACATTTAAAACTGGATGCCAGGAGTGCAGGGATAGAACATAGATTGGTTTTTTCTGATCCAGATAAGTCATCAGACCGTGGTTTTCATTTTCGCTTCCTGCAAAAGGCCCTGGATGATAGCGCGGAGTCTTTACTTCAGGGGACCAGTCTTTTGTGGGCAGGTTTCGGTTCAGATCCACGCCGTTGCCATTGCCTCTGGTTTTGAAGATGACACCTTCTAGATTGAACTGCGGGACCAGAGTCATATTCAGTTTATACGGGAAGGCTTGCATAAAATGCTTCAAAAGTTCTTGCGCGGCAATAACCCCTTCAACTTCGTCACCATGAACTCCGCCCAAAATCAGAACTTCAGGGCCGTTGTTTTCAAAGTGATAAGCCGGTACGGGGAGGCCTTTGGAGGTATAAGTAAAAATGGAAGTTTTCATAGCGAGCCTGTCCTTTTGGCCCACCATCTTAACATCCTCATTGCTGGTAACGTCAAAACGATTCTTCTGTTACGCGAGAGAACACAAGTTTTCATGACAAACTTTGGTGAATCAGTCATCATAACGAAACCAACGAGGTTTCACTTGGAATATATCAATAACGAACTCTGCCTAGGCCCTATGAAAAAGCCCTTAAGTCCTCTGGTGGCAAATTATATGCGGCCTATCTATGTCTATGACCTGGATTTTATAGCTCAGAGATTTAAAGCCATGACGAGGGCTCTAAAAGGTGTGCGTCTGTTCTATGCGATGAAAGCCAACTCCAATCCCGGAGTGCTGAGTAAGCTAAAGTCCCTGGGGGCGGGGGCGGATGTGGTTTCCTTGGGTGAAATCAAGCGAGCTTTGGAATGCGGTTTTCAGCCTCAGGATATTGTTTATAGCGGTGTTGGTAAGACAAAGTTTGAAATCAGTGAGGCCCTGAAGTTGGGCATTTATCAGATTAATGTTGAAAGCCTGCCGGAGCTTGAGCGCATTGGGACACTGGCGCGTGAGATGGGTAAAAATGCGCAGGTGGCGTTGCGCTTAAATCCCGATGTGGATATTAAGACGCACCCCTATATTGCCACCGGCCTAAAGGATAATAAATTCGGGATGGAGTTGTCGTTGATCCCGGCGCTGACTTCCTGTTTGAAAAGTTATTCTGATTCTATTTCTTTGGTGGGTGTCAGTCTGCATCTGGGCTCTCAGATGCTCGAGTTTTCCGGCTATGAGGAAGCTCTGCAAAAACTTAAGAAAGTCTATTTGGATCTGCAAAAGGATTTTCCGGAACTCAAGAAATTTGATTTCGGTGGGGGCTTGGGTATTTTCTATGATCGCGTGGATCTGGAGTTGGAAGAATCCCTGCTGCAACAATATGCTAAAATCACGCTGGAGACTTTGGGCGACTTGAACTGTGAGTTGCAGTCAGAGCCGGGGCGCTGGTTGGTGGCGCATTGTGGGGTGCTGATCACTCAGGTTCAGTATATTAAAGAAACTTCAGCAAAGACATTTGTGATCGTGGACGCAGGGATGAATCATCTGATTCGTCCGTCGTTGTATGAAGCCAGCCATCGTATTGAACCCCTATGCAAAGGAACTTCGGCGATGGTTGTGGACGTGGTCGGCCCTATTTGCGAATCTTCGGATTTCTTTGCAAAAGATCGCTCTTTGACCACGGTGAAAGAAGGTGATTTCCTGGCGGTGATGGATTCGGGTGCTTACGGATATTCCATGGCCAGCGTTTATAATCTTCAGGAACTTCCTCTGGAAGTTTGTATCTAGTACGCTGTCGCATGAACTTCTGCAGCGTACTAGCTAATTAGACGTCAACAACAGCAAATGAGTCCGCTTTGGCGGGCTTCAAAATTCTTTGCGCCATTTCTGTGAAGTGCGCCGAGGAATCCGTGGTCATGATATTGATCTGGCGGGTTTCGCTGCTTTGATTTTTACCCAAGCGTCCACTTTGCATATCGCGGGACAACCAACGGGCAATCGCTTCGCCAGAATCCACCAGTTCAATTGAACTTCCAGTCACCCGAGCAATGGAGTTTTTCAAAATCGGATAATGCGTGCAGCCCAGGATCAGGGTGTCGATATGCTGCTGCATCAGCGGGGTCAGATAAC
This sequence comes from Bdellovibrio sp. CKG001, assembly GCF_055397465.1. Lineage (NCBI taxonomy): Bacteria > Pseudomonadati > Bdellovibrionota > Bdellovibrionia > Bdellovibrionales > Pseudobdellovibrionaceae > Bdellovibrio > Bdellovibrio sp. CKG001. Next base: position 1,628,342 of record NZ_AP029173.1, read on the forward strand.
GGAAGACAATCAGGTTCGTCACTGGATCGGAATCCCAGCCTTCTTCTGCCAGAGGAACAAATAACGGGCAGGCCTGGTCAAAGACCTGTGCGGAAGGATCCAGAGCATGAATCTTGTTTGTGTAGGCCTGACTGTTGACGGTGGCCCGGGTGGCCAGAACACCGATGCGTTTGCCACTGGAAAGCTCCAGTGCGCGTTGAGAGCCGGGTTCAATCACATTGTAAATGGGAATGCCATCGATCTCTTTTTCTGAAACCTGGCTGGAGGCCGTGTTGCAGGCAATGACGATGGCTTTGACGTTTTGTTTTTCCAGGAACTGGATGATCTGCTCTGAATACTTGCGGATTGTTTGAGGAGATTTAGACCCATAGGGCAGGCGAGCCGTGTCTCCGACGTAGAGAAAGCTCTCATGCGGGAATTGCAGTGCCAGTTCTTTAAGAACCGTCAATCCGCCAATTCCTGAGTCAAAGACACCTATGGGTCGAGAATCCTGGTCCGCCATCTTCTTAGTTTTTCACTCCATGTGCACGAGATTCAGAAATACCATTGGAAGACATTTCCATAAAGAGGGCTTTGTCTTTAATTTCAGCAATACTCGTGGCGTTGATGTAGCTCATGCCGCTGCGAATCCCACCGGTGACTTCCAGGATCACATCTTTCACGTGTCCCTTAACACTGACTTGAGTGGATTCGCCTTCCGGGGCCATACCCTCTGGAATGCCTCCGCGCCAGGAGTCTTGAGCGGAACGAGACGCCATGCCACGGTACTGCTTTTTGCCGTTTTTGATTTCACCCGGAGTTTCAATGGTGCCAGAAAGCATGCTTCCCAACATCACAGTGCTGGCGCCTGCTGCAAAGGCTTTCACCATATCACCTGAGGTTCGAATGCCGCCGTCAGCGATCACGGGAACTCCGTAGGATTCGCCGACCTCGGCGCACAAGGCAATGGCCGTCAGTTGAGGAACGCCACAGCCGGTGATGATACGAGTGGTGCACATGGATCCCGGGCCAATGCCCACCTTGATGGCATCCGCACCGGCTTCGATCAGGTCACGTGCCGCATCCGGAGTCGCCATATTCCCCGCGATCAGATCCACTTGCGGGTATTGGTCTTTCAACCACTTCATGGTTTCCATCATCTGCACCGAGTGGCCGTGAGCAATGTCGATTGTGATAATGTTCACGCCGGCATCGACCAGGGCTTTGGCGCGGGTTTTAAATTCCTCTCCTACACCGACACTTCCGGAAATGACCTTGACGCCATTTTCTTTCAGGCGGCGGGCTTGTGCGGCTTGTTCTTCGATGGAAAGGAAGCGGTGAAGAATACCCAGGCCTCCCAATTGGTTCATGGCAAAGGCCATGTCGTATTCAGTGACCATGTCCATGTTGGCGCTGACAATCGGTGTTTCAATCGAGAAGTTCTTGGTGATTTTTGAAGTCAGACGCGGATCACGACGTGATCTGACGTCGGATCGTGCCGGAACGATCAGAACGTCATCGAAAGTAAGTCCCTTGCCTCTGTTTTTGATGTCTTTCCAGTTAAACATGAGCGTCATGTCGCTTTACCTCACTTCTAAAAATATTGAACAAGATATGAGTCGATAACAAAAGCAGATAGGTGTCCAGCGCCGATAAAATCAGGCTTTGTACTGGAGTTTTCCAGATCAGGCGATAGGCATCAAACAAAGTTGTCAGCATGCCCGGAATCAAAAGGTGAAACAGAATCAGAATCGCGATTATTTTAAACCAATGACGGCGTACGATGGTCGCAGAACCTTTTAAGGCGTCCAGGCGGCCTTCGTCGTACTCCTTCGAAGAGGTTACCACGAACGGGACCATCGTGTATTGAATGTACTTCCAGACCCCCGGAAGGATCAGCGCCAAAGACCACAGGAGGGTCTTGCCCCAGGATCTTAAGGTTTCAATATACATTTGATTTAGATAGCGTCCCCAGAAGTCATGCAGGCTCTTTTGCAGGTTCTCAAGGTTTGCAAAGGCAAACAGCGCCACACTCACCAGCAGAACCGGAAAGAAAATGCTGCTGAGGATGGAAAGAAAACCATAGTAAATGACCTCGGTTTGGACTCCCAAGGGATTGCGCAGGGCATTTTCCATCTTCAGATTTAGGTATTGATCGATGTTGTTCGACAGGGCAACCAGGGCGAACAGGGGCAAGAAAACTTTTTTAAAGACCTTCAGGTTCTCGGCAAAAAAATTCACTTAAGTATTTAGAGCCTCAAAGGGTGGGGGAGTCAAGCGGACTCTTGCCAAGAAACACATCTGAGGGGCTCTGGGACTTGGCATAATAGAAATTGGAGGCGCTTATGGAACTACAAATAATGGTCACGGGGGCCACGGGTACCATTGGAAGCGAGTTGGTAAGGGTCCTTGCTCGTCAGGGTGTGGACGCCGTGGCGGTCAGTCGGTCCTTGGAGCGCCTGCCGTCCGGGCTTCGGGGGATGCAGTTTCCCCTTGAGAATCGTTATCTTTTAGAGCAAGCGCTGAGAAATGTGGATGTTCTGGTTTTTATCCAACCGCTTTGTGACAACATGCTTGAGCAGGCTCGGAATGTCGTGGCTGCAGCCCGTGCATCGGGGGTGCAGTTCGTTCTGAAGATGTCAGGGTTTGGAGCGTCCTCGGTTTCCAAGTACCTGTATCAGCGGATTCAAGGGGAGGCTGACGAGGTGTTGCTTGATAGTGGCCTCCGCCACGCTATTCTGCGACCCAACATCTTTATGCAGTGTTTTTTAAAGATGCACCATGAGGCCCTGATGCAGGGAATTCTCTATCTGCCTCAAGGCGAGGGGCGCACCAGTTTTGTCGATGCCCGGGATGTGGCGGAAGCCGCCGCAAATATTCTGCGTGATCCCTGGGGCTATAATAGAAAAATCATTAATTTAACGGGTGCAAGAGCGCTTTCCAATGCAGAAGCGGTGTCTTTGATAGCTCACTACTCCAAGAGAAGACTGGCCTACGTGCCCGTCACCGAAGAGGCGTGGCTGCGACTTATGCAAAAGAGCGGGGAAGCCGAATGGGTGAAGCAGGCCCTTTTGAGTTTGCACCGGGCCACGCGCGAAGGTGCGGTTGCCGAAGTGGTGCCGGGTCTGCCGAAGCTTCTGGGGCGGGACCCCCGAAGCTTCGAAGCCTTTAGCGAGGACATGAAGCAGGAGTGGATGTTACCCCTGCCTCAGGAAAACTTACTCTGACCAAAGCTCACGGACAGCAAGAATATTGCAGTGGAAATCCACTAGAACTTCGTGAGCGGCATCGCCGCCTTGCAGGTTTGTACGAACGTAGTAAACTTTGTCGCCATTTTCCAGTGCCTTTTGAAATTCGGCCTGGCGAGTTTGATATCCTTGTGCACGGAAATAATCTTCGATTTTGCCAGTGCAGGAGCGGCCGGCAAAGCTTGTGGAGGACAAAAGGGCTGTAAGAGCAAACACCAAAGTCTTCATATCAAATCCTTGTTAAGGTTCTGCGCCTGATATACCGATCGGCTCGGGTATTTGCCAGTCAAGATTGTGTTTGGAAATCCTTTCAAGGGCGCTAGTCGTCCAGATAGGATTTCAGCTCCTTGAGGTGGTAGCTCCAACCCAGTTTAAAATCCTTCATGGCGTTCTTTTTAAGCGCTTCTGGCAGCGTTTCCCAGCCTGTATGAGTCAAAGTGAGGATTCTTTCTTTCCCTGTATCTTCAATCTTCAGGGAACACTCTGTGACGGCGTCCTTGGGCCATGTCTTCTCTTTCCAGGTAAAGACGATGAACTGCTCTTTTTTGAGTGCGATCACTTTGCCGGAAGCCAATTGGCGTTTTCCGGTGTCATCCTCCCAAGGCTCTTTGAATGAACCGCCGACTTTGGGTTCCAGGACAACGTCCTCGCTCCACCAGTTTGCCAGCTCGCCCCGGTCGGTCAATGCATTCCAGATCCACCCGGCGCTGGCTTTAAGTTTCACGGACATTTCAATGCTGTCTTTCATCGGAGCTCCTAGGGAAGTTGCACGGCGGCTTGGCATTGATCTTCCGACAAAAATTCCTGATTGGCAAAGATCTTGGTTTTTAAGTACTGATACTTTTCCGGCTGCTGGTTCAGAAGGTCGCGGCCTTTAAAACGATAGGCGACCACGGATTCGGCAAAGTCCTCAGACGGATTGAGTGTGCCATATTCAGAAACGGCCTTTTCGGGCTTTTCCAGGACATAGTCTTTATAGCTGCGTCCCTCATAGCTCTTTTGCACTTCCTTCCACCCCGCGATGCGGAGCCAGTCTGCGGAAGTATCCAGTCTTTGGCGGTAGGCCAGGGTGTGTCCGAGTTCATGGAGGAAGGTCTGCTGGCGCTCACCAAAGGGAAGCTCGTTCCAGCGATCAAAAATTTCCATGCTGGCATTGGCAATGATATTTTCACCAAAACTATAGCGCTGGCCGCGCGTGAAGTGAACCAGGCGCTTGTTGTAGGCCACCGGGTAAAGATGCAGGGGGTAATCCTGCAGTGCCTGTAAAATCTCATCAAGCTCACTGGCGTACCACGCCGAAGCCTTTGTAGTGCGCAAATGAGACCCGTTGAACCCAAACTGCTTCAACAAGAACAGCAACTGCACGCCTTCTTTTTCCCCATAGATCTCTTTCATGGCGCAGAGAACTTGATTGCAAGAATTGGAAAAACGCAGTTCGGGCTTGCCGCGAAGGCTTAAGTCAAAAGTGTGCAGGTCGGAGAAAAGCTGCAGCAGGGAGCTGTTTTCATTTTTAAAAGAAATGCCATGCAGAGTTTTGGATTGGGTGGGCCCAGGCATTTTCCTTAAAGAGGTTTCCATAAATTCGACTGTCGGTGCACGTTGGGATTTGCAGGGGGCCTGTAGAACCTCGTCGGCGCTGGCTGCCCACCAGGGAAGCTCCGGCATCGCCCCGGAGTTGAGACTCCAAAGTACCAAAAATGCAGAAATATAAAGCCTCATGTGATCCCCTTGACCTGAGGCAGGGTCTTAACACCGCTCAAGGACAGAGGCAAAAAGTCCATAGTCAGAGCGAGAGAAATGAGTTGAATTAAGGTGTCTCTGAAAAAAATTCAGCAGCTTTGGGGGGGGCGCTAAGCGAGGGGCTTTTTAATGCGCACAGTTCCTGGTCGTGCAGTCCTAAATTTCTGTGGCTCCGGCACGCGCCAGAACCTTCAATTCAATGCCGACGACCGCAAGAATCACCAATATTTCGGCAAGTAAGATGGCCTGTCCCCAAATTGTAATATCGGCATAGGTAAGAAGAATAATTCCGGAAAGAAGACAGTAGCCACTGTTGGCCGAGATGATAGTTTTCAACATCCAACGGGCTGTTTCTTTGGCAAGATAGTAGCAGCCCAAAGAAAAGATTGAATAAACCAAAGGGAAGGAGGCCAGGATATACAAAACATGACGAGGCAGCCCGATTTGCTCAGAAAAAAATGGAAGAAAAATCCCGGTTAAGATCAAACTTAACAGGGCACCCAAACCATCAAAAAGGAAAACTGTTCTACTAGTAAGCTTTTTTTTCAGAGGCATTGTTGTTAGGTTAGCATTCTGCTTTTCAATGGCAATGAAGAATCTGTTGGATTCGCTAAACTCGTTGGTTCGTCCGATTGGAGCGTGAATCCAATTCGAACCTATTCGGTTTAAGACTAGTGTCATTCCTTTAATGATCGGAGGGAGTATTTTCTTTGGATTAAAGAATCCGCTAAGCCCTGCCAGTACAGAAAATTTATCGAGCCAAAAATAAAACTTAAAGAAAAGAAGTAAGTCCGAGCGAGGACTGTCCGAAGCAAAAGAAGAGGAAGTGGTGCCCCGGGCCGGAATTGAACCGGCACGCCCGTTTAAACGAAGCCCAGGATTTTAAGTCCTGTGCGTCTACCAGTTTCGCCACCGGGGCACGCGAAGATCAACTCAATCATTTTTGGCAGCAAACGTCAACGTCTTCATGAACTGAAGCATGTCTTCAGGAACTGCACATTCTATACGCACTTGTTCGTGAGTGAACGGATGCACGAACTCCAAAGAGTGAGCATGCAGCATCAGTCGCGGTGCTTTGGGTTCTTTCGGTGCTGGATAAATATCATCACCGAAAATGCCCATGCCCCGGTCGGCAAGATGCACCCGGATCTGGTGCATGCGTCCGGTCAGGGGTTGAGCTTGCACCAAAAGGGCCGTCGGAAAGACTTCCAATTTTTTGAACAGGGTGTGGGCTTTGTCGCCGCCGGAGTTCACGCGCACCATCTTCATTTTTTTTAGCTTTGCATCGCGCATTTCAGCCAGATGGTTTTCGACTTCCCAGGCGTCGGCCGCTTTTTGCGTCCGTTTGGTCAGGCACAGATAAGTTTTTTGAATGCGGTGAAACTTGAAGAGGTCCGCCAGGGGCTCGTTGGCTTCCTTGGTCTTGGCAAAGATCATTACACCCGAGGTGTCCCGATCCAAGCGGTGATGAAGGGCTAAATAGAAGTCTTTGCCTCGCTCCTGTTGCAACTGCTGCTTCAGAGCTGTAAAAAAATCCGGACGGCTTTTGTCGACAGTGGGTTGTGAGGGAAGGCCCGCAGGTTTGGCAGCGGCTAAAAAGTAGTCGTCTTCAAAGAGGATGTCGAAGGTCATCTCTTGTTGATCATGCAGAAATCAAGATTGGCGTTGATGTATTCACGCTGTTTCTCAAGTTCAGCTTTCGTGAAACGGAAGTCAGAAACTTTGCAGCCATAGTTATTCACGACCTCGTGAATGGCCTGCACTTCATCCATGGTCATGTTCAATTTCCAGATCAGCTTTACAGCCAGCCAGTCACGCACGTACTGACAGCGGTAAGAAAGATTGGCCGGCAAATAACGGTCTGGAGCACGGTCGCCCTTGGACATATTCTGGCTGGCATCGGAAGAGATCAGGTGATTCTTGTAGCCCATGTAGTTTGCATACAAGCAACGGGTCTTATAGTCCCACTGCCAAGCGCCAGACATATACGCATTTTTCAAAGGAACCATGTGGTCAATCTGGATTTCGCGGGCTGAAACAACTTCTTTGCCAGCATAAGGGTCGTTCCAGAGGCCGGACTCAACTACGCACTGCTTGTTGCCGCGGTAAGTGACGTCGGTATTGGAGTCACGCACCAGCACTTTAGCTCGGGTATTCATACACGTGTCGTCCGTTGGATCATTGATCCAGCGACCGAAGTGCAACTTGCGCATGTATTTTTCTTCTGGAGTTGGTGGCGCTTCGGCATGCAAAGTCCACTTCAGCAGATTCACGACCAGCTTTTTAACCCCTTGAATAAACTGAGACGGGCCCAGTTCTGGGGAGTATTCCATAAAGGAGTAGTCGTTGCGGCGGGTGGTGTCTGTTTCGAGGTTGTCTTCATCAACAGTGAAGAACTCATTGCTCGGAGCCGGGGCGGTGGTGGCAGCTAAGGTCGGTGATGCGACGAATGCGATCAAAAAAATGACCGCAAGCAAGCTCACTGTGTTCCCTTTAAAGCGTTTCATTCTCGGTTCCCCCTCCGCGAATTGGACTCATTAAGCCCCAGATCGAAGGCAGTTTCAACAAAACAATTCGTCAGGATTTGGTTCGACTTGCACGCTGTGCATTAAGTTCCTAATCAGACGTTTAAATGCTCTAACTTTGCGCAATTTTAACGGTTTTTGGATTTCTCACTGCAGAAAAAATATAGCATGAAGCCGTAAGTTGGCACTCTGCGCAGGTCCGAAGGGGCTAGTTCAAGGGGGGTGTTCCGGGGTTTTCTTGCGGAAATACAGGGGGTGTCGCTAAGCTGAAGTCTCAGCATAAAGAGGAGTGCATCGAATGAAAATGCTTTTACTTACATCTGTTTTGGTATTTGGTTTGGCAGCTTGTTCCCACAAGGCGCACAAGCATGAAAATTGTGGCTGCGGTGGTGCGAAGGCTGAGAAGTCTGAGTGCTCTGGCAAAGAGTGTGGCATGAAAAAGGGTGGCTGCGCTGATTGTCAGGAATCCTCCGAATCCAAATAGTCACCCGAACGACGAAAGAAGTGTTCGCAAGGCTCAAGGGAAATCCTTGGGCCTTTCTTTATTTATGCACCCCCGTTGCCTTTGAATAATCCGTTGCCTTGAATAAACCGCTAAATTACTTTTTGATTGTCATATTTCCATTTCGGAAGGGATTTTGGACATGAAAAAGTGTGCCCTTTTAGGCCTCTTGGTGCTGGCGTGGCATCCGCAGGTCTTTTCTATTGATCTTCGCGAATATCTGAAAGTCGTTATCGAAAAAAACAAATCCGTCCAGGCTCTGGATGTCTCTAAGGAAGCGGCAGAAGACCGCAAGACTTCCGGAGACATTGAACTGGTGCCCGTGCTGACAGCCGGGGTGGGATATCTGAATGACAAAAGTCCCTTGGGGCAGTTTGCACAGTTGGGGGGAACTCAAACCACGGCAAAAGATCTTAAGTTGGGCTTGATGAAGCGCTTTTCAACCGGGACCGACGTCAGTGTCACGGCAAGTGCCAGTGAGGTCGAAAATGAAGGGACTTTGCTGAATCCCGCCTTTTCACGTTTTGCTTATGGCAGCCTGGGTGTGGGGCTGGAGCAGTCGTTGTGGAAAGACTCTTTTGGCAATGCCACCAGTCTTCGTTGGGAGCGTCAGGATGCTGTGACGGCCGCAGAGGTCGGGAAGTACGATCTTCAGAAGAAACTGCTTTTGATCGACGCGGAAGCGGCGTACTGGGACTATGTTTATCAGAATGAAAACCTGCGCATCGGACGAGCCTCTTTGGAGAGAGCCCGCCGGATTGAGTCCTGGACACGTCGTCGTGTGAACGATGGTATCAGCGACCGGGCCGATCTGCTTTCGGCGCAGGCTCTGGTGTCAGCTCGTCAGTTGCAGCTGATTTCCGCAGAAGATGATATGGCGGCAGCAAAAAGAAGAATCCGCGACTTTATGGAACTGGGGGATTCTGAACCCATCCCAGAGATCACGGGGAATATTTCCCAGGCGCGGACTTTGAGCTCCATGGTAGACGGCAAAGGTGCTCGTGTGGTGGCGCTGGATGCGTATCTGGCTTCATTAAATTCCAAGGCCATGTCCCTGGTCGCCAAAGAAACTGAAGACGGCTATCGTCCGGATCTGGTTTTGTCGGGGGCTTATAACACCAACAACTTCCAAGTGGGAAAAACTGTCGGCGATGCAGCCTCCAAGTGGACAGACACGGAACTGCCAACCTGGAAGGTCGGTTTGAATCTGATTTACCTGTTTGATACGGACGTGAAAAATGCGGCTCAATCTGCCGCACGTAAAGATGCGCTGGCTGCAAAGTTGCAAAGCGAAAGAAAAATGCTGGACAGTGAAAGTGCGTGGGTTGAAATCAATCGCCGCTATTCTGAGATGAATAAACGTATTGATGCGGCCACACAGATTGCGCGACTGCAGACAGATGCCGCCAAGGCGCAAACGGACCTTTTCAATAAAGGCCGTTCTATCACTGCCAACGTGATCAATGCCGAAGAAGATGCCGCCGATGCGGAATTGAATTTGACCAAGCTGAAGTCCGAACAAAGAAAAATGGAGGCCCAGGCCCGTTTGTTCATCGCCGTCGATGAATCTGGCAGTGGCGAGGGGAACTAATTTATGAATTTACCGAGTCTGTCGATTCGAAGACCGATTTTTATCTCCTGTATCGTGATCCTGATGTTGATTCTGGGGGCATTTTCTTTGCGCAAGATGCCTGTGGATATGTTCCCGGATGTGACCTTCCCGGTTTTGTTTGTGCAGGTGACCTATCCTGGTGCTTCGCCATTGGATCTGGAAAAGCAGGTTTCAAAACTGATTGAAGATGAAGTCGGCAGTATATCCGGTCTGAAAACTTTGACCTCAAACAACTTGGATGGCGTGGCCATCATTGTTGTCGAGTTCCAGCTGGGAACAGACATCAAAGAAGTCGAACAAGAGGTCCGTAATCGTATTGGGAATATCCGCCGGGATTTGCCGGCGGATATTTATGAACCGGTGATTCGTCGTTTTGACCCGGCCGATCAGCCCATTGTAACCCTGGCGGTGACTTCGGATCTTCCCGAGGGGGCAGCCTATGATCTGGCCAACGAAGTTATCAAACCCCGCTTTGAGCGCATCAAGGACGTGGGGCAGGTCGACATCTTTGGGGGCCGCAAGCAGGAAATCCATGTTCTTGTGGATAAGAACAAACTGCAGGATCGTAAAATTTCGATGCTGCAGGTGTCTCAGCGTGTGATTGACACCTCCAAGGACATTCCAATTGGGAAGATTGAAAACGACAAGGATGAAACAACCTTGCGCACAAATGGTGAATTTGAATCTTTGAAGCAGATCGAAGAAGTGAATGTCAACTTCGTCGGATCTGACAAGGCGATTCTGGTCAAGGATGTGGGCCGGGTGGTGAAAAGTCTAGAAGACCAGAAGACCATGGGGCGCATCCGCGGAGAGCGGGCCCTGTTGATGAATGTTTATAAACAGCGGGGTGCCAATACGGTGGCCGTTGCCGAGGCTGTTAAGAAGAACATCGAAAAGGTCAATGCCATGCTGAAGGAAAAAGGCATGAAGGGTGCGGTGACGATGGTGCGTGATACGTCTCGCCCGATCCAGCTGAACGTCTATGACGTGAAAGAATCCATCATCATCGGTATTATCCTGTGTGTGATCGTGGTGTTCTTCTTCCTGGGGTCTGCGCGTTCGACCTTTATCACGGCGATGGCACTGCCGAACTCCCTTTTGGGTGGTTTTGTCATCATGTATGCGATGGGTTTCACCATCAATCTTATGACTTTGTTGGCGTTGTCTTTGGCTGTGGGTCTTTTGATCGATGATGCGATCGTGGTGCGGGAAAATATTTTCCGTCATCTGGAAATGGGTAAAAAACCGAAGGATGCCGCACTGGAGGGAACCAAAGAGGTGGCCATGGCCGTCATTGCCACGACTCTGGTTGTTATTGCGGTGTTTGGTCCGATCTCTTTCTTGCAGGGGATTGTCGGTCAATTCTTCAAGCAGTTTGGCTTGACGGTTGTCTTTACGATGCTGATTTCGTTGTTTGATGCTTTCACGGTGGCACCGATGCTGTCTGCTTATATGGCTCACCCGAATGAGCACGTCAAAGGAGATGGTATCATTGGGCGTATGCTGGCGGGCTTTGACCGCTTCCAGACGTGGCTTGAAAACTGGTATGAAAAGGGGCTTAAGTACACTTTGGGGAACCCGAAGAAAGTGCTTGCCGGTGGAGCTGTTGTCTTTGTGATGTCCATGGGGACTTTGGCCTTCATCCCAGCAACCTTCCTGCCATCGCCGGATAACGGGGAGTTCATGGTGAACATCGAGTTGCCGGTGGGATCGTCTTTGATGGCAACCAGTGCTTTCACCGAGAAAGTGGAAGCGCTATTTGAAAAAGACCCGGCTGTGGACATGGTTATGACCATTGTGGGGAACACGAATAACGAATCCAACAAAAGTTCCATCTTCATCCGTCTGGTAGAAAGAAAAAACAGAAGCATGAACACCACGGACTACAAAGAGTCCCTGCGTAAGAAACTTCCGCAGTTTGCCGCAGAGGCGACGGTGTCCCTGGGGGACATTGATGCCGTGAACTCTGGGCAAAAACCTTTGAATGTGAATATTCAAGGGGAGGATCTGAATCAGTTGAACGAATACGCGGTCAAATTGGTTGAGCGTTTTAAAAAGATCCCGGGTTTGGTGGATGTGGATACCAACTTCCGTTCTGGTAAGCCGGAGTTTCATGTTGTCTTTGATCGTGCCAAGTCCGAAAAGCTGGGTGTTTCCACGGTGACGGCCGGAGCGGAACTTCGTAATCGCACGGAAGGGAACGAACAGGCGATTTATCGTGAAAACGGGATCGACTATAAAATCCGTGTGCGTTTTGAGGAAATGTACCGTGATCTGCGCACGCAGTTTGCATCGACCTTTGTTCCTAATGCGAACTACAACATGATTCCACTTTCTCGAGTGGCACAAGGTGAAAACGCCTCTGGATTCTCACAGATTAACCGTCAGAACAAAGGCCGTTACATTCAGATTTCCGGGAACCTTGCCAAAGGTGGAGCCTTGGGCACGATTTCGGCTGAAATTGAAAAAGTCATCAAGAATGAAATCAAGCCGCCACCAGGGGTTGATTTCAGCTTCCAGGGGCAAGCTGATGACTTTAAAGAGCTGATTGAAAATATGCTCTTGGCGATTTTCCTTGGTGTGATCTTTATCTATCTGGTTCTGGCGAGCTTGTATGAAAGCTTTATCACTCCATTCACGATCTTGCTGGCATTGCCACTGGCGATGACGGGTGCATTCCTGGCATTACTGATCTTCGGTAAGACCATTGATATCTTCTCGCTGATTGGGATTGTGCTGTTATTAGGTGTCGTGGCGAAGAACTCGATCTTGTTAGTGGATTACACGAATCATCTGATTCACGAGGGGATGGAGCGTAATGAGGCGATTATCAAAGCCTGCCGCACGCGTCTGCGTCCGATTCTGATGACGTCCCTGGCGTTGATTGCCGGGATGGTCCCCATCGCGATTGGTCTGAATGAAGCCTCTGCGATGAGAACCTCCATGGGGGTGGCCATCATCGGCGGTTTGATCAGTTCGACTTTGCTGACACTTTTGATCGTGCCAGCGGCGTTTGGTTTCGTTGAAGACTTCAAGGCCTGGTTCCGTGCGAAACTGGCCCGTGTCACCGGTTATCAGCCGTAAAGACCCCGGAAGCTTCGGATCTGTTGAAGCTTTCGTTCAAAGGGAGCCCAGTCGTCGCGTTCGGCGATGGGCTTCCACAGTGATTCCAATTCATCAATAATCAATGAGCACGCATGGCCTGTTTGCAGGTAGGGGTGTTGTGCTTTGGTGGCATCGGCCACTTCGAAGTAGGACAGGGAATCCTGTAGCTTCTTGAAGGTTTCTTTCTGGTAAAGCTCTTTTTGCGGCGAGCGTTCCAGGCGTTCTGCGATTGCGCCCGAGTGCAGATCATACAGTGTTTGTTCAAACAGACCTTTTTCCTGATCCAGGAACTGGAAAAGATGAGTGACCAGTTCTGCGTTCAGATCGTAAATTGCGGCACCTTCTTCTAAAGGGTTGTGCAGATTTAGGCGCAGTAAAAGTCTTCTTTGAACCTCGAAGTTGAAGGCATCTCCATAATCCTCAAGAATTTCTTCGACGGGCAGATCCGGGAAGGCAATCTTTAGGGCGGCCCCAAGTTGATGCAGGTTCCACAGAACGGCTGTGGGCTGACGTCCAAAACAGTAAAGCCCGGTCTGATCAAAGTAGGCGGCAGTGAAGGCCGGATCATAAACGGGCAGGAAGCGATAGGGTCCGTAGTCAAAACTTTCGCCGGTGATGTTCATGTTGTCGGTGTTGAGAACTCCATGAACGAATCCCGCCATCATCCAGGCGGCGACGGTCTTTGCTGAAGCATAGGATACTTCGCGCAGAAAAGCTGCGGCTTGTTCTGTGTCAGCAAATCCACCCAGTGAAGGATAAAAATGCTTCACACAATAGTTCAGTAACTTTTTGATGTTCTCGGCCTGATTTAAAAAAGCCAGTCGTTGAAAAGTTCCAAAACGGACGTGACTGTGGCTGAGTCGAACTAAAACTCCGGCGCGGGTCGGGGAAGGTTCGTCATGTCGTTGCAGGCTTTCGCCGGTTTCAAAGACTGAAAAAGTTTTGCTGGTGTTGACCCCATAGGATTCCAAAAGTTCGGTCGCCAGAATCTCCCGGAAGGCTCCCTTGAGAGTCAATCGGCCATCTCCGCCTCGGGAATAGGGAGTGCGCCCGCTGCCTTTGGTGCCCAAATCCAAAAGACGGTTTCCGGCCTGGAATTGGGCAAACAGAAAACCTCGCCCATCCCCCAGGTCCGGGTTGTAACTGCGAAATTGGTGGCCATGATAGCGCAAAGCCAAAGGGGACGTGATGTTCTGAGGCAGGCTTTCAAACTTCCAGAAGTGTGTTTGCCATTGTTCAGCCGTCAGGTGGCCTAAACCCACGGATTCTGCGGCGCTTTGATTGCGATAGCGCAAAATAGCTTGCGGGAATTGGGCAGGTGGCACTTCGTCGTAAAAATCAGGGCCAAGCTCATAAATTGGAGGTACAAAGGACGTCATGACCCCTTATCTTCTTTTCCCGGTTCAAACGCAAGGGGGTCTATTCTAGTTGACAGTGATTTGCATTTAGGGGAAAACAGTGACACCAAAGGCGGTCTTGCGTGGACGAACAAATTCTTACCCAACCCTCAGCTCAACAAGATTCCTGCTGCGAGGTGGATCACACTCAGCATGAGGAGTTTGCAGAAAAAACAGAGAACTGGGACCGTATCGGCATCTTCCTGTCTTCCTTGTGTGCCATTCACTGTCTGGCGACGCCGCTGCTGGTGCTGTTGCTTCCCGTATTCGGGGAGTTTTTCCATTCTGAGTGGGTTCATTTGACCATGGCGGTGGTGATTCTGCCGGTGGGACTTTTTGCCTTCTGGTCGGGTTATAAACACCACAAGCAGGCGCGGGTCTTTGCCTTGGGTGTCTTGGGGCTTTCGATGGTGGCAGCAGCGTCGGTCCTTCCCCATGAATGGGTGGAGGTGATGGAGCACGATGTGGTTACCATCGTCGGCAGCTTTTTACTGATCACAGCCCATGTCCTTAATCGCCGTGCGTGCCTATGTCATAAGCACGAGGCGACCCGCCTAAAGTAGTATTTTGAACTTCAGTCAATGCAGCTTTTTGTGGCAGGCAGTGCCTCATTCTGCTGCGATTTTAGTAGGTTAGCTAAAGGAAATATGCGCCATCGCATACTTTTTCGCGTTTTTCAATTGAAAACCAAGTGAAAGATAGTAGTGTTTAGTTGAAAACTAAATGATGGAGGCATCTATGATCGAATCTAAAATGAACCGTCGCGGTTTCTTCTCAACTCTTGCAAAGATCACTGGCGTTGCTGTGGTTGCACCAGCGGCTTTGTCTGCTGTTTTCTCTTCAACGGCTGAAGCTCAGAAAAAACGTGGTGGCGCTCCGGAAGCGGGCGGTGCAGCGGCAGGTGGTATGCCGATGGTGGACCCTAATGATTCCGTGGCAAAAGCGGTAAAGTACGTTGAGGACTTTAAAAAAGCTCCAGAATCCAAAGGCAACGACTGCATGGGTTGTGGCTTCTACGCTAAAAAAGAAGTTCGTAACGGTAAAGAAGTCGGCACTTGCACAATCTTCGCTGGTAAACTTGTTTACGGCCAAGGCTGGTGTGCTTCCTGGAATAAAAAAGCGTAAGCTTTCAATTTCTATGAAAATAAAAAACCCTGATAAGAATTCTTATCAGGGTTTTTTTATATCACTGTGTTTGATTATTTGGGGGTGTCGCGCAAAGCACGGCGCAAGATCTTACCGACATTTGTTTTCGGCAATTCCGCGCGGAATTCCACAAGGCGTGGCACTTTGTAGTTCGTCAGGCTCTTACGGGCGTGAGCAATCACATCTTCTGCTGTCAGGTTTTGATCTTTCTTCACGACCACTGCCTTCACGATTTCGCCGGAATGTTCGTCAAGTACACCGATGGCCGCCACTTCCAGAACACCTGGATGGGAAGCAATGGCTTCTTCCACCTCGTTTGGATAAACGTTGAAGCCTGACACTAGAATCATGTCTTTTTTGCGATCCACGATCTTGAAGAAGCCGTCGGCGTCTGCCACGGCGATGTCGCCGGTTTTCAGCCAGCCGTTGTTCAGCACTTGAGCTGTTTCATCAGGACGATTCCAGTAACCGGCCATCACTTGAGGTCCACGGCATACCAGTTCACCTGGCTCGCCCAAAGCAACCTCTTTACCGTCGTCGTCAATCAGCATGATGTCAGTGCTTGGGAACGGCAGGCCAATGGTTCCTACGCGGTCTGTCCCGTCGATAGGGTTGCAGCACACCACGGGGGATGCCTCTGTCAGGCCGTAACCTTCCACGATCACGGATTTGGTCAGCTCCATCCACTTTTCAGCAACAGATTTTTGCAAAGTCATTGCACCAGCTACGCTGACTTTCACGCGGCTGAAATCAATGGTTGTAAATTCAGGGTTGTTCATCAAAGCATTGAACAACGTGTTCACGCCCGCCATCACGGTGAACGGAGTTTTCTTGAGCTCTTTGATGAACCCAGGGATGTCGCGGGGATTTGTGATGAGAACGTTTTCACTTCCGTAGCGCAAAAGACCCAGGCAGTTCAGAGTCAGGGCGAAGATGTGATACATCGGAAGGGCGGCAATAGCGACCTCTTCTCCTTCACGCAGTTTCGGAGTCATCCAGTCACAGATTTGCAGCATATTCGCCACAACATTTCTGTGCGTTAGCATGGCACCTTTGGCCACGCCTGTCGTGCCGCCTGTGTATTGCAGGAACGCGATGTCTTCCAAAGTGGTCGGAACCTTGGAAGAAGGTTTCATTGCGCCCAGTTCCATGGCCTGACGGAAGGAATAGGCTTGTGGAATATGGTACGGTGGAACCATTTTTTTAATATAACGCACGACCGAGTTTACCAAAATTCTTTTCGGAGTCGGGAACAGATCAGCGATCTCTGTGATGACAACACTTTCGATGTCAGTTTCCTTGATGATCTCTTGCAGAAGGTGGGCGTAGTTGGCCAAAATTACAATGGCCTTGGCGCCAGAGTCCTTGAACTGGTGGCGCATTTCTTTGGCTGTGTAAAGCGGATTGGTGTTCACGATGGTCAAGCCGGAGCGCAAGGCTGCGAAAGCCACAATCGGGAACTGCAAAAGATTTGGCATCTGGATCGCGATGCGGTCGCCTTTTTTAAGTTTCAGTTCGTTTTGCAGGAAGGAAGCGAACTGATCCACTTTCTTGTCCAGATCTGAGAAGGTGAGACTGACTCCCATGCAGGTAAAGGCTTTTTTGGAATTGAATTTGCGGATGGCCTCTTCATAAACATCCACCAAGGAGTTGTAACGTGTCAGATCCACCTCGTGCGCAACACCTTTGGGGTAGTTCTTGAGCCAAATTCTTTCCATGGAGTCCTCCTGCTAAAGTTGCATCAATTTGATTCTCTGAAAGTTTAGAGTAAAGATTCGAATGAGGTAAAGTAAATTCTTGTTTTCACAGGGCCTATTTGCAAAACTGGTGGTATGAAACTTCGCCGCCTCATCATCTTCGGAATCGCTCTGTCTCTGCTGACTTCCTGTTTCGGGAAGAAAGAGGAAACGCCTGTGGTAACACCGCAGAAAGTGGTTAAAGTGCTCACTCCGAAGGCAGATGAGGCTGCAAATACAGATAAAAGTCAGGAATGGATGGTGCGCTATCTTTCCGAAGCGGACGGAATTCATCGTGAAGCATGGTGGGTTTTGACCGCAGCACGTCCTCCCATCGGAAAGTCACCCTTTGGAAAGGCCCAAAGAGCGTTGTTGGCCTCCCAAAATATCAAGCTGACGAACAAGTCTTTGTTCCGGTGCGATCGGTACCTGGTGAAGCGCGATGTTCTGGGGCTGGCCGGTTATCCGCAGAAAGGCGAGATTTTTGAAAAGTGCAGTGAAAAAACTGAGGCCAAACGTCTTGCCAGCTTTGATGTCCCCAAAGATGGTGAATTGAATCTGATTTTCTATCCCGAAAATTTGCAGGAGGTTCTTGGATTGGGTGCGAGCATCCTGAATAAGCAGATTCACTGTTCACTGCGCGGTCGGGATAAACTGGAAAGCTTAAACTGTAAAGACTGGGCGCAGGATCGCAGCAAAGAACAAATGATCCGTCTGGACGTGTATGAATATCAGAAGTCCGGAAAGAATTTGATCAAGCTGCGCGGGAAAGTGTATGAAAATCTCACGGACATTCGCAAGATCGAAGCAGATGTCCCGATGGAAGGTAAGATCACGGTTCTGGAAATAGAGCTGTATGCGCCAGAAGCGCCACCGGTTGCGGTGACACCGACACCAGCGGGGACTCCGACAAAACCGGGGGCTCCGGGCGCGATTGCGCCGACAGGCCCCGTTGCCGTTCCCGGAGTGAATCGGCCGTTGGAGCCGGTCAGCGGCACTCCTAGTTTGGGAATGCCACCGCCGCGGGACCTGCCAGGCGGGATTGATCCGGATGTGATGTTGCAAAGAGGTCAGCAGCAACAAGGTCAGGGAGTTGAGTCCGCTCCAGTGGAGCCCGGCGCCGATGGGTGGCCGGAAGGCGAAGAACCACCGCAGGAGGGATTGCCGCAGGAGCCCCCGCCTCAGGTGGAAAGTGACCCCTCCATGCTTGTTCCGGAGCCGATCCCGCAACCTATACCTCAGCAAATCGAACCAGTAGAAGGAGCCCCACATGGCCGCTAAAGTTGAAATGGGAAAGAAAGTTCCAAATTTTAAAATTCCATCTTCCAGTGGAGAGACCCTAAGTTTGTCCAGTCTGAAAGGGAAAAAGGTTGTTCTTTACTTCTATCCAAAGGACAGCACACCAGGATGCACAACTGAAGGAATTGAGTTTAACGAACTGCTGCCGCAGTTTAAGAAACAAAACACCGTGGTTTTTGGCGTTTCCCGCGATAGTCTGAAGTCGCATGATAAATTTATCTGCAAGTATGATTTTAAATTTGAACTTCTGTCAGACGAGGACGAAGCATTGTGCAAGCTCTTTGATGTGATTAAAGAAAAGAACATGTACGGAAAAAAAGTGATGGGTATTGAGCGCAGCACCTTTGTGATTGATGAAGATCAAAAGCTCGTCGGGGAGTTTCGCAAGATCAAAGCCCAAGGGCACGCGGCGGAGATGCTTCAGTTTGTGAAAGAACTCTAGTCGTCAGAAAGAGCGAGCAGGGCTACCAGCCAAGGCCAATCGAAAAAACCATGCAGCTAAGGTCGTATTTGGATTTAAACAGAGTTGTGCTTTCGCCTTTATAGAGGACTTCGGTATTGAAGTTCCACTTGTTGTTGTTGGCACTGGTTAAAATCCACTCAGTGCCAATTCCAGCTGCATACCCGACCGAGAATGACTGATCGCTGCGTTGAATGTTCTCAAGCTCCACGGTCTTTCCCAGGGCCACGAAATTGTATCCCAGGACTCCGCCGGCGGAAAAATAGGCATTGAAGCCTCTTTTTTTTCTTTCAATCACGAACAGTTGAAGGCCGGCTTCCGCCGAGGAGTTGTAGTACTTAAAGGAGCTGGAAACCTCTGTCGTTCCATCCAGAAAGGTTTGGGTTCCTGCCATGCTTCCCACCTTGAAGCCAAAGTAGGGGATCAGGCGTTTCCCATCCATAAATACGGTGAGGCCGGCCCCCAGGCCCGTGGCTGTTTCGGCAAAGGACTTGCCCGGCTCTCCCGAGTAGTTGCTTTGATAGGCGCTGAATCTTGTGCTGGGAAAAATTCCAGCCTGATTCGCTTCACAGTCTTTCGACGCTGTGAAAAGTGCGCAAAATAATGTGAAGTAATAAAAGTATCTCAGCATTTAGAAAGAAGATCGGAAGGTGTTAAGGAAAGTTAACCACCATCAAGCTTCTTCTATACAAAGGCCCCACATCCTTTGCCGTCTCTTAATCTTTCTTTGGTGGAAATTACAGCTCCGAAATGAAGTCCTCGGAAGATACCCACCCATTGAGTGTGGTTCGCAGGCAAAAAAAAGCTCCCCACATTTTTGGGGGAGCTTTTGGTTTTTTAGTGTTTGGTGCTGTCAGCCGCCTGAACCATCAGCTCGGCAATTTGTTGCGAGAACTTCACTGGATCAGGAAGGTTGGAGCCTTCTGTTAGCAAAGCCTGTGCATACAAAATCTCGGCCCACTTGGTTTGTTGATCTGGAGAAGCTTTCAACATTTTTTCAAAGACCGGGTGATTCGGATTAATCTCCATGATGCGTTTGATGTTTTGACCAGCATACTCTTTACCCATCTGTGACATCAGTTTTTGCATGTGGGCAGAAGGATCAGAAGAAGACGCAACCAGGCAGGCAGGTGTGTTGGTCAGACGCTCGGAAAGAACCACGTCTTTGACATTGTTTTCCAACGTCTTTTTCATGGATTCCAAGACCGGCTTCAAGGTGACTTCGGCCTGCTTCTTTTCTTCTTCTTTCTTTTGTTTTTCTTCCGCCGTGTCCAGGTCCAGACCTTCCCGCATGATGGATTGCAACTTTTTGCCTTTGAATTCGTTCATGGCATCAACAACCCATTCATCCACAGGGTCCACCAACAACAGAACCTCGAAGCCTTTTTCCTTCAGTTTTTCAAGGTAAGGACTGTTGGATACCTGAGACAGGGAATCACCCGTGATATAGTAAATATCCTTCTGATTTTCCTTCATGCGCGCAACATATTCATCCATCGTTGTCATCTTGTCAGAGGACGTAGAGTGGAACAGCACTAGATCCTGAAGCTTTTCTTTGTTGGCCGGATCAGAAGGGATGCCTTCTTTCAATGTGGCGCCGAACTCCGTCCAGAAGTCTTCATAGGCACTGCGTTCTTTCGTCAAAAGGTCCTTCAACGTGGCCAGTGTCTTGGTCGTCACATTTTTGCGAATCTGTGTGACTTGGCGGTCTTGTTGCAAAAGCTCACGGGACACGTTCAGTGACAAATCACTGCTGTCCACAAGGCCTTTTACAAAGCGCAGGTATGGCGGCAGAAGATCTTTGCAATCAGCCATAATGAACACGCGTTTGATGTAAAGGCTCAAGCCGTATTCCATGTCACGCATGTTGTAGTTCCATGGTTTTTTGCCCGGAATGTAAAGCAAGGCATTAAACTCCATCGTGCCTTCAGCTTTGTAGTGAACGGTGCGCAGAGGTTCGTTCCAGTCTTGAGTCAGATGCTGGTAGAAGTCCTTGTATTCCTCTTTGGTCACTTCAGACGGTGACTTCAACCAGATGGCTTTTTGTGAGTTGAGTGTCTCGTCTTCCTTTTCACCCTGCATTTTGATCGGATGTGCGATGAAGTCGGAATACTTCTTCACCAGGGATTTTAGAACCCACTTGTCTGTGAAATCCTGAACTTCGTCTTCTTCCTTGAAAGTTTTCATGTGCAGGGTGATGGTCGTGCCTGTGCCTTCGGGACGAGGAACGTTGTCTAAAGTGTAGGTGCCATCTCCTTGGGATTCCCACACGGTGCCGTCGTTAGAGCCCGCCTTTTGCGTGTGCAAGGTCACGCGGTCTGCGACCATGAAGGCGGAATAGAAGCCTACACCGAACTGACCGATCAGTTCCGGCTTGGTTTTCATCTCGGCATTCATTTGCATAAAGGCTTTGGCACCTGAGCGAGCGATGGTTCCGATAAACTCGACAACTTCTTCCTGAGTCATCCCGATGCCGTTATCGATGATTTTCAAGGTCTTGGTTTCACTGCTGGGCTCTAGACGAATGTGTGGCTGCCAGTTTTCAGGCAGAAGGGAGGGGTGAGTCAGGGAGTTGAACTTGAGCTTGTCGATCGCATCAGACGCGTTGGACAGAAGTTCGCGGAGGAAGATCTCTTTGTGGGAGTACAAAGAGTGGATCACGATATCCAGAAGTTGTTTAATTTCTGCGTTAAAATTTTGCACCTGCTTGGCCATACTAACTCCTTCAAAAGGTAAAAATACCTATTGAATGTGAGTCCTTGGCGGAATTTGGCAAGGTCGGAGAAAAGAAAAAAGGTGCATGATGACTTTTTCTAACGCGGCGTGGGTGTAAAAAGTCATCAGACATCTTTTAAATTTATGGCAGCTCTAAAAATTACTAATTGGTCGGATGTAGATGCTTTGTGTTAGCCTGATTTTATGAATTTTAGCCAATCGGCGAACCTTATTCTAGCTCTCACCATCACCACCCCGTAGGGGTTCAAGCTCTATTTTGCGGCCCTGTGTGGGCGCGCTTCTAAAAAACCAATGTCATTTTCATAAATTTTTTACGTCTGCCCAAAGTGCTGGCAGAGGAGTTGTTTTATTATGTCTTCCGTTAAAAATGGACAGGCCGGAGTGAGCCTTGTCCAAAAAGATCATCGAGATTTAAACCATGAGCTGAATTACTTCCAGGTGGATGAGGCCATTGGTGCGGGGTTGCCATTGTGGTTGCCTGCGGGGGTGGTGATTCGTGATGAGCTTGAAAAACTTATGCGAGAGCTGGAGTTTCTGGCGGGTTACCAGCGCGTCGTCAGCCCCCACATCGCCAAAGAGGATCTGTATTTCCAGTCGGGCCATCTGCCTTATTATGAAGAATCCATGTACCCCGCCATTGATCTTGAGAGTGTTAGATATCGACTGCGCCCGATGTGCTGTCCCCATCATCACAGAATTTTCTCGGCCAAACTGCGCAGCTATCGTGATTTGCCGCTGCGGTTGGCTGAATATGGGCAGGTCTATCGCTATGAGGGGTCGGGTGCACTGTCTGGTCTGATGCGCGTGCGCGGGCTTTGTCAGAACGATGCTCATCTGTATGTGCGTGAGTCCCAGGTGAAGGAGGAAATCCTGAAAGTCCTGCAAATGTATCAAAAGGCTTATGAGATTTTAGGCATTAAAAAATACCGTCTGCGTTTGTCGAAATGGGATCGCAGCGGGGATAAATATGTTTCGATGCCGGAAAAGTGGGACTGGGCGGAAAATGTTTTGCGTGAAGTCCTGCTTGAAAGCGGACTGGAGTTTGAAGAGGAGTCTGGCGAGGCGGCCTTCTATGGACCGAAAATCGATATTCAAATTGAGTCGGTGCTCGGGAAAGAGGAAAGTGCCTCCACTGTGCAATTGGATTTTATCAGTGCTGAGCGCTTTGATTTATCCTTCATCAATGAGTCCGGCGAAAAAGAGCGGCCCTTGATTTTGCACCGGGCACCACTTGGTTCGCACGAACGCATGGTGGCCTTGCTGGTGGAACTCTATCAAGGAGCGCTTCCGTTGTGGCTTTCGCCTGAACAAGTGGTGATTGTCCCCTTGGCCGACAGGCATGTGGCCGCGGCCGAAGACGTGCGAAGCGTGTTACATAATGCTTTCTTGCGGGTGCGAGTCGATGGCCGGGTGGAATCGCTGCAAAGAAAGTTGGCCGAAGCGTGGCAAAGCAAGGCCTGTTATGTCGTGGTCATCGGTGATCGCGAAGTGGAAGAGGGAAAGATCAGCGTGCAGCGCCGAGGAGAACCGGTTCGGCAGAAAATGGCAGCCGAAGATTTGCGAGATCTCTTACTAAAAGAGGTCAGCTCCCGGCAGTAAAAGGTGCCTGGTTGTTTTTTCTGGCTACGTCGCATCAGGTGGCGTTCTGGTTATAAAAAAAGCCCACAGTGCTTGTGCCTGTGGGCTTTTTAGTTTTTATCTTTTACTGCTGCGCTGTAGTCAGAAAAAACAACCAGGCACCTTTTAATAATGGAAGCTCATGCGGTCGGCGATGGATTTCGGCAGAGGTGGGACCTGCGATCTTGGGATCAGGAACGTGGTCAGGTTGAAGAAATCGCCGAAGATCTTGTGTTTGGCCGTGGCATCGGCCAGGTATTTGTGACCGCTGGAACCACCGGTGCCGATCTTCTGACCCAGCATTCGCATTGCCATCAAAGCGTGGCGATAGCGCCAGGTTGTCATCGTTTCATCGATATCCAGAAGCGCGCGGATGATTCTAAATGGTGTTTGCAAGATCGGTTGATCGCGGTGCAGTTGAATTAACAGGGCTGCATGCATGGCCTTGTGACTGAGGCGGAACTGTCCTTCGGCGCGCAGCTTTTCAAAAGCTTTTTCGTCAAACAGGGCGTCGAAGCTTTTGAGGGTTTGTTCCAAACCTTCCACGGTTTTCTTTTTGATGTCCTCTGTCAGCTGCGGATTCTTATTCACGGTATTGATGTCATCCTGGAACATTTTGTTCACAGCTTCTTTGTAGGATTCCCAGAAGTTGAAGTTTTCACCCTGCAGGAACGGTGTTCGTTCCAGCCACTTTTCCACGCAATCATGCAAGGACGGCTGATTCAGGACTTCCAACATCTCGGTCTGCTGGGATTCGCTTAAGGATTTATAGAACGGGGACTGGTTGTAAGCCAGGCGATCTGTCATGCGCAGACCCAGCTTTGTTTCAATCAAACGCCATTGGTAGCTTTGGAACCCGGAAGCCGGATAAAGCATGTCACGGAAATCCAGGAAATCCAGTGGAGTCATGGTTTCCAGCACATCAATCTGACCGATGATCAGTTTTAGAATGCTCACAATACGTTCCAAGCGCGCACTGGCCATACCCATTTCAGCTTCCGCCACCACCGGCTTTTGGAATGTCGAAAGAACCGAGTTCAATTCAAAAAGAATCTGTTTAAACCATAGCTCATATGTCTGATGAACGATGATGAAAAGCAATTCGTCGTGGGCGGGCTTTCCGTACTCCACACTTTTGGGATGCTGGGAATTCAGCAAAGGATCCAGACCAAGATAGGAATGATAGTGCACCGGTGGGTATTTCATTGGGAAAGCTCCTTAAGTAACTGGACGAAACCGTCGATGTCCTGCTTTTGGGTGTCCCATGAGGTCATCCAGCGGCATTCAAAAGTGTTTTCATCCCAGACATAGAAAAAATAATGTTCACGCAGCTTCTTCACCCAGTGGCTGGGTATCGTCGCAAAGACGGCGTTGCTTTGCGGGAACTCCCGCACGCTGACGCCAGGAATGTTCCTGCAAGACTCATAAAGATACAAAGCCATTTCATAAGAATGTGCCGCGATCTCCTGCCACAGATTGTTTTTGAAGTAGGCTTCAAACTGACAGGCGATGAAGCGAGTCTTCGAAGGCAGTTGCGCCGACTGTTTGCGAATGTATTTAAAATCCGCTGCCAAATCCTTATTCAGGATCACAACAGCTTCGCCCATCATCAGTCCGTTCTTGGTGCCCCCGAAAGATATAATGTCCACGCCGAGGTCCGTGGTGATTTCCTTGAAAGTCTTCTTCAGGAAAAAAGCGGCATTGGAAAGGCGGGCGCCATCAATATGCACATACAGCTTGCGAGCCTTCGCCCATTGAATCAGATCTTTGAGTTCTTGCACAGAATAGGTGGTGCCCAATTCAGTCGGTTGAGTCAGACTTAGCACTTGGGTCTGGGAGTAGTGCTGATCTCCGCGGCGAATGAAGGCTTTTTCCAAAGTCTCCACCTGAAGCTTTCCATTCACTGATGGCAAGGGCAGTAATTTACAGCCGACCATGTATTCCGGGGCACCACATTCGTCCACATGGATGTGGGCGACATCAGAGCAGAAAACCGATTGATGAGGCTTCGCCAAAGCCCGCAGTGCTGTCACGTTGGCGGCCGTGCCATTAAAGACAAAGAACACCTGAGCATCCGGACCGAATTGTTTTTTGAACTCTGCCACAGCGGCTTCGGTCCATACGTCAGTGCCATAGGCCGGGGCGTGTTCAGTGTTGGCAGCAAGCAATGATTCCAGAATACGAGGATGAATGCCTGCGTGGTTGTCGCTGCCAAAACCGCGTTTCATGATCTAGCTCTTCTTTAGATTTGCAAAAATAAAATTGTGTGCAAGTAACGCCGCCAGCTTGCTGGTGCGATTGTCCTGATCCAGAGGAGGGGAAACTTCGTAAATACCGATCCCGCGCACATCAAAGTTTTCAATCATCCAAAGATAGCTTTTTAAAAACTCTTTTGTGAAAAGCCCGGTGGTCCAGGACTGGCTGCATCCCGGGGCTTCGCTGGAGGTAAAGGCATCAATGTCGATGCTCAGGAAGATTTTCTTTTTCTCTTTGCCTTTAAGATAACCCTGTAAAACATCCAGCAAACCGCGCTCGTTCACGTCATCCAAAGTAAAAACCTCGGCGCCGTGATTTTTGGCCCATTGGATATGAGCTTTGCTGTTGCATTGATTTTGGATGCCGACCTCTGCGAAGTCCACATGACCTTGGAACTCGGAAAGCACGCGGTGGAAAGGAGTGCCGGAATTAAAACCTTTATCGGTTGGGCGAACATCCATATGAGCATCAAAGTTGATCAGAACGGCCTCGTCCTTAAAAACGTCCAAGAAGCCTGCGCCATCGCAATAGCCATAGTCGTGACCCCCACCCAGGGAAATCCAACGCTTGCCAGTTTGAGCCAGAGTTCGCGTGGTTTCGCGTGCCCGTTCGTGACGTTCGGCCAAAGGTTTTTCTTTGTCGATCAAGTCCCCCAAATCCAGGATCTGTGGCAGACGGGTGCTTTGTAAATGCGGGGTCATTTTATAAAGGTATGTGCGGATTTCACGCGGAGCCACCTGAGCGCCGACGCGGCCACCATTCAGGCCGATGCCTTCATCGTCAGGAAAACCGATGATAGCAAAATCAAAATTGTATTCAGGAAGTTTGCTTAGGTCGCCTTTAGCAAGGAGCTGGACGCATTCACCGAGACGCGGATCCTCTTTATCGTTTTTGGTGAAAAGAAGATGTTTGTCGATGGAATGTAACCAGCTCATTATTTCAATTCGCCCCACTTACTTAGGTGAAGAGTCCGAGTCACGTTGCCCGTTTCGGAATCATAGATTTTCATCGTAGCACGGGATTTATTAAAGCGGATAGTGGCAAAGGTGGTGGACGTTGCGTCAGACAGGAAGAGAACCCAGTCTTTCCCCGTGGAGGGAGTGACGCTGTAACGATACGTGATCGGGTCGATGATTGCGTAGTCCTGTCCTTTTTGGAAGTCTTTTACGCTGATCGGATAGAAGCTCAAAGAATTAAAGTCACGCACAGTCAGCAAACCATCAGAGCTGTGCCAGTAGCCCAGCATCTTCTTCAAGCCAACATAATCCACGCTTTCGATGTACGCCACGCAGCTGTTTGGATCCAGAACACCGGAAGCTGTCACAGTGTCACCCGTGGAAAGGCGGCGAATGTTGGCTTCCGTATCTTGAGATTCGGATTCGACAAGATAACGAACGCAAGCAGAATCGGCTCTCAGGTAAGTGCCTGTAATATCGCGCTCAATCGTGCCCGAAAGAGGGCGCGCAGAAAAGCCAACAGATCCTGAAATCAGAATGAGGACGAAAAGCAGAATTCTCATGCCCCACCTTTTTTCATGGGAGAATAACCCGGTCAATAGTATTTCGACGACCTTTTTTGACTCAATGAGTCAGTTGCTTATATGTGTGGCATTTATAGGGAAACAACCGAGTAAAACTCAACATTTCTTGCTCGTTGGCCATGTGTGCTTCTAGGATTGAAATATAAATGACCAATGAGAATCAAATCTGTCACTTGTTTTTCCCCTGGAATGGGGAGCTGCCTTCGCAAGAGGTGGTTGTCCTGCGCGATGTGGAAATTGTCGGAGTCGGGGCTTTACGCCGTCATCAACTGGAAACCCTTAAAGAATCAAAAAAGCTGGTGGTGCAAACCCATGAGCCGCAGATTCCCGATCAGGTGCGAGCCATCTATGATGCCGAACTTTTGCGAACGCTGGAATGGCTGCGTCCCTTCAAGGTGGAATCGGGGCAGGCGTTTGAGTTCACGGCCGAGCAATGGCGTCTGTTTGCTTTGCTTTTTCCAAAAACTCGGGGGCACTTGGGGCTGGCGGCGGATCGCTTGCGTGATGAGTATTTGCAAAACATGGACTGGAGCAGTTGGCTGCTTCAGGATCACTGGCGTTACTTCGTTGGCTTTCTTCGTCAGAAGTTTCCAGGGCAGGCAGAGATTCTGGAGACCGCTCACTGGGAGTGGGTGCAGGCGTGGATCGAGATTCAGCCCTTTGATGGCGAAAGTCTTTCAGAGCCCGGCATTGTTGCCTTAAACCCCAGCCTGCAGATAGTGACTTTGTCCCGCGAAAATCAGATCCTGAAGCGAGACAAAGGTATGTACGCCTTCATCTATAATTCTGCGACGGCCACTGTGGGAGAAAGACCACTGGACCTGGTGGATGCTCTTTTCATCGACTTATTACAAGAAGATAGGAAGTATTCAAAAAAGCAACTTCTTGAAATGGCCTCTTTAAGCCTGAAGGCCGCGCCCGCACTATCATCTGAAGAAATGGAAAAAAAGTTTTTATCCCTGGTGGCTGACGGTATACTCAAAGACGTTCCTTAAACTCTAGGAAGGAGTCTGAATGAGTAAGTTGATTTTGACACTGGTAGTGGCAGTCAGTCTGTTTTCAGGGGTGTCTCAAGCGGCGACCTCCAGTGGTGTGATGCTGACGGCAAATGCATTTATGTACAACACGACAGCCGAGATCACTCCGGGCACCAAAAGTGAAGCCAAGTCGAGCATCTATGATATCAAGTTGGGATATTTAGGTGGCAACGGTGTTTATCTGGGCGCCATTTATACAATCAGAAATTTGCAGGAAGATAGTGACACCACAGAGGGTCACGCAATGGGGGCTTCCCTGGGTTATGTGGGATCCAGCGGCTTTTACGTGAAGGGACATTATCTGGCCAGTGCTGAGCTGGGCGACAACAAAGAGGGCACTGGGATCCAGGGGGATCTTGGCTATCTGACGAATGTCACTGGTGCGCTGATTGTCGGCGTGGAATTGACCTATCGTTCAATCGAATACAAGAAGAATGAAACTGCTCCGGGAATGGAAAAGCTGAAGCAAGATGAGTTGTTCCCAATGCTAACCGTAGGATTTGTGTTTTAGTGGAAGCGATGCATGGATGGACAGAGCAAAGAGCCTCTTATTGAGGCTCTTTTTTTTGGCGATCATGAAGGAAGTCTTCTTTGACCAGATCATAGAAGGAGTGCTTGTGGAACATGCGAGAGGCGCCCACTGCGATGGCTGCACTGAGCATCATCGGGAACAGGGCTGAGTGGCGGTCGGTCATTTCAAAGATCAGAATAAACGCAGTGAAGGGTGTTTGCATAAAACCGGACAAGAATGAAATCATGCAGGTCAGAATCAGGAGATGATGATTGTGAGGCCAGGCCACTTGTGCCATGAAAGAGCCCATTACGGCGCCAATCGATAGTGAGGGGGCAAACAGACCACCAGCAGCTCCGGCCAGAGCCATCAAGAGCGGCCCCGCCAATCGTACCAGGACATCTTTTGCCTCTGCAGAAGAATCACGGAACAGCAGGTCCAAAATCAAGGCCTTACCACCACCGATAGAATGGTGACTGATGAAAACGATGCAAAGCCAGAAAATAACGCCACAACTGACATTTAGCACGCTGAGTTTGATAAACGAAGTCAGAGATTTTCTTTTCTTATGAATGGAAAAAAGAACTGAACCAAAACTGGCACCGGCAATTCCGGTCAGTGCCGAGGTGATAATAACCCAAAGGTAAGTTTCCCAACTGATGGACTCAATACTTGGGAATCCCAGATACAGATAGCTTCCCTGAAAGGTCTGAACCAAAAGTCCCGTCGTTATGACGGACCAGATGACGTAAGTTTTGAAGTTATTGAAGTAATCTTTACTGAGTTCTTCTAGTGCGTAGGCGATACCGCCCAGGGGGGTGTTAAATGCGGCGGCAAGCCCCGAAGCGCCCCCGGCCAGGATGAAGGAGCGCATCGAAACTTGTTGGATCCACCGGGTTGACTTTTCGCCAATGCGATAAAAAAGGCCCGAGGCAATCTGAAGTGTGGGGCCTTCCTGTCCGACGGCGCCTCCTCCCAGAACACAGGCGATGGAAGCGATGATTTTCATAAAAATTGTGCGAAGGCCGATCAAAGAGCGAATCAAAGTCTTGTCAGATGCCGGGTCCAGTTCATTGGCAATCAGCATTTGTGGAATTCCACTGCCACCGGCTTGTTTGGAAAATCGATAGGGCAAATACCAGCTCAGATAAATCAGAGAGACCGTTAAGACAAGTGAAGCACTCCAGTGCAGGTGTTCAACAACCTTGAGGGCCACCTCTTCGCTCCAGAAAAAGGCCTGTGAATAAAGCACAGAAGTCAGGGCGGCGATTAAGCTTGCAATCAAAAATGGAACCAGGCGTAAGGTGTCCTGATACTCAAACTTGCTGACGATATTAAGCCAGTTCTGGCGCAGGGAAGTAAAGGTCATGTTTAACCCTTACTCCTGTTAAGCCCTGGTGAAAACCTTTTTCTGGTAAAAAATCACAGCCCTTTGAGAATGTCATTCAGATGTTGCAAATGATTCAGAGGGTGCTTTCCAACGTGCTCGATCATCAACTTTTTAGCGGCCTCATTCTTGGCAACACCCTCAAAGGTGATCAGACGATCCAGGGCGTTCGCGGACGACACCAGCACAGCCAGCGGATCCATCTCTTTTTCACGCAGACCCTTGGGGCCGGAACCATTGATTGTCTCCTCATGCTGGCCGATGATGTTGATCACGGTCTGATCAAAGTGTTTTTTGTCCTGAACTTTTTGTGCACCCTCTTCCGGATGTTTTATCCAAAGAGCGGTATCCGCAGCACTCATCTGAGTCAGAGGCTGATTTAAGTTCAGTGGGGAGGCGTGGTGGCCATAGTCATGCAGCAAGGCTCCCAAGGTTAAAAGCTGGGTCTTCTTTGGATCTGTGATACCCAGTTTTTGCGCCAGAGCAATCGAAAGGGTTGCCACGGTGACCCCGTGGTGAGAGATCGTCTTATCCGTGTTCTCGATGTTCATGACTGCCGACATGGCCTGAGCATTTGTCAGCAGGAAGTTGACGTATTTGCCGGCGGCGTCTTTGGCGTCATTGTAGGTAGCCACGTTGTCCGGATTTTCAAAGACCTCTTCGGCGTTGCTTTGTTGGGACCCCTGAATGATGTCCGCACGGGTTTGAATATCCTTGTTGCCTGTGCCGTCATAGGCAGTTTCAATATTTCTTTGCAGATAGCTGCGATAGTTGTTTTCCTCGTCGGTCAGGATGTACATCTTGCGCAGTTTTTTATCTTTCAGGCGCTTTAAGCGTTCCCCTTCAAAACTGTCTCCACGACGAAGGTAGAGGATCATCTTGTCGTTGATCTTCACGTAGGCATTGAAGTCGATTTTTTGATCACCACGCAGGGTGCTCACACGAATAGAAACATAATCCATTGCCTGGGTATCCTTCGATTGTTATCGTTAATGGAATGGCGATTGATAAAGAAATTGTAGAAGATTTTGTGTCCGAGTCAAAGTCCTTGATTGAAGAGCTTATCGAGCTTCTCGAAAGTATTGAAGGTGATTTTTCTCAGGTACAGAGGCTGGCGGACTATGGCAACAATGTCGATCGTATCATGGGTGGGGCCAAGAGTCTGGCCTTGATGGCGCCTCCAGATCATGCATTGCATATGATTGCGGACTACGCCGGTATCTGCAAAGCGGTGGGATACAAGGCATCACAGATTCAGGAAAATGAGCAATTTTTCGATATCTGCGTGGCGCTTTTGTTGGATGCCACAGAGACTTTGGAAACCCTGTTAGGGCGTATTCATCAGGAAGGTCGATTGTTGCGTGAAACCATCCCTCAGGCCTTCATCGAACGTCTGCGCTGGGTTTCCAGTCAGTTTGGTGAATCTGTCAGCGCCAGCGTGGGGACCGGAGTAGCCCCGGCCAAAATGAATCAATCCGAAATCGATGATCTATTGAAAAAGCTCGGTCTCTAGTTTGAAATTCGGCTCAAGGTCCATTGAGCCAGCTCACCTAATTTTTCATGCTTCAGAAGAGCTTCCACCTCGGGTCGAAGCTCTTTCAGGCCGCGGTTGGCACACACCAGCAGGGCATTGCGCTTAAGTCCGAACGAACCTGCCCGGGCCAGCGGAGTTCCCAGAAAGTCTTTGCCTATTTTCTTGCCTGAGGCGCTTAAAATATAGCGCAGATCTTCAATCAGAAGATGTTCTTCGCTGTGTGAAAGGGGAAGTGATTTTTCTATCGACAGCTGGCCTTTGAAAACTTTTTGGTTCCACGGGCAGACGGTCTGACACAGATCGCACCCAAAGAACCAGTCGCCAATGGATTCACGCAGATCTTCCGGTGGCACCTGGCGGGATTCAATAGTCAGATAGGAGATGCATTTGCGTGCATCCATCTTGCGCGGCTCAAGCAGGGCTCCGGTGGGGCAGATATCCAGGCAGCGTGTACAGGTGCCACAGAAGTCCGGTAATGGCTCGATCTCTGTCTGCAACTTCAGGGATGTGTAGATTTCGCCAATAAAAAACAGGCTGCCTTTTTTGGGATGAATCAGGCAGGTGTTTTTTCCCACCCACCCCAGTCCGGCGCGTTTGGCAAGATCCCTTTCCAGCACCGGACTGCTGTCGGTGAATGCCAGAAACTCCTCCTCGGGAAACTGATCCTGCAGTTTCGCACACAGTTGTCTCATGCGATCCTTGAACCAGAAATGATAGTCCATACCCTGCGCGTACAGGCTGACTCGGGCCTGTTTTAAAGGGAATTCCGCTTTTTTCTCGGGGTGGGGGAAGTAACTCATGGCAAACACCAGGGCGCTTTGTGCCCGGGGCCATTTGCTTTGGGGGTTTTCTTTGATGGGGGCGTGTTCTGCCAGATAGGTCATGTCCCCATGCAGTCCTTCCTGCAGCCATTCTTTGTAAAATTCAAAGCTCAGGGGTCTGCTCAATGGCGTCAGACCGAAATGGGAAAACCCCAATTCGGCTAAAGTTCCATCTATCAGACTTTTCATCTCCTGTGGCGTCACAAGAACAAACTCTTTCTTTCGGGCCGGTCTTTTTCTACACTGTCAGGGTGAAATCAGTTCAGGAACTAATTCATTCGCACCCTCATTGGTCCGCTGTGGAGTCAATCTACCACACTCTGCAGGCCCATGGCTACAAGGCCTTTTTGGCCGGGGGCTGTGTGCGCGACGCGCTTCTGGGGATTCAGGCCAATGATTTGGATGTGGCCACGGATGCCACACCAGAGCAGATTGAAGCTTTGTTCAAAAAGACCGTCAATGTGGGAAAAAGTTTTGGCGTGATGCGGGTTCTGGTGGAGGGGGCCGACATTGAGGTGGCGACCTTCCGCAACGACGGTGCCTATCTGGATGGGCGACGACCCGAGTCCGTTGTTTTCTCTACACCGATGGACGATGCCCAAAGACGGGACTTTACTGTGAATGCCCTGATGTATGACCTTTCAACGGATCAGGTCTTGGACTATGTCGGCGGGCAGGCGGACCTGAAGGCGGGTATTTTGCGAACCGTGGGAGATGCTGAAGGGCGTTTTTTAGAAGATCACCTTCGCTTGTTGCGGGCCGCGCGCTTTGCCGCGCAATTAAATTTTGTAATCGAAGATAAAACCATTCAGGCGATGACTCGCATGGCGGCCCTGGTTCGGAAGGTCAGTGGCGAGCGGATCCGCGACGAAATGAATAAACTTTTGAAAACCCAGGCCGCGCAACGGGGGCTGGAAGTCATGGTGCAAACCGGATTGATGCGGGAACTGTTTGCGTTCCGGATGCGCGATAATTCCTGGTGGTCATGCTCTTTGGTTCAAGAGTCCTGGCAATCCCTGGCGCTCTTTGTGCGCAAAGCTGATTCAGTGGAAATGGAGCAGGCTCTGGACCTACTGAGACTGTCCAGTCGCGAAAGACGATGTATCGAAGATTCTTGGGGTGTGTGGCAGGATGCCCTCGCCCTTTTAAACCTGAATATGGGTAAAAAACTGCAAAAGATGACCCGCGACGGAGTGGTGTTTGCGTTGCGAGTTCTACTCTTGGAGTCCCAGCATGTGGCTCAGATACAAGAGCTTTTTGCTCAGTGGGACTTGTGGCAAAGGCAGCTGCCTCGGCCGTTTTTAAACGGTGAGGATGTAAAGGGTTTGTTGACCGGCAAGGCGATTGGCGACTGTCTGGAGCGGGCCTTTGAACTGCAGTTGGAAAGATCGCTGCAAAGCCGTGATGAGGCCTTGCAGTGGTTAAAGACGTATTTAAAGAAAGAAGTATGATGACAGAGGCATATGTTCCCAGCACTTGGAGAAGGCTTTTTGCCTACAGTGTAGATCAACTGGTGGTCTTGCCATTTTATCTGCCGTTTGTTGGTGTGTTTTTTAGGCTCTTTTTTTCGGATGATGAGGTTCTGGTCAGCCTGAACCAGTTGCTGGTGCTTTATTTGATCCCTGCAGTTTATGAATGTGTCTTTCTGATTCTGATGCAGGCCACGCCGGGGAAGTGGCTGATGGGATTGAAAGTTGTGCCTTCGCAAAACTACACCGAGAAGCTGCATTGGTCCCAGTGTCTGTTGCGTCCCCTGGTGGGGCGATTGAGTTTCTTCTTTTCCGCAGCGGTTTATGCGGTGGCCTTTTTCCGTTATGATCGCACGCATCTGTGTGACTGGGTGGCGGAAACGCGGGTGGTGCAGGGGAAGCCCCGTCCCCGAAAAGCTCAGATCCGCTGGATCCTGGGCACCTTGGTGGTTCTGCTCTATGTCTATGAGGGGATGGTGTCTGCGGAAATGGTTCTGAAATCCATCAAATGGTCGGAAGGTCAGGCGGACCTGCGCGAGGTGTTTGATCTGCAGGACTACGTCGACGTCAGCTTCGAATAGTCTTTGCAATACGCAGGGTCAGGCTGCGGGTTTCCACTTTTTGAACAGAGATGTTGTCAGTAGCAGATCCACTTCGCCACTGCCACTCATGGCAGCATCGCGAAGGTCGGCAATGGCTTGGTTGGCCGTTTTGGCTTTGTGATTTTCCTGCAGGGCCGTCATCTCATGGAAACGATAGGCAAAGCCCAAAAGTTTACCCAATTCTGAAATGTCGCCCCCTTGAAGTTTTTTGGGGAAGCCCTGACCGTTGGTGCTTTCACGGTGCTGGCCAATGGCTTCGGCAATTTCCAAAGGCAAAGGTACTTTCTTGGCTTTCACCATGTTGACTGAGCGCTCGGGATATAGATGATATTCGGCCATTTCTTCGTCGCTGTATTGGCTCAGCGGCTTGCAGCCGACGCTGGCAGGAAGTTTGGACAGTCCAATGTTGTGCAGAAGTCCTGCAATGGCGGCAGATTCACGTTTTTCCGCTGGCCACCCCAGAAGCTGGGCAAAGTAGGCCGCATAAGCGGACAGGCAGATGCAATCGTGATAGAGTGTGCGGTTGTTACCTGAGAAGCGGGAGATTTCATCGAAAATTTCATGCACGCTCAGGTCCTTGGTCAGCTCAAAGTCTGCCACGATGGATTTGCATTTCTCCAGAATTTCTTTGCCTTCTGAATAATCCGTGGCAGATCCGCTCAGGAATTGTGCCATGATCTGATAGATCACCTTTTTCGAACGATGGAACTTTTCGGTCATTGAAATTGGAAACGGTACATTACGCATGCTCATCACTGTGCGTGCGTACTCAAAGAACTGGTTCATCTGGGTTTTCTTGATGTACATCTGCTGGCGCAGGTTTTTGAACTTATCCAGATGCTTTTGATCCACGACATCCCCAGCTCTTCGCATCAGGACCGAGCGATGGTTGGCGGGTAGATGGACATAGACATCAAAGTTGATCTGAGTGTCGGCATCCATGTCACGCAAATCCACGGGCATCAGGGCCGTGATCGGGATTTGATCGCCTTCCATATTGATGGGGGCCAGTTGTAGAACCATGTCCGAAATGAATTCGCGATCGAAGTTGATGTGCATGATCTGATCCGCACCGTTTTTCTTCAGAACCTCGAAATCCAGCGGAGCCAGCGAAGAATGCAAAACGATCACCGGGCAGTCCGGAAAATTCATTTTGGTGGATTGAATCCATTCGCTGGTCAGGTTGGTTCCATCCTGTCCGTCAATCAGAGCCAGGATAGGAGAAAAGCCGTCAGAACTGTCGTGATCCAGGGCTTCTTCGATGGCGCGAAAATGCTTCAGCTGATAGGGATAGTAGCCCTTCAGGGTGGCGGTGATGGTTTCCCAGAAGGAGTCACGGGGACTCCCGATGAGAACATCAACCGTCTTGCCTGAAGTGGAACTCATTGTTGTACCGAAATCTCGACGTAGAATGTGGAGCCGTTAGTCAGGTTAAAAGGGATCACCAGGGTCGCGCCTTTGTCAGCGTGGGTGATTTTGAAATCACCGGAGATGACAGTCGGAATGGCCATTTCAAAATTATAACCTAGTTGGTTCAGCGTTGTTTTGGCGGAACCATAGATCATATTGGTCATCTCACCCACGGCATCGGAAACATCGCCATTGATGGCGGTGTACTTTTCACCCAGCATATTTTCCAGAATGTGGAAGATGCTGTCTTTGCCATAGGAAATCAGCAAAGTGCCTTTCAGTGGGGGTGCCACCATACCGACCATGCCGGCAATTTCCCCTTTGAGCACAAATTGAGGCTCAATGAAGGGTTTGCCTGGCGAAGCGTCTGTCTGCGCCATGGTCTTAAGGGTTTTGATAACGCCATCAACAAAAGCGTTGATCAGACGTTTATCGAACAGGGGATTGAGAGCCTCTACTTTTGGTGCAGCAGACATTGAATTCTCCTGGGCAAAGGCTTAGGAAGCTTTGGCCTGAGTTGAAGGGTTGTGTTTAGCCCAAACGCGCTCCATCTTTGCTTTCAAAGTCGCTGAGTTGAAAGGCTTTACGACATAGTCCGACACACCGGCTTTGGCAGCCTCAAGAATGTGCTTTTGTTCAGACTCTGCTGTCACCAGCATGAAAGGCACAGACTTAGTGCGGGGGTCGGCTTTGCAGGCTTTCAAAAGGTCGATGCCCTGCATTCCTGGCATATTCCAGTCCGAAATAATGAAGCCGTAAGGCTGTCCTGCATCATGAGCGGCCTGGATCATCGGCAGGGCGGTTTTACCGTCGTCAGCCTCCTCAACATTGGTGTAGCCCAGCTCATTTAGCACTTTTTTAATGATTTTTCGCATAGTTGCGAAGTCATCAACGACCAAAAACTTTGTATTTGTGGGAAACATAATATCTCCTGAAGGTTGTAAACTATGTAAAATCCTCATGCTTATCGGTCTAGTTTTTTAAAACTAGAGTCCAAAGCTATTGCGATTTTCAGTTTTTGTTGTCAGACTTTATTACAGGTGGTCGAGGCTACTTTTGGACATGAGTCCTGGGTGGCGTTGAAGGTTTAGACGGATTTAAAAACTAAAAACAATTAGCGGGAGGGAGCAAGGATGCTCAGAGATGTCCTGATTCAAAAAGGTCTTTCAAATAGAGAGGCAGAAGTTGCTGAACTTGTGTCTAAAGGCTTGTCCAACAAGGAAGTTGCGAACCAGCTTTTTGTAACTGAGAAAACAGTTAAATTTCACCTCACAAACATCTACAAAAAAATGAATGTGAAGTCTCGTGCACAGTTGATCGTATGGTGCTTGCCTCACCTTGGCTTTGTTGAAAGCGAAATTCGCGCTGAAAACAACAACCAAAGTGCAGCTGCCGCGACTGCATTCAACAACAACGCAACTCAAACGATCCCAGCTGGATCTGCGACAGTTGCAGGTACTACGACTCTACCAGGTGGCGGTTTGAACCGTGGCGGTAATTCCGATATTGGTATGGGCGGCATCTAATCTTTATTGATTAGATTGACTCTAAGGCGCAGGATGTGGAGACACAGACCTGCGCTTTGTTTTTTTAGAAAGGGGCTGCACCTTGGCTGACGCAAAACCTGTATCCCAATCTCAAGTGGTCATGACCCAATTGGTTCTTCCTTCCCATACCAACTCTCTGGGAAGCGTCTTCGGCGGAACGATCATGTCCTGGATCGACATCTGTGCCGCTATCTGCTCGCAAAGACACTGTAATAAGGAAACTGTCACAGCCAGTATTGACCGACTGGACTTCGTGGCGCCTGTCTATAAGGGATGGGTGGTGAATTTGAAGGCCAGTGTGAACTACACGTCCCGCACTTCCATGGAGGTCGGGGTCAGGGTGGATGCAGAGAACCCCAAGACAGGAGAGACTTTCCACACAGCTTCCGCCTACCTGACTTTTGTGGCTTTAGGTTCGATGGGAAAACCCACGGCGGTTCCAGCTTTGATTCTGGAAACTGACGACGACAGACGTCGCTTTGAGCAGGCAAAAAAACGTCGCGAAGTCCGACTGCAAAACAAAGCAAAATAGGCTGTGACGCCAGAGAATCAAGCCAATCCATTCGGGAAGCTTGCCAGCACCAGTCCAATGGTGCAGGCGACGTTAGGCTTTAACTGGTCTCAGACTGAGCTGGGGCCCATTGAAAAGTGGGATGCCGGCCTTATCAATTCCTTGCGCATTCTTTTTAGTTGTCCTGTTGGGATGTACTGCACATGGGGACCTCAGCGCCGTGTGTTTTACAATGACGCCTATATCCCCATTTTAAAACATCGCCATCCACACGCTTTGGGGGCGGCACTTCATGACGTGTGGCCCGAGGTTTGGGATCAGGTGCATGCCATCGTCAGACAGGTCGAGGCCGGAGGGAATGTCTTAGAATCCGATGTGCAGTTTGATATCGAAGTCGACGGTAAACCCCAGGGAAACTATTATACCTACGGCAATTCCCCGCTGTTTAATTCTGAAGGAAAAATTTCGGGAATGCTTTGCACGATTCTGGATACGACAACATCGGTGCTGCGAAATCGTGCAGCCGACGAAATTTTAGCTCGTTCCAATCAAGAGGTTCGGGCGGAACGCAGGAAGTTGCGTTCTATTTTGGAAAAAGCTCCGATTGCCATGGCTGTTGTGGAGGGGCCTGAGCATCGTTTTACGATGACGAATCATCTTTACCGCGAGCTGTTCCTGGGCGGGCGTGATGTCCAAGGGCAAAGGATCAAGGATTTATTTCCCAAGATGGAAGAACTCCAGGTTCTGGCACGACTTGATGAAACCTATCAGACGGGAAAAATCTTTGAAGCACAGAATTTTGAAATTCATGATCGTCGTGTTGACGGTGAAGAGATTTCGATCTTTGTCGATTTTGTCTTTCAGCCCATTTACGATGTGAACGATCAAATTGAGGGCCTTGTCCTGGCTATTAATAATGTCACCGATCGGGTGATGGCAGAACGTGCTCTGCAGTCTGCCAAGGTTGCTGCTGAAAATGCGAATCATGCAAAGTCAGCCTTTCTGGCGAATATGTCCCACGAAATTCGCACTCCTTTGGGCGTGATCCTTGGGTTCTCGGAAATCATCGGAACTCAGGATCTGGAGCCGGAAGAAAGAGAAAAGTATAGCGAGATCATTCATCGTAATGGTTTGTCGTTGACTCGGATCATCGATGATATTCTGGATTTATCCAAGATTGAGGCTGGTAAGTTTGAAATCGACATGGCTCCGGTAAGGCTTAAGAAGTTGGTTCAGGAAGTCCTGACCATGTTCTTGGATCATGCCTCCAGAAAAAATATTTACCTGAATTTCGATCTGGCCGAGATTGCGGATTTGGTTGTTGTTTCCGACGCGGTCCGAATCCGTCAAGTGTTGGTGAACCTGATAGGCAATGCGATTAAATTCACCTCGGAAGGTTCTGTAAAAATTTTGGGGCGTGTTGAATCCGTGAATGCAACACGCAAGAAGGTTGTCTTTGTCATAGAGGATACTGGTATTGGCATGACGCAAGAACAGGCGGATCGATTGTTCCAGCCGTTCACGCAGGCGGACATCACCTCGACCCGTCGTTTTGGTGGCACCGGTCTGGGGCTTGCACTATCCAGAAATCTGGCACATGCCCTTGGGGGTGACGTCAGGATCGTTCGCTGTGAACCTCAAAAGGGCAGTGTCTTTGAATTTACTTTTCAAGGTGAAGATGCAAATGCTGTCGCCCCCAGGGACATTGTCGAGACTTCGGCCGTCATAAAGCAAAGTCCTTTTGCAGGCTTCAAGGTGCTGGCTGTCGATGATTCGCCGGACAATCGGGAATTCATTAAACGAATCCTGAGTCATTCGGGGCTTGAAGTCTATGAGGCTGAAAGTGGCGAAGAAGCCCTTCAGCAGTCACTAAAACAGCATTATGATCTTGTTCTACTGGATATTCAGATGCCAGGATTGGATGGGTATGGCACGTTGTCAGAACTTCGCAGATCAGGTTTTCAGGGGCCGATCATCGCTTTGACTGCCCACGCGATGAAGGAAGACAAAGAGCGCACTTTTGCAGCGGGATTTGCTGACCATTTGACCAAGCCCATTGATTCAAAGACTCTTCTGCACGCCCTTCAGTCACATCTTAAAAGAATGTAAAGCGGGCAGGGGGCGGCAACCTATTTACAAAGAACTTCGATCCAGCGAAGAGCTTCTTTGGCGTCAGTCGTCAGTTCAGCGCCGTCCTCTTTTCCCAGACTGTTGCTTGAGCGCACGGCTTGGGCCGCCTGTTCGCAGCGAATGGCGTCCTTCTTTTTTTCAGTCACAAGGTCAAATGCCGGGTCCAGGGTGTATAGGAAGCGGGAGACTTCTTTTTCATGCTCACTGCCCCCCAGAGGACTTTGTTTTTCGTATTGATCCAGAGTCTTTTCAAGCGACGCTTTTAGTTTTCCCAACAAAAGCGCACGCTTGTTTTTGTCGGGCTCTTTTTCGGCTTTGCTGATCAAAATTTGGGATTCCCTGGTGAAATCAGCCCGCACTTTAAGTCCAGCCCAAGTGGGTTGGATAAAGAGCAGAGCGCAGGTCAGGGTTATTGCACGCATGTGTCCCCCTTGATGGCACTCTTGCTGTGTTTTTCTTTTTGTTCAGGTTGCAGAAAATCCAAAAGTTCTTCCATTTTCTTTTCGGTGGACTTCAGATAGTCGCTGGCCCCTTCGATCTTGGCGCGAGCTTCGCCGGGAGGAGTGCTGTTGTTGATGCGAAGCTGGCGTATGAGGGACTTGGCGCCGCTAGGTCCATCGGGTCCGTAGGCGTGCAGTGTGAGGTAGTTCAGCACCTCGGCGTTGTTGGCCAGTTTGCTGGCGCGTTTTTCCAGGGCCGGTTTGATCACTTTGTCGCGCACATGCACATAATAGCCCAGGCCATAGATCAGGCTGCGCGCCAATCCCTTGTCCGGAGAAACCCACGTGCAGTAGTTTTTGGTGGCGCCACCGTGAGCTGGAGGCGTTTGCAGGTCTTTCTGAAGAATGCTTTTGAAGGCAGCACAGGCGGGATGAGAGCTATTCATCAGATCTTCTAAAATATAGGAGGCATTGCCTTTGATGAATTGACCGTTTTTTGTGTATCCGGCGATGTCCTTGACGGGATCTGAAACCAGTTGCCCGATACCAACGCCACCAGGATAGGCGATGTAAAAGTTAAAGGCGGTTTCATTGTTGATCTTTTTCAGAATAATGCGCGGATCAATCGGCATTCTTCCGTCCGAGATGCAGGCCGTGGCTTTGTTAATCGCAAAATGCAGGAAGTCCACTGTGGTGCGGTTCAGGCACGGTGCGGAACTTCCGGAGTTGGAAAACTTCTTGGGCTGACCATTCAGGCAGCTATAGCCATTGTTGCCGGGTTCGCGTTGCAGAGAAGCCTCGATGCAGGTTTTCTTTATCTGGGGAACTGAAGTGCGGGACAAGGTGCTTGCCAGACTGGTGAGAGTGCCTTTGACCGCTTTTGTTCCCGATGAGCCCGTCGGTTCACATGCAGGATTTTTTCGTTCGGCCTGAAAAGCCGCATAAAGGGCATCTTTAGAGCTGAGCAGGGCGCGGTTGATGTCCTGGTTCGTCAGTCCGCGTGTATCACCCTTGTCATTCACGCAAATGGGCGTGTTGGCCAGCCCCGTCGCTGCTCCGCTAAAAATGCTGAAGATAA
This sequence comes from Bdellovibrio sp. CKG001, assembly GCF_055397465.1. NCBI lineage: Bacteria > Pseudomonadati > Bdellovibrionota > Bdellovibrionia > Bdellovibrionales > Pseudobdellovibrionaceae > Bdellovibrio > Bdellovibrio sp. CKG001. The sequence continues at coordinate 1,669,717 of NZ_AP029173.1, forward strand.
TAAGAAGGGCCCAGTGTCTCACTTCAGGGCTTATCGGACCAATTGTGGAAAAAATAAGTTAAAAATAAAAAAATCCCAGGACCTTCATCCTGGGATTTAAAAGGAAGTGATCCTTAATAGTCGGTGAGCTACTTCACCAGATACTCTTTCCAGCGATTCAGCAGTGAAGGTGTGAGTTGCGTGTAGCAGACCGTTCCTTCGGTGGCAGTTTCCTTGCGCAGGATCTGGGCTTCGCGTCCCAGATCGAAGATTTTGTATTCTTCTGATCTTGGGAAATAAAGCTGAACATCCTGTTGCATCTCGCTCACGATCTGCGCCATTAGTTTTTTCAACTGTTCCATGCCTTGTCCGGTCAGCGCGCTGACAAACACGCGGGGATAGGCTTTGACTCTAAATTGTCTTTCCAAAGGTGCGATATCACTTTTGTTAAAGACGTGAATAATCTTTTTGTCCTGCCAGTTGAATTCCTTAATCAGCTCTTCAACCACTTCAATTTGTCGTTCCATATTGGGAGAAGACAAATCCACGACATGCAGTAAAACATCGGCCTCAGAGGACTCTTCAAGTGTTGCTTTAAAGGCTTCAATCAGCTGTGTCGGCAGTTTGCGGATGAATCCCACTGTGTCGGTGACGACGGCGGGCGGGCCATCGGGCAAAAAGATCTTACGTGTTGTCGGGTCCAGGGTGGCGAAGACCTGATTTTTGGTCATCACTTGGGCACCGGTCAAACGGTTGAGCAAAGAGCTTTTTCCGGAGTTGGTGTAGCCGATCAGCGCAAAGGACGGGATCTCGTGACGACGACGAGATTGCCTGTGTTGCGCGCGGTTTTGGCGCACACTTTCAAGTTTTTTCTTAATAAGTGCCACGCGTTCCCGGATGCGACGACGGTCGTTTTCCAGGGCTGTTTCCCCGGGCCCACGAGTTCCGATACCGCCCCCTTGACGAGACAGGGAGTCCAACCAGGCGCCGACGTTGCGGGGCATTTGATCCAGCAGCTGTGCAAGTTCCACTTGAAGTTTTCCTTCAAAAGTCTGCGCACGCTGAGCAAAGATATCCAAGATCAGCTGATTGCGGTCAATCACGCGGGCTTTGACGATCTGCTGAAGATTTCGCTGTTGAACCCCGGAAAGCTGATGGTCCATCACCACAATGGTGGCACCACTGTCGCGAACCATTTCGGCCACTTCCTCGACCTTGCCGGTTCCGATCAGGGTCGCGGGATTCCACTGCGGCAGAACTTGAATAAGAGATCCTACGATTTCTCCGCCTGCGGCAGAAACCAGCTCTTCAAGTTCCAGCAGATTTTCTTTGATTTCAGTAAGGGGTTCGGTCTTCAGACCGACACCAATGACGATGGCTCTATCCTGGTCTTTTACATGGGCTTGATTATTCAATCAGGAAAACCCTCCCTTGGTCTTAATTTTAGCACGGTCGCACAGGCTCACAAAGTTAAATTTTGTACTAACAACGAAAGCAGGCCGCCCCCAAGAATCAGAGCCGCACTGGGAAGGCGCCGAGCCAGCAAAAGCAGACTTAGCAAGAATAAGGTCCAGCTGAAAAATCCGGTGAGTGTCCCCGCAGCCAGGGAAATAAAGACCGAAATCAGAAGCCCCACGGACACGGCCACCACGCCTTTTAAAAAACGTTGAAGCCAGTCGGAACTTTCCAGACGACGATGCAGAACGATGCTAAGAGCCACGAATCCAAAGGCCGGAAGGAAAATGCCCAAAGTGGCAACAACGGCGCCCCAAAGGCCTTGCACCAGGTAGCCTATGAAGGTGGCTGTGGTGAAGACCGGACCCGGCGTGAATTGGCCGACGGCCACGGCATCCAGCAGTTGGGTTTGTGTGATCCAGCCGCGCTTTTCTAAAAGTTCTGTTTGCAAAAAGCTGAGCAGGACATAGCCGCTGCCAAAAAGAACGGATCCGATTTTAAAGAACACCCAAAAAAGTGGAGCCAGATTCCACAGCCGTTTTTCCGGAGAAAGAATCAGCCACGCCAGCGCGCCCCCGACAAAAAGCAGCGGAATTTCAGAAGTGCCGCGCTGGTGCATTGCCACGGTCAAGCCCACGGCGGACGCCATAAAAAGGGAGGCTCTTGTTTTTAAATCTTTAAAGTGAAGAAGTTCGCGGTAGGTTCTTTTGTCAAAAAGGTTCAGGGCAAATCGTCCCAGAGCCTGAAGGATGATGGCCAGGATGACCGCCTTAGCTCCCAGTAGGAAGGATTCTGTTTCAGGGAGTTTTGCATAAAGACTGTAAAAGTGCGCCAAGGTCAGAACAATCAAGAAGGCGGGCAGAATAAAACAGACACCGGCAATCCAGAATCCCCTCCAGCCAGCACGGCGATAGCCGATATGAATGGCAAGTTCGGTAGAGTTCGGACCGGGGATCAGATTGGCCAGCGCCAGCAGTTTTAAAAAGTCCTCACGCGAGATCCACTGCCTGCGGTGAACAAACTCTTCTTCCATCATAGAAATATGAGCTGCGGGGCCGCCAAAAGAGGTGGCCCCCAACTTCAGAAAAAGTCCGGCAAGCTCTGATGCAGAGCCGGTCTGACTATTTCTTTTCACGGTTCTTCAGAACTTCCTTGATGAACTGCGCTTCCAATGCGGTGAAGACCACGGAGTTTACGATGCCATCCACGGTCGTCGTTCTTTGCAGAACGTTGGCGGATCTGCGAATGCCCGTCAGGAAAGGTCCGATCACTTCCACTTTTCCAACCTGCTGGATCAGTTTGTAAGTAATGTTGGCTGATTCCAGATTCGGGAACACCAGCACGTTCGCGCCACCTTTCAGGCCTGAGAACGGGAACAGTCTTTCCATGATCTCAGGATTCACGGCTGTGTCGGCTTGCATATCACCTTCAACCATAAGGTCCGGGCGGATTTCACGCACAAGTTCCGCCGCACGTTTCATTTTCTTAGGTGTGCCGTCAGCGCCGCTAAAGTTAGAGTAGCTCAACATCGCAACCCGCGGCTGGATGCCGAAGTATTCCACAATGCGTGCAGCCTGCAAGGCAATCTGCGCACACTGTTCAGCTGACGGGTTGAAGTTCACGGTCGTGTCTGCCAGAACCAGGAACTTGTCTTCCAAAAGAACAAAGTTCAAGCCCGCCGGAACACCGTCTTTGTAAGTGCCAATGGATTGCAGGATGGGACGAACTGCATCTGCATAGTTGATGGAAGCGCCACTAACCATGCCGTCAGCATCGCCCATGCGAACCATCATGGCAGCAAAGTGATTAGGGTCCGCCATCAGTCGTTCGGCTTCACTCAGGTTGACACCTTTACGCTGTCTCAAAGAATAAAGCTTCTCTACGTAGGAATAATACTTCGGATAAGAAGACGGGTGGATGATCGTCACATCTTTCAGCAGTGGAACATCCAAAGCGTTGATTTTTTCTTTCACGCGGTCTGGATAGCCCAAAAGAATCGGCTGACAGATTCGTTCTTCAACCAAAGTGGCCAGCGCCTTTAAAACTTTGGTGCTGGTGCCTTCCGGGAAGACGATGCGTGGCAGTTCGCCGCCGTTGGCATCAGCGTTCTGGTGCACGCGGTTGATCGCAGAGCGGATGAAAACTTTGGATGGACCTTGCAAAGCCTCCAAGGTTTCAAGGTAAGAATCCCAGTCTTCAATTGCACGCGTCGCCACGCCGGACTTCATCGCCGCTTTCGCCACTTCCGGAGCCACACGCAAAAGCACACGTGTATCGAACGGTTTTGGGATCAGATAGTCGCGACCGAACTTAAAGCTTTTGCCGCCGTAAGTGGCAGAAACTTTGTCCGGCACATCTTCGCGCGCCAGTTTTGCCAAAGCATGAACTGCGGCGAGCTTCATCTCTTCATTGATCTGGGTGGAACGCGTATCCAAGGCCCCACGGAAAATGGACGGGAAGCCAAGAACATTGTTCACCTGGTTCGGATAGTCCGAACGGCCCGTGGCTATAATGGCATCCGGACGGGCTGCGCGGGCTTTGTCTGGAGTGATTTCCGGCTCTGGGTTGGCCATGGCAAAGATGATAGGATCTTTGGCCATATCCTTCAGCATTTCCGGAGTTAGGGCACCCGCCACGGAAAGGCCGACAAACACGTCAGCACCGCGCAAGGCCTCGGAAAGTGTGCGCACTTCAGTTTCCGCTGCGAAGAACTCCTTGTACTTGTTCATGCCCGCCGTGCGGCCTTTGTAGATCACCCCTTGAGAGTCGCACATGATGATATTTTCACGACGTGCGCCCAAGGCGATGAAAATGCGCGCGCAAGAATTCGCAGAAGCACCGGCCCCATTGACGACGATACGAATGTCTTCCATTTTGCGATTTGTAATCGCGCAGGCATTTAACAGCGCTGCCCCGGAAACAATCGCGGTTCCGTGCTGATCGTCATGGAAGACAGGGATGTTCATTTCTTTTTTCAGGCGCTCTTCAATTTCAAAGCACTCGGGAGCTTTGATATCTTCCAGATTGATACCACCGAAAGTGGGTTCCAAAACACGAACGGCATTACAGAAGACATCCACATCTGTCGCTGCCACTTCGATATCGAAAACATCAATGCCGGCAAATTGTTTGAACAAGATGCCCTTGCCTTCCATCACCGGTTTTCCGGCAGCAGGGCCGATGTTGCCAAGACCCAGAACAGCAGTCCCGTTGGAGATTACCGCCACCAGATTGCCTTTTGAGGTGTAATCATAAACTTTGTAAGGATCTTTTGCGATAGCCTTGCAGGGAGCGGCCACGCCCGGGGAATACGCCAAAGAAAGATCTTTTTCCGTCGCACAGGGCTTGGATGAGATCACCTCAATTTTCCCCGGTTTGCCCTTCTGGTGATAGGCCAAAGCTTCTTGATCGAAGTTCGTCGTGCCGGTTTTGATATCGTTTTTCGTTTCCAAGGATGCTCCTTTTTCTTGCCCGTTTGTCGGGACAGTTGCCGGGCTCCCACAGAGAAGGATTTTGCGACCCATTTCAATGGGTTAGGGGGAGTCCAGTTACAAGTGCCTTTACTCTACCGAGGGGGGCTAGGTGGGTCAATGAATGGGCTGATTGGCGCAGCGAGCCTTGTTCGTAAAAAAAAATCTATCAGAGCGAAAAGTGCTCGCTTTTAGAGCAGAATTTCTAGTTCTGACCGAAAAGCCCGCAGGGACGCGCCTTTCCCGTGCCTAGACCAATAGTCTGCAGAGTTTTGCTTCGGGCTCCGACCCAGATGGGCCCCTTTTACTATTTGGTGGAACTGCCGAAAAGACATATCATTTTAATGGGTTATACAACTAAGGAGTCAGTTGATGAAATCACCACGTGATGTTGTTCTTGTAGAAGGTCTGCGTACACCTTTCGCAAAAGCGGGAACAAAACTTAAGAAAGTCCACCCGGCAGAGCTGGGTAAAGTTGCACTGAAACAAGTGATCGCCAATACAAATCTGGATGTGAATCTTGTGGATGAAGTGATCATTGGCAACACGGGTAATCCTGCCGATGCAGTCAATATCTCTCGCGTGGTGGCGTTGAATGCCGGCATCCCTTTGAAGACGTCCGCTTACACTGTGCACCGCAACTGTGCTTCCGCGTTGGAATCCATTTCCAACGGCTATGAAAAAATCAAATCCGGTACCATGGATGTGATTGTTGCCGGGGGTACGGAGAATATGTCTCAGATGCCAACTCTTCCTCCGAAGAAGTTCCAGGAAATTTTTGAAAAGTTGTTTGCGGCAAAAGGCCCGAAGCAGGCCCTGCCTCTTTTGTGGTCCCTGTTTAAAGCCGATATGAAACAGATCAAGGCTTTGCTTTCTGGAAACATGAAAGATGAATACTTCCCGGTGATCTCTGTGATGATGGGTCTGACAGATCCTTTCGTCGGTATCAACATGGGTCAGACAGCCGAAATTCTGGCGAAAGAATGGGGTCTTTCCAGAGAAACTCAAGACAAGTTTGCTCTGCGTTCTCACTTGCTGGCGTCCAAAGCCATGAAAGAGGGCCGCATGCGTGAAGAGATTGCTCCGGTTTATCTGGCTCCTGAATATAAAGAAGTAATCTCTGAGGATATCGGGCCTCGTGAAAGTCAGACGCTTGAGGCTTTGGCGAAATTGAAACCATTCTTCGATAAGGCGACAGGCTCCATCACAGCCGGAAATTCCTGCCCGATCACTGACGGGGCGGCGATGGTGCTTTTGATGTCCCGTGAAAAGGCCGAAGCTTTGGGTTATAAGCCGCTGGCAACCATCCGCTCTTATGGATTTGCCGGACTGGAGCCAGAACGCATGGGCTTGGGCCCGGTGTACTCTTCACCTGTGGCGTTGAAACGTGCGGGATTGACGATGAAGGATATCGGCCTGGTGGAGCTGAATGAAGCCTTCGCCGCACAAGTTCTGTCCTGCCAAAAGGCATTTGATTCTGACAAATTTGCTCAGGAAAAACTGGGATTGTCTTCCAAAGTCGGGGAAATCCGTGATGAGATTCTAAATGTCAACGGTGGAGCGATTGCACTTGGTCACCCCGTGGGCGCGACGGGAACTCGTATTGTTCTGACTTTGGCCAAAGAAATGAAACGCCGAAATACGCAGTTTGGTTTGGCGACTTTGTGTATTGGTGGTGGTCAAGGCGGATCCATGATCCTTGAGAACGAGGGCTAAAAGAAGCTCTCGGGGCCGAAGCCCTTGGGACAGAGCCCGGCTCTGCGCTCATAGGCTTCGGACAGTCCTCGCGGACGCCTTCCCTTTGGGATGAGCTGCTGCGGAACTTGCCTCTGAGCACAGATCCAGGCTCTGTCCCAAGGGCTTCGGGAGAGCTTCTTTCGCAAAGTTCGCAAGGACTGATGGTTGGTGTTTTAGATTTAGAATGTTTTTAGATTTGCAACTTAGGAGTTTTCAGAATGTCGATTCAGGAAAGTATTAAAATTGTTCCTCAGGGTGAGGTTGCTGTTGTTGAGTTTGATCTGGTCGGGGAGAAAGTTAATAAGTTCTCCACGCCCGTGATGATGCGCCTTAAGGAAGTTGTTGAGGAGTTGAAGAAGTCCTCATACAAGGCGGTTATTTTTAAATCCAATAAGCCTAAGATTTTTATTGCGGGTGCGGATATCGAAGAAATCAAAAGTATGACCAAGGCTGAGGAATTCGAAGCTGCGGTTAAAGGTGGGCAGGAAGTTATCAGCATGGTGGAAGACCTGCCCATGCCGACGATTGCGGCTGTGAATGGTGCCTGCATGGGTGGTGGTTGTGAGTTCATTTTGGCTTGTGACTATCGTATTGCTTCTGAGGATTCTTCCACGAAGATTGGATTGCCGGAAATTCAATTGGGCATCTTGCCTGGTTTCGGTGGCTGCGTGCGCATGCCTCGCGTGATTGGTTTGCAGGCGGCATTGGATATCATCCTGGCCGGGAAGTCTGTGAGTGCCAAGAAGGCTTTGAAAATCGGCCTGGTCGATAAGATGGTTCACGCCAATTTGCTGGAGTCCTTCTCTTTGAAATGGGCGAAAGAGATTATTGCCGATGGCGGGAAAAAGCGTCGTAAAAAGTACCAGCCCAAGGGAGCTGTGAACAGCATTCTTGAAAGTGCCTTGGGGCGTGGAATTGTCTTTAAAAAAGCCCGTGAAGGTGTTTTGAAGGCAACCAAAGGCCACTACCCAGCGCCACTTCAGGCCTTGGAAGTGATTCAAAAAACTTACGGCATGTCTGATCGTGAAGCGGCTTTGCGTATTGAACGTGAAGGTTTCTGTAAGTTGGGCGTGACTGATATTTCTAAAAATCTGATCCACGTTTTCTATTTGACCGAGATGGTGAAAAAGCAAAACGGTGTTCCTGGTGTCGATGTGAAACCTCGAGAAGTGAAAGGTTTGGGTGTTTTGGGGGCGGGCACCATGGGGGGCGGTATCGCCTACGTGGCGGCCGACAAGGGCATCCAGGTTCGCATGAAGGATTTAAACACCGATGCTTTGGGGAAAGGTCTTAAACACGCCAGCGATCTTTGGATGAAGCTGGTGAAAAGAAAATCCATCGACAAGTATCAGTTCCAGCAAAAAATGGACATGGTGTCTGTGACGACGGATTATTCCGGCTTCAAGAATCTGGATGTGGTGGTGGAAGCCATCGTTGAAGACATGGGTATCAAACAAAAAGTCATCGGTGAGTGTGCAGGTCAAATGCGCCCTGACGCGATCATTGCGACCAACACCAGCTCCTTGTCTGTGACAGAGATGGCCAAAGGTCATCCGCGTCCTGAATACTTCGCCGGGATGCACTTCTTCAATCCGGTGAACAAGATGCCTTTGATTGAAGTCATTCGTGGGGAAAAAACATCTGATGAAACCATTGCGACAATCTACGAGCTGTCCAAAAAAATGGGTAAAATGCCAGTCGTTGTAAAAGACGGCCCGGGCTTCCTGGTGAATCGCCTGCTTTTGCCGTACATGGGTGAAGCGGCGTTCCTGCTTCAAGAAGGCATGAGCATTGAATTCGTGGACAAGGTTTATGTGAAAGAATTCGGTATGCCGATGGGTCCATTTGAATTGATGGACGAAGTGGGATTGGATGTGTGCTTGAAGGTTCTGAAAATCTTCAAAAAAGCTTTCGGCGAACGCATTGAACTTGCGCCTTGCATGGAAGCTCTGGGGAACTCCGGTCGCCTGGGTCGCAAGAACGGCAAAGGTTTCTATACATACACTGAAGACGGAAAGCGTGGTGCAGTTGATCAGACTGTTTATGCAGCTCTGGGCCTGGGTCAGCCGACCAATCCTTATGACTCTAAAGAGTGCATCGAGCGCGGTGTGTTTGCCATGGTCAACGAGTGTTCTTTGGCTTTGATCGAGGATCGCATCGTTGAAACTCCGCATGAAGTGGACCTGGCGATGATCATGGGTACGGGCTTCCCACCATTCCGTGGGGGACTGCTGAAATACGCTGATAGCATCGGAAGTCAGTATGTGGCTGATCAGTTGGCAATGTATGCTTCCAGTCGCAAGGCGGCTCGTTTGAAGCCGGCGACACCGCTGACAAACATGGCCAAAGCCAACAGCAAGTTCTATAAATAGATTTTTTAAAAGAAGAGATCTGCGAAGGCCGGGCTCCAACAATGGAGTCCGGTTTTTTTATATGGGCATTTCGTCATACCCACTGCCGCGACCGACATTGAGTTTGAATCGAAACTGAGACTGGTCCCAGTGAGCGTGCAGGGCGATGGGGTGACAGCACACCTCACAGTCGTAAATGAACTCCTGATCTTCGCCGTCCTCGCGATAGATGGTCATCCAGAACTTCTCTCTGCAATAGGGGCAGATGACTTTATATTCCATAAAACCTCCTGAAGTCCTCCCTTTCATTTTCCGACGTCGGGTGAGGACTTCAAGCGGCTTTGTGTAAATACAAATCTAGACTTCTTTCCCCAAAGCTTGGGTCAGGAATTTGTGACAGAGGAAGAACAAGATCGCAGGAACCAGGCTCAAGCCCGCCAGAAGCAGGAAAAAGTGATCTTTCCCCATCTGTTCGTAGTACATCCCGATGTAGCCTGCGACATAGTTTCCGAAGAACGACGACAGGAACCAGACTCCCATCATCATGGACACGATTTTAGCCGGGGAGACCTTGGTCACCAAGGAAAGCCCAATTGGAGAAATATACAGTTCTGCCATCGTCAGCAGGAAGGTGGAACCGAACAGCCATAACACAGATCCTTGTCCTGTTCCCACCACTTGAGCCGCGATGTACATCACTCCCAAGGCCAGAGCACCAATGGCGCATCCCAGGGCCATCTTGGTGACTGTGGAAGGGGCGTTTTTGTGGCGGGCTTGCCATGCCCAGACACGATCCAGCAGTGGAGCAAAAAGGACGATCACGATCGGATTGAAGGACTGATACCAGGTCGACGGGATTTCCCAGCCGAAGAACACCCAGTCCGTATTTTGGTCGGACCACAATTGCAATGTGTTACCCTGTTGCTCGTAAACTCCCCAGAAGAAGATCGTCACCATGCACAGGAAGGTCAGGGCCCAGGTGCGAGTCCATTCCTCTTTGGTCAGGGGTTTGTGAGATGCGGCCTCTACTTCTTTGATGGAGACTTTGTGTTCTGTCTCAGGCAGGTGCTTTCCACCCAGGTGATAAATGGCCAGAGACAGCAGCATTCCCACCCCGGCAGCGCCAAAGCCCCAGTGCCATCCCACTTTTTGCCCCAAAGTGCCGCAGATCAAAGGGGAAAGAATCGCTCCCAGATTGATCCCCATATAGAAGATCGTGTAGGCGCCATCGCGGCGGGTATCACCTTGGGCATATAAGCCACCAACTTGCGTGGAGATGTTGGGTTTGAAGAAGCCGTTACCCACAATCAGGAATAGCAGGGCTGGGAAAAACAGGCTTTCCACCGCCATCAGGAAGTGGCCAATGGCCATCAGAAAGCCGCCGATATAGACAGAGCGGCGCTGGCCGATGAAGCGGTCGGCGATAATTCCCCCAAAGAAGGGTGTAAAATAAACAAAGCCTGTGTAAAGGCCATAGATCTGCGAGGACAGAGCCTGATGGGATAGTGTGCCGAAGAAGTACTCATGGATGGCTTTGATTGTTTCATACCCCCAAATAGTTTTGCCTTCCTGAGCCTGAATGAAAAGGTATTGAGTCATATAAAGCACTAGAAGAACGCGCATCCCGTAGTATGAGAATCTTTCCCACATTTCTGTGAAAAACAGTGTAAAAAGTCCTCGCGGATGACCGAAGAAGTTCTTTTCAGCAGTGGCGTTCATGATGGGTCCTCGTTGTCTAAGTTATGAACATTGCAAATTTTCTTTTTTTCAGATGCCTTTTGATCTTGGCAAGAGTTTGGCATAAAAGCACTCAAATTGTATGTTCGCGGGAGGGTCCTTCATGACATTTAATAAGCACATCATGGTTGTCAGCGCCTTGATTTCTACTTTGGCGATTTCCGCTTGTACGAAAACCGAAAAAGAGATCATCCGTGAAAAGCAGGCTCCCACGAATGTGATGCAGTCCTTCAGTCAACCGACCGTGCAGGATCTTTGCGATAAAGCCTCTTGCATCAAAATCCAAAAAGACGCTTTGGGGAAGGTCTTTCTTTTGATCGCCTCCGGTATCACTTCAGGCTCGACACCTCAGTGGTATGACCTGAAGCCGCTGGTTGTCAGTTTTGAGAAGTCCGGCAAAAAAATTGCGCTGATTGGTGAAAACTATAACAGCATCTATGAAGAAATCCGCACTGTGAACTTGATCCAGAGCTTTGATGTGATCACGGAAGACGAAAGTTCTGTGACCTTTGATTGGGGGCAAGGATTAAAAACCTTTGTCCTTCAGCGTTCTTATGATGTGGATGCCCCTCGTGGCAATGTGGACCTGACTGAAAGTTCTTTAAGCTCTTTGCCGGTGATTGATTCCTTCGTGACGGGCATCAAGTACGATGAAAAGAACATCGAACTCACCCAGCTTTCCAAGGTGCGCAGCGATGTGATGCGCATGAACTCTGATAAGAGCTTAAACGGGGAAGCACGCGAAGAAACCATCAACATGAATATTCAGATTCGCACCTATGATCTGGGCGACAACTTTAAAAAGAAAGAATACGACAAATCCCGTCGCGTAGGTTTCTTTGTGACGAAGGTGGCAAAACCTGGTTACAGCAAAGAGATGACAAACTTGATCACCAAGTGGGACCTGTCTTCACAAAAGGGCCCCATTGTTGTGCGTATTTCTGATGCCGTTCCTGCTGATTACGAGCAGGCGGTGATTGAAGGGGCGCTGTACTGGAATAAAGTGTTTGGCCGGGATGTGATCCAGGTGGAAACCAAAGTGCCCGCCCATTCCGCACCGAAAGACCGCACGATCATGTTGCGCTGGATCCCTTGGCTGGATTCCGGTGCGGCCTACGCCATCGGTCAATCGGATCCTTTGACCGGCGAGCTTCTGCGCGCTCAGGTCTTTATGCCGTCCGTCTTCACGCGTGTGGGGTCTGCGGATCTGGTGAAGCTGAATGGTGATATTCCCGTGGTTGCGGCAGGGGCCGTGGCCTGTGACCTTTCGCAATCCCTACTGGCTCTCAACAAGCTGGCTCGCGAAGCCAGTGATTCTCAACGTCTGCGTCTGGCCCAAGACAGTGTGCGTTCGACCGTAGCCCACGAACTGGGTCATGCTTTGGGTCTTCGTCATAATTTTGCGGGTTCTTCTTCGGCGAAAGTGTCCACTTCAGAGATCTATGAAGCAGCAAAAACCTATCTGAAGGATCTGGCTCACCAGGGGCTTGAGACCACGACAAGTATCATGGACTATGTCAGTGGCATTGATGATGTCCTGATGTCAGCACGTTTGAAACATGCCCCTTTGGCTTATGATAAGATGGCCATGGATTGGGCTTATGCTGAAGATGATGCGGCTTTGGATGAAAAGATCTCGCGCTATTGTACAGATGACGACATTGCAGTTGCCAATTCTCAAGGATTGCAAATTTACGGGTGTGAACGATTTGATGCCGGGAGCAATCCTTTGCAGCGAAAGTATCTTGATGGCCTTGATGAACGGGATGGTTTGGTGAATGTCCTGTTTGCGTCAATCATGGGACGCCTGCTACCGGGTGATCAGCCTGATGTTGTCAATGATCTGGATGCGGTTTTAAAAGATACGGTGAAATGGTCCAAGGCGAACATAGACATGTCGTTTGTTGCTCAGGCTTTGTTCGACAGCACAAAAAATGGGGCGCCGGCAGCGTCTTTTGCTTCCTTGACGGGAGTAAAAAACGGTCAGGTTATTTACGCGCGCTTTGGCATGGATCAGACCTTCAAGGCGGATCGTCAGCGGTCCTTGCAGGCCGCCGGTGGTTATGCGGCCCTGTTGAACGGTCTTCTGCGCAACGAAGAGGGGCAGATCAATATAGACTGGTTGGATCGTCAGATTGCGGCGCTGAAGAACAGTTCTTACCTGGCCTCTGGTAAGACTCTGGCGGGGCGTGAGTATGCTTTGACCCCGGAGCAACAGCGCAAGATCGTGCGCTTTATGGAATCGTTAAAGATGCCTAACGAAAAAGTTCTGCTCAGTGCGGCTGCTGCCATTTTGCCTCGTTTGAATGAGAAAGTGGAAGATGAATCCGGCAAAGAAGCTCTGATGACATCGTTGTTGGCAGAGAATGTTCTGACTGAGTCCGATGTGGAGTCCTTGGCGCAGCTTTATCTGGATCTGGTTTCTGCGACAACGGGGACGGTGTCAGTGCGCGTGGGGGCCGGTTTGGCTCAACAGGTGGTCTTGCCTTATTATTACCTCAACGGAGAAGAAAAAGCGGTCTTTGCCAAACTCTTATCTTCAAAGGGTCTGCGATTTAATATGACTTTGAAGGTGGCTCAGGCCAAGGCGGAGCAAGAAAACAAGATCAATGAGCTTCTGGCGGACATTGATCCATCCTTAAATATAGTCACGGAAGCGGACCCCTCCACGCTGGCTTTGCGCTTGTTGCAGGCGGGCTTGGTGGATTCCGGGGCGGCAGCTTGGTTGAGATCGGAAATCACAGTGCTGACGGCTTTAAAAGCCGTGCAATAGTTTAACTGTTTCAATTTGAGATTCATTGAAGGCATGGTTCTTTGGGCCATGCCTTTGTTGTTTAAAGTTTAGGCGACTGATTCCCAGAAGTGGCCCAGGGGTGTTATTCGTTTCAGCGTGAAACGAAGGTGCGGCGCCATCTCAAATTTAAGCCTGGCACACCTGGCCCGGCTCTTGCCTTAGTGATAGGCAGGAGGCGATTATGACTAACTCTTTCTTTAAAAACAAAATGCTGGGTGTGCTGCTTTTGGCGGTTCTTTCTCTCAGTGCCTGTGCCAAGAAAGACGGAAGCGCCATCCGAGTAGCAGGTCGCGGAGCAGCCACAGGCGGAGTATCACAAGGTGGTACGACGACTGCGCCTAATGGCTCCTGCAACACCAGCACCGCAGGTAAGATCTTTGACCCTTACGCTGCTTCCACTTTTGAACAGCAAGTGAAAAGCTTTGTTTCCGCGACTTTGGATCCGCAAAATCTAGGTTCCATCAGCGGTAACATCTACGACAAAACAGGAATCGATCTTTTTGCGACCTTCCGCTTCGATAGCACAGGGAACATTGTGGCTGGCAGCTCGAATGTGACAATCAAGATCTTCGATTCTTACGCCAAACAGGTTTACAACGGTCAGGTGATTGAACCTTATGTGGTTCAGTTCAACGCAGCCTCTGAAGGCATGATTGATCGCAATACGCGTCAATTCCAGGTCAAGTTCAGAGACGGTTATGGTGAGATCATTTTCCAAGGTTCTTATGACAACAGCATCGCGCAGGGTACTGTGTACTATCAGAACTATACGGCCGTGAGCGGATACTCTCCAGCCAGCGGGACTCTGGGTTCCTTCCGCCTGTACTCTTGCTCTTTGATTACGCAATAAGCGGCGCGTCTTGCCTCGCCCCCTGTCGAGTTTAAGATAGGGGGATGCCTCAACGTTTCATTTTCGACTCATCTATACTGGACTCCGTTGTCGGAGGACATTCAGCCATTGATATTCCAAGGCTGAATATTCATTCTCTCGAGGCTGCCAGTTCCTTTTTGTTAAGCTATGGCTTTGATTTGAACCAACAAACCGATGAGGAAAAGCTTTGGTACTACCATCGCCGCGCCCTGGTGTTGATGTTGGAAAAGTTGGGTTTTCAGGAGGCCGAGCTTCCGGAGGTCTTTCGCGACCGTAAACAGCTGGGTGATATTCGCCAACTGTTAATCTATGCCAGCTCTCAGAACCCGGAAGAACAAACCCTGCAACGCTGGGCCTGCGCGATCATTCGCTGCATGCACGTTTTTGTGCACGCTGAAAATGATCTGTTCAGTTCTTTTGCCGAGGAAATTCAGTCCCAGATTCTGACGCCGTTTCAGGATTGTATTCTGCATGACGGCAACACGCATCGCACTTTCCTGAAGAGTCCGGGGGACCACCTGGATCCGATTGAGCTTTTGGGTTTTGAAGTAAAGCCTTTTAAAACCTCTTCCAGTACGGTGATCAAACTTCTGGCCAAGCCGGATGCTTTGGCGATGAAGATCTTTGATAAGCTCGGGGTCCGTTTTGTGACCCGTAATTTGTTTGATACCTTCCAGGTCGTGCGTTTTCTGGTGAAGGAAGATGTGATCAGCTTCCCGCACATCATGCCGGATCAGAGCTCCAACAATCTGTATCCCGTCAGTCTTTTCATGAAGGTTTGTGATGATCTTTCCCATCGATTGGACACTCTGGATGAAAAAAGCATTCAAGAGGCCTTTGATCAGAAACTTCAGGAGGAAGGCGACAACGTGAAGTTCTTGCGCAAAGAAAATTTCTTCTCGGGCGAGGACTACCGTTTTATTAAATTTATTTCCCGTAAACTGATTCATATCAAACCACAGGGTGGCAAAGAGGCCTTTAGCTTCTTCTATCCGTTTGAGGTGCAGATCATGGATCACGCCGCTCACGAGCGCATCTTGTCCGGGCCTTCAGAACATCAGGCCTATAAAGAGCGTCAGCGTACGGCGGCCCGTAAACGTCTTTTCCCGGACCCGAGCTGATTATGTTTTTAAAGCTGTTGTCTTATCCTCGTTCATTGATCGGCGTGGTGTTGTTGCCTATTCACACGGTGTTGTGCGCAGGGGCCATGGTGATCGTCAATATCCTGTTTAATAATCGCAAGATTGAAGATCACATTGTGGAATTTTGGACTCGCAACTGCTGTCGCATGTTTGGTGTGAAAGTGGTCGTGAAAGGCCTAGAAAATCGCCCGGAAGGTGGATTTTTGTACGTCTTTAATCACACCAGTTTTTTTGATATTTTTGCGATGAATGGCTGGTTGGGAAGCTTCCGTTTTGGTGCTAAAATTGAGCTGTTCAAGATTCCTGTTTTTGGTGCCGGGATGAGACGAGCGGGCATCCTGCCTATTGCGCGCAATCGCCGGGACGAGGTCTTTAAAGTTTATCAGGCGGCGGAAGCGCGCATTCGTGCGGGCGAACGCTTTGCTTTGGCACCAGAAGGCACACGCCAAGAGACCGAGACGCTGGGCTCCTTTAAATCGGGTCCGTTTATCTTTGCCATTAACGCGAAAGCCCCCATCGTTCCAGTCATTGTCAAAGGGGCGGCGGCGATTATGCCCAAAGGCTCTTTCCTTCCGAACTGGGGCGTATGGAGTCGCACAATCACTTTGGAGGTTTTGCCTCCCATCAGTCCGGAAGGATACACTTTGGATCAGCGTCCGCTGTTGCAGGAAAAGGTTCGAAAAGTCATGGAACCGTACTTCGCCGTGGATAATTTCTAAGAGGCTTGTGAAGAACAGGTGTGCGGGGGCGTGGAACTAAGCTCTGCTGAAGAGCTTAGTTGCGAACGACATTCCAGGTGTTGCCTTCCAACGAGCTGCGCAGTTTCACGCGCGCACTTCCGGTATCCACATGAATCTGAATTTGTGAGTTAGGCAAGGACTCAATCTGGGTCAGACGCAGAATCTTGGGGTTGCGGTGATACGCTGACTCAATGGCTTGCGCCAGTTTGTCCCAGCGGATGAAGGGTTCAAAGCTTTTTCCCTGATTGGTGCTTTTGAAGGACCCGACGAACCATACGCCGCTAGGGTGGATGCTGACGGGATAATTTTGCTTTCCAAATTGCGGGATGGCGGTCCAGGTCAGGCCGTCGTCAGTGCGGTAGACGCCTTCTGAAGAAACCAGTCCCCGAACAGAGGTTTTGCTTTCAAAGGCGATGGAATAGATTTCTCTTTTCAAAAGCGTTTCGGTCAGAATGTTGGAGGCAGATTCTTGTTTTACCTCTGGCAAAAGCAGGTCAGTTTTTTTCCACCAGACTTCGCCGTGACCGTCGATGCGACTGACTCCCCAGATATGAGCTTCCGGTTTTTGAATCTCCACACGGGCGCGCAGAGGCGGGCCGTAGGATGCAGAATCCGGGCGCACAACGACTCCACGCACAGGGCTTGTGACGTAGCCCAGGATTTCGCTCATGGGAACGTTTTCACCTTTTTTGGTCAGGATTTTGTTGTTATTGCGAAAGGCCACCGTGATCCAGTTTTTCTTAGGATGGTAAGCCAAAGTGGCAAAATCCGCGCGGTTCACAAAATGGGTGATATCGACATACCCGATGTGATTTTTATAGCGAATGCGCAGGAAACCATCGTTGGTCAGCAGCGGAGTCACTCGTTGCAGACGGGGCAGGGTGGTCAGCACTTTGCTGTCGCTGGAAGGTTGTGCCCGAATGTAGGTGTCGATCAGATTGACATAAACACCGGCATCGTCATGGCGTGAAGTCAGGTGCTGCAATGCCACCCAGCCTTCCGAGTTGGTTTTCTTATCGCGCACTCGCGCCCAGTAGTCATCACACTCCAGAACTTCCAGTGTGTACTTTCCAGGCACCCCTTTGACGATCGAGGCATCACTGCGATTCAGGCTTAGCAGGTTGATCGGGTAGCGCGTGTCGACAAAGCGGGCGACCTGGATGTCGCGCAGAATGCGATCCCCCGTCATGGTGTATTCTTTGTGATCCCAGGCGACCTTGAAAGAAGCGTCCATCTCCGAACGAATCAGGGCTTTTTCCAGAGAGCTTCGACTCACCTGGCCAGAGGGAAAGGCGCTGTTTTTGTTGCGGTAAAAAGAGACGGCCGACGTAGCGTCGGTGGCTAAAGCCGCAAAAGTGCTGGAGGAGGCAAAAATGATCGACAGGGACAGGCTTAAGACTGAACGCATTTCTCTATTGTGAGGGGGCGAAGGACGTCCTCTCAAGACCAGAAGTGAGAACTTTTGACGTCAGGACCAAAGTGAAGTACGAATTCGGGGTTGGTTTTTGTTTTTATAACGCAGAGTGAGGTTTTTATGGAGATTAAATCTATTGGTGTTGTTGGTGCGGGTCAAATGGGTAATGGGATTGCTCAGGTGGCGGCTCAGTTCGGTTTCAATGTCGTGATGATGGATGTCAGTGGGGCGGCTTTGGAAAAAGGCATGGCCACGATCTCTGGCAGCTGTGATCGCCTGATTAAGAAAAACGCCATGACCGAAGCTGATAAAACAACTCTTTTGGGACGTATTAAAACTGTCCAGGAAACTGCTGGCCTAAAGGATTGCGATATCGTGATCGAAGCCGCGACTGAAAACGTCGATTTGAAGCTTAAAATCTTCAAAGATCTGGATGCAATCGTAAAACCAGAAGCGCTGTTGGTGTCTAACACATCCTCCATCTCCATCACAAAAATTGCAGGCGTGACCAAACGTCCAACAAAAGTGGCAGGTATGCACTTTATGAATCCGGTGCCTTTGATGAAGCTGGTGGAAGGCATTCGTGGCTTGCAAACTTCTGATGAAACCTTCAAGACAGTGAAAGCTCTGGCGGAAAAAATGGACAAAGTTTTTGTTGAGTCCGTGAAAGACATGCCAGGCTTTATCGTCAACCGCATCCTGATGCCAATGATCAACGAAGCTGTTTACACACTTCATGAAGGTATTGCTTCTGTTGAGGCGATCGACAACGCGATGAAGTTGGGAACCAATCAGCCAATGGGTCCTTTGACTTTGGCAGACTTTATCGGTTTGGACACTTGTCTTGCGATCATGAACGTGTTGCATGAAGGTCTGGGTGATTCCAAATACCGTCCATGCCCGCTATTGGTTAAATACGTTGAAGCGGGTTGGTTGGGTCGCAAATCAGGTCGTGGCTTCTACGACTATTCTGCGAAGTAATTTTTAGCAAGGACTGATAATGGATTTCTCTTTTAGCACAATTAAACTTGAACAAAAAAGCAACGCTGTCTGGCTTCTGACGATTCATCGCCCGGAAGCTTTGAACGCCTTGAACTCCACGGTTTTGAATGAAATGGGCGAAGCCCTTCGTCAAATCGGTGAGATGGACTATTCCGATGCGCGCGCGCTGATCATCACAGGTAGCGGTGAAAAAGCGTTCGTGGCTGGTGCGGATATCAAAGAAATCAATGCGCTGGATGAAGAAAAAGCGCTGACTTTCGCTGAACGCGGTCAAAGCATTTTCCATGAACTGACGTTGTTGAAAATCCCTGTTATTGCGGCAGTGAATGGCTTTGCCCTGGGGGGCGGCTGTGAACTGGCTTTGGGGTGTGATTTTATCTATGCCTCTGAAAATGCCAAGTTTGGTTTGCCGGAAGTTTCCTTGGGATTGATCCCGGGCTTTGGCGGGACTGTGCGCATGGCTCGTGCCATCGGTCAGCGTCGCGCCCGTGAGCTGACCTATACAGGCGGCATGATCAATGCGGCGGAAGCTCAAGCCTTGGGTCTGGTGAATAAAGTTGTTCCACAGGCAGAGCTGATGAACACCGTGATGAAAACGGTCGAAGCGATTTTGTCAAAGGCGCCGATTGCCGTGGGTTCTGCGAAGTTCTCTATCAATCAGGCCTGGGACATGGACGTGGAAGAGGCGCAAAAGAACGAAGCAAGAATCTTTGCTGAGCTCTTCTCTTCTGAAGATGTGAAAGAAGGCACAAGCGCCTTCATTGAGAAACGTAAAGCTGAATTTAAAGGTCGATAAGACACATGGCATACACACCGAAGAATCCGATCCGTATCGTAACTGCCGCCGCTTTGTTTGACGGCCACGACGCTAGTATCAACATCATGCGCAGAATCCTTCAGGACATGGGCGCGGAGGTCATTCACCTGGGGCACAATCGCTCAGTGAGTGACGTCGTCAAGGCTGTTCTGCAGGAAGGCGCTCAGGGCGTCTGCATCAGCTCCTATCAAGGGGGCCACATGGAGTACTTCAAGTACATGAAGGACCTTCTGGATGAAGCCGGGGCTGGTTATGTTCGTATTTACGGCGGTGGCGGCGGTGTGATCGTCCATGACGAAAAAAAAGAGCTTGAGGCTTACGGCATTGCTCAAATCTTCCACCCGGACGACGGACGTCGTTTGGGTCTGGAAGGCATGATCCAGATGATCGTGGAAGGTTGTGACTTCGACATTCTGGCAAAACAAAAAGAATTTAAAACCAAAAAGAATATCTTCAAAGGCGACTCCATTCCTTCTGTGGAATTGGGTGTGGCTTTGACGGCGATCGAAAATGGTCACAAGGATTCTTCCTTGAGTAATTTCGGTCTGGAGTCTTTTAAAGCCAAAGACCGCCAGCCGCTGGTTTTGGGGATCACCGGAACGGGTGGGGCGGGGAAGTCCTCTTTGATTGATGAAATGGTTCAGCGTTATCTGAACGCTTATCCAGACAAGAAGATTGCCGTGGTGTGCGTGGATCCGTCCAAGCGCAAAACGGGCGGTTCCTTGTTGGGCGACCGTATTCGTATGAACTCTTTGTCCCGCAACCACGTTTACATGCGCTCTGTGGCTTCCCGTGGTTCGGGACGTGAAATTGCCTCCTCTTTGCCGGATATCTTGAAGTTCATCCGTCAGTTGGATTTTGATTTTATCATCGCGGAAACCTCCGGTATCGGTCAGGGCAATATGGCGATTACGGAAGTCAGCGACATGTCTATGTATGTGATGACGTCGGACTTCGGTGCGCAGTCTCAGCTTGAAAAAATCGACATGATTGACTTTGCTGACCTGGTGGCGGTGAACAAGGCCGACCGTCGTGGGGCTTTGGATGCTCTTCGTGATGTGACGAAACAATACAAACGCTCGCGAAAAATCTTTGATGAAAAAGTTCAGGTGCCGGTGTTCCTGACTCAGGCATCTCAGTTCAATGATGGCGGCGTGAACAAGTTGTTCTTTAAACTGGCTGATATCTTAAACGAAAAACAACCCGGTCAGTGGGTGATCGACAGCAAGTACAAGGAAAACATCCTGTCTGCGGAAGAACATGTGATTATTCCGGCAGATCGCCAGAACTATCTGGCGGAAATCACCTCCACAATTCACAAATACAAAAAACGCACGGAAATTTTGGCCGAAAAAGCGTCCCAATTGGGCGGCTTGCAAAAAGTGGCTCCTCTTTTGGGGACAGACCCAGAGACGGTGAAAAAGGTCGAGGCGGAGTTGTCAGCCGAGTTCACACAGGAAGAAATCGATCAGCTTAAAAACTATGAAG
The DNA here is from genome assembly GCF_055397465.1 of Bdellovibrio sp. CKG001. Taxonomy (NCBI): domain Bacteria; kingdom Pseudomonadati; phylum Bdellovibrionota; class Bdellovibrionia; order Bdellovibrionales; family Pseudobdellovibrionaceae; genus Bdellovibrio; species Bdellovibrio sp. CKG001. The sequence continues at coordinate 1,690,714 of NZ_AP029173.1, forward strand.
GTCTGATCGAAACCTATTCCGGCGACGAACTGGTGTTCAAAGTTCGCGACAAAGAAATTCGTCAGCCCTTGGTGCGCGAATCCTTGTCGGGAACAAAAATCCGTCGTGTGGTGGTGCCTAAGTTTAAAGACTGGGGCGATCGTTTCCGTTATTTGAAACTGGAAAACGTTCCTGGTGAGTTCCCGTACACGGCAGGTGTGTTCCAGCTGAAGCGTGCCGACGAAGATCCCAAGCGTATGTTTGCCGGGGAAGGCACGCCGGAAAGAACCAATCGTCGTTTCCATTACCTGACCAAAGGTGAAACAGCTCATCGTCTTTCCACGGCCTTTGACTCTGTGACGTTGTACGGTCAGGATCCTGATCAGCGTCCGGATATCTTCGGTAAAGTGGGAGAGTCGGGTGTCAGCATCTGTACATTGGATGACATGAAAAAGCTTTATGCAGGCTTTGATCTGATCAATCCAAATACCTCTGTGAGCATGACCATCAATGGTCCTGCTCCGATGATTCTGGCCTTCTATTTCAACACCGCGATTGATCAGCAGGTGGAAAAGAAAGAAAAAGAACTGGGTCGCAAACTTTCTCAGGAAGAATGGAATGATCTGGCGACATGGACGCTGCAACAGGTGCGCGGTACAGTTCAGGCTGACATCTTGAAGGAAGACCAGGGTCAGAACACTTGCATCTTCTCTATCAACTTTGCCCTGAAGATGATGGGTGATATCCAGGAATACTTTGTTAAGAGTAAAATCCGTAACTTCTACTCTGTCAGTATTTCGGGCTACCATATTGCCGAGGCCGGTGCGAATCCGATCTCTCAGTTGGCCTTTACACTTTCCAATGGTTTCACCTTTGTTGAATACTATTTGGCGCGTGGCTTGAAAGTGGACGACTTTGCTCCGAATCTTTCGTTCTTCTTCAGTAATGGTCTGGATCCGGAGTATTCTGTTCTGGGACGTGTGGCCCGCCGTATTTGGGCCGTGGCGATGCGTGATCTTTATAAGGGCAATGATCGCTCTCAGAAGTTAAAATACCACATCCAGACTTCCGGGCGTTCTTTGCATGCTCAGGAAATTGACTTTAACGATATCAGAACAACACTGCAGGCTTTGATTGCTCTTTATGACAATTGCAACAGCTTGCATACCAATGCTTACGATGAGGCGATCACCACGCCGACGGAAGAATCCGTTCGTCGTGCGATGGCGATTCAGTTGATCATCAACCGCGAGTTCGGCATGACGATGAATGAAAACCCAATGCAGGGTTCTTTCTTCATTGATGAGCTGACCGACTTGGTTGAAGAAGCGGTCTTGAATGAATTCAAGAAGATCAACGAGCGTGGCGGCGTTTTGGGCGCGATGGAAACTCAGTACCAGCGTTCTAAAATCCAGGAAGAGTCTTTGTACTATGAAAGACTGAAGCATGACGGCACTTTGCCGATCATCGGTGTGAACACGTTCATCGATCCAAAAACGATGGCAGCAGACTATGTGCCACCGAAGATTGAACTGGCACGTGCTTCTTACGAAGAAAAGAACGCCCAGTTGGACAATGTTCACAAGTTCCAGAACAGCCATGCTACCGAAGGCGAAAAAGAACTGCAGAACCTCAAGAACACAGTCTTGAATGGGGGCAACATCTTCGCGGCATTGATGACAGCGGCAAGACATTGCAGCTTGTATCAAATGACCCAGGCGTTGTATGAAGTGGGCGGCCAATACCGCCGCAACCTCTAGTAAAAGGTGCCTGGTTGTTTTTTCTGGCAATAGTGCGTTAGGTGTTTTGAGGAGAGATGGGGAGTCTGATGGTGAGTCGGGCTCCCTTTGTTTTTATGCTTCTTGGGGAGACTTTGGGGAGGGTTTCCCGCTGCGAGGAGAAGTCTCATAGTAGTGTTTCAAAAATAAAAACGGCCCCGCTCCTATAGGTGGAGGAACGGGGCCGTAACCTTCAGGACCGTTAGAAGGTTTTATTCACGATAAATTGAACTTTCTGACCACCCAGGTATTGGGCACTGTCACGACGAACCACAAGGTCCATGTACAGTTTTGTGGAAGACGACGGGTTCAGATTGATCGCTTTGAGGGCGATCCCCAGCTCGTCACCCGCCAAAGTGATGGCTTCACGAGTGAAGTTTTTCTCTCCCAACCATTCAATCTTGCCATTCGACAGTTTTTTCCAAACAACAAGTTTGTACTGGGACTGAACTTCTTCCATCGCTGGAGTCTGATCGCGGATGATCACCACACGCTCAGCCCCGGTGCCTTCAATACGCAGGATCTGCACCTGAGACGCATTCTTCAGGTTCTGTATTTCGTCCTGGTCCAGGTCTTTCTTTTCATAGACGGCCGTTTGCTCAAAGCTCAAGGCGCCGGAAGCCACGTTGACACCATGGCGTTCTACACGCAGCAGGATGCTGTATTGACCTTCACGAGCCAGGCCCGGAGTCGCAATTGTCACGATCTTGGCAGTCGTGTTTTCCGCACGCTGTTCAAAGACCACGGCCTGGCTTTGTTGATCACGAATGACTACTGTATAAACAGTAGTCATTCGCGCAGAACCGATTGTTTCTTTGAAAGTAATCTGGCCTTGCCCCTTATTGAACTGAAGCTTCAGGCCAGAAACAGTTGCGGTGCCTGCGTTGGCATCATTCCACTTCGGAGTTGTTTTCATCACGAAGACTTTCTCCCGGCCTTCTTGTCTGGATTCAGCCACAACATAAGTGAAGATCTCAGACTGTACAGTCACTTGAACTTCCGGTTTGGCTTCTGTGCCATTCAGAACAAGTTTGATTTTCTCAGACTCATCAGCCAGCAAAGCTGCCTCTTGCGGGAAGATCACAGACACTGGTTGAGTGTACTGATGATCGAACACCTCACGATATTTAGTGACGCAGCAACGTGTTTCTTCACGGTACTTTGTGACTGTGCGAGTGCGGGCCTCAGAGCGATACTTGGTCACTGTGCGAGTTCTGGTTTCCTGACGATATTTGGTCACGGTGCGTGTGCGCAGTTCTTGTCTATAGTGGGTTTCTTCGCGGTAGCGGGTTACAGGACGAGTTTTGCGAACACGTTCGTGGCTGCATTCGCGGTCGGTGTAGGGAACCTGACGGCAGCTTGGAACATCACGGCAGACGCGAGGCCCTTCGGTGCACTCGTTGCGCGTTTTGCAGATGCGTTCACCGCGAGCATTGGTGCCACATTCGGTGATGGGTTGGCAGGTGCGGCCACCGGGTTCGCAAAGACGTTCGTTGGAACATTCCTGACGATACTTGGTGACGTTGCGACATTGATATTCCGTATCCCAGTATTCTTCATAGTCGGTGTAGGACACGCGTTCCGTGTAAGGAACGTTTTCGTAGTAGGTTTCGGTGGTTTGGTAAGGAACATCAACTGTGTAGGTTTCTTGGGCTTGATAGGGAACATCGACGTAGTAAGTTTCTTCAGCCTGATAAGGAACTTGCTCGGTGTAGTTGGCCTGATAGGGCTCTTGTTTGTACACGTTGGCAGAAAGTTCGCCTCTGATAATGTTTCCGGATTGAGTGGTACGGGTCAGTACGGTTTGCTTGGTTTCTTGCGGAGCCGCAGACGCCGAAGCTCCGATCATCAGAGTCACAATGGCTCCGATTAGTGGTTTGAGTGTCATGAATCCCCCTTCATTTTCGACGAAGAGGGTATTTGCAAGCACCACGCCAAGACAAAAGGTGACTGCCGGGCACACCTCCGCAGAAGGGCCCACCCGGTTTTTCTGGCTACAATGCATCAGTAGGAGTGTTCGAAAAAAAGAGCCCACAGTTTGAGGGCTGTGGGCTTTTTATTGAATATATATAGTACTGCTGCGCTGTAGCCAGAAAAAACAACCAGGCACCTTTTCCTAACCAGGCACCTTTTCCTAGAGTTGGGCGATGATTTTTTCGGCTATGCGGACTCCGTCGCAGGCGGCGGAAGTGATTCCTCCGGCGTAGCCGGCACCTTCACCTGCGGGGTACAGTCCTTTGTGGGAAACACTTTCCAGAGTTTCATCGTCGCGGGTGACACGAACCGGGCAGCTTGTGCGGGACTCGACGCCATAGACTTGCGCGTCCTCTACCAAGAAGCCCTTCATGCTGCTTTGGAATTTTTCAAAACCTTCGCGCAGACGATCGCGCATGTTTTTAGGAAGAAGTTCGTCCAGACGGACATTCAAGGCTCCCGACGGGGATGAACCCGCACGCAAAGGACGTGGGCCAGTCTTGCTGTTGGTTCCATACAGGAAGTCCAAAAGATTCTGTGCAGGAAGTTCGCGTGTGCCTCCGGCCTTCACAACCGCCTGATAAGCGCGGGTTTCCAGCTCGCGACGCATTTTCATGCCACCAAAGACGTCGTCGCCGAAATTTTTGTCGTGATCAATACTGACCACAATCGCGGCATTGGCAAAAGGCGAGTTGCGGTTGTAATTGCTCATTCCATTGCAGACGATCCCATCAGCTTCGGTGCCTGAAGACAGAACATAGCCGCCCGGGCACATGCAGAAAGAGTAAACCCCAATGCCAGACTTGTTGTCGTGATGGGCCAGCTTATAGTTGGCAGCACCCAGTTTCGGGTGTTCTGAAAACTGACGATACTGAATCTTATTGATCGCCGCCTGAGAATGCTCCACACGAAGACCCATGGCAAATGACTTGCCATCAAGTTTGACGCCGATGTCGCGCAAGTGATTGATCATATCTTCGGCCGAGTGCCCTGTAGCCATAACCACATGAGGTGAGCGGAATTCAGTTCCGTGCTCTGTGCGCACACCCACGACCTGTTTTCCTTCCAGCAAGACTTCAGTGACCTGGGTGTTAAAATGAATTTCGCAACCATTGGCGCGCAGGAACTCGCGCAGTTTTGGGATCACACGACGAATTCGGTCAGATCCGACGTGAGGATTTGACAGCCATTGAATTTCTTCAGGAGCCCCGAACTGAACCAAACGGTTCATGACATAAGGAATATGCGGGGACTTGATACGGGTGATCAATTTTCCATCAGAATAAAGTCCAGCGCCACCTTCGCCGAAGCAGACGTTGTTGCGTGGATCCAGCTTGCCGTAGCGCCAGTACTGGTTAATGCCTTTGATGCGCTCGCCACTGTCAGAACCTCGCTCAAACAACACACAAGGCACGCCACGTTCCACAAAGCGCAAAGCTGCAAATAAACCCGCCGGGCCGGTGCCCACAATCAAAGGTTTTTCCTTGGGATTTTCAATGCGCTCCATTTTAAATTCGGGCAAAGACAGGGTTTCACCTTTTTCCGCAACTTCAATCGTATAAACAAAGTGCGGGGAGTGTGAGCGACGCGCATCGACGCTTTGGCGCAGAATTCGATAGGGGCCGTGTTCTGGCATCAGCCACTGGAGCTTTTCATCAAGGTCTTGATCAATAGGAATTTCGAGATTCTGGAAAATCTTGGACATGCTGCTTTGGACTCCGGGTCCCTGTTAAGGACCAAAAGGGGGTGTGTTTTGAGAACTATCATACTTGAAAGTCCTTTTGGTGACAAAGGGGTCCGTCTTAGATATAAAGATTTCTATGTCAGCAATTACAAGAATTCTTCCAAAACGTCGCCTCAGCCGCTGGATCGGTTATTTCATGCACTGGCAGGGGCCTTCTTTGTGGGCTCGCCTGTCCATCCGCGGCTTTGCGTGGATGTACAACATCGACCTGAACGAGGCGGAAAAGCCTTATTACGAGTATCCTTCCATTGGGGAGTTCTTTGTCCGTCGTTTGAAGGCGGGCATCCGACCTGTGGGGTCTTCCTGGGCGGTGCACCCGGCCGACAGTAAAATCACCCAAGCGGCGCCTATTGATGATGGCACTCTGATTCAGGCAAAAGGGCTTACCTACAAACTCAGTGAGTTCACGCAAGATCCGGACTGCTCAAAAAAATGGGCCGGTGGCTTCTTTATGACCTACTATCTTTGCCCGACAGACTATCACCGCGTGCATTCCCCGGTGGATGGGCAAATCACCGATGTTCGCTATATGCCAGGCGAGCTATGGCCGGTGAACGAGTGGAGCACCACCAATGTGCCGAACTTGTTCTCTGTGAACGAACGTGTTCTGGTCGAGATTCAAACGGATCTGGGGCCGGTGGGTGTTGTCTTTGTGGGGGCCACCAACGTGGGGCACATCGTTTTGAGTTTTGATGAGACCATCCGTGGCAATCAAAAAGGCCCGCACATCTTCCAGCATAAACAGTATTCTCCGGAAATTCCGGTTCATAAAGGCTCGGAACTGGGCATGTTCCGCATGGGATCCACGGTGGTGATGTTGTATCCACCGGCGTTCCGTCAGAAGTATGAAAAGAATCTGAATCTGGGGCCGGCCGTTCGCGTGAACGCCAGCCTGATTTCATAAGAAACTAAGCCGGGTAGGAACACTCTGTCAGGGGTGTTTCTGCCACTGTGACTTTCGTCAAAGTTGGCAGCACCAAACGGGCTTTGTCATAAAGCCATTTTGCCAAGAGTTCGGACGTGGGATTTTCAAGGCCTGGAACTTCGTTCAAAACGCGATGGTCAATCTGCTCTAAAAGAGGCTTCATCGCGGCCTGGATGTCATTGTAATCAATCACCCAGCCAATTTGCGGGTCTAAATCGCCCACCAATGTCAGGATCAGCTTAAAGCTATGTCCATGCATGCGAGAACACGGATGACTTGCTGGAAGGTGAGGCAGGAATCGGGCGGATTCAATTTGAAAATGCTGCTTGAGTTCGAATTTCATGCTACTACTATAGTCATTCCGAGGTGATTATGTCCACGACCACATTGCATTTGGCGAAGCAAAATTTTAAGTTTTCCGCCGCGCACTTTCTGATCTTTGACGAAACGCACGCCGAGCGTCTGCATGGTCATAACTATCAAGTCAAAGTGGACATCAAAACACCGTCTGAGGCCGAATTGCATGCAGACGGTTATTTTTTGGATTTCAATGTCTTTAAGAAATACATCAAGGCCCGTCTGGATCAGTGGGACGAAATTGTACTGTTGCCGGAAAAACAAAAAGACATGAAATTCAAAAAGACGGACCGGTTTTTGGAGGTCACCTTCCGTGACCGTTTCTATGTTTTCCCTTTAAATGAAGTGACGTTGTTGCCTGTCACCAACACCAGCGTGGAACAACTTTCCAGCCTGCTGGCCGAGGAATTCTATTCGGAATTTAAGAAGTACGGGGTTAAAAGCGTACGAGTTTACGTGGAGGAAACCCGCGGGCAGGGGGCTTCCACCGTAGCTCCTGCTAAGGTTTAAGTTTCCCTGAAGAAACCTCTTCTGCTGAAATTTCTTTCACCACACGATAGCGCCAGAAGCAGATGCGACCGCCTTCATTGAGCTTTTGCATCAGGCGCTCCTCCGTCAGTTCCGGACTGCCATCGCAGTCGATATGCGCAAAGTCCGCAAACGCATCCACGCGATTCACAGACCATGAATAAGGCGATTTGTCGCGCGATAAGAAGGCCCGGTTAAAACCACCATGGCCCAACTCAATGCCCGCCACCACGATTTTTTCCAAGGCGGGATTGCGAATCTGCTCCCGGGCGGTGGCGATTAATTCAGGTTTATCCAAGGCAATAACGAAGGCTTCCTCAGGACGGGCATCTCGGGTGGAGACCAGGAAATAGGTTTTTGAAAGGTCTACGGACAGGCGCACTGGCTGCATCGCCAGCGCAGGACTGACCCTCTCAGAAGTGCCGGCGTCGTAACTTAGAACGGAGTGCAGACGCTCCTGGCCTTGAATTTCGATACGGGCAATCTCTTGTCCCAGGGACCACTTGAATGTCTCTGTATCATAATAGTTCTTCAGTTGAATTTCACGGGTTCCAATCTCAGCCCCCAGGCGGTTGAAGGCCTTCAATTGCACCGAGTTGGACTTCAAGTAAAGGTTCATAATATGAAGCTTTACGGTATGCACAGATGACGGCAGCCAGTGAGTCACTTCAGGCGAGGTCGTATCATTCAAGGGAGTGCTGAAGGAATCCGCACAAGTGCTGCTGACTTGAACAACATTTTTATCCCAGGCTTTGATGGAAAAGCCCTTAGTTTCAGTCAGGAACTCCGTGCCGCGAATTTTGATCTGGGACTTGGGGTCCAGATCGTGATGAAGTTCATCAAGTTCGTGGTTGAATCTCACCTGAGTCCAGACTCGCTGCGGTTCTGAGGATGTGTTTGTCACAAAGATGGTAAGGTTTTCAGGGGGGCACAGCGCAGGGGAATAAAACAACTGCGAAGCCGCTGCAGGAAGGTGGGTTAGAAGGATCAAGCTGCTAATACCGATTGAAGTCTTAATACTAAAATCCATATAGACTTCGGATCGGCTTTGAAGGCTGGAACTTAACCAAAGGTCCTAAAAACCGGACTAAGATAGGGCGTCTGAGTGGAGCTCGGAATCATTTTCATTTAGTTTTCAACGCCCCAGGGGCGGGTTAAAGGACTTCCCTTTAGGTCGGCAAGCTCTTAACAAAGAGGTACACAGACAGAGGAAAGTATGAAGTTACACGATACTGCGATCAAAACCGGGCAACGAGTTGAGATCACTGGATTTACCGGTGAGGACGTCTTGCGTGAGCGTTTGCATGAAATGGGGCTTCGAGTGGGCTCCCTGATCACGGTTTTGGGTAAAGCCCCGTTTGGGGGGCCTTTATTGATTCGTTTTAACACCAGCTTTCTGGCCCTGAGAAGTGAGGAAGCCGCATGCGCTCAAGTGATGTTGAAGTAGCAGTTCAAGAAAAATGCATAGCTCTGGTGGGCGCACCGAATTCCGGTAAGACAACCCTGTACAACTGGTTGACCGGCTCACGCTTTAAGACGGTGAACTATCCGGGGGCAACGGTGGAATTTTCTATCGGCCATCTGGCGCCTCATCTGGGTGAGGGTCTGCTGGCGATGGATACGCCTGGGACCTACAGTCTGCACCCAAAGTCTGCCGATGAATGGGTGACGTTGCGTTCAATCTATGAAAATCCGAAAGTGAAAAAAATCGATGGCATCATTGTCGTGGTTGATGGAACACAAATTTCCCGCCACCTGCAACTGGTGATGCAACTGAAAGAAACCGGCTTCCCGATGATGGTGGTGATCACCATGTCGGATCTGCTTCGTCGTGAAGGGGTCGAGATTGATTTTGATTATCTAAGTCAAACCTTCGGCTGTCCTGTGATGGCTTTTGATGGTTTGCTGGCTGGCGGTCTTCGTGAAATTGTGGCGGCCGCTCAGAAGCTGGGTTCCTCACAAACTCCGTCGCGCCCGGTTCCTTGGGGCTTTGAGCTGCAAGAACAGAAACTGAAGGAATGCGAGCGTATTGCTCAAGAGGCTTTGCGACATAAAACGGATCATGCGCAAGAGCGTTTGAATCGTATTGTGGCCACGACGGAAAAGCTGGATCGTTTCTTGTTGCATCCGGTTTTTGGATTTGCGTTCTTCATTCTCATTATGGGTGGTTTGTTTGCCAGTGTCTTCTGGCTGGCAACACCGTTTATGGATGCCATTGATGGGTGGTTTACAGCTTTGGGTGAACAGGTCGCCGCACTGGGGCCTGGCACTTTGTGGGCGGATTTCCTGTCTAACGGTGTGGTGGCAAGTTTTGCAGCCTTTTTGGTTTTTGTGCCCCAGATTTTCATTTTGTTTATTGCTATCGGCCTTCTGGAAAGCACCGGCTATCTGGCGCGAGCGGCCACTTTGATTGATCGTCCGTTTTCGGCGTTGGGAATGAGTGGACGATCTTTCGTGCCATTGCTGTCAGGGTTTGCCTGTGCGGTGCCTGCGATCATTGCGACCCGTAATATCCCGTCGACCAAAGATCGGCTGATCACGGCCTTTGTGATCCCGTTGATGAGTTGTTCGGCGCGTTTGCCGGTGTATGCCTTGTGTATCGCGTTTTTGTTCCATGGACAGTCCGCTCTTTATGCTGGACTTGCGATGGCGTCTCTTTACCTGGGATCCATCATTGTGGGGGCGATTGCCGCTGGCGTGGTCAGTAAGTTCATCCCTCGTAAAGAACCTTCTTTCTTTATGATGGAGCTTCCGATTTATCGCCGTCCGAAGGTGCGTGTTCTTCTTCGTCAGGCCTGGACCCGAACTCTTTCCTATGTGAAACGTGCCGGGCCGATCATTTTCACTTTCGCTGTGATCATCTGGGTGGGAACAACTTTCCCGAATTACCAAACAGAAGATGCTCATCAAAAGCTGGAAGACAGCTATGTGGGTCAGATGGGTAAGTTCATTGAGCCTGTGGTGGCCCCTATGGGTGTGGACTGGCGTGTGGGTGTGGGATTGATTTCAGCCTTTGCCGCCCGTGAAGTGTTTGTTTCGTCCATGGCGGTGACTTTCAATATCACGGACACAGACGAGGACACTCAACAACAGGCCCTGCTGACACAAATGAGCACGGCCACCAATGCGGCCGGAGAAAAGATCTTCACTGTCAGCTCTGTGATAGGTTTGATGATCTTCTTCCTGATTGCTTTGCAGTGTATGTCCACAGTGGGCGTGCAGATCCGCGAATCGGGATCGTGGAAGTTTGCGATCATGCAGTTGGTGGTCTTTAACGTCGGCGCTTACTTGATCGTTGTGGCCGTGGTGCAAGGACTCCGCGCTCTGGGAGTCCCCTAGGTTTGCCAGGTTATTTTAGGACAAAGTCCGGATAGTTCTGCAGGTGAGTGCGCAGATAGTCCGGGCAGTCCGCCAGAGGATCGACGATTTTTGTTTTAATACCCGTTCCGAACAAATCACCGCCGGAAGAAATCAATTGGCGAATTCTTTCCGGGGATCTGTTGGCTTCGGTGTTGTGCTCCTGGTGAGAATAAGCGTCCAGCTTTTGCAGAACTCGATCCACTCCGCCCAGCCAACTGTAGTGCCAGCCCCCATTTTCGATGAAGCTGCGCTTGGTTTTCTTCTGATTGCGTGACGTGCGCAGATCTTCGAAGTTCGTGAAATCCTTATAATGAACCGCAATGCTTCCATGCCATGGCATATAGCCCTCTGCACAGTATTCGATGGGTTCGTTATAGTCGTACACAAAACAATTTACATAGTAATAGAACATCTTCTGCCGGAAGACCTTCAGGTAAGGCAACGACTTGGCTTTTTCAATAGCTTCTTTGCGTGGAATTTCATCCACGTCAGACAGTAAGATCAAATCGTCCGGCTGGCAGTCCGTCAGACCTTTACTGACAAAGTCCCTTTGATTGCGCTCAAAATCCCAGGTTTTGGTGCGGCGAAAGCGGGTGAAAAAGGTCGGGTATTTATCCACGACGACATGGCGGATTTTCGGCAAAAACCTGGCAAAACGCTCTTTGTTTTTTTCAAAGATCAATTCCTTAGGTTTGTTCTGAAAGGTGCGGGTGGCTTCGACTAAAACGAAAACATCAACAACGTCATTAAGTTCATTCAGGCGAATTTCCAAAAGATCCAGTTCATTGAAGAACGAAAAACAATCATAGACTTTTGCCACGACTAATTCCTTCCCAGCTCATCATACAAGGCCAGGGTTTTGGTAAGGGTTTGTTGCCACGAATGTTGCGCCAGGGTCCACTGACGGGCCTTGGCGCCTTGCAGGGGTACCTGATCCGGGTTCTGGATGTAATATCGCAAGGCCTCGCTGAGACTTTTGGCGTTGCGGGGGGCTGTCAGAAAACCACGCTCATTTTGACCGACTTGTTCCGTCGTGCCTCCGGCATCTGTTCCAATGACAGGTTTTTCCATCAGCATGGAATCCAGAACGCTCAGTGAATAGGTCTCGTTGTAAGAGGCCAGGATAAAAACATCCAGAATATCAATGTAAGGGATGAAATTTTTTTGAAAGGGCACGCGATGCAGGTGTCCTTTTAAGCGGGGCTCTGAGGCTTTTTTTGTGATCCAGTCCGCCAGCTCGATAGACTGGGTTTCATAGGTCAGATGACCTTCTGATGTGCGCCCCAGAATTGTCGGATCACCCACGATCACCATATGAATCTTTTTGATTTCTTCATCACTGAGATAATCCAGGGCCTCCACCAGTTCGCGCACGCCTTTGCCGGCATCAATGCGGCAAAGTGTTCCAAAGACCAGATCACTTTTACCAAGCCCCATTTTCAGACGCAGTTGTTCCCGTTGTTCGGGATTTGTGTGATAGTCCTCAGTCTTGCGTCCGTAGCGCATCAGGCGCAGTTTTTTCGGATCAATAGGGAAGTTCTTGCGCGCCTCACTCAGAACCCATTCAGAGGAACTGCATAAAGCATCGACTTTGGAAAAAAGCCAGCGATGAACCAGATCTTTTTTGGGAAGAGCGTTCATGTACAGGTTGTAGATATGCTTCGGATGCGACGAAGCCCAGCGCGACAGCACGCAGGACCACATGTCTATGCGGGTGTGCGAGTGCAGATGTGTGATCTTGTGTTCACGGCAGATTTTTCGAATCAGCGCGGCCGCTTTCAGTTTGGAAAGCTTTTTCTCCGGGAAGGTGATCAGTTCCACGTTGGTATGACGAAGCTCCTCGGCCACGCGAGAGTGGGCTGAGCAGAACACGCGCTGATCAACGCCTGCTTCAGCAAGCTTTTGAATCAGCTCGGCTGTATAGATTTCCAGTCCCCCCCAGGAAAGGGACTGGATACAGTGCAGGACTTTTATTTCGCCCATAGATTTTTGAAGTACTCAATTGTTTTTGCCAGTCCTTCTTCCTCAAAGCGCACTGTGGGATTCCAATTCAGCTCGCGCTGGGCCTTGGAGTAGTTAATCGCATAGCGGAAGTCGTGGCCTTTGCGGTCCGTGACGAAGCTGAGCAAAGATTCAGGCTTACCCAGATGCTTTAGGATCATCTTGGCAACATCCAGGTTCTGTCTTTCCGAGTTTCCACCCAGATTGTACACTTCGCCGGATTTTCCTTTGGTGAAGGCCAGCCACACGCCTTCGTTGTGGTCATCCACATAGATCCAGTCGCGAATGTTCATGCCTGTGCCATAGATGGGCAGCTTTTCATTCGCCAAGGCACGCTTGATCATCAAAGGGATGAATTTTTCCTCAACTTGCAAGGGGCCATAGTTGTTGGAACAACGAGTGATCACCACCGGCAGTTTGTAGGTTTCAAAGAAGGCCCGGCACATCAGGTCCGCACTGGCTTTCGACGCGCTGTACGGGCTGTTAGGGGCAATCGGTGTTTCTTCGGTAAAGGCCGGATCTTCCATGGTCAGTGTGCCGTAGACTTCGTCCGTGGAAACCTGAAGATAGCGGAAGTTCGGATTCTTTTCAAAAGCCGCCAGACTTTCTTTTAAGAGATTCAAAGTTCCCAGAACATTAGTTTCAACAAAGATGTTCGGATTTTCGATCGAGCGATCCACATGGGATTCCGCTGCAAAATTTAAAACCCCGGTGAAATTGTACTTTGTGAACAGGTCGTGCATTTTTTGTGTGTCACGAATGTCTGCTTGAACGAAGGTCAGGTTGTTGTGGTTTTGCAGTTCTGCCTCGATATTGGAAAGGCGGCCGGCATAGGTCAATGCATCCACGATTACAAAGTCGTATTCCGCCTTGATAGCCTCGCGGCAGGCTACGGTTTTTACAAAGTTAGATCCAATAAAACCGGCACAACCGGTCAGCATGACAGTCTTTCTCATAGTTCCTCAGAGATAATTTTTTCAAGATAGCTGCGGTAAGAGCACTTTGGCAGCTCCGCCATTATGGACTGAAGCTGCTCAAGAGTGATGAATTTCATGCGGTAAGCGACTTCTTCCAGGCAGGCCACTTTCATGCCCTGACGTTCTTCGATGGCGCCAATAAATGAGGCCGCATCCAGCAATGAGCGAGGTGTGCCTGTGTCCAGCCATGCCAAGCCCCGGTACATCATTTCAACACCCAGGGTTCCTTCGTTGTGGTATGCCAAAATCAGATCGACGATCTCGGTCTCGCCACGCGGGGAGGGCTTTAAGGCCTTGGCGCGTTTGGCAACCGTGTTGTCGAAAAGATAAAGTCCCGGAATCGCATAATGGGATTTGGGAACCTTGGGTTTTTCCTCGATGGACTTCACTTTCTTGGTGTTCTTGTCGAATTCAACCACGCCATAGGCCGATGGATCGGCAACGTAGTAAGCAAACACACGGCCATTCAGACCATTGGTTTTATTCTTCTGTGCCTGAATCGCATCCCGGAAGAAGGTCAGATCGCCATAGAACAGATTGTCCCCCAACATCAGGCAGACATCATCATTGCCGATGAAATCTTCACCCAGTACGAAAGCTTCAGGAAGCCCGTTGGGCTTTTCCTGGATTTTGTAAGAAAGCTTGATCCCGAATTGGGAGCCGTCGCCCAACAAACGCTTGAACAACGGCTGATCGTCCGGAGTAGTGATCAGCAGAATGTCCTTGATCCCCCCCAGCATCAGAATACTCAGGGGATAATAAATCATGGGTTTGTCGTAAACTGATTGAAGCTGCTTGGTCATCACCCGGGTCATTGGGTAAAGACGAGAGCCAGCTCCGCCGGCAAGGATAATGCCTTTCATCGGGTCTCCTTAAAGAAATTATGAACTTCGTCCAAAACGGTCTGTGCGTCTTCCGCAGACAGATCAGCGTACATCGGAAGGCGCAAAAGGCGCGCAGCCTGATCCTCAGTCACAGCAAGGGAACCCGCTACGCGGCCATACTTCAATCCTGCCGGAGCCGAGTGCAGTGGCACATAGTGGAATGTGGACTGAATGCCGCGTTCTTTCAGGTAAGACCACAGATCCTGACGGATTTGTGCGGTTGGGAGCAACATATAGAAAATGTGCGCATTGGGGTGGGCTTCACCCGGGACCGTCATGCGCTGAAGTTTTCCGGCTTTTTCCAGGTCAGCGAGGTTTTGATAGTACTTATTCCAGATCGTCAGGCGTTTTTTTGTGATCTTTTCGCCGTCCTCAAGCTGTGCATACAAGAAGGCTGCGGCCAGTTCTGACAGCAGATAGGAAGATCCTTTGTCCTGCCAAGTGTACTTATCAACTTGGCCATTTAAGAACTGCTGACGGTTGGTTCCTTTGTCACGCACGATCTCTGCACGTGCCAACAGACGGGGATCGTTGATGGTTAAAGCTCCCCCTTCACCGCAGACGATATTTTTGGTTTCATGGAAGCTGAAGGCTGCCATGTGTCCCCAGGCTCCCAGGTTCTTGCCTTTGTAAGAAGCAAAGATTCCCTGAGCCGCGTCTTCCACAACCCAGATATTGTGTTTGTTTGCCAGATCCATGATGCGATCCATCTCGCAACCCACGCCAGCATAGTGAACGGGCATGATCACCTTGGTTTTCGGCGTGATCGCTTTTTCAATGGCATCAACATCAATATTCATTGTCTTGGGATCGACATCAACAAACACGGGTGTGGCGCCATACAGGGCAACGACATTGGCCGTGGAGGTGAATGTGAAAGAGGGCAGGATGACTTCATCTCCCGGAGAAAGGTCCGCCAACACCATCGCCATTTCAAGGGCGGAAGTGCAGGAGGGAGTGATCACCGTCATCAGAGTTGGGATGTTTTTATTCAGCCACTCAGCGCACTTTTTGTTGAACTGACCTTCGCCGCTGAGTTTTTTCGCGGCGATGGCTTGAGAAATATAGTTTTCCTCGTTGAAACTTCGAGGTGGGATATTAAAGGGTATTTTCATGCTCCCACATACTAGCTGAAGGCCGTTGTGGGAGCAAATCTTTAAAAGCCGTCAGTGGTTCCGACTTTGCCGCGTCCTTCGTCTTCATCGAACGGGATAACGGCGCTGCTCTGTGGCTTTTTTTCCACTTTTGGAGCTGCGGCTTTAGCCGGCTGTTTCGGGAAAGGTATCACTTTTTTAGGGGCGGCCGCTTTCGGGGTCACTGTTGGGGTGGATTTTTGGCTTTTCGGTGTGACTTTGGGAGGTTCACTGTGGGCATGGGCTCCAGCAATAACCTCGTTCAAGTTGACCACCATGGATTGCATCTGAAGGGCTTGAGCGCTGATTTCTTCAGAAGAAGCCGCGATTTCTTCAGAGGAGGCCGCATTGGCCTGAGAGCCCTGGTCTAACTGATTCATGGCTTTGGAGATCTGCTGAATTCCGGTGGTCTGCTCGGAGCTGGCCGCTGCGATTTCATTGTTCAGGTCAGAGACCTTTTTAACCGAGTTCACAATTGTGTTCAGGACATCGCCCGAGCGGTCTGCGATCTGAGAACCTCGATCGACTTTTTCCACGCTGTCTTTGATAAGCGTGTTGATGTCTTTGGCTGCGGATGCGGAGCGTTGAGCCAGGGCGCGAACGGCCTCAGCGACCACGGCAAAGCCTTTGCCTTGTTCACCGGCCCGAGCCGCCTCAACAGCTGCATTCAGAGCTAGCAGGTTGGTCTGGAAGGCGATATCGTCGATCACGCTGATGATTTCCTCGATCTTTTTGGAAGATTGGGAAATGTCGTTCATGGAAGTGATCAAAAGCTGAATTTCAGACTGACCTTGTTCGGCAGCGTCTTTGGAAGACTGGGACAGGGCCGCCGCTTGTTTGGCATTGTCAGAGTTCATTTGAACCATAGAGGACATCTCTTCAAGGGACGCCACGGTTTCTTCCAAAGAAGCAGCAGCTTCTGTGGAGGATTGTGATAGCGTCTGGCCCGCCGCTGTCAACTGAGTGATCGCACTGGAAACCTGCTGGCCCGCCTCAGAAAGACCCGTGGCGATAGAACCCACAGTGTTGGAAACGCGGTAGGCAATCCACATAAGAATACCAAACACCAGGAAAGAACAGAATGCAGAAATCAGCCACAAAAGCTGGACTTCGTGCGCACGAGATTCTTGTTGAAGCTTATCATTGGCCGCCGAAACCTCGCGGTAAATTTTCATGTTGGCAGCAATCATGTCCTGATAGGTGATGGCCATGATATGCCATTCGCCACCATTCATAGCCTTATGAACTTGTTTGTTGGCTTCAGTAGTGTTTGCCTCCAGCAGATAGATCATCTGATCTGTCAATGCATAGAACTTGCTCTGGATCTCTTTGGCTTTAGCATAATTCTTTTCTTCTTCTGGAGTGAAGCTGGTGCTGGAGTAAACAGCCTCATACTTTTTAAATTCATCAAAGGCGCCGCGGGCTCTTTTGATGAAGTTCTCGCGTGACTTGGGATCTTCATCGTTGGCCAAGGCGGCCCAGATAAAGTAGCCAATGCGTGCGCGTTGCATCCCGATCTGTCCAAGCGCATCCATGTTTGGGACGACATTGGTGTAAGCGTCAGTCAGCATGCCGCCAAGATTGTTCATCGACTTCCATGCAATCCCCGTAAGAATGGCAAAAGCAACAACTGGAAGTGTGGCAGAGAAAAGCAGACGTCCGCGTAAGCCGCGGAACCAGGTCGTAATGGAATTCATGAATGGGCTCCTTCAATCATGGAAGATCTATTGATTCTTTCTTTTCGACACATGCATTGCGGATCTTTAATCAAAGATGAGGGTTGTAATGTTAATGCTCGACCAAGGTGTGGTGCATCATAACATATTTAAAATATTTGAGTTTGTCCGCATCATGTTGATACGATTTTTCATACGTCTAGACTCAAGGAGGGGAAAGTCATGACAAATACGACACTACGTCGTGCGTTAGCCGTTGTTGCATTGGTTGCAACTGTAGGCTTCACGAACCAAACAGCTACCAAGGAAGTAAGTGAACTGTGCGCTGGCTTTGTACCAGAAAACAATCTGAACATTCCAGTGGGTCTATTCACTGTGGGCGGTATCACAGAACAACAATTTAACCAGGTCATCGATCGTATGGAGAGGCTTTACGCTAAAGACGTGGAAGCAATGGGTGATCGTTTGAAAATCAACCGTCTTTGGAATGACGGAACTGTGAATGCGTCTGCTCAAAGATCAGGCAATACGCAGGTTGTGAACATGTACGGTGGTTTGGCTCGTCACCCGGCGACAACTGTTGAAGGTTTCGCCTTGGTTATTTGTCATGAGTATGGTCATCACAATGGTGGTGCACCAAAAATGCAAAGCTGGTTTGGTGGCGCATGGGCGACAAATGAAGGTGGCTCTGACTATTTCGCAGGCTTGAAATGTCTTCGTCGCTTCTTTGCTGAAGACGACAATGCCGCGATCCTGAAAGACCTTGAGTTGGATCCAGTGGCTGAGGCGGCATGTACGGCTCAATTCCCGGAAGAGCAAGATCGTCTGATCTGCTTGAGAACTTCCTTGGCGGGTCAGTCTGTCGCAAACCTTTTCCAGGCTTTGCGTAAAGAAACAACTCCACCAACATTTGGCACTCCAGATAAAAAAGAAGTGACTCGCACAGATGACAGACATCCTGCGACTCAGTGCCGTTTGGACACTTACTTCGCAGGCAGCTTGTGTGTTGCTAAAGAAAGTGAAAAGCTGAGCAACTCTGACTACAAAGCCGGTTCTTGCTACACTCCACGCGACGCTGTAGGTGCGCGTCCACGCTGCTGGTTTGCTCCGGGCAATTAATTGCCGGGAAATATCATAAGCAATTCTGCAAAAAGCCGGGAGATCCCGGCTTTTTGTTTTTCTTCAAGTCTCATCGTATCAAATTTGCCTTTATCATCCTTGGGGCTAGGCTTGAGGGATGTCCAAAAAGAAGATTCTGCCTCTGATTGTTATTCTGGTGGTTTTGCTTCTGGCCTATCTGGCTAAAGTCTTTCTTTTTAAAAGTTCTTTTTCTTATGCCGGAACGGTGGAAGTCACCAAGGTGGACATTCCAGCTAGGGTTTCATCTGTGATCGAGGCCTTTTTGGTGAAAGAAGGTCAGACCGTACAAAAGGATCAGATGCTGGTTCGGCTGACTTGCGAGGAGATCAAGCTGGGGTACGACCTGGCGAAGCGAAACTTTGATCGGGCTGCACAGCTTTATCGCAGCGGCAGTATCGCACAGGAAAGTTACGACCAAATAAAGAACAAGAAGGACGATATTGAAACCCGCAAGGGCTGGTGCTCGGTGGCGACGCCGTTAAAAGGAACGGTGCTGAACACTTACTTTGAGCCCGGTGAAATGGTGGGGCCTGGATCAAAGCTTTTGACCATCGGTGATCTGGAGGAGGTCTATTCTTATTTCTATCTTCCTCACGATGAAATCGCCTCGTTGAAGCTGGAGCAAAAAATTGAAGCAACACTTCCGGAAATAAATAACAAAAAATTCCCCGGCACAGTGAGCTACGTTAATCCCGAAGCCGAGTTCACCCCTAAGAACGTACAAACCCGCCAGGAGCGGACACGTCTGGTCTATGCTGTTAAAGTTCGTTTTAATAATCCAGACGGCATTTTGAAGCCTGGAATGACTTTGGAATGGCAAAAAGACCGATGACAGCCTCAGGCGTTTCCCTGCAGGTCTCAGGGCTATACAAAAAACTGCGACGGACCCAAGCTTTGCACGGGGTGGATATGTCTTTCGAGCCAGGACTGATTCACGGGATTATTGGTCCCGAGGGTGCTGGCAAAACCACCTTGCTTCGACATCTGATTGGGTTGTTGCGCGCCGATAGGGGTCGCCTTCAGTATTTGCTTCAGGGGACAGAGATTCCCCTGACAGAGATTCGCCAGAGCATCGCTTACATGCCTCAGACACAAAGCCTGTACCCGGAGCTGAGCATTCATGAGCATCTGGAATTCTTTCGCACATTGTATCAGCTTTCAGACCGCATCTATGATCAGCGCCGCAAGGCCTTGTTGCAAATGGCGCGTCTGGAAGAATTCACAGATCGACTGGCTTCGCAGCTTTCCGGAGGCATGTATAAAAAGCTGGGATTGATCTGCTCTTTACTGGCATCACCCAAGGTCCTGCTTTTGGATGAACCGACCAATGGAGTGGATCCACTCAGTCGTCGGGATTTTTGGCAGCTTCTGTATGAATTGCAGAGGTCCGAGGGGTTGCTGATTATAGTGACAACCTCTTACATGGATGAGGCCCTCAAGTGTCAAAAGGTGCATCTGCTGTTTAATGGTAAAACTTTGCTGGAGGGCGAGCCTCATTCGTTGTTGAAGCAAGAAAATTGCAAAAGTTTTGATCAGATATTTCTGCAGTACGATGCTTTGGAGGACACCCCATGAATGCCGTGGAGGTTCGCGATCTGTCGGTTCAGTTTGGTGACTTCTTTGCCGTCAGTGGGCTTTCTTTTTCTGTAAAAAAAGGGGAGGTCTTTGGCTTTTTAGGGGCCAATGGGGCGGGGAAGACAACGACGATCCGGGTGTTGTGCGGTCTTCTTCTTCCAAGTGCGGGGCAGGCTTTTGTGTGTGGACTGGATGTGCTGACCCAGTCCTTTGAGGTGAAGAAAAAGGTCGGTTATATGTCGCAAAAATTCACTTTGTATGATGACTTGACCGTGAAGGAAAATCTGGATTTCACATCGTCCTTGCGCAAGATGGACCCCAGGCTGTTTCAACGGCAAAAAGAAAAACTGCTGGAGATGATTCGTTTTAGATCTTCGGAAGGCACATTGGTTCGGGATCTTCCGGGGGGGATCAAACAGCAGGTCAGTCTGGTGGCGGCAGTGCTGCACGATCCCGAGATCGTTTTTCTGGATGAACCCACGGCGGGAGTCAGTCCGGCTTTTCGTCAGCGGTTTTGGAAGTTGATCGACAGTCTGGCCAGTGAAGGTAAAACGGTTTTTGTGACAACTCACTACATGGATGAAGCTGAACAGTGTGGGCGTATTGCCCTGATGCGCTCTGGAGAGTTGATTGCTCTGGATTCTCCGGCAGCATTAAAAAGAAACAGCTTTCCTGACAAAGATCCGGATCAGATCAGTTTGGAGGACGTCTTTATTGAGCAGGTGGAGGGAAGATGAGACTTCGTTCCGTGCAGGCGATTGCAAAGAAAGAGGTGTTCCATATTATCCGCGATCCGTTCACTTTGGCGCTGGCCCTGGGTATGCCGGTGATTATGGTGATCTTTTTTGGCTATGCGATTGAATTTAATATGAACCACATCTCGTTGGCTGTCTTTGATAGCAGTAAATCGCAGGGCTCACGGCAACTGCAGAGGAGCTTTGCCAGTTCGTCGTATTTTCAGTTACTTCCCGTGCACAGTCCCGCCGAAGCGCTGCAGGCTTTGGATGAGGGGCGGGCGCATGCCGCCTTGTTGATCCCCCCGCGATATGTCGAAGATTTGAGGCCCGGATCGGAAAGTTCTGTGCAAATCCTGATTGATGGTACCGACAATTCTTCTGCGGGTTCAATTTTGGGCTATCTTGGGGGGATACAGCAAAAAGTTCTGACGGATAAGTTGGGGCCTTTTCGTGAGCCTATTGTGATTCGCTCGCGCTTTCTTTTTAACTCCGAACTCAACAGCCGGTGGTTCGTGGTTCCCGGACTTGCCGCGGCCATCATTGCCATCCTGTCGATTCTACTAACGGCGCTGACGGTGGCCCGGGAATGGGAAAACGGCTCGATGGAACTTTTGCTGTCAACCCCGGTGCGGCCCGTGGAAATCATTCTGGGTAAACTGTTGCCGTACTCGGTGATGGGGCTTGTGGCGGTGTTTTTTGTGTTTCTGATCTCGCAGATTGTTTTTGCGGTGCCCTTTCGGGGGAATTTTGTGGTGTATCTAATTTCGTGTTTGATTTTTCTTTCGACCTATCTGGCGCAGGGGTTGTTGATTTCAGTTGTGACGCGCAAGCAGCAGCTCAGTATGCAGATGGCGATGCTGTCTGGTCTTCTGCCGACGATCCTTTTGTCGGGATTTATTTTTCCGGTCGAGCACATGCCGCGGTTTTTTTATTATCTGACCATGTTATTGCCGGCGCGCTGGTTTATTTCTTTAAGCCGGGATCTGTTTTTAAAAGGGGCCAGTCTGCAAAGTGTCCTGCCCAGTTTTCTGGCGATGTGTCTTTTGTTCTTCCTGATGATTGGCTTGGCGACCCGGAAGTTTAAAAAGGATGTGGAGCCATGAGAACACTGTGGGGTTTTGTGCGTAAGGAGTTTCGCCAGACTTTGCGCGATCCGCGGATGCGGATATTGCTTTTTCTGGCTCCCTGTGTGCAACTGACGATCTTCGGTGTGGCGCTTTCCACCGAGGCCAAGAATATCCGCTTAAGTGTGGTGGGGGCTCCGGGTGATACAAGTCTGCATCAGATTCATCGTAAAGCTCTGGCATCGGGCTGGTTTGTTCCGGCAACAACGACATCGAACGATCCTTTGTTGCAGATTCAAAACGATGAAGCGGATGCCGTCATGGTGGCGCCCGCAGGGGGATTGGATGCCCCTGTCGGACGGGGTCAGGGGGAGCTTCAACTTCTTATCAATGCGACCAATGTCACACGGGCGCAGGGGATTGAAAGATACTTTTCCGGCATCGTCAGATCCCTTTATGAATTCAACCCACCTTTGCGTTTTGATGTGCGGGTTTTATACAATCCCGCCATGCGTACATCGTTATTTTTGGTTCCTGGGGTGATGAGTATGCTGGTGTGTCTGATCACGATTTTATTAACCAGTATGTCGATCACTCGTGAAAAAGAATTGGGAACCTTTGAGACTTTGATCTCGGCTCCGGTGAAGCCCGAGGAAGTAATTCTGGGAAAAACAGTTCCTTTTGTTCTGCTGGGGATGAGCAATGTGCCCTTGATTGTCGGTGTGGCGATGGTGCTGTTTGGAATGCCTTTGCGCGGCAGTTTGTGGTTGTTGCTTTTGTCGGCCTTTGTCTTTGTTTGCTGCACAGTGGGGATTGGATTGTTTATATCAACCATTGCCCGAACTCAGCAGCAGTCAATGATGGGGGGATTTTTATATCTGTTTCCTTCAGTGCTACTGTCGGGGATGGTGTTTCCTGTTGAAAATATGCCGTGGGTCTTGCGGGTGTTTTCTTACATCAATCCGCTGACTTATTTTATCGAACTTTTGCGCAACATAATGCTTAAAGGGGGAGATGGGCGTCTGATCGTTTTTAATATTCTGATTTTGTCTGCCATGGCTCTGTTGGCGATCACAGTCAGTTGGAATCGCTTTAAGACCACGCTGTCTTAGGGGAGCTTGTCCAGGTCGACCTCAATCACGTCCAGAGTTTTCGTAAGATCCGAGCGCAGATGGACAGAGAGGTGGTAAAGACCATTTTTAAGTCGTCGCAGGATCACCACCTGGCCCCCCAGTCGGCCCTCGTTACTATAGAACCCAAAGAAGTCGCCTTTTTCGCAATAGCGGGCCGTTGGTTGATCTTTCAAGCTGCCGGGAAGGGTCAGGGTTAGGGTGTTGTGCTCTTGCGATCCGTCGTCCATAAAGGTGATCGTGGTGAAGAAGGCTTCACTGCGGAGGGTGACTTGAGCAAATTGGCAAACCGAAGTGTGCGGTGTGGCCCCCAGATTCTCGCAACCCAGAACCTGGTAGGCTCCCTGGAGTTGTGAAAACAAGGCGGCATGAGCCGAGTTTGTGGCAAACAGGCAAAAGATGATTCCCCAAAACGCTTTCATGCGGTCTCCTTAAACTAAAGTTAGTTCATGGGGCCTTTTCGGGGGCGAGTCATGTTTTAATCAGTTAACCTAGATGACGATTGGGTAGGCATTATTGAGGGTTTGTCAGAACCGGAATTGGAGTCGGAGGCTTTTGTTTTTGGCTTTGCCCCCAAATATAGCCTGCAAAATAAGCAGAACAGCCTATAAGAGCAAAAATCACCCATTTTTTGATGCGTCCGTACAATAAAGTCTTCATTTTTTTGATTTTTACCCGTTGACAATAGGGTGAGGCAACTGTAATTTTGGTTCTCTCGAAACGATACTGCGGGAGTAGCTCAGTTGATAGAGCGTCGCCTTGCCAAGGCGAAGGTCGCGGGTTTGAGCCCCGTCTCCCGCTCCAAATTTTCTACCTAGAAAATATTGAAGCAAAAAATCAAAACCCCTGTGAGAAATCATAGGGGTTTTTTCTTTTCAAAACTCTACAAATCTCCGTTGATTGACTATCGTGATTAGGGTTCGGAAAATTAGCTTCTTTGGAGTTAATTTGGAAAATTCTGCTTTTAATGCCCAGATTCTGATGATGGCTTATTTTTTTGGGGCCATGCTGTGTGTGTTCTTTGCCGGGGCCTGCTTGGAGTATCGTCAGAATATTGCGGTGAAGATCTATATGGCCATCATGGCTATGTACATCGGCTGGTTGATCATGAACCTTCTGATGGTCTTCAGTGTCACTGTTGAAACCAAAGAAGTTTTTGCCCGCCTGCGGTTTGTCTTTATCACTCCGTTGCCAGCGCTGTGGCTTTGGTTTGCCAAAGAACTTTTTCGCGAGCCTCAGAAGGCTCCCTCAACAAGAGGCATTGGCTGGTTCTTTGTTATTCCTTTGCTGATCATCGCTGCGTGTTTGATTCCACAAGGTCATCGGTTGGTCATGACCGATGTGCAGCCGTTTGAATCCTTTGGTATTGCGGCAATTCGCTGGAGGCTGGGATGGCTGGGGCAGCTTCATGTGTTGTATTCCTATGTTCTCTTGGGCTTTGTGATTTCTATCTGCAGTCGCGGAGTCCGTCAGGCTGGAAGAAATAAAGCTCTCTATTCTCGTCTGATGTTGTTTTCGCTGTCTTTGTATATTGTGGCTGATGTGTCGGGTCTTTTGTTTTTGCCGCGTTTTAGATTCTTGGGGATGCCCATCTTGACTCAGATTGTGTCTGCTTTTGCCTTTTACTATATTCTGCGACGGCAACAGGTTGTAAAACGTTTGTCTCAGCGCAGTCATCGTCTGTTTGAGGCTTTGCCAATCCCAGTGTTGCTGGTGGACTCCGAACAGCGGGTGGCATTGTTCAACACCCGTGCTGCCGAACTTTTTGATCTGTCCATCGCCAGTGTCGGGGCTCTGCTGAAAGAGGTTTTACCCGCGTCTTTGATGAAGGGCATTCCTCCCTTGAACCAGAAGCCCGTGGATGTTTCGCTGGAGCTGCGAACGGATGAAAGTGCCGCCACAGCTATGGGCAGATATTTTGAAGTGACCTGTCAGCCCTTAGGGGAGGTTCTTCCTGCGGGGCCCGGGCATCTGATCGTCTTTAATGAGGTCACAGATTTAAAAGTCACAACCCAGGTTAATCAGCGTCTGATGTCCCTGCTGTCCCATGACCTATTGGGGAATTTGTCAGGTATGTCTTTGTTGGTGGCCCACCGTCGCGAACAGGATTGGGATTTGCTGGCTGAAACTGCCAGATCCTCAATGGATTTGGTGCGTAATATTCTTCTTTGGACCGCCACCAAGGGGGACTTTTATGAGATCTGCAAAGAACCGACAAAGATTTCGGATTTGGTAAAGTCCGCCATAGGACAGGTGAAGCCGGCCCTGAACGAAAAAGATCTTACGGTCGCCGGCAATTCTCTGCGCGATGAAACCGTGGTTCATGTGGATTTAAAAATGTTCGAGGCGATTTTAAGAAATATCATTAGTAATTCCATCAAACATTCCCCCAGGTCCTCGGTGATTGAAGTCAATTCAGAGATTCTAAACGGCGAGGTTCATCTGAGTGTTATCGATCAGGGGCCCGGGTTTGATGCGGAAAGAATGCAGAAAATTCTAAGCCATGCCGGCAGCAAGCCATCAGGTCAAACCACTTCGGCGGAAGGTTATGGTCTGGGCTTGTTTTTGGTGAATCAGTTTGTGCGTCTTCATCAGGGCCGTCTGGAGTTTTCTTCACGCAAGACCTGGGGAGGCAAGGTGACGGTGATTTTTCCTGCGGATCAGAAAAGTTAACCCGAGGGCGGGGCAAAGCCCTCGCCCTGAGGGTTAATGCGCTGGCAGGTCGGTCATTTCAAAGAAGCTCGTTGAAAGTGCGAACAAGGAATCTTTGTCTTCGCAGCTTTGCAGATCCTGCATCAGCTCCAGTCGGAACTGGCGGATTTTTTGTGCAACTTCTTTGGCTTTGTCACGATTGGTGGGCACCATGGTGCAACCCATGTCCCAGCGGCGTTTGTTTTCAGCACTCATGGCTTCGACTGCTTTGTTTTGCATCTGCAGGAAGTAATTGCGAGCAGCTTCTGAGGATCCGCCATAGCTGGAAGAGTATTTGCTGTCGTCCGCAACCCATCGGCCTTCGGGAGTTTTCATGACAAGCTTCAGTGCATCCAGGCGTTCCAGTGCTTTTTCGACTGTATCCTGTGTCAGTCCCAGGCGGCGAGCGATATTTTCGATGGATGGATCAAAGTCTTTAAGCAGAAGAATTTGAGTGATCGCAGTGTGATACCAGTCAGAAATTACCGCAAATTGCTCTTCCCCAATTTTTCCGAAAGCTTCCTCGCGGGCTTTCACTCGCTGGGCCGCTAGGTCACGCAGAACAGCACTGCGCGCATGTTCTGATAAAGCCAGATCCACAAAAAATTCCTGCTCCGAAGGGGACAGGTTCAGCTTTGAGGCCAAATTTACGGCGCGGCTTTCAGACAGGCCGACCTTTCCATTTAGAATCTCTGACAGGCGCGAGCAGGGCACTTCCAGGTCTCTGGAGAAGGCGCGAAGGGAATAGGAAGGATTCTTGCGCTGACGTCGTTCAAGTTCCTTCAGGATATAGTCTCTATAGTGGTGCTTCTTGGTCATATCGATGCTCCCTAATGAGTGGCTTTTATATATCTGATTTTCACGAAGTCATCTAGGGGAGGCCGGATCAGTTTGCATTTTGTTCCGGGTCCTTCCGCGATATTCCGATTTTGGAACCTTCCATGAATCTAGGCACTTAAGAAAGATATACAAGCAGGGCTCAGAAGTCTGTCGAGGGGCCATTAAATGCGAGATGACGGGGTTTTGGGGGAGTTCCAAAGGATCGGCGAAGTTCCTTGAAGTGCAGAGCACCGCGGGACCGTAGTAAAAACTTGTCTTAGGGGGTTTTGGTAAAGATTTCTCGTGTGGGGTGGTCTTTGGGAGCCTTAGAAAGGACCCTTCAGTCAAAACAAAAAAGCCGCTGTTGGCGGCTTTCTTAGTGGTGCGCGAGGGGGGACTTGAACCCCCACAGGATTGCTCCCACAGGCTTCTGAGACCTGCGTGTCTACCAATTCCACCACCCGCGCATCGAATGGAAGAACAATCTTGAACTATTTTTTCACAACTTAGAACTGTTTTCGCGGGCGGTCATGAAAGGATTTTTTTGGAGGCCCAGATCCAACCTATTTGAGGTGGCGTTGATCACTTATTTGCCCCTGGGAATCTGGTCTCATGAGGTGTCAAATATCTCTTAAATCACAAGTATGAAAGGAACGCAGAGCATGTGCGCAAGATATGGTGCTTTGGAAGAGTTCAATTTATTTGAGCGGACTTATCGAATTGCGTTGCCTGAGATTTTTGTACTCCCAAAAGAAATCATCTACCCCCATCGGCCGGCTCCGGTCGTGGTCTTAATGTCATCCGGGCGTGAAGCTCGGCTGATGAATTACTCCCTTATACCTTCCTGGTCGAAAACGCGAAGGCCTAAGTTTGCAACTTACAACGCACGCATTGAAGAGGTCCTGAACAAACCTTCTTGGCGGGAGCCTTTTCGATCCCGTCATTGTCTGGTGCCGATGTCGTTCTTTATTGAATCCGTTCAAACCGGGCGATTTGCTGGACACAACATCGGTATTTTTGCAAAGAACCGCCAGCCTTTGACCGCCGCTGGCATCTGGGATTCCTGGACAGATGAGACCACAGGAAAAGCTTTTGAATCTTTCGCGATTCTCACTGCGGAACCACCAGCCGACATTCTGGAGGCGGGGCATGATAGATGTCCTTTGTTTCTGCGTGAAGATGCTTGGGATCCTTGGATGGAAGGGCAGTTGTCGCCGAAGCAGTCTGTGGAGTTTTTACGAAATAGCAGGGAAGTGGTGGAGTTTGAGTTTGAGGAAAGAGAAGCACTAAAATCTTACAAGCCGCAGCAGCTTTCCCTTCTGGGAGAGAACGAATCTGAATGAACATTGGATAGATTTTTCGCACTGCTTTTGTGCGGGGGAATACTGGACCTGCACGTTAAGATTTCTTGATCGTGTCAAGAAATCTTGTTTGAATAGGGCATGCGTGAGAAAAAGAGATTTGGACAAATTCTAAAAGCCAAGCGCCTCGCTGCGAATCTTTCCCAGGCTGCGGTTGCAGAACATTTCGGGTACTCAACGCCTCAGTTTATTTCAAATTGGGAGCGAAATGTATCCATGCCTCCGGTGGAGTCTTTTAAAAAGATTGGCCATCTTTATGGAATCTCGGCCGAAGAGTTGTTCGAAACGGCCCTGAATCAGAAGATCTCAGAGATCACCAAGGATATGCGTCGAAAATTTTACGGGCGCTGAGGTCCTCTTCAGGTTATGATTGCTTCATAGGTGTGGAGGTCATGGCATGAAGAAATTTTTGCTATTAGCAGCAGTGTTGGGTTTGCCTTTTTTCAGTTTGGCTGAAGAGGCCGCCGTGAAAGTTCCTGTTCCTGAGGGTTTCCAAGCTATGGAAATGGAAGGAATGCCTGCAGAGGTTTCTCAGAAATCAAATTCTAAAGTCACTTTTTCATCCAGCTGCACCGATGTCACCGGTCGCACAATCAAACAGGGTGAAGCCGGGTATGAGACCTGCCTCAGTGATGTGAAGTTTAAAAATACCAATCCCGAAAAGACGGGCAATTCAAAGTCCACCACGCCGGGCCCGCAAATGAATATGAATTTCAGTGTGGGTGATTAAGCCCCGTCCCCGACGGGATTTCCAGTGTTGGGGGTGGTAAATGTTTCCGAACATCTTGCGAACATGCGACGTTAAAACCCATCCCTGACGATATTTGTAACCCATTGTCTAAGGAGTGAGTCGGAGCTCGCTTTATTGGCAAATATATTTCATTTGAGTCTGGCGAATCGCTTGCATCACACCAATGGACTAGATCGGGCAGGTGTGATTGAAAACAAAAGTATTGTTCCTATTTCTAATTCTAATCTCTGTAGTGCATGAGGCCTCGGCTGGCATGTTTACGTGGCGTCGTTGGACTCCTGATGCCGTGAAAGTCTGTTTCGCGAACCCTGTTGAAAACTCCAGGGACAGTTACAGCAGAAGTAGATGGAAAGCCGAGGATAAAGCCCAAGTGCGCCGTTGGGTTGAGGATGAGTTCACCCCAGCGCGCACGGGTATTTACTTTGTGGGTTTTCATGATTGTGTGCCCGGCGAGAAAGATAACGTCATCATTAACTTCCGCCCCAAAAATGTTTTGAGATGGCTGGAGGGCACTCGGGGCAGTGCTACGATTGGATATCAGCTCTTCCGTGTTTCTAAGGATTTTCCAAATGTAGCGGGCAACATTCACTTCTTTGTTGGAGGCCTGCGGAAATCCACTGTGATCCATGAATTCGGTCATATCGCCGGATTGTATCACGAACATGACCATCCCCACTCCACATGCAGCATCGGTGGTGAAAAGCAAGAGGGCTTGAAATGGGGCTTTGGCTATACCGAGTACGACCCGAACTCAGTGATGAGCTACTGCGTTTCCCGCCACTCGGATGATCGCGGACTTAGTGCCGGAGATTTATTCACGTTAAAACTGATGTATATCGATAGAGTTGATGCGATGACGTCTTCAGGAATCCTTCGATAAAGAGTTCACAAGCTGACTGTGGATGAAACGAAAGATACTCACGAAAAAACCGGCAAACGAGGGTTGTGCGAAATCACAAGTGTGCGTATCCTTAAAGTATGTTCCGGCAAAGCATTGTTTCTTTTTTCTGTGCGTTGCAACTGGGTTCACTTGCTTGGGCGTCGGATTACAGCGCCGAAGTCGCTCGCTCCGCCCAGAAGTACCAGATCTCTCTTTCTGATTTGTCAGCATTGATTGTCACCGCTGACAAAGCGCCCAAGACCTTGGTCGATATAAATTCAGATCAGCGCATGAGTCTGGCCTCCGTTTCAAAACTCATCACCTCAGTGGGCGTCTTAGGCAACTTTGGCGCAAAAGAGCGTTTTGAAACCACGGTGAAGCTGGCGGGGGCGGTTCGGGGGGCTCTGTATAAAGGGGATTTTTACCTGGTGGGGGGAGGCGATCCTTCCTTTGGAGTCGCCGGGATGATGGATCTGGCAGCTAAAATCCAACAGAAGAAAATCAGAAAAATCCAAGGCGATCTGGTTGTTGATGAATCCTTGTTTGATCAGGTTCGCTATGACAGTCGCGACTATGACCGGGTCGATGCCCTTCACGATGCGCGCATCGGGGCGATGAGTTTTCATTGGAATTCATTTAAAATCGTCGTGCGGCCGGGAGCGCTTGGCAAGAATGCAAAGCTGCAAATGATTCCTGCCAACGACTACATTAAAATTGTGGGGCATATCAAAACAGTCAAAGGGTCTGCCAATGGCGTGATTGCAGAAAGAAGAAAACTGTCTTCGGGGCAGGAGGTTCTGTTCGTCAAAGGAACGCTGGGACGTGGATACACTGAGTATGAGTTTGAAAAGAATGTTTCCAGTCCTGCAAAGTGGTCCGGGCATGCGTTGAAATATTATTTGAAGCAAAAAGGTATTCAGATCACTGGTCAGGTAAAGCTGGGGCAGGCCCCAGCGGACGCTGTCACGGTGGCATCTCATTCAGGCAGAACCATTGCGGAGTTGTTGGCCGACTTGAATAAGGAATCCAACAACGTGGTGGCAGAGATGCTCGCCACACAGATAGCAATCAAGCATCGTCGCAGGGCCTCTGTTTCGGAAGGTGTCGAGATCATCAATCAACAGCTGCAAGCGATGAATTTCCCCAAAGGCAGTTTCACCTTCCTGAACCCGGCGGGATTAAATCATGGCAATCGTACTTCTTCGCGGAATATGTTAAAAATCCTGTCCAGTGTGGTTTCGGATGAAAAACTCAGACCCGTGTTTATGGATTCGTTGCCAATATCCGGGGTTGATGGAACGCTGAAGAAGCGGGGGCTTGCCTCCAAAAGTATCGAGTGGGTGAAGGCCAAAACCGGATACATGAAAAATGTCATCACCATGGTGGGGCGAGTGAAGGGCTCTGACGGGCGGATTTTTAACTTCAGCTTTATGTACAATGGTTCTGGCTCGGATCGAAATGTGATGCGTTTTTACGATGAACTTCTGGTGAATGTTGTGGAAAAAGAACTGCAAGCCTACGGGGGGAGTTAGTGTATGAAAACTGTCTACTATGGTGCCTCCAGTTTAAACGGATTTATTGCTGATCAGAGTAATTCTTTGGAATGGCTTTTTCAATTCGACGGGGGCGCCGGGGC
This sequence comes from Bdellovibrio sp. CKG001, assembly GCF_055397465.1. Lineage (NCBI taxonomy): Bacteria > Pseudomonadati > Bdellovibrionota > Bdellovibrionia > Bdellovibrionales > Pseudobdellovibrionaceae > Bdellovibrio > Bdellovibrio sp. CKG001. The sequence continues at coordinate 1,721,814 of NZ_AP029173.1, forward strand.
TCCGGATTTTGAATCCTTTATTCGTGATGTCGGTGCCATCGCCATGGGTTCCACCACTTATATGTGGTTGTACGATCATCTGTTGAAGAAAGAAAAACCCGAAGCCTGGCCGTATAAAATCCCCTCCTGGGTTTTTACAACCCGTCATTTGCCTCTATTTCCTGAGGCCGACGTGCGTTTTGTAAAAGGTGATGTAAGGCCCGTCTATGAAGAAATGAAAGCGGTGGCCAACGGGAAAAACATCTGGCTTGTGGGTGGTGGGGAGTTGGTGGGGCAGTTCTACGATCAGGGTTATTTAAACGAGATCGTTCTTAATATTGCGCCGGTGACCTTATCCGGTGGTGCCCCGCTTCTTCCTCGTACCATGCATCCTCCAATGAAACTGAAAGCTGTCTTGGATCGCAGCCCCTTTGTGGAGCTTCATTATGAAGTTCCGGCGCCCAAACTCTGACTTCTTTTGACTGGATCGTGTCTGCACTGTAGGCTTCCGTTCATGGACAAGAATGAACTGATAATTACGGACACTGTTGTTGGAACCGGCGTTGAGGTTGTTAAAGGCGCGCTGGTGATTTGTAACTATGAAGGTCGGCTTGAGGACGGAACCAAGTTTGATTCCTCTTATGATCATGGCAGGCCTTTTCAATTTGTCATCGGCTCGGGGCGGGTCATCAAAGGCTGGGATATTGGTTTGATGGGGATGAGAGAAGGCGGTAAGCGCACTTTGTTTGTGCCCGCGCACCTGGCGTATGGTGATCGCCAGAAGGGACCGCACATCGCGCCTCATTCCAATTTGATCTTTGATGTTGAGATGATCGAAGTTCGCCCGCGTGAAAGCTGATCATGAGAATCAGGCAAGTTGGCTTTTCATCAAGACTTAAAGCACACCGCAAGCTTCTGACTTTAGAGACTCTGAAGTTCATTGTTGAGTATCTCAAGGACGGCAATGCGCGCATGGCCGCTCTTCGCTCTGGGGTGCCGGAAAACTATGCTTCCAAGCAGGGGCAGTGGTTGAAAAAACATCCCATTGTCCTGGCCGCGATGGAAGCTGAAGTGGATGAGCGTGAAATGTTGAAGTTGGAAAAATCCTTGGCTGAGATTGAGCGGCATATGGAATCTTGCAAGGAGATTCTGGGGTTGCAGGATTTTTAGGTTCTGAGGGTGTCTATATTATAGACATATTAAGACCTTAAGTATGCATTTGGTGCATATCTGTTTTCCATAAATGGCCTCACTCCCGGCGGGGGGATTCTGTTATTGTGTGTTCATGAAGCAATAACAGAAAAAGGAGGCTTCTATGATGGAATTTCTTTCATCCCTAAAGGTTAAATTGTTCGGTGATTCTGCAGATATTGAGGCGCAAAACTCCACTCTGCTGTCCTGTTTGGCTCATCTCGAATAGGTGACGCTAAGCAGGGGCTAATGCCCCTTTTTTTTCATTTTTCCTTTCTCTGACGTTTATTTGTCCTTTTCATGATCCTCCTCCGGTGGTACAGAAATAAAAAACTACCTTCAACGCTAGGATCGCCAGTGAAAAAAGAAATCCTCAAGATGTATGCCGGCTTCCGCCGATTTCACGACCGCTTTTTTAACGAAGAGTCCTCCGTCTTTAGTCGTTTGGCCACGGGGCAAAGTCCCAAGACATTGATGATCGCCTGCAGTGACTCCCGTGTTGACCCTGCTATTTTATTTTCATCCTCGCCTGGGGAAATTTTCTGCATTCGTAACGTTGCCAATCTGGTGCCGCCTTTTGAATCCTCGGTTGGTTTTCACGGGGTGAGTTCGGCAATCGAGTTTGCTGTGGTGAACCTGAAAGTCGAAAACATTGTGGTTCTGGGGCATCGTCAGTGCGGGGGCATCCGATCCCTGTTCCAAACTGAAAATGTGAAAAAAGACGGCTTTGTGGCGCAATGGATGACCATTGCCCGTGATGCACGCGAAAAGGTTCTAAGTCGTGCTCCTCACGCTGATGTGGATACTTTGTGTAAAGAGTGTGAAAAGGAATCCATTGTGACGTCTTTGCAGAATCTTCGCACGTTCCCCTTTGTTGAAGAGGCTGTGCAGAATCGTGGTCTGCAGCTTCTGGGGGTTTACTTTGATTTGGAAAGTGGACAACTTTGGTACTACGACGAAACCACCCACGCATTTTCTGAATTGAGTCTTTAAAATAAAAAAGGCGCCTCATGGGCGCCTTTTTTATTTGGACTTTTCTTTTTTGCAGGTGGGATGAACAGCCTGACCTGACCAAACTCCATCTTTACAAGTGATCGTATCCGAGATGCAGATATCATCGGCGGGGACGACAGCCTGAAGGTATCCAGTGGCTTTGCCACCGTCGGGAATCGTGCCCAGCGGAGAGTCGCAGCTTTTTCCTTCGACCACGGTCGGGGCGTCTTTGGCGGGAGTCAGCTCAATGGCATTGGGAGCCGGGGTTCCTCCATAGGTCTTGGTTCCGCCTCCAGGTGGTGGAGACGCCTTGGGAAGACGGGCTTCGGCTTCTTCGGTGGTGATCTTGGGCTGACTGGAGCAGCCGGCAAATAAAATCAGGACGGAAATCATCAGTAGTCTTTTCATAACTTTTATTGTGAAACAAAATGCAGGTATTTAACAAGCCTGAACTGGACCATGAAAGATAGCACGATTGGGATTCTTCGTTTGGCCCAAGCCTCGCTATGAATTGTACTGTGTCCAGGAGGTGACTATGGTTCGCTTTACCATTGCCGTCGGTGTCCTGTTTATGTCCCTTCAATTAATTGCCGCGACTCCTCGGGAGGCTGATCTTGCAATGGATCAGGCGCAACAAAAGGTGTTGGCTTTGGTGGATCGGCTCTTGAACACAGGTCAAATCACCGAGGCGGATAAGGTTTTGCTTGTTTCGGATCTTACGGGTCACAAGGTGGCCTATAAAGCCTATGCCAATGCGGCGGCGCAGACGCACACTTATCTTAAAAACAAAAAACAGCGTGAAGAGCACTACGCCAACAAGATTTTATATGTGTCGACTCGTCTGGAAAATTTGGCGGTTCATCATTTGGGGCGGATAGAAGATCTGACGGAAGAGGTGACAGACTTCGTTCCCGCGGATCGCAAGTGTGGTGTTCCCGTGGATCTGTCTTGCGTGGCTATAGAGGTCGAGCGGCGGATGGATCTTATTTATTACAATATAAGCCGACGAAGTTCCAGTGTGAGGGCGAAATTCAAAAACGTCGCGGATCAGGGGTTGCATGCGGCAGAGCTTTATGCGCGGATTCTGGCCTCTCTGCGGACTGACGGTGGGGTTGCATATCCTGCAGAATATATCTATGCCAAAGATCGAATCGTTATGAGTGTAAAGCAGGAAATCGAGGAGGGGTACTAGGTGCGGAAGTCATTGGGGCTTCTGATGCTGACGTTTTATTCCACCGGGATGATTCTGGGGGCGGGGGTTTATTCACTTATTGGCAAGGCCGCGGGAGTTGCACAGCAGGGGTTGTGGTTCAGCGTGGTGCTGGCAGCCGTGGCTGCGCTCTTAACGGCTTTATCGTACGCTGAATTATCCACTTTGTTTCCGAAAGCGGGGGCTGAGTATGTGTATCTTCGGGAGATCCTGCCTCAACATAAAGTGTTGTCATTTCTGTGCGGCTGTCTGATGGTGTTTGCCGCTATTTCTTCGGCCAGCACGGTGGCGCTTTCCTTTTCCGCCTATATGGGGGTGTTTTGGGGTGTTCCTAAAATCATCTGTGCCATAGGGGTGCTTGCGGTTTTTACGCTGATTAATATCTGGGGGGTCCGTCTGTCGGGCTGGCTGAATATTGTCTTCACCCTGGTTGAGATTTCAGGACTTTTGGTTTTTATTTATTATGGAATTCGTCAGCCGGATTTTGGTGAGGCGCTGAAGGCACCGCTGTCCTGGGGGGTGGCTTCGGGGGCCTCGCTGATATTCTTTGCCTATCTGGGGTTTGAAAGTATTGTGAATCTGGCTGAAGAAACCAAGAATCCAAAAAAGATTATCCCACAGGCCATATTGGGAAGTTTGGCCCTGACCACGGTTCTTTATGTTCTGGTCAGTCTGTCTGCTTTGGCATTGATGGATGTGTCGGCGTTGAGTTTTTCTGATGCTGTCCTCAGTGAGGCTTTGCGTCCATATTCAGTCAAAGCCGCCGGAACTCTGGGGGGTGTGGCCTTATTTGCGACGGCCAATACGGTGATGATTTCTTTACTGGCGGCCAGCAGAATTGCCTTGGGAATGGCGCGTGAACGAGATCTTCCCCGGGTATTTGCGATGATTCTGCCCCGCAGGCAAAGTCCCTGGTTGTCTTCTATTTTCATCTTTTTTGTGTCGCTGATCTTTCTTCTTTTGGAAAAGATCGAGGTCCTTGCAAGTGTGTCCTCGTTTGTGACGATTGTGGTTTTTGTTATCGTCAATGGTGCTGTGATCTATTTTCGGCGCAAAGAGCCGCAACGAAAAAGGGCCTTTTATACTCCGTGGTCCTGGCATGGTTACCCCGTGCTGCCAATGATGGCGGTGGCAGCGTCGTTGTTCCTTTTGGGAAATTTTGATCAGCAGGTCTATCTGGTGGGTTCTGGTATTATAATGTTTGTGTTGCTAAGTTATCGGCTGCTGCAATTAAGAGCTTTTTAAGACGGTCCTAATTTCAACAAAATGGCTGACAACATTTGCAGGCTTTCAATAAAATTCTCTGGTGGGAGAATTTTAAAATGATGCGTCCTTGGGTCATTAGATTTATGAGTTTCTGGCCTCCGTTCGTCGGGGCTGGTGTTCGTGTGAAAAAGGTGGCGCCCAATTTTGACTATATCGATGTTGAAATGAAGTTGCGTTTTTGGAATGCCAATTACGTGGGGACTCATTTTGGCGGATCCATGTATTCGATGACTGATCCCTTTATCATGCTGATTCTTATTCAGAAGCTGGGACGTGACTACATTGTGTGGGACAAGTCTGCGACGATTCGTTTTAAAAAGCCCGGCAAAGGACGCATTCGCGCGCGATTCTCCGTGACGGAGGACGAACTGAAGTCGATTGTAGAGCAGGCTGCCGCATCCTATAAGGTTGAACCTGTATTTGTGGTGCAGCTCTTTGATGAACAAAATGAAGTCGTGGCAGAAGTGGACAAAGTTCTGTATGTTCGCCGCAAAGATAAGGTTAAAGAAATTCCTATTTCTTAGTCTGTCGCTTCCAGCCTTCATAAAGGCGTTCCCGAGCGCCAGTGATAGAATGTTGTTGTACGTTGATGTTCTGCAAACCCAGAGGTTTTTGTATTTCTTCATAGATCTTTGCCGTGGACAATCCATAAGGTTCGGCATCTGCATTTGAAAGTACGAAGTACACTTCTTTGATGCCTGTTAAATGCATTGCGCTCAGACACATAGGGCAGGGCTGGCCGCTGGCATAAATCACGCAACCATCAAGACGCGGTGATTGAAGCACCTGACTGGCCGCGCGAATCGCAGAAAGTTCCGCGTGGGCCGTGGGATCTTGAGTGCTTAGAATTTCGTTAACTCCGGTGGCGATCACTTCACCGTCTTTGACTAGAACTGCACCAAAAGGGCGGCCGTGGTGTTCTTGCAAATTCTCGGCAGCAAGGTTGACGGCCATTTCCAAGAAACGAATGTGCGCGGGGGTCATGTCGAATCCTCTCAAGAGAGTCGTTGAAGATACTTTCCATCTTCGGTCTTATTTTGTTATTTTTCCAGCTGTCGGGGGACTTTTGTCATATCTCTGCTCTCGGGTGACGCTTAGGCACCTTGTGATCTCAAAACGAATTGGCTATATTACGAAACCATTGCGGCCAGGTAATTTCATTCGTGAATGCGACTCGTTTTTCATATTTCATGGTTTTAGTAAGTTCACAGGCCTCCCGATCTTATAGATATGAACTTTTTTGGAACGTGTCGGGTCATTGTCGGGTTGGGTTTGCTTGTGTCATCTCTGGCACAAGGGGCTCCTCAGTTTTTGACTTACCAGGGGCGCATTTTAAAAAGTTCTGGCCAGCCCCTTGAATTTTTCAACGTCAGCTTTAACTTTGAAGTCACAAGCCCCGATGGGCTTTGTGTGCTCTATCGTGAGCAAGTTAACGGCATCAATATGGTGAACTCCGGAGGGGTTTTTGATGTGGCGATTGGGACGGGTGCGAAGCAGTATCCTGCAGATGCCGGATTCAATATTCTGGATAGCTTTAATAATTCTGCGACCTTTGTGTGTGATGGTGGTGCCAGCTACAGTCCGGCCTTTAATGAAGGGCGGCGCTTGCGTGTGAAGTTTCACGACGGTGAAGGTTGGAAGACGATTTCACCGGATTCATTGATTCGCTCTATTCCCTATGCGGCATACGCTAGCAGTGCGGCGAAGCTGGGGGCTCATAGTGCATCAGAATTTGTGCTCAAAAATATCCTTCCGATTTGTTCATCGGGAACTTTTCTTTCTTGGGATGGATCCGATTTTATTTGCGAAGGAATTAGTGGGGCCAATGGTGGAACGGTCACACAAGTCAGTTCCACGAACACGTATCTGACGATCTCAAATGGAACATCAACTCCCGCGCTGACTTTAAAAGTTGGGACCGTGGCCGGAACCGTGGCTGCCGGTGATGATGCTCGCTTGTCGGACTCTCGTGTGCCGAAGGGCTCTGCAGGCGGGGATCTGTCGGGAACCTATCCGGCTCCAGCGGTCAGAGCTTTGCAAGGGGTTGCGGTTTCAAACAGCGCCCCGGTGGCGGGGAATTTCTTAAAATACAATGGGGCGCAGTGGACCCCTTCGGCCATCGCCACAAGTGATGTGAGTGGTCTTGCGACGACATTGAGTTCCTATTTGACACAGTCGGCGTTTAACAGCGCAGTGGGCTCGGCTAATTGTTCGGTGAACCAGGCTCCGTACTGGAATTCAGTGGCGGGAAGTTTTCAATGTCAGAATCTGGGATTGTCCTGGAGTCAGATCACATCGGGTTTGCCAACGAGTCTGGCTGGATATGGAATCACCAATGCGGTGACAAACCTGGGAGGGACCCCCAGCTTGCAATCAGGCACTGATGCGGCAAAACCTGCGGCGGCCGTTGCAGGCCGGTTGTATGTTGCCAGTGACAGCAAACGTATTTATCGCGACACCGGCAGTGTTTGGGAAGTGCTGGCTTCAGCGGCGGGATCCGGTGGGACTGTGACAAGTGTGGCCACCGGTACGGGGTTGTCCGGCGGGACAATCACGGGCTCAGGAACGATTCAACTGGCGAACACGACGGTTGTTGCTGGTAGTTATGGATCATCGACTCAGGTTCCCGGCTTCACCGTGGATGCGCAGGGGCGCCTGACGGCGGCCTCGAATATTACCATTTCAGGGGTTGTACCGGGTGGAAGTGCCGGAGGGGATCTTGCCGGAACCTATCCCAATCCCTCTTTGACAGCCACGGGAGTGGCGGCGGGAACTTATCCCAAGGTCACAGTGGATACCAAGGGGCGGGTGACGGGTGGAGCTGCTTTATTGGCTGCGGATATTCCTGTGCTGGATGCCTCAAAAATCACTAGCGGCACTCTTGCGGCGGCGCGGATGCCAGCTTTCACTGGGGATGTGACATCCGCAGCGGGTTCCACCGCGATGACTTTGGCGGATAGTGGAGTGACGGCAGGAACCTATAAGTCAGTGACAGTGGATGTGAAAGGGCGGGTGACCGCTGGAACCAATCCGACCACTGTGGCTGGTTATGGAATAACCGATGCCTTTGTTATTGGTGGTAATACGGTCGCTGGAACAGCGGTGCTGGGCACAAACAGCTCTCACAATTTGTCATTGGAAACCGCGGGTGTCGCACGAATGACTGTGACCGCCGCGGGGAATGTGGGAGTGGGAACGGCTTCTCCAGCCCAGGCCCTTCATGTCAGCGGGAATATCCGCGTCGACAATGGCAGCAGTGCCACTATTTTCAACAGTGGCGGAATGTACTTCAGTGGTGTGCCGACAGCAGGCACACATGCAAGCTACGTCTTCAGACCGGGTTGGGGCAGTGCGGGGAATCGACTTGCCACGATCACGGTGCAGAACTCGGATGCTTCTGGTAACTATAATGATTGTTCGCATCTTTCCAGTTTTGGAGCTTCTTGGGTTGTCTGCGGTGGTTTTGGAGTTGGAACTAAGACCCCTAATGCGCAACTTGATTCGGTGGGAAGAATTCGCGCCACTTCAGCCACGGGACAGATGTCGGCCTTTGAGTTGTACAACCCCAACGCGCCAGCAAACATGCGTTGGACCGAATTCTATTCTGACGAAAACGGCAATGTCGCACTTCGTAATATGAACGACGCTTATTCCGCCGGATCCACCATTCTGCACTCGTATCGGGTTGCCGGCAGTCCCAACGTCAGTCATACGATCCTTGGAGGCAATGTGGGGGTCGGCATCAATCCAAGCTATAAGTTTCACGCCAATGGAACAGTGGCAGGGGTTGGGGCTTACGTGAACGCTTCAGATGAGCGTCTAAAAAGGAACATAGTCCCCATTGAACGAGCCCTTGAAAGAATTCTGACCCTGAAAGGTGTGTCTTTTGACTGGCGACAGGATGAATATCCTGACTGGAACTTTGAGCAGGGACATGATGTCGGTGTGATTGCGCAGGATATTGAAAAAGTCTTCCCAGAGGCGGTTAAAACAGATTCCAAAGGCTTTAAGTCGGTGGCGTACTCAAAGCTTGTGGCGCCGTTGATCGAGGCGGTCCGCGAGGTGAATGGCAAGTGCGAGATGAACGAGGATCAAATCCACAACCTTGAAAGTAAAGTCTTGGCCCTGCAAAAAGAGAACGAGGAACTAAAGCGTCGACTGGCGGCGATAGAAGAGAAACTCAAGTAAATTGTTCGAGTTTTTGATAGATCACATTCGCGTTCGTCTGCGCTTTTTGATGCAAACGCAACCCACCTGTTTAGTAGTCTGAAAACATTGAAATGATTGCTGAGAATCGATTGAAGGACTTTGCACTGTTGTGTAGGTTTAATCATGATGATTCCTGGGTTTCTCCAAGCCACACTTAATCTCCTGGCAGCAGTCATTTTAGGCTTAAGCCTTAGTGTCAAAGCGGACTCTCGTACTGTCTTGAAAATCTCTGCCTCGGATGCACATGTCGATTCCACGCCTTACAAGGAAATCATGCGCTTTATCAAAAATGCCTTGGCCCGGGACAATATCGAGGTCATCTATACGTCTCTTCCGATCGAAAGAGGCAGCTTTCTTGCAGATAAGGGGGATATGGATGGGGAGTTGGCTCGGATCAAACTTTCTTCGGACGGTTACAGTAATCTTGTGGAGACTTCATTCCCATTCATTTTAGTTCGTTACATCTTAGTGCATAGGCAGAATGAGGTCATAGATAAGAAGAATATATCTTCTCTTCAAGGTGTGCTTCCTTTGAACGTCAAAGGCATTGAAGATTTTATTGCGCAAAACAAGCTCAGGACTATCGGTGTAAATACATTAGATGCGGCATTGGATATGCTTCTTCATAAACGATGCGATTACGTGATTATGAGCGATGCCGTTTTTTCGGAGTATAAAAAAACAAACAAAAGATTTATAAGTTTGGAGCAAGTGAAGGATTTTTCAGTCACGGTGCCACTTTATTTTAGATTAAACAAGAAGCATAAAAACCTCTTTCCGATTGTTGAAACCGCAATTAAAAGAGAGCGAAGTTTGCACGGCAGCGATTATCCAATGTTTGAAGGATATTACGGGTTCTGAGCTGATGAAAAATGGGATGTTCTATGAATCTAATCCACTTCCAAAGTGTGCTTGTTTTCAGCTTGTCTTTGATTTTATCCGGTCGCGTGCAGGCTGAAAGTCTTCGTCTGTCAGAGGCGTTGAATGAGGCTCTTGCGCAATCACCCAAACTGCAAAGATCTGAATCGCAATATCATGAAGCCGGTTGGAGAAAGAATGAATCCTTTTCCGGCTTTCTTCCCACCTTGTCTGCTCAGGCCAGTTATTTGTTTGATAAAAAATATGCATTGATTGATGTGGACATCGCAAACTTCTCTTTTTCCATTCCTCAAATCGTCCCCACGACAAGTGCCTCTTTAACGGCTCAGTGGTCCATCTTTGATGGCTTTTCAAGCACGAACAGGTATCTCGGGGCCAATGCCTTCATGGAAGCTGCCAAAGACGAGCTTGAATGGGTCCGGTTTCAGTTGCAACGAGAAGTTACGCTGCTTTTCTTTAAGGCGGTGGCCGCAAAAGAATTGAAAAACGTGGCAGAGAAAAGTGTGCGGGCTTTGCAGGATCACTTAAAAAATGTCCGTCTTTTTGCGAAGGTCGGTTCATCCACCAACTACGATGTGCTGCGGGTTGAAGTGCAGGTGAGTGAGGTGCAATCGGAGCTCTTAAATGCTCTGGACAATGTCGAGCTAAGTCGGGGGCGTTTGAGTGAGGCCTTGGGGAGAGAGCAGGATTTAACAGACGTGGAGGGGACGCTGCCGATACTGACGCCGGAACTGGTGGCAAAGTTCAAAAAGGCCGATTTGACCGAGCGCAAGGATCTGCGCTCACTTCGTCGTAAGGCGGAAAGCTTTGCCTACCAGGAGGCGGCGACAGAACGGTACTGGGTGCCACGTGTTGCCCTGGTGGGGCAGTATCAGTACTACAACAATCGCAATGATCGATTTGATGACTATGAGAGTTTCAGGGATGCGTATCAGGTCGGGGTGACGCTGAGTTGGAACATCTTTGATGGCACATCGATTTCAAGATCCAAACAAAGTGTTGAGCAGAGATATCAGGCAGACAAAACACTGCGCTTGGCTGAATTGAAAGCTCAGCGTGATTTTGATTTCTGGCGCAAAAGATTTCTTTACCATTGTGCAGTTTATGAGGCGCGAATCAGTGACGTGCAAAGGTCTGAAGAAAGTGTCCGTCTGGCCCGTCAAGGACAGCGCGCCGGTGTGCGGACGAATACCGATGTTCTGGATGCGGAGGCCGAATTGTTCAGGTCCCGTGCGGGTGTTATCAATGCGCAGTTGGGGGCTCTTGAGGCTATTGTCAGTCTGGAGCTAAGTACTGGTCAGCAATTGGTTCAGTTTTAACGAAGAGCAGAGATGATAGAGGCGCTGGCGTATTGGATTGGACTTTGCGGTTTCCCAGACGAAAGCTTCACGAAGCTGCATAACAGCAGCGCCAGGAAGATAAAGAACCAATTGCTGGGGGTGTATTGCATTAACATACGTGCTTTCGCTCAGTCGGTCTTGCGACTCTTAAGATAACCTAAATAGTATTCAATACCGCTGGTTATACTCAAAATGACGCTGACCCACAAGACTCCGTAGCCGATTTTGTCCAAATAGGGCACGATCGGGTCCATATTTCCAATAATTACAATAGGAATGGCGACCATCTGCATGGCGGTCTTCCATTTGCCGGCCGGTTTGGCGGCAATGATAATTTGATCTGCCGCGGCAACGGAGCGGATCCCCCCGATAAAGTTGTCCCGGGCTAGGATTATGATGACCATCCAGGCGTCGATTTTGCCTTGGGCCAAAAGCATGGCCAAAACACTGGTGACCAGGATTTTGTCAGCGATCGGGTCCATGAACTTCCCGAAATTGCTGACGGCATTGTACTTACGGGCATAGTAGCCGTCATAGTAGTCCGTGATGGAGGCTAGAATGAAGCAGCAGGCAGCGGCAATATTCCATGGCATCGTGTTCGGCCACATCAGTGCCACAATAACAGGCACAAAAAACACTCGGCTCAGAGTGATTCTAGTTGCAAGATTCTTCTGAAACTCCGTTGCGGCCACAGGTACTCCATTCCGTAGATTTGCTAGACTTAAGGTAGCAATTTAGACTAGAAATAATCAATGTTTATTCATCGTCACAAAGTGCAGTTTTACGAAACAGACCTGATGGGGATTGTTCACCACAGCAATTACCTGAGATTTTATGAAGAAGCCCGGGTTGCCTGGGCACATTCCAAAGGTTTGCTGGATTATCAAAAACCCGGGTCCGCCAGTCATTTTGCAGTTTATGAGACGCAGGTTAAACATGTGAAACCCACATTCTTCGGCGATGATCTGGAGATTGAGGTTCAAGCCCGCACCGAAGGCAATCGACTGGTATTCCAGTATCGTTTGCGCGGACGTGGTGGCGAGGTGTGTTCGGTAGCAAAAACCATCCACGTCCCACTGGGGTTGGATTTAAAACTATTAAGACTTCCGGCAGATATGAAAGCCATTGTGAATAACGAACTGGAGAAAGAACCATGGACAGAAACCTGGCTTTAGAATTCGTACGTGTAACCGAAGCAGCCGCTCTGGCTTCCGCTCGCTGGGTGGGCCGCGGTGAAGAAAAACCCGCTGATGCCGCTGCAGTGGATGCGATGAGAAAAGCTTTCGACATCATCCGCATGGATGGCACCGTGGTGATCGGGGAAGGTGAGCGTGATGAAGCACCGATGCTTTATATCGGTGAAAAAGTCGGTGACACCTCGGGTGGCGATGCTCCGGCCTTGGATATCGCTTTGGATCCTCTGGAAGGCACGACTATTTGTGCAACAGGTGGAGTGGGCTCCATCTCTGTGATTGCCGTGGCGGAAAGAGGTAAGTTCCTGCATGCTCCGGACACCTACATGGACAAAATCGCCTGCGGTCCGGCGGCCAAAGGTTCTATCGACATCGATAAATCCGCGACGGAAAACATTCATGCTGTTGCCAAGGCTTTGGATAAAGCGGTGAATGATCTGACCGTCGTGATTTTGAACCGCCCACGTCATGAGGCTTTGATTGCGGAAGTGCGCCGAACGGGTGCGCGCATTCACTTGATCGGGGATGGTGATGTGTCAGCGGCCGTGGGGGCTGCATGGCCTGATTCAGGGATTGATTTGCTGATGGGCATTGGCGGGGCACCGGAAGGGGTGATCTCGGCAGCGGCGATGCAATGTCTTGGTGGTGATTTCCAAGGACGTCTGAAATTCAGAAACGATGAAGAACGTGCGCGCGCGACTCGCATGGGCATCAAGGACCTGGATAAGAAGTTCACAGTGGATGAATTGGCCTCGGGCTCTGTGATGTTTGTCGCTACTGGCGTGACGGACGGGCCGTTCTTGAAAGGTGTTCGCTTCCTTCCTGATGGAAAGGCGAAGAGCCACTCTGTGGTGATGCGTTCTCAGACAGGGACCATTCGAACCATTGAAGCGTTCCATGATCTGCATCGCAAGCCGAGCAAGTAAATATGGCAACAACATTGCATTGTTTTAATTGCAACAAAGAGCTGACGTTCCAAGGGAACGTCGGCCGCCGTGATGAGTGCCCGCAATGTCGTTCGGATGTGCATGTTTGTAAAAACTGTGAGCACTACGATCCCAAGGTTTACAACGAATGCCGTGAGACTCAGGCGGACGTGGTGCGTGAAAAAGACCGTGCCAACTTCTGTGACTACTTCACGCCTCGCAAAGGGGCCAATTCGGCTGAAGATAAAAAAGCCGCGCTGCGAGCTGCTGCAGAAGCTCTTTTTAAGAAAAAGTAAATAGAATCCCTTGTTTCGAGCAGAACGAAATCTCGCGATTCTCATCTTGAAACGCAAATGGGGCTTATATGTGAGGAAATACTCTCCGAAAAGAGAGTATGATTTCTTTTCGTTATGTTCTGGCACTGATCGGGTTTTCCGTAGTTCCCCTTCTGGGATGCACCTTGGCTGCATCCATCAGTCGGGAGGCAGAGTTTTCTTCTCTTCAAGAAGTTAAGATCTTTCTTGCACCTGAAGCGCAGAGTGCGGTTTCTGTGGGGTCCTCCAAGTCTTACAAAGTTCAGTCTTTAAATCCCATCAAGCCTGAAAGTCTTGATGTTTCGGACTTCGTTCAAAAAGGCACCGCCGAGGGTCTGATTCTGCATCTGACTCCAGGGGCTCATGCCTTGGAGTTTGATTTAACGGTTTCGGTATCCACCCGGGCCGGAACGATTGATCTGGAACTGCCAGCAGGCAGTGTTGAGTTTGATGATGGGACCGTTAATGTCGCCTCTCGCTCAGATGTGTCAACAGTGGATCGTGCGCAGACCTACTCGCGCATGAACGTGGCAGAAAGCACGACTTGTTATATTGATTCAAATTCACGAGTCCGCTGCTTCGGAGACTACTATGGCGGGCAGGTCGGTCGTGGAGTGGGCTATGGTCTGCAAATCAGCGCTAAGGAAGTCAGTTTAAGTAATGTCGTGGGGTCCCCTTCCTTTGTGAAGATGAGTGGGGGGTCCTATGCCTCCTGCGCGCTGAATTCAGACGGATTGATTTACTGCTGGGGTGACAACTATTCGGATGAGGCGGGCATCGGTCCTGGGGGTTTTTCAGTCTATGAGCCGACCCCGGCGCTGATGACAAATGTGGAAGGCGAAAAAAAGTTTGTCGACTTTGAGTCCAACTGGGAAAGCACCTGTGCTGTCTCGGCAAAACATGAGATGTATTGCTGGGGTTTGTTGGATGCAGCGGTAACTGGGATTCCCAACAAGGTGGATTTAACACCGCTGGGAAGTTCCGTGAAGGTTCTTCAGGTCGCCGTGGGGCTGAGTTTCGCCTGTGGTCTGACGGATCGAGGAAAAGTTTTTTGTTATGGTGCTAATGATCAGGGGCAACTTGGCGATGGCACCTTGGTGGACTCCCCAGCGGTGAAGTTTGTGGACTTCGGTGCTGGAGCGCCTGCAGCACCATTTGTGCATATTGCTGCAGGGGAAAGTCATGTCTGTGCTCTGAATCTTGAGGGCGCACTGTATTGTTGGGGGGCCAACGGTCGTGGGCAGTTGGGTCTCGGTACAACCGTGGATAGTTCCTTGCCACAGCTTGCGGATTTGGCGGCTCTTGCTGACGGAGAAAAACTTGTCTCAGTGGTCGCAAGTGTATGGGCCACGTGCGGGGTTTCGTCAAAAGGTAAGGCCTACTGCTTTGGATACAACTGGCATTCTTTGACGGCGGACGGTGGAGCCACGGATATTTTAATACCAACACCAGTGGATCAGACGCCTCTTGCGGGGGGGACCCATTTTGTAAACCTGGCGATACATGAAGGTATCTCTTGCGGAGAGACCAATGGGCGCACCGTCTATTGCTGGGGCTATGCGGACAGCGAGGTTCGGTATAAAGATGTTGTCGCCTATCAGCCGCAGGAGATCAGCACGTCAGTGTTGCCTGCCGGGCAGCACTGGGCGGGGGTTTATCCTTCTTTTGAAAAAAATGTATTGTTGTTAAAGTCCTCTGACGGGACAGCCTATTTTTGGGGCTATTCAATCGGGTTGAATGCAACTGCTTATACACCAACACCGCTGGATACCAGTACTATGACTGGAAGCACGAAGTTTAAAACGCTGGCTGCCGGTTCTTATTCGTTTTGTGGAATCAATACGGATGACATTCTTCACTGTGTCGGCAACGGTGCGACGACGGGTCAGGGGGGCTTCATCCAGATTCAGGCCACCATGAAGGCGGTGGATACCAGCGCAGTCACAGGCGCTACAACTTTTGCCAGTGTGTCCATTGGTGAAACTGTAGCCTGTGCTGTTGCGACAGATGGTGTGGGATATTGTTGGGGTGGTAAAGGGTTTAGTCATTCCCTCTATAATCCCGTTCTGGGGAACGGAACTTCTGCGCAACGTTACAGCCCGACCCCTATTGATGTGTCGACGATTCCTGTTACGGACTCAAGACTCTTCAGTAAGATCGTTGTTTCTGAATTTCACGCCTGTGGGCTGATGACAGATCAGAAGGTCTATTGCTGGGGAAATTCGGGTTACTCGCGATCAGGGCATTCAAGTGCTAATTCAGTCTATAGACCCCAACCTTTGGACACCTCAGGAATGTCGGGGGCAAAGCTGTGGAAGGATATCTACGGGAACAAAGAAACCTTCTGTGGTGTTTCAACGGATGACATTGCCTATTGCTGGGGTGATTCGTTGTGGGGGCAGCTGGGGAATGGGGTGGTGGCTGGATCTTCCAGTACTCCGGTACCAGTTACTGTCACCGGTCTTCTGGCAGGCGAGGCTCCATTGATGGTAAAAGGGTTTGATCCTTACTCTTGCGGGATTTTGGATATCGCGAAGAACATTTACTGCTGGGGAAATGAAGGCACCTCTTTGGCGATCGAGGGCAATAGCGCTGTTCCCGTACCGGTCTCTCGCGATGGCATGGTGGGAAATCCCACACAAATCGATGGCGGTAAGAATCTTTATATCACCACAGATGCAAATAAGATTTACTGTGTAGGTTTCGATTGTGCGCTTGAGCTGATGCGCCGAAGTCTGACTCGGCAGTACTTTGATAACTTCTAAGTAAGTGTAACATAATCATTTTATGGTCTAGGCCTGCGTTGACTCGCTGTAAACAAATAGTCACACTAAAGGCCTATGGCAAAAGCATCCACAACAGAAGTTTTTAATTGTACAGTCGAACAATTCTTTAAAATTATCTCTGACTACGAAAAGTATCACGAGTTCCTGCCAGAAGTTAAAAAATGCACCGTGCTTAAGACGGAAGGCAATCGCAAACTGGTGGAATACAATGTGGCTGTTATTAAAAGTTTCAAGTATTCTCTATGGATGACAGAAACAGCTCCCAAAGGCATCACGTGGGAATTTGCTTCAGGTGATGTGTTTAAAACCTCTGTGGGTTCCTGGAAGCTGGAAGATGAAGCTGGTAAAACAAGAGCGACTTATTCTGTGGAAGCGACGTTCAGCATGTTTGTTCCCGGTCCGATCGCCAATGCCTTGGTCAGCGTGAATTTGCCGAACATGATCAGCAGCTATCACAAGCGGGTGAAACAACTTTATGGCAACTGATGGAAGCAAAAAAGACGACAAAGATCAGTCCGGGGACCTCAAAGGTCTTCTGGGTGATACGGTGAAGAAGGTCTTCACCGCAGGCGTCAGTGCGGCTTTTATGACCGAAGAAAGCTTGCGCGCGTATGTGTCCGAGTTAAAACTTCCCAAAGAGGCCTTGAATTTACTGATTCAGGGAGCCAACAAATCCAAGGAAGAAGTCACTCAAAGAGTGACAAAAGAAATTCTTGGAATCATTCAGAAAATTGATTTCGTAAAAGAAGCTTCTAAGTTTGCAGAAACGCACAAGTTCAAGATCACAGCTGAAATCGATATTATCAAAAAAGACAATGCCGACTCTTCAGAGGAAAAAGCCTAGTCCTTAAAGCTGGACCTAAGTAGATCTCAAGTTGAGACACTGTCCTGCCGAAGAGTTTGGTATGGAACAACTTCTTCTCAGCCTTATCTCTGTGACTTTATTCTGCGCTTGCTGTCACCAGTTTATCAGAACGGTGCTAATGCCTATTCCCGCTCTGGCCACGGAAAGAGCCTATGCTCGAGGCGCCATGCAGCTTGGCAAATTCTATAAGTCCTTGGCATGGGGAACGATGACCATGGCTTTCCTCGGAGGCCTTATCATGTCCTTCCAGGAAGTCTTTTCCACCTTGTAAAATCTCATACGACGCGCCGAGAGAGGCGTGAGTCCTGCAAATGTGGCAACCTTAAATCTTTCGGAGGTTGTCATGAGCAGTTTTCAAACCGTGAACCCTGCAACTGGGGATATCCTTAAATCCTATCAGCATCTTTCGTGGGCCGAGGCAGAAAAGCAAATCGAGCAGGCGGCCAAAGACTTTCAAATTTGGCGTAAGGTCTCTTTTATGGACCGCGCGGAAGTTTTGCACAAACTGGCGACGTCTTTGCGTACCCATAAGACAGATTTGGCTCAAGTCATGAACCAAGAGATGGGTAAATTAATCTCTGAGGGGAAAGCAGAAGTTGAAAAATGCGCTGTGACTTGTGAGTACTATGCCAAAGAAGCTCAAGGCATGCTTAAGAATCAAGTGGCGGTGTCTTCGCCCTACGCTCATGCAGAGGTCAGCTTTCAGCCCTTGGGGGTGGTCTTTAGTGTGATGCCCTGGAATTTTCCACTGTGGCAGGTGTTAAGATTTGCGGCGCCGGCTTTGATGGCAGGCAATGTGATTCTTCTTAAACATGCGGATTTAACCGCGGGAACGGCCGAGCTGATTGGTAAGATCTTTAACGACCTGACGGCGGACTATAAACTTTTGCGCAACTTGCAGGTGAATCATGAGGTTGCAGCTCAGGTGATTGCACATCCCGCTGTGCACGGTGTGACCTTCACGGGAAGCAGTCAGGGAGGAAAGGCTGTGGCGATGGAGGCTGCCAAGAATCTGAAAAAGGTTGTCTTGGAGCTTGGCGGCAGTGATGCCTATCTGGTTTTAGATGATGCCGATGTCGAGATGGCGGCTAAGACCTGTGCAAAGGCGCGCCTGGTGAACTGTGGACAAAGCTGTGTGGCAGGCAAACGCTTTATTGTGCATGAAAAGGTGGCCAAAGATTTTCTACATCACTTTACAAATGAAATGAAGGCGGCAGAGCTTGCTCCTTTGGCTTCGGTGAAGTTTCAAAAAACCATTGTGAATCAGGTGGAAAAGTTAAAAGCCTGGGGCGGGAAGGTGGTGCTTGGTGGGTCTGCTCCGCAGGGGCCGGGGGCATTCTATCCTGCAACAGTGGTGGTTTTTGAAAAGGACAACCCGGACGTTCACCAAGAGGAAGTCTTTGGCCCCGTGGCTTCAGTCTTTATAGCCAAAGACGAAAAGACGGCCTTGGAAATTGCCAATTCGTCTCCGTTTGGTTTGGGTGGGGGTGTCTTCACCAGAAACATTCAAAAAGGAAAAGAGCTCATTGAAAAAGAGTTGCAGGCCGGATTTGTCGTGGTGAATGATTATGTGAAATCCGATGCGCGCATTCCCTTTGGCGGAGTGAAAGAATCCGGCTATGGTCGGGAGTTGGGGCATTTCGGAATCTTGGAGTTTGTGAATATCAAGACAGTCGCTGTCGCGGGAGTTTAGGTGAAGCTGACAAGAGCAAAACAGGATCTGGATCATCATGTTTGGAAGTTGATCAAGCTGCACGGTCTGAAGGACAAAAAGATTCTGGTGGCAGTGTCCGGCGGCACGGATTCGGTGGCGCTGTTGCGAACTCTGACCAAGGTTCATAAAAAGGAACTTCTGGGGGTTTGTTATTTCCATCATGGCGAGGATTCCAATCAGGAGTATCGCAAAGAGGCCCAGGTTTTCTGTGAAAAGTTGTGCAAAAAACTGGCAGTGGACTTTTATCCTTTAAAGGCTTCACAGCTGGCTAAATCGGAAGCCGAGTATCGTGACCTGCGTTATGAGGCTTTGGAGCGCCTGAAGAAAGAGCAGGGATTTGAGATTGTTGCGGCCGGACATCATCGGGACGATCTTTTGGAAACCCGACTGATGCGACTGATTCGTGGGACAGGGGCACAGGGGTTTACCGCGATGCATGTTTTGCGTGATGGATTGTTCCGGCCTTTTTTGGAGATTTCAAAGCGAGAACTGAAAAAGTACCTGCGCGAAGAGAAGCTGCGAAGCTTTGAAGACCCAAGTAATGAGTCCCTGGACCCCTTGCGTAACTGGGTGCGGGAGGATTGGCTGAAAGCGCTTGAAAAACGCTCCAGAGGCTCGACTGCGGCTTTGGCGAGGTCTTTAGAGACCATTGCGCAGGAGATTGAAAACCGCCCGTGGGGAGATCTTTTGAGCCAAAATGAGGCTTATAAGTCACAGGGGTTGCAGAGGGCGTTTTACCTCACATTGAGTCCTTTTGAGCAAAAAAGGCTGCTGGCTCAGTACCTGTACTCGCTGGGGAAAAAAGATTTTTCCCAGTCTCACCTCGAAGAAATTCAAAAGCGCCTGGACAAGTCGCAAAAAGTGATCACATTTAAAGTCGCAGGTTGCCAATGGGAAGTTAACGCAGAGCAAATCAAGGTCCAGTCCTGATTTGAGAGGACTGAATTCTCACTCTAAAGTTTCTTTTTTTGAGATGGTAATCATGCTACCCTTGAGGGGTAATTAGACCTTCGACTGAAAGGAACTGAAATGCGATCAACCCAGAAAACGCTGGCTCTATGGTTCTTCCTGATCATCATGGCTGTGTTTTTATTCCAAGCCTATGAGAGCAAGCATCAAAAAGCGATTGCTGACTTCAATTTCTCCAAATTTACTGAGGCCGTAAAAGCCGGTGAAGTGGCGACTGTCACTTTCCGTCAGGATACCAGTGAAATTATCGGCGAGATGAAGCCTGACTTTGAAAAGAAGTATAACGGAACCCACTTTGCCATCATCGGTAACACGCAAGATGAAGGATACAAATTCCTGCAACAGCACGGGATCACTCCGAACTACGAGCGTGCAGACAGTGGCGGCTTCTTCCAGTCTTTGATTGTGAACTGGTTGCCATTGATTCTGATTGTGGCGATGTTCTTGTTCATCATGCGCCAGATCCAAGTCGGGGGCGGTAAGGCTATGTCATTTGGCAAGTCTCGCGCGCGCCTTCTGACCGAGCATAAAAACCGCGTGACCTTCAAAGAGGTCGCAGGTGTGGATGAAGCCAAAGAGGATCTGCAAGAGATCGTAAGCTTCCTGAAAGATCCAAAAAAATACACCAAACTGGGCGGCCGTATCCCGAAAGGGGTTTTGCTGGTAGGTTCTCCGGGAACTGGTAAAACCTTGCTGGCTCGCGCCGTTGCGGGTGAAGCGGGCGTTCCATTCTTCACAATTTCCGGTTCTGACTTCGTTGAAATGTTCGTCGGTGTCGGTGCCAGCCGTGTTCGTGATTTGTTCGAACAGGGTAAAAAGAATGCTCCATGTTTGATCTTTATTGATGAGATCGATGCGGTTGGACGTCATCGTGGTGCTGGTATGGGTGGTGGTCACGATGAGCGTGAGCAAACTCTGAATCAGTTGCTGGTTGAGATGGATGGTTTTGAATCCTCTGAAGGTGTGATCATGATCGCTGCGACCAATCGTCCGGACGTTCTGGATCCTGCACTTCTTCGTCCAGGTCGTTTCGACCGCCGTGTGATCGTCAATAAGCCAGACCTGAAAGGTCGTGAGCAAATTCTTGCCGTACACATGCGTAAGACTCCATTGGGTCCTGATGTGGATGCATCTAAAATTGCACGTGGGACGCCAGGCTTCTCGGGTGCGGATCTGGAGAACCTTGTGAATGAAGCAGCCCTTGTGGCGGCTCGTTCTGACAAAAAGTATCTGGACATGGAAGACTTTGAAAAAGCCAAAGACAAGGTCACTATGGGTGCGGAAAGACGCTCGATGGTGATCTCTGATGAAGATAAAAAGGTCACGGCATACCATGAGGCGGGACACACGCTGGTTGGTAAAAAACTCAGCGGTTTGGATCCGATCCACAAGGTGACGATCATCCCTCGCGGTATGGCGTTGGGTGTGACCCAGACCTTGCCTGAAAAAGAAAGTGTGTCTTTGTCCAAGTCCAAAGCTGAAAACATGATTGCCTTCTTGTTTGGCGGTCGTGCGGCGGAAGAGTTGATCTTTAAAGATATTACGACAGGTGCTGGTAACGACATCGAGCGTGCCACAGAGATCGCTCGCCGCATGGTGTGCGAATGGGGTATGAGCAAATTGGGGCCTTTGGCTTACGAAACTCGCGACAACCCGGTCTTCATGGGCATGAACTACGGCAACAAGCAGAAAGAATATTCTGAAGCGAAGGCCGAGCAGATCGATGCGGAAGTTGAAAAGATCATCAAGACTGGCTACGACATTTCTATCCAGATCCTGCGTGACCATCAGGATGCGTTGGAACGATTGACTCAAGCCTTGCTTGAGTACGAAACCATCGACGGCCACGAGGTGGACATGCTGGTGAACGGTGCGGCAGTTGCGGAGATCGAAAAATACCGCAACACCAAAAAAGACACCAATGCCGCGATCATGAGTGCCGCGGAAAAGAAAGGATCTTCCGGCGACCCGGTGGGCAATACCGGACCGGTAACGATCTAAAAAATCTGAACATTGAACCTGCCGACGTTTCTGTCGGCAGGTGTTTTTAACGACAACCAGTTATAAAGGCATCTTGATGTTGCAGCAATTCATCGACAATCTTGTCTTTATCGTCCAGCACCTGAGGGTGCAGGATGCTATTGACATGCTTTTGGTGTGGATGGTGGTTTATCGTATCCTGGTCCTGATCAAACGGACGGGTACCATCCAGATGCTTTCGGGTCTGGGGGTTTTGGCCATCGGCTATATCCTCAGTATTTGGCTGGAACTTTTCACCTTCAACTGGATTCTGGAAAAGTTCTTCTCTAATTTGTTTGTGATCGTGGTGGTTCTGTTCCAGGGCGAGATTCGTCGTGCCCTGGCTCATATCGGCAGTAATCCGTTCTTCAGTGATGCTTCCACGATTCAGGAAACGCAAGTGATCGAAGAAATTGCCAAAGGCATCATTCTGACGGCGCAAAAAGGTTTCGGAGCGCTGGTGGTGGTCGAACGTGAGATCGTGATCGATTACCATATTGAATTCGGAACTGAAATGGAATCCAAAGTCTCGGCCGAGTTGTTGGCCTCCATCTTCCATCCGGAAAGTCCGATGCATGATGGGGCAGTGTTAATTCGTAATGGTAAAATTCATTCCGCCGGTTGTTTCCTTCCGCTCAGTAAAAATCCGGCTTTGGATAAAAATCTGGGAACTCGGCACCGTGCCGCTATCGGTTTGACCGAGGAAACGGATGCTCTGGTCTTTGTTGTTTCTGAAGAAAATAAATCCATCGGTATTGTTCAAGGGGGCCATTTAAGTCCCAACGTCGAACTCGGTGATATCCGTAAGGCCCTGTATGAAACCTTCGGTCTTAAGTACAAAGCTTTCTCTCAGCAAGGGGAGGTTTCATGAGACGCCGCTGGTCGAATATGATCACTGAAAATTTCAGTTATAAAGTCGTCGCGCTCTTCATTTCCCTGATTTTGTGGCTGACTATTTTGGGGCGCCGGGATTTTGTTTTAAGTAAAAATATTGATGTGGATCTGGTGACCGCGCCGGGCACTCATGTAGTGGCTCAGACGACGGATCATATCAAGGTGAAGGTTTCTGGACCGAGATCTTCGTTAAAGAAATTTTTGGAAAGCTCTCTTTCGCAAAATATCACTCTGGATATTTCCCAGCGTGGCGAAGGGGTGGTGAATGTGGATATTCCGCTAAGTAAGATCGAAGTTCCTCTGGGGGTTCGCATCTTGGGAGTCCGACCCAATCAAATTCAAGCTGAAGTATTGTCTATAAAGGAAAAGCCTCGTGACGAACAAAAAGGCCAATAAAGTGGAAAAAAAATCAAGATTGTTTGGAACAGACGGTATTCGTGGCACTGCAAATCAGTGGCCCATGACGCCGGATATGGTTGTAAAGATCGGTCAGGCGATCGGCTATCTGCTGCGCAAGGAAGTGGAGCACACTCCCGGCGCCGTTCGTAAAGTTGTTATCGGAAAAGACACGCGCCTGTCCGGTTACATGATTGAACAAGCCTTGGCTTCTGGGTTGAATTCCATGGGTATTTTCGTTCAGTTGGTGGGACCTCTGCCAACACCGGGGATTGGGTATCTGACTCGCACCATGCGTGCGGCGGCAGGTATTGTGATTTCGGCTTCTCACAATCCGTTCCACGACAATGGGATTAAGGTGTTTGGTTCTGACGGCTTTAAAATCTCTGAAGACATGGAGCGCGAGATCGAACGTCTGGTGTTGGAAGAGGATCTGACGCCGCATCTGCCTCCAAGCAAAGAGATCGGTCGTACACGTCGTATCGAAGACTCTCAGGGACGCTATATTGTTTATGTGAAGGGCACTTTCCCTCTGGAGTACACTCTGGATGGGATGCGTATTGTTCTGGATACGGCTAACGGAGCTTCTTATAAAGTGGCTCCCTCCGTGTTCCAGGAATTGGGAGCTGAAGTGATTCAGCTAGGTGATGATCCTAATGGCGTGAATATCAACGACAAGGTCGGTGCCTTGTACCCGCAAAAGTTGGCGGAAGCTGTTTTGCAGTACCGTGCGGATGTTGGTATCAGCCTTGATGGTGACGCGGATCGCGTGATCATGGTGGATGAAAAGGGTGAGATCGTTAACGGAGACCGTATTTTGGCAATCTGTGCGCTTCATATGAAAGAGCGCGGGCTTCTTAAGGGGGACACTCTGGTGGCGACACAAATGTCCAACTTCGGTCTTGAGAAGCGTATGAATGAGGCCGGTATCAAGCTTGTGAAAACAGGCGTGGGTGACAAGTACGTTGTCGAAGAGATGCGCAAGAACGGTTACAACCTGGGAGGCGAGCAATCCGGGCACATTATTTTCCTGGATCATACGACCACAGGGGATGGCTGTATCGCGGCTTTGAGTGTGCTGGCAGTGATGAAGCAAACAGGGAAAAAGATGAGTGACTTGAATCACGTCTTTGAAGATGTGCCGCAAATACTGATCAATTGCCGCGTAAAACGCCGTGCGGAGCTGAATGAACTTGCCGGATACAATGACATGATTCACGCCATTGAAAAGAAGCTGGCGGGGACAGGTCGTGTGTTTGTGCGATTCTCCGGGACAGAGCCGGTGATTCGCGTTCTGGTTGAAGGCTCTGACAAAACCCAGATCACTCAATTTGCAGAAGAAATTGCCTCGTTCCTGGAAAAAGAACTGTCTTAAGTAAAAAGGAGGGTGATCCCGCCGGATCATCCTGGAAAAATATGAAAAATAAAATTCGTCTTGGTGTGAATGTAGATCACGTGGCAACGCTTCGTCAGGTGCGTGGTGGAACAACAGCTTATCCAAACCTGTTGGATATGGTTAAGAAGTCCGTGAAGGGCGGTGCAGAGCAGATCACCATTCATCTGCGCGAAGACCGTCGCCATATCCAGTTAGAGGATTTAAAGCTCCTGTCAAAGCAGTGTCCGGTGCCATTGAATCTGGAAATGGCAGCGACTTCCCAGATGGTCTCCTTTGCCAAAAAGTATCGTCCGGACTGGGTGTGCTTTGTTCCTGAAAAACGGGCGGAACTGACCACGGAAGGTGGTCTGGATGTGAAAAGAGGCCTTAAAAAAATGCTTCCGATGGTTGAAAAGCTTCAGCGCATTGGGATTGAAATTTCCATGTTTATTGAGCCTTCCATCGAGCAGGTTGAGGCTTCCTATGAGGCTGGTGCGGATGCTGTTGAGTTCCACACGGGTAAATGGGTGGCACTCAAAGGAGCCAAAAAGAACGCGGAATGGAAGCGTTTGTGCGAGGCGGCCGAGTGGGCTCATTATCTGGGGATGAATGTTCATGCGGGGCATGGTTTGGATTACGAACACTCCAAGCTTATCAATAAGTTGCCGCATCTTCAGGAAGTAAATATTGGACATTCTTTGGTGTGTTATGCGTTGGAGTATGGCATGGAAGAATCTGTTCGTAAGATGAGGAAAATCTTAAAGTAACATGTCCACTATTTTGAATTCCCAAAGAATTGTGAAGAATCTGGAGGAACTTAAAGCCTTTTGGCAAGAGTTCCTGCCTCATTTAAATGATCGCTGCATTTTGCTGATGAGTGGTGATGTGGGGGCTGGCAAAACCACCTCCGTGCAGATGATGGCTTCTGCTTTGGGAATGCGAGATGTTCAGTCACCGTCCTTTGCCATTCATCTGCGCTATGAGAATGCCGAGGGCAAAGCCATGGATCATCTGGATCTTTATCGACTGAAAGACGATGATGATCTGGAAAGTTCGGGTTTTTGGGATTTATTTGCGCAAAAGAATTCACTCATTGTCATTGAGTGGGCCAATCGACTGGACTTCGATTATTTGCCTTTGAACTGGCAAAGAGTCGAAGTCGTCTTCGAAAAACTATCTGACACCGAAAGAAAAATCACCACTCGCCTGGTTTAGTTGTAACCGTTCTGGTAGGCCATTTCGTAGTTAGGGAAGAAGACTCTTTTCCAGACGGGGACTTTGTTGATGTCTTCGGGGGGCAGGATCTTTTTCAGTTCCAAATCACCCACGGGGTTTCTGCCAACTTGTTTTTGCACCTTCATGCGGAACTGGTAGGGCTCTTGCGTCTGGCGATAGTCGTTTGAGAAAACGCCGCGGCGGTTGTCATAGGCCTCTTTAGCGGCGCGGCTGTAATCGCTGACGATGCGCTTTTCAAAGGGGTAAATAAAATAAATCATACCCCAGCCGTTTTTTAGCATTTCCATATTCAGATCTTGATTGCCAACAAGAAGTCGCCCCAGGATCCGGCCGTGCTTATCGACCTGGCTGTCGTCGCTTAAAGTGATGATGCCGTCAGCAGGAATCAAAGACCTCAGAAAGTCCCGGGCGGCCAAAGCCACTTCGCCTTGAGTCTCTTTCATGAAATCAACTTCCGGAGTATCCACACCCATCAGGCGAACCTTGTAGCGCAGGGTTGGGTCCTCTGCGCCCACAGCCGTCAGAGTGTCTCCGTCATGCACGCTGATCACTTTAATGCGTGTGCCTTGGGCAAAAAGAAGGGAAGGAAACAGAAGGACTATGAAAACATAGGACAGGTATTTCATGACCCAAGGAAGTAACCGGTTTTTCAGAGGATTTCAAGGCGGGGGCTGAGAGAGCGTATTAATTTCCCGCCGTACTGGATTTAAAAGCGTTTATCGTGTTCCGGCGGTGGTTTTATTGGTGCCTGCTGAGGCGGGATGAAATTTATTACCGATGCCATGGGATTTCAGATTGTTCACAACCTCTTTGCATTGGGAACGATTTCCACGATGACGCCAGGAAAGCTGGGCATCACCTTTGCCGCCGGGCTGGGCATCAATATGAAGCTCGATGCGACGGCGCAGATTGCGATTAAAGGACTTTTCGGGAGGAGAGCAGGATTCCGGAGTCATCAGGAAGATGACCTTGGCAATGCGTCCGCGAGAGGCATCCTGAACGCTTTCAATTTCAAGGGGACAGGTCACCGTTTCGGTCGAAGACTGAATTTTCAGACTGGCATGATCCAGATCCTGAATGTCAATGCCGGCGGAAAGCTTTTGCCCTTGCAGCCACTTGTCCTGAAGCTCGCAGGAGTACATCAGTTTTTTGGATTGAGCCTGGGCTCCTGAAACTCCCACAAGGGCCAGGCTGATCATGAGGATAAGACGAATCATTTCTGGCCTCCTTGAGGTCGGCAATAGCGCATGGCATGGCTTGAACAGTGCAGATTTCCGTTGAGTGTGTGGGCAAAATGCGTGTCGATGTAGTCAGTTTTCAGACCCAGATCTTTTATGGACTTATCAATTTCCGCTTTAAAAGCGGGATTGACGGGCTCTGGCAAAATGAAAGTACTTTCCACGATCTCGCCATTGGTGGGATTCGGGAAAACCGAGTCCGCAGTCCCTATGGCATAGGTGGGTTTCTCCGAGTCGTAGTTCATGTCACCCAGGAACAGGTCCGGCAATTCCACCGTCTTGGGATTGCATTGGGGATAGGATTTTTTTACTTTTGCCAGCAGTTCCTTTTTGAATTTTTGAGTCGCCTCTTCCACAGATTCGTTAAATTCTTTCATCTCGTAGTCGTCTTCAAACATGTCCGCCAATTCTTTGTTCGTCATGTTGTAACAGTCTTTCAGGATGGAAGAATCGCTCTGAGACTTCAGAATTCCGGCTTGGCGAAGCAGAGCGCGCTGCCGGTTCAGGCGATCAATTCGCTCTTGCCGTCGGTCGCGACCGCGATCCAGCGGCGGATCTGAAATGCCATCCTCGTCTATCTGCTCCAGATACTCGTCCATGCGCAAAGATTCCGGGTCTTTCAGGGACGCCACGATGTTTCCAGCGGAGACAGGGGGGAGGATGATGTTAAACAGGAACTGGGAAACTCCGCGAACACGTTTTTCTTTGCCGTTGCCGGGTCTGTTGCCACGACTTTTCATTTCTTTGATGTAAGAAAACTCACTGCAGATGCGGTTGTAAGGCGCTTGTCTCAGGCGCACCATGATTTCATCCGGGCTTAGATGTGAAAAATCAAAGGCGCGTCCCTGAGGATTTTTCTTCAAAATCTCAAGAGCTTTTTTCGGACTGGCAAAGGCCAGACTGAAATCACAAGGCGCCTTCTGGGTGGGATCTTTGAGTGTTTTAAAGAACTCATCGGTGTGGCCGACATTGAGGAAATCAGAAGGTGTTTTTACAGCAGTCGCCGGATTTTCGCAGGTGACTTTTGCGTACTTGTCCCACTCATCACCTTCAAAGTGGTCGGATCCCACAAGGCACAGGCCGTTGACGGCTTCAATATTGCCGCCGCTGTGTCCTGATTTGTATTGGTCGTTGCTCAGTTGTTTGCCAGCGTTGATGGAGCAATCCGCGCTGGATTGTTTGACCAGATCCTTAAAGGCATTGCCGTGGCGGCCATATCCCTGTACTTCGCGCAGCACAGGCTTGCCGGTGTTGCTGTCGAAGAAGCTTTCAAAGTAGTCCTGTTGCCAGTTCCAGCGGTGGCGGGTTTGCACCCGGCTTAAGCCAGCAATCCAACGTTGGGCTGTGGCTTCGTCGGGGGCCTGCTTTTTTATTTCGCGCACCACCTCATGCCAGGTTTGATCTGTGACGTGCAGAAAGAACTGCGGAGATTTGGAGGGCTGGGCTTTTAAAACCTTGGTGACGTATTCTTTCACATAGCGGGAACCGCCAGCGTCGTCAGAAACCGTGGCGGCCATGATGGGATAATTTTCCGATAACAACTTGCTGCCAGTGGTTGGGCAGGCTGGAACATCGGGGCTCATGGGATTGTGTTGGCTGCAGGAGTTGGAGTTTGCAAGTGTGACGTTCAAGAGAAGATGCAAAAGAAGCATCATAAATTATGCCGCCTGAAGACCCTTGGTGAAGTCGGTTGAAAGTTTTTCCGCTAAATTCAGAGAGACCTTGTTGTAGGCTGATTTTTCCGCAAATCCCATCAGCATGCCCACCAGTTTTTCATTGATAATGATCGGTGTGATGGTGACATGATCGGGGATACGGCCCTGATTCCAGCCTTCAAAGAACTTTTCGTTGGTTTCATTCAGGGAGATGTATCCGTGGTAAGGCTTTTGCGTGGAAGCCACAATGCTGAAGATGCTGGGCACCTGCAGCGGGAAGCGCATGGAAGTGTCTTTCATGCCTTTGAAGTTTTCATCCCAGGCAAAGGCAATCATCTGCGTTTCTTGCTCATCCAAAGTCAGAATCATGGATTTTTCAAAATGAGCCTTCATCTCGCTTAAGACCAGTTTGACTTTTTCATTCAAAGCCGCGGCATTTTTCTTTTTGATTTTATCCAGCGCAAAGTGACCTGTGGCCACGGGATTGATCGTGGGTTTAGCCACTCCCGCCGGACGAGGTGTGATGGCAACAGGGCGATTACTGAAGCTGTCCTCAAATGGAGGAGGCAGTTCGGATTTTGGCGGCGGCGGAGGTGTTGCTTTTTTAGGAGCAGAGCTTTCCGGTGCTTGCGCGACAACGGGCGGCGACACCACAGCCGGAACCTCCTCAACGACAGGAGTCGTGGAGGCCGCTGGCAAAGGCATGATTGTTGTTTTTTGCTCGGTTTCGGGGATTTCCGGTGTCAATTCGATTTTGGCAGAAGTTGAAGCCTCCGCTGCAGGTGTCCCTGCCGGGGCTGGGCTGAGGGCCTCCAGACGAATCACGGTCGGGCCATCGAAAAGACCGTCAAGTTTTTCTTCCGGAGCACCTTCGACAGAAAGTTCATCAGAGGACAAAGGTTCAAAATTCGGAGAAGATCCTTCAGAGGCCACGCCCAGATCATCAAACGAGAAACTGTCAGAGCTTTGTTTTTTCGGTGTGCTTAAGGAAAGATCAATGCCTTCCGGGGCTGCGTCGGCAGCAGGGGTCGCTTGTCTTTCCGGATGCAGTTGTGTCCAGACCTGTTCCAGATTTTCATAAGTTGCCAGCACCAGGATGCTGGACGGGAAAGAAGGAAAATCCTGCGGCGGCTGAAGACATGCTACGATGAGGGATCCATCCCACTCCGCCACAGGCAGACACTCCGCAGACCACGGATAATGGGTCGCCCACTTCGCGAACATTTCCTGGGACACGGGAGTTTCTGTAAAAAATCGTGACTGAAGCAAAGGAAGTCTATGGTGAGTCATGGCCCATTGAAGATAGGCTTCAGAGCTGAGGCGCTGCTCCTTAATGGCAAAGGCCAGAAGGCTTAAGTGCGTTCCGCTTTGTTCAAAGGCTTCGGTAAGTCCTTGAAGTTGCTCTTTAAAATGTTCAAACCATAGGTGATGACTCATCACTGTGTTTATCGGAATTCTTTACGAAAACCTGAGTAAAAACTGAGGTCTAGTCCAGTTGACCCCCGGGGAAGGGGGGTTTGGGGTGTAGAATTTTCCTGAAGTGTTAACGCGCTGGACACCCGGAATTGGCAAATTATCTTAGAAGTTTTCAATACTTAAGAACTATGATAGGTTCCGTGCGCTTATGATATCAACCAAAGTCCTTCACTATTTCGATCACAATGCCACGACTCCCGTGTGTGCAGAAGTTCTGGCTGCGTTGCCGGAGCTTGCGCAGGCCTGGGGAAATCCAAGCTCCATTCACTGGAGCGGTCGTCAGCCGAAAAACATTCTGCGTGATGCCCGTAAAGCCATGGCCGATGCGGTGGGCGCTCACCCTCTGGAGATCATCTTTACCTCCGGTGGCAGTGAAGCCAACAACACCGTTTTAAAAGGTCTGTTTGATTACTACCAAACAGCCCAGTTCCTGACGCCTGAGCAGCGCCGCCGCACTCACTACATGTGCTCCGCAGTGGAACATCCCAGTGTGATGAAGACCATGGAGCATCTCAAAGCTCTTGGTGCGCGGGTGGATTTTATTCCCGTGAATCGTCAGGGACAAATTGATTTGAAATTCTATGAAGAACACCTCAGCGAAGAAACCGCATTGGTGTCGGTCATGTTTGCCAACAACGAAACGGGCACGTTGTTCCCGATTAAGCAGATGGCCGAGATGGCCCATAAAAAAGGCGCTCTCTTCCACACGGATGCGGTGCAGGCTTTCGGCAAAGTACCGGTGAATCTGCATGAGCTGAATGTGGATTTTGCCTCTTTCTCGGGTCATAAATTTTATTCCGTAAAAGGCACAGGGGTTCTGTATTCCAAAAAAGGCTCTAACGTGAGTTCTCTGATTCACGGTGGCGGTCAGGAAAGACATCGTCGTGGCGGTACAGAAAACACTCTGGGGATTGGATGCCTGGGTGTTGTTGCCAAACGCGTTTCCCTGATTGAGGAAAAAGCTCGCGCCATCGCAGCCCTGCGCGATCATATGGAGACTCGTATTCTGGCTGAGATCTCTGATGTGACAATCACCGCCGTGGAAAGTCCACGTCTGCCGAACACCAGCTCCCTGATTTTGAAAGGGGCTGATGGCGAAACGATGCTGATGTCTTTGGATATCAAAGGCTTTGCCGTATCCACAGGGGCGGCTTGTTCATCTGGAAACCCTGAACCCAGCCCGGTTTTGTTGGCCATGGGGCTGAGTCGTGGTGAAGCGCAGAACAGTTTGCGTGTCAGCCTAGGCTGGGAAAGCACTTTGAGCGAAGTGGATTTATTTGTAGATACATTGAAAACAGTGGTGGATCGCTTGCGATCACTGAACGACGACGAAGGAGATTCTTGTCATGTCTAAAGGGAGAGTCCTTGTTGCTATGAGCGGAGGCGTGGACAGTTCCGCCGCGGCTGCGCTCTTGGTCGAACAGGGGTATGAGGTTATTGGGGCAACAATGCAAGTCTGGGACTATTCCACTTGCGATATCGAAGAAGGCAATGGCACGTGCTGCTCCAGTATTGATGTGGACGACGCCCGCTCTGTGGCAGACCGCCTGGGGATTCCGTTTTATGTGATCAACTGCGAAGCGAAATTCCGCGCCGCTGTGATTGATCCTTTCCTGAAAGCCTATCTGGAAGGTCAGACACCGCTTCCGTGTGTGAACTGCAACACCTATTTGAAATTCGACCATCTTGTTAAAAAGATGAAAGAGCTGGAGTGCGATTACATCGCCACAGGTCACTACGCCAAGATTGTGACTGATGAAAATGGGAAGTCCTCCATTCACACTTCGACGGATGACTGGAAAGATCAGACCTACTTCCTGTTCACGATTGATCCGGAGCTGGTGCCAAAGCTGTTGTTCCCTGTTGGGGATATGAAGAAACCGGAAGTGCGTGCTTACTCTGAAAGCCGTGGTCTGGTGACGGCACGTAAAAAAGATTCTCAGGGGATCTGCTTTGTGGGTGGACAAGGCTATCAGAACTTTATCAAAGGTCAGGTGAAACCGGAAATTCTGGCTTCCAAAAAAGGCCTTTTGAAGCGTTACCCGACGGGTGAGGTGATGGCGCCTCACAACGGAATTCATAACTTTACCTACGGTCAAAGCAAAGGCTTGGGCATGGATCACCATGAAAAGCTTTTTGTTATTAAAATTGATGCCACAGACAACACGGTCTGGGTGGGCGATGAAAAATATCTTTTCGCCGACGAAGTGGATGTTGTGGATCCGAAGCTTCTGGATGAAATTCAGGATGGCGAAGTCATGAATGTGAAAATCCGCTATCAGCACAAAGGGTCTGAAGCGAAAATTCATAAGACCGCCACGGGCTTTAAATTAAAATTCTCTGAACCACAAAGAGCGGTGACTCCCGGCCAGGCGGCGGTGTTTTATCGTGACAAGCAGTTGGTGGGGGGCGGATGGATCACTCTATGAAGTATCAGGTCCACACCTTCGGCTGTAAGGTGAATACATATGATGCGGGTCTGATTCAGAAGAATCTGAATGCCAGTGGTTTTGCCCCGGTGGTGTCCGGTGAAAAAAACGCCCGCATTCATGTTTTGAATACTTGCGCTGTGACAGCGGAAGCCACGAAAGAGGCGGTCCGCTATATCCGTCGTTTGAAGGTAAAAGATCCATTTTGCACAGTGGTGGTCACGGGATGTGCGGCCCAGGTCGACACCGGGTCTTTCTCCAGCTTGCCGGGGGCGGATCTGATTGTGGCGAACTCTCACAAAGGGTCTTTGCCGGATCTTCTGAGTAAACATTTCCGTGGGGAGCTGACAGAGAAGGTGTTTAAATCCAACATCTTCAAAAAAGAGGACCTGGAAGCCGGCGGTGGTATTGAAAAAGAACACACGCGCACGTTCCTGAAGATTCAGGACGGCTGCAACAGTTTCTGCACTTATTGTATAATTCCGTATGCTCGTGGCAAGAGCCGCTCGATCCCGGTGGCGGATCTGGTGAATCGTATTAATGATCTCTATGCGCAGGGTTCCCGCGAGGTCGTTTTGACCGGTGTTCACATTGGTGATTACGAAGACAAGGTCGGTGACAAGACCTACGTGATGGAAGACCTGATCGAAAATCTTCTGGCAAAGACCAAGGTGCCTCGGTTCCGTTTGGCAAGTCTTGAGCCGGTGGAGGTTTCCGAGCGTCTTTTGGATCTGTATCAGGATTCCCGATTGTGTCCGCACTTCCATATGAGCATTCAAAGTGCCAATACGGATGTTTTGTTCCATATGAAGCGCAAGTACACCCAAGCCGACGTGCAAAAATCTCTGCGCGCGATTGCAGACCGTGTTCCCGGCAGTTTTGTCGGGATGGACGTGATCACCGGGTTCCCGACTGAAACAGATGAGCAGTTTCAAGACACTTATGACTGCCTGAAGGATCTGCCATGGACCAAGCTGCATGTTTTCCCTTACAGTGAACGTCAGGGCACGCGGGCTGCGGCGATGGATGTGTCAGTGTATCCGCATGTTCGTGCCGAGCGGGCTGCGCGTCTGCGTGACTTGAGTATTGCTCGTTATTCCGAGCAGGCTCAGCTTCAGGTGGGCACAACCAAAAAAGTTCTGGTTCTGAAGAATGCTGCCAAAGGCGGCCAGGGTCTGAGCCATGACTATTGGCCGGTGGATATCACGGGAGCCGAGAGTTTCCTGGATCACTGGGCGGGACAGGAAATTGAGGTTAAGATCACAGGGTATGATCATTCCAACAAACAACACATGGAAGGTCACCTGGTGGGCGAGGTTCTGACATGAACGATCAATTCCGAAAGTCTTTGGAAGAGCGTCTGGGATATCAGTTTCAGAACCAGGCACTGCTCGAGCGCGCCCTGACGCACAAAAGTTTTGCCAATGAACTGCGTAACTGTGTTGAGCACAATGAAAAACTCGAGTTTTTGGGTGACGCGGTTTTGGATCTGGTTGTGGGTGAATTTCTTTATGAAAAGTTCCCGACAGACACCGAAGGGGGGCTGTCGAAGAAAAGAGCCAGCATCGTCAATGAAGAAGTTCTTTCTGAATTGGCGTTGGAGCTGGGACTCAACAAGCTGATGCAGCTTGGAAAAGGTGAAGCGCAGACGGGTGGTGCTCAAAAGCCCCGTCTGATTGCTTCCTCCTTTGAAGCCATTGTCGGGGCGTTGTACCTGGACGGTGGTTTCACGGTGGCGCGCACTTTCATCCGCCAGGAGTTTGTTCCGTTGGCGGATCGGGTGTGTCGACATGAGGACTTCGAGCGGGATTACAAAACCCGCTTGCAGGAACTGGTGCAGAAGTCCTCGAAAGAAACACCAAGGTATGAGGTCTTGGCAGAGGAAGGACCTCCGCATGACCGCGAGTTCCTGGTGTGTGTGAAAGTAAAAGAAGATGTCTGGGCTCAAGGGCGGGGTCGCAGTAAGAAAAATGCCGAACAAATGGCAGCAAAGAACGCTCTTGAGATGAAATACAAGGAGACGAATTAGAATGAGTTACAAAGCCGGATTTTTAGGTCTGATTGGACAACCGAACGCAGGGAAGAGCACGCTGATGAACTTCCTGGTGGACGAGAAAGTTTCCATCGTCTCTGCAAAACCCCAAACAACACGCCGTCGTATTCTGGGTATCTGGAGTACTGATAAAGGTCAGATCATCTTCGTCGATGCGCCGGGATTGATCCGTGCGGACGAGGGACTCAATGGCTTCCTGGCTCAGGAAGCCAAAGACGTTATTGGAAGCTCTGATGCCTTGTTGGCGGTTTTATCTGTGGACGAAGAGCGCCCCGAGGACGCAGAAAAAGTAATCGAAATGGTTTCCAAAAGCGGCAAGCCCTGGGTGGCGGTTATCACAAAAACGGATATTGAGGAAAAAGCTCACCGCGTGATGATCCTTCGCAAGATGGTCGAGGATGCCGGAGGTAAAGCCTTCTCTGTGTCTGTGAAAGATTCCAAGGATGATCAGGAAGAGCGTGAAGCACTTCTGATTGAGTTCTTGGAGTTGTTGCCGGAATCTCCGGCGCCTCTTTATGACACTGAACTTTACACCAATGAAAATGTGCGTGAAATGGCGTCAGAAATCATCCGTGAAAGATGTTTCGATGCTCTTCACCATGAGGTTCCTTACTCGATCGCAGTTCGTATTGTGAAATTCGAGGAAGATGCCAAGCCAGTGCCGAAGATCTTTGCAGAAATTGTGGTGGGTAAAGAAAGCCACAAGGCAATGGTGATCGGCAAGGGCGCTGCCATGATCAAACAAATTGGTATGGAAGCACGCAAAGAAATTGAAAAACTGATGGGAGAGAAAATCTTCCTGGACCTGAATGTGGCGAGTAAGCCTGAATGGTTCTCCAATAAACGCATGATGAAGGAGCTGGGCTATGTCGTTGAATCAAAGGACTGAGTTTGCACCCAAAGTGGCGATCATCGGTCGCCCGAACGTGGGTAAATCCACACTGTTTAACATTATCACTGACACGCGCAAAGCCGTGGTGAAGAATCAGGCGGGTGTGACCCGCGATATCATCATTGAGCCGGTGGATATCTGGGGCAAGCAGTTTGACCTGATCGATACGGGCGGTATCACCGAAGCTGGTGATATTTTCTCTAAACTGATCAAAGAACAAGTGACCGAATTCCTGCATTCTGTGGATCTGATTGTGGCTGTGATGGATGGTCGTGCGGGCCTGGTGCCGGAGGATCGTGACATCATCCGTGTGGCCAAGCAGACCGGGAAGCCCTTCTTGTTGGTGATCAATAAGGTGGATCGCGATGCCGAAGCGGATATGGCCAAAGCGGACTTCTATGAGTTTGGCGTGGATATCATTTCTGCATCTTTCGAGCAGCGTCGCGGTGTCGCAGATGTTCTGGAGTGGATCACCAAGCAGATCCCTGAAAATCCGGGGACGGTGAAAGAGGGCATCAATATCGCCATCGTAGGTAAGCCCAACGTGGGTAAGAGCTCTTTGTGCAACGCGATCCTGGGTGTGAATCGCATGATCGTGTCCGATGTTGCGGGTACAACAATTGATTCTGTGGACTCTCCGTTCATCTATAACGGCAAAAAGTACACTTTGGTGGATACGGCCGGTTTACGCCGATCTGCCAAGCGTGAAGAGGATCTGGAGATCATTTCTGCCTTTAAATCCCAGGAAGCCATTCGCCGAGCGGATTTGATCCTGCTGGTTGTCGATGGAACAATCGGACCGACGGATCAGGATGCACGCATCATGCAGTCTATTCTGGAGGATCATAAAGGTGTGATCCTGGTGGCAAATAAGTCTGACTTGGGTGGTAAAGAGATTCCGGAGTATCGCAAGACCTTCCGCGAACAAGTCGAGCGCGTGTTCCACTTCTTTACCGATGTGAATGTTGTCTTCACCAGCGCCAAGACCCAGTATGGTCTGGAGGAAATGTTCGAGATGATCGAGCGTGTGGCTGATCAGATGACCATGCGTATTCCAACGGCTGAGCTGAATGACTTCTTCTTTGAAACGATTCGTAAGGCGCCGGCTCCGGTTTGGGGCACGACGAACGTGAAGTTCTATTATCTGACTCAGACGTATCAAAGACCACCGGCCTTTATTGCCTTTGCCAATCATCCCGACGGGGTGACGAATTCTTATCGTCGCTTCTTGATTAAAAACATCAAGGAACGCTGGGACCTGCATGGAATGCCGATTCGTATCTTCTGTATGAAATCACGCCGTGGCGGCAGTGGTGGCGGGGAATAATGGCCAGTAAACGCGGCTCCTGGAAAACACGCTATGGATTTTACCTTCTGGCCGTGGGCTCTGCCTGCGGTCTGGGGAATCTTTGGCGTTTCCCTTACGTCGTGGGGGAAAATGGAGGCGGTGCTTTTATTTTGCTTTATGGTTTTATGGCCCTGGCAATCGGAGCTCCGCTTCTGATTGCCGAGCTGATGCTGGGAAAAGGCACACGTCGTTCTGTGATCGTGGCGACCCAGCAGATGGGACAGAAATCCGGCGTGCGCTCTTTGCGTTGGGTCGGGCGGCTGGCCGTGTTAGTCAGTATTGTCGTTCTGTCTTACTATTCCGTGATCAGCGGCTGGGTTTTGCATTTTCTAACTCAGTTTTTGATTTCATTGTTTTCCACTTCGGATCAGGTCGTCGATAAAACCAATCTGGCAGCCCTGATGTCCAATGGCTGGTTGCAGTTGATGCTGGCCAGTGCCCACATTCTGATTACGGTTGTGGTGGTCGTTAAAGGGGTCCAGCAGGGGCTGGAGCGATGGATCGGCTATACGATGCCCCTCTTTGTGGCTTTGGTTGTGATTCTGGTCATGCGGTCTTTTTCGCTGCCGTCGACTCCGGAAGTTTTGCGCTTCCTTTTTTATCCTGATTTTTCCAAGTTGACCTGGTCCTCTTTGAATCATGCCTTGGGACATGTGTTCTTCACCCTGTCTGTGGGCTTTGGGACCATGGTGACTTTCGGTTCTTATATGCGTGAGGAAGATCACGTTCCGACCGCGGGCTTTCGGGTGACGATCGTGGATACGATCATCTCCATGATTGCGGTGGTGATGATTTTCCCGGTGGCGTTCCAGGCGTCCAATGTTCCGCTGACAGATCCGGCTTTGATGTTTGAGGTTCTGCCGAAGTATCTTTTGGGCATTCCGGGGGGAGTCTTATTCGGACTGGCCTTCTTCGTGTGTCTGTATATGGCGGCCTTGAATGCCAGTATCGGCCTTTTGGAGGTTGTAGTTTCAAACTGGGTGGATGCGCAGAAGAAGATGGAGCGCGGTAAAGCGACCTGGTATTCCGGGGCGATCGCCTTGCTGTTGACGGTGCTTCCGGCTTTGTCGAGTTCAGTCTTTAAAGACGTCCGTGTGGGCGGGCGCTCGTTGATTGAAAATCTGGATTCACTGCTGATCAACTGGCTGTTGCCGGTGGTCGCCTTGGGGATCCTGATTGCTTTTAATAAGGGTATTTCAGACAAGGAAAAAGAGCTGGGCTTTGTCGATAAGGACAAGTTTGTCAGCTACTCCATGTATCCTCACTGGTTGTTCATTTTGCAGTGGGCGGGGCCAATTGTAATTGTACTGGGGTTGTTGCTTCAGGTTGTCGGCGTCTTTGCTTTGTGAATCCGGAACTAAAAAGGGACCTTGAAGGTCCCTTTTTTATTTTGTAGCGCGCTGGAATCTAGAAATTCATCCCCAGAATAACCAGGAAGTTATAGAAGTCCCCGGCCAGATTCTTTTCCAGTTTTTCGGTGCCATCGACATAGTTTTTATTTTCATCACTGAAGTTCACATAGTGATAAGTTCCTTGCAGACCCAGGTAGGCTTTTTTGCGCATCAAGGGGATCTCCAACCCCGCGCCGATATCAAAACCCATGGTGGAGTCTCGGCTGAATCCGTCAAGACCTGCGATGGTATAGGTGCGATAAAACTGACCCAGACCGCCCAGGATGTAGGGATTTAGATCGGCCAGACCCCGCGTCACATTCTGGGTGTTCATGTAGTACTTCAAGTCAAAATTAACCGCTGTGATGGAAACATTGCCTTCGTAAGGGTCGGTCTTTCCTAGGACCTTGAATTTCACGGCATGATCGCCAGTTTGGAAGCCCAGGGACATCGCCAGGCGAAGATCAAAGAAATAAGTCAGAAAGATACCGAAAGTCGGCGCCGCTGAATAGGCATCAGCGAAGTTGCCGGTAAAACCACGCATACCGCCAGCAAGACCGATAGTAAAGAATCGTCCGTTGCGGAAGAAGTTGATGTCCGCCTCTTCGTCAGACTCTTCTTCAAATTCACTGTAATCGGTAAACGGATCATAGGCTTCATCCACATCAACCTGAGAAAGCAAGTATGTTTTTTGATCAGACTGAGCCAGGGACTTTTGGGGCATGGCCACGGCCATGGAAAAAAGAATTGCAAGAAGGCTGTATGTACGTAATCGAGCTGTGGTTTTCACAAGTTCCCCCTCTTGATATTATCGAATCAAAACGGGGAAAACTTCAAAGTAAAGTATCAAAACGAAGTCCAGATATCGCAGTTTGTCTCAGGGTGAGACATCTATAAGGGCTCATTCAGCGCTTTTTCAACCGCCTTGGTGATACTTTCAGAGGAGGGCTTGGTGATGGAACTCCATCTTTCAATGACCTGTCCTTTGCGGTTGATCAGAAACTTTTCAAAGTTCCAGGCAACGTCCTTGAACAGAAGTCCCGGCTTCTGCGTGGTCAGGAACTGGTACACCGGCTGCTTGTCTTTGCCGGTGACGGGGGCTTTATCAAAGAAAGGGAAGGTCACGCCAAACTCTTTTTCAGCAAAGCTTTGCACTTCTTCGTTGGTGCCTTTTTCTTGTTTGAAGTCATTGGAGGGGAAGGCCAGAACAATAAAACCGCGGCTTGCGTATTTTTTGTACATTTCTTCCAGTTCTTTAAGCTGCGGTGTAAAGCCGCATTGAGATGCCGTGTTCACAACGAGAACGACTTTGCCTCGGTAAGTAGAAAAGTTGATCTTCTTCCCGCTTAAAGAATTAGCAGAAAGATCGAAGAAGTTTGTCGCAACGGCAGACTCGTTTGCCCAGGAAAGCTGAGAGCAGAAAATGAGGCCAAGGAGAGTTAAAAGACGCATGAGTTCCTCCTGATGAGCGTATTGTAGGTCCGCCA
The DNA here is from genome assembly GCF_055397465.1 of Bdellovibrio sp. CKG001. NCBI lineage: Bacteria > Pseudomonadati > Bdellovibrionota > Bdellovibrionia > Bdellovibrionales > Pseudobdellovibrionaceae > Bdellovibrio > Bdellovibrio sp. CKG001. The sequence continues at coordinate 1,761,537 of NZ_AP029173.1, forward strand.
TCGGGAAATCACAAGAAAAAGCCCCGGAGGCACTTTGGATGCAGTGCGCACCTTTGACTTTATCAATTCGTGATTTTCTAATCATTAAGAGCCTTTAGGATTCAATTTCACTTCAAAAACAGGAGACATTTGCGGCGATGGAACTTGGCAGTCCCGTTATCCTTATTTCAGCTTTTGGTCGGGGTCATTGGTTGGCTGCGGCTCTGGCGAAAGAGGGAATTAAAACAACTCTTGTTGATGTATCCAGCAAACTGGGTGTGTGGCCTTCAGAAGATGTGGAAGGACCTTTTGGTTTCTTCCGCAACGAGCGCATTTCAGAATCCCAGTCCGAAAGAATGTATTCCGACGATCCGTTTGACGAAGTTCCAAATGGATTTACTCTGTGGCTGAAGGACGGCCCTTTTGAGTTTAAGGGGCCGGTTACAAAGTATAAAATTGACCAGTCCACTTTGGCGCCGTCTGTGAAGGAGCATCTGATCGGGGGCGCGGGCGAAAAGGCGGCAAAGTATCTTTACAAGAATATTGATGCCCTTGATTTTGATTCAAGCTGGATTCTGCATCTGGCGCACCAGTGGTCGGGAACAACTTACACCTCCAACGCCAAGGGGGCCCGTCTGGGGGTGCCGACGCCGCTGACCTCCTCATTCCTGGTTCGTCATGCGACTCGCAACGGTTTGGAAAAATCCTTAAGCTGGCTGACCAGCAAAGGGGTGGATGTCATCCGCCCGCACCAGATCATGGACGTTTCATTCGGTGGTGGTAAGTCGATCACGGGTCTGGAGCTTTCCGGCGAAAAACAAGGTTTGTTCCGTTTGGAGCAAATTGTGTGGATGCTGACCAGCGAAGAAAGTTATTTTTTGAATGAACGCCTGGGTAAATACTTCTTCCCGGAAGGAGCCTTGGAGCCTGAATGGTGCTGGGTGCGTTACCGAGTCGGTCTGCAGGCGTGCTTTGAGCGGGATCGACTGCCTTTGCATACGGTGATGATTGGTGATGTGGACTCTCCGTGGACTCATGAAAATATGATGGTGTTGCAAAGAACCACGCTGCCAGAACAATTTGATGTCTGGATGCGAATCCCCACTGTGCAAAGGTTCAACAAAGACTATCTGACCGTTCGCAGTGAGCGCATGAAGAACCATCTTAAAGAGCGCATGACTTTGACTGATCCTCAGATCCTGAGCTTCCCGCAGGAATACTATTACACCTATGCCCAGTTGGGGGCGTCTCGGTTCCCGGTTTTCGGCGAGAAGCAGAAAGCACGACGGGGTCGCAGTTCTTATGGGAATTTGCATTTGGATGGACCGGAAGTTTGGCCGAACTATCACTGGGGCTCTTATTTTGACAATCATGAGGCCATCCAAGGCCGTATCGTGAGCTGGTGGAAAGAAAAGCTGCTCAAGGAACAAAAGGAAAAGAAGCGAAAGGAACAGAACTCGTGATTGAAAGATACACTCGCCCTGAGATGGGCCTTCTTTGGGATTCTGATCACAAATTCGGCAAGATGATGGAAGTCGAAATCGCTGTGGCGCAAGTGCAGGCGCAATTGGGTCTTATTCCCAAAGGGGCGGCCAAGACGATTGCGCAAAAGGCCCGCTTCAACGTTAAAAGAATTTCTGAAATCGAACGTGAAACCAAACACGACGTGATCGCTTTTGTTTCCAATCTGGCTGAAAATGTCGGTCCTCAGGGGAAGTTCATCCATTATGGCCTGACTTCTTCGGATGTGTTGGACACAGCCTTCAGTCTGCAGGTTCGTGAAGCGGGTGTGGTGCTGATGAAATCCATAGAGGCTTTGGAAAAATCCCTGAAGACCCTGGTGAACCGTCATGCTGAAACTTTGTGTGCAGGGCGCACGCATGGAATGTTCGCAGAGCCCACAACTTTCGGATTTAAGATGGCCGGCTTTCTGGCTGAAACTCAGCGCAATAAAAAGCGAGTGAAGGCGGCGTTGGACAACATGATGATCTGCAAGCTCAGTGGAGCTGTGGGTACGTACTCCAGTCAGGCGCCGAAAATTGAAAATCTGGTGGCAAAAAAGTTGAAGTTAAAAACAGAAACCATTGCCACGCAGGTGATTCCCCGCGACCGGCACGCCGAGATGCTTTCAGCTTTGGCGATCTTTGGCACGGGTCTGGAACGCCTGGCTGTGGAGCTTCGCCACTTGCAGCGCAGTGATGTGGGAGAGGTGACGGAAGGTTTCACCAAGGGGCAAAAGGGATCTTCTGCAATGCCGCACAAGAAGAATCCCATCAGTGCGGAAAATATCACGGGCCTTTCCCGCCTGCTTCGTGGTTATGCGATCGCTGGTCTGGAAAACGTGGCCCTGTGGCATGAGCGCGATATCAGTCATTCTTCGGTTGAGCGTGTTGTCTTCCCGGATGCTTTCATCGTCGCGGATTATGCGTGTCATCGTATGACGATTCTTTTGGATGGTCTGGATGTGAATAAAAAGCGCATGATGGACAATATTGAAAGTTCTCAAGGTCAGATTTTCAGTTCTCATGTTCTGCTGGCCCTGATTCAAAAGGGGATGATCCGTGAAGAGGCCTATGCGTTGGTGCAGCGTCTGTGTCACTCCCTGGCTTATGGAGAGCACTTAAAAGACAAACTTTTGGTGGATGATCAGATCAGTAAGCTGCTAAAGCCGAAAGAAATCGACGAGATTTTCACAGGGAAAAAACATAAAAAAGCCATCAAAGATATTATCAAACGGGTGTAGCGGATGACAGGCAGTTGGAAGTTTTTAAAGGAAAATGATGTCATTGATGTGGTCGCTCCGGGCTATCCGTCAAAGCCTCATGAGGTCGAAGGTGCCCGGGATTTTTTGTTAAAGTGGAAGCTTCAGCCGCGAATTCCCAAAGGCATCATCAAACCGCATTTTCTGCATGCGCATGAAGATGAGGCGCGCTGGAGTTTTCTGAAGGCTGCGATTGAGTCCAGGGATTCCCAGGTGATCTGGTGTCTGCGGGGCGGTTATGGCAGCAATCGTTTGTTGCCCTATCTGGCGAAGCTCAAAAAACCAAAGACACCCAAGTTGTTGATTGGGATCAGTGATATTTCCTCTTTGCACACATTTGTGACTCAGGAATGGGGCTGGTCCACGTTGCATGCACCACTTTTGGATCGTTTGGGGCGCAACCTGGTGTCTGCCAAACATGAAAAAGAAATTCATGATGTGCTTTTTGGAAAGACCAAAAAAATTGAGTTTAAGAAACTCAAGCCTCTGAATCAGGCGGCACGCGAAGCTAAAACGATCAAATCCCGTATCACCGGGGGGAATCTGACGGTGTTGCAGTCCACTTTGGGAACGCCATGGCAGATTAATGCCGACAAGAAGCTTCTTTTTGTCGAGGACATCGGCGAGCGTGGTTACCGCGTGGATCGTATGTTTGAGCAGTTCCGTCAGGCGGGAATCTTTAAAAAATGCCAGGGTCTGATTCTGGGGGACTTCTTCGGTGGCGAAGAACCCGGGGGAACCGGCGAGGATAAAACGAATAAAGTCTTTAAACGTTGGGCCGAGGATCTGGAGATTCCTCTTTTCAAGGGCCTTGAGGCGGGACACGCGCCAGTGCAGCGACCCGTTCCTTTTAACACATCCTGTGAATTGACCGTCAATAGTGGTCGGGTCTTGTTACAGATTGAAACCGGAGGACGTCCGTAATGAAATATTCTGTTTTGGAAAGAAATCTGATCTCGCAGTTGGAAGAGCGCATCCGTGATACGACTCCGGGAGTGATGGTAAGAGCCTATCAGGGAGGACGTATTATCTGTGATGTTGCCGTGGGTAACACCTATGCCTATTACGATCTGGCCAGCCTGACCAAAGTGATTTTCACCACGCAGGCGATGTTGCAGGCATTTGAAAGCGGCAAATGGAATTTTGAAACCAAAGTCAGCGATCTCTTGCCGTGGTTTCAGCATAAAGACACGAAAATCACCGAGCTTCTGACTCACAGCTCAGGTTTGCCATGGTGGCTTCCTCTGTATCAGGAAATCAACACGTCGCTTTCGCGGGAAAAACGCCGCGAACAACTGCAGTCGATCCTGCAGGGTTTGAAAATTGAAAAACAGGAAACGGCCATTTATTCGGATGTAGGCTTCCTGGTGCTGGGTTATATCATTGAAAAAATCTATGATAAGTCCCTGGATGATGTCTGGACGGACATTAAAAATAAATTCTATCTTGGAACCACGCTGGAGTTCCATCCGGACAATCAAGTGACCAACAAACTTTCCTTGTATGCTCCAACTGAAGAATGTCCGGTGCGGCGTAAACTGGTGCAGGGTGAAGTCCATGATCTGAATGCCTGGGCACTGGGGGGTGTTTCCACCCATGCGGGCTTGTTCGGAAGCATCGATGATGTGGGTTGGTTCTCGTTGCACCTGCGATCACACTTGTTGGGGATTGCCCGTTATTCCATCCGTCAGAAGACGGCTCAGCTTTTTGCCAAACGCGCGCTTCCGGAAGGACAAGGCGACTGGGCGATGGGGTATATGATGCCGACACCAGGTTCGGCCAGCTGCGGGACGTATTTTTCGCTGGATTCGATTGGTCATACGGGCTTTACCGGGACCTCAGTCTGGTATGATCCGAAGATGGATTTGAGTGTGTGCATCCTTTCTAATCGCGTTCTTTATGGAGCCGACAACAAAGCCTTTGGCAAACTTCGTCCGGATATCCATAATTGGATTGTTGAAAACTACAGAAGAAGTGGACTTTAAAATGAATATTAAACCAGGCAGTCACATTCACTTGATGGGTATTTGCGGAACCGCGATGGCGTCGATGGCCGGTCTTTTGAAAGACCGCGGTTTTAAAATCACTGGCAGTGATTCCAATCCGTATCCTCCGATGTCCACGCAACTGGAAAATCTGGGGATCAACATCATGAAGGGTTATAAGGCCGAAAACCTGCACCCGAAGCCGGATTTTGTGATCGTGGGTAACGTGATTTCCGCCAGCAATGAAGAGGCCCAGGAGTTGATGAAACTCGGGATTCCGTACACATCGCTCCCTAAAGCCATGGGCGAATTTATCATTGAAAATCGCGAAAGTGTCGTGATCTCGGGGACTCACGGGAAAACCACGACGACTTCGATGATGGCCTGGGTGGCGGAAAATGCCGGAGTGAAGCCGGGCTTTTTGATTGGTGGAATTCCGAAAAACTTCTCGCAGTCCTTTAAAAATCCGGAAGGCAATTATTTCATTATTGAGGGGGACGAATACGACACGGCCTTCTTCGATAAGGTTCCCAAATTCATTCACTATCGTCCAAAGCATGTGATTCTGACTTCGGTGGAATTCGATCATGCGGATATCTATAAAGACCTGGATGATGTGAAGAAATCCTTTGCTCGCTTGATGAATCTGATTCCTGCAGAAGGCACGTTGCTGGCTTGTTCTGAAGATGCCAACGTGATGGAACTTCGTAAGCTGGCGAAATGCAAAAATTCTTTCACTTACGGTTTTGGCGCCGAGGCGGACTTCCGTGCGAAGATCATGTTCCAGAATGCCAATGGTCTGGGCTTTGAAGTTCATCACAAAGGTGAAATCCTGGGCCCTTATGCCATGCAGATCACGGGCGATTACAACGTTCTGAATGCGACGGCGGTGGTGGCGATGTCCAAGATGCTGGGGTTCTCGGAAAACCGCATTCAAATTGCGCTGGAATCTTTCGAGGGCGTCAAGCGCCGTCAGGAAATTCTGGGCGAACCGAACGGAATTTTGGTGATCGAAGACTTCGCCCACCATCCAACAGCGGTGCGTGAGACCGTGAAGGGCATTCAGAAGAAATATCCGGGGCGCAAGGTTTTCTCGGTGTTTGAGCCCAGAAGCGCGACCTCCCGTCGCAAAGTCTTCCAGAAAGACTATGTCGAAGCCTTCAAGGGTTCGCATGAAGTGTTGCTGGCCAAAGCCTTTGATCAAAGCAAGATCGACGAGGAAAATCGCTTCTCCAGTCACGAGCTGGTGGATGATTTAAAGAAGTCCCAGGTGACAGCCGCCGACTTTGATACGGCCGATGATATTGTGGCCGCCTTGAAGTCCAAAGCCCACAAGGGCGACGTGATTCTGATCATGAGCAACGGCGGCTTCGACGGAATCTACACCAAACTAATGAAAGCCTTGGAATAAAAGGTACCTGCTCACTTTTGCAGAAGCGTCGCGACATTCTTCGCGGCGCTTTTTTAATATGGATTTAGGAGTAACTCTCTCGGACGTCCTGTCCGCCGATCGGTCGCAACATCGAAGACCCCCTTGCGTAGGCTCTGCTTTATAATCTCTGTATCATAAGAGTTGGGAGTCTCATTGACCCATCTCAAAGTCTGATCGATTGATTCAAAAAGAATTTCGTCTGGGTAAAGAGGAAAATGCAGGCGCCCTTTTCCAAGGGAAAGTCCCAGAGTTGAATAGGGATAGTCTTCGGCGCGATGACAAAGTCCGGCTTCCAGCGGATTGCGATAGATGTACTTATAAACATGATGAAGATAGTGGGGATGATTGATCAGGCAGCGGTGATAGCGGCCTCCGTAGATCTGATTGATGATGCGGGCTTTGCTGGACATATAGCGACTGGTTTCCTTCATGAGGTAGTTCATCGCTGCGGAAAGATTTAAGTGGGGATCTCGAGCCAGCAGGTGAAAATGATTGTCCATAAGTACAAAGCTCAGAATCTCTATTCCATAGGCAGTCGAGATAAAGAAGAGATAATCCTCCATCAATCCCCAGACCTCTTGCTTCGGGATGGGAAAGTCCTCTCGATTTCGCGCACGGGCGGTGATGTGGTAGGGAAGCTCATTTGACGGAGGTACGACTTTTCTAGGCATATCAAGGATTTGTGCAACTCTTAGGCAGCACAGAAACGTCAATAAATCCCTGACTCAGAGGGGGTTAAAATCGAATTTAGGAGCAGTGCTTCTGCAAAAGTGAGCAGGTACCTTTTGGGAGTGCGCGTCAATGGAGGTTTTAGGGTGAAATAGGGCCGAGGTTTCGTTAATTTTTTTGGCCTATGTCGAATCTTACTCCGCTCATGAAACAGTTCTGGGACATCAAGTCTGTCCACCAAGATAAAATCCTTCTTTTCCGTATGGGGGACTTCTTTGAAATGTTCTTTGATGACGCTGTCAAAGCCGCACCGGTTTTGGGAATTGCGCTGACTCAAAGAAATAAAAAATCCCAGGATGAAACTCCGATGTGCGGAGTCCCGCACCACTCCATCGCAGGACCCATCAACAAGCTTTTGGCGCACGGTTTTAAGGTTGCCATCTGTGATCAGCTGGAAGATCCGAAAACAGCCAAAGGAATTGTTAAGCGTGGCGTGACCCGCGTTCTGACGCCGGGAATGGTTTACGATTCAGACACCTTGGATGGCACTAAACCGCACTATCTGGCAAGCCTTGATGCTGAGTCTTTGAGTTTCCTGGACACCACCACGGGAGAGGCTTTCTTCTTCCGTTCTAAAAAAACGGCGGAGCTTTTGCGCTTCCTGCAGATTCTTCCTGTGGCGGAGATAGTCATCAGCAAAGAGGATGAGTCCCTGCTGACGGGTCTTGATGGAATTCTGATCAGCCATCATGAAGACATCGCCGATGCCCTTCATCCGCTTTTGAAAAATGAAGCACCGATGTCAGCAGCACGTCTGGTTTCTTATGTCAGCAACATGTCGGGTGATGAATCTTTGGCGACATTGTCTGCGTTTGAACTGCGCGATCTTGAGCACCGTCTGGAGCTGACCGCAACAACACAGCGTCATCTGGAAATCTTCTCAACTTATAAGGGCGAAGGCCTGGGCAGTTTGTTCCATGCCATCAACCGCACTCAGACGTCCGCCGGCAGCCGTTTGCTTCGTCAGTGGTTGAGCTTCCCTTTGCGCGATCAAAATGCGATCGAGCAGCGTCTGACCAATGTTGAGTTCTGGCGAAACCATGTGCTGGAGCTCAAACGCGTGCGCCAGATTCTGGGGCAGATGGGCGATATCGAACGCCGTTTGGGTAAGATCTCTCAACCTCAGTGCAATGGCCGCGATCTTCTGGCTTTGGCGGGAAGCGTGCATGCCGGTATCAGTTCTTTGGAGGTTTTGGTTCACGCCACGGGCGGGACGGCGAATTTTGAGGCCTTGCGCGAGCTGGCTTATAAAATTGAGCGCACTCTGGTCGAGGATCCGCCACTGACGACCAAGCAGGGCTATCTGATCCGCACTGGGGTTTCGGCGGAACTCGATGAGTTGATTGAGCTTTCCACCAATGCGCAGGCCATGGTGTCTCGCATGGAAGCTGAGGAAAAAGAAAAGACTGGAATCTCCAGCCTGAAGATTCGTTATAATAACGTTTTTGGTTATTATATCGAGATCACCAATTCTCACAAAGACAAGGTGCCGGCGAACTATCAGCGTAAGCAAACCCTTACCAATGCCGAGCGCTATTGTACGGAAGAGCTGATCGAGCTTGAAAGAAAAGTTCTTAGTGCCAACACGAAGCGAGCAGATCTGGAATTTGAATTCTTTGAAGCTCTTCGCAAGGAAATCTTGTCCCAGTGTCCGGCTTTGTTGGGGCTGGCGCATGAGTGCAGTGAAGTGGATGTGGTTTCAAGTTTGGCTTGGCTCAGCCTTGAAGAAAAATATGTTCGTCCAAGTTTCTCTGCCGATGGGTCTTTGAAAATGAAGGCCAGCCGCCATCCGGTGGTTGAACAAACTGTGAAGAAAAACTTTGTGGCCAACGACATTGAGCTTCGCCAGCACTCTTGTTTGCTGCTGACGGGCCCGAACATGGCCGGTAAATCCACGCTGATGCGTCAGGTGGCTTTGATTGCCATCTTGGCTCAAATGGGTTCTTTCGTGCCTTGTGATGAGGCTCAATTGCCAATCTTTGATGCGATCTTCACCCGTATCGGGGCGAGTGATCAGTTGTCCGAGGGGCTATCCACGTTCATGGTCGAGATGACTGAAACATCCGCGATGCTAAAGAATGCCACCAAGGATTCTTTGGTGATTCTGGATGAAGTGGGGCGCGGAACCAGCACGTTTGATGGAATGTGTCTGGCCCAATCGATTTTGGAACATCTGCTGAGTGAGGTGAAAGCTCTGACGTTCTTTGCCACTCACTATCATGAGCTGACCTCTTTGGATCAAAGTTTTGGTCAGATCACCAATGCGCACATGACTGTGGCCGAGCGAAACGGTGAAATCCGCTTCCTGCATACTTTGGTAAAAGGCCCGGCTTTGAAGTCCTACGGGGTTCAGGTGGCCGAGTTGGCAGGCTTGCCAGCAACGGTCACTCGTCGCGCAAAAAGTTTGTTGAGAGACATTGAGTCCAAGCGGGTTCAGGCCTCCAGCCAGCTTTCTTTGTTGGACTCTTTGTCTGCGGAAGTCGAAGTGCCAGCCATGGACATGGATCTTGCCGGGGCTTCTCAGATCTCTGAAAGTCTGAAGAACCTTTTGGATGAAGTGGAAAAATACCCTTTGATGCAGATGAGTCCGCTAGAGGCCATGAACCAAATCGCCAAATGGAAAGAACTAGTCTCCAATCAGTCTATAAAGGCTTGATCCTGCGTTGGTCGGGCGGACGCTTGTGCGGCCTACATTGAGTAGGCCTCCGCGCTTACCTTCCTCCCGCCTTGTCTGAAGCCTTTATAGCCCGATTGAATACTGCAGATGGATCGGGCGCATTGATCAGATTGGTAACTTAAGGTTTGTTTTCGGTGGGGCTTCGTTTACCATATTTTTATGGCGCAGAAGTCTTTTTTGAATTCAGAACAATGGAATCAAGCTCAGGAGGTTTTGGTGCCTCCGCTGATGACACCTGACGGAGATGTTCGTCAGGTGTTTTGTTTTTCGTCCGAGAATTTATCTTCCTGGCTGGGAGATCGGCTGGAAGAGCTTTTCAAAACCCGGCCTGAGTGGAAAGACTGCCATCCTATTATTATCGGCTCCTGGGCGCGGGGTGAACTCTGCCCCAAATCTGACATTGATGTTTTGTTCTGCGGTGATGAAGGCAAGGTGCGCTCTTTTGTGGATGCCTTGCAGGAGCAAGGGCTTAAGCTGCGCTATCGCATGCCACACAATCCAGCGGACTGGACTGAGAATGTCGAGGCCTTTGATATTCTGGCTCTGCTCAAAGCGCGTCCCTGGACGCCCGAGGCGGCCCAAAAACTTTTCGAACAACAAAAGCGCATTTGGAGCAAGAAAAACCAATACCGCCGGGGACTTCTGCGGGCCGTAAAAGAAGAGCGTCAGAACCGCGAAAAGCGCTATGATTCCATCACCAACTATCTGGAACCAAATATCAAGTTTGGTCCAGGAGGCCTGCGCGATCTGGAGCAGGGGCTGCAAATCTATGAATTGTTCGCGGAAAAATTCACCAATCCCGGCCATGCCCTGAATGTGCTTCAGTATTATCGCAGTTATTTCCTGAGTTTGCGCCAGAAGCTTCATCTGGATGGATATGGTGATGTTCTTTCCGGAGCGGCACAGTTTGATATGGCTCAGTGGATGGGCTTTAAGTCGCATAAGGATTTTATGCGGGATTTGCAGCGCGGATTGTCCCGCGTGCATTTCTATTCGGACTGGATCGTGGAGGTTGCTGAAGCCTCCGAAAAGGATCTGAAAAAAATTGAAAGTCAGACCTTTAGAAAGTTCGAGGATTTTTTAACTGCGTTACATAAGAGTTCCCGCGTTTTGGTTCAGAAAAAGGTCCGCGAGAATCTGGATATCTTGCTGCCGGATTCCGTCGTCAAATCAGCGGCGAAACGCCGGGGGCAGGTGCTTGATAAGATTCTGAATGTGAAAGCGTCGGATGAGCTGTTGGTCAGTGTGTTTCGTTCGCGGCTGATCGATAAACTGGTGCCTGAAATCAGGCGGTTGGTGGGCTATGTTCAACACGATCAGTACCATCGCTTCACCGCGGATTCTCATATCATGCAGGCCTGTCGCGAGGTCAAGCGCGTGTATAAAAAGCCTTCAGGTCTGGGGCCGTTAAAGTTTATTGCCAAAGATCTGACGACCGAAGACTGGCGTATTTTGAGCTGGTCCTGTTTGTATCACGATTTAGCCAAAGGCTTGGAAAGTCCGGAACATCATTCCGATCTGGGTGTCACGATCACCGAGCGCGACTTTAAAACCTACGGATTTGGCAAAACCTTCACTGCTGAGGTGAAGTGGATGGTGCAAAATCACCTGGAGCTTTCTCAGGCGGCCTTCCGTAAAGATCCAAAGGACCCTAAGGTCTGGCAGGAATTGCGTGGAAAGGGAGTCGGTGGTTCCCGTCTTTTGCGTCTGGCTTTATTCACAGCCATTGATATTCGGGCCACCAATCCCGAGGCTTGGAATGAATGGAAAGCCAAACTTTTAAAGGACTTAGTGTTAAGTCTTCAATCAAAGCGTGCGCAAAATTATTTCGACTTTGCGGCCTTAAAGAAAAGCAAGAAGTTGCAGGTGGATGCTCAGGTGGTGGAAGAGCTGGGTGTGCAGTTGCTTGAAAGTGTTTCTTTAAAAGAGCTGGTCACAGATCTGAAAAAAGCCGAAAGCAGCGACAATTCATTAAAACCCCTGGTGCTCAAGACACGAAAAGGGGATCTATGGATTCGCTTCCACAACAAAGAAGATCGTCAGGGACTGCTCAGTGACTATGTCGGGCAGCTTTATTCCCTGGGATTGGGGATTCGTCATGCGTCCATTCAAACTTTGCCGAAGGTGGGGGTTTATGACTGGTTCCAGGTCAGCAGTTCGCGGCCCGTGGCCTCTTTGATCAAGATACTTGAAAACAGTTCGATGCAAAGCAAGCCTGCTCCAATGGTAAAATTTGATTCCATTCAACTGGTCAGTGCGGATGAAAAAGAATGGGTCGTGAGTTTCAAAGCGGCCGATCAGTCGGGACTGTTGGCTTCTGCGGCCCGGGCCTTGAGTGATCTGGGGATCAGTATCAAGTCAGCTCGGGTGCATACGTGGGGGCGACAGGTGGATGATATCTTTGTCGTCAAAGCGCAAGGGAATCCTGAACAAATCGTGAGCGCTCTTCAGGATAGATTCCGCTCAACCTGACCGCCGTCATGAACCTTGTGTATTTCTAAAAAGTAATAAATCAGACTCACCGATAGATGGGACATTGCAAGAGGTGAGTTATGAAGTTTCTGAAAAGTCTCAATGGCAGACTGTTGTTGTTATCAGCAGTTCCCGTAGCGGGTTTGATTCTGACCTCGGTGGTGGCCTTAAGGGGAATTCAAAATTTGGATGAGGTCATCACAGGATTGAGCGCAAAAAGAATTCCCATCACGCAGATGATCGGGGATGCGCGGATTCACTCCAACGCCATTGCCAGACTCCTGTGGCAGGAAATCTCAGCTCATGCCGGAGATCAACAAAAGGTCACAACCCAGGCCCTGGAAAAAAGATTTCTTGAGATGGATCAGACTATACAGGGACTGCAGGGCATCGGTCTTGTGGCTGAGAATCAAAAGAATCTGAAAGACTTTGTGCGGGTGTGGGGAGTCTTGCAGAAGGACTACCGTTCGATCCTGTCGCGCGTGGGCTCTGTCGAAGACAGTGTGCTGATAAAGGAAATGGCCGGGACCTTTGAAAAAGCCAATGAGCTGACCAAGATCCTCTTGCGTATGGGGACGGTGCTCAAAGAGGCTAATATGAAATCCATCGCAGAGGCCGAACTCATGCGTGAAAAAGTACTGTTCACGATGTGGCTGTTTGCGGGTCTTTTTGCCGCGGGCAGTTTGATTTTCGGGGGTCTGTTGAGTCGCAAATTAAATAAAAACTTTGCCGAACTCTCGGCGACATTGGATGAATCCGGATCGCATGTCGAGGCAGCTGCTGCAGAGATGTCAAAGTCCAGCCAGGCGCTATCCAGTGCGACAGTTGAAGAGGCCGCTTCCCTGGAAGAAACAGTGGCCTCCTTGGAGGAGATTAACAGTCAGGTCACGCTGACCTCTGATCGCGCCGAAATGGCGCGGGATCTCAGTGCCATGGCCATGCGGTTTTCTAAGGAAGGAGCGTCTCAGCTTCAGGAACTTTTGAAATCTATCGCGGACATCGAAGTCAGCTCCCGGCAGATTCAGGAGATCGTGGGAATCATCGACGATATCGCCTTTCAGACAAATCTTCTGGCTTTAAATGCCGCCGTGGAAGCGGCTCGGGCCGGAGAGCAAGGGCGTGGATTTGCCGTGGTCGCTGAGGCGGTTCGGGGTCTTTCCCAGCGCAGTGCCACCTCGGCGCGCGAAATAGCCCAGTTGATTTCACAAAGTGCAGTAAAGACCGGACAGGGGGCGCGACTGGCCAGCAGCAGTCATAAAGTGATGGGGCAGGTCTTTGATGCGATTGAAAAGCTGGCAGCAGTGAATTCAGAAATCGCGGTGACCTCGCGCGAGCAGGCACAAGGTTTGGCGCAGATATCCACCGCCACCACCCAGTTGGATTCAGCCACGCAGGCCAATGCAGCTGCCGCCGAAGAAACATCAGCCGCGGCAGAGGATCTCAATGCGCAAAGCAAAGAGTTGCGCCGACTGGTGGAGATGTTGAATTTGTTGGTGCGCGGAGAAGAATCAAAAAGAATGGCGGGATAAAAACAAAAAACCCAGCTTCGCAGGCTGGGTTTTTTTGTTTTTATGGCAAAGAGGTTTAGTTGCTCTTCTTTTTTGCCGCACCGGTAATGCCGGTGTGGTTACGCCAATTGTATTCAGGGTGAGTCTTCGTGCGGTTGTGCCACATCTCCCAAGTTTTCTTTGGAAGTTTGTGAGAGACCTGACCCTTTTCATCAAAGATGTCTGGATCTTTACCAACTAGAAACTGACCGATGGATTTAAGAATTCCCATTATAAAACCGCTCCTTAGATTGCTCGTTTAATATAAGCGACCTCCGGGGCCACGGCAAGACGCCAGCTGCCTTTTGCAGAAGCGCTGCGTCTTTGGTCGTAACTAAGAACGTGGGTTCGCGCAGACGTCGATGATATCCAAGCCGCGGTCTTCGGAAACTTTGCCAGCGCCTTTGTAGAAGCTGAAACACTGTTGGGCGGCCTGTTCATAGGCTTCCTCGTAGCTGCCTGCGGATTTTTTAAGCTCCAGGCTTTGGCCCGCCATCTTGTATTTGAAGGTGTACTCTTTAGAAGCGGCATCACGGCTGCTCCAAGCAAAGGAAGAGCAAGAGAAAGCCAGGATTGCGATAGTGATGATTGTCTTCATAAGTCCCCCTGTAATCAGGTTTGTTTCGTTACTTTTACATAGAGCAAGCAGCAGGCCAGGGGGGCTCGGGGCGAGGGTGGTTTTTGGCGTTGTAAGATATTGAAAATACACGTGAAATAAGTCTCAAGATGGGGCGTCTCAAAGGGGTATGCAGGAACTCGACAGGTGACATGAAGGGGAATGCGGTTGATAAACTTTTAGACACTGCTTAAGCTTTGAGAAGAACTCAAAAAACAACAACAAGGACGTGTCTGTGAGAATTCTTCTTTTTGCTTTGATGATGCTTTCGGTTTCCACCTCCTTTGCAGGGACTCGAGGCCAGTTTGTCGGGATGCAGTTTATCGTGAATATCGCCTCGGTCATGTACGATGGCTCCAATGACAGCTCGCCGCAGATTCTTTTTGAAACCATGAATCGTCCTGAGCAAGACTCCATGATTGGCCGGGGAAAGGTGCTGGAAGCTCCACAGAAGGTTTTGAACTTCATCTGTGCCCGCAAAGGTGAAAACAATTATCAGTGCTCGATCTACATCCATCAATCCGCCCTGGCTCGCATTGCTCCTGGGAAGGCGTACTTTGATGCCCGCGGTGATCAGGCCCGCGCCCTGTTTGACCAGTTCCACACGCAAAATGGCCGCCTGTCCTACAAAGATGGCGATGGCGTCTTCCAGATCGAAGCTACGCCCGAGCGATTTGTCATGAAATTCGACGCTCAGGGTGTTTAATACAGGGTTTCCTGAAAAGGCCCTATGCCAAGGGCCTAATATGTTATAAAACCTCCTGCTTTGAGGGAGGTTGAAACAATGAAAACATGGATCGCTTTTGTCCTGCTTCTTCTTGGCATTTCGGCTGAGGCCAAAACTCTTTTAGTCAGTGATATCGACGACACCATCAAGCTAGCGCATGTGAAGGACCTTTCCGAGGCGGCACGCTTTGCCTTTGATTCCCAGAGCCGCTTTCTGGGCATGAGTGAACTTTATCAGTTGATCGATCAGGATCAGCCCGATCTGGATATCGTGTATCTGTCTCGTGCGCCGAACTGGCTGATGGGCCGCACCCACCGCAAATTCCTGGTCAATGGCGGATTCCCTGAAGGTCAGTACATCAATCGCACCAATTACGATTCCGACGTTCATAAGCTTTATTCCTTAAGAGACATCATGAACCGGGTTCGTCCTGACACCGTCATCTTCCTGGGTGACAACGGCGAGCAGGATGCTGAAGTCTATCAGCAGATTTCTCAGGAGTACGCTAACAAAGGCATCCGCTTTCATCAGTTCATCCGCGTGGTTTATTCCAACACAAGCTTTATGATTCTGGACACGCGCCTGCAGTCTGGTCAGGTCGGCTTTGTGACACCGATTGAGGTGGCTGTCGAGCTGGAAAAAGCCGGTATTCTGAAGACATCGTCTGTGGATCTTCTGATGGATGCTTTGATGTCGGAAATTATGATTCAAAAAAACTATACAGCCGAAGGTGTGGTGGCGTTCCCTTACTTTGTGAACTGCCGTGACTTTGTCTGGAGATGGGATGCGGATGTTGTTCGTTTTGCGCCCTTGAAAGATCTAAAAAAGCGTGTGGTTGAACGCTGTAAGATTCGTCCCTAAGGCTTAGATCATGTTGTTAAAGTATCAGCTTCCCCGCATTTATGAAAACATACTTCCGCGAGAGATCCTGCAGTTTTCTCCGGAAGAGAAGAAAGCCACCTGTGACACCTGTGCCATGGCTCGCCCGCGCAACAAGGCCAAGATTCACTATCGCGAGGATCTGAAGTGCTGCACCTTCCATCCTTTTTTGGCCAACTATCTGGTCGGAGCGACCTTTTTAGATGAATCGGCGACCGAGGCTCATCGCATTCTGCGGGATAAGATCGCCCGTCGCGAATACGCCCTGCCCATCGGGATGGTGGCGCCGGTCAAGTACCAGGTCGAGTTCAACAATCGTGAAGAGGGTGACTTCGGTCAGCGCGAAGACTGGCTGTGCCCGTACTACAATAAACAAACACAAAACTGCAACGTCTGGCGCAATCGCGGGGTGGTCTGCACGACCTTTTTCTGCAAAAGCTCTTATGGTAAGATGGGTTTGAAATTCTGGGAAAAGTTCAGCAATTATCTCTGGTATGTCGAGCTGGCCCTGCTGGAAGAGGCCCTGGCGATGCTGGATTTCTCCCCAAGACAAGTTATGACTTTACTTGATTATCACAACCGTTTTGACGGAACAGCGGCCGAAAAAAAGTCCTGGGTCCTGCCAGAAAAAACGTCTCGCGAGCTTTGGAACGGGTATTATGATGATCAAGAGGGCTTTTATAAAAAGAGCTTTGAGATCGTGGCGAACTTGGATAAAAAGGCTTTCCACGAATTGATCGGTGAACAAGGGCAGTCTTTGGAAGAAGAGCTTTTCACCATTTTGCCGAAACTGAAAAGTGAATAAATAAAGATGACCATTCAAGAAAAACAAAACAAAGTGATTGCCGATTTCTCCGCTCTTTCTCAGTGGGAGGATCGTTATAAGAAAATCATCGAGTTGGGAAAAAGCCTGCCGGAAATGCCCGAGTCTTTGAAGATCGAGCAGAACATGGTGAAGGGGTGCCAGTCTCAGGTCTGGCTGTCTGCCAGCTTGAACGATCAGGGGCAGATGGTTCTGCAAGGGGACAGTGACGCTTTGATCGTGAAGGGTTTGGTCGGACTGGTTCTGAGTGTTTATTCCGGAGTGACGCCGGCAGAAGTTTTAGCGACGCCGCCGGAGTTTTTAAAAGCTTTGGGGTTTGAAGGAAACCTATCCCCGAGTCGCGCCAACGGTCTTCATTCGATGCTAAAGCAAATCAAACTCTATGCGACGGCCTTCGATTATTTGTTAAAAACAAAAAAATAGTTTGTTTTTCCCTGTATTTTTACACAGACTAAAAGAGGTGGATGACCATGAGGGTCGTTCAGAGGGGAAATCGTGAAAAGGAATTCATTCGTCGCGGCGCTTTCTGTCGCTGTTGCAGCAACGTTTTCAGTTGGATTTGTCAATATCACTCCCAAAGTCATTTACGGTGAAGATAATCGAGTCGATGTTTACCAGGTTCAACGTTCTGACATCCGTGAAATCGCGGATTCGACGGTGGCTTTGATTCCTAAAAGTTCTTTGGTCCCAGGCGCTGAAGGCAAAATTAAAATTCACGCAAAAATTTACGGAAAACAGATGAATCTGTGTTCTTCAGAGCCCTTCTTTGATCAGCCGGCGGCGGCCAACTGTTCGGGTTCCCTTGTGGGGGAAGATCTGATCGCGACGGCCGGTCACTGCATCAGCAGCTCGGATTGTGCGAAATATGCTTTCGTGTTCGGTTATCGCATGATTGATGAAAGAAGAGCCCCTTTGTCTGTGGCTGAGGAAGATGTTTATTCCTGCAAAGAGATCGTGGCGCGCGAATACACTCGTGAGCAGGATTATGCTTTGGTTCGTTTGGATCGTCCGGTGCGTGGTCACCGTGTTTTGAGTTTACAAACAACACCTGTTGAAGCCGGTGATGATATCTACGTTGTGGGGCATCCGTCCGGATTGCCAACCAAGATTGCTGATGGCGCCAAAGTGCGTTCTCAGAATGGGGCTTACTTCCAGGCCAATCTGGACACCTATGGTGGCAACTCAGGTTCTGCCGTTTTTAATGCCAGAACCAATGAGGTTGTCGGAATCCTGGTTCGTGGGGCGCAGGACTTTGTCTTTGACCGCGAAAATAAATGCACGGTCAGCAACCGTTGTTCTGATGAGGGCTGCCGTGGCGAGGATGTGACGAACATCTCGTACATCGTAAAGGCTTTGCAGCAGTAATTTTAAAAAGAATCTGAAATAAGCAAAAACCCACAGCTCCAACTGTGGGTTTTTGTTTTTCTGGGCACCTACTGGAAGCGCAAAGGTCTTCCGGGATCCGGGACATTGGAAGGAGCCAAAGGATGACGTTTGATTGCGCCTTCGTCCGGACAACTTTTGTCGGTGCTTTGCAGTCTGGCCATGTCTGACAGTTTATCCCTTGCAGCTTCACCGACGCAGGGGAGTAAAGGAGAATCTTTCTGCGAAGTGGCGGGTTTTCGCTGAAGCTCTTCTAAGGTGATAGAGCTGCTGCCGGTCGTGTCTTTGGTTTCGGCCTGAAAAGGCGCACCCTCAGTGAGATGCGGGATTATTAGCAAAGCGGCCAGAAGCCATAAAGCTTTGTGTTTCATAATGGCCTCCTTTGTGTTGAAGGGCCTCTTTTTGAAACGGGAGCTATTGTTTATTATAGCACAAATGCAGAAGTCCCAGACGATGTGTCCTGGCACTGGGCTTAAAACAAAAGAGGAGACCATGGGTCTCCTCTTTCTTAAGGCGTATTAAATTAAAATATTTTTTAGATTGTCGCGTGAACGCGGTGAGTGTCGTCCATGTCATCAAGGTAGTTCAAGAACTCCTCAACGTCTT
This sequence comes from Bdellovibrio sp. CKG001, assembly GCF_055397465.1. Classification (NCBI taxonomy): domain Bacteria; kingdom Pseudomonadati; phylum Bdellovibrionota; class Bdellovibrionia; order Bdellovibrionales; family Pseudobdellovibrionaceae; genus Bdellovibrio; species Bdellovibrio sp. CKG001. The sequence goes on from NZ_AP029173.1 coordinate 1,780,153, forward strand.
TTCTTTGTTCGTCTGTCAGCTCGGTGATGTTCTTGGCTTTGTAGGACAGTTCACCTTTGGTGATTTTCCAGCCACGTTTGGTCAACGCTTCACGAACAGCATCCAGATCATCTGCCGAAGTGTAGAATTCGTAGGTGCCCTCGTCTTCATAGACCTCGTTGGCACCTGCTTCAATCGCTTCTTCGTCCGGATCGAAAGTCCCTTCTTTGGTGCCTTCAATCAGGCCGACACGGTCAAACATCCATGCCACGGAACCCGTTTCACCCATGTTGCCTTCGTGAGATTTGAAGGCATGACGCATGTCCGGAGCGGTTCTGTGTTTGTTGTCGGTTTGACATTCCACGATCACGCCCACGCCATGAGGGCCATAGCCTTCATAGGTCAGCTCTTCAATCACCTTGCCATCATCCAGAAGACCGGCACCTTTTTTAATAGCGCGCTCGATCGTGTCGTTCGGGCAGGAAACTTTTTTAGCGGCATCAATAGCCATGCGAAGGCGTGCATTTCCGTTGGGATCAGGGCCACCAGCCTTTGCAGCAACAGCGATCTCGCGCGCAAGTTTGGTGAATATTTGGCCTTTTTGTTGAGCTTTCTCAACTTTACCGGCGTTTTTCCATGATTTACCCATATGTCTCCTTCTTCGCCTTGGGAGATATATTGCAGCAAATCAGTATATATTTGGCAAGAATGGGAGCGGGATGTAAAAGGGGCTATGTTCAGTTTTTCCATCCCCGATGTCTGGGAAAAAATAGACACGATCGAACAAGCATGTGAGACGGCTTTTAAATTGAAGCAGCCGTGGACGGATATTCCCGAGGACCCGGCCCGCGACGTCTTGTTGCTGCACCCCAAAGAGCACCCTCCCAAAAAGGGTTTTGCGACCCCCGAGGGACAGGCCCGTATGCTGCACGATCTGGCCAGCATTGAACTTCAGGCTATGGAACTGGGGGTTCGTACCCTGGTGGAGTTTCCGGAGGCGCCCCAAGGCTTTAAAGAGGAGCTTGTCGCCGTCACGGTCAGCGAAGCTCAGCATTTACGCATGTGTCTGGAGGGGATTGAGGCTCTGGGGTTCAAGTGGGGGGATTGGCCTGTGCATTCTGCTTTGTGGCGCGCGGTCAGTTCTGAAGACACTTTGTTGGATCGAATTCTGATTGTGCATCGTTATCTGGAAGGCAGCGGACTGGACGCGGGGGATACTTTGATCCGCCGCCTGGAAGGAACTGCCGGCAAAGATACCATCCAAAAGATTGTGAAGCAGATCAACTTTGAGGAAATCGGGCATGTGAATTTCGGTTCCGTCTGGTATCGCGAAATCTGCCGGGAAAACAAGATCGACGCGGCGGTGGACTTCAAAGAGCGCATGGCCTCGCTGCGTGTGCGCTTGCCGAAGCGGGTCGAGCCGATCAATCGTGTTCTGCGCACCAAGGCGGGGTTTTCTGAAGATGAAATCAAATACTTCGAGGATCTGCGTCTGGATTTCCTGGCTCGCAAAGCCTAAGAGCTTGTCAGTCTAAATCTTGATAATAGGAAAGAGTGAGGGACGCGAAGCTGTGGAAGTTTTCGCGTTCTTCAAACTCGGGCGATGTGGTGACAAAGCGCCAGATAAAACTCAGGTTGTAATACTGCACGCCATAGCCGAACTCCGTTGTGGCGGTCAGCGTTTTGCGGGTGACACTGTGGCTGCCACCAAATGTGTTTCCATCCAGAAAGATATCCCTGCCAACGATATTGCCTCGGGCCGCAGCAAAGCCGTAAACTCTCCAGGGGAGCTGGGCCTTGCTTTCGCGGGGATCTTTGATCATGTCGCCGTCAGAAGCGGAAGGACGGGTGGGGCCGAAGTCATTTGGCAGGTTGATGCCCAGGCGGCCAATCACACCCACGTGGCCGGCGATCAGTACATTTCCCAGGGACGCCCCCATGTACGGGATGATATCAAACATGCGCCCGGCATCTTTATCCAGATAATCGACAAAGCGGTTTTTTTGAAAGTACGAAAGTTGCACCGTGGGTTCGGTATTTAATTGGTTCTTCCAGCCATAGGCGCGGTCCACGTCAATAAAGTCGTGAAAGTTGTTCTGAAATTCTTCACCCAGGGAGTCCGGACCAATAACCCCCAGATCCAGTTCCAGGGTGTGACTGCGGCTTTCAGTTTTAAAGTTTGCGCTCAAGCCCACGTAAAGCCAACCTGCATACGGGCGATCATCAGTGATCAGTTTTGTTTCCTTGATATCTTCTGGTGTGTAGATTTTCTGGTTGAGCGAAATGCCAAAGTTGGTGGTGGAGTTTTTAAACTCCTCCTGAAGTTGGGGTGTCCAGTTGGTTAAAAAAGGCACCCAGGAAGGCACGGTGTCTTCCGCATAAAGATAGGAGAAACGAAAGCCATTGGTGTAGCCATTGTCCGAGTTCGGTCCCCCCAAGCGGCGCGTGTCGTTTTCAAGAGAGACGGTGTAGGCCTCGCCATGGTTGGCTTGAAGTTGTGCAAGGGGGGCTAAAGACAGCGGCAGAAGCAGCCCTAAGAATTTAATCCAGGCTTTCATCGTCCTCCAGGAAGCGCCACTGACCTTCGGGAAGTTTTCCCAAACGGATGTTGCCGATGCGCACCCGCTTCAGACCCGTGACTTTCAGACCCACCAGTTCACACATACGGCGAATCTGGCGCTTTTTACCCTCTTGCAGAACAAAGCGCAGCTGATCTTCGTTCAGCCATTCCACCTTGGCGGGCTTTAGTTTTTTTCCATCCAGGGAAAGGCCGTAATTTAAAAGTTTTAATTTATCCGGTGGAAGCTTTCCTTCCACACGCACGATGTATTCTTTTTCCAGTTTGGACTCTTCACCAATAATGCGTTTGGCGATACGACCATCCTGCGTGAAAAGCAGCAGCCCTTGTGAATCAATATCCAGGCGCCCGGCCACGGCCAGACCCTTGAAATGTTCTTCTTTTAAACGCATCTTCGAATTGCCAAACTGATTTTGTGGCGTGATCAGCTTGATGGCCGGTTGATAAGGCGGCTCGGGCTGGGCCGAGACATAGCCGACAGGTTTGTTTAAAAGAATCGTCGCCAGTCGCTTTTGTTGTTTTAAAGCCTGAGCTTCCAGAGTGATACTGACATCAGGATCCACCTTGGTTCCCAACTGGCTGATGATTTCGCCATTCACGCGCACCAGACCGCGAGAGATATAGTCATCCGCCTCTCGACGTGAGCAAATCCCGCGTTCAGCCATCAGTTTGGAAAGGCGCACTTTATTGTCGTCACTCATAAGCGGATCTCCGTCCAGATCGTATCCATTTCATAAAGGCGAAGGTAAGAAAGGCTTTCGACTTTGACCTGCTCTTTAAGTTTATTCAGAAAATACAAAGCAATATTTTCGGTGGTTGGGATGGTGTTTTTAAACTCTGGGATCACAAAGTTCAAGTGCTCATGATCCAGTTGGCCGGTGAGTTGGGATAAAATATCCTGTAAATGGCTTTTTTCCTGTTCCCACTGGGTTTCCGCCACTTTAAAGCCCACTTCCAGAGTGTAATTGTGTCCATGCCCATATTGTGTGAAGCAGCGACCAAATTCCGCACGATTGGTTTTGTCATCCCATTGGGGCTGATAATAAAAGTGCGCCGAGCTGAAGGGGCTTTTTAAAGTTAAAATCACAGATTGATTCCGCCATCCACAGCAAGGACCGCTCCGGTGGTCCAGGCGGACTGATCAGATCCCAGGAAGTAGGCGGCTTTGGCGACATCTTCGGGTTGGCCAATGCGGCCCAGTGGCTGCAGGGATTTCATCTTTTCCACGACTTCGTTTTTCTTTTCTACCGGCAGGCCGTGGAAGCTGTGAATGGGTGTGTCCACGATCCCGGGGCAGACGCAGTTGGCGCGGATCTTGTGCGGTCCCCCCTCCGCCGCCAGACTTTGTGTCCAGTTGATCAAAGCCGCTTTCACGGCCGAGTAAGAGGAGGTCGGTCCTTGCGGGCGCAGGCCCAGCGTTGAGGAAATATTCACGATGCTGCCACCACCTTGTTCTTTGAAGTAGGGGAAGAAGGCGCGCACAATGCGCAAAGGTCCCAGCATGTTCACTTCAAACTGTCGTCGCCAGATTTCATCACTGCCTTCTTCAGTGGAGTGAGCCTCATAAACTCCCGCGCTGTTCACGATGCATTCAACGCGGTGGATTTTTGCCCCCAGAACCTCGCCCAGGCGTTTGTTCAAAGCGGCCTCGTCGGCAAGATCGCAGGACACAATCGAAGCCCCGCTACGGCATTTCAAGGCCACGTCCTGAAGGCGTTCCTTATTGCGTCCCATCAGATAGACAAAGTATCCGTTTTTGGAAAATTCGATGGCGGTGGCGGCTCCGATGCCACTGCTGGCTCCGGTGATAAGGGCGGCTTTTTTCAATGTGCTGACTCCCGTTTTTTGAACTGGACTTATGGTAGCAAAGGAGAGGGCCGATGAGAAGTTATGTCCTTGCGCGAAGCGTTTTCTATTGGAATAAAGTTCTTCTTTGTCGGCCTGATGATCTTCGGCGCCTTTCTTATTCAAATCCCTTAAATCTTCTTTTAAGCGCTGAGGCTGTTTTGTTGCCTGTCGTCGAATAAAAAAAAAGCCGGGTGGGAAACCCGGCTTCACGGAAGAATTCGAAATAGGAACGGCTTTAAGCCACTTTTTTGGCCGCCGTGTAGTGATAGTACTTCTTGTCGAAGTCCGGCGCCTTGGCGCCCTCTTTGGTGATCAGACCGGCTTTAAACCAGTCAAAGTGCTCAGCGCAGAAACCTGCTTTTTCGGATTTCTTTTTGCAGCCTTCACCGCAGCAGCGAGCGGATTCAAGAGAAACAACATTGTTTGGAATCTGTTTTGAAAAATTTTTGTCAGCCATCGAGTGACCTCCAGATGTAATCTTAAGCTGGTTAATTGTCTTAAGACATAAGACTTATCGGCGAAGGTCTAATGGACTTTAGGAAATATTCTCAGATCTGGAAGATCTCAGTTTGAGACAATAAAAAGATAGCCAAGCAAGGCTTGGCTATCTATGGAATTGGATTGGTAAAGTCAGAGGAATTAGATCAGTTTCAGGAAGCGGCCCAGATCCACAGGTTTAGAGAACAAATACCCCTGACCATAGCGAGCCCCCAAAGTTTCCAGAACCAGAGCTTCTTCGTGGTGCTCGATACCTTCAGCGATAACCTCGATATCCATGGCGTGTGCCAAGTGAATAATGGAACTTACCACGGCTTTGGATTTTGGATCGCTTAAGATTTTCATCACAAACGAGCGGTCGATTTTCAGGAAGCTGATCGGCATCTGAGTCAGGTATTGCAGACCCGAGAATCCGGTCCCGAAGTCATCAATGGAAATGGCATATCCCAGGCTGCGGCACTGGTTCAGGGCGTCCAGGGCAATGGCTCCATCCATCATGATTCTTTCAGTCATCTCAAGTTTGATATTCTGAGTTTGCAGATCATGCTTTTCTCGTAAATCTTCCAGATTGTTCACAAAGTCAGAATGTGTGAACTGGCGACCGGAGATATTAATACTCATCATGAAATCGTCAGACATCTTTTCTTTTTTATTTAAGCGCAACTGATCCTGAATGGTGCGCAGATCCTTCAGGGCCTGATTGATGATCCAATGACCAATCGGGATCACCATGGACGAATTTTCGATGATATCAATGAACAAATTCGGGGACACTAAACCATGCTGCGGGGAATTCCAGCGCAAAAGAGCTTCACAGCCTGTGATGGTTTTTGTTTTCAGGTTTACGATGGGCTGGTAGAAAAGTTCGAATTCCTTGTTCTGAAAGGCCTGGAAAATCTGATTTTCAAGTTTGATCTGATCCAACGCACTTTGGGTGCCATCGGTGCCAGCTCCGGAATTGTCGATTTCCACTTCGGACAGTCGTGCTGGACCGCCCATGTTTTTGCGGCGCAGACGTTTTAGCAGGACTCGCATCAACAATTGAACGACTTTGTCAGCTGTGGAAACGCGCTCTAAAACCTGCTGTTTGGTGACGATCGCCAGGCGCACGTCCTCCAGCGCCCTCACGGAAGCAGAGCGATTCTGGTTGTCGATCAAAGCCATTTCACCAAAGATCTCGCCTTCACCCAGGATCGTCAGAGGGATTTCCTCTTTGTCCTTGGTCAGATAAATAAGAACCCGACCTTTTTCGATAATATAGGCACAGTCACCCTCATCACCTTCGCTGAATATAATCTGGTCTTTGTGGATATCGACGGACTGAGTTGCTTCATTCATAGATGTTTATCATAGGGTCTTTAGTGCAGGTTCGACAAGTCCAGCTGATTCATTTGATTGATTTTCCAGCCGGTAAATTCTGGCTTTGCCAGCATCGAGAAATGAATTCCACCCAAAGGGATCCAAAGGTGCCGCTGCATCAGGAAGTCCATTCCGGCCTGGCACCATTTTTTCTGCTCAGCACTTTTTCGTGCCTGTGCAAGTGAGGACAAAATGCGATCGTATTCAGGGTCCTTGAGGCGGAAGTAATTTTCGGGGCTTTCCGGGGCAAAGGTTTCCAGTGCGGCCAGGCAGGTCGGGCGGTCTGGAGAGACTCCTTTGCGGAACAAGGCTGGTGGAGATTTCTGCAGGATCTGCAGATAAACTTTGTTCTCTTTGGCTTCAAGATGGGTTTTAAGCCCCGCATTCTTTATCCACTGATTCTGCATCCATTCCGTGGCCCGCTTGTGATCTTCTCCGCCAAGGCTGGAAAACATGAACGTATAAGTGCTGCTGGAAAGACCCTTTGTCACTTTCTTCAGGTCAAAATCATAACAGGGGGCTTTTTCCGGGAACCAGGAATCCGGAACTCCCACACAACCAGGACGCCCTTCAGACGAAAAAATCTTCTGCAGTTCCACGTAGTTTAAAGAATAAATAAAGGCTTTGCGCAATTCCTCTCGATCTTTCAGCTCAGGCCCAAACCCTACATAATCCAGGCGTGTGACCGGAATCCAGTGAAAATCCGGGCGCTTCTTATGGCTGGGGATAAACAGAGTTGGCAAGCGGCGCAGGAACTGCAGTTCATTCTTTTCATAAAGCTGCAGGGCCACGGTGTCTTCCTCAATGAACAGAAACTCTACCTGAGGGCGTGAAGCATGACCTCCGTGATAGCTGTTGTTGGGGAGAAGAATGATCTTTTGTCCTTTTTTCCATTCAGCCAGTTTGTAGGGGCCGGAGTAAGCGGAAAGATCGCTCTTGGTCGGTGCCAGAAGGAAGCTTGCCAGATTGTACTCAAAATCCGGATCGGCTTCCTGGAATTCAAAGCGCAAAGTGAGGGCGTCAGGGGTCGTGATCCCCAAAGAAGTCATTTTGGCTTTGCCGAGGTAAATGTCTCGGGCATTTTTAATTTTAAAAAGTAAATCCGCACGGGGAGCCGCCGTTTTTGAATCCAGAATCTTTTTGTAAGTGCGCAGGAAGTCCTCGGCGGTCAAAGGCGAGTTGTCGCTCCATCGCAGATCCTTCTTCAGTTTGCAGGTCAGAACCTGTTTTTTGTCGCGGGAGCATGAACTGCCAAGGTCTGGAGCCAGTCCGGCCTTGTCATCAAAAGTGAAAACATTGCGATAAAGATTTCCCAATAAGTAGCTGGACGCTGAAGTTTTTTGTTTGTTCGGGTCCAGGCTGCCGGGCTCTGTCGCCAGGTGCAGGCGGAAGACTTTGTCAGAGGCAAAGGTCAACGAAGGGAATGCCAGAAGGAGTGCAAGGATGATTTTCATGTTTTTGATCTTAGCGTAGCGGGGCTGTGAATTGAAGCGGGAAAACGTCCTGATAAAGGGCTTTTTGTTGCAAACTTCTTGCCGCAGAAAAGTCCCTCCGCTCAGAATAAAGTTCTTAAGAGGGGTTATGTTAAAGCTTATTCTAGTGCTGACGTTGTTATTGTCATTGACGTCCTGTCGTTCTGCCTCGGTAAAGCCTGAAAATCAGGAAGCTCCCCGTATGGAAGGTTCCATTCCCAGTGGGGGCCGCTGGGCGGAGGGCAGAGGTGTTTCGGGTTGGAATGTCTTTGTGGAGCTGGAAAACAAGTCCCAAGAACTGACGCAAAAGAATCTTCTGTTAGAACTTAAAAAAGAGACCGAAAGCCAGTTGCAGGCGTTGGGATTTAAACTGGTTCCCGGCAAAGTTGACGCCCATGTTTTCATTCGCATGAGCTATTCCGAGGTCAGTTTTGCGACTGCATTTCCGTTTGAAAACGTCGGCCCACTCCCGCCAGAAACAGAAAAAGGGGATGCTCCCGCGGAGCAAATCCCGACCTCCTCGCAAAGAAGTGTGCAGGTTCTCATGGATGGAAAGTTTTATTCACTACGCTCAGAGCAGAATGAAAAAGTTGGCGATTACTACCTGACAGTTTATGCGCAGAATTATGGTGAGCGGCCACAGGATATTTATTGGATGCGCCAGCGTGGATTGGTCGGATCAGAGGCTCTTCGCAAGGCTATTGAAGAGTCCACCAAGGCATGGATCACAGGTCTGGAGACCCTCAAGAGCCGCGTGCAGGAGCATAAACAAGCCGGTCCCCCCGGGTGCCTTCCCAGGCTGGGCTTTGCCGTCGAACCGGTTTCGATAAATGGGCAGTTGAAGTACCAGGTCACCACTGTTGATAAGAAATCGCCGGCGCAGAGGGCGGGAATGCGAGTTGGGGACTTCGTGCTGGAAGTGGACTCGCACTCTTACGGTGAGTTTTCAAAAAAACCTGAATTTAATAAAGCAGCCTACAAAGACTTAAAGAAAGTGCCTTTAAAACTTTTGCGCGGAAAAAGCGAAATTGTGACCCAGATTCAGGCGCAAATGGTTTGTCAATAACCTAGGGAACCCATGGCAGTGGCAGGCGCAACAAAGTGTTGATTTGCGCTGTTGCCAAAGAGGCAGAGCCTTCAACGGTCAGTGAGACGGGGCTGTTGTTGGCATGCCCGACGACCCGAATGATGTCACCTTCTTTGGTGATGACCAGTTTGACCGGGGTGCCTCGGGCGAATCCCTTGATTGTCTGCCCTTCAGGGGTGACAGAGAGGCTCAGAGACACCCGCTGCCCATAGGCGTATCCCGAAATCACACTTCCGTTTTCGGATTTAAGAATTTCCAACGACAGCGGTTGTCCGTCTGCGTGACCGGAAAGTTTGGTGATGGTCAGATCCTCTTGCAGACTGAGTGAAATCGGCCGGCTGTTGGCGTGACCGGAAACGCTGGCGGCTTGCGATGAAAGGGCGATCATTAACAAGGCCGGAGCGACAATCAGAAACTTCATAAACCATCTCCTGGAACATAATTTTTGTGCGATTCTAGGCTGGTGGTTTAAGCTTTTGCAAATTTGAATTTGGTAAGACAATCAGAGATGTTTTTAAGGTTGCAGGCTTGCAACAGAAAATAAAAAAGCTGGGAGGTTTTGCCTCGCCAGCTTTTTTTCGGAACCTGATAGAGATAAAAACTATTTATCCAATTCCATTTTTGCGATCGTTTGCAATTGCATGTTGGTTGTTCCTTCATAGATCTGACCGATCTTAGCGTCACGCCAGAATTTCTCAACCGGATATTCTTTCGTGAAACCGTTACCGCCAAACAAGTCGATGGCTTTGGAAGTGATTTTCTCTGCCGCGCGGGAAGAGTAAAGCTTCGCCATTGCTGCTGCCTCGATGAAGTCCTGGCCTGCGTCTTTCAATCGAGCGGCATTGTAAACCATCAAACGAGCTGCTTCCAGCTCTGTACGCATTTCTGCCAACTGGAACTGAACGCCCTGGAAGTGAGCAATCGGTTTGCCGAACTGCTCGCGACCTTTAACGTACCCAAGAGCGGCTTCGTAAGCACCTTGAGCGATACCGATCATTTGTGCGCCGATACCGATACGGCCTTCGTTCAGTGTTTCAATCGCGATCTTGTAGCCTTTGCCGACTTCGCCCAAAACGTTTTCTTTTGGAACTTCGCAGTTTTCAAATAGCAATTCGCAAGTGGAAGAAGCGCGGATGCCCAACTTGTCTTCTTTTTTTCCTACTGTGAAGCCTTTGAAGCCGCGCTCAACGATGAACGCCGTGATGCCTTTGTAGCCCTTTTCTGGAGCCATGTTCGCGAACACGATAAAGATATTGGCCTCGTTACCGTTGGTGATCCACAATTTGGAGCCATTCAGGACCCATTTGTCACCTTTGTCTTCGGCTTTCAATTTCAAGGCGAAAGCGTCAGAGCCGGAAGAGGATTCAGACAAAGCATAAGCGCCCACGGATTTGGTCGCCATTTGGCTAAGGTATTTTTCTTTCTGAGCCTCAGTGCCCCATTTCAGGAAGGCATTGGTGGTCAGAGTGTTTTGTACGTCCACAAGAACGGAAACAGAACCGTCGACGCGACCGATTTCTTCAACTGCCAGGCAGGCCATGAAGAAGGTGGAACCAGCGCCGCCCCATTTTTCAGGAGTTTCGATACCCATCAAACCCATTTCGAAAAGTTTCGTCAGGATCTCTGGGTTCATGGCCGCTTTTTCGTCCATGTGAGTGACGTGAGGTTTGATTTCAGATTCAGCGAAAGATCTTACCGCATCACGGAAAGCCACTTCGTCTTCAGAAAGTGTCGTAAGAGCGGGGCGAGCATTTAGAACATCAGACATTGAATTTCCCTTCGATCGGAAGCCACCAGCTTTAGGCCTTACCTAAACCCGCTCCTTCGGACAGTCCTCGCGGACGCCTCCCTTCGGGAGTTGCTGCTGCGGAACTTGGATCGGGCTTAGGTAAGGCCTAAAGCTGGTGGCTTCAGTTCTTGTTAAAACGTGTATGAAAAGCGGGAATGACCGTATCTGTTTTAAGGGATGAATTCAAGATTTTGAGAGGACAAGAGGGATACTTTTAACGAGCTGTGTTAGACTGATTGCACTTTAAATGTGCAACTGTTTCGCTACACTAGACAAGGGTCTAGGTGTGTTTTAGCGTGAGGGTCTATGGATTTGATGGAAATTGGTGCCAAGATAGGCGTTTACTTTATTCCTTTCCTCTTTGCGTTGTGCTTCCACGAGTTTGCACACGGATGGGTGGCGCGCTTGCGTGGTGATAACACGGCAGAGCAAATGGGTCGTTTGACGATGAACCCTTTGGCGCATATGGACATGATCGGAACCTTCATCCTGCCTTTGGCGGCGATCATCTTCTCTTCGCCGATCTTCTTTGGGTGGGCAAAGCCGGTTCCGGTGAACTCGCGCAATTTGAAGAACCCCCGGGTGGATATGTTCTGGATCGCTTTGGCGGGGCCGCTGTCTAACATCCTGTTGGCGTGTGTGGGGGCTTTTGTCATCGCATTGGTCGCGAAGTACTACTCTTTCGGCATGTATGCCAAAGGGGCGGTGACCATCCTGCAGACGTTTATTGTGACTAATATGTTCCTGGCTTTCTTCAACCTTTTGCCGGTACATCCTTTGGATGGTGGCAAGGTGCTGGCTCGCTTTCTGCCGGCCAGTCTGAATTATAAGCTAGAGCAAAACGAGCACATCACCAGCATGGTGCTGATGGTGCTGGTTTTAACGGGTGTCCTGCGCTTTTTGGTGGGCCCGGTTATTTGGAGCTCTGAACGCCTGATCGGTCTTGCGATGGGCGGAGTGGGGATCTAAAAAGTTGTTGAATTAACACAAGCGGCTTGATTGAATTGTCGCCGCTTGGCTTGTGGAACGAATGCAGAACGTTCTCAAAATGAAATTGGTAGAGGGGACCATCTTTCATGAGTATTACAGTACAATTGCCTAAATTCGAGGGACCTCTAGGGCTGCTTCTTTACCTTATCCGTAAAGAGGAAATGGACATCATGGACATCAAAGTCCATGAGATCACCAAGCAATACCTTGATTACATCAAATTGATGAAAGAACTGGATTTGGAAGTGGCAGGCGAGTTCGTGGCGATGGCTGCGACCCTGATTCAGATCAAGTCCCGCATGCTTTTGCCTCAGTATGATGAAAACGGCGAAATCGTTGAAGCTGAAGATCCACGTAAAGAGCTGGTGCAAAAACTTCTTGAGTATCAAAAGTACCAGGAGGCCGCGAAGCTTCTTTATGATCGTCCTTTGGTGGGTCGTGATGTGTGGCTGCGTGGTATGCGTGAATCCCTGGACGAAAAGGAAGAAGAAATTGTCCTGGAGGACAACGCCTTGTTCTCTTTGATCGCCAGCTACCGCAAAATGCTTCGTTCCGTGAAAAAGAAAGTGCACCAGGTGGCGGCGAAAGCTCAGTCCATCTCCAGCCGTGTTCTGGAAATCAAAGACCGTCTGATCGTGGGTCAGAAGACCACATTGATGGAGCTTGTGACGGCGACAGAAGATCGCGCTCGTCAGGCTTTGATCACGTTCCTGTCTTTGCTGGAGCTGGGTAAAATGGGCTTTGTCGGTCTTTATCAGTCCGAGGCCTATTCTGACATCTGGGTTGATACGAAAAAGCCGATTGAAACAGACGTCCTGAGCCGTGTGGAAGAATACGACTCCATGGGTGCTGATCAGGTGGCGGCCAAAATGATGGAAGATTCAAAGAAAATCGATGCTGACGAAGAGTTTATCCTGACAGATGCCGAAGATCTGTTGGAAGAAAACAGTCAGATCCAAATGGAATTGGGTGCTGGTCTTGCAGAAGGCACAGAGCTGGTTGAAGGCGCTGGTGCTGACGATATCGCCACGGACGACGAAATCTTGGCTGCAGAAAATGAATTGTTTAAAGATGACGTGACGGAAGTGTAAGAGGGGACCATGTCTGAAGAAAAAGACGAATTGTTGAATGATGAAGTAAATCACTCCGAAGATTCTGAAATGGTGGATGCTGAAGCCGAGGAAATGTCCGACGCTGAGGACTCCTCTGATGAACTTTCTGCCGGAGACGTGGATACCGAAGCCTCTTTGTTCCTGCAAGAGGAAGAAGAAACTGAAGGCTTCCTTCCGGAAGTCAGTGAAGACGAAGTGGCTGAATTGGAAGCCGCGTCTGAAGACGAAGTTTCTGTGGATGGCACGGAGCTTGACGGCTTTGATTCCGCTGAAATCGAAGAAGTCGAGTTCGTTGAAGAAGAGCGCCTGGAAAGCATCGTGGAAAGCGTTCTGTTTGCGTCTGATCGCCCGGTCAGTCTGGCGTCCTTAAAATTGCTTTTCAAGGGTACCAACATCCGCGGAGACAAAATCCGCCGCGCCCTGGACCAACTGGCGGTGGAATACGCCGGCGGCCGTCGTGGTGTGACTTTGGAAGAAGTTCCAGGTGGCTATCAGTTGCGCACTAAAATCGACAATATGGAATTCCTGAAGCGCACTTTGAAAGCTCGTCAATTCAAGCTTTCGGGTCCGGCTTTGGAAGTTCTTTCTATCGTGGCTTACAAGCAGCCAACAGTTAAAGCAGAAGTTGATGAAATCCGTGGCGTTGAGTCCGGACACTTGCTGCGCGCTTTGATGGAAAAAAATCTGGTTTGCTTTGAAGGTAAATCCGAATTGCCGGGTCGTCCTATGCAATACGGAACTACTAAGAAGTTCCTTGAAATCTTCGGCCTAAGAAGCTTGAAAGAGCTTCCAACTTTGTCTCAGATCGACGAGTTGCTGCCCGAAGGTATCGACGAACAGCAGGCTGAAGAAAAACCAACTTTGGCGATGATCACGGATTCTATGTCAGAGACCTTTGTCGGTTCTTACTCTCAAGGGGAAGAAGAATTGATGAAGATTCAAGAACAACTTGAAGATATTGCGACAACCAGCAACTTCTTCGAGGAAGAAAAACGCCGTCAGGCGGAAAAACGTGATCAGGAACGCGCACAGAACATCCGTGATGCCCTGGCATTCGGCGAACCTGTGTCCACGCGTGATCAGAACTGGCTGACCAAGTACGACGAGGCTTTGGCTGCGGGTACAACTTTGGTCGCGTTGGCTGCTGAAAAGAAAGCGGCAGCATTCACCAAGAAACCTAAGTCTTCCATGGAAGAAGGCGAAGGCGGTGAAGAGATCTCTGCAGAAGGATCTGAAGAGACAGCTATGGAGGCTCTTGAAGAAGGTATGGAATCCACCGGTGAGGATGATTCCGACCTGGAAGAGGCTATCGTAGCATTTGATAATGATGAAGATCAGGATGAGGCTTCAGACGACCAATTGTTCGCTGACTCTGACGACGAATCTTCTGACGAAGACGAGGAGTTGCCTTTCCTAGGCGAGGCGGACGATATTGATGAAGAAGGTGAAGCTTCTGTTTAAAGCTCTTTTGAGCTTGTGGATTGTCTATAATATCTTTGTGATGTTGGTCATGCCCAATGTAGGAGCCTACTTTGGGCGGGTCACTGCGAATGTGGTGACCCCTTATGCCAACACCGTCGGTTTGAACGCGGGCTGGAACTTCTTTTCTCCGGAACCCGCGCATCCGATGTATCTCAAATACACCGTTTATTACCCTGAATCTGAAAACCTGGAAGGCGAGACTTCTCCGGAAGAGAGTGAACCTGTCGAGGGTTTTTTTCCTGTTCAAAACGACAAACGCAATGTTCCCAATATCACCCACAAGCGTGAGTGGGCTTTGATGCGCTATATGGTTTTGGATGCGAAAAGACTGCGCCTTTTGATGGGGCCTTGGCTGTGCCGTCAGTACCCGGGCGCAGCTTCTATTGATATGGAACATGTGATCGAGACCATTCCGTTCTTGGATCAGGCTGTGCGTTTTCAGGAAGAAAGTGTGAAGGATCTCTCCAAAGAAGTGCAGTCCGTGCGTGAGTCCGTGTCCTGCCAGGGCGGGATGGACGAGGAGAGCTTATGATCAAAAAAATCTGGGCTCAGTGGGATCAGTTCTGGTTTGCCCCGCAAAATCTGCTGGGATTGGCCTATATGCGGGTCATGCTGTGCGGAACCCTGCTTTATATGAATATCACGCGGTTCTACAATCTGGAGTTTTACACGGACTCCAGTTGGATTCCCCGCGTTCGCGCTTTGGAAGTGATGCCAGAGTTGGGGCGTCCTTTGTTTATGTGGATGTTCTGGCCAGACTCCATGAACTTTGCCATGAACTTGGTGCTGGTGGTTTTCCTGGCTTTGTTGACCTTGGGCATCGGTGGCCGTTGGTTGATGTGGATCACCTGGATCATCAATGCAGGCTTCCTGCAAAGAAACTACGCAGTGAACTTTGGTGCGGACATCATCGGGGCTTTGTTCCTGTTTTATATGTCTTTCACGCAGTCCTGCGAACGATTGAGCCTTAAGAACCTGATTTTGCGAAAAACCCAATTCCGACAGTCGGATGTTCTAAGTTCCGCGATGATCCGCATGATGCAGGTTCAGATCAGCGTGATCTATGCCTACACCGGATGGGAAAAACTCAAAGGCGGCAGTTGGTGGGACGGCACCGCTTTATGGAGTGTGCTCGCCAATCCGCAAATGACTACGATGGATTTCTCATTCCTGCGGCACTTCCCTTGGGTTATTCCTGTCATTGGTTATGTGACCATCCTGTTTGAAATCTATTTCCCGGCGATGGTGGTCTGGCACCGCACCCGTTACTTGTGTCTGTTGGTGGGTTTGTCCTTCCATGCGGGCATTGGGATCTTTATGGGGCTGATGCCATTTGCCACAGTCATGGTTTCAACCTACTTCCTGTTCCTGGATCCACAACTACTGGAAAAAGGTACCTGCTCACTTTTGCAGAAGCTGCGCATTAAAAGCCGAACGCCGGGCGCCTAGAATCGTGTTTTCGAATTAAATGCTAAAAGGAAAATGCATGACTTGTCGCTTCTGCAAAAGTGAGCAGGTACCTTTTGGTCTCATTTTAGGACGGGTAAATTAGAAAATAATGCTGGAGACTGTCTCTATGTGAGATAGGGGTTATGCCAATGGTTTAGTTTGCCGATGAAGATAGGTATCCTTTTTGAGTGGGGGATTTATGAGATCTTCAGTGCGGTATTTAGCAGGACTTTCGGGTCTTTGTCTGCTCGTGACGGCTTGTCAGCCGATCCAGGGGGATTCTCTATTAACAGACCGAAAAGACGATTCCAGCGCTCACACCGTCAATAAAGAACCCAAGTCTGAAGAGCTGATGCTGCAGATGTATAATCCCAATATTAACATGACCAGCACGGACACCAAGGCCGAAGTCACAGGTGAATGTTACGTGTCCACCTATCCCTCTCACTCCATCATCGTTCTAAATGGCAGTACGCCATTGCCGGTGACAGATCTGAACTCGAACACTCCACTGAATTCTGGCTACGGGACCTGTCGCAATGGAAGATTCAACATTCTGGTCAATATAACGTCACTGGCCTCTCCGGCCGTTCACGCTTTGCGACTTTATCTGCAGGCCCGCGATGCGGACGGGAACGTGGTTATTAATGAGGCCCGTGGAGCCCCGCAATTCAATCTTAGCAAGTAATAGAATCTTATAAGTGAAAGAGCAGACAACGACTTTAATGAAACCCTAAAGGGTGAAGTTAAAGTCGTTTTTTAGTTTAAGAGGGGCTTCCTGATCCTTGGATTCAAGAATCAGAGTGTCTTTTAACTGCAAGTCGCGGATAAAATCGGCGCGGCGGTGTAAAGGTATCTCTGTGGCTGTCACATTGGAGAAAGTCGAGTTAAACGGAGTCTTCAGCAGACTTTTTTCCTGATGCTCTGTGGAGGTCAAGGTTTCGAGAATTTCCAAAGCCACTTCTTTTTGTGTGGAGTTGACCGGAATGGCGGCTCCCCAGATCAAAAGCGCACTCAAATAGGGATGAGAGCTTTCTTTGAACTCACGATTCAAAGGAGTTTCGACAGCTCCTTCATCACTGGTTTTTGAAAGTTGATCGAGCTGTAAAGTCAGGATTCTTTTTTGAGAAACCTGATCCCAAAGTCCCTGCTCCTTCCAGACCTGGAAATGTTTTAACAACAAATCCTCGTCCGCCAGCAAGAAAAGAAAACTTTCCTTTTTGTTTTTCAGGAAGTCCAGGAATGTTTCATCCAGCGGCGTATCGATGCCGGTTTTGATCCAGTAAAAAGGCAAAAAGTAAAAATCTTCAGGCTTTTTACTTTTCACAAAGTCCGAAGCCACTCGCTGTAAAAGCTCACCACGATTTCCTGCCGTATTGGCCAGAAGGTTCTGATGTGCCAGGGTGTTGGCCCAGTACGAAGGCAGGAAAATCAAATCAGCAGAAGGGCTGGCCACCACATTCGCCAGCATGGATTCCCAGTCGCGAGTGACAGTCACTGAGAAGCGAACATGCAGTTCCTCTTCCAACTCCTGGCGCAGACTTTCCGGAAAAAGAATTTCATCAGTGGTCAAAACCTGAACTTTAATTGGACTGACAAAATAGGATCTAGAAATGCCTTGGGGCAGGACTCCGTGTAGAAATCCCACCCCCATGCAGATTAGAAAAAAGAAAATCCAAAGAATGTTGCTTTTCAACAATGTTCCTTAAAGCCAGTTCAGCTTGAGTGACCGCTAGCACTCCGGCGTTGCCGGAGTAGCGGCACTCCAGCCTCCTCGGCGTGGCCGACTAGAAGGCCTCGTCGAAGGCAACGGCGCCGGATACGCCTGTTTGGTAGGCGGAAACGCGTCTTTCGAAGAAGTTGGCTAGTTCTTGCATGTCCTGAAGTTCCATGAAGATGAACGGATTTTTCACGTTGTAGCGTGGAGCAATGTTCAAGCTTTCAAGGCGTTGATCAGCGCAGTACTCAAGATATTGTCTCATGTCTTTCGCAGACAATCCGGCAACACCCAGGTTTAGTACGTCGTGAGCAAATTCCATCTCGCACTCGATGGCGTCTTCAAGCATTTGCACAACCATGTCTTCCATTTGCTGGTTGAACAATTCTGGTTCTTCTTTTCGAGCTGTTTTAACAACTTCGATCGCAAAAGCCATGTGCATGGATTCATCGCGGAAGACCCAGTTGGTACCAGACGCCAAACCGGCCAAAAGACCTTTGGAGCGCAGGAAGTAAACGTAAGCAAACGCTGCATAGAAGAACAAACCTTCCACGCAAGTCGCGAAGCAGATCAAGTTCATCAGGAAGCGGCGACGATCTTCGATCGTGTTTAGCTCATTCAGCTCGTTGATGGAATCAATCCATTTGTAGCAGAAATCCGCTTTCTTTTTGATGGACGGGATGTTTTCAACAGCGGCGAAAGCCTCAGCGCGTTCATCCGGATTTGGAATGTAATTGTCCAAAAGTGTCAGATAGAACTGAACGTGCAAAGCTTCTTCGTAAAGCTGACGGGACAAGTACATGCGACCCTCTGGAGAGTTCACGTGCTTGTAAAGGTTCAATACCAGGTTGTTCCCCACGATAGAGTCACCCGTTGCGAAGAAAGCCACCAAGCGACGGATCAGATGTTTTTCTGATTCAGTCATTTTGGAGTGCAAGTCCACAAGGTCTGTAGAGAAATCAACTTCATCTACAGTCCAGGTGTTTTTGATCCCGTTTTTGTACATTTCGTAGAAAACAGGGTATTTCATTGGGCGCAAAGTCAGATTAAAGCCAGGATCTAGAATCATAAAAATCTCCAAAAAAGTACTACGCGCTTAAAGCGCTGGTTCAGCGACTGAGGCACCGCCCCAGTCAGCACTCCGCAGCTACTGCTGCTGGTTCAGAGGTCCGCGAGTGCGGACCTCTCTCCGCGGGTGAGCCGCGACTACTGACAAGCTTCGCAGGCTTCTGGATTTTCCAGGGAGCATGCGATCACTTCTGCGTCAGAGTAAGACTTCTTAGTTTCTTGAGCAGGAGCTGCATCCATCATGCTTTCAGAAACATTTGGATTTGCAGAGTTGCTGGAAGCTTTCACTGTCGTTTTTGCGATTTTGGTCGCAGGACGAGAGCGAAGGTAATAAGTCGTCTTCACACCTTTTTTCCATGCATACATGTACATGGAGGAAAGTTTTCCAATGGTCGGGCTTTCCTGGAACAAGTTCAAGGATTGAGCCTGGTCGATGTAAGCGCCACGATCGGCAGCCATATCAACCAAAGACTTCATCGGGATTTCCCAAACAGTGCGGTACAATTCCTTGATTTGTGGAGGAATCATCGCCACGTCCTGAATGGAACCGTCTTGCAACTTGATTTCGTTGCGAACGTCTTCGTTCCAGATGCCCATCGCTTTCAGGTCACTCACAAGGTACTTATTGATCTGCATGAATTCCCCGGAAAGGGTTTCACGTTTGAACAAGTTGGAAACCTGTGGTTCGATCGCTTCGTAACAACCCACGATAGACGCGATTGTTGCCGTTGGCGCAATCGCAATCATCAAAGAGTTTCTCAAGCCGTGCTTCTTGATTTTCTCTTTCAACTTCTCAAATCGTTCTGGTTGAGAAGGTGTCACACCCCAAAGGTCGTATTGCAACAAGCCTTTAGCGGCTTTGGTCTGCTCAAAAGCACCGTGAGGACCATGTTTTTCAGCCAATTCGCAGGAAGTGACCAGCGCATTGTAGTAGATCTCTTCCTGAATTTTTGCAGAAAGATCACGGGCAGCAGCAGAGTCGAACGGAAGTTTCATCAGGAAGAATGCATCCTGAAGACCCATCACGCCCAAGCCCACGGGACGCCATTTGTGGTTGGAGTCCTGAGCTGTCTGAATAGGGTAGAAGTTGATGTCAACTACGCGGTCCAGGTATTTCACAGCCGTGCGCACAGAACGAGCCAGTTTTTCGAAGTTGAACTGACCGTTTTCCACGTGGCGAGCCAGGTTCACAGAACCCAGGTTGCACACCGCAGTTTCTTTGTCAGAGGTCACTTCAAGGATCTCTGTGCACAGGTTGGAAAGGTGAATCACATTTCCAGCTTCGCCAGTCTGGTTGGCTTTCAGGTTCGCGTGGTCTTTGAAAGTCATCCAGCCGTTACCAGTCTGAGCCAATGTTTTCATCATACGGCTGTATAGGTCGCGAGCTTTGATTTGTTTGATGTAAAGTTTCTTTTCTTCCGCTTCTGCGTAAGCTTTTTCGAACTCTTCACCGTAAGTGTCTACGAAATGAGGAACCACTTTAGGGTCGAACAAAGACCACATCGCATCAGCTTCAACGCGCTTCATGAACAAGTCTGGAACCCAGTTAGCCAGATTCAGGTTGTGCGCACGTTTTGCTTCGTCACCCGTGTTGTCGCGAAGTTCAAGGAACTCCTCGATGTCACCGTGCCAAGTTTCAAGATAAACGCAGGCAGCCCCTTTACGTTTACCACCCTGATTGACCGCCGCTACGGAGGAATCCATAGTTTTCAGCCAAGGGATGATACCGTTGGAGTGACCGTTTGTTCCTTTGATCAAAGAACCACGGGAACGAACGCGGGAGTAAGCCACACCGATACCGCCGGCGAATTTGGACAGAAGGGCGATGTCCGTGTATTTTTGGTAGATGGCAGACAAGTCATCGCTTGGAGAATCCAAAAGATAACAAGAAGACATCTGTGGACGCATAGTTCCGGAGTTGAACAAAGTCGGGGTGGACGGCATGTAATCGTGAGAGGAAATCAAACGATAGAATTCGATGGCTTCTTCCACAGATTGAGCCAAACCGCAGGCAACACGCATGAAGAAGTATTGAGGAGTCTCAAACACCTGGCGAGTTGTTGGGTTTTTCAATAGATAACGATCGTAAACAGTTCTTAGACCGAAGTATTCGAAACGGTCTGTTCTGTATGGTTCAATCGCCGCACAAAGAGCTGCTTTGTTGGCTTCAACGAATTTGAAAGTGCTCTCAGCCAGAAGACCTGCCTGGAAGCCGAAGCTTACAGAGTCTGCGAAAGATTGAATCTTTTGAGAGCGAACTTCTTCGTCAATATAAGTGGAAAGAAGGCGAGCTGCCAGACGGGAATACTCTGGATCTTCACCGATCAGCAAAGAAGCTGTCTGGATACAAAGATTATCAAGCTCTTTTGTAGAGGCGCCGTCATAAAGACCGCTGATGGCCTTAGTGGCAACACGCAAAGGATCTACCTGAGTCAACCCCTGGCAGTTCTTGGTTACGCGCTCAACGATTTTCGTTACGTCCACTGGCTCCAGTGTGCCATCGCGCTTTTTAACTCTCATGATGTGAGCTGTTGTTTCCAACATGGCTGTATCCCCTCTGCCCAGTTCCGTTTGGGCAAAAAAATCCCGCCCCAAAATCTTCACCCCTCGTAAAGACTTAGGTCTGGTTAGTGCATATATAAAGTTGTGTGGTAATTTAGTGAGAACGAAGTTGCTAATCCTTAGCTGTTTCCCTTAAATCCCCCTTAGCTGCCTTTCGGCTTGCCACTAGATCTAGTGGTCTCTAATTGGTGACATATCCATATGCCGGGTATCCATCTCAATTCCGATCTTGTAATTCTTTCGGGAAGGTTTCAAGCACATTTTTAAAAATAACGCCGATTTTTCTGTGACGTTGCCCATCAAATAAGCAGAAAAACACTTCCCCTTGACTCGATCTGTCTGCACTCAAAACTAGCAAGAGGATGTAATTCCACGTCGTAAAACTTTGGTCGAGGTTTAAAACCCATGTTTTGGGCCAATAAAGCTGAAATTTACCTGTACTGATCTTACAGAATCTTAAATTGCGCGGAAACTAAGCACGGACTGCGTCTGATCTTTGCGATTTTTCGAACAAACGCCGTTGCAAAAGGATTTCGGATTCGTTCGCCGGCTGGAAATTCTGAGACTGATAAGCGCCGTGAGCGCGAAGGACGTCAATGATGTGCTGATGAGTGCCCATCTTGTTCTTCGTCCAATCAGGCGCGACCAGTTCATCCCAACGAGAAGAATAAGCCGCCAGACGGTGCAATGCCAAACGGGGGGAAAGGTGCTGCAGGAACAGTTCCACACGGCGAGTGTAGGTGTCCTTGTCGATCGGACTGAACTCGCCCTTGCGATACATCTCCTCCAGGGGAGTGTTTTTTAGAACGTGCAGGTTGTGCAGCTTCACGTTTGTAATCGGCAGGTCGTTGCAGATCTTTGCTGTCTCAATAATCTTTTCGTCGGTCTCTGTCGGGCTTCCGAATATCAAGTGAATTCCCAGATCCACTTTCGTGTTTTCTGCAATCTTATGAATGGCGGCAATAGAATCTTCCGCAGAATGCCCGCGGCGCATGAATTCCAGTTGGTCGTTGAAGAAACTCTGCACACCCAGCTCCACCGCCACAAAGGATTTTTCGTGATACTCCTGCCATAAATCCAAAACTGATTTGGAAAGACAGTCCGGGCGGGTGCCCACAGTGAAACCCTTCACCCATGGGTAAGACAGTGCCACATCAAAATTATGACGAAGGGCCGAGACTTTGGTGAAAGTGTTTGTGTAGGCCTGGAAGTAAATCAGAAAAGCCTTGGCGTTGTACTTCTTGCTGATAAGAGCGTGATACTTTTCAATCTGCGTGCGCAGCTCCATGGAAAGGCTTTCGGCATTCGCAGCAGAGCCCCAGACGTCACAAAAGACGCAGGTTTGCATGCCCTTTAAGCCCCGTCGGTTCGGACAGTCGTCCACGACGGACACCGGCACCTTATAAACCTTTTCTCCAAAGAGTTTATTGTAGTGCTCACTGATAGTATGATAGGGAAGCCCTAACCAGCCTTTTTCCATAGGCACTTGTACAGTTTTCTTCTGCGGGAAGTCAATCAAATGAAGTCATGGGTCGATATTGGGTTTGAAATTGAAATAACGGGTGACGCAAGCCCGAGTTTGCGTCTGCTTCAGTCTGTGGATGCCAGTAAGGATCGGGGTGAATCCATGCACCACTCTGGCGGCGCTTGTGCAGAAACTCTGATGATCTATGGCGAGCCCATCGCACAGGTCGTGCGAAAGATTTCAAATCCTCACTTTTTGATTGTCGGTTTGGGTTTGGGATACATTGAGTTGGTCATCGCCCGCGAGGCTCTTTTGGCGGGAAAAGAACCCGAGGATATCGGGTTGATCACCAGTTATGAAAGCGTGCCGGAGCTGCGCGAGTTCTTTTATCAGTGGCTTCATGATCAGGACCAGAGTCTTCATCCCGAAGTCAGGGCAACCTACGATCAGGTGCTGGAACATGTGATTCGCGAAACTGAACTATCGCCCGGAAAGCTTAAGTTTTTCTTGAAGAAACATTTTAAAAACCTTTCGGACATCCAGACCTCCTTGAATGCCGATGTGGTTCTGCCATCAAAATACCACTGCATTCTTTATGATGCTTTCAGTTCGAAGACGTCGCCGCATTTATGGGAAGAAGAGTTTTTGAATTACATCCTGAAAACAGGGACTTTTGAACGATGTGTGGTTTCAACCTATGCCTGCAAGGGGACTTTAAAAAGAGCCCTTAAACAGCAGAATTTTGAAGTGATTCTGCGGGAAGGTTTCCAAGGTAAACGCAATTCCACGTTGGGCTTGAGAAACCTCTAAAATTTGTAACGATAGGAACGGGGAAACCCCTTGCTAAAAGTCATCAATAAATCTTTACTTAATTATGTCCTTACTTCGGAATGTGACGGCACTTTTTATTTTTTGTCCTGTTGTGGCTTTGGCAAAGCCCATCGTTCTGGCCACTTTTGCAATTCCTCTGATGGTGGAAAATCCTGACAAAGGGTTGTTCATTTCTCTCACTCGCGAAATCGCCAAGCGCAA
This sequence comes from Bdellovibrio sp. CKG001, assembly GCF_055397465.1. Lineage (NCBI taxonomy): Bacteria > Pseudomonadati > Bdellovibrionota > Bdellovibrionia > Bdellovibrionales > Pseudobdellovibrionaceae > Bdellovibrio > Bdellovibrio sp. CKG001. The sequence goes on from NZ_AP029173.1 coordinate 1,803,640, forward strand.
CAATCGGACCGTCGACATACGGGTTCTTCCCACTGGAAAAACGCTGCTGGCGTTCAGTAATGCGAAAGTGGATGGATTTTTTCCGGCTTTGGATGTGTATGTGCCCAAAACTTCGGCTAAATCCACGCCGTTTTATCGCAAGGTCGATTATGCCTTCTTTCGCAAGGTGTCCCCTTTGCGCACTATGAAGGATTTAGAGGGGAAAAAAGTCGGTCTGACGTTCCGCTATCCCTATGGAAAAGAATTGATCGCCAATAAAAAAATCAAATTTGAATATGCGGCGGATGATATCCAGAATATGCGCAAACTGGGGCAGGGGCAGATTGATGCTTTTGTGGTCGAGGAAAGATCCGGCCTCAGAGCTTTGCAGCTCAGTGGTGAGCGCGGTATTGATTTTGATAAAACGCAGCCCTTGTCAGAGCAGAATGTTTATTATGCATTTCATGACAATGACGAGGGGCGGAAGTTGGCAGAGATCTTTTCCAAAACCATCGAGGTCATGAAAAAAGACGGCAGCCTCGATCGGGTCCTGACCGAAGCCGCCCTCGCCCAGCCCTAGGTTACTCAACAGTTCCCAAGCGGATCTCGGCGTCAAGAACAACATAAAGCTGCATCTCTTCACCCAAGCTCCACTGCAAATCGTAGAGTTCACTTTGGCGCGGATATTTTTGTATTAAGGAATTCAGCAGCGTGCGTGCCTGATTGCGATAAAGCTGCTGTGCTGCGCGGGACTGACGGACTTGTGGTTTCAGAGTTTCAGCTCGGAATCTCCACAGATCCAACTGGAAGGACTCGTAAGGATGCAGGCCGTTCCCTAAGCGCTCTGCGATCTCAGAAAGCTTTTCCTGTGCGTCAGAGAGATCCTGGAAGGCGAGCTCACGTTGTCCAGCCATAATATTCTTAGCTGCGCGCAGGACCTTCATCCTTGCCCACATGAACTCATACGGGAATTCATAGACATCATCCTGGGCCGCCGTCAAAGAGGCTGCTTCTAAAAGTCCCAGCGTGCGATCAAGCCCTGCAATGGTTTTGTGATCCTGTTCATTGCTTAAGTAAGCTTGAACATAATATTTCATAGAGTCATACCAGGCAGGTTTTTTCGCATCTTCCCAAGCCTTCGTGGTTCCCAGAATCTGCACGGGATCTTTTTGATTCGGACCCAGAAGTCGGAAGCCAACAAAATGGGACCGATTGGTGGGGTAAGTTTCCGCGACACTCATCCACCATTCCTGACGACCGGGTAGCATCACGTGGGTGGCGGCGGTGTAGAGTTTGGTGGTGGTGCGTCCGAAGCTGCGCGGACCCACCAGTTCGTCGGTGTGACCACTGAGACGGTTGATAACCCACTGGGCATCAATGTGACCGAAATCTTCCGTCATCGTGCGCTCCACATGAGACAGGCGGGCACGGGTTTCCAGGGTTTTATTCAGGCTGTATTCATAGCCCTCTTCACTGGTTTTGCCTCCCAGGAAGTGGTTGCTTTGCCCCAGGAATTTCTTTTGAGTCCGGCGAGCCACCACAACCGTGTCACCGCTCAGCTCAATTGAGGCAGACTCATCAGTCTTGGAGTCCGAAATGAAGAAAGTCCAGGCGCCGAAGCCTTTGCGTGTTTGAATCATCGCAATAGCTTCATTCAAAGTGCGGGCTTTCATAAGGACTGAGTGCAGAAGGTAAGGTGCAATATCGGAAGAGCCACTTTCATAACTGATGCGGGTGCCTTCAGTCTGCAGTTCGTGCAGGCTGACTGAAAGACCATAGCTATTAAATCCACTGATACCGCCAGCGTAATGAAGTCCGGCAGAACCAATGCCCACGGATGTCATTCCGTTTTTCTGGCGATTGATTACGATGACCTGTTCGGGTTCATAGAAACCCAACAGTCCGGTGTCGAAGTTGCGACCATGAATAAGAGCTCCATCCCTGGAGCTGTTCGCAGATGCACTGATCCCTGTGCAACCCATTTTGAGGGCACGAAGACCCTGCGCCAGCTTTTTGAACGGCTTAGCCAGGGTGTTGCCAATAAAATAGGGCGCGCAGGAGGCAAAGACTTTTAAGGAGCCTTTGCGCGGGTTTGTGTCGAGCTGGCGTTGCATGGAATCAGCAAAGATGGAAAACTCCACCATGTAATTGCTTTCTTCAAAATGTCTCCAGTCCACGGGGCTTCCGGCAGCCTGAAGACCACGGTGCAGATTCTTTAAGCCGTCTTTAAACTCATCAGAAACGCTGGCGCGGTAATTGTTGATGACACACTTTCGGATCAATTCGATCTTTTCTCGGCTGGATTTATCCAGATCCGAAAAAGCCCGTTCGGTTCGGACCTGGACGCCCTTAAGAACTCCGGATTCGATTTCTTTTCTCAGGAAATAGCCGTGATAGTAAGCGGTTTCTGCAAAGCCACCCTGTAAATCCAGAACATGCACAGACTTGTTTGTTCCCGGAGCCTGACAGATAAAATGCTTTTGACCTTTAAGTTGATTCTTTAAAACACAATCAGCAAAGGCACCCGTCGGCAGGGAAAAGGCAAGAAGAAGAGCGATCTTTTTCATAAAATCTCCAAAGAAAGATAAATTGAAAATCCCAGGAAACCGCAGGCTGCGACAATTTCAATTTTACGCAGGAGTTTCTTTAAGGGACCGTGAAGCTGTTTCAGGCCCCACAAAAGTCCCAGGAAGCTGAAAACAAAGGTCAGAACATAGACGCCGACACCCATCCACAGTGCCGCTGTCTTTTGTCCCGCCAGTTGCACGAACAGACCAGCATAGATCAATACCAGATGAAAGTTGCTTAAAGTCAGTAACAGACTTTTACTGAACCCCTGAGCTGGAACTTCCAGACTTTCTTGGGGGTTTGTTTTGCTTGTCAGTACTTTTACAGAGTACAGCAGCAAAACCCCTGCTGTCAGAGCTGTCAGCAAATTCTTCAGCCAGATTTCATGCAGCAACGGGCTTTGCAACAAAGCCATCGCCAGAACGATATAGATCAGATCGCCCACCAGAAATCCCGCGATCGAGGACCACGGCCACTGGCGACGGGACACCAGACTGCGAATAATGCTGAAGCTGGCAGGTCCCAGGGCGAAGGCAGAAAGGAATCCGACGATGATCATCCAAAGAATCATTGAACAGCCCCGGCTTGTTCCAAATGAAGGCTCATAAAGTTCAGGTATTCTTCGGCCGTTTCAAACGTGGTTTTCATTTTGAACTGGCCACGGCCACGGTTCTTTTCGAAATATTTTTGCAGGTAATCCGCACTCATCATGTGAACCTGGGCGGGCCCCAAAACCCCCACTTCGCGACAATCATGATAATCGCCGTTTTGTTTTTTCATTTCTTCGTCCAATGCCTGGGCTAGAACTTCCGGATTCACATCGGTTTTGGCAGGGACAAACAAAGTCCAAAGATAAGAGGCCTTGCCATCTTTCATCTGCGGGGACAGGAAGAAGTGTCTGAGATCCACGTTAGTGGCATTTTTTGTGTTTAGATAGCAGTCCAGGATCTCGTCATCGCTGACTTTTTCAGCTGCCAGATTCATTCCTGTGCTTTTGCGGCCGACAAATTCAAACACCAGATCGTCATTGTGGCGTTCAAAGCTGATCACGTCTTTCATGGAATAGTGGATCATGCCGTTGGGAGTCCCGATATTGATGTAATAAGGAACACCCATTTCAATTTCATGCAAACCCAGATTCTTTTTTGCGCCTTCCACCGGAGTGAAGGAATAAAGCAGATCCGGATTCAGGAAATATCTTTGGCGGCCATTTTGATATTTTTCATAAGGCAGACCGATGGCCGCTTCGGTCGCGGCATAAAGACCATAGTAGTTCAGTTCGTGTCCCACCAGGCGGTCGATACGTTCCTTGTATTGTTTGATCGGAGTCGCAGCATAGACAAAGACCTTCAAATTCGGCCAGATCTCACGGATTGTCTTTTTGCCGGTCTTCTGTAAAACCGCCTCGAAGATGCTGATAATATAAGTTGGGATTCCGCTCACCACCTGAATGTCCTGCTGGATGGATTCGGAAACCAGCATTTCAATCTTTTTGTCCCAGTTGGAAATAGCCAGAACCTCCCGGCAAGGGAAGGTGTTCTTGGCCAAAGCCTTTGGAACGCGGGTGCTCAGAATCCCGGAAATGTAACCAAATTTGAAGCCGTTTTGAGAATACAGATAAGGATCAGAACCGAAAGTCAAACGGCCGACTTTCAGGAAGTTGATTTCAGGTTCCAGCGTGCTCAGTTTGCTGGCCACACGCTTCTGGGATTTTACAAACATGCGGATCATGCGTTCATTATAAGGAACGCGTTTGGAGTCTTTACCGGACGTCCCAGAGGACAGGCCAAAGTATTCAACCTTGTCTTTGAAAAGAATGTCATTGTGGCCCGCCGCGATCATGTCAACATAAGGGGCGTATTCGTCATAATTATATACAGGGACATGGTTTACGAACTCTTCATAGGATTGGATGTGGGATAGGCGCAGATCTTTATAAAGGCGGGTGCCGACAAGTCCCCGTTTCAGGCTGGCGAAATTCTTCTCTTGCTTGGTGAGAAGGTCTTGATGTGTGACGGTCATTCTTTGACCGTAGGTCTTCAGATACTTTTGGCCCAGAGACTGAACAACATGATTTACTGCGAACATAAAAAACTCCTTCTTTGGAATGAGGGCAATTTATTTCGGTTTAGGGTGCTTGTCGCTTCCTCGCGTTGACAGGAATGGGCTAAATCTGTCGAATATGAGGGCTTCCATTGACAGGTTTTGGTCTTTTTTGTCAAAATTACCAAATGGCAACTCAATCGAAGGAAGAAATCTATTTCGCTGTTTGTAATGCGATCCTGAAAATGGAGGTCGCCAAGGGGCATCTGGCATGGACTCTGTCGGACATTTCCCGAGAATCCAATGTCACCCGGTCCTTGATTTACTACTATTTTGGTAAAGAAAAGGAAGTGGTGCTGGAAGAGGCCTACAAGTTCGTTATTTCCCACGTCTTTAATATCGAACGTACAAAGTCGGTCGGCATTCGCGACCGCTTGCGTGCGATATTAAGAGACGTCAAGAACATGCCTTATCTGTTTGTTCTTTATTATCTGGAGAAAAATGCCGGGACCCGCTTCGGAAAAATGATTCATGAGGCGGAGGCGCTCTTATTGAAAGCCATGAAAAATGAGTTTCCGGATCTGCAGGAAAGGCAGCTTTTGGAGGTCTATTTGAAAGAACTCGGTGCGGTGGCCTTTCAGCTTCCGCCCGAGCAGGTGGATAACTTGTTTGAGGACTACATCAAAAAGCCGACTTAGTCTTCGGACAAGGCTTTGGGCGTAAAACGAGCAGCGGTCAGCCCCTGATCCAGTTTTACTTGAGAAAGCATGATGACGGTGCTGCGTTTGTTTTGCACGTTCTTGATGCTGATTTTGGAAGCCCGCATTTTTGTTCCGCCGACATTTTTGTATCCTGTAAAATCCAGGACCTTTAATAATTTTCCCTGTTTGTCGAAACATTCCACTTTCACCGGGACAAAGTCCGTGGCGGAAACATAGCTGACGATTTTTGAATAGTTGCTGGATGTGCTGGCGACATCAGACTCGATCAAAAGATATTTCTTTCCTTTGATGTCGAGTTCCTTTTTTACAGAACTTTGGGCGCTTTGGTCGCGATTGAAATCAAAATCCTCGGTGCTGAGTTCGGACCCCAGGATGCCACCCTGACCGGATTCACCTGTCAGCCGGCGTGTTTGTTTGGTTGAAGGCAAATAGATCCATTTATCCTCTTGCTCACCCTTCAGAGTCGCCAGCAGGGCGGTGCCTTTCAGGTCCTGGGGCTTTTGCATGCGCACCAGCAGGTAGTGTTCTTTTTTGGCCGGACTCAAGCGCCAGATCTTCATTTCGCGATCTTTGCTGGACCCATCAGCTTCAATGATTTTCATTTTCACCAAAAACTGTTCATCACGCGAACGCAGGCGTTGGCTCATGGATTCGCCGACTTTTTCGATGGTGGGCATCTGGGCCTGTGTGCGTGTCGGAGTCAGTGTGATCATGAGGGCAAAGAAGATCATTGCGACTGTTGCCATGGTTTTCTCCTTTTTCCAAGGTACCGGGGTCAAGAGCCAAGGGCAACTTTTCAGCATTGTCGGAAGAAGAATCAAATCGCCCACAAGTCCTGCGAGCATTGACAATAGCATGTAGAAGCCAAAGATTCGGTTCATGGCAAAATAAGATGCCAGGAAGACTGAAAACCCAGCCAGAAGGACCAGTGTTGAAATCAGACAAGGGTTGCCCTCGCGCCACAGGGTCTTTTCAATTTCCAGCTCTTTGCTTTTGGAGTTCTTCTGAAGGGCGCGCAGACGTTCCAGCAAATAAACAGTGTTGTTAAATGCCAGCCCCAGAGCGATTGAAAAGATGATCGCGATACTGGGTTTGATGGGCGTTTCAGAGATCGCCAAGAAACCTAAGAGGGCGGCGGGAGGCACCAGATTCGGAATGCAGGCCACCAAGGCCCAGCGCACCGAACGAAAGACAAAAATAAGAACGACAGCAATCGCCAGCATCGAATGCCAGAAGCCAAAGATCAGCTGTCTGGAAAGATCGTTGTTCAGGTGGTGGATTGTGGATCCCATGCCTGTGACCTCAACTTGCATCTGAGGGAAGGTGGTGGTGGCCTTTTCCTTGATTGTCTGCACAAGCGATTGAAGTTGATTTGAAGGCAAGTCAAAGGTTCTTACCGAGATTCGGGTGTTGGATGAGTCCGTATTCAGGAAGTTTTTTAAGGGACTGTTGCTGGACAGCGAGTACAGGAAGAAGATTTCCGCCGTTTGCGATCTGCTGGCTGGCAGACGTGTGTGGTGAATGTTGGCCGCAGCCACCAGATCAGGCAAGCCGACGACACTGCCCACACCTTGCGTTTGACGGATGTCCTCTAGAAGCTGGTCCATCTTGGCCAGCAGTGCGGGATCGTTCCACGAATCTGCAGGACCCTTGATTTCAATATCTAAAGGAATCATGCCCCCCAGTTCCCGATCAATCGTTTCGGTGGAAAGTCGCACCTGATGATTCTTGGGAAGATCATCAAACAGACGGGCAGACCAGGACAGGCTTTGTCCTTTGATTGCCAGTGCGGAGCACACCAGAATAATTAAAAATGCCCAGATGCCGGAGCGACGGAAAAGATACAGCCCCCAACGCGCTTTGGCCCAGGCCCAGTCGCGTGCCTGCGGTCCGGGCAGGAAATAAAGCAAGGGGAACAAGGTCAGTGTTGTGACAATCCATCCAATCACAATCGCACCTGCAGCGGTCAGGCCGTAATCCCGGATCAGGGGAACCTTTGTGGCCAGCAGACTGAGGAAGCCGATCATAGTGGTGGTGGAGGCGAAAAAGTTAGGCCCGAGCAATACCCTGAAGGTATAGACGACGCGTTCCTGATGACTGAGTTGCGGCTGATTTTTTTGTTCTTCTGAGTATCTAAGCAGAGTGTGAATGATCAAAGAGACCACATCCACAGTGGTCAGAATCGGTATCGTGGTGGATAGAACCGAAAATGGATAGCCGGCCAGCGCCATCACAGCAAGGACAATGATATTGGCGCAAACTATGACGATGAAAGATATAATCAGCGGTGTCCAGTTGGCAAAGATCAGGCCCAAAACCAGAAAGCAGGACAGAAAACCCAGAACCACAAAGTTACGAAGCTCTGTCTGGAGTAAAACCCCGACGTCAGTCTGCACGGCGGGTGTGCCGCCGATCTCAACATGAGCAAAGGGGACTGCCGCCGCGGCGGTGACCTCGAGATTCTGACGCAGAGCCAGCAGTTCCTGCGTGTGCAGAGGTTTGATGTTGACTATCACCGAGGCTGTTCTGGCGTCCTGTGAAATCAAGGTGGGCGAGATCAGGGGATTTTTAAGAGTTTCCTGACGCCACTGATTTTCGGGCAGATTTTTCAGCAGGGGGCCGACACTAAGACCATCGCTGTTGCTGATGGCCCCTTGTACTGTTGCCAGGCTGAGCGTGTTTTTCACGCCAGGATAATTGACCAGAAGATTGGTCAGAGACTCCAGACTGCGGATCTTTTCCTTATTAAACCAGGTTTCGGAATCGGCCGTGATTCGAGCCGTGATGATGAATGGCTGTGAATCTGATAGTTGGAAGAGTTGTTTGGTGTGATCATCTCTTTCCAGCAGGGGATTATCCTTGGGAAGAAATTGTTTTAAACTGTACTGCGTTTGTAAACGGGGAAGCGCGAACAGACCAAGGATGGTGATCAGAAAAACAAAAAGAAGAGTGGAAATGCAGAGAGTTTTGACGGAAAATTTGGAAAATAGTTTGGCGATTTTCATATTCTTCATTGAACTGTCTTCTTTCGATTCTGCTGGTAAAAGTTCCTTTAGATTTTTCTGTTGTAGCCGTAACTTAAGAACATGATGTCAGTCGAGATGAGGAAACGAAGTTCTATGATGACAAGAAAACTATCGGTCGCGCTACTCACATTCTTTACTACTATACCCGCATTTTCCGCTGCAGTTGTGGAATCAGAGTTTGAGTTGAAACTACCTAGACAGTTTCAACAAAGTTTGATTGAAGAAAAGTGGAAAAGCCTCATGACTGAAAAGTTTCAGGCGAAATGGCAATTTCCTGATCAGCATCTGGTCAGTCAGGATATCCCGGTGGATATAAAAGGTCTTTCATTACAAATGAAAACCCAGTTGCAAAAGCCCGCCCTGGGCTCGGGGCAGAGCACACTGACTCTGACCTCCAGGGATCTTTCTGCGCAGTTATATATTGCTGAGATCTCAGTGGATCATGTCATCGAAAGAAATGTGGGGGGTGTCATTGGCCGGTTCCGGGTTCAGGCTTCCTGCAAAGACATTGTGCTGAATTTAAGAAAGAATCAGGGTAAGTTTGAAATTAATCTTTCACCTCAGGTGTCCGGAACGCAGGCAGGTGCTTCGGTGAACGCAGTGGATCTGTCCTGGAGCCCCGGAAGTTGGGAGTACAGCAGTGAATTCCTGTGCCAGGGCGCTCAGGGATTTGATTCCATCTTAAGAGCCGAAGTCGATAAGATAGCCAATGATTCAGTCCGTTTTGTTGAGCCTCAGAGGGATCTGCTGAAGAAATATGTGCAGGACTATTTGCAGAATGTCGTGCTGGATTTCTCGTCGCCCCGCAAGCTGGTTGTGGCCCGACCTGATATTGACGTGACAATGAAGGTTCAGGAATTCACGGATCTGGGAGAGGACGGTTTGCGCGCCAAAGGTGTTCTTGAAATCACCTTTGCCCGGGCGGCTGAGGCCCCACGCACAGTTTTGAAACTTAGTGGACCGTCAGAAAAGACAGCTTCGGAAATGGCGTCTTTGCGTCTTCCGAAAGAATTTATTAAAACAGTTCTGGCTCAGGCTTACCGTGCCAATACCTGGCTGCATCAGGTGAGCTCCGGTCAGTTGCCTGGTTTTTCCACGGTGATGAATTCGCGCTTTGTGCAGTTCTTCGTGTGGCCGGCCTTGATGAATTTTTCCAAGTCTGCGAAGTTTCAGTTTGATGTTTATTCAAATAAAGATGTGAGCATCTCGGGGCAGCGCCTGCAATATCAGGTGAAGAATCAGCTGTATGCCCGTATGCAGGCACCTAAATCCGGTAAGTATGTTCCGTTCATGAACTTCTCTTTGCCCTTTACGTCTTTGATAGATGTGAAGGTGAGTGAGGGGGTTGCGCAGGCGAAGTTTGTGAATCCGAGTCTGGGGATGGTGGCGTCGTTTGATGACTCTTATGTGGCAAGATACCACCCTTCAACCAGATTTTCGACGTCAACAATCCGAGATCGGATCGTCGGTGGTTTGTGGGGACAGACGGTTCGTATGACGATCCCAAAAATTCCTTTGGCGGAAGGCCTGGGGTTAAACGTAAAAAAACTGCTGACGACAGATTCTTCAGATCTGGTGTTGCAGCTGACGCCTTAAAAAGAGCGGCTCAGTGAAATTGAATACGAGCTGTTCTTGCCATACACTCCCAAAGGTGTATCGTCAGAGCCTTGGATAAAGCTTGCTGTGCCGCTAAGAACCCACGCGTCCAGAAAACGGCGACTCAGGCTGTATTCCTGATAAGTGCTTCCGTGAATGCTGTCGTAAAGTCCCAGGAAGTTGGCGCTCCAGACTTCTTTCCAGCTCAGGCGCCCGCCCGCCATATAGGCACTGCGGAAGATTTCCGAGACAGACAGATTTGAATCGTTCTTTTTTTCGGTGTTCAAAAAGGAATACTGGAGGATCGCAATCAGCATGCCGCTGTCACCGAAAGTAAAAGTTCTTTCCAGACCCAGGACATTTTCATTGGTCCATTTTTGCAGGTTGGGGTTGTCTTCCAGAGTTTCAGTATAGCTGCCGACTGCTTTAAATAAAAAATTCATCTGATTGCTGACAAAAGAAATTCCGCCCTGGCGAATGCGATAATTATAGCTGTTCAAAGTCACGTCCGGGTCCACACGGATGACTGTTTTTGGTGACACCTGCACGATAGCGCCTGTGACTTCCGGGACAATCAGGGGGAAGCCTGCGGCGCCTTCATAGGCGCTGAGTGAAAAATCAATGAACTCGCCCCGACGTTGCAGGCGAAACGCATAGTTGTTTTCAGCTGAGGTTCCCAGGTTCTTGCGTGCGCGCGAGTGATAGCGAAGATTTTCCGGCAGCAAAAGGATCAGGTCATTGTCTGCGGTTTGTGGCAGGAAGATCTGACGTGGCAGCCAGCGGCTGTTATCGCCCGGTAAAAGAGAGCCTTGATTTAGCGGAATGAAAACCACTTCATAGTCCCAGCTTCCCAGGGTCTGAGAATAAACCAGCGACAAAAGCCCCAGCTTGCGACTGTGCAGGGGGTCGAAGTACTGTCTGGGATTAAGAATGTCCAGAGGGTTGTAACCATCCGTCACGCCCCAGGAAAAGATATTGTAGCCGGCTTGCAGGGATAAGTTTTCACGCTGATAGCGAACAAAGGTTTCGCCGGGATCAAAGAAGGTCTGTTCCTCGGTGGATTTGTTGTTGGGATTGGCGACAAAAAGAGGTTTGAAAGTGAAGCGGATCGAGTCCAGATATTTCCAGCGATAGATCGGATTCAGATCCAGCCGATAAAGATCATCGTTGGTGTCTTCTCCGTAGGATTGCGGGAAATAGACGGCCTCGATCCTGCTGTCCAGATGCAGGCTCCACTCGGTCTTGCGAGCCGCAAACGAGTTGGTCGCTGACAGCAGAAGTATTAAGGAAAGATAAAAGGCAAGAGATGGCATTCTTCATAGCACATCACATTTGCCTTTAAATCGCCACGTCAGGACTGATGTTAGATTGCAGGGGACTTAAACGGTGGCAAACTTGCGAACATATTCGATGATGGAACTTTTAAATTCTTCCGGCAGTCCCACAAAGCGCAGGCCGGCGTATCCGTCATTGCCAACATAGACAACTTCACAGGTGGTGTTGATTGTCACAAAAAGATTGGGGCTGGTCAGAGTGCCCTTAAAGCGTTCGCCGATTTGCAGGTTCTGGGCGTCGTTGACCCCCAGCCCCCCTTCACTGATGGAGATAACCCGACAACTGAATTCCCCCTTAGGGCTTTCACAAGCCAGGGTGCCGATCATAGGAACCCGCGGATGAGAGCGCCGACTGATTCCCAGATCGTCAACAATACGTGGGATGGAATAGATCTCTTTCCAAACTTTGGAGTTGTCCGTGCAGATGTCCACCGCAGAATAATCGCGAAGTTTTTTAAGAGTCGCGATCAGATCCGGATACTTCATGGGCGGCTGTTCTTTGCCTTCGATGCGGATTTTCCAAAGACCTGGGGGTTCATTCGAAGCCGTGGTGATCTGGCTTTGTTCTTTAAGTGATTGGCGCCACTTCGAAGGTGTCATCCATTCTGACTGCCCTCGTCCCCAAATCTGGGCTTCTGGTGCAGTGCTCAGGCGGGACTCGATCTCTGCGTGATCGAAGGGGCCGGTGACCTGTCCTTCAGTCAGAATAAACCAGATTTTCGGATTCATGGTAGTGCTCCTCAGCTTCAGTCTTGTGTTTTATTACAGCGAAAGGTATATGACTTTGTCTAGGAGAATTACTCATGAAATATATCATCGCCGGAACAGACCGTCCGGATTCAAATACACTGAAAGTGTCTAAGATCATCCAGTCTATCTATAAGGATTTGAATGAGGATGTTGAGATTATCGACTTGCGCGAAATTAAGCAGCATCTGCATGATGATGTTCAGTATGGCAAACCGACCGAAGCGCTGAAGCCTTATCTGGAAAAAGTCCTGGCTTCTGATGGTCTGATTGTTGTGTGTCCTGAGTACAATGGTTCTATGCCGGGCATCTTGAAATACTTCATTGATCACTTGAAGTTTCCGGAGTCTTTTGAATATCGCCCCGTTTGCTTCGTGGGTCTAGGGGGACTTTTCGGAGCTCTTCGCCCGGTCGAGCATTTGCAGGGGGTTTTCGGATACCGCAATGCCTTCGTTTTCCCTGAGCGTGTCTTCATGATGAATGTCTTTAAGATCATCAATGCCCAAGGGCAGTTGACGGATGAATTTATGAAGTCACTGCTGGTCAAGCAAGCGCAAGGATTCCAGAAATTCGCTCAAGCCTTGAAAGCGTACGGGCTGGATGCGAACTCGGTTATTGAGAAAAAGAAGTCGACGTAGGTTGACGGTTGTCCGCCAAACGATTCTGCACGCGGCCCTCAAAATAGATCAATCCAAGGATTAAGAGGGCTGCCAGAAACCATTTCGATCGAAAAAGAGTATTCCGTACCATCCCTTAATGATGGCAAATAGCTTAATTTAAAGGCAACTGAAGAACCTGTAATTGAGCGTGCCCGCGTCATATTTTCATTGGGGGTGCTGACAACTGGGGTCTTCTTCTCTAGACTAAGCGCCAGTTCTTCAATTTTAGACGGGGTCTTTTCTATCGAAAATCCAGGTCATCAAAATAAAAATGCCAATATTTTAATGCTCTCTTTAGGAGCCCTTGGGGTGGTCTTTGGAGACATTGGAACAAGTCCACTTTATGCCATGCGAGAGTGCTTCGGAGAATACGGCCTTTCGCCGACTCCGGAAAACGTCATCGGTATTTTGTCTTTGATCTTCTGGACGCTGGTTCTTGCGATCTGTATCAAATACATGGCTTTCGTCATGAGAGCAGACAACAAAGGGGAAGGAGGAATTCTTTCCCTGATGGCACTGGCCGTGCGCAGTCAGCACGCCAAAGACATCTCCCGCCGCCGATGGGTGATGACGATCATTGGTTTATTTGGCGCGGCTCTTCTTTATGGTGATGGCATGATCACCCCTGCAATCTCGGTTCTGTCGGCCATGGAAGGTCTCACCTTAGTGGCGCCACAGTTCAGCCCCTACGTTATTCCTCTGACAGTTTTTGTGATGAATGCCCTGTTCCTGATGCAGAAGTATGGTACTGCGCGGATTGGTGTCATCTTTGGTCCCATCCTTTTGGTGTGGTTTACAGTCCTGGGATTGCTGGGCATTCGTGGTATGGCAGAAAATCTGCACATCTTCGAGGCGCTTCTTCCGCATCACGGTATTGAATTCATGATCAATAACGGCACTGCTGGTTTCCTGGTGCTGGGTTCAGTCTTCCTGGTTGTGACCGGTGGAGAGGCTTTGTACGCGGATATGGGGCACTTTGGGAAAAGACCCATCCGTCTGGCATGGTTCTTTGTGGCTTTGCCCGCGCTGGTATTGAATTACTTCGGACAAGGGGCGTTGCTGCTGAATAATCCGGAGGCTGTTTCTAATCCCTTCTATATGCTGGCTCCGAAGTGGGCGCTGCTTCCGATGGTCATGCTTTCCACAATGGCGACAGTGATCGCGTCTCAGGCGTTGATTACAGGGGTGTTCTCAATCACTCGTCAGGCCATTCAATTGGGCTTCTGTCCGCGTGTGAACATCATTCACACCTCCAGTCAGGAGATCGGTCAGATCTATGTTCCGATTGTGAACTGGTCTTTGTTCATCGGTGTTATCTGGCTGGTCCTGACGTTTAAAACCTCCAGCAATCTGGCGGCGGCTTACGGTATTGCTGTCACCGGCGCGACCACTATCACTACTATTTTGGCCTTCGAAGTGGCTCGTCAAAAATGGAAGTGGAGTCTTCTGAAAGCCTCTGCAATCTTTGGAACTTTCCTGGTGATGGACTTGGCTTTCTTTGGTGCGAATCTGCATAAGATTCCGCATGGGGGCTGGGTGCCACTGTTGATTGGTGCTGTGATCTATCTTTTGATGACGACCTGGCAGAAGGGACGTCAGATCCTGTTCCGTCGTTTGAAAGAGCGCTCCATGCCGATCGAGGACTTCTGTCAGAAGTTGTTGCGTGAACCTCCTTTGCGAGCACCGGGGACGGCAATTTATATGGCGGGGGACCCTTGGGGGGTGCCTGCGCCGTTGTTACATAATCTAAAGCACAACAAAGTCTTGCACCAGCGTGTGGCAATTCTGACGATTCAGACAAAAGAGGTTCCTTTTGTTTCCAAGCGGGATCGGATCTCGATTCAAGAGGTGATTCCAAATATCTATCGCATCATCGCAAATTATGGATTTATGGAAATTCCGAAGATGAAGCACATCCTGGAAGCCTGTCGTCAGCGGGATATCAACTTCAACGTCAACGAAACAACTTTTGTTTTGGGACGTGAAACTATCATCGCGGAAAAAGGTCCAAACCGTCCGGGAGAAGGTGGTATGGCACATTGGCGTGAGCGCTTGTTTGCGATTATGTCCAAAAATGCTCAACGGCCGACAGCCTTCTTCCGTATTCCGCCAAATCAGGTGATCGAAGTGGGTATTCAGGTCGAAATTTAAGGCTCTAAGAGCAGACGAAGAATCTGCTCTTTTTCCCTCAGCCCGTCCTCATAGCCAATTTCCAGAAGTCGTTCTGAATAGGATTTTTCAAACAGAAGAAAGCTGGCAATTTCACTGGCTTCCTGCAAAGTTCCCAGACCACGCAAAAGATAGCGAATCATCGGAGGCAAGGACTGGGTTTTGTCTGAAGCAACTTCTGATAGATCACGTGAAGGTGAGATCCACAGATGTTCAATCTTGCGAACCGGGATCAATCCCAACTCCTTGGCTGTCAGATTGGTCAGGCTGGTGTTGATACGCTCCAGTCGCTCGATATCCACTTCCAGTCCATCCATCATGACAGCGTTAAGCATAACACTTAAAACCCGAGCAACCGAGGGGGGCTCTGAAGTGTTAACCCTCTGTGAGGCATAACAGACATCCTGTTTCTTGCGAACACCAATGGCTAGCAGCTTATCAGCGCCCAGGTAAATCGCTGGTGCACAAGGGGAATGATTGCGTATGCTGCCGTCCCCAAAAAAATGTCCATTGACGGTGACCGGGGGAAACAGCAGTGGAATGGCGGCCGAAGCCAGAACATGCTCGGTGGTAAGAGAACTGTTAATCCCCACTTTGCGAACACGCCGCCAAAGGGGAGCCTGTTCCAGACTTTGGACGAAGCTGACCGTCGAGGTCGTGAAGTAGTCCAGAGCCGACACACAGACGGCCCGAAACTTTTTTCTTTCGATATTCTTCTGAATATTCTCAAAATTACAATTGTCGGAAATGAGTTTTCGCAAAGGTGTGGTTTCCAGCAGCGAACGATGAGGAGGGGAATTTCTTAAGCCCCCCAGAGACAATGCTAAAAGCCAGTGCAGCCCGCCCTTAGAGAGAGACAGCGGTTCGGTGATAAAGATCTGCTCAGAGGATATCTGCCGCCAGAGTTCAGTCAGTTGTCGGGTGCTTTCATCAAATTGATCATTCGATTGGGTTGTCAGGAAGGCCGCATTGATCGCGCCGGCACTGATGCCGGTGTAGAGCTGAAAAGGGTTGGTAATGCCCTCTTGTCGACAGATATCCGCGATGGCATTTAATACGCCCACTTGAAAGGCGCCGCGCGCTCCGCCACCAGAAAGAACCAGCCCCAGAGATGTCATGAGTCTCTTCCTCTTTTAAGGGAAGAATAAGCCGGACGCCGGGCGTTTATAAGACTTTTTCTGGACTTGTAGAAAAATACAGAAGCGAGATACTAAGCATGAACGAGGTCACAGTAGTCTTTCTCAGATTACTGATCCCACTGAAGGGAAACCTGCCTCGTAAAAGGGAGTCCGAGCGACTCCCTTCTTTATTTATGCAGAGCCTAATACCTAGCACGTCTAAATATTCTGCGGGTCTTTATATTTTCAATTCATTTTCAACTTCGCCAATCAAAGTCTTGGTTTCCGGATCTTGGTGTTAATCTTCTTTTCTGTGTTGATCTCTGTTACATTTTACGGGAAAGTTTTGATGGTTGACAGTGATGTTAAACAACGGGAATTGCGAAGGAGAAAATTGCAATGTTTAAGACTGTTTTTGCGGCTCTGATGATGGTGGCCGCGGTTCAAGTGCAAGCAGCAGAAGTTTACAAAATTGATACCAAAGCAAGCACAGTGGCTTGGAAGGGTACAAAGAAAATGGGCGATGCGCACGTGGGTGGCATCTCTGTTAAAGAAGGTGAAGTGACTGTTAATAAAGGTCAACTGACTGCGGGGAACGTAGTTGTTGATATGACGACGATCACAAATTCCGACGTGAAGGATCCAGGTTACAACAAAAAACTTGTGGGTCACTTGTCCACGGAAGATTTCTTCAATGCCGGCAAGTTCCCAACGTCTACTTTCAAAATCACTTCTGTAGCGCCATCTAAAACTAAAGGCGAAGTGATTGTAAAAGGTGATTTCACGATGATCGGTGCGACTCATCCTATCGAGTTCCCGGCAAAAGTGACAGTTGATAAAGGTGTTGCAACAGGTGAAGCCGTTGTGAAAATCGACCGCACCAAATGGGGCTTGAAATACGGCTCAGGCAACTTCTTCAAAGAACTTGCTGGTGACAAGATCATCAACGACGAATTCGAACTTACTTTGAAGCTTGTGGCGAAGAAATAAGTCCGAAGATTCAGAAGAAAACAAACGAAGGCACCCTCGCAGAGAGGGTGCTTTTTTTTTGTCTAATGAGTGTGCAAAGCCTGGCTAAAAATGTTACCCGACCTGGATGTGTTTTGAAATGAGACGCGTTTCAGGGTGAGATTCTTCACAGGTAACAATGGCTTAGCAAAGAGCCGAAGTGGTCAGTTCCTTGCATTTTAAGAAGACGAGCAAGGAGCTGACTATGCAAAAATCCAACTTCTTTTTTGCCCTTTTGTTGCTGGGATCTTTGGCGCTGACGGCGTGTGCGAAGAAAGATTCTGAGTTTGCAGCTCGCTATGCAAAGAACCGTATGGGAGCCACAGTTGTGGATGGCGTGAAAACTCAGCAAGCGGCGGAACAGGCCGCCGCGCAGGGGCTTGAAGCCGACATCGTGGGTGTAAAACGCTATTGGACTCCGGAAGGTCAACCCGGCCCGCGCGTCGTAATGGCGACGATCCTGATCAATAACACGGAGTTCCCGGTAACCAGTCATCACTATGGCACTGAAACCGTTAACGGAAGCGTGACGGTGGATGGATATAACATCAGTTACGAGGCGATGTGTGGTGATACGAATTGCAATCCCTATTATGCTTCGATGAAAGTTTACAGCAACGGTCGCCTGGTGATTCAGGAAGGTGTGCGGATTTACTTTGAGCGCAGCAGTGCAGCCCACACGGATCTTTATCAGTGGCTGTCTCCGGGGCAGGAGCTTCCCTTCATGGGCTCAGATGTCCAAGACGCGCGGGGTATGGTTGGTTATTTGAATCAGTACGGCGCCAACAGCGGATCGGGTGTTATTCAATAAGCACTTTGTTTGATTTAATTTACGGAACACGAGAGGAAGGGGTTTGCATGGATCTCTTCCTTTTTTCTATTTGTATCTGTTCGTTCAAAAGTTCGGAAAGTAGAGTGTGTCGGGCCTTGATTTGATAATCGATTTTTACCAGGGAACTGGCAAGATTGCTGAACAAACGCTCAATTTCAGAATCTGTTTCCAGTCTTCCTTCCTCTTCTTTGATCTCTTCAATCAATCGATCTATTATAAAGAGAGCTCCGTTGAGCGAAACTCCGATCTCATGAAGAAAAGCTCTTTCGCGATCCAGCTCCGCAGGTTCAGCCATAAAACCCCCTTAGAAAATTATTGAAATGCGAGATGCTTTCGGCAACTTGTAGGTTTGCAGGGACAATTTGCCTCTGGAGAAACTTCAGGGCTACGTGTCATTAAAACAGGGTGAAAGTTTAATGAATCACGCTGACACCACCTAATTATGGGTATTTTTAGCTCAAATCGAATTAAATCGAGTTTGGTAGACAGTTTTTTTAGATATCCGTCAAGAAATGCTATTGCAGCATGACCAAAGTCGTGGCACCTTACTTGCTCTAAAGGCTACGTGGCTCCAATTTGGGACCATTTTGGCCCTTTTCGGCACCAGGGGATATTCCGGGGGCCGAATTAGTTGAAGAAGATTTTAAGTCGAAAGACGGAAATAAATTAAGAAACATAATTAACCATTATCGAAAGGGATAAAAACAGTGAAAACACAAATTTTGATGTCACTGATTTTGGCAGCTTCCATGACTTCTGTGGCACAAGCAGAAGAGCAAAGCTCAAACACAAGCACAGTAAAAGTGTCTGATGTTCAGGCTAAAGACGAACAAGTAAAAGACTTGGACCAGGAGATCACAAACGCGAAAATGCGTGCTGAATCCGGTTCTAAATCCAAATGGTCCATGAGCGCTGACCTGACTTTGAACGGTGGTAACTTGGTTGAGCCTTTCGGAAAAGTTCGCCCGAACTATTCTGGTGAAGCAGCTCTTGACGGCAGAACAAACATTTCTGGTGATATCGGTGTTTCTTACCGTGTAAATCCAAACAACCGTGTGAGCTTGTCTACTGGTGTGTCTATCTTGACTCCATTCCAGAGCCGTGGCGAAGACATGTTGAAAATGGCTAAAGACGGTGGTGCTTCTGACATCTCCACTCCATCCATCACTTGGGGTAACACTCAGCGTATCGGTGGCACTCAGAACTCTTTCTCTGTTGGTTACAGCCACGCGACGAAAGAATTCTACACTGACGTTATCAAATCCGTTGGTGACTTGAGCTTGAGCCACGTTGTTATCTTCGATATCGCGGGTTCTAACTGGCAGCCAGGTTTCTCTACATCTGCTTACTACAGCTTGTACAGTGACTCTGCTCAGAGCTTCGACGTTATCGGTAACGATGACAGACGTTCTGACTATGGTATCGGTTTCTATCCATTCGTAGAGTATGCGTTCAACGACACATTCTCTTTCCGCACAGTATTCCGTCCTTTCACTTACAGCCACATGAGATCTGATGATGCAGGTACTTTCGAGACTAGCATGTACACTCAGTCTGTTGGTTTGGGTATCGCGGTTACTCGTGACATCTACTTGTATCCAAACATGCAGTTCGCTCCAGAGAACCTGAAGCCAGAATTGACAAACGTAGGTCTTTCTACGACTTTGAACGTATTCTAATTATTAGTTAGAAATTACGAACGAAGAAAAAGGCAGCCTCTGGGCTGCCTTTTTTATTTCCAAGCCTCTAGTGTTCGGTCAACACAGGCGAACAAGTTACAACTTTGCAACAAATGTTCCGATCTGAGATTTCACATCGTCTGGTCTTGTCTTTGTGATGATAGAAAATATCCTTTAAGAATGATGTTGCAGTACGTGTTTGTTATGTTTGCATCACTCGTTGCGTCAGCTTCACCCTCACAGCTGACTTATCAGGGACGGATTTTAAAATCCGATCGAACTCCATTTGAAGCAGACAATGTTAGCTTCCTCTTTGAAGTCACTTCCTCCGATGGTCAATGTGTCTTATATAGAGAACAGAAAAACGGCGTCAGTTTGGCGAATTCTGGCGGAGTTTTTGATGTGGCTATTGGTAGCGGAACCCGATTGTTTCCGAAAGCGGGACCGTTTGTCCTTAGTGATGTCTTTAATAATGCGGGCTCGTTGAACTGCGGTGACGGCAATAATGATGTCTCCGGGACTTATGCCCCTTCGGGGGATTCTTCGCGTAAGCTTCGCGTTCGCTTCCACGATGGACAGGGGTGGCAGCTGATCACGCCAGACAGCGAAATCCGCTCTGTTCCTTATTCTAATTTCGCTACATCGGCGTTGAAGCTTGGCGGTTTTTCAGCCACGGACTTTGTTAAAGCGACTCTGTTACCTCCGGCAAGTTGTACGACCGGACAGGTTGTCTATTTTGATGGGACCAGTTTTTCGTGTGTGACGGATGCAGGTGGCTCGGGAGTGGTGACTGATATCACTGCGGGCGCTGGAATCAATGTGTCTGGGGCGGGTACGAAAACCGTTGCCGTTACCTTTGGGGCAACGGCGGGAACTGTCGCGCAGGGGAATGATTCGCGAATTTTAGGGGCATTCCAAAAAGCTGATTCTTTGGGCGGGGATTTATCCGGCACTCTGCCCAGTCCCACGGTGACGCAAATTCAAGGACAACCGGTAAGCTCTGCGGCTCCAATCAGCACAGGACAGGTCCTGTTGTGGGATTCGGGTTCCTGGAAACCTCAGTTTGTGCGCATGCAAGACGTGCGTAATTCCTGGGGTGGACAACAGATGATTCCATCATCGGCCTGTACGGCCAGTCAGGCTATGGTGTGGAGCTCAATCACAGACAGATTTACTTGTCAGTCGATAGGCTCACTGGATGCTTCAGCCATTTCCGGCGGAACGTTTGCCACCGCCCGATTAGGAACCGGTACTGCCAATGCTTCCACATATTTGCGCGGTGATGGCATCTGGGTGACGGCTCCAGAGGATTCCACGAAACTGCCATTGGCAGGGGGGACTTTGACGGGAGCATTATCTGTACCGCTCAATGGCTTAACTGTCGGAACCAATCAACTGGTTCTCGAGTCCGGTAAAGTAGCGATTGGCACCACCACCGCAGAGGCAAAACTGACTGTTTCAGGGAATATGGCGACGCCAACCAATCAGATCGCCAGTGGGGCGAGTGTTAACCTGGCTCTCAGTAATATCCATTATCTGGAATCGGTTGGGACTTCAAATATCAATTTAACGAACATGGTCAACGGTGGCGTCTATACGATCGTTATCGCAGATACGACATCCAGAACGTATTCCTTTTTAGGCTGCAATAGCACGCACTTTAGTCCTCCAAACGGAGCGACAACTGCTCAGTCCATTTACGGGGTGACGACCATCAATGTCGGAGGCAGCTGGAAATGCTACGTCACATGGGCCACAGACTTTCAGTAGTCTTTTGTAGACATCTTATCTTGGCGGCAGTGCTGTTGGGCGGAAGTTCTGCAGTAGCGACTCCCAGTCAAAGTATTTTCAATATGCTTTTAAGTCAGTGCCCGGCAACGGTGGCCTCTATCGTTTCTCAGAATAACTTTGTGGTGACTGAAGCGAATACGACGGTAAATATTTCCGTCAATCTATCCAAGCCAGCATGTGCGGATATTCCTATTTATTATGGTGCTTACACAGATGGAGTTCAGGGTACGCACTACTCGGGTTCATTGAATGGCAGTATTACTATTGCCAAGGGTGCCACTGCCGGCACGATCACGATTAATCTGAGTCAGAATGCGCTGGCAGAGATCGAAAAGAAAATCTACATTTCTCTGCAGGGTACCACTCAGTCCAAACAAAAGGTTCAGCTCGGAGTATTGAACACCGCACTTGTCCAGATCACTGATGATGATTCAACTTATGGAACAATCACTCAGGCCGGGACCGGCGGGAGCTATGCCTGTGCCATTAAAAGCTCTGGGGCTTTAACTTGCTGGGGTTCAAATTACAGCGGCCAGTTGGGGGACGGAACTACTGTTGATAAAACCACCCCGATCATAACTGACTCTGGTGTTAATTATAGTCAGATTTCTACGGCTCAATCGCATATGTGCGGTATCACCACGGCGGGTGTTTTAAAATGCTGGGGAAGTGGCTTTGGCGGGAAGCTGGGAACAGGTAATACCGCCGATAAAAAAAGTCCCACTGTCATTGATGCCGGGGTCAGCTATTCGCAGGTGTCTGGCGGAGACCGTGCCACTTGCGGGATTACCACCACCGGGCAAATGAAATGCTGGGGGGAAAATAACAGCGGCGAGATTGGTGATGGAACCAACACCGCCCGCTACAGTCCAACAGTGGTAGACGTCGGTGTTACCTATCAGAAGGTCTCAGTGAACGGAGTCAACGGCGGAGGAAACTTCGTCTGTGCAATCACCACGGCCAATAAGTTGCGCTGCTGGGGAAGAAACACGGACGGACAACTCGGAATTAATAGCATCGTTAATCAAAACCTTCCCGTGGATGTGGATGCTTCTGAAAGTTATACACATATTTCCAACGGTACCGTGCATGCTTGTGGTATCACAACGACTGGTGTGTTGAAGTGTTGGGGTGGCAATGCCTATGGGCAATTGGGGGATGGCACAGCAGTCACCAGCAAGACGCCAAAAGTGATAGATGTCGGTGTTTCTTATATCCATGTTTCTGCGGCCGGAGAATTTACCTGTGGGGTGACTTCGACCAATAAGTTGAAATGCTGGGGACGCAACGTTCAAGGTGAGTTAGGAATTGGTTCCACAGTGATGTCACGTGTTCCGGTTGAGGTTGATGCGGCGAATACCTATTCCAAGGTTTATGCTGGGGGCGGACATCTTAATGGGCCTAACCCATCAGCTTGTGGTTTAAGGGTGAATGGTCAGCTTTATTGCTGGGGAAGTAATAACGGTCAGTTGGCAAACGGATTTCCTATTGCTATCGGAACTCAAGTTTATATCGATGCGGGAACTCAATACAGCAAAGTCTGTGTCGGGGGTTCCAACACCTGCGGCATCACAACAGCAGGCATATTGAAGTGTTGGGGTGTTAACAACAAAGGGCAGGTCGGTGATGGGACGAATGATACCCGCTATTCTCCGGTGATTATTGATGCGGGCGTGACTTACAAAGAAATTTCGATTTCAGCCTCAACTCAAACCAGCTCTCGTGACTCTCATGCCTGCGGTATTACCACGGCCGGTGTACTGAAGTGCTGGGGGAATAATGCCAGCTATCGATTAGGAGATGGCACGACGACCAACAAAAACAAACCTGTTGTCATTGATCCCGGCGTAACTTATTCCAAGGTGTCAGTGGGTCATGCCAGCAGTTGTGCCATCACCGCCACCGGTGAGCTGAAGTGCTGGGGTCTCAATAACAGTGGCCAGCTGGGTGACGGAACCGCGACCACAAGAACTCTTCCCAAGGTGATTGATGCAGGAACAACCTATAGTGCCGTGGCGACTTCAGAAGGCTACAATACTGGGAAAGCTCACACCTGTGGTATTACCACGGCTGGGGTACTGAAGTGCTGGGGGGACAATTCGCATGGACAGTTGGGTAATGGAAGCACATCCAACAGCTCGGTCCCGGTGGTTGTTGATGCTGGAGTGACTTATTCCAAGATTTCTGTCGGTGCCGCCTTCTTGTGGGGATTTACCTGTGGCATCACGACCGGTGGCGAGCTGAAGTGCTGGGGCGGAAACGGTCATGGTGGTTTGGGTGATGGAACGACCGTGCAAAAAAACTCTCCAGTGCTGATCGACTCTGGAACAAGCTATCTTGATATATCTCTTAAAGGAGAGCAGAGTTGTGCGATCACTTCTGCGAATGTTCTTAAATGCTGGGGTTATAACTTTTATGGACAGGTCGGAGATGGGACTACTACCAATCGGACCACGCCCGTGGTTATCGATGCGGCAACGGGCTACACTTCGGTATCAAACGGTCACTTTGCCTGGAGTGGTTCCAATTCCTGCGGCATCACGACTGACGGTCTTTTGCGTTGCTGGAATAAAAACGTGTCAGGAAGCATGGGGATTCCGTCTTCAGATATGTTCCCAAACTTAATTCCGAAAATTCATCAGACCCCGTAAGGGGTCTTACAATTTTGCTGTGGCAACTTGTGGTAACAAAGGAAGCGGGTCAATCGGACCACGGTCTTTGCGGATTTCAAAGTGCAAATGAACACCTGTAGCACGCCCTGTGCGGCCCATGGCGCCAACAACTTCACCTTGGCGGACCTTTTGGCCTTCAGCCACCAGAATCTTGTCAAAGTGAGCATAAAGCGTCGCCCAACCATTGCCTGACTCGATCAGAACCATTTTGCCGTATCCACGGAATTCACGGCCAGCGTAAATCACTGTGCCAGCTTGTGCCGCCAAAATAGGGGTGCCCTTCGGGGCCGCAAGATCAATTCCCAAATGCGGACGACGTTTATTAGGTAAAAACCCACGGGTCATGCGTGCGCGGTCCACGGGCCAATCAAAGGTCAGGGACTGCGGTTCAATCATAGGACTGTGGTCAGAGGCGGTGGCGCGATGGTTGGTGCTGTTTGGGGCAAAGTACTCGCGCGATAGGGGTGTGTGAAAGGTCGAGCAAGAGCCTAATGCTCCCGCCGTAACCATGCATCCTGCATATTTAACTAGTTGCTTCCATCCTGGTGTCATTCTTTGAGTATACTTGATAAGTCCTTGGTTCCAAAGATTTTTTTGACCAATGACTAGTTTTGGCGCGCTGAAAAGGGCCGTTTTTTCAGCAAGATGCTGACTTATTAAGCGAAGACGCTGGTCTGGAACATATATGTGGCGGCGAACAGCGGTGACACATATATGTTCCGGATCCTGATAGGGATTTCTAGTAGATAGGGAACTGCTTACAAAGCTGTTTTACTTCTTCGTGAATACGGTTTTTTAGCTCCGCATTGTCAGCGTTATTCAGTACTTGAGAAATCCACTTCGCGATCTGCTTCATCTCGGAAGTGCCCATACCTCTTGTGGTTAAGGCCGGAGTCCCAATACGAACACCACTTGTGACAAATGGAGATCTTTTTTCGTTTGGTACCGTGTTTTTGTTCACAGTGATGCCTGCTTCATCCAAAGAATTTTCAGCGATCTTCCCGGTGATCTCTCGATCACTCAGGTCAATCAAAATCAGATGATTGTCTGTTCCACCAGTGACCAATTGGAAGCCTTCAGAAAGTAGGGCTTCAGCCAGCACTTGAGCATTGTTGATGACCTGCTCAGAATACTTTTTAAATTCTGGTTTTAGAGCCTCCCCGAATGCCACAGCTTTGCCGGCAATCACGTGCTCTAGTGGACCGCCTTGGATCCCTGGGAAGATGCGAGAGTTCATGATCTTGGCTTTTTCTTCAGAATTCGTCAGGATCATGCCCCCACGAGGTCCGCGCAAAGTTTTGTGCGTTGTCGTTGTGATGTAGTCTGCATAAGGAACAGGGGACGGATGGTGGCCTGTAGCCACTAGGCCTGCGAAGTGGGCCATGTCCACCAGCAGTTGAGCGCCGACTTCATCGGCAATTTCTTTAAACTTGGCAAAATCCAAAGTGCGCGGATAAGCGCTGTACCCTGCGATGATCAGTTTGGGTTGAACTTCTTTTGCGGTGGCACGAATCGTGTCATAGTTGATCCGACCAGTTTCTGGGTCCAACTTGTAAGAGGCTGCTTTAAACAATAAACCACTGAAGTTCACCGGAGATCCGTGGGTCAAATGCCCGCCATGAGAAAGATCCATACCCAGGATGGTGTCGCCGGATTTACAAGCCGCCAGATAAACACCCATATTAGCTTGTGAGCCTGAGTGCGGTTGAACATTGGCATATTGCACGCCGAAAAGTTTTTTGGCTCTTTCAATGGCCAGAGTCTCCACAGTGTCCACGTTCACGCAGCCACCGTAATAACGCTTGCCCGGATAACCTTCGGCGTACTTGTTGGTCAGAATGGAGCCTTGAGCTTCCATCACGGCCTTGGAGGTGTAGTTCTCAGAAGCGATCATCTCCAAACCGTACTGCTGACGTTCAGCTTCCTTGTTGATCGCGGCCAAAACTTCAGGGTCCACTTGGGCCAAAGACAGGGATGTAGAATGCATAAAGACTCCTTGAGCTCATGGGCTCACCTAACGGATATCCTTCAAGAACTGAAAGATGGGTAAATCAATCTTTGAAATTATGACTTGAATAGCGGGATTTTAAAAGTCTCAACAACCAGTGTCGCTTGCAAGCTTGTCCACGCGTTGCTGGTGACGTCCACCCGCAAAAGAAGTGGAAAGGAAAGTTTTGATCATCTTCACGGCGTCATCCGGTGAGGAAAAACGGGCACTCAAGCAGAGAATATTGGCGTTATTATGTTCCCTGGACAGACGAGCGATGTCTTCACTCCAGCACAAAGCTGCACGAATGTTTGGGTACTTATTCGCGCGAATAGCCATTCCTTGACCTGAGCCGCAGATCAAAAGACCCAAAGCAGGCCCCTTTTGGGAATCCACAATGTTATTTTTCTTATTCTCAAGATCTACTTTAACAATTTCAAGGCTGACGAGGTCGGCGTAATCTGGATAATCCACAGAATCCGAGTTGTGAGTGCCGACGTCCTTCCATTGAATGTCCGGGAGAGCTGCCATCACTTTAAGTTTTAGATCCAACCCAGCGTGATCGCAGCCAACATAGACAAGCATGTTTTTACCCTTCGTATTTCGAGAAGATCATGGAAGCGTTGGTTCCGCCGAAACCAAAGCTGTTATTGATGACGTGATTGATTGTGCCCTTACGTGCTTCGTGAGGAACATAGTCCAAATCACAGTCTTCACTTGGATTTTCCAAGTTGATTGTTGGCGGAGCGATCTGATCGCGAATCGCCATCACGCAGAATGCAGACTCGATAGCCCCAGCCGCGCCCAAAGCATGACCCATCATGGATTTAGTGCTGGAAACCCAGACTTTTTTCGCATGATCGCCCAGCAGGCGTTTGATAGCTGCAGTTTCAAGTCCATCACCGACCGGCGTGCTTGTGCCGTGAGCGTTGATGTAGTTGATGTCTTCTGCTTTCAGACCGGAGTCTTTCAGAGCCATAGACATCGCCGCATAACCACCCGCACCTTCCGGAGCCGGAGAAGTCATGTGGTAAGCATCTGAGGAAACGCCGTAGCCTGTGATTTCGCAAAGAATATTGGCGCCACGTTTTACGGCGTGCTCAAGGGATTCAATGCAAAGCACCGCTGCACCTTCAGCCAGAACAAATCCGTCACGGTCTTTATCCCAAGGACGGCTGGCTTTTTCAGGAGCATCGTTGCGGGTGGAAAGAGCTCTCATGGAAGCAAAGCCTCCGACAGCCAGACCACAGATTGTGCTTTCTGCGCCGCCTGCAAGCATCACATCCGTCACGCCGTCGCGAATATAGCGAACAGCATCTCCGATGGAATGAACACCTGAAGCGCAGGCAGAAGTCACAGAGTAGTTAGGACCTTTCAGGCCCATTGCGATCGTCACCTGACCAGCGGCCAGGTTTGTGATCACAGAAGGGATGAAGAACGGACTGATACGGCCCGGACCTCTTTCCTTCATTTTGATGGCGGTTTCTTCGATGTTCGCAAGACCACCGATACCGACACCAATAATCACTCCCGTTTGATTTTTCACTTCTTCTGTCAGTTCCAGCTTGGCCATTTCCACGGCCATTTTGGAAGCTGCGATCGAGTAGTGAATGAACTCGTCCATTTTCTTTTGCTCTTTTTTCTCGATGTATTGGTCTGTATTAAAGCCCTTTACTTCGCCGGCAAAAGTCACATCGAAGCCTGTCGTGTCGAATTTGGTAATCTTGGCGATACCAGATTGACCACGTTTCGCGGCAGACCAGCTCTCCTCAATGGTGTTACCCAGGGGAGTGACTGCGCCCACTCCGGTGACGACAACTCTTCTTTGTGGAATGGATGGACGTTCAAATCGGGAGTTCATAATAAATTAAGCTTTTCCTTTTTTCTCAAGGTAAGAAGCTACGTCTTGAACTGTCTTAAGCTTTTCAGCGTCTTCGTCAGGGATTTCAAGATCGAATTCTTCTTCCATTGCCATCACAAGCTCAACGATATCCAAGCTGTCAGCGCCAAGATCGTCGATGAAAGAAGCTTCCGCTTTAACTTTATCTGGATCTACGCCAAGTTGTTCTACGATGATATCTTTAACCTTTGGATGAATAGCCATTTGTGCCTCCTAATAGTGCGTTCAATATTACTTATATTACAAGTCTAGTCTAGTGCATTAGCTCTATCATGTCGCTTATAGGCGAGATGATTTTGTTCGCGAATAATCTCGCGAATTTAGTTCATATGCATGCCACCGTTCACATCCAAGGTGTGACCGGTGATATATTTGGATTCATCACTGAGCAAGAAACGAACGGCCTGAGCCACGTCACTGCCTTCGCCGATCTTCGCCAGAGGAATCTTTTCCATCATTTTCGCTTTCACGTCTTCAGAAAGAACTTCTGTCATTTCTGTGCCAATAAAGCCTGGTGCGACGTTGTTCACGCGCACGTTACGAGAAGCCAGCTCAAGTGCCACGGACTTGGCAAAAGCAATCGTTCCAGCTTTGGAAGCGGCATAGTTGGCCTGTCCTGCGTTGCCGGTTTCACCGATGATGGATGTGATGTTAACGATAGAACCTTTGCGCGCTTTCATCATGGGTTTGGTGAAAGCCTTTGTTACCAAGAACGTACCACGAAGGTTCGTGTTGATAACAGAGTCGAAGTCTTCAGCCTTCATGCGCAGCAAGAGCTGATCTTTTGTGATGCCGGCATTGTTCACAACGCCATCGACATCGGTCCATTTTTCCAGAATATGTTCAACCGCCGAGTTCACGGACTCTTCGCTTGCAATATCCATTTTGATGTAGAAGTGGCCTTCTCCCGGAAGGGAGTGAGCCACCTGTTGTGCGGACTCTTCGCGAGAGGAATAGGTGAAGGCAACTTGTGCGCCTTCTTCCGCCAGAAGTTTTACAATCGCAGCGCCGATTCCACGGCTGCCGCCAGTCACAACAATTTTCTTTCCTTGAAGCGATTTTCCGCTCATGTGCAAAATCCTTTTAAGCAGTACCCTGTGTTGTTTTCAGCACACTTTGGCCGAACTCTGAGTAAATCTCAAGAAAATTTAATGACTCGTAGCTTTCAGGGAATCTTCAATAATTTTCACATCTTCCATTGAAGTTGTCGTCATGACTTTGAAGAAATCCGCATCGATCTTTTTAAGCAGTCCCTGCAATACTTTGCCGGCACCGCACTCGATAATTTGTGCGTGTCCCATGCCTTTGAGAACTTCCATGCTTTGAGTCCAGCGCACGGGGGCAGAGACCTGACGAATCAGATTTTCACGAAGCACAGGGCCTTCCACTTCAGCTTTGGCGTGGAAGTTTTGAATGATAGGGAATGCGGCTGTTTTGAATTCCATCGCGGTCAGAACCTCACGCATTTTGTCTTCGGCGGGTTTCATCATTTCGCAGTGGAATGGAGCAGACACAGACAAAGGAATCAACTTCGCTCTTTTTGGAGCTTCCGCAAAAATCACTTCCGGCTTGAAGTTGTCTTTAAGCCAGTTGATTGCATTCTGAGAACCAGAAATAACAATTTGCCCTGGGGAATTGAAGTTCGCCGCAGACAACGGGCCCGCGCCAGAGTTTTTCACAACGTAGTTGCAAAGAGTTTCCACTTGATCCGGCTCAAGACCCAGAACAGCGACCATTCCGCCTTTACCCACCGGAACAGCGGACTGCATCGCCTGCCCACGGGTTTTTACCGCACGCATGGATTCATCAAAACGAGTCACACCCGCCGCCACCAAAGCAGCGTATTCACCGATAGAATGGCCCGCTGCCGCCACGGCTTTGATGCCGAACTCTTTCGTTAAGACTCTTTGAGTCGCTGTGGAGACCAAGAGCAATGCGGGTTGAGTGTTTTCAGTCAGTGCCAGGTCTGCTTCAGAACCTTCAAAGCACAGTTTTTTCATGTCGATCTTTAGAGCCTCAGATCCTTCTTCGAAGGTTTCCTGAGCGATCTTGAAGTTTTCAAACAAAAAACGGCCCATGCCAGGTTGCTGGCTTCCTTGTCCAGGGAATACAAATGTAAACATGTTTTAGTACCTCAAAAGAATACTGCCGGATGTAAGACCTGCGCCGAATGCGGTCAGCAGAATCGTCTGGCCTCTTTTGACTTTTCCGTTTTTTACGGCCCAGTCAAATGCAAGAGGGATGGATGCGGCAGATGTGTTTCCAGTTTCCTGAAGATAAACAATCACGCGTTCCATTGGAAATTTGAATTGATCAGCCACAGCCTCGATAATGCGCTTGTTGGCTTGGTGAGGAATAATCCAGTCAACTTGATCTGGACTTACCTTGTTGTGCTCCAGAGCTTCCTGGCAGCACATGGCCATCGTGCGAACCGCGTTCTTAAAGATTTCGCGGCCCTTCATTGTCATGAAGTGAAGGCCTTTGTCGATAGCTTCGTGAGATTGAGGGATTTTGCTTCCACCCGCAGGAAGGATCAAAAGATCCGCGAGATTGCCATCCGCATGCAGGTGAGTGCTTTCGATGACATTTTTTTCGCCCTCAGCGGCACGAGAAAGAACCCATGCTCCGGCGCCATCTCCGAAAAGAATGCAGGTCTCACGGTCTTTGTAGTTCATGTAGCGGGAAAGAACTTCGGCTCCGATCACCAGAATATTCTTATACATTCCTGTGCGGATGAATTGATCGGCAATGCTGACGCCGTAAAGGAAGCCCGAGCAGGCCGCATTCAAATCCACAGCCATGATGTTTTTTGCACCCAGCTTGGCCTGAACAAAGCACGCCGTCGACGGCATCTGATGGTCACCAGTGACGGTGCCCACCAAAATCATATCGATGTCTTCGATTTTCAGATTAGCATCTTCAAGCGCGCGTTTCGCGGCGATGACACAAAGATCAGAGGTTGCCTGATCTTCGGAAGCAATATGGCGGCGTTCGATCCCGGTTCTTTCAACGATCCACTGGTCGTTGGTTTCTACCATCTTTTCCAGATCCGTATTTGAAAGGATCTTTTCTGGTAGATAGGAGCCTATCCCTGAAACTCGAGATCGATACATTCCTGCCATGGAGTCAACCTATTCTGTTATAGAGCGAAATTACTTCGCTGCGCTGATTTGTTTGCCTTTGTAGTACAAAGCGCCATCAGCACCTTTGGATGCACGGTGAGGACGAACTAGCTCACCAGTCTTTTTTTCAACAGCTACTGCTGGAGCAGTAAGACCATCGTGAGAGCGGCGCATGTCACGCTTAGAGCGGGATGTTTTTTTCTTAGGAGTTGGCATTTCAAACCTCGTTATTGAATCAGTTCTAATTGAAGCACGTTAATTTAACCAAAGAATGATAAAAATCAACAATTTAATTAAGTTTTAAGTTCTTTAAGGCAGCAAAAGGGCTCTGGGGCTTTTCGACAGGCATTTCCTCGTCATAGCTAAAGAGCTGACCTTCCTCAGGAATTCTGCAATCTGAGGGTTTTCCATCAATGGTTTCTGGACATGCTGGATTAAAAGGCGCAGCAAGAGCGACCACTTCGTGCAGGAATTCACCCATATCAAACACCATGTTTTCGTACTCAGAAAACTCGGGGCCCCCTTCAGGCAGGTCGCTGACGTGGTTGACCTTGGAATACTTCCCATTGCGGGGTTGGCCTTGTTTGGGGATCAGGATCTCGTGGAACTTCTCATTGACCGGATAATCAATGTCAATTCCGCAGCGAGAGCAGATTTCCGGAGATTTTGTCACAATACGACCCGTCAGCTCGTAATCCTTGGAGTTGAGCGGTTTAATGAAAAACTCAGCTTCATAGGGATTCTTGCCCACGATGTCCGCCAGAACCGCATTGGCTTCGCCTGTTTTGCTTGTCCAGACGTAGGATCGGCCTTCTTCAGGCACCTCAGTTAATTTGATTTTCATAGAAACTCCTCGGTTCTGCCACGGGAAAGTAAGGGGCAGGGAACAGGAGGTTTTAGTTAATTTGGGGCGCTTGGTCAAGGACTGTTTTCGTCCAGCAGACCTTGTGGCGGTCTTAAATGGGAGTAGTCTTAGGCTGCAACCTGAAAGGGGGTCTTATGGCAACCTTAAGAGTCAACGGTCATGAGTATTACTATGAAGAACATGGCCCCAAAAATGCCCCCTGCATCGTGCTGAGTCCACTGCTTTACACGGACACCACAGTTTTTGAACCTCTGACCCGAATTCTGGAGGATGACTATAGAGTCATCTGTTATGACCACCGGGGTCTGGGGCGAAGCGCCGGTCCAACCATGAACAATCTGGAAAACAGCGCCAAAGATGTGGCTGCCTTTATAGAGCAGCTCAATGTGGGACCCTGTCACTTTGTAGGAAATTGTCTTGGGGCTTATGTGGGGCTGCAGCTAGCTATCCATCGTTCTGATCTTTTGAAAAGCTGCACCTTGATGGGGGCCACTGCTGAAGCAGGCAGTGATGAAGCCATCAGGCAGATGGACGGCTTCGTCGCGAAAGCGAAGAAAGAAGGTATGAAAGCCAATGTGAAGGATTTTGCAGACATGTGGTTTGGTGCCACCTTTAAGGCCACCAAAGATCCCGTGCAGGTCAGTCGCCGGGAAAAGTGGATCAGTCATGTCCGACATATGAAGCCCGAGGAAATTGATGCCGCAACACAGATCTTCCACAGAAATGATCTTACCAAAGATCTAGGCAAGATTCGTTGTGCCACATTGATATTGGCCGGAGATGAAGATGCGCCAGCCAGTCTGGAAGCCTATCGTCGCTTGGCTAAAGGCATTACGGGTGCGGAATACCGAGTTATTCATCATGCGGGATATGCGCTGGTCATCGAGCAGCCTGAGGAAGTTGCGGAAACAGTTCGTAACTTTGTTGGCAAGGTTGAACGTCAGTGGGCACGCCAACGCAAGCAAGCTCCGCGAGACTTGGGCGCAGAAAGATCCTTGTAGTTGAATTCGGCATCAACCTCTCTTAGGTGAGAGGTTGATGCTTAAATATATTTGGTGATCTCTTTGATCTCATCCAAATCCAAATCCTTATGGTTTCCATCCAAGCAGTGCTCGATGTGATCGTGAATATAAACGCTCTTGGCGGCCGAGATGGCTTTGGCCACGGCGTGCAGTTGGCGGGCCACATCCACGCATTCGCGTTCGTCTTCGATCATCTTGATAACGGTCTCAAGATGCCCTTTGGCGCGCTTCAGTCTTTTTGAAACATCCTCATGACTTGCGTGTTGCTTTTTATGTGACATGTCCCTAGTATCCCCTCCCGGGGGATAGGATGTCAAGAGGCATGGATAGACTGTTGAAAATTGAAACTCAGCTGTTGCTGGGAAGATTGTTGACCCGCTCTGGAGATCAGGCCTGGGATTTTGTGGTGCCGTTTGCATTGCTGCATGTGTTTCCGGGAAAACTCCAGATGGCGGCTCTGTATTATCTGATCATCAAGGTTGGGACTTTTCTACTGACCCCCTGGTCGGGAAAGTGGATGGATTCCCAGCAGCGCGGACATATTGTTAAAGTCGGGGTGTGGATTCAATTTTTTGCAGTTCTGGGCGGCGTGATCTGTTTCTTCGTCTTAGATAAGACGGTTCATGAACATGGCCCGGAGTTCTTGGGGGTGACATTACTATTTGCCGCTCTGGCGTTCTTTGGAATACTGGCTTCGCTGGGGTCTCTGATTACGGATATCTCTGTGGGAAATGATCTGGCGCCGTCTCTGATTCCGCATGACAGACTGACCCACTTCAATAGCTGGTTGCGCCGAATTGATCTGGGAACTGAAGTCGGGGCGCCCATTCTTGCCGGGATCCTGTTTGCAGTTCAGTCTTCTTATCTGCATTTGGCGGGACTGGTTTTGATCGCAATTTGGAACCTTTTGTCGTTTGCCCCGGAATATTTTCTTCTCAGGAACGTGATTCAAAAATCCGGTCTTCAAAACAGAAAAGTCCGAGCCCTTCAGAACTGGAAGGAACAATTTCACTTTAACCTCAAAGAGTCCCTGGGGAATCCGATATTTTGGCTGATTCTGAGCTATGCTCTGCTGTGGCTTTCCGTGCTGAGTCCGCATGGGGTCTTATTGGCGGGATATCTGAAAGATCAGATGGGTTTGCCGGAGGTGGAAATTGGCCTGTTTCGCGGTCTGGGAGCTGTGTTTGGGTTGATCTCAACGCTGACCTTCCCGTATTTGGTGGCAAAGACGGGGTTGATTTTCAGTTCCAGATGCCATCTGGCGTTTCAAGGGGTGACCTTGACTGTCGGGTTGGGGGCATTTGTGCTGAACACGCCAGCATCGGTCTATGTTTTCCTTGGATGTATTTTGCTTTCGCGTGTGGGTCTTTATGGATTCTCCAATGGTGAATTTGAGTTGAGGCAAAGATTGATTCCAGAAGATCAGCGGGGGGAGCTGAATTCTTTGAGTTCCCTGACGACGACATTGGCGACGCTGATTCTTTTTGCACTGGGAAGCCTTCTGCCAAACACAGAGGATTTTAAATATTTAGTGTATCTTTCTTTGCTGGCTGTGGTGGCGGCCAACGTCGTGTTTTCCCATTGGGCGCGCCAACATCAGGATGACAAATAACGTCCCCTGCGGGAAAGGTTTTTGTAACTCACCATAAAGGGAGTCTTCGAATTGATAACCAGCCTGAAGAAGTTAGAGTTTGAATACCCATAAGCAAGGAGGCATTTGTGGTATTTGATAGAATGAAAACTCTGGTAAAAGGCATGGTTATATCCGCGATGTTTACGTCCACAACGGGATGGGCTCTTGGTCCGTCATACACTTCGACGAAAACACCGGTCGGACCTGTGATCTCTGTGGATAGGCATGAAGTGAAGAACGATCCTGTGAAGCTGCGGGAAGATCTGCGCAAGCTCTGGGAAGATCATGCGACCTGGACCCGGCTATTTATCATCTCAGCCGTCCATGAG
The DNA here is from genome assembly GCF_055397465.1 of Bdellovibrio sp. CKG001. Classification (NCBI taxonomy): domain Bacteria; kingdom Pseudomonadati; phylum Bdellovibrionota; class Bdellovibrionia; order Bdellovibrionales; family Pseudobdellovibrionaceae; genus Bdellovibrio; species Bdellovibrio sp. CKG001. The sequence continues at coordinate 1,838,441 of NZ_AP029173.1, forward strand.
TTGCCTAATTTGTCCGTGACCACCCAAAGGCTTTTACAAAATCAAGTGGATATTGGTAATGCGATAAAGCCTTATTATGGTGAGGCAGCCGGAACCGAGCTGACCCGTCTTTTAACTGATCATATTCTTATCGCCTCAAATCTCTTAACGGCCGTAAAAAACAACGATTCTGATGCAATCACCGAGAACAATCGTCTGTGGTATGAAAATGCCGATGCCATTGCGATGTTTTTATCCAGTGCCAATCCTGAATATTGGAAGGTGGAGGATCTCAAGGAAATGCTGCATGAGCATTTGAGCCTCACGGCGCAAGAGGCGATAGCTGAAATTGGCGGGGATTATGAGCGCAGTGTGGAGCTCTATGATCTGGTTCACGTACAGATTCTGCACATGTCCGATATGCTCGCCGACGGTATCAGCAAGCAGTTTCCATGAAAATGGCAGGGGCATTTTATCCATGCCCCCTATGTTTATTTAATATAAAGATCCGCAGCCTTGGGCGTGGTCTTGATCAGTTTGAGTTTTTTAAGTTGCTGAGTCAGGGTCTCCCAGCGCTCATCGCTCATACTCCCCAGGGGGATTCCTGCAGGTTCAATAAGAGGCTTTTGAATCTCGGCGGCCTTGTTGAAGGTCTCCAGATCAAAGGCCTTATTCAGTTTCGCCATGTGCTCGTTGGTTGCTTTAGGATCTTTTTGATAAGCCATCCACCCGGCGCGCGTTCCCTCGACCACTTTCTTGACCAGGTCGGGTTTGTTTTTCAAGACCTGCTCGGTTGTGGCAAGCACAACCAGATAGGGGTTAAATCCTTCATCCGCAATCAGGAAGGATTTCACTTTCGCGCCCGCTTTTTCTGCCGTCAGTGGTTCGGTGGTGATGAAACCCTGCTGAGAGAAGGTCTTGTCGTTGAGGAAATTAGCAACGCCCCCCGTGTACGGGACCACACGAACTTTAGGTTTACCAAACTTTTGCACCAGATACTGAAAGTAGGGAAGGCCGGACTGCATGGATAAAAAACCCTCGCTGATAAAGACATCCTTCAATGTTTTGAAGTTTCTATCCGCGTGAGTCATCACGATGTAAGGAGAAACTTGATAGACCGCAAACAGGGCTTTGACTTTGTTCAGCTTATTGCGATCTTGAGAAATGATCAGCTCATCCGCACTAACAATGGCAAAGTCCACTTTACCATTCGCCAGCATTTGCACTGTCGGCGTGCCAGAGCCTCCTTCTAAGATCTTCACATCCAGACCTTGGGCTTTGTACAAACCCTGCAGGGAAGCCGCATAGAAGCCTCCAAATTCAGGCTCGGCCTTCCAGTTTAAAGCAATTTCCACCGGAGTGTCGGCAGCCTGAACTGCAAAAGAAAATAAAAGAGCTCCAAGAGCGATCCAAGATTTCATTAGCATCTCCTATTCCTGAGATAAAGTGGCCAAGGGGCGTTTGTTTAAGATGATCCGGTTGATTAAAGCCATGGCGCCCACAAAGAGCAACCCCATAAGTGAGAGCAGCAACAGTGCACCAAAAACGATGTCCACCCGCTGCTGTGTGCGGGCGGAATCAATCATGGCGCCCAGACCGCCGCCCGCGACAAATTCCCCGGCAATGGCTCCAATGATCGAGAGTCCCGCAGAAATTTTAAAGCCCGAATAGATGTAGCTGTAGGCATGGGGCAACTTCAGTTTCCACAGCGTTTGCAGTGGTGTTGCTTTATAGATGCGAAAAAGGTCGCGTTGGGATTGGCTGGCGCTTTCAAGTCCCATCAGGGTGTTGGCGATGATGGGAAAAATGGAAACAATAAAACTGGAGGCAATCACTGTCGGCGAACCGAAGCCAAAGTAGATGACCAGCAAAGGTGCAATGGCGATGATTGGTACGGTCTGAAAGAAGATGGCAAAAGGTAAGATCGCCCGTTTTAAAAGGTCCGACAACGAGAAAACAAAAGCCACCAGGCTTCCGATGACAATACTTAAAAACAATCCAGCCAGAACATTCAAAAGCGTTTCTTTAAAGGCTACGATAAAATCACTGCGCATTTCAGTCAGACTTTGCAAAACCATGGAAGGGGAGGGAAGCAGGGTCTCACTCACCCACCCGCCACGCACAATCAACTCAAGACCAAGGGTGAGGATGATAAAACTGATCAATGCAGGCAAAGAGCGCTTCATGCACGCAGCCTTTCTGAAAGACCTTCGACAATCTTATTGAAGGCTTCTGTGGTGCGCAGGCTCTCTTCTCTGTTGGTTGGCAGAGTCAGCTTTTGATCCAAAACCACAGGGGCCCCGGCCCCTTTAAGCATGATGATTCTTTCGGATAAGAAGGTGGATTCAAATAAAGAGTGTGTCACGAAGATCACCGTCATTCGCTCCTTCATCCAAAGGGAATGCAGTTCACGCTGCATTTCAAAGCGCGTGCTTTCGTCCAGAGCGGCAAAAGGTTCGTCCATTAAAAGCAGGCGTGGAGAGTTTACCAGGGCCCGTGCCAGTGAGACACGCATCTTCATCCCGCCCGAGAGCTGGTGCGGGAAGAGATTTTGGGACTCGTTCAGATGCACCTTTTTAAGGGACTCCATGATGCGTCTGTGCTGCTCGCCGGGGGGAACACTTTTAAGATGATCGTTCAGTTCAAAAGGCAGGCGCACATTTTCGTAGACGGTTCTCCAGCTCAGCAGGTTGGGATCCTGAAAAACAAAGCTGAAATGGAGTTCTTTTTCTGAAGCCTTTTTGAGCGTTCCGGAAGAAGGTGCTTCAAGGCCCGCAATCAATCTTAACAGAGTTGATTTTCCACAGCCCGAAGGACCCACGATAGAAACAAATGAACCCGCTTCGATGTTGAGGTTTAGATTCTCAATCACCTTTTTCCCGGCGAATTCCTTATGCAGGTTTTCTATCTGGATTCCAGCAGCTTCTGGCATCACTACACCCAGTCGTAATTAAAGCTGATGCTGATGCGCTCTTTGTCGGCCGCGTTCTGAGGAACTTCGTGTCGGGTCCAGGATTCAAACAGCACGACATGGCCTTCTTGTGGGGCCAAGGAGTAATAGCGCTGATTGTGAACTTTGGCGTCGTGTTTGCGCGGCGGTGAAGCCATGAAGGATTCCATACGAGGATCTTCAAATTTCAGCGCAGAGCAATTCTTGGGGGTTTGCACATAATAAGTCCCGCTGATCACAGAAAGCGGATGAATGTGCATGGTGTGAATCACATGGGTTGGCATGATATTCACCCAACAGGAGGTCATCTGCAATTCACGAGGGTTGATGTCCATTTCAAGATGCTTTGCGAACTTACGAACATGCTTATCCAGCATTTTTTGCAAGTCACCAAAGGTGGAGGAAAACTGATGAAGCTGACTCATGGATCCGTAAGAAGTGTAGCCGCCTTTGTAGTTCTTTTGAGACCAGAGCTGACCTTCCTCGTCGATTTCAGCAATCTTTAAGGACTCCGCTTTTAGTTCTTTATTTAATTTAGTGACTCCCTTGGCGGATGTTCCGGCCACGGGGGCATAGTAAACGAAGGTGGGAAAAAGGGCTTTTATCATTCTGAGACACCTATAAATATACTTTTCACCATAGGGCTAATTCTGTTTCATTACAAGAATTGATAGCTACTTCTTAGACAGTTGTAAGCGACTTTGTCGGGAGTTTGTCGTCTAAAGCAATTTAAGCGTGCACCGGATGGCATCAGCTTTGCTTTAACTAGAAGCATTCAGCAAGGAGTTAGTATGAAGAAGCAAGCACTTATCGCAGTTATGACCCTGATCCCAGCAATCAGTTTTGCCAAGATCTCGGACTTTAACGCTTTGATCAGTGAAAACACCAAAGCGCAAAGTGAGCTTCATCATAATGTTCAGAGTAATCTGGAGGCGACTCGCGACAAGGTGGCAGCTCAGGAGAAAATGCGTGAGCGCATTGTTGTGGTGGAAAATTCCGGCACTTCTTATAATGCTCCCACTAAAAAAGACTTGCTGGCCTTCAAAAAAGAAAAATCCAATCACCGCGCATCAGAAGAAAAGCAATTCGATCGATTGGCGAACGAAATTCGCAGCATCGAAGAGTAACTATAGAATAAGCTTCCGCAGCTCCTGTTGAGAATAAACGTAATCCGCATAAACCATGGTGTTGGCGATGTTTCGATGTCCCAACGCCACCTGGACCAGCCTTAAATCCTTCGTCTTCTGATAAAGTTCGATCGCAAAAGTATGTCTTAAAGAATGAAACTTCTTTGGGACGGGGCGATACAATTCCCAGATTTGAAACAATCGATTGTATGAAATCGGAAAAACCGAGGTTCCGCCTTGCTGTTCGGCGAAGCGATGAAGTCTTTCGAAAAAGGCTGAATGAACCGGGATTTCCCGGTCATTGGAGTTCTTTAAACCCCGGATAAAGATGCTTTCATCGTAGGGGTTTAGATCCGACCTTTGAATATTTAAGACTTCCTGAGCCCGGGCTCCGGTTCGTAAAGCCGTCCAGATCATCAAACAGTTACGGGGATCCTTGTCTTGAAAATCTGTGAGAATCTTTCGCAAACGTTCTGATTCAGGTGCGAGCAGATATTTGTTCTTGTTGAGTTGATACCGAGGTGCCGAAGCCATGATTCATCATTCAAAATGATGAGGGCCTTTGACAAGGGGTATTCATAACGCTACGCATTTAAAGTGGTGATATGTATAAATATTTTGTTTAGTCCAGTCCAGGTTCTGCATAATGCAACGCAGCATGATAAACCACTCAAATATCCACACCAACAAAAGCTAGTAAAAACAACAATATAGCACTAAAGCTTATGGCTAGTCGTTCGGATTAGAACTTTCCAGAGCGAGAAGACAGGGGTTTAGCCGCGTAGATTGTACAGTTTTTTTATTTTCGGACTTACCACAGTTAAAAATAAATAAACGCATTAGCCGTGCGAAATACAATTAAACGCAACCGCACCCCTTGAAAAAGTAACTTATCAGACTCGCTTTTTAAATAAAAGCGAAAAGGTGAGGGACTGCGGTTTTAATGGCTGAATATGCGTCCAGGCTTGCGAAATAGAGGGAAAAGTGCGCGGGTAATAGTTCAAAACAAGGCCCCCGCACCGAGAGTCAAGGCATATCAAGAAGGCAAAGGCTGAAAACCCGAGAGGGAAAAGCACACCTACACAATCCTGTGTGGCCCGACAAGGGCAATCTTGGCTCTTCAAGTCTAGTTTTCAAAAGACGCATTTTAACTTATGGAACCTATTTACCCAGAGTTCCCTTCGGGATAGTTCGGATTTAATTCTTTTATTTAATAACAAAATAAATCACTCCGCACCTACCGCGCTCTCGCTTGGTTGCTCCTGATTTCCTTCGGAAATGCAGCGAGCGTGAAGCAAAGGGGGCCGATTTAAATAAATCTTTAGAAAAAAATACTCATCAAAACCTTATTTATTCCGAATTAACAAAACTTTATTTAATAAAGGGGGATATATGAGAATGATTGCTCACAAAGATTATATAATTACGCCGGAAAAAGTTCTTAATTCAGACGAAGAAAAGAACTTGCGTCGGCTGTGTGATCGTCTCATGGGGACTCAAAAAGATCACCGCAACGCTGTTATGATCTTACTTGCCCTGGAGTGTGGCTTGCGAGCTTCGGAGTTGCTGCGGCTTTGTATCCGTGACGTGGACTTTGTGCATGGGAGTGTTGCGATTAAAAGCCTCAAGGGCTCCAATGCCCGCGTTCTGCCGATTTCAAAGCGCCTTACAGCCGAGATCCGCGCCCACGTTTTAAGAGCCTATAAGGCCGAGCATGCGGCCCAAATCCCAAAGGACCTATCAGTATTCAAAATCTCATATCCGCGCTTCGAGCAAGTGTGGCGCATGTTCAGGCCATCGCCCCTAAAGACTCTGCATTGCCTTCGTCATACGTTCGCTGTGAATACCTATCTGCGCACCAGGGATATTATGCTCGTGAAAACCGCCCTGGGGCACCGCCGGATTGAAAACACCATGGTTTACGTGAATTACATTTACGCCCAGGATGCGATGAGAAAAGCCCTTGTGGTGGGAGAATAAAAAAAGGGCGGTGAAAACCGCCCTCTAAAATCGTCGCTATTGAATTTATTCAGCAGGTGGAAGGCTCTCACCTTCACCGTCATCTGCGCCGCCCTGAGGGGCGCTAGGAGTCACGCTCTCTGCGATTGTCTTATCTGCCGCCGCCGCTGTTTTTTCGGACGGAAGCAAGGAATCACCGTCGAACTCATAGCCCTTCTTTTTCAGGGAAGGGATGCAAGGAACCTTGCCGCCGAAGAGATCCGCAAGCGCAACAGCAACAGGCTTGCGGTCCGCATGTTCTTCGTCCAGGGCAATTTTGCCGTCAACGGTTAGCTTGTGAACACGCGCATTTTTTGGAAGCGGTGACATGTCGTGCTTGTCTTTGGCGCCAAGCTGTTCGCCAACGTCCACCAGGGCGCCGCCGCCGCCGCGTTTTAGTGCCACAAGCAGAGATCCGTCTTGCGCGTACACGTTGAGTTGATCCTCATTGTGTTCAACGCGGGCCTTTGGATATTTGTTTTTGTAATGTACCACAAATGAAAGCATTTTATTCTCCTTCGAGTCGCTCGACTCTTTTTGTTAACTCTCTAATTTTGTCATGCGCGGCCTTTATGTCGGCCTCGCCTTTGATTTTTTTTCGCAAGCTTCGGAAAGCCCACCCAGCAATGTGTCCGATGTTTGCGATCAACACGCCGCCGATCACCACCAGAAAAGCGTTAACCTGCTCCGCTGTGAATTGCTGCGCGTGATTGACAAACATTATTTGCCGCCGTCAGGAAGTGCGATCACCGGCGCGTCAGCGACGATAGCCTTAATCTCTTCTGCCGACATGCCAGCGGCAAAGCCAGCCGCCGCGATTGCCACCGCTGCGATCCAAGATCCAACGCGCTTTTTAGTAAAGACTGCGCCGAAAACCTTTTTTAAAACTGCCATAACTGCAAAATTCATTAATCCCCCTCACGCGATCAGCGTTTTATATTTTTGATACTTTGCCCAGTAGTCGTGCGCGAATCCCTGGGATGTGCCCGCACGCTCTTTTGATGAATTGCCAGGGCCTTGATTGTAAGACTTAATCACCCATTCCCAGTAGCGTGGGTCTGACTTTGGAAAAAATCCCTGCAAATAAGCCACATATCTTGCGCCCAGGTTTATGCTGTATTCTGGGTTATTAAGTTTTTCCGGCGTGGCGCTGTCATCAAGCCACTTCGCCGTTGTCAGCGTGACTTGCATGATCCCCCACGACTTGCCGTCGTATGAAATAGATCCTGCAACGTCGGAAGGGTTTAAAAGCCCACGCGCCACGCGGGGATTTAGGCCGATTTTTGATTCAATCATTGCGATGCGCTTTAATAAAAGCCAGTCCACGCCGTGTTTGGCGCCGTACTTTTTAAAAAGAGCGTCGAATCTATTTGAAATTGTTTCTTTAATCAAAACAACACTCCCTATCGTCGCAAGAGTTAAAAGAATCAAAAGCGGGTTCATGTGTGCTTTTTCACTTTTCCAAAATACCAGAGCCCCACAAAAGCAAATAAAGCGATGGGCCAGATCCAGTTTGCAACCTTCAAAGTTGAAACGACGTTATCACCCAAAGACTGTGCGCCTTTTGCGACGGTTGAAACGGTTTCAACGGCGACGGTTGAAGTGAGATCCAGCCAGCTAATTTTGCTTGCCTGGTTGCCCAACGCCGAGACGTATCCCTGGTGATCTTTGGGGATGCGGCCCTGCGCCTGTTTTGCTAGGGTCTGCATTGCACCTTCAACCGCGTGTTGGCTCATGTTGTTTTCTCGAATAACCATACCAACGCCGTCTAGGTAGATGTCTTTTTTCTTCCCGTAATAAGAGATCAATTCGTCAAGCGAATCGGGCTCGTATGAGTCGAATTTGAGGCTGGCGTTGTGAAAGTGTCTTAGGGCTTCGCGCCCGATTTCAATATCTGTCATCTTTAAAGTTCCATCGCTATAATACGGACAGTATTTAGTCGAACCTTAACGGTATTCCCTAAGGTGTCGTAAAAATAAAATGAATATACGTTTGTTCCTGGTGGCGCCTCTACATCTATAAAATCTAGACAACCAACGGGAAAGCCAAGTCCCCCAGATGTGCCGCCATCTATTTTTACTTGGGCAAATGTAAACCCAATTAATGTTCCATTTCTAAGAATCCCGAACATTACTCTATTGTAATGAGTACTGTTGCTTGACTCAAGACATCCAAAGGGTGAACTAGCATCTGCGGTTTTTTTATTAGTTTGAAATTTTATAAAAACAGGCCGTCCGGTTGACTTGATTGTGAGGGTCTCAGGTAGGCTGTATGGGGTTGACTGTGGGACTACAAAAGGTACATCGACATAAACGACATCGCCGATACTTTTCTGCGTGGTAGATACTTTTCTAGACCAGTCGAAGTATTTAAAGAATTTCATTTTTATTGCTCCTCGATGCGAGAAACTTTTCCACCACCACTGCTAAACCCGTAAAGTGCCCCCGTATTTCTCCACTCAAAGAATCCATCTGGCGGGACCTTTAAGCCCTCATTTGTGGTTGCGTTCACAGTGTTATTTGCGCCGAGAAATAGGTCAGCACCAGTCTTGTTTTGAATAACTGCAACCTTCCTGAAAAAGTCTTGCGGTGCGATTTCAGCGGCTACACCTGCGGCAAGGTTTACATGAAGGGGGCCGCTCACAGACGAGCCTTCATTGATTGAGACGCCGCCGGACGTGATAGACATTTGAGATCCAGAACGGAACTCAGCATCAGAGAAGAAAACCAAAGTGACCTTCACACCCGGTTGCTTGCTCCAATGGAAGTGTGCATTTGCAACGACCGTTGAAACGGCCCAGGAATCACGATACCGCAAAGCGAAGTAATCTTGCTCCTGGCTCTTTGAGATTGGGCGCATGAATATCTCAGCTTTTTGATCCGTTGATGATTCAAAAAGGACTGATTTAAAGTGTTTTAAAACAGAATAAGGGTCATCCTCTGACCGTTCTTTTGAGAGATCCAAGACCACGCGGAAAACATTTTGCGGGCGCTGTGCAGCCTGCACCTGGATGCTTGCCTGCGCAAGGTCCTGGCTGTTTTCAACCAGGGTCTTTGCAGCTTCAAAGCTTTGTACGTTATCTCTTTGCACGGCGGCCCCCGCTGGAAAGCAAGACAGCGCCCACAATGAACAAGCCCACAATGACAAAAAGAACCATGTTCTTTTTCATTTGCGCCTGCACCTGTTCAAGCACTGATTTTGAAGTGTCCGGCGCTGGTTCCTGCTTTGCGGGGCCAGCGATATGGCGATCAATTTCATTCTGCAAAAACTGGCTTACGCCGTTTTCAATTTGATTGACTGTGTTGTTCCAAAAATCAGACATGGCTTACTTCCTTTTTAAAGCGATCAACAATAAAGCCCCAAGGCCGCCGATTAAAACCAGCGGCATCATGCCCATGCTGGCTTTTGCAACGGGCGCCGCCGTTGGGGTAGGGGACGGTGAGGACTTATCACCGTTTAGTTGTCGGTTGATTTCACGGCCCACAACCGCCGTTGCGACTGTGCCAGCGGCCTTGCCACCGACCGCCACCGCCGCGCCGGTGCCCGTTGACAGTGCTCCACTGACTGCCGGGCCTGCCTTAATGGCAATAGCGCCACCAGCTAAGATTGCGCCCGTGCGAGCGCCCAGGCGGCCCATTGCTGACCAGTCTTGCGCTTTGATTTCACCAGAATGAATCATGCGACGGGACGCGTCGTTTACTTCCACAATGTCGTTTGTCATTCCACCGAAGAACGTATTTACCGTGTCGTGCTTTGCAACCTCGCGAATCGAGCTAGACGCGCTCACAGGCGCCGTTCCCGCCGCCAGGAAGGCCCCAGTCTGCCTTGCGACTGCGCCCTTTAAATCGCCTTTTATGAGGTCGCCGCCAGCCTGGATGGTGGCGCCGAATGGATTGGTGACTGCGTTGATGACTTTTCCGGCATCGCCGCCCACCACGTTGCCGATGTTTGATGTAACTTGCCCTGCCAGGGTCAGGCCTTTGGATGTTTCCCGCACGACGTTATTCACGCCTTTGTCCACTTCCTTGACCACGTTATTAACGACCTTTACAACGTCACCCATGTTTAAATGTCCTTATAAAAAATAATGAAGCTATCTTCTGCGCTGTACGGTTTCAGGCCGTAACTCAAAAGAGCCCGCATTGAAGTGTCTGGATTTTTTGCCCTCAGATCGACAGAGCCTTTTAGAATCGTGCAACCTTTTTCCTTCGCGATTTTTACCACGTCATCTGCTAGGCGGGTTGCCACGTCCTGCTTGCGATAGGGTTTTTCGACGTAAATATCGACGAGATAACACTCTTTTTCTGTGATTTGGAATGTAGCAAAGCCCAGATCCGGGTAAAGAATCAAATCCCGTCCTAAGCGTTCCAAGATATAATTTGCATACATTTTCATGTGAGGCCCCAAGGTGAGGCCCCCTGTCTTTGTTTGCGACTCATCCTTGAGTCACTCACGACAAGATCAAGGGGGCTCTGAATTTTAATAATTTACAATTTCTTCTTGCACCAAAAGCAGTTGAGCCGGGTTCGTGTAGTCCACAATGCCCGCCGCTTTGGAAGCAATCAAAAGCTGCAAGTTATCCACGCCGAACGCTTTGGAGTTGATAAAGGCCGTTGTCAGGTCTTTACGACTCAAAAGATTCAAGTGCGCCACGCCGTCAAGACGAGAGATACCCGCCGCCGTGTTGGCTGTGATGCCGTAATCAATGCGGTTTCTGGATTGCAGCGTCTTGAAGTCCAAAGTCTGAATAGACTCCTGACCGTTTTTGCGAAGCTGCAAAGTTGAAATCACTGAATTGGACGGCGCATTTTTTTGCACCAGGGAAGACGCGTTGTTGCCGTTTTGCGTGTAAAGCAAAAGAGCTGAAAGCGCGTTTCCTTGCGGGATGTCCAGGGCCATTTCGCTAACCTCGCCAGTGATAGGAACGCGACGGAAAGTCTGTTTCCAGTCCTGGAAGGCCATGCTTGCCGGGATGTCTTGACGCTCGATCAAGGTCACTTCCAGAAGCAAATTTGCCTGGTCAATCACAAGGCCCGTCACACCACTTGCCGCGTTCAAGTGACTAAGAGGCTTCGTCGCGAAGCGAATCTCAGCAGAAGAGGCGCGTTTCAAGTTGAGGTATGTGTTTTCACGGCCCATGCCCGGCTCACAGTGAATTTGCTCAAAAGGCAAATAAACCGATTCGCGAATGGTCGTGTACTGCCCAGTTGTGCCAAAGACAAAAGGCCCCTCGGTTGTGGGCTGATTGTCTGCAATCGGCGCCGCACCAGCTTGCGCGAATCTTTCAGATCCGTTTGCGCCAGTGAAGAATTGTTGCATGTGCAACATGTGAGGAGTCACAGACTTGATCGTGCGCTGGCCATTGGTTTCAACCGTGATACGGTCGATCAATGATTCCATGGCACCTTCGACACGTCCAAACGGTGTGCCGCCTGTGAATGTGGTTCTTACAGAACCGATCAAGCGAACGATCAAGCCAACTAGCACAGTGTCGCGTGGTAGCTGGATAGAGATATTCTGCGACTCTTCAAACTTTGCCGTCAGAACACGCGTTCGCGTGGAATAAATCGGTGGAATGACATTTTTATTTGCCATTGCTTACGCTCCGATTTTTGCTTTGATATCTGGGAATTTGTTCAAAACAACCGCAACCACTACCGCGATCACAGCCATGACAGCCATTGTTTTTTTGCTCACTCCGAACATGATAACCTTCCTTGTTTTTGGTTTTCGTTTACCGATAGCCAAAGTCTCGGAAGGTTTTCTGCAAAGTTGAAGTCCTAAGTTGTTGATATAATTATTTTATTTATTTTGTTTTAAATCGAATTATTTAATTAACGGATTTAATTATTTAATTAAATTAAGTTTTAAAATCCCGTTTGCCGAAGGTCGGGGAAAAATAAATGAACTCACGCGGTTTGATGCCGACGATTCTTTGTGTGTTTTCATCCAGGAAGTCTGCGACGACGCGAATATCGTTTCGCTCGTGAAGCTGCCCCACAAAGACGTGTGTGCTCTGTGCAAGGGCTGATTTATTCAGCTTCGACGGCCTTTGTGTGATACCCATGACGCCGATATTTTTGTGCCTACCGATGAAATAAAGGTTTTCCATATACGGCGGCATGTAGTGTGGTGTGCAGAAAAGCTGGATTTCATCTATCACCACTTGGATGTTTCCAATGTGATAGATAACCCGCAAAGCCTCATTGAGGGTTTCAGGCTTATGCGGGTCATCCGGGGAAAATCTAAAAATCAGTTTGAACTCTTTCAGCTTCGCAAAAAGCATGATTTTTTCCGCAAAGGCGGCCCATGATTCAACGATAATACCGTCGTGCCAGTCCATCACAGGGTCAAATATCACCTGGCGTTTGAAGTCCTTTTTTAAAAGCTGTCTTGCCAGGTAGCTTTTGCCAGATCCGGTTTTGCCGACGATAGTAAAGTGAACATTTTTGCCAGCTTCAAACTTCACAACGTAACTCGCTTCATGGCGGGACATTCTTCAATATAAAAATGCAGCTTACGGCCTGATTTTATATAATCTCGGACCATGAAATCACTCTTTAGAATTGCAATTACATGCTCTTCGTTGATTGCTTCGATTAAGAAGGGTTCAAAAATATAAATAAAATTATCTGCCTGCATCCTGTTATTGATATGATTCAACTGCGCCACTCGAAAAATCATTTAATCACCGTTCCCGTGGTCATAATTCGATTCAAAAAAAGATTCGATCCTCTGTGCTTCAATTTCAGCAAGGGCCTTCTGCCACTCCATCATTGAGTCTTTAAACGACGAGTTTGGCCTTGCCGAATAAGAAGGGCTACCCACGGAAAAACCTCACCAGGCGGGCCAGCGCACGACTAATTAGAAAAATGATCCCGATGGGAATAAGACCGAGGGTTGCACCGACGAGGTTCCACAAAAAGGCCCACAAAAGGATTGCCAGAGTTGTCATTGTTACCTTCTAAAGAACTGCCCAGCATGAATAGTTTCAGCGGGTAGGTTGAGGGGTTCTTGCTCTTTGACCACCATCTCGCCTTTGTCGTTTTCAACAACCACGGTGCTAGTTTCATCGCTGGCCTTCTTTTTCTGTGCGAAAAGAACTCTGAATTTTTTAATCGCTAAAAGCAGGTATGAGATCCCGAACGCGGCCCATGCAAAAATCTTTGGGTCCTTCGATTCCAGATCCGGGATGTAAGCATCAATCAGCTTCGACAGATACCTGGCGGGGGCTTTTGTTTCCTCGTCGGTCGGCGTAATATCAACGCCAGCCTTCCAGCCGATGAAATCAAACGGCGCTTTGCAGATTTCAGCGGACAGTGGTTCGATTTCATTGATCTTGACCAGATCCCCTTCGACCTTGCGGGAAGCGGCGGGGCCTTGCCCTGGGGGTTTTTCGTTTGCCTTGGGTTCTGCGCCGGGATTTTTGCGCCAGCCAACCGGGCGCCCGCGCCCACGTTTGGGGGCGGCTTGCTCTTCGAGTTTTGCGGTGCTTTCAGCGATCACCTGAGCCAGATCCGGCTGCCCAGGTGGCTTTTCAAGTACGGGTGTGGTTTGGTTTTCAGTCTGCATAGCAGGCCTCAAAGGCTTTTAGCACAAAGTATCTCGCGCATTTCAAAAGCTGGACAGACTTAACTTTCTGCTCCGTGGCATAGACTTTTGCGTCCATGACCGCTTCGATTTCATCAAAAAGCGCGTGAAGTTTTAATGCATAAAATTCTTTGGGCTTGGTTTTGCGAGCAGTCTGGGACTGTGTTTCGGAAGGGGTCGGCACGGTTGCGTTTCCTTGGTTTATTTATTTTTTATTAACTGTGGTGAATAAACCGTAATTATTTAAATCTGGTAATTCAAGGAAAAATCTTAAACAAAGTGAAGTGACTTTAAACGCGCTGCATCCAAAGCCCTAAGTGACCGAAAAGCTTTAGTTTTGCAATGCATAAACGCGGTGCGAAATAAATGAAAGCGGTTTCGCCGCTTCTCGCTCTGAAAAATTCTTTTGTCATTTTGGGTACTTAGGCCTAAATAATATGGCTATAAGCTTTAGTCTGTTTTGAAAAAGGGTATGCTGGGCTATGCCTTTAAGGATTCTTTCGTGGTTTCAATAACTTAGCTTGACCTTCCAAAATCAATTCTGGAATTATATCTGTATTATACAACGACTTACATTGTGAAAAACAATATAAATGTTGTGTAATGCAATAGTCTAGAGGGGTTTAAATGGAAAAGGATCTCCAGGGTCTGGTCGAGGACCCGCTGCAAAAGGCCACTTTAAACGAGAGCTTTATAGAGGATGAAATAGGCCCTCGCTCAAAGACCTCGCTGCGTATGCATTATGAGGCCCAGGTTCAGGTCATCCAGAATCAGATCGGGGATTTGGAGAAAATTCGCGCTGATTTGGGGCTTTCTCAGCGCAAGATGGCGCAACTTCTTTTGGTCGATCCATCGAGCTGGACTCGCTGGGTGAAGCAGGGGGATGAAGCTCCTCCACATATTTGGCGGGCTTTGCAGTGGTATTTGACCCTGCGGGAAAAGATCCCGGGACTGACGCCGAATTACTTCTTAGGATCGAGCCCCCAAGTGCTGCATCAGCAGGCGCTTCAACAGTTGGATTTGGAGCGCCAAACCCGCAAAGAAGAGATTGAAAAGCTGTCAGCAGATCTTCAAGGTGTGTTTCTGGAGCGCGATCGCCTGCAAACGGAGCTTCAAGTCTTGAAAAAAGACCTGAAATTTCACAGAAATACCAGTATAGTTGTCCTTCTTGTTTCACTCGCCTGGGCGGGCGTCTTTTTCTTTTGGAAAGGTCTATGATTAAACACGACTCCATTCGATTGCTTGCGACAAATCTATTAAAATCCGCGATTGGTCGCGCTTATCCAAATACAGATGTTTCCGCTCTTGAAGACGACATTTATAAGTCTTTGGTGAATCCTCCGAAATCAGAGCTTGGCGATCTGGCCTTTGGCTGTTTTATCCTGGCTAAAAATCTTAAAGCGGCTCCCCCGCAGGTGGCAGCGGCCGTGGCGGCTGAACTGACGGGATCAACCGGTGTACAGGAATCACAAGGGGCTTTGACCGCTGTGGCGGCCGGTCCTTACATTAACATTCGTTTCAATGAACAAACTCACGGGGAGCAGGTTTTAGCAACGATCCTGAATGGGGCGTTCTTTAAGAAGCAACTGGTGGAAAAAGCCCCGAAAACCATGATCGAGTATTCCCAACCCAACACCCACAAGGAGCTTCACGTGGGTCACATGAGAAATCTGTGTCTGGGGGATGCTATTGTCAGAATGCTTCGTTATAGCGGTCGTGAAATCGTGTCTTCGACTTTCCCGGGCGACATGGGCACGCACGTGGCCAAATGTCTTTGGTACATGAAAAAACACAATCAAGAGCCGGTTCCGGAAACGGGAAAAGGCGAATGGTTGGGCAGCATGTATTCCAAAGCCAATCTGCTTTTGGAAGATCAAAACGGAACTCCGCAGGAAGAAATCAATCGTCAGGAACTAACGGCGATCCTGCACCAATTGGAAGGCAAGTCCGGTCCTTATTATGACCTGTGGCTGGAGACACGAGAATGGTCCATTGCCCTGATGAAGAAGGTCTATGACTGGGCCGATGTAAAATTCGATGAATGGTATTTTGAGTCTGAGATGGACACGCCTTCTGCGCAATGGGTGAAAGAGCTCTACGCCCAAGGCAAACTTGAGATGTCCCAAGGGGCCATTGGTAAAAACCTAGAGGAAGAAAACCTGGGTTTCTGCATGCTTTTGAAGTCGGATGGCACGGGGCTTTACGCCACCAAGGACTTGCTTTTGGCGAAACACAAGTTTGAAGATGTGCATATCGAAAAGAGCGTTTACATCGTGGACATGCGCCAGGCTTTGCACTTCAAGCAGGTCTTCCGTGTTTTGGAATTGCTGGGCTTTGAGCAGGCAAAAAACTGCTTCCACCTTCAGTACAACTATGTCGAGCTTCCAGACGGCGCAATGAGTTCCCGCAAAGGCAATATCGTGCCTTTGACCGCGCTTGTTCATAATATGGAAAACCATGTAAAGACCACGTACTTAAGTCGTTACAAAGGTGAATGGAGCGAAGAGGAAATCGAGAAAATCGCAGGTCAGGTGGCCAAAGGGGCGATCTTCTATGGAATGCTTCGCATTGATACCAACAAAAAGATCGTCTTTGATATGAACGAATGGCTGAAGCTGGATGGTGAGTCCGGTCCATTTGTGCAGTACTCCTATGCTCGTATTTCCAGCTTGGGCCGAAAGTTCCCGCGTACGGCTGGAGCTAAAGTGGATTGGAGTCGCCTGTCTCACGCCTCAGAACGTCAGTTGATGCAGTCTGTGGCAGGTTTCAACAGTGCGGTGGCCCAGGCGGCTGAGAACTTCAAGCCCGCGGCTATTTGCACTTATCTGTATGAGTTGGCCAAGAGCTTTAACGTCTTTTATCACGAGTGTCCGATTGGGACAGAAAAAGACGAGGCGGTTCGCGAAGCGCGTCTGGCTTTGAGTGAAGCCGTAGGTCTTGTGCTGAAGAACGGTTTGAATGTTCTGGGAATGCCAGCTCCTGAAAAAATGTAGTTTTATTGAGCATATAGGCCTCTGATTGAAAATGCGGAGGCCTCACCTTATACCCCGCATTAACGCTAGTCTTTTTACTCAATTGGACCCATGATCTTTCGGCAATTCAAAAAAATGAAGGAGCCTACATTGGGAACTTTTGAGATTATCTCTAAGCATGGTGATCATGAGCAGGTTGTTTTCTGTAACGACCCTCATGTTGGTTTGAAAGCGATCATCGCTATTCACAACACCTCTTTGGGGCCTGCATTGGGCGGCACCCGTATGTGGAACTATAAGAACGAAGACGAGGCTCTTGTTGACGTTCTTCGTTTGTCCAAAGGTATGACTTATAAAGCAGCCGCTTCCGGCCTGAACTTGGGTGGTGGTAAGGCTGTAATCATCGGCGATCCTAAGACTCAGAAATCTGAAGGTTTGTTCCGTGCCTTCGGTCAGTTCGTGAACTCTTTGAACGGTAAATACATCACGGCTGAAGACGTGGGGACGTCTGTTCAGGATATGGAGCACATCTATATGGAGACTCCTTGGGTGACTGGTATCCCGAAAGATTTCGGTGGATCTGGCGATCCGTCTCCGTACACTGCGCACGGTGTTTTGATGGGGATCAAGGCTTCTGCGAAGGAAAAATTCGGCACAGACGCTTTGAAAGGTCTTCGTATCGCAGTTCAAGGTCTGGGGAACGTGGGTTCCAACCTTGTAAAATACCTTGTTGAAGAAGGCGCTGTGATCACAGTGGCTGATATCGACACGAACCGCACTAAAAACATCGCAGACAAATTCGGCGCGAAAGCGGTTAGCTCTGATGACATCTTATTCACAGAGTGTGACATCCTTGCTCCATGTGCTTTGGGGGCAATTGTGAACGATCAGACCATCACTAAGTTTAAAACAAAAGTGATCGCGGGTGGCGCGAACAACGTCCTTGCGGAAGCTCGTCACGGGGATCAATTGAAAGAACTGGGCATCCTTTACGCTCCAGATTACGTTATCAATGCCGGTGGCTTGATGAACGTGTTTGTTGAACTTGAGGGTTACTCTCCAGAGCGTGCGTTTGAAAAAACCAAGCGCGTTTATGACAATATCCTTAAAGTTTACGAAATCGCAAAACGTGACAATATCGGGACTCACACAGCTGCGGACCGTTTGGCTGAAGAGCGTATCAACACAATTGGTCGTCTCAAACAACGTCACCCAGGTAAATCTTCTCGCGCGTTCACTACGCTTCGTGAAGTTCACAACCGCTAGTCGGCTGGTAGTCGGCAGAGCTTCGGCACTGCCCGGCAGAGCTTCGGCACTGCCCGGCAGAGCTGGAGTGCTGGTAGGCACGCAAGCTGAAGCAGCTTAAAATTGGGGTCGAAAGACCCCTTTTTTTATGCGCCGAGTGATTGACAACCCACCTCGACCAAAGAACAATCTTTCCTCGTAAATAGTTATTTTAATTAGCCGTTTCAGCGAGGAAGAATGAGCACAAAGATTACTAAAGACGATTTGAAGTCCCCAGATCAGGTTACACAAACTTTGAGAAAAGGTTTCGTATGGACGACGGGCCACTCCAAACTTGTGATCACAGCCGTGGCTGTCTTTGTGGTTGTGGGTGCCGGGCTTTCCCTGATGGGTTACCTTGCAAATAAAAAGGAAACTGAACAGCAGGAAAAGTACTTCGTACTTGAAAAAGCCTACACCGAGAAAAAACGTGGCTTTGAAGAAGCGGCTCGTGCTGAAACGATCAATGCTCAAAGCAAAGACAAAAAGAATGTTCCTGCATTTGATCCTGCCAAGAAAGCTTCCGGCGATCTTCAGAAGGACTATGGAACTGTGGTTGCTGGATTTGAGGCCTTCATCAATGAGGCTCCTAAGACAAAAGCTGCTCAGATGGCCGCTTTGAACCTGAGCGAAATCTATATCAACTATAAAAAATCAGATGAAGCTTCCGCGGTCTTGACGAAGGTTGAACCAGGACTTTCCAAGGGTGATGTGCTGACGGGTCTGATTTTAATGCAAATTGGGAACGTGTTGGCAGACAAAGGTGATTGTAAAGCGGCTGTTGAAAAATGGCAGACTCTTGTAGACTCCAAAGGTCTGGCTTTTGCGCACGACGAAGCGAAACTTCGCATGGGTTTGTGTTTTGAATCCATGAACGATCTGGCAAAAGCGGAAGCGCTTTACACGGAAATCGCACAAAAAGAAGATTTGAACACGACCGACTTTGCCGCTTCTAAAGAGGCTCAGAAATATCTTCGTCTTTTGAAAGCGAAGAAAAACCTTTAGTCCTTATTGAGGGATATCAATGAAGATTGTCCTGCTTGGCGCTCTTTTGATGACTTTGGTTGGGTGCTCCACTCTGAACTCCGGTTTGGAAAAATGGAGCTCCCTGAATAACAGCAAACGTGAATACGAAGTCAAAACCGCCTGGGTTCGTCGCACCACCGAAAAAGACAATCTGGGATTCCGTAAAATCAATCGTATGACTCCGGTTTTGGCTGGGGATCTGATCATCCAGGGTAACGGCATGGACGGGATTGTGGCGTACAGCCGCGATAACGGCCAGGAACGCTGGAGACTTCCGATCTCCAATGGGGCGGAACCCAGTGCCACCCTGATCCGCGACCGTCTTTTTGTCGGTGCCAGTGATGGAAACTTCTATTCCATCGAAGCCAGCACCGGCACGGTTCAGTGGACCTTTGCAACCAAATCTGAAAACCTAGCGGCTCCATTGTTGGACGACGGCATTGTCTACTTCCTAGCAGGCAATAGCGTATTTTACGCACTGGATGCGGCTACGGGACGTCAATTGTGGTTGCATTCCCGTCAGGACACATCGCAGTTCTCGATCCGTGGGGGCAGTCAGGCGGCCTTAAGCAACGGCATTTTGTATGTCGGCTTTTCTGATGGATCATTGGTGGCTTTGAATGCCAAAAATGGATCTGCGATCTGGGAAGTCCAGTTGAATCGCAACAAGCGCTTCCGCGATATTGATGCCACCCCGGTTGTCGATGGCAATCAGGTCTATGTGGCAGGTTATGACGATAAGCTTTATTGCATTTCCGCAGACAAGGGCGAAATCCTTTGGCGTGTGGATGGTGGCGGCTACAGCGCTGTGACCATCGTCGGGGAGAAGTTGTATTATCCTACAACAAACAGTGAAGTTGTCGCTTTAAAGAAAAGCAACGGTGATAAACTGTGGTCCTATAAGCTGAAGGAAGGCATTGCGACCCAGATCAAGCCCTATAAAGGGGTCTTGGTATTTGGTGAGTCTCAGGGCTTCCTGCGCTTTATGGATGCGAACTCCGGGGCTGTGATTGGTGGCTTTGAGCCTGGTCGCGGTATCCTGTCAGCGCCGCAAGTGGATGAAAAAAATGGCCGGGTTTACTTCATCTCTGGTGAGGCGAATCTTTGGGCCATGGACGCTGGATGGATTAAAACCCCTTACTTTTAGGAGTAAGCTATGAAAAAGTTCGCAGTATTGTTGCCTGTTTTTGCGTTGTTGGTCGGTTGCACACATGGCAATTGTCGTACACAAAAAGATGCCAGAAAGAACGCCACTGCAAGCGAGGTGATTGTGGATAAATCCAAATCGACAGATCGTGTGAAGGTGTTTAAATACGACGGCTCTTTGCAATGTGGTCAGGGGAAGCAGATTCCCGTGGCTGAAATGCAAAAAGACCTGAAGGGTATCCAGGTCTTTTCTTCATCTAACCAAAATGACGGAATGATGCGTATTCAGCTTTGTGGAAGTCCTACAGGCAACGCTAATGTTTACGAAATTGATCGTAAGGATTTAGACGCTGCCCTGAAGCTAGGCTTTAAAGAGTGGCTGGCTGAATAAACACGCGTTCTTTAATTTTCTCTGTCGGAAGAGGTCCTTCACCTGGGACATAACGTCCTTCGATGATCAGGATCTCATTCGGCTTTTCGATATTTCTTAGCAATGTTTCCATCACTTTACCGGTCGCATCCAGTCTTTGGATCAGCATCACTGCATCCGGATCTGTGGCACCGATACCCATTACTTCTGCCTGACGGCCGTAAGTGTAAGCGAAGTCATTGTCGAAAGCTTTCAAGCGGCCCAGATCGACGTCCTTCATTGCGCGGAAGGAAGCTACGTTGATACGGGATTTCAACTGAGCCTGCAGGGCTGGATCCATGTGTTTTCCGTACTCACCAACCACCATGGCACCCATAGCGAAGGCTTTACCGACCACTTCACGTTTGGACGTGGAGTACCCGTAAGACACACCGTATTTAGGACCACTTCTGTGGTGATCAATCGCCATTTCGATCATGTCTCCATTCAGAGTTTCTTTGTTGTACAAAGCAAAGTCCTGCTTAATAGCTTCCAGCAGTGGAGTGCCATTGCGGATCGTTCTTAGAACATTATTGGAAGCCAGGTGAGTTGCTGGTTTTTTGAAGTAGTTCAGCAATTCAGCGCGGGATGGTTCCGCTGTTCTGTTGGAAAGACCGCGCCATACAAGCAGGTTCTTGTCGTACCAGCGGTTGATTTTAGCGTCCCAACGGCTCTTGGAGCTGGCTGTTGTGACACCGAAGGTGTCGATAAAGTCCGGTTCAACCAAACGAACACCGATCTCACGCTCACCATCTTTGTCGTGCACGAAGCGCACGGTTTTGGATTTATAGTATTCCACGAACATGTCAGCGATACGGGACATGGCGCGCAGACGGTCAGTCTGGATTTCCTGCTTCAACTGCGGATGTGTCTGCACCAGAGTTCTCAGGAAGGCACCGAACTGATCACTGTTCAATTTTGTCTGAGCATAGTTTTCAACTTCTTTCGCAGTTCCTTGTTTTTTCAGGGAAATATTCACCATCTCAGGCAAGCCCGGGTACAACAGTTCCGGAGAGTATTCCACCGTCAGACCGTTTTTGATACGGTAAGCGATGTCCGCCTGCAACTGGGCACTGTTAACCACGCCTTTGTGAACGTATTCACGCCATTCTTTTTGAGAAACCTGAACATCCAGGAAAGGATCCACCAGGCGCACTGGAGGCAGACCTTCTTTGGTCAGAAGATAGTTCATCACCAAACGAGTCGTGCGGCCGTTCCCATTTAAAACCGGGTGGATAGCCACCAGATCGCGCTGCAAATCAGCTACGATATCGATATAACGTTGTTCGTTGGCACCGACACGGATTTCACCCAGTTCGGCGCGCTCTTTATTGAAGCGGGCAAAGCGTTCTTCCACCAGAGCTTTGGTGAAGGCCTGCTCCAACGCCGCCGGACCCTGACCTT
The DNA here is from genome assembly GCF_055397465.1 of Bdellovibrio sp. CKG001. Taxonomy (NCBI): domain Bacteria; kingdom Pseudomonadati; phylum Bdellovibrionota; class Bdellovibrionia; order Bdellovibrionales; family Pseudobdellovibrionaceae; genus Bdellovibrio; species Bdellovibrio sp. CKG001. The sequence goes on from NZ_AP029173.1 coordinate 1,860,326, forward strand.
GGTAGCTTGTGCCATGCTGGGCACGATAGTCCATAATCTGTTTGTAAACTGCCGGGTGGGAGTTTTTGATGATATCAACAGTGGCTTGCTTTGGCGTTGTCACAAAAGGATAGTGGATACGGCCACTGATTAAAGTCGTGTCGCCGGTCTCCATCACCATGTCTTTGTGCTTGCCCCAGATCTTGATGTTTCTCCAGACATTTTCATTCAAGTTGCTGCGATCGTGAGAACCTTCTTCGAAGGAAAGGTAAGGATTTTCCTTAACAACTTCCACTTCCTTGGGTTTCATTTTAAATTCACCGGCAACATTACCCATCCAGTGACCATTGCGCCATACACCCAACTGTTCAGAGCGAATGCCTTCAACTCCGTCCACCATGATACGCTTATGGATTTCAGTCAGCAGCTCTGCGGTAACCGCAGGTTTTTCTTTTCTTAGATAGTTATCACGAGCGTTGATAAAGCCGTTGAAAGGTGCCCCTTCCCTTAGCTCGCCGCGATCGTACATCTTGGTAAAGTCAAAAGTCTTGCGAGTGCCTTCCAGGAAGTTGGGAAGAATCTCTTTGGCTGTGTGAGTGTAGTCGAAGAACTCCACGGCCGCGAGCAAGTGCTCGACTTCGGCCTGTCTTTTAGGCGGCAGGGTTCTGATGGTGCTCCAAAGATTGGTTTTGATCTCTTTATAGTTCAAGAGCTCTTTTGGAGTTGGCATCTGTTTGGTTTCGGATCTGAGACCGAAATCCACACCACGGGCCTTGATTTGTGGATCTGCGAAAACGTATTCGCACATCGGGGCCGCATGAGCAGGACTCAAGAAAGCCAGGGTCATCCAAATAGATAAAAACAAACGCGTCACTTTATGCCAAGACATAAGCAAACTCCTCTTCCTCATGTCCTTACCAAAGCAACGCCCGTGCTAGGTGATAAGCAATATAAAGGACTTAAAAGGCGGGGAGAGCAGGACTCCCCGTCTCAGAATGAGAAAAGCGCAATTTGCGTAAGCAGCCGATCAGAGTTTAGACAAGCCTGAAGGGGAGCCAGCTTTAAAGATTCAGCGGTGTTTTAGAAGAATCTGAACCGCTTCTGTGAGTTCTTCTTCAGTGTTATGAATATGCGGAGTCAGGCGCAGCAATTGAGCCCCCGGCAAACGTGGCAAACCCACCTGCAACGGTGTGTTCTCAAGGAAAATCCCCTTAAAGGTTGCTTGAGGAAACTCGCTGGCGTTGTAACATAAAAAAGCGGAGTTATAATTGTTCACCCGCATGAAAACTCCAGCTTCAGCCAAAGAGTTTTTCAGGTATATCATGCGCTCTTGAATCTGCGCCCAGATCACTTCGGGTTTGTGAAGATTCCAGTAATCCAGGGTGGATTCCAGACCATAGTACGTCGAAAAACTTTGTGAATGAGACCACAACATGCGCGAGGCAAATTCTCCGGGCTGGCCAAAGCTTGACATATTGGGCGGCGGATTTTCAGCTGTGGTCCAAGAGCCGTATTGCGGATTTAAGTGCTTTTGATGATCCGAATGAACCCAGCCAAACGCAGTTCCTTTCGGGCCCATAAACCATTTGTGAAGATTTCCGGCATAAAAATCCACATCCTTCAGATCCTGCGTAAAATCCAGCTCCAATAATCCCGGTGCGTGAGCTCCATCAACCACCAGTAAGACACCTTTTTCACGCAACGCCCGGGACAGTTTTCCCAACGGGATCACCAGACCATTGCCGGTGAAGATATGACTGATTAAAAGCATCCTGGTTTTTTCCGAGATCGTTTTAAGAATGACTTCGATCACGGACTCATCGCTTGAACAGTCATAGAGGGCGCTCAGATCCTCGCTGCGCAATGATAACCTATCACGCTGCGCTTTGTGCTTCAGGATGTTGACGACAGCGCCGTACTCAAATGTGTTCGTCAGAATCTCGGAATTGGCGGGGAGTTGAAGCCCCATGATGATTTCATTTAAAGCCAGAGTGACATTGGGGCGCAAAAAAAGATCTTCAGGCCGGGCCTTTAAAAACTGTCCCAAACCTTGCTGAATTTTCCATAAACGAGCCCAGGCTTGGCTATAACCGGAGGAGGTGTTCTTTTCAAAAGCTTCCAGTTCGGCCTTTTGCTGATCAATCACCACCGAGGGACAAAGACCCAGGGTGCCGTTGTTCAGATTAATAAACGAAGTGTCTTTGTACTTGGCAAAATCCTGGGAAAAGTTCTGAAACATAATCTAGTTGTTACGAGCTTTGCAGTTTCGCAGGGACAGGTCTTCGCTGGTTTGCAGGGACAGTTGACCGCTCTTCAAAAGTTCACGGATATCCATCCACAGCAAATAGTAATGCCATTCACGAGGAGCTCTTTCGGATACGCCGTGATCTGGCAGAAGTTTTAGATCTTTGGTCGCCAGAACCACTTCAAGAACCTGAGGGTTTTGGCGAAGCTTTTCAATCAAAGCCTCCCAGATCAACTGATAATGTTCCTGAGGCTCTTTTGTGGCAAAAGGAATCACTTTGCCTTCGAAGGTCACCCAGTTGGCGTCGTTTTTTTCCATCAGGAAGTTGGCATACCCACCGGCACTTTTAGCGGCATAACCATTCATTTGAGACACTTGCTGGCGCGTGTATTTCCAGTTCTTCGCCCATTTCCAGCGCGGATCATTTTCAGTTTCCGGGTATTTCATCATCTGCCAGAAAGCTTCCACCGTCGGATAACAAACACCACGGAAGACAAACGGAGTTTCCGTGAAATTTGAAAGCAAGCCCAGTTCGTTGCGTTTACTAAGCACAACTTCTTTGTAACCCGCATCCTGCGGAAGAATTTCCCAGGACTTGGCCTCTTCGCGTGGTACCGGTTTCCACCAGTGCGCAGGGAATTCATTCTTCCAGGAATCATCTGTTTGACCTGCCGGCGTGATCGGTTTTTGAGGAACCTCTGCTGAATTAGGCTTGGTGCAACCCACCAGAAAAGTCGTTGGGATCAAGAGCCATAAGATCCAGAATGCTTTCATAAAAGTCCCCCTCAAAAAGTTCGTCCAGAGACTAACGAACCTTGCGCCGGAATACAATTCTGACCGAATGCATTAATGGTCAAAAAACGGTTCGTTTAGGGAGTACTATTAATAAAGCTCTTTGGAGGGTTCTGCTTATGGAAATCGGCTTTTTTGGTGCTGCAGGAACGGTGACTGGTTCCAAGTTTTTAGTCCACGATGATGGCACACGTATTCTGGTCGATTGTGGGATGTTTCAAGGCTTCAAAGAGCTCCGCGAGTTGAACTGGGATGATTTCCCGCTGGATCCCCGGGATCTGCAAGCTGTCGTGCTGACCCATGCTCACTTGGATCATAGTGGGGCTTTGCCTTTGTTGGTGAAGCGGGGATTTAAGGGGACTATATACTGCACCCAACCCACATTGGAGCTCACGGAAATCATCCTGCTGGATTCCGCCAAGATCCAGGAAGAAGATGCGGAATACGCCAATAAAAAAGGGTTCTCTAAGCATGCTCCGGCTCTGCCTTTGTACACCACAGAGGATGTAGAAAGAACCTTGCCGCTGTTAAAGGCGGTGCCGTTTCATGAGGAATTCCAAATTGGCACATTAAGGGTTTGTCTGTATAGCAGCGGGCATATTCTGGGAGCTTCTTCCGCATGGGTGTCCAACGGCGAAAAAAGCATCTATTTTTCCGGCGATTTAGGACGAAATAATGATCCATTAATGCCACCCCCAGAGCCTCCGGCAGAAGCTGATTATATTGTGATGGAATCCACTTATGGAGACCGTGATCATTCACCGGTCAGCTCTAAAGATATTCTTAAACAATGCATTTTAGAGGTGGCAAAATCACGGGGAGTTTTATTAATTCCAAGTTTTGCCGTCGGACGAGCGCAGAATTTGTTGCTTGAAATCACGGAGTTAAAAAGAGACGGGGAGGTCCCCGCCCAAATCCCCGTTTATTTCAACTCCCCCATGGGCCACGAAGTTGCAAAACTCTATGAGGAATTCCCGCACTTCCATCGTCTAGGTCCGGGTCAATTTGCTGAAATCATGGCCGAGGTTCATTCAGTCAAATCAGCCGAAGATTCCAAGGCGCTCAATGATGATAAATCCGGGCCTAAAATCATTATTGCAGCCAGCGGAATGCTGACTGGTGGCCGAGTTTTACATCACGTGAAAGCTTTTGGACCGGATTCGCGAAATATCTTGCTGTTGGCAGGCTTTCAGAGCCCGGGAACTCGCGGACACAGCTTATTAGCTGGCGCTAAAGAGCTTAAAATCCATGGACTTTATGTGGATATAAACTGCAAAGTGGTTCCTTCGGATTCGTTTTCAGCCCATGCGGACCGCACAGATCTGATCAATTGGCTTAAACAGGCACCTAAAAAACCGGCCAAAATCTTCCTGGTTCATGGCGAAAGCGTGGCTGCGGATGAGCTTCGTAAACGCATCGATAAAGAGCTCAAATGGATCGTTTCAGTGCCTAGAATGAACCAGATTATAAGCACTTAGAGGGTTTTTCTTAGGAAACCCCTCTACCTATCGTTACATAATATAACTTATCAGAAGATTTTATGGGCCACCTCTTGGAATTAAGTGCTTCCATTTTTTTAGCTGGTGAAAGCTGAGAATCCTCTGAACTCATAACAAATTCATTGAAATGATATCAATCTGACTCACATTGAGTGGATTTAATCTAAAAGAATCTTAATGCTGCCGATAAGATAAGCATGAAGATTTTTTTAACTTGGACGTCGCGGATTCTCTTCATGCTGTCTGCCTTTTCACAGGTACAGGCGGCCCCCAATGCATTGACCTATCAAGGTCGCATCATCAAGGCCGACGGAGTTCCGTTAGAGTACAGCAACACCAGCTTTCTATTTGAAGTCACCAGTCCTAACGGAAACTGTGTGATTTATCGTGAGCAACGCGATGGCGTGAATATGCTCGACTCCAAAGGGGTTTTTGACGTGCCTATTGGGTCGGGGACCAAACTCTTCCCTGCCGATCCCCTATTCACTTTGCTGGAGGCTTTCAACAACTCCCGCACTCACAACTGCTATGGCGGCTCGACTTACACGGCATCATCCAATGACATTCGTCTGCTGAAAGTGCAGTTTCATGACGGCTCGGGCTGGAAAGTGATTTCTCCCTCGAACGAAATTCGTTCTGTTCCGTTTTCGGCCTATGCCCTTGCCGCAGAAAAACTGGGAACCAAGACCGAGAATGATTTTGTTATAAAGACCGGACTTCCCACCTGTTCGACCAATGAATTTTTGAGCTGGAATGGGACCGACTTAAGCTGTGCTCCCGTGACCGGAGCTAGTGGCGGAACGGTCACAAATGTGACTGCGGGGAATTCTTATTTGAGCGTGACGAACAACACTTCCACGCCGGTGATTTCTATTAACGTGGGCACAGCTGCTGGCACCGTGGCCTCTGGAGATGACAGCCGCTTCAGCAATGCTCGCACTCCGACAGGACCTGCAGGTGGAGATTTAGCCGGGACCTACCCTAGTCCTTCGGTTGTAAAGATTCAGAATATTCGAGTTTCTAACACGGCTCCGACCAATGGGCATTTCTTTAAGTTTGATGGGTCTCAATGGGGTGGTTCAACGATCGCCATTAGCGATGTGGTAAATCTTTCTGCGACGTTGGGAACTTATCACACAATAGCGGCTTTTAACTCAGCGGTGGCTTCCGGTAACTGCGCCGCTCATCAAACGCCCTATTGGAATTCAGTTTCCGGTTCTTTCCTATGTCAGGCCATCAATGTGTCCGTCGCAGGTGATGTGAGTGGAAGCATTGGCAATGTGTCCGTGAATAAAATCAAAGGCGTTGATGTTGACACCACCGGACTGGCCCCTGGACAGATACTTAAGTATGACGGTTCCAAATGGTTGCCCTCGAATGACAGCAATGCCGGTGGAACCGTCACAAATGTTGCCACAGGCACCGGCCTTTCCGGGGGGCCTATTACATCCACGGGAACTATTTCTTTGGCGAACACGACTGTGAGTGCTGGATCTTATGGATCCACAACTCAAGTTCCCGCCTTCACAGTGGATGCTCAAGGTCGTCTGACCGCCGCTGGCAATACGTCCATCGCCTTTCCTGTGACTTCGGTGGTGGGAAGAACAGGTGCCGTGTCTTTGGATTACGGCGATATCAATAGTGCCGCTACAAAGTATCTGACCTACAGACCCAACAACGTGGCTTGTTCTGATGGTCAGGTTTTAAAGTGGATCTCCGCCAACTCCCGTTGGGAGTGCGCCAACGATACGGATACGTCCTCGGGAGGAACCGTCACCAATATTGCCACGGGCGCCGGACTTTCAGGTGGGCCTATCAGCTCCACAGGAACTATCTCGTTGGCAAACACCAGTGTTACAGCAGGAGCTTACAATCGTGCGAATATCACCGTGGATGCGCAAGGGCGCTTAACGGCCGCCAGCAATGGAGCTGCCATCAATCTGACTTCAGAGGTGACGGGAGCTTTGCCTATCGCCAATGGCGGCACCGGACAGATAACAGCCACTGCCGCCTTCAATGCCCTGGCACCAAGCTCGCTCAAAGGGGATTTAATAGTCAGTAATGGGACGAACAACATCCGCCTTCCCGTAGGCTCCAACGGCCAAGTGCTGTCTGCAAACTCAGCTCAAGGGTCAGGCCTTCAATGGATATCCCCGACCAACGGCACGGTGACAGCTGTTTCCGGCACCGCTCCCATCGCCGTTGCAAGTGGAAGCACCACACCGGTTGTTTCCATCAGTGATGCCACAACATCCGCCAAAGGAGCTGTGCAAATTGGTGCTGGCATCGCAGTCTCTTCAGGAACCATCAGCGCAGACCCGGTTAATTTCCCCACGGCAGTCCCTGTTGCAAAAGGGGGAACCGGTGTGACCTCATTCACTGCCAACCGCCTGCTTGCCACGAATGGATCTGGAAATGCCTTGACCACCTTTAATTGTGCCGTGGGTCAGCTTGTCACCTTCGATGGTACCGGCCTGATGACTTGTTCCGCCTTCACAACAGGAGCGGTGTTCGTGAATGGCGGTAACTCCTTTGGAGCCACAGCCACCCTGGGAACCAATGATGCGCAGGCACTGGCCTTGGAAACTGCGGGTGTCACACGTATGACGATAGACTCCTCCGGGCGCGCCGGACTGGGAACTACAAATCCCTCTTCTCTTTTGGAAGTAGGGGCAACATCTGATGCCTACGAGGCTGTGATGATCAAAAATAATCACGCCACGGGAACTTCAACCGCGGCCAGTTTCCAGGCGCTCAACGATAAAAACGGTATTTACCTGGGCATCATCGGCTCAGGCAACACCAACGTAGGTTATGGCTCTCCGGGAGACTCTTTCATTTATAATTCCGGTGGAACGGCCACAGGAAAAAATTTGAATATCATCAACAATCAATCCGGAAAGATCCAATTCTACGCGGGATCGACGGCGGCTGGCCCGGTTCGAATGGCCTTGGATAATGCCGGCAATGTCGGCGTGGGAACGGCTTCGCCCCAGTCGCGTCTGCATGTCAACGGTGGCTCTTTGCGCGTCGAAAATACCGGAGGCGAATCGCTTCTGATCTCTCGCCCTGCGGGTGCCTTCGGCTATCTCAACTTTACCACGGCCACCAGTCGCCGCTGGCATATGGGCATTAGCAGTAATGCAGAGTCCGGCAGCAATGCCGGCTCAGACTTCTACATCAATCGTGCCGACGATACGGGCGCCTACATTGATACCCCTATGATGATTTCACGAGCCACGGGCGCTGCGACCTTCAAGTCTAATATCAATACCGGCAGCCGCATCTTCATGACCCTGGATGGAGTCAATAACGCCTTTATCGGCCCACAGGGCACAGGAACAGATCAGGAAAGAACCGCCATCGGTTTTAATGCAAACCCCACAACAGGAATCGTCAATGAACTAATGTTCCGCATCAACAATATGGACGCCGGAAAGTTTGTTCTAAACTCCCCAACGGCTCCGTTTTTAAAGCTGAATCCTGCGCCGTTGACATCTCTTCCCGCGTCGTGGGGGGGCGGATTGTGGTCCTGGGATATCTATGCAGAAGCTACCTTGGCGTTGGGAAAAAACGGAAGTCAAAACGTCTCATTTAGCTACACCGGAAATGGCACAATGGCGGGAACACTGACACAAAACTCGGACATTCGCTTAAAGGAAAACATTCAACGTATCCCCTCAAGCCTTGCGAAGATCGAGGAATTGACCGGTGTCACATACAACTGGAAGGACAAGGAACGAGAGCAAAACCGCCAAATTGGATTGATCGCTCAAGAAGTCCAAAAGGTGTTTCCCGAGGCTGTTCGCAAAGCTCCGAATGGCTATCTCAGCGTGGCTTATCAAAATCTGGTGGCCCCGATCATTGAGGCCATAAAAGAACTTCATACGCACTACCAAAGCCAGCAGGCTGAACTGACGGCCTTAAAACAAGAAAATCAGGATCTTAAAAACCGCCTTGAAAAGCTGGAAAAGAAACTGGAGCACATCGACTAGATGATCCGATCTTATCGAGCGCTGCCTTATGTGGTCACAAGGCAGCTATTCAGTAATATATTTTTTGTAGATTTCCTGCAGACTCCCTTTTGACTCCAGCTTGTTCAAGGACTCGTTAAAGGAGTTCCTGAGCTTGACGCTGCGAAAGGCAACGGAATAATGAGACTCCCCAAAAAGCGGGTGTTTCTCGATGTCCGGCAACTTTTGTTTCGCGCTCATCTCTTCAAGATTCTTTTGAACGATCTTCAGTGTTCTCTCTTCACAGATAATCACATCTACACGATCTGACAGAAGCATTTTGATCTGTCTCTTTTGATCGGCATATTCTTCATAGTTTTTGTTCTTTGCCACCGCACTATCAAAGTCCGCTCCGATAAAGTGCCGTGCATTCTGAAATGCAATAACCCGGTACTTGGACAAATCACTCAAGGTCTTAAGCTGAATTTTTCGCTCTTTCATCGTCCAGGCGAAATTTTTAAATGTGATATAGGGATCAGAAAGATGGAAGTTGGGCATGTTGGTGATCGTGGCCATCGCATCCACCCGCCCCAGCTCCAGACTTCTTACAGATCTTGCCGGAGGTTGAAAGATCGGGGTCATCTCATAACCCATGTCCAAAAAAACCCGACGAAGAATTTCAACTTCCAGGCCGCTTTCTGTGTCTCGAATCACATAAGGGGGTTTGTCCAAAGAAAAGGCCACCCTCAGCGGGGTCAGAGCTTCACTGAGGGATGTAAAGGCCAAAATAAAAAAAACAACCAATGCCTTCAAACAAATCTCCAGTGATTATTATCCCTCCACGGCTCGCCATTCAAAAGTCTTATTTCAATCTTAAACATTACATTATGTGCGACGACATTCTTTTTCGTCCCCTGAGGATTGTGAAAACTCACTGTAAGTTTCATTTGTAAGAGACTATTTCTTTAGCAGGTTTTGAATTTCCGAGAGATGGGTGATTTCGTAGTCTGGTTGAAAAGAAAAATTATGTTTCGACTTTTCCGGATTAAACCAGCAACTGCGCAAACCAAAATTACGTGCTCCCAGGATGTCGGTTTCCATCCGATCACCAATAACCACGGCAGAATCCTTATGAAACCTTTTCGCCATCCTGGCGCTGTGCTCGAAAAAGCGAACATCGGGTTTCGCATAACCGCATTCTTCCGACACGCTGGTAAAACTGATATACGGAGCCAACTTTGAATTTTCAATGCGCTTCATCTGAACCGCGTGCATTCCGTTGGTGATAATGCCAATTTCACCCCGGGCCGCCAGCCACTGACAGATCTCTTCGGCGTGATCCATCAGCACCACGGTTTCTGGCAAAGCCTCCAGATAGCGGTCGCTGGCCTTGTGGGGATCGATTTCAATTTTAAAGGCCTCAAAGACACGGCGGAATCGTTCCACCTTCAGGTGTTCTTTGGATGTTTTGGCTTCTTCAAAAAGAGTCCAAAGCCGGCGATTTTCCACCTGGTACATGCGATACAATTCATCCAGGCGATCATGCACCCCCAAGCTTTGTAAAACAGTTGCAAAAGAAAGCCGTTCGGATTCCTTGAAATCCAGCAGGGTGTCATCCAGATCAAACAAAAACAGATCGTATGGCATATAATCAGATTAAACTTTCCAACGACAAAGACCTAGTCCAGTTCCGCGGACGCCTCAAGTCCCCGCCGAATCAACTCCCGCCCGGCTTGAATTCTTTTTTGATGGGACGGGGAGCCCAGCACAACAGCAATCGTCCTCTCCCCGCCTTTTGCCAAAGCTTTTTTCGCACTGATCATCACACACCAACCCGAAGCTTTGATATACCCGGTCTTCATCCCATCCACGGCCGTCGAGGAGCCCAAAAGTTCATTGGTATTTTTCTTCCTGAATTGATTGTAAGTGAGCTCCGGCAAAGAGGAATATTCAAAGTACTCAGGATGTTTTTGACTGATCGCCTGTGCCAACTTCATCAGATCCCGGGCCGTGGAGTAATGGCCAAACGCAAATAATCCTGTCGGATTCACAAACGAACTGTTCTGCATTCCGATCTCCTGGGCTGCCAGGTTCATCATACCAACGAAGCGCTTCAGGCTGCCCCCGACATGGTTTGCCAAAGCCAAGGCCGCATCATTGGCGGACACGACGATAAGCCCTTTAAGGAGCTCTCGAATGCTAATGTATTCACCTGGCTTTAATTGCATCTGCGATTCCCCTGGGCGGGTTTGCAGGACCAATGCGGGCACTTCAATCTGAGTCCTTAAGCTTAAACGCCCTTCTTTGATTTCTTTGAAAACCACATAGGCCGTCAGGACTTTTGTTAATGAGGCCGGTGAGAATCTCTTGTCGGGCTCAAAGGCGTCCAGGATTTCTCCGGAGGGAGTCTTAAAAAGAACCCACGATTGGGCCTCAATATTGTGTGCCTCAACGGATTGATGACTTAGAAAAAACAGAAGGAACAAGCCTGCCGCTTTCATAAGAGCCTCGTGACATCAAGATACCACGAAATCATCTGTTCGGACTTCTTCAGGCCGACGGGCTGCTAAAGACCAAGCTTTTCCCAAAGAATATGAAACGGCACAAATGGAACGTCTGGAATAAAGACGCGGGCCCGTTCGTTGTTATTGAGATAGATCTCTTCCTGAGCCCAGACATAGTGATCGCTGTGACTGCCCCAGGCCTTCGCCCCATCATTTATTTCGTCTGACGTTAAGGGATTCAAATCCAGATACGCTTTCATGAACACCCGGGTGAGTTCCGGCCGCAGATCAAACATGTACGAAGCCACACGCACCAGCTCAAAGGCCCGTGGCATATACACAGCCTGATCCCAGTCGATCACTCCACACACGGTTTCTTTCTGAAAGAAAAGATTTCCCTGGTGGTAATCCCCATGCAGAACCTGGGCTGGATACTTGGGAATATAAATGTGCACACAGGCGGGATTCTGCATCCAGTCCCTTTGTGCCCGCAGTCTTTGTAAGACCCACTGATCCGCATCACTTAAAGAAGATCGGGCCAGAATCGCTGTTTCGATACGTGTCAGACGCTCAACCCACTCCGGCCCATTCCAGCTCAAGGAATACTTGCGATATCCCACATCCGGCAGTGGTTCCAGGATCTTATGCAGCTGAGCTAACATTTTCCCTGCAGCTTGAGCATGCACAGCCGTCAGTTCAGATTTGGGTACCTGTTTTCCCGGTGATTCAAAATAAAGAGCGCCAAACTTACCGTCATGCTCAATCAAAGATGAACCATAACGCGATGGCAGTGTCTGCACGGCGGGCAGATTATGGGCCGCTACATACTCCAAAAGAGCATGTTCGCGTTCCACCCGGGCACGCTCACTGGTTTTATACAGACGTAAATAAAAGTTCCCCAGACTGGCTTGGACGCGATAAACCTGATTGACCGCACCGTTGAGTATTTCATCAACAGAAGAGATGGAGCCCAAGGGCCAGTACTCCAGAATGGATTGCAATCGTTCACGGTCCGCCGAATTTTTCATCACTGGATCAAGAATACATGCGCCGCAAGCCAAAATCCAAGTGGAATTACAAACTTATTGCAGACATCCCGTAAAATCCTTAAACCGGTATTTCGACAATCGAACGAATGCCTGTCCGTGCCGTCATGGCATGGACAACAGCCCGCAGCCCCATGATGGTCTTGCCCTGTGTGCCGATCACCTGCCCCAGATTTTCCTTGGCGCAGTTCACCCGATAAACGGTGGTTTTGGGCCCCACATAGGTGCTCACAGTCACGGTGTCAGGGTGATCCACCAGAAGTTTTACGATATGTTCTATCAGCTGACGAATCTCCTCCCGGTATTGCTCCGGATCGATATCAGCCCCTTTGATCTTACGTTCTTCATACTTAAAGGCTTCGATGTCACTCATAGAACCTAATCCCCCATGATGAAATTAGCTGTGCCAATCCTTTTAAAGTTACAATGCCCGCCCGGCACCGGGACCCAGTTAAACAGGAAGGAAAATGCGCTGGCCCTTTGCGTGAACACTCTGGACCCTTCCTGGAAACCATAGCCGTCACTGGTACCGACGGAGACATAAAACCGCGGTTTTTTGCTGGAAGAATAATTCTTCATCAGCCGCAAAGGATCGTGATTGTCCCAATCCTTTTTATCGATGAAGACGGATCGCGAGATTCGCAACATCTTATTCACCAGACGGCGCCGTGCCCCCGTGCGCTCGATATAGTCCTCGATCTCACGATCACTGGAGTAAGGCCCCACGGTGGAAATTGCCGGACAAAGTAACGCCACTCGGGAAAACATTCCTGGCTTTTTCAAGGCCAACTCAGCTCCGTTAAATCCACCCATCGACTGGCCGATAATGTGCCGTCGCCCGCCCCGCAGCCCGCCCATTTTCTTTTCCAAAAAGGGCATGATCACCTTGGTGAAGTAGGTGATCAGGGGATAGCGTTTGTTGTCCACCATCAACCACTGGGATCCAAAAGACACCGAGACCACACGAGGCCGGTACCCCCGCAAGGTCCACCAGTCCTGGATCATTCTCGTTCCCAGAAACTGACGGTGCCAGGTTTTCTCTGACCCGCCCAAGCCGTGGAAGAAATAGACGATATCGCTGTGATTAACCCCCTCGGGATCACGAAAGCAATATCGGAAGCTCCCCCCTTGCAGTTCTTCTGAACCGCAGATGAAACGACTGAACTCCGTTTCCGGCACATCTTCTTCGTATAAAAGATCTTCACTTGCGTAAGCTGTCAGCGAAACGTACAGAAGGAGAAAAGCCAAAATCAGACTTTTCATAAAACCCCCTCTACACTTGTAAAAAAGGTTCCCTTGGTGAAATGGAAAAATCAATTTGCAATATCGAAATCTTCGCGAACTCTGTGTTTAGACACGAGCACTTGCTCGCCCGTATTTAGGCAGCGCAGATAGAAGTGATTGTAACCTCTGTTGGTCACCACAAAACGACGGGGACTTTGTGGAGAAATCTTTTTCGCCAAGACCGACCCCACATCCAGCTTTTCGTATTTGCTCAGCAACTTACTGCCCACCTGAGCTCGCAGAAGATGAAGCAAAACAGCTCCAACCACAAACAATGCCGCCGCCGATCCTGCCAAAAGCCAATGAACTTTTTGATTGATCAACCAGGTAAAAGACACAGGAGCAAGGACTGACAGCAGAACAAGTCCGCCGGTGCACATTCTTTCTTGTCTTTGGTATTTTTTGAACTCTTCCACAAATGAAGACATGAACCGCTTCCTCGCTCCTAGAGAGACTCTTATAAAAACACAATCGGTTAGTGCCAATCGAGTCCAGATTTGGTTATTTTCCTTGCCGCTCTGCCTCCGAAGCTGACAGCCTGTTTTGACTGGGTTCTGCTTATTACAACGAGGTGCACATGAAACTACTTGGAACCATCTTTTTCGTATCGACCCTTTGGACTTTTCAAGCTTCCGCTCAAGAGCAGGCGGCCGTCTGCCAGGATGCCGTAGAAAGACGAGGCAGTATTCAGATGCAGATGATCCCCTCTGCGGATGGCAATAATTGTTTTATTTCTGTTCATAACCGCAAAGCTCAGGGGCTGCTTTACCGCGACTACCTTTTCACAGCCGATGGCGAACTGATGATTTTCAATTCCTTTGGTCCCGGTGATGAATCCCAAACCACCGGTGCACGTGAGTTCTTCATGTTTCCCCGCGTGCAAGTCACCCCGACTTACGAATGGAACGATGAAACCCGCCGCCTGATTATCACCACTGTGAACGGAAACAAGGCCTATTTCGATTACGAGGACGCCGAACTTGTGGGAATGAGCGGCGCCACCATTCGCCGCGCCACCGACATCCATCCTTCCAATCGCGGGGGCATTGAGATTCTAAACTATCAGGGGCTTTTACTGGACGGAGGCTTTAAGATGGGATCAGCTCCCACCGGGAACTCTCGTGCTTATTCCACCTTCACGGACCGCAACGGAAAGACCTGCCGCCTTCAGAACTACGAGCTGTTCAAGTACACCTCCGATGGCGATGTGATCTTCAAACACTCCGACAGAGGACTGCAAAGTCTTTTAAAAAGCCGCTGTCCGCAACTGACTTTCTAAGTCCTGACACAATTCAGGCATACAAAAAGACCTGAAGAATTCACTTCAGGTCTTTTTGTTTTTTCAGTCTTTATAACAACTTACTCTTTTAACTTCGGAGTGATTTTCAACTCCATCGGTTTGCCTTCCCGCAGGATCTTTATGACTGTTTCCTGATTCGGCTTCACAGACTGAAGAGTGTAGACATAGTCATACAGATTCTCAATCTTGGTTCCACCGAACTCTGTGATAATGTCTTTGTCCTTCAGGCCAGCTTTTTCCGCAGGACTATCTTTGGAGGCTCCAGAGATGCGCACCCCTTTGACACCTTCCTGGGAATAATCCGGGATCGTTCCCAGGTAAATGCGGAAGCTGCGGCCTTCAAGACGATTCTGGGCGCTGGCCACCTTAACATATTTCACCATCGGAAGTTTCGTATCCACCAACAAGTCCGTCAATCCACGAACCGCAGAAAGCACGCGAGCGACACCTTCGTAATTGATCAGCTCCGCCGTATCGCGCGGGCTGTGATACTCCCCATGGGATCCGGTAAAGAAGTTGGCCGTGGGAATACCGGCCATATAGAAGGCCAGGGAATCCGTTGGCAGATAAGGATCTTCCTGGACGATCATCGGCACAGCTGTGCGAACACCCACTTCCTCTGCCAAACGGGTCCAGTTGTCAGCAGATCCTAAACCTTGAACAAAAACACGGTCTTTGAAGCGACCGATCATATCCATGTTGATATAAGCGGCGATATTATGTTTCGTTGAATTCTTAGTGAAATAAGACGATCCCAAATTCCCCAGCTCTTCACCAGACCAAACAGCAAAGTACATATTCTTTTGAAGTTTATGTGCAGCTGATTTCTTTAACTGTGCATAATGATGGGCTAATTCCATTACACCAGCCACCCCGGAGGCATTGTCATCAGCGCCCACGTGCGCCTTTCCAACTTCGCCCCCTTTAGCCAGGCTGCTGCCGAACTGCCCATAACCCAAATGATCCCCGTGGGCTCCGATCACAATCGCAGACGTGGCGCCAGACACCGGCAGCTTGGCTACGACATTGATTCCTTGCGCCTTCTGGAACTGCAGATCCACGCGAGCTTTCACATAGGTAGATGGAATCGCAAAACCTTCAATCATCTCGCCCTTGTCCAGCTTCATTTGCAGCGAGATCAAATCGCGTCCGGCATAGCGCAACAACCCCGAAGCCGCGTCAGTGGAAAGGCGAATCACCCCCAAGGTGCTTTCAGACAACGCCCCTTCGAATTTGAGTTTGCCAAACTTTTCAGGCAGTCCGCTTTCAGGCCCGTTGGTAACCAGAATACCCACAGCACCTTCGTTTTTCGCAACGGTCACCTTGTGTTGCAAACGAGAATACAAATTCAGATAATGACGACGCTGAGGCGTCACATTCGCAGGAAGATCCGCTAATACCAAAACCCACTTGCCTTTGACATCCAGACCTTTGAAAGAATCATATTCCGGCTCTTTGTCACTGGCAGGGGCTTTGATGCCGTATCCAGCAAACACAATGGGAGCCTCTTTGAACTCTCCGGTTTTGGAGAACGATACGGGTTCGAAATCCTTGGAAAGCACATAGTTCTTTTTATAAGAACCCACTACTTCAAGTGAATTGTTAGCCCCCAGATTCACCCCTGAAGTAAATTCGAAGGTTTCAAAGAACGAACCTTGCGGCCCCGCCCCGATTAAACCCCAGGACTTAAAGGCCTGCGCGATCTTTTCAGTGTAAATCTTCTCTTCGCCAGTCCCTGTGCCGCGACCTTGCAGCTCAGGGGAGGCCAGATAGTGAACCCATTTTTTAATATCTTCCACTTTCACTTCAGGACTAAGAGGGACCGCCAACGGGTCATGAGCAGCAAGGCCCAGAAGTTTTCGCGCCTGCGCATCATCCCATTTGGAAATAAAGATTTGCGAATCCCCTTTTTCATTTCGATGAGTCCAGGACAGACCGTTGCCATCAGGAGTAAACACCGGCAAACCATCAAAGCCTTCATCAAAAGTCACACGCACCGGTTCTTTCGTGCCAGCCGCATCCACGATAAACAGTTCAAAGTTGGAATACCCCAGAATGCTGGACCCAAAAATAATATAATCCCCTGATGGATGGAAGTACGGAGCCCAGGACATGGACTTCAACTGAGTCACCTGTGTCTGATTGCTGCCGTCCACATTCATCGTGAAGATTTCCGCCGTGGAACCGTTTGGAGAGAATCGGCGCCAGGTGATTTTCTTTCCATCCGCACTGAAGAACGGACCACCGTCATAACCTTTGGAGTTCGTCAGGCGCTTCACCTCGGTACCATCCGCTTTCATGATGTAGATATCCATCATGTAAGAGGGATCCTGTTCAAAGAGCTTCTTATCCTCACCATCCAGTTTTTCGGTGTAGCCGGCGCGATTAGAGGCAAACGCGATCCATTGCCCATCCGGGGAGTAAGACGCTTCGGCATCATAGCCTTTTTCTTTGGTCAGGCGCAAAATGCCCTGCCCTTTCAGATCAGAACTGAAAATGTCGTAGTTTTCATCAAAGCTCCAGGAGTAACGGGCTTTGACGGCCTTTTTACGATTTTCAAACTCTTCCTGAGCCTTCCTGTCTGTCTGCGGATCCAGATGCGTCGAGGAATACAAGACCTTCTTCATGGAAGGATGGATCCAACCACAGGTGGTTTTTCCTTTGCCCGGGGATACCAAAGTGGTCTGTCCGGACTTCAGATCCAGAATGTACATCTGATAGAAAGGGTTGCCAGCATGTCTTTCACTTTGAAAGATCATCTTCGTACCATCGGGACTGAAATAACCTTCGCCCGACTTAGGCCCCGCAAACGTGATTTGACGGGGATCTGTGACCAGTGTGTTGGGCTCGTTAACAAAAGATCCGGTGGCTTTTGCCGGAGTCTCAGAACTGGATTTTGCCGGTTTGGTATCCTTCACCTGGCAGGAAATTAGCGAGAAAATGCAGGCACTTGTAAGAAGAACTTTCACTTTTTTCATAGTCTGTGTAGGCTAAAAGGAGGCCCACCTTAAGTCAACTCAACCGAAAGAAAAGGGAAATCATGATGCGTGCGTTTCACTTGGTTATCATCTCGCTTTCACTGACTGCCTGCGCCAGTAAATCCCCTTATGCTCTTTCCTCCCTTTCGTACTCAAATGAAGACTTAAAGCCACAGGCCACCCGAAGTGTCGCATCAGTTTCTTCGCACAAGGAAAAATCCAAAAGTTACCTTTCCCTGGATCTTCCCTATGCGGCCTTTGAAAAAATGCGCCATGAGGTGGAGAAAAACCAGCACGTGACCCTGCAGCACCGGGGCGAAGCTCACATCACGGTCGTCAATCCTGTGGAATTCAGCCGATTAAAAAAGAAAATCTCCATGAACGAGATCCACGCTTTGGCAGAACAAATGGATCTGCAAAAAGCCCCGTATCACCTGCTGTGTGTGGGAAAAGGGACTGTCAAAGAAGACAGCACTTATTACGCTGTGGTTGAGTCTGATCGTCTTTTCCAGATTCGTAAGGCGATTCACATGCTTTACACTTCAAAAGGCGGCAAGGCTGAAGACTTCAACCCTGACCAGTTCTATCCGCATGTGACTTTGGGATTTACCAAAAAAGATCTTCACTTTGAAGATGGTGTGATCAAGGACGCCAGCTCTTGCATCTATTCGCTGCGCCCCGAAGAGCAGAAGAAAAACTAGTACGTCTTAGACAACGCTTTATCCAGGCCTTGATTGTCGTCTGACCCCGGGCCCATCCACAAAGTTGTTTCTTCAATCAGGGAATGATCTGAAAACTGACAAAGATTGAAGGTCTGACCTTCGCTGTCTTTACCCTGAACAACCTCCGCATCAAAGGAACCACACACACCACCGCGAGCTGAAGAAGCGTTGCGCCCCTTGTAAGCCTGAAGGGCTTCGGTCGTACCCGTCTTAGCTTTAAACATGAATAGGGCCTCGGCTCCAATGGCGGCGTTCCCAAAGAAGCACATGGAGTATTCCTCAGACCCGGCCTTAAGAACCCAGAATTGGCCTTCTTCAATGCGGCATGCGCGCATCCAAGGGTTACTGGCGACCGCCAAAGTGGCAGTTCCGGCGAAGATCATCATGATGCCAGCAAGCAATAAAATTCTCACCATTCCCCCTAAGTTTTGCTAAGATGTGGTTTTGATATAACAGCAATCCGGCCGGGGCAAGCATTCAATGCCAAACTTCCATGATTTCGAAACCTTTGACAAAGACCTCAAGGTGAAATGTCCCTACGCCCAGGACTGTGGCGGCTGCCAGCTTCTGGAAAGGCCCTACAAAGACCAGATAGAAGGAAAAAAGGCCGAGCTTTTGCAGCTACTTAAGGGGGCAAACATTCCCCTTCCGGCAGATATTAAGACCCTCTCAGCGGGCGCCTCGCACCTGCGGGACCGTTTGGATTTCAGTCTGCAAGACGGCCGCCTGGGGCTTTATCGCAAGGACCGTCACGAGGTTTTGGATATTGAAGTTTGCGCCCAGCTTTCACCGGAATTGCAATCCTGGCTGACGGACTTCCGCCAGATCCAGTGGCCCTTTAAGAAAGGCTCCTTCCGGCTGCGTATCGCCCCGCACGGACGCCGCGGGGTGTGGATCGACCTGGCCAATATCGATATCAAAACCCTTTTGGATGAACAGAATATTTTAAAGAAATTGCAGGCCCAGGCCTTTGTGGAAATTGGCCAGCGCCGCAAAGTGCCGGTTTGGACCGGGGCTGAATTCAAACTGCGCGATCCGGAACACCATACGTGGTTTCAATCCTGGGTGGGTGAGGTCCCGGTGGATCTATACTGTCAGGTGGCGAGCTTCACTCAACCCAGCCACAAAGCCAACAAGTTGATCTGCGATGTGATTGCCTCATGGGTGCAAAAGGCGCCCTCGTCCCGGGTGATTGAATTTGGCTCTGGGATTGGCAATCTGACCTTCCCGGCATTGTCGGAGGCCGACAGTCTGCTGGCTTGTGAAATTGATGATCTGTCCTTGCAGGGGTTGGAGCATTCTCTGGATCAACTTCCCCCCAGTCTGGCACATCTTAAAAATCGTGTGCAGATTTATCGCGGTGATTTTCAGAAAAAACTGACACAGGATTTTTCTGACTTCGATCTGATCCTGGCCAATCCTCCGCGTTCCGGGCTGATGAATTTTCTGAATCCACTGAAAGAACTGTCGTTGCCACAGCGACCGGAGTTCTTCATCTATATGTCTTGCTTCCCGGAGTCTATGACCCGGGATCTGGTAACACTGAATGAATGCGATTATCAGATCCAGGAACTTTATATCCTGGATCAGTTTCCGCAAACATCGCACTATGAGGTTTTAACGTTACTTCAAAGAAAAAAGGCGTAATCCGGACAGAGAACCCGCCAGATCTTTTCCAGACACCACAGATAAAAGTGGCAGTGTCACAATTCCCGTTATCAGAATCAAAGTGCTGCGTAAGGCGACCTTGAAGACATAACTGACATGCAATCGTTCGTGCGGCTGCCCCAAGCGCAGATCACACGCCCATTCACCGATCGTTGAGCCCAT
This sequence comes from Bdellovibrio sp. CKG001, assembly GCF_055397465.1. Classification (NCBI taxonomy): domain Bacteria; kingdom Pseudomonadati; phylum Bdellovibrionota; class Bdellovibrionia; order Bdellovibrionales; family Pseudobdellovibrionaceae; genus Bdellovibrio; species Bdellovibrio sp. CKG001. Next base: position 1,880,458 of record NZ_AP029173.1, read on the forward strand.
CAGGCTGCGTATGGTGATCATATAAAACCAGGCAAAAACCACAAACACTTCAGCAAAGAAGATCATCTGATGACGACTGTGCGACAGACCTTTCAGCACATGCCCCACAGGGGTATTCAACATCAGCGAGAACATCAGCATAAAGACACAGCTTAAGGCGATCAGAATCAGGCCGTCGATAAAAGACGCCAGCCATGACCACAAAGCCAGACGCGCCCCTTTACGACGAGAAGGGCCGCCATGAAAACCCGTGCCTTGTTCAAAACTCAATCCCTGACGGTTCTTAAACAGACCGTTTACACGCGAAGGGGCTGGCGTTGCCGGTGCCCGGCGACGCCGGACCACAGGCCCCCTTAACGGCACAGGGGCTTCCCTTTGCTGGGGAGCCCGCTGTGGAATGATTTTATCTTGATGTCTGTCGATATTCATTCAGTTGTGGTTCCTTAGCGGACCCCGCCTGCGCGGATGGAGCCGTCATTCAAAGTGCCACCTTCGGAGTCCGGAGTCGGCGGAGGCGTCACCACCACCGGCACACAGACATTATTAACCAACTTGTTCGGTGCAGGACATGGAGCCGTTGGAGGTGGATCCACTGGAGCCGGAGTCACCGTTGTTGTCGCTGTGGCTGTTGGAGCTGGCGGCGCTACTGGTGGCACGTAGTCATTGGTGTTGTCCTTGGACTTAGACTTGTTCTTGCTGAACAACCACCAGAAGGCACCCAGAGCCAACAAGCCCACGCCCACTGGGATGATCCAGTTTTTATTACGACACCAGAAGCCACAACTGTCTTCGGCACCCTGACCTACTTCAGTTTTACCATCAGGCAACTCACCTTCGCCGCCCGTTTCGATGACGACGCAAGTCGGTTGAGAGTTTCCTTCTTCTGGTTCAGACTCTTTCGTGCCTTCAGGGCACACACAACCTTTACCGTCAGCACCTGTCACTGAGCCTGGCTTGTTTACTGAACAGTCGCCAGCCACCGGACCTGGAGGTGGAAGAGGTTCCGGAGAAACCACGAAGGATTGCAACGAGAACGCACGAGTTCTGATTTCATTACATGCAGACACCTGGTCTTCACGATGTTTTTGAATGTCTTTCAACGGAGCCTGGTCACACGCACCTACAGCCGTCTGGATGAAGGATTCAAGATCACCCAAATACTTGGAGATCTGATCAAACTGTTCCTGGGAAATCTTCCCTTCCTCATTCAGAACCAGATTGATGTCCTGACCATTTTTCTTCAAGTAAGATTCAATAATACGTTTCTTGTCTTCACTCTCGGACTTGATATCACCGCGACGAAGAGGGGATTTCTGATTACAAACGCGAGTGGCATACTTCACATCCGAACGACTCACGCAGTGCGGGGAGCCGTTACCATCATAGCCATACACCATCGGGTTACAAGACACCGCGTTGCCAGAGCACATCGCGTTCATGCCGCGCATCTGACGAGTCAGATCTTCAGCTCCGCTTCTGGAGCCACCGCAGGAACCGTTTTCACCGTAAGTGGATTTATAACCTGCCACGATACAAGGCTTGCCCGTCAGGCTGCTGGAAGCCGCATAAGCCTCCTCACCGAAGAACGTCTGATACACCCACTCGTACTTGTTTTTCATCTCATTCATGGCCTGAGCGCCATAGATCACCTGATAGACTCTTTGCGCAGCCTCCATGGCTCCACGAATACGCACGAAGTACTCCGCTCTTTGGCGCGGAGTCAGCTGATTGAACTCTTTGTAGGTCAGACGCAGGTTTTTGCTCAAAGGCTTTTGCTTGCCGGTTTTCAAGGCCTTAGCCACCACTGGATCCAGCTTGGCCATTTTACCGGCGATCTTGTTGAAGCTGTTATAATTCATCAGTTCTTTGCGACCGAAAGAAACACCGTTAACTTTTAACGGAGTGTCCTCATCACCAGTGAAAGTCAAAGTCGTCGTTTGACCGGCATGAGTCAGTGTCAAACGCACTTGTTCTTTTCCGCTGGAGTCTTTATAGCTGGAGGCTTCCACCGCAGGCATCATTTCGTGACGATTCAGCGCCACCCATTGATCCATCTGCCCACGCAGTTTTTGCGGATAAACGTGGCGAACCATTCTGTAGAATTCACCCACAGTCATTTTCTTCGTAGTGAGCCCAGTCTCCTTCAAGTATTGATTGATCAGTTTTCTCTGATCCTTCGCAGCCGCGCCCTGCGCAACAGGAGCCATACACATCGTAAACGCCGACGCGCATGCAGCAACACTCTTTACTAATGACTTCGGTTTAAACATCCATCTCATAACGACCTCATGCTTTTGAGTCTTTTCGGTACACTTTTCAAATTACTTAACAAGAACCCGGACTTAACCTTGATTTTCCGGCATTGTCTCAAGTTGAGACCGCAGCCAGTCCTGCAAATAGGTCCGATCCCGACCCGTAAGGTCCTTAAACTTCAGGCGAAGTACATTGTCGCGATATTCCACGACTCGACTTTTAACCTTAATGTTACGAACGTCAGGAAAAATCACATCCACAAAACGCAACTCCTGCGCTTTTTCCAGATCCCTTTGCAGACGAACCCGGACACCGCTTAAGGAAACCGATTCTGTCACCCCAGTAAAGATATCCTGCGCCACCACATCCACCCGCGTTCGCAACTCATAGCGAGCGGCCGCTTGAAACATCCATTGCGCACGACGATCCAGATAGGGGAAGCGGAAATAAAATGCCAGCAACAAAAAGAACGCCGTGATCAGACACGAAATAAAAAGTTGCCCGTGAATCAAGGCACCACTTTCCTCGAACTCTCCGTTACCCCAGCGGTACAGATTAATAAACAGCACCAACATCAAAGTACCGATTGCCAGGGACCACGTGGCCTTGTGCGGTCGAAGCAACAAAATTCCTGTCAGGCACAAAAGCCCCAGCCATAACCAATCCAGCGTTGTAATTGAATTTAAAGCAGACAGCCACTGCAGAGGATGCTGCCAACTGACAACACCACCACCCCAAAGACTTAAAAAGATGTTCCCCAAAGGAGCAAGAATAAAAAGAATCGCCAATAGGTAAACTCCTGTTGGCCTTTTTAATTGCTCACTTTCCATGAAACCTCCAAAAGTATGTTAAACGAAAGCAACTTGACCGGGAATCATCTCTTGAGGTCTCTAGACCTTAGTTATGAACAAAAAAGCTTTATCTCCCTTACTCTCGGTCGCCCTTCTTTTAACTTTGCTGAGTCCCCGTTCCGGAGCCTCACCCCACAAGGTGATTTCCGACTCTTTGGTCGAGAACCTGGCCTGTTCGCGGGTTTCCACGGACGAAATCTATCGACGTATCAGGCCGGAGGCTTTCTCCAGCCAGTATCACAATCTTTCCGTCAACTGGCCTTTTGCAACTAAACTTTACGACTTGGCCGCCTGTTGGTCCTTGGCGCGCACACAGAGATTGTTTTTCTATCTGGCGCGATGGAATCATCCGCAGGACTCAGCCCGGGTTTCAGATATTCTGGATATGGTTCGCGGCAGCAGGCCCTATCTGACCAAGTATCTAAAGCGAATAGAAGAATCCCCCGTCACTGATTTTAAAGTGTTCACCCAGAAAGACCCGACCTGGAAAAACACATCCCCTTTGTGGGCGGGTCTGCAGTATGGTTATACGCAGAATCTAGGGGCAGGAAAGTCCTTGTACCGATCGTGGAAGGGCGACATTGAACAGTATCAGAAAGAGCGCTTTCATGAATTCGCAAAAAACCTGAAGTTGGTGATTGGAGATGATGCCCGCAGCGCCAAAAAAAATCGACTCACCCGCAACCAGATTCTGAACAATCTGGAATCCCACCGCATGACCTTGCTGATTCTGCGCCCCACCCGAATGAGCCAGCACGTTGTGATTGCCAAGTCGTTCCGCCTTCTTAGCAATGGCCGCACTGAGATTGTGGTTTATGATTCCAATCAACCCTTGCGAGATCAGATTCTGACTTATGACGCCAGCCAAGAGGATTTCTTTGCCCCGGAAATCGTGCGGGGACTTGCTAAGGTGAAAGACCCCCAGGCCGCCCTGGGTGTTTTTGTAGTGGATGAATATGATCGCAGCCTGATTGAAACGGCTTTGATGAAATACTATAAATCGCAGTGTCTTTAAAAAAGCAAGACCCCCGGAATTGCTCCGGGGGTCTTCGGTGTGTTTTGGGAATTAAAGTGTTATTGCGCTTTACCCGGGATGCTGATGTTTTTTAGTTCGGGTTCCTGTTTAGCAATGTCTTCAGCCATCTTAAGAGGGTTCGAGGTCGCACCTCGTTCGCGAGCGGGGCAGATTTCCACCTCCGCTTTTACCGGAACCAAAGCATACAGCTCTTCGATTTCGGCATTCGTCACGGCAATACATCCACGAGTCCAGTTGATAATCGGATGAGCCAACCCCACCAGCGTCTGTGAGGTTTCATCATTCGGAAGACCATGGATCATGATATCTCCACCGGGACTCAGCTCTTGACCAGTCTTTTTGGAAAGCTCTTTGGTTTGAGCCAGGTCCTCTTGATTTGGGTAAGAGATGTGCAGCGCGCGATGGTATTCACTTTGTTTTTTCTTGAAATCGACGATGTATTTTCCTTCAGGGGTCTTATTGTCGCCTTCTTTGAGTTTGTCTCCATACGGAGAACGCCCCAAAGCCACCGGGTACGCTCTGAGAAGAGTGTCCCCATTAAACAGGTACAGCTTTTTACCCTCTTTTGAAACCACAATACGGTTTCCAGAGATCTTCTTTTTCTGCAGTGAGGCCACAGTTTCGTTGGATAGGTCCACCAAAGCCGAATCTTCACCGATATAATCGATATTTTTGCAGTCGTACTTATTCGCCAGCGCCGTTTGAGTTAATCCCAACAAAGTCGCTATCAAGACCAATCGTTTCATGAAGACCTCACATCCTCGGAAATTATTCCACAGGCTCCAATCAGCAACTTTAAGGCCGCCCCGGAAAAGCGTTTAAATCCAAGGCGGCTGTCCAAGACCTCGACAGTCGCCTATTTTGGGCCTCCAGAGCCCCATATAAAAAGCCCCCATCCACATGGGAAAGGGGCTTGTAAACCGGAATTATAGCAGTTGGATTTATTAGCGACGCAAGGAGGAGCAGCCCTGGATACAAGACTCACGAGCCATCTTCACACGAGGAGCCATGCACTCGGCCGTCCCTTTGTGGCGAACCACTGACAGGGTTCCCAGGTTCGGCGTGTAGGTCTTGTTATTCACCTTCGCAAGACATGCATAGTAAGCGTATTTTTCCATACCTGTCTGCATCTTGGAACTTGTTGGCAGATACACACGAGCATCGAAGAAGTTAATACCCACTCCTCCTTTGCTTGGTGAACTTTGTGCCACCGTGAAATCAAAACCTGAAGATTTCAACTTGGAGCAATCGCTTTCTGTCTTCGCATTGCGAATACCAAAAGGATCTGCACCCGCTTTATCGATAATCAGAACGTGACCGTACACCGCCACGATGTCCCCCGCTTTCAAGGATGTCGTCGGCGTCACAGAGATCTTATTCAGGCAAGTCAGGCCGTTGTTCTGAGGCTCCACGTAAGAACTAGAACCCCAAGCCCAGGAATCCGATGCCTTCAAAGCGCGGCCCGCCTTCAGGCGCAAGCCCGCTGTTGCCATGGACGTGTAAACGTAACCGGAACAGTCAATCCCCAGAACCTTGGTGCCGTCGCCGTTATTTTTAAACATATCAATAGCTGAATCTGCAGCCGTGGTCCCGTAAGGTTTTCCACCGTAATCATAGATCAAAGGATTGGACTTCACATTAAAGCAGCCTTCGCCATAACTGGTGACATTCTTGATATAGGGATGTGTGTTTTGCACTTGTGACAAGCTGGCAATCTCTCGTTTGCTGCCCACGCCATCCGAATGCTTGCCTGTGATCTTGATACCTTGCAAGTCCGGCGTTTGCGCGTCCATGTCTGGAAGGCTCACGCTTTGGCACGTTTGATAAGTCGTGGCGAAGGCCCAACGCGCGCCAAAGACTGCCAGGGATTCTCCAGCACTAAGAGCCTGAGCTTTGTGGTAGGCATAATCGCGGTTCACTTCTGCAGGGAGCTCTTCGACCACGTTATTGCTCTGATCTTCGCCCCCTTCATCAGGAGTGGACGGCGTGCCGGAAGAGGCGTTGTCCTGACTGCTGTCACCTGAAGGGCAATTCAGATCGAAAGTTTCAATGGTTTTGTTCAAACGGGCAAAGTCCCCACGAACTTTATCCTGCATGTAGGAACGGAAAACTGTGGAGCGGTCGCCGACGTCAATAGCCGACAAAAGCATCAAAAGTTGTTCGGGTGTTTCCACACGCTCCCCCTTCGGGGCCTCTTCCAACAAAGACACCACCAACCGTTCAAGATCAGCATTCAGACGTTCTTGATCTTCTTGGCGCATTTGGGGGTTTTCATCTGCCAGTTTTTGCACTTGATCACGCAAAGCCTGCTTTAAAGCTTCGGCGGATGGCAATTCCTTTTGTGCAATCAGATGTTCCTTCAAACCGTCCCAAAGCTTCATCTCCAGCTTTGAATCCTTACAGGCAATGTCATTTGTGACATTGGAAGCAATATTGTTCATGGCCTCGTACCCTTGTGGAGCGCAGGCCGTCATCATCATCCCTAATAACAGTGTCATTCCGTAGTTTTTCATACCGAACTTATCGGCTGGGTGACTGCGACAGATTACGGTCAGGAAGAATTTTAGACTCGACTAGACTAAAAAATAGTCACTATAATCGAAGTTCACGAGGGACTAAAAAACATGGCAGAAAAGTTTATCAAAATTCAGGCACTTTACGGACTTCTGGAGCTGGAGCCTTTTATCCTTTTGGGCTGCCTTATTGCCATCACCTGGGTGTTTTATAAGTTCTTCCTCAAGGAAGCTTCCGACGAACGCCATCGCAGTATCCGCAATCACTTCCGCACGTTGCTGCGTCATTACATCATTTTGGCTTTCCTGTTTTTGACTTTCATTTTTCTGCAAACTTCAGAACCCCAACTGGGTCGATTGGGCAAGTTTATGCCCTACATCGCCTTTCTGACGTTCCTCTGGGGCAATATTGTTTTTGTTAAGACCTCCCGTCTGATCGTCCTGCAATACCTGTTTTTGGGCTCGATGAAACACGGTGTTCCACTGTTGCTGGTGAACATTTTCTCGCTGATTCTTTCGATCGTATTATTGTTCTGGGGTATCACTCACGTCTTTGGTTTGGAGCTGGGACCTTTACTGGCAACGTCTGCTGCTGCCTCCGTGATTCTGGGTCTGGCGTTGCAAGACACGCTGGGAAATCTTTTTGCCGGGATCTCTTTACAGCTTGATCGCAACTTTGAAATCGGCGACTGGCTGGAAATTACGAGTGGTATTCAGAAAGCCACAGGTCAGGTTCGTGAGATCACCTGGCGCTCCACCACACTGGTGGGTTTTTCCGACGAGTTGATCACCTTTCCGAATCGTTTTATGGCCAATGCTCAGATTTCCAACTTCTCTCCACCGGAGAATCCCATTGTCCGCCGTCAGATCTTCCGCCTGGCCTATGGGGAAAATATTGAGCTGGCCAAGCAGATTCTGGAAAGAACGGTGGCCGGTATTGGTGAAATCCGCGGCATTCCAGCCCCGTGGGCCTATGTCAGTGACGCCAATGAAAACTGGGTGGAACTGAAAATTATCTACTTTATCGATAATTACGGATCTCAGTTCAATATCGGCGACAAGGTCTATGTGCGTGGAATCGAGGCTTTGAAGGCTCAGGGCCTGAAATTAGCTCGACAAGTCATTGAGCTATCGGATAAAACAGCGGGCCATGACAACACAAGCAGTCAACTTTGAACACCCCTTAGCGATTAAAATCCGCAAGCAGATCGTGCAGGCGCTCAACGACTTCAACATGATTGAAGACGGCGACAAAATCATGGTCTGCGTTTCTGGCGGCAAGGACTCCAGCGTTCTCTTGGCTCTTTTAACTGAGATCCAACGACGTTCTGAGCGTAAGTTTCAAATCGAAGCCGGGATTTTGGATCAAAAACAGCCGGGCTTTGATGCCACTCAGTTCAAACTTTGGGTTGAAAGCCTGGGTGTGAAGTTGCATGTCATTGAAAAAGACACCTATTCCATCGTGAAAGAAAAAGTTCAGGGTGGAACCTTCTGTTCTTTATGCTCCCGTCTGCGCCGGGCGATTCTGTATGATTTTGCCCATGACAATGGCTTTACCAAACTGGCCTTGGGCCATCACCGCGATGACGTGGTTCACACTGCTTTGTTGAATTTGTTCTATGTGGGGACAACTGCCAGCATGCCACCAAAACTGAAATCCGATGACGAGCGCAATATTCTGGTGCGCCCGTTGTGTTATGTTTCAGAAAGGGATATTGAAGAACTGGCCGCTGCCTGGGCTTTCCCGGTGATTCCATGCAATTTGTGCGGGTCACAAGATGGCTTAAAACGCCAGCGCGTAAAAAGACTGGTTCGAGACCTCGAAAAAGAGATCCCGAACATTTACGCCTCCATTCAGACAGCGATGTCGAATGTGAAACCCAGCCAGTTGATGGATCAAGAGCTCTGGGATTTCAAAAATCTGAAGACATAATCAGCAAAAAACTTTGCTTATACCATCGCTTTTTTGATGGCCGGGCGCTCTGCTAAACCAGTCGCCCAGGCCTTGATGGCCGCTTTATCCTCGAACCATTTCGGCTGGGCATGAATAAACCCGGCAATCCAAGGATAGGTGGCAATATCGGCGATGGTGTACTCGGGCCCCGCCAAATAATCGTTATCACTAAGCTGCATTTCCATAACCCCTAACAGTCTCAGCGCCTCTTTTTCAAACCGCTCGATGAAGCCGGGATTATGCGGCTTTAAGGTGTTCAGACCGTAATAGTAATTTCCAAAGATCGGTCCGATCGCCGACATCTGGAACATCACCCACTGCATGGCGTGAGTTTTTTCCGTCAGACTTTTTCCAATGAATTTTCCGTATTTTTCTGCAAGGTAAAAAAGAATCGCACCACTTTCAAAGACCGTGGTTTTCCCTTGTGGGCCTTCGGGATCAACGATAGTGGGAATCTTCCCATTGGGATTCATTGCCAGGAATTGAGGCTGCTTTTGCTCTAATTCCTTCAAGTTAATCTTGTGCTCATTGTATTTCAGGCCGAGTTCCTCAAGCATGATAGCGACTTTCCGACCATTTGGAGTGGGAGCGGTATAGAATTCAATCATTCAGATCTCCTTTGCGGACTAACCCCCAGAGCATAGGTCCATATTCTGCAAAACGGGACTCTTGACCAAGTGCATCTATGATTGCCGGGTCGGTACTATTCAGATAGATTTTTTGCATTGTGCGGATATAGCGTAGTTGGTAGCGCGCTTCCTTGACATGGAAGAGGTCACTGGTTCAAGTCCAGTTATTCGCACCATTTTTTTTCTTTCTGCCTGATCTTTAAGTTCTCCTCTCCAGATCAAAACAAGAACTGATAAGGCACACCGGTTTGCGTAATGCCACGATAATTCAAATAGGCAATCAGCTTTTCCTGATAATTCTCTTTTAAGCTTTCTGACGTGTTTAAATACACCCGCACCTCCACGATTTTATCATCCGCATCTTTTTTCAAAGACACTTTACTGATAGCCACGCGGTTGTGCATCTGGGCCTCTTGCAGCCATTCTTTGCCAAGATCCTGCACCACCCTAGCCTGATCCGTGCCCAGACTGTGCCGACGATGGTAATCCTGATAGGACGTCACCGCTAGCACACCGCAGACTATCAAGGTCGTCCACACGGCTGTTATCACAAGATTTCTTGTCAAAGGTTTTTTCTTCATACCGTCATCACCTTAATGGGTGTCCACAATCTCAACCAAAGAAGTCAGGCCATTTTGCACGATCGGGAAGACAACCGTTCCTCGAGCGGCATTGTAGTGAATTGAATATCCGTTACAAACATAAGCAGAACTTGGCCATGGAAGTGCGGTTTCAGTGCTGGTGGCCACGTTGTATTTATAAATACGCCCTCCGCCGCAATAATACAGAACGTTCTGATTACTGGCGTTCTTAACCACCGTCATGGACGAATACATTCGCGGCAAACCTGACTTCACCGTCGTAATCACACCGCCGGGAACATAGGCTTTTAAAGTTGTAGTGCCGGTTCTAGGGGAGATCCAGCCCATAAGCTCCGTACTCCATTGCGCTGGCATATGCAGATTCGAAGACATGTTCCCCGTATCTGCCGTTGCCGTGGTGGTGCCGTCTGCTGGGTAGGAATTAACACAAAGATTCTCATTACCCGCGACATGGGACTGCGTAAAGCTGTTGGCAATGTCATATTCTTTCATGAAACAGCGATAGTTTTGTGCACTGGCATTACGTGAACTCGTCGCCACCAACAGCTTCCCGTTGGTAACAGCCATCAACTGAGCACTCTCGCCCCCTGTCACATTGATAGAAGATCCTGGCAAACCATCCGCCACAAAGTAGCCGGTTCCGCCCAATCCCACCACGCGGTAGATGTTGCCATCAGCATTTGAAATACGACCGATCCAACTTCCCTGGTTGACGTAAATATCGTCTGTGGCTTTATCCACGAAGACCTGATAACGACCACCCCACCAAGACCCTGTCAATGGCGAGGTGACTGCCGGAGATCCGCTGGTTGCATTCTGCGCATTGCCATTCCCCATCACCAGACTGATATTGCCACCCGGAGCGAATCTTCGGATGACGTTCTGAATGCCATCAATGAAAACAACATCTCCAGAGGATGTGAAGTCGAAGAAGTTTGCTGTCTGAATGCGGGCTGAAACGGCCAAACCGCCATCACCAAAGGTCAAACGCTGCCCGAACAAGGTGCGGACTTTGTTTTCACTATCCACTGTTCGAACCAGACCGTTGTCGATGAAGAAGATGCGACTGTCGGAGGTCACAAAGGCATCCATGATATTCACATTACAAGCCAATGCATCAATCCCGTCTTCGCAGAATCCGATCGCACCCGTCCCAAGAACCGGCGTCCAGGTGTTGGTGTCAGCATTGTATCGTCCCAGACGTCGACTGCCTTCAACAGAGACTAAATAGATTTTTCCATCCCGCGCAGTCACACTGGGTTTAAAGTTGCCGCTTTGGAAATTTGGCGGAGTCGGCGATGTGATTGTCTGCCCCGTATTTGGATCGATAAATGCGGGAATACCATTGGCGCCGCAGCCGGGGCAAACCGTCGGGTGGAATTGAGTAATGAGCGTCGTGATCTGTGAACTCGTCACATCAAATGCCGCCGAGAAGTGGCGGAAAAGATAATCTGCAGAAGCAATATCATCTGTAACCGGACGCCCCGTCATCCCGGTCCCTGAGATAGGCAAGCCATAAACTTTCTGATCCGAGGCCTGATAGCGCCAGATCACTTTCTCTGTGCTCAATCCATCAAAGAACAAGATGTCTCCATTTGGCAAAGCCGTCAGGGTGCAAGTATTACATCCCGAAGAGACCGTGAGTTGGAAACTGCTGGCCGCTGTGCCAGAAGCCCGGGTCGAACCTCCACCGATCAGCGTAGAGACTGTATTTGTTGTGAGGTTCACTTTGCGAATACGGTCATAGTCCATAATCAGAAGATTATTGGCAAAATCCACACTGATGCGGGCACTGGCATTACGTAATGTCGCCGTTCCAATCGGACCATCATTTATGACTCCGGTTGTGGGGATAAAGCTTTCCACAAGACCCGTCGCAGGATTGATACGCAGGATTCCGTTAAGGGTGTCCCGAACAAACACAGTTCCGTCATCGGTGATGGCAAGGGTTCCTGGAAGTCCGGACGTGGTCCCGGAGGAATTCACATTGAAGACCGCACTGTTGGCACTGCCTCCAATTCCAGTTTCGGTGTTGCCCGCTAACACCCGGAAAGCGCCCAGATTGTTGGGTAAAGCACTGGCCAATGACACCTTCTGCGAAGAATCCAAGACTGACAATCGCAATTTAAAGTAGGCCGAAGAAGGTGACGTCGTCACATAACAACCCGTATAGTTCACTCCATCCACCGAACAACCACCGTTGGCCTGATTGGAAATATTCTCCGCTTTCAAGGTGTAGTTCTTCTCATCCAGAGTGTAATAGATCTTAATATTGTTATTTGGAAGGGCCGCATCGTCAGTGATCTTCCACTTCACTATCAAAGTCTGCCCCGCCGCGACCGTCGTTTCAGTCGATGTGGGAGGCGTCGCATGAGTGTCTGCGCCAACACCGATCACGTTAACAACCGTCGCTGGCGCTCCTGGAGCATACTCCACTTCTCCTTGATCCACACCCAAGGTACCATTGCCCGCGGCACTCAGTTCTGAGATCAGACCCGCTTCACTCTTTACCCATGAGAAAATCCGGTAATGACCATTGGTCAAACCCAGAGCATAATAGAAACCGCTGAAGTTAATGCTCAAGGCCGGACTCACACCCGGAGAAGGCGCATTCACCGCCACCCAGCAGGCATCATCGACAGCGGGTGCCGAGGGCGTCTGCACACCCATCGTGTACTTCAAACAGAAATGACTGATTTTCGAAATATTATCCTGGGCAGAAAGTCCCACGGGGACCGTGCTGGAAGTGGTCGTCGCCACACCGCTATTCACAGCAAAAGAGTTTACCAGCGGTGGCGTGGAATCGATAGTCAGAGCCACAGACGAAGTCACCACAGACTCGTATCCTAATTGATCCCGGGCCGTGATTCTCACCTTCACCTGAGTGCTGTCAATTGAGGGAAGGCTCCAGTTATAACAGCCCGTGCTGCCCACGGGGACCGTGCATGAGTTCCCGGAGTTCGCCACACCCGCAGTGACCGTCTGCCAACTGGTGCCGTTGTCTTGGGAATACTCAATTTGAATCGGTGTCGCCGTAAAATTCATATCCGATGCATTCCAGGCGATGGCCCTTGTCGTACCACCTGGGAAGGCCCCAGCCTGGAAGGTTGTCAAAGCCAACGAAGGCACGGTGGTATCCAGATTCATCACCACGGACGATACTGCCGAGACATTGCCGACAAGATCCTTGGCCCACGCATAAACTGTCTTGTTTCCATCTCCTGCTGAAACCACAAAAGTTTTTCCAGCTCCGCAAGCTTCCCAGTTCGGGGATGCTAAAGCCGGAGTACTGGCTGATTCGCTAAAGATCATGTGGGTGGCATCGCCAGAGCAACCCGACACAGAGATCTCCACATTGGATAAATTGCTAGGGCTGCCAGAGGTGCGGGTCAGACTCAAGGCCGAAGGAGCTGTGCTATCAATCACCAGACTGCCTGACGACGTCGCGCTGTTGGTGTTCCCTGCCAGGTCTGTCATGGTGACACGCACCTTGACCAGACTGGAATTTATCGAAGGCAGTGTCCACGCATAGGATCCACTGTTAGAAATACTGGTCTGAATTGCCGTCCATGCACCACCATTGTCACTGGAATATTCAAGCTTTATCGGAGTCGCAGAGACATTGATGTCGCTGGCAGTCCAGGTGAGGCTCTGCACTTCTCCTCCTCGGAAGCTTCCCGAGTTCAAAGAGGTCAAAGAGACCAATGGAGCGGTCGTGTCCAATGTCATACTTTTTGTGACCGAGCTGGAGTTCACATTGCCCACAGAATCCTGAACCCACACCTGCAGAGTATGAAGTCCCTCACCCGAAACAATATAGGATGGAGTTAAACTACAAGCCTGCCATCCCGCCGCACCGGCTCCCGGAGTCACCAGAGATTCATTTATCAGAATCTTTGAAATATCGGAACAACTCGAGAGACTGAGGTTCACAGTGGCACTGTTGGAATAGACACCACTGAGCAAGCTGACCGTCGGCAGAGCCGGAGCTATTGAATCAATGGTTATTGCCGACGCCGAAGAAGCCTGGGACACATTACCAACAGCGTCTGTCGCAGTCACACGGATACGCACGACGGATGAATTCATCGTCGGCAGGGCCCAGGAATAAGTTCCCGAGTTGGCCGTGGCCGCAACAATAGAAGACCATGTACTGCCGTTATCCGCAGAGTATTCAATCTTTATCGGCGTCGCCGACAGGTGCAGATCGCTGGCACTCCAGGTGATATCCTGAGTGCTGCCACCACGATAAGATCCCGAGTTCAAAGACGTCAGACTCAGACTCGGAGCCGTGCTATCAATTTCAAAGACTGCAGATTTGATCTCACTCCAGTTTGCGGCTCGGTCCCGGGCCCGCACTCTTAAAGCTCCCGTTGTTGTGTTCTGAACAGGCACTGTCCACGAGAAATTCCAAGAGGTTGCACTAGGGTTGGTATAAGAGGTTAACTCAGAGAAGGTGGTGCCATCCGGAGCGTACTCCAGTAGCACCTGTTCCACGCCGACTCCCAAATCCACAGCCGTAAATGCCACATTCTGTACGGAGCCACCGCGGATAAGACTGGCCAGATTCTGAAGGGTCACCACTGGTGGATTCTGCTCCAGAATAATATTTGCGGAACTTGCCACCCCGGAGATATTATTACTGGCGTCCAGGGCCCACAGGCGAAGCACCTTGCTTCCATCGCCTGATGGCAGCGTGACTGCCTGGGTCTGCGATCCAGCCTGACTGCAAGTGATGTTGTAGCGGGACAAATCAAGCGGAGCCGTCGGTTCATCCACCGTCAATGCCAACTTTGAAAAGCTGGCACAATTCTCCAGTCCCGCACCTGTGTTTATCACAACTTGGATATTATTTACGCTCGTGGGCGAGGCGGTCACCAGAGTCAAGGCCGGAGCTGTGGCTGGAGCTTCGTTTTCCACCACGATCGCCTGTGAAATGCTTTTGTATGGTTTCGTCAAATCCAAACCACCCAAACCATCGTCCTTACCGATATACAACCGGATCGTGTGCGCCCCCTGACTGTTGGCCCCAGGGGTGTAAGTGGTGCTGGCGTTCGTGGAATGGTTGGTGTTATCGATTTTCCACAGATAGACGGTCTGATACGAAGGTGACCAATGACTGGCACTGACAGTCATTGAACCGGCCTGAAGCTCGCGGAACGTTGTCGGAATCTCCAGAGACAGAATCTGCGGGGACGCCTCTGCCAGGATCATCGGTTCAACACCAAGGATCTCCACAAAGGTGCCTCGGATATCCGAATTTGCTGTCAGATTGTTATAGGCTTCTTCCACCGTCCCCGCATTTTGCAGGGACGAAATCATGGATTCGATTTTTTCTTTGTTGGTCAGAAGACTTTCGACAAGTTTCTTTTTTTCGCCGGTATTTAAAATATATCCCAGCAGTGTAGATCCCTGGGACACATCCTGATCTTTAATTCCCGTCACAGGACGACTAAGAACATCCCCACAAGCTTCGATGTTCACCACCAAAGGAAACTCAGGGCGGCCTTGACTGATCTTCACCCCTATTTCGTCGGCGTTAAAAGAGTATGTCCCCTCAGCAGAAAGAGTTTTTTCCCCCAGGGATGGCTTTATCACTTCACCATTTGAGTCGAGTTTATAAATTTTGGCCGTCGCACCAGAGCAGGACAAACTTTCCGCGACTGAATTGGCGCTTTTGTTTTGCAGGGTCCCCGCGGGCTGCACCAAGAGTTTTCCCGATATATCCACAGCCTTTGGCGTCCACGCCAAAAATTGATCTGTACAAGCAGTTAAGATCATCATGCCAACAAGACCTGCGACAGATCTCCACTGCTGACATATTCTTTTTAAGAACTGATGATTCCTCAACGTACAATCTCCCATCACTTGAAACTTCTTATCGGATCCCTTCGTTACAATCCTTAACTCACTCGCAAAAAAGTGCTGCTTCATTCCTAAAATGTGGCAGCAGCACCACAATTCTCATATTACGAATTTGAGTATTTTCTTATTCGAATTAATGTGATTTCGCTTTCGGTTTTTTCTTGCGAGCACGCCGTCTCACAAGGGGAATCACACCGACAGAAAGAATGCCAAGGAACTCCCAGCCGAATCGCACTTGAATATTTGAGTTTAACAGGGATTGGGTTCCTGAAACCGGAGAACCGTCACGGTCAAAAGTATAGTCATAACTATTGTATTGTCCGAACCAATACGCTCCCACACGCAGATGCTCGCCAAATTTACGGGACACTCCCAATGAACCGTCAAACATCATCTTTGGAGAAGTCGTAAAGTCATATCCCTGGGCTGACTGCGCACTGAGAGGGTGCTGATATCGCAAGAACGCTTCATAAACCCATCCGGAATCGCCAAGATGAGACACTTTGAAACCCAAGGACCCATTCATAAAATCATTTTGCAGAATATCCACAACGCCATCACCTGCGGTGCTCAGGAAAGGGATCTCATGCCGCTGCAAACCTAAAAGCAGACTGTACCGACGAGGCCCTTGGCTGGAAAACTGGTATTGATATTCCGCGAGGTAAGAGTTCCAGTTAAATGTGTTTTCCCGCAGGGTCGCCATTGCTGGATCTGCCCGCACCTCTCCCGGCCAAGAGTTGTACTGCAACTCCAAAGAATGCTGCTCGTTAAAGTGAATTTGTGCCCCTATGATGGCCGTGGGCCCTTTTAAGGTTGCATACTTCCCCGACTCGGTGTTGTCCGAGCTTATTTGCTCCATCGAAAGATAGTTTGCACCCGTTCCCAAATAAAGATAAACCCGCCGCACATCTGGCGGCGCCGCCAACTCAGGAAGACGCAAAGTCTCTTCAACAGGGCGATCCTCAGGGGCTGAAGCTGCCACTTCTGTAGGAACTTCAGAAGGAAGATCCACCGAGGCCACGGGAGCCTGCCGCGTGCGAATTTTCTTTTTGGTGGACACATTCGATGCCTGAGTTATTTCTGTGCTCTCCAGATCTGGAGTCACCGGCGTGTGCGAGTCTTTGGCGCGAATATGAAGATGTCCAATCTTGGAAACCAAATCAGCACGCTCTGGATGACGTGAAGTCACTCTCCAGTAATACGTTCCCACCTTCAGGTTTGGAAGAAGCAATCGGCTCTTAGTTGTTTCCTCAGCGTGCACGACTCGACTGAAATCCTGAACGTCACTGATCTGGAAATCATAACTTGAGCTCAACGACGGATCGGTCCAGACAAAGATCATCGGGTTCTTCATGTGCCCACGCTCGTCCGGATCTATTTCAACAGTGGCATCTGCAAACACCATTGGTGCCAGCAATGGATAAAGTGAGAATGACGAAACAGGATTACCGGCCGGTTCAATGCCCTCCCCACGCACGCGCCAATAATAGACGCCAGGGGTGTTTAAACTCAAAGAGGCCGAAGAAGTTCCGGCCTGGCTCTTGGCCACGATTTTAGAGAATTGAGGATCGCTTGAAACCTCAACTTCAAAAGTCGATGGCATCTGGTCCGGATTACCTTTAAATTTCCAGGCAAATGAGACATCACGTTCCCGCCCCCACACAATCTGTTCAGGCGTTGGTTGCAAAAGCTCGATATCCACAGGGCTGATGTTAGCTTGCTCTGGCCCAAGCAAATACGCACCCACAAAGATCAACCCCAGCAAGGATAAACCCATTATTAGTTTAGTCGTGATCTTTTTTTGCAGTGGACCCACGTTCATAGCCTGCCCCATCGGAACGAAGAGTCTGAATTTTAAGTCTTGATTTGATCTTAAATGCTAAATTCTTACATCACAGTCGAAAATTCCCAAATTTCAGAGTTAACTCGCATTCTGTGTTTATACTCGCGTGAAAACGATTTCTAAAAATTGTTGGTAATTTGCCACGGCAGTTTTCTCCACCCCCGATTCATAAGGAAAATGTGTGGAACACCTCTGAATAAAGTGCTGCATTCTCACAATTCGCGCAGCACTTCAGTCCGCTTCACTTTTGAAAGAAAAATTCATGATCATATTTCTGATGTCACAACCGAAGAACAGAAATGGGCGTGAGGCAATTTGACTTTCCCATGCTCCTTGTTAACTTGATGTTATGTCTGTCACCCGCAACCCCTTTTATCTCCAAATTCTGCAAAAAGAACTTGCTGAACGAAGAAAGCGAAACCCACAGTATTCCCTGCGGGCCTACGCCAAAATGCTCGGAATGAATTCGGGCTCTCTATCACATATTCTTGAAGGGAAACGACGTCTGCCTGCTAAAGCCTGCCTGACTGCGTGTGATAAATTGGGACTCACCTCTGAACAGCGTAGACTGTTTATCGAGAGTGCAACAGGACCTGCGACGCAAAAACTGCGCCCACATTCCACAGCTCCGGGGGGACGTGAGGCATTGAGTCTTCACTTTTCATTGGATCGAAAAGATCTGGAGCAGATCAAGGATATGCTTATCCAAATGCACCGAAAGTCTCTGGAAGCAGAAATGAATCCTGCAAAAAAGCAGATCTATGAGGTGACTTTACAATACAAGCCTGGCAGCTCACGCTGAGCGACCAAGCCCACTGAAAAGTTAGACTTCGATAAGTCTATTTACAGGAAGCCTGAAACACCACATTCTGCGCGGCAAACACAACGTCGTAGTGACCTTCCAGCGTGTTGTAGTTCATCGTCAGGCGGCCCGCATTCAGATAAGCGCCACCAAATACAGCCTGCAGATCACTGACAGACACGATCGCATCCAGCTGACCAGCGGCTAATTTCTTTGACAAAAGTCCGTCAGCAAAATGAGAGTTCACATAAGTCGTCGAAGTTTCACCATCCATCGCATAAACGATAACGGATAGTTTTTCATGATTCTTATCCAAGGACTCAACCTTAATATCCATATCAGCAATATCACCCATGCGACAGATCAGAGTCTTGCTTTGGGCATTCGCGGTAATGGACAAAAAACTCATCACAACAAGTATTAGTATATTTTTAATCATCGCAGTCTCCGTTTTATTTAAAAAGGATAAAACTTGACCACAATAAACCAAGGCCAACAATTTATTCGAATTATTTGAATTTAATAAATGAAGTGCATGTAAGAACTTCCGACTTGTAAACAAACTCAACAACCCGGAAACGCACACTCCTATCGCGATATAAAATCAGCCACTTTCTGAGTCACCCTGTCATCCTTCAGAATCCGCCGGTGCCCCAAACCTTGAGTGACCAAAAGTTCGGTGCCAGGCCACGCTTCGTGGATTTCAAGCGCCGCTTTAAATCGAACTTCCTTGTCACCTTCATCATGCACGATCAACGCCGGAACACTCAGGTCTTTTCCAAGACGCCCCACATTCATAGCTGAAGCTGGCATACCAACCTTCAGCTCAAGACTGCGCAAGAAGTGCTTCTGCGCCAATGAACTTATGCCGATCGATCGAAGATAGTTTTTTACAACCAGTTCGTAATGCGACGGCCCTGCCACTAGCACCAGCTTTTCAGCCTTCATACCGCGCTGAACTGCCAGCACCGAACAGCCCGCACCAAATGAATGGGCCACCACGGCCTTTAACGGCCCCAGCGCTCTTTGCACCTCAATCATAAAACGGGCATAATCACCCACATTGGTTCTTAAGCCGTCCGAGGACCCATGCGCCGGGCCGTCCACAGCAACCACGCGGAAACCTTTCTCAACCAAAGGTTGGGCAAAGGCGCCCATCTGTGTTCCCCGTCCGCTCCAACCATGCACCAGCAGAACCACCGGGCGATTCATCGATCCCCAGGAATAAGCAGCGATTCCACCAGGTAATGTCGTTTTCTCTGAAGTCTGATAAAACCCTTCTTCAGAAGAAGGACGCGGCACCCGGGTCGGAGTTAAGAATAATTCCTCTGCCCACAAAGCCGTCTGCCGTGGCAGCATCCAGGAAAGATACCGCCACGAGCCGATCCACATTTTCTGCCTGAGGGACATCTTCATAAATCACGGTCTTTCTACGATCGCCGTCACACCCATCCCGCCTGCAGTACAGATGGAAATCAAACCACGGCCAGAGCCTTTTTCTGCCAACATCTTCGCAAGACTTGCCAGAATTCTTCCACCAGTGGCGGCAAATGGATGTCCCAAAGCAAGACTTCCGCCTTTGACATTCATCTTGGTGCGATCAATTGAACCCAGAGCCTTTTCTTCACCCAACTTACGGCAGTAATCATCAGATTCCCATGCTTTCAAAGTGCATAAGACCTGACCTGCAAAAGCCTCGTGAATTTCATAGAAATCAAAATCCTGAAGCTTCAGATTGTTTCGGCGTAACATGCGCGCAACCGCATGAGCTGGCGCCATCAGTAAACCTTCACCATTTACGTAGTCCACCGCCGCATATTCAGCATCCACCAGATAGGCCAATACCGGAAGATCATGCTTCTTTGCAAAGTCTTCGCTACCCAAAAGCACGGCAGAGGCTCCATCAGTCAAAGGCGTGCTGTTTCCGGCTGTCAGCGTCCCAGTCCCGCTGAAATCGAAAGCGGGTTTGAGTTTAGCCAGCTTCTCCATTGTGGTATCAGCCCGCACAAAGGTGTCTTTATCAAGACCTTTGAATTCAAACACCAGGTCCTTATAGAATCCAGACTCGTAAGCCTTCGCCGCGTTCTGATGACTGTGATATGCCAACTCATCCTGCGCCTCGCGACTGATCATCCAGTCTTTGACCATCATTTCACAATGCTGTCCCATGGATAACCCTGTGCGCGGCTCCTGCACATTGGGAAATCGGGGTTTTAAATAGCTCAGCTTTAATTCAGAAAATTTCTTCAAGCGCGCAGACAGTGATTTTTCCTTTTGCGCTTCCATCATGATCCAGGAAAATTCATGCGGCAAGACGCCCGCAATGTCACTGTTGGTGTCCGTACCACCAGCAATACCACTTTCAATCTGACCTGCCGCAATTTTTAAAGCAATGTGTGCGGCTGTTTCCAGTCCGGTCCCACAAGCTCGCTGCACATCATATCCCGGAGTGTGAGGGTCCAGCCCGGCCCCCAGCAGGGATTCGCGCGACAGATTCCAGTCCGAAGCATTTTTCATCACCGCCCCGAGAGCCACATCCCCCAGACGAGCCCCGCGCAGATTGGTTTTATCAACCAAATTCTTCAGCGTAGCGGTCATAAGCTCCCGATTCGAAGTGCGGGAATAATTCGTAAAGGACTTTGTAAAAGGGGTGCGAGATCCGGCCAGAATTGCCACGGGTCGAAGTGTCTTATTGCGAGTCATATCTACCTTTCCTTTTTTTCTTGCTACCTACCTACCGATAGGTAGATAATAGGTCAGAGTGATAAACAAAGCAAGGACTGAGAATGGATACACGAACACGCGCCCTGGACTTGGCTCGTCACTACCTGCAAACCCTTGGATTCAATGGGTTTAGCTTTCAAACGGTAGCTGACGCTCTGGGCATTCGTAAAGCGAGTCTTCATTACTATTTTGCATCAAAAGAAGACCTGGGCATGGCATTGATTGAGGACTATCGCACGCACTACGAAAACTGGGCGCGCAAGAACGCTTCTTTGCCTGCGCTTGAAAAACTTGAATTGCTGTTTGTCATGTTTAACAAAATTGCGTCGGACGAACACAAAATATGCCCCGTGGGAGTTCTAACTGCCGACTTTAACAGCCTGTCCAAACCACTTAAGAAAAAGATTTTGGAATTTCACCTGGGACAACGTGCCTGGCTGATCAGAACATTTAAAGAAGGACTTGAACAGAAATCCTTGCGCAAAGATCTGGATATTGAAGCCACCGCAGAACTATTCCTGTCCAGTATTCAAGGCGGATTACTGATGGCTCGCCTGCGCAATGATCCAAAAGTCTTCAAAGATCTTTGCAAGAACCTGTTAAAGAGTATAACAGCGACTTAGCATCACTCGGAGCGAATCGACAGACCATGCACGCTTTACATCGTGATATAACTGGAGGCGGAAACATCTGAATCGATCTCCGAAATTCACAAAAACTAATCGTGAGACAAAAGGTGCCAGTCCTTCAGACTGTAACGTCCCAGGATCTTTTCAAGCTCGCCAGAACTCCGAGCACGCATAAACCAGTTGTTCAAATGCTGAGGCACAGAGCCAAATTCAGGCTCCTTGGGAACACTTACCATTACCAACGAACTAAATCCCGCCACCGAAGTAGGTACCAACTTCAAACTGACACCCGACTTGCGACCCATGGAATAACTCAGAAGATTATAATCTCCCAAAGCCATATCAACCCTTCGATCAGTCAGCATCTTTACCATACGATCGACAACATCCGATCCTGTCAGCTTGATCACTTTACTGGAGCGGCTTTCAGACAAAAACTCCGGTCCTTCGCCGCTGCCAACATCGGCATAGACGACCTTGCGCGAAACAAGCTCATCCACATCAATCAGGGATTCTTTAAATGCGTTGGGAACAAGCGCCCCCAGGTAGCTCATCCCTAAAGACGGTCCCACGATCCGGATATCCGGCAGATAGCGAACAAGATAGGCCGGAACGATAACATAGTTAAACTTTCGTGCCTGAAGACTTGCCACCGCCCGGGTGTTAGAGATGCTCTCTATTTGCAGAATGAATCCCTGCTCTAACGAGACCTCTTTCAAAATATCATAAATATAGCCACCCCAAACACCCGGACCTTTTTCGCAAAGATACGGGCAAAGCGGAGCCGCGCCGATTTTAACGATCAAACGATTCGAGGAACGGGGACTCTCAACAACCTTACTGGTGGTGGTGGCGGGTTTAAGGATCGCCGGGGGCGCCTTGGGCGCTGGAGTCGGTCGCCCCATCCACCCGGGATAATCTTTTAGACTTTGCGCCGTGACCGGATAGGTCGGCACCAGCACCTTGGGTGCCACACGTTTCTTCTTAAGGTAGGAAATCAAGGCCCGCGCAGTTTCCCGTCCCAATTCGGCGCAAAACTGCGCGGAATCGATGATGGTCAGACGTTTGTTCTTTATGTTCTCCACAGAAGCCGGATCACCGTCAAAGGTCGCATGTTTGATCTCAGTCCTTTTCTTGTCCCAAAGGGATTTGACGATGGAAAGGCCGCCACCGTCATTGACCGTCACAATCAAATCCACACTTCCTTTATCCGGAAAGTCTTTCAGGAACTCTTTCGCCGCTGCCTCGCCGGAACCGGGATCCACCGCCTCGTATCTTTTAAGAACCTTGAAGTTACGATCGCGCGATCTTAAAGAGTCAAAGAACCCATCGACTCGATCCATTGTGGAAGAGACCCGCGGATACTCAAACACCACAATCCGGATGGTTTTTCCTTTTTCAAAAAAACTGTCGACATAGTCCCCATTGTCCCGTCCCCCCTGATAATTATCACTGGAAAGAAACGAGGCCAGATTCCCATTTACGATGTACTGATCATAGGCAATGATCGGAATGCCCTTCGTGTTGGCCTGCTGCAGCCCCCGCGCCAAGGCCGAATTGTCGGTGGGTTGAATCACAATTACATGAGGGTTTCCTTTGAGGGCTTCATCCATCTGCTGAATCTGGTTCAGAACACCACGTCGCCCTTCTCCGGCCACATAACTTTGCAGATTGATCTTGTCAGCACCTGAAGAGTTGAACTTGTGAATCTCCTCTTCAAAGCCCTTGCGCATGGCCATCTGGCCCTCGATCTTCATACTCCAGTACAAGACCGGAACATTCCAATTAGTTTCAGCAACTGAGGATTGAAAGAAAAAAAATGCAGTACAAAAAATAAATAGAAATAGTCCCACGCAGGGATTGTACCCGAGTACGGCACCGACTCCAAACAGGCAATCCATGATTACTATCTGTTAATATTTCGTCGGTGCTCCGTCACACTCCAGGATATACTTAGGAACAAAACAATCTAGTATAATTCAACACGGTCATTTTCGCGGAAGCCTGAGCCTGAGTGAATCACGGCAATAGCCCCATCATTTCCAAAATAACTGATCACTTCCAAAGTCCCCTTCAGTCGTCCGGGCACGCGACCAATATGCCCCCCGCTTTCAGGGTCATAGATGTCATCACCATCCTCGGTCACTTTCAACAGATCCCCGACCTGAATTCCGGAAACTCTGCCAACATTCAGATAAATGCGGTCCCCGTTGATAGCAGCAATACGACCTTCCCAAGTGACCTTATCCAGGGAAGCCAGCACCTGAGGGGTGAAGTCCAAAAAAGCATCCTTCACAATCACGGTAATCATCTCGGGATTGTTGGCCAGGAACTTGTCTGTCTCCACACGCTCGCCGACACGCACACCTTGTTCTTCAACGGTGACGGTCTTGATCGTGTTGAATACTTCGCGCCCGGCACGTCCCGTGACAACTCGAACCTGCGCAACCACTTCAAAAGCCGTGGTCAGGTGACGGACCACACCGACGTTGTCCGCTTTGCGCTTGATTCGAATATCAATGATCTTTCCCTCCAGGACCGTGCTGACCCCCAAAGCCTGGGCTTCTTTGGCGATCTCTTGAAGCTTGTACTGACCATTTTGAATGTTCTTGGCCAGATCCACCTTCAATTCACGACTGTCCAGGGCGATCACTTCGCCTGTGCGATTCAGATCTGCGATAAAGGCACTGCGGGCCTGATCGCGAAGCTCCTGGGGTCTTTTATCCCCGGCATCCAAAAAAGGCAGCACCATGATTCGCTTGCGAGGCGCAGAATCATCACGACGAGCTTCATAATTCACATCCTTGATTTCACGTCGCAAAGTCGGGTTGGTGCGATCAAAAGTCGTACAGGCCCCCAAACAAAGTACTACAACTGCCAACAGGAAATTCTTCACAGCCAACTCCTTTTTACTGTGCCCACTTCAAAACAATTTCATTTTGCCCTTCAGAAACACGAGACAGCTTTTTGCCGTCCAGATCCAGGGCTTCCAGCTTCCCAATCAATTCTGCCGCCGGAACCGATGTATCCACCTCAAAGCTGACAGAGTCCGCACTGACCAGGCGTTCACGGATGTTTTTCACTTGAGTCAATTGAGAACGGATCTTTTCCTTAACCCCTTCCCAGACTGGAAGCGCCTGACGCCCTTTGATCGTCAGGCGAATCACAGAGGTGCCAACCGAGCCCCGCTGCCAGGCTTCCATCACTTGTGCAGCAAGATCATTGGCAGTGCCTTCCAAAACCTCACGCAGCTTTTTATCCACGGCACTTTCAAAAGAACCACCATCCGTATCAAAGCGACGGGACACGTCCGCGATAGCACGACCATTGCTGACCTGAATCGCGGTCAGACGAAGTTCAATGCGATAGTTCTTAGTCTCTCCCTTCGTCAAATTCACTTGCCCATCGACAATCACCGGTGCATTGAAAAACTGAGCAAAGAACTGTGCGTCTTCACCACCGACCTTTTCATTCTGAAAGTCTGCAGGCACATTGGCCGCAAGCCCTGCCTCCTGAGGCTTAATCAGGTAAAAATTATTTTTCTGGAAAGCTCCGCGCAAAGCCTCTTCCAACAAGCGGCCTTCCTTCAAAAGGAAGCCCGCCGGATTTTTATCCAGGGACAACCACCAGCGGTAGCTGCGCCCCTCGACCCGATCCTGCCAGCTGATCATTGGAAGCACCACCGGAGCCGCATCGTTTTCATTCAACAGGGAATTGTCCTGAAGCATCTGCTTCAGGTCTTTCAGCGACACCTTCATCGCCACAGACATTTTAAATTCCTCACCGGCCTGGGTCATTGCTGACGGTTTGGTGAAGGGAATATATCGGGCAGAGTTTCTGATAATCTTGCTCTGAATCAGGGATTTGTTTTTAAGAAATCGATCGCTGCCGATGAGTTCCTGAATAATTTCCTCAGAGACCTTCTGAAAAGCCTCATCCTGGATCACCTTTTTGGCGACCTGAGGGTTGGTTTCCTTGGACACCCCTGAGTAAGTTCTGTCGATCAGTTCCGTTTGCTGTGCCTTTGCGCCGAAGCCCAAAGCGAAGATCATACCTGCTGCTGCCACTACACTTGCTAAACGCATTCCTAGCTCCTCAATTCAATAAAGTCAGTTCTTCCAAACAGAGAATGAACGCCTTCAAAGAATTCATTGTTCACATTGATCCCTTGAGCTTCCTCCATCTCCATCAAAACACGGCGATTGAGCTCGGCCATCTCGATTTCCAGGCTGACTGAAGTTGTTCCGGGGAACTCCTTCATCAAAGACTGCAATCGAGGATAGTCATCAGGATCTATCTTATCCAATCTTAAAACCATTCGCTTGGTTTTTTTAAGAATATCTTCCAACGGGGACACGGTATCGACCATGATTTTAGCGGCCCCTTCCTCTACTTCCAGACCACCGCCCACCAGAACAGGTCGTTCATCGCGAAGCTGCGCCTCAAAACGAGCGTAAGAATCCGGGAAAATCACCAACTCGCAGCTTCCGGTCAGATCCTCGACCTTGCCGAAAGCCATACGTGTTCCTTTTTTCGTAATCAACTCACGAAGCTCCGTGATCAGCCCCGCCACAACCACACGCTTCTTTCCAGCGTCCCGGTTTTTCCAGTCTTTTTTGGCCGCCTTCAGCGCTTCCGCCTCCGGACTTCCCGGGGCTGGCATCTGTGCCGGCAGGTCGATCACTTTGCATGTCGTCCAAAGCTCTGAAAGAGTGTCAAAACCCTTCAACGGGTGATCACTGAGGTAAAAGCCCAGGACCTCTTTTTCATAGGTCAAAGACGCGGTACGAGCCCAGGGCTTCACATCCTCCAGAGTCACTTTAGTCTCGGTGGAAGGCCCCAGATCAAATAGGGAAGATTGACCCATCTCGCGATCTTTTTGCAAGCCAATCGCGCGGTCCAGATACTTCTGATAACCGGCCATCAACTGAGCACGATGAGCCCCGAAACCATCAAAAGCTCCGGCCTTGATCAGACACTCAATCACTTTCTTATTCACACGACGAGTATCGATGGAATTAAAGAACTCATCCAAAGAAGTGAACTTCTTATCCGGCAGATTGTTGCGGGCCTCGATAATAGCCTCCACCGCATTCTGACCGACTCCCTTAATCGCCCCCAGGCCGAAATAAATTTCATCACCATGAACGTCGAAAAGATAGTCAGAATAATTCACGCTGGGTGAACGCACGATCAAACCGCGCTTGGTCGCATCCTTGGAGTACTTTACGATTTTATCTGTATCGGAAAGTTCGGTACTCAGAAGAGCCGCGAAAAACTCTGCCGGATAGTGACACTTCAACCAGGCCGTTTGCAAGGTAACAACTGAATAAGCGGCCGCGTGGGATTTATTGAATCCGTAGTCGGCAAACTTATACATCAAATCAAACAGATCGTTCGAGCGCTGTTTGTCATGCCCGCGTTCGATCGCCCCTTGCATGAAGCGTTCACGGTGCTTGTCCATTTCCTCTTTGATCTTCTTACCCATCGCACGACGAAGCATATCCGCTTCACCCAGGGAATACCCGGCAATGCGAGAGGCGATACCCATAACCTGTTCCTGATAGACCATGATCCCGTAGGTCTCGGACAGAACCTCACGGGTGTCTTCCAGCAGGTATTCCACCGGGGCTTTTCCGTGCTTACGATCGGTAAAGTCCGGAATGTTCGCCATTGGACCCGGACGATACAAAGATGTGATCGCGGTGATATCGGCAAATGAAGAAGGTCTGATTTTACGGGTGGCATCGGTGATGCCCTCACCCTCAAACTGGAACACCCCGGCGGTGTCCCCGCGGGACATCATTTCAAAGGTGGCCGGATCATTCATCGGAATCATCTGCGACAGTATTTTTTTGCCGCGATTTTTCACAATCAGTTTCAAGGCGTGATTGATATGAGTCAGGGTCTTCAACCCCAGGAAGTCGAACTTGATCAAACCGATTTTTTCGGCGTGCTTCATGTCGTACTGAACAACCTGCTCGCCATCAGCACCCTTGTAAAGCGGAGCATGACGAACCAGTTGTCCATCGGCGATGATAACCCCCGCGGCGTGGATACCGGCATGGCGAACCATCCCTTCCACTCTTTGCGCCAGATCCATCAGCGTGTTGACGGTCGGATTCATCTCCATCATTTCACCGATACGAGGCTCCATTTCCATGGCCTCTTTCAGGTTGATGCCGAGTTTTTCCGGAATCAACTTTGTCACGGCATCAACTTCCGGGAACGTCATTCCCAGAACTCGGCCCACGTCCTTGATGGCGGCACGGGCCTGCAATTTTCCATAAGTGATGATCTGCGATACGGATTCCTGACCATACTTGCGGGTTACATACTGAATCACTTCCTGACGACGATCCTGACAGAAGTCGATATCGAAGTCGGGCATCGAGATACGTTCCGGATTCAGGAAACGCTCAAAAAGAAGGAAGTTCGGAATTGGATCCAAATCGGTGATACGCAAAACATAGGCAACCAAAGACCCTGCACCCGATCCCCGTCCCGGGCCCACCGGGATATCATTGGACTTGGCCCAGTTAATGAAGTCTTGAACGATCAGGAAGTAACCATTAAAGCCCATACGATCGATGATGCCCAGTTCGTACTCAAGGCGTTTGTCGTACTCAGGCTTTTTATCCTCTGGCACCGCTTCACCGCGCGCAGCCGCCTCTTCAAAACGCACCAACAATCCGGCCTTTGCCTTGCGGGCAATATCCTCTTTCAGCGACAAACCATCTTCCGTCGGGAACGTTGGCAGGTGATAGATCGGCTTGCCTTGATCGTCTTTCAATTTGAATTTTACATCACAGCGTTCAGCAATTTCCAAAGTATTGGAAATGGCCTCGGGGATATCAGCAAAAAGCTCCTGCATTTGCTCAGGCTTTTTCAGATAGAACTCATCCGTCCCCAAACGGAAGCGGGACTCATCACTCAGGGTTTTATTTGATCCAATGCAGATCAATACTTCCTGAGCCATCTGATCATCCTGGGTCATGTAATGAACGTCATTGGACGCCACTACTGGCACACCCACGATCTTGGAAGCCTCCAGCAGGAAGGGATTAATGCGATCCCACTCGGAAACTCCGGTGCGACACATTTCCAAATACAGGCGGTCGTTGAAAATCTCCTTCAACTGACGAATTTTTGCCAAGGCCGCATCAGGACCTTCCCGCAAGAAGGCTTCCGCCACTTCCCCCCGCAACCCCCCTGTCAGGCAGATCAGGTTTTCATTGTACTGCTGAATAACCTCGTAATCGATACGCGGCTTCCAGTAAAAACCCTCCTGATAACCTATCGAGGAAAGTTTGCACAGATTGCGATAGCCTTCGTTATTTTGCGCCAACAGCACCAATCGCCTTGGACCGGAACTGACTTGATCACGATCTTGCTTTTTCTCTAAACGTGATCCGGGAGCAATATAGGCATCCAGCCCCAGAATCGGTTTTACGTTGTTGTCCTTGCAGGCAAAGAAAAATTCAACAGCACCGAACATATTGCCGTTGTCAGTAAGAGCCACGGCCGGCATCTGCATCGCAGCTGCTTTTTTAGCAATGGCTTTAACCCGGCAGGCGGCTTCCAAAAGGGAGTATTCTGAATGGACGTGTAAATGAACAAAAGACATGACAATTTCATATCTTAGCCCCCTTTTTGATTCAATAAAAGGGGGTATTCCAGTGCAACTTTCACACTGCGTTACATTGTTCGGAGCTGCACGATGGGATGAATAGAAACTCCCTCAGGAATTTGGGCCGAATTCAGATCCAATCTGTCGTTTTTTACTGGAATTTTGATGACTTTCTGACCTAGACCCGCATCCAAGACGACTTTAAGAAGCACTCCGGAAATATGATTGGGAAGGGTTGTTCCGTCGACATTCCACAAGGTCGCCTGATCTTCACGGAATTCGATCTTATCACTGTTAGGAGCTGTCGGATCCTTTTCCAAGCGAACCTCTAATACACTGGGCGCATAACCTTCTTGAACTTCCATATCCACCTGGATTTTCTGACGAAGCATTTCATTGGCATATTTGATCAACAACGTGGCTTGTTTACCTGCCACCGGATCAACAAAGTCACGATCGCGCGTGCTGTCTTGAGAAATCACACCGATAAACCGAATCGCCAGAGGCGAGTTAGGAACTTCCAAAGAGAAAGGCTGAGTTACTTTCTGGCGATAGTTGAAATCATTGAACGACATAAGCAAACGACCTGTTTCCAGATTAAACAGTCGATACCCCGTCATTTCCGCACAACATCCCACCTGCCCTGACACCAATACAGGATAACTGTCATGCACGGTGAGTTCCGTCACAGTTTCTGTTTTCCCCCAGAGCACCTGCTGCAAGCGATCCCCCTTGCGCACACTCCAGGAAATACTGCCCGAAATGCCCTCTGCATCCAGGTACTGCTCTGAAGTCTTTGCACTGGAAACAAGGAACAGTTCATCCCCGCCCTCTTCCGTATAACGACGGTAGGTCTGATAGTCCTGCGAGGCCCGCTGAATAACCCGCATTCCCTCTTCAGTCTGTTTTAACTTAAAACTAGAAATCCCCGAACTTTCAAAAAGAATCTGCCCGGCAGCAGCCAAGGCCGCCACACAGGAAAGAACGATCAATAATGTAATACCTTTAGAAAATTTCTGAAGTGCTTTTGTTTTCATTTCATCGAGGCTAACAAAGCCCCACCAACAAAAGCAGTTACAGAAACATCATTAAAAACATAAAAGGTACCTGCTCACTTTTGCAGAAGCTTGGCGTCAAGGGCCGATTCGCGGACCTTGAAAAGTCTAATAGGAATCAAACCTCAATAAGGCAGCATGATGACTTGCTGCTTCTGCAAAAGTGAGCAGGTACCTTGGATTATTCCCACTCGATGGTGCCGGGGGGTTTACTGGTGATGTCGTAGACGACGCGGTTGACACCTTTGACTTTGTTGGTGATCAGATTGGACACCTCACGCAAAAACTGGAATTCAAAGGGATACCAGTCGGCGGTCATACCATCGCTGGAGGTCACAGCACGCAACGCCAGCACGTGATCATAGGTCCTGGAGTCCCCTTGAACACCCACGGTCTTTACCGGCAAGAGCACACAGAAAGCCTGCCAAATTTTCTCATAAAGACCGCGCCGACGAAGCTCTGAAATATAAACTTCATCCGCCTCTTTAAGAATTTTCAATTTCTCTTTCGTGACCTCACCCAACACTCGAATGGCCAAGCCAGGTCCCGGGAAGGGGTGACGCCACAACATTTCCTGAGGCAAACCCAACTGCGCCCCCAGCGCACGCACCTCATCCTTAAACAGTTCACGCACCGGCTCGACCAAACCAAGCTTCATCTTCTCTGGCAGACCACCTACGTTGTGATGCGATTTAATCGTCACACTGCCGCCGATCGAAGACACACTTTCAATCACGTCCGGATACAGCGTCCCCTGGGCCAGCCACTTGATCGGCAAACTGTGATCGTAGCTCTTATCAAAAACCTCGATAAAAACACGACCGATGGTCTTGCGTTTGTCCTCCGGATCCTCCTTGCCTTTTAACTCAGACAAAAACTCTTCCGAGGCATCCACGCCCTTCACATTCAAACCGATGCCGCGATAGGATTCCAAGACACTTTCAAATTCATTTTTTCGAAGCAATCCATTATCAACGAACACACAATGAACCCGCTCTGCCCCCAAAGCCTTGGTCAGCAGTGTCGCCACCACGGTGGAATCCACCCCACCACTTAAGCCCACCAGAACATGATCTGTCGGACCCACTTTTTCCTGAACTTCCTTGATCAATATATCTTTAATATGAGGTGCATCCCAGTCGGCTGGAGCCTGACACATGCCTGAGGCAAAATATTTCAGAAGATCCAAACCATGATCCGTGTGCGCCACTTCAGGATGGAATTGCACAGCCAGAACACCTGGCCCCTGCATCGCCGCAGGATGATGACCGTCTGACATACCAATGATCGAAAAACCTTCCGGAACCTTCTCAACCACGTCGCCGTGGCTCATCCAAACTTTTTGTTTTTGCGGAACCCCTGGAACCGGACTGGACCATGTTACATAATTCAAGCCGTACTCACGATGATCCGCCTTCGTGACTTTTCCACCCAACTGATGAGTCAAAAGCTGCATCCCATAACAAACACCCATCACAGGACTTATGTTACGAAGCTCTGCGACGTCTCTTTGCGGAGAACCTTTTTCATAAACCGAGTTCGGACCACCGCTAAGGATGATTCCATAGGGATTTTTTTTGCGAATCTCTGCCGTAGGATATTCGAAAGAATGAATTTCTGAATAAAAACCCAGTTCGCGCAAGCGGCGGGCGATGAGCTGTGTGAACTGGGAACCGAAATCAAGAATAACAAAACCACGCATAACTTACGACTCACTTCTGTAGTTAGGAGCTTCTTTGGTGATACTGACATCGTGAACGTGAGACTCGCGCAGCCCCATGGCAGAGATCTGCACAAACTTCGCCTTGCTTTGCAGTTCATCGATATTGCGTGCGCCCACATATCCCATACCGGACTTCAAACCACCAACAAGCTGATGGATCACACCGGAAGCGGAACCCTTGTAAGCCACTTTGCCCTCAATGCCCTCCGGGACAAGCTTGTCATTTTCTTCCACATCCATCTGACCATAACGATCTTTGGAGCCTTTGGACATGGCACCCAAACTGCCCATGCCGCGATAAACCTTATAAGTTCGCCCCTGGAACAAGATGGTCTCTCCCGGAGATTCCTCCGCCCCGGCCAGAAGATTTCCGATCATCACTGAATTAGCCCCCAAGGCCAGGGCTTTGGTGATATCACCCGAGAACTTGATGCCTCCGTCTGCGATAATGGTTTTACCACGAGCGCGCGCCACCTTGGCGCACTCGATCACCGCAGAGATCTGCGGCATACCGACTCCGGCCACCACGCGGGTTGTACAGATACTTCCCGGGCCGACACCGACCTTCACGACTTCCGCACCAGCATCCAGCAGGGCCTGAGTCCCTTCGGCGGTCACCACATTACCAGCGACAACAATCACGTCTTTGTGCTTTTGAGAAATATATTTCACCATCTCAATCACGTTTTTAGAATGTCCATGCGCTGTATCCACACACAACACATCCACGTCGGCGGCCACCAAAGCCTCCACGCGGTCGCGAGAATCCGCCCCCACGCCCACTGCGGCGCCGACGAACAGACGTCCGTGCTCGTCCTTGGTCGCCTGTGGATAATTCTTGGCTTTTTCAATATCCTTGATCGTAATCAGTCCTTTGAGCTTTCCTTTGGAGTCCACCACCGGCAATTTTTCGATGCGGTGTTTTTGCAGGATCTTTTTTGCTTCATCCAACGTGGTTCCCATTTTCGCTGTGACCAGATTTTCTTTAGTCATCAGATTACGAATGGGCTGATTAAAGTTTTCCTCAAAGCGCAGATCGCGATTGGTCAAAATCCCCACCAACTCGCCGTTCACCGTCACCGGAACACCGCTGATGGAATACTTCTCCATCAATGCCACGGCTTCTTCGACAAGGTGATCAGGCCCCAGTGTGATCGGATCCATGATCATTCCACTTTCGTACTTTTTAACCTTCTCGACTTCCAAGGCCTGCTTTTCGATGTCCATATTTTTATGAATAATCCCCAGGCCACCGTGCTGAGCCATCACACGCGCAATGCGGTTTTCTGTCACCGTATCCATCGCCGCAGAAATAATGGGCGTATTCAGGTACTTTCCGCGAGCAAACAGCGAGCGAGGCACCACATCCGTGGGGGTGATCTCAGAATATTGGGGAAGAAGAAGAATATCGTCGAACGTCAATGCGTAAGGGACTTCACGATCCATAACAAAGCTCCTAGAGGCAGGTTTTTGTTATTTTGTGCGGAAATCCCCTTCAGTTCAAGAAAAACCGGGACAATAATTTATTCGTACCAGGTCTTGTAGAGAAGGTAGTTATCGGCTGATTTTTCCAGCAACGCCACTTCTTCATCCGTCAGAGACCTTTTCACTTTTCCGGGTCGCCCCACGACCAGACTGCGTGGCGGAATTTCAGTGCCTTCGACCAACAACGTTCCGGCACCAATCAAACAATGTTCGCCGACTTTACAGCCATCCATCACAATGGAACCCATTCCCACCAGGGTGCCTCGACCAATCTCGCAACCATGCAACATCACCAGATGCCCAATCGTCACACGATCATGAAGCGTTGTTCCCCATTTCCCATAGGTACCATGCAAGACGCTGCCATCCTGAACATTGACCTCTCTGCCAATTCGGATAGGCATCACATCACCACGAACCACCACATTGTACCAAATGGAGGACCCTTCACCAATTTCCACATCACTGATGATTCGGGCGTTATCAGCAATAAAAACTCTTTCAGCAATAACCGGGGATTTGCCACGGGCACGTACTAATTCACTCATAGACACCTCAACTTTAAGGCTAAAGTCTTAAGTCTCAGGAGGCAACCTGTACTATGCGGATCTTGACGGTTTCCTGACAGATTCCTGGTTATTCTGCGTCAGGAACTCCGTGATCCGATCTTGTTCTTTCATTCCGTCTGAAAACCCGATTTCGATCAATTGACGGCAGTATTGGGGCGTAAACATAAGATAGCTGAACATCTCACTGGACTCATCCAAAGATCCCGGCCCCCGCAAAATATAACGAATGATTCGTGGCAGCTCATTTTCCCTTTTTTTTGCCAATTCCGAAAAATCAACTGAGGGCGCAATCCACAAAGCATCGACTTTACGCATAGCAACCCGAGCCTTTTCTTCCTCAGACAAAGCACTCAAGCTGTCATTAACCTGATTGATTCTTTGAATATCGGACTCCAGCCCATCCATCATCACCGCGTTCATTAAAACATTAGCCACGCGAGCCACCGTAGGAACCTCCGAGTCGCCTTTATTGTGATAACTGTAGAACGTATCCTGCCGACGACGCACACCGATGGCAATCACCCGCTCGGCCCCAAGATAAATGGCCGGACCACAAGGCGACTGATTGCGAATACAGCCGTCGCCATAGTAACGCCCCTGAATCTGAATAGGAGGAAACAGCAGTGGAATAGCCGAGGAGGCCATGACATGTTCCACCCCCAAAATCGCCTTTTCACTTCGATGCATTCCACGCTCCCAGGTCGGCAAATCAGATTGCCCCTGAAAAAATGTCACCGTGGCGATACTCTCATAATCCAATGCTGACACTGACACCGCTTGCAGTTGTCCCGCATTGATCTTTTTCTGAATTTCCTGAAACTTGCAGGCTTCCGTCAGAAAGGTACTCAATGGATGAGTGCTCAGCAGCGATCTCAAGGCCATGCCATCTTTGCCCCGACTTCCCAGAGAAAGTTCCGTCATCCACTGCAAGCCCCCGCGGGACAGCGCCATCAAATCGGCGTAGAAAACATTGTCACTGTCGATTTTACTCCAGAGGTTGACCAAATTTTTACTGCTGGGAACAAAGTTGGAAGCTTGTGCCGCTAGCAAGGCCACGTTGATAGCCCCGGCACTGACTCCGGAATAAATTTGAAAAGGATTTTCAATTTTCTGGCGCGAGCAGATATGGGCTATCGCCGCAATAACACCGGCCTGATAAGCCCCACGGGCACCACCACCAGATAAAACAAGGCCCAGGGTCGGCATAGCCCCTCCTGCTAAAATTTTAGGTAGCGGAAGAGGCCTGAAGCAATGAAAAGAGTTTTAAACTGTCACCTGACTTTGCTTTTTGTCAGAGACCAGCCATATCAGATCCCCCTCTTGTAATACAAAACTGGCCCGCGGGCCCAAAATCCGCTGCGGACCTCGCTCAATCCCCACGACCATGCCGTGGTAGGCCTCTCGAATCCCGCTGTCGCGAATAGTTTTATCTTTGCACTTGGAAGTCTCATTCACCACAAAGGACGACAAACGATAATCTTCCTGCCGCGTGACTGCTTCGGGATTCAGAATCTGCGCCGCCTTTTCCTGCTCAAGGAACATATGGAAACTTTGCAGCTCTTCTTCACTGCCAAAACAAATCAACTTATCATAGGGCCAAAGGACAAACTCGCCATCTGGCGCAAAATAACGCTTGGAACCACGATACACTGCTGCCACATTCACACCGTACTTTTCTTTGAATGAAAGACTGCGCAGATTCTGACCCACCAGCACCGACTCTGCTGAAAGATCGTAACTTCCCAAGCTCGCATCCCAAGGAAGAAAATGTTTCGCCACGTCGGAAGAAATCAGTTCTTTCCTCTCTTTTTCAGTCAGATTCTTGAGGAAGTTTTTTTCAATAAACTGATACAAACGGCGAACCCAGAACTGTCCGGCCAGCGCAGCAATCGCAATCACTGCCACGATCAGCCCCAAAGCCATCTTCAAAGTCACAAACTGAATGACGACAGCATTTAATAGCAACAATGCCAGAACAATACGCCCTACAAAAATTCCAAATTGAAGACCTCGCAGCTTTTCCAGCTCTTCAAATTCGCGCTGCGCTTTTAAAGCAGGTCCTCCCATCACCAAGCCCCAGAAGAAAGGAGCCATCAAGACCAAGCAGATGAACAATGAAATGCCGCCAGCCCAGGGACTTTGCTCCATGTAACGTTGAACCTCTGCGTTCAGCAAGGCTTTGTACGCCCCCAGAATGGCAATGACCATAACGGTATTTAGCAGAATCTTGATGCCATAGGTTTTCAGAATCAAAGAGCCCACACCGTTGGAACCTTCCCGATTGAAAGAAGCCTGATAACGGTCCAGCATATTTTTAATCCCCTCGGGAAGCCGAGCCTCAACCCAGCGATACACGGGTTCCGCCACTTTTGTCAGGTAAGGTGTTGTGAACGTGGTCACCGCCGAAACGGCGATCGCCAAAGGATAAAGAAAGTCGCTGGTCACTTTCAGCGTCACGCCCAAAGACGCTATGATAAATGAAAATTCTCCGATCTGCGCCAGACTCATCCCCGCCTGGAAAGACTTCTTTCGGCTTTGTCCGGAAAGTATCGCCCCCAGGAAGGTGCTGATGAACTTACCGACAATCGTCACCAAGGTCACAAGGATCACCAAATCCCAACGCTCAATCAGGATCTTGGGGTCAATCATCATGCCCACGGACACAAAGAAGATGGCGGCAAAAAGATTTTTCACCGGAGTCAGGACATGCTCCATTTTATGACCTTCGGGGGTTTCAGCCAGCAGGGATCCCATCACAAAAGCTCCCAGGGCCGGTGAAAACCCCACACCCGCGGCAATAATCACCATCATAAAGCAAAGACCTATGGACACCAGAAGCAGGGTTTCCTCTTCCAGAAGCCGACGTATCTTTCTTAAGAAGATCGGAATCAGGAAAATACCGACAACAAACCACAAGGCGATATAGAACAAAAGACGCAGACCTGAAAAGGCCAGCTCCGATCCGGAGACCGCGCCAGAACCGGCAATGGCCGCCAATAGCACCAGAAGCAATATCGCAACAATGTCTTCAACAACCAAAATCCCGAACACCAGCTCTACAAATTTCTGCCCTTTCATTCCCAATTCATGGAAGGCCCTGACAATAATCGTGGTTGAGGACATTGACAGAATGGCTCCGAAGAACAAACTGTCAATGTTGTTCCAGCCCAGCATGCGCCCGACCAGATAACCAAAGCCGATCATAAAGATAATTTCAAAGACGGCCGTGAAGGCCGCAGATCCCCCGACCTTGAAAAGCTTCTTGAAGCTGAACTCCAGACCCAAACTGAACAAAAGAAAGATCACGCCGATCTCTGACCAGACTTGAATACTCGCCTTGTCTACAACCGTCGGAAGAAAGGGCACATGGGGACTAACCAAAAAGCCCGCAATCAGATAGCCCAGAACCTGAGGCTGGCCGAGCTTTTTAAACAACAGCGTCGACAACGCTGCAATCATCAGGATAAAACCAAGATCCGTAATCAAATGAGGCAGATGATGCATGCCTCAATGATTACAAAAACTAGTTCAAATATCCAGATCCTTTGTCCAACAGACCAAAATTTTGCAACTTTTGTGCAGCGCCCTCAGTCTCAGCACTCATCACACGAGAACGACCGATAAAGCTTTTTGTCGCAAATAGAGGCACTTGCAGATACAAGCACAACGACATGGCCTCATCCGCACGCAGCTTCACCGAATTCATCTGCGGATGGCCGCTGATATAAAGACGCAGATACTGATGGGCTCCTTTAATTTCAACAAAGACAGCCTGTTTGATTTCAATTCCCAAAGAATTCAAAAGCATCGCCGTGAACTTGTGCGGGGATGATTCCAGAATCATACGATTGCTTTGAGACAACGCAACCCCTGCATCAATCGCACTGACCGCCACCGGAAGTGTGTACTGATGCCCTTCGTCCTTTAAAAGCAAAAAAGGGCGAGTCGCATCTGTGGTCACGGAAAGCCCGTAAGGAAAAAGTTGCACCAGCTCATTTTGATGGAAGATTTCCTCTTCCTGAGTCTCATTTGCAAAGACGATTTGCGCTTTGAAATTCTCAAAATCCAAAACTTCTTTCATGATTAAACCATCTCTCCTCTAAACACCGCAGGGAAGGCTTTGGTGATTTTCACATCGACCGTTTTACCGATCAAATCCGCCGTCCCCAGGAAGTGCACAAGCTTATTGCTGGTGCTGCGTCCCTGAATTTTTCCGTGATCCCGATCCACACTTTCCACCAGAACTTTCATAGTGGTGCCCTCGTACTTTTTCACAGCCTCAAAGGCCATGGCCTCATGAACATCAAAAAGACGATTCAGTCGTTCGTTTTTGACGTCTTCAGGCACCTGATCCTCGAACTTCGCCGCTTTTGTGAACGGACGTGGGGAATAGGCGAAAGCGAAGATCGTTTCAAATCCGACTTCCGTCACCATATTCAAAGTGTCTTGGAAATCCTCTTCCGTTTCGCCAGGGAAACCCACGATGATATCGGTCGAAAAGCAGACATTTGGCAGACCCTTTTTAATCATGGCAATCCGCTGCAGATACTCTTCCCTGGTGTAGTTGCGATTCATGCGCTCCAACACCTTGGTACTGCCCGCCTGGAATGGCAGATGGATGTATTCCATGATCTTATCAGAATGCTCTGCCATCACATCCACCAACTTCTGATTGAAGTCCTTGGGATGAGACGTCGTGTAGCGAATGCGCTCAATGTCGGTTTCTTTGGCCACCAAGGCCAGCAGATCCGCAAAATCAACGCCCTCTTCACCTTTATAAGAGTTTACATTCTGACCGAGAAGCGTGACTTCTTTCACACCACGCTTCACCAGATGACGAATGTCGGTCAGAATGTGCTGAACCGGGCGGGACTTTTCACGTCCGCGCGTATAGGGTACAACACAGAAAGTGCAGAAGTTGTCACACCCTTTGGTGATATTCACATAGGTCGCCACACCGGGATTTCGCACCAGAGTTTCAATATGATAAGGCGTCCTGTGCTGGAAGCGGGAGTTGACCAGTTTCTTTTCGCCGGCGAACGATTGCGCCACCAGTTGAGGAAGGTTGTCGATCTGATCGGTTCCGAAGACAAAGTCGATCATGGGCTGAGTCTTGATCAGATTCTCTTTTTCCTGCTGCCCCACGCAGCCACCGACTCCGATTTTCAGATTCGGATTCTTACGC
The DNA here is from genome assembly GCF_055397465.1 of Bdellovibrio sp. CKG001. NCBI lineage: Bacteria > Pseudomonadati > Bdellovibrionota > Bdellovibrionia > Bdellovibrionales > Pseudobdellovibrionaceae > Bdellovibrio > Bdellovibrio sp. CKG001. The sequence continues at coordinate 1,919,806 of NZ_AP029173.1, forward strand.
TTCATGTGTTTGTAAGTGCCGACCTCGGAATAGACCTTGTGCACCGGCTTTTCACGCACACTGCAGGAATTGATAATGATCAGCGACGCCTCTTTCGGATCGCGCACAGGAACGAAGTTCTGCATCTCCAAGAGGGCGTACATTCGTTCCGTGTCATTCACGTTCATCTGACAACCGTAAGTGGAAATATAGACACCTCGGCCCATACCGATGTCCGTATTTTTCTCAACGCTTTCAGGATTTTGAGTGATGTTATCCACGAGTTCTTACCTCTTGTGTCATCAAAAAAGTTGAGTTATAGAGGAGCGTCTTAGAAATGTCAAAAAATGAAGTTCGATGGAGATCTGCTCATGAACCCAAGACTGAAAAGCTCAAAAAAATGGACCGCCTTCCCTAAAGAGTACTCAGATCAGATTTTGGGAGTTTTCAAAGAAAACTTTGCCCAGTATCTTGGCAACGCCGAACTTCTTATCGAAGGCCGCATTTACCAGGAAGAAATAGCGCTACGCGTTGGCTATCTGGAAGAAGGTCGTTTGGCTCAGGCGAACTTCGAAGTTTCCATGAACTATTCTCAGGAACAGCAAGACGCCATCACACGCATCCACAACTGTGTCGATGCCGCAGCCAGCATGATGATGGAGTATCTTGAAAACAACGGCGAAGTCGATTTCCCCTACACTTGGAAAGAAGTTCCTTTTCAAGGCAAAAAAATCTATCTGCGCTTCTCAACTGAAAATTCATCTTTGGAGGCCGAGGCCAACAAACTTTTAGGTTTGAATGAAGACGAAATGCTTCATGATGACGAAAATGAAATGGACGAAGATGCCTTAAGCCGCGCAGAACACAGCGAAGAGCTTTCTCCTCCTCGCGATGAAGATGACTTCACCGACGAAGACTCAGAAACCGAGAGCGAGGACGACTCAGAGGAAGACAAAGGCCCCAAAATGTTTGGCGGAAAAGGGAAGAAGTCTTTGCACTAAAAAGCTTCCCAAAATTCCGCAGAACAGAATAGTTGCGCTTTCTTGAACAAGATTCTTTTTCACTTGGTTCATTCTCACGAACAAGAGATAATGAGAATCTATCATGATTCAAAATGCCCTCTTTTTGCTTCTATTCTGCACGACCTTTGCCGCTCGATCTGAGACTGTCATCATCAATGGTGAGGACGACTGGGCTCCCTACGCATCAGCCTCGCCAGACTATAAAGACGTCATCGGTCTTGCACCCGATATAGTAAAAGCCGCCTTTAAATCACAAGGAGTTCGAGTCATCACCCGCCCCGTGCCCTTTGCCCGTTGTCTGCATGAGGTGGACGAAGGCAAGGCTCTGGGCTGCTTTGACACCGTGATCAGTATCGAAACCCAAGGGAAGTACATCTTTCATTCGACACCTATTTTTGAAGCAGACATGGTTGTTTACGGAGCGCTGAATGAAACCAAACGCCCGACGAACTTTAATGATCTGGAAGGAAAAATTGTCGGAACCACCAACGGCTACACTTATCCTACAGAGTTTCTGCAGAACAAACGCATCACCCACTCACCCGGTCCCACTGAAAGATCCCAGCTGGAAAAGCTGGCCAGCGGACGCGTTCACTATGCCGTTCTTTGGGGCCTGACAGCGGCCCATCTATTGCGGAACAACCCTGCCTTAAGCAAAAAGGTCAAACCCTTGGGAGTCATCTCCCGCACAGGCCTGTACCTTAGCTTTTCAAAGAAACACAAAGACGGAAGCAAGTACGCCGCCATCCTGGAAAAAGGCTTACAAACCATCATCAGCAACGGAACCTACGCTCGGATCACTGCGCAGTTCAATGCGGTTCAATCTGCAAATCAAAGACCTTAAAAACAAAAATGCCCATGCCTTCGTCAGACATGGGCGCCCCCTCGACAGAGAGAATATTCTTGTAAATTAGAGAGCTCTTACACGAGCTTCAATCGTCGGAACCTCATCCAGGTGATGTTTAGCCTGAATGATGATTTCCACGGCATCTTTTTGCAACAAACGGCCCGCTGCCATTTTCTCACAGATCAAAGCTTCCAACTTGTCCGTGATCTCATAGACACTTTCATGCTGAGGCCACAAGTTTCTGGAGTCATTGCTGCCACCTGCACACAACGGAATGTAGTGATCGATCTTGAAAGCCTGACGCTTCATAGAGCGAGTTCTGTAACCAAGTTGATCGTACTTTTGGAAGATAGCTGCTTTTTGAGATGTGGACACATCACGTTCGCAGTATTTGATTTTTTCAGGATATCGGTATTCGCTAGGACGGTTACAAAGGGCGCCCGGTGTCAACGCTTCGTCCGGCCCTTTAGGAAATGCCTCAAATGCTTGAGACAAGGTTGCAAAGAACAAAACCACAACAAATAAAGCTGCGCGCTTAAACATATCCGCTCCAAATAGACTGCCCTTTACGGTGGCAGGTAGAAACGTCAGACCCTATCTCTGACTTATATTTGAGTAACCGGGGTTAGTAGTAATGTTGAGATTTCCCATTTGCAATAAAATTCAAATCCATTAACGCACCTAAGCACATCAAAAAAAAGCAAAAAAAGACCCACCCTCTTCAGGCAGGTCTTCCCAAAATCTTTATATTTATCCCCAATAACCGAGAGCTAAGGCCGTTCAAAAGGGTTCATCCGCAAGGCGGAGGCCCCTTTTCGAAACGGAGGCGTGCTCCAAGCACGTCGGAGTGAAGAAAAGGGGCCGACAACGCAGTCGGATGGGCCCTTTTCAACGGCCGACCTAGTATTCGTCGTCTTCTACGCCGGAACCGGAACCCTCTCCCATCCCACGCACTTCTTCAATAAATGCGCTATTATCCTCTTCAAACTCATTATCCACTGCAGATTCATCGATCTCCAGCTCTTGGATAGCAGCCAAGAAGTCTTTTTCCGTGCGCAAATCACGACGGATCATTTCCAGGAACTTGTCTGGATAACGGGACGTCAGTTCTTCCACGTAGCGCTCAAGCTTGCCATCTTGAAGGATCTTCTTACGAACTTGGATCTTCTTCCAGAACATCAGGTAGTGGTAACGGCAATAAGCATCCACGACAGCGATTTGATCGCAATCGCGAGCGCGGCAGTATCTACGACCCTCTGCGTCAGTCAAAACCACTTCTTCGTCGTTTTTGACCTTTTCTTCAGAAACCCACTCTTCGTCGACTTCGATTTCCTCTTCGGATTCCTCGACGGCTTTGAGCTCTTCTTCGTATTCACCGATTTCATCACCCATCAGGTCGTCATCGGCGATAAAATCGTCTTCCAGCTCTTCCTCTTCCTTTTCCTTTTTCGCTTTGCCTTTTTTAGGGGCTTTCGCCTCTTTTTTAGGCGCCGCTTTTTCAGGAACCGGCTGTGGCGTAACCTTTTTTTCCAGCTTTTTCGCCGCTTCGACCTTGGTTTCTTTAATTTCCTTGGTCTCTTTTACAGCTTTCACCGGGGCCTTCGCAGGCTTCACTTCCGGTTTTTTCTTCGCCTCAGGCTTTTTTGCCACCTTTACAGGGGCCTTATCAGCCTTCTTTTTCACAACGGCCTTAGGAGCTGGCTTTTTTGGAGCTGGCTTGGCCGCCGCTTTTGCGGGCGCTTTTTTAGCTGGTTTTGCTGCAGCCTTGGCTGCGGGCTTCTTTTTTACGATTTTTGCCATAGTTCTACCTAGATAGTGCTTTAGAGATCATTCCATCTGTCAGACATTTGAGAAAAGCTGTCAACTCATTTCACTGAAATAGTGCCTTCTTGACTGCGAACAAAAATGCTTCCTCTCGGCGCGTCGCCACGCAAACGACCACGTGCTGTTTTCTCCGCGCTCAACTTCGTCACGCGAACTTCTGGCGGAACGACAATTTCACCTTCCACCGTCATCAGATTCAGACTGGCTCCTGAACCCGGCGGCGTCTGAATGCTCACGCGACCCGACTTGGACTTCACATCCACTTCCGAATCCAACGCCATGCCAATCGTCACAGCGCCGTCCTGATTCTGGCCCTCGATGCGTCCTTGGAAGCCCTGAATATTCAGGCTGCCCTTGCCACTTTCAAACTGAATGGTTCCGTTGCTTTGATTGACCTTCGCCGTGGACTGCTGGGCTGAAACAGTCAGGAAGCCGCGCACTTTTTCAACGTTCATCTGCCCCGAGAAAAGGGACGCCTCAACATCCCCCTGAACGTTCTTCAAAGTCATGGAACCAGAATAGGAGTCTGCACTGACTTTCCCCAGGTGATCCACCACGGACACATCCCCTTTTTGCACATAGACCTGCAAAGACCCCGCGCCATTCATGGAGGCCACACGCCCTTGAGTCAGGCTCACTTTCAAGTCTTTGTTCCACTTCTGCGCCACCACAGACCCACCGCGCAATTGAACGTCCGCAGGAAGCGCCGGGCCGATAATTTCGATTTTTTTCATTTGTGAAGCGGCCTTCGGCAAGATGTTCAGCCAGGTTCTTTTTCCGTCGTATTCATTCATACGGACTTCGATGATATTATTCTTCTTTTCGATCGTGAATAAACCTTCCGCACTGGATTGCTCCACCCCAGAGACACGCAGCGCAGTGCCGGGTTGCCCCACCATCTGAACTTGCGCCTCCAGACCTTTCAGGACCAGGCGATCTCCTTCAGAGACGGGAACTTCAAATGTGGCGGCCATCAGTGGCTGAAAAACGAGGTGGACAAGAATGAAACTGATCGCTGACATGCGTTGACTCCTTAACCCTGGCATTTGACTCTGTCTTTAAAATATAAAAAAGTATGCGGGCATTTACAATAAATTTGCAAGGGCCCCCAAGCCCAAGAGAAAAGCTTGGACAAAAAGCTAAAGAGGTAAAAAATGGAAAATGTCGTAATTGTGAGCAGTGTGAGAACTCCGGTAGCCTCCTTCCAAGGTGGTTTTGCTTCCGTACCAGCACCCAAACTGGGCGCTGTGGCCATCAAAGAAGCCATCACTCGCGCAGGTGTTTCTGCTGACGAAATTGACGAATGCATCATGGGTGAAGTGCTGACTGCAGGCGTGGGTCAGGCTCCAGCTCGTCAGGCAGCTCTTTTCGCCGGGCTTAAAAATTCCACTCCATGTCTGACCATCAACAAAGTCTGTGGCTCCGGTTTGAAATCTGTGATGCTGGCGGCCGACTCCATCGCTTTGGGGCACACAAAAATCGCTGTTGCCGGCGGCCAGGAAAACATGACTTTGGCGCCGCACTTGCTTGAAAACTCCCGTTCTGGTTACCGCATGGGTCCAACACAAATGACAGACTCCATGATCAAAGACGGCCTGTGGGATCCATACAATAACTTCCACATGGGAAATGCGGCGGAAATCTGCGTGAAAGAGCACAACTTCACTCGTGAAGAACAAGATGCTTTCGCAGTTGAATCCTACAAAAAAGCTCAGGATGCCTGGGCTAAGAATCTGTTCAAAAACGAAATCGCTCCTGTGACTGTTGAAGGTCGCAAAGGCGCTGTGACTGTGGATAAGGACGAAGAACCGTTCAACACCAACTTCGACAAAATCCCAGGCTTGAAACCTGCCTTCGACAAAACTGGCACCATCACTGCGGCTAATGCTTCCAAAATCAACGACGGTGCAGCGGCGCACGTTTTGATGTCTGAATCTGAAGCCAAAAAACGTGGCATCAAACCTTTGGCGAAAATCGTGGCGCATGGCACTTTCGCTCATGATCCAAAATACTTCACCACAGCTCCTGTGGGCGCGATCAAGGGCGCATTGGCAAAAGCCAATTTGAAGGTGGGCGACATTGATCTTTGGGAGATCAACGAAGCCTTTGCTGTTGTCACTCAGGTGGCGATGAAAGAACTTGAAATCCCGGCTGCCAAAGTCAACGTTCACGGTGGTGCGGTGGCTATCGGTCACCCGATCGGAGCTTCGGGCGCGCGCATTCTGACAACTTTGGTTCACGCTTTGCACACACACAACAAGCGCTATGGCTTGGCTACTTTGTGCATCGGCGGCGGCGAAGCGGTGGCTTTGATCATCGAGAAGGCTTAGTCATGAGCAAAAAAGTTTTTAAGGACGCCAAGAGTGCGCTCTTTGACGTCAAGGACAACATGACTCTGGTCTTGGGCGGCTTCGGCCTTTGCGGCATCCCGGAGAACTGCATCACGGTCCTGAATGAAATGGGCGTGAAAAATCTGACCTGCGTTTCCAACAACGCAGGTGTGGATGACTTCGGTCTGGGTCTGCTTTTGCAAAAGCGCCAGATCAAAAAAATGATCTCCTCTTATGTGGGTGAAAACGCTTTGTTCGAAAAGCTTTACATGAGTGGCGAACTGGAGCTTGAGTTCTGCCCTCAGGGAACCTTAGCCGAAAGAATCCGCGCCGGTGGTGCGGGTATCGCCGGGTTCTACACACCGACAGGAGTGGGAACTTTGGTGGCTGAAGGCAAAGAGATTAAAAACTTTGACGGCCGTGACTATGTTCTGGAAAGAGGCATCGTCGGTGACTTTGCCTTTGTGAAAGCCTGGAAGGGCGACAAGTTCGGAAATCTGATCTTCCGCAAAACTGCACGCAATTTCAATCCGATGGCAGCGACTGCTGGAAAAATCACAGTGGCCGAGGTCGAGGAGCTGGTGGAAATTGGCGAACTGGATCCGGATCAGATTCACACTCCAGGCGTGTATGTTCAGCGTATCTTCCAAGGTACGAACTACCAAAAGCGCATTGAACAAAAAACGATTGCCAAAGGTTAGGAAAGTTTATGCCATTAACAAGAGAGCAAATTGCACAACGTATCGCTCAAGAAGTTGAAGATGGTTACTGCGTAAATTTGGGAATCGGGATTCCTACATTGGTCGCCAACTACATCCCAAAAGACAAATTCGTTATGTTACAGAGCGAAAATGGTCTTTTGGGCATGGGTCCTTTCCCCAAAGAAGCCGATGTCGATGCGGATCTGATCAACGCCGGAAAACAAACTGTGACGGCTTTGCCGGGAGCAAGCTTCTTTTCCAGTGCTGACAGCTTTGCGATGATCCGCGGGGGTCATGTGGACCTGACGGTTTTGGGTGCGATGGAGGTTGATGAAACCGGCAGCATCGCCAACTGGATGGTTCCAGGCAAGATGGTCAAAGGCATGGGGGGCGCGATGGATCTTGTTGCCGGTGCTCGCAACGTGATCGTAGCCATGCAACACACCGACAAAGAAGGAAACTCCAAACTGCGCAGCAAGTGCACGCTTCCTTTGACCGGCGTAAGATGCATCAAGAAAATCGTCAGTGATTTCGGCGTGATCGAAATCACCCCTGAAGGGTTTGTTTTGAAAGAATACGCCCCGGATCTGTCTCCAGAAAAGGTAATGGCAGCCACAGAGGGCAAAATGAAAATAGCCCCTGACTGCAAGCCCATGACATTCTAGTTTTGTGCTCAACGGCTTTCCCCCAAAGGAAGGCCGTTTTAATCTGAAACGCCCACCCCGACCCAACCCACCTAAGTCCAGCACCGCATTGCCCTGTCTAAGATTCCCATAGATAATAAAAATTCACGTAATTGAGAGTGGGGTTTTCGTGGCAGAGGCAAAGAAAGTGGCAAAAGACACCTATCTATTCAGAGATGGGGACGCTCCAGATGCCATGTATATCGTTAAAACAGGTGGTTTCGCTATCACCAAAAGCAAAGGCAACACTGAAGTTGTTATCGCGGAAATTCAACCCGGTGCCATGGTTGGCGAAATGGCGTTGTTTGATAAAAAGCCACGCAGCGCGAATGTGAAGGCCACCAAAGACTCCGAAGTCATCGCACTTCCCTACGACTCTTTGAACAAACAAATGGATCAGTTGCCGGTGTGGGTTCGCGCAATCATGAAAACGCTGAATGAAAAACTGCGTGATGCGAATCAAAAAATCCGTCTGCTGGAAAACACCAATCCTGATGAAGAGCGCTTCCCGCCTCACATCGTGAACAAATATATTTCAATTTTAAATCTGGTCGGCAATAAGTATGGTAAACCCGAAGACAACGGGGCTTTAAGTTTTTCTTCGGTTCTGATTCGCAATTACACGATTCAGATCTTCCAGGAAGCCACCAACAAAATGCAGAGCGTGGTGAATGCTCTGACCGAACTTGGCTACTTGACTCAGGAAGACCGCGGGGATGGAACGCAGAAAGTCACCAATCTAAAACCTCAGGAGCTTTTCTCGTTCGTCGACTGGTACAACGAGTGGCTGTTCAAACAAGACAAAGACCGTCTGCCAGCCCTGTCGGATCAGGAGGTCAGCATTCTGAATGGCATTTTACTGTTTGCCCGCCGTGTGGAGCCAAACAACAAAGGCCTGTACAAGGTGGATCTGACCGATGTTCAAAATGAATCCATGAAAGAGTTAGGACAACTGATCCGAGCTGACGACGTGAATTCCTTGATCGAAAAGAAGTATCTGACTGAGAAAATCATGGATGAAAAAGGTGTCTACATCATGGTGGAACTGCCTTACGTGGAGCCACTGGCACGCAACTGGACGATTGTGAATAATCTAAAACGCAAACTGCGCTAAAACAAAAAGCCAGGAACCTGAGGGAACCTGGCTTTTTTTTATTCTCTTTTCTTCAGAAAAAATCTACTCGATATCTGGAATTTCCTGACAACGCAGTGGCAGCTTTTCATTTGGCAGCTTCGCCACACTCTCGCCACCCACCGTGTGAACATAGATAGAGTTGGTTTTTGCTCCGCAGGCAATCGGCTGGCCCAGAGTCAAAATCACACGATCTCCGGTTTTACCCAGGCCATGAGAAACCAACAACTGATCCACTTCACGAAGAATATCCTCCATGGTTTTATAGGGCTTGATCGCATGGGTCTGAATACCCCAACCAAGTTCCATGCCATTAAGAACATCCAGATGCTGAGTCACGGAAATAATGCGCGCCTTCGGACGGAAGGCTGAAATAATATTGGCCGTCTTACCTGATGTCGTCAGACAGATGATCGCCGTCGCATTGAGTTTCAAAGCACTCAAAGAAGCACTTGCAGCAATCGCCGCCGGCGTGCTCAGGAACTCATTCTCCAAAGAGATCTTATAGTATTCCTCTTCGTTGCGCTCAACTTCAGTGATAATTTCATGCATGGTGCGGATACAACGGAAAGGATACTTCCCGCTGGCGGATTCCGCCGAAAGCATCAATGCATCAGAACCATCCAACACGGCATTGGCCACATCTGTGATTTCCGCACGAGTGGGTCGCGGATTTTCAACCATGCTATCCAGCATCTGCGTTGCCGTGATCACCGGCTTACCCAGAAGGTTGCAGACCTGAATGATACGCTTTTGATATCCTGGCAAACGACTTTGCCCGACTTCCACAGCCAGATCTCCGCGCGCGACCATAACGGCGTCACTCAAGCGACAGATTTCTTCCAGATTTTCAATGGCTTCAACCATTTCAATCTTTGCGACAATCTTTGCGCTGGAGTTCTTAGCTTCAATTCTTTCACGCAACTGTCGAATGTCGCGCGCATGACGAACAAAACTCAGGGCCACATAATCAACCTTGTTTTCAAGGCCGAACTCAAGGTCCTCAATGTCCTTCGGAGTCATGCATTCCACCGGCAGATTCACTCCCGGCAGATTCATCCCTTTGCGGTCTTTCAAGATGCCGCCATAGATGACTTCCACATCAAGCTCTTCACCACGCACCTGAAGGACTTTGATTTCCATCAGACCGTCATCCAAAAGAATACGGGTTCCCGGCACACAGGCCAACGGAAGCTCTTTAAAGTCCGACGGAATCAGCCCCGGCTTACCCAGCACTGCAGCGGTGGTGACAACCAGACGATCCCCGGGTTTGATTTCAATGGAACCGTTTTCAAATTTTCCAACGCGAATTTTAGGTCCCTGTAAGTCCTGAAGAATCGCCACCGGAGCCTGAAGCTCCTGGGATAATTTACGCAAGGATTTGATAACTTTAAGGTGATCTTCATGACTGCCGTGGGAAAAGTTAAGGCGAGCCACATTCATGCCCGCCTTGATTGCTTTTTCCAGATTTTTTTCGTCACGAGTCGCCGGCCCGATAGTGGCCACAATTTTTGCACGACGATCTGCTAACATTGAATCTACGCCTTCCTGCTGTATGAACTCATCTTCACAGACAAGTTTTGCATATCTTCCTGGTGACGTCTATTCATTCTATCAAGTTGATCTTGGTGCGACTGATTCAGTTGGGCAATCTTGGCCTCGTACTTCATCTGCAAAGACTCTTTTTCCATTTTGCTGGCCTTTTCCTGCTCTCCAGATCGAGTTGAATGCAGATTCTCAAGTCGCTTCAACTCGCGGGATTGGCTGTCCTGGATGGCGGCGATACGGTCCTCGTAACGCTTGATGGTTTCTTCCAGCTTTGAATTAAAAGAGGCTTCCATTGTTCTGAAGCGCTCCGTCATAGCCTTATTCAGCGCTGCATGATCTGCCGAGTTCTTTTCACGAACCACATCCATACGGTCCTGATAGTTGGACTTCATCACATCCAAAGAGTCCGCATAGTAACGCTCCAACTGGGCTTGATTCTTATTAGTCAAATCAATGACTTTGTTAACACGGGACTCCGCATTGTTCGCCACTTGAGTCACCTGATCTTTGTGCTGTATGATCAGGTTCTCGCGTTCTTCACGATGACGGGTGTTCATGATGTTGACCTGAGATTTATTCTCGCGGTCCGCATTTCTCAATAGCTTTTGATTCTCCGTCAGCACTCGATCGATGCGCTCATTGTTAATCTCCTTCATCTGATCCACAGCACCTTCACGCTGATCTTCAGACAAAGCCAAACGTTTTTCATAGGCCTGAGTCAGATTGCGACGCTCAATGCCCCGCAGCCTTTCGTTCTTGGAGATTTCATTGTTCAGTCGACCATTCAGACGCTGAATCTGGCTGTCACGGGAACGGATCTGACTGTTGATGCGACCATTGACGGAATCACGGAAATCCTGATTCTGCGAGTCCATCTGAGCCGACTTGTTTTCCAGTGCATTTTCGTATTTATCACGAATCGATTCACGCTCCTGATTCATGATCATTTGCTTCATATCCAGATTTTCGCCATATTCCTGCTTGCTATTGACGACATAGTCCCCGTATTTCTGAGACCAACGGGAATTGTCCGCCTCACGCTGGCGCTCGCTCTGCTTCAAGCGAGCCTCGTAGGATTTGCGCATTTCTTTACTATTGCGATCTTTTGATCGCAAGGTCTCGTCATGACTGCTCAACAGAGCATCACGTTCTTTTTCATGCGCCTCATTCAAGCGGCGTGAGTTTTTGTGAATTGCTTCCTGGGATTTCTGACGATTCTCCTGAATTGCCTCAACAAAACGCTCATCACGACCTGAAATTTCAGTATTCAGTTGTCCCACCAAATTCTGTTTCTGGGCCTCATTGATTTCTTTCTGCTTCTTCAGAGCCCCTTCATAGCTGGCTCTCTGCTGTTCGCGGGCATTATAAGAATCCTCCATTTTATTGCGGAGCGATTCGCGGTAGGTTTGGCGAACTTCATCAATTTTTTTGCTATTTTCATAGTCGCGCTGATTTAGCGTCTCGCGATTGCGCTCTTTGAGCTCGGCGATGCGAGTTTCATATTCATCAGTGATATTCTTGATTTCGTCGTGGTGACGCTGCTCCAAACGTTTGACTTCGGCGCTCTTTCGTTTGGCATTTTCGCTTTCGCGATTCTCATACTCTTCCCGAGTCTTACGAATCTTTTCGTCCTGGCGTGCACGATCCGATGATGAAATAGAAGACATCCTATCCTCCCAGACCTCAGATTAACATGAGGACCAGGCAGAAACTGCAACTGACATGGATCGTAAATTAAAATCAGGACCTTTATCTAGCGCTCAAACACGCGCTGACGATAGAGTTCTTTGACCCTGCGGTCTTCCGCGGCCTTGCGCTGACGACGCGCTTCTTCAGCCTGCTCCCTCGCCGCGACCGAGGCAATCTCCCTCTCTGTCAGCTGGCGGTACAGGCGACTGCTCTTTTGCACCAAATCACCCCAGTTTTCGCGGTAGTGACGAACCTCTTTCACAAAGGACTCTTTATTTCCCCGATAAAGGGAGTTCCACAAAGGCAGGTGCTCTTTCATATTGATCGGCTCAATCATTCCATAATCAGATTTCCCCTGAGAGTTTACCGAAGACACCCAGACCTCAAAGCCTTCAGGAATCTCCAGCGTCTTTCCGTCTCTTAGGGTCACTTTCAAAGAAGCCGACATATTTCGCACCAACACCCGGGACTCTGAATGCAGCACCCAATACTCACCAAAACTCGCCTTAAAAGAGGCAAACAAAGTTTCCACCTCCAGACCTTGCCCATTTTCAACCCACAGGACCCCTTTGACCAGGCGCCACTGTTGCGGGTTGCTCATCACCAGAGTTGACCCGCCGGAGGCATGAAGTTTTTGTTCACCTTTTTCAAAATGAAAAGAATTTCCGGTCACTTGCAGGGCGCAATTTAAGGCCTCATTAAGGCACTTCGACGGCTGCTCCATCACATCGCCTGCGGCACGCACTCGAATCTCCATCTGGAAAGCCATCAAAAAAATAAGAACCCGGACGACCTTTTTCATGACTATTCAACACTTTGCGCAAGCTTGCGCGCCTGCTTCTTGAGGTTTTCGTTTTTGAAGTTTTTAGCGACTGTTTTATAGATCTCCGCGGCCTCTTCCGTCTGACTGTTCATCTCACTGATCTGCCCCATGCGCAGAAGAATAAAGCCTGTCAGATCGTGCTGTGGATACTGGGTCACCATCTCATCGATCTGCCCCAGACTGCTGCGATAGTCCTTTTTAAGGAAATAGCTTTCAGCGATAAAGAAACGCGCCTCCACATTGTGCTGAGACAATGGGTAGGTTTCGATCAGCTTATTAAATTCACGAATGGCGCGATCATACTCTTGACCATTAAAGTAACGCTTGCCCTTTTCATAAAGAGCTCCGGACAGATCCAGCGAATCCTCGCTGGCCGGCGCACGAACAACGGCCGCCAAATTCTTAAGTTCATACTTTGCTTGAAGTGTTTTATTGTCCGGCAGCACCTGCGCCACCGTTTGCTGGAAATCCTTTAACTGGTAACTCAAAAGAGAGTTGTTAAATTTTTCCTTTTCCACCTGTTTCTGCAGATTTGCCAGGCGCATTTCATACTCTTCATGCCCATTGAAATGCCCAACAAGGACGGCGTATCCGCCCATCATCCCCACCGTCAGACACAAACAAAAAACAACGAATAAAGAGTTCTGATTTTTCATGTCTCACTTATCGGCAAAAACCGATAAGAATTGAGACTGTTTTATTTTGAGACTGTCTTCTGGGCTTTGGTGTAGATCACTTCTGCGTCCAGATCCTTCCACTTCCCGTTATGCAACTGCTTCGGCGCAACTCGCCCCTTCATCAGGCGCAGTTGTTTGTCGGCATGTGAATACCACAAGTGAATAGGGTCCACCAGGGCCGCGATCACAAAACTTGTGGGCTTCATGCGCAACTCCATCCACTTTTCTCCGTCTTTTTCCATTTCACCGCGCTTTTGCAAGGTGAACCCGACGGTCTCCAGCCGATCCCACACAGCAAAGCGAACATCCAAGGCCTTCCCCTGACTTAACGGCTCCCAATTTTTTGCCACAAAAGCATTGAAATTAGAGGTGCTCAGAACGAACCCACTGACCTTTTCATCAGAAGTTTTTTTCTTACCCTTGCCTTCATATTCAAAATAGATCCGGCCATTTTCAACGCGGAAGCGCCCCACTTCGCCCGTCTGATTCTGTTGAATTTCGTACCTTTGAATCTCGGCCTCTTTGACGTAACCTGTTTCGGTCACAGCCACTTTCCCTTCAAGATCCCGGTACTGTGCCTGCGTACTGAATGCGCCGACGTCAGTGGGCGTGACCGCAATGTCCAAGGTAAAGAGTTTTTTCTGTTGATTGGATTTCAAATCATAAAGATTGGCATTCAATGTTTGCTGAGCAAAACCAAACACCGGAAATAATAACGCCACGAAAAGCATCACAGCCCCCCCTCAATGAAGTTCCCTAGTATCCAACGAAACATCGAAAATTTAAAGGATGACACTTAACAGAACTCGTTTTACCGCATCACATCCTGGACCCGACTCACTCATTTCACTTGACCATTTTTTCAGCGAATCTTAGGTTAGCGGTCTTCGAGACAAGGATTGAAACGCAATGAATAAAGCTCAATTGGTGGAACTGGTCGCTGAAAAAACAAAGACAACCAAAACTCAATCCGAACAGATCCTTGATGCCACATTAGAGGCCATTCAAGAGGCCTTAAAAGACGGCGAAGAGGTCAAACTTGTGGGCTTTGGCACTTTCACCAGAACATCCCGCAAGGCTCGCCAGGGGCGAAATCCCAAAACTGGCGAAACCGTTAAAATTCCCAGTGCCTACATCCCAAAATTCAAGCCGGGCAAAGACCTTAAGGACGCTCTGAACTAAATGAATTCAGGTCGATCCTGAATTTTACACCAGCCACTTAAGCCCGACTTCCAGACATGACTTTCCTGGGACACTCTTTGCTGTCTCACGAAGTCTTTGATGTCGCGAACCGAATAAGGCCCTTCTTGAACCAGACTCTTGCCATCCTCGGAAGGCACCAGCAGAACCCACTCTTTTTCATCCACGGCAACATCGCTCCCAGGAATGAATTTCTGAGCCGCAGGAAATAAGGTCTGCTCAAATACACCCCACTCACAGGCCGGCTTCCACTCCCCTGTTTTGTCATGACAGACTAAATCGTGAGGGCCGATCTCACCTTTGTAGATTCGCAGACGCATTTCCTCCAAAGACACCGGGCCTTGGGGTTTCAGATTTTTATTATAGAACCACGAGTCTTTATTCATAGCTTTTCCTTTTTACTCAGGAAGGGGGCTGGTAAGGACTCTATCACTTCCAGCACTTCATAATAGACGACATTGAAATGAGGACTTGCCAAAGGCTTCCTCAAAAAACTAACCAATGTGGCAGGATTCACCAGCTTCTTTCGGTAGCCACCAAACAAACGCTCTCCCATCATCCCCCCCAACAATGTGGCCGCCAAAACATAGCTCCACTTCTTTTTAGGGCGAGCCTGCAAACGATGCCCCGGAACTCCGGTGATCACCATCAACTCATGCATCTTCTGTGCTAGAGCAAGCTGCAATGCCTCTTTTCCGATATCCGAGGGCCCCCGCACCGACAAGCTGGCTTTGATATCTGCCACTGTATCGGCTTTGCGCTTATGATTAATCATCTTGGAGCCAAAGTACGCCACAGCCTCTTTCCAGATCAGGCGCAGAAAATCAGCCGGGACATCCACATAAAGTTGCTTTTCTTCACTGATCTGAGCATGCACAAAGTGCATGGCCAAAGAAGCCGCGTGATTCACAGTTCCCCGCGCCAAATAGGCCGCTCCAATTTCTGGCAAATAAAAAGAACTTTCATCTGCGATCAACATTTCAATCCAGCGCAGTTTTTTTGCATCATAGTGCTCTCTCACCTGGCTCCAAAAAGCACTGTCCCGCGCGGTATAAACAGAAAGCCCCGAGGTGGAAACGGCAACACCCAGCTCATCAGCAATGATCTTCACATAACGTCCGACGTGATCAGTGTAATCCAAAAGATCATCATCCTCATCATCATCGTCGTCGTCGTGCAACCCCAGATCATAGGTCTGCTCAAGATACATCAGATAATTCTGCCACTTCACCCACGGAGGCACACTCATAAGACAGAAGATGTTGCGTGAAAGACGGACCAAGTCGGTTGAGGACTCCAGCTCCTTATTAAGAAGCTGGAAGTATATTTTTTCAGAGTTTTGAAACACCCGCAGTATCTTCTTTGCAAAGGCGGGCCCTAGAATCTTCACAACTTCTGCCGGAATATGCTCCGCGGCCAAATGCAGATCCCCATAGATCACAACCACCAGAGCCTCAGGGTGCGCCTTGACCAGATCAGCAATCTTTCTTCCCGCGAAAACATCCCGGGACTTCAAAGTGGCTGCATTGCGTTTTTTGTAGGTGCGATTAATACCATAAACTGGCACCTTGTGTTTTTGCGCCCACCGCAACAAGGGACGATAGTGCTCCCAAGGAAATCCCCACTTGGACTGCCACTGAGTGGCCTTTAGAAAGTCCTTTTCTGACATCTTGCCAGACAGATAGCGATCTATCCTTTCCTGATCTGCCGCTTCAAAGAACTCCACCGCCAGAATAACTTTACGGTCCGTAGGCATATTCCGCAAAATGCGCGCCTGGGCCTTTTGCGATTGATGAAGGGCATGGAAGTCCCCAATCATAACGACCTGGGATGCAGCCATTTGTTCCCAAAGGGCCTCTTTGGTTGAAACGGTCCATTTTTTGGAGAACTCTTTTTCGTAAACCTTATGATAACGCATCAACTCAGGGGTGTCCTGCCCCAAGCGATGGCGAACCTGCTTTTCCATCTGCAGGTAAAGGTCTTTTCTAATGCGAATCCATTTTTGTAGGTCGTTCAAGCTGTCTTCCTTGATAGCGCTGCAAAGATTTTTGCATAATTTCCATTGATTTCAAACACGAATCTAAGATTCAATGAAAGCATGAAAAACACAGCCAGCAAAAACACTTCCCTGCTTCTAGCTATGATCGTCACCCTGATCGGTGTCGGTGTGCACATCTACCTGACTCTTCATTACTATGACGTGAAGTTCGGCCTTTCTGGTGGAGAATCCTTCTGCAACATTAATGAAGTTCTGAACTGTGATGCCGTTAGTGCCAGCAAGTTCTCATCTCTGCTGGGAGTGCCTATTGCGCTTTGGGGAGTCATGACCAACCTGGTTCTGCTCTACTTCCTGGCAGTCACGCGCTTCAACTTAGTTGAGGACCAAGAACGCACATCCCGCTATGCACTTTTGCTTTCTGCCGGAACAGTTTTGGCTTCCATCGTAATGGGTACGATTTCCATCACCGCGATGAGCAACCTTTGCATCTTCTGCATTGCCACTTACATCCTGTCCATCCTGGGTTTCATCTTTACGTGGATGGGAGCTCGCGATGTTTCTGCTGAAAATATCAGCAACGACATCAAAGATGTTTTCTCGACCGAAAAGTGGGTTCTGGGCTTCCTGATCGCGATCCCGGCCTTCGCTTTCCTGGCAAATATTATGTACCTTGAAAGCCATGGCCTTTCTGACATCGAAAAAATGGCCAAAGAACGCGTTGCCTACTGGCAGGTGGCGCCGCAGCAGAACTTCGACCTAACCACGGGCCTCAGCTTCCAAAAAGGTTCGGGCGAACCCGTGATGACGATTGTAGAGTTTGCCGATTTCCGTTGCTCTCACTGCAAACACGCCGCGCCGGTCTTACATAGTTTTGCTAAAAATCATCCGGATGTGCGCTTGATCTACAAACCTTTCCCTCTGGATGGCACCTGCAACGAAGCTATCAAAGGTGGTGGTGATGGTATTTCCTGTGGACTGGCAGCAGCTGCATTGTGCTCTGAAAAGTTGGCACAAAAAGGCTGGGAGGCTCACGACCATATCTTTGAGAATCAGGATGAAATCATCCGCACTATGAATTTGGATAAAAATCTGGAATCCATTGCCACTAAAACGGGTATCAAACTGGATGATTTGAAAGCTTGCGTAAAAGGCACTGAAATTCCTGAAATTGTCAGAAAGAACGCCAAAGAAGGCGAAGTGGCTCAGATCCAGGGGACCCCAGCCATCTTCATCAATGGCAAAGTCCTTAACGGCGCCCAGTCGATCCCAGTGCTGGAAGCCGCCTATAAAACTCTAAAAAAATAAACCAGGATTACCCAAGCACGCCGCAATATTCATTTTTACAAGGCGCAAGGAAAAAAGGCGTACTAATAGTACGCCGCCGACGCAGTAACGCAGCTAAAAATGAATATCCGGCGCACCCTAGAAGCCGATTGTTTCGGCCAAGAAGTTGGCCAACTTACCAAAAGCATCGTCGAAGACCAAAACGCTGGTCTTTGCCAGACCGTTTACGATATCCAACCAGAATGCCAGAATGATCACTGCCAAACTGGCAAACCAGGCCGCTTTCACCACATATATAGTCGAGCGAACATCCTGCACTCGCAGATCACTTTGGATTTTCTCAACAACCTTCAGAACATACTGCAATTCGCGGAAGTGTTCTTTAAACTTCTCCCGCAATTCCTGCTGTTTGGCCCGAGTCAGTGAGTTAATGCCCGGAAAGCTTCTTTTGGCTTTAATTGCGTAAATTAAATCGATGGAATGATTAATGAAACGTGTAATTTTGGATTTAAAATTGGGATATTCAGAAGGCTTTTCAAGGAAGTCTTTAAGTTCGTCGATGGCCTTGTCGTAGCGCTCATCTAAAACCCAGGTCAGAATGTTGTAGCGCAATGAGTCCGGCCGACCAAGATCAGCTTTATCCACGCTCATATCAAAGAAGGCACCTTCTTCCTTCTTCTTCACTTCTTCAACAAGGGCGGTAGAATCTTTAAGCGCTGGTACTGACATATCCTTTCTTTTCGGCAGTTTAACTTCGATATTGAGCCCTTTTGTTAATACCTTGGTCCAGTCTTAGTGGGTTGGTTTGACTAAAGTCGAATCATTCTGAGAAAATGGACGAAGGGCGACCTAGACTTCATGGAGGAGGGCTATGGAAACCGATTCTTTCCAGACCGCGAAATTGGGACATTTAGACTTTGACTCAACCCGGGATCAAAAATCTGTGGGTCAGATTCCTTTGCCTGACGAGATGCCTCGTCAGAATGATTTCAGTCATCTTCCCAAAGAGATCCTGAAATCTTCCACCGTTGAAAACTTAATCTCTCAGAATGAAGACCTGATGGCCCGTCTGAAAGTGACGTTGCGCCGCCTTTCATTGCTGGAAACGGAAAATCAACGTTTCAGCGAAGAGGCCAACAAAGCCCGCCTGTCCCAATCTTCTGTCGCAGATCAAATCCTGGTGTGGAAAGAAAAAGACAATATCTGGCGCCAGAAAGTTGATCAGCTCGAGCGTGAAAAAGAAGTTCAAGGCGAAAAAGTGCGCGCCCTGACTGAAAAAGTCCGTAATATGACAACGGAACTGGCTCGCCATGCAAAATACCATGAGCGCATCAAAACACAGGTGAAGCCTTACATCTCTCAGTTGAAAGAATATTCTCGCACTCAGGATCTGCGTCTGCAGGAACTTGAAAGCGATTACGCCCACAAAGAAGCTCTTCTGCGTGACCTTCGTCACCAGATCATCGAAGTCACAAAAAACTCCCGCTACCAAGTGGAAGCCTCCGAGAAAAAAGCTCAAGAAATGGTTCAGTTCTATGAAGAACAGATTGAACGCATGAATAAAGAGCTGGCGATGCTGCACCAAACTCAAGAAGAACTTGAAGTGAAGTCCATAAAGCTTCACGCGGCCCTGGAGCGACAGGACACATTGGAAAACGAAGTTGTGACACTTCGCCGCACCAAAGAGGAGATCAAGGATCGCCTGGAGAAAGAGATCGAACGCCAGCAAGAACGCATCAGCGAACTGTCCCGCCAAAATCAAAAGCTGGGGGTTGAACATGCAGACTTGCAGGTTCGTGTGATGGAGGATCAGGAGAAGATTCAGAAGCTTGAGAAAGACAATTATCAGGCCCAAGAACAACTCGAAAGCCTGCGTTACATGTGGACTGCCAAGAATGAGGAAAACGAAAAGCTCAAGGTCGCTGCGGCGGCTTTGGAGCGCCTTAACCTTGAGCTCAGTCAGAAACTAAACGAATTGCGCAAACAGGAAGGGCCTACTGCTTAAAAGCTTTGCAGAGCCCCTTCGATACTTTCATGCACTTCTAAACTTGAACATTCAGAAAAAGAGAAAAGGCGTTGAAAATCCGGGGTCAAACCCGCGATTTTCACGCTCATTTGTTTACCCATGTTCAAATCATTCAGCACACCGAAGAAAGACTGAATCCCGGAAGACCCCACAAAATGCAGGTTTTTCATACAAAACACGACTTTTCTGTCAGAAAAGTTTTGCAGGCAGGCTTTCTTAAAGGATTGTGTTTTTTCAATCTCAATACGACCACTCAAAGACACAACAGTGATATCACCGTCGAGCAGGAGTTTGACTTCCATGTGTAAACCTCTTGGATTAAGTTATGTGCCTTATCTTAACGGACAGAATTCATGACATTTTGAGTCCAAAAAGAGGCCAGTTTCACCTCGACAAAGGCCCTAAACCATCCCTAGAATACTTTGGTGCTTCATCGCTGGATCGTCTTGCTTTCATTCTTATTCCTTTCCCTGGTGACAGAGTCTCCCCTGTGGGCCGCAGAGCCTGCAGCGAAGATCCATGGCATTCTGATCAATGCCGATCACATGTTCCGTGACAACGAAAAGGAGTTGGTGGATCTGGAAGGCAACATTCAGCTGGTCTATCAGGGACAGCACATCAAGGCCGACAAGGCCCGCGTCTCTTTAAGATCCCGCCAGGTGGAACTTTACGGCAATGTGGAGATCATGGATGCCAAGAACACCATTGCCGGGGATCAGATCTTCCTGGATTACGAAAACAACACCGGCCTGATCTATAACGGCTATGTGCAGTCCGGCCCGGTCAGCTTCTCGGGTGAACTCCTGCAGAAAACCGGAGAATCGGAATTCATTGTCAGTTCAGCAGACTACACCGCCTGCACGAATTGCCCCGCGACCTGGAGTTTTTCGGGATCCACCATTCGCGCCGAGCTGGGGGGCTATGCATATATCAAGAATGCCGTGCTACGCCTTGGCCCGGTTCCGTTCTTCTGGTTGCCTTACCTGATCGTTCCGCTGAAGAGTGATCGTCAGTCCGGACTGCTCACCCCTGGTTTTGAATTGTCCGACAAAGGGGGGATCGCCATCTCTCAACCCTACTTCTGGGCTATTTCTCGCAGCACAGATGCCACCATTGAACTTAAAGACTACACCAAGAGGGGTCTTAAAGGTTTGGTGGAGTATCGCTATTTGCTGAGCGAAAACTCCAGCGGTACTTTGAACTTTGGAACCATCTTCGACAAGGCCTTTGCTGAAGATGACAGACTGAATCTGTATCGCACGCCGGATGAAAAAAACGATCCACTGGAGCGCTGGTTCCTGCGCTATGATCACTATTATGAAATGCCTGATGGAATCGTTCACCGAGCCCAGTTGAATCTGGCCAGCGACCTGCAATACCCAAAGGACTTCCCGAACGAAACGATGAACCACGGCGACTCGGCCATGGAAAATCGCACCTCCTTCACGAAAAACACCCTGGATCAACACTACAGCGTGGATACGTCCTACTATGTGAACATGCTTCAGGGAAATCCCCTGTCTGGCAATGACGATGCGGTTCATCGCATTCCCGAACTGCGTTTTTCCCAGACACAGGAAAACATCGGTGACACGAACTTTATTTACTCAGTCAATGTGTCCTATGTGAACTTCACGCGCTCGGGTCAGGCTTATGACGACATGACCGAGCAGATGGTTGGCGGGAATAAACTTCGCTTCCCTAAAAACACCTGCAACGATCCCAAATGGCAGGACGACCCCACTTGCAGAAGAATCTATGATGGCTCTTTCGATCCCGCCGTGGATCAGATCCGCACCGGACAACGTCTGGACGTGATGCCGGCCCTTTATTATCCGATTAAGTTTGGTGACGGTCTGGATGTGATTCCGGTGATCAGCTATCGCGAAACCCATTACGGCTTTAACGTTGATGAAGATCAATACCTTGCCCGTCGCTATGTTCGCACTGAGCTTGGAGCCCGCACGAATCTGAGCCGCATTTATGGCGACACCGTCAACTCAAAGGCCACCCGCTACAAGCACGAGATCATTCCAGAGGTTGTCTATTCGCGCCTGCCATGGGTGTCTCAGGACGACAGCCCGTTCTTTGGAACTGGATCCATTTCAGATGCGCCGTACACGGCTCGTGACAGTATCACTGATCTGGATATTGCCAGCGATTATGGCGTGCAGTTTGACTACTATGACCGCGTCTATGACCGCAACCTTGTGACCCTGGCTTTGATTAACAAAATCACGGAAAAACGCTGGATTGGTGATCGCCCTGAATACCGTCAGGTGGGCTATTTAAAGCTGGCTCAATCGTATGACGGCACCCAGGAAAACAAAGTGGGCGTCAAAGAGCCCTGGTCGGATGTGACGGCCACTTTGGACGTGCGCCTGGATCGCTTCCAGACCTACTCCATCTTCAATTACTTCCCTTATCAGAACGTGACCAACGCCTCTTCCCGCGTGCGCTTGCTGAACGATATGGGCCAATTCTTCCAGGTGCAGTTAACCCGTCAGTACAAGATCACTCCGGGACAAGCCGTCAACACCAGCGATCGCCAGGAAGATTACACTTTCTCTGCGGGCTTCACCTCGCGCTTCATCAACTTGATGGGGAAATTCGTTTATGACGCCAACTGGGCCGAGTCCACCACACAGGACAAGGTGAAGTCCTGGGCCTATATTGCCCAATTCAAACCGCCGGGCGATTGCATGATGATCACCTTCATCCATGATCAGGTCACTGGTGGTGACACTAACTTCAAACTGAACTTTGAGTTTACGTTTGACGGAAATCCAAAACCGGCTCTGCCACCAGAGGCTTTGGATTCTTACGGCTTCTAATTCTGTGTTAAGCCGAATCCGCTTCGCTCAGGCTTGATATTTTGTTCTTTTAGAAGTCAAAGAGGGTCTTGGTGACACGAACCCCATCAATTTGCCCCTTTTCAAAAGTCGGCATGATCGCGAAGTCCGGTTGCTGATAGGTCGCAGGTTGTTTGTTCATGGCATAAAGACCGTAACCGATCCCGGCATACAATCCCAACGAAGCCCCACGAGCCACATTGTTCCAGCTTTCACTGGGTTTGTCTTCAAAGGCCAGACTGACCACTCCCAGCGCAGCTCCTCCGACGACTCCCCAACCGCATGTAGCCAGAAAGCTTCGCAAAGACTGCGCTTGAGCACTTTGAGTTTGCATCATCACCAGGATTAAGACGGTCAGGATTTTCTTCATACATCATTGTCCCCTGAAAACCTCAGTTTGAGTCAACCACTGATGTCCTCAAAGACCGTGATCTCACCTTCTTTTGTGACAAAGGCCCAGTGAATCTCCACCAACACATCCCAACGGGCTGCCAAAAACTGCATCGCCCGCAGAAGACGCGCCTTCTGCTTCTGCGAAACTCGAAATGGCTGAAAGTCCATCAGGTTCGTCGTTTTGACTTCAACCATCAGAAGATGCCCCTGGGGAGCGCGAAAAAGCAGATCCACTTCAGCAAAAGGTGTTTTCACCCTCTGTCCAAGCAAATGAAAATGCTGAAGCTGATAGTGTTTTACAACGTGATTTTCAGATAGCAGTCCGCGCTCATGCGCCCAATACGGGGCGCACACCTGTGACGATGAGGATTTAGCGGACGTATTCTTTGACGCCGGCAAAGGAGCGGCGATGGGCAACGCACGGACCGTGCGTGACGATACTTTGTTTGTGGATTGGCGTGGAGTAGCCTTTGTGAACTTCGAATCCATAGTGCGGATACTGCGCCCCCAGATCTTTCATCAATCGATCACGAGTCACTTTAGCCACAATGGAGGCTGCAGAAATCGGCGCCACACGCAGATCCCCTTTTACAACCGTGGTCTGTTCGAATCCGCGCAGATTTGGAATTTTCTTATTTCCATCCACCAGCACATGACCACTCTTAACACCCAGCTTTTCAACCGCTCGCTTCATCGCCAGCAGTGAGGCGTTAAGAATATTCAACTCGTCGATTTCCTCCACCGTTGCGAAACCGATGCCCACATGGTGTTCCTGCAAAATCAACTCCGCCATTTCATCGCGACGTTTTTCGGATATCAGCTTCGAGTCCGTCACCAGATCACTGAGCGCCTCTGACTTGAAGATCACTGCCGCCGCATAAACCGGCCCCGCCAAACAACCACGACCCACCTCGTCCACACCAATAATGGGAGCCGGGGAAAATTCGCGCCATTCGATTTTAGGGAATTCGATTTTTTCTTTTTTAGCTTTAGCCAAGCGGTGCCTCGATGTAAGGCCGTGATCATATAGAGAAAGATCCAAAAAGGTCACTGAGATTAAACTGCGTCAGAAACTAAAAAACCCGGAGTTGTTGAACTCCAGGTTTTCTATTTTTAAAGCTTTTGCAATCGCTGAACTAGTCTGCTTTTACAGTAACCAATTCAGATTCGATTTTCGCTGCTTTACCTTTAAGATCACGAAGGTAGTAAAGTCTTGAACGACGTACTTTACCCATGTTTACGATCTCAACTTTATCGATAGCTGGAGATGCAAACGGGAAAGTTCTTTCCACACCAACACCCGCAGACATTTTACGAACTGTGAAGGACTTGCCTGCACCAGATCCTTGGATCTTAGTTACGATACCTTTGTAAAGCTGAACACGCTCTTTCTCACCCTCTTTTACTTTAACGAATACGTTAACAGTGTCACCAGAGTTGAAGGATTGGATGTTTTTATTAGCAGCTTTAACACTAACGCGACGAACGAGGTTTGTTTCTTTAGCCATTGCTTAAAATCCTTATAGCAGTCAATTTTCACAAAAAGTAAAACAAGGGTCTACCATGGACCCATGACACGGTCAAGACAGATACTTACGGCAGATCTTACGGAAAGATGCCGATAATCTTTGGGGGGAGCACCCCTAATGCTCTCCAGAACCCCTGAGCAGGATCTGATGAGGTCTTCTGTCAAACCGAAGCCCGTACCAAATAGCATAAAAACTGGCTTTTTGGCCACATGCATTTCATTACGCAGCTCAGCAAAACTATACTTATGCTTCGCCCACTCTGTACGGGCCGTGGTGGCGATCGTCAATGCCTCTGGGACGTTCCAATCAGCCATAGCCTGCTCTACGCTCTCAACCGCCATAACGTTGCCTAGAGCGGTCTTTCTCATGGGGTTGAACTTCGCCCCCTGCCCCGTGCGCCAGTGATCCAGAACCCGGTCTACGAACATGAGCTGCTCTTTCATGGGATGGATGATGTAATATTTTTCCACCCCATAAACCGTGGCCGCTCTGGCGATGTCGTGAATATCGAAATTGGTGATGTTCGTCGCCACGGTTTTTTGCAGACGATCCCGGACTGGATAGTGAACCAGACCAATCGCCAGACGAGGCACGTAAGGTGTTTCTTCAGTCATGGAAGTCTTCCTCATTCAACCCCTGCAGCCCCAAAACTTTGCGATCTTGCAGGGACATTTGCTGCCAAAACTTCAAGAGTTCCTTCAATGGCTCGGCAGTCTTCTTTTTTTTCAGGGCGTGATACTTCTCACGCTCCACTTTAATATATTCTTTAAATAAATCCGGTCGCTTTTTTAAAGTGACCAAGGCCGAAACCTTTTCTTTCCATTCCACGATCAACTTGTGATTTCCACTCAGCAAAACCTCAGGCACTTCCTGATCCAGATACTGACGAGGCCGGGTGTAGTTGGGATGTTCAAGCAGTCCTTGAGAAAAGCTATCCTGATCCGCAGAGTCTGCATGACCTAATACACCCGGAATAAATCTGGAAAGCGCATCAATCACGACCAGCGCGCCCAGCTCCCCACCGGAAAGCACGTAATCTCCGATGGAGATTTCCTCATCCACATAGGTGTTGATGATTCTTTGGTCGATCCCACCATAGCGCCCACAGATCAAAACCAGATGCTCTGCCTGGGACAGCTGTCGGGCCTTTTCGTCGGTTAGCACCGAACCTTGAGGGGAAAGATAGATGACTCTGGAAGTATTATGTTTCACCTTAAGAAGGCTTTTTTCCAAAGTTTCCGAAAGCATGATCATGCCGTCACCGCCCCCGAAAGGGCGATCATCAACAGTCTTATGCTTGTCCGTGGCAAATTCGCGCGGCGTGTGCGCATGAACAGAGAGCAGATCACCCTTCAAAGCCTGACCCAAAACACCGTGGGACACGGCGTTTTCAATCATCTCAGGAAAAAGAGTGATCACGTCTATCTTAAGCATTTTCCAGATCAAGCAGACCTTCTGGAAGGTCCATCACCACAGCCTGGTGCTTGAAATCAATCTTTTTAATGAACTGATCCACGAACGGAATTTCAGCTTGCTTGCCTGTGGTCGTCTCAACAACCAAAAGATCCTGAACGCCGTTCGAGGAGAAACCAACGATTTCGCCCAAAACAGTTTGTTCCGGATTCTTCAATTTGAAGTTTTTAATTTCTTCCAGATAGATAGTTTCGCCCGGCTTGGACACTAAAAGTTCATCGTCGATATAGAACTCCATGTGCTCCAGACCTTCTGCCATAGTGCGATCTGTAACTTCGCCGGCTTTCACAATCAGACCTTTTTTAAAAGGCTTCGTGCGCTCGACCGTGAAGGATTTGATCTCATCAGAGTCTTTTGCCTTCAAACCGAAGGACTTCATGCGCTTTGCCCAGGAAATATCACCCGAAAAAACTAAAACATAAAGATCACCTTTAAGTCCGTGAGCTTCGCGAATCTTACCTACTAACTTCATTTTCCGTCTCCGTATCATACTGGGAAGACGCGCCGTCTTCCCTGATGCCGTTTCTTATTCACCGGCATCGCAAAAAAGAAAGGGGTTACCGTATTGGCAACCCCTTCCTTGAGAATTATCTCTAAATTTTATCGAGCTAAATTATTCAACGATATCCAAGTGATAACGTTTGTTCAGCTTTGTACCAGCCGCGCGGATGATGGTTCTCATTGCCGCAGCAGTTTTACCTTGCTTACCAATCACTTTACCAAGGTCTTCTTTATCAACCTTTAAAGCAAGAAGTGTGGTTTGCTGCCCAGGGATTTCATCAACTTCGACATTTTCTGGCTTGTCCACTAGGGATTTTGCCATGAACTCAACGAGGTCTTTCAAGCTATCCATATTTACCCCCACAGATAGTACCTATCTGGTAGTTTAACAAAACCAAATAGGAAGCCAACAACTTATTTAGCTTGAGCCAATTTGATCACGTGTTTTACGCGATCTGTAGGTTGAGCACCTTTTTTGATCCACTCTTCAACTTTAGCCAGATCAAGTTCAACCTTTTTGTCGTTACCTTTTGGAGAAGGAATGTAAGTTCCAAGGATATCAAGGAATTTACCAGTCACATAACGACGAGAATCCGCTACAGTTACGCGGTATTTAGGATCATGCTTAGCGCCCATACGAGCCAAACGAATTACAACTGCCATTTCTAAACCTCATGTATCAAAAACAGTAAGTCCAAGTTTGTACTTGGTTCATGGTTAAATATCAAGCCCTAAAATGGAAACTTCATTCCGCCTCGACCCATACCCATTTTCATCAGCCCGCCCATCATCTTTTTAGCGTCCTCAAACTGCTTTATCAGCTTGTTCACGTCTTGAACCTGAGTTCCGCTCCCTTGAGCGATCCTCATGCGACGCGACGCATTTAAGATCTTATGGTTTTGCCGTTCCTGGATAGTCATCGAGCGAATGATCGCCTCAATTTTCTTCATTTCTGCATCCGGAGGGGTCATGTTTTTAAGCTGTTTGCTCAACTCCCCCATGCCCGGTAAAAATTTCAAAATACTTTCAAAGCCGCCCATTTTTTTGAGCTGCTGGATCTGAGTCAGGAAGTCTTCAAGGGTGAACTCGTTTTTCATCAGCTTTTTGGCTGAATCACGAGCCGCCTTTTCATCGATCACTTCCTGCGCTTTCTCGACCAAAGAAAGCACATCCCCCATATCCAAAATACGTCCCGCAAGACGATCCGGATGGAAGACTTCCAAGGCAGAGACTTTTTCACCCACACCGAGGAACTTAATAGGAATCCCTGTCACTTCGCGAATGGACAAGGCCGCACCACCGCGCGCATCCCCGTCCACCTTGGTCAACACAAGGCCCGTCAGATTTAAACGCTTATGGAAGCCCTCAGCGACATTCACGGACTGCTGACCTAGCATCGCGTCCGCCACCAGAAGAATTTCCTGCGGCGTCCAGATTTCTTTCAAGCGGCCCAGCTCGCCCATCAGGTCTTCGTCAATTTGCAGGCGGCCTGCCGTATCGACAATGACCACTTCGACCATGTTGTCGCGGGCCCATTGTTTGGCTTTTTCCAGAATCTCTTCCGGCTTCATGCCCACTTGGGTTGGGAAGGTCGGAATGTTGTTTTGCTTACCCAAAGTCTGCAACTGATCGATCGCCGCCGGACGGTAAATGTCGGCCGGAACCAGACCTGGTTTTTTATTGAGCTTCTGGCGAATGTACAGAGACAATTTTGCAGCCGACGTGGTTTTACCCGCGCCCTGCAAACCCACCAAGAAGATCACGCTGGGGTTTTCGCGCACGTTGATTTCAACCGCGCCGCCACCCAAAACGTTCACCAACTCGTCGTGAACGATCTTAACGAACATCTGGCCCGGGTTAACGTTGGTTAGAACATCCTGCCCCAGAGCTTTTTCTTTGACCTTGTCGATGAAGGTTTTAACGACTTTGAAGTTCACGTCCGCTTCAAGAAGACTCAGACGGATTTCCTTGATCACTTCCTCAATATTGGCCTCGCTGATCTTGTGCTGACCGCGGACCTTCTTAAGGCTTGTCATGATTTTATCTGATAAATTCTCAAACATGTGAAACTCCTGAAGGATCTTCTTTACCCCATCCCCACCGGAATGACAAAGAAGCAGGGACTGAGAATAATATACTCCGGCAGTGCGTCAAGGCATTCTTTATGAGTTATTTCCCGGTATGAGGACTCACAAAGGGGCACTTTATGAAAAAATTTGTACTTGTTTCTGTTCTGGGAGCTGCGGCTGTTGCATCTGCGCAAACGGGCCTAAGAACGTCTCACTCCACCACCATGGACAGCCTGAGAGACGCTCGTAAACAAATGGAAGTCCAAACTGAAAACACAATTCTGGAAAAAATCGAAGCTCAGCGCCTGGAAGACGAGAGAAGACGTTACAAGGAATTCGAATCTTTGAATTTCAGCGTGGTGAACGACGGAACTCAAACTTCCCAGTCCCCTGCTCCGGCGTCATTCTAATTCCCGCCTTCAAATACGATCCGGTGGCCCTGAACCGCCGGATGTCCGGCACTTGCCCGTCTCCGTCCGATTTCCAAGAACGCAGACCCGTCTATTCCTTGTTTTAAGAAAAAATCATCTCAGCTCAAATTTATCGCACTCTGACACACTCAAAAAGCGGTCCCGTATTTTGCTCTAAGGTTTCGCAAACAACAAACCTAGAGGTACAAATGAAACCACTTTTAACAGCCGCTATTTTACTTACCGCACTTTCTTCCGCAGCCGCAAGCCCCGGGAGCAATACCACGAGTTCCAGTCAGCTTAAGTCAGCCCACACCTCAGAACTCAAATCCCTGCTGCCATCCAGCGATGATCGTGCGGGCGCAATCGAAGAATCCATCCAAAAAAGACAGGAGTCTTTGTGGATCCATCCAGGGCCCCGTCATATCAAGCTGACTTTATGATGAAATCCTTAACACAGGAGCGGAAGACCAGGATGCCAAAGTCAAAGCTCAGTCGTCAGAGAAGATTTTGAACTGCTTCCCTGGGGCTGACGCGGTCTGAAGCTCGCTGTGCAGTTTTAAAGCCAGATTTCCGGCATCGGACTTCACCAGATAAGCGGGCTTTTCGGGAGAGCCGTGACGGGTGATCTGTTTTCCTTTGATCGTTTGAGTCACGGATTCCAAATATATTTCTTCAACCACTCCGGAAATAGGGCGACCCAACCACTTCCACTGCACTTTCTGATTCTTACGAAATGCTTTCATTAAATCACCAACGCTGGAAAGAGCCTTTTTTCAGACTGAATTTAGCCACTGCAAAGAACACCGCAAAACCAATCATGGAAATGATCGCCGCCGTCCAGACATTGACGTCGCTGACGCCTAAAATGCCATAGCGCAGACCGTTGATCAGGTACAGCAACGGATTCGCTTTGGACACCGCCTGCCAGAACGGATGCAGATGTTCGATAGATAAAAACACCCCACCCAGGTAAGTCAGAGGAAGTAAAATGAACGCCGAAAAAGCCGAAAGCTGATCAAAGGTCGTCGCCCAGAAGGCAATACTGATACCGATCATACCGAAGATCAAACCCGCCATCACAACGAAGAACAGGGTGATCAAAGGATGAGCTATCATCAGCCACTCGCCCTGTTGATAGTACATGAAAAGTGCACCCACAATATAAGTGATCAAGGCCACAATCGTTCCGCGCACCAATGATGCCAAACTCATCGCCCAGATAATTTCATGATCTGTCACTGGCGCCACTCGCAAGTCCTCCAGATCACCGGAAAACTTTGAAGACACCACAGAAGACGATGAATTCTGAAACGCGTTGTTAATAAGCCCCATCATCATCAAACCGGGAATCAAAAAACTTAAATAACTGACACCCTGGTGAGCCTGCATCTGACCGCCCAAGGACACACCAAAGATCAACAGATACAGGAATGAGGAAACAAAAGGAGTGATCACCGTTTGCACGATGACTTTCAAAAAACGTGCGATTTCACGCTGAAAGATCGTAATGAATCCGGTCATAGCGGCACCTGGACATCTTTCTTACTGACAAGCTTGAGGAAGGCTTCTTCCAAATTACCCTCTTCGATGTGAATATCCTGAATCAAGGCCGTAGGAATTGCCACCTCGCTCAGGAATTCCCCCAGGGTCTTATTCTGAGGAACGATAAACAGGTACTCCTTACCGTCAACTTCTTGCAGGTATTCGGACTGCAGTGGGTGCCTTTCTGTCAGGATCACACGGATCTTTTTCAGAGTGTACTGGCGAATGATGGCTTTGGTGTTACCCAACTCGACCAGACTGCCCAGATTGATGATTCCCACGCGATCACAAAGCTGCTGAGCCTCTTCCAGATAGTGAGTGGTTAAAAGAATCGACATCCCATCATTGCGAAGCTCTTCCACAAAGCGCCACAGATCTTCACGCAGGCGAATATCCACGCCTGCCGTCGGTTCATCCAGCAAAAGCAGTTTCGGATTATGAACCAAAGCTTTGGCAATCATCAGACGCCGCTTCATCCCACCGGAAAGCTGTTTCACTTTTTTGTGTCGATGCTCAAACAAAGACAGCTTTTCCAAAAGAAAATGAATGCGCTCTTTATTGTTGCGCAGCCCATAATATCCAGAATGGAACGTCAGAATTTCTTCCACATCAAAAAAGCCCGATGTGATAACTTCCTGGTGAACCACCCCGATCTGGCGTTTCGTGAACAGAGGATCTTTCTGAACATCCACGCCGAAGACCTGTACTGTTCCGGATGTTGGTTTTTCAAGAGTTGTGATCGTTGAGATGATCGTGGTCTTACCTGCGCCGTTCGGGCCCAGAAGGCCGAAAATCTCGCCCGGTTTGACGGTGAAGGAAACACCTTTCACCGCCTCGACTGTGCCACCTTTGTAGGTTTTGCGCAGATTGGAAATTTCCAATGGTAAAATCATACTGCCGCCTTACCGCGCGCGAGTGATGCTCGTGTGGAACTCGACTGTTGGGTTTTCACGCTTCAACCAGTTCAAGTCCCATTCCTGATTGACCAGCACAACGGGGTTGTCCTGCAAATCACGGAACATGTTTGCACCGCCTTTGAGATCCGCGACGGGCTTACCATCTTCGGTGCGCGGCCAGCGGGCCACGCCGTATGGCAGGCGAGTCAGCTTCACTTCCAGATTGTATTCATCCAGCAGACGACGCAACAACACTTCAAACTGAAGCTCGCCGACCGCCCCAATAATCGGATCCTGAGGGCCGATGATTGGATCAATGAACAACTGAATCGCGCCCTCTTCCGACAAGTGAATCAGGGCTTCGTTCATCTTCTGACGTTTCAAAGCGTCCCGGACAGACAGTTTCCCGAACAGCTCGGGAGCAAATTTTGGAATATCCTCAAAGTGAACTTTGCCAGAAGCATATACACAGTCACCGATCGCAAAATTGCCCGTATCCCCCACCCCGACAATATCACCGGCATAAGCATCATCGACTGTCTCTTTATCCGCAGCGATAAACTGACTGGCATATGACAGGCGCAGTTCCTTATCGTGACGGGAGTGTTTGACTTTCATCCCACGCTCAAACTTGCCGGAACAAATACGAATGAACGCAATACGGTCACGGTGACGTTTATCCATATTGGCCTGGATTTTAAATACAAAGCCCGAGAAATTCGCATCGCAAGGATCCATATCCTTGCCATCTTTGGTGTGACGAGGCTGTGGACCTGGAGCGTACTTCGTAAAGAACTGCAGGAACGTATCCACCCCGAAATTCTGTTTGGCAGATCCAAACGTCACCGGCGAAATCGCTCCGCTCAAGAATTCATTCACATCAAATGGAGGCAGCGCACCTTCGATCAGATCCAGCTCTTCCAAAACCTGATCGGCGGATTCCTTATCCAGATAGTCGTACAAAATTTGATCGTCCTTGCCTTTTTCGAAAGGAATGATTTTGTAGTCTTCCACTTCCTCACGGCGCTGATCGTAGATCCAAAGTTCTTTGGTCAGACGATTGTAAATACCGCGGAAGCGCTGCCCGATACCCAACGGCCAGGTCACCGGGTAACACTGCATATTCAGGGTTTTTTCGACCTCATCAATCAAGGTCAGAGGATCCTTCCCCTCACGGTCCAACTTGTTCACGAAAGTGAAAATCGGGATATGGCGCATGCGGCAGACTTCGTAAAGTTTCTTGGTACGCTCTTCCACACCCTTGGCCACGTCAATCAACATGCACGCGGATTCCACGGCCATCAAAACACGGTACGTGTCCTCCGAGAAGTCTTTGTGTCCCGGGGTGTCCAGAAGGTTCACACGCAAACCGTCGAAGTCGAAAGTCATCACAGAAGATGTGATGGAGATCCCTTTTTCTCGCTCCATCGCCATCCAGTCGGACGTCACAGCCTTGGTTCCCTGCTTGCCTTTCACTTCCCCGGTCTCGTGAATCACTCCCCCGTGATAGAGCAGCTTTTCGGTCAATGTCGTCTTCCCGGCATCCGGGTGCGAGATGATAGCGAACGTGCGACGACGTTGAATTTCTTTTTGAATCTGCGGAGTTGCGAGCATTTGGATCTTCCTTAGTGAAAAGATCTTTTTACGGGGAAAAACCCCGTCTTACAAGCAAATGCCGCGCCGCAATCATAATCCCGGATTTAAATAAGCTTCCATCACATAACCGATCGTGACGGAGGGCGACTCTTTACGGCTGGCCGTGAGCTGAAGGCCTAATTTATCAGCACCATGATAGATCAGATTCCCGATGGGTTGCCCCTCAGAAACCGGGAAACTCAATGAAATGCGCCCTTCATAGCTGCGCACAACAAAATACAGATTCACTTTCTTCTTCATCAGGCGAACTACATCCCGCAAAAGCCACTCCTGGGTGCTAGACCCATTGTGATTCAGCACCGGCGGCTCTTCACCTGGATAGAATTCCACATCCACAGTGCGCATCAGGTTGGCTACAGGAGCCCGCAGTTCTTCCAGCGGGGCATTAGGCCTTTCCGACTTAATACAGCGAGCCACCTGGGGATTTTTACGCCCACAAGAATGCCCCTCTTTCCGAAGCTGCTTCACCCGCGCTTTGCCTTCAGCCGTTGTGTCGGGAATATCCTCCACCCGACGAATCAGGGTCACTACAAAGTCATCCTGATAATTGTACAGCCCCTCCAAACGAGGAATGGGCATAGGCTCTTCCGCCAAGGCAGAAAATGCTGTCAAAGTGCTCACCAATACGGAAAAGACCAAGAATTTCATACAAATTACCCCTCGTATTTAAGGCTAACTGGGTCAGGACTCTTGCCTCAAGAGAAAAAAGCCCCTATAACAGCCTCCATACTTTTTAACTCCCCTTGGTTTGGAGCCAAGACAGCCACCGAGAGATTGGTGGTGGATAATGGAAGGTGACCATATGTCTGAGACGTCGAACTATTATGTTACGGCATTCTATCGTTTTACAAAACTAGCCGACTTGCCGGCCATTCAAAAAGCTCTTGAAGACAAAGCCGAAGAACTTAATGTGAAGGGTCTTGTGATCCTGGGTGAAGAAGGGTTTAACTCCACCTGCGCAACCTCCTCCCTGGAGTCTTTCGCTGCCTGGAAAAACTTTATTCGCGAATACTTCAACTCTCCGGATCAGTTCTTCAAAGATTCCGAGTCTAACAAGGCTCCGTTTCGCCGCTTCAAGGTTAAAATCCGCAGTGAGATCGTCACAACAGGAATCCCTGGCGTGATGCCACCGGAAGGCGTGAACCATCACCTGTCCCCAACAGAGTGGAATCGCGTTCTGAAGGAAGAATCCGATTACGTCATGATCGACACCCGCAACTGGTACGAGTACAAAATCGGAACCTTTAAGGGGGCTTTGAATCCTAATATCGAAAAATTCACGGAATTCCCTCAGTACATTGAGGCCCAGGGCATTCCTAAAGACAAAAAAATGCTGATCTTCTGCACCGGAGGAATCCGCTGTGAAAAAGGCATTCTGGAACTTCAGGACAAAGGCTATAACAACGTCTATCAACTGGACGGCGGTATTCTGAACTACATCAAAGAATATCCAAACGACCAATTCGAAGGTGAATGCTTTGTCTTTGACCACCGTGTGGCTGTTAATCAGGAACTAAAGCCCACCACGAAGTTTGGCCTGTGCCCTCACTGTGGCCAGCCTTCTACCATCAAAATTGAATGTAAACGCTGTGATGCTCACGAATTGATCTGTGAAGACTGTATCAAGATTGAGTATGCCAAGGACACCTGCTCTAAAAACTGCGCTTATCAGCTTGAAAAACATCCCGCGCGCAAAGGAAAAAAACAAGTGGTCCCGTTTGAGATCGAAAAAATGGCTGCCGAAGGAAAAGACCCTGCCGAGCTACCGAAGATCCGCGTGACCCGCACCAAATATATTTCCATGAACCCCAGAGGCGAAGCTGAAACCGTCTCTGAGAAAAAGAATCCCTAGAAAGGACCTCGTATGAAAAAAGCTTTTGCGGTATTTGCTCTTATCTTTGCGTCGCACTCTCTGTCCCTGGCATCCAATGTCATCAAATGCCAACCTGAAGCTCTAAAAGCGGCATATGATCACTATCTGTATGCCAATGGCCAGGATGCGATGATTACACTGAATATCTACAGCGCTGAAACACAAGACGATTCCATCTACTATCGCATTGAGATCTTGAACCTTGAAACTCAAAGCCGGACAGATTCATGGGTTAAAGTTGAAGCCAACACGTGCAAGGTTCTGGGTGTTCATTAATACCATACCCTTTCTTTCCCCTGAAAGAAGGGACCCAGTTCACACAAAAAAGCCCGGACTTGAGCCGGGCTTTTTTTATTTAGACACAACAACTTCAAGGACTATTCAGCCTCAGCGCTGCCTTCGTCTTTAACCGCCGGGAAATAAACTCCCTTCGCACCAATGGCGTGGCCAGCAGGAATTCCTGTTCCCAGCTCTTCCGCGCGCAACACGCTTTCTGGAAGATTCAAAGACTTACGAAGCTCGTTCACCGTTTCCGGAACAAATGGCGCCAGCATGATCATCAAGTTCTTCAATACATAGAAGCAGGTGAAAAGAGCATCTTTTCTTTCCGCTTCCGGCGCACGGTCATCGTGCGGTTTGTACTGCGTGAACAATGAATTGATCTGTCGTGCGTAGTTTTCAATCTGCCCCAGCAAAATCGCATAGTCGCCTTTTTGCATCGAGCGCAGATACATTTGCACAATCTTCACAGTTTCAGCTTCAGCTTTACCGATCAGTTTACCTTCAGGAACTTTACCGTTAAATTTTGAGTTGCAGGCTGAAATCGGCTTTTCGAAAGCCGCGTTCATAGGACCAGCCAGGAACTTATTGCGTTCGGCAAAGTGTTCAAAATCAAAGTTGGATGCTTTCACTGGCAAGCTTAACAACGCCAGGAAGTAACGAACCTGATCCGGGGAATAACCCATCTCAAGCAACTGATCCCCGGTGTAGAAATTCCCCTTGGACTTGCTCATCTTTTCACCATTCACCATCAGGTGATAACAGCTTAAGATTTCCGTCATTTGCAGATCGCCTTTATGCGGAAGTTGCATAGGGTTCGGCTTATGACCCAACCACATCGCGCCCTGCATGATCACATAGAAGAATACATTGTCCTGCCCCAGGAACTGCACCACCGTAGCCTCTGGATCACACCAGAAATCCTTATACTGTTCAGGGTCACGACCTGACTGCTCCAAAGCCACTTTTGTGAAAACGATAGGAGCAATCAAAGAGTCCGGCCAGACATACAAGGTCTTGCCTTTCATTTCAGGATCCAGCTCGGCTGGAACCGGTATCCCCCAGGACACGTCACGAGTGATCGGACGATAGCCCCATTTGTCTGTCACAACCGATGGAATCCCCGCAGCCTCCAACGCAGCCTGCGCCTGCGCAAGATCCGCCTTGGAATCAAACAGACACTCCACTTTTTTACCCGCCACGTAACGGGACTTATGCTTGGGCAAAGTCTCTTTGATTTCTTTGTATTTTGCTTCGAATTGATTTTCAAAGCGGCAACCAATCAGAACCGTATTGCTGACCTCCTGGACAACCGCTGAGCGCCAGGCTTTTTGTTTGGTGTCGATCCAGGCCTTCAAAGGGTCTGCAACCTTCCACATGTCCAACCACCAGTGAGCGGTGTCTTTCAGCTCTGGTTTGGCGTCACTCAGCTGACTGCGCGGATTCTGCAGAGTGCTTGGATCAAACTGCGTACCGCAGGCATCACACTCATCCGAATAAGCTTCGGTGTTACCGCAGTTCGGGCAGGTTCCACGTACAAAACGGTCCTGCAGGAAGCGGCTCATCTTCGGATCATACCACTGCTTGGTGATGCGCTTTTCCAGCATGCCATTTTCAAACAGACGACGCAGGAAATCCTGAGAATACTGTTCATGCCATGGATAAGTTTCCGGGCGAGAAGTCCCCGTAAATACGTCAGTCTGAATAGAGTATTTTTTCAGAGTCTCTTTTTGTTTTTCATGGATGGTGTCGATAAATTCGCGGATGGTCTTTCCGGCCTGAACCGCCGCCACTTCACTGGTCGAACCATGATCGTCATTGCCGTTCACGAACAGGACGTTTTCCGCCCCGATCAGCATGCGCATCCAACGAGCATAAATGTCTGCTGGCACGTGCGCCCCGGCAAGATGCCCCAGATGCAAAGGGCCGTTTGCGTACGGCATCCCCGCCGTCACCACAACCTTTTTTGGTTTCTTAAACATATTCAGAACGGTTTTAACATCTGTTGGAGGAGAGAATTTATTTTCTGGCTTTGATCCTGGCTGCATTTTAACCCCTAAAGTACTTAATTTATCGAAATTCAAAGAGTGATGCAACGGGAGCCTATCCCAGAGAGGGAAATTAGGACGGCCGAGGCTGCTTGCGCACCATATCAACAGCCTCTTTTACATCGAAAGTCCCACTAAGGGATAAAAGACATCACAAAGTAAGTCAGCAGAATCACCCCGTGAACCGCCCCTTGAAGCAACGTCGCCTTCCCTGTCCCCAAAGTGATCATGCCCGCCATGAATGTCATGAGCATAAAGACCATGTCTTTATTGCTAAGCCCCAACATCAAAGACTGATTCGTCAAAAGACAGAACACAATCACAGTCGGGATCGTCAGGGCGATACTGGCAATCCCGGACCCCAGGGCCAGATTCAAACTTGTTTGCAGGCGATTGGCACGGGCCGCATTGATGGCCGCCCATGTTTCTGGAAGAAGAACGATAGCTGCGATCAAAAGTCCCACCACCGATTTCGGAGCCCCGAAGTAATCCACACCCTGCTCAATCAATGGAGAAATCATCTTGGCAAGCCCGATCACCGCCACCAGACTTACGCACAAAGAAATAAAACTTAGCCACGCATCCACAACAGAAATTTCGTGAGTTGTGTCAATCGGAGTAATGTCGCTGGTCTTATCGACTGCTTCGAAATAGGCCTTGTGGGTCGTGGTCTGGAAGAATATGAACAGAAGATACAAAAGAACACAAATGGCGCCAATGAAGATCATCTGAGGCGTATTGTAGGTCCCCACAGACGTCGTGGTGGTATAGTTCGGAAGCACAAACACCAACAGCGCCAGAGTCATAAGCACGACCATCAGGCTTTTGGAACCTTGAACCTGGAACTCCTGCTCTTTGTACTTCAAGCCCCCCAGTATCAGGCACAGAGACACCATCCCGTTGGTGATAATCATCACTGCGGCAAATACGGTGTCACGAGCCAAAACGGAGGCTTCCGCACTGGCTTCAGTCGACTGATTCATTAAAGAAACAATCAACCCCACCTCGATGATAGTCACACACAGAGCTAGAACCAGAGTTCCCAGACCCTCACCGATTTTATGGGCAATAACTTCGGCGTGGTGGACAGAGGACATCACAGCGACCCCCAGAAAAACTGCTGCGGTGATCGAGACCCACAAATTTTCTTCCGCAAAGACACTGGACAACAAAAAGACGATCAAACTTAAGGATGAAATGAGATGTTGGGGTTCCAGTCCTTTTCGGACAAATTGTGCGGCGCTCACGATCATGCTGGTATCTCCTTTGTGAAGCTCCCTTTAAGCCTTAAAGGTGGATAATGGTCTTGGGCAAGTGGAAATCAGAAAAAAATCACAATGCGCTGAAAAAGGAAAAGGCCCGATGGTTTTCCATCGAGCTTTAGAGAGCACACTGACAGGATGCGCCATAAGGACTGCTAGATACACTGAACCGCAGATCGAATAGCCTCAAGTAATAATCGTTCAGGTTGGGAGCGCCCAAACTCAGGACGATGAACCAACGCGATTTCATCCTTATAAGTCGGTAGCGACTTCACCTGCCGCAGGTTTTCGTCCGACAACTCAACAGCTTTGGTGGGAATAATTCCATATCCAAGCCCCTTGCCCGTCAGTCGACAAATCAAGTCCAGGCTTTCGGTTTCAATGGTTTTTTGCGGACGCAGTTTCCATTTTTTTAAGATCGATTGAGATTGAAAAAGATTGGAGTTGCAAATAACCGTCTGTGGATCAACGACACTTGCCCCCTCCCAAACTGCAACAGTATCATAGCCCAAGCGAGACACCACCAAATCTGGAACTCGAACTGGATTAATAACAATCCCCACATCCAAGCGTCCATGCTGAACCTCTGCTTGCACTATACGAGATAGATCGTGACGAAGCTCTATGCGATAGTCCGGGGCCAATTTTTGCAGTGTCGATAAAGCTTGCGGCAAACAGTAAGAGGCCACTGTGACATGGCAGCCAATCGAAATCGATTGTCCTCCAAATATGTTTTGATCTTTTCTATCCATATCAAGCTCTTGAATGGAGCTCAGCAAGTCATTGACCTTCGTTAAAAAAAGACGCCCCCTCGGTGTAAGTTGAATTCCCTGACGAGAGCGATAGAAAACGGAAGCACCAAGATCACTTTCAAGGCGCTGTATGGACTCTGAAAGAGCGGGCTGACTAATCCCAAGCTTTCGAGAAGCTTCTCCCATAGTTGCACAACCTGTGGTTAGGGCGAAATTTTCAATATCTTTCATTCTATATTTCATAAGTGTTTACCTAAATAATATATA
Source organism: Bdellovibrio sp. CKG001 (assembly GCF_055397465.1). Taxonomy (NCBI): domain Bacteria; kingdom Pseudomonadati; phylum Bdellovibrionota; class Bdellovibrionia; order Bdellovibrionales; family Pseudobdellovibrionaceae; genus Bdellovibrio; species Bdellovibrio sp. CKG001. Next base: position 1,959,375 of record NZ_AP029173.1, read on the forward strand.
AGCATATTCGGTATATCCGAAATATAGACCTACAGCTACAACTGCTCTTACAAAAGGAGAAAAAAATGAATAAAGTATTTTCTGTAATTATGTTTCTGAGTATTTCTACCTTGGCTCATGCTTCTGAATACAAAGCCCATCAGCCTTTTAAGATTAGCGCCACAGTAAGTCACTTTTACGGACGCACAAAAACCGCAGAAGCAGCATTATGGGCTGATGCTTTTTCGATTTGTGAAAAACTTGAGTCTAAAAAAGGTGGTTTAATGCTGAATCGACTGTCCGAAGTCGTTTTTAGTGAGACCCCAGGTACGGCCCTGTCACATGCCGAAGCAACGTTTATTTGTGTTGCTGTTGGGGCCGGTGGCTAAATTCATTAGTACATTCTTCGATGTCTCGATGTTATTTGGAGTTCCGTAGGGAGTCGAGGCATAAACGTAGACCGAATACACTCAGAAATGGAAAAGGCCCGATGGTTTACCATCGAGCCTTTATTGGTTGCGGGGGCAGGATTTGAACCTACGGCCTTCGGGTTATGAGCCCGACGAGCTACCAGACTGCTCCACCCCGCGACGAGTGAGATGTGACTATATGCCTCCAGGGTGCGTGGGTCAACACTTCATTCAAGATAAATGTAATATAGCACCACGTATCATTGCCCGTCGGATCATTCTATGATTCAGTTCTTCTGTATTACAGGAGACACTCATGAAGTGGAAGAATACTCTTAAAATCCTCACAATCAGCCTCGGACTTTGTTTTGTTATTTTAACAGCGCTGGGACTCTGGGGACTTTCCCGACTTCCATCTGCTTATCAGATCAAAAATGCTCTGGTCCCATCTGCTGTCAGTAAAGCTGCTGAAGAAAATGGCAGCGAATCAACTCAGACATCCACAGTGTCTCCGGGGAAAATGGCTTTGCAGGTGTTGCGCGATGATTTTGCCAATATCGAGCGGCCTCTGTCGGAAAGCTGCAAATACATCACCAAAGCTCCTGAAAGCACTTTCCTGAAAGATCCTGCCAACGCGACCTTCAGATTTTTCATCACAAGTCTTTATAACGACCATGATCCCGTGGTGGAAACGGCCGCCCCTGTGTTCCGCTATCTTTTCCGTTTACCCGGAATGAACGAAGTTGTGCCTGCTGTTCTGCAGTCTTCAGAAACAGAACAAGGCCTGCTGCCAAAGGCCCTGTTCTATTACCATCTTTACCAGGCTGGCAGCCATTTAAGTCGTCACCCGGAAAAACTCGATGAGATTCTGCAAAAAAGCTACAACCTGCACCATCTGGTTAAAGCGGCTTCCCAGAATGTGGGAATGACCAGTGATCCCGAGACACAGACTCTTTGCGAAGAACTGGAAAAAGAGCTGAACCAGCAAGAGTCCTTTGATGCCAACCAAACTGCAGAGCGAATGAGCGAATTCTTTGCCAAGAAAAATATCGACATCAAGACCCTGAACTATGATCCTCAATACAGATCAAAAACCCAGCTCCAGTTGTCTGGCAGCAAAGTGGGCGTGCAAGACACCTGGGTGGCCAAACTTTTCGCCAAGGATATTGAAGAACGCGAAAAAAGAAGAAAGAAAACCCACTAAGAGGAATCTCGTGTGAAGACTTTGCTGCTTGTTTCTTTCCTTGCGCTTTGTGGATGTCAAACAACCAGCACTGTGGCTAAACCCGAAGCTCTTAACAAAAAAGAACTGCGCGGCTATTTCACTCAGAACATTCCCCACCTTTCCTGGAGTTCCAAAGCCCGGACCAGCTCACTGGGGGGCCTCAGAGCTCCCTCGGCCCCGGTCAAGGTGCAGATTCTGGATACACGGGACTCTGAAGCTGCCGTGGCTGATAACTGGCAACAGGAAAAGCGCCTGAAATCCACCATCATCGCCTTCCCCTGGCAGAAACTGATGGATGAAGAGCAACACCCCCGCTCCGATGTCCGAGCCCAGCTTGAAAGTGCAGGTCTGCAAAAGTATGAGCTGCTGTTGATTCTTGCCGACACCGCCGAACGCGCCCGACGACTGGCTGAAATCACATCTCAAGCCGGCTTTTCAAAAACCAAGTACTACAACGCCCCCTACACGGGAATCGCCGACATCTTTGCAGAATAAAATTTATAGAGATCGCATAAAACCCTCAAGCGGGCTCGCCCGGAAAACGAACTTCGATCGGCTGAATTTGACGTCCTTGCAAGTCTAGGGTATGAAACCTCCACAGACGAGGACCCCATGGATGAACAACGCCTAATCAATATTGAAACGAAGATTGCGCATCAGGAATATCAACTGGAAGAGCTTCACCAGGTGATTTATCAACAACAGAAAACCATCGATAAACTGGAGATCCTGTTACAAGGCCTGACCACCCGTCTAAAAGAAGCCCTGGGGGATGGCGGCGAAGAGATTCGCGGCAACGAAAAGCCACCGCATTATTGATTCTTCCGAGGCACCAGGACCTGGAAATAATACATCGTCCAGAAAAGAACCCCGGAGGTGGCCACCGGAATCACAAAACCTCCGTGCCCAAAGAGGCTGAAGGCAAAGCCCCCGATAACCGAACCCAGACCAAAAAAGGCGATAATTCCCAAGCGCATCAGGTTGGCTTTAAGTTCCCCATCAAAAGCGATCTCTTTTTCAAGCTTACGATAATTCAGAAGACGACTTAGACCAATCCCCAGATCGGTTGTGATCCCTGTCAGGTGTGTCGTGCGGATGACCGAACGGGACACCGTGGTGATCGTGCCATTTTGAATACCGCAGATCAAACATAGCAAAATCAAAAGGGTATAGTCCCGTGACTCTCTGAGCGGCTCACCAAAGGTGCCGAAATATCCCAACAATCCCCCACCCGCGACGACCGCCGACAGGAAAAAGATCATACCAAAGCTGATATAGTATTTTGGCTTTTTATGCAGCTTCAGACGGACATCAACCAACAAACCACTAATCATGGCGCCAAACAGAAAGAACAACGGAACTGCCAGCATCCCCAGAGCCATATCAAAATCAAACTGGCTGATTTCATGCCCGAAGAAGGTGGCAAACCCGGTCACGTGAGAAACAAAGCGGTGACAGGCCATAAAGCCGCCAATATTCAGGATCCCAGCCTGCATTGCCATCAGCATCCAAATGCAGATGTTACTTCTTGTATAATGGGAAATGGATTCATTTCCATAAAGCATGTCTGGCCACCCGTTGGAAAAACCACCCTAGATCTAAATTCCTTTGTCTGACACCCGGTACACGGACAACTCCGGTGGGATCATCCCCTGTTGCTTCATCGCCTGCGGGTCGCGCAATTCGATTCGAACAGAATTGAATCCATGCCGATCGATAAAACGAATCACCGTCTCGTCACTTTCGTCATTGGCACCTGAAACAAAAAGATTCATATCAAACAGTGGACGGATCGCTCGTAAACGCAACACTCCGTCAGTAACATCCCATGTGCCCTGCCCGTCACCCAGGTTATCCACCTGATAATAGAACCTGCCATTGGCAAAAAGGGCCATACGCATCGGGTACTCAGCCCCCGTCTGCAGAAGCTTAAGCTGATCCAATCTATCAGAGGCACCACTGACGTCATCAGAAGGGTTCACAAAACGGCCATAAAAAGCCGCGTCCTTTTTACTGGCAGTCATCGAGGACATCGGCGCACACGCGGTGATTAACAGGGTAGCAGAAACAACAGCAATGAAAACAGCCTTGATCATAGATGCAATATCCTTATGGGAATAATAACTTAAGCCTACAACTTAAAATTTATAAGTCAAATCAAGAGGATGCATCCAAGGCCTCAGCCCAGCGCAAAGCGCCGCGCATTGACGTTGCCTTGTCCGGCTTTCTAAGATGGCGAACGAAAATTTAAGGAGCTCTCACGATGGCATTTCGCTGGATTGGCAAATCAGAAGACGGAAAAACAGTCACCCTTCGCCGCTTGGAAGACTGCAAACTCAACACCCCCGCCTATGCCACCACCACCTGGGTTCGCGACAACGCTGATATCGTCCGCTTCGGCGCCATTTTGGATGTGGAAACCACGGGCCTCAATCAGACAGAAGATCAGATCATCGAGATCGGCATCCGCCAATTCATCTTCAACAAAAACTCTGGCGAAGTCCTGGCTGTGACCAAGTCTTATTCCAGCTTTCAGGACCCGGGTCGCCCCATCTCCGCAGAAATTCAGGACCTAACCGGCATCACTGATGAAATGGTGGCCGGGAAACAGATCGACTGGGCCGAGGTGGATAAAATTTTAGGCGAATGTCAGCTGATCATTGCTCACAACGCGAAATTCGACCGTCCGTTCATTGACCGCAAATCGAAAATCTCGACTGAAAAAGTCTGGGCTTGCTCTTACAAACAAATCGACTGGGCTGCCAAGGGCTTTTCCAGCACCAAACTTGAGCTTCTGAATATCTATCACGGTTTCTTCACCGATTCACATCGTGCCATCAATGACGTGGATGCCCTGCTTTATCTGCTCAGTCTGGAAGAAGAAAAAACCAACAAACCCTATTTACTGGAGCTTATCACCAACGCCCGTCGTTTAATGACCCAGGTGATTGCGACAGCGGCTCCGTTTGAATCCAAGGATCACCTAAAGACTCGCGGCTACAATTGGGACAGCGTCAATCGCTTCTGGCACAAGATCATTTTTAAGGACGAAGTTCCTCATGAAACCAAATGGCTGGAAGAGACCGTTTATGTCGGCCCCTTCGGAGGCATGACCCGCGACATTGCACTGGTGGATGCGTTTAAAAACTGACTCTGAATAAGCTGGACCCTTTGGTGACTTTTAACACTACCAGACCTCTAAGTGATCTTTCGTTAGCGACGATGATAAGATGAAGATGCTGGAGGCAACGTATGGAAGTAGATACGATGCGATCACTGGAACTTATCAAAGACATCTACAATGTCGACCAGTTGCTTTCAGGAAAGGCCTATATCCAAGAGCTTGTTCATCGGCTGGCAACGGCCCTGAACGTAAAGTGTGTTATGGTAGGCCACGCGCTGGAGCCGGAACGAAAACGCATCCAGACGGACTATCTGTGGGCAGCGGACAAATTTGTTCCAAATGTCATCTATGACCTGGCCGAAAGCCCTTGCAACGAAGTGATCTGCGGAACACGCGTGAAACACTACAACTCTGAAGTTCAACTGACTTTTCCATCTGACAAGATGCTGAGAGAAATGAGCATCGAATCTTACATCGGGGCCCCCTTTCTGCACACCGACGGGGGCCTGATTGGTCTTTTGGTGATCATGGATGAAAAGCCGTTCAAAAATCCGATCATGCTTTCCTCAGTGGTGGAGTTTTTTGCGGCACGCATTGGAGCGGAGTATCGGCGCCTGGCGGTGGAAGAGTCCCAACTGCGCATAAAAGAAAAGCTGGAACAATTGGTTCAGGAAAGAACAAGAGAATTACAACAAGCGTTTGCCTCACTCCAGCAAACGCAAAAACAACTTATTTCTCAGGAAAAGCTGGCCACCATCGGGCGCATCACTCTTGGCATTGCTCATGAATTAAAGAATCCTCTGAACATCATAATCAATGCGGCGGGAATTCTGCAAACAGAGGATCTGGATAAAGACTCATTCAAAAAAGTCGCTACCATGATTCAGCAGCACAGTTTGCGCGCCAATGACATCATCACTAATATGCTCAAACAAGCACGCCAAGAGCCCAACCAAAAAGCCGAGTGGGTTGATCTTTCCGCAGTGCTTGAACAAGCTGTGGACATCCACCTTCGCTCTATCACCAATACCGAGCTGCGCTCCCGTTTGCAGAAACACATTGCCATATCTCCGGCCATTAAAGCCTGTCTTTGGGATGTTCCGGGGATTGAACGCGTTCTTATAAATATAATTGATAACGCCCTCTATGCAATGACCGAAAAAATGCGAAGGATCGGCACACCCTACACACCTGAAATACAGGTCACCCTGACACAAGAATCTGAATTCTGTCGAATTATAGTGCGCGACAATGGAACTGGCATCGCCCGGAAACATCTTCCCAAGGTCTGCGATGAGTTTTACACAACCAAACCCGCCGGGGAAGGAACCGGATTGGGACTTTGGATCGCCAAGCAGATTATCGAAAAAAACAGGGGCACCTTGAGCATCTCCAGCGAAGAGGGCTTCTTCACCGAGATCACCATCGAGCTGCCAAAATCGGCCAACGCAAATCAACAGGAACTGCCCTGATTAAACATGAGTCCATTAATTATCTTCACCACTATTCCGGACCCCAAAGTTTTGCGAATTAACATCAACGAACCGCAGGAAAAAGACAGTCGCATCATGTAGTGTAAAGGAATATGGCGTCCACCTGACTTGACGAATCTCAGATCGACACCATGTTTTCGATAGCCCCTTTAATTCGGGTGGAAATGAGGTAGATGTGTCTTACGTATCTGGCTTCGTCCCGGTGATCCCTCTGAAGAATTCTGTGTTGTTTCCCGACATAAGTATGCCTTTACGGATTGGACGAGAAAAAAGTATTTCTGCGCTTCAAAAAGCTCTGCGCGACAACCATTGGGTGATTCTTTTAACGCAAAAAGATCCCAACGCTTCCGTCAGTGGCATTGAAGACCTTTATCAAGTGGGAACCTTGGCAAAAGTGGAATCTTTCCGCATGGATGCCGACGGAAGTTATAATATTTTTGTAAAAGCTCACCAACGTGTGCGAGTTGTGCAAAGTCAGGAAAGCGACGGACATCTGCAAGTTCAAACTGAGGCTTTGGAGGATACCAGTCGACTGGATAAGAAAACAGAGGAAGCCCTCCTGGCAAGTTTGCGTCAACTCAGCGATGATCTGTTGGATTTATTACCCGGAAATACAAGACAAATCCGTGAGATGATTGCTGAAATTGAAGATCTTTCGACACTTGTCAATATGTGTGCAGCCTATGCGGATATCAGTCTTACGGACAAACAAGAGGTCCTTGAAATCACTTCGTTGAAAGATCGGGCCTTGAAGCTTCTGGATCGCCTTCAGGAACTCAAAGAGCGTCTGAAAATTCAGCGCGGCATCCGCGACAAACTTCAGGAAAGCTTCCAGCAAAATCAGAAGGAAAGCATCTTGCGCGAACAAATGCGCGTGATTCGCGAAGAACTTGGCGACAATGAAGGCGAAGATCTTTTCGCGAAGTTCAAGGAAAAGATTGAGAAATCCGGCATGCCGCAGGAAGCGATGGATCTGGCGCGCAATCAGTTGAAGCGCTTGGAAACTTCCAATTCCGCGTCTCCGGAATATCAGATGATTCGCACTCATCTGGAGCTTATGACTTCTTTGCCTTGGAATCAGTCTTCGGCGCAGCAGGAAATTGACCTTGAAGCGGCGGAGCGCATACTCAATGAAGATCACTATGGTCTGGATAAGATCAAAAAAAGAATCCTGCAACACCTGGCAGTTATGAAACTGCGAAAGTCCCATCAAGGTTCCATTCTGCTTTTCATTGGTCCTCCGGGCGTAGGCAAAACCTCACTGGGTAAAAGTATTGCTCGAGCCTTGGGCAAAAAATACGTTCGCGTCGCCTTGGGGGGCGTGCGTGATGATGCGGAAATCCGCGGTCACCGCCGCACCTATATTGGCGCGCTTCCGGGGCGAATCATATCGGCCATTAAAAAGGCTGGAGAAAATGATCCCGTCTTCATCCTGGATGAGATCGACAAGCTCACCCGCGGATTCGGGGGCGATCCTGCCAGTGCCATGCTCGAGGTTCTGGACCCTGAACAAAACAACAGCTTCCAAGATCACTATCTGGACACACCATTTGATCTGTCGAAGGTCTTCTTTATCGCCACGGCCAACTCTTTGGAAGGCATTCCCCTGCCGCTTCTGGACCGTATGGAGGTGATTGATCTGAGCGGTTACACAATTGATGAAAAGCGCCAAATCGCTCGCAACCACCTGTGGCCAAAGCAGCTTGTTGAACACGGGTTGAGCGAAGGTCAACTGCGTATCACAGACGAGGCCCTGACAAAACTTCTAACCCATTACACCCGCGAGGCCGGAGTGCGTGATCTGCAAAGAAAGATCGCCACGATCTGCAAACACATGAGCCTTAAAATTGTCCAGGCCGCTGCTCTTCCACTTATGGTGGAAGAAAAAGACCTGGAAGAAATTTTCGGGGCAGAGAGATTCTCAGCGGATATGATCGGCAGTCTGTTGCCACCAGGAGTGGTGACGGGTCTTGCCTGGACTCCAGTGGGTGGCGATATCCTGTTCATCGAATCCGCACAGATGCCGGGCCAAGGTCAATTGCTGCTGACCGGCCAACTGGGTGAGGTGATGCAGGAATCTGCAAAGATCGCCTTGAGTCTTCTGAAATCGCGCCTGCCAATCCTGAATCCACTCTTGGACTTCAGTAAAAAGGACATTCACGTGCACGTCCCTGCCGGAGCCATCCCGAAAGATGGGCCCTCCGCCGGCGTGACCATGCTGACTTCAATTGCTTCCTTGTTACTGAACAAACCCGTGGATCCAAAGCTGGCAATGACCGGTGAAATCTCACTGCGTGGCAGTGTCATGCCTGTGGGTGGAATCAAAGAAAAGGTTATTGCCGCACATCGAGCGGGCGTGCAGGAAGTTCTACTGTGCCGAAGAAATGAAAAGGATCTGAAAGAAATTCCGGAAGACATTCGCAAAGACCTGCGCTTCCATTTTGTGGAAGACGTCAACGAAGTTCTAAAGATCACCCTTGGAGTGGATCTGCCACGCTGGGATCAGCCCCAACAGCTGCCCCCGCCTCCGCTTAGTTCCACAGACGCAGGGACATAAAACTGGTGACAATGGCAATAACGGCTGTCAGGGGAAGACCGATTTTCAGGAAATCCACAAAGCGGTAATTCCCCGGCCCCAGAATCAATAAATTCCCATGATGACCGATCGGAGTCAGAAAAGATGCAACGGCTCCGACGGTCACACACGCCACCGCCGCCGTCGGCGAGACATTGGCCGCCTTAGCAAAGGCCACCGCAATAGGTGCAATCAGAACCGTGGTGGCAGAGTCCGACAGGATCTGAGTCAACAATCCCGCGGCAACAAAGAACGTCAGCATGATCACCCAAGGATCCCAGTGAGAAATCATGCCCGACAGATTTTTTGCAAAGATCCCCGCCAAACCCGTGTTTTCCATAGCCAGCCCCAGAGGAATCACCCCTGCGATCATCACGAATATTTTCACTTCGATGGATTCATAGGCATTTCGCAAGGACACACACTTCGTAAGAACCATCATCACAGCCCCTGTTAAAAAAGAAATATGCGGCGGAAGAATTTCTGTTGCTGCCATAATCACCGAGACCAGCATAATAACGCCCGCAAGAGGGGCTTTGTTTCTCTTCTTCGGTCGAACCTGCATGGGAAACAGTAAAAGAAAATCGCTGCTCTGATGAATCTCGTCCAGTTGATCTTCATACCCCCATAAGATAATCAGATCCCCCTCTTTCAGGCGCACCTGAGAGATTTCATGATAGATCCAACCATCCTTTCGCCATAGCGCAATCACCAGGACACCTAAGGTGCGAAGAAAATCAACCTCTCCGATGGTTTTACCAACGAAGGGCGACTGAGGAGAAATAAGACCTTGCACAATCATGGGCTCTTCGGTTTTCTTCGCTGGGTCCCCACTTTGCACCTCTTCGCCGTATTTCTTTACGGTCCTAAGAGCCAATCCTGTTTTCTCATCCACAGATAAAAGTTCGTCTGGCGACGTCTTGACCAAAATAATGTCCTGCTCTTGCAAAACAAAATCAGAATCCAAAGTGGAAATACGTTTTCCGTAGCGCTTGACACCCACAATCTCAAAACGTTTGACATTCTCCTTCTGAAACTGAGCAAGCCCCATGCCCAGCCATTGGGATTTTTCAGTGACAATCAGCTCGGTAAAGACTTCATCAATTCTGAATTTGTCGTCTTGCCGATCGCGTCCGGACGTCTTGGGAAGAACCCAGAGCATTAACAAAATAAAAACAACTCCCACCCCAACCAGCACAGAACCCAGAGGAGTGACCTCGAAAAGACGCAAACCCGGCTCGCCGGAACGCTTAAGAACGTTGTTTGCCAGCAAAAAAGCCGGAGCACCGATCAATGTCATTGTGGTCCCCAAAGAGGCCGCCGTCGCCATCGGAATCAACAGCCTGGATGACGGCATATTGTGTTCACGGCACATTCGCATCACAATCGGAAGCATCATCGCCGTTACCATCAGGTGGTGAGTGAAGGCCGAAAGGCCCGCCACCGTCACCATGATCACCAGATTGGCCAGCCATTGATTTCTGCCAGCAAATTTTCCCACAGCGTTGCCGATGGCATCTGTCAGTCCCGTGGCGGTAAGACCTGATGACAGGACAAACACCGCCGCCACAATCAGGGCGGGCTCACTGGCAAAACCGGAAAAGGCCTCTTTAGGATCCAGAACACGGGTGATGGCAAGCGCCAGGATGATCAAAATCCCAATCAAATCCACGCTCAGCTTTTCACTGATAAAGAGATACAAAGCACCGGCCAAGATGAACAAAAACATGATCTGATTTAAATCCATAACGATGATTATGAGTTCACCAGGACTCAAGAGCCAAATTTCATCTTGGCAAACTCATCTCCGATTTTGTAATGGCCAGAACGAGCGCTGTCGTGGGCCGCCGAGTCTCAAAATGAGAGCTTCAACCTAACACTGTTAGAAATCTCTAGACACCTGTTCAGGGACTTTCAGCGCCAGAGCCCTTTAATTCATTTCTAAGCTGGCAGAATGCTTGCTTTACAGTCGGGAAAGCAAAAACAAAAGGGGGCTTTCGCATGAATACACAAGTCTTTATCACGGGTCAGAGTCGCATTCCCACAGCACTAAAAAAAGATCCGACACTCAGCTGCGCACTGATTGAAAATCCATACGATCTGCGTTCCGCATTAAGCGGTGATGAAGGGGATAAAATTGTCGTGGTCTTCCTGCCTTTTTTAGAAGTGCGTCACTTTGACCTATACAGCTTTCTTCAAAAAAGCATCCAGAACGTAAAGATCTTTTTTGTTGTGAATGAGCTTTCCAGCAATATGAAAATTCGCCTGAAACACAACAATGACTTTGTCGTTCTGTGGAAAACCGAGGAAAACAACCTGCCCAAGGACATTCATGCCTATCTGGAAGGACGCCAACTGGAATTGCGTCAGGACAAACGAGAAACCCAGGATACACGCGCCATGCTGAGTCCCTCCATGCTGCCTTTGGGCGTGGAAAATCGCGGCTTTCAACCCATTCTAGGGGGGGCTTTTGAAAACATCTCGCTGAACGGCTCTTGCCTTAAAATTAAGGCTCCGTTTTATGCGAAGAAGGACTTTATCAACCTCACCTACCAGAACAAACAGGGCGAATATGTCTCTGTGGAAGGGCAAGTCCGATGGTCAAAATGGAATGAGGCCGAACAATCCCAAGAGCTGGGCGTACAGTTCCTGACACAGGCCTGAAACATATTGCCTCCCCCTCTAAACTGTGCGTTGATTGAGAGGCGGAGGCTTCTCTATGAAACAACTGATTGTGCTTTCACTGACTTTATTTATGTCGCAGTCTTTTGCGATGACAAGAACTATCACCGTCAATGGCCATGGTTCCGTGAACTCTTATTGCAATGCCAACAGCGGTAGTTTTTGTTTTAATGACATCAAAAGAAGATCCGAGAGCGATGCTGAACGTGACGCTCGCTGGGCTTGTGAGATGACCCATCGTGGCCGCTCGTTGACCTACACGCTCTTTACAAACACATTCTGCTCGCCAAGTTATCTGCCGCCTCAGCATGACGGCACCTGGGTCAACTGCCGAACAGATGCACGCATGCAGTGTGAGGTTCAAAACTAAAACTTATGTCAGACAAGAATATTTTTAACGGCATCCCTAACGTAATGCACTCAGAACCTGCCATCGAATGTAACTTTGATGAATTTAAAAAGGTCGTCGAAAGCCGACGCTCGGTCCGTCACTACACGCAAGAGCCCATTCCAGATGAGATCGTCCAGGAGTGTTTGCGCTTAGCCTTGTTGGCCCCGAACTCCTCAAACCTGCAGCCTTGGGAATTCTATTGGGTGCGCTCTGAAGACAAGATTAAGAAACTTAAAGCCTTCTGCCTGAATCAGCCAGCCGCCAGAACCGCGCCGACTTTAATCGCCTGCGTGGCCCGACCGGATCTGTGGCAACGCGGCCAGCACATCAATCAGCAATACTTTGCAAACCGCCCGGACACCCCTAAAAGTGTCCATGCATATTACAACAAACTTGTGCCATTCGTGTATGGCAACGGTCCTTTGCATATTCTGGCTCCGTTTAAATCTCTAGTGGTCGCGATTCTGGGCCTTTTCAGAGTGATGCCCCGCGGCCCCTTTGGTCGATCCGGAAATCTTCTTTGGGCGACCAAGACCACGGCTCTAGCCTGTGAGAATCTGATGCTGGCTTTCAGAGCCGCAGGATTTGACAGTTGCCCTATGGAGGGCTTCGATGAAGTTCGCGTCAAAGATCTTTTGAATCTGCCCTCAGAAGCATCCGTCACAATGATCATCAGTGCCGGCAAAAGATCCCCGCAAGGGATTTACAGCGAGCGCATCCGCGGAGCTCAGGATTTGTTTATCAAAAAGGTATAACCAGCTATGACTTCTTTTACAAAAAACCAATGGGTGAATCTGATTCTGCTCGTGCTACTGACCGCTGCTTTTGCCTTTATCAATTTTCCGTTCCTGACGCCGCTGGTGCTTGCCGGCATCTTTGCCTTGGGACTGAATGATTTTATTGAAAAACTCAGCAAAAAACGCTGGGGTCGCAAAACCTGGACTCTGCTGACTTTGTTCGCGGGATTGTTGCTGCTTTGGGTTCCCCTGGCTTTGGCCATCTATCGCATCATTGTCTACATCAACAAACCTCAGAACATTGAAACCGATAAAATCGTGGCGCAGGTTCACAATCTTAAAGACTACACCCTGAACGGCCTGCAAAAGTTATCCGATTGGACCGGAACAGACCTGGCCGGACCCGCTCGCGACGTCATGGAAAGCATTCTGCAAAAAGTCGGCAGCGGGTTGTTACAGCATTCCACGGACCTGCTGGGGCAGCTTCCTGCCATCCTGCTGATGAGCTTTGTCTTTATCATCGCACTGATGGTACTTTTAATGAAAGCCGCGGAGATCCGGGAGCTGACTTTGAAATTCACCCCGCTCAAGCCGGGAGCAACAGAACCACTGATTGAAATCTGCAAAAAAAGCTGTTCCGTGACGCTGTTTTCAACCTTGGTCATCGGACTGATTCAGGCCTGCGTGATTGGATTGGGAAGTCTGATTTTTGGCGAAGGCGATTTCTGGCTGGTCGTCACTGTCACCTTCTTTGTTTCTTTCATTCCGGTGATTGGCGCCGCCCCGGTGGGATACCTGCTAAGTCTTCTGGCCTTTATCGGTGACCGTACCGGATCCGCAATCGGGCTTTTCATTGTTGCCACTATCGCGGGAAGCATCGACAACATATTAAAACCCTTCATGGTGGGAGGCGAACAAAAGATCTCTCCTGTCATCGGATTCACCTGCGTGGTCGGAGCGATCATCATGATGGGGCTTCCCGGACTTATCATTGGACCGGTGATCATGAATCTTTTCGTGGGAATCTCACCCTTGCTGATGAAGGACCTGTAAGCAGGATCAAAACGGCAACAGCAAAAAGCCTCTCATTTCTGAGAGGCTTTTTTGTTTCTACAATTTGCGAATAACTGATTTGAAGAAATCATTTCCTTTATCATCCACAATAATAAAGGCCGGGAAGTCTTTCACTTCGATCTTCCACACTGATTCCATGCCTAGTTCCGGGAAGTCCAAAACCTCCACCTTGGTAATGCATTCCTTACCCAAACGAGCCGCAGGACCACCAATAGATCCCAGATAGAATCCACCGTATTGCTTGCAGGCTTCAGTCACCTGAGGGCTGCGGTTTCCCTTACCAAGCATGATCATCGACGCCCCCAAACTTTGGAAGGTTCCCACGTAAGGGTCCATACGTTCACTGGTTGTCGGACCGAAAGAGCCTGACGCATAACCCTTTGGTGTCTTTGCTGGACCAGCATAATAAACCGCATATTGCTTAAAGTATTCCGGCACACCTTCTCCGCGATCGACTTTTTCTTTCAGCTTCGCATGCGCAATATCACGTGCGACGATCATGGGACCGTTTAACATCACGCGGGTTGCCACTTTCTGGGCAGAAAGAATCTTCAAGGTCTCGGCCATCGGCTTGTTCAAATCAATTTCAATGGCTTCCGCCCCGGCATCCTTGAGGTGATTGGGCAAATACTGCTCAGGATGAAGCTCCAACTGCTCCAGGAAAATACCCTCGCGAGTAATCTTGCCTTTGATGTTGCGGTCCGCAGAACAGCTGACCCCCACACCAATCGGGCAGCTGGCGCCGTGTCGCGGAAGACGAATCACACGCACATCGTGCACAAAGTACTTGCCACCAAACTGGGCGCCAATGCCCGTCTCACGCGCCCATTGCTCGACTTGTTTTTCCATTTCAAGATCACGATAGGCACGTCCCCCTTCGTTTCCGGACGTCGGCAAACCATCCAGATATCCCGCTGAGGCATATTTCACAATTTTCAAGGTCTCTTCCGCCGAGGTTCCACCAACACAGAATGCCAGATGGTACGGAGGACACGCAGCAGTACCCAGGGAATTCAAAGTTTCGCGAACGAACTTTTCAAATCCTTCAGGATTCAGCACGGCCTTGGTCTTCTGATACAGATAAGATTTGTTGGCACTGCCCCCACCCTTCGCCAGGAACAGGAAGTTGTATTCATCACCCTGCTCCGAGTAGATGTCGATCTGCGCCGGAAGATTGCTGCCCGTGTTTTTTTCTTCAAAGAAAGATATCGGGGCCATTTGCGAGAAACGCAGGTTTCTTTTTTGATAAGTGTTGTAAATCCCCTTGGACAGGAACTCCTTGTCATCAACACCGGTAAAGACGCGCTCGCCTTTTTTCCCAACCACAATCGCGGTTCCCGTATCCTGACAGGAAGGGAATTCCATTTGTGCGGCGATCACGGCATTGCGAAGCAAATCCACCGCGACGAAGCGGTCATTGGCCGATGCTTCAGGGTCCTGTAGAATTTTTTCCAACTTCTCCAGATGTTTGGGGCGCAGCAGATGGGACACGTCGCTCAGCGCTTCCTGGGCTAACAATTCCAGAGCTTCCGGCTCGACCACCAGAATTTCACGGTCTCCCATCTTTTCCACGCGCACATGGTCAGAAGAGATCTTTTTGTATTGAGTTGTATCTTTTTGTTTTTCGTAGAGGGGGAAGTATTTAAATGACATGCATTGAAAGTAGCATCGCGTCGTGTTCGCGCGCAAGCCTCGGTAGGCTGTGTTAGGTGGGCTGTTTGATGGGACTTTGTGAGCCGCGATTGCGGCGGTTTTGGGACCGGGTCTCTCTTCGCTGGAGAGTGGTCAAGGACCTACCGAGGTTCGAAGGGATCTTTTCGATGTCTCCTTCTGAAACCCAACATATCGCCCTGGACCTATAAGCACAAAGTCATAATTTTTAGATTTTCCATAAGTTTTGCTTATGGATAACCTCAAACTCCAAACAAACAAATCCCCGAGTGAAAAGCGTGAACTTTTTGCAGTGTGCCATAGGGGCCCGCAAAGAAAAAATCCTAACATCGCCGCCGAACCGCGGTTTCCCCGCGTCCTAACCAAATCTTAAAATAACTTCAGCGCAAACTCAGGCTGTTTAGATTGCCAATCGCTCATTTTTCCTTTAGCTTCCTCGAAATTTTACCGGAGGTTCCATGGCATTACTACTCGTCAGCGCCTGTCTGTTCGCGGTTATTTTCTTGTACTTCAAGAACAATCCGCTGGGACATTCACGCAAGTTCATGATTCGTCGTTTCGTTAATTGGTTCCCCCTAGGGATGACCTATGCCTTCCTTTACATGGGACGATATAATCTGAACGTTTCCAAGAATGCCTTGGGCGACATGATGACCAAGGAACAATTCGGCATCATCTTCGCAGCCGGTACAATCACTTATGGTCTTTCCTTCCTGCTCAATGGCCCCATCGTCGACAAGATCGGCGGAAAAAGAGGCATCATCATCGCCGCTTTGGGATCTTCCATCATGAATCTTTTGATGGCGGGTGCGACCTATCTTTACATGATGGGAACTTTGAAAACCAACATCGTGGTTGCCTACTCCACACTCTTTGCGCTGAACATGTTCTTCCAGTCCTACGGCGCGGTTTCCATTATCAAAGTCAAAGCCTATTGGTTCCACGTTCGTGAACGCGGTGTCTTCGGTGCGATCTTTGGTACATTGATTTCCTTCGGGGTTTACTTCGCGTTTGACTGGGGTCAGGCCATTGTTGAAGCGTCCAAGCTGACCCTGGATCACGAACCAACAGCCTTCCAAAGCTTCATCCGCCACATCTTTGCGATCGACACAGGCGTGACCAATGCGACGTGGCTGGTGTTTGCAATTCCAGCATTCCTGCTTCTGTGCTGGGCATTGATTGACTTCGTTCTTCTAAAAGACTCTCCGGCGGAAGCGAACTTCGGCGACTTCGACACGGCCGATGCCTCCTCTGACTATGACGATGCCAATGTTAAAATCACCATCGGTTTCATGCTAAAAAAGATCTTCACAAACCCAGTGATGATCACCATCGCCCTGGTGGATTTCACTTCCGGCGTTTTGCGTAACGGTATCATGCAATGGTACCTGGTCTTTGCACACGAAATGAAAAACAAAGACGCTATCTTCTTTGAAGGCTCCCAGTTCTTCATTAAAAACTGGGGTCTATTGCTGTGCATGACCGGCATCTTTGGTGGCTTTATGGCCGGTATCATCTCAGACCGCATGTTCCAGTCCCGCCGTGGACCTCCAGCAGCCATCAACAACTTCATTATGATTCTTCTTTTGATCGTCATGGCTTTCAACCTGATGAGCAATCCAACGGTTGTCGGTATTGCCGCGGTGATGATCACCCTGACTGTTATCGGCGTTCACTCTTTGATGTCCGGAACCGCTGCGGCTGACTTCGGTGGTAAAAAGATGACAGCCACAGCCTCCGGTATTGTGGATGGTTGCGTGTACCTGGGTTCTGGTATCCAGTCCTTGGCCATCGGTTATCTGTCACACAAAAGCTGGTCTTACTGGCCATTGTTCCTGATTCCATTTGCTATTATGGGTCTTCTTCTTTCCTTGCGTATGTGGAATGAACTTCCTAAGGCGACCAAGAAGTATATCGAAGAAATCGAGAAAGCCGAGGAAAAGGCACAAAAACGTGGCACTACCACGGCGATGTCCTCGTCCTCTGATCCAGCAACAACCACTTAGTTTGTGGTTTTACACAAGTAATGACAAAGCCCACCTCTTGGTGGGCTTTTTTCGTTTTATACCGCCCCACAGGCTCTTGTTTCCCAACAAGAACCCAGGACAGACCCTTGCCGCCTCCCCACCCTGCACAGGCAAAATAAGAGCAGGGAGGTTCTATGAGAATCATCTGGGCTTTAGATGCATTTGAGGACAACAAAGAACTCAACCAAAAGATGGCGGACTATCTGACTCAGATCCACAAAGCCACTCTGGCTGAAATCGAACCTCTGTACCTTCTACGGGAAAACGAAATCGTCCTTCCGACTTACGAAGTTCCTGCCTGGGTCACGGATCATTCCCAAACAGCCGAATCTCTTTTCCGCGAAGTTTTAACAGACTACAATCTGCCCTTTTTGAAGGATCCCAAGGTTATTCCCCACGCCTCACAATCCCACGCCGGGGCCGCGGAGACCCTGTCCCATTATGCCGCCCGGACCCAAACAGATTTGATTGTCGTAGGCAGCCACGGACGCCAGGGGATTCAACGTTTTATGCTGGGAAGTTTTGCTGAAAGCTTGCTGTTGCAAAGCGAAGTCCCCGTCTGCGTGATCGGGCCTCACTCATCCCACACTCACACGACAAAAAACATTCTATTCCCAACAGAGTTTGGAGAGCACTCAAAGGACAATTTCCGCCACACGCTCGAGCTAGCAAAAAAACTGCGTGCCAGCATCACATTGCTTCACGCCATCCCAAGACCGATCGAAAGTTTGTTTGAACTGGACACACGACCTCACGTCTATAACTACAAAGGCAAAATGCTATCTCTGGAACAGATTGTAGAACTCACCATTGAATCCCAAAGCCATCGCGCCCAGCACTGGGTGGATTGGGCCGAAAAAGAAGGCGTTCGGGCTCAGTTTATTATCGACAGCACATTTAAGGAGGTCGACGAGCTGATCTTGGCTGCAGTTGAAAAAAACGAGGTGGATCTGATTGTAATGGAGGCTCAGAGTGGCCCTCTCAGTGCGGCACTACTGGGAAGTTACACGCGAAATGTCGTTCGCAAATCCAGCTGTCCGGTGTACGTGCTGACTCGTCGCTTTTATGACAAACAAGAGGACCGTTTCGCAGAACCGGCCCCCTAGTTTAAAAAATTAACCACGCACCTGAGACGGACGCATGGATGCTGGAAGTTTTTTGTAGATATTGTTCAAATGAGTTTTCAAAGTGGCTTTCGAAATGAAAAGCTTTTCAGAAATTGCCGCATTGGTCATTCCCTGTAAAACCATCTGCATGATTCTAATTTCACTCTTGGTCAAGCCGCGCTCGCGGAAGTAAGCTTCCTGCTTCTGGAACTTTTCTTCGCTTTCATCCAAAGGATAAAGCATTGTTGTGATTTTATCACCGTCGTTAACAATCAAAGCGTCAACCTTGTGACCTTCAATTTCCGTCGCTTTGAATAACTTCATCCCTTCAGAAATCGCAGAACACTCTTCGATCGTGCGATACAAAGTCATACAGGTCTTTGAACACTGCTGCCCCATCATGTTGCCACAGGTGCGAATGGAGTTGTCGTTCTGGAACAACACGCGCTTTTCTTGGTCTTTTACGCACAATCCCAGCTTCGTTCCCAGATTGGCAAAATGTTCTAAATTTCTCTGTTCATCCATAACATCCCCTGTTCTTGCCTTGATTGTGCAAAGAAAGGCGACGGCAATCTATGACCGCAATCATAAGTCCGACAAAAATCTCATATCCAACAAAACATACAATTGTTCGCAATCCCATATACTTAGGCAGCTTAATAGGGCCTTTTAAAATGTGAGGTCATGGGCCTCAAAGCCCGTTTTGCATCGCGACGGAGGAGGCTTATACAACAAACCATTTGCTACCTAAGAATGCTGGATTTGCATATTAATTAGGCTGAATCCTGAACCGAGTTTTAAAGTTTTGCTCTCAAAGAATTCGTGACTCCGCAGAAAAAAGTGATCTTATCTACCGAAAATCATCTCAAACATAATGTTTTGCTCTGATTTATACTGCTTTTTGATTACCATTAGGTAATGTATCTCTAATTTACCCTGTTCGAACCAGAATAAGACGATAGTTTGTGTTTCATGTTAAGAATTCGTAAAGACGTACTTCCCCAGAGGACTTAGGTATCATATTCTGATACTTAAGGAACTAGTATTGAATTACAATCCCCGATGACCGAATATGAACACGAGCCAAGTTTACAAACCTCAAAAGGAGGAAACTATGGGTGCAGCTCCACAAACTCACACGAATACAGACAAGAAGTACATGCTGAAAATCCCCGTTCAAAAACGTTCCAAAGAGACGGTGGCAAGCATTGTTGAATCCTGCGCAAGACTTCTGGTCCAAGAACCCTACCACGCCATAACGACCGACAAGATTGCTGAAATGGCCGGCGTGAGCATCGGTTCTCTTTATCAGTTCTTTGCCAACAAAGAAGCGATCGTTGCTGCGGTGATTGACGATCTTCTGCAAAAGGATCTGGCGTACATTGAAGAAAAATTGGCTCATCTTCAATCTCCGGACCTGGATGCAAAGATTCATGCTTTCATTGACATCGGCTTCACACGCTTCCACGACAACCGCCCGCTGAGAACTGCCTTGCAGGGCGTTCAGGGAATGCTGGATTACTGGGAAACACGCCGCGTGTTCTTTGAACACTACCAAAAAGCGGTTCTTGCCCACATGCCGGTTTACCCAGGTCGCGACCGTGAGATGATGGCTTTGTTCGTCGTATCCTGCTTTAACAACATTCTGCAACTAGGCCTTTTGGGTCCACAGTCTCCAGAACACGAAGAAGCAATAAAAAAAGAAGTCTTCACTCTGTTCAGCAGATATCTGAAGCCTTAAAAAAGACTTGCGTCCTTGAAGCCTCCTCGTATCCTTAATCCAAGGCGAGGAGGCTTTTTTATGCTAAAAAAAATCAAAACCAGTTTCACGGATTCCATGGGAATTGACTTCCCCATCATCGCCGCACCCATGTTTTTGGTCAGCAATACAGACATCGTTGTCGAAGCCAGCGAGGCCGGTGGCGTTGGCACCTTCCCCGCGCTGAACTATCGCCCCATCGAACAGTACGCCGAAGCATTGAAAAACATCAAAAGCCGCACAAAAAAGCCCATCGGCGTGAATGTCATCGTTAACAAAAGCAACACCCGTCAGGCCCAGGACATCAAGGTCGCCCTGGATCACGGTGTGGACCTTTTTATCACCTCCCTGGGAAGCCCCAAGTCGGTCATTCAAGATGCGCACAAAAATGGCGCTAAAGTACTTTGCGACGTCACCAATCTTGAGCACGCCCTGAAGGTGCAGGATCTTGGCGCTGATGGCGTCATTGCCGTCGGTGCAGGTGCTGGTGGACATGCCGGCCCGATATCTCCGCTTGTACTGATTCCCTGGTTAAAAACAGAACTGCAGATTCCGATTATTGCCGCCGGGGGCATCGCTCATGGCTCGATGATTGCGGCCTGCCTGGCCCTGGGAGCAGCTGGCGTCAGCGTGGGCACCCGCTTTATCGCTAGCCGCGAGGCACAAGTGGATGCGTCTTATAAAGAGGCCATCGTGAAGTCGACACCAGAAGATATTGTCATGACCACACGGGTGTCTGGGACACCTGCGGCCGTCATCAACACGCCTTATGTGCAAAAACTTGGAACAGAACTTCCGTGGGCCATGAAAGTCCTCAAGGACAACAAAATGACCAAAAAATACATGGTGCCGCTGATTCATCTCATGGGAATGAAATCCCTGGAAGAAGCCGCCAGCAAACCCACATGGAAAACCGTCTGGACAGCCGGCCAGTCCGTGGGCCTGGTGGACGACATCCTGAGCGTTCGCGAAATCTACGCCAAACTCATCAACGAATATGATGAGAGCGTGAAGAATCTGTCCACCTTAGGACTTCAGTGATCGATTGCGCACAGAAAGAGTGAGCTCGTAGGTCATGACGGGCTCACTTGGATTCACCGAAGGCACCACGGCGTAGCCCTTCATTTTTCTTTCGATGCGTTCGGGATTGGTCTTGGCCTCTTCAATCAAAGACTTCACAGCTTCCACTTCATCACAAATAAAGTGAACATCCCCGGCCGCACGCTTTAAGTACTGAGCAGTAAAATCCTTAAAGACAAAATCAATCTTCATTTTACTTTCAGTGATGGCCGCCACCGCTGCCGCCGCGATTGAAAGCTCCGCCCCGATCCCCAGAGCACCAAAGTACATGGAGTTCAGGTGATTCTTCGTGCGATACCCCAGAGGAATTTTCAGCACAAATCTTTTGTCGCCAGCCTCAACCACGCGAGGACTCACAAACAACACCAGTGGAATTTTCATTAGACCATATAGATGGACAAACAGAGTGAATTTGAGATTTTTAGTATTCATATTTAAATCTTAGGACCGCAGCCCAGAGATGGACCAGCACTTTTACCTGACACCTCGACCTTTTTGACAAAACGCGAAAGAAGGAGTCTACTAAAGACAAACAGGATGTCCGTGAACAGTTCCGAACTCTCCTGTTCTCATCCCCTCTTCCTCACGGACTCCTGCCTTTTCCTCGACCCCTTGACACTGGCCTTCAAAGGAGAGGATATAAGTGTGAGGGGTCTTTTCATTCATGAAGCCAACGCCGAAAAAAATTAAATTCCTGGACCGTTGGACACCGCAAGTCTTGCGTGAGGCCAAACAGATCTTCCGCGAAAGTGGACTTAAAGGTGTGATTCGGCGCTATGGATGGAAGTTCTTTGCGATCTTCTTTGCGTACTATTTAATCCGCGATGTGACGATCTACATTCTTATTCCATGGTATATCGCCCGGAATCTGATGTAAGAGCGTCAGCCTAGATTTCAATCCCCAACAGGAAGCTTCCCACCAGGGCCAAAAAAACGGCAAATGCCATGATGGCAAGTCCTCGATCCTTTTGTTTAACAAACAAAATACCAGTCATCAGAACCCGAACCAATGGCAAACAAACCAGCGTCACCAAGCCAAACAAAGAGATCATCAGGGCTCGATCATTCGTCACCAGGGCCCAATGAATACTTTCGATCAAGGGACGAGGTTCATATGTTGTGAAGGTTCGCAGGTTGTCCCCGTCGCGAAACCACATCCACATCCAGCCCAGCAACAGAAAAAGACCGGAAAAAAGAACACCGCCTCTTAAGATCTGACTGATGATCAACTCCAGCTCGTGAAGAGAATCCTTTTTTGGAGACTCCTGGCTCATCTCAACCCCTTGATGATCATTTGGATGGAAACAATACTTAACACCACCACAAAAATCTGACGAATACGAACGGCCGGGATTTTCACCATGGCCTTCGCCCCCACAAAAGAGCCTATGATAATACCCACAGCCACGGGGGCAGCAATCTCAGGACGAACATCACCACGCAACAGATACGCCCCCGCACTGGCAGAAGCCGTCACACCAATCATGAAGTTGGAGGTCGCAGAAGACACCTTAATAGGCAGTCTCATCGCCCCATCCATTGCCAGCACCTTGAAGATCCCACTGCCAATCCCCAAAAGCGCTGACATCACACCCGCACCAAACATGGCAAACAGACCCAAAGGGACATTCTGGACCTTGTAGGGAAGCATGCGGTGATCCTGCTCTGGATACTCTCCGTCCAGCTTCAGTTTCTCAGCCCAAGGATGGTTGACTGTGGAAATATGCTCTCCGCGCCGACGCAACATCATCACTGCAGAAAAGAACAAAAAGACCCCGAACAGAAGGAATAAAAACTGTGCTTTGATATAAGAAGAAATCAAAAAACCAACGATGGCGCCACTGACAGTGCCCACTTCCAGAAAAACAGCCAGACGAAGATTGGTTAAAGAGTCCTTGAGATAACTGGCCGCCGCCCCTGAGGACGTCGCCACAATTGAAATCAAACTTGCTGCAATCGCGTACCGAATGTCGATGTGATAAACCAAAGTCAAAACCGGAACGATGATAATCCCACCACCAAGCCCCAGAAGAGCTCCCAGAAACCCGGCGGAAACAGATGTAATCAGCAGCAATATTTCAGGCATCAGACGAGCCCACTTCCTTTACTGGGCACACTCATACAGGCGCACCAAACGGGCTCCGAAGAAAGTGTCCTTTTTCGTAAATTGCCATGGTGGATATGGAAGGAAAACGGCTTCCGCACACTGTCCTGGCTGAGCCACAGCCCACTGACGGTCTTCTGAAGATGACGTGTAGATTTCACCTGTTTTGGTGTCCTTAATGCCGATGGCAAAAGAAAACACCTGAGATGTGATATTCCCCTCTGCACGTGTCAGCAGAGCCACCGGGATCTCCACACGCTCAACACTTGTGATTTGCCCCACTACAGTCTTGGAGAAAATGACACTGTAATTAGCCAAAATCACCCACAAAAGAACACCTACAATCAACAGAACCAGAACAAACTTCGTAAACTTCCAAATTGTTGCCATATCCAAGGCTTATCGGTAAGTTTTAAACACGTCAACAAAAAGGACCCCCGTGTTTTCCAAACAAGAAAAAGTTCTTCTCGCGATCCTGGCCTCCATCCAGTTCAGCTCTATCGTGGATTTCATGATCATGATGCCTCTGGGGCCGCAGTTGATGCGAATGTTCGCGATCAATCCGCACCACTTCGGACTCCTCGTGTCATCATACACCTTCTTTGCAGGACTCAGTGGCTTTGCGGCTTCTTTCTTTTTAGATAAATTTGACCGTAAAACCAGCCTGCTCTTTTTCTTCGTCGGTTTCGCATTGGGAACCATCGCCTGTGGGCTGTCGCCAAACTATGAACTCTTGCTCTTTGCGCGCGGCCTGACCGGTGTCTTCGGTGGCGTGTTGGGCTCCCTGGTTCTTTCCATTGTCAGTGATGCCATCACCTATGAACGCCGGGGCAGCGCCATGGGAGTCATCATGACTTCCTTCTCGATGGCCTCCATTCTGGGAGTTCCCTTCAGTCTGTTCCTGGCCAACAAATACAACTGGCATGCTCCGTTTCTATTTCTGGGCGGAACATCGTTGATTCTTTGCGGAATCATCTGGCTTAAAATACCGTCCATGCGAATGCATCTGCAAGGACCGCAAAACAAAGAACCTTTGTGGAATACCCTGACTCGAATTGGTAAAAATAAAAATCAGCGCCGCGCTCTGTACTTCATGTCCTCGGTGATGTTCGGTCACTTTGCCATCATTCCTTTCCTGTCGCCGTCTCTGGTGGCCAATGCCGGTCTGACCGAGGCTCAACTGCCGCTGATGTATATGATCGGTGGCGCCTTCACGATCTTTTCCTCTCCGTTTATTGGCCGCCTGGCAGATCGTTTCGGCAAACACCGTGTGTTTCTGTGGGGGGCTCTGGTGACTCTCATCCCCTATGCCGTGATTACCAATCTGGGGAAATCCCCGCTGTGGGTGGTTCTAGCCATCTGCGCTTTCTTCTTTGTTGTTTCCGGAGGACGCATGATCCCGGCCACCGCCCTGGTTTCAGGAACGGCACGCCCTCAGAATCGTGGAAGCTTTATGAGCATTGTCAGCTGCGTGCAGCAGCTGTCTTCGGCTGTGTCCAGCTATATTGCCGGACTGATTGTCACAACAGGCACCGATGGCCGACTTGAGCACTATTCCGTGGTGGGATATATCGCCATTGCCTTCACGTTTGTGGCTATTTTCCTGTCACGGAGAATTGAGGCGATTGAAGGCGGCGACCAGGAGCCGAAAGCCCACCTTGCTGAACCCGTTATTTAATCTTTAATTTTTTGTCTTAGAGTTTTTGTTTCTGAGTGCTTGCGTTTGCTGTCAAGGCGCTTGCGCACCGAGCTTCTGCTGGGCCTTGTGGCCACACGTTTTTTCGGCACAAAAAGGGCCTTGCGCAAAATGGCGTGCAAACGCGCGATACATTCGGAACGATTCTGATCCTGATCGCGATGAACATCACTGCGAATCACCAAATCCCCGTCTTCGGTCAACTGGCCCGCCAACTTTTCCAGCAGGCGTATTTTTAGTTCTTCAGAAAGAACCTGAGACGCGAACAAATTCCACCGCAGAATCGCCGCCGAATTGGTGCGATTCACATTCTGCCCCCCAGGCCCGCGGGAACGGGCATAGGTGAAGTCCATTTCTGCAAAAGGAATTTGCGGGGTGATCATTACTGAGGACTCTCAAACTGCGACTGACCCTCGCCGATTTTCTGATCATTTAAAAAGACCTGATAGTGAATCGGAGACGCTTTGACGATCATGGCACTGACCCCGCAGTACTTTGTCATGGAAAGATTCACCGCCTTCATCGCCTGATCCGGCTTGATATCCGTCCCCTGAATGCGGAACTGCAACTCGACAGTGGTGAAAATAGACGGATGCCCTGCCGTGGTGTCTGTTTCTGCGTTCACATCGCAGGACTGAAGATTGAGTCTCATTTTTTTCAGGATGGAAACCACATCCATACCAGTGCAGCCACAGATTCCGGCCAAAACCAGCTCTTTAGGACTTGGTCCTTGGTCCTTACCACCAAAATCGGCTTTTGCGTCCATCGTCACCTTATGAGCGCGAATCTGCGATTCAAAGCCCATCTCCCCTGTCCACTTTGTTTGACACGCCATATGACCCATTTCTGCCTCCTTAAACGTCACTGAAAGTGAGCCTACCCCCCATAACGCCAGAAGTAAAGAGCCACTGGGGGGACGGAAAATTTGCTTTGCGTGGCTTGAGAGAGTTAGAATATCGGGATTAGGAGTACCCTTATGATTGCAATGATTGCTACAGCCATAATTGGAATTGTCGCCGGTGGTGGTTTGGGCTGGGCCTTGCACAAGTTTCTAAGAGCGCGCACCCTGCGCCTGGCCCGTGAAGAAGCCCAAGACATTATCGATGAAGCTCAGCAAGCCGTTGAGCTTCGCAACCTGGAGGAAAAAGAACGCATCCAGGAAATTGAAATGGAACTTTGGACCAAAGTGGAACCCGAGATGCTAAAGGCCGAAGGGCGCATCGAGGACTTGCAGGAAGTGGCCAACGAAAAGAAAGCCAAAGCCGACGCCATCGTTCAGGAAGAGAAAAAGAAACTGCAAGATCGCGAAGCCGATGTAAAAACTCAAGAGCAGGCTTTGCGGGGCCTGGAAGCGGAACTGAACAAGCTGAAGGAAACCCAAAAGACACTGAATCAGGAGCTCGTCACAAAACTGACCGAGCGTCTGGGGACCTCTGCAGAAGATTTCAAAACTCAGTTGAAAAACCAGATGGAAGAGGAATCTCGCCGTCGCGCCGCCCGCATCGCCCAAGAAACCGAAGCTGATGCCAAGGAGCACGCCGAACAGGAAGCCAAGCGCATCTTGAGTCTGGTGATTGATCGTTTTGCCCGCCCTTACTGCGCTGAGCGCGGCATCGGTGCAGTGAACTTCCCCGACGCCCACATCCGCAAACTCTTCTGCGATCCGGCTGGCAACAATATCAAAGCCGTTCAGGAAGCCTGTGGTTGCGATATTATCGTGGAAGAAGGCATGGATATGGTCGGTGTTGCCGGCTTTGACCCTGTTCGCCGCGAACTGACTCGCCGTACCCTGGAGCGCATCTTTAAGGAAAAGAAAAACATCACTCCGGATTTCATCAAGAAGATTGCTGAAAACCAGAAGAAAGAACTTTTCAAAAACATCAAACACGATGGCGATGCTTTAGCAAAAGAGCTGAAGCTTGAAGGTCTTAATGCCGAAATCCGTCAGATGATGGGGTCTTTGCGCTATCGCTACTCCTTCACGCAGAACCAGTACTTCCACTGCGGTGAGGTGGGTTGGCTGGCAGGCCTGATGGCTGCGGAGCTGGGTGTGGACATCAAAAAAGCCCGTCGCGTGGGGATGCTTCACGATATCGGTAAATCCATGGACCACACAGTGGAAGGTGGACACGCCGTGATTGGTGCGGACTTCATTGCTGCTCGTGGAGAAGCTCCGGATGTGGTTCACGCCGTGAAGGCCCATCACTTTGATGAGCAGCCTTCCACAGACCACGCCTTCCTGGTGATCGCAGCCGATGCGGTGTCAGGGGCGCGTCCTGGGGCACGTCGTTCCACAATTGAATCTTACAACCAGAAGGTCTCCGAGCTTCAGGATATTGCTCGCAGCTTCCCTGGTGTCACAGATTGCTTCGTGCTGAGTGGTGGCCGCGAGTGTCGCGTTATGGTGAATGGCAAGAAAGTGGACGACACACAGGCCATGGATCTTTCCCGTAAGATCGCCGCGCGCATTGAAGAGGAATGCAATTACCCAGGATCAATTAAAGTGGTCGTGGTGCGCGAAGTTCTTGTCACTGAACAAACCAGAAAAGAACTTGCGTAATCTGTACGTGAGTTCTTCCTGCATTTTTGCAGACCTTCCATTAAAATCCCTTCATGGTAGCTCTTTTAGAAGATTCTCAGATCTACTTCGGTTCAAATAATCGAAGTAGGAGCTACCGCAAAATCGTCCCACTCTGTGACAGATGCGCTTTTTGTGAGCTCCCCGATAACAGGGAGAATACTCATGGTGCTAGAAACAAATCTCGAAAAACAACGCACACCCCGCGTTCTAGTGATCGATGATAGCTTGGATTCCGTGAAGCTTATGTCTCACATCCTGGATCACTACAAATGCGATGTCACGATGGCATTCGACGGTCAAGATTCCATCCCACTTCTTGCGAATAGACATTTCGATTTGGTGATTCTGGACTGGCAAATGCCACAAATGGGTGGCCGTGACACTCTCCTGTTGATGGATCGCCTTCTGACAGAAAGAAAGGTTCACAAGATTCGCAAACCCATTCCGGTGGTGATTTACACCGGTCACAGTGAAGAAGAACTGGATCTGCCGCTGGTGAGAAACTTCACTTACATGGGCTTTATCAACAAGCGCCAAGCCTTCAGTTCTATGATGAGATCATTTAATTTTATTTTGCGTTCTATCTAAGGGAACTTGGGAACGCATGCAAAAGGGGCTTTTGGGCAGGATGTCCGAAAGCCCCCGAACTAAGCCTTACGGCTTTGCGCAGATGCCCTGACTCTGACAGCGCAACATCTCCGTGCGGTACTGGTGCATCTCTTTCAACGTGTAAGCCAGCTCCACATCAAACCCCGCGGAGGCCGCACCCTTCTGGGCGATAGAGAAGAACTCTTCCACGTCCTCGAATAATTCACGTTCAAACACCTGCTGACTTGAGGTGGACCGGAAATACAAGGGCTTGCTGGAATTGTTATGTTTCATGAAGCGTGCTCTTTGATCCATGGCCTTTTGCAAGCCACCACGAATGTCCTTCCAGCACTTCACTTCAGCAACTTTGATCACTTTGTTCTGCTGCAGATCCAGGATCACAATATCCAGTTCTCCAATGGTGCGTGAACCATCTCCATAGGCAATACCGACTTCCACCTTGTATTGCGGGAAGGGAAACTCTTTTTGCATATCCAAACGAGCCACCTCTTCACAGATGGCTCCTGAATCTTCATAGCTGCGAGGGATATTTTTGAGTTCTTCGAAATCCTGGGCCCAATCCGCGAAAGCAGAGGAAGCCAACAAAAGAAGCAGAGATGTTAGCAAGGTAAACTTTTTCATAATAAGCCTCCATAGTCGGACATTTACGGCGTCCGGTAGAAACGCGACCCCTTATCGGTCACTTATACGGTTGATATTGGACCTTTCATGCCTTAGCCAAGACAGAAAAGGCAAATACAATGTCCTCAAGTTTTGCGACACAGCGCGCACAACCCCACAAGATTGGCTGCATTGCCCCTTTGCGAAGAAGCTCGCAATACGGTAGATTATCGCCCTATGGATCCTGACCCTTACCCGAAAACGTACCCCTTTTTTATCCCTGCCCCCTTGTTCCAAGGAGGCTCCTGTGACTGAGTTTATTGTTGTTGCCGCCTGCTTATTTGTGAATATGCTGCTTTCCGGATCGGAAATGGCTTTCGTCACCGTCAATCGTCAACAGTTAAAACGACTGGCACCAACAAACAAAAATGCCCGCCGTCTGCTTAGACTAAAAGAAAATCCGGAAAGAACCCTTTCGGTCATTCAAATTGGTATCACATTGGTGGGAGCCATTGCCGCCGCCGTCGGTGGTGCTGGCGCCGAGGAAGCGTTAAGTCCCTGGTTGATGGAAGCCTTCAGGTTCTCTGAACAAACTGCCGAAGCCATTGCTATTGCTATGGTAGTTCTGCCAATCTCTTATTTAAGTGTGGTTGTGGGCGAGCTTGTCCCGAAAACACTGGCATTGCGCAATCCTTTATCCATTGCACTGTGGACGTCCCAGGGATTGTATCTTGGTGAAAAACTTCTGGCCCCGGCCGTCACGGTGCTGGAATGGTCCACCAATGTCGTCTTGAAGCTATTCACCTTCGGTCAGATTCATCCAGGCCAAAAAGAAGCGCACATTGAGTTTGAAGATCTTCCTCAGCAGACCAAGCAATACGTGGTGAACCTGGTCAGTGCCGATAAGAAAATGGCCCGGGAAATCATGCTGCCGTGGAAAGATGTCATCTTCGTGCGCAAATCAGATTCTCTGGAGGACGTTGAAACGATCATCATGAACTCACGGCATACGCGTCTGCCCGTTCTGGAATCCGACGGCGAAATTGTCGGTCTGATCAACACCAAAGAGTTTCTGACCGCCCGTCGCTATGGCGAATCGGAATGGCAGAACCTGATCCGGCCGATTCTGCGCTTTAAGTCCTTTGAGCCTTTGTTCCGAATTCTTTTAAAAATGCAGGAACAAAAATCCCACATGGCCATCATCTACGACCAGACCACACCCTCCGGGCTTGTCACCATGGAAGACATCTTTGAAGAAATCATTGGTGATGTCTTTGACGAGGATGATGACGGTCTGATGAAGAAAATTCTGGCGTCGAAATCACGCCGCCGTCCCATCTAATTTTGTGGATACGGACGCCCCTGAGGCCACCAGCATGGCGGGGGACTGCAGGTATTTCTCTGATCACGAAGACAAATAGCCCCCGCAACAACCGTATCCACACGGCACTGATAGATGGGGTACGCGTTGGGCGCAAACTCCTCCACGGAGGGCGCCTTCTTCGTCAATGAGACCGGCTCATAAGGTGCGAAACCCCACTTCTGTAAAAACTGAAAAGTCTGAAGACCCGCTTCAAGACTCAATTCGCAGGCCTTGGACTGTTGGCAGAGCTGACGAACTTGGAGTGATATCTGTGGACGGTACTGTGGGTGTCGCTCCAGAAAGTCGGCCACACATTTGAAAGCCGCAAAGAAATCCGATGGCCCTTCGGCTGTGATATTCTCGCCACTATCATTGGTCTGTCGAGGTTCGCCACCGATCAGGTGTCCCAGTTCATGGCACATAGTGAAAGACAGAATCGACGTGTTCATTCCGGGGGCCCGCAAAAAACCGCCCCACAGTCCGATATAAAGCTCTTTGTCTGTGTAGCGGGCATGGGCTGTGTAATACGGATTATCCCAGGAAACAGACACCGTCAGGTCCCGGGTCTGACCACTCAGGCGAGGCTCTGCATAGGCCAGAAAATCATCACGCATCCTAAGCACCACATCCTCTGTGATTTGCGAAGCCGGCTGCCCATCACCGTCTTTAAGCTCAAAGTAGCCCCGCTTGATGTGGGTCTGCACATCAGGATCATTCTTTGGATCCATCAAATCAACAGCCACCACCACACAGGAAAAGAACAGAGACATCAAAAAAGGTAAAATCCGCATGCGAAACAAAATACCATTTCATCGCGTCGGCATCTAACACGACGATCGAAAAAGGTAACTTTTTCACAATATTCAGGACACCAAACTTCCAACTTACATATATCGAAAATGCCTGGGGCCCTTGATCCCCGGGCGTTCTTTATCTTCGAAACACATTCAGAAGTTGGTCTTTCTTTGAACGAACAATCTTTTGATTTTTATAGATCCCCAGATGGCCCGTCATAAAGTAGGCAACCCAGCAGGCCAGAAGAGCATAGGGCGCAATCTGCCAGCCGAAAAGTTCACAGGCCATGATCGCGCAGGCCATGGGGGTATTGGCGGCAGCACCAAACACCGCCGCAAACCCCAACGCCGCCAGCAGTGGAAGCCCCAGGGGTAAGACACCCGACAGCGCACTTCCCAGGCTGGTGCCGATAAACACCAGGGGGATGAACTCCCCGCCCTTAAATCCAGATCCAATTGTCACACCCGTCAGCAGCGCCTTTAAAACCGGATCCCACCAGGACAGTGATTGATGAAAAGCTTCCTGAATGACCGGAATTCCCAGGCCCGCATAACGATCACTCCCCTGCCACCAGTAAAGCAAAACCAAAAGAACGCCGCCGACAAAAGGGCGCCACATCGGACTTTTCACAAAGCGTTTTTGCAAGGACTCCACCGCGTGAGTAAATCGCATGAAGACATTGGCTGCGATTCCAAAACACAATCCTGCCACCAGCACCCACACAAAAGATATCGCACTGTAATTCAAATCCGTTACCGGAGGAAAAATGGAATGTGGCGCCCCCAACCAGCGACAGAAGAAGTGCGCCACAAACGCGGCCATCAAACACTCACCCAAAGCAAACAGACGCAAGCGTCCCACTTGGATCACTTCCAAACCAAACAAAGCTCCTGCCCATGGGGCCCCAATCGCCGCACTGAAACCCGCCCCTGCTCCGGCAATCAGCAGGACTTTTCGCTCTTCTTTACTGATCGAAAAAAAACGCGACAACTGATCCGCCAGCGACGAGCCCATTTGCACGGCCGTCCCCTCGCGGCCCGCCGACCCACCAAACAAATGAGTCAAAACCGTTCCCAGAAGAATCATCGGTGCCATTCTTAAAGGAATGATGTTCTGCGGGTCGTGGATCTGCTCCAGTATCAGCCCGGTGCCCTTTTCAACACTTCGTCCATACAAGTGATAAAAAACACCCAACAATAATCCCGCCAGAGGCAAAAACCAAATGATCTGCGGATGAAGCTCTCTCCAGCGAGTGGCACGATCCAAAGCAAAAAGAAACACTGCCGCCGCAGCCCCCGCCATCACACCGGTGATGGCGCTTAAAATAATCCGCTTCAAAAGATTTTTTGCTCTTGGTTGAATCATGGCTTCAACTGCTGCAGCGATTTTCGATAGCGCTCAACGACCCTCGGGGCGTTGGCAAGAATCCATTTTTCGACCTCAGCAATCCCCTGTTTGGCAAACTGCTTGTGGTGCGCAGCCAGGATACCAGCTTGCACAAGCATCACCGACTCCAGTTCCTTTTTGGACAACTCACCAAGATCCAAAGAGTCCTTCGTTCGACTCCGCACCAGGAAGATAGTATTTCCCACTGACGCGATATCGTAAAACTCCGGACTCTGCCCCCAGATATACTTCTTAATTTTACTCAGACGCTCGGTCGCATCCCATCTCGGCTGCTCCCAAGTCCCATAAGAGGTTCCGGCCTTATGAAACTCCTTCAATTCAAGAATTTCCTGTACGTTGTCTTTTTGTGACAGCAGCCAGTATCTTTGCAAACCCCCGCTCCCCCCGGTTGTGCGATGTATTTTTACGATATCTAATAATTGGACCCTCGCAAAAACAGGCAGATCTTTAAGATTAGTCAGCCATGTTTTTTTCTCGGACTCTGACATCAGCACATAGTCTTCAGACTCTTTAAAAGCACCTGCATGAGTGTATCTGCGCAGGATTTTTTCACGCCGCTTTTTCAGATTTGGAACCAACGACGAATCCAGATGTCTTGCCAATTTTTTGCCGGAAAGAACCTGACTGTATTCCAGGGCCGCTTTTTCCAGCAACCCCCGATCCTGAAACGCCAGCTCCACAGAGGCAAAATAACGAAGTATATCGAACTCAATAGGACAGACCCCGCTGTCATCCAGGTCATTGAAAACATAAACGGTTTGACCCGAGATACTCATAAAACCGAAATTTTCAGGATGAGCATCCCCCAAACAAAGCACCAGACTGGAAGAAGAAACATTCTGTGCCAAATCCTGATAATAGGTGTTCACAAAAGACCGGAAGAACATCAGGTCCCGCTCCAGCGAGCCTTCCAATTTTTCCTGGAAAGCCTTATCTGACAGATGTTGATAGGTCTGACGAAACTCAGAAAGAGCAATCAAGTCGTCTTTGAAGGAGATATTCACCAAAGTGGCATCCACCGACTTTGCCGGCTTGCGCGATACTGAAAAATCAGAAGAAAGAAGCCAGGTTGCAGGACTTGCCGCCACTTTGGCCGAGGCCAGATCCGAAGCCAATCCCAGAAAGACAGAAACACCGACAGCAAAGATTCTTTTCATACATTCAGGATAAAACAAAACCCCCAAGAAATCTTGGGGGTTTTTGTGTTTTTCAGAATTTTAAATCTGATTAAGAGTGGCGGGACATGTACTCTTCTTGAGAGAAGTCATCCACCAGGATCGCATCGTAACGAACAGCATCGGACTCCTGGATCAGCTTCAACTCATCCTGAGTGATGACGTTCTTTTCACGAGCCTCATCCAGCAACAAGTGAACTTTCTTCTTCGGAAGAACGCCTTCGCGGATGGCTTTTTTCACTTTCTTCTCTGCAGCTTCAGACTTGTTCACAACTGCGAACGCATGCTCCAGACGACCCAGCGCCTCGTTGCGGTCTGTTGGAAGATAGATACCGTCAGACAGACGCTCGCGGATGCCGCCCTCTTTCAGCATCGCAGACGCAATACCGTGAGACCAGCCGTCAGAGGCCTGAGAACCGATAGAGTTGATACGAGACCAAGCCCCGATCCAGCCCTTGAAGAACCAGCGAAGACCCGGGATTTTCAGGTTATCAAAGATACCATCGAAACCGGCCTGGATGTTCGCCATACAGCGCTTCAGGTTGTAGTGTGCAAAGGCCAGATCCTCTTCACGACGGCCTTCAGCCTCGAAACGACGAATCAAAGCAGTAGCCATATACATGTTCGCCAAGATATCCGCGAAACGACCTGTGATTTTTTGTTTTGCTTTCAACTGACCACCCAAAACACCCATTGCCACGTCAGACAAAAGGGCAAAGGTTGCAGAAGTCCAAGCCAGACGACGAGTGTAAACCTTCATCTGAGGGTGAACATCCGGAGTGGACGCCAGGAAGCCACGAGAGCAGGATAAAAGAATCGCACGGCAAGTGTTTCTCACAACGTGACCGATGTGGCCCCAGAAGGCTTTATCGAAGCCTCTCAGGTCGCCTGCTTCAGCTGTTTTAACTTCAGCGTAAGCA
Organism: Bdellovibrio sp. CKG001; assembly: GCF_055397465.1. Lineage (NCBI taxonomy): Bacteria > Pseudomonadati > Bdellovibrionota > Bdellovibrionia > Bdellovibrionales > Pseudobdellovibrionaceae > Bdellovibrio > Bdellovibrio sp. CKG001. The sequence continues at coordinate 1,993,958 of NZ_AP029173.1, forward strand.
AACGGATGGGCACGAAGAGCCCCTTGACCGAAGATCATCAAAGTACGAGTCAGGATGTTTGCCCCTTCCACCGTGATACCGATCGGAGTTGCAATATAGATTTCAGCAAGAACGTTGCGAGGCCCCATAGAGATACCCGCACCACCCATGATGTCCATCGCGTCGTTGATCACCTGACGGCCCATCTCTGTGGCATAGTACTTCTGCATCGCTGTGATAACGCCCGGTTTGATCCCTTTATCGATCGCCCCCAGGCAGTATCTTCTCATGGCTTCCAACTGATAAGCCGCAGCCCCGATGCGCGCCAAAGGCTCTTCAACACCTTCGAAGCGACCGATAGACATACCGAACTGACGACGAACCAAAGAGTGTGCGGAAACAACACGCGCCGCCAACTTCGCGCCACCTGTTGCCTGTGCTGGCAAGGAGATCCCACGACCTGCAGCCAGACACTCCATCAACATCAGCCAGCCTTTACCAGCGTTGGCGATACCACCAATGATGGTTTCTTCTGCGTCAACGATAACGTCTTTACCTTGAGTTGGACAGTTGTAGAACGGAATGCCCAATGGATCGTGACGGCGCCCCAGAACAACACCCGGTGTGTTTGCTGGGATCAGACCTGTGGTAATACCTACGTCTTCACCCTTACCCAAAAGATTTTCAGGGTCACGAAGGCGGAACGCCAGACCAATCGTTGTGGAGATCGCAGCCAGTGTGATCCAACGTTTGTTCCAGTTCAATTTGATTTGCAATTTACCATCCGGACCTTTGAACAAGACCCCTGTGGATGTAATAGATCCGGCATCAGAACCCGCAGTCGGCTCTGTCAAACCGAAGCACGGAATCTCTTCCCCCGTTGCCAGACGAGGCAAGTAACGGTTTTTCTGCTCCTCGGTTCCATAGTGTGCCAACAACTCTGCAGGCCCCAAAGAGTTTGGAACCATCACAGTGATTGCTGTGGACAAAGAACGAGAAGAGATTTTCATGATCACTTCAGAGTGTGCCAGCGCGGAGAAACCCAGACCGCCGTACTCTTTAGGGATGATCATACCCAGGAACTTTTCTTTCTTGATGATGTCCCAGGCTTCTTTAGGGATGTCTTTGTCTTTATGAATTTTCCAGTGATCCAGAACGGCGCACAGTCTGTTGACGGGACCATCCATGAAAGCTTGTTCTTCCGCAGTCAATTGCGGATAAGCTTCTTTCAAAAGATTGTCGAAATTAGGATTTCCCGAGAAAAGGTCTTTTTCAATCCACACAGCACCGGCATCCAGAGCCGCTTTTTCCGTGTCAGAGATTTTCGGAAGGAACTGCATCTTCTTCATGAACGCCAGAAGACCCGAGGTGATCAGCGCAGCACGCAGTGGCGTGATCAGGAAGATGATCGCCAGCACTGCATACACTGCCAACAACCAAACCGGCGCACCGAAGCCTGCCAAAATGGCAGCCAAGGCAATCGCCCACACGATCAGAGGGCTGCTAAAGAAGCCCACAAACAACAGAAGAACGACAGAGCCTAATACCCAAAGGCCCGTGTAGCTCTCCAAAAACATTCCATAGAATGAGCTGATAGAATCCACGATGAATCTCCTTTTATTGAAATACTCAATAATTAGAACCTTTAATATGAGCATGCGCAAGTGATTCAGGCCCGATATCTATATGTAAACAAAATATGAGGAGAAATATGAAAGACGCTTCGGTGACAGAAGGAAAAACTGTCGAATGTGCACCCGGAGGTGGAAATAAAAAAAGCCCTCTTGCGAGGGCTTTCATCAACTTAAGTACTAAGTCCTAAGACTAATTACTTAGTTTCGCCAGCTGGAGCTGCTTCAGTAGCTGCAGGAGCTGCTTCTGTAGCTGCTGGAGTGCCCTCAGCAGGAGCTGCTTCAGTAGCAGTTGCTTCTGCAGCAGGAGCTGTTTCAGCAGGAGCTGCTGTCTCAGGTTGATTTTTAGAGCAAGTAAAACCAGTTGTGAAAGATAGTGCAAGCAAAGCTGCTACTACGATTGCTTTCATTGTTGATCCCTTCGTTAATTTATTGCGGACCATGCTGACGCCATTGCCAGCAGCGGATCTGCATTTTTGTTTCAAAACTCGACTAAGGCCTAAATTACACAAAAAACGGCCCGCTTAGCAATCGAAATTTTGCAAAATTATTTTTGGCAACGCGAACACCAGAACGTGTTTCGACCACCCAGAATTTTTGACTTTACCTGTTGCCCGCAAGTCACACACGGCTCTCCGTCACGACCGTAAACCCGAAACGTCGTCTGAAAATAGCCGCTTTCTCCGGTGGCTTGAGCGAAATCACTAATGGAAGATCCACCCGCTTTGATGGATTGAGATAAAATTTTTTTAATCTCGCCCACCAAAGCCGACGCTTTCTCTAAAGACAACTTCTTTGCAGCCAGCGTAGGTTTAATCCCCGCCGCAAACAAGGCCTCACTGGCGTAGATGTTCCCAACGCCTACCACCACTTTCTGATCCATCAGGGCGACCTTCAGAGCGACGTCCTTACCGCGCAGGCTTTCCCACAAAACGGCCCCGGTAAACTTCTTATCCAACGGCTCCGGCCCTAAATTCACAAGCTTAGGATGCTCCAGAGGGTTCTGGACGAAGTCAAAACAGCCAAAGCGGCGCGGGTCTCGATAAGCCAGGCGCAGGCCGCCGGAAAAATGCAGATATATATGATCATGAAGGCGCTCATCCCCCGGATTCGCCACTCGCCAGGTGCCGGTCATCCCCAAATGCGACAACATAGCCCCTTTGGGCGTCCACAGCAGAAGATACTTTGCCCGACGCTCCACAGAAGTCAGCGGCTCCCCCACTAATGTGCTTATTTTTTTAGCAGGAATGGGCTCGCGCAGATCCGGACGCTTCAACTCCACTTTTTCCAGGATGGGCTGCTCTTTTAAGATACTTTCCAGTCCGCGACGGACGACTTCGACTTCGGGTAGTTCAGGCACGATTCACCTCATTTGCCGGTCTGATCTTATCATATTCTGATAAAATCCCCCACGAGCGTTCTAAGCTTTAAGACTCGGTCCAAGAATACAGACTGAAAAATCCGCTTTTCGGACACCCCCCGCAAGCTCGCAACATATTGATTTTAATAACATATTCAGATTCAAGCCCGCCCCCCAAGGACCAGGCACCAACCTTGCGATAGGGGCTCTCTAACAAACACACCCTACCAAAGGAAAGGTCCTTTATATGAAAAAAGCCCTGATCACTGGTTTTGCCGTTCTTCTTTCTGCCCACACCGCACTTGCCTGGAGCATCAGCATCGGCGGCACCACTATCAAAGGTGATGATCCACAGATCGTCAAAGACGCTGAAAAAACCGTTAAGAAAACGGTCAACGAAGTCGCCAACGGAGTCCGCGACGTCTTTGCGGTCGTCGGCAATGCCACCGGTCTGACCGATGTGATTGACTCCAATACCGAAACCTTCACTAACATTGGCCGTGGCTACGCGTGTATGGCCACTTTCTGCTACAGCGAAGAATTAAGAAAAAAACAACTGGAAGAAGCGGAAGCCGAAGCCAAAAAAGAATACGATCGCTACGTGGCCGAAAGAGTTCAGGAGTATGAAAGCTCCAGCAAACAAGAACGTCGCCAAGCGGCCCTGAACACCTGGAAACTGACCGAGAATCGCTACAATATCCTGAACGAGAGATCCAAATTGATGCATTCAGAGTTGGAAATCCTGCGCGCCTTCTTGACTGGCGTTTTCAAAGAAAATGAGTTCAGAAAAAAACTGATGGAGAACAAAATCACGGGTCGTCCACTCAAGGACCGCGAAATGGTTCCACCTGCCACTGAGTTCGCAAAAAACTACAAACAAGACTACAAAGGTGCTTTGAATAAACTCAACCAGGACATCGCAAATCTTCACCAAACCACCCAGCGCAGTCATTCGGCACTGATGGCAGAATTCCTACGCATCGTTGAAGTTGACGTTCTGGTCGACATGACAAAAGTCGCTACCGCGCAAATCGAAGGCCTGCAGAAGGAATATCAAGCTTTACAATTGTCTGTCATGGAAATCGCCGCCGATGCCCAGGCAGCCCGTAACGCGTACGAGCAGGAGCAATACTGATGAAAACCGTGAGCGCATTTTTGTTCATCATTTTTTTCACAAATATGGCTCACGCCATGGGAGACCTTGAGCGCGGCATCCTATTCTACTCCAATGCCTACTCTTTCGGAACGATGCTACCGGATATCGAAGGTCGCATCGCCGTTAAAAAACTGGAGTACGAAAAGAAGAAAGTCGAATTCAAGCAGCAGCTTGAGAAAAACCGTCAGAAGCTGCGCAGGCAGTTCCTGTACACCGAAAAGACCCGACAACAGGAATTCCGGTCCTTTCTGGTGGAACAACAGCAATTGGTTCAAAACAAAAACGCCTCTTTCCATGAAACGGTGACACTGGTGCAAGAGCTCTTTCAAGGCATCGTCTCCAAAGAAGAGTTGGCTGCAGAAATAGAAATTCGCCGCACTCAAGACCCCGACTTCGCCGCTGACTGGGAGGCTCTGCTTAAAGACGCTCAAATACACATCTCGACAGAGCAACTGAGTATCGAAGCGACGGAACATCTGCTCTTCACTGCCCTAGACCTGCAGTCCACTCTGGAGGCGATGATTAGAAACATCCAACTACAAATTGAAACTGTGGATTTGGATCTGCAACTGCTGGAACAAAAGCTAGGAACTTTACCATGAAACGCCTGATCTGCTTCTTCTTGTCCTTAGCCATTCCGTTGCAAAGCTTTGCTGCGCATGTGGCCCCTTACACTGTGATTGATATTGAAAATGTCGTCGACACCCCCCTCCAGATGCAATTCACCATTCCCGGGGGAACCGCAGACACCTATGAATTTCAGAAAATGTATTATTTGTACTCCGCTGGTCACTATTACACAGCCATCTATCAGGGAAAAGATGCCGACGGAAAAACTCGCTGGAGCAACGTCAATCGCAGCGCACCTCCTGAAATGGTCGTTCAAGGGGATAATAGCACTCCGGTTCAAACAGGTCCCCCAAGTGGGGACGAAGCAGATCCACATTCCAAGGGTGGCGGTAGTGGCGGCGGCAGTAAGCATGATAGCGCCATGGGATCGGCTATTCAGACCGGCATTGCTCAAGCTATCTACAAGGGTCTGATCTTCACTCCGGAATTTGAAGCGGAAATGACAAGACTGAATCAGGAGATCACAGCCAATCAAGAGCAGACCTACAAGAACTATGAAGCCCTTCATAACTCCTTGGCTCAATCCCAGGAGAAATTTGAGTTGGCTTTGGTGAATTTTCAGAAATCTTTGTCCGAAAACACGCTGCCAACAACAAACTTTCAGTACACCTCACCAGATCCGACTTTAGTGAGCGAACTGCAGAACATTGAAAGTATCCTGCGCTCGGTTCGCACCAGTGATCCTGCCCGCCGTGAATCCCGGGACTGGGGTCTTCGTCTGGTGCGCCAGTCTGACCAAGCTTCAACAATGGGCGATGCTGAATCAGCCGAGGCCTTCAGAAAATATTCGGAAGTCTTTGCGGACCTGGCTATCGGCCTTGATCCCATCACCGGACCTCTGCGCGATGTTTACGAGGCCTTCACTGGAAAAAATCTGGTCAATGGGAATATGCTGGACAGTTTTGACCGCACCTTCGCAGTGCTTGGAGCCTTGAGCTTCGGCTTTGGTTCCAAAGTTGGAAAAGGTCTTAAGATCCTCAACAAAATTAAAAATCTGGACTTCATGCGCGCGGCCACTAAAACCGAAGCCGTAGTTCATCATATCGAGCGTAATGTTCCACAAAGTCGCGCTGCCTATGAACGTTATATTCGGGACCTCCGAAAATCTATGAATCGTCCATTGATAGTGGACTCCCGACTAGGGAAATTTGTCAATGACTGGTACTGGAAAAACACTTCCACCATTGGCAATGGCAGTACTGCTGCGGCCATTCGCTTGGAGCGTATTGAAAATATCCCCGTCAAGGGCAGATTTCACACACAAAAAGGACAAGACAGCCTTGTCTATTTTGAAAACTGGCTAAAGAATAATCCAGAAGCAGTGGCCAGTGATCGCGTAGCGGTTGAGAATATGATTCTGGAGCTTCGTGATGCCTTGGAGGGGCGTTTATGAAAACCAACAACGAATGGGTAGAATTAGTTTTAGCACATCTTAAAAAAGGGCAAGAACCCCTGCACGAGTTGATGGATCAAGCTGTGCAAGAGCAAATCGAAATGCCGGAGCGGCTGTGGGTCTATTTTGCCCTGAGTGTTCTAATGGGTCATCCCGAACAAACACGTTGGGACCTATTGATGGCAGAAATCGAAACTTTGATTCAGGACGAATCTCAAGGGGACCTGTGCGAGATAGTTTATCAGGATATTCTGGAAACTTTCGCCAATGCCATTTCCAATCAAACCTTTGAACATACCTGGATCACGCCCCATATCGGCCCCCTGTCCCGGGACTATATTCAAGCCTATGATAAATTCATGGGTGGCAAAACCCCGGGATTCTAAAAATCCTGTCCGAATTCCAAGACTGAGGACGCAGCAAACCCCTCAGTCTTTAATTTAAGCTATTGTTTTTATTAGACTTTGCCGCCACTCCCCCAGACTCTCCTTTGTGTCCGCCCCTTGCAATAAGACCGGACACCACAAAGGAGCTTCCCATGAACAAATACCTAGTTTCCCTTTTCTGCTTAACACTGGCTGCTTGCGCGCCGACACCCGAAGAAATCAACGATATTAAAAAATCCTACTCGAAACCACAAATGGGCTTCTCAGGTCTTGTGACCGTTCAACACTCTGAATTTAATGGAACCTCTATTCATCTTCCCCAGCAAATCTCTGTGGAGTTTGAACAGGAAGCGGCCACGGGGAAACATTTGTCCCTGTTTAAATCCCCGACCCGTCTTCTTTCATTAAGTTCAAATGAGGACTTTGTTTCCATCGGCTGCAACGAAAGCACGGATATTGAAAGTGTACCGGCCAATTTGAATGTGGATACTCTCAAAATCTGCGGCCGCCACCAGATCGCCCACAACGCCCTGAACATCACTGCCAATACGATCATTTTGGATTCCGCCATTTTGGAATTCATTCCCACCCAATCCCAACAAGGCAGCAATCGCATCACACTTACTTCCAAAATATTTTGGGTTGAAGGGAAAAACAACATCACTCTTCAAGGAGCCAAGATTCCAGGCGGTCGCGCCTTGCCACCGACATTGAATCTGGATGCTGGAATGGTCACCGGCCTTGGCCACCTGAAGGTTCTTTCCAAAGCCAATATTTTTTCCGTGAGTATCAAATGAAGAAAATTCTTGTCGGCCTGACTGCCCTTCTGATTTCAGTTCAGGCCTCGGCCGCAGAAAATTCGGCTCTGCAATCGGTCCTGGAAGCCATGACCCGGCAGTATCTGGAAAGCTATGTGCGGTCCACCGTCATCAAAGAACTGGAAGAATATGCTGGGAAAGCCCTGGCTCAAGATCTTTCGGGCCAGGTTTCAACAGTTCTGGCTGCAGTTAATCTGGTCGACAACGTAAAACAATACAACGAAGCCGAATCCGAAAGTGAGCGATACCAGGCCTTCTCCCAAGCCGTTGCCAACGCCGTCACCCTGATTCCTGCGGTGGGACCGGCAATCGGCGCCCTTGTGCAACTGGGCGTTCTGGCTCAAGGCATGAGCGCGGCTTTGATTTCAAAAACCTACGCTTTGGAAACAGCAAAAATGATTGCTGAAATCACAGCTATTGAAAAAACCACTTCCGAAATGATTCTGGCGGAGTATGAAAAAGAAAAGGCCGCCTTTACGATACTGATTGCAAGATCCGAGGCACTGACAGCTTTAATCAATCAAAACTCTGTCCTGATCAAATCGCAGTGCTATGGTGTCGACGACATTCTGGTTCCCAATCCCAAAGAGTGTTTGAAAAGTGCGCTGCTTCATAAAAACCTGTTCTATACACAAATGCAGACCATGAATCGCATTGTGAATTTTCAAGGCCGTTTTATTATCACGGCCACCGGAGTTTCTCCGGAAATGCGTGAAAACATGAGACAAATACTCGCCGTGGCGGAGGACGGATTCAAAAAAATTCACAGCGTGATTCTACAAAACATTCAATCCCTCAATGAAGACCGGATCGTTGCTTTACGAATCAAAGCCTCCAGCCGGGCGCGCATTTATCGCTGCGAAAGATTGATCGCAAAAGAACTGTCCGCTCTTTTAAAGGCCCGCGTAGAAATGGAAAATGGTGGTGAGGATATTGTCTTTGCGGAAATGTCTTTACAGGAAAGTCAGCAAAACCTGACGGAACTGACCGAGCATACCTGTCAGGACACCCTTCCCAAAATGGCCCCCGAGATTTTGCGCATAATGAACGAGCTTGGCTTTTTCGTCGGCCATAGGCCTTAGGCGGATCCAAGACTCCAGGCACTTATTGATGTGGGCCTCTTGCGCAGCAATTGACGCTGCGTAGACCCAAATAAGCACCTGGAACCTTTAGGCTTTAACGAGTGTACCCAACAAAGACTTCCACTTTTGCGCGGGAGCCTCTTAGGTTTTTGCTCACGATTTCCAGCTCGATTCTTTGCAGACGAATTGCGTATTGTCCGTGGACTCTGCGAGAGTAGGATGTCCCGCCGGAGAAATCCCCTTCAAGTTGCGACAGATTCACAAGAGCGCCCGAAGCGGTCTCTCCAGTTACGCGAGTTACGCGGACCTCACCATCATCAACGGCAAAACGCACTTCCTTGACGGCGCGAAGAGTGTCCAAGTTGATACTGAATCTCTGAGGGAAGCCTTTCGGAGCTGTGAACTCGCCGACACGCTCCCAAGAGCGCACTTCACCACGAACATAGTCATCAGACTGGTTCCCACCGTGCTGCGGAGGCTCCGGTGACCAAGGGCGTGACCGCCAACAAAACACCAGCTTAGAAAGACTGATTCAACAGGCTTCCGGCAAGAAAGGTCTTCATAATGACGACCGTCGCCTCCAGCACGCCATTGAACGCCTCAGGCAAACGGTAACAACGACGAAAGACTCAGAATCGCGATAGAGACTTCAGAATCTACAGAAGCATCCCCGCTTAAGCCCGGACGAAGAGCGGAAGTTTGACCAGGACCCGCGTGCCAACTGGCGAGTTTACTTCAAAACTCAAGATCCCGTCCATCTGCCGCACGAAGTCCCGGGTGAATTTCAGACCCACACCGAAGCCATCTTCCGAGGACACCGATTCACCCGAATCCGACAGCCGAGCCAGCAGATCCGAAGATATTCCCGCCCCTTCATCCTGAATCATCAGAACCGCAAAAGCCCCCTCTGTCCGGGCGGCAATCAGAACCTGAGCCTTGTCGGGACTGAACTTGATGGCATTGGACAACAAATTGCGAACGATCGCATCCACCACGCGCGCCGAACCCCAAAGCCAAACCTCCTGCTCAGGCAACTGAACGCCCAGATCCACATTTCGCTGCAACATCTGCGGCACCAGATGACGAACAACGGCTTTGATTCGAGCCCCCAGCTCGACTCCGCCTTTGCTCTCCTCCTCGAAACTCCAGGTCAGGATATTTCGCAAAAGCTCCAGTGAAACCTCGTGGGCTTCATGCACTTTGCCTAAAGAAGACTGCGATCTCCCGGCCTCGTCTCCCGAAATCTGGCGGACCGCATCTTTAAGAAGCATCTGCGTCCCTACCAACGCCCCGGTCAGATCATGTGCCAGAACCGTTTGAACTCGTTTATTAAAACGGTGCATCCTCAGAATCTCTTCATTCAGTTCACGCAGCACCTTGTTGCTTTCCTCCAACTCAGTTACGTCGTTCAATTGCAGAATATGCGCGCGGTTTTCGCCGTGCTGCGATTCCAAGGTGTGTTTTAAAACCTGATAACTGAAGCCCTCAGACTGGTACTTTCCGTCACTTGCCAGAATTTCCGCCAACACTGGAATTTCTTGCGCCGGGCGCCCCCGCCAGCGCTTCTGCAGGCCCAGGATTTTTTCGGCCGCCATGTTGCTACCCCAGTACTCACTGCGTGTGTTCAGAATCACAACCGGCCCCGGCAGGCCCTCAAAAACTCTTTGCTGCGCCAAGGAAGTGATTTCAAAAACATCAACACGAGTTGCCGCATAGTGAATGGCAAGAATAAAGGGCCACAAACCCATTACTTTTAATTGCCGCCACGGCATATCCGGCGAAGCCAGCAAAATGCCAGCCTCCAAAACCAGGGGCCAAAGACTTACCGCCACCAACGCCGTTGCATACCGGCGGCGAGCCCCACGCAAAACAATGGCCGCATAGGCCGCGATGGAAAAGGCAAGAACAATACATAAAGCACTATAAACAAAAGTGGCGCGAATCAGGGGGCCACGGGTAAACCCCACCAATCCTTGAAAGGCCGGAAGCTCATGAAAATCACTGTAAAACAGCGGAGCCACACCCGGGACCCCCATCAGGCCTGCGGCATTGGCCCCGATAACAAGGACGGGGAACAAAAATATCCAACGCCACCAGCGGCGAAACTTTGCGGAGAGTTCGGAAAAGAACAAGGCTGCAACCAGCAAGAGCCACGCCGGAAACATCAATGGCAAAGCTAACATCCGAAAATGGGTCATGAAAATTTTAAACTGCATATCATCGACCGCCATCGTGCTGATCAATGAAAACGCCCACATGGCATAACCCACTTCGATCACAAAAACCAGCCGATGCAGATAGGAACGACGATAGGACCAAGTCCTCGCCGCATACAAGGTGCTTACAAGAAAGCTGATCGCCGTCGAAAGGTAGATTAAAATCAAAGACATCTAAAAATTGTCCCTGCTCCTTGGACCAAGAGCAACGTCTCTTTGCGCACAGCGCCGACTTGCCTTTTTAGCAGAAGCCGACAAGGATGCTAAGCATGTCAAAACAGGAACCACCTAAAGAGAACGGCCTTTTAAATATTATCTTCAACATCGTACTGCCTGTCTTGATTTTAAATAAATTAAGCAAATTCATTGGTCCATTCTGGGCCCTGATCCTGGCGCTGGCATTCCCTTTGGGCTATGGGGCCTATGACCTTATTAAAAGGAAGAAGTTCAACGCCTTTTCGGCCCTGGGATTACTGAATGTCCTTCTCACCGGAGGTTTGGCTCTGCTGGGACTTAACGGCTTCTGGTTTGCGGTCAAAGAGGCGGCATTCCCCGCTCTGGTGGGCCTCTTTGTGATGGGCTCTGCCTTTACCAAAAAACCCTTCATTGAAACTCTGTTCCTGAATCCGGCTCTGATGAAAGTGGACCTTCTGGAAGAGCGCCTAAAGGCCAACGGCAAACAGAAAGACTTCCATGATCACATGAAAAAGGCCACCATCTGGCTGTCTCTTTCATTTGCTTTCAGTGCCGTATGCAACTTTGTTTTGGCGCGCAAAATCTTTACTGAAATTGATCCAACTCTAACCACGGATGCACAATCTACACTTTTGAATGAGCAGATTGCGCAGATGACCACATGGTCGATGGCCATCATCATGGTTCCCTCCATGCTCTTTCTGCTGGGAATTTTCTGGTACCTGATGAGAGGCATCAAGCAGCACTCGGGCCTCAGCACCGAAGAGCTGCTAAAGGAAAGTTAGAAGTCCGTGCCGCCTTCAAAAGGCGGTGGTGGCGGAGGAGGTGGCGGGAAATCCCCGTCTCCACCAAAGCCACCCCCAAAGTCGTCGCCAAACGGAGGCGGTGGTGGAGGTGGTGGAATATCGCCACCAAAATCGTCAACATTAGGCGCTGGCACGTAGCCCCCATCCCCGCCGAAATCATCAAAGGTGGGCGGTGGTGGGAAAGAACTTCCCCCTCCATAAGAAGATGAAGACGATCCTGACGAACTGGAGCTTCCCGGGGTGACCCGGCCATATTTGGGCTTTGCCCCGTACATGGCGCGCTTGCGGTAATCATATCGAGGGCGATCCTCCAGAAGACCCAACTCCTGAGCCTCCGTAGGAAGATTTTCCCCCCGCGTGACAATCCTTTGTTTGCTCTTTTGCTCGATGTATCTCAGACGCTCTTGCTCATAAGCGTCATCAAACTTTTTCTTAGCAACCGCATCAGCCTTGGCCTCGGGGCCCTCGTCAGAGATGGTTTCAGCTTTCTTGGTCCTCTTATATTCGGCCAAAGCGCGGTCCTTTTGATTTTCCCACTGCTCTTCCTCTTCCAAATAGGCTCTTTCACCCTGTTGGCGGGCCTTTTCAAAGCGTTCTTGAGAGTTATGATGCTGAGCAAAACCTTTAAGACGTGTTTCTTCAGCACTCTCGCCAAAGGCGGCGGAGCTTAAAAGGAGCAAAACCAAAATAAAGGTCTGACGAGCTGAAGAGTTCATTCCTTCTGCCAGTCTATCAGGCTCCCCGCTTTTTTTTGAGCAAACAAAAAAGATGCTCGACCTTTGGCTAAATCATGAATAACGTACACCTTTGTCTCTAAGGAGTACTATGGACGCATTGCAGAGCATCGGGGTTTTCGCAGCACAGACATTTCTGATTCTATTTGCCATTTTGGCAGTGATTCTGGTGATTGCTTTGATTGCCGCCAAAGCCAGCCATAAATCCGAAATCCAAATCGAACTTCTGCACAAGCGCTATAAAAACTTCCGCCACATGCTGAAGGCTCACACGGTCACCAAGTCCGAACGTAAAGAGCTGAAAAAAAAGCTGAAGGAAGAACGCAAAGCCCATGAATCCAAGTCCAGTGACGGCGACAAAAAGATCTTCGTGATCGATTTCGAAGGCGACATCAAAGCCTCTGCCGTTGAAAACCTGCGTGAAGAGGTCACTGCGGTTCTGACCCTGGCAACGCCTCAAGATGAAGTGGTCGTGCGCGTGGAAAGCCCCGGCGGCGTGGTGCACGGCTATGGCCTGGCCGCATCCCAGCTTCTGCGCATTCGTGAAAAGAACATTCCATTAACAGTTTGTGTGGATAAAGTGGCTGCCAGCGGCGGCTACCTGATGTCGGTCACTGCCAACAAGATCCTGTGCGCGCCGTTTGCGATTGTGGGCTCTATTGGTGTTGTGGCTCAGCTTCCAAACCTGCATCGCCTGCTGAAAAAACATGATGTCGACTATAAAGAATACACCGCCGGCGAATTCAAGAGAACTGTCAGCCTTTTGGGCGAAATCACTGAAAAGGGTGAAGAAAAGTTCAAACAACAACTGGAAGACACCCACGCTTTGTTCAAAAGCTTTGTCAGCCGCTTCCGCCCTCAACTGAACCTTTCTGAAGTGGCCACCGGAGAATACTGGTACGGCGAACAGGCCCTGGGTAAAGGCTTGGTGGATGAAATCCGCACCAGCGATGATTACCTTTTGGGTCTTGCAGACAAGCATCAGGTAGTTAAAGTAAAATTTGAACACCACCAAAGCCTGAGCGATAAATTGTCCGGCGTTCTGGGTCGCGCCTTGCGCAAAGGCGCCTTGTCGGCAATTGAAGAACTTGAAGCCAGACGCTTTCTTTAAGAGGACTTAAGCAATGTCAATTCAACCATTACTTGAAGTAAAAAGCCTCGAAACAACCTTTTCCACCAAGGCCGGTCCTGTTCGCGCTGTGAATAATGTCAGCTACGAAATCCATAAAGGACAGACTTTGGGGATCGTGGGCGAATCCGGATGCGGCAAATCGGTCACCTCTTATTCTTTGATGCGTTTGATCGAACACCCCGGCCGCGTCACCGGAGGCCAGGTCCTCCTGAATGGACGCGACATCCTGAAAATCTCTGAAGCTGATATGGAAGAGGTTCGTGGCGGCGAAATGGCCATGATCTTCCAAGAACCTATGACAGCCTTGAATCCTGTTCTAACCATCGGTTTCCAGATGGACGAGCAGATCATGAAGCATAAAAAGTGTGGGCCCAAGGAATCCAAAGAACGCGCCATTGAAATGCTTCGCCTGGTGGGCATTCCCTCCCCGGAAGAACGTTACAACTCCTACCCTCACCAACTCTCTGGAGGGATGAGACAGCGGGCCATGATCGCCATGGCTCTATCTTGTGATCCAACCTTCCTGATTGCGGACGAACCAACAACAGCTTTGGACGTAACGATTCAAGCTCAGATTCTGGAACTGATTCAGAATCTGCAGGAAAAACTGAATATGACAGTTCAGTTTATCACCCACGACCTGGGTGTGATCTCTGAGATCTCTGATCGCGTGATGGTGATGTACGGAGGACAGACTTGCGAACAGGCTGACACTTCCGAATTGTTCTTAAATCCCAGCCACCCTTACACCGCAGCCCTGATTGCGTCCCGCCCGAAATTTGGTGAACGTGTTCAGCGCCTGATGACCATTGAAGGCAGCGTTCCGGCGCCATTTGAATTGCCTAAGGGTTGCCCGTTTGTGAATCGCTGTTCACGTGTGAAAAGTGAATGCGCTGGCACCAAACCGCCTTTGGTTGAAATCAGACCAGGTCACAAAGTGGCTTGCTTTAATCCTCTTTAATATTGGGAATTCGAACGATGGATAATATCATTCTTGAAGCCAGAAATATTAAGAAGCACTTCCCGATCAAAAAAGGTCTTTTACTGCGCGAAGTGGCCAGTGTTAAGGCCGTGGACGACGTTTCCTTGGTCGTTCACAAAGGGGAAACTCTGGGGCTGGTGGGTGAATCCGGCTGTGGCAAATCCACCCTGGGCCGCACCCTGATTCGCCTTTACGAACCCACTGCCGGTGAAATCAACTTTGATGGACAGGATTTCCTGAAACTCAAGGGTGAGGACCTGCGCAAAAAACGCAAAAACATGCAGATGATCTTCCAGGACCCTTATGCTTCCTTGGATCCACGCATGACCGTTGGGCAGATCATCCGTCAACCGATGGATATTCACAATGTCGGAAGTTCAGCTGAACGTGATCAGCGCGTTCTGGAGCTGATCGAACTGGTGGGCTTGCGCAAAGCCCATGTGAATCGTTACCCGCATGAATTTTCCGGTGGTCAACGTCAGCGCATCAGTATTGCGCGCGCCATTGCGCTGAATCCTGAACTGATTATCTGTGACGAACCTGTCAGCGCCCTGGACGTGTCTATCCAGGCTCAGATTCTGAACCTGCTGAAGGATCTTCAGGAAAAGCTCAAACTGACCTATGTCTTTATCTCTCACGACCTTTCTGTGATCGAGCACACCTGTGACCGTATCGCCGTGATGTATCTTGGTAAGATCGTTGAGATCGCCAGCCGTGATGAGCTGTTTAAGAACCCACAGCATCCTTACACTCAGGCTTTGATCGGCGCCATCCCGCGCGTGGGTCAGGGCAAAAAGAAAATGAAGAAGTCTTTGGGGGGCGAGGTTCCAAGCCCGATCAATCCTCCTTCAGGATGCACCTTCCATCCGCGTTGTCCTTATAAGATGGACATCTGCTCGCAGAAAACACCGGTCCTGGAAGGAACTGGAAGCCATAAAAAATCCTGCTGGCTGGAAAAAGCCCCGCAGATTTAGTTTTTTTGTTTTTAATGTTTTTCATCAACAAGGAGAAAGTATGTTGAAGAAATTTGCCAAAGGACTGTCTGTAGCAGCGGGCTTGGCCCTCAGCTCTCAGGCTGTTGCAGCTCCGACAAATGCTGAACTAAAAATCGGTATTTCTCAGGAATTTGAAACAATGAATCCTCTGATCATGAGCATGTCAGCTTCCGCTTACATGTACCGCATGGTGGGCCGCTCTCTGGTGGTTTTAACTCCGGAAGGTAAATGGGTCACTCAGCTAGCCAAAGAAATCCCCTCTTTGGAAAAAGGCACTGCGAAGATCATCGAAGAAGGTGGCAAAAAGAAGATCGTTGCCAACTGGGAAATCATTGAGAGTGCAAAATGGGGCGACGGCAAACCTGTGATCTGCCAGGACTTCATCACCTCCCACACCATCGCGACCAGCCCAACTGTCAGCGTGGGTGAAAAAGAACAATGGACTCAAGTTGAAAAAATCGACATTGATCCGAAGAACCCAAAGAAATGTACTTTCAAATATGAAAAAGCCAAATGGGACTTCTTCACATTGGCTCAGTTCTTCCCGGTTCCCACTCACTTGGAAAAACCTGTCTTTGACAAGTATTCCAAGCAAAAAGAAGGTTACGAGAAGAACTCCAACTATGTTCGCAATCCGACCAATCCGGGCCTTTACAACGGTCCTTATGTGATCAGCGACGTCAAGTTGGGCTCTCACGTGGCCTTTGCCCCGAACCCGAACTTCTATGGCAAACAGCCAAACATCAAAAAAGTGATCGTGAAGCTGATCCCGAACACCGGCACCATGGAAGCCAATCTGCGTTCCGGCACGATTGACATGATTTCCACTTTGGGTCTGGATCTGGACCAAGCCCTGGCCTTTGACAAAAAAGCCAAAGCGGAAAAACTGCCATTCGATACTCACTTTGTGCCGTCTGTGACTTATGAGCACATCGACCTTCGTTTGGACAATCCCATCCTGAAAGATGTGAACGTTCGTAAGGCGTTGTTGTATTCCATCAATCGTGAGGACCTTGTGAAGGCTCTGTTTGAAAACAAACAGCAAGTGGCTTTGCACAATGTTTCCCCGAAAGATCCATGGTTCACGGCTGATCCAAAAATCATCACTGTGTACCGTTATTCCAAACGTGAAGCAGGAAAATTGCTGGACGCTGCTGGTTGGAAAATGGGCAAAGATGGCTACCGTTATAAAGACGGCAAAAAGCTTTCCATCGTTTTCCAAACAACTGCGGGCAACAAAACTCGTGAGTTGGTTCAGGTTTACCTGCAGAACCAATGGAAACAAGCGGGTATCGAAGTTCTGATCAAGAACGAACCAGCACGCGTGTTCTTCGGCGACACGATGTCTAAGAGAAAATTTGAAGGCATGGCATTGTTTGCCTGGGTTTCCTCCCCGGAAAACAGCCCACGTTCTACAGTTTACTCTAAGGCCATCCCGAACAACAGCAATGGCTGGTCCGGACAGAACTATCACGGTTGGACAAATGCCACTGTGGATAAAAACCTTGAGGCCCTGGATCTTGAGTTCAACGCGAAAAAACGTGCGGACCTGGTTCACGAGATCCTGAAACTGTACACAGCGGAAGTGCCTGTGTTGCCTCTTTACTACCGTTCAGACATCTCTGTAACTCCTAAGAATCTTAAGAATTACAAAATGGCCGGACACCAGTTCTACGAAACGAACAATATCGAAGACTGGAACTTGAACTAGATCCTGGCTTTCTGGAGGACCCTGTTATGACGACATTTATCACCCGCCGCATTTTGCAGACACTCGCTGTGATAGTGATCCTATCCTATGTGTGTTTCTATCTGATGAGCTTGATGCCCGGTGACCCGGTGGACATGATGGTGGCCTCCAACCCCAAGATCACGGCTGAGGACGTGGCCCGCTTGAAATCCCTTTATGGTTTGGATCAACCCGTTTACAAGCGTTATGC
This sequence comes from Bdellovibrio sp. CKG001, assembly GCF_055397465.1. NCBI lineage: Bacteria > Pseudomonadati > Bdellovibrionota > Bdellovibrionia > Bdellovibrionales > Pseudobdellovibrionaceae > Bdellovibrio > Bdellovibrio sp. CKG001. Next base: position 2,011,393 of record NZ_AP029173.1, read on the forward strand.
GAGCTGGATGGGTTCCATTCTTCAGGGAGATCTGGGCTACAGCCGTACCTATCGTGTTCCCGTTCAGGAACTGATGGGGCCTCGTCTGTGGAATACATTCCTGCTTTCTGCCATCTCACTGATTCTGTCCATCGCCATTGCTGTCCCACTGGGGGTTCTTTCTGCTCTGAAACCAGGAAGCAAAACCGACTACGTGGTCAATCTTTTCTCTTTCGGAGGAATCTCGATTCCGTCCTTCTGGCTGGCGATTGTTTTAATTATTCTTTTTGCCGTGAAGTTCCCTATTCTTCCTGCGGGGGGAACTCAAACTATTGGCGCTGAAAACATGGGTTTCTGGGCGGATCTTAAAGACCGCTCCATTTACCTGATCCTGCCTGTTCTTAGCTTATCGATTCAACAGATCGGACGTTTTTCCCGTTTCACGCGTTCCACGATGCTCGAAGCCATGCGCAATGACTTTATTCGCACCGCACGAGCTAAAGGGCTTTCGCGCTCAACAGTGATCTGGCAGCACGGCTTCCGCAATGCTCTGATCCCTTTGATCACGATTCTAGCCTTGAGCTTCTCAGGCCTGTTCTCTGGGGCTATCTTGACAGAAACCGTCTTTGCTTACCAAGGGGTCGGCAAGCTGGTTTATGACTCCATTATCGGTAATGACTATAATGTGGCGATGATTTCATTTGTGATCTCGGTAAGCATGGTTTTGTTGATGAATCTGGTTGCTGACATCCTTTACGGTTTTGCGGATCCACGCATCTCTTACCAATAGGATCTGTTGTATATGAGCGAAATGACGATGAACGAAGTTGATATCGAAACCAATCAGTTGTCTTCCAAAGATCGGGCCGAGCTGGAAAAAGCCCAGCCGATGTGGAAAATGGTCCTGACGCAGTTCATGGACCACAAACTGGCTGTGGCAGGCGCGGTGATCATCACTGTGTTTATGCTGATTGCCATCTTTGCCGGAACCATCCAAAGCATCACTGACATTGATCCGGATGCCCAAAACGTGGGGAATCGTTATCTGGCTCCATTCACCACAGCCCAGGTCGGTCAGGATGTGCGTGAAACAGAGATCGAGAAATTCATCACTGAAAATCCCGAAGTGGCCGATGCTGTTCAAAAGGCATTGGTTGAAAAAGAAATCGTCGCGGTGGCTGAGGCCGATGCGATCTATGAGCTGGGTGCCAAAGAAACCAAAGAGGCCATTGCGGCCCTGCAGTCCCTGTCTTTGAAAGAGGCCGCTGGACTTGTGTCTTTATTTAAAACCTTTGAAACCTTCCACCTGTTCGGCACCGATGAATTGGGACGTGATGTCTTTATCCGTCTGGTCTATGGCACTCGCGTGTCCATGGGCGTGGGTGTCCTGGTGGCTATTGCTTCGGCTTTGATCGGTCTTTTGATCGGCAGTATTGCCGGATTCTATGGTGGCCTCGTAGATACTGTTTTGATGCGTGTGACAGATGCCCTTTTGTCTCTGCCCCACATTCCGGTTCTGATCGTGATTGCAGCTATCGACATGTCCAAGATCCCGTGGCTGAAGGCCATTATCAGTACTTCGAACGAAAGCATCTTTAAGATGATCATCATCTTGTGTTTGTTCTCGTGGATGTCCGTGGCTCGCCTGGTGCGTGGAAGCATCTTATCTATTCGCGAACGTGAGTTCGTTTTGGCGGCCCGCACTTTGGGTGCCAAGGACAGCACTATTATTGTGCGCCACATGTTCCCGAACGTGATTGCGCCGATGTTGGTGGCCATCACCCTTGGAGTTGGTGAATCCATTTTATTTGAGGCGGCATTAAGCTTCCTGGGTCTGGGAATCATGCCACCAACCCCAAGCTGGGGGAACATGCTGAACAACGCGCAGGAACTGATTTATCAAGCTCCGTTCCTGGCAATTCTTCCGGGTCTTTTGATCTTCCTGACCACCGTCAGCTTCAACTATCTGGGGGATGGTTTGCAGGATGCTATTGATCCAAAGGCGATCCGCCGCTAAGACTTTTCTCAGGGACCGTGGTCCACGGTCCCTTGGCTCTTCTTTGATAAAACTCCTCTAAAATTTTCCTGTTCGCCTTCAAGGTTTCAGGGTCCAACCAGGACTCAATGGCAGCCTGATATCCGCGGGTGCTGGCCAGACTCTGCAAAACCTCATCCGCTTTTAAAACCACGTTTCGCCCCCATTCATTCTTCGTGCATGCCAGATAGAATGTCACAGCCGGATGGGATTCCTTGATATTCTTCATCAGCAGCGGTTTTTGTTGGTAATTTCTTTCATTGAAAGCACTCACCACCGCCTCATATTCAATGCTGTAATCATAGCGACGTTTTTTTATCATACGCAGGATTGGCACATACCCCTCGGGAGTCGGTTCTATAAAAATTGACGAAGATTCCGCCGCTTTTTTCAAAATTGAATCTATCTGTTCGCCATAAGATCTGTTTTTTACAAACACACCTTTCCACTTTTTGTTGTTCAGTATCTCCTGCAAAGAGGGTTCATTGGGAAGCTCGTTTAACAGATCTGCCCGCGCCGTCAGAATCACGTAGCTGTGAGGCACCTGATAAGACAAAGCTGTGAAATACGCCCATTTTTCGCGTTCAGGCGTTTTCAAGGCCACGCCAGAGCAGACGTTCTTATTTCTTTTCCATAGCTCCAGCGTGCGGGGCATGTCTGCATACAAATCCACGAACTGATAGTTCACCATGCGTTCCGCCAGAATCTTTTTTAGCCGGTCTGCACGCCCTGATTCCTTGTTGGGACCTTTGAGAATAAAGAAGGGTTCCCAATCCGTAACCGCCCAGGGAATTGCCACACGCATGTCCCCTTTAAGCGCAGATGTCTGAGCCCAGAGGAACTCGACAAAACAGCCTAATACTAGAAGAAGAACAATGACACTCTTCACATCAACACCCTGACAATAGGTTACTCCTGCGCCCTTCACCCCCCAGCATGTAATTTACCAAGCCGAGGTCTTGGACCTGCCGACAAAAGACTGTTCAACGGTGTAAAAAACACAAGGACTCCTGAACCAAACCCGATTAGGTGGGGCTCAGAGGCGGCATGGATCTTGTTATAAGGAAACTTGTTAAAATGGGGTTGATATGAAAACGATATTATCTTTCTTCGCCACAATCTTCTTTTCTTTATCTGCACTGCCACAGTCCTCTGCAGAGCTGACTTGTCGTGCTCAAGCCAAAGAGATCGCATTGCAGACCTATTCATCCTGTATCACCGAAGCACGTAACAGCCAGGTCGATGAAATCCGAAAAAATTATCAAAAGGAACTGGCTGACCTGAAGGCCAAGTACGACCAAGAGCTAAAGAAAATGGGCTCCGTCGGTCCTAAAAAAGCCCAGACCGCCCCTGCTGCAAAGGTGCAAAAGGCCCCCGTGGCTGCCAAAGGTATCGCCAAACAACTTCCTGGCAAGGCTCCTGTAGCCTCTGACGACGCTATGCCGGTCCAGACGGTCTCTGAAGGAACCAAGGTGGTTGCTGTCGGTACTGAGGAAAGCTCTGATGCCCTGGAAAAAGAGGCCGCGGATGCAGATCAGGTCGAAATAATCGAAATGCCAGTGGAATAACCCTAGACAGGCATTGATTTTCCTCCCGGACAGGTCTAAAAAGTGTACACTTTAAGACATTCGGGAGGACCCCCATGGGTGAGTTTAGCCTTACACACATTCTTCTTCTTGCTGTTATCTTTTTGATCTTCTTCGGCCCAAGCCGCCTGCCTCAATTGGGTCAGTCTATGGGTAAAGCCATCCGTGGCTTCAAACAAGGTCTGAACGAAATCGACGTGGACGCTAAAGATATCCATGACAACCAGCAAGTGTCCCACCAAAACAAACAAAATGTGGGTCAGACACAAAAACAAAACGAAACACATAATTCTTAATTGAACTTTGGTGCTCGTCTTTAAAGCCTTCAAGGTGCTAAGCTTTTACTTAGAACCATGAAGGCTTTTTTGTTTTATTCCCGTTACAGTCTTTCTTATCTGATGGCCCTGGGCTGTCTGCTGGGCGCAAGCCTTGGTGGCGCTTGGACCTATCTCGGTGTCGTTCTTCTGTTTGTCCTTCATCCCGTGATAGACAACTGGCAAGGCCCTGAGACACAGACCCCGGAACTTCGCCCGCCCTCCAAATGGGCCGACGCTCTGCTGGTGTCAGCACTCCCCTTCATGTGCCTTTTTCTTTTTGTCGGCGTCATTCATTCGATGAAAGCTTCCACTTTCGAACTGATCGGACTGATTCTTTCTTTTGGCGCCTACAGCGGTGTGCTGGGCATCAACACCGCTCATGAACTGATTCACCGGCGTGAACAACAAATGCGCGGCCTGGGTGTCGGGCTTTTGGTTTTATCCAACTTCGGGCACTACGCCATCGAACACGTCTTTGGCCATCATAAGAATGTCGCCACCCCTTTGGATCCCGCATCGGCACGCAGGAATGAATGGATCTACAGTTATCATCTGCGCTCTTTCTTCGGAGGCCTGGCAGGTTCTTTTGCTTTTGAGTTTCGTCGCCTGCGCAACAAAGGATGGGGGCACGTCCCCAAACACCGGGTTTTCTGGTACCTGCTGCTGCAGACACTGGTGACCGTGGCCGTGTATGCGTTGTACGGAAAAATGGCCCTGATCTTCTGGATGGGACAAAGCCTTGTGGGAATTCTGTTGTTGCAAACAGCCGACTATATCGAACATTACGGCTTACAGCGAGCCCTGCGGGACAACGGCATGTATGAAGGGCTCAAGGCTCATCATTCGTGGGACAGCTATCACCGCTGGACAAATTACAGCCTGATCAATCTGGGCTATCACTCCCATCATCATCTGAAGGCCACCTTGCCCTTCCCGGAGTTGCAACAACAACCCCAGGCTCCACGACTGCCCTATGGATATTCCGCCATGGCTTTACTGGCCTTTGTCCCGCCTGCATTTTTTAAAGTGATGAATCCACGCTTACCACAGAATCAGAAATAACACTGATCGCACCCGCCTGCAGATACTTCCGAACCTCGTCGGGATCATTCACGGTCCACAGGGCCACCGGCACCTGACGTTTTTTCCAGCGTGTGACCGCGTCCGGTTTTACATAGTTGTGATCCAGATGAAGAGCATGAACACCAATATAAGGGGCCAGCCACATCTGGCGCAGATAAATCTTGTTTTCCGGATCATCTTCACCCGTGGCCAGCAGCGCCCGGGGCACTGTGGGCAGCAGACGTTTCATCCTCCACAAAGCAAGTGGATTGAAGCTGGAAAAAAGAACTCGCGACTCACACCCATGCTTGCGCACCAGCGCAGCCACTGCCTCTTCCAGCGGACCTTGCCAGACAGAGTTGGATTTCAGCTCGATATTGATAAAACGAGGCACTTGCGACGAGGTCAACACCTCTTCCAGAGTGCAAACTTGCGCCCAGACTTTCAAGTGTTCAACAGTGGAATCGGACACACGGTCTGTCCGCTGCTTTCCCAATCGCCGCAGATCCGCATCGTGAAACACTACAGGGATTGCCTCGGCAGAAAGGCGCACATCGAGTTCAAACATTTCAAAACCCTGGGCTTTGGCAGCTTCAAAGGCAGATAAAGTATTTTCCTGCGCGCCGTCTTGCCAGTATCCACGATGAGCCTGCACCGGCGGAGGTCGCAAAGCTGTCTCAGGCCAGGGCACAGCCTTCCACGTCCAATGGCGATACAAAAAAAATCCCAGCAAAAAAAACGTCAGTATCAGTGCCGTCATTTTTCTTCCACAAACACGGGCTGTTCACGATTTCCCTGAATCTGCCAATGCCGGCGAATCTTTCCTTCTTTGACCGTCACTGTCCCCTTCAACTCGGCGTTGTCATCCCAGGCCCCCTCGGTCATCAAGCGGCCCGCTTTGCCGACGTGCCCCTGGAACTGCTTCCATGTAAGATGTTTGAAGTTATCAGACTGCATGACACCACTGACGGACTGCAAAGACAGGTCGCCGGACTTCCACCAAGAATTCAACGTCACCTGTTTTAAAACCTGCGCTGTCGGCGACTGTGGCCCCACTTTCATGGATTGAATCTGCGTATTCAGAAGGACTTCGTTGCGGACCCAGTCGAAGTTGGCTTTGGTTTTTCCAAGACTGACGCCCTCCACATCCATCGAGTGCAGACGCACAAGTCCTTTCAGGGCCTGAATCTTTCCATCTTTCAGGCGCAAGTCCCCGTCCATACTGAGAAGGCCAATGCTTCCCCCGTGAGTCATCAACTTCTGCACCGGTGGTGCCAACGACAACTCATCAATATGGGATTTCACTTCAAGCTCTTTAAAATCCCGATCCGCACGGAAGCGAACATCACCGACAAAGACACCGCCTCTTGGTTCCACACGTTTGATCTGGAAAGTCCATAGGTCCTTTTCCAAAGTCACGTCACCTGTCATGGTCTCGATCACCTGCAGTTCACGCTGACCTTTGTTGGAAAAGACAAACTCCAGACCCGTATGTTCACCCGTCATGCGCATTTTCTGGTCCGACACGATTTCAGCCCGACCGGCAAAAGTCCCAAGACTTCCCAGAATGCCCGTTTCTTTCGGACGATTCAGCAACACCAGCAGTTTTTCAACATCCAATTTCTTAATATCAATACGAATGGGATCGTACTGCAAAGGCTCCAGCGAGGAGATGTTGATGCGCTCGACATACATTTCTCCGAGGTCGCCCTCCATTTTCAGGTCCCGGACCTCCAGTGGAGATGTGCGGATTTGATCCAGGGGTGCGGAGAATCGCGCCTTCGTGGAAAGCCACACCTGGCGACCATTAAGATCCTTAGAGGCCAGATCATACTTCTGCAAAATGGCCAGAATCTGACTCAGGGGAATATGCTTCAGATCTGTTTCCATCGCCAGCAACTGATCCCCCAGGTTGTAATTGGCGATCACACTGTAATGCCCTTCGCGCCAGTTGCCGAAGAAATGCGCCTGCACCGCCGCTTCCGGGGACTCTTTGTACTGCAAATACAAGTTTGCGTGGGAAAGATAATCCCCGACCTGACGGTCCTTCAAAAGATGACTTTTTGCGGTTACTTCGATGACCTTCGGTTCAAAGGACTTCACCTTCACAGCGAAATTCATCAGTTCCGTGGAGTATTGGGGATGTTTTTCCGAAGAAATACGCAAGGTGCGAATGAACACACCACGAATGTCATTGCGATATTTTTTACTTTGTTCGGACGGCGACAGTGTCACGGCCGGGCGCGGAGCTGGAGCCAGCTTCACCTTTTCTGATTCCTCAGGAGCACAATTTGTGGGATCTGAGCGCAGGGTCAGTGCCATGGTATTGGCCTCCACCGTGCGCACCGGCGCTCCGCCACGAAGCAGACTGACAAATGAAAGCGGCAAACGAAGCTCGTCAATTTCCATCACCGGGGAACCCCAGCAGGTTTCAGTGGCTTCCATTTTCACATTGGAGATGATCACGGCAAAGCGCGGAAGGATTCCGTTACTTAAACTCAAGGAAGCCGAGGAAAAACTGACTTTGACGTCTTTGTGAATATGGCTGGCCGCTTTTTCAATGCGAGCAGCAATCCGCGACGGCGACAACAGGGACTTGGTCGTGTAACCCAGAAAAAAAGCCAGGATCAAACCAGTCAGTAGAATGGTCATTCCCGGCTGTTCAGCAATAAGATGTCGATCGGATAAACGTCTGCGCGAGTCCATGTCTCATTCTCACAGAGAAGGACATGGACCGACAAGAGATTACTTGTATTCGAAGGAGATGATTTCGAATTCTTTATCGCCCTTAGGGCTTTGCACGGTCACAGTGTCACCGTCTTTTTTGCCGATCAAAGCACGCGCCAAAGGAGACAAGATGGAGATCATGCCCTTTTTAACGTCCGCTTCGTCAACGCCCACGATCTGGTAAGAGAACTCTTCCTCAGTTTCGGTATCAACGATCTTAACAAAAGCCCCAAAGACAATGCGATCTGCCTTGATGGCGGAGGTGTCGATTACATCAGCGCCGGCCAGTTTGCCTTGAATTTCAGCAATACGACCTTCAATCATCGCCTGGCGTTCTTTTGCAGACTCGTATTCTGCGTTCTCAGAAATATCCCCTTGAGCACGAGCTTCTTCGATAGCCAAGATCACAGAGGGTCTTTCTTCCAACAACAGCTTCTTAAGCTCAGCATCTAGCAAAGCTTTTCCGCGGATAGTCATAGGAAGTTTATCAGGTGTACCATTAGCCATTTCAGCTCCAGTGTTAGAAGGACACATGTTGTACCGGATTCTTGGGCTCTTTTCAATGTATCTATGACGCTTAGCAGTGTCGCGGCTTCTCGGGTACCCTTTTCGGATGCGGGGCATTACAATGAGTCTATGGGTGCCAAGAAAAAAAACGAAATCATCTGCCGATGCAACAATGTCAGCCGCGAGACCATTGAGCAGGCTATCCGCAATGGCGCTACGACTCTGAACGATATTTTTGATACCACTTCGGCCGGGGTGGGTCCCTGTGGCGGATCCTGCCGCAGAAAACTGGGGCCCCTCCTGGAACACTTCCTAAAGACCGGCACCTTCCCCGAAAAAATCGTTGAGGATCTGACAGGCAAAGCGCCTCTGCCCAAGAAAGACGAATAAGTTTTAAGCTGTTTTTTTGCCCAGACGGAAATCGATGATCTTTTGCACTTCCGGACGGCACGTTCCGCAATTGGTGCTGGCATTGGTCTGACGACTGACCACTTCGGTGGTGTGAGCCCCGGCGATGACAGCTTGGTCCACCGTGTGCGCCGCCACAGATCGACAGTGACACAATTCCTCGTCCTGATACGGAAACACCCATTCTCCACGCAGTTTCAAAATCATTTCCCGCAATAGCAGACTGGAGTGGTCCCGCCCTTCAGGCAACGGCCACTTTTTAAGATCCGCACCGAAGTGCTTTCTCATTGTCTGCATCATATCCATAAACTGCGAGCAACCCATGATTGAAACCTTCTCCACGGCACCGGGAGCCTGGGGGTCTTCCCCCTGACATTCCACTTCGATAAAATCCCGTCCGTCCAACTCAACTTTGATCTTCATATAAACACATATGATATAGTATTGGACCCGGCCCCCCAAGACCAGTTATGCAGGTACACAAGTACACACCTTGGTCTTGTCGCCAACGCCCGAAACTGGGACACTACCCTGAAGACAAAGGATTTCCCCCATGCACAACACACGAGTCGAGCTTCTTCCCATTTTTGACGACAACTACATTTTTGTGCTCATCAATGAAGATCTGCAGTCGGCCGTCGTGGTGGATCCCGGTGAAAGCTCCTCCGCAGAGAATTTCTTATTAAAACACGATCTGACTCTGGCGGGCATTCTTCTGACTCATCATCACGCTGACCATATCGGTGGCGTTCATGCCCTGAAAACACGCTTCCCTTGTCCCGTCTATGCACCCGTGAAAAACAAAACCCAGATTCCCTTTGCCGATCATTATCTGCGGGAAGGCGATATCGTCACCCTGCCGCCGTTTTCCTTCCAGGTCCTGGAGCTTCCCGGCCACACACTGGGGCACATTGCTTACTGGAACTCAGAACACAAGTGGTTGTTTTCAGGTGATGTGATTTTCGGTCTGGGCTGCGGCCGACTTTTTGAGGGAAGTTATGAAGAAGCCTTTCACAGTCTGCAAAGAATCAAGGCCCTTCCGCCTGAGAGCCTGATTTACTGCTCCCATGAATACACGCAAAGCAATCTGCAGTTCTGCCGAAGTCTCTCTGCAGATAACAACAGCCCGCTATCAGGAAAGGCAATGCCCCTGGAAGCCTATGCCACTGAGCTGCACAACAAACGCAGCCACCAACTTCCCAGCGTGCCCCTGAAGCTTGGCATCGAAGTCACAGCCAATCCTTTTCTGCTGGCCCGGGACGTGGCGCAGTTCCGTTATTTAAGGGATCTGCGCAATCGATTCTAAGATACTAAAGGTGATTGTTAAAGCCCTCTGAGGCAATGAACTTGCGACGGAAGGCGAAGATATTCTCCACATCCTTACGAACAAAGCGACTGGCCATCAGCCAGCCCAGGTATCCCATCGGCAAACGGTAGCGCACCCGATCCACCATCAGAGTTCCCCCACAGAAAGGCCGGAACTCGTGCGTATGATGCCAAAGTCGATAGGGGCCTTTAAGCTGATTGTCGACGAACTTAAACGGCGGTTGCCACTCATCGATCTCGGTCTTCCATTTGGCCGGCACGCCATGAATTTTCAGACGATAATCGATATGTGTCCCCTGGCCAATTTCCGGGGTCGACATTCCTTCAATTTCAAAATTCAATGTCGGTGGAGTGATCTTCTCCAGATTGTGTGCCTCTTTGAAAAACGGGAAAAGTTTTTCCGGAGGCAGAGGCACAAACTGCTCGGCCACAAAGACCTCCTCACCTTGCTTGAACGGGGCGCATATTTCCCCCAAAGCCTCGGCCAGATTTTCGTACTGAAACTTATAACCCCACTCCCGAGCCTTGTCGGCACATCCTCGGCTCGAAGACACCAGCACCTGGGCCATCTCGCCAAAAAGAAGATTCAGTGCGAACATCGGGACCGCCGGCCCCAGACGAGCCCCCACCGCGTGCGCCAGCGCTTGGGAAAAATCACGATTGGTCACTGGGAACGGAGCCACACCATTCATCGGTCCGTGCGCCTGAGGGTTTTCCAAAGCCAACAAGAACAGTCCCACAATGTCCTTGATGTGAATCCAACTCATCCACTGCTCGCCCGAGCCCAGAACGCCGCCCACCCCGCTACGGAAGGGGAAAAGCATCTGATCCAGAGCCCCACCCTGACGCGCTAAAACCACTCCGGTACGAATGAAGACCGTGCGACCAGGAGCCCGGGCCGCGGCAGCCTCCCATTCTTTGCAAAGCTTGGCCAGGAAATCCTGACCTGCCACTCCGTCCTCAGTCAGCACTTCAGATCCACTGTCACCATAAAAGCCAATCGCTGATCCCGAAACAAACACCTTCAGTGTCTTCGGCAAAGACTGCACCAGATTTTTCGTGGCAGTGACCCGGGACTCATAGATCTTTTTCTTTTTTTCCTCTGTCCAGCGACTGCCGGCGATGGATTCACCCATCAGATTAATCACGGCCTCCATCTGCTCCAGACGGGCGTCCTGCAAAGGTGCGTGACTCAAATCCCCCTCAAGGACCTCACAGGGAAAAGGCAAAAGCTCTTTGGCTTTCTGCGCACTCCGACTCACGACAAAAAGTTCATGTCCTTTTTCAGCCAGAATCTTTCCCAGCTCTCGACCAATAAGTCCAGTGGCTCCAGTGATAAGAATGCGCATAACTTCCCCTATTTTTTCAATACTTGAGTGAAAGCCTGCAGGCAGCGCCCACGAGCTTCGTTGTGATCCACCATCGGTTCAGGATACTGGGCAGTTCCCCATTCAGGAACCCACTTCTTCACATACTCGCCTTTTGGATCAAACTTGTCCAGTTGGGCGGAAGGATTGAAGATTCGGAAGTAAGGAGCCGCATCACAGCCCGAACCCGCCGCCCACTGCCAGTTACCATTGTTGGCAGCCAGATCATAATCCAAAAGTTTTTTGGCAAAGTATCTTTCGCCTTCACGCCAGTGAATCAGCAGATGTTTGCACAGAAAACTTGCCACCACCATCCGCACCCGGTTGTGCATGTAGCCCGTGGCATTGAGTTCTCGCATACCCGCATCCACCAGAGGATAACCGGTTTGACCGTCACACCAGCGCTGGAAATCCTTGGGGGCCCGGCGCCAGGCAATCTTGTCATACTCCGGACGGAAGCTGTGTGTTTCCACCTGGGGATAGTGCCATAGAATCTGCATAAAGAAATCACGCCAGATCAACTCACTCAACCAAACGTCGGAGTGCTTTTGTCCTTCGCGAGCCAGCTCACGCACGCTGACGGTTCCGAAACGCAAATGTAACCCCAGGTGCGAAGTCCCTTTGCTGTTGGCCGGAAAGTCCCGTTCCTTGGCATAGGATTTCAGCATTTTTGTAGAAAGCTCCAACGACGGGAATTCAATCTTGGTTCTAACAAAGCCCAGTTCCTGCAAGGCAATCATCGGCTCGCCCTTACGAACCTTCAAGAAGCTGCTTTCATAAAGTTCATTGGGATAGGACTTCAGATAAAAGCCATTCAGCTTCTTAAGGACTTTGTTCTTATAAGGAGTGTACACCGTGTAGGGCTTCCCGCTGTCGGTCAGAATCTCGTCCTTTTCAAACAGGGTCTGATCTTTGAATGTTTTAAATTCAATCTTTTGCTCTCGCGCCCAGGCTGCGACCTTCTCATCGCGCTTGCGCGCGGCAGGTTCATAGTCGTGATTGGCGTAGATGGCCTTGATCGAGTGCTCTGCGGCTAACGCCCGCAACACCTCTAATGGACTGCCATGGCGCACTAGCAAATCCGAAGTTTTTTTCTGCAGCTGCATCTTAAGATCTGACACGGTGTCATAAATGAAAGTCACACGCGGGTCCGCCGCATCGTCGAGCTTACTGAGGATCTCAGTGTCAAAGATAAACAGAGGCAATACGTCCTGCTGTTCTTTCAGGGCATGATAAAGACCCGCATTGTCATCAAGACGAAGATCCCGGCGAAACCAAAACAATGTGATTTTTGACATAGGAATAAAAGTTTAACATTCCAGCGACTTAAGGTAAATTGACATCCTATGGACGACAAAAAGTCTGCCAAAAAACAAAATAAGCAGATCGAACGAATTAAGTCGTCTGTTTTCTCTCGCAGCCTCTCCTTGGCGAAACTCACGCTTCAGGCCGGGGCCTCTATTGCTCAGCACGGTGTGACCACCGCTCTGAAAAGTAAAGAAAGTAAAGAAGACAACTGGAAGCAGCTACTGCAGAATCAAGCCCTGAATATCAGTTCCGAACTGGGTGAACTCAAAGGCAGCCTGATGAAGGCCGGCCAGATGCTATCCATGTATGGTGAGCATTTTCTGCCACCGGAAGCCAATCAGCTTTTAAAGTCTCTGCAACATGACTCCCCGCCTCTTTCCTGGGAGGCCATTGAACCCAGCCTGAATAAACATCTTCCCCCGGAAAAACGAGACCTTTTAGAGATTGAAAAAGAAGCCTTGGCTTCCGCCTCCATGGGACAGGTCCACCGGGCTCGTATCAAGGCCACGGGTGAAAGTATTGTTCTGAAAATACAGTACCCCAATGTGGACCGGGCCATCGACAGTGACCTGCGCGCCATACGCACGCTGCTGGGCACCCTGAAGCTGCTCCCTAAGGACTTCAACATGGATCCAATCTTTGCTGAAGTTCGTGAAATGCTGATACAAGAGACAGACTACGAATTGGAAGCCCAACTGACCGAGCAGTTCTATGAACGCCTGGCCGGTGATACCCGCTATATCGTCCCCCGGGTTTTACGTGAATTTTCAGGTCCCAAGATTCTGGCCACTTCCTTTGAACGCGGCCTGCGCGCCGACGACACGTTAATTCAAAGCCTGCCACAAGAGCGCCGCAACCGACTGGCATTGAACTTTTTGGATCTCTACTTCAAAGAGGTTTTTGACTGGGGCGTGGTGCAGACAGACCCTCATGCCGGAAACTATCGCATCCGCATTGACCCCCAAGGCCGGGACCAATTGGTTCTTTTTGATTTCGGGGCGACCCGCGCCTATGACCTGGATTTCCTGACCCCTTACCGTCGTATGGTCAAAGGGTCTTTGTTAAACGAAAGAGATCTTTTCCTCCAGGCCGCCCGCGATCTGCGTTTTATTCGCGACAATGATGACCCCGAGCTCAAAAGGCTTTTTGAGGAATTCTGCTTTGAAACTGTCGAGCCCTTTATTGAATATTCGGACCCTCGCAACAGCGAAGGACAGATTGATGTGGATGGCACTTACGACTGGAAGAACACCACTTTGCCGCAAAGACTTTCCAAAAAAGTCTTTCAAATCATCCGGGGTTTCCATTTCCGCTCACCTCCACGCGAAATTATTTTTCTGGATCGTAAAACCGGCGGAGTTTTCATCTTTCTGGCGGTCTTACGAGCCAAGATTCGCGGCCGCGACCTGCTGTTAAAATATATTGAGAGGATACCTTAGCTTTATGAAAGCGCTCTTTCTGGCCTTTTTCCTTTTTGCGGCGGGCAGCCCGGCTCTGGCGAAAACCTCTGTTCCTGAATTTGAATTTAAGAAACTTCCAACGGTCAAACTCAACTCCCACGATATCTCGAGTTTGAAGGACCTTCACGGCAAGGTTGTGCTTGTGGACTTCTGGGCCTCATGGTGCAGTCCCTGTAAGGAAGCACTTCCCCACTACAGCAAGCTTTATGAAAAGTACAAAAGCAAAGGGCTGGTGGTTATTGGCATCAATGAAGACGATGACATCGCCGAGAGGGATGCTTTTTTAAAAGCCATGCCGGTTTCATTTCCACTTTTCTTTGACCAGGACAAATCGGCCGTTGCCGACTTTCAGGTCAAGGCCCTGCCCACGCTGTATGTCTTCAATAAAAAACTAAAGCCTGTGGCCATGCATCGGGGGTTTGATGCCAAGGACACACAGGCTTTGGAAAAACAGATTCAGGAACTTCTGAAATAAGTCTTACTTCTGACTCAGACGGGTTTCCACCGGCGCCAGCCAGATATCGACAATTTTACCTTTTTTGACTTTACCTTTTTCCTTAAACCAGAAGTCCGCGGTTTCGCGCGCTTCTGCATGAGGCCCCAAAGGAGTCACAATGTTTTCCTGGTATTTCAAAGACACTTTAACAATGCGTTTATGAAGTTTTTCAACTTCTTCCTTCTGGGAAATACCATCACCATTTTTATCATTCCAAATCACCAGTTTCTTGAAATCTTTGTCACGATGATCAATCACACCATCTTTGTTGGTGTCCATCTTCTTCAGAACTTCAAAGCCGTTTTCGGCGCTGGCATTGTCACCAAACAGCTCGTCTTTTTTGTCAATCATCCCAGACTTGTCCCGATCCAAAGCCACGAACCAGCCTGGAGAACCTGCATCCGGCCAATGAGTCTTGCCAAAAGGATTCAGCGGGAAATCGCTGGTGTTTTTAAACTCGGGACGACCGTCATCGAAGAACACCATCAATGGCGACCAGTAACCGCCACAGAAACCGGTTTCCCCTGGGAAGGCCACGTTGATTTCAACATTGGATTTATCCGAGGAAACAGAGATACCTCCGAAGGATGCGGAGACCGCACCGGATTTACCCATATAATCACCACAAGGATAAGTCGGGATATACGAGGAGTATCCATAGCCACCATAGACGGCACCACCGTTACAGTTTTGCACCGTCTGCGAGAAACTATAGCTCTTCAGATAAATATCTCCATTGGCAGGAATAGTGACATTCCCGGCAGCATCCACCGTCACACCCGTTGGAATCGGTGTATTCAGAATGACAGAGTTTCCGAAGATGGCCGCCTTGCCTCCATTGGGAATAGAGACGTTGGAAGAGTCAATCTCTTGAATCTTGCCTGCCATCGCCATGCCTTCCGGTCGCACCACCAAAGCTGGGTACTTCACAGAAATTGGATAATCCTTGCCCCCGATGGAGACAACCAGGCTTGCATTGACAATAGCACTGGCAGCCAAAGGATTCCCAACCCCGCGCAGATTGGTGGCAAAGCAGGAATTATTGATCTTGATAACAGTGGAGCTTTTACCGGAGCGCGTGACCATTCCGGACGCCGGGGCGGATGTCACCGAATCCCCCGAACTGACACTGTTTACTGCCATAGGGAAGTCTTTGTCGGCGGCCTGTGTTGAGAAACTCAACGCAGAAATCGCCACGATCCCCCAAATTTTTACGTACCTCATAAATCCCCCTTACACCCCGGAATTACAGACCTGCCGTCTGCTGTCCCGTGGTGGATTTCTTCTGTGACTTAATAATTTTGAAATAAATCATGCGCTTTAAAACGGAATCCCTTTTCAGCTGCAAGGATTCAATTTTATCCGCCAGCAACATCGGCGCGGACCATCGCCCACTTTCATAAGTTTGCTTGAAAAGTTTTGCCGGTGTCCCTTCAAGGGATTCATCCTTTTCCGGTTCCACATAATAGCGAACCATGCGCACCGGACGCAGACGAACAATCGCCTGGCCCCCGCCAATGGATGGAGCCCGTCGCAGGAACGTATCCACGCTGTCCATCAATACATTGGACTGAGGATTGCGCATATCAATCATTTCACGAATGGTGGCATCATTCACCACGGCATCATTTTTAATCATACCGACAAAGACCGGGCTGCGCGGCGCCACCTTCATGTTCACATTTCCGGCAGTATCCACCGGGCGCAGACGGGCTGGTGTGTCCAGCATCAACATGCGACCATTGGTCCAGAAGTCAGGATTTGATGCCTTGTAAAGATTCGACACCCAGTGATTTCTATTAAGACCCTGGAATTGCAAAGTGGCTGCGGTATTGAAGTCATCCGGCGCTTTTCCCACTTCATAGGCCGCCACTGGATCATAGTTGGCCAGCGGGCCGGCTTTGACATCCTGAACCAGGACCACCATCTCCTTGCGGGTGCTTCCCTTACCTAGGCCCAACTGAATGCTGCGATCCAGACGTCCGGGAACGCTGTTGGCGGGAAGATCCGGATAGTAGTCAAAGAATAAAAGCTTGTTGTCGTCTCTTAAGGTCAGATTATTATAAGACGGATCAATGCCGTTGAAGTCCATGAACAGAATCCGCTCCGCCAAATTGGTGTCAATGGACTCTTCCAGTTGGTTTTTCAACTTCAATTGGTCTTTAGTCACAAACAACTGCGTGGTGACCATGATGGTCGTCAGCATGGCGACCAGACCAATCCCAATCATCATTTCGACTGCGGTAAAACCGCGTTTGTTAAACTTCATCATTTTGCACTCACCACAAAAATATAATCACGGAAAGGCTCGTTCTTTTCCTTCCATGAAGTATGAGTCATGCGTAAAGTCACCTTATACAATCCACGATAGTTCTCATAAGGCTGAATGGTGAAACCGTACCGACCGGCGCAGGTTTCACATTCTTCTTTTGGTACAGAGATTCCGTTATCCCAAGCCATTGGCAATGTATCCGGTGCCAAAGCGGAAGAGGCCCCTTCCTTGTAGTCGAAATTGACCTGGTAGTTTTCAACCCCGGACTTGATGTTTTCTGCAATGTCATTGATCTGTTTATCCGTGGAGGACAGCTCCACTGTGCTGCGCGTGGTGTTGCGCAACGACACCATTCCACCCGTGAAGGCAAAACCGACGATGACAATCAGACCGAAACCCACCAGGGCTTCCACCAAGGTCTGACCTTGATTGTTCTGAATCATTCCTGTCATTTTTCTCATAGACCAGCCTCCCGCGACTGTTCAACCACGAAGAAACGAACCAAACGTCGTTTACAGGTTGTATTGGAAGCCCCTGCCATCAAACCACAATCCGGGTCCACGGAAGTCCACTGGAATGGATCCGCTTTGGCCCGCAGGCTGATGGTGTTACAACCACGGCGATCCGCAACCTCTTGCACGGATGGGATTGGATGCCAGATGGGCTCTCCACTTTCGTCGTTACAGTTTTTACCCGAGAACGACTTCAGGATGTTCGCCGCACGCAGCTCCTTGGTCGCCTGAGGATGATAAATGGCGCTCCAAGTGATACCGGCTTTCAGGGCTGTCGGGTGAATCTTCATATTTCCGACGATAAATGTTCCGATAATTCGTAACGGTGTGTTTCGTGCCTCGATCAGCAATTCATCACAGGTATAGAAGCCCGTCACGAAGCTGGAGTTGGCTTTGATCGTGCACTTACCCACAATCGAGCGCACATTAAAGACCGCATTGCTTCTGTTGGCATTATCAAAAACAATCTCATTCAGAATTGGATCAGAGCCCAA
Source organism: Bdellovibrio sp. CKG001 (assembly GCF_055397465.1). NCBI lineage: Bacteria > Pseudomonadati > Bdellovibrionota > Bdellovibrionia > Bdellovibrionales > Pseudobdellovibrionaceae > Bdellovibrio > Bdellovibrio sp. CKG001. Next base: position 2,029,249 of record NZ_AP029173.1, read on the forward strand.
TTTCGAGGAAGGCAAGCCGGCAAAGTTCCAGGAGCTGCGAGTGCCCGGCGCAAAGCTGACATCCCAGCCCGCACTACCGAAGGACTGCGAAGGCTTGGAGTTACGGGCCGCTTCACACTGAGCATCCAGAGTGTCAAAATCCACGGAGCTTTCTTTGAAATCAACTAACGCCGAAGAGTTCGCAGATTCTGAGACTCTGTAAGGAGCTTCAATCTGAGTACGGCTGGAGGCCACTTTGAAGTTCAGATAGCGCACCAGATCCTTGTTGCCTCCGTCATTGGTGACAGGCTTACTGTTATAGAAAGTGTTGTCATAAGCCTGGAAGCGCAATACAGGATCCACATAGTTCCCGTTGGCATCAATCAGACTTTTCACGTTCGAAAACTTAACATTGATATTCAAACGATCCGTCTGCAAACGACCGGTCATGCTGTAAACCGGATCCACATCAACCACCACCACCGGTGGGTTGGCCACCAGGGTCTCGTAGGCGTTCTTCTCGGAACGGGCTTTATCATAGTTATACAAAGCCGTGTCGATCTTTGCCTTCTGACCAGGCAGTGTCGTGTTGTTATAAGTACTGATGATCTTCTTCAGCTCTGCGATCTCTTTTTCAAGACTTTCGATTTTATCCGGATCCTGATATTTGTTGGATGTACTGGTCGAAGTGCTTCCGCTGTCCACTGTTGTTTCCGTTGAAACTGTTTTTTCAACGGTCGTGGTGGTGCCGGAAGTTTCTGTTGTGCTGGCTGGAGCTTTGGTAGGCTTAACCGGCTTGCTTTCTTCCGCGGCCAAGGCCGTTTGAGCTGTCTTTAAATCCGCACGATAGCCATCCAGCTCCGACTCATAGGTGTCATAGGTTTTTAAGGCCTGGTCGTAGATCTTTTTCGTGTCATTCACTGCGGTGATAAACTTATTATAGTACTCCTGAGATCCCACCGGAGCCTTCATCGTCAGCTTCCCGTCACGATCCAGCTGCCCTTCCACGGCCCGGGTTCCCAGAATCAAAGATACTTTGACCACACCGTCAGCCTGTTTTGCGTCAGCTTTGGCTGTACCATTACCCCAGTTGAAATACTCGATCGTGGAAGCATTATCCTGAGGAACAAACTTATTCCCCTGAGACAAAGCCAATCGATAGTCAAAGTCATTGGTCCACTGCGAGGTCAGACGACCCGTCAGCTCTGATTCGTAAAGCATATTTTTGGAAGCAAGCTGATTCCCACGATCGATACACTGTCGCATTAAATTTGGATCCGGAGGGGTGCCACTCATCAGCTTGGCAAAGTAGGAAAGACCCAAATCAAGCCCCCCGTCGTTTTCAATACCCTTCAGGAAGCCTCCGAATGTACGGGCATCAGACCAATAGCGATCCAAAGACCCACCGGCAGAGCGTGGCGAATACATTTTGTTGTTGGAATAAATCCAGCCATTCCCCAAATAAACGCGGTCCGCGAAGGTCACAGGACTGTAGCGAATAGAGTCTGGAGAGGCCTTTTCGGAAGCATCGTCCACAGGCAAATGAATATTGCGATTCACAAAGACCGGACTTTGGAAGACCAATCCCTGACTGCCAGAAAGCTCTCCACGATTGCTGAACATGTGAAGAGCAACATCCCCGCGTGGAACACTATAATCCCAGGACTTGTCCAAATGAAGATCGTTAGGCACCAGAAGCGCAAAAGATCCCACTTCGCGTGGATAGATGACAATAGAAGACGACAACACCAACGGTGTTGAACCCAGTCGAATCGGCTCTGACGCCTTGGCTCCGGTTTTTAAGGCCACCGTGATACGCATGTAAACTTCGCGCCCAGAACGTGGAAGATAGGGACTGTCATCCCGTTTTAAGGTCACGGCAACACCATCGACCTTCACGGAGCCACCATCCTCAGTCTTTACATCCTTTAAGGCATTCAAAACCGGAAACAGCGGGTGACTTGCGGTCACCGCACTGGCTTGAACATAGCGGTTGATTTGCGCCAGACGGATATTATTTTTATCCACAGGACCGACGTTGGTTCCATTGGCAATCAGCTGACGAATGAAATTTTCCTGCTCAACTGACATGATCAGACGCTCGACACTGCCCTGATGCGCCAGATTGCATTGATCTGACGGACTGTTTAAAAGAAGATTGTCATCCGTGAAGCAGTACTTCTGTCTCACACCAAAAATCACATAATCCAGAGTACTATTCATGGCAAAACGAAGGCTTACCATATTTTTAGTCTTCACGACCTGCTGCTTCTGACCAATGACGTAGTTGGTAAGGAAGTAAAACGACGTACTCATCACTGCCGTTGCCGCAAGTATCTGCAGAAGGACGTTACCCCTCTTATTACGTACCGATTTTACCATAAATGATTCCTTATTTTTTCCTAGGCTACTTATCGGCAATTACCCGGGATTTTTGAGTTATCCGGCATTCAATAATTGATTTGAAATGTTCACTGTGCAGAGATGAAACACTCTAGGCAGGCACCCAGAACGTGTTCGATCTGAGTGTTCCATTTTTGGAAATAAAAAATCACGCCCTGAAGAAGGGGCGTGATTCACTATGAGACAGTTTAACGGAAAAGCTCTCTCGAGATCTCAATGATGCTCCGGATCCGCGCACGGGGCTCCGGAAAGTTCGGTTTCGATGGTGGCTTCGATAATGCCAAACTCCTTCACCATTTTTTTAATTTGATTCTTAATTTTTTCTATTTCAACCAAACCAACATCACCCGCCAGAACAACGTGACCGGTGAATACGTGCCGCTCTCCATCCAGAGACCACAAATGTCCATGATGCACTCCTTCGACCTTTTCCACTTTCAGGATCGCAGCTTCGACATCCTCCACCTTGATCTGACTGGGGGACGCCATCAGAAACACCTTCATCGCTTCGCCAAGGTTGCGAACAACGTTATACAGAATCCAGCACGCCAGAGCGATGGCCATCCCCGCATCCAATTGGGGCACATCAAAGAACTTCATCACCACCGCCCCGATCAAAACCATGATCCATCCCAGGACGTCCTCTATCATATGCCACATCAGCATCTTTTCGTTCAAAGACGTCCCCTTGGACACGCGGTAGGCAGCATAGCCATTAACACCCACACCTAACAGAGCCAGCAAAATCATCCCGTCAGCGTGCGGCTGCTCAGGGGCGAAAAGACGTGGCACCGCCTCGATCAAAATATAAATTGAACCTACAACAAGAATCATTCCCGTGAGCACCGCCCCCAAGGTGGAAAAACGGCGATAGCCATACGAGAACTGCCCATCGCTTTGTTTGTGCGAGACCTTCTCAAGAATGATCGCCAACAACATCGCCAGCGCGTCGCCGAAGTCATGAAGGGCATCACTTAAAATAGCCACACTGTTTGTCCAAAGGCCGCCGACAAGCTCTATCAACGCAAAGCTTAAGTTTAAGACCAGTGCAAAGCTCATTCTGCCAACGGCCGCCCCGTGGGAATGATGATGGTGATGTCCATGACTGTGGGAGTGATGATGATGGGCGCTTTTAGATTCTGACATAGCTCATTTAACGCTTTCCCGGACGCTGAAGTCAATGGCGCCCCTGTATAGATTTGACCGATCCCGGGCCTCATGATAGTTCCAAAAGCCTATGACACGCTCTCAATACAAGAAATTTGCATTTAGCCTTCTTATTTACACAATACTCGTGATTCTCTGGGGAGCATGGGTGCGCATTTCCCACTCGGGTGATGGTTGTGGTGACACCTGGCCCTTGTGCCATGGGCGCCTGATCCCCGAGGCTGAGCGTGGAAAGACCTGGGTTGAATATGGACATCGCCTGATGTCTGGTGTCTATGGTCTGGTGGTGATTTACTTCTGGTGGGTGGCCCGCAAGCTTTATCAGCCCGGTCACTTTGCACGCAAAGCGGCGGTGGCAACCTTGATCTTCACAATCACGGAAGCTTTGTTGGGCGCCAAGCTGGTGCTTTTCAAACTGGTCACCACCAACGATACTCCTTATCGCGCCTTTGTGATGGCCCTGCACCAGGTGAATTCCTTCATGTTGACCGGTGCCGTTGCACTGGTTGCCGTCGCGGCCCTTTCATCAACCGAAGCTCATAAATCCTCGTCACCCAAACAAGTCTATCGTTTCTTCCCATGGATTATTGTGGCTATCGGGATTACGGGCGCCTGGGCTTCTTTGTCGAACTCTCTTTTCCCCACAGACAACCTGTGGGAGGGATTCATGGCGGATTTCTCAAGCGAATCCCACTTCCTGATTCGCATCCGGGGCCTGCATCCACTGTTCGCGCTTTTGGGCGGTGGCGGTCTGGCACTTTACTTCTGGCTGAAAGCACAAACTGCTGAACTGGCCGAGATTCAAAAACGCTCGCTGCAGATGAGTGTCCTTTTAATTTTCGGAATTATTTTCGGTATTGCCACATTGCTGCTGCACGCCCCGGTCTGGATGAAGATCGTTCACTTGGCGCTGGCTCACGGCATCTGGGTCGTGATGCTCCAATGGGTCTACTTGATCAGGACAAAGAGCCAAAACTAAAGGTTGTTCAAAAAACAACGCAGTCGATTGGGCCTTTTTAAACAGCCTCTATGTCGTGAGCTCGTTGGATTCCATCAGTCGATGCAGGAAGTGAATCTTTTCATTCAGGTCGTCGTACTCTAAAACCATCTGCTGCAGATCGTAGTCGCGCACCAGGTAAGAGGCAAAACTTCCCACGATCTCTTCGGGATGAGTCAGATTGCGCATGAAAAGGTCTCTTTGTGCGGGGTCGGGTATATGGGTTTGAATCCAGCGGGTCAGAATTTTATGCAGGGAATTTAATTCAAGACGAAGACTTGGCTCCAACACGGTCTTTTCAGGGATGATCTGCCCTTCACAGACCATGTATGGCGTTCCTCGATCCAAGACCTTGCCAAGCCGTAACTTGCCTTGCCCCTGGATAAAGATCAAAAGAGTTCCGTTCAATCGCTCTTCAACGATCTGAACATAGCCATAACCGGCCACCTCGCGCACAAAAGGAACCTTGTCGCCCGGCTTGACCGGCACAACCTTGGAGGGGTCTTCAATAAACCCCACAGCCACCGGAGTCTGGGTCGCAACCGCTTCCTTGATCATGGAAAGGTAGCGAGGCTCGAAAATATTCAAGGGCTTCGTGGTTCGTGGGAATAATGTCACGTTGACCAGTGGAAAAAGAAATACTTCCATGTGAACAAGACTCCTCGGCTTGATAATCTATTATAAGGACTGTAGGCTGTAATTGCTATGGAAAAGGTGGATGTGACAAATCGAAATGTGGTCTTTTTTGATGGTGTCTGCCATCTTTGTAACGGTTTTGTCGATGCTGTGATCAGCCGCGACCAAAAGCACACTTTCCTATTTGCCCCACTTCAGGGAACCACTGCGGAATCAATTCTGCCCCCTGAGGATCGCTCCAAACTTGATACGGTGATCTACTTTGAGTCAGGCAAACTTCACTACCGTTCCGCCGCGATTCTGAAAATCCTCACCAACTTGGGTGGAATCTACAAACTGTTCGCTTTAGCTTGGTTGATCCCTGGACCTTTGCGTGACTTCCTATACAAAGTTATCGCAAAAAATCGCTATGCCTGGTTCGGAGAGCGCGAGTTCTGCCGACTGCCCACCCCTGCGGAACGATCTTATCTTCTGCCCTAAAGAAGACCCCTCAGCCTGGCGACAAAGGGCCTGTCCGCCGCCGACAGCTCCTCGACCTGCACTTCTTCCAGCGTCTGCCACTTAAAGGCATCGTGCTCTGTCAGACGCAATTCTTCATCCCCACGCACCAAGGCCCGATAAACACGCAGACGAATCAGCTTGGTCGGATAAGCGTAGTCTTCTTCCCCGACAAGTTCCTTCACGCGAATAGAAAGGGACAGTTCCTCTTGTATTTCACGAATCAAGGCCTGCTCCGGAGACTCCGACGGCTCGACCTTGCCCCCGGGGAACTCCCAAAAACCGGCTCCGGACTGATCGGGTCCTCGGCGCACCACCAAGATCCGCCCGGTGGGATCACCATCTCGCTGAATCACTGCCGCCACCACAAGGACGGGCTCCTGCTTCCTGGTCATGAGTATTCCTTTTGTAGGACTTAAGTATATAGCTGTATTTTGAGTTTTTTAAAGAATTGTTTTAACCTAAGAAGGTTCACGCACAGTATTGGGGCTTCCTAATTCCTGACAGTGTTGTTACAGTAAGAGCTTTTGGGGCCCCACAGCTCACACGACTTACGGAAATACGCAGCATGATCGATTCGGGCAATTCATACTTTATACTTCTTATCAGCGGGGTTGCCCTGTTCCTTTACGGAATGAGTCTGGCCTCCTCCTCTTTAGAAAAGATCATGGCCGGGAAAATCACCGGCCTTTTAAATCACCTCTCGCAAAGTAAGTTTTTGGCCATCCTGACCGGGGTTGTGCTTACCACTTTGATGCAAAGTTCAGGTGCGGTGACGACCATGCTGGTGGGATTGGGTTCAGCCCGCGTCGTAAACCTTCGTCAGGTGATGGGGGTCATCATCGGGACTGCGGTGGGAACTACCTTGACGGTACAGCTGATCTCTTTGGATCTGACTCAGTACGCGCTGCCGGTGTTTGCTATCGCCTTTGCCTTTTACTTTAAAGCCAAGAAGACCATCTTCAAGAATCTTTCTTTGGTCTTTATGGGCTTTGGACTTTTGTTCTTTGGAATGAAGCTGATCTCGATTTCATCTCATCACTTTGCTGAAAACCCGATGATGACTGAAATTTTCCAAAGCGTGCGCGACAATCCTGGCTATTCGCTTTTGATTTCCGTGGTGTTCTGCGCCTTTGTTCAAAGCAGTGCGGTGACCATTGGTCTGGCGATGAGTTTGGCGATGGTGAAAGCCATCACATTCTATGATGCCATGCTATGGGTGTATGGCGCCAACATCGGGACCACTTCTGTTGCCTTGATCGCCGCTGCGGGAGGAAACTACATCGGCCGCCAGGTGGCCTGGGCACATTTCTTCTATAAAACCATCAGCGTGGTGATCTTCTACCCGTTCACCCAGATCTTTATCGACTTCATGCTGACCTTTGACACCACGGTCGCACGCTCCATCGCCAACGCACATTTGATCTTTAACGTATTATCCTCGATCATCTTCTTCCCATTCATCAATAAAGGGGCGGAGATGATTGAAAAGATGTTCCCGAAAGCCGCCAGCGAAGAGTTTGGCACTGAGTTCGTGAACATGAATAACTACCAAAGTTCGGCTCTGGCCATTTCCTATGCCAATCGTGAGATCATGCGAACGGCGGACATTGTTCTGGGCATGATCAAGGACTCCATACGCCTGTTTGAAACAAACGATCCCAAGGACTTTGACTCCATCAAAGATCGCGATAATAAGGTGGATTTCCTTTATCGTGAAACCAAGATGTTCCTGCTGGATCACGCCAACAAATCCACGACCGTGGTTCATCAAAATGTCATGAACATGATCATGTTCTTAAGCGATCTGGAGCGAGCCGCGGATGCCATCGACATCAACATCCTGGCTTTGGCGATTAAGAAAAATGCCCTGAAACTGGAGTTCTCTGACGAAGGCTGGGCTGAAATCCGCCAGATGCATGAACAAGTGGTTAAAGTCGCCGCCATGGCTATCAATGCCTACCAGAACAAGGATCTGGCTGAAGCCGCTATTCAGTTGAAGCGCGACCTGGCCAAGACCGAAATTTCCCTGCGCGAAAATCACATCAGTCGTCTGAACAGAGGACTGAACACGTCCATCAACACCAGCTCTATTCACCTGGATTTGCTCAGTGAATATCGCCGTATTGCCAGCTTGCTATGCAACCACGCCTACAACCAGAGGTCCCAAGCATGATGAACAATGCCTACACCCCGATTGGCCTTTTGATCATTTCCAACATCTTTATGACTTTTGCATGGTATGGGCATCTGAAGACTTTAAAAGCTTCGGCTTTGTGGCTTGTCATTCTGATCAGCTGGGGCGTGGCCTTTTTCGAGTATGTCTTTCAGGTTCCCGCCAACCGCCTGGGATCGAATTACTACTCTCTGCCGCAACTGAAGATCATCCAGGAAGTCATCACCATGGTGGTGTTTGCGGGGTTCTCGGTTCTCTATATGAAACAGTCCCTGAAGCTGGACTACCTATGGGCAGGGCTTTGTTTGATCGGGGCCGTTTATTTTATATTTCGGACACCTTAAAAAACTGCTTCCCCTATTTGGCTCATTTCAGGATATAATATCAATATGAAGTTCATTTATGTCCTAGAAGATGATGAACGCACTCAAAAAGATCTATTTGAGACCCTAAAAAACATAGATCCCAAGCTTGCTATTCGCTTTTTTCACAGTCTTTCAGAATTCCATGAGTGGTTGAAAGTGGCTGTCTCAGAAGGAGCCCTGGCATTGGCTGCCGGGGGGCGCCCCTACAAAGACGACACAGGTCCGGCTATTGAATCCTCGAATTCGCACCAATTACGTCTGGTGATTGCGAAAAACGAATTCATGGGCGTTCAAAATATCGGCTTGATCAAGCGGGCGCGTGACTTCTTCCTGCGTAAAAAAATGTGCTCTGAACAAGAGCCGACAGCGTTGATTCTGACGGCGTTTGACAGTCCTGACTTTGACATCAGCCTGGCTGAAGAGCGCATCATCAACAACCTCATCTTTAAACCGTTCGACAAGCTTATCCTAAGACAACACCTGGAATATGCACTCACCGGACACCACCCGGTCACTTCGACTGCTGTGGCTTCAATGCAGATCAACTCCACAATCGAGATGCTTAAGGAAGTCACGCTCAACAGTATTTCCGAAATTGGCTTCACCACTTTAAACAATCACGCCATCCGCATTGGCGCTTTGACGAAGTACTATAGTGATTCTTTCACCACAGACAGCAAAAAATCACTCTTGGCCTTCTGCAGTTCCTGCAAAGAGGTCAGTCCGGACCAGTATCTTTGTGAGTTTCTTTTCTTCGGTGCCGACAATCAGCAGATTAGCCAGATTCGTCGTAATATCCTGCAGAACAAATCCCATACTGCGGATTCACTTCTGCAGGCATCCGGCGTGAAGAAGCGCATCCTGATCATGGACGAAGATGTCCCGCTGTCCCTGGATCAGAAAACTTTTCTTAGCGAACGCTTCGCCAACTCGGAAGTTTACACTTATTCCAACTATGGACAGTTGCTTTCAGATCTAGCCGACAAAGAAACGCCAAATCGTCAGACACTGCCTGTTGAATTCGACATCCTTTTTGCCAACTACGAATTGTTTGAAATTGATAAGCAGAAAAAATGGGAACAACTGCAGCAATACCTTAAGGACCGCTGCAAAGCCCATGGGATGGAAATGAAGACCGCCCCTGAATTGTACCTTGTCAGTAAAAAACGTTTGCAGGTTGACGAAGTCAAAGGTCTTTCTTCGTGGGCCAAGGAAGTCTTCTTTACTCCACTGGACAAAACCTATATCACCAAAAAACTTTTAAAAACCCACACGGACCTGGCCAATAAAGCTGAGGTGACAATCGCCCAGCAAAAGGATAACAATCCTTTAAAAGTGGCCAATCCGGTTGAAATCACCCAGATCTCGGAAGCCGGTCTTATTTTGAAGTATTACCGTGAGATGAGCATCGGAGCCTTCCGGGAATTTATTTTGTGGCGCCCGGAGGAACTTGAAACGCCTGAAATTATAGGCACTGTGAACTACACCGAAAAAGACAAAGGGGGTGGCGATCATTACCTCAACCACTTCGTCTTCTTCGGCATGAAAGATTACTATCTAAAACACATCCGTCTTTGGTTGCGCGAAGCCTATATCAAAAACAAATCCTCTTAGATCTTCTTGCGCTTTAGCAGCAAAGAATTGCTGACCACGGACACGGAACTCATGGCCATTGCCGCCCCCGCGATGACCGGATTGAGCATTCCCAAAGATGCCAGAGGAATTCCCAACACGTTGTAGATAAAGGCAAAGAACAAATTCTGACGAATCTTTTTCAGCGTCAAATGAGACAGCTCAATCGCATGGGCCACTGACATCAGATCATTCTTCATCAGTGTTACATCGGCCGTTTCAATGGCGATATCCGTCCCTGATGACATGGAGAAACTGACATCCGCCATCGCCAAAGCCGGAGCATCGTTAATCCCGTCGCCAACCATCGCCACTCGCTTTTTCTGGCGTTTCAAGGTCACAATCACATTGGCTTTATCTGCCGGCTTCACGCTGTGCTTAAAGTCAGTGATTCCGGCCTGGCGGGAAATCTCGCGAGCCGTGCCCTCATTATCCCCCGTCAGCATCATCACTTTCACACCGCGCTTTTGAATTTCAGCAATGGCCTCTTTGGAACTTTCACGTATACGATCCGCCACCGCGATATAACCCAAGACCCGCTCATCATCGGCCAAAGCCATCAGGGTTTGCCCCTTGCCTTCAAGCTCGCTCAACAGCTTCTGATCCAAAGAATACGGTGCGGCCACCCAGCTGGTTTTCCCGAGCTTCAGGTTGCGATTTTCAATGCGTCCTTCAACGCCCTGACCGACGACGTTGTTAAATCTCTGAACGGTTTGAAGCTCCAATCCTTTTTTCTTGGCTTCTTCAACAACGGCATGAGCCAAGGGATGCGAAGAACCCATTTCCAAACTGGCAGCCCAACGCAGAACTTCATTTTTATCCTGACCTGCTGTCACGTGAACCTCGGTCACAACAGGCTTTCCTTCCGTGATTGTGCCGGTTTTATCCAAAACCAGAACATCAATTTTTTCCGCCAGCTCCAGAGCTTTGGCATCACGGAACAAGACACCAGCTTGCGCGCCCTTGCCAATCCCCACAACCACAGCCGTCGGCGTTGCCAACCCCAAAGCACAAGGACAAGCGATAACCAAAACAGAGACAGAGGAAATAAAGGCGGCGGTCAGATCCCCCGTCCAAAGCCAAGTGCCCACAAACGTCAGCACACTAATCCCAACAACCACCGGAACAAACACACTGGAAATCTTATCTGCCAAACGCTGAATCGGAGCCTTGGACCCTTGAGCCGTCGTGACAATTTTAATGATCTGAGCCAACTGGGTTTTTGCGCCCACACCAGTGGCCTTGATACGCAAGCTGCCATCCTGATTCAGCGTCGCTGCATAAACACGATCATCCACACCCTTTTGCACCGGCAGACTTTCACCCGTCAGCATGGATTCATCCACCGTGGACACCCCTTCGATCACCAGGCCGTCCACCGGGATGGATTCGCCGTTTTTTACAACCACAATGTCACCCGCAACCAGATCGGTAATATCAATCTGGACAATCTCCCCATGGCGCTCCACAAGGGCCTGTTTCGGCTGCAAACGCAGCAGGCCTTCCACGGCTTCGGACGTCTTACCCTTGGCGCGACTTTCCATCAGTTTTCCAAGCAGAATCAAGGTAATAACGGCGGTGCTGGCTTCAAAGTAAACGTGATGATGATGCCAGTTCAGCAAGGTGATCACGGCACTCAGGCCGTAAGCCATCGTCGTACCTAAAGCCACCAACACGTCCATGTTGGCACTTCCTGATCGCAAAGCAAAGTAGGACCCACGATAAAAACGCCATCCGACCCAGAATTGAACCGGGGTCGCCAAAATCCACTGCAGCCAGCGAGGCATCATCTCATGTCCGGCGCCGGTAAACATCGCCACCATCTCAATAAGGAATGGCAAGGTGAGAATCGCTGAGATCACAAATAAACGAAGTTCCTTGCGGTATTCAGCGATCGCCTCTTCTTTGGCTTTTTGCGTATCCACCTCTGAGTTGACCTCAAACGCCTGGTAGCCAAGATCCTGAATGGTCTTAATCAGATTTTCGACTTTTAAAGGGCTGTCACCGAAGTCCACATGGGCTTTCTCCGTGGCAAAATTCACAGAGGCCCTGACCCCGGGAAGAGCATTCAGACTTTTTTCAATTTTACCGGCACAGTTGACACAGGACATGCCAATAAGTTGCAACTCGGTGGTATCCTGCACAGCTACTTTTTCCATAACAACCTACTACTTACTGACGAGTTTCATGATCTCGTCGATCTTTTTTGCCACTTCTTTTTCATCTCGGGACTTGATCGCCGTTTTAACGCAGCCATGCACATGGGTTTTCATGATCTCGTTTTCCACGGCCTGCAGGGCTTTGGCGGCGGCCCGGATCTGAAAGACGATGTCGGGACAATAGCGACGCTCTTCGATCATCTTCTGAACCCCATCCAACTGACCACGAACGCGGTTTAAACGCTTTAAATGCTCGCTGTGATCGGGATGCTGGGGGGAATCTTTTTTCATGACACACCTCGAATTCGGTTCCAGTGTATACCCCCCTAGGGTATGTATTTCAAGAGGGTGTTGATAAAAAATATTTTTCCTCATTTTGTCACAAACCCTCAGATCGCCCCCTAGTACGGCGTAGCAAGAGGATTTATGCTGGATAGAATTATTAAGTATTCCCTAACTCATCGTCTCATTGTGGTTGCTTTGGCGGCCCTGGCTATTGCTTATGGCGGCTGGGCCCTGGTCCACTTGCCCGTGGATGTGTTCCCCGATTTAAATCGCCCCACAGTCAACATCATGACCGAAGCCCATGGCATGGCGCCAGAAGAGGTGGAAACCCTGGTAACCTTCCCCTTGGAGACCGCTCTCAATGGCCTGCCGGGAGTTGAAAGAGTGCGCTCGTCTTCCGGTGTGGGCTTAAGCGTCATCTATGTCGAGTTCGCGTGGGACACGGATATCTATCGCAACCGCCAGATGGTTCAGGAAAAAATCGCTCTTGCCAAAGAAAAGCTGCCCAAGAATATCTCGCCTGTCTTAGGGCCGATATCTTCCATCATGGGTGAGATTCAATTTGTAGGTTTAAGTTCGCCGGACAATAAGGTCTCGGGAATGGAATTAAGAACTCTGGCAGACTGGACACTGCGTCCTCGCCTGATGAGCATCCCGGGTGTTTCTCAAGTCATCTCCATCGGTGGCGGCGTTCGCCAGTTCCAGATTCTGATCTCTGCCGAAAAGATCCAAAAGCTGCAACTGACCATGGATGAGATCGAACACAATCTGTCCGATGTCAGTGTAAACTCCACCGGAGGTTTCATTGATCTGGAGGGTCAAGAGTTCCTGATCCGTAATATCGGCGGAGTAAAAGAAAAAGAAGAAATCATGAACTCGGTGGTCGGCATGCACCTGGGGCGTCCGGTTCTGGTGAAGGACATTGCGGAAGTTGTCGAAGGTCCTCAGACCAAACGCGGTGATGGTAGCGTCAATGGCAAACCCGGTGTCATCTTAAGTATTCAAAAGCAACCCGGCGCCAGCACTCTGGACTTGACCGAAAAGATTGACGAAGCTCTGAAGCAGTTTCAATCCTCTCTTCCAGCGGGCGTAGAGCTTCAGCCTAATTTGTTCAAACAATCCCTGTTCATCGAGCATGCCATCGACAATGTGAAAATGGCTCTGCGCGACGGGGTCTTGCTGGTGCTGGTGGTTCTGTTTTTGTTCCTGATGAACTTCCGAACCACCGCCATCACGATGACAGCCATTCCCCTTTCGTTTGTCCTGACTGCGATTGTCTTTAAGATGTTTGGCCTTTCGGTCAACACCATGACTTTGGGCGGCTTGGCGATTGCTATTGGTGAGTTGGTGGACGATGCCATTGTCGATGTTGAAAACGTCTATCGCCGGTTGCGCGAAAACAAAACCCTGCCCAACCCGCGAAATCCGCTGGTTGTCATCTATGAAGCCTCTTCAGAGGTTCGGAACTCTATCGTCATCGCCACTTTGATCGTGGTGCTGGTCTTTGTTCCGCTGTTTAGCATGAGTGGCATTGAAGGCCGTCTGTTTGTTCCACTGGGGATCTCCTATATCGTGTCTTTGCTGGCTTCGATGGTTGTTTCTTTGACCGTCACACCGGCTCTTTGCTCTTACTTCCTTTCTAAAGGTGAACTGCTTGAACACAAGGACGGCCCGATTGTTCGATTCTTGAAAAAACATCAGGCGCGTCTTTTGGAAAAAACCTTGGATCGCCCCAAACCGATTCTAATCTTTTCTTCACTGCTGCTGGTGGCAGCTATTACTCTGTCCGCAATCCTTGGAAGAGACTTCCTGCCCCACTTCAACGAAGGCTCTGCAACGATCACCATCGTCGCCAAGCCGGGCATCTCACTTGAAGAATCCAACAAGATCGGTTCCCAGGCAGAACTCATCGTTTTACAGACACCGGAAGTCACGACCGTATCCCGCCGTACCGGACGCGCTGAGCTGGATGAACATGCCGAAGGCGTGAATACGTCCGAAGTCGAAGTGGACTTCAAGGAAGAAGGCCGCCCACGCGGCGTGGTTCTTGAGGAAATCCGCAAAAATCTGGAAGTGCTTCCAGATGTGGGCATCAATATCGGACAGCCTATCTCCCACCGCCTGGATCACTTGCTTTCAGGGGTTCGCGCACAGATAGCCATCAAGGTTTTCGGCCCAGAACTGCCAACTTTAAGAGCTAAGGGCGCTGAAGTCTATCAGGCCATCAAAGACGTTCCCGGCCTGGTGGACCTTCAAGTCGAGCAGCAGGTCCTGATTCCACAGGTGAAAATCCACTTGCTGCGTGAAGAAGCTTCCCGCTATGGCATCACAGTTGGAGATCTGGCCCAACTTTTAGAAAAAGCCCTGCAGGGTGAAGTCGTGGGACAAATTCTTGAGGGACAGAAAACCGTCGACGTCTTTATGCGCTTTGATGACAAATCCCGCACGGATTTGGAACTGATAAAAAAGACACCGGTCAAGATTATGCCTGACGGCAGCCGTATCACCGTGGAAAAGGTGGCCGACGTCTATGAATCCACCGGACCTAATATCATTCAAAGAGAAAACGCCCAAAGACGAATTGTGGTTCAGGCGAACTCCGCTGACAGATCTTTGGATGCCATTATGACCGACATCAAAAAGAACATTGAGGAAAAAGTAAAACTTCCGCCAGGGTATTATGTGGTTTACGGAGGACAGTTTGAAAGCCAGCAACAGGCTTCACAACTGATGATTCTGTTAGGAGCCTTGTCTGTCATCACCATCTTCTTGATACTGCTTGCGCACTTCAAGTCCACCTTCATTTCGATACAGATCATGCTGAATATTCCCATGGCCTTTATCGGGGGGATCTTTGCCATCTATCTGACCGGCGGAACATTAAGCATTGCCAGTCTTGTCGCCTTTATCACATTGTGTGGTATTGCATCCCGAAACGGCATCATGATGTTGTCTCATTACCTGCACCTGATGAAACATGAGGGCGAATCCTTTACCAAAGCCATGGTGATCCGCGGATCCTTAGAGCGCTTGGTTCCAGTTCTGATGACAGCCCTGACGGCAATTCTGGGACTTCTGCCTTTGGCGATGTCACCCGATGCTCCGGGCCGCGAGATCCTGCATCCTGTCGCCATTGTGATTGTGGGCGGTCTGCTTAGCAGCACACTGCTTGACATGTACGTCACCCCGGCGATCTTCTATCATTTTGGTAAGAAGTCCGCTTTAAAATCCATTGAAGAAAGCAATAAAGAAGGAGTCCTTTTATGAAACTGACATCTTTGGCAGCCGCCTTGGTTTTGTCTCTCTTTGCATCTGCCTCTTTGGCCCACGAAGGTCATGACCAGGTACCTGGCAGCTTGAAGGCCATGCATGGTGGCATCCCCAAAGCCGGAAAACTGATGAATATGGAAATGCTGGCGATCGAAAACAAAGTACAGTTGTTCCCGCGCGCTCACGAAGGGGAAACCATTGATATGACCAAATTAAAAATCAGCGGCACGGCGAAATCCCCGAAAGGCAAATCCCAACCGTTGAAACTGACCCAGGTGGAAAAAGCTTTCAACACGGAAGTGGACTTCCAGGGTTCTCACCGTGTGAACCTAGAGATCAAAGCTGAATACGAAGGCAAAACAGACACCTTCAAGTTCCTGGTTGAAAAATAAGGAGATCCCATGTCTTTCCGGTCCTGGGCTTTTGCAAGTCTATTGATTTCTTTCTCGGCGATGGCTGAAGCCTCGTCGGGACTTTCCCAGTTGCAAAAACAACTGACGGAAAACAACCACGAGTTGCGCGCAAGCCAAGCCAAAATGCAGGCCCAAAAAGCTCAGGCGCAAAGCACCTGGGGTGCCCTCCTACCCGAACTTTCAGCCTCGGCCGGTTATGCGAAAGAAAAGACCCTGCATGACAGTGATGACGGATATGTAGGCTATCTGAACGGAACCTGGAATATCTTCCGCGGAGGCCAGGACTGGCAAAATCGCAGCATCGCTGACCGCGAATACAGCATGGCAGAACTGGATCATGAGATCACCTCCCGCCGCCTGCAGCGCGAACTGGGTGAGGTCTATTACAAGGCCCTGCTGAACAGTCAGTTTATTTCCTTTGATACAGAGAAGTTGCAGTTCCTGAAAAACCAAAGAGCGATGGCGGCAAAAAAGATCAATGCCGGTCTGACCTCGAACGTGGACGCCATAGAACTGGATCTGGAAGAAAGCACTCTTTCAGCAGAAATCGAAGCGCACAAGACGGATTTGCAGATTGCCTTGGATGAACTCAAGACATTTCTTAACAGTGAAACCCCGGTGACTGTGTCCGCCAAAGACACCTTTCCACGCCTGAGCAAAGCTGACTTCAGCGTGACGGATCTTTCGCGCAATCCAAGTATTATGAAACAGAACCTGCAGGAAGAAAATGCACGCCTGCGTCGACGCCAGAGCATGGCGGAATTCCTACCAACAGTGGATCTGAATGCCCAGTACGGACGGATCATTCCACAATACGAGGATCCATTGCAGGGTAACGAATCCCGTCTGTCCCTGTTGATGACCTGGACATTCTTCTCGGGCTTTGAATCCTGGAACAAAACCAAATCCGCAACCTCGCTGGAAGAATCCGAAGCGCTCATCAAATCCAATATTTCACAACAACTGCAAACGCAGGTGCAAAGCCTTAGTCACAAGGCTTCCGAGCTTCTACAGTTGCAGCAACTTCTGGAAAGACGTCAGGCTCTGACCCAGAAATACTATGATCTGACATTGTCCGAGTATCGCCGTGGGGTTAAAAACTCTTCGGATCTTGCCAATGCCACCAACAGTCTTTTCGACAACAAGACCCGACTGATCGAAGTGCAAAAAGAACTGGCCGTTTTAAAATTGAAATTTGATGAACTTACAAAATAGGAGATCTAAAATGAAACTACTAACAACACTGATCCTTCTTCCATCTCTGTCCTGGGCACACGGCGAAGACAAGCCGGGTCCTCACGGTGGCCACATTCAAATGCCGGGGGCATTCCACACAGAATTGATCGTGGGTAAAGAC
The DNA here is from genome assembly GCF_055397465.1 of Bdellovibrio sp. CKG001. Lineage (NCBI taxonomy): Bacteria > Pseudomonadati > Bdellovibrionota > Bdellovibrionia > Bdellovibrionales > Pseudobdellovibrionaceae > Bdellovibrio > Bdellovibrio sp. CKG001. The sequence goes on from NZ_AP029173.1 coordinate 2,046,586, forward strand.
CAAAGCGCGCATATCTATCTTTTGGATATGAACTTTGAAAATCCGACAACTCAAAATTCAGAAGTCAAAGTCACCGCAAAAAACAATAAAGCGGAAGTGAAATACACATGCAGCGTAATGGACGGCAACCACTTCCACTGCATCCCTGACGGCAAAGTCCCAGTCAAAACAACCTTGATTGTTCAGGCCACAAGAGAAAAAGCCATCGGTAACGAAGCCGTTTACAAGCTTCCGTTAAAACCATTTAAAGAAACCAGCAAAAAATCCGAAGGCCACCACCACCACTAAAAGGTGCCTGGTTGTTTTTTCTGGCTACAGCGCAGCAGTAGCCAATAAAAACTAAAAAAGCCCACATGCACAAGCACTGTGGGCTTTTTTTATAACCAGAACGCCACCTGATGCGACGTAGCCAGAAAAAACAACCAGGCACCTTTTAAGGGACGGGGCGGACTTTCTGGGTGGCGGTGACGATGGAGATAAATTCCTTTTTGAAATGAGTCATCAGGTCTTCGGCCACTCTGCGTGGGTCTAGTTGCAGATCCTCGAAACACAGGGTTTCCACCGGTGTGCCTTTATTGGTGACGTTCATCGCAAAGTGCACCATCACCGATACCGGGGACTTGGTGGCGATACTGATGCTCAGTTTTTTCTCGTCCAGATAAATATCATCACCCGAACGATGCAGCTCCTTCCCTGTCAAAAGACCTTTGCCATGAGCCTGCACATAGTCTTTCGCAATCGCTGCAAACAACCGCTGCAACGAAACGCCCGAGAACAAATCCCGATCAAAGACCTCGATGATAAAATGAAGCATTTCTTCACCCTGAATCACGGCATTAGCCAAAAGATCTTCCCCATCCACCATATGGCTGAACGGAATCGAGCACGGCCCCACCCAGGACACAATCGAAGGTCCCAACACCCCATGATCCAGATACGCAAACAAGGAACGAAGTTGAGAACCATCGTAGGCAAATTTCTTTTCAATGAAATGGGTTTCCACTAGGGCTCCTTAAAAAGATGTTTCACATCAATATTGGCAGAAGCAAACGCACGCTTGGAACGCAGGCAGGACTCACACTGGCCACACCACTTTTCGCCAGAGAAATAACACGGCCAGATCAGCTCCCATGGGATTTTCAACCCCTGCCCCAAACGGACAATCGCAGGCTTTGTCAGGTGAGCCGTATAACATCCCACCGTCACATGATTGGAGGTGGAATAATGCAAAGCCTTCGTTGCCTGCTCTAAGAACTCGCGGGAATTATCCGGAAAAGTCGCAGCCTCTTCAGCGTTGAATCCCGGAATCACCGCGTCCGCCCCCAGCGCCTCAGCGTAAGCGGCGGCAATGTTCAAAAAAATTCCATTGCGGTTAGGCACCCACACGGACTTTGCTGTTTCCTCTGATTTTTGTAAATTATCAATTTCAACCGCAGCTCCGGTTGGAACTTCCTGACTTTCCACCAGCAACGAGGACTTATTGAAATCCTTAAACCAGGGAAGCTCGACCACTTTGTGAGGAACCCCCAGATGCCGGGCAATTTTCGCAGAGTGCTCGATTTCCTTCTGGGCCGCTCGCTGGCCATAGTTAAAGGTCAAAGCCAAAACGATTTCATGATGATGCTTCATCGCCTCGTAGGCATTCACCGTCGAGTCCAGGCCCGCCGACAAAAGCACCACGACCTTTTTTGTTTTTTTCATGTCGCTGCCTTTAAATCACGAATAAGAATCTGTACTGTTTTTTGTCCCGCAAAATAGTTCCACTGAAGCTCGCCCAAAACATGGTAAAAGCCCGGAACCACAGTCAAAGAAGTCAATTGTCTAGGGGTCGGGGTGAACAACAAAGCCTCCGCCGAAGCTCCCCCATCCGCGTCGGCAATCTTCAAACGAAGATGCCCGCCCTTAAGTTCACGTTTGGACAAAACCTGAATATTAGAAAAATGAATCAATGGAATCGAAAACCCCGCCCCAAACGGTCCCACGAAGTCATACCACTTCATCAGACTTTCGCTGACTTCGCTTAACCCCGCCTCGACGTCATAGAAGATTTCCAAGGGCTTCGGCTTTTCACGCAAGTCTGCGAAATGATCCGCAAGCCTGCCAATAAAACCAGCCACCCGGGACTCGGCCACTTCAAATCCGGCCGCTGCCGAATGCCCACCGAAACGACTGAGCAACTCTTGAGCCGAAGACATCGCTTCAACCAGGCAGGCTTCCTGTCCCTGCGGAAGTCTGGCGCTACCCACGATCATACCGTCATCACCCACGGATCCGACAAAGGCTGGTTTATTATACACTTGAGTCAGCTTGGTCGCGATCAATCCCAAAACCCCACGATGGAAGTTTTTCGAAGCCACAAAGACGAAATCCTGGTGAGGCCAGTCTTTAAGCATTTCTTGAGCTTCTGCCTCGGCATCCCCCTGAAGCTGCACCCGCGTGGAGTTATTCTTCATGACTTGTCGAACCATATCGCGGGCTTGGCTTGGATCTTCCAACAAGAATATATCAATCGGAAGAATGCCGGATTCCATACGAGAAAGAGCATTCAGTTTCGGCGCAAAACGAATCGCCACATCCTGACTGGTTAGGGGGCGATTGATCAGATCTAATTCTTCAAGAAGTGCTCGAAGTCCGGCCCTTTTGGTTTCAGCCAGCTTTACCAAGCCGTGTTTCACCAACACACGATTGTCATCCACAAGCGGCACCATGTCGGTCAAAGTCCCAATGGTAAAGTAATCCAGAACCTCTTTTAAATCCCAATTGTTTTTAGGCAGTTGCGGATGATCATGGAAGTAACGTTTAAGGCCTCGCACCAGATAGAACGCCACCCCAGCCCCGCACAGATAACCCAATCCCGAAGGACAGTCGCCCTGATTGGGATTCACAACAACGAAGGCATTGGGAATGGTCTCTGCTGGCAAATGATGGTCTGTCAGGATGACATCCACGCCCAGCTCATTGGCTTTATCAATCGCCGCATGCGCGGTGATTCCCACATCCACGGTGATGATTAAACTCACCCCCTGCTTGTGCAGTTCCTCCACCGCATGAGCATGGAAGCCGTAACCTTCCGCCAGACGCTTGGGTTGATAGTGCAAAACGTCCGGAAAACCCAACGCGAGCATACCCGTCTTAAGCAGCGCCAATCCCGACGTTCCGTCCAGATCAAAGTCAGCATAGATGCAGATTTTTTCTTTATTCAGATAGGCACTACCCAGACGCTCAAGAGCTTGAGACATCCCCTTTAAGACAAGAGGATCTTTCAAATCAGCGAGCTTGGGGAAAAGAAGTTTTTCAACTTCTGAAGAGGACGCGAACCCTCGCGCCGCAAGAACCTTTCCAATGAGTTCGGGCCACTGCCCCTCGACTTTCGAGGGGACCTTGGGTTGAATCTCAGATTCTCGCAGCGTCCACAAAGGGTTCATCAAAATCCCTTATGCAGCTTTGGCTTTTTTGAACTGGAATTTATCCATCAAAAGAACGAAAGGAGCTGCCACATAGATAGAGGAGTAAGTACCGAAGAAGATACCCACGCAGATAGCGAAGGCGATATCTTCAACCGTTCCATCCGCAAAGATGTACAAACACAAAGCGGAAATAAAGGTGGTTCCGGACGTAATCAAAGTACGCACCAACATTTCGTTGATGGACTTGTTGATCACGAACTTGAAACCTTTATCGTGGCTTCTTGTATCGATCTCACGAATACGGTCAAACACGACGATGGTGTCATTCAGAGAGAAACCAATCAGCGTCATGATCGCAGCCAAAATAGACACGTTAACTTCTTTACCCACAAGAACGAAGACCGCCAAAGTGATCACCGCATCGTGGAACAAGCACAGAACCGCACCCGGAGCGAACTTGTAATCGAAGCGAAGAGCCACGTAGATCAAGATCACCAGCAAGCAATAGAAAACCGCTAGCAAACCATTACGCTTCAACTCGGCACCCACTTGAGGTCCCACGGTGTCGATACGGCGCACATCCGGGTTGGAAGCTACAAACTTTTCAGAAATAATGGTGCGAACTTTCGCAAGATCCGCATTCAGAATTTCATTGGTTTCCTTATCCGTCTTACCTTCACGACCCTGGAAGCGGATGATGAACTCATTGCCTTCACCGAAGGACTGAACGCCCACTTCACCCAAATCCAAGCCCGCAACAGAGTCACGAACCTGATCAATTGTCACACCCTGGTCAAACTTAACCTGGATCTCGGTACCACCCTTAAAGTCAATACCATAGCTGATCCCGTGAACCGCCAGATAAATCAAAGAAGCGATCACCAGGATCAAAGAGACCCCACCGAAGAACCAAGCCTTACCTACGAAATCAAAACGGCCAAAAGATTCTGTTTTATTGTTAGCCATACTCACCTACTAAACCGACAACTTCTTGAAGTTGAATTTATTCACCATAGTATCCACGATCACTTTGGACACGAACACGTTCGCGAACATGGACGTGACGATACCGATCAACAATGTCACAGCGAAACCACGCACTGGACCTGTACCGAAGTACAAAAGAACCACGGCTGTTGCCGCTGTCGTCACGTTGGCATCGATGATCGCTGACATCGCACGGTGATAACCTTCCTGAACCGCCACCTTGATACTGTGACCCAGTCGCAATTCCTCGCGGATCCGTTCATTGATCAGCACGTTGGCGTCAACCGCAAAGCCGACGGTCAAAGCGATACCCGCAATACCCGGCAATGTCAGAGTCGCACCAAATGTTGTCAACAAGGCGAAGATACCCAAGATATTCAATCCCAAAGCCACAGAAGCCACAACACCCATGGACTTGTAGTAAATCATCATGAACAAAATGATGATCGCGGCACCCACGTAGGAACCCAACTTCGCTTTATCAATCGCATCGGCACCCAAAGTAGGACCCACACGACGCTCTTCAAGCTGCTCCAAAGAAGCTGGCAAAGCACCGGCACGAAGAGATGTAGAGATCATTTTTGCCTCGTCCATCATTCCGTTGCGGTCACGGCCACCACCTAAAGTGATCACCGCAGAACCACCCGCGATACGATCACGGATGCTTGGTGCGGATTTTACGATTTTATCCAGAACAATCGCCATTTGCTTACCAACGTTGTTACCGGTCAGATCCGCAAACTTCGCAGCACCCGCAGTATTGAACTGCAAAGATACCTGCGGAGAACCATACTGATCATACCCCACAAACGCGTCATCCAAGGCTCCGCCGCCCAGATCTGTGTCTGTTCTTAGCAGATAAGGAATTGCACCCGCATCGATCGTGGTCGCATTCGGAGCCTTTTCGAAGTACACAACCGTTTTTTCAGGAAGTTTGCCCTTCAACGCTTCGTTGATACGAGTCACATAATCAGAATACTTGGTGTTTTCCATATTGAAGTTGCCTGCTTTTTCAGCTTCAGCAACCATCACCTGAAGCTGTTGCGAGCTCAACTCCGTGGAAACGATCATGAAATCAAGTTTCGCAGTTGTATTGATCAACTGTTTGGCTTTTTCCGCATCCGCCATACCCGGAAGCTGAATCAGGATACGATTGGCACCTTGTTGAGAAATAGAAGGCTCTGCCACACCGAACTCATCAATACGGTTACGGATTGTTTCGATAGACTGCTGAATCACGCGATTTTTATAGTCATTCAGATAGCTGTCGAAGTAACGAGCAGTCACACCTGTGTCTGTCGTACCAACCACTTGAAGAACAGTGGAATACTTATCAGCCAGGAATTTTTCAACTTTGGCTTTGTCAGCCGCATTGGCAACCACGATCTCGACAGATCCTGTTTCAGGCTTTTCAGACTTAATATCTGTGAAAGGCACCGTATCTTTGGTCAACTCAGACTTCATGGAAGCGATCAAACGAGTTGTGGATTCTTTCACCACACCGTCAACATCGACACCCATAACAAGGTGCAAACCACCCTGGATATCCAGACCGTAATTCAATTTTTGCTTAGATGGCCACCAGGACACCTTGTCCAGATTGACCAAGTTCGGTAGTACCCACACGATAGATGCGGCTACGCCCAGCACTGCTACAAACGTTCTCCAGCGAAGACCTTCCATTATTTCTTTTCCTCTTGAGTTGCTGCTTTCTGAGATGTCGCGATTTGGCTGCGAAGCATTTTAACTTTCACGCCGTCTGCAATTTCCAAAGTCACAAACTGATCGTTGATGCCTTCCACACGCCCCAAAATACCAGAGGAAGTAACAACCTCGTCGCCTCTTTTGATTTCATTCAAGAACTTTTGGTGTTCTTTCTGGCGCTTGGATTGAGGGCGAATGATAAGAAAATAGAAGATAACAAAGATAAAGATGAACGGCACAAACATTTCAAATGCTGAGGGCTGACCGCCGCCAGAAGCTGCTGTTTGGGCATGAGCTGTGGATACTAGAAGTCCGTATAACATTGATTCCTCCATAAACTTTCATTTCAAGCTGACGTTAAAATTCAGCATTATTCTTGGGAAGAATCAATACTTTAGTAGTAACTCGCTCAAAAAGGTTCGAATGCGAGGCGGAGGGCCCTGCTCCAGCTTCCGCGCCGCACGCGCGGAAGCACTGCCGGCTGCCGCCGCTTAGGAATCTTTCTTGGCGAAGCGTGTTAAGCAGAAGTCTCTATACTCTGCCCAGCGTCCTTCCGCGATGGCTTCGCGCGCCTTTTCCATCACCTTCATATAGAAATGAATATTGTGAATGGTGTTCAGGCGAGACCCTAGGATTTCTCCACTCATAAACATGTGACGCAGGTAAGACTTGGTATAGTTCTTACAAGTGTAACAATCGCATTCCGGATCCAGCGGTGATGGATCTTCTTTGTACTCGCTGCGCTTGATGCTGACCTTGCCATTCCAAGTGTAGATAGTCCCGTTACGTGCCACTCTTGTAGGCATGACGCAGTCGAACATATCAATACCTGAATCAATCGCAATGATCAGATCCGTCGGCGTCCCCACACCCATCAAATAACGCGGCTTATTGGCCGGCATCTTCGGTGCCACTTCAGGCAACAACGCATGCATCAGGTGCATCGGCTCCCCAACGCTGAATCCGCCCAGCGCATACCCCGGCAAATCCACAGAGCAGATCTGCTCCATGCTCTTCAGGCGATGCTTCAGGCTTAATCCCCCCTGCACAATCCCGAACAGCAAACTTTCTTTGCGAGTCATTGCCGCTTTGGAGCGCAACAACCAGCGGTAAGTCAAAGCCATGGATTTTTCAATCTCTTCATCGGTCGCCGGATACTTCAAACATTCATCAAAGGCCATGATGATGTCAGAGCCCAGATCCATTTGGATCTCCATGCTCTTTTCCGGGGAAATAAAGTGCTTCGCCCCATCCAAATGCGAACGGAATTCCACACCTTCTTCGGTCATATTGCGAAGCTGGGACAAAGAAAACACCTGGAAGCCACCAGAGTCTGTCAGGATCGGACCATGCCAGTTCATGAACTTATGCAGGCCCCCCATGCGCGCGATGGTCTTTTCACCAGGACGCAAGTGCAAGTGATAGGTGTTCCCCAAAACAACCTGAGTGCCGCATTCTTTCAGCTCTTCCGGCGTCATCGCCTTGACCGTGGCTTTAGTCCCCACAGCCATAAACACCGGCGTTTGCACCGGGCCGTGCGCCGTCATCAACGTCGCACGACGGGCATTCCCATCGGTGGCGTGAACCTTGAATTCACCAAGACTCATTGTTGCATCTGTCGAAGTGCTGTTTGCACCCACGCTTGTCTTACTTCCGTCCAACATAACTTCATCCTTCATCATTATTTCCAAACTTTATCGATCGACGGAGAAGTCCATACCGTCAAATCGCCATAGGAAAAGAGCCGGAACTTTCGCTCAATGGCCCATTGATAGCAAGCTTTTACTCGGTCCAAAGAGGCAAATCCCGCCACTAGCGCCACCAACGTGGACTGCGGTTGATGGAAGTTCGTCAAAAGACCGTCCACCACCTTAAACTCATACCCAGGCTGGATCAAAAGCTTGGTAAAACCTTTATAGCCTTCCGCGGATGCCGGCCCCAGCAACCCCAAGGCAGCGCTTTCCAATGACCGTGTTGTGGTGGTGCCCAAAGACCATACATGACGACCCTGCGCCTTTGCCTTTTGCACAACATCCCAGGTGGCGGCAGAAACCTCGACATATTCTTCGTGCATATCATGATCATTCAGATCTTCGGCCGTGACTGGCAGGAAGGTCCCCAGCCCCACGTGCAACGTGACTTCCACCACCTGCACACCTCGCTCCACCAGGGCCTGAATATCGTTCTGGGTAAAATGCAAACTGGCTGTGGGAGCCGCAAAACTGCCAGGAGTTTTATTCCAGGCCGTCTGATACCAGGACTCATCCGCATCCACGGTATGACGCTGCTCCCGGGCTTTTTGAATGTACGGAGGCAGCGGCAACTCCGCCACTTTCTGGAAGTAGTCTTCGCTGACTTCCTGACTTAAAGCGACTTTTTGCGGGCGCCCTTTTTCCAGCAAAGTCATCTGCACGCCCAAAGGCAGCTCCAGACTTGCCCCGACCTTGAACTTCTTGGACGGGAACAAAACTTCCCAGTCGGTCGCGTTCAACTGCTTCAGAAAAAGAATTTCAACATCGCCGGAAAACACGCGGCGTTTCAGCACGCGCGTGTTGTTCACCACCAACACATCGCCCGCCGGGATGCGCACCAAAAGATCCTGAATAGTGATTTCTTCGGGCTCAGCAGCACCGGCCGCCACCCACATCACACGGGAAGGCCGCTGCGGAACTGTGGCGATGAGCTCCTCTGGAAAAGTGAAGTCCAAATCCGTTAATTTCATAGGTGGCCGTGATACCATAGTCTGTTGCACCACGGCAGCTTTTTTCTGGTGCTTTTCCCCGGAATGGGTCTAAAACAGGTCCATGACTCTTGGACCCTTGTTGCTTTTACTCTCTGCCCTGCTTCATGCCGCCTGGAACGCGCTGGCCAAAGCCTCCAAAGACAAGGAAAGCTTTCTTTTTCTCACAATCCTTCTCAGCGGGCTCCTGACCGCCTCCTCCATGTTTATATCCGGGCAGAAGCTTCAGTTCCCGGCCCCACAGATCTTGGCGATCGCAGTTCTGTCAGGGGTGTTTGAGGGGCTTTATTTTCTGACTCTTTCCAAAGCCCTGCGCACTTCCGGCCTGGGGAAGTCCTATGCCATTATGCGCGGCGGAGCCATGGTGCTGGTGTGGGCTTATTCCAGTCTGTTTCTGGGAGAACAGGCCAGCCTTGGACAAATCATGGGGGCAGTCCTGGTTTTAACCGGAATTCTGACGATTAACTTCCAAGACCTGCGACAAAGCGGAGTTGCAGGTCTTCGGAGTGATATCTGGTCCTTCTTAAGCGCCCTTTTTATCGCGGGCTATCACCTTTGCTACCACGAAGCCCTCAGTCAGAAAGCCGAACCCATGCCGCTGTTTCTCGTCGCCATGGTGGTGTCCTTGCCATTTTTGTTATTTGGAATTCGCACGGGGCCGATAGAGCGTGTCTTAGGCACACTCCGAACGCACCCCTGCCGCGTTTTGATCACGGGAACCTTTGCCACGGCCTCCTTTTTGATTTTCTTGTACGGCTTAAGAATCTCAGCACCAGGCTTTGCCATCTCACTCAGAAATTCTTCGATCTTTTTTGCGGTGGTGTTTTCTTTCTTCCTGAAAGAATCTTTATCCCGGACTCAGCTCATCGGAGCCTGCACAATCGGCTTAGGCGCGCTGCTGCTGAGCCTGTGAAATATTCTGGACTGCACAGCTTTTTCGAGATTTTCTATACTCGATGCTGTTCAACACAAAAGGAAATATTATGAATCATACGTATCTTCGTTTGGGTCTTATCTCTGTTGCCACCCTGTTCGTCGCCGCTTGCGCACATCATCCGGATGTTCGTGCCGGAGCCGATGGTGTTCACCGCGTGGTCATTGCCACTGATGATAAAGAAGCAGGTTCCCGCGAAGCCATTCGTCAAGCCAACAGCTTCTGCAAAGAGCGCAATATGACTGCTGCTTTCGTGAACGAAAATTCTCAGTACCAGGGTGATCTGGACGAAAAAGATTATAAGATGGCAAAAAAAGCCAGCACGGCGGCAAAAATTCTGGGCGGCACCACTTATGTGATGGGTGGGAAAAATGAATCCAACGTCGGCGGCATCGTGGGCCTGGGTGGAGCTGTGGCTGATGGCGTCCTGGGTAAAGGCTATAACGTTGAGATGAAATTCAAGTGCATGTAAGCCCCTCCGGCATTTTGCAATAAAAAAGGAGAAGCCTGAAGCTTCTCCTTTTTTATTGCAGATTCCGCTAAGACGTCTACAGACCCGGATACAATTGGGCGTAAGTCGCGATACGGTCCTCTTCAACACGTTTGTGCAACAAAGAACGATCCAGCTCCGAGTGGTGAGCAACCCCCATGGCTCCGATCATGTGTGCAACTGTTTCCAAAGTTTCCTGATGGAAGTTTTTAACACGCACTCGCTTGGTTGGGATGTGCAACCCCTTCACCAGCGCCGGGTCCTGTGTCGCCACACCTGTCGGGCACTTGTTGTTGTTGCAGCGAAGGGCCTGGATACAACCTAAAGCCAGCAACATCGAGCGCGCAGCATAAGTCGCATCCGCCCCGATACACAGTAACTTGATGATATCAAAAGCCGTGGTGATTTTTCCGGTGGCAATCACTTTGATTTTATCCTTCAGGCCGGCTTTTTTCAGTGTGTCGACCACGATCACCAGGGCATCCATCCCCGGCATCCCGATATAATTGGTGAACTCCAGCGGAGCCGCTCCGGTTCCGCCCTCAGCCCCATCCACCACGATAAAGTCAGGGTAACGGTTTTCAGCCACCATCAGATTCACAAGCTCTTCGAATTCATGACGATGCCCCAGACACAACTTGATGCCCACCGGTTTTCCACCGGAAAGATCGCGCAGCTGAGTCACAAAATCCAACATGCCGTGAGAGTCCGAGAACGCTTTGTGGCCCGGCGGCGAGATCACGTCTTTCCCCAAAGGCACGTTACGGATATCGGCGATTTCCTGGGTCACCTTCTTACCTGAAAGCATTCCCCCGTGGCCCGGCTTCGCCCCTTGGGACAGCTTCAACTCAATCATCTTGACCTGGGGATGACTTGCATTTTTCTTGAAAAGTTCCGGATCAAAATCACCATCGTGGGTGCGGCAACCGAAGTACCCCGTACCGATCTGCCAGATCAAGTCCCCACCCGGCTCAAGGTGGTAAGGCGAAATCCCCCCTTCGCCCGTATTATGGGCAAAGTTCCCGTCTTTGGCGCCTCCGTTTAAAGCCAGAATGCTGGCTTTGGACAGGGATCCAAAGCTCATCGCAGAAATGTTCAGCAGGGACATGGAGTAAGGCTGTTTACAAAGATCGCTTCCCACAGTCACACGCAGCTCTTTGCGATCCACGTGTTTAGGGTAAAGTGAGTGCGTGACGAACTCATACCCTTGTTCGTACACGTTATGCTGAGTTCCAAAAGGCACGGTATCAAGAACCTTTTTTGCACGCTGATACACCACGGAACGCTGTTCGCGGCTGAAGGGTTTGCCGTCGGTGTTGGATTCGATAAAGTATTGATTTATTTCAGGTCGGATGGATTCCAGAATATAACGGAAATGCCCAAACACAGGGAAGTTGGATTTGATCGCATGACGTTTTTGAACAATGTCGCGGAAGCCCAAAAGGAAGAACGGAACAAAGAAGAACAAAGAATACAGTCCCGGCGGCCAATACAAATAAAAAACCAAGTTCATAATCAAGCAGACGACAAAGGCTGCGTAAAACTCTCTTCTCATCTCAGTCCCTCTAAAAATCCCTGTTTGTCGACAATTATCGACCTGATCAAACAGCGAATCTAGTCCAACTGGACTGAAAAGGCAAAAGGGAAAGACCCGGAGCGTCCCTGGTCCTGTTCCAATATTATGTTAGAGGAAAACTCACACTCCGCCAGCAGTAAAACGGTGTATTTTTGCACGGACTTTTACCTTTCACCGACGTTTGAAGGACTGAATAATAAGAATGAGGTCTTTCATGGCGAAAGCGAAAAATTTCGTAGTCACCTTTGCAGACAGGTTCACTGAATGCCACACCATGACTTGGGCGGCATCGGTGGCCTTTTACACCTGTTTTTCATTAGCGCCCTTGATCATGATCTCTCTGACTCTGGTTTCCAAGATCGGCCTGGAACTGCAACAAGCCTTCCTGCGCGAGGTGAACAACCTTGTCGGCCCCGTGGCGGCGGGTGCGGTTGAAGCGGTCGTGCAAAACGCCAAAGAAAGAACCGACCTTATTTCCATGGCAGGAATTGTCGGCAGCGTCACATTGATCCTGTCTTCCGGTTTGATATTTGGGGAAATGCGCTCGGCTCTGACCCTGATCATGGGAAACAAAGAAGAGCCCGAGGATCTCAGCATCCTGAAGGCCACCCTGGCCTATCTTAAAAATCGCCTGTTCCACATCGGACTGGCCTTTGCTTTTATCTTTGCGATGATGGTGTCGCTGATCGTCTCTACAATTTTAAACACCATCGTGCGCATCGGACTGATCAACGACGGAAAAGGGGCGTTCCTGCTGAATATCGTCTTTTCCCTGCTTCTTTACATCGTACTTTTCACTGGCATCTTTCACTTTCTTCCCGTCCCTCGCTTTCCTGTGCGGGACGCCACCTATGCCGGAGTCATCACCGCCGTTTTATTTGTCGTCGGCAAGGAGCTTGTCGGCCTTTACCTGGGAAGCAGTTCTATCACGTCGGCTTATGGCGCCGCAGGCTCGATCGTCGTGCTGCTGGCGTGGGTCTACTACTCGACACTGATTGTTTTTATAGGCGGACATACAATTTATGTCTGGAGAAAGGAGATCTCCCATGCAGACTCATCACCAAATTAATCCCTCATACTGGCAGTCTCAGACCCTGCCGCCGTTTACGCCCCTACGCAGAGACTGCTCCACAGACGTCTGCATTGTCGGCGCCGGCATCAGCGGCCTGACCACCGCCTATTTGCTTCTTAAAAACGGATTCAAGGTCGTGATTTTAGAGAGGGACACACTGGGCAACAATGAAACCTCCCGCACCAGCGGGCACTTGTCCAACATTCTGGACGAGGGGCTGTCAAACCTGATCGAATCCCTGGGCGAAGAGGCGGCCAGAAAAGCTGTGGCCAGTCACTCGGACGCCATCGACTTGATAGAAAAAATCATTCAGGAAGAGAGCATCCACTGCGACTTCAGGCGGCTGGATGGGTATTTGTACTTAAGCCCTGAGACCAACAAAGAATATCTTAAGCAGGAAGCCCAAGCCGCGCGCAGACTGGGGCTTCACGATGTGGAGCTGCAGGTTTCTCCGGCACACTTCGCCGACTTCGGACCGGCCTTGCGCTTTCCACGTCAGGCCCGCATCCACAGTCAGAAATATGTTCTGGGACTGCTCCAGGCCATCCAGAAAATGGGTGGAGAGATCTACACGGAGTCTCCGGCAATTGAGTTTAAAGACACCCCCCTGACCTATGCAAAGACCACGGCAGGATACTGTGTCTATGCCAAAAAGATCGTCGTCGCCACCAACGTCCCTGTGAACGACCGGGTTCAAATCCACAGCAAGGAAAAAGCCTTTCGCAGCTATGTGATTGGCATCGAGGTGCCCAGCGACAGCTTCCCCGACATTCTGATGTGGGACACGACCAAACCCTACCATTACCTTCGCAAAGTCCCGGACTTCAAGGAGGGGCTGGATCTTCTGCTGATCGGCGGCGAAGATCATCGCGTCGGCCAAGAAGATCATCCGGAAAGCATCTTTGAAACTTTACATGACTGGGCGCTTTTCAATCTGGGAATTTCAGGACCGATGACCCTTCAGTGGTCGGGACAAATCATCGAGCCTCTGGATGGACTGGCTTACATTGGAAAAAATCCCGGCGATCGCAACACTTATATAGCCTGCGCAGACTCGGGTCACGGCCTGACCCATGGAACCCTGAGCGCCATGATTCTGCGCGATCTGATCCAGGAAACACCCAATGACTGGGCCGAGATTTATTCGCCGTCGCGCTTTCGTATGCGCAGCCTGGGAAAAGCTTTGCGCGACAACATGAACGCCCTGGTGCAATACAAAGATCGCATTCACCTGAGACGGGAGTTGAAAAACAGCACCAGCAAACCGGGTGAAGGCCGTCTGCTGCATCAGGGCCCCCGAACCTTTGCCATATACACCGACAAAGAAAACAAAACCTACACCATGAACGCGGTCTGCCCGCACCTGGGGGGCATCGTCCACTGGAATGCGGCAGAAAAAACCTGGGACTGTCCCTGCCATGGTTCACGCTTCAGTTGCACTGGCGAAGTTCTTAATGGACCGGCGATCTCCGACTTAAAGAGCGCCGTTCCCAAAGCGTCCTCTCAACCCCAACCTTCGGAGCACGCCACCGAGGAAAGGAACGAACATGAAACCCGTAAAGAACGCGACTCCGCGATATAAAAACAAACGACCCACGCAGGAAAAAGGCATTCACTGCTATAACGACACGGATTCACAGAAGGAGCTGCGCTCCAGCGAACTTGATGTGGCTCGATTGCGGCAGGAAAAGCCCGGCTGTGCAGAAAGTTACCGACCAGCCTTTGAAGATGCTCGATTTGTTTCGACCTCGTCCAAGGATGAAGAAAAAAGCGACCGACTTATTGAAAATGAATTGCACGACAAGCTGAATCTGGAAGCAGAACTGCCTACGGCCGATGTGGAAGTTGTGGTGGTCAACGGCGAGGTCACCTTGCGCGGTGAGGTTCCATCACGAAAGATGAAACGCTTTATTGAAGAGCAGGTCGCCCGGTGCGCCGGGGTGAAAGACATACATAACGACCTGCACTTCAAACGAAAGTAGAGAACGGGACCTACCAAGGTCCCAGTTCTTTTGTGGTCTCTAACAACATCAAAAACCAGGCATAGGCTTTACGCTCTGACAGAGCGACAATGAGACCAAAAGAAAAAAGGAGGACCCCATGGCCAACTATCGAGAAAATGTGCCCACCTACTTTGGCACACCCAAACAGAAAAACCCTTCCTCAGCTGCATCCTCAACTATCCAATCCCGGGCCGCGTCGTTGTATAGCAGCGGCAAAGACTACGCCATCCAACACCCTTATCAGGTCATCCTGGGAGCGGTGGGCATCGCCGGCATTGGAGCGTTGACGGCGTATCTGGTCAACAAGAGCAGACACTAATTAAAAGCTCAAAGGGGGCAATATGAAACTCAGCTTGATCATACTCACTGCGGCTCTGTTGGTGCCTTTAAGTCATCTTCAGGCACAACCCCGAGGTCCGCAAGAACGGCGTCCAGCCGGTCCTCCACCACGCACGTCTCAAAACACTTTGCTGGAGGGCCAAAACGACATCGAACGCCGCCAGGAGCGAATCCTCAAGGAATACCGCAGACAGATGAACGAACAAAGACAACGCGAAGAGCAGATGCGCCGGGATATGCAAATCATGCCCGATGGGCGCACCTGGGACTGACGACGGTTTAAAGCACTCGTGATCGCGGGTGCTTTATCCCCGAGGACCAGAGTCCAGCTCGAATCACAAAGTGTGTTGCAAGAAAGCACCACCAGCCACGTAAAAAAAGATACAGTTCTTGGATGCACGGCAAACAAACTTTCCGTACAGTTGCAACTTGTCATGACCTATTGGATAATTTCCTCATCGACTAAACACTTTCTTCGAGAGAGATATTATGAGCATCCAACAAGTTCCATTTATCACACTAAATCGTTTTGAACCTGGCTTCCGCGACGAATTCCTGAACGGCGTTGCAAATCTTTTCGACAAAACACAATTCGTCGGTGGTCCGATTGTGGCCGAGATGGAAGCCAATCTTGCCAAGTACACAAAATCCAAACATGCCATTGGCTGCGCTAACGGAACCGATGCCATCCAGATCGCTTTGCGCGCGGTGGGCGTGAACAAAAACGACAAGGTTCTTGTTCCCGACATGACTTTCTGGGCGACCTTTGAAGCCGTTGTAAACGTGGGCGCAAACCCTGTGACAGTGGACGTAAATCGCGAAACCTGCCACTGGGATCTGGCCACCTTCAAACAAGCCGTTGACCAATTCAAACCCAAAGCAGCGGTGATGGTTCACCTGTACGGCTGGGCTTCTGCAGACACTTTGGAAATCCGTAAATTCGCCAAGGAAGCAGGCGTACTTTTGATTGAAGACGGCGCACAATGCTTTGGCACTGAAATCGACGGCCAGTCTATTCTGGGCACTGCTTTGATTTCCACGACCAGTTTCTATCCGGCAAAAGTTCTGGGTGCTTCGGGTGATGCGGGTGCCATCTTCACATCCAACGATGAATACGCAAAAAACTGCCGCACTCTGATCAACCATGGCAGAACGGATCACTACTCTCACGGAATGATCGGCTGGAATTCTCGCATTGGTGCTTACGAATCCCTGTTCCTGAACATGTCCTTGAAACACATTGATGCCCGTATTCAAAGCCGCATGAATGCAGTTAAGTTCTACGAAGAGTCCCTGCAAGGTCTTCCCTTGAAGCCCGTGCGTGCAAAAGCCAACATCAAAGAAAATGGTTACTGTGCCGTGGCGATGATTGAGCCTTCCTTGCGTGGGTCTTTGATTGAGTCCTTGAAAAAAGCCAATGTGGGCTTCGGCACCATCTATCCGGGCGCCATGAGCCACCAGTCCGGTTCTGCAGGCCATCTGGCTGGCAAAATCGACAACGGCAATGCTCACCACATTTCTCAGGCTGTGTTGAACCTTCCTTGCTTTGCTTACATCACTCAAGAAGAACTTCAATACGTTTGCGACACGGTTAAGAAGCACTTCTAAACTTCTTAATTGGCAGGATCGGGACCCGGGAAAAATAATTCTTCCAAGGGTCCCTGCCGGTCTTCAAGAGCTCTAACGCCCTGGTCAGACTGATCGCATCCCCGGCTTTATACTTCGCCAACTGCCCCCAGCTCACCGGCCAAGCCACAGAGCTTTTTTCTCGAGCCCGCAACGAATACGGCAGAACACTGGTAGATCCGCGGGAGTTGCGAAAGTAATCTATAAAAATCTTTCCCTGACGCACTTTCTTGGTCATCTTGCTGACAAGTTTTTCCGGAAGACGACGCTCCCACAGCAACACCAGTTCTCGGGTGAAGTTTTTGACCTCGTCCCAGCCGGGGCCTGACTGAAACGGAACATGAATATGCAACCCTTTGCCTCCGCTGAGTTTGACAAAACTGCGCAGCCCCAAAGTTTGCAAATCCTTTCGTATCATCAAGGCGGTGGCGACCACCTCTTTCCACGGAATTCCCTCGCCGGGGTCCAGATCCAACACAAACTGATCCGGCCGGGCCGGAGACTCTGCACGACAGTTGCGGGCATGAATTTCATACGCTCCCATCTGCACCAGCTCCAACAACCCTCGCACATCGGTGACATACAAGGCCGAGTCCTTTTCCAAAACAGCCACCGTTTCAGCGCCCGACTTCAGATGTTTTTGAAAAAAGCACTTTCCCGCAGCACCGTCGGGACACCGAAGCACCGCCAGCAGACGGTTTTCAATATAAGGATGCAGACGTTCAGCCATTGCAATGTAGTATTCCGCCACCTGAAGTTTGGTTATTCCTTCGACAGGATAAAGTATCTTATCCGGATTCGTCAGAAGCAGGGAGTCTGATGTCACCTCCGGAGCAGGTTTGTCCTTTCTTAAATCCACAAAGACCGGAGACCGCAGATGCAATCCGTGAGTCCAGTTGGCAAAGCTCACTTCAGCCAGCAGTTGAGGTCGAACCCATATCGCGTCTTTTCGGGGCGGATCTCCGGACCGAAAGGGATTTTTTCGGGCCTTGATTCTTTTCAACTGGCGCAAGACCGAGGTCATTTTATTCTGATCAAAACCTGTTCCCACCTTGCCCACAAACCGCAGTTGGCCTTTCTCGTAAGCCCCCAGAAGCAACGAGCCAAACTCAGATCGACTGCCACGCCCCAGGGTATAGCCGCCAATCACAAACTCCTGACGATTTAAAAACTTACTTTTCACCCACTCGCCCTTGCGTCCGGAAACGTAAGTGCTTTCCAGTTTTTTGGAAACCACACCCTCGATGCCCTGTTTTTGCAACTGGGACCAACGCCTGGAACCGACATCCTTAAGCCCCGGACTCAAACGCAACAGTCCCCGGTGTCCTTTTAAAATTTGCCGCATTTTTTGCCGGCGCTCCTTCAGAGGATGCTCGCGCAGGTCTTCTCCGTTGAGCATCAAAAGATCAAAGAGCATGTAAGTCAGCTTCTGCGATGGATTGGATTCAAAATAATTCTGCAGACTTTGAAAATGACTGCGCCCTTTTTTATCCAGCACAACCACTTCGCCATCAAACACCGCGGACTGCACACTGACGCGGGAAAGCTCCCGAACCAACGACGGCATCTTACCAGCCCAATCGTTCCCGGCCCGGGTGAACAGGTGAACACTGCGCCCATCAAGATGCGCCTGAATACGGTATCCATCCCATTTTATCTCATGCAGCCACTGAGAACCTTGCGGCGGCCGGTCCACCAGCAAGGCCAACATGGGTTTCACGAATCCGAGCTTCCTGGCTCGGCGCCGGGGACGCACCGAGGCCTTGTCACCTGTCACCGAAGCCTCATCTCCAGGTTTGGCAAAGGGGTCTTCGCGTTTGACCAAAAGCCACTGCGGGCTTTTACCTTTCAAGTTTGTGCGAATCAAATCCCACGCCCCCTTCAGGCGATGCCCTTTGAGTTCAAACTCCAGATGCCCCTTTTTAAACCCCTCCGCCGGAGAGGATTTAGGAATCCAGATTCCGGTATCCCAAATATAAACCTCTCCTGCGCCGTATTCTCCTTCAGGGATTTTCCCCTCAAAGCTTCCGTATTCCAGAGGATGATCTTCAACCTCCACCGCCAGTCTTTTCAGATGCGGATCCAAGGAAGGCCCCTTGGGAATAGCCCAGCTTTTTAAAACCCCGCCCCATTCCAGGCGAAAATCATAATGCAAATGCGAGGCATGATGTTCCTGAACCACAAACATCAACGGGGACAACGTTTGAGTGGGACGCTTTTTCCCCTTTGGTTCGGAAGTTTTTCTTAAGTCACGTTTCTGGTGGTAAGTACGAAGTGACATGACTAAGCCCGCAATCGAGGTTTACGTCGGACCTTTTTACTTGCCTGCAGACTCTTCTGCAGAAGCGGCATCAGATCAATAACATTATCCGTGGTTTGAATTTTCTCAACCTTGCCTTCGACCACCTTGTGACCTTTGCCTCCGCGCACTTTGCGCTGAATTGTTTTCATCACATCCTGATAATACGTGTCGCGATACTGATCTGGATTCCACTTCGACGTCATGCCATCCACCAAATCCTCGGCCATCTTCAGCTCCTTTGGACTGTAAGAGCGCTTCTTCATGCTGGCGTTCAAAAAATGCACTTGTTTTTCGCTTTTTACTTCATGAGAAAATCGCAAAAGCTCCAGCACCAGATAAGGCCCCCGGGCCATGATCAGAGCCAGATGTTGTTTGATTCGGATCACCAGCTTGGCAACAGCCACTTTCTTGGTTTCCTGCAAGGCATCCCGCAAAAGGAAATAACCTTTTTCCGCGCCCTTTTGTGGCGCCAGGTAGTAGGGTCGATCAAAGAAAATGGGATCGACTTCTTCAAGCAGCACGAAGTCCTCAATATCAATAGTCTGGGTGGCCTTGATATTGGCTTTCTTCAGTTCTGCCTCGGTCAGGATCACATAGCGGCCGGATTGATACTCGTACCCCTTCACGATACGATCGCTGGGCACTTCCTGCCCGGTCTTGGCACTGACCTTCATGTACTTAATACGCGACATGTCTTTCTTGTCGAGCAAAGAAAAGTGAACCTCTTTTTCGCTCTGCGCGCTTTGCAAGGTGACGGGAATATTCAAAAGACCAAAACTGATGGAACCCTTCCAAATACTCGCGGCCATGTCTGCCTCCTTCAACTAGGAAAAACCATCCCAGGCCCCTTGAAAAGACCGCTGTGCCTGTTTTTGCCAATAAGCTCTTGTCCCTCACAAAAGCCCAGTGGCGCTGCACAGGAACGCCCACAAAATTCCATGTCAAATTGCGCAGAACGGTGCTATTCTGTTTGGCATTGAAACGGATGGTCCTATGCAAAACAAAACAGTCAAAATCGGAAATATTGAGATCGCCAACGACAAACCTTTCGTGCTTTTTGCCGGACTGAATGTTCTGGAGTCCCGCGATCTGGCCATGCAGGTCTGTGAACACTTCGTCAAAGTGACAGACAAACTGAAAATCCCCTACGTCTTTAAATCCTCTTTCGACAAAGCCAATCGTTCTTCCATCCACTCCTATCGAGGTCCGGGCATGGAAGAAGGTCTTAAGATTTTTGCTGAACTGAAGAAAACCTTTGGCGTGAAAATCATCACCGACGTTCACGAAATCTATCAGGCCAAACCTGTAGCGGAAGTGGTCGATGTGATCCAGCTTCCTGCATTCCTGGCACGCCAGACAGATCTGGTTGAGGCCATGGCTCGCACCGGCTCTGTGATCAACGTCAAAAAGCCACAATTCCTGAGCCCCGGTCAAATGGGTAACATCGTCGAAAAGATCCAGGAATGCGGTAACGACCAAGTGATTCTTTGCGATCGCGGCACCAACTTTGGTTATGACAATCTGGTTGTGGACATGCTGGGCTTTAACATCATGAAAAAGGTTTCCAAAGGAAGTCCGGTGATTCTGGATGCGACCCATGCTTTGCAATGCCGTGATCCATTTGGAGCAGCTTCTGGCGGTCGTCGTGGCCAAGTGGCAGAACTGTCCCGTGCGGGTCTGGCCGTCGGCCTGGCGGGCCTATTTATTGAAAGCCATCCTGAACCGGATAAAGCCAAGTGTGATGGACCTTCCGCCCTTCCCCTTGCGAAGGTGGAGCCATTCCTGCAACAGATGAAGGCCCTGGATGATCTGGTGAAATCCTTCCCGGAACTAAACACGGAATCTTAAAAACCAAAAAGCCCCGTTCTGAAACGGGGCTTTTTTTAAAAGAAAATCCTGTGCCCGCGCCGTGGCTTTTTAATGACCTTTAGCTCTTTGCAAAGCCCGGATAATGAACGAAATATCCGTCACATCCTCACCCCGGCAGTCCTCATCCTGACAGCGATAGCTCATGTTGCAAGATCTTTCGCTATCATAGTCAAAATCCATCTCTCCACGAACCAGAATGCCGACCACTTCATTCGTGCGCGCATTAAACACGGCTGATCCGGAATTGCCTCCATAGGTATCCAGATTCGCTGTGAAATAGCCCTGAGACACCGAACGCACATGCGCTCCGGCCGCCACCTTCGTCGGCAGTCCCGCGGGGTGGCCGATCACAAACAACTCATCTCCAGGTTGAACTCCGCCCCGCTGCAGGCGCACGGGAGTGCGGTTTAGCACAGAGCGATCCAGACGGATCAAGGCGTAATCCTGCTTGGAGGAATACTCTCGGTACACCACCTCTTTACAGTCATAGACATCGTCGTATCTGGAAGTTAAAGGGGCCGTTTCTGCATCCACCATTCGATATCCAAACACAAAAGAATAAGTCTTGCAGTCTGCGGTGCTTTTCACGCAGTGCCCGGCTGTGGCAATCAAATCCGCCCCCACCAAAGAACCCGAGCAGTTCGCAGATGTGGGCTGCTCATAAAAAGCTTCGTCAGAACAAAGCTCTCGTTCCCAACCGTACTTGGTGGGTTTATGAGTGAAGCCGTCTTTACGATTGTCGTACAAAACTTTTTTGGGAATCAAAGCCACCGTGGAATCGGCCAGCTGACGGATATCCTCGCGCTGCACCTGATAGACATCCACACGGTTGTCATCGCCATAGATCACCTTAGGAGTAACTGAAACAAAACCCACTGACAACGTGGCAGCAAAAGCGACTGACAAAGCCGCGACGAATGAATTCCTTTTCATTACGCACCCTCTGGTTTCCGTCATGGAAACTTCTTACTTCATTTTGCCGGGAAAGTTTTTTGATTTCAAACACCTTGCCAGAAAAGTCCAGGGCAAGGATATGACTATGCCATATCCAGAATATCGTAAATCACAAATCCGGCGGAGGTGATTTCGTACTTCACATCGTTGCCAAGAATATCGATTCCGTAGCGCAAACCCCAGGATTTCCCCTCAGAAGGAGGCGATTGTCGCTTCTGAAAAGCCGGGCGCGGATCAAGCTCCATCACCTCAACAATTAAAGCCTTCAGGTTCTTTTCACCGCGAGGGTCACGCTGCTGAATTTCTGTTTCGGCTTTTTCTGAAAACAGGACCGGGTATCTTGGAATCGGTTCTGACGCCCACCCCGCACCGGCTTCAGGAACAGAGTCTGCATAGGCGATGTAGGGTTTGATATCCAATACAGGTGTGCCATCAATCAGATCAACACCCGCAACGAAAATCTCAGGCCCACCGACAGCCTCCAAATCAATCTTTTCAATAGCCACCACAGATAAGCCGATGGGGTTCGGACGATGCGGAGAACGTGACGCCAGCACGCCGACCTTGCGATTCCCCCCAAGACGTGGTGGACGAATGCTGGGTTTCCAGCTTTTGCCACCATGATCATGAAAGACAAAAACGATCCAAAGATGAGTGAACTCTTCAAGACTGCGAAGAGACGTTTTAAGATCCGGATCAGGATGAATTTTAATCACCCCTTTGGCTGCGGATGCCAAACCCGGCTGACGAGGAACACCAAATCTGTCCTTAAACGGCGTCCTCACCTGCCCGATGGCAGAAAACTCAAATACGTCTCCCCACTTGGTCATCATGAACGCGGAAGATTCGTCACACCGATCTTAATCACCTGACCATCGATGTCTGATGTTTCAGTGTGCTTACCGGTCGGTTCTGCTGCCAGATTGATGATATTGAGGTTCTTCGTCAAAGTTTCTGACGTGATCATGTCCTTATGAGCTTGCAAAGCCTCTAATAGCGCCCCTTCGCAGGCGATATCCAAAGTGATCTTGTCATCCATCTGGAAGTCCGCTGTCTTACGAGCCACCTGGATCTTACGCATGATCTCGCGAGCCAGACCTTCACGCTCTTGCTCTGCTGTCACGGTCGGGTCCACTTCGATGGAAACAATCTGATGCACGGATAGATTCGCATTATCACCCTTTGGTGCACGGCGGATTTCCACATCAGAAAGTTGAATTTCTTCACCCTCCACGATCACTGTTTCGCCTTTTTCAAGCTTCAACAGGCTTTCCAGGGACAACTTCTGAATGCCAGCCCCGACAGCCTTCATCTTAGGCCCCAGACGCTTACCCAAAACCGGGAAGTTGGCCTTGGCAGTCACCTGCACAAACTGGTCCTCGTTGGCATTATAGACAACCTTACGGAAATTCAGCTCGTCCACAAAGAACGGTTCAAACTTCTTCAGCGTCTCCAGAAGTTCGGCACTTCTGTGGATGATTTTGATTTCATTCAAAGGAATTTTAGCCTTCACACCGATTTTTTCACGATGATTACGACCCAGGGTCACCAACGTGTCCATGGCCTTCACAGCTTCTTCAAGCTCCGGACGAAGCATGGATAGATCCGCCTCGGGGAAGCTTTCCAAGTGAACCGAGTCCTTCTTATTGGGAAGAACCTGAGCCAGATTTTTGTAAGTCACTTCAGACATGAACGGAGCAAACGGCGCCATCAAACGGGACAACGTCGTCAGAACCTCATGCAAAGTCTCATACGCAAAACGTTTTGTTTCCGGCATACCTTCTTGCCAGAACAAGCTGCGGTTGAAGCGGATGTAGGTGTTGGTCAGATCCTCGATGAACTGAAGCAGGTGCGGAACCACGTTGTACAGGCGATAAGCGTCCATCTCTTTATGAGTGTTGGCAATCAGTCCATTTAAGCGTGAAAGAACCCACTGATCCAGAATGTTCGGAGATTTTTTAGCATCCCCTTTTGGAACAAAGCCGTCGATATTGGCATAGTTCGCAAAGAAGGAATAAGAATTCCACCATCTCAGCAGAATCTTACGAACGATGTCGTAGACGCCTTTTTCAGAGAACTTCAGTTCCTGCGCTTTCACCACTGGCGAGTCAATCAGGTACAAACGCAACGCATCCGCACCGTGCTGATTCAAGACCTCCATGGGATCTGGATAGTTCTTCAAGGACTTGGACATCTTGCGACCGTCTTCGGCCAGCACCAAACCATTCACCACAACATTTTTGAACGGTGCTTGATTAAACAGCGCTGTTCCGATGATGGACAATGTGTAGAACCAGCCGCGTGTCTGATCCAGACCTTCCGCGATGAAGTCCGCCGGGAAGGCTTTTTTAAAGTCTTCCACGCAGGTCTCTGGATAACCCCATTGCGCATACGGCATAGAGCCCGACTCAAACCAGCAGTCCAAAACCCCATCCACACGCTTGAGTGGCGACTTGCCCGTGGGCGATGGAATTGTGATTTGATCCACAAATTCGATGTGCAAATCATCAATCTTCTGACCGGAGAGCTTTTCAAGCTCGGCACGGGACCCCACGCAGATCACTTCACCTTCTGGATTTCTCCAGATCGGAAGCGGCGTCCCCCAGAAACGGTTGCGCGAGATCGCCCAGTCACGAGCACCTTCCAGCCAGTTGCCAAAGCGTCCATCGCGAAGATGGTCCGGAACCCACGTGGTTTGCTTGTTGTTCGCGATCAATTCTTCTTTGATTTTCTCAACTGCCACGAACCAGGAAGACACCGCACGATAGATCAGCGGCGTATCGGAACGATAACAGAACGGATAACTATGCTGAATCGTGTCCTGCTTAAACAGGCTGCCACGTTTCTTCAGATCCGCAATGATGTCCTTGTCGGCCTCTTTCACACGCTTGCCAGCGTAATCTGGAACTTCTGATGTGAACATCCCGTCGTCATCAACAGGGTTCACCATCGGGATACCGGCTTTAGCACAAGCATAGTAATCCTCTTCCCCGAAAGCCGGCGCCATGTGCACCACACCCGTACCACTTTCCGTGGTGACGTGATCAGAAGAGATAATACGGAACGCCCCTTTTTCTGCGCGATCCCCGAAGTAAGGGAACAGAGGTTCGTAAGTCAGGCCGACAAGTTCAGTGCCCTTCATCATCTGAAGGACCTCCACTTCCTCGTCCGCTTTTTTGAATAAAGAGGACAACAACGCCTGCGCTACGATCAGTTTGCGACCCGTGGCCTTTTCCAAAACCTTGACGTATTCGATGTCATTGCCCACTGCCAATGCCAGGTTGGAAGGCAATGTCCATGGAGTCGTCGTCCAAGCCATGATCGCGGTGTCGGGCTGATTTACCAGCTTGAACATCACCGTGATCGCTGGGTCCTGCACCATTTTGTAGTTTTGATTAGCTTCAAAGTTAGAAAGGGATGTCGAGATTCCTACAGAATAAGGAACAACTTTGTAGCCTTCATAGATCAGGCCCTTGTTGAAGAGCTGCTGGAACACCCACCATACGGACTGCATGAAAGACACGTCCATAGTGAAGTACGGATTTTCCATATCCACCCAGCGACCCACGCGACGAACGGTGGTTTTCCATTCATTGGAATAACGCTTTACAATCGAACGGCAAGCGTCGTTGTAATTGGCCACGCCCATTTTCAGAACGTCTTTGCGGCTTTCGATTTTATGAGTCTTGTTGATTTCGTATTCCACAGGAAGACCGTGACAATCCCAACCGAAACGACGCGGAACTGTGTAGCCCTTCATTGTCCAGTAACGAGGAACAACGTCTTTCAAAACACCCGCCAGCAAGTGACCGTAGTGCGGAAGACCCGTCGCAAAAGGAGGACCATCATAGAAGCTGTAGGTTTTTTTACCCTGTGGATCCAAAGAGCGCGCAAAAATCTTTTCCTGATCCCAGAAATCCAAAATGGATTCTTCCTGCTTGGCAAGCTGGACATCAGGTTTTACGGCGGAATAAGGAGCGGTGCGTGTGTTGTTTGCATTTGTCATAGGTCCTTAATAACTATCAGTTTTTTAAGGAACTTGCACGCCTAGATGGCCCTTTTTCCAGACTGCCCGGCGAGTTGCAGCATCGCGTCACCGGGCCCATACAGGCACTGAGGGGTTTAAAACCCTAAAACCCCGTTGCGGAACCCACCTTGCGCTGAGACTTGCCATGGCTTTCAAAGGATTTTGGTTTAAATTCCAGCACATTGGAGGATGGGGAAGACGGATTTGAATCCCGACCTTCACCCAAAACCAGAAGATCCAATGCATTCACATTTTTCAGCAGGACCGTGGACTGAGCCGACAATTCCTCTGCAGTGGCCGCAGCCTCTTCTGAAGCCGCCGCATTTTGCTGAGTCACCCCATCCAGTTGGTTCATGGCATTGCTCATCTGCTCAATGCCATTGGACTGTTCTTCACTGGCTGTGGCAATTTCACTGTTCAGGTCCGAAACTTTTTTCACAGAAGTCACGATCTCCGTCAGCACAGCCCCGCTGCGATTGGCCTGCTCAGCACTTTTTCCAATACGCTCGACACTGACATCAATCAGCGCGGCGATATTTTTAGCCGACTCGGCACTTCGCTGAGCCAGATTTCTAACCGCCTCAGCCACCACGGCAAATCCTTTACCCTGCTCTCCGGCACGAGCCGCCTCTACCGCCGCATTCAAAGCCAGCAGATTTGTCTGGAAGGCGATGTCATCGATCACGGAAGTGATCTCTGCGATTTTTTTCGAGTCCGCCGAAACACTCTGAATGGAGTCGATCAAAGATTTGATCTCACTTTCACCTTTCACGGCCACATCACGTGTGGAGCTGGCAAGTACAGAAGCCTGTTTTGCATTTTCTGAATTCAGTTTAACTGTAGCAGTCAGCTGCTCAATGGTCGCAACAGACTCCTCCAAGGAACCAGCCTGACTTGCGGCAGATTGAGACAAGGTTGTCGATGTGGTCGCAATCTGAGTTGCCGCATCAGCCACCTGTCTGGCGCCCCCACCCAGCTCTTCGGTGACACGTTGAAGATCCCGGGAAAGTTTACTGACGTAAATAACCGAAGCAGAAAGCCCCAGAAGAATACCCACAATCGAGATAATACCCAACAGAAGATTATTAAACTCGGCGGTCTTTCTGGCGTCCGCCACCCACAGCTTCTGTTGTTCACTAAAGAAGTTTCTCAGATTCTGCACATGACCGAAGAACTCGTCTGCCGCTTCAGGACACTCCTTGAAAAAGATCCCAATGACACGTTGGCGATTTTCCGCCGTTCCACTGTCGTACAGGGCCAGGATATCCACGCCGGTTTTTTTAAACGAAGTCCAGGAGACCATCACCTTGTCGACCAAGGCTCTTTGCTCCGATGATAGATCTGTCCTGTCGAGTTTTTTCAGTTGCTGATCCACACTGGCCACAGCATCAAGAACCTGCTTCTTGGCCGAGGCTCCTTGAGTGGCCGTCACCCCTTCAATCCCCAGCGTTCTCAGACCAATACGTGTTTCCCTGAATCCCAGAAAAGCCTCATCGACCGCGATCACGTCATCCAAAACACCCCGTGCGACCGCCTCATATTTTTCTTGAGTCTTCTTGCCTCCCCAGTAGGCGCTACTGGCAACAATGATGGCGACTAAAGAAATGCCGATATTCAACAGAAGCAATTTTTTGAACAGACTCCATTTAAACATAATGCCAATCCCTGTTAAAAGGTAGTTAAGGGTGCTCTATATCTTATCGAACACTTCTCATACAAATAGAGGGGTTACTCGCAAAAACGTGGTTACACTTTTGAAATGTGCCCCACCTAGGTCTCGTGTCTAATTTCTAGACGAGTCAGGCAACGCTAAATATGGGGGCAGGATGGAATGGTTCCTGCAATCACGGATTTGATGGCAAAAGTAGTGCTTCTCACAATTCTATTTTTCACTGCTGCAGGTTGGGCTAAATCAAGCCCCGTCACATATGGTGAATTACGCTCACGTCTGCTGCTCCAGGCGGAAGCCGACCTGTTTCATGTTGAAGCCTATCCTGAGATCACCATGCCCCCCACAGAAAAAAGTGTGGAGCTGAAGTTTACCGAATACTATCAGCCGCCGATCCGCAAGGGTCGCCTCTACCGAATCAGCCATCTCCGAGCACACGAAACCTATGGTTTGAAGGACCATAAAAAAGTGGACACGGTGTATCTGCTTAATCTTGTCGAGCTCAACAAAAATCTTCAGCCCACAGGAGTTCAATTCAAAGTGGGAGCCAAAGCCGATCCTGAAACTTTGGTCGGAAACTTCAAACAAATACCCGATCAACTCTCCTCCAGCCCCACACTGCAAACAGGACGCGCACGTGTGCGAGACCACATCGTGAACTCGGCCCCTGTTGTGCTAAATGGTCGGTCCGTGGCGGCTTACAACAGATTCGAAGTCATCGACATTCAAAAAGAATACATCCCCTTCACTCTGGCTCACCGCTATACTCTGACCCTGCGTGAGGTGCGCACCAAGAAGCTCTTCACGCTTGCTGCTCCAGGCCTGCGGAAGCTGCCCATTTGGGCTCATCTGGTGGCTCCAGGCAATGAACGGGTCATCAAGTTCCCCGGCGGCGAATTGCACTACTAAACGCAATCTTTCTGTCCTTCTACAGTCAGCAGACACTTGCCTGCTGACTTCCCACCTTTTCTTTTCATAAAGTATTCTTCGACGACTCATTCATCCAATCGGAGAAACAAAGTATGGCAGAACTCATTACCTGTATATGGTTTGACCACGGTGAAGCCGCCAACGCGGCCCACTTCTATGCAAGCACCTTCCCCGACAGCAGCGTTGGACGTATCAACAAAGCCCCCGGCGATTTCCCAGGTGGCAAAGCCGACACGGAGCTCACTGTTGAGTTCACGGTTCTGGGACGAAAATTTGTCGGGCTTAATGGCGGGCCGCTTTTTAAGCCCAATGAGTCGGTGAGCTTCATGATTGTCACAGAAAATCAGGAGGAGACAGATCGCTATTGGAACGCCATTATCAACAACGGCGGCATGGAAAGCGAATGCGGCTGGTGCAAGGATCGCTGGGGCTTTTCCTGGCAGATCACCCCTAGAATCCTGCTGGAGCTGACCACAAGTACCGACCCCACCAAGGCCAAGCGGGCTTTTGATGCGATGATGACAATGAAAAAGATTGATATCGCCAAACTCAAAGCCGCCGCGCTTTAAGACAAGACTGAAAACAAAGCGCGGACGCCGCAATCCGCCCGCGCGGCAATCGCTCCCCCTTAAGATACCGAGAGAGCGAAAATACCGTTGGGTACCAACGTCATCCTCCAATACTTATAGACATGAAATACCCCAACGCTTACGAAAGTCCCTGGAGGTATCTATGAAATCAATTCTTATTTTTGCTATGCTTTTTAGTTCAGTTTCCGCAATGGCGAACGAAATGAGTTCTGCACAAGATGATTGGCCGCCGAGCCTTCTCTCGCGTGCTGCCGACGATCCCAACATGTGAAGATCTAAAACAAAGGCCTGCACAGTAAACGTTTTCCAGACAAGAATACCTGGATCTATCTCTTTATCGACTCGAAAAATGGCTTGGAAAAAGATATTCGCATCAAATTTGACCATGCCAAACAAAATGACGGAACCTGCAAATACAAGTTCCGCAGCAATCACATAGGCAGCTTTCACCAACGAAGCAATTTTCCAACTTAATCTGTATTAATAAAAAAAGAGCGAGGACTGTACGAAGAAAATGAAGAAGGCAATGGTGCCCCACGCCCTATGCTGAGAGAACCACTCAGTTTGGATATAGCCTATCCAATCCAGTGGCTTGAGTCGAGAGTGAATTTAGCGGAGCTGGCAAAACTACGTTATATACACGGCTGGTCACGGCAAGAACTGGCCCATCATTATGGACGGACTCTAAATGCCATCACTAACTACTGTCAGAGCATCAGACGCAAGAATTTTGATCTTGATGGGTTGACAGTAGAAGAAAAGGTGCAAATCAAATGGGCCTATCGAAATTGATTTCTTTATGTGTCACACTGGCTTTTTTGGCTGTCGGTACTGGGAATTTACCTTGGGTTTTAAAGCAAGTCAGAAAAGCCCAGTTCGAGCTTATTCAGGATTCAAAGGCTTCTAAATGGCCGAAAGCTATGAGGTTTAAATGAATGGAACTCTAAAGTTTCCTCAAAATAGCTCCGCTTAGATTTGTTCCGTGGATGACGGTGTTGAATACCGTTCCGTACTGTTTAATATTCTTATGAAGTAGTTCTAGTCGGTGATCATCTTCATCAGTATCAACTATAATTTGATAATCGATGCTTTCAAGCTTGGGAGGGACGTCTTGCCGAACTCCATGAGCTTTAACTTCAACACCTCTATATGAAAATTTTAATATCGGAGCAACTCGTTCAATTCCTTTAATCATGCAAGCCGATAAAGCAGCAAGTAACAATTCTGCGGGATTAAAGGCATCAGGGGTGCCATCAAGGTTTGTATCTAGTTTAATTTTTGCAGTTTTTCCTTTAGTTTCGCAGTATGAAATACTCTCTTGATGGCTAATCCATTCAGAGCGAACATCGAAAGTCATTTTTGCTTTTTGAGTTTCTATCATCCTATACTCCCGAATAATTAAGAAAGCATTTTTTTGATATCTTCTACTGTAGGTACTCGGCCGGCAACCTTAACTTCGCCATTTACAACAAGTGCTGGTGTTGACATTACCGAAAAGGACATGATTTTCTCAATATCTGTTATTTTCTCGATGTTGTACTTGATTCCTAGTTCGTTCGCAGCTGCCTTAGTTGCTTCTTCAAGTCTATTGCATTTTGCGCAGCCAGTTCCCAATATTTTTAAATCCATAAATTGCTCCTTAAATTAGAAGATGTGAAACATTATTTAAAATATATCCGATGATCATAATCCCAATAGTGACAATTGCAGTGAATAGCAAAAGCAATGGTGCTTTCACTACTTTTTTTAGTAAGATCATTGATGGAATTGAAAGTGCCGTCACGCTCATCATAAAAGCCAATACGGTTCCAATCCCAACACCTTTATTTATTAACGCTTCCGCTATCGGAAGCGTTCCGAAAATATCAGCATACATTGGAGCACCCAAAAGTGTTGCGATGGGAACAGACCACCAATTTTGGTTTCCAAGTGCGGCTGCTATTAGACTTTCAGGAATCCAGTTATGAATGCCAGCTCCTATTCCCACACCAACCAAGACATAAATCCAGACTCTCTGGAATACATCTTTTACTTGATCGGTTGCAAATTGAAGTCTTTCTCTATAGTTCAGTGATTCTATATTTCCATTTTGTAAAGAAAGCTTCTTTGCAAATTCTGCAACATGTTGATCCATATTAGCCTTACTAATGATGGTTCCACCAGCTACAGCCAATACAATACCAATTCCAGTATAGACCAAAGCGATACTCCAGTTAAATATACTCGCTAGCAAAATAATTGAAGCGAGATCAACCAGCGGAGAAGATATTAAAAATGAAAATGTCACTCCAATTGGCAATCCTGCGCTCGTGAAACCTATAAACAAAGGAATTGAAGAGCACGAGCAAAATGGGGTTATTGTACCCAAAAGAGCCCCTACGATGTTTGCTGTCAATCCATTAAATTTTCCAAGAATTTTTCTACTTCTTTCAGGAGGGAAATAGCTTTGTATCCATGAGACTAGAAAAATCAGGACTGATAAAAGAATGAATATTTTTATCACATCGTAGATAAAAAAATGAACACTGCCTCCCAATGGAGTGTTCATTTTTATGCTTAAAACATTTTCAACAAATATTTTAACGAGATTTGAGAGCCACTCCATTCGCAATAATTGATCATTCAGCCACTTAAATATACCCAACCGAAACTCCTTTAGCAGTTTTGATCATTTAACTTATCTGAAAGCTTTATACCGAACTCATTAAGTGCTTTCATAAATTTCTCAAAATTTTTTTGATCTACACAATACTTTGACCTTGGACCATCAATTTCACCTTTAATGAGTTTCGCTGCCTTGAGAGCCTTAAGATGCTGACTTACTGTTGATTGAGCCAGTGGTAAATCCAACACAAGGTCGCCGCAAATGCACTCGCCACGATTCGCTAGATTGCGCAAAATTGCAATTCGAGCTGGGTGTGAAAGTGCCTTGCACCATTCAGCCAATGTCAAATCTTTGTCAGGAAATTCTTCTTTTCTTGATATCGCCATAAAAATATCGTATATCGTAATAATACGATAAGCAAGCGGAGACTTTATGAGTTCAAAGAATTTAATTGTTAAAAAACTCTCTTTTCTCGATAGATATTTAACTTTGTGGATATTTGCAGCAATGGGAATTGGCGTTCTTTTAGGTAAACTATTTCCATCGCTTCCTAAATTACTTGAAAGCTTCTCTGTTGGATCAACATCAATTCCAATTGCGATTGGACTTGTTTTGATGATGTACCCGCCGTTAGCAAAAGTACGATACGAGGAAATGCCAAAAGTTTTTGCAAATACAAAGGTTCTTTTGCTTTCATTAATTCAAAATTGGCTGCTAGGTCCTGTGTTGATGTTTGCTCTCGCTATTATCTTTTTACGAGATAATCCAGAGTATATGACTGGTTTAATTCTTATAGGACTTGCAAGATGTATCGCGATGGTAATCGTTTGGAATGATTTAGCAGGAGGAAGTCGCGAATACTGCGCTGGCCTAGTCGCATTAAACTCTATTTTCCAGATATTCACTTTTCCATTTCTAGCATATTTTTTTCTAACTACTGTGCCAGGTTGGATGGGTCTTCAGTCCGTGGAAGTTGCCATTACAATTAAAGATGTTGCAATTGCAGTTGCGATTTATTTGGGTCTTCCATTTTTTTCTGGATATTTTAGCCGAATGATTTTGATAAAAACCAGAGGCCGTGAGTGGTTTGAAAGTGTATTTGTACCTAAAATATCTCCACTAACGCTAGTCTTTTTGCTTTTTACAATTGTCGTTATGTTTTCACTAAAAGGTGACAAGATAATTGAGCTACCATTTGATGTTTTGAGAGTTGCAATTCCATTGTTGATTTATTTTGTGATTATGTTCCTTCTTTCATTTGCAATGAGCAAGAAGGCAGGAGCTGATTATGAAAAGGCAGCGACTTTATCATTCACAGCTGCTTCTAATAATTTCGAGTTAGCTATTGCAGTTGCCGTAGCAACATTTGGAATTCATCATGGGGCAGCTTTTGCTGCTGTCATTGGACCTCTCGTAGAAGTTCCAGTCCTCATAGGGCTTGTCTCAGTTTCGTTATGGTTAAAAAAGGTTTGCTTCAAGGAGGTTAAAAATGTCTAAACCAGTACATATTCTATTTCTATGTGTAGCTAATTCGGCTCGAAGCCAACTGGCTGAAGGGCTTGCAAAGAAAATTTTCGGGAGCACTGCTAAAATTGAAAGTGCTGGCTCAGAGCCATCGGGTGTAGTTCAGCCTTGGGCTGTTAAATCATTGAGTGAAATCGGTATTGATATTGGCCTAAACAAATCTAAATCAACTAATGATATTGCCCTTGGTTTCTATGCTAATTTAGATTTTGTTATCACACTTTGTGCTGAAGAGGTTTGCCCTGTATTACCAACAAAGGCCAAACGACTACATTGGCCAATTAAAGACCCGGCTGGAGTGAGTGAAGATAAAAAGTCAGAGGCTTTTAGGTCAGCTCGTGATGAAATAAAAGAGAAGCTGATTGAATTAAAAAATGAACTTGGAATTTGAGTCTCTCATTTTTGATAGAGTCTCTCAAAAATGAGAAATCATTTTGGCACCAACCCATCCAGTCACTAAGTCGGATCAAATAGTTACATCTTCATATCAATTCAAAAATAATTGGCACGACCTTGCTAATAGATCACTTCATCGGAGGTGATAAAAATGAAATCAAAAATCTAAAAAAGAACTCTTCGCTAATGACTTCTTCACGCGAAGACTTCACAAAATAGTGTTCCCTGAAGTGTTCTCGCTAGGAACACTTTGGTTTTTCACTAAGAAAACAGTATGCCCACCAATATGCCCGGTGGGAATACTGAGTAAATGCGTTAAATGATTACGGAAAATTTGAAATTTATTTTTGATTTAAGGTATTTGCCGCCGCAATGAGTGACTCATTTTTACCTTTCTTTTTCCGTGACCCCTCCCCCCCAACGATGTGGTGGAAAGGGGTCACGGATCGAAAGGTATTAAGTCAGTTTGGGCGGCGGCAAAAGTGCGAGAAGTATTGTGTGATGAGTTGAGTATATCCATGAAAAATAGGGATAGCTCATGAATAAAAAATGGGACGAGATCGAAGTAATAAACTTAAGAAACGAAAAATTTAATGAAAAGGTGCATGAACAAATGATTGAAGAAGTGGCCAGTATTATTTATATTGAACTCTGCCAGCTCCAGAAGAAGTCACTCTCTGACTCGTCAACTGTAAAAGATTATCTTTTAAAAAGGACGGGATCAGATGCTTAAGAACAAAAATTTTAACATTGCTTTGTACATTAGAGTTTCAACCGAAGAACAAGCGGAAAACCCTGAAGGCTCTATTAAAAATCAAGAGCAACGGCTTCGTGAAGCTGTTGTCTATAGAAATAAACAATCCAACTTCGGCCAAATTTTTAATGTCTATGTGGATGCTGGAATTTCAGCGAAGGACATGAATAGACCAGCCTTGCAGACGATGCTTAAGGATATGAGGGCACAAAAAATAAACCTCATCATGGTCACAGAAATTTCAAGGTTGTCCAGAAACAACAGAGACTTTTTAAATATGTGGGACATGATGAGTGAAGTTAAATGTAGCTTCATGAGCCTTCGTGAAGATTTCGACACAACCACTGCCGCTGGTGAAATGTTGTTATTTCAATTGATGAACTTTGCTCAGTTTGAACGAAAGCAAACCAGTGAAAGAGTTTCAGCGAACATTTTAGCTCGTTCCAGTCGTGGTCTTTATAATGGAGGTACTATCCCATTAGGCTACAAGAAGTGTCACACGAAAAATGGAAGTCTGGATATTGATGAGCCTCATGCAACCACTGTTAGAATTGCCTTTGAAGCATTTTTACGAGAAGGAAGTTTGTCTAGAGCTGCTCGCTGGATGAATGATAATGGTTACAAGGCCAAAGCTCATTTTAGAAGGTGGCGGTTCAAGAATGAGGCTTGGCCATTTTACAGTGGATAACTTGCAAGCAATAGTTCGTAACAAGGCCTATATCGGAATTAAAACCTACACACAAAAAGGTGAACAAAAGGAAGTGAAGGCAGTTTGGCAGCCCATAGTTAATGAAATGATTTTTCAGCGAGCTAACGAAAAGCTCACTAAAAATCATTCAAGACTTAAACCATTAAAAGAAACAAGCAAGCATCCCTATTTATTGTCTGGTGTATGTTTTTGTATGAAGTGCGGCGACCACATGCCAGGAAAGTCTGCTACTGGTAGAAATGGCAAGGTTCCCTATTATGAACACTCATGGGCGACAAAAAGAAACTCAACTTTAACCAAAAAAACTTTTCAGTGTGAACCAACACGAGTTCAAGCAAAGAAGGCAGAGGCCCTTGTTTGGAGTGAGTTCTGTAAGTTTATTGAAAGCCAAAAATTTTTAGTAGAACTTCAAAATAAAGTGAAAGCCATTCATAAAAACAATGATGAAGAGTCAGAACGTGGAAAAATAAAGGCTAAACTTTATGGTGTGAGTTCGCAATTAGATGCTTTGGCCGAAAGATTATCAATGCTGCCCAAAACGGTTTCGGCCACACCGATCTTTAAGCAAATGGAAAAGCTGGAGTTGGTTAAAAAAGATTTAGAGGAAGGGCTTTTAAAGATAAAAGATTTGAATATTGATGAAAGACTTGTGCCCATTGAGACGTTTGAAGAGTTTGCGGCGTTTGCAGGCCATTTAATAAAGGAAAATCCTGACTTTAATATTAGACGAAGCCTTTTGCAGAAATTCGTCCACAGGGTCGAAATTGGATTGGATTCGATTAAAATTTATTGGAATTTAGATAAAGATTTTTACGAACAGGAGCTTAAAATAAAAAACCCCGAAAAAAATCGGGGTTTTATAAAAACTGCGAATTTTGGTTCGCACAGCTTGACAATTGGTGCGCCGGGGGGGACTTGAACCCCCACGCTCGCGCATACGCCCCTCAAACGTACGTGTCTACCAATTCCACCACCGGCGCGCACCTATAAGAAAATCTGATAGAGGGAAGAAATAATTAATCATTTCCCTTCCCCAGAGTCAATAAAATGCCCGTAGATCCCTTGGCCATACCTAGACCTTTTTGTGCCCACATTTTTAGCAAAATTCTTTAACCTGAAAAGGACCCACCCCTGTCATATCAGTAAGAGCACGGACGCTCTTACTAACGGAACAAGAGGACGCTAGGATGGCACCTCGAAGATCCGCGAGGCCAAGGAAGGCCGCATAAAGTAAAAAGGAGAGAACATGACAGACTTACATGACGTAGCAATGTTCTGCCTCTTCTACTCGGGAGTTGTGATGTACGCTCTCTGGATAACGGTGGCCCGGCGCCCCGCCCGAGTTGAGGCAAGAAAAAGAAACTATTAAAAATTCAAATTTGGGCGACTCAGTGAAGGTTTGGTGGTTCCCTTCACACGAGTCCGGGGGGCCGATGAGGCCCCCCATTTTTTATTTCGTATTTGAGCGCACCAAGTCATGAAAA
Organism: Bdellovibrio sp. CKG001; assembly: GCF_055397465.1. Lineage (NCBI taxonomy): Bacteria > Pseudomonadati > Bdellovibrionota > Bdellovibrionia > Bdellovibrionales > Pseudobdellovibrionaceae > Bdellovibrio > Bdellovibrio sp. CKG001. The sequence goes on from NZ_AP029173.1 coordinate 2,083,277, forward strand.
TCCGACATTTTCACCATTAAAATTTGCCCCCGTGGTCATAACTCCCTATGGTGATTTTATGACTAAGCCTCAACCCATTCCATTTGGAAAATCAGACTTATTCTCGCTGGGTGTCGAAGTTGAGCTTCAAATTATCCACCCGCTGACCCGCAACCTTTTTCCCATCTCTCCGGATATCCTGGAAGAATGGTCGCTACAAAGCCCCCACTTAAAACCTGAAATCTTCCAAAGCATGCTGGAGATCGACACACCCATTTGCAAAAACGTCCAGGAAGTGGAGCAAGAACTTTTACTGACCGGTCGCGAACTGCTGCGCATTTGCAAAAAGCACGGCGCCCGACTGGCCGCCAATGGCACCCACCCGTTCGCAAAATGGCATGATCGTCTTTTTTACCCTTCAGATCGCTATGAATATCTGATTGAGCGCAACCAACACATTGCCCGCCGCCTGATGATTTACGGCCTGCACGTGCATCTGGGAATGAAAAATGGGGACCATTGCATCGCCATGATGAATGAGTTCTTGTATTACCTGCCCCACATGCTAGCCATGTCGGCCAGCTCGCCGTTCTGGACAGGTCACGATACAGGACTGGCCTCTTCACGCATCACGGTCTTTGAAGCCCACCCCGCCGGGGGCACACCCTGCAAAGTTGAAAACTGGGCTGATTTTGAAACCATCGTGCAGAAACTCATCCAGAGCAAATCCATCGGGAGCTTCAAAGATATCTGGTGGGACATCCGCCCAAGCCCCAACTATGGCACACTGGAAATCCGCATCTGTGATGGCGTCCCGGGCATTCGCCAGACCACGCGACTGGTGTCCTTTATCCATTTACTGGCGCGCCACATTCAAAAGCGCCTGGACCAGGGATACAGACGCCAGACACCGGCAGACTGGATGATTCGCGAAAACAAATGGCGCGCGTCCCGTCACGGCATGGACTGTGAAGTTCTGATTGATAACGACGGCATGACCAAAAATCTGCGCGAAGATATCAATGATCTTCTGACCGCGATGAAAGACGATGCGACCGAACTGGGATACACTCAGTACCTGAAAGACCTCGAAAAAGATCTTCAGCATCCCAGCTATGAAATTCAACGCAAGCTCTATGAAAAAACGGGCGCGCTGGAGGACGTGGTTGACTCACTTTGCGACACCTTTGAAAAGGACCTTGCAGTCCTCTGATGGCGTGGGCCTTGCTTTTCTAAAGGGATATGCAGGGCCCGATAGCCAAATCCTTTATACCGCTTATTAAGACCGCACTTGTCATATTTGTGATCAGTGCGATGCCCTTCATCGCCTCTGCAGAAAACTTTGACAGTTGCCTGACCCACTCCCTGACCACCTCGTTCCCACGCATTGCCGAAGGGGAAAAATCGCAATTGTTTGTTAAGTGCACGACAGAAAAAGCCGCCCCACAACCCGGACAAGCCCGGCCCCGCTATAGCAGCGGCGAAATCAAATCCTTAAGCCAGGCGTTTTCCGCCATCACGGATTGTCTTGAAATCGATCCACAATGGCTGTTCCCGAAGCTGATGATGGAAAGCGGCTTCCATACCTTGATTCAAAATCCCAACGGCGACGCCGGCATAGGACAACTGACTGGCAAAGCCATCGCCGATGTGGACCAGGTTCTGCCGACGTATAAAAACATGATCTATCAAAGCTCCCGTAAATCCTGCCAGTGGCTGAAAACCCGCACCCAGGCACGCAGCCATTTCTGGAGACCTCTGCGCAACGAAAGCAAATGTGCCTTGATGAGCAAGTCCACCAACCCCTTGCGCAACCTGCTGTATGCCGGAATCTTTCACAAGCTGAATGAAAAATACGTCGCCACCGAGTTCGAAAAACGCAACATCCCGGCCCTACTGAAAGAGTCCGGCTATCCTACGGGCGATCACACCCAGATCAAACGTCTGCTGGTGACCTTGGGATACAACACCGGTGGCGCTGTCGCCGTAAAAAATCTGGAGCAATTTCTGTTCAGCCGCGTGGACTTCATCCGCCGCAAAAGTCAGGAGTTCAACCTGCAATTGCTGGGAAGCCTCAGTCCCTCGGACCGCGCCCAGGCCCTGTCCTATGTATCCGCCAAAGACTTTGATTTCAAAAAAGGACTCCGAGACTTCCAGAATCACAAAAAAAATCTGAAAGAACAACTGCAGCAGCAAAACCGCCAGTTGACGGACAAGGAAGTGGATCTCGCTGTTTCCCGCCTGCTGCGAAATGTCTCGGCCTCACTTTACACTTTCCCTGAATGGTTGCAGGTCTGGCAAAGCCACGGTGGCCCAGGGTATGTCTCCAGCCTGGCACACACCGCAGTCCAACTTGAAAAGAAGTTTGGAAGAGCGTGTTCGAACTCAGATAACTATCGGGTCATTCAAGCCCACGAAAGGCAATAGCACATGAAAAAATCCTTTTTTCTGTCACTGATTGCAACCCTCATCGTCCACACCGCCAGCGCCACCACGGAACTGGTTCGCCTGTATGAATGGTCTCCAGGAAACACCCTGGCGCCGCTGATTCTTCCCGTTAAAACCGGAGAAACTCCAGAGCAGGCGGCACAAAGATATTTACAGAATCTGAATCGCAATCCTGAGTTGATGGAGCTTTTTGAAGGCCGTCTTCCTGAAGTCAGACTCTCGGGATTCAAGCCCTTGGATGAAGCCCGCCGCGAATCCCGCGCCCTTCTGATTGCCAATCTGCCAAAAGATTACACTCGCAATTCGCAGCGAATTGAGAACTTCCAGAAAATTTTCGCCAAAGGAAAACACAGCTCTTACATCCTTCCGATCAACGCCAACCTGGGGCTTTCACAAAGCGAAACCCGCGACCTGTTTGCACAGATTTCAGAAAAATTCCCTTTTATGGTAGCCATGGGCGGCGATGACGTGGAGCCTGCTTTGTACAAGAAACAAAATACTCACTCGCGCAACACCATCCCAGCGCGCGATATGTTTGAAATCGAGCTGATCAAGTCTTATGTTACCCGCGAAAAAGGCTTCCTGCTGGGGGTTTGCCGTGGGTCGCAGATTTCTTCTGTCGCGTTGGGATACAAATTGATTCAGGACGTCCCCTTCCATGTTGGCACAAAGGTCAGCCATGGAAATGACTGGCACGAAGTCGAACTCAAACCCACCAAACACAACATCCTGGCTTCTTTGCTGGGACCAGGACAGAACAAAATGACCGTCAATTCCCTGCATCACCAGTCCGTAGTGTTCAAAGAAGGCGGCCCTCTGCAACTGGCGGCCCAGGGACACGACGGAGTGACAGAAGCCACGGAGTTCAAGAACGGACGCGGCCTGCTATTGCAGTTCCACCCTGAACTCATGAACAATGAACTGGGCTCTAAGATCCTTTGGCGCGTGCTCAAGCAAAAGAATGTGGTTATGCCCGGCCGCTGTGGAAAGGTGTTCTCACTTTAGTCCTCTTAAGTCGGTTTTTATATGTACCGGGCCATTGCCAACTTAAACGTTGCCTCCTTTAGCCAGTGTTCTAACATGGAGGCATGTTGGAAAAGATTTTTCTTCATCAAAAGCAGTATGCCCTGAAGCTTCGCAGTGAGTCCTTGAAGACCCGCATTCAAAGCCTGGAGGCCCTGGAAAAGGCCATCGAAAGTCATCAATCAGAGATTATTGCAGCCCTAAAAAAGGACTTCAACAAACCCGAAGCTGAAACCCTGCTTTCTGAAATCTATCCGGTCCTGAAGGAACTTCATTTCACCCGCAAAAATCTTAAATCCTGGTCCGGCCCTCGCCGGGTGCAAACCCCATGGACCTTGTTTGGCAGCCAAAGCTTCATCCAGCCTGAGGCGCGAGGCGTATGCCTTTTGATCGGCCCCTGGAACTATCCATTTCAATTGGTGTTTCTTCCTTTGATCTCGGCCATTGCTGCCGGAAATTGTGCCATCCTTAAACCTTCTGAACTGACTCGTCACACAAGCTCAGTCATCAAAAAAATTACCGAAGCGGCTTTTGCCACTGAACATGTCTTTGTGGCGGAAGGTGGCGCTGAAACGACTCAGGAGCTTCTGAAGTTTCCCTTTGATCACATCTTTTTTACCGGCAGCACCCGCGTGGGAAAAATCATCATGGAGGCTGCCGCCAAACACCTTAGCAGCGTGACTTTGGAGCTGGGGGGCAAGTCCCCGACGATTGTTGATGCAACGGCAGATCTCGCGGTGGCCGCCGAAAAAGTTGCCTGGGCCAAGTTCATCAATGCCGGCCAAACCTGCGTGGCCCCCGACTATCTTTTTGTGCATGAGTCCGTGGCATCATCCTTTAAAAAACATCTTATAGCCGCGATTCAAAAGTTTTACGGATCTTCAGCAGAGCAGATTCAGCACAGCCCGGATCTGGCACGCATGGCCTCGGTGAACCATACTCAGCGTTTAAAAAACCTGATTGACGATGCCGTTGCCAAGAAAGCTGAAATCATCTTTGGCGGGCATTGTGAGCCGGAAAAACACTATTGCAGCCCCACGCTGCTGGATAAAGCAGATCCGCACTCTTTAGTCATGCAAGAGGAAATCTTCGGTCCAATTCTGCCGATGATGACCTTTAAAGAGATCTCAGAGGTCATACATTTTATCAATGAACGCCCCAAACCCTTGGCCCTGTATTTCTATTCACACAGTCAAATGAACTCGGAAAGAATTCTAAAAGAAACCAGCTCTGGTGGACTGGTCTTTAATGATTCATTGATTCACTTTGTGAACCCCCATCTTCCCTTTGGTGGCGTCAATCACAGTGGAATTGGAAGTTACCACGGCTGGCATGGGTTTCAGACCTTTTCCCATGAAAAGGCCGTCCTGAAGCAGTCCTTCTTGGGCAAGATGCTTCGGATTATGTATCCACCCTACAGCAGTTTTAAAATGAACGCCCTGAAGACTCTGCTGCGCTGGCGGATTTAGGTCAGCTGCAGAATCTTATCGCGATCGCCCACAATCCAAAGAACATCCCCACGGCACAAGGTGACACTGGAGTCCGGATTTAGAATCCGCCCACCTTCACGTTCGATACCGACAACAAGTCCGTGGGTTGCCTCACGCAAACCGCAATCCCGGATGGTTTTATTTATAAACGGAGACGTGTCCGTCAGCAGATACTGCTCAAGGCTGTATTCAGCTTCCGCCTGACCGGAAGGTGCCGGCAGTTCGTCTTCGATAAAGGTCTTAAACTGGATCAACTGCGCATCGGTGCCGATCACAAACACATGATCATAAGGCATCAGACATTCTTTTCGCCCTGGGGCCGTGACCCGACGGCGTCCCCGTTCAATTAAAGCAATCGTAACCCCGTATTTTTCTCGAATAGACAACTGATGCAAAGGCACACCGACATACGGGGCTTCCGGTGGAATTTCAAATTCCGTGATATGCGCATCCCATGGCGCCAAGGCCCGGTTGTTTTTGCGGGCATGAGTTTTCTGAACCTCATCATTGAGGTTTGTCAGGAAACGACGTTCAAACCAATGATAGATGTCCTGAAGCTTCTGCGACAGAACATACCCCACAACCACGACCATCCACAGGGTGATAGCCACCGCCCACATCAGTGGAACAAACTGCGCCACCATGGCCCCCAACAAACCAACGGCAAGCATGATTCGCGACACCAGGAAGACATAGTTGTGACTGCCCTTTCCCTGACCAACCAACAAGGCTTCAAACTGTCTTGTACGACCGAATGCCAAAGCCCAAAGAAATGGAGCACTTAAAATCAAGGTTGCACTTAAAGATATAAACTTCGCCGGACCTTCTGCGATCTGGCGTTCTAATAGAAACGGCAAAAACACCCGAGCCATGGTCAGGAAGACCGCAATAACCACCACGGCATTTAGAAGCACTTTCAGCACGTAAGCGCGCACCTGTTCGCGCCACTCCTTGTTCCCCGCCATGGAAAAAGAAATCACACTGTAACTGTCCAAGGAATGTATCACTTTTGCAGGCAACACCTTTTCCAGCCAACCATAGACCCTGTCAGCAGAACGGGTCATATAAGGCGTTGTAAAGGCGGTCAGCACAGAAACGGCCACGGCGATCGGGTAAATCTTTTCGCTGATAACTTTAAGGCTCAGCCCCAAAGTAGCAATAATAAAGGAAAATTCACCAATTTGCGCCAGACTCATTCCCGATTGCACCGAGGACTTCAGTGTCTGCCCGGAAAGCACCGACCCTAAGGTTACACTTAAAGTTTTACCAACAACCACGACCGCAGAAAGCAGCAGAACTTCCTTCCAATAAATGGAGATAATCTGCGGATCAATCAGCATACCGACAGAAATGAAGAAGACTGCGGAAAATAAATTCTTAATCGGCGCAATCAAATGATGAATTCGTTCACCTTCGATCGTTTCGGCCAAAATTGACCCTGTGATAAAGGCTCCCAATGCCGAAGAAAACCCAACATTACTGGCAAAAACCACCATCATGAGACAAAGCCCCACAGCCACCACCAAAACGGTTTCTTCTGACAAAAGCTTTTGGGCTCTTTTCAGGAAACTTGGAAGCAGGAAAATACCCGCCACAAACCAGATAGACAGGAAGAAGGCCAGCTTCAAAACCGCCCCCAGCATCTCGGTTCCCGAAAAATCCCGAGTCAAGGCCACCGTGGTGAGCAGGACCATCAAAAGAACAGCCACCAGATCTTCGATCACCAGCACACCGAATACCATGCCGACAAACTTCAGATTCTTAAAGCCCAGCTCTTCAACAGTGCGGATAATAATGGACGTCGATGAGATCGACAGAATCCCGCCCAGGAACAAGCTATCCATCGCGGACCACCCCAAAATCTGCCCGGTGGTATACCCAAAGAGGATCATCAAAGAGACTTCAAACACAGCCGTAAAACTGGCAGAGCCCCCTACACGCATTAGCTTTTTGAAGCTGAACTCCAAACCAAGGGCAAAAAGAAGGAAGATCACACCGATCTCTGCCCACAGATTAATACTGCCAACACCTATCACCGTCGGAAAAATAGATGTCTTTGGTCCCACCAAAAAGCCGGCAACCAGATATCCAAGAACGATAGGTTGATTGAGTCTTTTAAACAGTAAAGTGACCAAGCCGGCTGTCCCAAGAATCAGGGCCAGGTCGTGAATCATCGCGGGTAAATGCTGCATATATTCTAACTATGCGCCTACTTTTTCCCAAAAGGTACCTGCTTACTTTTGCAGGAGCGCTGCGCCAATGCACGGCCTCTGAAAAGCTGGGGCGAGCCATCCTTCGTGGGAGAGCGCCCTGGGAGCCCTTGAGGCTCGGTGGGGCCCCTCAAAAGCAAAACGGCCTCCTGTTTCCAGGAAGCCGTTTTTTAATGTCATTTTTCTAGATACGAATTACTTCGCGTCGATCGCAGCTTGAACAGCCGCTTCTGCGTTTACGATACCTGCGCCAAGCTCATTAGCAGAGTTTGGAGAAAGTGGCGTTGCAGTGCGCTTCAAGATTTCTTTTACTTGAGCGCCAGTCAAAGACTTGTTCGCAGCTTTCATCAAAGCAACCACACCAGATACGTGAGGAGTCGCCATGGATGTACCGTCAAAGGCAGCATAGTCAGTAGCTACAGTTTGCAAAGTAGCAGTTACTTGCTTACCAGTGCCGATAACACGCAACAACTCTTGACCAACAGTTTGCTCAATCATGAACACGCCGATTGGAAGAACAGAACCATCGTCAGTCAAAGCACCTTGGATCAAACCTGGAGCGTTGTTGTAGATGATCGCGCCAGCAGCACCTGCTTTGATCGCGTTTTTAACTTTGTCAGAGAAGTTGATTTCACCGCGAGAGATCAAAGCAAATTTGCCTTTAACATCCACTTTCGCGAAATCTTCAACTTTACCCAGGCCAGCAGGAACCAAAACGTTCGTCTCTGGAGTCAAAATTTCTTTCGCGCCTTGGAATGTAGAAGAAGCTACTTTTACCTTTTTCTGACCGTTGGAAACTTCAACAGAAGACTCACGACCTGTGCCCATTGGTACGGAAGAAACAACCGCAACACCCGGAGCAACTACAGCCAATTCAGGACCGTATTGAGAGAAGTCTGCTTTTTTCAAGTTCACATCTACTGCACCAACTGCGATCACAGTTGGAAGAGCCGCTGGATAAGAAACACGGTTTGTCCCGTTGTTACCAGAAGCAGCCACAACAGTGATACCTGCACGGTCAGCTGCTGCAACTGCATTTCTTTCAGCAGGAGTGGACCAAGCGCCACCCAAAGACATGGAGATCACGTCCACTTTTTCCTGGATACCCCAGTTGATACCTTGAGCGATAGCGATGTTGGAGCAACCTTGCTCAGAGCACACGCGACCTGCCAGGATCTTAGCTTTTGGAGCCACACCAGTGAAACCAGTTTTATCCAAAGCGCCCGCGATAGTACCCGCTACGTGAGTACCGTGACCAACAAGGTCAGTGAAGTCAGAACCATCACTTGCGTCAGTGAAGTCTCTACCTGCTTCGAAGTTAACTTTCAGAGATGGGTGAGCAGCATCGATACCTGTGTCCAAAACTAGAACACGAGCACCGGAACCGCGCTTAGCTTTTGACCAAGCTTCAGTCGCTTTAACTGCATGGATACCCCATGGAGTTTTTTGACCCAATTTTTGGGATTGTTGTCTTTGCGCCAGGTAACCTTTTACTGGAGCTGGAGCTTCGTGGAAGATTTCCTTCTCAACGTATGCCACTGCAGGATTAGCTTTTAGTTTTTCAACTTGAGCTTCGCTGGAAGTGTTAACAATAAGTGTATTCAAGTTAGCAAGACTGTCTTCCAGTTGACCTACAGCTTGAGACTGAACACCCAAGTCGATCCCTTTAGCTGCATAAGACCCCTTCATCTTATAAGCCATGTGGGCTTTGTTGAAAGACGCCTGGTCTTTCATGATCACGAGTACGCGCTCTGCCTGAGCTGATGTCGCGAACAGCACTGATACAATAAGTGCAAACACGTTGAGTTTCATTAAAATCCCCCCATATCCATGGACTTCAACTATTGAAGTCCTCTATGGGTAGGCACTTCATTTCAGCTTGAAAGATTTATCAAGTACTCTTTTGGAACCACTTGCACTTTTTTTTGAACACAAAAAAGTGAAAAAATCTGTCATGGCACCTGTAGTTCCAAAGTGGAACCCCAGTTCAATTTTAGGACCACAGCAGCCTTTACTATTAATAAAGCTTATAGTTGCCATCATTTATTTGAAGCTGAGCTGCCTAATATTAAATCAGAGTAAATGACCCGCTGCAGCGTTGCTTTTTTGTTCCTGAGCAGTTCTTGGGCACAAAAGCAAAACGACTTATTTGATATTTCGCAAACGACGACGCATTTTTCGAATGGCAAAAAGCATTTCCAGACTGTCGCGCACGATATGAACACGGGAAGATTCCTTATGCTGCCAACGAATCGGAACTTCCTGCACTTTCAGACGAAACTTTTCCATGACCAGAATCAGCTCAACATCCCAGGCAAAGCGCTCCACACTCAACTGTGGCAGAACCTTCTGACGAAAAAATTCGTTCGTATGAATAAGTTTGAATCCGCATTGGGTGTCTTTATAGGGAAGTCCCACAAACAGGCGCAAAATCTTGTTGAAGGTCTTCCCCATGGTCTGACGAATCCAATGCTGCCGCACCTCGATCTGACTTTGTGGCAAGGCACGCGAACCCATTATCAAATCCGCTTGAGGCATGAAGGACTGCAGTTTGCGCAGCTCCTCCCACGGTGTTGCCATGTCGGCATCAGCAACCAGCACCCATTCAGAACATGCTTCAATCAGGCCCTTTTTAACCGCGGCCCCCTTGCCCCGATTCTGTGAAAACTCCAGAAGCTTCAACAAACTCCAGTCACACGCAAACTCCTCGACCACGCGGGAAGTAGAATCAACCGAGCCGTCATCCACCACCAGCACTTCAGAAATAATCACCGGCAGTTCCTTGTTCAGGCACAGCCTTTTCAGCGCCTGCAGAGTTTCCGGCAGGCGCTGGGCTTCATTGAAGGCTGGAATCACAACCGAAATTTCAGTCATCAGTGACCATGACTTCCACTAGAGGACTTAGGCACGTTAGCCCCCACGGGCAGGAAGAAGCTTAATGGACTGGACAAGAAACGTTTCACCACCGCTTGGCGGATGGCTTTTCTTTGCGGAGGCTGGACACCGCGGGCTTTGATTGCGACCCACAAAGCCATGCCGAAGCTGATCAAAACGTTGAAGGCCCCGATAAAGAAGATGCCGATGACCGCTCTCCAGAAATCCCAGGTCTTCATAAAATCAAGCCCCAGAACCGGAAGGGCTCCTCCCAGAGTGCCGGACGAAAGGGTCACGTGCCTGATGTCCAACGGCAAACCGATGAACTTTAAAATTTCCGGTGTCATCCCCAGCATGATCCCCAGCGAGATATTCCCCGCCAGGCCCGAGATGTTCTTTTCAAAGAAGACGGCAATACCGCGGGCCCCGCGTTTGCCGAAAACCGCTTTCAGCGTCGGGCTGCGCGCCAGGGTCTTACGCAGGGAATTTAAGGCAAACCAGTTATCGCTCCATCCCGACACCAGGCTGGACATCCACAAAAGAATGCCGGTGAATCCCGCATACAAAACAGCCGGCCCTAAAATATCCACGGACTTAAACGCATACTGCGCTTTTTCGAGCGACATCAAATGCCCGCCAAAAAGAAGATTGAAAACCGCATCAATCAGAATCACACATGGCACGACAAACATCACGTTTCCGGCAATGGCCGCCACCTGCGAGCGAATCAAATGCGTGATGTCTGTGACCAGCTCATTCATGCCTTTTTCACTGTCCACATCCTGCATCTTTGCCGCCAGCGCCGGAGCCGTCATGGCAGGCTGCTTGGTCCCCAGGGTGAAGCCAGCCAGATGAATCGCCACAAAACTTAAGGCATAGTTCAATGAGGCAAGGAAGCCCTCCATAAAACCAGACAGCCCCAGCGCCAGAATGCCGATCTTGGCATAAACTGTCAGCGCCGTTATAGCCCCGCCGCCACCGGCCGCCTGAAGCATGTGACGATATTCATCTTTGGTTCGGGTGATATAGTGTTCTCCGGTCTCTGCCGCCCGCTCAACCACTTTGCGTGCCAGCAAGGAGATATTTTGTGACAGCAACGAGGAAATACTGCGCAGATCCTGATTTTCCTCGACCAGTTTGGAAAGAAAGCTTGTCACTTTTTTCGTGTCCAAACGTTCATTCAGAAGAATTTCAAGCAGACTGTCGATACGCTGCAAATAAGTTCTCAGGCGTGCCATCTGGAAGACCAGATCCACACTGACTCCGTATTCATCCAGGTGCTTGTGGACCTGCGCCAGCTCACGGCGACACTCCCACACGATCATGCGAAAGCGGGACGCCTTTTCCAGGGTCAGATTGCGGTCTCCGGCATGATAGGCATTCACGAACTCCTCTAGGCCTCGCACCAGGGCAAAGAACGCCGAATCACGAAAGTTGGGTTTGTCCAGACGATTGCGAATGGCCGGAGACAAGCCAATCGCCCGAACCTGAATGACCAGATAAACCAACGCATCTTCCAGATCGATCTTGAAACGATTCCAGTCCTGTTCTTCAGGCCCCACTTCATAGTGGAACAAGTCGACAAGTTTTTCGAAGGTCACATTATCGATGGAGGAAATCCACACCGGGTCGTCTTTTTCCGGGAACAGGGCCCAGAACAGATAGCCCAACTCGTGATCCAGAGGTGGCGTCGGCAGCATCTTCATCATCAGACGGTCAGACAACTCACTCCACAGCCCCAATTCACGTGGCAGGCCGGTTTCCGTGTATAATTCCAGACCGCTGACCTCATGAACCACCGTTCGCAAAATGACGGCGACTTCTTTCTTCCAATTGGGATTGCGATCCAAAACCATCAAAAGATAGCGCAAACGCGCCACCGGCAGTCGTCCGGTTTCTTTTTCGATATGGGCGTCCACCGCCCCCTCGTAGCGCACCCACTGCAGCAGACGAACCAACCACTGCAAGCGGTCTTCCAGCTGCTTCTGTTCCTGGGCTGATGCCAACAGGACATCCAGATCACTATGAACCTGACCGCTTTTTTTGTATTGAACAAAACGATTTCTGAACTCTCTAAGTTTTCTAAACATAGAAAAAGTTTATAGAAATCCATTTAGAATTGGCACGACGGATTCACATATATACGCAACGCACAACAAACAAATCCGCCCTTAATCCCGCAACTTTTTGTGGCATATATCCCCAAAGGGCTTTGTGTTAGAAACGGCGCATGAGCAAAATACTGGTTTCTGTCTTTCTGATTCTTACTTCCCTGGGCACCTCGGCCGCAGAGAAGTTTGACGTGCTAACGGGAAGGAATGTCCTGACCGGAGAATCCCAGGAGTTCGCTTTCGCCTCATCCCCGGCCACGGTCGTCGTCTTCATGTCCGCCAAATGCCCTTGTTCAGCCAGCCACGAAGGACTGCTGAAGGATCTAAGTCAGCAGTTTAAGACTTTCAAATTCGTGGCAATCCATTCCAATGCAGACGAAGATGCTGACATCACCAAGGCCCACTTCCAGGATGCCCATCTGACGTTCCCCGTGCTCGCAGATTCCCGCAGTCATTGGGCCGACAAGCTGGGAGCCCTGAAGACCCCCCATGTTTATGTTTTTAATTCCACAGGAGACATCGTTTATCAGGGGGGCGTCACCGACAGTCATGTTGGTCCCTCTGCAAAGAAACATTATCTGAAGGAAGTGCTTGAAGATCTTCAGGCGAGCAAAACGCCCCGGCACAAAGAAGGGCGAGCCCTTGGTTGTTATATTCAAAGAGCGGAGAACTTATGAAAAAACTGATTCCTTTCATCCTTCTATTCAGTCTGTCTGCGTGCGCGCAGCCTCACTATATTTCAGCTAACGACCTGCAAGAGCCTCAGGGCACTCAGGCCGAAGATACCTGCCTGCTGAAGTTTACCAAAGCCGGTGTTTGCGCGGAAATGCAGTGGCTGACGACTCCGAGCAGCTCGGACTACTCTGAATTCACCTTGAAATTTAATTCACCACAAATCACGGCGGCAAATCTGTCTGTGGTTTTGTGGATGCCATCTATGGGACACGGATCTGCCCCGGTCAAAATTGAAGACTTAGGCCAGGGTCAGTTCCGTGTTCACCGTGTTTACTTTGTCATGCCTGGTGAATGGGAAGTGCGCGTGAGCCTGAAAAACCAATCCACCACCGTGGATCAGGTCTTTGTTCCGCTGATGGTGCCATGATTAAAGCTGCTTCAGCTTTTCTTGTTATTTTTCTTTCCTGGGGCTCCTTCACCCAGGCGGCCAGCTGTTGCGGGGGAAGTTTTTCTTTTCCCGCGCTGATTTTGGGTGATGACAAGGCTCAGGTGACTTCCACCTATTCCTATTCAGAGATCACCGATGATGTATTAAGCAGTGGTCAGTGGATGAAAAGAGACGACGGCAACCAGTCACAGACCCTGAAGATCGAAGGCGCCTTGCTTTTGGCAGACACCTGGCAGGCCGGACTTTCTGTTCCAGTCATTGCAAAAAAAGACCGCCTTCACAGTTCAGCCTCCGGCGTGGGGGATGTCTCTTTATATCTGGGACATGAAACATTCCCAGAGCTGCAGTATTCCCGCTGGAAACCCCGGGGCGTGACCTTCCTGCAGATAACCCTGCCCACGGCCCCTTCCATCTATGATGAAGAGGCCACGACTTCCAACAAAATTCGTGGCCGTGGTTTTCTTTCCTTAGGGGGCGGCGTCGCCTTGGTAAAAACCTGGCGCGTGTGGGATGCCAACTTCAGCTCAGAAATTCATAAATCCTTTGAGCGGACAGCAGAAGGCAGTGCCTACAATGGCAAGACCACTGTTACACCCGGCTGGGGCACGACACAGAGTGTGGGACTGGGCTGGAATAAAGAAAACCTGCGCTTAGGCAGCAGCGTTTCCTTCCTTTACGAAGAGGCCATCCGTATTCGCGGCTCCACCTCTTCTGATGGGCAAAATCAAAAACACTTCACCTGGGGAGTTTCTGGCAGTTATATGCTGTCGCAAGAGTCGGCTCTGACATTGGTCTACAGCGATCAAAGTCTGCTGGGGAATCCCGTCAACTCGACGCTGTCAAACACCATCAGTGTCAGCTACCAACAACGCTGGCAGCGCTAAAGAGACACTATACATCCACACAGAAGTAAGGAATTTCAACCACCGCACGAATGCCCTTACGAGCCAAGGTGGCTGCCATCACAGAGCGAACTCCGGTGATGTTTTTGCCTTTGGCACCAATGATCTGTCCTAGGCATTTCTGGTCGCATTCCACCTTGTAAACGGTGGTTTTATCGCCGACCTCAAAGCTGACCTCAATGGTTTCTGGAAAATCGACCATGCCTTTGAGCAAAGTCTCAAGAAGTTGCCTTCCATTTTCCCGGTCCTGTTGTTGGTCCGGAGTGTTTCTAACTTCAGGTCTCTTCTTGATCACTTTGAGCTCTTTAACCGCTGACATACTTTAGCTTCTCCAGTAGGTCCTTGATACTAAACATTTCGGCGCCGTAATGAACTAGCTTAAGTGCAAAACCAAACCTTTGGTTTATTTATTTTAAGTTTTATTTTGAGATTTCGTCGGCTTACCATCTGATAGTAGCTATTTTACTGAAGATTCACCTTTTCCCAAGGAGCGCTCATGTTGCAAGTGATAAAGTCTTCCGAGTTTGTATCCATGCCCTGGAAAAACGGTCAGGGAATGACGGATCAAATTGATCTGCTTCCGGGACGGGATCTGCCCTATTTGTGGCGACTGAGTTCAGCCCGTGTCGAAGCGGCAAGTCCCTTTTCACTTTTTCCTGGGTATGACCGTCTGCTGGCCGTCTTCCAGGGTGAAGGGTTGCTTCTGAATGACCGGCCGTTGCTGCGGCATATGCCGGTGGCCTTTGCCGGAGAAGAGGAAATTCAATGCAAATTGCTGGCGGGGCCGGTGCGCGATCTGGGGCTGATTTATCATCGTGAAAGTTTTATGGCCACGATGGTGCATGAACATATTCCGGCCGGCTCGGAACAAACCGTACAAACCGTCGGACAAACCACTTTCTTTTTTGTTTCGCACGG
Source organism: Bdellovibrio sp. CKG001 (assembly GCF_055397465.1). NCBI lineage: Bacteria > Pseudomonadati > Bdellovibrionota > Bdellovibrionia > Bdellovibrionales > Pseudobdellovibrionaceae > Bdellovibrio > Bdellovibrio sp. CKG001. The sequence goes on from NZ_AP029173.1 coordinate 2,098,355, forward strand.
AACAATGACCACTGAAAATCTGACTGTCTCAACCGGCGACGCCTTGAAGGTCCAAGACAGCATTTCTCTGCAAATTAAGAATGACGGTCCGGAGCCTTTGGATTTCCTGCAAATCTCCATCACTCCCCGCCAAAATACAGCTGACTAGCTTGGGACTATCGCGTTCCCGACGGACGGTTCTTAGGGGCCGTCTGTTTCGTAGTCGTTTCTTTGGGTCTGCAGAGGATATTTCCCGGCTGTTCGCAGACGCAAACGACTGAGCAGATGCGACGACACAGGGATACCCATAAACAACACCAGCGCCGCCAAACCCAGCAAGATCGTCAATGACACTTTTTGAAAGTGTATCGCAGCCGCCAGACAAAACACCACACTTCCCAAGGTCGACGCCTTCGACACCGCCGCCATTCGGGTCAGGGTGTCTGGAAATTTCAGACTGCCCACCGAGGCCAGAAGAATCAGAATGCACCCCATTAAAAGCAGGGAGGTCACAATAAGGCTCATCAGGACTCCTTTCGCCTTTCAAGATAAAATGCCATGATGGCATTGGATACAAATGACAAAGGCGCCAACACCAGCACCAACGTCACCACATCGGGATTGTTTTCATAGATGGCATAAAGAGCCGCCGCCGCCACCAGGATATTATTCAAAAGATCAAAGGTCATGATTCGGTCTGTCCAATCAGGGCCGCGCAAACAACGGATCATCGTACAAACAGAAGAAAGGGCCAAAAGACCCACGAAAAGAATAATCATGAGATGTCTCCAATTTCGCCGAAGATTATCCGCAATTTTTTTTCAAAGACCTCTTTTATGTAAGCAATCGACTGATCAGGATCGTCCGTGTGAAAAAAATGAACATACATCTGATTTTTATCGCGGCGAATATCCACAATCATCGATCCAGGAACCAAAAAAATAAACAACGACAGAATCCACAATCCCCACTGATTTTTAATTTCGACCTGCATGCGCACAATGGCCGGCTTCATTTTACTGTTCGGCCTGAAAACCCACGAAGCCACCTGAATAACGGCAATCACAAAGTGCCCCATAAATTGCAGAAGCACTTCGAAACTTAAAATCAATTTCTTCAAGGCGCCCCCCTGTCAGCTAAAAGTTCCTGGGCCGCTTTTTCCACCACCTTCTTCACATGAGGGTATCCCAGGCCCATCGCCAGGATGCCGACATTTAAAATCACCAATGGCAGCAACACCCAGCGAACACGGACCGCATCCTTTTCAGGCAAGTCCCGTGCAGCTCTTTTCCAAATAACTCCAATCCAGATTTTAAGCATCGACATTAAAGTCAGCAGACTGACCCCCAAACACGCAAAGACGCCCAGCCAACGTTGGTCTGCCAAAGCCGCTTGCAGGGTTAACACCTTCGCCCAAAAGCCAGAAAAAGGCGGCACCCCGATCAGCGACAACGCTGACAGAGCAAACAGTCCGGCCAGCCAGGGGCGTGCTTCCCACAAGCCTCCTGACTCCGACACCATACTCGTGCCACCCACTTTTTCCATGTAAGCCAACGACAAAAACAAATTTGTTTTCACCATCATGTGATGCAATAGATAAAACACACAGGCCGCAACCCCCGCCTGTCCTCCCAAAGAAAGACCCAGCAGGATGTAACCCATTTGCGAAGTCCCGTGAAATGACAGTATACCTTTCATGTTGTCTCGGGAAAGTGCGCCCAACACACCCAAGACCATCGAAACCAAAGCCAGGCCATAGAAAAACGGCAAAAGCTTTGCACTGTCACCCAGGGTAAAAGCCGGACTTAACACACGCAAAACAGAATAAAGTCCCACCTTGGTCAAAAAACCCGAAAACACGGCCGCCACCGGAGTCAGCGTCACCGGATAAGAAGCCGGCAACCAAAAGAAAAAAGGAAAGACCGCCGCCTTCACCAAAAACGCAATTGCCAAAAACGACAACCCCATGATCATAGCCAGACTCTGTCCCTGCACCTGCTGCTGGCGAACAATGTCGGCCAGATCCAGACTGCCCATGGCGGCATAGACAAATGAGATCCCCAACAAAAAGGCCACTGAAGACAGGATACTGATCACGGCATACTTAAAACTGCCCGTCACCGAAGTCCGCTGTCGGCTTAAAGCCACCAGAAAGAAGGAGGCCGCCAGTAAAACTTCAAACCAAACATACAAGTTGAACAGATCCCCCGTGGCAAAGGTCCCATAGACACCCATCATCAGAAAATGAAAAAGTGAATAAACGCCCAGCACTTCCCAACGGCGCCCCAACAGGGATTGCATGGCCCACTGCCCACAAAAGGCCACCAACGCACTGCCTGCCATCATCAGGGCTCCCAGCAATCCAACGTCGAAGGAAATTCCAAAAGGAGCCGGCCAGTTTCCAATTTGCAGACGCTGGGGCCCCTGCTCCCACACGCGCCAAAGAATGACCCCTGTGGCTGTCAGATTGAAGGCCCCTCCCAACAACGACACGCCCAGCAGCGCCAAAGAACAACGACGAAGCATCAGTGTGATCAAGGCACATAAAAATGAGATCAACACCGGGGCTGCAATCATTCTGTTTCCTCCGGCAGAAAATCCGCGTCGCGCGATCGGGACACTTTCAAACCTCGACAGGCCAGCGCCAGCAACACGGCCGTCATCCCCAATCCAATCACGATCGCCGTCAGTATCAACGCCTGCGGCAAAGGGTCCGTGGCCTTCCCTTCACCTGCGGTGAGAATAAATAAATTCACTCCATGCCCCAACACACTGAGCCCCATCACCATCTGCAGCCAGTCGCGGGACAGCAGCAGCCAAAGTCCTCCAGCCATCAGTGAGGCGATACTTAACGACAAAAAATCAATCACACATCCCTCCTGAAGAACGAAAGAAACAAACTTGTTCCCAGCCCCAGAACCAACAGATAAACACCCACATCTAAGATCAACGGGGTCCCCAACCAGTCAAAGCGATCAGACCAATGTGATTTCATCAAAACCTCGCCCCGCAGAACCGGATAAACCGCAGCACTGAAAGCCAACAACAGGCCCAGGCCCATCCAGGTCATGGGTCTAAGTACCAGCCAACGTCGCATCCATTCCTCACCCATCACAAGGGCGGCGAAGGCAAACGAGACTGCCAACACCAGCCCCCCAATAAACCCTCCGCCAGGGGCATTGTGCCCGCGCAACAGCACAATCCATGATATCAAAGCAAAAAGCGGGGCAAACACCTTCATCGAGGTGGTCAGAATCACGGACTCTTGAAAGGTCACCGACAACTTTTGTCTGCGCAGGTACAAGAACTGAATACCAAGAGCAACAATCCCCAGCACCGTGATTTCTCCAAAAGTATCCAACGCGCGGAAATCCACCAGAATGACGTTGACGACATTGCGTCCTCGCCCCAGAGGCAGGGCGTTTTCATTAAAGAACTCGGCGACTCGAGATGGCATCTTGCCTTCACGCAAAAGAGCACACAAAAGAAGGGTTCCCAAAAAAGCGCAGGCTGTGATCACCGATCGAGCCAATTTGTAAAACCAGCTAAACCCCGAGGGGTTCGAGCGCAGAAACACAAGACTCAAGGTCAGCAACAGCACCGACAAGGCCTCAACCGCCATCTGAGTCATGGCCAGGTCAGTCGCCCCCGCACTAAGATAGAACAAACTGACACCAAACCCGAGCACTCCCAGGCCGATAATCTGCATCAGAGGCCGCACACTCAAAAGCATCGGCAAAAGCCCCATGAGCACAATCACAAAGGGAATCATCTGCAGATAGGAAAGCCCTTTGGGATGGAACGCAAAAATTTCTGTCGGAGGTGGCACCCACAGAGAAAGCCCCAGAAACCCAGGCACCAGCAACCAGAGCAGGTAATGACTTAATCTGCCGTTTTGCAGGCGATCTATCAGCTTTTTGGAAAGACTTCCGACAATCCCCACCCGTGGCGAAGGATTTAAAATCTTCTTCAACCACACAGCCACTTTGGTCATGGTCCCGGAATAACGAAGAGCCAGAAAAATTCCGGACATCAAAGACACCAAACTCAACACCACCGCCAGATTGATTCCGGTCCACATTTCAAGATTCAGATCGACGGGCTGTAACACGATGGAGGACACCACGGGGCTCAGAAAGTATTTATTAATATCATCCAAAAAGAAGCCTGAAATCCAGCCCGCCGAGGCCAATAACAGTGGTGGAAACCACATGCTGGCGGGGGCTTCCTTCAAACGGCGGCTGTCTGTGGGTCTGCGAAACAAAAGCAAAATCAGACGATAACCCACCACGATGGACAGGATGCTGGCGCCGATCAAAGCCACCACCAATAACGAACCTGATCCTTCCAACTGCAAAGCTGACTTAAACAAATACTCTTTCCCCAAAAAACCCATACTGAAGGGAAGCCCCATCATAGATCCCAAAGCCATCAACAAAGCCAGAGAGGTCAGCGGCATGCGCCGGATCAGTCCGGAAATATGCTCCATACTGCGACCACCCAGTTGTTTATCGATGTTCCCCACGCACAGAAACAAGCTGGCTTTGTAAAATGAGTGCGCCAACACATAAGAAAAAAAGGCCTTCCAGGAATACGACACATGCAAGCCGACCAGAATGCACATCCCCCCCAAGGAGCTCACCGTGGTCCAGGCAAAAAGCTGCTTAAGATCATTTTTAGTCAGGGAAACAATCATCCCCCAGATTAGGGTCACCGCACCGACCAGACTCAGAATAAAGACCCAATCCATGTTCTGATCAAAGAGAGGGCTAAAACGCGCCAGCAAAAACACACCCAACTTCACCATCGTGGCTGAATGCAAAAATGCACTGGCCGGTGTGGGGGCCACCATCGCCCCGGGAAGCCAGAAATGAAAGGGAAACTGCGCAGACTTGATCATCGCCGCCAGCAAGATCATCAACATCAACAGATTGTTGTCCCGCATAAGACTTCTTTTGGCGTAAAGAATTTCAAGGAGCGAATGACTGCCTGATATCTGAGCCATGATCAGTAAAGCCAATAAAAGACACAAGCCGCCAGCAATGTTGATGATCAAAGCCTGCTTGGCCCCTTTACGAACATCAAAGTCCGTATATTTAAAACCTATCAAAAGAAAGGAGCAAATTCCTGTGGCCTCCCAAAAGCCGTAAAACAAAAAGATATTGTCTGCCCAAAGCGCCCCCAGCATGGATCCAGTAAAGGCAAAGAACAACGGAAAGAATCTCTTCCTTTCATAAGACTTAAAATAGGTTCCAGCATAAATACTGACGCACAATCCGATCCCTGCCACAATGCAGGCGAAGAAATCACTCAGACCATCCCGAGGAAAGGGCCAGGATTGTTGAACAAAAGGTTTTAAACTTTCATTAAGGGCGCCAAGATAAGGAAGGGCGAACAGTGTTCGCCACAGGACTGGGGGCAACTTCAACAGCAAACGTGAAGTCAGAGCTAATAAAAAAAACAGTATCACCCAATACATCAACATATGTCACCACTTGAAGGTTGAGGCGAAACAAGCTTCAAGTGTCGTTCGTTAATGAACTGAGATCAACCAAGTTCTGCGCTATAATACAACAAGCAGAAACAAACGTTTCTGCTTTGTGCTTACAAAATTACGTCAAGAATATGATTGCTGCCATTGACCTTTAGTTTTAACGGCACACGAGTTTCCTGACTTTCTGCAAGAATGTGCAGTTTCGCTTCAGGGAAGCTCATCAAATTCTTAATAATCAAAAGTTTCTGCACACCAGCCACTTTGACCATGGCTTCATTTTCGATGGCTTCAACGTGTTCTATGACACCCGTGATATAGAACTGTGAGGCCGCCGCAGCGCCCGTGCTTGTGGAGGCTCCCGCCGTGGCAGAAACCGAACCTGCGAATACAAAAAGACTTAAAGCCAAAAGATATTTTCCCATAGTTACCGTCCCAATCCTTTCACTTGTGATAAAATCAACTGATTATGTCCATAAACATCTTCAACAAAACGAATAACACCATCGGAGTTCATTTGTGAAGTTACAGGTACTAAATATACCGGCATTGGTTCTTTCAGATCCACACGCGTTTCGCGATCCACGGTCTGGCCTTCCTTAACCACGAAGTTTTCAATCTGCGGGCGGGACCATTGCGTGCCGGCAAGAAGGTATTCCGCCAGATCCAATGGTTTTTCCAATCGGACACAACCAGAGCTGCGCAAACGCTGAGCCTCACCGAACAAGTCCCTTTGATTGGTGTCATGCAGATAGATCGCGTAAGGATTGGTCATCATGAATTTCACCACTCCCAGGGCATTGTTATAGCTCGGCTTCTGCCGGATATAGAAGTTCACGCTAGAGGACTTGATCGACTTCCAGTTGATCGTCGTCGGATCGATGGTTTTGGTGAAGTCCGAAGTGAAAACCTCAAAACGGTTGTCCGTGAAGTACTTACGAATTCCCTTGGCATCAAGCTTCTTCAGAATTTCGACTTTATCATTCAAAAAGACCGTTGGCGGGATCGTCCATGTCGGATTCATCACCAAATATGTGATACGATCACGCATTGTGGGTGTTTTTCTTTCCGCCGTCCCGTTAATGGCTTTGAAGCTCATGGAAACATTGTTCTTTTTGTCGATCATCATAAAATGTGAAAACGCCGTATTCACGAAAATATGCCGATCTTCCAACGTCTGCGGCAACCAGCGCAACTGTTCCATGTCCGCCTGAAGCTGACGAAGACGTTCCACAAGAGAAACGCCAAAGAATCTCCACGTGCGCCCGCCCGGAGAAATCACCCCATCCGGTTTCATTTTCAGATTCAATTGAATATCATTGATTGCAATAAGCATATCCTGGTCAAAAACATCGTTCACGCTATCGATGCGATACCCCAGAAGACGCAGACGCTCTTTCAGCTTAATGATCACCGGATCTCGTTTCCCCAACGACAATGGCTTTTTAGCCGGAGTGATGGTTTCCCACTGCCCGGTTTGCAGCATGGGATAAAGTCTTTGCAGAGCATATCTTAAAGACTGATACACTGGCATCTGCGGCGCCAGCTTTTCCACCACGGTGCGGGCACTGCCCTGACTGCCAATCACAATCGAACGCAGTTGTTCCGCGCTGAGGAAATCTTTCTTTTTTAACTTAATATCAGGAGCCAAGCCCACAGGATTGACACTGCCACCGTGCACATCACGCAGGGCTTTGACATACATCCCAAGAATCTGGCGATAATCAAAATCAGATTCCAATGTTCCGCGAAGATAAGACTGTTCAAACTCGTCACCCCAATAAGCCGATGGGTTCAAGCCGTGCTCCCACAGACTTAACAGGGCTTCACGGATAGACGCCACACTGAGGCTGTCCACAGCCATCAGATAATTTGTCGAGCTCTGATCTTGAGTCGCCACCATACCGGCACGAGCTGGTATCTGTGCTTTCGCAGCAGATGACCCTGCCAAGATCAAGGCGGTGATCGCAAATAACAAACGAACAGGTTGCTTATCCATCACTTCTCCTCGTCGTCGAAGGCAAATACAAGATCCTTGCCAGGATTCACCCTTAACAGAATTGGGCTTGTGAGGCCCGCCGGGAAATAACTTCACTTAAATCCGTCACCCAGTGACATTTCTGGGGACGGTCAGCGCCCGCCTGTGATCAGAACTTCGACAGGATCCGGGCGCCAGAAGGGCTATAGCGCTCACCCACCCCCTCCGTTCCCGGCACAAAGATCGCACACTTATGAATTGCGGCTGTTAATGCCTTAGGACGCTATGAAAAGACTCTTAGTGCTTCTCTCACTTCTGCTGATAAACTGCCAGGAAAGCCCACAAAGTTTGAAGGGTCCGGCATTGGCTGTTTCTGAATCCCAGGGAATTATCGGTGGTTCGGTCGTTGCCCCTACAAACGAGCTTTCGCAAAGGGTTGTCAGCATCCGAACCTACTACAACACGCGAATTGAAATAATTAATGGTCAACCGGTGGAAATGAATGACGTCTTTCAGTGCACTGGTATTGCCTTAAACCGTCAACTGGTCCTGACAGCAGCCCATTGCCTTATGAAGCCGGATAAATATCTGCGCACGGTTGAATACAAAGACAGCAATGGCAAACACCTGGCCTATGCTGAAGACACCTTTGTGACTCACAAGCTGTACAAAGACGGCAATCAGGACTTTGACTTTGGAATAATAAAATTGAAGAAAAAACTACCTGACGACATCCTTATCACGCCCTTGCTAGACCGACCTACGGTCTCCCTTAAACACATCCTTGCTGCCGGGTATGGTCGCACCAATGGCGTCTGGGCGGATGCCTCCGGTGATGGCGGCAACACCCTTCGCACCACAGAGCTTTCCATTGCAGAGTACTCGTTGAATGGAACCCGTTTCCGCGTGAATCAGACTCAAGGCAAAGGAATTTGCCAGGGTGATTCCGGTGGCCCGGCCTTTGCCCGAATTGACGGCAGACTTTATGTGGTGGGAATTGCCTCGAAAACAACGCGCGCCTCGACTGAGCCTGCAACCGAACACACGGTTCGGTGCAACGACCAAGGCATCTATATCAACGTCTACAAACAGTTCGGCGAGATCGTCGCTCTGGCTCACAGCCTTACTGAGGAACAATAAAGGTCGGCGTCTTATATCCCGTACTACCCAAAGCCGCTGATCCATTCAAGTTGCTGCCCCAGCATTTCAGGACATTCGACGTTGTCACCGCGCAGGTGTAATATTCTCCCGCAGCGACATCCTTGTAGGTGGTGCCCGCATCAACCACCACAGGACTTGCTGAGTTCACTCCTGTCCCGTCCCCCAGTTGCCCCACAGAATTATCCCCCCAGCACTTCAGGACACCAGCGACCGTAATGGCGCAGGCGTGATTGTAACCAGCAGAAACTTTCTTGTAATCCACGCCGGGATCCCATTGCGCCTGCACACCATCAGATGTTCTATAGTAGGCCAATTTGTTGGCTTCCGTGATTCCGTAAATCGTTCCACCCGACCAACTGACGGCATAGGCATCCACGGATTTAAATTTTTCATTTAAAGTCACTGCTATTCCGGGGTTCCCCACCATAAAGCCATAGACAAGATCCCCGTCTGGAGTCAACGCGGCCGCACCACCCTTTTTGCAGCTGATGTCTTTATAGGTCGCCGTTGGACTTATCACATCCACCGCTGTGGCGTTGTTGTTTCCAGGATAAAGAATTTCAATTTTCCCACTGGCCGTCAGAGCACAGTTGCTGGAAACCTTGATGTAGGTCTTGGTCGAATCCAAAGGAATATTATTCAGATTTTCCTTAACCAAACCCACGATCTTTCCATCATCACGCAAAGCAAAATTTCCCGCCACTTGCGTGAAGCTGCCAACGGCGGACTTCAGCGGCGCATTCAAATATCTTCCCCATGCCTTGGAACCCCAGCAATAGACTTCTGAAGTGTCCGTCAGCGCACAAACACTGTCGATATTTGCTGCCACAGCCTGGAAGGATCTATGAGAGGCCACCACAGGACTGCGCAGAATGTCCCCTTGAGGATCCCCCAAGGCTCCTTCGGCATTTCCCCACTTCGATGAGAGGATATAGTAAGAATAGCGACATCGTAACAGCCCGGTCACACTTTCAATGGCGCACATGGTATAGCGGCCAAAATCAAAAGCGGAGTACTTGTAAGAGTCATAGGGGGAATACGTCGAAGATAAATACGTCCCCTGGCAATTCAAATTCCCCGCGGCATCAAACCCACAGCCGTTCCCGTCAATATCAAGCTTGAAGTGACTGCTATTATCAGCATAATTCATATAGAATGGAGAGGAATAGCTGCTATCCCCAAAACCACAGTAAACTTTTCCATCCAAGCGTCTTGCACAGGCCGACGACGCATAGACACTCTCGACGGAGTCATAAAGGTTGCCAGGATCCGCATCTTCAAAGGCCCACGAAGATCCTTGGCATTTCAAGACATTGGCGCTGGTGACACCGCACATGCGACCTTCATCACTTATTGAAACATCAAGGTAAGTTGTTCCCGGATCAACAATACCTCCATTGCAATAGAAAGATCCATCCGGAGTGCCATTCAGGGAGCTTGCAGTGATACCACAGTTCTGCACGATCTTTGAGAATCTATACCCTCCAGGCCCGGTTTCCATCGCCCCTTTATTCAAATAGGAACCATCCGAGCTCAGCCCAGTGACAGTGCCATCTTCTGCCAAGGCAACAAAGCCTCCAGGCCCGCCCGTGTTGGCACTGATGGCATGGATCTCTTTATACGAAGTCCCCGCATCCACAGTTGTCACCGGACGATAAAAACCCCAACACTTGATCGTTCCACCTTTGGTCACCCCACAGGCTGAGGTCCATCCCATCGCAATACTTTTAAATCCACTGTCAGCGGCCGGATCATGCAATAACTGCCGGGCAATTTGTTTGTCCACGTTAACATTCACCCCAGCACCATCCGCCTGGGAAATTCCAACCTGCAAGATCTTACTGCCGACGCTGTTGATGTGCTGATAAGAAATGCTGGCACTGAGCGATCCCGCAGGGATCGTCACAGAACCCGTCAATGGAAGATTATGATCCACACCCACCTGTGCCTTCGAAAACGCGGGCAGAGTGTCGTAGGTAACCTGCACCGGCGTCGTAGAGATTCTATCCAAAGTAAAATTCAATTGATGGGTGGTGGCACCTGACGTCTTATCAACATACTCCTGCGCAAAGGCCACTGAGACTTTAATCGGATTTACAATGGCATAGGACAGACTGTCGACCTGTGCACTAGTATTTCCGGCGGCATCCGTCACATACCCCGCCTTCAATCTTATGCCCACCTGACCTAGCAAAGCCGTACAACCGGTCACAGAAACCCAAGGATCGCCAGACAGAACACATCCTGTGAGATTTGTTCCGAACAACTCCATTTTGCTGGAATCCACCGTATCCATCCAACTTCTTTGCACTTCCCAAAGGAAGCTTGTTGAAGCGTCGCCTTCCCCTGAATTAGATCTTACGATCGCTAAAGTAGGCGCGGTGTTGTCCAAAACAAATCCGGACGAAGAAACAGCATCTGCCGCCGCGTTCCCTGCCGGGTTGGAGGCACTGGTCAAGGACACTTGCAGCCCAACACTGGGAGCATCCCCAGAACATCCAGTGAGCTTCACTTTTTTGATAACATCCGAATCTGAAGTGATGGCAACACTGCACCCCAAGGTTGAAAGTGGATCTCCGTTACCATCAATCAATGTTATTTTTGCTGCTGTCAAATCGACAGTTGTCCCCGCTGAGTACGTCACAGTAAAGACAAACTCTTTACTGGAATTTCCGATGGTGGGCGTGGGATCTGAAACCGCAATCGACGGAGGAGTGTTGGCCACGGCCGCAGAAGTCGAAGGACCAGCCGCCGAGAAGATGACGCCACTGCCATTAACAGCCGTACCCGGCGGAATCGCAATCATCACCGTCCCATCCCCAGTACAGCCCGTCACGACCACTTTCTTATGTTGTCCATCCATCGCATCTACACGCACTGTGCAGTCCTGAGTCGCCGTTCCTGACAACATCACATCCGACGCGGATAAGCTGATAGAAGCCGCATCGGGATAATGGATAACCCAGGCAAGTTCAGTCGTTGAGCTTCCCACCGCCGGGCTTGGAGCCGCGATCTGCGGAACCGGCATCTGACCTAGATTTTTAAAGCTCCAAAAGTATTCCTGCGTACCCCCGGCATCCACATACTCAATACGAATTGTGTTGGGACCGATGGGAAATTGGGCCGGATCAGACAAGTCCAAGGCTAGGGAAAAATGATTTCCACTGCAAACGGCGGTTGCCGACTGGTATCCGCCCGCGCCCAGATTTTTCACCTGCACCGTCGCGCCATTGTCCGCGCAGTACCCCATCAAAGTGAAGTTAGACAACTGGTCTAGATAGTGGCCAGCAAAAGGTGTGTTGTAGATTTGCAAATCCCCATCATTAGGTTTACGCCCCTCCAGGAAAGAATGAAAGGCCTTGGCGTTATCCGCCACAATCGCAGGTCCCACTGAATAGATCAGCGGTGTCATCGCCGCAGGAACCACGGGCACCGTGGTTTCACCCACTTTAATAGAATTCACATAGGCCGTAACAACTTTGGTGGCCTGATCCACCTCGCAGCCAAAATAGCTATCAACAGAAATAGGGAATGAACTCACGACACGGACCGGAGGCAATGTTCCCATGGCGTAACTCATAAAGTCCCCGACATAGAAACCGACGTCCCCATTCGATGCATAATCCACAACACATCCCACCAGATTATAATCCGGGACCCCGCCCACCGTTTCAATTCTTGCATAGGGAACAATGGCATGAAACTGCTTGCTGCCGGCTGGGGCCGTTATGCGAATGGATGTTTCAAGATAAACTTTTGCAAGCCCTTCAATATTTGGATTCGCAATAATCATCGACGAATTCGCTGCCCCACTTAACTGCTTGTCTGTCAGTTGAGTTGGCACGGAAAATACGTCTCGGGCCCACCAGCGATTTAAAAGATCGGTCGTCAGCAATTGATTGGCGCGATTAAAATCATCATGAAAAAATGGTGGATTCAGATCCACAGGAAAGACACAGTCCGCAGGACCACACGTTGTGTTGTTACCACCATCGTCGCCACCGGGATCTGGTTGTGTGGGATCTGCGATGACCTCAGTTAATAAATTCCAGCTCTCAGCTTTCAGGGAGCAAGCCGGAAAACAAAAGAGCGACAACAGGATGGTAATTAAATATCTGTTAAACACGTGCAGATCTCCCGACAATAATTCACTTATCGGGAGAAAAATCGCACAGATGAAGACGTTCGCCCCACCTCAAACGTGATATCCGATCGCATTTAAAAGAGGAACAGCACCAAAGAGCCTCAGTTGGTCCTGAACGAAGAAGCTTAGGCACTTAACAATAATGAACCCATAACGAGATCCCAGACCTCCGTAAGGATCTCGCCGCCACTAGACGATGATGTCCTTACGTTTGCTGTGGTGAAGTGTCCACGGTGATTTTTTGTCTCAGATTGGTTTCTTATAAAATGCCGTACATGGTTGGAAAGAGATGACTTTCTTAACTTGAGGCGTGAGTTGTTTTTTTGCCTCTCACAGTCTCACATTTTTCTTTCCTAAAGTTAAAAGTGAAAGGAAACGAGCTGTTGCCTGAAAGAGAGTTGGTCCAAGGTGGACTGACCGCACTGGAAAAACTGGAAAGAAATAATAGGGAGGTTTTATGAATAGATATGTTGGAATATACGGCGCTATCGGAGCATTGGTGATCGGCGTGTTGATGAGCTTGCAGAGTCAGGCCGGTGTTTTAGTGGAGCCTTTTGTTGGCTATGATCAGGAAAAAATTGAAGCCACCCCCACTGTTGGGTCGGACTTCACCGTGACCAACAAGGGTCTTAACTACGGAGCCCGACTGGGGTATCGCTTCAGTCAGGGATTGTGGCTGGCCGGTGAATACACATTGGGTCATGGTGATTCCGAAAGCAGTCAGGCGGGAGCCTCGTCTTCAACCTATACCAAGAGCATTGCGGGTGCCGTGATTGGATATGACGTGAATAGATTCCGCTTCTGGGGTGGATATGGGTTCTCGGCAAAGAGCACTGTGAAAGACGACAGCGGGGAAACAGATTTCACCGGAACTGTTTTGAAAGTGGGGGCTGGATACAAAGCTCTGAACAGACTTTCGCTTAATTTGGAATACGTCATTCCAAAGTTTAATGAGTTTGAAGCTGGCGGCATCAAGGGGGACATCTCTACGGTCTTCTCGAAGTTTGATTCTTCGGCGGTAAGTCTGTCTTTGAGTTTCCCGTTTGATCTTTCCGGCAAATAATATTCAATCACTGACGTCGCTGAGGCCGGGGCCTTGGCGACCCGCCAGAGCAAGAGCCTTGAAACGAAAAAACCCGCATAAAGCGGGTTTATTTGGAGGTGAGTAGCAGATTTGAACTGCTGTAGAGGCTTTTGCAGAGCCTTGCCTAACCCCTCGGCCAACTCACCGTCGAAGGAAGGTTAAAACTAATCTTTCCGTCCTTTTCTGTCAACGCCAAACACCTGGCCTTCCCTAGCATCCAAGACGTTTTAATGCTTCAAATGGCAGATGAGTGATCTTCAAAGCCTCTTCCACATGCAGTGGATGCAGTTTTTCCGCCCTCATCAGGTCCGCAAGACTTCTTGCGACTCGAAGCGTCGCAAGCTCCCGACGACGCGAGGAAAGCTCTTTCGGGAAAAGTTCTCGCATATAAAAACTGGGAAGGTCCTGGGTCAGTTCATCCCAGCTCCAACGAGCCGCCACTTTATGGAAGCGCGAATCTTTCTTGGCCATCCCTGCCCTGAACTGTCGAGCCTCCTCCAGTTCTTGAAGTAAACTTTGCCCCGTGATCGTACTGCCCTCCTCACGTTTGCGAGTAAAGAAAGTGACCTGGAAGCGATCCACCAGAGGTCCTGACAATCGTTCCATATAAGACTGACACTTCTTGATCGAACGCCCACAGATCACACGCGAGTTCGGCACCCAATCACCACAAGGACACAGGTTTGTCGTGGCAATCACCAGCGCTTCAGCGGGATGTTCCTCCACATAACGGCCACGGCGAATGCGAATCCGAAAGTCTTCCATCGGTTCACGTAATGCCTCTTGGGCCCTGGTGTGAAACTCCAGCAACTCATCAAGCACCATCATTCCCTTATGGGCTCGCGTGATATCGCCTTTAAAAGGAGGCACACCCCCACCAATCAAGCCGAGGGGTGTCGTTGAATGATGGGGATGTACCAAAGGGCGCCAGCTTAAAGGAGCCTCGCTGCCGCCCTTGTTATTCTGTCTGATTTCATGCATTTCTTTTTGCGTCGGTGCCTGCAAAAGCGAATGGAGGCTTTTGGCGATGGTGCTTTTCCCCGAACCCGCAGGCCCAGCCAGCAGCACAGAGTGTTCCCCCAGGGCCACAAGCTTCAGCAACTTCGCCTGACGTTCCGGGAACTCCAGATCAAGCCCAAAAGAAGGGCGCTCCACCTCATACTCTCGCGGCGATAGAGGTACAATTTCGGGCTGACTGACATCCTTCAGTTCCTGCAAACGCCATCTTGTGAACGGAGCCTTATTATCAAGCCCCGTCCCTGTCCAAATCTGCAAGGCTTCTTCCGGGTCAAAGTCCTCCATCAGATCTTCTGGCTCGAAGACCTCGCCCCCTAACGAAAGTTCTCCATACACAAATGCCTCGTTACTGTCTGGTTTGGGAATTTGCTCGGTCTCCCACAGAATTCCCAAGGCCACAGCCAATTCCAGTCCACGCGAAGTTTTTTTAAGATGCGAAGGGCGCAGGTTCACCAGAATCTGCTGTGCCTTAGGAAACTCAAAGCCTTGATTACGAATGGCACTTTTAATGCGATGGATGCTTTCTTTGATGGCCTGATCCGGAAGCCCTAAAAACTGGATTTGCGGCAAGCCTGCGACAAAGCTAAGTTCAACTTCAACCGGCACCAGACGATCATGATTGCGAATAAGAGATTTTATTTTCATAGCGACGGGCGAAAAAGCAAGAACAGCCCCGTCTTCAAAAGACAATAAAAAAGGCCTTCACTGGGAAGGCCTTCGGGTTCCGGACAATTATTTATCCGCCTCCACCATCTGCGACAGCGGATGATGTTCTTCGATGGTTTTGGTCATCGTGTGGGTGGTGACATTCGTATAAATCTGCGTTGTCTGGATGCTTGCATGTCCCAACAACATCTGAATCGAGCGCAAATCCGCGCCACTTTCCAGAAGAGCCGTGGCACAACCATGACGGAATCTATGCGGATTTACAGGCTCATCAAAGCCCGCGCGAGCCGACCAGGCCGCAAGCCATCTCCACACATCCACGCGTGAAGGTCTGTGCCCGCGATCGTTGATCAAAATGGAAGGACCATTTTCTTTCATCAGGGAAGGGCGATGCTCTTTCAAATACGTGGTCAGATTATCCGCTAGTTTTTCAGTCAGCGGCACAAGGCGTTCCTTGTTGCCTTTTCCCAGCACCTTGATCCAACGGTCTGTCTGGTTAAAGTCCACAACGTTCAAAGCAATCAATTCCGACACACGGCAACCCAGGCCGTACAGGAACAGCAGTGTCAGTTGATTGCGTGCGGTCTTCACCGGGTCATTGACTTCAGCGGCATCAAAAAGTTGCTGGAACTCTTGCGGCGTCAGAACTTTTGGCAAACCCACTTTGACTTTAGGTGGACGAAGTTCTCTCAACTCCGGACACTTCATCCCGCGGGTTTCACAAAACTTAAAGTAAGTGCGTAAAGACGAAATCACCCGCGCCTGAGAGCGAGTGGAGAGGTTGTGTTTTTTCATGAATTCGTAAAAACCAGGCACTGATTTATTGTTTTTACGGTACTCAATATAAAGCTCCAGATCGCGACGATAAGCCATCACCGTATTCTGGGAGCGTCCTCGTACATTTTGCAGTTCATCAAAGAAGTCGATCCAAAGAGGTAGTTCCATACCCCTATTAGACCCAGACTTTCATCCAAGCGCAAGAAATAAAAAACCCCGAGGCATAAACCCGGGGCTTGGTGATTCCTAACTGAATTAAGACAAACTTAGTTGAATTCGCCGTAGAAGTTATTGGAGCAAGTCACACCATTCACACTCACGATGCGCACCACACCCCACAAGCGAGATCCACCAGAGATCAGACCCATTGGACTTGGAGCTTCAATTCGCATCACAATCGAACCATTGGTCGTAATAAGATCCGGTACCAAAATGTTCTGACCATCTGAGTAACCGCCCACTTGTCCCTGAGAGCCCATGTATCCCACTGTGCGGGTTTGCAGAGAGTAAGTGCCCGCAGCAATTGTACAGTTGCTCGCCAAAGTCTGTGAATACGGCTGGTAATCATAGATCGCACGACTCACCACCATCTGCCCCTGGACTGCGATCGGACCGCTGTACCATTTGTAGGGGCTACCTGTGGAGGTGTTGCTGATCAAGCCCGACTGAGCGACCATCTGCATATTCTGCAACACGATGCTGGAATCAGCCGCTTGCGAAGTAAAGGTCGTCAAAACCACCGGTTGGTTGATCGAGCCGCAGGATTGCTGCAAGCAGTTCCAACCAACATTGGCGTTCGTACCGCCACCGCCGCCGCCCTTTCCGCAAGCCGCCAAGGCCAATACCATTCCCAGCGCTGCGAAAGCTCGTGTGAAACTCATTGCTGGAAAACTTAAAGTTTTTTTGTTAAGTCTTTCCATGTTCTCTCTCCTGTTTTTCCGGTTTAAAATCTCTCTTTATTAAAGTCTAAATCTAAATTCTCATTCCACTTCAGCTTCCGCGCCCGCAGGCGCTGCAGCTCTGTCGGCAGGGGCCGATTATTTAAACGCTGCGGATACCACCAAGCCTGAGAATGTTCCAAGCTTTCTGTAGCCGTCTGCTGGATATGGACTTGTTTTGTTCATCACAGCAGAAGCGCGGCAGTTGTAAGGACCTGAGCGGATGTACCAGCATTTTCTGTACGGAGACTGCTGCACATAAGACTGACCAAAGTTCTTGTAGTAAACAGAGCCAGACACTGTACTGGAACCCTGACCGTCACCCTGGTTTACAACTTTATCGATAACCACCACAATCGCGCCGTATTGATCCTGGAAGAAGCCGTTGAAAACTGTTTTGCCGTTGTAAGTGAACCATCTGTTGTATTCAGCTTCCAACATGTTGTTATCCTGCAAGCCACTCATTTTCGCATTTGTGCCCATACCAGAATCAAAAGTACCAGTATAAGTGTAGCCAGTATCCACATAAGAAAGCTTCACAGTGCCGCCATAACGGTTGTTACCCACGTTTTCCAAATCAATCGTCAACTTATAGTTGCTTGGATTGTTCAGGGGACGAATACCTACATAAGAGTTCATTTCCGCGAAAGACACTGGTACGAAATCAACCACGTTACCGCCGGAAGTTGAACCGGAAGAAGTACCGCCTCCATCTGGAGCTGCTGGAGCTTCGCCACCAACACCGCCATCATAAACAGGCTGATTTGTATTGTTAGATCCAGTCTGGAACTGATTGCTCTTTCCGCAACCTACGCCCATCAAAGAGAACGCCGCCAGCAGGAAGATCAGTTTAGAGTTGAATGTTTTCATATCAGCCTCACTTAAAAGGTCCGGTTGTTTGATGGACCTCTCACAGTGACTCTATTGCGATGCTTGTGCCAACATGCCAAGCCTAACAAAAGCAATGTAAGTATATGTTATCACATGGAATATCCACCCATCCCGGACTGATACGAAATAAACAAAGCGTCTAATGTCTGCGGCAGGTGCGCAAAAGGGGCACCACTGTCACATCTTGATATGCCTAAAACTTCGACGAAAAACCAAATATTTAAGATTTTTCCTCATCTTACCGAAATGGGATGTATCAAACTTAAAAAAGGATTTTACGATGACAGTGACAGCGACAAATGCATTGATTCTGGGCGCGGTCTTCATGTTCGCCGCCCGCGTATTTTTGGCTTTCTAATTTTGAGGCCTTGAATTTTTTCTTGAAAGAGACTCTCTTGCAGAGTTCTTTTTCCTTTTATACCGCGAGCAACTCCTGCCCCACCTTCTTCGGCTGACTTCTAATTTCCAAAAAAAACAGACCCAACTTAAATTCCGCCCGCAATACCTTACTGCAACTTTGCCAGTGGATAGTAGTGCTTCAGGATTTGTTTGTAAGTGTATCCCTTTTGCCCCAGTGACCGGCTCCCCCACTGACACAGACCCACCCCGTGACCGAAGCCGCGGCCCTGAAACAAAAACTCTTCGCCTTGCTTTTTCATTTCAAACAAAGCACTGCGCAGATCCTGAAATCCCAGGGACTGTCGGAAGTCATTGGCTGACAAAACTTTTTCAGGGCTGCCATTGAAGGCCACACGCACGGATTGCACGCGCTGATCCTGCGGGTTTCTGACGAACTCGATGCTATCAAAATCAGTCACGCGCAGACGCTTTTTCAGATCTTCCTTGCTTAAGGTCAGCTTCCACTGGCCACGGGGATTGGTCGGGCACGAACTGTCCACGACGATGCCGGTGTTCACGCCATAGTTCCAGACATTCTTGGAGGTCGTCGTTTTACCTCCGCAATCAGAATGATAGAAGGCCTTCAAAACACGGCTTTTTGGATCCCACAACTTGATCCCTTTTGTTTCCTCAACGGCCTGCATGGCTTTTTGAATTAAAGGACTTGTGCGGTCTTCAGCGACCACATGACGGAAGACCTGATCCAAAACACTGCTTTCCAGATGATAAGCCTTGTCTTTGCGTTCATTGATGACCGCCAAAGCATAGGATCTTGCCGCGATGGCTTGAGCCTTCAGGGTTTCCAGTGGCCAGGCTAAGGGCATTTCGCTGGCAAGAACTCCCACGACATATTCATCCAGCGGCATGACGCCCACAACATCCACCATGCCAGCGTTCATGCTCAGCAAGACCCGCGACGGAAGTGCTTGCGAGCCAATGCGGATATTGTCCCCCTGGATCAGAAGGTACTTGTCTGTGAAAAGATGTTCGCTGGCTTTGCTGTTGGTGCGCAACGCCCAGATTTTTTTCCCATCCTTATGCAACACACGCACTTCAGCCAACGCGTCCTGCGGTATCGCCACCGGGCGGAAATTCTGAGTCAGATTCTGAAAGCGAAGCCCCAAACCGGAGATCTGAACTTTGGAAGAAAGAGATTTTAATCGCACTCGCACCAAAGGAGCACCCGTGTCCGAGACAACAGAAGAATGCACGTCAGAAACAAAGCCGACGAAGACCATGATGAAAGTCAAAGATGCCCATACTAGCTTCACTGCCAAACTCCGTCCGTAGAGTTTTTGAAAATAAAAAGGGACAAAGCATCCGGCCTTGTCCCTTTTATTTAACCAACAATGGTCCAGCGATTAAAGTCTAGTTTTCCTTTTTCGCCATTTCCACGAAGGGCTTAATGATGTCTAGCGGCAAAGGGAATAGGATCGTATTCGTCTTATCACCCGCAATTTCGGTCAAAGTCTGCAAATAAGCCAACTGCAATGCTGAAGGAGACCCTGCCAAAGTGTTGGAAGCCTCTTGAAGCTTCTGCGCACGCTGCACTTCCCCGTCCGCAGAAATGACTTTGGCACGGCGTTCACGCTCGGCTTCCGCCTCACGCGCCATGGCTCTTTGCATTTCTTTGGGAAGGTCGATCTGCTTGACTTCCACCATGGTGACTTTAATACCCCAGGATTCTGTCGCTTTATCCAAGATCACCTGCAAAGCCGCATTGATCTTGTCACGATGTTCAAGCACGTCGTCCAGATAGTACTGACCCATCACAGAACGCAAAGTTGTCTGTGCCAACTGGCTGGTTGCAAAGTAGTAGTCCTCAATCTTCGTGATTGCCTCCATCGGGGAAACCACTTTGAAGTACACCACCGCATTCACCTGCATGGATACGTTGTCTTTTGTGATCACGTCCTGAGGCTGCACATCCATCGTGATGGTGCGAGTGTCGATCTTGATCATTCGTTCGATGAACGGGATCAACAGGATCAAACCAGGTCCGCGCACACCCACGGCTTTACCCAGACGCAAAACCACACCACGCTCCCAGTCATTCAGGATCTTGATCATCGAGCTGCCGACGATACCACCGATCACAATCAGGCCAATTATAAATTCCATTATTTTCTCCTTATTTAATTTTTTTCACATTCAACGTCAGACCCTGGCGTCCCGTCACATGAACGCGGTCTTTTTCCTGCAACGGGTCTTCTGAAACAAAGTTCCAGATCTCACCAATGATCTCCACCTGACCACGGTGACCGTTGCCTTCCACCGTCATGACGATCCCCTCGGAACTCTGCATTTGAGCATCGGAATCCCTGGTTTTCATACGGATGGTTTTTAAGGCCAAATAACCAATGCCCAGGAACAAAATCCCCAGAACACCCACAACAGAAATAATCAAAGAAAGCGGCAGGCTGTAACCCGTCGTCTGAGCATCAAACAAGAACACACTCCCCACAAAAACGGCGATCAATCCACCAATACCCAGGGCTCCGAAGCTTGGAATGAACATTTCCGCAACCAGAAACGCTATTCCCAACAGAATCAAAGCAAGCCCACCCCAGGTCACATCCAGCTTATGGAACGCCACCATCGACAACACCAGACCGATACCACCGATCACTCCCGGAGCAATCAATCCCGGATTGGTAATCTCGACATAAAGCAGGGCCAGACTTCCCATAAACAGCAGATAAGCAAATTCGGGATCGGCCACAAAACTCAGAACTCTGTAGCGAATATCGGGAACAAACTCCTGCAGATCATGAACGGCGACCACGGAAGTCTCTTTCTTTTCCCCGACAATAACTTTGCGCCCCTGGGCTTTTTCCAAGAAGTCCAGCTCGGAGGCCGCCAGAATATCCAGCGCCCCTTCCTGATGCGCCACTTCGCTGCTGAGGGATTTGGCTTCCGTGATGATTTCTTTTGAAAACTTCAAACTGCGCCCACGAAGCTTGGTCACACCTTCCATCCAACTGACGGTGTCGTTGACAAGTTTTTTTCGCAGGTCTTCCGGAGTTTCCCCACCCGACCCCAGAATCGGAGTGGCAGCCCCAATGTTCGTGGCGGTCAAACCGCCGTTCACATGGCAGGCCTGCAGAATAATAGCACCTGCACTGCCCGCATGACCGCCACGAGGCGCGATCAGACACAGGTAAGGAATCGGAGACGCCAAGATACGCTCGACGATCAGACGCGTGCTTTGCAGGCTGCCGCCCGGTGTGTTTATGCGCAGGTACAGCGAGCTGCATTTGTTTTCAACAGCGCGGCGTTCGGCCCGCTCAAGATAGTCCGATGTCGATGCTGAAATGGGTTCATTGATTGTGATCGCGGTGGTGCAGTCAGCCTTTGCCGCCGCCCCTGCAAAAAACGTCATGAACAGCAACATCAGGAACTTCATACACCCAACTCCTTCATCACTTTTTGCAGATCATTCCAGACCACTTTTTTAGCACCCGGATCCTCTAACAAATAAGCCGGACTGTAGGTTTCAAGCCACTTGCCAGGTCCTTTGAAAATCAATTCGCCGATGTCCTTAGGGAAAGAACTGTAGACGACCACCACTTTGCTTTCGCACACCTTGGCCAACTCGGACGGCAACTGCGAACGATCCTCCACCGTGCAGTCCAGCTCCAGAACCTGCAAATTGCGCAGCTTCATCGCCGCTTTCATTTTCGCAGCCAGATCCTGCACCTCTGGCAAGAACAGACTTTCTTTCTTCTGAGTCAGAATATTTAAAAACACCAGTTCGTAATGGCGCAGCTCGGAAGGATTGAAGGGACCTGTCGAGGTGAAAAATCGAGTCTTGACCGCTTCCGCTTCAGAAGCCTGATCTTGTGAGAGCATAACATTTTGAAGACCCAGGACGTCTTGAAGATACTGGATGTAGTCTTTCATGGCGCCGATTCTATCTGGACCTAGGTTTAGAGACCATAAAAACCGGCCTTAATGCGCTGCTCAAACTCTATGTCATGGCGCATTTTTGTCTCAAGTTGAAACGGATTTTACCGATAAGAAAGGTATCGTTAGCACTGACAGCCTTTAAGGAGGTTCCCATGGAAGTTTTCAGATTCAACATCTTACCTACTGAAGAGTTCCTTAAACGTGAATCTTTCCGTCAAGCCATCAATAACTGCGAGCAATGTGGAACGGCTTTGGAGTTCAGCTACAAACAGATGACTGAACATGCCGTTCTTTCCGAAGAGGCCTCCTGCCCTTGCTGTGAGCAAAAACAGGAAGCTCGCCACCACCGCATCCACTAAACGGACACGGCCCTAGTTCTTCCAATCAAAGTAGGCCATCTCGTAAACAAACTGAAGCATACGCTCGTAGAGATAAAGAGATTCAGACATCCGCGCAGAACCACCCAATGCCGTCATAAAGGAAAGGCCATGGGCATAGGCGCCCATAGCGTCCACCGCCGCCGCCATGGCTTTCGGATGCATCCCCTGCAATTCACGAACTCGCTTTTCACATTGCCGTTGAATACAGTTCAAATGATCCGCCACGGAACTGGTCCCTGCACACTTGGCTTCGGAGTAGTTGGAAAAACCACGCGTCACCGGGAAGTAATCCTCTGTTTCCTGCGCCATGATTCTCATCAACAGGGTCGACATCATATCCAACTGATATTTTTCACAATGACTCAACTGACGCCCACCCCGTTGACAAATGAAGGACGCATACTTCATCCACGATTGGGAAAAGGTCGCCATGGACTGAATCACTTCCTCAGCCACCTGCGGGTCTTCACCAAAATGTGCGCGCATAAAAATAGGAATTTGTCGACTGACTCTCAAGAAATGCTCTCGGCTGTTCTGCAAAGAATCCCCTCGGGGGGCTGGCGCCTCCACAGTAGGAGCTTCTTTGGGCGGTGCTGTCGGAGGTGTTGGTGGCGCCTTCGGACGCTCCGGCGGAACTGGCGGTTTTCCGTCATTTTCCAACGCTGTCTTGACCTGGCGACACTGCACCTGAACAGCACAGTCAGCAGAAGAAATCTGATAACCACCGGCCTCGGCATAACCTTCATACTGAATCTGCTGACCAGTGGTGATACGGGCGAAATAAAAATCGTTACTAAATAAACCACCTTCAAGATTCAAGAATACTTCCACCTTGCTGTCTTTAAAACCTTCTGCAGCCAGATCAAAGCGATACCATCCAAAACCTGTCGCCTCACCCTCGCCGCACTCCCCGCTCCAGGACGCTTGCGCCGGGGCCTTCCACGGCAACTCAGGATGCTGGACCGTACACCCTTCCAAGGTGCGAACTTCGGAGCTTGCATAAGCGGCTCCCGCAACAAATACCAACAACAACGTGACAAAACTTTTCATCAGAACCTCAGATGTTTTTTTAATTAAACAGGTTGAAGTTGATAAAAGATTGCCACGAATAAGCCAAGCAGATTTCTAGGCCCCAATTGGTCTTTCGTGTTTGTAATAATCAGAACTGATAAGAATGAAAAAAGTATCTAAAAAAAAATGGTAATTCCTAGGTGTCTCGCGGAACGAATTCCTTAAGACCCTTGTAAAACCCTATGAGCGCCAAACCCGTGGCGGCCGCCACTAAGGACAATGAGGTTGTCGTGATGCGCGCCACGGCCCCCCAAGTAATGGCCCCCAACGCCATGCCGGCATAGAACACGGCCAAAAACACCCCCAACATGGTGGCTTTTAAACGCGAAGCCCCTGTGATCTGGCGCGAACTCATGTTCATCAGGGTCGCCAGCACCAGCCAACCAATCCCGGCAAAGAACATCGCCGCACAAACGTACAAATATCCCGGCGCCAGTCCCAGCAGCAAAACGCCCACGGCATAGATCACATAAGATCCCGCCAAGGACTTGTTGGTGCGATGAGGCTGCATGATTTTTTCTGACAAGAAGGCACTGACACAGGCCCCAAGCCCCAAGAACCCCAATAAAGAACCGTATTGCAAAGATGACAACTGCAATTCAATACGCCCGCGGGTCGGGTACAACGCCCACAGTGAAGAGGCAAAGAATGTGACACAAAAGATTTCGGCCCACAGCTTCATATTATGCAATGACAACAAGGGCTTCCAGTCGTTTTCAACAATCTTGATATTCTGTTTTTCGGAAAGATCTTCTTTCACCGGCCATTTCCAGAAAAACAAGATCAACCCCAGAAACGAAAAACTGTTCACCAAAAAAGCGGCGCTGGGACCAAAGCCACTTAAAATCCCCCCGCCCAGCGTGGGACCTAACACCCGCGTGATGTTAATCCCCATGTAATACACAAGCACGGCCTGGGCTTGCATCGGAGTGGGCACCAGGTCCGTCAATACCGACTGAAACGCCGGGTTCGTCAAAGCAAAACCAATCCCCATCACCAGCGATAACCCCAGCAGACTGACTTCACTGACTTTTTCCTGCCAGACCAAATAAGCCAATAGACCTGCGGCAAAGAACATAAGTCCCTGCGCAAACAACAAAACTTTGCGTCTGTGTCCCAAGTCAGAAATATAGCCGGACGGAATACTTAGGAACAACACTGGCAAACTGCCTGTGAAAGACAGCAAAGAAACCACCAAGGGTGATATCGACAAATGTGTCATCACCCAACTGGCTGCCACATCCTGAATCCAGGTGCCTAGATTTGACAAAAAAGCACAGATCCAAAAGGATCTGTAGACAGAAATTTTCAGAGGAGACCAGACAGAGTCATTCATGACAAGTACAGCATACTCCTGAAAAACTTTGCGACCAATCTCTTCTTGGAAAAAAATAAGGATGTCAGGAGGTGCTTATGAGAAATCTATTAAGTATAATCCTCACAATGACCCTGCAACTTCCCGTTCTTGCCTTGGCCTCCCCGGTGGAGTTGAGGGTGAGCCCCACCACCATCGAAGCTCAATCCAGCAGGTACTATTACTATAACTTCGGCAGCGTGCGAGTGAACTGGAGTCAATATGCCGATCTTTACCTGCGCAACACAGGGCAAGAGCCCCTGCAAATCCGCGGCATCTACATCACCGGCGCCGCTTTCTGGGCCTGGAGCCAATGCCCCGAATTCTTGTTTCCAGGACAAAGCTGCCGGACCCGGGTGGAGTTCCGTCCCTGGCATGAAGGCTACTTCAGTGGCGCTTTAAGATTTAAGTTCCCCGATGGCAATATCATCGTGGATCTTTACGGCTGGGGAGTGCGGTACTAGCGAATACGGCGCAGAACCTTTTGCAAAAGACCGTGAGCCTGCTCGACCTTAAAGGCATATCCCAAGGCAAAATACAGCACTCCGTAAATCACCAAAGCAACCGCCGCGCGAATGATCACATGAAGGGAAGAATCCACCGCCAGGCGCACCACCAAGGCGCCTGCGCCCGCTCCAACCAGAGCCATCAACCACACTTTAGCTTGAAAGTTTAGTGGCAAGCCTGTTTTGCCGATTTTTTTGTTTAAGGCCTGACGAAGCAGGTAAAACTCAATCCAGGCCGCAACCCCAGCAGCCACTGTCAAACCCACTGTGCCCCACTGACGATCAAAACCCAAAGCCTCTGGCAGGTAGAATCCCCCCAGAACCCCCAACACCGTTGCGAAGATCACACGCACAATCGCAAACTGCAAGGGTGTTCGAGTGTCCTTCAAAGAATAAAAGGTCGACGAATACAAGCGTCCCAAAGTAGAAGCCAAAAGTCCTACCGTGTACCCGACCAAAACCAGCCAGACATAACGGGTGTTATCGGCTTGGAATTGACCTGTCTGAAAAACGGCTCCGACAATCAAATCCCCCAGAACAACAAACCCCACAACCGACGGGATAATAAAGAAGGCAATCTGCTGCAAACCGCGATTCAGACGACCTTGCAGGTAATGACGAATGTCCTCTTCGCTGCCCGTGGCCTGTGACATGGCCGGAAGCTCGGCCGCAGAAACACTCATGCCGAAAAGACTGACCGGAAGCAGATACAAAGTTTGCGCATAGGCCAAGGCGGAAACCGCCCCCGTCGGAAGCAAGCTGGCCAAAACGTTGTCAATATAGGCACTGATCTGAACCACACCACGAGAGAAAACCACGGGCACGAAATTGCGAACCACCGTGCGCACAGAGGATAAATTTAAATTCAAAGATGGAGAAATCTTTTTCCCCAATCTTAGCGCTGAGGGAAGCTGAATGAAGAACTGCAAAAAGCTTCCCGCCACAAGTCCCCAAGCCACCGTCACGGCCAGGTCAAACTGACCTTGTTTGCCACCCCATAAAACCAGTGCAGCAATAATCGACAGATTCCATATCACAGGAGCGACATAAGAAAGAAAGAAGCGACGGTGCGAGTTTAAAATCCCCAAGCACCATGCCGACATCACCAAAAAGCCGGTTCCAGGGAACAGAATCTGAACAATCTGAATCGTCAGAGTGCGTTTTTCCCCCGTAAAGCCCGGAGCAATAAGATCAATCAAAAAAGGTGTGGCGAAAACTCCCCCCAGAACCAAAATCGACGTCAGCAAAAACAACAAGCTGCCAATAACAGAGGCCACTTTCGCGGCCTCTTCATCGTGCTTCTTTGCCAGAAGTTGAGCATAAACCGGGATGAAGCTGGCTGATAGCACACCCTCACCAAAGAGATTCTGCAAAAAGTTAGGAATTTTCAGGGCCGCCTTAAAAGCATCCCCAGCATCGGAGTTCCCG
Organism: Bdellovibrio sp. CKG001; assembly: GCF_055397465.1. Taxonomy (NCBI): domain Bacteria; kingdom Pseudomonadati; phylum Bdellovibrionota; class Bdellovibrionia; order Bdellovibrionales; family Pseudobdellovibrionaceae; genus Bdellovibrio; species Bdellovibrio sp. CKG001. The sequence continues at coordinate 2,125,528 of NZ_AP029173.1, forward strand.
AAAAAGTGGGCAAACACCCGTTCGCGGACCAAACCCGCGATCCGGCTTAAAAATATTCCCAGTCCCACTAAGAGCGCATGACTCTTCACTCTTCAACCTCTGTTTCTTCTTCTTCTTCGCCTTCGTTAAGCTGAAGCAGAATGCGCTCGGCAAGAACTCGATTGAAAGTCTTTAGCTTTGCGATCTCTTCAGGATCGGCCATTTTGATTTCATCAATAGACTGGAATCGAGTCAAAAGAAGTTTCTTCCTTTTTTCCCCTAAGCCCACAACATAGTCCAATTCACTTTCAAGCGAAGTGCCCTCCCGCAGTTTGCGGTGATAGGTGATGGCGAAACGATGGGCTTCGTCACGAATGCCCGTTAAAATATGCAATGCCTCTGCATTGTGCTTGAAAATCACTGGATTGGATCGCCCCGGCAGGAAGAAACGCTCTTCCGTGGACTCCACCTCCTGCTTCTGGAAGTCACTTTCCGTGCGGGCTTTGGCCAGTCCCACCACGGGAATGTCCTTGCGTCCGATTTCTTCCAGAATTTTCATCGCCTGTGCCAATTGCCCTTTACCACCATCGATCACGATCAACTGCGGATCTTCGTACTCCCTGTGCTTGAATCTGCGACTTAAGACCTCATACATGGAGGCAAAATCATTGATCCCCTGGACAGTTTTGATTTTATAACGGCGGTAATGCTCTTTTGCCGGAACACCGTCTTCAAAAACCACCTGCGAGGCCACAGTCTCGGCCCCTTGGAAGGTTGAAATATCATAACACTCAATTCGACGCGGACGATCTGTAAGACCAAAGCGTTCTTTGATCTCGTCAAGCCCCCGCAGTTTTTCCTCGGACTTGGAAACATACTTCAGGAAGTGGGCCTTGGCATTGTCATGGGCCATTTCCACCAGATTGCGCCCGCGCTCGTCCGTCGCAAATCTTACCACGGTCTTGCTGCCCGAGCGCTCTTTTAAGACCTCTTCCATTAACTTCGTCAGGTCATTGCCAATGTCCAGTGGCAACAAAACTTCGTCTGGAATGAAGTTGTCATCATAATACTGATTTAAGAAGTCCACCAGCCACTCGCGCGGATCCTCGATGGCATCGTTGGGATCAAAATGTGGAAGATAATGCGATCGGGTTCCGATCACGCGCCCCGCACGCACGTGGACGGTCTCAATAAGACAGCCACGCTCGTCACCAAAGAAGCCCACAGCATCCTGATCTTTTTCCGAGGTGTCGTTGATGACGGCCTGTTTTTGCAAGATCGCCTTGATCGACTCCACCGAGTCACGCAACCTGGCCGCCACCTCAAACTTTTCTTCGTCCGCCGCCGCCCGCATCTTTTCGGTCATGGCTTTGACCACTTTGCGGTTCTGACCTTTTAAGAATAACTTCGCACCTTCAATCTCGCCACGATAGTCATCCTTGGTGATGTACTCCACACAAGGGGCCGTGCAACGGCCAATCTGATAGGTCATGCAAGGGCGTTTGCGGGTTTTAAAAACCGCATCCGTGCAATCGCGGATTTTAAAAGTTCTGTTTAAAAAACGAATCGTACCCTGCACCGCCAGACCCGAGGTGTAAGGACCAAAATAAAGAGATCCGTCTTTTTTCACCTTTCGCGCCAAATACAGGCGCGGGAACTCATCCCCCCAGCTCAGGCGGATGTAGGGATAGGCTTTATCATCCCGCAGACGGATATTGTACTTCGGGCGGTGCTTTTTAATCAGCGAGGCCTCAAGCAGGAAGGCTTCGACCTCGGTTTTAGTCAGAATGTATTCAACTTCGTTGATGTTGGAAACCAGAAGTCGGGTTTTAGGCGAATGGTCCTTGCTGTCGGTGAAGTAGCTGCGCACCCGACTGCGCAGATTTTTGGCTTTGCCGACATAGATGATTTTGTCGGCGCTGTTTTTCATCAGGTAAACACCACTCTGCGTGGGAAACTCTTTGACCTTGTCGCGAACTTCCTCGAAGCGAGAACTACTTGAGGCCATCTTTGACAACCTCCGCGCTTTCTGCTTCCACCTCGCCACTGCGGACGTTCAATTCCACAATCTGCAGACGTTTGATTTCATCGCGGATTTTAGCCGCTTCTTCAAACTCGAGGTTCGCTGACAGCTCTTTCATACGTGCACGCAGCTTTTCGATCTCCTGCTGGATCTTTTCCGGCTGATGCGCAAATTTGTTCATGATAGCAGCGGACTTGTTCGCTCCGGCCAAAGGAGTCGATACAGTTCCATCAAACAGCTCACCCAGACCGTCTTTGATTTTCTTCTTCACGGATTGTGGTGTGATGCCGTGAGTTTCGTTGTATTCAGCCTGAATACGACGACGGCGTTCCGTTTCGTTGATCGCCTTTTGCATGCTTTCCGTGATCACGTCCCCATACAGAATTACCCGGCCATTCAAGTTTCGGGCCGCGCGCCCAATGGTTTGCACCAGGGATCTTTCCGAGCGCAGGAAGCCTTCTTTATCGGCATCGGTGATACCAACCAGACTGACCTCCGGGATATCCAGTCCTTCTCGCAGCAAATTGATTCCCACCAGGACATCAAAGACGCCCAGACGCAAATCCCGCAGGATCTCCATACGTTCCATGGTGTCGATTTCACTGTGCAGGTATTTGACTTTGATACCGAGGTTTTCGTAGTACTCCGTCAAATCTTCCGCCGAGCGTTTGGTCAGTGTCGTGATCAGGACGCGCTCTTGTTTTTTTACCCGTTCGCGGATTTCTTTTAACAGGTCATCCACCTGATGTTTGACCGGGCGAACTTCGACAACAGGATCAATTAAACCCGTCGGACGGATGATCTGCTCGACAATCACACCTTCGGATTTTTGCAGCTCATACACCCCCGGGGTTGCCGAGACATAGACGACCTTATCCATCATCCGCTCAAACTCCTGGAAGTTCAAAGGGCGATTGTCCAGTGCTGATGGCAGACGGAAACCGTGCTCCACCAGATTCATCTTGCGCGCCCGATCCCCGCGATACATGCCACCGATCTGAGGAATGGTGACGTGGGACTCATCCACAAACGTCACAAAGTCCTTGGGGAAATATTCAAGCAAAGTCGGAGGCGGTTCCCCCGGCCCACGACCAGTCATGTGACGGGAGTAGTTTTCAATACCCTGACAAAAACCCATCTGCTCCATCATCTCGATGTCGTAATAGGTTCTTTGTTCCAGGCGCTGGGCTTCCAGCAGTTTCATTTCTTTATTGAGCTGTGCCAGGCGGTCCCGCAATTCATCCTGGATTGTTTTAATGGCGTGCTTCAGGCCCTCATCACTGGTGACGTGGTGACTTCCCGGATAAATACCGACCTGATCCAGCTCTTCCAAAACCTGACCGGTCAAAGGATCAATCCATGAAAGACGCTCGATAAAGTCCCCGAAGAACTCCACCCGCACGGCGCGCTCTTCTTCATACGGAGGGAAGATTTCAACATTATCCCCGCGCACCCGCACGGTTCCGCGCGAGAAGTCCACGTTATTTCGCTGGTATTGAATGCGAATTAGTTCCCGCAGCAAATGATCCCGCTTCATCTCGGTGTTAGAGACAATTTGAATCATCATGCCTTCATAGGCTTCCGGAGAACCCAAACCATAAATACAAGACACGGAGCTGACAATAATCACATCCCGACGATCAAACAGGGATCTGGTGGCCGAGTGGCGCATGCGATCGATCTGCTCATTGATGGCCGAATCTTTTTCAATGTAGGTGTCTGTTGAAGGAATGTAGGCTTCCGGCTGATAGTAATCATAGTAGCTCACAAAGTACTCAACAGCATTGTGAGGGAACAGCTCTTTGAATTCGGCATACAACTGCGCCGCCAGTGTTTTATTCGGAGCCAAGACCAGCGCTGGTTGATTCAAATTGGCAATCGTATGGGCCATGGTGAAGGTCTTACCTGACCCGGTCACCCCCAGCAGCGTCTGATGTTTTAATCCTGCCGCAAAGTTTTCAGCAATTTGTTCAATCGCCTTCGGCTGATCACCAGAAGGTTTGAAGTCTGACACCAATTGAAAGTTCTTTTTGTAGGTAGAGCCCATCCCTCCAAGAATAGCACTTCCTTATGAAAGTACCCGCACTTTTTTGACCCTAGCCCCGCGTTATATGCGAGGTGGCATTAAAGGTCCTTGCCTCGGTGCAGACGTCAGTTGAGAGTTCTAGGATGAAACTATTCAAGCGAAGCCTTCTCGTATTTACAGCACTGGTTTTGATCCTGACTGTTGGCGCCTATTACTTTATGCGCCAGTCTTTGCCGCCCATGGAAGGAAGGCTCACTCTTGCAGGTCTGAGTTCCCCCGTCTTGGTCATTCGCGATCAGTACGGAATTCCTCACATCAAGGCCACGACGAAAGTGGACGCCCTGCGCGCCCTGGGATTTGTCATGGCCAGCGAAAGGCTGTTTCAAATGGAACTGTCCCGGCGCATGACTCAAGGGACTTTAAGTGAGGTCTTCGGTGAGCTGGCTTTAAAAAGTGACAAACTGTATCGCAGCCTGATGCTGCGCCGATCGGTTGAGCGCATGATTGAAAAAGAAAAACAAGAAGGCCGCTTCGACCAGAAGATGTGGGACGAAATGCAGGCTTACTTTGATGGGGTTAACGAATTCATCAAAACCCGCCCCCTTCCCTATGACCTGCAAATTGTCGGCATCAAACCTGAACCCTTCACGCCATGGGATGCCTACGTCATGACAGGCCACATGGCCTACAGTTTTGGCATTGCCCTGAAAGCGGATCCCCTAATGACTGAGTTTGCCAAAACCATGCCCGAAGATGTTTTTCAGGTTTTACGCAATGATCCGCTAAAAGCACCCCTGAAGATTTCTTCCTGGTCTGAATCCCTGGCCCCCTTCGTACTGCCAACTGAAAACCTTTTTGCCGGCAGTTTTGAAGGCAGCAACGCCTGGTTGATCTCTTCCGACAGATCTCAATCCGGCAAAAGTCTTTTCGCCAATGATCCGCATATTGGCTTTTCTCATCCGGCCACTTGGGTTGAGGCCCATATTCAAACTCCGGACTTTGAGCTTTACGGACACTATCTGCCTTTGGTTCCCTTTGCTGTTCTGGGGCACAATTTCCATCATGCCTGGGGCTTTACCATGTCTCTGGCTGACGACATGGATCTTTATGCCGAGACCCTGAACAAAGAAAAAAAGACGGTCGTTTTTTCTGGCAAAGAAGTCCCTTATCAGGAATGGACCGAAATCATTAAAATCAAAGACCAGAAGGACCTGATCTTGAATATGATTGAAACCCCGCATGGCCCGATCATGGACGAAACCCTGGAACGCAAGGGCCTGGCTTTAAAATGGGCTTATCATCGCCCGGACAACAACCCCATGAAGGCTCTGCGTGAAATGGCCGAAGCTCAGGACATGGTGACTTTTGAAAAAGCTTTGCAACATGGCACAGCTCCAGGACTCAACGTCATGTATGCCGATGCCGACAACATCGCCTGGTGGATCTTTGGCGACATAGCCGTCAAACAAAATCCAAATTCAGATATGATCTTAGATGGCGCCTCGGGCAAGGATGAATACGTTCGTGTCCTGTCGTGGCAGGAAAAACCTCATCAGATCAACCCCCCCTCCGGCATCATCGTGACAGCCAACTCCCGCCCGCCAGGACTGGATTCGTTAATTCGCGGCGACTGGCAGTCAGACGACCGCTATCAGACCCTGACACGCGCTTTAAGCGAAAAAGACCTGTGGAGCGCTGAAGACGTCAAAAACCTGCAAACTGAAAACTACAACTACCAAACACGACAACTTCTAGACAGACTTCTGGAAAATCTTCTTTTAAGTGAGTCCGACAAACAGCGCTTTGATAAGGAAATCACAGCCCTGAAAGCATGGAATCTGCACTCTGAGATTGATTCCACCGAGGCAAGCCTTTATCACCAATGGAACAATGAAATCGTGCTGACCCTGGTTGAACGAATGCCCGCAGAGCAGCGTGCGACTTATTTGACAACCCCTTACGCCTGGTCGTTCTATGAAAGAACAATGCTCAATGAGGCCTCGCCATGGTGGGCAGATCATAATAAGTCTGAAGTCATTTCCGCAGCATTTTTAAAGGCGATTAATAAAGTGCGCGGAACAACGTGGGGCGAACTTCACACCGTCGAATACACTCACCCGCTAGGACGCAGTTTTCCGCTGAATAAAATTTTTAACATCGGACCACACCCCATGCCAGGCGCCTATAATGAGATCAACAACAACAAAATGCGTGGGTTGGGAGGCGACTACAAAGTCGTCGCGGGCCCCTCCACACGACGCGTGATTGATTTTGCCCACCCTCAGGAAAGCTGGGGTATTAATCCCATCGGCATCTCGGGTCATATCTTGTCCCCGTTTTACAACGATCAGGTGCAGATGTTCCTTGAAGGAAAGTACCGTCCGCAACATATGAGTGATGAAGGCATTCAGAAACACATTCGCTACGAGATGACTTTAGTGCCTTGACTCATGAGCGTGCGGGTCAATTAAGATAGATAAACAACTTCGACTTGGAGATTTTTATGAAACACCTGCTTCTGACTGCAGCCCTTCTGACCGCCGCTTCCTCGGCCCAGGCCTTTGATATCAAGCCGGGCCTATGGGAAGCCAAGATGACTTTGACCCTGGATGGAAAAGTTTTTGATCCCATGGCGGAAATGAACAAGGCCCTGGCACAAGTGCCTGCAGAGCAGCGCAAACAAATGGAAGAAATGATGGCCAAGTCCGGCAGCCACATGCCAATTACAAAAGACGGCTATCGCATTTGCTACACTGCCGACATGCTGAACAATCCAAAGTCCGTTATGGATGCCACCAAATCCTGCACTACAAAGGTCACAACTCAAACTGCAAAGAAGATTTCAGGAACATTTGATTGCCCGAAGGAAGATGCCAAGGGCACTTTTGAGTGGACCGCCAAATCCGACACACAATACGAGGGTGTGATGACCGGCAAAAACAGCAAAGGCAAAGACACTGTCATTCGCTATGAAGGCAAGTTTGTTTCTACCGATTGCGGCAAAGTGAAGCCTGTAAAATAGCACCCCGACCTCGTTTTTCTTAGAGCTTCCTTTTCATCCCATGCATCATGGGGTTCAAAAGGAGGCTCTTATGTTTTGGGCAAAGACTCTTCTGGCCGCCACGGTCATTTCACTTTCCACTCTTCATGCGGAGGCCTACCCTTCGGTCGGCGATAAAGTTTCCTGGACTGGGGAAATCAATCGCAACGGTGAAACGCTGGGTGTGAAAATCACCAAAGAAATTCTTTCCCGAGACGAACAAAGCCATCTTTGGAAAATCCGTATCGATGCCTCCATCGGTGGTGAGAACAACAGTCATATTGTTGAAACCACAGACATGTACACACCTGAAAAATTCAAAAGCATCATCGCTGATTGCGTAAGAAGCGGTGGCAAGCTGGAAAAGCTCAAGGCCCCGGCTGGCACCTACAACACCTGTAAGATGAGCACGACTCTGAATGATGGAACCTTGATTGAGCGCTGGTGGGGTGACATCCCCTTCGGAGTCGTCAGTAAAATCACTCGGGACTCCGGAAAGTTGCCGATCTCCAAGCCGGATCTGGATTCCATTATTGCCGGCCTGTGAACACTTGTATGAAGTCGAAAACATTCATTTTTTAAAGATCGTTCCAGAAAGTTCCGAAGAGTACGTGGATGATCTCTCTCGCACGTACCAGACAGTTTATCATTTTAAAGCAACCTTGGACCGTCTTGACGACACTGGTGCTTACGCTGCTTTTAAGTGCATGCAGCAAACACAGCAATTTCTATCGTGAGTTTGCCTCAGGAAAAGGCATTGTCTCAACAACGCCGGTGATCAATAATTCCCAACTTAAGGCAAACTCGACTCTGGAGCTGTCTTGGACGATTAAAGACATCACTCTACTGGACTCGTTGGTCATTTTTGAGATCTCCACCAACGCCGGCACCTCCTGGGCTGAGGTGGGTCGATCCACCACAAAAGCCAGACGATACTCCTTACAAGTGCCGGACATCGAATCAGATCAAGTTCAGGTTCGCGCATCTTATCTGGATAAAAATGGTTCGAAGTCACCCTTCTTTGAGACTTCGCCACTGGTGGTGGACGTAAATTCCCCCGTGGTGACCCTCAACTCCATGAACACCCATGGAATCTACAAAGGCGGGACCACCAGATCCATTTCTTGGTCAGCCCAGGACATGTCATTTACCGCAAGCCCCACAACGCTCTTCTACTCCACGGACGGCGGCGTCTCTTGGCAGGTCATTGCCGACAACCAGCCCCCGACTGGCATTTACTCTTGGACAATCCCGTCTATCAACTCGTCAAACGTACGCATAAAAGTCGCAACCCACGACGTCCATGGAAGATCCTCTGAGGCCGTTTCGACAAAGCCATTCACCATCGATTCCACAGGGCCCACTTTAAGCGTTCTTTCGCCAGGGGCTAGCGAGAGCTGGAATGGGCTCACCAACAACACCCTAAGTTGGACAAGCTCAGACCTGCACCCAAGCGAAAACCCCATCACCATTGAGTTTTCAAATGATGGTGGAGCAAATTACGTCGTACTTTATAAAAAGATTAAAAATACCGGTTCCCAAATCATCAGCAGCACTGATCTTGCTGCGGTTGTCGATTCGACCAATTGTGTGATCCGAATCACTGCCACAGACCAAGCTGGCAATCAAACCACGGCTGTCTCTCCGACATTCCGCCTGAGTCGCAATCTGCCACAACTGACCTTGACACAAAAAAGACTGAACTACGCAAATGGGGATCTTTATTCGTTCAGCGGAACCTGTGACCGCTCAGCTTCCATGAGTGAAAATCCTGGCGTAGTTGTCACTCCTGCCGCAGCTCCGATGCTGCCCACGACAGTTTCGTGTGATGGAGTTTCAGACATCGGAACCTGGAGTTTCAATTCAAATCAGGCCACAGACGGCTCCTACGAATACTCTTTCAGTCAAACAAACAATGTCAGCGACGGTTCAGCAACTATGACTTTAAAGTCAACCTGGATTCGCGAAACGGTGGTTCCGACAGTTGCATCTCTTCAGATTGAAAAAGGTGCCGAGGTCACAACCAGCCCTTTCGTAGCCGTTGAAATCTCTGCCACAGACAACAGCTCCGCCCCTTTGACCGTGCAGTTGCAAGAGGCCACTGATGAAAATGCCAGTTGTCTTTTTGACAAGTTCGAAAGTTTTGAAATGTCCTCTGCGACAGCCAGTAAGAATCTAAGCCTGCGAGCTGTCGACGGTCTGAAAAAGATTTGTGCCCGTGTTTTGGATCAGGCTGGAAACACATCCGTGATGACCCTCCCGACGGGAGATCTGGGAACCAACGCCGACACCATCGCCTTCGAGGGGAATTCGCCCCCGACGGTCGATTCTTTTGCAGTTTTCAACCCGACCAATCAAAGCAAAAACTTCAATGCCGGTGATCCCGTCCATATATCCTGGGCCGTGAAAGACGCCACAGCTCTGGCCTCTTCCCCAATCTCTCTTGATTACACCTTGGACGGATCCACATGGATTCCATTGATAAAGAAATACGGCACGCTTGGCACAGGAACTAAAACATATTCGGACTCTTATACCCACTTCTCTGCACCAGCCAGCTACTTCATGGTACGTATCAGCGTAGAGGACCAAGCTGGAAACAAGTCATTCCGGGTCAATTCAGCACCCCTCAACGCTCCGAATTGGTCGATCTTCGCAGGCAGCCTCGACAATGGCATCGGAGGAACTCCGAAAACCATCAGTTTCCAGAACTCAAATTCCACGTCCCAGTCCATCGCCGTTCACCCACTGACGGGAGACATCTTCACTGTGTCCGCCATGGGAGTTGTTCGATTCAGCCCCTCTGCCGGTACCAGTGAGTTGGTCATCGGCGTCAACATGGCCGTCAGAAACTGGGCCGACACCGGACTCTCGGCCGATGGCGGAAGCTACACCCTGCCAAAACTGTCTTTAAGCTTCCTGAGCATCTCCTTTGACAACAACGGGCTCCTCTATGTCAGCACCGCTCTTTCCGACAACAGGTCTGTCGCCCGTATCTACCAGTTGGATTTGGAAAAGAAAACATCCCGTCACTACGCCGGCGGCGGGGCTCACTATGATGCCAAACAACTTTCAGGCATCACGGCCAAGGATCTTTCAACCCATCTAGGACCCATCCCGTTTGACGAAGACAATTCACTGTATATGAATGTTCCCTGCTCGACCGCAGGCGACGCTGCAGAGACTCGCCGGCAGCTGGTAAAAATCCCTCAACTCGCTGATGGAACTCCGGGGGCACCCACTCATGTCGCCGGAAACTGTGCTGCGGGAAATGGTGTTAACAATACACTGGCGACAGAAACTCCGTTTTCCACTGGTTTGTATTATCTCTACTCCAGCCTGGTTGTGCGAGACCGAGGTCAAAAGATCTACCTAGCTCCCTATGGGGGAGCGGTTTACAAGATTATCAACGGCCAACACTACACAACCTCCATCACCATCACCGCAGCCCGGGGCCTGCTTTGGAGCAACGTCGACAATCATCTCTATGTGGTTCACAACTCTGCGGCCCATGATCTGATTCACAAATGGGCCAATCCAGGATTGGCCCAAACTGCAGGGGAAACTTCTGCTGGGGTTGTCCTGAGCTACAAGGGAACTGCGGGAAATTGCTGGGAAGATGACGTGTACGCCGTTGATGCCTGCAGCTTCCTGGATCTTGCCATGGCCCACGACAAGAATAATAACTTATTCTTCTTAGACGGCCTGAAGCTGAACACAACCGGATCCTACCGGGTTCGCTTCATTGATCCCACAGGTCGAGTGCAAACTATCGCCGGAACTATGCCCTTCTTCGGAAAAGACATGGACAAGATGCTCTTCCGCGCCACTGGCTTGGGCTCGATTTTCTATAAAACCAGCACCGAACCCGGAAGCATCTGGAGCCCTGGATTGTATTTTGCTGATAAAGTGGGCCAGGTTCTAGGATATATTGGCTCTGACAACAAAACAAAAGTGCTTTGGGGCAATCAGGTTAACGGACCAACCACCTATGTCCCAACAGGCACAGCGATATCTCCGGATATCCCCATGGGCTATCGCTACGCCGAAAATGGCGGTGTACTGACCTTCAACTCCGAGGGGCTTCCGTGGATGCGCGTCTCCAATCGTCTACTGAGTATCGACAAAGATGGCAAAGTCGTCGCAAGACAAACCGGCAGCACAGGCGCTCAGTGGCATACCGCCACGACCCCCTCAACCTCGTCCATGTACGTCTCCGGCGGCAGACAAAATCTTGCGATGAAGAAAGACAGTATCGTCTTTCTGATGGGTAAGTACACAAGCCCACTGAACATTCTGACGGATGACCCTAAAATAAGTGCTTTCAATTTCACTTCCGACACAGTGACAAATATTCTGGGACCTGTGGGAGGTCCCACTCCAGCGCCGGACCAAAGCACTCCAACGGACTTAAGAGGCTTTAACTTATCATCAGTCTGTATAAGTTCTTACTGCGCTTTACAATTCATAGAAAATGATCCGGCCCTGGAAACCGATGATGAACTCTTCTTCATCGAAGGGCTTAAAATTCGCAAGATCACCAATCCCCTGAACCCGGGGGCACAAACACTTCACACTGTTTTTAGCGTCACACCGGACTTTATCACCATCCCGTGGGGTGCAACTGGTGACCACAATCAGATTGCGAACTTCTTTGTCACACCAGACAAATCCAGAATTTTCTATCTGAGCGAAAATAAAATTTACTGCACCATGATTAACGGCAACATCTCTAAGTGGTGCAACGAAACTGCACTTGGTCCATTTGCAGGGGCCGGAGATATTCCCAAACTGCCCAGCCAATTCACCATGATGGATAGCGACACCCTGCTTATCAGCACAGGACGAGTCGTCTTGCGTTTTGATTTCCCGCTGGATTAAATCGCAGGCAAATGGCAGAAAAAAGCCCTCTTTCGAGGGCTTTTAAAAGAGCTATTTCGTCACTTCCCAGAAGCTGCCTTCCGGTGTGTCACTGACAGAAATCCCCAGGGCGGTGATCTTCGCACGAAGCTCATCCGATTTCGCAAAATCCTTGGCGGCGCGAGCCTCCCCGCGTTCAGCCACAAGTTTATCGACAGCAGCTCTTTCCAGATTCATTTTCTTTAGCAACATATCATCCAGCTTGATCAGGAATTCATGTGCTGGCTCCTGGAACAGGCTCATGATTGAGCCGACCTTACGAACGAAATTGCGGAATGCCAGAGCTTTACCCTGAATCGCCGGATTTACTTTCATGCCACGACGAACTTGTGCGTTGAACTGCCGAACCACCTCAAACACAGCCGCAAAAGTATCCGGAGTGCCGAAGTCATGATTCATGGCCTCTTCCACCTTCTTCCACGCCTCTTGCGTGATCTTGGCAAAGGCGGCATCTTCCTGAGTCACATCCGCAGTCAGATAACTTTCTGCCATTGACAAGGCAGAATACACACGAGACAAGCCCCCGACAGCACGTTCGATGGTCTCATCACTGAATTCGCTCATTGTGCGATAGTGTGCAGACAGAATCATCCATTTATAGATCTCGGCGTTGTACATCTCCAGGAATTCACGCATGGTCACGATATTTCCCAAAGACTTGGACATTTTCTGTCCGCCGAAGTTCAGCATGTTATTGTGCATCCAGTATTTTACGAATGTTTTTCCGGTGCAGCCTTCACTTTGTGCGATTTCATTTTCATGGTGCGGGAAGATCAAATCCATACCGCCACCATGAATGTCAATCTGATCACCGAAAATATTTTTGATCATCGCCGAGCACTCAATGTGCCAGCCCGGACGTCCCGGCCCCCACGGTGACGGCCAGGAAACCTCTCCTGGCTTTGCTGCCTTCCAAAGAGCAAAGTCCATGGGGTTTCTTTTCTTTTCATCAACCTCCACGCGGGCGCCAGCCATCAGATCATCCGTATTGCGGCCACTAAGCTTGCCATAGTCTTTGAAGGATTCGATGGAATAAAGAACATCCCCTTGCGCCTCGTAGGCTTTCTTCTGAGCCACCAAACTTTCCACCATGGAGCGAATATCGTCCATGTGTTCAGTCACCTTGGGGTTCATGTCATGCGGACGAAGCCCCAGCAGCGCGAAATCTTTTTTGTATTCGGCGATGTATTTTTCAGACAACTCGTTCGGCGACATTCCCAGTTCGTGGGCGCGATTGATAATCTTGTCATCCACATCCGTAAAGTTCAAAGCATAGGTCACTTTGTAACCTGAATGCTCCAGCCAGTTGCGAACCATGTTGAAGACCACCGGACCACGGAAATTTCCCACATGCAGGAAGTTATAAACCGTAGGACCACACACGTACATTTTCACCTGACCCGGAGTCAGTGGTACGAATTCTTCAAGCTGCTTACTTTGCGAGTTGTGGATCTTCAACGACATTTTATTCACCTATACTTTTGCCAGCGCCTGCTCTGCGCGGGACACCAAAGAGGATTTCTTCATCAGCGGCACCAAAGTTTTTAGCTCCGCCCCGTGAGGTTTTCCAATCACCGCCACACGAATTGGCATGAAAAGATGCTTTCCTTTGGCCCCGGTTTGATTCTTCACCTCATCCTGAAGTTTCAGGAAATCGTCTTCCGTCATATAATCCGCAGGGAACGCTGCCACCAGATCTCTCCATGCCGTCAGAACCGCCTTGGTGGGTTCCCACTTCAGGGTTTCATCTGCTTCTGGAAGGATGACATAGGCCTTGTCATTCAGCGGACGATACAGCTCAATTGCATCGGCCAAAATTTCCATATAAGGCTTAAACAAATCCAGGGACTTGCTTTGCCATGCCGGATCCTGCGGAAGCTCCATGTGTTCGCGCGCCAGGAACGGCTGAATCGCTTTCCAAAGCTCGGCATTCGGAAGCGCACGCAAGTGCTGTGCATTCACCCACTTGAATTTCACGCGGTCAAAGATCGCTCCAGAAGGATTCAGACGGGAAATATCAAAGACCTGCTTCATGTCCTCCACAGACAAAAGCTCACGCCCTTGAGGATCGGACCAGCCCAACAAAGCAATAAAGTTCAACACGGCACTGGCCAAGTAACCTTCGTCTTTGAGTTGACCGCAAGCCACGGCGCCTTTGCGCTTGGAAAGTTTTTGACGATCTTCATCCAAGATCAAAGCCATGTGACCGAATTCCGGGATTTCCCAATTCATCGCCTCATAGATCATCAACTGGCGCAACGTGTTTGGCAGATGCTCTTCCGCACGGAAGACATGGGTGATTTTCATCAAATGGTCATCCACCACACAGCAGAAGTTGTAAACCGGCATACCGTCAGAGCGAAGCAACACGAAGTCCCCCACCATGTCTGACGGGAACTTCACTTCACCACGGACCAGGTCGGTGAAGACATAGTCTTTCTCAAGACCCTTGGTTTTATAACGAACCACCGCTTTGTCGCCCGTCTTCAGGCGCTCTAAAGCTTTTTCCAGCGGCCAGTCCTGATACGGCGACTGCAAATGTGCGAAGCTGCCATTGGCTTTGGCTTCTTCTTTTTGCTTTTCAATTTCCGCTTCAGTCATGAAGCAGTAATAGGCTTTGCCTTCTTTCAGAAGTTTGTCGGCAATTTCTTTGTAAATATGCAGGCGCTCACTTTGACGATAAGGACCGTGGGGCCCCACATCTTTCAAGGTCACGGGGTCGACACCCTCATCCCACATCAAACCCAGCCAAACCAGATCATCCACCACACCACGCAAAGATTCTTGTGTGGAGCGAGCCTCATCCGTGTCTTCGATACGCAGAATGAATTCACCGCCGTTTTTCTTAGCAAAAAGATAGTTATAAAGAGCAGTACGCGCACCACCCACGTGCAAATAACCCGTTGGGGAAGGAGCAAAACGAACACGAACATGCGGAGAAATTTTAGCGGACATAAGAACTCCAAGAGCCTGAAACCAGCCTAAAAAACAAAAGGGCCTGGTTGTTAAACCAAGCCCCGAATTTATTATGTTTTTTGGAAATCGTCTAGCCTGTAATGCCGAAGATGGCTTTAACTTCTTCCTCTTTGAAAAGCTCTTCTTGGCTGGTGGCCAAAGTGAGTTCTTTTAGAAGAAGCGTGCGCGCAGAGTCCAACATCTTGCGCTCACCGAAGGACAGCTCTTTGTCCGCTTTCAGCAGGAACAAATCGCGCAAAACTTCAGCAATCTCGAACACGGAGCCTGTTTTGATTTTCTCCATGTATTCACGATAACGGCGGTTCCAGGTCTGATTGTCGATCTTGATGTCTTTTTCTTTAAGGATTCCAACAACTCTGGAAGCTTCTGACTTGGAAATGATCGGACGAAGACCTGCGGACTTTACATTCGTCGTTGGGATCATGATTTTCAAACCCGTGTCTACCAACTGCATGTTATAGAACGTAGTTTTAGTTCCCAACATTTCCTTGGTTTCAATAGAAACCACTTTAACAACGCCATATCCAGGATAAACTGCATTATCACCGACATCAAACGTCTGCATTCACGAACCTCCCCAAGGATAAAAGGGACACATCCATTGATCTAAGCTTTAAGCTAGACTTTTGGACAGACTTACAACCTCGACTGTTCTATCAAATTTGACACGAGTTATCAAACAAGAGCAGTGCATTGGAAAGAATTTCAGAGTGTTTATCAAACTTTAAACAGCGCCCCCAAACGACAAAAGGCCCGGACACACCCGAGCCTTTTGCCTGTATTTTCATATACTTAAAGCACTATCTTCGACTATTTTGCCGTATAGACTAGAGCATAAGCTTGAGCGCCGTTTTTGCCCTGTGGAACCTTGAAGCCCTTTACTGTCAGCTTGTAAGTTCCAGCCGGCAGGTCCGACTTTTCGATCATCTCAAGATTGTTGATGTGATCGTTCATGCTCAAAGTTTGCCCATTTGGCATCGTCAGAACCAGATCCAGATCGTTCACCAACGCTTGCGCGGCATTGGCAGAACCCGGAGCATCTGTCCAAACAAGGTTCGCATACAGGCTGCCAGGATTTGCCAATGTGAATTCATAAGTCACCTCAGCACCTTGTGCAACACCTTGGCGATTGTCGATGAAGACTGTCCCCGCACCCAAGTTTGCGATGTTGGAAACATCCACACGACCATAACCTTCATCAGAGTTTGGACGACGAGTCAAAATCTCCTGCCCACGGGATGCACCCACCTCACCGTACTGACCTGGGAACATGTCCACCGCAGTGTGAAGCATAGTTGCTTTCATCAACGCCGCAGATGGAGTCGCGATGCCCATTTTTTCAACAAGAACCTGACGAGCGATCGCCGCAGCCCCTGCTGTCAGAGGTGTCGCCATGGAAGTTCCACCGGACCAAACGTAGTCTTTATTGTAAGCACCCCAAAGTGGCGAAGCATCCTTTTCTTGAGAGAACACACTCAGGATATTTGTGCCCGGAGCCACGATGTCTGGTTTCGTACGGCCATCTTGAGTCGGACCACGAGAAGAGAACATCGCGATACCATCAGCTTTATCTGAAATGTAAGAGCTGTAGATCGGCTCTGCGGGCCATTCATCCTTGGCTGCACGAAGTTGTTTAATAGGAACCTGGATCCCACCGGAAGAAGTCACGTTTTCAGAAGCGCCCACGGTCAGCACATTCTTCGCTGTGCCTGGAGAAGCCATGGAGTTCGCATCAATACGGCCGTCTTTGTTTTTATCCGCACCACTGTTTCCAGCCGCAAACAAAATCAGCATATCCGGGTTTGCGTAGGACCACTCATCCACCTGAATCGCAAAGTTGTCATAAGCCCCGAAGGTACGCGCCCCACCCCAAGAGTTGGTGTGAATACGAGCGCCATCAGCATAAGCTTTTGCAAACAAATCCCCTAGTTTGGACGGAACACTCAAGTTCTTCATCATCGGAGACCACATGCCTTCAGCCACCATGTTGGCTTCATATGCGCCGCCTTTGAGCAGACCTTTGGACGCTGTTCCGCGACCCATAACCGAACCAGCCACGTGAGTTCCGTGACCCATTGGATCTGACCAGGATTTAGACCACAATCCAAACGGATAACCAGAGATCACAGCGCCAGCGAAATCCTGATGGATTGCGCCAGTGTTACCGGAATCCAAGCCTGTATCTGCCATGGAGACGGTCTGACCACGGCCTGTGTAACCCATGGCCCATGCAGCATCGAAGTTCATCAAGCGCGTGCCGGACTCATCACCTTTAAGATCTGTGTAATCGCCCGCTGCTGCCGCGGAAACATCGTCCGCCAAGTTCTGATCCATCGCAAAATGGAAGGATTCGATCACCGGTGCTGGTTGAATATGTTCAACCCCTGTCAAAGCCGCCACCGCCGGAACAAGTCCGCGAGGAATCAAGGCTGTGATATGCTTTCCATCCACAACTTGAACAGACACTTTAACATCCATTTTTTCAATTTTGGATGCGACCACTTCCACTTCATTGGCCTTGAACGTGTTCACAAGCACTGCCACCATGGAGTCTTTATTAAAGACGCTGGCAGGAGTGAAGTCCTTGCTGACTTTATAGGTATTGGCGTACTTCACCACCGCCTGAACACCGGCATGGGAGTTTTTGAACTTCATCAAATCAAAATAAGTGCCACGAACCACCAAAGCATCATCGGGAAGATAACCGAAGACTTCGAACTGGGCTTTGAGAGCCGCCTTGTCTTTTTCGGTGACAGCTTTTTTGAACTGCACGATGTATTCCGTCGCACGGACTTCCATCGCCCAAGTCGCTGCATAAGTGCTAGAAAGTTTATTTGTATCCACAGCACCGGCATTGAGTTTCAAAACCGTGCCCGCTTGCGCTGCGCTGACAGAAAGAACCACAGTCGAAACTGCAAGACCCTTCACAAGATGTTTCATAATACCCCCTCTGATCACAAAATCAGATCACGACCGAAGTTCAGTCGCAAGGGGTACTTAGAATATTGATGCGGTGGGTGATTTAAAGTTGATGAGCCATCACTGCCAAAGACAAATTCCCCGCAGTGCGCCCCTTGGAATTCATGCCAAATTCCATCTCTTGATTATCCGGAGCAAATACCTGAGCCCGCTCAGTCAGCTTCTGCTGCCCACGAACACGTTTTGTGACCGTCACATCCAGATACAATCCGTCTTTTTTATTCACCTGGGATTTGCGAGCATAGACTTCGACCAAAGTTTCATTTTGTCCGTCGTCAGAAATTTCACTGACAAAGCTTTTTTTGCCGGATTTAGCCACAGTATTCACAGAAATAGGTGCTGAACCCTTCAAGCCGACACGCATGTTCACCTTGTAGGCCGGAGCTGCCGCCCAAGAGTTCATAGAAAAGAAAATTGTTGCCGTTACTACGCTGAGAATCTTCATAAGAGCACATCCTTGTGATCTTTAAAAAGCATGACAAACAAAGATCCCGGATGCAACAGCAAAATGTTCGGTCGTTTTTCCGCGACGCTCTTAATCGGCGAAGATCACGCCACTGGAGTTCCCGCCCAAGCTGGAGTCTCCCCAAGTAACAACAGTCCCGTTGTCTTTCAGAGCTGCAAAGGCTCCCTCGGTGGCATAGACAGCCTTCACTCCCGAGGCAAGTTTAGAGGCGACTGCGACGGAACTACCACCGTATGCACTGTCACCCCAAGTGACAACGACACCGTCGGATCTGAGCGCGGCAAAAGCACGCGCCGAAGACGCGACTTCTTTGATGTAACTCAACGAAGAGCTGACGGATGACACGTCGGCCCCGGCGGCAGCGTCACCTGCTGTCTGTATCGAACCATTGTCCAACAAGAAGACTGTGGCTGCCAAATTGGTAAAGGCACGAATAAAACGATGTGAAAAATTCGTATTTAAAGTCGCGTTTCCAGCCCCGGTCGCACTGTCACCCCAGCTCACCACACTGCCATCAGCCTTGTTGGCAAAGAAACCTTTCCCGGTCGAAGTGACTCTTAAAACATTCGACACCAAGGATGCGCTGACCGAAGAACTGTCGCCTCCATAAACAGGATCCCCCCAAGAAACAACAGCTCCCAAAGGTTTCACCACCGCAAAGGCCCGGTCTGACGGAATCACGCTGACAACTCCACTGTTCAGTGAAGCTGCAACAGACGAGGAATTTCCACCCGCCAAGGCATCACCCCAGGTCACCAGACTGCCATCATCCTGCAAGGCCGCAAATGCTCTTTTGTTAGAATAGATTTGGACAGTTTTTGAGCTCAGCGCCCCCAGCACTGCGGCACCATCCCCACCCGCACCCGCCTCACCCCAAGTGACAACACTTCCGTTGTCCTTTAACGCAGCAAAAGCCGTCTCAGTGGAATAAAGACGAATAACACCCGTCAACTGACCTGCAACAGAGGAGCTGTCCCCCCCGGAAGCCGCATGCCCCCAGGTCACAACTGTCCCGTTCGCTTTGAGTGCGGCAAAGCTTCGACTGTTCGCAAAGACAGCCTTCACTCCGGAGCTCAACAAGGCACTTGCCGCCCCCACATCTCCGCCATAATCAGAGGCTCCCCATGCGACCACAGAGCCATTGGATTTTAGAGCCGCAAAAGCACGCTCAGTATTATACAAATCTTTCACTCCAGAAGCGACCGCCGCACTTGAGAAGTTGGCGATTTCACCACCCCAACTCACCACGGAGCCATCTGTTCTTAAAGCGGCGAAGGCCTTTTTCGATGCAATAACTTTTTTCGTCGACTTATAGGGACCATTAAGTGACGAAGCGATGGCACTGGTGTCACTGTCTAAGCCCCAAGATACAATCGTTCCGTCATCTTTTAAGGCATTAAAAGTACCATAGTTTGAAGTCACCTTGATCACTCCGGAAGCAAGTGACGGAGCCACCGCCGTGGCATCACCGCCGTAGGAGGCCGATCCGGAGACCAGAACGGAACCATCGGATTTGAGAACAGCATACCCTCCGCCACCAGTCACACTTGTCGCCACGCCATCGGCAGCAACCAGCTCTGTGGCTGCTCCCGTACTATTGCTGATATTATAAACAGCCCCGTTGCTTTTATAAGCTATCAGACGACTTCCCAAAGCTTCGATGTCTGAAACGCCTGACGCCAACTCAGGGGGCGAGGCCGAAAACGGAGTAAAGCCTCCCCAAATAAAGACTGATCCACTGGAACTCAGGGTTACAAAAGTACTGCCACCAGAGCATAAAATTTTACGATTGTTTTGAAGCTGAGCCAAATGCGCCGAGGGATCCCCACCCGCAGCCACTCGCCCCCAGGTGATCACCGAACCATCGGCTTTACGTCCTGCAAACGCTCCTTCATTATTCGCACAAAGCAGCTCGATAACCCCCGGCGGGGCCACTGCAGAGCCACCATAAGTTGAGTCCCCCCAGTGATAGATAGACCCATCAACACGCATGGCCGACCAGGCGATTCTTCGACCAGCTGCCGCGATGACTCCAGAGCCTGCAGAAGAAATTTGACTCGGAACCGAGCCCTCTCCATACAAACCACCCCACGCAACAGCGCTTCCATTGGCTTTCAATGCTAAAAAGCTATCCCTTGCCGCCATGAGCTTGTAGACACCACTATTGGCAGCCGTCGCTGAGCTTGGTGGATTTCCTCCCGTGTGAAAGTATCCCCAGCCAAAGACCGTCCCGTTACTTCTAAGACCTGAAAAGGCTTCTTGGTTAGACACCATCGAAACGATATGCTGAGCAGAGGCCACTGAGGAGACGCCGCGTGAACTTCCCCAATTGACCAAAGTTCCATTCGTCTTCAGAGCCGTAAATGCATTTTCGTAGTTGGCGCCGAGAACGGTTTGAACCCCGGACTTGATGGCATTCTGAGTGGCCGTATCCATCACCGTCACTGATGTATCCCAACCCCACGGAACAAAAGAGCCATCCCCCAGCAAAACTCCCGAAGTTCTTCGGGTATTGAAAATGTCTGCCACTTTGTAGATCTTCACGGGGATTGCAAAGGATCGCGAGTCCGTGATGCTGTTTCCGGCAGCGTCTTCATAGGTCACGTCCACATTAAAGCTTCCCGCCCCAACACCCGTCACATCAAGGTCAGCAGTCCACGTTCCAGCGCTGCACGAAACCGTGTTATTAGCAGGATGATTCAAATAAATATCAGTCCCTTCATTATCACAAACACCACTGACAACAAAACTGCGGCTGTCTGCAACCGCACTTCCGGCAGCAGGAGAAGTGATCTCAATAAAGGGAGCCACGTTATCCACAGTGATCAAAAAAGGCGAGGCGGTCTGAACGCTTGATTTTCCATCGCTGCTTCTGGCGACTCCGGGAGCCACGCCGACACTGACCGTCCCATCTCCGGTGCAGTTGTACAACTCGACATAGTACCCCTCAGAACTATCAAAATAGACTTCACATGTGGCAGAACTGCCATTTACGATTAAATCGGTTTCATCAATTTCAATTGTGTCTGCATTGGTAAACTGCAGTTCAAACCAGGCATAGCTGTCATAATTCACACGCAGCCGTGAGGGTGAAGTAAAGGTGACAGCGGGCCCACTGAGCACAGGGAGGCCATCGTCAGGAGTCACGTCCTCCAACAACCGAGAAGCCGTCTCATTAACCAGGGAGGCATCCAAAGAGCATCCTGCCAAAAACAAAAATAGCAGAGACCTCGACAGCTTGTGAAACGTTCTGGAGATTAAATGAGTCATGTCTCACTTATCGGTGTTTCGCGAGTGGGCCGGGAGAGCACAAAACAAAAAATGATAAAAATCTATGTCTCAGAATAAGACTCGATGGGGTTCAAACCTCATTTTGTCGCGATAACCCTGAGAATGGTTCGTGCCCCCAAATAGGCGTCGTTGTAGGTGTAGTTCAAGAGGACTTCAGAATCCCCCAAAACAATAAATTTTCTTTCGACCAACTCGGTTTCATACTCGCCTGCGATCTCGCCGGCCTCAACCCGTTGTCTGACACTTTCTACGATCACCCACGAACCGGGAGTTTCTCCCGCGGTCACCACCGCATAATCATGATCCGGATCTTCTGTCAGATAATACGCCTGCCCGTTCACCCAACTGATGTCAATCGTCCCCGTCGGAGCCGTGGCTTGCAAAATCCAGGTTTGCCCTTGATCCACTGAGCGGAAGAAGTTCGCTCCTTCATAAACCCAAACATCCCCAGCGGGGCTGAATCTTAAACTGAATCTTAACGACCAATAATTGATATTACCAGGTCCACGCAGCACCTCGGTCCACGTTGCACCACCATCGGCAGAACGATGAACCGCTATGGTTCCATTGGCATTCACCCTTTCCATGATCATCAGGAATATGTTTCCCGAATTATCAACACTAAGACCCTTGGCACGAATCTCGTTCACTCCCCCGGGAAGCGTGAAGGTCTTTAGCAGATTCCACGAGGTCCCATCTGAGGTCTTTCTGAAATACACATTGGAACCGTCGTCAGAAACAAAATAAGTCTCGGTTGAGTCGTTGGTACCCAGGAACACGAGTCCACTGGTTCCTGCCATGGAAAAGACATCAGTCCACACACCGCCATCGACAGTACGCCGGATGATTTTGTTCCCGTCACGGTCGCCAGCTGCATAGATTGCCCCATCGTGCCCTTGAAGCAGATCGTCGGCATTGATATAGCCACTCGACACAAATCTGTCTGAATCCTGCCATGTCACACCGTTGTCTGAACTTTTGGATATCAGCCAGGGCCACCCTCCATCCATGTCTCCGGTGTCCACGATGGCGTAAAGCTCCGTGGGTGAAGTGCGAATGACTTTTTCCATTGTGCTCCAGAAGGCCCACTGAAAACGCACATCTCCTGCCAAGCTCCATGTCGCACCGGCATCCGCAGACGAGGCCACGGTTGATTGATATCCCTGATCATTGTAAGAGAAGGCCAAAACCTTGTTGCTGGAAGGATGTGCCACCACCGTCAGACCGTAGGGATCTTTCGCATTACCAAACAAAGCATCCAGATCCACCGGTGTCCATGTGACGCCATCAGTGGAAGTAACAACTTTCCAATCGTTGGGATTAGAGCTGCGACTGCCTCCAGTGGCGATCAGAACCCCTGACGAGGTCACCGTCATCCCCTGTAAAAGATCGAGCCCTGAATAAACCTGCGACCAGGTCACCCCACCATCTGCGGTCTTATAAATCTTGCCACTTCCGGCAGAGCAGGAATAGTAGGCTGTGTTGTCATCAAGGACCCGCAAATTCCCTCTGAGTTCATAGTCGCCATAGTTCGTTACAGCGGGAAGTGTCGTCGCGGGTGTCCATCCCCAAACTCCCGCAGTCAACACACCCTTAAGAAAGTACATGTTATTGGCGACTCCGGATCGCCCCATCACGAACAACTCTCCTGATGGGGAAACACCCACTTGATATGCAGAGATCTCATTACCACCGGCCAGGGGCGCGCTGTGATAAATTGTCTGCCAAGTGACACCATCATCCTTACTTTCACGAATGGCCCATCCTTGGTCTCCGTACCCGACAGAATAAATAAATCCTGTCAGAGGCGAAACTGCAATGTCATAACAAACATAGTCTTCTCCAGCCACTTCCCACCAGGAATCCGATGTCGTCCAGGTTGTGCCGGCATCAGTAGAGCGTCGGATAAACCAAACCGAATTGGGATCCTGAGCCGTGCTGTTATAGGAGTAACCATAGCCACAGGCAAAGACCGTGTTGCCTTTTGCCACCATGGCCATGGCATGGGACTCACCATAATAGTGGACACCCATAAAATGATCCACACGACTCCAGGTCACACCGTCGTCTGTACTGCGATAGGTAGCCCAGCGTTCGCCGGAATTATCACTGGCCGTTGCTATTGCTAACACCGCCCCGGAAGACAGCCATACCGCATCTGAAATAAAATTCTGATCTTGTGCTGACTGAGGCATTTCAACTCTGCGAAACTCGCGAAAACCCCGGCGATGAACCGTGACTGCGAATTTTTTCCCAAGACTGTCGACAACTTCCAGAACCTCTTCAATCAACGGAGCATTCGGAGGAATCACATAGAGACCCGTCGTGATGTCAAGATAGCCGGAGGTTGAGGCACTATAAGTATAAGGAGGAATTCCCCCCAGTGGTTCGATGGTTTTTGAGGAGCCGACTTCCATCGTGATAGCCAGAGGGATGCGACCATCCCCCTCCACAGCGCCATTTGAAAGCTGATCTTTAATCAGGGAGGCGTCAAGAGAGCACCCTAGGCACAATGCCATACCAATAAAAACAAACAACCGATACGTCCAAGTGTTTTGCAGCATATCTCTTTATCGGCGTTCTGTGCTGCCTATTTTATAGGCCAAAACAATAAATACTCGTAATCCTGTCTCAGAACGAGATGGTCTACGCAATACCCGCCAGAGCTGCAGGCCCATGTTCACGCAGGAGTTCCTCTTTCAACCCCTGGTTTTCAAGATAAGACAACTTCGGATCTTTTCTCAGAACCTCAAAGGCCGCTTCACGAGCCTCTTGCAAGATGGCCATGTCACGCACCAAATTCGCCAGTTTGAATCCGGAAAGACCGGACTGTTTGGTGCCCATGAACTCGCCGGGACCGCGCATTTCAAGGTCGAACTCAGCGATCTTAAATCCATCCGAGGTTTTTTCCATCATCTCGGTGCGCTGTTTGCCTTCTTCCGACACCGCATATCCCATGATCAGAATGCAGAAACTTTTATGTTCGCCCCGCCCGACCCGGCCGCGCAACTGGTGTAGCTGGGATAAACCAAAACGCTCGGCATGTTCGATGATCATGATATTGGCATTCGGCACATCCACGCCGACTTCGATCACCGTCGTGGACACCAGAACCTGAATTTCATGACGACGGAACTGATCCATGACCTGATCTTTTTCATCCGGTTTCATCTTTCCGTGCAACAGCCCGAACTTCACCTGTGGATAAAGTTGCTTGAGCTTTTCGTATTCAGAAACCGCATCTTTAAGATCAATCTTTTCGCTTTCTTCGACCAGAGGGTAAACGATGTAGGCTTGACGGCCTTTCTGCAGTTGTTCCAGCATAAACTGCAACGCCTGAGGTCGCTTGCTTTCAAATGTGGCCCTGGTCTGAATCGGACTGCGCCCGGCTGGCATCTCATCGATGATAGAAACATCCAGGTCACCATACACGGTCATCGCCAACGTTCTTGGGATCGGCGTTGCCGTCATCACCAAAAAGTGCGGCGAGTTTCCTTTGTTCTTCAGAACTCCGCGCTGTTCAACACCGAATCTATGTTGTTCGTCGATGATCACCAGCCCCAAATTACTGAATTGGACATCATCTTCGATCAGCGCGTGGGTACCAATGATCAAATCGATTTCACCGCTGCCAAGGGCTGCCAAAAGTTGCTTTTTTTCTGAAGCTTTGGTCTTCCCGACTAAAAGTCCCAGACGAATCCCCAAGGGTTCCAGAACTTTTTTGGCATTCTTAAAGTGCTGTTCTGCCAGGATTTCAGTCGGCGCCATCAAACAGGACTGATAACCACTTTCCGCGACATAAAGGGCCGCCATAAAGCTGACCAGTGTCTTTCCGCTTCCCACATCCCCTTGAACCATTCGGTGCATGGGATGTCCACGTTCCAAATCTTTTTTGATCTCGGTGAAAACACGCTTCTGAGCCCCAGTCATTTCAAAAGGCAGCGACTGCGCCAGTGTTTTAAGCTTTTCGCCACTGTTTCTGATCTGTGGCGCCCCTTCTTTCTGGAAGCCCGCTTTTTTGGACGCCAGATAAAGTTCCAACCAGAAGAATTCATCAAAGATGATTCTTTTTTGGGCCGGTGTTTTAAACTCGGCATATTCCTTCGCCCTGTTCGGGTCCGGGAAGTGAATGTCCTTCAAGGCATCCTTGCGCGGAATCAGGTTGTACTTTTCCCGCATCCACTTGGGCAAAGCCTCTTCCGGCCATTCTTCAATCTGTGCAAAGGCCGAACGCACCAGCTTCATGATCTTGGCTGTCGCCAGACCTTCGATTTCTGTATACAGCGGAATCAAGGCGTCCTGAGCTTCTTCATCAGGCTCAACATCCTTGATGTCAGGATGGTGGAACTCGATGCGCCCGCGGTATTCGGTCACCTTGCCAACGACACGAACCTCGGTGAAGGGCTTAAAGCGCTCGAAGTAACCTTTGTAGGGTACACGGAAGTATTTGCAGTGAATCTGGCCCGAGGCATCCCGCAAAACCACGTCATACATCTTCCGCGCGGAGCGGCCCATGTTTATGCTATGAACCGCCACCACGGTGGCTTTGATACTGACAATATCGTCGGGACGAAGGCTTGCGATATTCCGAGCCGCCCGTTGATCTTCATAGGCCCGGGGATAAAACTCAAAAAGATCCCCAAGAGTCTTTAGACCCTTACGGGAAAACAGATCCCCCAATTTGGGACCCACTCCTTTAAGATATTGAATCTCGGTATTCAAACGCAACGCCATGGCCTCCGATTATTTCTGATTCCGACGACAAGTCAATGAATGCATCCCTGTGACATCGGGCTTTCTGCAGTCTCGGATTGGCACGTTGTAAGAGAATCTCAACCCACCCTGCTCTAGACCAAAGCCCGAGACCATTGTTTATTGCAGATTTAGTTCCATCACCCCTGGTTCCATGGCAGAATTTTTCTATGGATTCAACGACTTACTTCCGCATTCGCCTCAGCACGATACGCCCAGATAAAGTCACCTCTTTTGATATCTTCATCTACGTCGATGGCAAACACATCCTGTACCTGAGAGCTGGCGACAAGCTGGGGTCAGGTAAAATCAAAACCCTGCACAACCGTGACACCGGGGATTCCTTCTTTGTGCGCATGGAAGACAAACAAATCTATCGTGACTGGGTGAAAGAGGAAATGAACTCCGACCTTCTGAATCCCTTCGACAAAGCCAAGATCCTGCGCGAATCCTCAGTCGCCTTGATGGAAGACCTTTTTGAAAATCCTGATGTCAATCGTGCCCTGGACGAGTCCCGTCCGATCATCACCGACTTTATTGAGCTGATGGAAAATGCTCCGGAAGCCATGGGCTTTATGATCTCGTTATCAGGACACGACTTCTATACTTACAATCACTCTTTGGACGTCAGCATTTATTCTTTGGGACTGGGAAAGGCCCTGGGCTATGATGCCAAAACATTAGAGGAACTAGGGGTCGGCGCCCTTTTTCACGATATCGGAAAACGCAGCGTCAGCCTGGATATTCTGTGCAAAAAAGGCGGCCTGTCCGATGCCGAATGGGAGCAGATGAAAATGCACCCTCAGTATGGCCTGGTGATTTTGAACAATCACCCCAACATCAGCGATGCGATCAAGGCGGCCTGCTTTGAGCATCATGAATCCTGGGCCGGTAACGGTTATCCCCAGCAGTTGGTCGCTGACGAGATCCATCCCTTCGCGCGCATTGTGGCCATCACGGACACCTATGACGCCATGACCACACAAAGATCTTACAACGTCCCGCTGACTCCGGTGGATGCCGTCACCATGATGAAGGAAAAGCTGGCGGGCCGCTATGATCCTGACATGCTCAAGGCCATGTATTCTGTCCTTTTCAAAATCAAAGTTGCCTAAGGATGTCTGACCTTACGGTGCGGTTACTGGCCGCGCTGTACTGTTGACGGGGCTGCTTCCCAGACCGAGCTTATCAAGGTCCGCCTCAAAATTGGCGTTCCCTCCCCAACATTTCAGCTCGTCGGCCTCTGTAACTCCGCAGGTGTAAGTATGCCCCGCCGAGATCATTTTATAGCGAGCACCGTCAGAAATATCCACGGGAGAACTGCTGTTTATGTTGGTTCCATTCCCCAACTGCCCGTGGGTATTACTGCCCCAGCACTGCACAGTTCCAGCAACAGTGATTGCGCACGTGTGTGAATAACCAGCATCGATCATTTTGTAAGTGGTTGCTCCGACAATGGCGGTGGGGACGTAGCGGCCGATCAAAGTTCCATCCCCCAATTCTCCGATGGAATTTTGCCCCCAACATTTCACCAGGTCTGCCGTTGTGATACCACAGGTGTGGAATCCACCACTTGAAACAACTTTGAAATCATCACTGCCACTGACTGCGGTCGGAACAGTTTTGTGCGTTCCCAACCCAGCCGTGCCGTCACCCAACTGCCCTGCTGTGTTACCACCCCAGCAATAAGCTTTTCCCGCAGTATTTAGGGCACAGGTGTGAATCCCACCCGCACTGACTTGTTGATAGAGTTCTGCACCAACGACAGCCGGTCCATTTTGACTGCTTAAAGACCCAATTCCAAGCTGACCCATATAATTCGCACCCCAGCACCGGATATACCCCTGCGAGTCCACCCCACAGCTATGATTGTTGCCAACTTCCAACGACGCAAACAAATGATTGTCTTTGACCGGCACGGGTTTAGATCTTGTCGTTGATGTTCCGTCCCCAATCAGACCGTCGCCGGTAGACGCCCCCCAGCACTTCGCCAGTCCATTTTCCAATATCCCGCAAGAGTGGTACTGCGAAGTGGCCACCGCTTTGTAGGTGTCAGCCCCCTCCACTGCGACAGGCGCACCGCGATTGCTGGACAATCCATCACCGATCTGATTGAATACATTGCTACCCCAGCAATAGGCCTTTCCTTGAGTCGAAACACCGCATGTCGTGTCCCAACCCGCCCAAACGCTTTTAAACTTTTCAGAGGTCAACACTCGCTGTGGGGTCAAGGCCCTAAAACCATCACCGCGATTATAATTGATGTTTCGTCCCCAGCACTTTGGTACTCCTGCAACTGTGATCCCACAGCCCACCTGAGGTCCCGTGGCAATAAATGCGAACTGATCCTCATCACTCGTCAATGTTGGCACCTGAACCGACGTGGGACTTTTTTCTTTACCGAGGTTTCCACCTTGATCATATCCCCAACAGCGAATTCTTTTATCCTGCCGCCCGATACCACAGGTATACTGCCAATTCGCTGAAATGCGATCGTACAGATCCCCTCCACTGACCTCAACGGGCGTTGCGGAATTAGGACGGGCCCCCGCCCCAAGATTCCCACCATTACCCCAGCACTTGGCTTTACCGGCTTCAGTAATCCCGCAAGTGAAGTCTTTACCCGCAGTCACAACAGAGTATCTGTCAGCGTCCAGAAGCGGCGTGGGAGTTATGCGATCCGTAGAGGTTCCATCCCCCAGCTGCGAAGTTCCATTTTCACCCCAGCATCGCACAAAGCCGCCAGTTGTAATGCCGCAGGAGTGGGACTCGCCTGCAGTCACCATTGAGTAGGTTTCCGCGCCACTAACCAGCGTGGGGCTGTAACCGAAAGTACTGCCCCAGCACTTAATAGCTCCGGCGGTCGTCACTGCACATGTATGTGATATCGAGGATGCGACCATTGTATATTTCGCAGTGTCGTTCACGGCCGTCGGCACCAATCGATCCGTCCCCGTGCCATCGCCCAGCTTGCCACCTAAGTTTTGCCCCCAACACTGCAAATCACCACTCAGAAGGACAGCACAAGTGTGATCTTGCCCCACGCTGACGTAACTATAAAGACCACCACCGGCAACCAAACTTGGCGCTGTTCGATCTATCAGCGTGCCATCGCCCAACTGTCCCGCAGCGTTTGCACCCCAGCATTTTAATTGTCCATTATCGAATAACATACAGCTTTGCGCCAGCCCCGCACTGATCTGCACCACCGAGGGCGACTCTTCATCACGAACAAACCTTCTTATGATCTGATATTTCCCCATCCGAGTTCTTAAGCCCGGGCCAGACAAATCCACGATGGCCACCTGGAGGATCTTCGATCCGCCTGCGGCGGCATCCCCTTTATAGGTGTATTGAATCATCCCACTTTTTTGACCTTTAGGAATAACCAAAGTCCCCGTTGCGGGCAGATTGTGATGCGTTGGATTTTGTGCCGTGGATGAAACACCCGACAAAGCATACTTGACCGTGACATCCACGGCTGCAGGTTGATTCAGGACCACCTCAATTTGCTGAGTGCTCGCGGAGTTTCCTTCCAAGACCATATCCGACGGCTTCGTGAACGACGCCAAGATTCGGCTGGCGGGGAAGACTCCGTCCTTGCGATAGAAATACCACAGGTGCTCTTGCATCCCGGCCGCCATGGTGTATTCGATGCGCAGTTGGTTGATTCCGTATTTGAATCGGGAACCGTTTGTTAAATCCAAAGGGATCACAAAACGATTGTCCACGCAGACGACGGAGGGGGCCTGGAACTCTCCAGAAACATCCTTGACCTGAACGGTGGCACCATTTTCAGAGCAGTACCCCTGAAGACTGAAGGCCGCCAGTTCGTTGTCATAATAGCCGACGAAAGGGGCATTATAAATTCGCAGATCCCCTGAGCGCTCTTCCCGTCCCTCGTGAAATGAAGCAAAGGCCTTTACATCGTCCAAGACCATGCCGTTCCCGCCCCCTGCGATGAGTGGCACAGAGTCCGCCGCTGCTGGCACTGAAACCTGACTGCGTTCCGCCAGTTTCACAGAATTCAAGTAAGCAGACACAACACCGGTGCTTTGATCCACCTCACAGCCAACATAGTTCACTGCCAACCACGGGTATCCCGACAATTCAAAAGAAGGAGTCGCAAGATTCGCGGCGGATCCGACAATGACCTTAAAAGTCCCACCTGAGTACTGAAAAAAGCAACCAATCATTTCGCTTGTGGCCGCCTTAAAGTAAGGCAAGAGGTAAAAGACCTGATCCTGAGATCCATCCATTCTAACGGAAGTCTCAATATAAGTTTTGGCAAGGTCAGCAAAAGCCACGGGATTGTTAGGAGCCGCCACCACGAGCCCGGAGTTTTCAGCTACATTCAGCTCTTGATTTATCAGGAAGGATTCCCCCAACGGAGAACTCATCCATTTTGTATTGGAGATCAGAGGCTCGTCAGAACGATTGAAGTCGTCTTGGAAAAGTGGCGTGATTTTATCTATCGGAAAGGTTCCCAGGGGAAGATCTTCAACCTCCCGTTTAGACAAAAGGTCTTCCAGATCAGCATCCAAGGTGCAACCCGACGCCAACAGCGCCATGATAATCCAAAGAACTAAAGGTGACCTCAAACGCTCCAAGTGTACTCCTAAGGACAGACCCTAATACTTTTCGGTTTCTGCCCTTGTGCACTGAACTCTTTGGCCCCCTTAATTCCGTTCGATGGAACAACTTCGACTGTCTTGATTTGAGACAGCCGCTGTATTTTATACTTTGGCACTAAATCACTTCCCCCTGAGCGCTGTTTTTTGATAAAACAGCGCCCATTATGAAAAAGAACCTTTTGTCAGTATTGGTTGTGGGGCTTTCATTGGTGGGTTGCAGCTATCCCATGGAAGAGTTGGGTCTTTTTAAGACCGGCGGTGCTGAGCTGAGCTTTGCCAAGGCTTTTCAAAACAAAGAGCTGTCCTTTGAAGTCGTAAAACAAACTTCTCTCAGAACCTGCCTGGAGTGCCATTCTTCGGGTGCTCGAGCCATGGGAACGGCGACTCAAGTGCTGGCGCAAAAAACAGAAATCCTGGATGTGATTCATGCCGGGACCATGCCACCACGTTCTGGTGGTTACAGCCCTCTGAATTCCTGTGAAAAGCAAATTCTGGAAACATGGCTGGAGGATCAACTGCACAGTCGTGTTTCGACACAAAAAGTTGGCGATCTGTCTGCTTGTGCGGGCGCGGAAGCTCCGAAAGAAAAAATCAAAACAGATCTGAAAAAATTAGAGCTCAGCTATGCCAATCTGAAAAAAGAAATCCTGCAGCCCAAATGCATGGTCTGCCATACGGCGGAAACTGCCAAACGCACTGTTTTGGATGAGGTGGAGAACCTGCATGACCGCAACCTTCTGGCGGAAACAGCCGAGGACAGTATTCTTTATCAGGTCACCGTACCAGGTATGAACAAACGCTTTATGCCACCCCAAAGAGGCAAAACAATTCTTCCCCCTTTGACGGCGGAAGAACTGGATTATATGAAGCGCTGGATTGAAGCGGGTGCGCCGAAATAGTCTTATTTCTTGGACATCAACTTATTTGAAGTTTCTTTGATCCAAGTCATATAAGCATCCACTCGTGAATAGATCGAGAACTTGTCACACTTTGGACTGAGCAACATCACAGCCGCATCCCCGCGGCTGGCAACTCCTGCCAGATACAACTGACCATTCCTTTCGACATAGGCCGGGCCACCGGAATCCCCACTACACACTCCCTTTTTCAGGGATTGGCTTAACATCAACTCGGTTTGCCCGTGACGGGCTTGACTCATTTTCAATTTAGTTGTGCGCAGAATGCCAGCACCCTTCTTCACACCTAAGGCCCAATTCAAACCATAACCCGCAACCACCACCTCGCCGCCATCTTTCAACGAGGTGAAGTCCTCCAAAATAGCTGCTGGCTTGTAGCCTACGGGCAAATAAGTATCCCTAATACGAACCAGGGCAATATCAGCAGTGTCTATTCTGCGGTTGCGATCATAGTCTTCGTGTCGCAGGGCTTTGATCGCATACTGTGAGTTGTAAGAGTTCATATTTTTAACATCGTTGGTGAAAAAAACCATCAACCCGGTTGAACCCGGCGTCACACAGTGGGCGGCTGTTAAAACCAATTCTCTGGAAATCAAAGTCCCGGTGCAAAGAGACCCCGTCATCTCGTCATAAAGACCTACCGTGGAAGTCATCACCACACTGCCCTGCTCGACTTTCTGGCCGCCGATAACACCGGTTTGTGATTCATCTGTCAGAACCTCTGCCGTATTGTGCTGAGCACAAGCTACCAGCATTGCCGCCGCTAATATTGTCAAAGAGAACTTTTTAAACATGGTCGACCTCTTGATTTGGAAGACCTAGTTTTACCAGAGTTTCAAAGGGAATTGGGTAAAAATATACAAGGTGACGTTTATTGTTCGATGTCTGAAAGTTCGTCAGCTCCGTAACGAGCTATTGCATTTTAAGGAATTATTCAAGCTCTCCCAGCAGGAACTTCATCTGCTGATAATCTTGCGCTGCCACCAAAGATCCTTGCCCCTTACTGGAGGACACCTTTTTTATTTCTGTGGTCTTTGCTTTTTTCGGAGCCCCTTTCGGTTTACCCCTGACAGATTGCGCCGCCGGAAGACCCGACGGGTCCCACTTTTCAGATATGGAATGACCGGCTAAAGATTCTTTCATCGGCGATGATTGCAGTTCAGTCCCCGATGCAACCATCATAAACCTGTACTGAATCACTTCGCTGTTATTCAACCAAAGCTCTGTACAGTAGCGCACTGATTTTTTTGTGGAGATCATTTTCAATGCGTGCTTTTGCACAAAACCGAAGCTGTCCGTGACTTCAATATAAAAAGCGGCCCCTGCCTGCAAGCTTGCATCCAAAAGCTCCACGTTGGTGATCACCTTATCACCAACGGGTTGGGTTGAATCTAAAAACAGGGGATTGTGCTTCTTCAAGCCCACATTTCCTGTGCCAGATTGGCCAATGCCAACCCTGCCGGGTTCTTCGGAGAGAACTCATTTACTGGCAAATGCTTGTGATGAGCTTCTTCGACGGCGATAGATTCCGGGATATAATTGTTGAAGACCGGAATCGTGTAGT
Source organism: Bdellovibrio sp. CKG001 (assembly GCF_055397465.1). Classification (NCBI taxonomy): domain Bacteria; kingdom Pseudomonadati; phylum Bdellovibrionota; class Bdellovibrionia; order Bdellovibrionales; family Pseudobdellovibrionaceae; genus Bdellovibrio; species Bdellovibrio sp. CKG001. Next base: position 2,159,095 of record NZ_AP029173.1, read on the forward strand.
TCGTGCGCAGATCACTGATGACCTTTTCAACAATACGACGGTTGCGGTATTTGGAAATAATGATACCACGCACATTGATCTGATGCCCCAGGCCCGCTTTGATGTTTTTCAAAGTATCCAGGATCAGATCAATCCCCTTCAAAGAGAAGTATTCCGGACAGATCGGAATCACGATGTCCTTGGAAGCAATCAATGCATTCACAGTCAAAAGACCCAGGGATGGTGAGCAATCAATCACAACGATGTCATATTCTTCTTTAATCTCCGCAAGGGCCCTTTTCAGGATGCTTTCGCGGCCAAATTTGGAAGAAAGAATGATTTCAATACCGCTCAGCATAATTTCAGACGGGATCACATCAAAGCCAAACGACGGAGAATGAACCACGGCACTTTGAGCTTCCACTTCGCCGGTGATGACGTCGTAAATGGTGTCTTCAAAGTCTTCATCGCCGAAGATCGCCCGTGTTGCAGAAGACTGCGGGTCCAAGTCGATCAGAAGAACTTTCTTGCCTTCCTTAGCCCATTGAGAGGCCACATTAATAGCTGTGGTGGTCTTTGCCACGCCACCTTTTTGATTGATGAATGATACTACGCTGCCCATGCACTATTCCCTTCGTGGAATGATAGATATTCAATACGTAAGTCTAGCTATTTTTGAAAATATGGGAAGCGTGATTTGAATTCACGACGCACGCAGAAAAAAAACTCTCTAACCCCGACGAACGATCCCACTATGACTGAGAAGTCTTTGCCCTCGGCGCCCGAGACAGTAGCTGTCTGTTTTTATTCCTCCACTAAGAACTTCAGAATTCATAATCATAAAATTATGTTTCCACGTATGCACTTCTCGCCGGGCATTTCGCATATACCAACTGGTCGGATAATTCAGACTGTGCATGGCGCTGGAAGTAAATTCATAGGTGCGATACCCCAAAAGCTCGGGTTCGATTCGCAACACTTCACTAAAGTGCACATCTCCAGAAGCGAAAACCACAGGAGCCTCGGTCTTACGCAACTTACCTGTAAGATCCGCCAGATTTCTCATGTATTCCTTTTGAAAGGATTCATTTCCCACATAGGATGAAAAATACTGACTGCCATTCATCAACCACGAGGGCTTGTCATTTTCCTTCAGGCTTGCCAACAACCATTCTTGCTGTGCGCTCCCCCACATCATTCCGCCGCTATGGGGCTCGTCCCGGAAATAGCGGTCGTCCATCAAAAAGAATCGCTGCCCAAATCCCGTCAGCACCGCCCCGACTCCATGCCCTTTTTGATATCCAGCCACTGGCATAGAACCGAAAAAACATTCAAAGATTCTTTTGGATAGTGTTTTTAATGAATAGTACTTGTTCTGGTTGTTTTCACCATAATCGTGATCATCCCAGGTCGCCAGGGTGGGAATCAGGCGAGGTTGTCTAAAGTGTGCCAAGGTCATGCGGGTTTCACAGTGACGCCGCCAAAGGTCCCTTTCGCTGCCGTCACTGCCCAGGTCCACATAACAGGAATCCCCCAAGACAAACACCATTTCAGGAAGTTCCGCAAACAGGCGGTCCCACATATTGCTATTCTGGTGGTGATAAAAATCACAGGAACAACTGATGATCGCAAAGCGCAGCTTCTTCTTGCGATTCAGCGGCAGACTTTTAAAGATCCTTTCATCCAAAACTTTGCCACGATCCTTATCGATGACCTGCAGGCGGTACAGCTGGTCAGCCTGCAGTTTTTCCACGATTAACTTGTCAATACCGTACCAGGAGTCCTTGCGATGCTCTTCATCCCATTTTCTGATCGACAAATCCTTACCCTGAAGATCCTTCACCCGATAGGCATAGGGATTTTTGCCTTCTGTCAGAACTGTGAATTGAGCGGATATTTCGTTGGTCATATTTTGACAAACAGGAATCACCCCCGTGTAAAGATCTGATTGATATTCATTACCACCCGCTGCAAGCCCCGCAGGGAGGCTTGTGTATATCAGCAGGGATTTGGTGGCATTCTCCAAGAACTTGCGACGAGAGGTGTTCATCGCACTATCATCGCGGCAAGAATCGCTTCTTGTGGAGATGCTTGGGTAAAAAACAGTGATGGCCGAGACACAAACCCCTGCCTTTATGCATAGGCAACTGCCGCTTCAGAACCAAAAGCCCCACAATCACCGACTGTGGGGCTCACACTTTCCTAAATTCTTTCTTCGCAAACTAGAACAAATAACTCGCCGTCAAGCGCACATCACGACCCGGCTCAAAGATCGGATTCAAGGCGCCTTGAACTTGGTAAGGTGTTCCTTGTGCGACATACTTTTTATCGAAGATGTTCAGCACAGAAATACCCACACGAGTTCTTTCATTCGGCATCCAGCTTGCGGCGATGTCGTGAATATCATATCCCGGCTGTTCAACAGAGCCAGAAGGAACGTCCGTTAGCTCCATCGCGACCAGGCTGTCCCAAGTCAGAAGTACGTTGTACCGACTGAGCTTGTAGTCCACACCGAATACAAAACGATCACCGAAGGCGCTGCCTTTCGTGGAAACAGCATAACCCAATGGTTCACTGCCGTATTCCGACTTATTGTGGGAATATCCACCACGGATCACATAGTCGCCAGACTCATAGTTCGCATTTAAGTTCACACCCTGGAACTTCAAATCATCCGCAGCATTCGAGCGAGTCATAATCCCCGTCGTGCGATTGGTGCTGACTTGGATCACATCACGCATCACCGTGTGATATACCACGGTGCTCACGGTCAACCCCTGTACTTGGGCTGTCACGCCAAGTTCTGACGTATCGGCGGTTGTCCCTTTCAGATTGCTGACCGGAGCCACCCCCTTCACACCGCTCATCACATAGGCTTCCATCGGAGTTGCGCCCTTGAAGGCCTGAGACCACGACGCATAGGCCGACCATACCGGATTAAACTGATAACCCACGCGCACGTTGGGGCTGAGGTGATGCGAATTCAGTTTTTCACTGGCAACATCTTCCAGCTCATAGTTGTCGTAACGAAGACCCGCCGTCAAAGTCCAAACTGGTGCTGGACGGTAAACCCCTTGAGTGAACAAACCAAAGATGCGACCGGTTTCAGACTCCGTGCCGGTTGCACGATGCCCCTCGGAACGGTCCACGTTATAGTCCGTCCCCACCGTGACTGAATTCAAAGAACCCAGAACCATTTTATTGGAAATCTGCCCACCGAAGCTTTTCGCTTCCGCTTCAGATTTGGCAGTGGTTGTTTCCTGACTCATCTTGGTTGATGTCGTATAGACTTCAGAACGCAAATTCACCCAAGGGGTCGTCGGATTGTAAGTGTGTTGCAAAGTATAGGTCTGATTGCCGAATTCCTGATCGTTCGGGGGATTGAACGGCAGATCACCAAAGTGATTGCGCAACGAACGACGGGCATTGTCCTCGCGCACGTTGGCGGACAACGTCAGCTTTTGTTCATTGCTTGGTGTGAAAACGATTTTTCCCAGGCCACTTTTCGGTTTACCTGCGGTAAACCCAACGCCATCTCCGCCGCCAGCGTGATAGTTGCCGGACTCTGCGAAATTTCCATACAGAAGGAAGCTGACGTTATCCAAAGGTTTACCAAAAAAGCCCAGACTTGCCCATTTTTCGTCGGCATTCGTTGCATAGCGGGCTTTCACCAAAGCGCCATAGCGTTGTCCTGGCAGTAAAAGATCTTCCGCATCTTTGGTTGCAAAACGAACGGCTCCCCCCAAAGCTCCCGGCCCGGAAAGTGCGTTGCCTGTTCCAGCATCCACGTCAATTTTCTTCAGCAGCTCGGGATCAACACTTAAGCGGCCTTGATGATGAAAAAGGTAACCACTTTGACGGGCCCCATCGACAGTCACATTCAACTGAGTGTCCTCGACACCACGAACGTAAACCTTTTGAGCGCTCTTCTGACCTCCACCGACCATCACATCGGAAACCCCTTTTAAAGATTCCTTGATGTCTTCGGCCTGCGTTTGTTCAATTCGCTCTGCACGCAAAGTGGTGCGGGTTTTAAGCTCTTGATCGTCTTTGATAACCACCGCATCCAGTTCGGATACCTGACTGGCAGAGTCCTGAGCCCAGGCCATCCCATGCAGACTTAAAACAGATGCGAGAATAAGGCTTTTAATAGCCATCGTTGTTTTCATTCGTAAAACTCCTCAATAATGGAATTTTCTTTAGTGCCTAAGCACCCTGGTTGACAACGATTCCCCCCTGTCAGGGGTTGATTGAAAAAGAACGGAAATTCAAGGGAAAACAAGATGATAAAACGAGCCCCTATCTAATAACTAGCTTGGACTCCAAAGGTTTTTCCCTTGGTCTGACTACGCCTTCGACAGACTTGGAAAGCTTTACCTTCAGAACACTGAAGTCAGCGAATTGTCGTTTTTTTTGCTAAATTGGCGTCTTATGAATAAGGCCCTTTCCTCTTTGATTTTAGTACTGCTTTTTATATCCACGAACGCCTTCGCCAAGGGCCTTCCCGCCTGCTTCGATCGCAAAGACCGTATCGACTTCAATGAAAGTCAGGTGCTCGCGTGGAAAGAGTTCACCGAAAACAAATTTCTGGCCCGAGCCTTTGTGCGCGGGATCGCCGTGCGTCTGATCGAAGATCGTCAAAAACACATTCATATCGAAGTCGATCTGGACAAAGACATGAACACCATCGACGACCGCGTGGAAGTGATCTACAACACCAAGTTTGGCACTCTTCCTGACTTCCGCTATGGAGATGAAATCATCGCCTGCGGAGATTTTATCAAGGACAGTTATTCCCCTGTCGGAGCCGTCATTCACTGGTTGCATCTGAATCCGAAAAAAGGTCCCCATGAAGACGGTTTTATCGCCATCAATGGCCAGGTCGCAGGACTCAGTCCGGAAAAGAAGTAAGATGAAATCCCTACTGCCTCATGCCTTTTTGCTTTCTTTGGGTCTTGCGGGTTGCTCCCCGAAGTCCGATACGGCGTCCCTTGAATTCATAGACACCACAGCCGTGATCTATAAAGGCGACACCCGGCAGGAGATATCTTCACGAAACACGGCCGAGATTGCCTTTGCCCGAGCCGTCGCCGCCATGTTCAGTCCGGACAAGCTAAAAAATCTTTCTCCGACCCGATACGCCTTAAAAACCTATCGTCTTTCCCAGGCCTATCCCCTGTGCCCCAATGAGCGCTTCTTAGAGCAGCCTTTGCTGGGTTACTGCACAGCAAGCCTGATTTCCCCCAACCAAGTTCTGACAGCGGCTCACTGTGTGGATTCAAAAAATAGTTGTTCTGAGGCGCACTTTGCCTTTGGCTGGGATCAGGAAAAAGCCACCACGCTTGAGATCTCTGAGTCTGAAATCTACAAATGCCAAAGGATCCTCAAAATTGAACAGAGCACCAAAGGCATGGACTATGCGATCATAGAACTGGATCGCCCCGTTGCAGATGTGACCCCCTTGAAAATTGCAGAAAGCACGGCGACTTTAACCGCAGGCACCAAGCTTTTAAGCCTGTCCTATCCCTTGGGACTTCCGCTTAAAAAAGATGTGGCGACCGTCCTTTCAAATGACATAAGTCGAATGAACTTCAAGGTCGAAGTGGACACCTTTAAAGGCAGCTCGGGTTCGCCCCTGATCAATTCACAAGGTGAAATTGTGGGAATCTTATCCAGAGGAATGGATGATATTCTGGAAGACGATATTTACCGCATTCAAAAAGAAGGCGGTTGCCTTAATTTTAACACTTGCGCTGCGGGCACCTGTTTTGGCGAAACTTTCTTCAAAGTTGACCACATTGACCTTTAACAGATTCAGTTCTCCGTTTTAGCTTCACCCACCGAAATGACCCTACAATAAGGGGCATGAAAGAGAAGCAATTGCCCGGGTGGACGTGGGTCGTCCCGTTCTTCATTTTATTTGCAGGCACCCTCTTGAGTCTCTCCTTTAAATCCACTCAAGGGGTGTATTGGATCTACTTTCCAATCAACCTGGGCGTGGTCATGGCTCTTTGGTGGGGGCCCCGCGTTCTTTCTGCTGTGTTTGTTAACGCTCTGATTGCCATAACTCTGTTTGATATTCCCAACAAAGCTCTTTACCCCCTCTATGCCTTGCCAGAAACTCTGGAAGTTCTTTTGTCCTGGGTACTGGTTCGCGAGCGCTTCAAAGATTCCCGCGGATGGAAACCCAGCCCCAAAAATCTTAGTCTGTACTTTGTCTATGGCCTGGTCATTCCGTCGCTCGTTTGCTCGATCGCAATCCAGGGCATCTTCACACTCACCGGTTTTCAAAACCGGTCCGTCTTTTTCTGGAATACACTCACCACCGCCGTGGGCGATCTTTTAGGAGCTGTTTTCATCAGCATTCCCGCGCTGATCTTAGTATCACCCTGGCTCAGCCATAAAGGTCTGTCGCTCTTTCCCTTTAAGGCTCTGCCGCCCCTGCACTGGAATCGCCTGGTCAAAAAAGAAAAAGTGGTCTTTGCTGTCATTCTGAGTTCGATGTTTGTCCTGGCGATCGCCACAGACTTGCCGAAAACATGGTACGTCTATGGCATTGTGATGCTGGCCTCGTCGGCCTGGTACGGGCTTTATGCCGCCTTAGCCGTGAACACATTTGTGGTTTTTCTGACTGTGATTCTGCCTAAGATGCTGAACCTGCCCTGGTCTTCAAATATTACCGAAATTCAAAACCCCGCCACACTGCTGACTTTGTGTTTCTGTTCTTTAATCACAGGCTCTGCCGTCACAACCTTAATCGGAAAGATCCATGAACTGAGCCAAACTGAGCGACTGTTAAAGGCGGCCAAAGAACAGGCCGAAGAGGCCAGTCGCGCCAAGTCCGAGTTTCTGGCTCGAATGAGTCATGAAATCCGGACTCCTCTGAATTCAGTTCTGGGCATGCTGGAGCTTCTGCGGGAAACGCAGCTGTCAAAAGATCAGGAACGCTATCTGACCTTGTTCAGTCATGCCGGGGAAAATCTCAAAGCTCTGATCAACGACCTTTTGGACTTTTCAAAAATCGAAGCCAAGGCCCTGACCGTCGAAGATGTCAGTTACAACATTCACAGCACAGTTCGCAGTGTCTTTGAAATCCTGCAAATCAAAGCGGAAGAAAAAGGTCTGCACTTTGAACTGATCCTATCCAAAGAAGTTCCCCCCTTGCAATGGGGTGACCCCACCCGGCTACGGCAAGTGCTCTTTAATTTGATCGGGAACGCTTTAAAGTTCACGAACGAAGGATCTGTCACAGTGAAAGTGGATCTGACCAAAGATGGTGCTGAAAAACTTTTGATCGAGGTTCAGGACACCGGCATCGGCATCCCCCGTGAAAAGCAGTCCAAACTTTTTTCACCCTTCTTTCAAGGGGACCCCACCATCACCCGCAAGTACGGCGGTACAGGTCTGGGTCTGGTCATTTCAAAAAATCTGGTGGAAATCATGGGCGGCACCATGGAGATGAGAAGCCTTGCTGGACGCGGAACCACGTTCCGCATCACCCTGCCCCATCGCCCGGACTTTTCCAGCAATATCGAAAAGCAGAGCAAATCCTCCCCCGTCTGGACTCAACTTAAAAGCGGGCAACGCTTCCGCATCCTTCTGGTGGACGATTCTGAAGACAACCGGGTGTTGATGATCCACTACCTCAAAAGCCTGCCCTTTGACTGCGAAGAAGCCGTCAACGGGCAGGAAGCCGTTGATAAATTTAAAGAGAATAAATACGACCTGATCTTCATGGATATGCAGATGCCCATCATGACCGGCTATAAGGCCACTGAAATGATCCGGCACTATGAGGCTGAACAAAAGAGGACTCACACCCCGATCATCGCCCTGACAGCGACAGCGGTTGTCGAAGATTTGCAGCGAGCCCTTGCCAGTGGCTGCGATTCCTATGCCGTTAAACCCGTGAAGAAATCTGAAATCCTGGATATCCTGGCTTACAACCTGACGACAAAATCACCCAACAAAGAAGCCTTTAAGGAGCCTCCTTCGCCCAGTATCTGAGTGCGAATCAACCCGCGGACTCGCCCACGGGTCTGTAAAGTCTTATAGAAATCTTCTTGTTCCTGGGTGGATCTAAATTCACTGACCACTTCAAAATCCGTATCCACCGGGCGCAGATACTGAATTTCACCTTTGGCAATAACGATATTTTCGGTCGGTATCTGATGTGCCTTCAGCCCGGCCAAAGCCAACGCATATGCTGCCAAAACCCCGCTGGCATACAGGCTTCCACCAAAAGCCGTGCCTTTGTGGTTGCGGTTTTTTTCCAGGGAAACTTTAAAGCGAACGCGCGAAGCACTGATCTCTTCCACGGTAATGCCAAGATGCTCATAAAGAGCAATCTTGTCTTTCAGAATGGCAATCAGCTCTTGCGGGTTTACTTCCATTGTTCATAGCCTCCGGCAAAGTTGGCAGCCTTTTTATAACCCAGATAATTCAAAGCATACACCACGGCTCCAGAACGCACACCGTGATTGCTAAGAACCAAAATACGACTGTCTTTAGCTATGTTCTTTTCATAAAGCAGACGCTCAATCTTTTTCTCAGGAAGCCCTTTTTCACCGAAGAATTCTTTCCATTCGATATTAACAACGGCCGCCTTCACCGACTTTTCCATCGAAATATTGCGAAGGGCGAATTCCTGACTGGAACGCACATCCAAGACCACCACCGGTTTTGAATTTTGAATCACCTCCGCCTTGAAGGTTTTCAAATCTACGACAAGCCCTTCGGCAACCTCTGGTTTCCAGTAAGGTTTGTTCTTCACTGCAGGGACTTCACGGTTCGGGTTTGTGTTCATTTCACGATAGGATGTATGCAAAAGAGTATAGACGTTCCTGACCCCCAGAACCTTCAAAGTCCAGGCGATGCGCCCCTCTTCCCCGACGCCTTGCGGTCCTTTACCTAAAACCACAACCGGTGTTTCAGGATCTACCCCCACCAATGACAAACGCCTAGCCAAGGCAAAAAGATCCGCCTGCAACAATCCACGAGCGCGCGGATTGGCTTGAGAGAAATCCTCCCAACGAACATTGATGGAACCAGGCACATGCGCTAGGTTGAATTCAAATGCAGGACGCGCATCCAGAATCACCGGATTTTGCTTCATCAGACGCTCGGCTGTGACGTTTTCACCCATCACAGGCTCTTCAACAGTCACCTTCGTCGGCTTCACCTGGCAGGCTGTCAGACCCACAATCGCCAAAAGGAAAAGGAACTTTTTCATATACACCCTCTTAAAAGCACAAAGGGAGCTTCACGCTCCCCTTGTCAGGATTACTTAGTGATTCTCATCGTCGGGAAGAAGATGATGTCTCTGATACTTGGGCGATCAGTTAACAACATCACGATACGCTCAATACCGATCCCCACACCCCCTGTCGGTGGCATGCCGGCATCGATCGCCAACAAGAAGTCTTCATCCATAGGATGAGCTTCGTCGTCCTTGGAACGATTGGCTTCCTGCTCTTTCAAACGCGCCAACTGATCTTCGGGATCATTCAGCTCGGAATAAGCATTCCCGATCTCCATGCACGCGGCGAAAGGCTCAAAGCGTTCCACCAAACGGTTGTCTCTGCGGTGGATCTTAGTCAGTGGAGAAATCTCCACCGGGTGATCCATCACAAACGTTGGCTGCCACAAGTGCTGTTCTGCCGTTAGCTCAAACAACTCCATGATCATTTCGCCACGTTTGCCGGGCTCGTCGATATCGCCACCGTGTTTGCGGATAGCTTGGAAGATTTCATCATCCGTCGCTTTATCCGGATCAATCCCTGCGTATTCTTTCACGCCATCATGAACCGTCAGACGTCTCCAAGGCGGGGTAAAATCAATTTCCTTGCCTTGATAAGTCACTTTCATGCTGCCCGTGATTTTCAACGCCAGGCCTGAAATCAGCTCTTCGAACTGCTTCATCTGATAGTTGTAATCCGTGTAAGCCTCGTAGAACTCAAGCAAAGCGAACTCCGGATTGTGAGTTCTGTCGATACCTTCGTTACGGAAGTTTTTGCTGATCTCGTAGACCTTTTCAAAACCACCCACAATCAGGCGCTTCAAATAAAGCTCCGGGGAGATTCTCATGTAAAGCTTCATATCCAAAGCTTTGTGATGAGTCGTGAACGGTGTCGCCGCTGCACCACCATAAACAGGCTGCAACGTCGGTGTTTCAACTTCCATAAAGCCGCGGTCATCCAGGAAGCGACGAACTTCCTTGATGATTTTGGAACGGGTTTCAAACACCTTGCGGGAGTCCGCATCGGTCATCAAGTCCAAGTGTCTGTGACGATACTTGATTTCGATATCCTGAACCCCGTGGAATTTCTCCGGCAGTGGTTCGATGGATTTTGTCAGGATCTGGAAGCTCTTCACGTAAATGGAAAACTCGCCTTTTTGCGACTTAAAGACATATCCATCGACGCCGACGATATCACCCAGGTCCACCAATTCAAACGCCGCGCGGTCCTGTTCGGAAAGCTCTTCCACTTTCACGTAGACCTGCACTGTGCCTGTCTGGTCCTGGATATTGAAGAAGGACGCCTTACCCATCATACGCAAAGTCATCAAACGACCGGCGATGCGGTAAGAATATTCCGGCTTCTTTTCACCCGCCTGCAAAGTGGCTGCGTGTTCTGCAACAACTTCAGAAATCTTTGCCTTGTTTTCAAAGACATAGGGATACGGGTTGATGCCTTTCTCGCGAAGGGCATGAAGTTTTTTACGTTTCTCCGCTCTGAGCGGATTTTCATTAATACTCATATCTACTCCAGTTGCGGGGCCCACGGCCCCTGCACTTTGTGCGACCGGCGCTTATAGCTTTTTACCGGCGAAGGCTTCCATCACGTTGTGTAGCAATTCAAGCGCTTCTTTCTTCGGACGTTGGAAGGCATTGCGGCCCATGATCGAACCAAACGCGCCACCTTGTGCCAGCTCGCCCACTTCCTTCAGAAGATCCTCTGTGCTTTTCGCTTCGCCACCAGAGAAGATCACGATGCGTTTGCCATTGAAGCAAGACTGCACGATGTGACGTGTACGATCCACCTGGGACGTCACTTTGATACCTTGTTCTTGGTAAACTTTCGCAGCAGCCGCTTGTTCAATGTGAGCTGTGGAAGGTTTTACTTTGATGATGTGCGCGCCCAACTGAGCCGCGATGTGAGCCGCGTATGCAACCACGTCAATCGCTGTTTCGCCTTCTTTGGAGATCTGCTCACCACGAGGGTAAGACCAGATCACCACAACAAGTCCTGCCTCTTTCGCCGCGCGAGCCGCGTTGGCGATTTCTTCGTACTGCTGTTTGCGATCTGCAGAACCCGGATAGATCGTGAAACCAATACCCACGCAACCCAGTCTCAAAGCGTCGTCTACATAAGACGTCAATGCAGAGATCGGCGCTTTGTTGGAGTAAAGAGAATCAGAATTGTTGATTTTTAGAATCAAAGGAATCTCGCCCGCATAGTCGCGAGCAATCGCCTCAATCGCACCCAGTGGAGCCGCATAAGCGCTGCAACCGGATTCAATCGCCAGCTCAACGTGGTAGTTTGGATCATAACCATCTGGATTTTTCGCAAAAGAGCGAGCCGGGCCGTGTTCGAAACCCTGATCCACTGGCAAAATAACGAGCTTTCCAGTTCCCTTCAGCTTACCGTGATTCATCAGGCGAGCCAGGTTCGTCAAAACTCCTGGGTTGTCAGCTCCGTACCAGTTCAAAATCTCTCTAACTCTTGGCGTCATCTAGGTCTCCTCTGATGAAAAAAGAACTCACGTTTAGTAAGGCAGTGCCCGAACAGACACTCCCTTAGGCCGGTAAATTTAGTGAGTTTTTTTAATATAATCAAGCGCGTCTCAGAGATTAACACGCTTGGCAGAAAACCCTCTGTGGTATAATGTTCCTTGTCCCTTGAGAGGTCCCTATGAGTGCACACGTAAAAAGTCAGGTCAGTTTTGAATCCACCCCGAACCCAGCCACGATGAAGTTCCTGCTTCACCGTAAGGTCACGGACGAAGGCTTTGACTGCCCGACAGTGCAAGAGGCTGACCGCTCTCCTCTGGCTGCCAAAATCTTTGGCTTTCCCTGGACCAGCTCTGTTTACGTAGGCCCGGACTTCATCACGGTGACCAAGCAGGACTGGGTGGAGTGGGAGCTTTTGGCTCATCCTTTAAGCGGCCTGATTCAGGAACATCTGGATCGTGATGAGCCGGTGGTGGTTTCCTTCATCCAAACTGAAGAGGACGATGAAAACGACAGCCCGATGGTTCGCAACATCAAGTCTGTTTTGAATCGCGAAATCCGCCCCGTTGTGGCCTTGGATGGCGGCGATATCGTTTTCCATAAGTATGAAAACAGCGTGCTTTACATTCATATGAAAGGCGCTTGCTCCGGCTGCCCAAGTTCCACGATCACCCTGAAAGAGGGCATCGAAACACGCATGAAGGAACTTTTCCCGGAGATTTCAGAAGTTGTCTCAGTCTAAACTTGTTCACGAAAGTAAGCTTTTAGCCAAACTTTCAGGTCCTATCGTTATTGGCCAGGTCGGCCAGAACCTGATCACTTTGGCCGACACCATCATGGTGGGCGCTCTGGGATCTATTGCCCTGGGGGCCTCTGCCTTTGCGGGCAGTGTCTTTATCGTTTTCCTGCTTTTTGGAATTGGTATGCTGGCACCGGTGACGGCGTTGTTTGCACGCATGCAAGGGCAGGAAAATTATCCGTATGGCGGGGTTCTGCTGCGGCATAGTGTGATCGTGGCCGCGGGCTTAAGTGCGGTGATGATTGCCGCTCTTTATGCACTTCTGCCGAATCTGAAATTGTTCGGCCAGACACCAGAAGTTTTAGAGATGGGGTCAGCTTTCTTTGAGATCACCATCTGGTCCGTCTTCCCCAGTTTGCTGTATCAGTCTTATAAGCAGTTCACGGATGGCATTGGAAAAACCAAAGTCGCCATGTTCGTGATGATGTTTGGTGTCTTTTTCAACATCGCCGGCAACTATGTGTTGATCAATGGCTACTATGGCTTTCCCAAGCTGGGCCTGAATGGCGCGGCTTATGCCACGCTTTTTGCGCGCACTGTGATGGCACTGATGATGGTGTTCTACGTTCACGCCCATCCGCATTTTAAAAAGTATCTGACCGAGCGCTGGACTCATCGCTTTGACCATCACCTTCTAAAAAATATCATTCGCTTGGGTATCCCCAACGGCATGACCTACATTTTTGAGGTCGGGGCCTTTTCTTCAGCAGCCGTGATGATGGGCTGGTTTGGCGCAACTCCACTGGCCGCGCATCAAATCACCATCAGCCTGGCCAGCACCAGCTTCCTGATCACCCTTGGGATCGGGATCGCGGGCAGCATTCGAGTCGGCTATGAGTTGGGCCGAGGGGATTATTCTTCCGCCCGCTTTGCCGGATTCACCGCTATCAAAATGGGAGCAGCTTACATGGGCCTTTGTGCGCTGGGCTTTTTCTTCCTGCGTGAATGGTTCCCAACATTCTACGTCAAGGATGTGGATGTGATCGCCTGGGCGGCAAAGTTCTTTGTCGTGGTCGCAATCTTCCAGATTTTTGATGGCGTTCAAGCTGTCGCGATTGGTGCCTTGCGGGGTATGAGTGACACCCAGTGGCCCAGTATTATCGCGTTCTTTGCCTATTGGGTGATCGGACTTCCCGCAGGTTATCTGCTGGCTTTCCACCTGGGTGTGGGGCCGGTCGGCATCTGGATTGGCTTGTTGATGGGTTTGATCCTGGCTTCTGTTCTTCTGACGTGGAGATTCCACATTTTAAGCAAACGATTCTTAATCGTCTAAGGACGATAAACGCAGCGGAATCCGCCGTTGCTCAAAGTGCCTGCGGCGTTGGTGGCTCTTTTTGCCGCAAAGACTCCGGCAGTATTTCCATCATAAGCAGCACCACCGCGCCAAATCGTGCTGATTCCCCCATTGGTGTTTGTGAAGTCGATTTTACCAAATCCGCAATAGTCCGGGCTGCCCGAAGCCGAACAACTCAAAGTCGTCCCGTATTTTGTATCCAAAGCGTAAGCCGTTGACGTCGAAGGATACAGATAACTTGCATCCGCATAAACCACAGAGTCGGCATCTTTAATCACTTCGGCCGCGTTCCCGGCGAAATCCCAGATAGCCATATTATAGGGTAGATAATGCAAGCGACGAAGTCCATTGCTGGTACAAAGTGACGAGGTGTTGGGAGCACAGGAGTCCGCCACATTCGCCGCCGTCGGCGTCGCTGACTGAGTATCACCACGATGTAAAACTCCGGTTCCCGCGGTTCCTGAAGTCCAATTCGTCGCCTGACGTGCGATCAAATCCGCAATCGCATTCCACTCGGTGTTAGAGAGTAGATCAAAGCCGTCTCCCATCCCCGTACAGGCTGCCGTCGCATCCATCATACTCAGTGAACTGGGTGTATAGCTTGCAATAAAGCGAGGCACGCCTCCGACCATTTTGGCTTCAAACTGCCCCACGCAGAAAGGCGCCACACCTGCAACATTCGGATTATGAATGTATACAAATTCATTCGGACAGCTAAAGGCGAACATCGTTTTTATCGTATCCGCACTGACGTTGCCAGCGACATCACGGGCCCGCAACACATACCGATACTCAGCTCCAGGACTCGTGGTTGTATTGTGATAGAAGCCGGACGTCACCTGCTGCCAATCCATGACCAAAGCACTGTTTCCAGCATTTTCTATGCGCGCTTCAACCACAGCACCGGCCTCAGTTGAAAAATTAATGGCCGCCGTACGATTCAAATAAGTTGTCGAGGATAAACTGACCGAAGAAAGAACTGGTGGAACCGTATCATACGTGCGTGTCAAAGACGTCGCGGCCGAGTTGGTATTGCCGGCCGCATCTTGTGCAACGCCCGCTGCAATACCGATGGTTGCAATCCCCTGCACAGAAGGTGTGACGGTGAAGGAATAGCTTGCACCACTTCCACTGAAGCCAGAGATCGTCCCACTGGATAACGTGACATCAGAAGAAGCAAAGCCGGTAACCGCTTCGCTAAAACTCACTGTCACCGGAATGGCTGTGTTGGTTGTCGAAGGGGCCGATGACGTCATCGTCACTGTCGGTTTGACCGAGTCATAGGTTCGCGTTAAGGAAGAAGACGCCGCATTTCCATTACCGACAGAGTCCACTGCCACAGAGGCCGCAACAGAAACTGACACCGTACCCTGGGCCGTCGGAGTCACCGTGAAAGAGTACGTCGTCCCCGAACCCGAGAAACCACTTACACTTGCGTTAGTCACACTGACATCCGCCGCAACAAAGCCCGTCACACTTTTACTAAAGGTGGCCGTCACTGAAAACGCCGCGTTCGTACTGGCGGCTGCGGCTGTCGCCAACGTCACGGTCGGTGCGACGGAATCATAGGTGCGATTCAGCGTGGTGGCTGCTGTATTTGGGTTTCCAGCCGCATCGAAGGCCACGGATGCTCCGACCGCCACACTCACAGCACCTTGAGCTGACGGCGTCACCGTCATCGTGTAAGTCGTTCCAGTACCGCTAAAGCTTGAAACAACACCGTTGGTAACCACAACTTCGGCAGAGGTGAAATCAGTGACACTTTCACTGAAAGTCACCGTCACTGGAATCGCCGCATTGGTCGTTGCGGGCGCCGTGGAGGTGATCGTCGCCGTCGGCTTGACGTTGTCGAAAACGCGAGACAAAGTGCTGGCCGCAACATTGGTGTTACCTGCCGCATCTGTGACTCCCCCGGCAGGAAGGTCGATAACCACACTGCCTACAGCCGAAGCCGTCACTGTGAAGTTGTAAGTTGTGCCCGAGCCACTCACCGTCCCGACTGTACCCCCCAGGACCGTCACATCTGCGGCGGTAAACCCTGTGACTGGTTCACTGAAGGTGACTGTCACCGGGATTGATGCGATATTTGTCAGACTGGGCGCCGTTGAGGTCAAAGAAACTGTCGGCTTAACGCTATCAAATGTTCTGGTCAGCGAGCTGGCCGCAGCATTTCCATTGCCCGCCACGTCGGTCGCGACATCTGCAGCCACAGACACGGTCACCACCCCTTGAGCGGATGGTGTCACGGAGAAACTGTAGTTCGCCCCGCTGCCTGTGAAACCGCTGATCGTTCCGTTTGTAACGCCCACATCTGATGCGGTGAAGTTACTGACGGACTCACTAAATGTGACGGCCACCGGAATCGGCGAAGTGTTCGTTGAAGCTGAGGTGGTCGAGGCCAAGGTCAGCGTCGGCTGGACGCTATCAAAGTTTCGTGTCAATGTCGTGGCAGCCGTATTGGTATTGCCAGCCACGTCGGCGGCCACACCCTCAGCAATTGAAACAGAAAAGACACCTTGATTGGTGGGAGTCACTGAAAAGCTGTAGCTCTTTCCACTTCCTGAGAAACCTGTCACAGTCCCGCTGGACACAACGACGTCTGAGGCCGTAAAGCCAGTGACCGATTCACTGAAAGTCACAATCACCGGAATATTCGAACTGGTGTTGTTGGGAGCCGCGGACGCCAACGTCACTGCCGGTCTGACACTGTCGAAGGTGCGGGTCACATTGGCCTCACTTGAATTGGGGTTTCCCGCCAAATCAAAGATGGAGCCTTGTTCAATAGTCGCAGTAAAGAGCCCCTGATTCGCAGGACTGACCGAGAACGTGTACACGTTCCCACTGCCACCAAATCCGCTGACCTGACCACTGGAAAGTATAACATCAGAAGCCTTAAAATCACGAACCGGCTCACTGAACGTCACTTTGATCGCAATGACTGAATTGGCCGGATCTGACGTGACAGATTCCATTGTCACCGTAGGTTCAACAACATCGACTTTGACGACCTTTTCCACTTCTGAATAGGACCGAAAAGCCCCGGCTTTAGAGTGTGTCACGCGGATGGTCGCATCTGTTCTGGTACCGCCCGTGTACTGTGTCGCTAATGAAAAATTTTTGCTGTCATCACAGTTGCCCGAAATCGGTGATCCACTGAAAGGACCTGTGATCACCACCACCCCTCCGGATTCCGCACAGCTTCCAGAGATCATATAGGAACCACCACCCACTGCGGCACTATTAATGTCTGCAGCTTGTTCAAGCAAAAGTTCCGGTGCTTTGAACTTCAAAGTTAAAGTGCGATAGAACACCTGCACTTCACCCAACAGGTCCTTGACGTGCCAGCGAATCTGAAAGTCCTGAGCCATATCGCCAGGCTTGGATGGTGCCTGATAAGGAGCCACGTGCTCCAACGGCAGCTGCAACTTTGCCTGTCCGCTGGTGGCACAATCAAACACGGTCCCGGAAGCCAGCTCTGTGACATCACGCCATTCTCGGGTCTGCGGATTTTCCACCTCGATCTTGTCGATGGCTTTGTCGCAGGTGATGTTAAGCTCCACAGGGCCCACACCTTCCGAGGACAACTCACTTCCACCACCGCTGCCGGTGTCGATGACAAAGTCACCTTGATTGCCTTTGGTTGTGCCGTTCAAGAAGGCCATTTTGATGTCGCGCTCGGAACACGCTGACAGGAATAAAACAAATGCGGACAGGGAAATAAAATTCCCTAAAACTGACGAAAGTTTCTTTAGTCCCCATCTGCACATTGGCATGATGAACTTATCGGCTATATCCTAATCATGTTTAGTTTCAGTCTGAGACTTTTCGAAGTATGTTCACCCTTTAACACAGAAAGGGAACGCAGTGATGCATGCGTCTACTTCTCATTCCGATACTAATGCCAGCGCACATTGCGATCTTCTCGAATATAGAGGCTTCCAATCACAAAAGTCATCAAGGCCACCCCTATCGGATATATCAAACCGGCAAAATGATTCCCTGTCGCAGCAACAATGGCTGTCCCAATAAAAGGCACCAAGCCGCCAAAAACTCCGTTCCCAATGTGGTATGGTAACGACATCGAAGTGTAGCGAATCTGGGTTGGGAACAGCTCTACCAGAAACGCTGCAATAGGGCCATACACCATGGTCACAAAGATCACCTGGATAAACACCAGCACTGTCAGCATCACCACATTCGGATTCACGGCGGCCGCCAAGGGCTCTGCCGGATTCCAGCCTGAATACGCCTCCATCGCCTTATAGATCGGATAATAACAAAGAGCCGCTATCAAGCAGCCCGCCATCATGATGCTTTTGCGTCCGATTCGATCGGACAAAGCTCCAAACACCACAAAAAATGGAGTCGCAAACAACAGCGCCACGGCGATGATTTGATTGGCGATGACAAAATCCACTTTCAGAACAGTTTGCAAATAATAAAGCGCATAGAACTGCCCCGTGTACCACACCACCCCCTGGCCTGCGGTGGCACCAAACAGTGCCAGAATCACCAGACGGCGATTTTCCGGATGCAGAAAGCTGTCACGCAAAGGACTGGATGATCCCTTCCCTTCGGCTTTCATTTGTTTAAAGACCGGGGATTCCTCCATCTTTCTTCGAATCAAATAAGACACCAGGACCAAGACCACGGACAATAAAAATGGAATGCGCCATCCCCAGTTGCTGAAAGTTTCTTCGCCAAGACTTAATCGTGTCGCCAGAATCACCCCTAAGGAAACAAAAAGACCCAAGGTGGCCGTCGTTTGAATATAGCTGGTATAATATCCCCGCTTCCCGTCGGGACTGTGCTCTGCCACATAAGTCGCAGCTCCCCCATATTCACCCCCTAGCGCCAACCCCTGCAAAAGCCTCAGCAGCAACAACAAAATAGGTGCCAGGATTCCGATACTTTCATAGCCCGGAAGCAACCCGATGGCCGTTGTCGCCAACCCCATGATCAGCAACGTCACCATAAAGGCATACTTGCGCCCCACCACATCCCCGACACGTCCAAACACCAGCGCCCCAAAAGGACGAACTATAAAACCTGTGGCAAAAGTGGCCAACGTACTTAGCAGCGCCACCGTTTCATGACCCTTAGGAAAAAATTGAGAGGAGATGATTGTGGCCAGGCTTCCGAAAATATAAAAGTCGTACCATTCAATCAGAGTCCCGGCGCTGGAGGCCCCGATCACTTTCCAAATTTTGCTTTTTTCAGAATTGACAACACCCGTTGTTTGGGCCGCAGTGGCTGTCATAAGATCCCCTCCTGATTCAACATCATTTTGATCAGGAGGTTTATCCAACAACAAACAAATTTGAAGACGATTTCAAAGACTTAATTTGTGCCTGTCGAGTGGCATTTCTAATTAAACACCATCTCGCAGCGAATCGCACTGCCTTTGACGGTTGCCTCCGGCACCTTAAAGCCCAAGGTGTTTTTCACTTCAGTCCAACCCAATTTTACAAGATCCCGATGGGACATTTTTTCTTCAAGCACCAGTGCACGGTAAACGACCACCGGATGCTGCTTTGCCAGGTCTTTCATCATTTGACTTACAGTCAAAGTGCTTCCGGCATCCGCCAGCAGCTTGTTCACAATCACCAAGCCCCGGTTCAGACTGACAAATTCATAGGGCAGACGCAGACCCAAATCCATGGCAAAGGCGGTCCACTTTTCCATACTTAACGGCTCTTCATAGCCAATGCGAATGTTGTGCATTTTGGCTGCGATCAACTGATGGAAATAGGATTCGGTGATCGTGTTCTTGCTTTTGTCGCTTAACTTCCAAAAGGCCCGGGCCATCAGTTCTTCATTCAGAAGCTCAGTGCCAGCCCCTAACAACATCACCTGCCGTTGCATTTCCTTTGAAATCACTCCACCCATTCCATAATCCAGAATATTGACCACGATCTTGGGCTCTGTCACCTGAATCATGAAATTACCCTGATGCAGGTCCGAGTGATAGAATCCGCCTCCAAACATAACCTCTTTGGACCAGATGCGCGCCATTTCCTCGACAATCAACTTTTTCATGTCCGGTGCCATCTCTTTATAGGGGGCAATTTCTTTATCCAGTTTTTTGCCGATGACCATTTCCTGCACCATCAAGTCTGAATCCTTGGGGCCGTCATAAATTTTGGGCACATGGAAATAAAGTTCGTTCTTGTATTGAGCTGACTTCAGGAAAGCCGCTTTTTCATAGCGACTGGCCGCCAGCTTTTGGCGAAGCACGGTATCGGCCTGGTTTAGTTCGGCCACCACCGTGTCTGTGATATCCTGAACCACGGGGCTAAGCTTCGGGGCTCCTGTTTTACGGAATTCCTCATTGGCATCCAGAATCTGCGCCACCTCTTGCAGAATACGTTTGTCTTCCTCGACGCGGGCTTCGATACCGGGCTTGATAAAGCGCACCACCACATCATGGCGTTCGCCATCGATCATCAGCTTGGCTCGATGAACCTGCGCCATCGTGCCCACACCCAGAGGCTTTCTTTCAAAGTAAGTGAAAGCAAATTTGTTGTTCTTTCTTTTTAAAATGCTTTCAACCTGCTCCCAAGGGACCGGACGCACGGAATTTTCCAGACCCTTAAAGACTTCCAGCATTTCGGGTCCCAGATCCGCCTGGCGTGCCACGACCTGCAGCAGTTTTTGCAACTGCGGTCCGCTGTTTTGCACCATCAATTCAAACTTCTTCATTTCAGAAAGATGCAGGTCCCCGCCCAGATAAGAGGACACAATCAACTTCTTTGAAGCCGGACTAAGACGTGCGAAGTATTCTGTGAACATGGTCTGCAGGAAGATCTTCATGGTTGCATCCTGCTGGGCTGCGAGATTGGACTGAGCGATCTTTTCACCCACATGATCCAGTTCCGCCATCTTGGTGTTGAGCATATCCTCACTGACCTGCAACAAAGTGCGGGCCATCTGCAGGCGACCTGAAGAACTGGACAGGACCCCTTTGGCCTGCTCCAGAATCTGATCAGGGGTCAGAGATTTTAAATCTCCATCCATCATTTTCAACAATTCGGCCTGTTTCCATTCCAGATAGGAATCAATTTGCTGCTGTACACGAGGGGATTTTGCCGTGAACACGGACACGGCCCGGGGACCACGGGTCTCGATGGACTCCACATCCAACGCCAGACTGTGGGTGTTAGGCCAAGAGCCTTTATAAAGACTCAGGAACTCATTGAAGTTGCGCACTTCGACGGTTTTAACGGGCAACTTATAGGTGGATTCAATGTAGGTCATGGCCCGCTTCAGAATCGCCTCTTTCGTTTCGGGCGTCTCATTCTGAGACAAAAGCGCATAACTTAAAACCAAGCGCTCTTCAAAGGACAGGTGCAGCCCCGCCTTTTCCGGCGAAGCCGCCTGAACCCAAGAGCTCACGGCAAGGATAAAAAATAGGATGAAACCAATAAATTTTTTCGACATGATCCTCTGTCTTGCAGGGATCGCGCCCGGGATTTAAGGCCTTAATGTGGAATTGAGTGCTTAAGAACTAATCATGAGGCAAGAACTGTCAGTTCTGAGTTCTACTCCAGAACCTCGACCGCGTCACCTTTCCGAACAACCCCGGTATTTTCCGGGATCCACAAAGTCCCAAAGAAAACATCCTTGCCATCACGGCGATAGCCCGAAAGGGTTTTCAGCGGCTCGGCCCCGGTTCGATCCCCTGTCGACTGATCAATGGTTGTGATCGTGCAGCGGCTGCAGCGCTTGGGTTGAGAAAACACCACTTCACCCACACGGATCTTCTTCCACTGTTCTTCCTCGAAAGGCACTTCTCCAGAATAGATAAGATTGCCACGGAAACGATCCACACCCACTGGCTCTGCCAAACGGGAATTCAGGTCTTCAAGGCTTTTCAGATTGATCAAATGAACCGGTCGCGCATCGGCAAAACGCACTTCAGGTTTCCAGTCCATAGAATGGGAAAGCACACGACGCTGTGAAAATGGAGCATAGCGGACCAGACGCAGGTTCGCCCCCAAATACTGGGACAGCGCCTGAGAATACAGATCTGGTTCTAATGCCGCATCAACCGTATCGTTCCAGATCTGCACCTTCACCTGACGCTGAAACGAGTTCTTGGTGGAAATCTTAAAGAACATTTTCTGAAAACCGACCGTCAAAGCCGCATCATCGTAAAACACCTCCACCGTCGCAAGCTTCGGCAGTGTTCTTTGTGTTACAAATTTACCGGCTTCATCCACCAGCATCCACTGGCGATCCCCGAGCGGCCCTTCATGAGTGATAGTCATCTGATTGAGCTTCTGAGCACGGGCGGACTTGATGGGATAGATGCAAAGTTCTTCGATTTTCATGGGAACTATGCTTTCTTTTTCGCAAATGAAAGGCAAGCCCTAAGAAAACACGCCGCGCTCCAAAAAGAAAAAGGGCCCCAAACTGGGACCCTTTCACAGAAATCTAATACATAGATATCCAATTTCTATTTTCTAACGTTTACCAACCCAAAACGTAACCGAAGATCAGAGGCGCACAGATAGTCGCATCGGATTCAACGATATAGCTTGGAGTCGTTGGAGCCAATTTACCCCAAGTGATTTTCTCATTTGGAATCGCCCCAGAGTAGGAACCATAAGAAGTTGTGGAATCAGAGATCTGACAGAAGTAGCTCCACAAAGGAACATCTTCATGGCCCAAATCCTGCTCAAGCATTGGCACAACGCAGATCGGGAAGTCACCCGCAATACCACCGCCGATTTGGAAGAAGCCCACTGGAGCTTTTTTGGAAGCCCCCATGTACCATTCTGCCCAAGTCTTCATGTACTCGATACCACCCTTAACGGTTGTTGATTTCTTGATATCACCCTTGATGCAGTGACCAGCAAAGATGTTACCCAAAGTGGAATCTTCCCAGCCTGGAACAACCATTGGAAGATTCTTTTCAGCAGCAGCCAACAGCCAGGAATTTTTAGGATCAATCTGGTAGTACTGGTTCAATTTGCCAGAAAGAAGGATTTTGTACATGAACTCGTGCGGGAAGTAAGATTCACCTTTGGAATCCGCATCCTGCCAGTACTCAAGAACCACGTTCTCGATACGACGGATAGCTTCTTCTTCTGGGATGCACGTGTCAGTGACACGATTCAAATGCTTCTCAAGAAGTTTTTGTTCATCTTGAGGAGTCAAATCACGATAGTTGGGGATGCGCACATAGTGATCATGAGCAACCAGGTTGAATACGTCTTCTTCAAGGTTTGCCCCTGTGCAGGAGATCGCGTGAACTTTACCTTGACGGATCATTTCAGCCAAAGAAAGACCCAGTTCTGCCGTGGACATAGCACCTGCCAATGTCACAAGCATCTGGCCACCGTTTTCCATGTGAAGTTTGTAGCCTTTAGCCGCATCTTTCAAAGCAGCCGCATTGAAATGACGGTAGTGATGATCGATAAACTGAGTAATTGGACCCATGATTTCTCCTTGTTATTAATAAAAGCTGAAAAGCTTCAAGGAGGACATCGGTCCCCGATTAAAGATTTCTAGCTTTCATCAAGAGCCAAGGAAACTACCAGAAAAGATCGAAAACTCAAGCACAGATTGCTTTTTGCAAAAGAACCAAGCTGTGCCCGAAAGTCCTGTACTTCCAATATTTTATAACCCGCGTCTGGCCAGCAGAGCTTTGGCGAAAAAGCCCTGATCACGGCGAATATCAGTGAACCCCTGAGCTGCCAACAAGCCCTCCATGGGATTCATGGTGTAGTTCTTGTAAAAAGGCTCGTGAAAGTCCACGGGGAATTGTTCCAGTGCCCATTCCAAATCCTTGGTGTCCTCTTTCTGCAACGAGTCCACCAGCCCGTAACAACCGCCCGGCTTTAACACCCGGAACCCTTCGCCGATCACCTGACGACGAATTTCATGCGGCAGTTCATGAAACAAAAAACAGGAATAGACAAAATCAAACTTCGCATCCTGGAACGGTAAATCTTCCGCCGCCCCTTGCACAAAATCCAGGCGGTCAAACTCATGCAAATTGTCCTGGGCCTTTTTTAAGTAGGGATAACTCAGATCCAAAACCGTGATTTTAGCCTTGGGATAGGCCAGCTTCATAAATCGGGTCAGTCGTCCGGTGCCCGCTCCGACCTCCAGGAAGTGCAAGCCCGACCCATCACCTGGCAGAGCTTCTTTTACCAAAGGAATGATCAGGCGGCGCATAGCATCGGCCGCACCGGAAAAAAGTATTTCCACCTGATGCTCATAAAGCTCCGCCGACTGACGTGTCAGATATCCACCCGTTTGAAAATGGAAATTGCGCTGATAGTATTCCGGCAGGTCTTTCAGGAAATTTTCAGCCTCTTCGCTGAAATCCCGCGCATCCTTCTCCGAACGACGTTTGGAGATCGCATAACCGTCATAGATAATGCGCGGATATCGCAGGAAATGCTGGGCCACTTTTTCAGGCTTTAGCACTTCAACGGGATAACACCCCTTTGCAATATTCTCGCTGTCTCTTTTTAGCAGTTTAAAAAGTTCGGCATAGGCCGCCCTCATCTTCTGAGGCTCCAATGCATGATGGGATTTGCGGCGTCCCGTGGTGACAAACTCAAAAAAGGGCAAGGACAACTGCTGAACAGCAAAGCCTGCGGACCTCGCCAGGGAATAACCCAACGTGACTTTATCCTGATACGGAATCTTGATCTTCACAGACCACCTCCACATCTAAACGTCTCAGACTGTGAGGGTGCCGTCAAATAGGGAATGCTGCCGCTTCAGGCCGCAGCTTTGACTCCTGACGCCAGACCAAAGATAGCATCCACGTTGCCCCCCACAGAACCAATGGCTGCATGAATCACCTGAGAGTTGGCTTGTAACAAACCCGACTCTTTCTTGATGGTGGATGTGGCCGAGCGGAGCAACTGAATAAAACGGTCCATCTGCTGAAGATAGTGCATAAAGGCCTGTTTCACCTCGTCCACGCGGGCCGATTCAACAGCTCCGATTTGACGAATCACCTCTAGCCCCGTGATAAACTTTGTCACCTCACCCATCGCCAATTCAAAATCGGACAGATACTTGGACAAAGAAGCCACTTCCCTGCGCAGGTTTGCCGAATAGTCTCGGAACAGACCTGAGAAGTCCTTCTGATTGGCTGTCATTTCGGCAAAAGCATCTTCTGATTGATGCAGTTTGGTCAGGGATTCTTTAACAAAGAAGTCCACCATGAGCATTTGCACATTCAACGCCGAAGCCTGCAGAGAGCATTTTTGAATGACCGCAGCCAGATTCCCGACAAAAGTGTTCAGTCCGCTCAGGTTGTTTTCAATTTGACCGGACAGTGTTGAGAACTCTTTAGAGACAACCCCCAGACTGGAGGCCACATTGCCAAACTTGGCGGCGGCAATAGTCATATTCACGGAAATAAATTTCAAATTCTGAAACTCTCGATCCAAGGAATCAATGGTGGCAAGCAGGACATCATTGGAACTCTGAAAACCACCGACCTTGGCAAAAACATCGTTCAACCGGGTCAGCGTCGAATTGGTCACATCTGCAATTTGCGTGAACTGCGCATTTTCACGTCCCGCCGCCCCTTCCTGGCGCTGTTCCTGAACTTGGGCAGCTCGTGCATTGAGTTCAGTCAATGCGGCCTTCACCATGAACTCTTCATAGTTTTTAAACCCTCGCTTCTGGATTGATTCCACCAAAAGTTTTTCGCCAGCCTCCAGGTCATCGGAACCCTTTTCAAAGTCACGGATTTCTCCATAGATTTTTTGAACCTCTTGAAAGATGGCAGAGGAAGGTTTGAAGCGAATGGACAAATATCCATCCTCAATCGGAAATGCAAAAGCGTAAACCCAATAATAGCTTCCGTCGCCTGCAAGATTCTTCACATAAGCTCCGATCGGTCGATCCGCTTTTAAGGTGTCCCAAAAAAGCTTAAACACCGAACGAGGCATATCCGGATGCCTGATAAGACTGTGGGGAGCACCGATCATCTGCTCTTTAGGATAATTACTCACCCGAGTGAAGACGTCATTGCCAAAGCGGATGACTCCTCGATTGTTCGTGGTGGAAAAGAAGAACTCATGGAACCCAAATGGGCTCTCATTCAGAGTAGGTATTGGCTTTTTCAAAGTAGGCCCCCGATGGTAAGATGGCTTACTTATCGGGATGATGTCGAACGCATCAAGGTCCTGAGAGTATATTTTTTTACAAAAACTTTACAGAAATGGAGGGATTATCAGAGCTTCACTCAATTACTGTAAAGTTTCCTTGTCGCGATTGTGAAACTCGAAGTCTTTGAATTAGAAGTTTCTTCACCTTGACGTCTGCTATGTCCCAATCCGAATCAATCCTATCCGAGAAAAGAACACTTTCTTTACGATCCCCCTGTTTTCTATCATGTCGCCTCACATTCGATCCGAAAAGACATTTGGAGGCCTCATGAAAACTCTGAACGTCCTGCTGTGTCTGATTCCCGCCCTCTTCACCACTGGGTGCGTATTGCAAGCCCAACTAAAGCCTGCCGAGGCCAATGCCTCAGAGGGTGATTCGAACATTGGATCTTCGCAAAGCAGCTTCACGGCGATTTTTAAAGCCAACAACACCCATCTGGTGGGTCTTTATGATGAGAACACCACCGCTGCGACCGTTAGCGGTGTCTGTAAACCTGGAGACGTGATTGTTCTGGATGGTTATGCAGTTGGATTGACGGCTTCAAGCACCGTCTTTTGCCCTGAAAGCGGAACCTGGAGCACCAGTTTTGACCTAAATGTAAATCCGAAATCCAGCTCTTATGGAACAAATTCTTTGATTGCCAGCACTCGCGGAAGCAGCACTTCCACAGCACTCATTCACCTGACATATTCACCAACAACATTCCCAACGGCCGACAGCTGGGCCGATTTTTACACGGATGGTCCCAAACAGTTCGTGGTACTTTACGTCGGGGGAGCCAACTCTTCTTCGCTCAACTCAAGAATTTCCCATCTTGGTCTGACTCAGAAGAAACAATATCAATATCGCCTTGAGATTTATCGTGGAGGCAGTGTTTTAATGAATCTTGGGACGGTCGACTCTTTGACCGCCACGAAGGAAATCACAGCCCCTTACACCTGGCAAAATGGGGACACCGTGAAAGTCACGGCATTTGATTCTTCCGGGGATGGCCCGACAGAGTCTTACCCCCTGCCCGGCGCCCAAAACGGCGTCTTGTAGATCAATTAAGTTGTCGCACCTAACTGTGAGAAGCGCCGGCAGCTGAAGCAGCTGCCGCTTTTCTTTTGGCTTTACCTTCTTTGTACCAGTGCCAGAAGGTCGCTCCGACAAAAACGAAGCTGAAAAGAATAATTAATGCAATCAAAGTAAACCAAGCAAAGACGATCATTTCTTCTCCGCCTCGCCCCATACCTGAGCATGGATTTCCTGGACGATGTGGGATGCCAGGTGCAGACCGAACGCGCCGGTGACAAAGCTTGCTGTCCCCCAGATCACATTACGGCTGTCACAGTTGTGCAAATCGTTTTGACCTTTCGGGCACACGCATTTGAACCCCTGACCGTTGTCGTATTTCAATTCGACGGGCTGAATTGGAGTTTCATCTGAGAAGAAGCAAGGAATGCCAAAATTCTTTTCCGGGAAATCATATTTCTGACGAAGGATCTTGCGCACTTGGGACGCCATCGGGTCCCCGTGTGTTGCAGACAAGTCCGCTTTTTTAATGCGCAATGGATCCATTTTCGCCGCTGTTCCGCCTGTAGTGACAACTTTGATACCACGCGCACGGCAAGTCGCCAGCAAGTGAGTTTTGGCCGTGATATTGTCGATCGCATCCACGATGTAGTCCGGCTTATGGGACAACATCATTTCAGAATTGGCTTCGTTGTAGAATTCCGGAATCACGTTCACGGTGTTTTGCGGATTGATCTTGCGCAGACGCTCGCCCATGACTTCGGCTTTTTTCTTACCGACCAAACCTTGCAAAGCGTGCATTTGGCGGTTGGCATTGGTGATGCAGATTTCATCAAAATCCACGACAGTCAGTTTGCCCACGCCAGAACGAGCCAAAGATTCCGCGGCCCAGGAACCCACGCCGCCCAAACCAATCACCATCACGTGAGTGTTGAAAAGACGCTTCATCACCTCATCACCAACCAAGCGACCCATGCGGTCGAAGCGGCGGTGAAGCACGTATTCAGTCTCTGGAGGTTGAGGCAGGTTGTTAGTTTGTGTCGTTTCCATATTTCGCCCTCACTCTATTGGCGGTGCAAATCTTCGAAAGTTTGCAGTAGTGATATCTAATATTTCCATAGGATCAAGGGATTTTAACTCCCCTATAGTTCTTGCCACCTCCCAGATGCTTTCTGGAGGGTTTAAGCCACCTTTATAGGCAGGTGGTGCCTGATCCGGGCTGTCGCTTTCAATTAAAAGCTGCTCCAGCGGCATTTCACGCACCGCCTGATGCAGCTTTTGATTGTCCGGGCGGCACACCGGGCCCCCAACCGACAGAAACAGGCCGCGTTTGAGGAACTCCTGGGCCTTACCCCAACTGCCGTTGAAAGAATGCACCATGCCTTTTTGTTTTGGAAGCCCCCAGACGTCCATAATTCGCAGGCTTTCCTCGTGAGCCTGCACCAGGTGCAGCACCAGAGGCTTGCCACTCATGTGGCCCAATTCCAACTGCTGCTCAAATACGCTGATCTGACGCTCCCGAGAGTCCTTCATAATATGAGGTCGGAAGTCCAACCCCAGCTCCCCCAATCCCTGTGCCTGCGGCAAAAGCCCCGCCAAAGCATCCAGGGCGGCTTCGCATTCGTCCTCGTCATGATCCACCACCCAGTACGGATGCAGACCAAAACAAAGGCCGATGTGACTTGGATACTTCTTTTTCAACTCGATCTGCCGGGCCCAGTCCTCGGGGCCCACGCCCCCTTGCATAAAGAAGGCAATCCCGCGCGCGCGAGCACTTTCGATCACTTCATCAACCTGACCGTCCCAGCGTGAGTCAGCCAGGTGTCCGTGGGCATCCACCCAATATCCAAATCCAACCATAGGTCCAGGTTATATCGTGAAATCCCAGACTCGAACAAGGGCGAAGTTCCGCCGATACATGAACGGTATAGGAGTATGTATGAAGCATAAATTACGCCTGGGTTTTGACGTGACTATGGAAAAAGGTGCGACATGGAAGCCCCTGAAAGTTCAATTCTGGAATCAGGAATCCACTTACGAGAAATTCAAAGCCTCTGAGCCGTTTAAATACATGTCTGACGCTCTGGTGGGTTTGTCACTTGTCAAATTGAACCACTACATCAAAAGCCCGGTGGCCACTCCTCACTTGGACTACAACTTCGCCACGGACGCCTGGAGGGCCTTGGACCCTCACACGGAACTATATGACAGATCGTCTCCACGAGTTCGCGCTTTGCAATCTCACATCGCGGTTGTGAATCCCGAGATCTGTGCCGAATTTGAAAGCCACTTCAATGAGCACTTTGAAACTGCCTTGAAACCCTGGGGTGTTGATTTGACGGCCTTGTGGCCGTTGCTGGACAGTTTCTCGTGGTTTGAAACCAAGATGGGTCAGCCGCTGATGTACAACTTCGGCTTGAACTTCTCAAAACCCTTCGTCGACAAACTTCAGTATCTGTATTCCTTCCTGTACAACCTGCGCAGCCTGGTGGCGGTGGATCACAACGCCCATGTGGAAGATCCTTCTCATGAAGGTGTGAAAGTTGATGCCATCACCGACTATCTGCCACGTGCGGAATATGTCGTGAACGATGCCCTGCTGTACTGGAACTTCAAAAAATTCTCACAGCCTTTCAGCGGCCCAAAAACTCCGGACAGCCGCGTTGAGAACTTATTTGTGAATCCGATGGAAAAAGCCTTCCAGAAGTATTCCCATAACGCTTGCCATCTGGTGAACAATCTTCCCAAAAACTTCATCAGTTCCCTGAACCCGATGGAGCTTGAAGAGGCCTTCTATCTGGTGCAAATGGATTGGCTGCTGGGCTCCCCGGCAGGCCTGCTGTTCAAAATCCGTGAAGAGATTTTCGCCCTGCAAAGTGGCTATGAAAAGATCTTCTGGAAAGATGTGGAGCCTCAGTTCCACTCTAAACCTGTCAGTCTGCACCTGTGCTGTGAAATCACACCTGAAGCCATTTACGAAGAAACAGCCGCCTAAGACAAACAAATTCCCACAAAACAAAAAAGCCCAGCTTCAAGCTGGGCTTTTGATTTTCTAGACGCTGTCACATTCATTTATGCAAGGCGCGACCGAAGAGGGCGCACTTCCGGAGTGCACTAACGGCTGGCGGCTTTGGCGATCCATCGTTCGCGGATTTTTTTGATCACGAAATAGATCACCAACAGCGCGATGATTCCAAAAACCACCAGCTTGAATTGACGAAGATATTTCAAGATAGGCTCACCATAGTGGGCCAGCAAGTAGATCTGAGTCGGCACACTGATCAAAGCCGCAATACCGTCGATCACCAGGAACTTCCAAACGGGATATCGCAACATCCCGCAAGCCAAATGACCTGGGAAACGAAGGCCCGGCGTGAAGCGGAAAATACCGCAGGCATAGGCACCGTATTTGTGAGTCCACTCTTCCACACGTTTCATCATGTGTTCAGGGAAGAACTTATGAACGCGCGGATGATACAGCAGCTTTCGACCGAAAATCCGTCCTATAAAGTAAATTAAAGTGTCACTGGCGACCACGGCCGTGAAAGCAATGATCGAAGCGGTGTGAACGTTAACAACCGGAGCCCCCTCATAAGGCGGCGGGAAATGAGCGGGATGCGCCCCCATGAAGGCCAGGATACCGACACTGATCAGCGTCACTTCTTCAGGCAGCGGAAAACCAACGGCAGATAATGCCATCATCGCAATCAGTCCGGCGTAAACCATGCCCGGCTGATAGGCGAACTGAGACATCCATTGAAATATTGGCTCGTTAGCAAACTCCAAACTGCATTCTCCTGAGGTCCTTACTATGAATTAAACAGTCCCACTTGAACACCATTACCACACCGTGCTATGTGTCTTTCTCACAAGAAGATTTAAGTATGCAGAGTGCCAGAGGTTTTGAATACGGAGTCAGACATATTTTAAGCCCTCAGTCTGGTGGGCTTTGTGATGTATTATTAAGCAATCTGGAACTTGATCGTGAACAAATCCAATTCCTGCTTCAACTGGGCGCCATCTATCACAATCATCAACGAGTTACGGAGAATTCCTCGGTTTCATCTGGCGACTATATTAGAGTCCATACGAAACCCCGCCGCTTCCCCGCCAACGATGGACAGTGGCTGTCGCGTCTCGTTTTTCAGAACGAACACTTTCTTGTGGTGAATAAAACCTCAGGCCTTCCGGTTCACGCCAGCGTTGATAACCTGCACGAAAATCTGCAGTCGTATTTGCAACAGACTTTACAACAAAACATCTACGTCACTCACCGCCTGGATGTGCCAACCCGGGGGCTCATCGTCTATGCAAAGACGGCAGAGTTCCAAACCGAGTTCAATAAGCTGCTGATCCAGCGTGAACTGCGCAAGGTCTATCGCGCCCGCGTTCAGGGGCAAGACCTGTCCACCGGACTGCTTCGACACTTTATGGAGCCTTCGCCGCGTGCACCGAAGGTGGTCAGCAAAGAAGCTCAACCGAAATGGCAGGAATGTCTTCTTGAGATTCTTGAGTTTTCAAAACTTGAAAACAACCAAGGCCTGGCAAAAATTAAGTTACACACCGGGCGCACCCATCAGATTCGCGCGCAACTGGGTGCTGAAGGTCATCCCATTGTCGGTGATTTTGCCTATGGTGCCGAAAAGCTGTGGGAAGAAGAGCGGATCGAGCTTGAGGCATGCGAGCTGGCGTTTACCAACCCGCTCACAGGGGAATCTCACGAATTTAAAATCTAAATTAGAACAAGAAAGCGTTGGTCATCAGGAAGTACTGAGTGTTCTCGGGCTGACCGAAGGCGATATCTTTACCACGATAAGAATTCAGGATCGTCGTGTTTGTCGCTCCCACCAGGAAGTTCAAACCACGCATTGGCGGACGGATCGCAAAGGCCACCTGATAGAAAGCCTTAGTCACATGACGAGCTTCCAATTGCTCAACTGCGGAAGAATGGTACCAGTCTTCTTCCAAACCGATACGTGGTTTGAAAGAGAAGTATTTGTTAATATCTGCGGCCACTTCCAGATACTGTTCCAAGGAGGCCTGTTTGTTGGTCTGACGAGGGTCCGTCACATAGTTGCCGTCCGGGAACTGAGGGATGTCGTTGTTGAAGCTGGCAGTACGACTCTGCCAGAAGAAATCCGGTTTGATACCGTAAGAGATGTAAGAGAAGCGTCCGATGGAATAATCAAAAAACATTTCCAAGCGAAGCTTGGCGATCATACCGGAGTTTTCCGCGTACTTGCTGGTTGGAAGATACAATTTCGCATTTCCTGCCAGGTCCACATCACCGATATAACCCAGGTCATAGTTGGCGTAAGCTACATGAATATCAGAAAGCTCCGCATCTTGTTTCACCTGATCACCGTAGGCATTCTGACCGGCGGTATTGAACAAGAAAGGAACACGCACAGAAAGCTTTTGGTCAGCGTTAATTTTATAGTTGGCACTGATATAAGTGTAGGATTCTTGAGAGCGACCATCGGTCTGTGTTTTACCCGGCTTCATGTTGGCTTGGGAAACAACCGAGAACAAAGTGAAGTTCCAGTTTCTGCGAAGAGAGTCACCAACCGACATCACCATGCTTTCTTCACGCTCTTGAGCAAAAGCGACGGATCCAAAACAAGAGAAAACAAGGGATAGGGCCAGGGCCTTTTTCAGCATGAAAGCTCCTCAGTGACAAAATTCGGGTGAAATATGCCATATCGCACCATGTTACACAAGTGGCAAAATTTAGACGGCGTGAGTCTCAACGAATTCCTAAAACTCTTTCAACTTGAGTCCACCTCCCCCTTCCCTTACAACTGAGGCATGAAAAATTTACTGCTGCTTAAGAACCTGACCCTTGCCCTTATATTGTCCCTGCTTGTCGGCTGTGCCGTCACCTTCAAGAAGGCCCAGTTTAGCCTTCCTCCGAAGGCCGCTGATGAGATCGCTGTGATGTCGTTTAACGTGGAAAACTTGTTCGACACGACTCATGATGCTGATCGCAATGACTATACGTACATGCCATTGTCAGCCAAACAAGACCCGGTCATTCGCCAGGCCTGCAAAGACAATAACGACAGTGGCTATCGCCTTTCTGAGTGTCTTTCCACGGACTGGAGCGAGACTCAGCTTGATAAAAAGCTGCAGAATCTTTCAAAAGTTGTCCTGGGCGTGGATGGCAACGGCCCGGATGTTTTAATGTTGATCGAGGTTGAGAATGAAAACGTTCTGAATATCTGGAACAAAAAATATCTGCAAAAAGCCAACTACAACACCGTGGTTCTGATCGAAGGCCCGGACAAACGTGGTATCGATGTGGGCTTGATGTCCCGTCTGCCAGTAGTGGGTAAACCGGTTCTGCACAAAATCCCTTGGAAGCCTAAAAACGACGAAGACAAAAAATGGATGGAAGCATCCCGTGGCGTTTTGGAAGTGACGTTGAAGGCTCCAAACGGAGATCCCATCACTTTCTTCACAGCCCACTTCCCATCCCAGGCCAATCCGACCTACTGGCGTCAACAGGCGGCTGAGTTCGTCGCCCAGCTGATCAAAGACAAGGGACCCAATGCCATGGTCATCGCAGGCGGTGACTTGAACATCACGCACGATGAGGAAGAAAAGGAAAAAATCTTCGCGAACACGTTCTCTCCTGTCGGTGCTGTTTCTCACTTCGTGGGTTGTAAAGAGTGCCCGGGCACGCACAATTATCGCAAGTCCTGGTCTTTCCTGGATGCACACATCTATTCCAAAGCTTTGCTAGCTGACGGAGCTGGCAGCTATAAAATGGAACCCGGCACGATTGATGTGATCCGCTATGAGGATGTTCACCTGAAAAAAGGCAAATACCCATTGCGCTGGGACTACGACCGCATGATCGGGGTGGCCGATCACTTCCCTCTTTATGTGCGTTTAAAACAGCGCAGTGAAGCGAAAGCGCCAGTGAAGGAAGAAGCCCCGACCAAGGACGCAAAGCCAGCCAAGGGCACAAAGAAGACCAAAAAGAAATAAGCTTCTAAATGCACCAAATAAAAAAAGCCGCGAGAGATCGCGGCTTTTTTTTATTCTTATTGTCTGATCGTCAGGACTAATTCAGAAGCAGTCGGCTCAGATCCACAACGGGACGACGTCCACACTGCCCCAGGTCCGTATCAAAAGAGCTTTTTTCAACCACAGCCCCGGACTTTGTCATCTGAAGAACTCGCGGTCTGTCGCCTTTTCCAATTTTAACGGAGCCTTCAACATCATTGCACTGACCATCAAGGGTCACTTTTGCGTTCAACCCACTGATAGAAGTAACCCAGTTTTTGCCATTTTTTCGGACACCCACAAATTCACCGCTTGCATTTTCCAGATCAATCTTACCATCAGCCAACTGATCAAGACGGATCGTGAATTCAAGAGAGTAAGTGAAGGTCTCTTTGCCAGTCACATTTTTCTTGCTGATATTCATAAAGCCATTGCCGGTCACGGTAACCTTGGCTTTACCTTCAGCATCAGCCACCAAAGAAATCTTTGCCGCATCTTCTTTGAAGTTCACATAGGTCTTTTCACTGATATCTTTTTGATCAACGGAAACCGAGTTCTTCGCCGTTTCTGCGATCAAGGACTTAACTCCATTTGCATCAGCCAAAGCCTGCACTTTCCAATTCTTTTTTACCGTCACCTGGAAGTTGCCGTGCTTGGTAGAATAAGCAACAGGTGCCGTGGCTGAGTTCAGGCTCAATTGAAGCAGATCACCGCTTTTGGTTTCCTCAGACTTCGAATAGTTTGCTGGCAGAGCTTCCGCATGTCCCAAAGACAATCTGATAACTTCCAGAGCTTCAACAACCTTTTCGGCCTGCAAAGATGCAATGGAATAAGAGCCGTAACGGAATTCGGTTCGCTCGCCACTCGTCTTTTTACCCTTACCGCTTTTACGGTTATTTTGCGCAATAATGCGATCGCGAGTGGCTTTGTCTGTGATGGCTTCGTCCTTCGGCGTACAGGCTGTCGTCAAAAGGGCAGAACTCAAAAATACGGCGGAAAGTAGTTTGGCTGTTTTCATGGAACAGGAATGTAGCCGGAATCCCGTCAAACTTCCAGAGGGACTACTCTCACTGCCGCAAATTCTAACCAATTCCTAAAAATTTACAGGCGTGTCAAAATAGTGAACAGGCAGCGCAAGCCCCCGTTATTGACCCTAATCTCTTTAATTAGCTTATAGCCCGCAGGGACTGCCGAAAGACGCTCTTTTTCCGGATAAAGGACCCCGATCTTTTGTGGTTTATGACGCAGGCAGAGCTCCTTTACCAAGGTTTTTAGCCCCCCATGATCCGCCACCGGCAACCGCTCTCCATAAGGAGGGTTTACCACCAGCCATAACGGGCCGTCCTGGGAAGTCTCAAGCTTCAGGGCATCTCCGTGGATAAAATTATGCGGAGCAGACACAAACCCGGCTCTTTGCACCACCTGGAGTTGGCGCTCCACCTCGGCGAAGTTTTTCTCTGCCGCCGGGATCATATCCGCGTCGATGTCATAGCCAACATAGGCCTTAAAAGGCATGCGTGCAGGCAAAGTGTAATTCAGCGCAAAACTGGAAGAGGCAAAAAGCTTCGGCGCGCGTTTCCATTTTTTGAAGGCAAACTCACGGGAAAACTGTCCAGCCCAGAGGGCGCGGGCTTCACCCAGGAACGTTCCTGACCCCATCATCGGGTCTAACAACGTGATCCCTGCAAGTTCCGCTGAGGAGGTATTGCCAATCATTTCCTCTAAAAGAAAGGCCGCGATGGTTTCACGTAAAGGGGCCTCACCTTTCAGCACAGACCAGCCGCGCTTATGCAGATGCTCCCCGGTGGAATCTAGACTGATCGTGCACAGATCATCGTCCATGCGGATGTAAATACTCGCACAGGATTCGGTGCCTTTTTGGCCTTTGAAGACTTCATTCAAAGCAGTCTCGGCACTTTCCTGAAGGCGCTTTTCATTATTCAGACGACTTTTTTGCGCGGCCACCTCCCACGTCACATTCGCGTGAGGCAGAAAATCCAACCAGGGAAGGCCTTTGAATTTTTGATAGAACTTCGGCAGATCTTTCGCCTTGAACGAAGTCATGCGCAACAAGATACGATTGGCTGTTTTTAGGAAGAAGTTCAGTTGCAGACCTATGAAAAGTTCGGTTTCAAATTCCAGCCCGCCCTCAAGAACGGCGACTTCCGGAAACGGCAACGAATGAGGCTTGGCATCTTTACCCAAAAGATAAGGCCAGACTTCTTTCATCTCTGCCAAAGTCCGCTTTTCAAAATCCAAAGGTGTCGCAACAAAAAACTTATTCAAAAGGTACCTGCTTACTTTTACAGAAGCGTCGCAAAAAAACTCGACGTCCCTTTTAATAACACACCATAGCCAGAAAAAACAACCAGGCACCTTTTACCCCCAGCTGCAAGGCGGAGGAGACCCGCACAGCGTAGGCGTGCTATTAGTCAGATGGGGGCTTGGATGTGCTCAGAAGCGCCAGTAGGCGTCGAATAGTAGGTAATATCCATCTTCCGGGGCAAACTTCACCGAAGTGATGTTGGTGGAATTCAGAGATAAGCTGAGATGGAATTGATCCCAGATTTTGACGTAGCTGAGATAACCCCCGACCGCTTTGGATTCAAAGTTATAACTCGGGCCCAGAAGGATGCGGTTCCAGTCATCAAGGATGAATTCGTATCCTGTCTGGAAGGAACTCGTCCCCAGAGATTTGATCGCAGTGGCATTCTGGGCATCCTCAAAACTAAACAAAGCGACGGATAGCAGTGTGTGCGAAATCACGCTTTCAGATGAAATGGAATCCCAATAAATATTCAAATTTAACGTCGAGCGAGTTTCCGAAGGAATACGCGCGAAATTTAGACCTGCGGCGAAGTTGTTCGATGCAGATTGATACACCCGCATCTTGCCAGTGGCATTGTAGGCTCCCAGCAAATCCGCTGGAATGATGGTGGAAACCGTCAGCCATTCTTTCCAGCCATAGTTCACTTGACCAAACCAAGTGACCAGATACTCGCCCTCCCACAAGGTCTCTGCCGTTTCGCCCACGGCGATACCTTGCGTGAACAGAGGTTTATATTTGGACGATGTTTCTTTGGTGCCTTTTTTAATGATCAGATCCGTGGTGCCCTTGTACTTTTGATTCTCCGAACTCAGATCCAGGTGCATGATCTGATCCCCGATCTGAATGAAGTTCATGCGCGACTGGCGCAGCAATTCACACGTCAGCTCATAGGTGCCGTCCTGCTTGTTCTCAATTCCCGTCACCTCGACAAAGCCGACAATCCCCACCGCAGGGGTTTGGGATTCAATCGCGACGATTTCACCGATGTACCAGTCACTGGCGGTGCTAAGGACTCTCAGTGTTTTATTGTCGACGAAAGAATCAATACGGCCACGGGCTTCAACCTGGGGTCTGGGAAGATCCGAGGCTGGTTCGCGAAGAATGATCGGCACTTCCTCGTCCATGGACGAAAAAGCATGTGCCGAAAAAGACACGATCAGGGCTGTGAAAACCGCAAGGGACCGCCAAAGCATGTCCCGAAGCCTAGCTTACTTTCCAACCTTGTTCAATTGATCCTTCAATGTGCCAAAAAGACGGGCGATTTCCATGCGCTGGGCATCGTCCAAACCCCAAAGCTTGCTGAACTGGAAGCCCAAAATGCCACCGGCTCCGGGGATTTCGCCATAGAACACCAGGTGCGCAAAGCCTTCTTTGATCAGGAACTCAAATGACGTTGGACTGACCTTTTTAAAGAAGGACATGAATCTTGGCGCCGAAGAATAGACCTCGTCCAGGGATAGCCCCTGATTGTGGTCGGCATCATAAATCACCATCACGGTTTCAATATAATGCAGGATCGTGACCATCGTGCGCACGTTGGCAGTTTCAATCAATCCCGCCTTCTGCGTTGGACTTAAAGAGGCCGCCAGTAGATACCCAAAGAACTCATTCCATTGAGCATCGTTCAGGCGCTGCACATAGTTCACCATGCCTGGCAAATTATTGAAATACACGCTCATATGCTTGCGCAGCTGCGCCTTGAAACAAGCCTCTTTCATGTAAGCAAAGCCAAAGACATCCTTTTCCGCCACCGTACAGCGCGCCAGCTCCATATGTTTGGAAACCGCGTTGGACGTGGAAAGGCCGGCAGAGAACAAGATACTGACGAACTCAAAAGTTTCCTTCTGATCCATGCCCTCATCGCCGTTACCGCTGAACGTGAAGAAGTTAGCTTCAAGGAAGCTGCGTGAACCGGAATTGGCCGAGCGCGGGTCGAAGGCCTTTAACAGCAGTCCCACTTCCTGGAAGTCCTCATACCACTGCACCAGTCCCTTTTCACTCATAGCCGCCTGACTCAGTCGACCCGACACGCGATCCCCATAGCCCAAAAGCAGCATACGAGATAGCGCCCTCATCAGATTGAATTTGGTGAGTGCTTTCCAGTTTTGTTTCGTATCACCCGCGGCGATGACCATGCGACCGTCGGCATTAAAGCTGACCATGCGAGGATTCTTCAGCAGGTCGCCAAAATCCTGCCACGAGTTCTGTAAGGCCTTCTGCTCGAACACATCCGGGGTCAGTCCTTTTTCAATGACCGTGGTCTTGTCGAATTTTTCATAAGACTGAATCAGCTGTTTTTGCGTGACGCCCCCGCCGGTTTGCTTGAATGGCAGGAAGTCGATAAAGCTTTGATGCAAACGCCAGATATTCAGCTCGCGCTGCACGCTGAGCAGATGTTTTTTCTCTAATCCCAAAAGTCCCCGGGAATCCTGCGGGCGGGCCGGATCCAGGATCTTCATCAAGACCACTTTGTAGGTTTTGGTGATCGCCTTGAAGTAGTCTTCCATACGGGCCTGGGCCTGGACTTCGTCCAACGTGGCATCCACAGGCACAAGGGATGGCAGCATCTGACGAATCAGAGTGTCAATATCCTCCACCGGAATACGGCCTGAAGACTTCATCTGGTGAGAGTTCATCAGCAGATCCAACCCTTGCGTGATAAACTGACTTGTCTGGCGCAGCTTCGCGGGATCATTAAACTCGAGGTCCCCGATGACATAATAGTATTTTAGCGCCAGCTCATACAGATCCAACAACGTGTCCAGACTTTCGCTCCACTGATAAAGCCCGGCGAAGTTGGCCCGTTTTCCCATCAAAACGACCTTCACGGATTCCACCATCGGAACCCACCTGCTGTACTTCTGATATGGAGCAAAGGGCTCTTGTCCGCGGATGAATTCGGCAAAACCGCTGAGGGCCCGCTTGGCGTCCTCGAAGCTGTAATCTGACTTTGCCACCTGAGTTTTTTCCAGCAGACGCTGCAGGGATTTTCGCAACTGACCAATGGCAGCGGAAATTTGCTCCCACTCGGTCTTCTTTTCCTGATTCTGATCCAACAGGACTTTCACATGCGGGGAAAGCGCTATGGATTCATCGCGCAGCAACTGAAGAATCTCTACCAGACGAACGATTTCGTCTTTGGTGATATGACCGACAGAACCACCCAGAAGAGCCTTTTTGATCTTCATTAATTCGGCGGCAAATTCTGGCGTCACGTTGTTCTTTTTCAGGAAGTACTTCCCGAAGAACTTGCGCATTTCCTCGACTGTATAGGCATCCTGCAGGGAGCCAAAGGTTTTCTTATTAAAGTACGTCAAGGCCTCGGTCATACAATCAAAGCCCTCTGTGATTTCAGAAGACTTGGCCTCGCCGATAGAGAACTTTTCAAGATGAGATGGAATCTCCTGCAAGCAGGCAAAACGCTTGTCGGAAAACTCGATAACCTCGGGTTCGACTTTTTTGCCATTCAGGAACTCACTGCATCCCACAGTTCCGGCGGTGATTGAAACCGCCAGCAATGAGCCTAAGATCTTACGCCATGGCAGGAGAGCTTTAGAAGACATACGCTGCTCCCAACATCAATCGATCGTTATTCACAAACTGCGCAACTTCATTTTGATTATTCTTGTCGGCGGGCTCCGCTTTGACCAACTGGGCCTCGCCAATAAAGGACCACAAGCCGGACAAACGGAATCTGGCGCTGACCCGGATCAGATCAAATTTGTTTTTCTCGGAATGCGTGTAGCTGAGTTTTGTGATCAGACGTTTGGTTTTACGGAAATTAAAGTTCCCCATAACCGACACCTGCGTGGCCTCTTGATAAGGATAACGGGTCATCAGGGCGGCCCGATTGTCGCTGGCAAGCTCCCCTTCTTCCTTCACCTGACCACCGAAAATATCCAGGTGTTGCACCGCCACACCGAAGGCTCCCGTGGCCCACTCAATAAACGGACTGACCAAAACGGCATCTTCAAAGACCGGATGAGTCCACTTTTCTTCGAAGATGTCATCTTTGCTTGGCTTGTCGTAAAGACCACTGACACCAAAGCGGAAGCGTTCGTATTTATAGCTAATATCCCCTCCGACCAGGGAATGATAGAAGACCTGCGGCTGCAGATTCACAGCGCCTTTAAGCTCTGCCACATTCAGATTTCCTTCATAGCCGATGGCCAGTTGGTTGGCAGGTTTATAGGTGTACGCCAGTTGTCCACGCAGACTTTGTGGGTCACCAAAGGACAGCTTCAGGCCGAAAGAGTTTTGCAAAACAACCTGGCTTTCGCTGGGCTTTTCAAACTTATAGTCAATGGCAGTGGCCTCTTGCCAAATGCGGATACTTTCCGGGGGACGACGGAACCACGGGTTGCCTTTCACGAAAGTGCCGTCCTCAATTTCAAAGCTGGGGCCCTGATCCGGGATATAAAGCGGAGACGCAAATAGAACCAGAGTATAATATGGTTTATCCACCTGCCAGAACAGGCCGGTCAAACCCTGATTTTCAGCATTCAGCGGGTTCCATTTAAACAGAGGCTCCCACACGCCCAGGTCCCAGCGCGTGTCGAGCTCATTCCAGAGCATTTTCTTGCGCCCCAGATAGAAGGTTTCGGTTTCGCTTTGGCGGCTTTGCACATAGAACTCAGAGATATTCAGATAATTTAAAAGCGGCGCCCCGATGGCGACTCCCCCGGACACGTCCATTTTAAGGCTGTCCTCAGAAAAAGGGTCCGTCTTTATTTGAGCACCCACAAACTGATAGTTGGTCTTTTCAGCCGACTCAAAAGTGGGACTGATAAAGGAATCTGAGAATAAACGCATCTCGGTCTGCACCTGAGCCGATGCAAACAGCGGAGTCAAAAGCAGTGCTAATGAACCTACTAAAGATGCTAAATAGGCCCCCAAAACGGGGACTTGTTTGAAAGCCATGGGCCTCCTGTCCTAGGACTTTTACTTCAATGCCCATGCCCGGCCAGATCGCCTATATGCGGAATCCTCTTAAAAGCTTTTAAACAAGTGACCTTTTTCGGCGCCTTTGCTAATCTTAACCCCATGTTATTACGGGACCCTAAAAATGCTAAATTTTTAATCATTCGCTTTTCCAGCTTCGGAGACGTCGTTCAAACCCTGAGCGTTCCTTCGGCTATCAAAGCATCTTTCCCGGAAGCCCAAATTCATTG
Source organism: Bdellovibrio sp. CKG001 (assembly GCF_055397465.1). Lineage (NCBI taxonomy): Bacteria > Pseudomonadati > Bdellovibrionota > Bdellovibrionia > Bdellovibrionales > Pseudobdellovibrionaceae > Bdellovibrio > Bdellovibrio sp. CKG001. The sequence goes on from NZ_AP029173.1 coordinate 2,200,573, forward strand.
GATCACCCGTAAAGATATGGCCCCGTTGCTTAAGAACCATCCCAACATTGATAAGATCTGGGAATTCGACCGTAAGGCTGGGCTCAAAGGCTTAATTCGCCTGTGCCTGCAAATGCGCCGCGAGGGCTTCACCCATATCTATGATGCCCACAACAACATGCGTTCGCGCGTGATCACGTGGATTCTTCGCCCGCTGGGAGTTTTAGGCGTCGGACCCAAATTCATTCGTCGCTCGATCCGCCGCTGGAAAAGATTTTTGCTCTTCAAATTCCGCATCAACACTTTTGAAATGCCCTTCTCCGGGCAGCGCGATTTGCTGGAGCCTTTGCAGTCATGGGGCATTTCAAAAGTTTCACCGGCAGCACCTCAGATTTTCCCCAGCGAAGAAAGTCACAAAAAAGCCCAGGAGGTCCTGGGGCCCTATGCCGACTGTGTCGCACTGGCCCCCTCTGCCGCTTTCTTCCTGAAACGCTGGCCGAAAGAATACTGGAAAGAGTTGATTCTTTTAAATCCCGATCAGCGTTTCGTTTTACTGGGAGGCCCCGAGGATTCCTTTATCGAGGACATCCGCGATGTCGCGCCGGAAAGAGTTCTGAATCTGGCGGGCAAGTGTTCTTTGCAAGTCAGCTCCAGCGTGGTGGCATTGTCACGAATGTTGATCAGCAACGACACGGGTCTTTTGCACGTGGCAGAACAGCTGGGGCAAAGAACCATTGCTTTGATGGGACCTGCGCCATTTGGCTTCCCGTCCCGCGGCAGCACGAAAGTTCTGGAGATTGAATTAAAATGCCGTCCTTGCAGCAAACACGGCCAGGGGCCTTGCGTGAACAAGGAAAAGTACCATCAGTGCCTGGTCGACATCACACCAGAACAAGTCACTCGTGAAATGAAGCAGCTTCTGAGGACTTCGCACCGATGAACACTTTGACCTTTTTGTTTTATAAGTATGCCATTGTCCCCTTGGCGTTCATGCTGCTGCAACTAACCCGCCCTTTTTTAAAGGGCAAGCTGCGGGAAATGATCGAAGATAAAAACACAGGCTTTTATCGCATCAAGATCAAAGACAGCGAAGTGGAACTGGCGGCCGCCCGCCCCATCTGGATTCACGCAGCTAGCGGAGAAATCGAATACGCCCGGCCCGTCATTCGCGAACTAAAAAAACAATATCCTTATCTTCCCATCATGGTGACTTATTCATCCCCTTCCGCAAAGAAGATTCTGGAAAGTCTTCATGATGTGGATCTATGGTGTGCCCTTCCCTGGGACATTGATTTTCTGATGAAGAGATTCATCAGAAAGTGGAACCCGCGTGTGTTGCTGTTCTCTCGCACCGATGTGTGGCCGGTGCTTGTGGAAGTCGCAAAAAAAGAGCGCCTGCCTGCGGCTTTGTTCTCGGCCACCTTTGCTGACAATTCGTCCCGCCTGAAAGGGATCACGCGCTATCTGACCAGATACTCTCTGAACCACTTGCATGAGATCCACTGTGTTTCCGCCGAAGACATTCAGAATCTGGATGCCTTAAAGCTGCAGGTTCCCCTGAAGGTCAGCGGCGACACACGTTTTGATCAGGTCTTTCACCGCCTGGAAAATCCCAAAGCGCTGAAAAGCAGCCTTATGCCCAGCCCGGAAGATTTTGTTTTTATTGCAGGCTCTACCTGGCCCGAAGATGAACTGGTGTTGCTGCCGGCGCTGGAAAAGTTGCAAGGCATGTACCTGCGCACGATTCTGGCCCCGCATGAAACCACGGCCAGCCACTTGGAGCATTTGGAAAATCAGATTCGCGCTTTGGGCATGAAATCCGTGCGCTATTCACAAGTCGAAACCTGGAATGCCGGAGATATTCTCATCATCGATCAGGTCGGCATTCTGGCCGAGCTGTACACCTGGGCGGATATTGCTTTCATCGGGGGCTCGTTCAAAAAACAGGTGCACAGCGTGATGGAGGCTCTGGCGGCGGGACTCCCGGTGATGGTGGGCCCTTTTCATCGCAACAATCGCGAGGCCCTTTTCTATCAGAAAAAAACATATTCTTCGGGTATGGTCGTGCAAGTGGTCCACACCTCGGCCGATGTCGCCGTTCTTTTGCAAAGAATGAAAAAGCAACAAGATCAGTCTCCGCACATTAAAGAGGAAATCCGCGCCGAAATTGGAAAGAATCGCCATTCCACTCAAAGAGTGTTGTCTTCTATCGAAAAGGTTCTGAGTGAAAATTGACGCATCGTTTCGATGCGTAGCCACATGCGTTGACGGCATCTCGAACTAGGAACATTTATGGGTCTTTGCATAGGAGCCCATGTGTCTTCTCGGGAACTCAATCGCCGCCGCCGTGTTTTTCTTATTTGCACGTTAAGTTGTGCAGTCGCGATCGTCAGTGTGGGCGTGGCCCACCTGCTTTTGCTTGGAATCAACTTCTGCACCAATCTTTTTTACTTCCAAACTTTTTCACTGCACGAAAGTTCTCCGGCTGAAAACAATCTGGGCCTGCTGGCCATTATAATTCCTGCCATCGGAGGGCTGATCGTCGGAGCCATGGCGAAGTTTGGCTCTTCCAGCATTCGCGGCCATGGCATCCCCGAAGCGATGGAAAATATTCTTCAAAAAGAAAGCCGCATCCCTCGTCGTATCACCTTCTTAAAGCCCTTTTCTTCTGCCATCGCCATTGGCTCTGGAGGTCCGTTTGGCGCTGAAGGCCCGATCATTGCCACTGGGGGCGCCCTGGGATCATGGCTAGGACAAGTGGTGCCCGTCAGTCCTTACGAACGAAAGATCATTCTGGCGTCCGGCGCTGCTGCTGGTATGACTGCAATTTTCGGCACCCCTTTGGCTGCCGTGCTGCTGGCCATTGAACTGCTGCTATTTGAATATCGTCCCAAATCCTTTGTGCCTGTGGCTTTGGCAACGGTGGTGGCTGCGACTCTGCGTTCTGTTTTTAGCGAAAAGGCCGCCTTCTTTGTCATGCCCTCACTGGTGACGCCCGACCTGCAAAGTTTGCTTGCATATCTGGTCTTTGGGGCCTTGGTCGGAGCTCTGTCCGTGATTGTGACAAAGTCCGTTTACTGGGTCGAGGATCTATTTGAACATATACCTGTGCACTGGATGTGGTGGCCAGCCTTGGGAGGCCTGGCCGTCGGCATGATTGGAATGATAGAACCATGCGCCTTGGGCGTGGGCTATGACAACATCACTTCCAGTCTGGCGGGAACCTTGACTGTCAGTGCGGCCTTCAGCATTTTTATATGGAAGTTTTTAGCGTGGTCTTTAGCTTTAGGCAGCGGCACCTCCGGTGGAACTCTTGCTCCGATCCTGACCTTGGGATCTGCGTTTGGCTTTCTGGTGGGAACTTTCCTGGCCACCTACTTCCCTGCGCTGCACACTGACACCAGCACCATGGCACTGATTGGGATGGCCGCCTTGTTTGCAGGTTCGTCACGTGCGCTTCTGGCCTCGGTGATATTTGCTTTGGAAGGAACAAAACAACCCGTGGGACTTGTTCCGCTGCTGGGTTGCTGTTCCATCGCGTATCTTATATCCCTGAGCACAATGAAGAACACAATCATGACCGAAAAAATTGTCCGTCGTGGTTTGAAAGTTCCCCACGAATACTACGGAGGCATCCCTTCATGAGCACAATAAAAATCCAAGCCATCGCCAACAGCAACTTTGATAAAATCGAATACGGACATGCGGAGATACGACGTTTTTCCCGTACTGAAATTTTGCAGAAGTCCCTGAAGCAACTGGTGCTTTTCTGGGGACTGGCGGTGATCAGTGTTCTTTTGCCCGTCGTGCACTTCGTGCTGGTTCCGCTGTTCTTTGTCATGGGAGCCTATCTAGCCCTTCAAGCCAGAAAACAGAAACAAGAGATCCTCTCGGGCGCCGTGAACTGCCCGCAGTGCCAACAGCCTGTGACGATCAATAAATCCGCCTTTTTGGAGGAGCACACCGAAATCTGTCAGAATTGCGCCTCTGTGGTGAAAATCTCGCTGCCGTAATTTGACACCTCTTTGGAAAATTATTTCCTTGCGAAACTTTCACGGGAGGCATCCATAAGGCATCTGTTATGGTCTTCCCCTATGCAGAAACTATTCTTCCTTCTAGTTCTTGGTTTTTCCAGTCTGGCGCATGCCCAGGACCCTTTGTGCTATCAGAAGGAGAAAAACCCTCTCACCCGCCAGGCTTTCCAAAGCGCTGAAGAATACACGTCTGTTCGCGAAGACTGGGCACAACGCAATCCCGGCACGGGAAATCCTTTTTCCCTTATCAAGGCTTACAAAATCTACAAAAATGAGAAAAACAAAGCCGAACGCATGGGCACGGACAAACTGGCTCATTGCTATATGGGCTGTCGCATTTCTCAGGAAACCAGTTTTGCCACGGCCGACTATGTCGGCTGGTTGAAAGAAGATCGCGACATCACCGATTGTAATATCAAAACTCACTTTGACGAAGACGACTACGAAGCCACTCGACGTGGAGCCCAGTACGGAGAATCTCAAAGAGACACACAAGGGTGTGAACAGGCCTGCAAACAGGTCTATCGCTAGGCTTTCCCTCGTAAAATGAAGAAACCTCGCAGGTGACAATTGAGGGCACACTGTCGAAGGCCTTTTTATTAAGTCTTATATCTTTGAAATGGTCCAACCAAAACCGCGCACGGAACTTGAAATGATAGTGCGTAGGTAATGGGGTTGGCATGAGAAGAACTGCGATTTCAACACTTTGTCTCACTTTGATACTGACTGCGCAAACATGGGCGCAAGGTCAGATCAGCACTGTATTGCCTGAGACAAAAGAGCAAAGCCGCTTCTCTGCGGAATGGCGACTGCGCCTGCAAGGCTCTGACATCCATGACGATCGCAGCCAGGCCAAACTTGTGGATATTCGCACAGATATCAAAGCCAAGTACCTTCTGCATCGCTCTCTGCAATTGGACATTCAACCTTCACTGCGCCTGCAGTCCGGTCAGACTCAGTCTGTGGATGGCGCTGACAAAGCTGAAAACAAGATCCTTTTGAATCAGGCGGCCGCTCATTATCTGCCTTTCTCGTTCCTGCGCATGTCGGCTGGCGCATTGAATCAGCGCCATATGCACACCGACATTCTGGTCGACAGCATCGCATTCCCGGCAGCACGTCTGGAGGGACTGATGAAACTCGGCAACACCAAAACGACTTTGGGCATGGAAACAGCCATTCCCACGTCCACATCCTTAAGCACCAACACCAAGGACCTTGAAGCCACACCTTCCCTGAACACGGCTTCTGTGAAGTTCCAGTGGCAAGCTGCACGCAATCTGTACTGGAAGGCGTCTGCAGGCTATTTCATCTACAACAATCTTCCTTCCGCTGTGGCACAGAAATCCAACCTGCTGGGGAATGAAGTGGAAAAGATCTCTGAGGCTCAATACACCTTTAGGTACAAATATGAAGGTATCGAGGCCTCTGCAGAACTGGAATTCCCGGTGTTCAGTCTTTTGGATATCAAAGCCGGTGCGGAGTACCTGCAAAATCAAAAAGCCCCTTCGGATCAGAACACAGCCACTCGTTATTTCCTGGCGGGTGAAATTCACTTCAGCAAAGACATGGATCTGGTGGTGGAAGGCAGTTATTTCTCAATTGCACCTGAAGCGGCCGTGGCCTACTTCAACGCTTCCAGCTTTGAAACCAACCGTGTCGGTTATTCTGCAGAAAGCTATCTGGCGTTTAAAAAAGAAGGCTTCAATGTCGGCGTTAAGTACACAGACGCTGAAGTGATGTATCAACGGGAACCTCAATCGCGTGAAAAGACTTTGATGATTAAGCTGGAGACATCCTATGCAAATCTCTAAGACCACTCTACTAAAAGCTCTTTTTGGTCTTTCAGCCCTGTCTTTGGCAGGTTGCAACCTGCCAACACCACAGCAGAAAGAAAGTCTGGGCACCAGTGCAGCCACATTCACGGCGCAACCCATGGCGGACAAATCCAAAGCTTTGGAGGTGTCTGTGAATGGAAACTTTGCATTGCCAAATTCCAAAGTCTTCAACCTTCAGGCCTGCATCAAAGATGTGGCTTTTGATAAAATCGTGGCCGGCCACACCTTCCTGGTTGAAGAAGTGCAAAAGCAAGTCACCACTGACAAAGCCGGCTGCCTGACCTGGGCCGAGCGCGTGAACTTCAACTTCCTGGCAGAATCCCAGTACATCCGCATTGAAAGAACCATCAAGGGCACTGGCATGCACCGAGGCACTCAGAAAGTGGCCTTCGCAATCAATCCGTGGTCCCATGGGGAAAATCTGACTCCGGTCCTCAATCCAGATGATGGCAACAACATTCCCCGCCTGGTGGATAATCAGGAACAAGGCAAAATGGCTTTAAAAGGCCTATCACATGATGGCAGCACAGAAGCCCGCCGCCCTCTGTGGGTGGAAGATGGCCGTTTGTTCGTGACCGAGCAAAAGATGACAACTGATGGAGTCACTTTGGTTGTGGAAATGCGCCCGAATGTTTCCATCCAGATGACGAAAATGAATGGCGAAATGTTCCTGCGTCCTTTGACTGCAGGAACATTCAAAGCCAAAATGCAGTTGATCCATATCTATCAACACGACAACAAGGAAGTGCGCCGCCTGATGACGGTGTCTGAGGCTCAGGACGTGAAGATGGAAAACGGTTCTTTGGCGATCAAAGCACCCATGCATCTTCCCGCATTGCCAACACGCGGTCAAATCATGCTGGGCCTGAATCTGGAGCCGACCCAAGCTCCGCAGGGACTGATGTCCTTTGAAGGCCTGTATTTCCTGGGCGAATACGACCAGATCAAAGGGGCTTCGTTCCTTAAAATCAACACCATCGTGGCTCAGACGAAAGACTTCAAGCTTTCTCAATACGTCAATGCCCAGATGAATGAGGTTTCACAAGTCAATAAAGGTGGCACCATGGATCAGGACACCTATCAGAAGCCAAAGATCGAAGTGTCCCAGATGGAGTTCCGTTATATCCGCGTGGGTAAGGAGACAACCTCGACTCGTGAAATTTTCTATAACATCCGTGCCTGCGTCAGAAACGGTCTGGACCAGAAAAACACCCGTGCGCACACTTTCAAAATCACCAAGTTCCGTCAGTCTGAATCAGAGGAAGCCCGCACTGTGACTTTGAAAACTGACAACAATTCCTGCCTGAACTGGGATGAAAGCATCACGTTTAACTACTTCGATTGCCAGCACTACCTCAAAGGCCATGTCCAGATTGAAAACGCTGACCTGGGCATGAACGAAAAATTGGATCTGATCGTCAATCCTTGGGAGGCCTCCAGCGCCGTGGCCCGTGACATGCGCTATGTCGACACAAGCGAAAAACTGGTCCTGAGCTGTTCTCAGGAAAGCCGTCCGCGCTCTCAGGTGATGCTGGATAGCTATTCTTACAACACGCTTTCTTACAAGTACTCCATCGACAACGAACTGAATCTGACAGTTACCAAAAAGGTTCAGTTTAAAATGGATCCACGTTTGTTGATCTACTCAAGCCTGTCCAACGGTCGCTCAGAAACTCAGCGTCTGCGTGACGGGGTTTATCTGATGAAAATCGCCATCGTGCAAAACCGCGACTATGACCAACAGAACACTTACGTGGCTTCTGCAGACCGTTTTGTCAATGTGATGAACGGCCTGATCAACACGGATGTCACATTCCAGACCCAGGACCTTAAATCCCTGGGGAACCGCAATAACATTCTGGTGGAAATCCATCCCGTGGACGAAAGCAAAGTGATCGTGGATAAAGAAGAAATCCGCCTGAAGGATGCCTCCCAGTCGGTGGACTCTGCAATCGACACGGCTTCCACTTTGGAAAATCCGACCTATATCGGCCCGATCACTTTGAACATTGACGAATCCACTCGTCCTTTAAGAATTATGGATGCGTCTGCAATCAGCTCCTTCCTTTTGAAAGGTCAGGGCGAAAACAACACGTCTCAGAAAAATATCATTACTCGTATCGTAGCGGATGGTTTGAAAGTCAAAGCGGCCATCAGACAAAAAATCCAGGCTCGTGCCCAGAAAGAAGTCTTCGCCAAAGAAAACAATCTGAACCTGATCAACTTAAATCAGGTCGATGCCTCCCGCCCTCTGTTAAAGGCGTTGGGTATCACTTCCAATATCACTGAGCGCCTGCAAATCACCAAAGCCGATCTGCAGGGTCTGATGGCCACAGGCACACTGTCCCCGGCCACAGCAGAAAAACTTTGCGCTTTCTGGTCTACCGACTACATGGGCAAAGCCATGTTCCAAAGCAAGGGCGGCGCCGTGAACGATCATACTAAAACCGCCTTCGGCATGGATTGCATGGGCATGACTCGCAAGAACCCATCCAAATTCTTCCACGTGGAAAAACAAATGATCACCAAAGAAGTCGGCGGCATGCAGTACCTCAAAGGTCTGAATCAGGGGCTTTCCGTAGGTACAAGCTTCTCGCTGAGCGCTTCGACATCCAACTACTCCAGCCGTTCCACAAGCATTACGGCCAAAGTGGGTCTGTCTAAAAAATTCCTGGACCTGCTCTCTCTGGGCGTGGATCTGGGATACACCATGCAATGGGGTGTCTCTGAAAACAAGACGACCGGCAACTCCATTTCCGTCAATGGTTCTACATCCATGACTGTGCAGCAGAACATCTTCAAGGTGCGCGTGAACAAGCATGAACAGTGCGTGGTGATCCGTATGAATCCGACATTATTCATCAAAGACAGCAAATCCTGGTTTGGTCGCCGTGACTATGTCAACGTTCTGAATCACCGTCTGACAGATGAAGAAAAAGGTCAGGCCGTCACTCGTGGCATCATGTTGTGTGAAGGTGTTGTCAATAACAAGCCTGTGGATATCACCGAAAACTACTACCTGATTGCGCAGGAAACAGGTTCCAGCCAAATGCAGGATTCCGGCGATGCTCGTAACAGAAACTTCTTCCTGGCTTTGCGCTCAACTCAGGACTTCAACCGCTTTGTTCTGGCCATGAAGGGCAGCTTCGGCATACCAACGGGTTCTGAAAAGGAAGAAGATCCTCAAGCCCAGGCCACCAAGATGATGGAACAACTGTTCCAGATGCCAGCCCCCTCTTATCCAGGCATGCACCTGATGAGATAAAAAAAAGCCCACCGAGAAGGTGGGCTTTTGCTTTAAAGATTCAGACTCAAAGACTCAACAGGCTGATTGCTTTCATCCATCAGCATCAGCTTCACTTTCTTCTTCTTCCAGTCCCATTCAATCAGACCGAAGTTCAAAGCAGACACCGCTTTCCCAACATAGTGGAAATCATCCTCGCGGGTGGTCGTGGCGCCATTCAAAGGACCCACTGTCATATCGTACAGCGGCCCATAACCTTCCAGCAGATCCACCTTACCCAAGGAGCCAAAACCACGATTGCCACTGACTACCACGACTTTATGAGCCTTGGTCGCACGCAACGTATCGAAGAATTTCTGACGATCCAGCGGGAACAAACCCCATCGCTCCCACCCTCCTGAATTTGCCGCCATCTGAAGAGGTGACACGATCACGCGGTATTCGGCGTCCTTGCGCAACTCTGATTCCAACCAAGCCCACTGTCCAGAGCCCAACAAAGAGTCCGATTTGTTCCAGTTCTTTTTAAATTCTCCGTCGGTGCCCGCACTCAACCAAGGTGTCGCATAGAAGCGTGTGTCCAGCATGATAAACTGCACCCGTTTCCCCGGGGCCCCCAGGATCACCGAGTGCTCCACACCCCGGGCTGTGGTGGGTTGAAGTTTACCGATGTACTTCCAGTAGTCCAAAAAGGCCTGACGATTTTCATTCTTACCCTGGAAGCTGGAATCCCCGTTACGAATTCCGAAATCCAGCTCATCCCATACAGCCATAAACGGCACTTTGGCGCGCAGATCGCGGTACTCGGCAATCTGATCCAGTTTTTTGTATTGCGCGGAAAGAGGTTTTTCGTCATAGCGAACCGAGCTGACTGAATTTCCGGTGAAGACCACGACATCGGGTTGACTCTTGGCCACTTGCGACCACAGCTTTTGTTCCTGATCCTGCTGAGCACAGCAGACAAACGCCACACGATGCACACTTTGAACCTGACGAAGATCCTTTTGCGGAAGCTCGGATTGATAGTTGGACTCAGCTTGCATGCGCATCATTTTCAATGTCAGGGATTCTGGCGCCTGACTTTTTTCAGCGCAAGAGCTTGTCAGAAAAGTTGCCAGTAATGCCCAAGAAAGACGAGATGCCCAAGACGACATTTCCATAACGTGCAGATCCTTCCACTTAGAATTCATTCTTGAAATCAAGAGTTTTAATTGTATCTTAACAACTGGCTCTGTCTATGAATTCTTCGCGTAAGCCTCTTTAAGGAACTCCAAACTGCGGACGCCAAACCAGGAATAAGATTCCCCATTGACGACAGCGCCGTCGATGTTCATGGCTTTAAGCTCCGAGATTTTTTTCTGAAACGGAAACGGTTCCGAAGAAAACAGAGCAAAGGCGTGTTTGAAGTCCTCAATCTCGATCACCGGGTATTTTTCCCCCTCGGGGAAGCTGACTAATTTTGCGCCTAATTTTTCCAGCACCGAGCCGATGTAGGTTTCTCGGCTGACCGTCATCCAGGGCTTCTTCCAAATCAGATACAGGACTTCATCATAATCACGAGAGGGCGGACGCACCCACTCTAAAAAACCCGGAATCCTTTGCATATTCCACGGAAGCGGCGGGGCTTCGACTATATCCAGGGCCTCCACGGACATTTCCATCAGGGCCGGATTTTCAAAGTGCTCTCCCAAGCGTGCCAATTCTTTTTGCAAGGTCGCCAGTGAAGATACATGCGTGGCAAGATACGGAACGGGACATTCTTCTGCCATCTCAAGTGGATTTTCCTCTTGATCCAGCAGGACCAAATCCGGCTTTAGATCCGCGACCAGATCCCAGGAAACTTCCTTGGTGCCGCCGACGATGGGAATATTTGTGATCATTTTAGGGGGATGAATACAAAAGCGTGTGCGGCCAACAACCTGCACTCCCGCTCTTAACAGTGTTTCGGTCCATGACGGAACCATACTCACAACTCGCACTGCATCCTCCCTGAAGCACTTCATTTGTACCTCGTGGCATCCGTTTTTACAAGGCGTCAGCAAGAGCCCCCTCCCCAGGGCGACGACGAAGCAACGCAGCTAAAAACGGATACCACCAGGTACAAATTCAAAAAACTTGACCCATCCCGGGGGTCGGACAAGTATGTCGGCTTATATTGTGAGGTATTTATGACGCAACTATTCCCTCTTCATGAAAAACCGGCTTTGAGCCCCTACAAAAAAGGCGACGTCCTTGTTTTGTTCGGTGAGCTTTTCACGCGCGGATATGCCAACGGTTTGGTTGAAGAAGCTGAGCGCCGTGGAATGACAATCGTTCGTGCCACTGTGGGTCGCCGTGAAAAAGACGGAAGCCTGCGCCCTTTGACTGCTGAAGAATCTGCAAACATCCCCGCCCCATTCATCAACGTCCCTCTGGAAGCAGGCTTCGACCTGGAACCTGACTCTAAAGGCGTTACTCCATGCGCTCAACTTGAGGGCGTGAAAATGAGCGAATGGGATCAGGTGCAGTTGGACTGGGCTTCGATCGAAGAATCCCACAAAAATGGCGTGGCCAGATTCAGAAAAAACACAGAACAGTTCCTGAAGGAACTTGAGAAGCACATCCCAACAGGTGCCAATGTTCTTTTTGCGCACTTGATGGCGGGTGGCGTTCCTCGGACTAAAGTGATCATGCCGGTTCTAAACCGTGTTTCCAAAGGAACCGGAGACCGCCATATTTCTTCAAAAACTTTGATGGATTCCCAGATCGGTCAACTTTGCCTGAAGAGCTTTAACGAAGTGACTGCGGATACCTTCCGACACCTGATAGAATTGTCAGCCCCTTTGCGCCAGAAACTAGAAAGTCAGGGGTCGCATGTTTCCTACACGGCCTATGGCTATCATGGCACCGAGGTTCTGATCCGTGGTCAGTACAAATGGCAAACCTACACCTGCTACTTCCAAGGCTGGGCAAAAATGGCCTTGGAAAAGCATGCAGAAAATTTCGCAAAACAAGGTGTTCATTGCTGCGTTTACAACTGCCCAGAGATCCTGACAAACTCCAGCTCTGTCTTCCAGGGTGTTGAAGTATCACTTTACCCTTTGCTTGCAGCTATTCAAAAAGACGCCGCAGATAAAACTCATGCTGACCAGGTTCTTAAAGCCTGTAAAGAGCTTTTGAAAGACGACGTCACCTTCGAACAGATCATCAAGTTCACCGATGACTACCTGACCAACAATCTGACTTTGGAATTCACAAAGTTTGAGCAGTGGCCACAACACTCCCGCCAGGACCAGATGGAATACATGCTGTCCTGCTCGGACTATCTTTTCGATCTGCATAAGGATCCAAAGAACCTGATCACGGCGGTGTTAAGCGAAGTTGTCTTCAAATCCTGCGGTTATATCATGCTGCATGATTCCTGGAAGCCGAAGAATCCTGTTGCCTGGATCGGCCACGATATCGTGGCTCGCTGCATGTAGTTATGTCAGTACAAGCCGGAGAGAGTTGGAGTCATAGCAAATACAAATTCCATGGGCTGTCGCTGTCGGGCATCCGCACAGCGATTTCCATGCCCGAACTCTCTTTGAGCTTTGATGTCGCTCAGGGCTACCCTTTTCTTTTAAACTTAAAGCAGTTCTTTATCTCTCACGGCCATCTGGACCATGCGGCTGGAGTTCCCTATATCATTTCACAGAAGGCGATGACCTCACAGCCCGCTGGCAAGTTCTACATGCCAGGGTCTTTGGTGGAGCCACTGGATCAGATCATGAAGATCTGGGAAAAGATTGAGGGCCATCAGTACAACTACGAATTCATCGGCGTGCGTGCCGACGATGAAATTCCTTTGAATGCGCAATGCTATATCAAGGTTTTTCCGACTACCCATCGCATCGAGTCCTACGGTTATACGCTTTTTGAAATCCATAAGAAGTTAAAACAGGACTATCTGGGTTACACTCAGGAGGAAATCGTCGACCTGCGCCGCCAAGGGATTGAAGTCAACGAGATCACCCACATTCCGGTGGTCACCTTTACCGGCGACACACAGATAGAATTCCTGGATTCACGCCCCTGGGTTCGCCACTCAAAGATTCTTCTGATGGAAGCCACTTATCTGGACGAGAAAAAAACCATCGAACACGCCCGCACCTGGGGCCACACTCACATTGACGAAGTGGTTCCCCGCCTGAATGACATCGAAAGTGAAAAGATTGTTTTAATTCATGCTTCCAGCAGATATTCCGACAGAGAGGCTTTGCACCTTCTGAAACAAAAAATCCCGGCTGAACACCGGGATCGCGTGGTCCTGTTCCCAGGACGCTAAACTTCTAGAACAGATCACCCAGATCCAGCCACAACTTGCGGGTTTTCATTTTCTTCATACGGAAATGCTCCACCCACTCGGAAGAAGAACGCTTCTGCCAGTTGGTTGCCAGGTTTGCTGTGAAGATCAGCGGACTGTACCCCTGTCCTACCAAATCTCTGGGAGCGCGCAAGGCTGTTAACATCTCAGGCCCATAAAAACCAATCACCGGGAACAAACGATCTCTTTCGCCCAGCTCTCCGATAATCAACGCCCCGTGAACTTGCCCCAGGATCGTGCGACTCAAAGGGCTGGACGCCTCGGAAGCACGAGGCCCCCCGGCCGCGCCAACAATCACCAGGCCGGAATCTACTTTTTTATTTAGCAAATCCACCAGCTCTTTATTGGCATCATTAACCTTCATGTTGAAGTCAAAAAACACAAAACTTGCGCCTTCTGGCAAGGACTCCAGGCGTTCTTGCAGGGATTCCATGTCCACCTCACCCGTTTTGGTGTAAGGCGTGTAATTCAGAATTTCACATCTTTTGCAGGACTTCACAAAATCAGCAAAGACAGGTTTTACTTTTAACTCAAAGTCTTCAGCTTTGTTTTGCCCAAAATAAATCACGGTCGTCTTCGCAGAAGGAAGTGCTGCCTGAGCCCATGTTGCCCCGCAGAACCCTAAACTCAAAAGACCACCAACCAGAACTCTCTTCAGATTCTTTATGTTGCTTAATGCCATAAAGTGAGTGTGCCCTCCCCCGCGCTTTGCTGTCGACTTTTTTAATAAATTATTGAACAATTGCGACATATGGAGTCATGGAGCCAAGCTCAAATATTCTACACCGGTGACGACTATTTCCACAGTCTGATCCAAGATATAAGGCAGGCTCGTCGCAGCGTCACCATTGAATCTTACATCTTTGCAGAAGACAAACTGACCAAAACCATTCTTGCAGAACTGAAAAATGCGCGCGAGCGCGGCTGCACCGTCAAAATCGTCGTCGATGGCTTTGGCTCTTACACCTCCATTCCCTTTCTGGATCGCTATTGCACAGAGAACGGCATGGATCTGCGGGTCTTCCACCCTCTGCCCTATCCAATCTTATGGGCTCATCAGTTTGTATTGAAGTATTCGATGCGGGGGTCCTTGCTGTTTCGACGCGTGAATCGCCGCACCCATCGCAAAATCACTATTATCGACGAAACCCGCGCCTATCTTGGCAGTCTGAATTTCACCGAAGTTCACTGTGCAAGCTACGTTGGTAACAAAGCCTGGCGAGACACCGGTGTGTGGGTCGAGGGCGAACCGGTCAAGCGCCTGGTGCTGGCCTTTCAAATATCTTATCTGCGCACATTTATGAAAGGTCTTTTGGGCTGGGTCGGCCGCTGGAAACTGCACGAGGATCCTGCCCGGGAAGTCTTGCGCCTCAACACCACCCAGCGCCTGCGCCGCAAGCTGTATCGCGACCTGCTTCGTCGACTGAGCCAGGCGCAATCACGTATCTATTTGACCACCGCCTATTTTTTACCACGACGGTCCCTGCTGCGGGCCCTGATGAAAGCCGCGCACCGTGGAGTCGACGTGCAGTTGCTGATTCCCGGAAAGTCTGACGTCCCGCTGGTGAAGTGGGCTGCGTTTTATATTGTCCGTTTTTTATTGCAGCGTCAGGTTCCGATCTTCGAATACCAGAAGTCCATTCTGCACGCCAAAACAATGATCATCGATAATGAGGCGTTCATAGGCTCCTTTAACCTCAATCACCGCAGCATCCTGCATGATCTTGAGGTCGAAGTCATTTTGAACGACACGCAGAGCGTACAAAGCATGCTGCAACAGTGGAAACAGGATGTCAGTGACTCCAAGGCTGTCTCAGAAAAAGACTTTGCCACCCCCTCCTGGCTCACACGACTTCTTTACAAAATTGCCTTCAGACTGCGTTACATGCTCTGAGACTGTTTTTTACTTTGACCTCGTGCGGGATTATTAGGGACCATAGAGGAATGGATTCATCAGTTAAAGTCGCGATCACCGGGGGCCCCTCTGGGGGGAAAACAACACTTATCGAAGCCTTGAAAAAAGAGCTTGGTCAGCGCTGTGCGGTCGTCCCCGAAGCCGCCAGTATTTTATACCGTGGGGGTTTTCCCCGCTTTAAAGACCCGCAAACGATCGTCCATGCTCAACGAGCCATTTATGCCACCCAGTTTGAGCTTGAGGCGATGATTTCATATGTCAGCCAAAAGAACCTGGTCGTGTGTGACCGGGGCTCTTTAGACAGTGCGGCCTACTGGCCAAGCACCGCGCCGGTGGATTTCTTTACAGCTCTAAACACCACCAAGGAAAAAGAGCTGGCGCGCTACGATTGGGTGATCCATCTTGATACGGCTTCGGCGGAATACTACGACGCCTCCAACCCGATTCGCACAGAAACCTTCCAGGAAGCCTGGGACCTGAACAGTCGTATCAAAGATGCCTGGAGCGGGCATCCCCGCCGCGTGATCATCACTCACAACGAGGACTTCCTGTCGAAAATGACAACTTCTCTGGCGGTGATTCGCGCGATCATGGCACATAAAAGTGCGGAAGAAATCAAGAAGGAGCTTTTGTAATGAGATTGCTTTTAGTCTCTCTGCTTTGTCTGCTCTCTGCCATTCCCACATGGGCTCAAAACCGATCCAGCAAACTGAAACCTCTGTACTTTCAGGCGGACAAAAATAATCTTCAGGTCCTGCCGCAACGCTTTGAGTACACCCTGATGGATGAAGATCGTCTGAAGGTCGGTGACATCCTGATCGACACCACCGAGGTCACCTTCCAGATCGAGCCCTCCCCTGCTAAAAAAGGTGCTTACCGTATTCGCTTCACCTGGCCTGCGGGTTTGATCAAAGAAGGCGAACTTGCGATTAAAAACAATTCCGGCAAAGCGATTTTCAATGCGGTTCTGAACCGGGACAACGTAAAAATATCCCAGGCCGAGACCACCAGTGAAGAAGAAGGCCTGCGCTCGGAAAAAGCAGACTTCGTGGCTGAAGAGGTCGAAACCAGCCTGGTGGACGACATGAAGTATCTGCCGTTCATGGTTTTCTGCATTTATCGTGAAAGTGACGAAACGCGTTTGTACCTGTGCTCCAACGAACTGTACCTGAGCTCTCAGCAGGGGCAAATGACGGTCAAAGCCCGCTCCAGCACAAAAAAACCGGCACAGATTGAAATCAACGGCAAGGTCGTTGGCAATCAGGGGATCATTTATCTGAATGACCGCAGTGAAAACGTCGCCTTCCGGGCCGCGACTCGCAGCGGGGCCTTTCTGGAAATTGAAACTCGCAAAAAGGATGTGGATTTTAAAGATGCCGTGGTTTCTGATGATGGCGAACGCCTGATTCTGACGGCCTCCGGAGCCGAGCCAGTCGACGAAAAGAAAGTTAAAAAGATCTCGGACACCGAATGGCAGATCGCTCTGCCTAAGTCACGTCCGGTGCTGTTTCTGAAGGGGGACGGCGACATTCCAATGCGGCAGGAGTTTTATATTCGTGGCCAGCTGCCACGGGAAAAGAACCGCCCTTACCTGTCTGCCCGATCGGCCGTGAGAACATATTCTTCCTCGTTGAGCTTTAATGGCGTGGCTCCTGCCGGAGTTTCCGTCAAAGTTCCGGAAAACGACAAAGCCGCGCAACTGGAAATGTCCAAAAAAAATCAGTTCGTCTGGACTGTGCGGGATATCCCTGCTGGCGTGGAAAACCGCCGTTATCTGAATGTGTCTGCTGATGGACACAATTTTGTTGTGGGCAATGACGTCTTCCGCGGTCAGCCTTTCGGACTGGGTTTGGGCGGACGCTATCAAACCCCTTCGGGTGTGGCCTACGGCACACTGGAATTCCAGTGGTGGATAGAAAACTTTATGTGGATCAATGCCGACTGGTCGCGCTTCCACTGGGGTATGGCCCTGGAACGTCAGCAGCAGTTGATTGAAAAAGATGACTTTGCCAAAGCAGACCTGACCACCGTGGAACTTTTATGGAGAGCTCATGAAGGCTTCCATCTGGTTGATGCCTCCTGGGGATTGTCTTTACCTTTACAGATGATCCAGGCAGAAAGCGCCAGCGCCACCTCTTTTGGCGTCGGGGCATTCATGGTCAACAAGCCACACCGCTGGTTCAGATCCCTGATGGACTGGTCTGAGCTGAAGCTGCAATATTATGCCGGCTCTTCTGGCAGTGATTTTAAAATCAAGTCGGCTTATTCTTTAAAAGCTCAGGCCTATGTCCATCTTTCCAATCATTGGTTCTGGCGCTATGGGTTGGACCTGAACGAATACAAGTTTGATCCCTCCGCCGCCAAAGAAGAAATGCAAATTGGCGTGGGGACCAGTTTATTCTGGAAGTTTTAACAAAGGCCTGTCATGAAAAGTTTTTTACTGCTCAGTCTTCTGGCTCTGACCTCGTCCCCGGCTTTTGCAGAATCCTTTGAACGTGTTCTGCTTTTGGGGGATTCCCACGCCTATGGCAAGTATGGCGAAATCCTGGATGCGCATTTTCGGACCAGCGCGAAGCAGGTGACTTCTTTTTCCAGTTGCGGATCTTCGCCTTCGACCTGGACCACAACTTCTGCCAATTTCAAATCAACTAACTGTGGCTTCTGGAAAAAAAGTGCGGCCGACCGCGAAATTCGCGTGAAAAGCCACAAGCTTCCCTCCTTCAGCACCGAACTTCAAAACCTGCGCCCACAACTGACCGTGATCACTTTGGGCACAAACATTCTGGGCAGCCCGGGGAATATCGCCTCTGAAAAAAAACATATTGAAAGCATGATGAAGGCCATCCGGGCCCAGGGATCGGAATGTGTTTGGGTGGGGCCGCCAGATCTGGCCAAAGCTCCATTTAGCAAAAATCTGCAAAGCGGAGTGGAGGTGATCAAGACGCTGGCGGAAAAAAATCAGTGCCACTTTATTGATTCAACCAAGCTGACCCAGTATCCCGCAGGCAAGTCCGATGGTATTCATTATGGGCCGAATGATTCAGCCAAATGGGGCCGTTCGGTTATTGAGAAAATAAACGACTTAAAATTGAAAGCAGCTGCGCGAGCCTCATCCCCGACTCCG
This sequence comes from Bdellovibrio sp. CKG001, assembly GCF_055397465.1. NCBI lineage: Bacteria > Pseudomonadati > Bdellovibrionota > Bdellovibrionia > Bdellovibrionales > Pseudobdellovibrionaceae > Bdellovibrio > Bdellovibrio sp. CKG001. The sequence goes on from NZ_AP029173.1 coordinate 2,219,049, forward strand.
GCCACGGGCAACACTCCGACAGGCGTTCGTTAAAGACTACTGCTGCTGGGAGGCCTGCAACATAGCAGATTCAGCCAGATTGCTTTGCTGCTGATTTTTGACGTTCATCCAGATCTTTTCGCTGACCGGACCAGGCAGCAGTCCGTTGATACTTCTTTCTGCCGCTGGGTCCACGGCCGACCACTGATACAGGGCTTCGGCCTTCACTCCGGCTAAAACTTTGCGATCCATTTCACTGACCGCCGTGTCTTCCACGGTGGGGTCGGCTACCACGTTTTTGAGAATCTCGATAGCAACCGGACGCATGTCCGTGTTGAGGGCCTCAAAAACAAAATCCAAGGCGGAATTTTGCATGGCCTGAGACGACTCATCAACCGGGGCCGTCTTCATCAGAGTTTCCAGACTGCGCAGGAAGTTTTCATCCTTCAACAGACGGCGTTTAACCAGTTTGTCTGGTTCCAACAGCAGAGCTTTACGGCTCAGATCTGCATACTTCTGCAGATCCCGGCTGTACTTATAGTCTTGCCAAACAGCCAGGACTTCAGATTTTACCGAGCTTGCCGCAGGATTTTCCACTTTTCCTGCGGCCACAGCCTGTTCTTTTTCCTTTTCCATCGGACTGACTGCCGGTGCTTCCTCCCGAACCGGCGTCGCCTGGGACTCCGTCTCGGGGGTTTTTCGTGATTGCGAGTACAGAGTCAAACCAACACCCAAACACGTTAAGGATACGGACAGAATAATCAACGTTCTCGTTCTCATTTGCCAAACACTCCACGCGTCATGTTGTTGCGGAAGATGGTTCTGTTCATTTCTTTAGCTCCGGCATTTTGGAAGAACGCCGAACCGTTCAGATAACCGTTGATCAAAACCACGTTCTTGTGAGGCGCATTGGACTGTACGAAGACATTATACACCTTACCGAAGTAGTTGATTTCGTCGATGGACACGATCGGATCCAGAGTGCCGCCACTTTGAACCAGAGCCTCGCCCACTTTGAACTCTTCAGCCACCTTCATGGATCCATCCTTATCCAGGATTGGGTGGTTTTTCGTCACACGCAATTCACGACCCGACTTCATTTTGAAGATCAGAATTTCGTGATCACCATCCACCAGTTCAGACACCCACTGATCCACCTTGGTCTTCACAACCGAGTTCTTGTTCAGGGCATCCGCGGACTGCATTGTTCCCACGTAGGCCGTCTGCTGAGTGAAGGCATCGATGAAGGACATATATTTCAATTTCTTGCTGACCACGTCTTCCGCCAGGATCTGCTGCTCTGGTGTTGCACAAGAAGAGACGCAGACCGTTGCCACATAGGCGGTTGATGGCATCGTACAAGGAGCATTGGCTTTCTTCGGAGCAATCCATGGTCGTTCAGGATTGTAAGCGCGATCCATAAAGGTCGCATACAGTTCCTGACCCGCAGAACCCAAACCTACTTTTTTACCGCCCACACTTACTTTGACGTCAGCAAAGTTTGTCAGGAACTCTTTGATCACTGGCAATTCATCCTGACACTTCACCATCCAGTCATAGCGACCCTTGGCTTCCGTGTTGCTCAAGCTGTCCTGAGAACAGCGGCGCGCCACATAGTCACGGCAGTACTTCTCTTCAACCCAAGCGCCTGGAACGGCCACTTCGCTTTCCAGTTGCACCGAGTGATCGATACATGCAAAGGTCTTCGTCGTCACCACTTCACGGGTCTTCACAATCACACCGATCTGATTGGCAGGACATACGGAGGAGCTGTTAGCTTCTTCCAAAGTCGTTGTGGACGTTTGACTGCGAACCGCCTCAGGATTGGCATCACACAAACGCTCTTCCACTGGCATCACCTGGTCTGCACAGCGGACGTTGTCCACTTTGGTGCCTTTGTCGTCGACACAGATGAAGATGCGGTTTTGCTTACCACCACAGTCTGCCGTACAGACCGTGAACTCTTCCGTTGGGACATACTTATAAACCGGACACTTGCCTGCTTCTTTCATGGTGCCTTGACGAGTGTTGGAACTCACGATGCTGCCATCCGTACAAGTCTGATCAGAAATTTCAGTGTAAAGATCAAAGAAGCCTTCTTCACCGAAAGAACATTGCAATGGAACTTTCACTTCACCTGTCACCACACCGACTTTCACAGTGCCGTGTGATCCGAAACTGCCACAACCCTCATGACAGATGATTTGAGTGTGTGACACTGATCCTGACAACACACCGTTACTGCAGGTGCGGGCCTCACTGACATCAGAACAAGAGTTCACCGGAGTCGATGTGGAATACATCACTTTACTGCCACCGTCCGGCAATAGACTGCCGTCTGGAAGTTGGCAGGACTGACCAAGACATTCCCCTTCATTAGTCACTTCTTTGTTGCGTGAAACCTCAACCCAGGTCAGTTTTTCAACCACCAGTTTGCATTCCTCTTTAATACGCTCCCGGTAAGAGACTGTTTTCTTGCCGTTCAGACCACAAGCCACTTCCTCAGAGGAAATTTCGCCTTGGGATTCACGAATGGCGCCCTGTTCGGTACAAGCCATCGGATCCACAGGCACTTCGGGCTCCGGATCAATAACAAGATCCTTGATCACACGGATATCATGATCCAGGGTCACCCACGGTTCCTGACTGCTGCCCAGATAAAGAGTCGCGGTCACATGGTAACTTCCCTCTGCGGCATAAGCATGGGTCACAGATTGATTTGCTGCCGTGCCACCGTCACCGAAGTTCCAGCGGATGGCCCCCACTTTATCAACCAGACACTGGGGAATAAAGACATGCATCGCTGTTGCAATATTCACCTTGGCTTCACTGGCGCCAGAAATCGCCAATTGCTCAACACAGGCCGCGCCGTCCATATACATAAGAACATTCACCCGGTGAGTCAGATTGCTGACTTTGCCATCAGCATGGGTCACTGTGATTTTCATTTGGTAGGTGCCCTCTTTATTGAAGGCGTGTTCCACGGCCGATGAAGTGGCCACAGCCGAGCCATCACCAAAATCCCAGGCCACAGACTGCACCTGAATGCTTGAAGGAACAATCAGTTCAAAACGAAGCGGATTGTAAACGAAGCCTGCCTGAGGTCCTGCCACTTCAAGCTCCTGATTGACGACGGTTGTGGTGATAGAAGCCACCTGTGCATCAGAAGAAGAGGTCTTTTCCTGAGCTGTCACAACATAAGATCCGGCAAGTTTAAACACGGAAGTCGCACCTGTGGCACTGGTGCGTAGACGATTGGAACCAGCCGCCTTCCAAGTCACGTTTTGGCTGTTAATACAGTGCCCCGCCTGATTCAAGGAGTAGCTGACAGCACTTCCTGCATCAGCAGCAGACTCACCCACAATGGTTAGTTCATCCGAAGTGGATTTGGAAACTGTTCCCACACATGCGGAAGCGGCTTCCATCGTTTCTGAACCTTCACCTAGCGAATTTTTCTGACATCCTGCTAGAACTAATAAACCCAGGGGCAGTAAGATTCTTCCGTAGTTCATCGGCGACTCCTTGCTTGCTACCAACAATGTTGGCAAGCACAAGAAGAAATCTCCATACTTTTAGCACAAGCGGGTCAATATGATTTAGTGGACTCGTCAACAGTTCGACACTAAAAAAAACAATTTCCAAATGTTCAATTTATCGTAAAAACTTTATTCAATCCCCTCTGAACAAAGCCCAACTGGCACACAAGTTGTGGCAAAGCCACCCACAAGCCCAAGACGCGAAGTTGCAGGGCGAAAGCCCGCAACCAGCCAAAGCCCCATTTACGGAAAAAAGCGATCAAAACAGTTCAGCCGCAAGGCGGAGGATGGCCCTCGCAGCGCAGGCGTGCTCCGAGCACGTCGAAGCGAGAAGGCCGTCTGACAACGCTGTCGGATGGACTGTTTTTATCGCTTTTTAAAGAAACCGGAGATGGCTTGTTTTAGGTCCATATTAAAGACATCCTGCTTCTTATTCTGCGAACTCAGTATAGAGAGTTCACGTCTGGCAGGAATGAAAGACGGATCCAGGGCCACACTCTTTTCGAATGATTTGCGGGCAGCGACCATGTCGCCTTTGATTTTATTAAACAGACCGATCACAAAGGGGAAGAGCGTGTCGTAGCGCTCGTCCGGCGGAACCTGCAAAAGCTCAAGTTCCACTTCTTTTAGAACAAATTGTTTTTTGGCCACATCCACGGAACCCAGCTTAGCCCAGGCGCTGTACAAATGAAGCTGATGCATTTGCGGATTCAAAGTTGCCACCTCAGCCAGGATCTCCAAAGCTTTGGCGAACTGCGTGTATTGCAGGGCTTTTTTCACTTCTTCCATCAAGGACGTGGCTTTCAACTTGGCCTCAGCTTCCGAACGCTGACTTGCCTGGCGGAACTGATCAATCTTGTTGCTGTCCTTGGAGGCACTGATGGCCTCTTCTGCCAATGCGCGCACTTTGTGCCAGTAGGAATAGACTTCCGAAGCCCTGTCAGAGGGCTCCTCGCCCAGCAGGGTCATAAAGTCTGCAAGGATGGATTCCGCAGAACCTCCCCCGGTACCTGTTTCCATGTAGGCCACAATCTCGTAAGAGTTTTTATGCTCCAATTCGGCATGGATTTTACGAATAACTTTAAGCTGTTCCGCCGGATTGGTGAATGCCGCACGCTGAGCGAAGACCACAAGACCTTTAGTCAAAAGGAAGTGAATGGCCTTATAAACTGCCACTTCACTGTAGCCTTTGATTTCCAGAAGCTGAGTCAGTGTGACCTGATTGTTTAATTTCACAGTCAGCCCATCCAAAGACTTCACCAAGGACATGGTCAACGCCGGGTGATCATCACGGAAGGTCGGACTTTTAACGATGACATTGCCTGCCCACATCACATACAGGGACTTCAACCAGCTGACAGAAATCTTCGAGGCAATCCAGTCATGCAGATAGTAAGAAAGCGTGTCGGCATCAATGCTCGGGTTGCTCATCTCCACTTCAGCAGAAGCAAAGTTCACCCGGATCTTCTGATCCACAATCGTGCGCACCAGACGGATGTTCATTTGCTCCATCAGGATCAGGTCGAACGCGTGAGGGCTTAATTGATTGTTCTGAATCAGGTAGTTTCCGATCTTGCGGTTGTTCTTGTCGCGCAGGGCTTCCTGCACGTCTTTCGGAGTTGCGTATCCGCTTTGAATCAGCATCTCCCCAAGGAAGGTGGTGCGATCATCCACGTCCACACCGACAATATTCCCGTTACAGAACGAAATACCGGAAACCGAGCCATCGGAATTATAGATATTCAAATAACCACTGCTTTTGGTCTCTACCAATAGCGAATACAGGAATGGCAGGTCAAACCCGCTGACTTCCTCAATGGACTCGATGACTTTACGTTTCTGACGACTGGTCACCGTCGGATTGGCAAACATCTGATAGAGCTTTTTGCGTGCAGTGGATTCCTCACGGCGAGGCGCCTCTTCCTTCTTCACGATTTTCAGCACCTGCTCCATATCGAAGGGCTTTTTCATGAAGGCCACGGCCTGAGTGCTCTGTGTGGCTTCCTGAATGAAGGCTTTATCCGTGTAGATACCGCTCATCAGGACCACTTTGAATTTGGCTGCAGGATAATTGGCACGAGCCTGCTTGATAAAATCAAGGCCCGTCATCTGAGGCAACAAGCAGTCGCAGAACAGGAATTCCAGACCGCCATTGGCCGCCAATATCCCGTTGGCTTCATCCGGCCGACTGGCGGTGAAGACAGAATGACCCGCACGACTCAGAATCTCCTTCAAAGAGTTTCTGACCGTCTCATCATCTTCTAAAATGAGGATCTTTGACTTTCCTTGCTCCACGTTTCCTTGTCGGCTCACTCTTATGTTCAATTTAGAACAAAAAACAAAAAGCGGGACTGATGTTCAGTGCCCGCCCTCAGAACTAGACCTTCGTCTGCTGTTTCTTACTTTTTAAGGAACTTAAAGTATTTAGATTCGATGACGTCCATTTCCATTTCGTTGCCTTCCTCATCCTTCACGGAGGCTGGAGGCGTCACCCCGCCCTCGGTGAACTCTGTCCCATAACGGAACAGGACGTTCTTTTCAGAGCCGGAATCATCATTATAGTAAGGTACAAAGAAGGAATTCACCTTGCCAGTAGCCGGCAAGAAACCATCGACCATATTGATCTGATCCACGATCACTTTCGGACAGTTGCTGAAGCTGATCTGCGCAGGACCTGCCGTCCCCATCCATTTGATCCATTCGCGGATACCGCAGGAGTTGATGCTTTTCAGTCCGCTCAGCTCCACTTCAATCTGTGGATTGCCGCCAAGGTTGAACTGAGAAAAATCAACATCCTCATCGATGGTTCCTGCCATTTGGACAGTCAGCTTATCGGCGGCTTTGTTCATTTTTACATCGAGTTTACCCATAGTGTTCAAATCTCCTCGTTCAGATAGCAATTTTAACTAAGACCTTCATTTTTAACTACAAAAAACGTGACGTCATCGATTAAGGGCGCGCCTTGACGATGGGCTTGGAAACTTTGCGCAAATCTTTGGACCGAGTCGTTCACCCCAGGGAAATCCTTGTTTGCCGCAATCAGAGCTTTGATAAATTCACGCTCTCCCCAAGCCGCCTTGGCTGGGTCCTGTATATCAGGAATTCCATCAGTATAGAAGAACACAAGATCCCCTGTTTCAACTTGAATGGTTGTCTGCTCATAAACAGAGTCCCGAGCCTGACCCAATCTGGGATTATTCACTTCATTCAAAGGAATCAGATCTTTTTTCTTCAAGGGCCCCTCACCTTTTTTCATCAGGAACGGAGCCTCATGCGAAGCATTGCAGTACGATAGCTCACCGGTTTCCAGATCAAACGACGCCAGGAAGAAGGTCATCATGATGCGGCCCTTGGAAACATCATAAATGGAACGATTCAAAAGCTCCAGCGCCTTGGCCGGAGTGATATTGAGTCTTTCAATGATCGTCGAAGCTGATTTCGCCGCACTGGTGATCAATGCAGCTGGCGCCCCGTGCCCTGTCGCATCCCCGATCCACAGGAAGATCTTGTTGCCGATCTGACAGTAATGCCACCAGTCCCCACCACACTCACTGGCAGGCTCATAGTAACCCGCAATGGCCAGAGGGCCGATCTTGGCCTGAGTTTCAGGGAACAGCGTCTCCTGAACGGTTTTGGCCGTTTGCAGTTCGGATTCCATACGCGCTTTTTCCGCGGTCTGATCCAGCAGGCGCGAAACTTCCGCCGCCATGATGTTAAAATTATCTGCAAGACTTCCAACCTCATCACTGGACTTCACATCGACGCGGATGTTGAAGTCCCCTTCCGCCACTTTTTGGGTCGCATCAAATAACTGTGTCAGGGCCTGAGTCAGACCACTGGAGGCAAACAGACTCAAGATCACCGTCACAGAAATCAGGATGCCAAAGAAGATCAAAGACTTTCTGATCAGAATCTGAACCGCCCCCAAAGCTTTTTCTTTTTCCACGGTCGTCACAACGATCAGATCACCAAATCCCGCACGCGAAAACGACACCAGCAATTCCTTGCCATCCACCCCGCGATCGGTTTCTGCCCCTTGAGCGATTTGCTGATTGGTGTTGGTCAAAAACTGCGGATTCACGGTGCTTTGCAGTTTCTGTCCCGGAGTCCCATCCGGTCCGAAGAGTATAGTCCCATCCGTGGAGATTAAATATAGTTTCTGAGACATCGCTGCACGGAACATCTCAGCCGCCTCACTCATTTTTACAATCACCAGAAAGACTGTATTACGGGTGTTACTTTCATCGCTGACTTTTTCCATGATGAAAACACGATCATCACTGAACGGCACCTTCACCACCCGGCGCGTGGCCTCCACCTCGGCAAAGTAAGAACTCATCTGATTCTGCAACTGAGCCAGGACACCGGCCGTTTGCCCCGGAACCTTCTCTAAAATCGCGGACTGCTCGTAAGCTCCTGTTGCCGAAGGCTTAAATACGACGATGGACTCCAGATTAAACTCGTTCTGAAAAATGGATTCGCCGACTGAAGAAAACTTCTGCTGACTTAGATAATCCTGAAAGATCGGCTTGGTCGTCCCCAGAACGCTGTTGAGCTGTGTCTTGATTTGAGCCGCCATGGTTCCTGACATTCTGCTGGAAGAATCAAAGACGTATGCGATTTTGTCTTCTTCAAAGATTCGCAGCGCCAGGATTAAATACACAGTCAGTGTAATCAAAGGCAGTGAAGTGAGGAGCAAAAGAATTTTGTATCTTATTGATAATCCACGTTTTTTCACAAGTTCATTATGCCCATTCACAAGGAACCCGAAAACAAATTCTCATATAACTTAGCCTAAGGTCTGTAAATCTCTTGTCTTTTCCAACCGATAAGCTTTGAGCAGGAGTCTTATGTCGCGTTTTGGACGAACTGAAAAGATGATCTTCACCGGAGCACTGCTTGTGCTCATGGTCTTCTCGTACTTCTTGTACGATGACTCTTTGCTATTCCCAAAAGCCAACAACAGCGCGCTGGAACTGATTGGTTCCGTGGCTGTCTCCCAGAACGATGTGCGCCGTAAAAATCTGGACACCTTCAGCTGGCTTCCGGCATCGCGACAAGACAGCGTCTATCAGAATGACTCCATCTTCACCGGTGATCGTTCGGAAGCGACCATTCAACTTCAGGATGGCACGCAAATCCGCATCGAGCCCAATTCATTGATCACCCTGAATCTGAAAAACGGTCAAATGAATCTGGATCTGCGCTACGGTAACCTGACCGGGGAACTGGCTCAAGGGGCCTCTTTGACGATCACGTCCGGCAAGGAAGAATTTAAACTCGAAAGTGCGCCCACAAACACGCAGGAAAAACCAAAGATTCGCTTCAACAAAGCCCACAGCGGCACGGTGGATTTGAAACTTATTTCTGGTGACGTGAAATACATCGACCAGAAAAAACAGACTGTTAAAGAGCTTCCGAAAAATGCCGTCGTCGCAGTCAAAAAAGATGGCGAAATCAAAACTGTGGAAAAGCCGCAGTTGCTTCTGAAAACCGCCGACAATATCAATTGGCTGCGCATCAACCCTGATGATCCCCTGCCATTTGAATGGTCTGGCAAAGGCGATATCGCCCGCTATGAACTTGAAATTTCTCCAAGCGAGGACTTCAGCACGGTGGCCCTTTCCAAAACCACCAGTGAGCAGCGCGCGGCCGTTACGGACCCTCTGCAGCCTGGCCCCTATTTCTGGCGTGTTAAAACTTTTGATCGCAATGGCGAAGTGGGTGTCACTTCTGCCGCCCAAAGAATGAACATCTCTCACCTGACAGGTCCGGAAATCACGACACCCCTGCAAGCCGCCCAGATCAATCTGGAACTGAAAGTAAAACCGAAGGAAGAGCTGGCCACCACCACTGAAGTTCAATGGAAGGCGCCTTCTCAACTTAAAAGCTTCACCTGGCAGATCGCTCAGGACGCCGAGTTCCAAACCATCCTAAAAGAAGGACAAACCGACTCGTTGGCGGCTCTGACTCCACGCCTTTCCAGCGGCACTTACTGGGTGCGCGTGCAAGGCCAAACCGAAAACAAAAACATATCGCCGTGGTCTGAACCCGTCTCCTTCACTTTGAATCTGGCCGCCCATAAAGAAGAGCGTCCGAATCGCCCCGTGTTGGTCACCAAGAAAGTGGAATTCAAGGCTCCATCCGCAAAAGACCGCAACCCGGCTTCCCCAGAGGCTCCGAAGCTTGCATGGAAACCGGTCCTTCAGGTGAAAGCGTATCAATTGCAAATCGCCAAAGATGTCAGCTTTGCAGAGCCGGAAAAATACGAAGTGACACAAAATCAGGTGGCGTGGTCCCAATTCAAACCCGGCAAACACTTCTATCGTGTCTTTGCCAAGGGACTCAATGGCCTGGTCAGTGAACCCAGCGAAGTGGGCACCATCGACGTCAGTGTCGGCGGTTTGACATTGAATCCGTTAAAAACAATCAGCGCCGTGGGCCAGGCTCCGGGGCCGAAAGAAACACCCATTAGCTGGAGCGAAGTTCCCTTTGCCAAGTCCTATCTGGTTCAGGTGGACAAGTCGAAGGACTTCTCTCACCCACAACAAATGGAATACTCCACAAGTTCCGGCTCTTTGGTTCTGAACGATCCGGGCAACTATGCCGTGCGTGTGCAGGCATTGGATGAGTCCAATAAACCTTTGACGGAGTTTTCAAATGTGCAGGAAGTTCTTTACACCTTCCGCACCCCATTGACAGCTCCGGCCCTGATGGAGCCTTTCAACAACGCTTCAATCTTCCTGCAAACAGAGATGGAACCATTCATCTGGCTGGAATGGAAAAAGGTCGAAGGTGCAACATCCTATCGCATCGAAATTTCTGACAAGCCGGACTTCTCGCGCACGCTGATCTCCAAGTCCCTGGCGGGCAACAGATATTTGATTAAGGAAAAAGTTCCTCTTGGGAAAATCTACTGGCGCGTCCGCGCTGAAGCCAAAGGTGATGTTGAGCTTTCGGAGTGGGCGGAAAAACGTGAATTCACCCTTTATCACCAGAAAAATGAGACGTTCGTAAAATGAAGATTCAATACTCTCTTTTCGACACCCTTTTGGAACCTGTCTTTGTTCTTAATGCAGAACAAAAGGTTGTCTATTGCAATGAAACCGCCGCCATCGTGGCAGGCTTGTCCATTCGCAAGATCACCAGAGGAATGAAATTCAACGAACTGTTCCAGTTTGGTGAACCCATTGAGGCGCTGGACAATTTGATCGCTGTTTGTGATGCCACTCCTTATAAAGAAGTCACCTTCAAAGCCCTGCATGCGGACGAAGGCAAAGTGCAAATCACCCTGCAGCCCATCTTTGATTCCATGGGTGATAAAAACTGGATTGTCTTTGTGCGCGACGTGACGTTGGAAGAACGTCTGCAAAAGAAATACAGAGCCGAGCTGGAACAAAAAGAAGACGTCATCAAAGCCCTGGAAGATGCCAAGGCCCAACTTGAAGATTACAGTAAAAACCTGGAGCAGATGGTCGCGGATCGCACCCGCGAACTGTCACGTTTGAATCAGACCATGTCCGCCCTGCTGGACAGCCTTGGACAAGGTTTCTTTATCTTCAATGCCGAAGGAAAGATTCTGGATGTGTCCTCCAAAGCCTGTGAGGCCACGGTGGAATGCAAGCCAGACGGTCAATTGATCTGGGACGTTTTGAAACTTCCGGAAAATAAAGTCGAAGGCTTCAAAAAATGGATGCAGACCCTGTTTATGGAAATGCTGCCTTTTGAAGACCTTTCCTGTCTGGGACCTGTGACCTACCCGCACAGCAAAGAGCGCAATATCTCTTTGGAATACCATCCTTTGCGCAACAATGAGGGCGCAATGGAAGGTGTGGTTGTGGTGGCTTCTGATATCACATCACTGGTCGAGGCCCAAAAGCAGGCCGAACGCGAAAAGGAACACGCAAAGCTTATCATTCACATGATCAAGTCCAAGCGTGAAATCCACCGCTTTATTCAGGAAGCGCAGGGTCTGTTGCTGCAAGTGCGCGAGGAAGTCAGCAAAGACGACGGCCCCTACAACACGGAAGAGCTTTTCCGCAACCTGCACACCCTAAAAGGTGGCGCCTCCTTGTTCTCAATCAAAGATGTCGCTGAAGCCTGCCATCAGGCCGAAGGACTCTTGGCTGAGCTGAACGAGTGCTGGACCCACCCGGGCTTTATCGCTCTGCGCGGCAAGTGCTTTGAGGTCGACGAATATTTTGAAAAGTTCCTGAATCAAACAAAAGAGATCCTGGGAAGTTCCGGCATGCCGGACGAGCGCCAGATCGAAGTGGCCATCAGCAAGCTCAATCACATTGCCCGCAAGGTGGGAAGCCTTCCTGGCGGCGGCGTGGTTGCCCAGGAACTTCTCTTGGAGCTGGCGATGGAACCCGTGGCGCGTTTCATCGAACCTTACGGCGATGTGATGACTCACGTGGCAGGCCAGATTGACAAGATGGTAGCGCCTTTGAAAATCACCAATGGAAATATCATGGTGATCCCGGAAATCTACAGCAGCCTGTTTGCCACTTTCGTGCATGCCTTCCGCAATGCCGTTGATCACGGGATCGAATTGCCGGATCTGCGTGTGGATCAGGGAAAACCTGCCGAAGGGCATGTGGAAGTGACATTCAACCTGGCCCACAACACCCAGGGAACTTATCTGCTGGTGCAAATCAAAGATGATGGCGGTGGCATCAATCCAGAGCGCATTCGTGAAAAGCTCATCCAGCGCGGTGTGGATGTCGCCAAAGAAACCGATCAGGAAGTGATCCAGCATATCTTTGACAGCCAGTTTTCAACACGCGACCAGGTCACCGACATTTCGGGCCGTGGCGTGGGTATGGATGCCATTAAAAACGCGGCCGAGGATCTGCAAGGCCGTGTCTGGGTGGAATCCGTCCTTGGCCAGGGCAGCACCCTGTTCGTGGAAGTGCCGTACATCACCGAATTCCATAAAGAAAAATCCATTAAACCCGCAGCCTAAAAGGGGTGGTCCATCCACCCTGCCGCAGCGAGCCTGAGTGACTATTAATGGTCATTTATGCCAATATATCGTCCTTTTGCCAATAGAAGAACCAGTGTCTTCCCTGCGCCAGACTCTGCCCCTATCCTGATGGTGGAATTTCAACCTGAACAACCAAGGAGACCCTTATGTCCTTTCAACTTCCTCCCCTTCCTTACGCCCAAGATGCTTTAGTTCCCCACATGTCGGCAGAGACCTTGGAATACCACCATGGAAAACATCACAAAACCTACGTGGACAATCTGAACAAACTTGTTCCTGGAACTGAGTTTGAAGGAAAATCCCTGGAAGAAATCATCATGACGAGCTCGGGCGGAATCTTTAACAATGCCGCGCAAATCTGGAACCACACGTTCTTTTGGAACTGCCTGTCACCGCAAGGCGGCGGCGAACCCACAGGTGAATTGGCTGCGGCCCTGATCCGCGATTTTGGCTCTGTCGAAAAATTCAAAGAACTTTTCGCTGAGGCCTCGATCAAACAGTTCGGCTCTGGGTGGGGCTGGCTGGTGAAAAATTCTTCCGGCAAACTTGAAATTCTCAGCACCAGCAATGCGGAAACTCCGATGACCAAAGGTCACACCGCTCTGCTAACTTGTGATGTGTGGGAACACGCTTACTATATTGATTATCGCAACAGCCGTCCAAACTTCCTGGCTGCATTCTGGAAGATCGTGAACTGGTCTTTTGTGGAAAAGAACTTCCGCGCCTAAAGCTTCGGTGTCAACGTCACCACGCTCAGGCCGATCGCACGGCCTGAGCCGGTATTGACATAGTTGTGGGCGGAATCGCCGGGGAAGGCCAGAACATCACCGGCCTTCAAAGTAAAACTTTCGCCACTGACCACCACGGTCAACTCGCCCTGCACACAATGCAGATACTCTTTCGTCCCAGCAGAGTGAGGCACCCCACCAAGACGTGCGCCCACTTCAAACTCCATACGATCTATCGCCATCCCGGGAATAGGGTCTGGCAAAAGCTTATAGACCAGGACATTGCCCTTGGCCTTTTTAGTCGCGGGAATTTCATTTTTTGGAATCAATTGGGTCTGTGAGCGCGGCGTGGCCAGCAGTTCTTCAAAAGACACCTGCAGTGCCGCGCAGACGCTGGCCAAATTCACCAGCGAAGGATTGCCCATGCCACTTTCCATATTCGCCAACGTCGAACGCGGAATCCCGGCCAGCTTGGCGAGAGCGGCCTGAGTCAGGCCCCTCTTTTTGCGAAGCTCCGTGGTTTGCGCCGCCAGATTTTTTGCCAAAACGTCATAGGAAACAGTCATGCATCCATGGTACGGACTTAGCCATGGCAACGCAACAGCGTTAAACACCTGGCTGAAGCTGAAAATAAATGCGAACCCTGACTTTATTTATTGTGTTTGGTGTAGGCACCTTTGAGTTTGTCTTCAAAGATTTTCGCCGAGAACGGTTTGACGATATACTGGGAAACTCCTGCCAAAACGGCTTCGGTCACCTGATCGCGTTCGGATTCGGATGTCAGAAGAACAAAAGGCAAATTGGCAAATTCCGCCGTGGCGCGAACTTGTTTTAAAAGTTCCAACCCTTTCATCTTGGGCATGTTCCAGTCCGAAATCACCAGTTGGATCGGACTTCCGGCAGAGTTGTTTTGCAGAAGAACTTTCAGTCCCTGCTCGCCGTCTTCCGCCTCCTGAATATTCTTATAGCCCATGGCTTTCAGCGTGTTCTTCACCAGATCACGGATAGAAGGCATGTCGTCGATAACCAGGATGCGCGTTTCGAAGGGGAACATAGATGGAGTCTCCTCTACATCCCCCTATTCTAGAAAACCTGGTGTGAATCTCAAAGATTCTTTACAAGCCTGGACTTTCTGCTGGGGCCAACCACAGGAAATCCGCACGTGGTCCGTCGGTTTCAGATGGCGCCACTTCTTTGGCAATTTCAGATTCGCTCAAGCCCAGAGTATTGACCTGCGAGAAGGTCAGGACCGGGAACTCACCCCCGCGCACGCGCAGACGGTCCGGCAATCCGCCGCCAAACTGCACATGGAAGTCTCCGACCACAATCACGAGCACCTGATCTGGATGAGATCTTAGGAAGTCCGTCGCTTGCCATGCCATGGTGTCGTCCCAAATGGACTGCGCTGCAAAGTAGCGCTCCCCCGCTTCAGGGCTTGGCAGGTGCGGCATCATGGAAAGAAAGCGACGCTTGTAGGATTCACGCCCCAAAGAAAACTGCGGCGGCAGCAACGCCTTATCTTCCGGAGTCAGGGCCGCCAGTCCCTGTTTGGACACTTTGCCCGTCAGCGACCGGGCGGCATTGAGGGCCACCGTGGCCGCCCCTTCGCTCAGATCCGGGAACAGGGCCTGATCACGATAGAAATCATAGGACAGACCGCCCCATTTGATCTGCTGAAGAAACTCGGGCTCGGACAAAGCCCCCTGGCGGTAAGCCTGCACCAGCGGCTGATCTGTATATGTAAAAAATTCCATCCCGACGGAAACCACCAAGCCCTGGTCCCGAAGCGCCTGCATTATGGCAACCTGCTGAGCCTGATGTTCTTTGAATCCGTGATTTTCCCCGATGACCACGATAGAACCTGGTCTGACATTTTGAACGGCCTGGGTTAAAGACACCGGCTGAAGGCTGTTTCCGGTCAAAATGCCACTTGTTTGAGCATGAGCGCAGGCCAACATGAGCAAAGAACTAAAAAAAAGTCCAAAACCCTTCACGATTCTCCTCCTAGACACGAAATTGCCTGTTGAAGTTTCCTTTTTCCTTTGATACCTTGAGCCCCTTTGAAAAGGTATTGTCATTTTTTCTACACAACGCATGGCAATACAAACGGTTCAATTTAAGGGGTACCGCAATGGCTAAAAAGACAGGAAGAATCATCGTAACTCTTGAGTGCACTGAAGCTCGTGCTGAAGGCAAACCTGTTTCTCGTTACACTACTACTAAAAACAAAACTAAGACTCCAAGCCGTCTTGAGAAGAAGAAATACAATCCGAATCTTAAGCGTCACACAGTTCACAGAGAAACTAAGTAATGATTCTTACGGATCAGCAGATTCTCGAGTGCATGGAACAAGGTTCAATCAAGGTTGAGCCTTTCCGCAGGGAGTGCCTGGGTACGAACTCTTATGATGTTCACCTTGGTAAAACCCTGGCCGTGTACGAAGACAAGGTGCTGGACGCAAAGAAGCATAACCAAATTCGTACCTTTGAAATCCCGGAAGAGGGTTTCGTGCTTATGCCGGACACTCTCTATTTGGGCGTGACTTTAGAGTACACTGAGACTCTGAAACATGTCCCATTCCTGGAAGGTAAATCGAGCGTTGGTCGTCTTGGAATCGACATCCATGCCACTGCAGGCAAAGGCGATGTCGGCTTCTGCAACTATTGGACTCTGGAAATTTCCGTAAAACAGCCTGTGCGTGTTTATACTGGAATGCCTATCGGTCAGTTGATATACTTTGAAGTGAAGGGTGACATTTTAACTCCTTATAATGTCAAACCTTCCGCGAAGTATAACTCTAAACAGCCGATACCGGTAGAGTCCATGATGTGGAAAAATCAATTCTAAAGTCTCTGTTCATACTTGTTGTTTTGGCTTCGGCAGGCTGTGCGCCTGGCGAAGTTGAATCTATTTCTGGCCTTGATAGCTACACGGTCACAGGCGGCTCTTTCTCGCAGGCCGACTCCAACACCGTCAATGGCACGGGCTCCATAACTTTCACCAGCACGGTTCCAAACCTCAGCAGTCGCTCCATGACGCTGAAGGCCTCCTTGAATAATATCACTTTAGGCACTGTCACGGCGGTGATGTATTCCAATAGCACTGTTTTACCTTCTAATTCTGGCGTCCAAGTGAAGTTCATTCGTAACGGCGCCAGTGTTGCTGTGAAAATTTCTGTGAATGGGACCACTCTGGATGTCACTGGTGGCAATACCAGCTTTTTCTTCCCCACAGCTTTGGATGTCGTGATTGATATCCACAATGTCGGCACCAAAACGCGCGTCTATGTATGGCGCCGGGATATGACAATCTATTCCCCGGAAACTGCCGATATCGATTCAAACTCCGATCTTTCAGGCTCTTTGCCGAATGCCCTGGCTGGTGGAACTATCAATGGTCTGATTCTGGAAAATGCGACGGTCACAGCCGCTCAGGTTTCAACTTCCAAGGTTCTGGACTAATAAGACTTCGCTCTTAAAAAAAAGGCCTCGGTGATTCACCGGGGCCTTTTTTTTTATTTCTATCAATCTAATCTCTTACTGCTTTTGGCTTGGGCATCACTTGGACGACCTTGCTACTTCTTCAGCGATGTACCCCAGGATCTGAGCCAACTGCACACGGTCCGCCCACACATCCCATTTTTCCGGTTTGCCCTTCCACTTAAACATGAAGCGCGCTTTTTCCGTCAACGTCGTTGGCGGCTTTCCATAGCGCAAGATGAAGGTGAACACATCCAACAGATCCTTTTCCTTTAACGTTCCACTGTCCAGAAGGTCTTTTGCCAGCTCTCTCAAAAGACCTTTGAACGCCGGGAAGGCATTGATCGCTTCCTGGGTTGAAATGATCGCGTCTTTGTTTCGGTCAAAGCGCGCAAAGATCATTTCCACATACTGAATCACATGCGGAGTCAGGGCAATATCACCCATCATCGCCATATTCTGATCATTCGGAACATAGCCAGCAGCCATAAAGATGTTATTCATATAATAAGCCCACTCATCGGCGCTGGCCTTCTTCATGAAGGACACATACTCTGGCGTCGCTGACATAATATCAGCCATCACTGCTCTATAGGCTTTACGCACACAACTTAAATTCACTCGGCTGGAATCTGTCACAACCTCGCCGGGCTTAAAGCAGACTCTCACCAGCTCTTCACGCAGCTCAGAGTTGATGCTGACACCCGACCAGATCATACCGATCAGATCCGTGATTTCGGCCTGAGACGCCAAACTGTTGCCGTCTGAATGTGGCACAAAAATATTGGCTTCCCGGAAACGTGAGGAAGCAAAAGTCACGTTCTTAGGATCCAAAAGACCCATCTCAACAAAAATGGACTTGAGGCTGTTAAACCCACCTTCCACCTCTTGTAAAGTTGCTCCCTGATAAGTCTCAATTCGCTTTAAATCCGTTGCAAAAGACCGGATCAGCAGACGTGCCACAGCTCGGTTGCGATTCAGGTCCCGCAAACTCTTATGCGTATAAAGCTGCTCAAACTTGTTAGAGATAATGACAAAGCCCTTGTCGTTTGTCGTCATCGGCACGGGGCTGTCCACCGAAAGCAGCAACTCTTTCATCGCAGCCAGCAACGGACCATTGGACGCATCCAGAGCCCGGTTGGTGCGCTTCAGTTGATCCAGTAAATCCTTGCCACGAATGCCTTCGTCTTCTTTCCAGCCCTCGGCCATTTGTGCAAACATCAGTTCGGCATCAAGCCAGATCTGCATTTCCTGCCGTGCCACTTCAACCGAGGTCACAGTCAAAGCATTCGGCAACTGTCCTGATATGCGCATCTCGGGTGGATTCAGGATGTTGTTCAAAACCACTTTCACCAGCTGATCCGCCGACTGCTCGTTGATGGCTTTGGGGATCAGCTCCAGACGGATCATGTGTTTGACCAGCTTGTTCAGCTCGGCATGACTGAACTGATTTTCTTTTTTCACCAGCAACAGATCACGCAGGATGTTCAGACTTTGGTTGGCAAAGACGGACAGATAACTCAGAATGACCGGCTGTTGGAACGACTGCTCTTTCAGGAAGTAGTCGTAATACAGATAATCCGAATACGCACGCGCGGCAAAGCCCAGCAAAACACTCCAATTGGATTTGCGCAAAGAAGAATCATTCCCGCCCAGCACGATGTTTTTCGCATCTATGACCAGCGGCAGATAGGCTTTCACCTTCTCTGTCAGGCCGCGGCCTTCTTTCGGAGGATAAAGAAGTTCGATCTCTCGAACGATATTATTCAGGTCATTCAGGTCATAGGAGCCTTCGAACAAAACCCCGGCCTCACGCACGGTGGCTTCCAGAACGAACTGAGATTCCATGTAAAGCTTCTGTGACTCTTCCGGACCATACATTTCCGGATCCCACTCGCGCCCATAAATGGAATAATAAGGCATGAAACGCTCAATCAGCGTCTTGATACGACTGACTTTCAGACGGGCCGTTTCAAAATCCGTGGTGGTCAGGGAATCCACACTGCCCCCGAAGAACAACTGCTTGATCTTCATGCCCTCAAAGACCAATCCGGTGGAGACTTTGAATTCCGGCCACACGACTTCCAGGGTTTTCAGAAGATCAAAAATCTCGTCCCGAGAAACCACACCTTCCGGCTTTTCTGCCACCAGATCCTGGAAGACAGACAATACGTCCTCAACCGTGCGCGCCAGATAGGAAAGACGATACCCCGTCCCCGTCTCGGGAACAGACTTGATAAAATAGTGATAACGCAAGAACTGCACGTATCCGCGGGCCCCCAGCAGACTGAAGCGGCGCCACTCATTGGGGGTGATGGAGTTTTCATCCCCGCCCGCAAGAGCCTTTTTCACTTTCCTGATGATCGGCATGTACTTGCTGATCACCTCCGGGAATTCCCAGGTTTCACCAAAGAGCTGGGACATTTCGCGCATCAAAACAACAAAGTCGGACAGATAATAACTTTGACCATTTTTTTCGATCAAAGAAGCCAGCGTGCGGGCCGCATCCTGAATTTCTTTATTGGCCTCTTCAAAGTAACGGACATCCCGCTGCATACTCGGGGTTTCAGAAACCTCCCAGCGCAAGGCGATGACCTTCATGTACGGATTCAGATTCACGGTGATTTCACGCAAGCTGCGAATCAAGGAAATGGTTTTATCCAGCTCCGCGCGAGTCAGATAGTCCCGGCTGCCGCCCAGAAAGACCTGTTTCAGCTTCATGAATTCCACCTGCAAAGCCGGGGAAATCGTGATTTTTTCCTTCGGATCCAGGAAGTTTCTTTCCAGGAAGGTCGCCAGCTCCTGAGAAGTATAGCGATCGGCATTGCGTCCGCGCACATACCGTTTGAACTTTTCAACTGCACTGCCAATGCAGTCCCAGGTGGTTTCAAGATCCCCGGTTTTGGCATCGCCGACAATGAATGCTTTCACGACCGGCTTGGCGTCACTTAAGCACTGCGTACCGCCGAACTCCTGAGCATCCGGCGGCGGAGGCTCTTCACCGACTTTTGAATCACAGGCCGCAAGCCCTGCTGTCAGACTCAAAAGCAAAAGGGCCTTTGTCAGACCCGATGATAAGTTCGCTGAAATTTTAGAAAACATAAGTCATGCCCCCGTAGAACCGGTCGTTCGCACGGTATTGATTGAGGAAACCTGACGGGTCATGATTTTCATCCTGCACCCCCAGAACGTCGCCTCCAACGACCAAAGCCCACTTCTGACTTGGATAATAAAGGAACTCTGTATTAAGCAAAGATCCCCTCTGATCATAGTCATACAAATATTTAAAACGAGTCACAAAAGGACGACGGAAGAAGCTGGCAAGCTGTCCTTCCACGCGAACTGACAGCGCATTGGTGAACTTCAGACGTTCATCAAACATCGTAAAATCATCAGGCGTTCCGTCAGAAAGAATATCCTGAATTCCGCCACCTTCAATTTTCAGGTACTCCAACTGGAAGGCCAGCGTCTTGGTGAAAATATCGGACAAAGAAAAATCAAATGCCGCTGAATAGGCTTTGATGGGCATCAATTTCTGAATAGACCATTCCGGATCCGGACGTTTTTCCACCGGATCATCTTCCAGATATGACAGCGAAGCTTTCATGCGGCCCAAGGTATAACCGACATCCACGGATTTCAGAATATGATGAGTGACATCCGGAGACACCGTCACATCGACTTTTTCCTCGGAAGCGGCCTTAAAGTTCTTACGCTTTAAGATAAGCTCATTCACAGGCAGGTAACCCCCGCTGAGCACAACCCAGGGACCCTTTTCCTTGTTTCCAAGTCGTCCCATCATCGCCGCCCCACCATTGTCAGCAAGTTTGGCAGCTTCGGGAATATCCAGTTTGTACTGAATGGTGTTGATGTTGTTATTGAAGTCGTAATTGCGTGACGGGGCACGATACCAACGGCTGTCTGAAACAAGACCGCCGCCCTCTTCGCGGATGTCCGGCCCCATGCTGGGGATGAACACCGGAGTCGCCATGCCGACAATTTCCCAGCCACTGGTGTTATAGTCAGCAAAGAAACCCGTCAGGCCCTGCTCTTCCGGACGAAGAGCATCAATGGCAAACTTCGGCTGCCACAGACCCAACTGCCAGCGGCGATCCATCTCACTCCAGTCTTTCTTTTTACGACCGGCAAAGACACGGAAGTTTTGACCTTTGGAGGCGATGTAAGCCTCCGAGACGACGATATGCGACTGTCCTCGGCTGAAGAAGGTCCCGCCCGAAAAGTCCCCGGCAAAATCAGCCCAGGAGGTTTCTTTAAGTCCGGTCAGACGTGCCGAAAGAAGCTGACTGTAAGTCAACTGAGGCGCCTCCGGTATCACCGACATGTACTGCATGCCTTCCATACGGATCTGACCATAAACTGTTGCTGGTTTTGACTTGGACGATGGGGCTTGGATAGAGCTCACCCCTGCGGCTTGAGGTAATTTCAAGCTCGTGGATTGGGCCATGGCCTTAGGGGCTGCCGCGGTACTTAAAAATGCCGCCGCAATATAGGTCCTTACTCTCACATTCGCCTCTAGATAAAAGTCTAGGGGATAGAAAATAAGAAAAGCCCTCTGGAGTCAACGGAACCACGCGTTGACATGTCTCAAATCAAATATAGAGGACTTGGTGGTAAAAAAACCCCGATATGTTTGAAAAATCTACCCCGAAAAAGACCCCATAAAAAAGGTCTTTTAGAGCAACTGCTCCAGCAGCCATTGCGGGTCGTCAACCGGCACATCATGCCCGGCCCAGGGGTGCATCTGCGCCTTCAGGCCCCACTGTTCGGCGATCTTAAGGGTGCACTTGGCTGACACCAGACGATCCCCATGACTTCCCAGCAATTTCACCTCTCCGGGAGGCTGTGCGGGAAAGCGGTACTGCGAAGCCGCCAGCAACTGACGAAACACGTTGGTCGGATTCATCGGATACTTTCTGGAGTACTCAATCATCGCAGGCAGTTCCGCCTCGCGACGTTCCTGATTGTTCACGATCATGCCCAACACGGTTTTTTCCCACAGTTCCGCATCCTCCAGTTTTCCCAGAAGCTTCAGACCCTGCGGCACATTGGCCAGATAGAAACGATGATAAAACGGCGACAGCCCCGCGGAACTGGTGCAGGTCAAGAATGCTCTTTTTACTTCATGCGGATATTCCCGCATCCACTCCACCGTGATCATGGATCCTAAAGACACAGAAAGGATTTGAAAGGGCTGGCCATTTTTGACATAGCTGCAACGCGAACGCAGATCCTTCACATAATCGGCAATTCGCAGGGGACTGCTTTCCAAGTGGCGCGAACCATTGCCCGGCAAATCCAGAAACTCAAAACGATCTTCCGGGAAGTGTTTCTGAATGGTCTCTGCGAACGAACCCCAATGCCCCACACCACGCGCAAGACCGCGCAATAAAAGCCAGTTTCTACCGTTCGCCATACCAAAGCTCCTTTGCTTTCTGTTCAAGTTGCTGCACCTTGTGCGGCTCGTTTCCGACCCAAGCCTGAGGCGAACTCAAGGCCCGAATCAAAAACTCCATCAGAGTGTTGTGCCGACGTAGAGTCCGTTTGTGACGATGCCCTTTCAGAGGATTGAACGGCCCCTCGGCGCTGAATATCTGCCACGGATTTTTTTTCACCCACAGCCAGGACCCCATCTCCAGACACAGTGGAACATAGATCTGCCCCTGTGTCCGGCCCGAATGGTTGTCATAGAGGTAGTCCCACAAATCTCCATGAGTTGTGTAGTTCTGCGCCTGAGGCTCGACCCGATAAAAGTGATGCGGATAAGTGCGGTCCAAAAGCTCTTTCAGTGCATAACACAGGTGCAGATCCGGATACGGCTTCACCGTCTTGGCATAAGGGAACCACAAACGATCCTGCAAACCAAAACCAGAGTGCAAATCCAAAGTGATCGCAAGGGGGCTTTGCGCGATTTCTTTTTGAACGGTATCCACCAAAGCCTGGGCCTCCAGCTGCATCGGCGCCCCCAGCTCTCCCCGGTACCAGGGCAGTTTGTTGCTGAAGCGATGCCCCCCAAGAAGAAACTGCGGATTGTCCGCCTCCACAGGCGCATTGCGCATCAGATCCACGCCGTTGGGATTGCAGCGGGTCTTGCGCTGAATACCGACAGGATTGACTGTGGGAATAAAGAAAATACGAATATTCTGTAACGTCTGCTGAAGAGTCACATCCCACTGGGCCAGTTCCGCCAAAGAATTCATCAATGCGACACACACCTGGGCGCCGATGCGCTCTAACCCATGCACCCCGCCGACAAAACCCAATACCGGCGCTTGGGGATCCTGACTGCCAAAACTGACTTTGTAGATGGGAAAGCGCAGATCCTCGTGCTCACTGTAAGCCAGCACTTCCGCCCTCCCGGTGGAGCCCAAAGCTTCGATCTTTTTTTCAATTTGTTGGATCTCAGGCAACGTTGTCATTTTTACTCCACAGGAACCCTATTCTTAGTGATAATCTTCCGGCCTCCAACGCTTAACGCTCGCAGCCATTGAAGGGGCGTTGCGCCTCTTTGCCAAGCGGAGTAGTCTTCACGCATACAGGAGAGAAAATTATGATGACTCTGGACACCCTATTGCAAAAAATGTGGGTTGATTATTGTGAACTAAACCCTGCTGCCAAACGCATTTATGACATTTTCACCGCTGAGGGTGAAACTGTGCTGAATGACCACATCGCTCTGCGCACCTTCAACCATCCCCGCCTGGGCATTGAATCCCTGGCAAAGCACTTCAAAAAACTGGGTTATGTTGAAAAGGGTGAATACACGTTCGTGGAAAAGAAGCTTTATGCCAAACACTACGAACACCCCAATATGGACAATCCCAAAATCTTCATCAGTGAGCTGGAACTGGAAAAGGTGTCCCCATTCGTGCGCGAAACCGTGAACAAGCTGGTGGATCAGGTTCCGGACTCTTTGATCGAAAGCGAGGCCTTCGCAATGGCCGGTCGCCCATGGAAAATCACCTGGGATGTCTACGCTGCGCTGGCGAAGGAAAGTGAATACGCCAGCTGGGTGGCCGCCTATGGTTTCCGCCCCAACCACTTCACCGTCAATATCAACAAACTAAAAAAGTTCAATGACATCAAAGTGCTCAACCAGTTCGTTCAGGAAAAAGGTTACACTCTGAATAAATCCGGTGGCGAAATCAAAGGAACACCCGAGGACTTCCTGGAGCAAAGCTCCACCATGGCCTCTGAAATTCCAGTGAAATTTGACGATGGCAGCACTCACAACATCCCGGGATGTTATTATGAGTTCGCCAAACGTTATCCACTGGCCAATGGCCAATTGTATCAGGGCTTTGTCGCCAAATCCGCTGACAAGATCTTTGAAAGCACGAACAGACAATAGAAAGAAAAATGCCCTCTGATCGAGGGCATTTTTTTAAGCGATTTTTTTAATCAGATACTGAAGTGTGTCCTGGTCCGGCGCCTGATCTTTCCAGTGCCCATGGGCTTGCAAAAAGATTTTCACCAGTTGCGGATCAAACTGAGTGCCCGAGCAGCGCTTAAGCTCCTCATACACCACTTCCATCGGCAGACCTTTGCGGTAAGCTCTGGTTTCAGACATCGCATCACACGTGTCCACGACCAGAATGATCCGCGCAATCAGCGGAATCTCATCCCCGTTTTTCTTATCCGGATACCCACGTCCATCGACACGTTCGTGATGACCACGAATCCCCGGCAGTATCTCTGCAAAGAAATCGTGCTGTGCCAGAGGCTTGATGATCTCTTCACTCAAAACCGGGTGGCACTTCATCAATTCATACTCTTGATCCGTCAATTTGCCCGGCTTGGCGATGATTTCCTGAGGAACCCCAATCTTGCCAATATCATGGAAAAGACCTGCAAACTCCGCCAGTTTTTGTTGATACTCATTCAGGCCGGCATCACGTGCCAGCTTGCGGGACATCTCACCCACGCGGCAGCAATGCGCGTACGTCAACGGGTCCACAATCTTCAAAGACTGCATCAATGCTTGAGCCGCATCATAGGCCCAAGTCGGAATGTTTCCCCAGGAAGAAGACATGGCACTCCCTTTGTTCCCCTGTTACAGTTTCTAATTCGGCCGAAACACAGGAATACTTAAACATAAGGAATGTTAGGGTCTCATCCTGAGACAACTTCTCGTTGACAGCCCCAGCGCGGATTGAAAGACTTTAGTCTGATACATCATCTTGGAAAGGATAACATGAAAAAGCTCTTCATTCTGTGTGCCCTATTGGCCTTTTCATCTTCGGCCTTCGCCCAAAAAATCAAAGTTCGTAAAGTCAAAGGCAGCCAGGCTATAATTGATTTTTCTGGCGGCAGTCTGGCGCCAGGCCAAGTCTATGAGCTGGCGCCGGATGAATTTGGCGACACGACCATGAGCCAGTCCATGCGCAAATATCTGGTCTCCGTCAGCTTCAGCCTGATGAACACCAAGTCCGATGCCGCTGGATCTTCCAATGAAACAGATCTTTCCATCTCCGGACGCTTTGGCTGGAACTTCGCTTCCTATGAAGTGGGTCCTTTGGGCTCTTATGCCTCTGATGCCACTGGCAGTGTGACTGCGACCACTCTGTCCCTGGGAGGCTGGGCGGATTATAACATGATCTCCAACACTCCAGGCGAAATCTTCATCTACGGCTTGGGAGGCATGGGATCTTTTGGTCAGTATGACAACGGATCCGGCGCCAAGAGTGATCTGATGACCGTGTTTGCCGGGCCTTTTGTAAAATGGTTCCCGACAGGCAGCAACGTCGGCTTCCGCATGGATGGCGGCTACATCTATCAGAAGAAATCCGGCGGAGTGGGCTCTGACATCACGGTGACCGGACTTTCCCTGCAAGCCGGCTTGATCGGTTATTTCTAAGCATCTAAGAACTGACCAGGGTTCCGCAAGACCCCCTGGTCTCTACCCGACCCTTTTAGGCTCCCTGTCTACAATCTGGACACTGAAAGTATGTTACTTTTCAGTTTAGCCATCGGCACGCTTTGCATGTTTAGGCTGATCGGATAAGTGTCATTGCTTGGAATAAAAAAGGAGTCTCCATGAAAACGATCTTTGCAACCTTCGCCCTGCTCAGTGCCTCCGTCAGTTTTGCCTCTCAGAGCGAAACTTCGCAAAGAGCCACGGAAGTTTTGCTCAATCAGGCGGCCACGACGTCGGTCAAAGTTCAGGGTGACTCTGGGAGTGTGGAAAAGAAGCTTTCTGCGGTCCTAGCCGAAGCCCTGATTTCCAGTGATGGTTCGGCGTCTCTGACATCCACTTACTGCACAGGCAACAGCTATGACGGCACCGATGAATGCACTCTTTCCATCACCAGCAAAAATGCCGATGGGAAAGTTCAGGTAATCAAAGTGTCCTTTGAAACATTCAGAGATAAAAAAGGACTGCCGGACGCTTTGGTGACGACTCCTTACGTGTTTGTTTCCAAATAATCCACGCATCTTGACAGGGCCTCTAAAAGACTCATCTTTGTTGCCGGAGGTCCTCTATGCAATCCACTCCATCCTTGGCGGAAACCACCACGTTTTCTGTGGTTCGCCGTACCTGGCTTAGCCGCCGCCCCCGCTTTCGCGCCAGTCTGATTGCCGCTTGGTCCGTCTTTATTCTTATCGTCACGGCTGTGGCTTACTGGAAGGATATTGGTGGGGTCTCGTCTTTGATGGCTGCATCGAACGAAGGGGTCTTGCAAAAGCATGAATACTGGCGCCTTTGGTCGGCGCTTTTTGCTCACGCGGACCTAGGACATTTAGCCTCGAACGCTTTGGGAATCTTCGTTCTGGGATATCTGCTGACAGGTTACTTTAGTTTGTGGTTATTCCCCATCGCCGCTTTAGCTGTGGGAGGCCTTGCGAATCTACTGACATTGCTCAGCTATGAGCCACAAACCCGCCTGATTGGAATCTCCGGCGTGGTGTACTGGATGGGTGGCGCCTGGTTGGTGCTCTACCTGCTATTGGACCAGCAGCGCAGCCTGACCCAAAGGATTCTGCGGGTGATGGGCGTGGCTCTGGGGATCTTTATGCCCGCCTCGGCCTTTGATCCGACTATCAGTTACCTGTGCCATTTTTATGGATTTATTCTGGGATTACTTAGTGGCGGAATTTATTACGCCGTTAACCGGAAGACGTTCCTGAAAGCTCTTATTATTGAGCAGGTTGTTGAGGAATCCCCCTCCGAAGACAATCCCCCCGAAGCGGTTCCCCCATCGTTTTAGGGCAAAAAAAAGAGGCTCCCCGACAAGGGAGCCTCTTTAAGTATATAAGCTATAAAAGCCCGACAATTACCAGTTGAAGCTGGATTCGTCGTAACCCCAGTTAGCAAGAGCTTTTTTGTACATGCCCTTCATGAACTTTTGAGCCTGGTGAGGTTTCAAACCCAAAGCCGCAGCAGATCTGTTTGTTAGATCTTGCATACCTGCTTTGTCACCCAGGGAAAGATCTTTAGCAGCAGCCAAAGCGTCAGAGAACTGAACACCGAAGACAGCTTTGAAAGTCTTGTCCATGTCTTTTTCAGAAGTAGTGCCACGCTCTGCAGCCGCTACCGCCCAAGAGTTCAACGCAGAAGCAACTGCAACTGCTTTGTCTTGCTTGAAGCCGTATTCTTTCATCAAACGATCAGAAGCCATTTTAACAAGCTCTTTGTTTGCATCAGAGTTCAAAGCAGCGAAGTTTGTGTCTGAAGCAGAAGAAGCAGTTTTATCGTTGATCGCTTGACCGTAGTTAGCTTCACCGGAGTTTGCATTGTACAATACGCCGTTTTTACCCAACCAGTAAGTTCCGTTGGAGATATCTTCCCAGTAGAAACCAGTTGTACCGACACCGATAGTTGTACCACCGATATAACCAGCAAATTCACTTACGTTAGCATAGTACTGGAAACGACCCAAATCGTCGTACACAGCTGCCTGACCGTTGGAATCGAATTTTACATACCAAAGATCGTCAGAACCGTAGCCACCTCTGTTGTAGTGTGGGTCGTCAGTAACTTTGATACGCTGACCGTTGGACTTCAAGAAAGTACAACCAGGAGAAGCCTCCTGAGTCTGGCACACATCACCGTACACAGTTTCGTATGGGTAGTAGATCACTTGGCCGCCGCCGCCACCACCGCCGCCACCGCCACCGCAGGCAGCAAAGCCAGTAACAACAACTGTCGCTAGAATTCCACGCAAAACATTTTTCATGATGGTTTCCCCCTTATAGGTTTTTTAAATTGCGATCCTTAAAAATCGTCTTTTGTTTAATATGTCAAGTTAACCCGTAGCAATTTATCGCCACAATAGTAGTCGAACGAGTGTGCTCCCTTGGCTCCATCGAACACCGGCGTTTCCAAAGGACGACAGCCTGTTCCTGACTTCAATCTCAAGCGAGCTGGTGACACCAGTTCAACCGCAGATCCATCCCTTGCAAAAACCGGTACCAACATTCTGACACCACGGCTGAGGCCTGAACCCTCCGTTGTAAATAGTGCAGGGATCTTCGTTGTCGCATCGCGCGCATCCCGCAAAGTCAGCGGATAGTACGAATTAGACATAAATAGGTCAGGGAAGAACGTGTAACGCTCATAACTGCGGCTGATCACGCGTTGCGTATTCAGGTCATGATACTGAATTTCAGAGTTTGTCAGAACGAACGCACCCTTGCGCTGAAGCCCTGAATAAACCGCACGAACCCACAAAGCGGAGTCAAATTGGGACCGCTCGGCCTTCAACTGCTGATCCAACAGTTCCCAATTTTTATTATCGAACACCGACAAACGCTGCTGACGATCCAGGCCTTCACTGAACCAGAAGCTGCCAGCAAACTCATCTTTCTGATAATCCAAAGAGTGAACTTTATCGACACGCGTATCTAAAATGTTTCTGTACGTGTTCTGGTTGGCGAAAAGATCCAGCTCCATAAAGTTTTCAACCCGCCCGTCAATAACTTCAGCGATGGCGAAGTTATACAGGTAAGAAGGTTTGGCCTCGGTGCCCTGGTTCTTCGCTAAAAGAACAGGAACACGGCCTGCCACCACCTGATCACGACGTGGCTCGATCACATCAATGATCTTGTAGCCATTGTGCTCTTCCAGAGCCTTTAGCTCGTTCTTTTCATTGATATAATAGAAACGCGTCTGCGATCTTTCGATATTATCCGGATTTTCCCAGCGATCTTTCAGGCTGCGCTTCTTGGCTGGGTCTTTACCCGCGCCCACCCACGCCGGACGTTTGGTGCCGCCCACTTTTTGCCAGTACATCGCAAACGGAATCTGCGCCACTTCGCTGGAGTATTTGAAACTATCAAGAAGCTTCATGGACTTATCAAAGAAGAAGAAGCTCATAGGCGAAGGCCCCGGCTCGGTCGCTTCGCTGCGATCTTCAAACACGCCCAAAGCGTATTCACTTTGCCCGTCATTATTCAGATCCAGACGAACCAGAATCTGGGCACGCAATTTTTCTTCAGCTTCCATGCGGATTTTTGTGCCACCCACAACATTGTAGGTATCAGAGCCGTTGTTCGCGGCCACCCACAGTTGCCAGTTTTTCTCATCTCCAGCTTGCACGAAGTAATGTCGCTCTTCAGGATGGTTATCCAGATTCTCATCGATCGGCAGGAAGGAGGTGCGGGTTCTTGGCATTCCCGACAGCTTGAAGGCGTTTACATCCGTACCCACGGCGTCTGAATTGATCGGAACAATGATTTCGCTTTCCAGAACATAGCGACGGGCTTCCTGACCAGAAACACTTACGTCCACGGTCAAATCCAGCTCACTGGGTAT
The DNA here is from genome assembly GCF_055397465.1 of Bdellovibrio sp. CKG001. Taxonomy (NCBI): domain Bacteria; kingdom Pseudomonadati; phylum Bdellovibrionota; class Bdellovibrionia; order Bdellovibrionales; family Pseudobdellovibrionaceae; genus Bdellovibrio; species Bdellovibrio sp. CKG001. The sequence continues at coordinate 2,248,532 of NZ_AP029173.1, forward strand.
ACGGGACTTGGATGGATCGCTGTGATCCACAATACTCATCATCACCACAAACTTACGCACTTCCCCCTGCTTCCAGACACCAGGGTAAGGTGCAGACTCTTTCACGGCCGTGATCCACGGACGAGCGGCATCAGCATGAGGCTTCAGGAATTGGGCATTCATCTTCACTTTGCCGATTTCCACGTCCTGCCACTTATTGACGAAGGACACCTCGTAGCTCAGGTCTTTGCTTTTACGATCCCACAGGATTTCGGTTTTTTCCTTATCCGCAGGAATGATCAGCGGCTGGGCTGGCACTTTCAGGGAACGTTCTACGTCCATATTACCGGCAACAGCAAATTTGCGATAAATTTCCCTTTCCGGTCTTAACGTTTGTCCATTCTGATGAGACCCGCCTTCCATCAAAGAAAGGTTGTTTTTCACAGGACGGGACCCAAGGACCAAACGAGCGTATACATCTTGAGCCGGAACTCCGCGCGCCAAAAGTTCTGCCACAGCGGCTGCAACGTAGGGTGAAGCCTGAGATGTTCCAGAAAGGAATTCGTAACCCAACGTCGAACGGAAACGCACCGGGCGTTTGCTTTCAGGATAGGTGCTCAAGATGTTCACACCCGGCGCCACGATATCCACGCCGGAACCGAAATTAGAGAAATGTGCAAACGCGCCGTCCGGACCGGAGGCGCCCACGCAAATCACGTTGGGATAGGCACAAGGACGCAACAGCGCACGAGTGGAGTCATTTCCCGCCGCCGCGACAATGATCACACCACGGGCTTGGGCTTCAACGATGACTTTTCTCATAAAGTCAGAGTCTGCGGCTTGCGGCCAGCCCATAGAGAAGTTAATCACCTGCGCACCGGAGCGCATCGCATAGATCACACCACGAGCGACCATGTCGCCAAGACTTTCCTTGATGTGAGTGCGACCCTCTTCCAGTGGAGAGTCATAAATCGATAGCGGCTTCATAGGTTCGCTCGGTTGAACACCGATCACCTGCACCGGCAAAATCGAGACGTTTTCGCTTAAACCGCGCACGCCGATATTGTTATCCACTTCCGCCGCCACGATACCCGCCACGTGCGTTCCGTGACCTTGGTCGTCGCCAAAGTCAGGACGGCCCATGATGCCTGCGGCATTCATGCCCCCCAGTAAACTCCAGCCCTGACAGTCCAGCGGATAACCGTTCTTGTCCTGATCCACTTCCGGATTATTCAAATCCATCCATTTCTTTTCACAAGTCACGCGATCAGAATCCTTCACGCAGGCTTCAAACTTCGCCAAAGCCCGGCATTCTGATTCATTGCGATGAATGACATTTTTCAAGTCCGGGTGAGTCTTTTGAATCCCGGTATCCAGAACCGCCACGATCACCTTTTTAGATGCCTTGACGGGAACTGGCAGACGCACATCCTCCTGAGGACGCGCCGGGATCTTATACGTGTGCAAGGGGTCCAAGTCGATCATCTGTGGAACACCCTGATTGTTCAGGCCCCACTGCATCGAAGAAAATGGATCGGCCGCCTGCACCTGCTGAGCCACACTGAAAAAGATTAAGGCAAGAATCACGTGTCTCATCGGAAGCTCCCCAGTGTCTTGTCCAGCTCGATTGGAGAAATACGGGTCTTCGTCGCAAACATCTGGATCAGACCGTTGGCATATTCGATATGCTGCTTCGGATCCCCCAATGTGTTGGAGAAGTATTCAATGTCCCCGTCCTCATCACCCATACGGAAACCGTTGATGCGAACGAAGTAGATGTAATTTTCTTTACCCAGGAACTTCAGCAACTGTGGCAATGGAATTTGTTCTTCCAGGATGTAAATCACATTGGTCATCCACTGCGTCTGGGCTTTTTTGTCCTTAGGATAAGCCGCTGACAGCTTCATCAGACGTTCCAACCAAGGCAGCATGCAGTCAAAGTAGGTGCCATTCACCCAGGTGCCAGTGTAGTTCATAGACTTTTCTTTTTTGTGACGGTCTTGCTCTTCCTGACACTGATCAACGAATTTGCGTTCCCCGGCTTTGAAGTCGCCATTCCCCAGGACTGTCAGCATGTCCTTGTAAATTTCTTTATCATGAGGACGAGCCTCACGGCCCAGCTTTTCACTGATCTTCTGGAAGAAGCGACCGATGAACTTGGCTTTCGGCACGCTCTTACCGTCCTGATCCGGTGCCAGCACCAGATCCCGAATCTTGTCCAGACCCGCAGGAAGAATAGAAAGATTCGCTGTGATACGATAGAAGTCCACGGCCGTCACATTGGCAAAGGCTTCAGGCTCAATCAGGCGATAGGACGCCACAGGTGAGTTCTTCAGTTCACCCTGAACTTCATCAATAAGTTTCAGGAACTTCTTACGGTTTAAGTGCCAGCCACCCCAGACGTGTTGAACCACGCCCACAGAAGGGTACTGCTTGCCCGTCGTGGTCAGGTCCGCTTCGGTGTTGACGGTTCTCCAGTAGGCTTTACCAAAGGGGGTGTTCGCCGGATTCGGATCATCACTGCGCGCCAGATCCACGCGGCCTTTAGGCGCCCACTTGTTGAGCAAACCTTCCACCCAGTCAAAGGCAAAGCCCAAAAGATCGCGCCCCTTCAATTCCCCGCGCTTATTTGAGAACAAGGTCACTTCTTCATCTTTTGGATTCAACTCCGGCGCTTCTTCGCTGCGGGGGTAGCGGATTTTCAACAAATGATCTTCATTGAAGGAATTCACACGCATCGCGAAGAACTTGGATCGCACCTCGCGGGTTTTTAGATTGTGATCGATTTCAAACTTACGATGCTGGAATTTTGCGTACAACAATTCCGGATCATTGCTCTTGAACAGAGCACGCAAAGCCGGCTTCAGGTTGTCACGAGTTCTTTTGAAGTCCTGCACGAACTTCGCATCCGAATTTTCAGAATCAATATATTCAGCGTACTCGGGATTGTAATCAATCACGAAGGCATCCGTATTCAGATCCGCCCACGTGGTGTTGGAACGAACACGCAGAATATTAATGAAATAGTTTACGTCCAGAGTCATTCCCAAAGCCTTGCTGGTCTGAGAACGCACATAAACCTGAACACCTTCTTTGGTGCGCATGAAGCTTGTCTGGCGCAGGATCGCACGGTTGGCGTCCACACCGACGGCCACGGTGTTGAGGAAATTCAACGGGGAAATCCCCATCAGAACATCCAAAGAAGACGAGGTCTGAGCGTAAGCAGACAACGCCACGGAATCCGTGATGGTGAAGACTTCACCTTCACGCAGATCGGCCAGGAAGGCATCCAGCGGCTGACGAGTCGGCGCATCGGGAGTCGCACCTTTAATAGGGTCTTTTTCATCCAGGACACTGGAAAGTTTCGTCATGAATCGCGGGATCAACATGTCCTTCCAGGAAACCTTGGTGCCTTCCTGAATGGACGTCAAAGGACGCACGTGGGTATAGTCACGCATCACCATGATGTTGGCGCCTGCCATTGGTGTGACTTTAGGAACCCCATCCAGAGTCATAAAGTAACCCAAACGACCGGCAACACTGACGTTATCCACCAATTGAATTGGCGCGGAACTTCCGAAGTAAGTCCCTGTTGTCACGTGCCGAGTGGCTCCGAAGTTGAAACCACCCACCGGACCGCCCCAAGCTTCGACCTTTTGATATAAAGGCTCGTAAGGGCGCTGACGGATGTGTTCGATCACTCGTTGGGTCATTTCGTCACGGCGGCTTTGATACAAATCACCGACAGACAAAAGATCCAGCTTTTCATTGATATGATTTAGAACCGTGCTGATCGCCGCGGATTTGGCGCGGATACCCATGTAACGTTCCAAATCCCCATCCTGGAATGGCGATTGACGATCCCCGTGGGCAAAACGCTGCGGATAGCCCGGAACGAACTCCTGAGTCACCTTCCCGTCTTTAACCAGACCAGAGTGTGATGTGATATTCAGATCCGGCTTCGGCCAGCCGGAAACATTCTTAAGATTAAACAGCTCCAAGGCATTGTGAGCACGGTGAATCAGTTTTGCCAGTATCAGGTCTTCAAGTTCCTGCGGATAAGCCCCGGCACGCACGATCTCGACAAAGTCATTGTATCGTAGTTCCGACAGACGACGCACCAACCAGCGCACATCCTCATAACTTGCGGCAGAGAAGGATTCTGCCGACGGGTGATTGATGATCACGTGACCGGAAAGAACAGCCCCGAATTTCGCCGAGAAACGATTCACACTTTCTGGCAAGTCCACCAAAGCAAATGGCAGAATCAACGCACGATAGGCGCGATAGCGGGAATAACGCTGCACCGCTGGCAATTGATTAGGATTGTTTGGATCTGGAGCATAACCCCATTGGATATCAAAGTACTCTGCCACGGCTGGCTCCAGCATCGCGTCGGCAAAGACCACAGAATGGTTTTGGGTGTTGTCTTCTGTCACCCAGCCACGACTGTCAAAGTCAGAAATCATGGATTCCTGGGCATTTTTCAGGAAGGATTTCTTTTCTTCCTCAGACTTAAAGAATACACGCAGGTTGCGGTAATACTTTGGAGACGGAACATAGTAGCCGAGTTTTCTGAGCAGGGCTGCACGCATCAAAGTTGTGTGGGTCAGACGGCTTAAGCTTAAACGATAGAACAGGTTTGGGTTTTCATTGGACTGAACACGAGACATGTAGGTGAAAGGCAAGGCTGCTTCTTCAGACAGGAACTGCACTCCTCTTGCAGAGGTCGGATAGCTGCCCGGCACGTCTTCAACGCCCGGATAGACACGGTTTTGCCACATCTTGTTTTCAGCGGGATTCAGAACGCTCAGGTCCTGCCCCTGATTCGCCAAAGCTGCAGCCTGACCGACATCCAAAGCGGCACCCGTCTGACTGATAAGGTCCATGGCGGGCTTCTTTACCGAGTTCAACGGCAATGAAACGCTCTCGGCACTGGCGATCGAAAGAGCCATCAGGCATAACGCACAGACTATGACTATTCTGAGGGACATGGCGTATCCTTTTTTGTGGTGTCAAAGAGACCTTAAAAAGATCCCCGTCACCGGTTGAGCAAATACCGCGCCAGAAAACGGCAGCCGTTTTGAAACAATTACCCGTTCAATTGGACCTGAGCGACAAAGACCGCAGGGGGGCTGCGGTCTTTGTGAAGCATTTATAGCCTCGCTCAGTTTTTTATCACTAATCGACCCAGACAAGCTTCGTGGTCATGCGCTTGAAGGTCGCGCTATCAACCCAGTAAGAACCAGTGTCTTTGTCACAAATGACCCCTGGCTTGTACGAGCACGTCGTCCCCCAGGAGTTGCGCACCAGATAGTGACACTTGTTATTGATCACTTTTCGTCCCACCACAGAAGATGCATGCCAGCCGCCGAAGATTCCTCCAACACCGGTGATGTGTTTGGCGTTGTATTCAAAACCCACCACCTTATTCGCATTCAACTGACGATTGAGCTTCGCAATCAAGGTTTGTTCTGGGTCGTAGCTATCAGAGGGGTGTTTGTCAGAAGAGTTGCTCTGCTTGCTGGTGTCCCCGCCCGTGCGGACTTTGAGAGAGCTTGGCACTTTCACCTTGGCAGCACCACAACCTGCATCCATCAACTTAAACAACACATCCTCGAGGCGAGAATCCTTGGTGTTGATCACATAGCGTTTTACATCGATTACACTGAGCTTACCGAAGAAATAATCAAACAGATAGTCCACGCGCTTTTGGCACATTTCATCGTTGCAGTCGTTTTCACGAACTTTCTCCATGTAGCGAACCAGATCACCCGTTCCTGCCATGGACACATATCGAGGGACCAATTCAAACGTGAAGTTTCCGTTCTGAGGCAGCGCCTGCGTACTGCACGCATAACCATTCTTTTTGATATCCTTGATGGCTCCGGCAATAAAACCGCCTTCTGCAACCGCCGTATCCCCATTCAGAATACTGCGAAAGAAGCGGCCCGCGCCGGTGATACGACTTGTATAGTTTGATGACGTGTAAATGGCCGAAAGTGGAATTCCTAACTTCTGGCTCAGAATATCATTGGCAGCATAGCCATAGCACCACCCGATATTTCCCTGATCCGAAGGAGTCATGAAATACTTCTTCATCTGCGGGGCCATGTACTCACGCACATCTTTCGGAGAACAGGCCGCCAGATCTTCCGCGTCTGTCGATGTGGCATAACCTTTTTCCGGCATAAAAACCAATGCCGAGGCAAAGGTGAGCAAAAACAGGAGGGCTGCTTTTATAAGTCTCATTCGACGTCCTTTCTATTATGACGTCGAAAGCTAGAGCAATTCACAATCCAGCGCGGAGGGGTGTTTAAATCCTGCTCAGCTGTCAAAGACCTGAACAGGTGACCTTAAATGGTAATCTTTTAAAACAAAAAACGGAGACCTGGGGCCTCCGTTTTTGGGTCTGTTCTTACTGATGATCCCTGAGACTTAGAAGTTGATCCCCAAGCCCACGGTGCCATAGAACGTGTTGAGTTCAGCTTTTTGATTCAAAGACGAATCTTTAAAGCCGTAGCGTTTCATACCGAAGCCCGCCTCTCCGAAGTAGCGCTCTGACCACAGAACCTTACCATGGAAGTTCAGGGACATGGGCGCATTCAGGGTCACCTTTGAGTCCATGGAGCTCATATAGTAAATGAACTCCATATCCACCCATTTAGGATAACGCATGAAAGGCAGCAGATTAAAGAAGTCATCAAACACCTTCGGCATGGAGCGCGCCCAGAAGGCCCCCACTCCCAACATCGGTGCTTTCAACTTATCAAACGTCACGTTCTGATAGGACAACATACCCCCAACGGACTCATCACGCCCCCAAAGACCTGGAGTCGCGCGGTATTTCAAATCCACTGTCATCACACTGAGTGGAGCTGTATTGCCGGCCGTATCCACTTTCAGCTGATTAAAGGACTGGAAGTACTTGGCACTGACACCCCAGCGCTGACGGGACAGCCAGTAATTGGTCCAACCAAACAGATCCTCGAACCATTGATTGTAGGCCACTTCCCCCATGATGATAAATTCACTCTTGGCCTGAACACCCGTGAAGCGTCCGGACACCTCACGCGGATAGCCCTTGTAGATTTCATAGTAGGACTTGTACGTCTTGCCATCCATTTCCACAGTCAGATAAGAGCGGTTGATCTGACCTCGTTCTGTCGCCCGGAAGTTCCATACAAAGGAGGCCGGATCCTGTGGGTTTTCCTGCGCAGAGTTCTGATCGCTGGTGATCTGCGCCACTGGCTGCTTGCGGCCTTCCAGCTTGATTCCATCGATATAGGTTCCGGTGGGTGCACGCTTGCTTAAATATACACGAGACTGCGCGCGAGGAATTTCAGACAGTTCAAATTTTTGTTTGAATACGCCACCCCCCTGACCTGGCAGATAAATTTTTGGATCGTCCTTCTTAATGGCCGCCGCCCAGAATTTACGAGGGTCCCCAATCGTCGCCTCAAAGCCCAAAAGCTTTGTCAAAGAACCGTACTGGTCCGGATTCAAAATCACAGAGCGTCCGATCGGTCTTGTATCATAACCCACGATGCGCAAAGTGCCCGGCTTTTTCGTATCGGAGATATCCATCAGCTCCAGCTTATTCGGCAAGGTCACAAACTCATAGGACTCACCTGTTCCCAGCTCTGCGAAAAACGAGCTGGGCATGTCCGCCGCCACGGGCACAGAGTTCTTCAGTGCCGCCTCTTCGTTATTCACCAGCACACGCGGGGTCACCGCATCAGAGCGGACCTTCCCCATGATCACATTCTTACCGGAGGATTTCGTTCCATAACGCTGAGAGCACATTTTCGTGGAGTTACGGCCATCTGTTTGAGTGACACAGAAACGGAATGATTCTTTCTGGCCCCAGAACGGAGCTTTCGCGCTTTCCACGTCAACAATCGCAAACTGAGATCCAAAGATTCCAGAGCGCGCCACGTCTTTGGCGGCAACCCCTTTTTCAACCAGAGCTTTTCTCCAGCCATCCAGCTGCTTCTGCCATTTTGTACGATCTTCCTGAGTAAAAGAGTAGCTCCACAAGACAGTGCCCGTGCGGGAAATCATCTCCAGGGTGCCGTGGCTCATCAGTTTTTCGGGCCAAGCCATCACCAAAGTCACTTTACCCGCTTCACTTCCGCTGAGCACCTGAGACAGCTGTGAATGCGTCTTACCCAGTGGCAGTAAGGCAAAGAAGAAGTTTTTTTCATTGAACTGCAGATTTCCCAACTTCAGGATCTTTCCACCCGTCAGGTCGTACTCCAACTCCAGCGGAGGCAAAATCACACCATTGTCTATCTGATCGAAGTAAAGAGGCTTATTAAAATCCCGGGTCGCCGCTGTTTTTAGCAAGGAGCGTTGAGGGGCTGGCACTTCTTCCGTGGAGTCCCCACTTTCAGAGGCTTCCACCGCCGGCGTGGTTGGAGCACTTGGTTGAGGTGTTTCCTCAGACGTCTGTGCGTGTACAAAGGACGCAAATGCCAATAAAACGATCAAAACCAGATGCTGCGCACTATTCACGGTTGTACCTCTCTGCTGAGCTTTAATTTTATTGAATACGAGGTTTTGTAACAAGCTAAAACATTGGACTGTCTGGCTTTTTCAGACTATTAAATCCTCTTTGCAATATGAAGGAGCCCTATGTCTGCCGCTCGTACGATCTACCACATGAGAGTCACAGAGATCATCGACCACACCCCTACAGTGCGGGAATTGGTCCTCAAAACTGAGACTCCCAATGAATTCAACTTCAAAGCCGGCCAATTCGTGATGCTTCACGTCCCTCAAGGGGAAGCAAAACCAGCGCTGCGTGCATATTCCATCGCCTCTGACGACCGCACTAAAGACGGCTTCCGTCTTCTGTTCAAGTTCGTTGAAAACGGACTTGCCTCGACTTTTGTTTGGCAACTCAAAGGCGGAGAACTCTTAAACTTCACCGGCCCGTTTGGAAAAGTCTTCTTCCAGGAGCCTCCGACAGAGCAAATTGTCTTCCTGAACACGGGCACAGGGCTATCCCAACACATCTGCTACCTGCTTTCAAAAAAAGAGCAGTACCCAAACCTGCGCTACCGCATGCTGTTTGGCGTGCGCACAGAAAAAGACATGTACTATCAAAAAGAAATGGCGGCTCTGGAAAAAGAACTGCCTGATTTCAAATTTGAATTTGTTCTGAGCCGTCCCCAGGACGACTGGAAGGGCAAAAAAGGTTACGTGCAGAACTTTATCTCTGAATTTGACTACAAGAACATCCCCACCACGTTCTACCTCTGCGGTAACGGCGGCATGATCAAGGAAGTGAAACATCAGCTTCTGGAAATTGATGGTTTTGATAAAACCAAAATCTGGGCAGAGGCCTTTGACTAAAAACCGTGCGGCCTTAGAACTGATCTTTGCCGGAGTCCTTTGGGGCTTCGGCTTTGTCGCCACAGTGTGGGCGCTGGAGGCCTTCACTCCTGTTGAGACTCTTTTCCTGCGCTTTGTTATTGCCGGGATTGTCGGAGAACTTCTTTACCTGATTGCCAAAGGCCCCAACTTTGTCAGCCTGCGCGAGGAGCTGACCCGCGCCCTGCCTGCAGGGCTGCTGTTGGGCGGAATGCTTCTTTTGCAGACCATAGGTTTAAAATACACCACCGCCACCAAGAGCGGTTTTCTAACTGCCCTGTATGTTATTTTAGTGCCTCTGTTTAATGCCTGGTTCTTTAAAACCGCCAGTTCCTGGCGTCAGTACGCTTTGACCTTCCTGGCATTAGTGGGCACTTTCATCCTGGTGGGCGGAAAGATCGACAACATCAACACCGGGGATCTGTGGACTTTGGCGTGTGCGGTGTTTGCGACATTTCATATCATCTATATCGGGCGCATATCCCACCGCGTGGGCAATGCCTTTCGCTTTAATAACTTCCAGTCCCTGTGGTGCCTGTTGGCGCTGACGCCGTTGTTGTTGTCACAGGAACAAATGTTTGTAGGCACACCAACAGCCAAACCTTGGCTGGGAGTTTTGTGCCTGGGACTGGGCTCCAGCATCATTGCTTTTTATTTGCAAATTCGAACTCAGAAAATTCTGTCCGACTCTACCGCCAGCATGATCTTCCTGCTGGAATCCCCGTTTGCGGCGATGTTTGGCTTTTTGATCCTGAACGAACGCCTGTCACCACTGCAGATCTCGGGCGCCGTTCTGATCATGGCCGCCTCTGTCCTGCAAATTCTGTGGGACCCGTCCAAGAAAGAAACCTAGGAGCGAGAACAGGCCCCAACAACGCAGTCAGTGGGGCCTTTTTCATCAACCGCCTAATGAGAGGCTTCGATGTTGCCTTTTTTCAGGGACCACAAGAATGACGTCAGGATAATAATCCCGCCGCTCAGGCCCGTGAACCATTCAGGGATGTGCAGGAACGGATCTGCCAACATGATCATGGAAAGCAAACCGATGGCATAGAAGGCCCCGTGCTCCAGGAAGGCAAACTTGGTCAGTGCCTCTTTTTCCACGAACATGATCGTCAAACTACGCACGAAGAAGGCTCCGATACTAAGACCAATCATAATGATGAACAAATTGTGCGTGATTGCAAAGGCTCCCACCACGCCGTCGAAACTGAATGACGCATCCAGAACTTCCAGATACAGGAACATCCCGGCGCTGGCCTTGTGCACGTCGTGCATTTGCTCATCAGAGGCCTCCAACCAGGACCCAATACCATCCACGATCACGTAAGTGATCAGACCCGCCATCCCCGCCATCAGGAACGGCAAGGCTTCTTCTTTAGGCAGGAAGTTCGTGATCAAAATAAGAATAATCAAACTTAAGCAGACTTCGATGGCTTCGACTTTGCTGCCAATATAACGAGTCGGCTTTTCAATAAACGGAATCCAGTGCAAATCCTTGCTGCCGTCATAGAAGTACTTCAGCGCCACCATCAACAGGAAGCTTCCTCCGAAGGCTGCCACCTGCAAGTGAGCATCGAGCATCATTTTGGCGTAATCATCCGGCTTCGTCGCCGCGATCACCAAGGCTTCCCACGGATTTACATCCGCCATGAAGGTCACAATCAATAATGGGAAGACCAGGCGCATCCCAAAGACCGCGATAAGCATCCCCCAAGTCAGGAAACGATGACGCCAGACCGGAGTCATTTCCTTTAGAACAACAGCGTTCACAATCGCATTATCGAAAGACAATGAGATTTCAAGAATCGCCAGAATGGAGGCAATAAAAAGAGCCTGAAGACCGGCTGTCACCGTGCCACCGTAGTAGTGACCAACGAAGTAAGACGCAATCAGACCGATGAAGGTAAAGACAAAGGAACCTGTAAAGTATTTCATTCTGACAGATTTCCCCGATTCCGCCCTAAGAATCAAGGGCGGTCGTTGAAGACATGGCTTGTCAAAAATGAACTCGGTTTATTTCAAGAGAGGCTTCAGGAATTTGCCTGTTTCACTGGCAGGGACCTTAGCCACTTGTTCTGGAGTTCCCGTGGCAACGATATAGCCGCCGCCTTTTCCTCCATCCGGGCCCAGGTCGATCACATGGTCCGAGGTCTTCACCACTTCCATATTGTGTTCAATAACCAGCACGGTGTTCCCCTGGTCCGCAAGTTCTTGAATCAGCTCCACCAGTTTGCGAACGTCATCAAAGTGCAAACCCGTGGTGGGCTCATCTAAAATGTACAGCGTCTTACCCGTGCCACGACGGGAAAGCTCTTTGGAAAGCTTCACACGCTGAGCCTCCCCCCCTGAAAGAGTGGTCGAACTCTGACCCAAAGTCATATAGTCCAGCCCCACACGATGCAAAGTTTCAAGCTTGCGATAGATCTGCGTGTGGTTGCGGAAGAACTCCAAAGCCTCGCCCACGCTCATTTCCAGGACATCGGCGATGGATTTATTTTTGTATTTTACGTTCAAAGTCTCGCGGTTGTATCTGCGCCCCAGACAAGTATCGCAGGTCACAAACACATCACTAAGAAAGTGCATCTCCATACGGATCTGTCCGTGTCCCATGCAGGTTTCACAGCGTCCGCCTTTGACGTTAAAGCTGAAACGTCCCGGTTCGTAACCGCGCAGTTTTGAATCCGGCAAGTTTGCAAACAGATCACGAATCATCGGGAACAGACCCACATAAGTTGCCGGCGTCGACCGCGGCGTTCGCCCGATGGGTTTTTGATTGATATCAATGACCTTGTCGATGTGCTCAAGACCCTGAATCTTTTTATAAGGAGATGGCTGTGCCAGTGCCTTATAAAAGTGCTGCGCCAAAATCTTGTATAGAGTGTCGATGATCAGGGTGCTTTTTCCTGACCCGGACACCCCCGTCACGGTGGTAAAGGTCCCCAGAGGAATTTCCAGGTCCACATCGTGCAAATTGTTTCCACTGGCCCCCAAAAGCTTCAGGGTGTGACCGTTCCCCTTGCGACGTTCTTTGGGGACAGGAATGCGGATCTCGCCACTGAGGTATTTCCCTGTTAATGAATTCGGGTTGGCCGCCAGTTCATCCGGCGTCCCTTGGGCCATTTTTTCTCCGCCCAAAATCCCCGCACGTGGCCCCAGGTCCACAACAAAGTCGGCGTAGCGAATGGTGTCTTCGTCATGCTCGACCAACAAAATGGTGTTCCCACGATCCTTCAGCTCACCGATAATATCCAGCAGTCTGTGATGATCCCGCGGATGCAGCCCGATGCTGGGCTCATCCATGACATACAGACAGCCGATCAAGGCCGAACCCACTTGCGTGGCCAGACGAATACGCTGGGCTTCGCCCCCCGACAGTGTGCGCGAAGGACGGCTAAGAGACAGATATCCTGTGCCGACTCGAATCAGATAATCCAGACGTGCCAGGATTTGTTTCACGATCTTTTCCGCGATCAACTGGTCTTTGGTTTTCCATTCCAGTTTCGCGATCCAGTCCCGAAGCTCCACCGCACCCAAATCAGACAATTCAGCAATGGTTTTTCCGCCCAGACGGATATTCAGGGCTTCCGGCTTCAAACGACTGCCGTGACAATCCGGGCAGTCGTTCAAAACCATTTCTTCGCCTTCTTCATCGTCTTCGTCCGAAGTTTTTTTACCTTTGTATTTGTAAACGACTTTGTCGAGTTTTTTACCACCGACTTCACCGTCAGAGAATTGCTCCTCTTCTTCCAGATCTATCGTCCCCAGTCCGTTGCATGTCGGGCAGGCGCCGCGTGGGTTGTTGAAACTGAAAAGTCTTGGTTCGATCTCCGGGAAGCTGAAGCCGCACTCAGGACAAGCCGAATGCAAAGAATAAGACACACGATCCCCGTCCAGAGTTTCAATGATCACGCGGCCATTGGCCATGGAAAGTGCGGTGTTGATGCTTTCAGAAAGACGCAGCTTCAGGCTGTCTTTCAGAATCAACTGATCAATCACCAGATCAATATCGTGGGTTTTGGTCTTGGCAAGCTTGGTGGCCTTATCAAGATCAATCATCTTGCCGTCGACTTTGGCTTTGACAAAACCTTTCTTCGCCCAGCGCTGGAATTCAGCTAAGAACTCCCCTTTTTTTCCCGACGCCATCGGAGCCAGGACATAAAACTTAGTCCCCTGGCTTTTTTTGAACACCTCTTCGATGATCTGCTGCGGGGTTTGACTGCTTACTGGAATATGGTGGGTCGGACATTCCGGAACACCCAACTTCGCATACAACAGGCGCAGGTAATCATAGATCTCGGTCACCGTGCCCACGGTGGATCGAGGATTGGTACCGACAGATTTCTGATCAATCGCAATTGCAGGAGAAAGCCCCGTGATGGAATCCACTTCCGGTTTTTTTAGCTGTTCAAGGAAGTTGCGCGCATAGGCCGAAAGACTTTCTACATAACGTCTTTGTCCTTCAGCATAGACCGTATCAAATGCCAGCGAGGACTTTCCACTGCCACTTAAGCCCGTAAACACGGTGATCTTGTTGCGCGGGATAGTAACACTCACGTCTTTGAGATTATGCTCTTTTGCACCCTTAACTATGATTCCATCTTCAGCATGCGACATAACCCCAAAGTCTAAGCCCGAGCCTTCCAGAAGGAAAGCCGAGAAAAGGTGCCTGGTTGTTTTTTCTGGCTACGGCGCAGCAGTCCGTAGGAAAACACAAAGAAATCACAATAACTTGCTAGACGGGCTTTTTAATTAACGAAGGACTTCACCTGATGCGTTGTAGCCAGAAAAAACAACCAGGCACCTTTTAGAGGCCGAAGCCGCATTTGGATTTTAGGTAAGTGTCAAAATCGGAGTCTGAGAAGTATTTGAAATGAGCGGCGGAGGATTGACGCTGGTCCGGCCACAGGTCTTTGGTGGGAACCTTGCATGTGCGCCCTTGTTTGCTGATCGTGGCTGTTCCGTTTTTCTGCAAACGAGGTTCATCCCCGCGAGCATCCACCCGCACAACAACACCTGAACCACGATAGGTCACTTTCGGAGGGTCAAGTTTCGTGCCCCCCTTGGTGATCGGACCATCTTCGCTCATCACTCCACCAATCACTTCACGAGTCTGCGCATTGAAAGTCACGGTCTCACCCGTCGGCAACGTCACGATTTGTCTGTTCCCTTCCACACGGATGTGCGGAAGCGTCTTGCGCGGAAACACCATCATGTAGGTTTCCTGAATATGGCTCAGGGTCGAATTCGGGGAATCACTGATATAAAACCCCAGATCCTGCCGGGCTCCCCCCTCGTATTCAAAGGTCCAAATTCGGTCACGGTTTTCCGCTTTGCTGGGCACAATGCGATTGGGGCCCCGATTGAAGAGTTTAAATTTGCTTTCCGCCGGATCCCCCTGGCTTGTGCAGGAATCATATGTACCCACCGTCCGACACGTCACTGGACGAACTCCATAAGGATTCACCGTGCGCGTGGGTGGGCGCAACGTCGGAGCATCAGCCGAAGATCGACCTGCAAACTGACTGACCTTGGGATCAACCGCCTCTGATTGTTTGACATCACGGGAATAGAGCTTTGAAACTTCACAATCTCGGCAAGGACCACCGGGTTGCGCCTGTTCTTTGACGACCTTATTACCTTTTTCGATCTGACGAGCCACTTCGGCAGCAGCGTCTTTATTCTCTTTTTCCTGCGCACCGGCCGGAACCCTTAAAGCTTCCGTCTTGCGTGTTGTGCGCACACGATCGGCTTTTTCCACTTCTTTGGTGGTCTTGTCCTGAGCTTCAGCCTGTTCGCCTTCATAAAGCTTCATACCGGGATTGGAAGGGTTGTAATAGACCCAGGCCTTTTCGCCTTTTTGTTTGCCATCAAGCACTTCCACATTCAGCCCGTACTTACCGGAGCTGAACTTTTTTACTTCCTGAATTTTAGCTTTCGTCCCCGGAGGCAAAACAAAACGCACGTTGCGCGTGGACTTCAGAAAGTTGGCTGAATAACGAGCATTAAAGTAGCCCTCAAGCTCAACAAGCCCGCCACTGCTAATACCCAAAAAAAGAGGTGCGAGGATAATGACTCCCCACCTTTTTAAAGCCAACTTCATATAAGTCCTATCGGTCGTTCCAAAACAAGACTTAAGAAAACTGACCGTGACCGTTAATATTTTAATTCCAAAATGGCTTTTGCGGATCGAATCAAATATTCGAACGTTTCATCACTCGACTGTTCGAGCTGGAATCCCCCATTGGATTCCAGGTCAATAAAGCCATTGAGCAGACAGCGAATAATGCGAACCTTATGTATGATCTCCTCCAGACTTCGGTCTGGTGTTTTGAGATCACTGGCCTCGGTCGCCAGTTGGACGATTTTATAGGCCTTCTGCAGCAACTCCTTGTTCTGAGAAGCAATGCCAAACTGAACACATTCGAACTTGAATGGATTCTCTTTCGAGAACGCCCGGTACGTTTCAAAAAAGACCCTGAGCTTCTGCTCCTGTGGGACTGACACCAAGGATTCTGCCAAAACCTCGGCAAATTCAATGGTGGCCTTCATGGAGAGTTCATTGCGCAAACCTTCGAGTCCGGAGAAATAATGATAAATAGAGGGAGACTTGACCCCGACCTTCTTTGCAATTCCAGCAATGCTCAGCTCATGCCAATGCGCCTTGACCATGGTCTTTTCTATTTTAGCCAAAATATAGTCTTTATCGATCTGATCTTTCTTTTTAGGCCTGCCCATACGCTCTTTGTATCACATCAAGATTCCCTCTTGCAATATTAATCTAATGCCGTTAGATTATTAATCTAACGGCATTAGATTAATTTAAAAAAGGAGACTCTATGAAAAAATTATTGTGCCTCATCGCTGTCATCACCCTCGCTCAACCTGCTCTCGCAAAAGGATCAGGCTGGATGGTGGAGGTCGATCCGATCGCCTATTTCTTTAAAGGTTATTCCGTGCATGTAAGCAAAGAACTGGGACAGACAGGCCTGGTTCTGGATCTTGGCGTATTTGCCATGGATGTGCCGGATGATGTTGAAGCAAATAAAGACTTTGATACCAAGTTCGATGGATATGGATTTAAGTTGAATTATACCGGAGACCAGCCGGATGGATTCTTCGCAGGCATCTCTGGCGGGATCAACAATCTTTATGCTACAGAAAAAGTGTCACACGAGGAGCAACAAGAATCCGTCGGCTCTGTTGGAGTTCAAGCTGGATATCGCTTTGGCAATGAAGGCTTTTATATTCAACCGTGGATCGGGATCAACTACCTGCTAAACGACGTGACCTTTAAGATAAACAACAAAGAGTACAACCAAGAGCGCGTGCAGTTCTTCCCGACGGTCCATTTGGGATATCAATTCTAAATCAGAAACAAGCATTCGGATCCGACCTTGTGTCGGATCCGCCTTATCAGGTTACAGGTTCTTAGCCTGACAAGCAGGACACACCCCATACAGCTCAAGAATATGATGAGTCAGTTTGAAGCCAAATTGATTAGCAACTTTTTCCTGAAGACCTTCGATCGCTTTGTTTTCAAATTCGCAGATCTTTCCGCACTTCACGCAAGTCAAGTGATCGTGGTGACCTTTCGGGGTCAGCTCATAGCGCGCCGGCAAGCCACCCATACGCACTTCCGTCACGAAAGACCCTTCAGTCAGAGTGCGCAGGAAGCGGTACACAGTAGCAAAACCAATATCTGGATGTTCTTTATTGAGTTTTTCGTAAAGCTCTTGAGCTGTGACGTGGCGACGCCCTTCATGCAGGGCCTTTAAAATCGCCATACGTTGGCTGGTGACCTTGAGGTTCAAGGCGCGAATGATGCGCTTCAGCTCCCCCTCGTCGAACTCCTCAGAGTGAACAATGATGTCGTCGTCGTGTTGGCGCGGAAGGAATGGAACAGAATCTTTACCCATAATATGGTCACCTCAGGCCCCTAGTTATAGGGGAGCCCTTCAGATAAGTCCACATAATCAAGAATCATTATCAATTGATTTGCGCTAACCTTGCTTTTTCTGTGGAAACTAAAAACTACGTAATTTCAAACCCTTAGAAATGTGAGAAACCGCATTATGTGGGTGCAGGCTTTCCACATGGCTGAATTCAGCCACATAGTCCAAGATCGCAGGCTTCCCGTCCAAGGCATCCTTCACCCGACGAGCCGCGTCCTCACAGAACATCAGGTTCTGGCCGTTACGAAGAGCAAACTCCTGCTCGTCTTCACGCTTCACGGCCCCTTGCACTGCCGTTTGCAAAGCCTCCTCCACCACGTCGATCAAGTCACCGTAATGGAAGTCCGGACCGACTTCAGCCTTCACGCGGGCAAAACTGCGCTGAGCATGTGGAGTCGCCACAATCCCCTGCGGAGTTCCCAACCACGCATGCACAATATCGAAATCCAAAGTCTGATCATTGGAAAACTGCTGCTTGAAACCATCCTGAATCAACTGACGGGACAAAGCCGCCGAAGCCGGGCAAGTGCTGGAATAAGTCACGATCACTTCCGCAAAGTAGCTGATTTTACCCTCTTCATTGAACGCTGACAGAACCACCGGATAAGAGCGCCAAGCCTGGTTATTACTTTTTAAGGCCTTGCGCACCAATGGAGCCTCGAACTGCACCTGAACCAGCGCCCGCGTGGAAAGATCCTCGTGAGTGCGCAGAAACTCGGACGTCACCTGCCCCAGAAGCCCCAGAGTCAAATCAGACTTGGTCATCATTTCCTGGGACAGCAAATACAATCGCGACATGTGAATGCCACGGGAAGGCTTTTTATCCAGACTGACTTTGGCGTCGACTCGTGCCGGAATACGATACGGGCCATCGGCCTGTTTCAGGATCACCGGAAGCTCAATAGCCCCCATCCCCACCCAGTCAATCGGGGCAAATCGTTCAGCATGAGTTTCTTTGGCTACGTCAGGAAGAGTTTGTTTCGTCATAAGCTTATATCCAATTCACCCCCTTCTTAGCGCAATTTCCTGCAAATGGCTCTGAATTTTGCCATTCACGAAGCTTTTTCAACCAGATGCGCCGCAAGAGTGAGGTTAAAGTGGTGCCGCTGCCAGCAAGAACGGATATATTGAGCCCTATGCCAAAAAAGCAACTGATCCTCGCAAGTACATCGAAATACCGCCAAGAACTTCTTTCTCGTTTGGCTTACGCTTACACGGCCCAGGCCCCTCTGATCGACGAAGATAAAGAAAAAGACCCGGCCCTGGCACCGCAGGCTCTGGCAGAAAAACTGGCGGATCTGAAAGCCGCCAGCCTGCAAACGCACGACGCGGTTGTGATTGGCGGAGACCAACTGGTGTCCTTCGAAGGCCGCATTATCGGCAAGGCCCACACCGCTGAGAAGGCCGTTGAACAACTGATGAGCATGCAGGGAAAAACTCATGAATTAATCACCGCCATCTGCATTTACGACGGTGACAAAAAGATTCCCTACACGGACATCACGCGCATGCACATGAAGAAAATGTCCCGCGAGCAGATTGAAAAGTATGTCAGCCTGGACAATCCCATTGACTGCGCCGGAAGTTATAAAATTGAAAAACACGGAATCATGCTGTTTGATAAAATCGAAAGCCAGGATTTCACTGCCATTCAAGGATTGCCCTTGATCGCCCTGAACAAAATATTAGAGAATCTAGATCTATGAATGAAACACAGAAAAAACTTTTTGAAGCCGCCTGCCAAGTTCAACGTAAAGCTCACGCCCCCTACTCTGGCGCACTGATCGGGGCCTCCGTCCTGATGGGCGATGGCCAGATTTTCACAGGCTGCAATGTGGAAAATGCGTCCTACGGCGGGACGGTCTGTGCCGAGCGTGTGGCCATCTTCAAAGCGGTCAGCGAAGGCGCACAAAAACTGATCAAGGAAATTTTGGTTGTCAGTGATGCAGAAAAGCCCTGGCCACCTTGCGGATTCTGCCGCCAGGTGATTGCAGAGTTTGCCAATGAACACACAATTATTCATACCGCAAATCTTCAAGGTAAGGTGAAATCATTCCAGTTCCCGGAGATTTTCCCGGAAGCTTTCACACCAAAACATCTTGATTAGGGACGCAAAAGGGGAAAAGACATGCCACTGCTTTGGGTGATATTTCTTTTTTCCTTATCTGCTGAGGCCCAAAAAGTTCGCTTTGCCTCGGACCCTTATCCGCCCTTTATCTATGAGGAAAATGGGGTCCCGAAAGGGACTGCCCTGCCTCTGCTGGCGAAAATGCTTGCCATCAAAGAATCGGATCTGGACGTTAAAATCATCCCCTGGAAGCGGGCCCTCAAAGAAGCAGAGAACGGGGCCGTGGATATTATCGGCCCGATGCAAGTGGACCCGAAAAAAACCTATCTGACTTACACAAAACAAGTGATCAAAACAGAAGAAGCTCTGTGGACACTGGCCAGCAACCAGTATTTATCACAGCTGCGCTGGGAAACACCTCAGGACTTGCGCTACTACAGTATCGGTTATGTTCTGGGTTACGAATACGGGGAACCTCTGGGAAGCTACCTGAAGGCCCCCAAAAGCCGCAAAGTGGAGGTGCAAAGTGTCGCCCAGGGATTGCGTAAGCTGTACACCGGAGAGATTCAACTGTTCGTCTGCAACACGGACGTCCTGGCCTTCTATGCTCAACAGGAAGGCATCCCGCTGAAATCCTTCAAGCGTGTGGGTCGGCCGATCATCGAAGACTTCGGTGTTTTCGGTATTTCAAAAAAATCCCGGTTAAACAAGGACGTGCAAAAGATCAATGCGCGCGTCCCTTCACCTTGATTTAGCGGAAGTTTACAAAGTAACGATAAAACTCTCCGGACTTCCCCTGAAGCTGACTTTGCAGCTCCTTCAACAGCTGCACGTAAGGACGGAATTCAGGCTCCTCCTGCTGCGCAAGCAGGCGCTCCGCTTTTGCCAGATTCTGCAAAGCATAAGACTTGCGAAGCTCCAATCCTAATTCGTTCGTGGAAGAACGATTCGGGTCTACAGAAAACTGCACACGCACACCATAGTGATCCGAAAGAGGCTCGCGCTGGGTCCCGCGCATGTTTACTTCTCCGGATTCCACGCGCAAGGTCGTGGAGGATTCACCGATATTGGAATAAAAGATATAGTCAAAAACCTGATCCGTCAGCATCCAGCCCCGTGGATTCCCCGCACAATAAGTGCAGTATCCTTTCTTGGGATAGCCGCCCATGGCGTCTTCCATCGCATCGCGGGTGCCTAACGTTGCCAGCACCAACGCCCGCTCCAAGCTGCCAACATTGGCATTAAAATCACCTGACAAAAGCATTTTCATATCCTGATGCTGCAAGCGCCACTTCAAAATATCCAGAACTTGCGTCACCCGCACGGCCGGAGACGACGGATGCAAGTGCGTGTTGATGAAATAAAAATCCTCATCAATCCCGAAGAACCCAGCCTTCACCACATGAAAGGCCTTGCGCACATTTAAAGCCTCGCGCACAGAATCCAGGACCCCACCTTCATTGTTCACATCAAAGGCCTGAGTCTGTGTACCCTTAATATCCCCCATAAACAGGGACATCACACCAATGCGAGAGTCGCGGTTCGGGGCACTGATGCTGTATTGTCTTTTAAGATTTCTTTCGATCAGATCGATCTGCGGCTCGTTCCAGACTTCCTGCAAATGAACCACCTCACACTTGGGGATGGCTTGCAATAAACCGGTCATACGCTCGGTGCGGCCTTCAATATCCTTGGCATAGATAGGGCCGTAGGCATTGAAGTTCTGCAAACAAAAGCGCGGCGGACGAGGATCTGGAGCCCAGTAGCTTTCCGCAAAAGCCTGAACGGACATCACCAAGGCGCTTCCCAGAATCCATGCTTTCAGTTTCATACAACCCTCGTTTGGTAGACTTCAATTAAAGGAATCCACATATTTCAAAGCAAACCCAGTGCCCACCCAAAAAACACCAGGGCCCGGATAAGCCCCTAAGAGCGTCTAAAAGATCGACACCGAGCCTTGCATTGTCATTGATGATCTGAACTGACCAAACGACACTGCGACCCCAAGGCCGCATTACAAAGTCAAAAGAATGTCCTGAGAACAAAGATGAATGCGAATGTCCTCCAACAGACATCCCGAGGACAGTGTCGTCCCCTTAAAGGGCTTGAGCTTTTCCAGCAGTTCTTGCAAACCCGATGTGTTTTGCAGCGACTTCATGATCTTAAAGCCTTCATGCGGCAGATCCGCATCACAAGAAGAGGGACGAAGCCAGGTTAAACTCACTCTCAGAAGCTCAAAACTCCCCGTCAAAGGCAACATCTCCAGGTAGTGAGAAAAGGTCCAGCGAATTCCAGAAGGATCATCCTGCTGACTCCAGGACAAACTCCAGCCACGCTCCTCACGCACCACCAAACTGCACAACTGGGCCCCTTGAGAGGTCGCTTTGCCTGAAAGTTCTGACCGGATTGCTAGCAGCCAACCATGCAAATCAGAACAAGGATTCTGCTCGGCCTGAGCTTTCACCTCAGCCAACCAGCTATCGACGTGCATCAGGTTCACACTCATCCCCGACAAGGGATCAAGCTGTCCATCCTGGCGCGAAAATCCTGCCGCCAGATGAAATAAGAAACCCCGTCGAGCGGACGGGGTTTCTTGCAAGACGATTCGAATGGGAATCTCTCTTACGAATTGCAGCATTTAGTTCAACTGCAACGCCTGAGTGTTCATGGTCACGTGAGATTTGGAGCGGAACTGATTGATCCAAGCCTCAAACATGCCGTCGCCGCGGCGTTTTTGAAGCATTTCAACAGACATTGGTTCAAGGGCCGTTTTAACTTCTTCCATTTTCGATTCTTTCAACTTCAAGACGTATTTCGCATTGCCGTCACGAACCAAACGTTTCAAAAGAGGCTGTGCTTTTGTCAGCTCAAAAACCGCTTCCGTTGCCACAGAGCTTGTGATCTTAGGGAAGGTCTCGGAGTCCAGGGAAACAAGACCTGTTTCTTCCCATGTCGCCTTCAGTTCTTTTAACTGCGCGTTAACTGCAGCTTCGTCACCTTTTATCAAGGCTTCATCCAAAGCCTTGATGGCAGCTTCCGCTTTTTCTTTGGTCATCGCTTTGCTGACAGCTTCGGAATCAATCTTCACAAAAGTGACATTGATTTTGGAACCACGGATATCCTGAAGCTTCTTCAACTCCACTGACGTTGGCTGGGTCACCAGTTCAAACAAAGAACGCACGCGCACATTGGCAATGTCCTTGCGCACTTTGCTCTCAAAGTTGCCTGGAGTGGAGCGTGTGGACTCCAGGTAACGGGAATAGAATTCCCTCTGGAACTGACCATTTTGCTGGAAGAAAGGGATGTCCTTCACGATAAAGTCACGAACTTCTGCATCTGTCGCCAGAATGCCGTTCTTTTCAGCAGCTTGAGACACCAGTTCCATGCGAACCAGGTTTTCCAAAGCTTGCTGGCGCAAAAGTTGACGCTGAGAGCTAAAGTCCATCTGACTTCCAAACAGGTTTTGGTAATACTGTTGGATACGGTTTTCTTCATTTTGGAAGTCCGCCACAGAGATCAACGTGTTATTCACACGCGCAACGGAACCAATTCCCGCACCCATTTGGCCGGGCATGCCGAAGAAGACAAAAACCATAATGATAGCTCCGAAAACCACCATCGCCGTGATGCTCTTTGTGGAGAGTTTTCTCTTCAACTTATCTGCCATACTGTCGCTCATAACTTCATCCTTCCTGAAACGAACTTCAAAAACGCCGATTCATTACCCAACTATTTTTATTTTTTTTCAAGGGGAAATTGTTGAATTCCCTGAAGCTTTTGACTAGCGTTGGAAATATTAGACAGGGACGCACTAAAAAACCGTCCCCATCCATATTGCAACAAAGAGGAACCGGTTTTGAATTTCTTCAACTTTGATCTCAAGAAACTTGTGATGATAGGGATTGTTTTGGCATTGCCGCTTATTTCTATCAACATGCAGCAGCGTCCGCAGGAATCCAACTGGTTGGCCAAGCCCTTCAGCCTTCTTGGAAGTGCAGTGTCAGAGACCTTCTACGGCTTTAGTTCCGGCGTCAAAGGCACCACGGCCATGTATCTGGATCTGATCAACATTAAAAAGCACAGCGAGCAATTGACCAGCACCAACAACGAGCTGCAGGCCCGTCTGGAGAAAATGAACGAGCTTTTGATCGAAAACGACCGCCTGCGCGGACTTTTGGCATTCAAAGAACAAACCAAGATGTCCCTGATCGCAGCACAAGTGATTGGACGTGATCTGGTGATCGACCACAACACCATCACCATCAACAAGGGAACTAAGGACGGATTGAAGGCCGGTCAGGCCGTCATCACCACCGGCGGCGTTCTGGGTTATATCTTTAAGCCAGACACTTTCACCTCCCATGTCATGCTGATCACTGACCGCTATGCGGTTGTTGACGGGATTGTACAAAGAACCCGCGCCCACGGGATTGTCGAAGGCAAAAGCCAGTACAGCAGCACCCTGCAATTGAAATACGTGGAAAGAACTGAAGATGTACAGGAAGGCGACCTGGTTGTCACCGGAGGTCTGGACAACATCTTCCCTAAAGGTTTCCCCGTGGCTGTGGTTGAATCCGTCGAAAAGAAGACTTTTAGTGTCTCCTTGAAAGTGGATCTGCGCCCGGTTGTGGACCCTTACAAAGTGGAAGAGGTCTTTATTATTTCTCAAGGAAACAACGAGGACTTTGGCGATAAGTATGCGCCTAAATCCGCCGAAGGCACCGAATCCGGTGCCTCTGCAGAAACCGTGGCCTCGCCCACGCCAGCCCCCACCGCTCCAGCGGCCAGCCCTGCTCCCGTGGCCACACCTAAACCTCAGGAGAAGAGACAGTGAAAATCCGCTGGAACGTCCTTCTGAATTTTTTGGTTTTCTTTGCCGTGCTGATGCTGTTGGCCGGCTTTCAGACCACATTTTGGTTTCAGCTTTTCGGGAATGTCCCTTCCCCCCTGCTGTGGCTGAATCTGATTGTATATGTGATCCTTTATCGTAAACCATTCCCGGCGATCTTCACGATTTACGCCATGGGCTTCATTTTGCTCACATTTACGGCCATGCCGTTGAAGATGATGTGGATCAGTCTCATCATTCTCTTTACCTTGGTCTATGGAATCAAAACACGCGTCTTTTGGTCCGGCTCAGGATATTATACGATTATGTGTGCCTTCTCTGCCGTGGCTTATCACCTGATTTATTTCTTTACTTCGATGGTGATAGAGAAGAACCCTGCAAGCTTTGAGATTGTAGACCGACTGGTACAAATTGTTCTGACTCCTTCTTTCGCGTTCCCGATGTACTGGCTGCTGGCCAAGATCGACAAGATCACACAGGACGAATTAATGCATGAGCCCGGAGGATTGGAGCTATGAGTACCTACGTCAGTAATCCGGACGAGGCAAAAGAGTATCAGAGCCGGTATAAGATCTTTTATATCGCTATCGGTTTTGCCCTGACCATTTTCACAATGCGCCTGTGGTATCTGCAGATTATTTCTGGAAATGAGCTGCGCGAGTTCTCGGAAAAAAACCGCATCAAACAAAACAAAATCACCGCTCCCCGCGGACTGATGCTGGATCGTGACGGCAAAGTGCTGGTGGAAAATCTGCCGGGCTTTGAGGCCATCTTGTCGCCTCAGTATATTGAGAACCTGGATGAGCTGGCAAAAACCGTCGGCCCGGTTTTGAGCATGGAACCTGAAAAAGTCGTTTTGAAGGTTCAAAAAAGCCGCCGCCAGAACGGTCCGTTTGCGCAAATTCGTCTGAAAGAAAATCTCAGCCGCGAAGAGGTCTTCCGTCTGAAGCGCATGCGCCTGGACACTCCGGGGCTGGAGATTCGTGAATCCATCGTGCGTTTCTATCCTTTGCGTGACAACGGAGCCCAGCTCTTTGGTTATGTGGGAGAGATCTCCAAACGTCAGTTGCCGATTCTGAATGAGCAATACAAAGGTGTACTGAAGTTTGATCAGGGCGACATTATCGGGAAAAGTGGACTGGAAGAAACTCTGGAAAAAGACATCCGGGGATCTGACGGCGTCAGCTTTATTCAGGTCGATGCCCACGGTCGGGAGGCTGTGACGCAAACGCCGAATATTTACGGCGAGCAGATCAAGGACATGATCCCGGTTCACGGGAACAATGCGATTCTGACGATTGACCGTGATATCCAGGAAGCGGCCTTTAAGTCGTTCATGAACTTAAATCGTATCGGTGCCGTCGTGGCCATGAAAACCAATGGAGAGATCCTGGCCTGGGTCAGCACTCCATCCTTTGATCCCAATGAGTTCTCAACCGGTATCTCCGCCCAGACGTGGTCCAAACTGATCAACGACCCGTTCAAACCTTTGCGTAATAAAGTTATCCAGGATCACAATGCCCCGGGATCGACGTTCAAACCTTTGGTGGCAGTCCCTGCACTGCAGGAAAAAGTGATCACCCCGACCACGATTGTTTCTGCGCCGGGTGTGTTTTATTTTGGCCGTCGTCCTTATCATGACCACTTAAAAGGCGGTCACGGTAACATCACAATCTTTGAAGCTCTGGAAAGATCTTCGAACGTGTTTTTCTATAAGATGGGTATCGCGCTGGGTGTTGATAAGATGTTCGACTACATCAGTCTATTGGGTATCGGACAGAAAACCGGCATTGAGCTTTCCCGTGAAGTGTCCGGCACCATGCCGAATTCAGCATGGAAGAAGGCCACTGTTGGTGAAGAATGGCAACCCGGGGAAAACCTTTCCACGGCGATTGGTCAGGGCTTTGTGAACGTCACCCCACTTTCCATGGCGATTGCTTACAATGCCATCGGCACAGAAGGAAAGGTGGTTAAACCCTTCCTGCTCAGAAAAATCATAGATCAGGACGGGAAAGTTCTGCGTGAAAACTTCCCGCAGGTGGTTCGTGATCTGCAACAGACTCAACCCAATGGTGTGCACATTTCGCCAGAGACCTTTAAGACCGTCAAAGAAGGCCTCAGACGCGTGGCCAACGGTGATCGCGGAACAGCAAAGCACTGGAAAGTTCCTGGCGTGCAGATGGCGGGTAAAACCGGTACGGCCCAGGTCATGGGATTTTCGGCCGACCAGATCTATGCAAAGTGTGAAGGCCGTCCGATTCATATGCGTCACCACGGCTGGTACATTGCGTTTGCACCGGCAGACAACCCGGAAATCACCATTGCGGCTTTGGCGGAGCACTCCTGTCATGGAAGCACCGGAGCCGCACCGATTGTTCGCGATATTGTTCAGGCCTATTTCCAAAAATATCACCCTGAGGTGATCGAAGCGGCATTAAAAGCCAAGGGCGGCAAACGAGCACAGGCTCCGGTGGCTGCGCCAGAAACTGTTGAAGGAGAATAAGAGTGTTTACCTCTTTGCATGTAGAAGAAAGAACTCTCTTCAAAAAGTTAGATATCAACCTGATCATCGTCATTCTGGCTTTGAACGTGATTGGTCTGATCAATCTTTGGAGTGCCACCCACGGCCCGACGACTCAGGACGTGGCCTCGCTGTTTATTTCACAAATCATGTGGCTGATCGTCGGCTGGACGGTCTTCCTGGTTGTGACGATCGTAGATTATTCCGTCGTGATGCGAATTGCCGCCATCGCCTACTTCCTGAATCTGGGGGCCATTCTTTATGTGACCTTCTTCGGTAAGGTTGCTTTGGGGGCGCAACGCTGGATTGATCTGGGGTTCTTCCGCTACCAACCGTCAGAGACCATGAAGCTGGCATTGATTATGGTTATGGCCAAAATCCTTTCCACCCGTTCGACATTTGGCAGCGGTATGGGATTAAAAGAATTGGCTCTGCCATTGATTGCCCTGCTGATCCCTTTTGGCTTGGTCGTTGAACAGCCTGACTTGGGAACGGCGATGATGTTGGCAGCCATCGGCGGATCCATGATGATTTTTGCGAAGATCCGAAAATCCATTCTGGCCACCATCATCGCGTTGGGCATTATTGCCATTCCGATTGCCTGGAAGTTTGTTCTGCACGATTATCAGAAAAACCGTGTATTGACGTTCCTGTCCCCGACCAGCGATCCGCGCGGAACCGGATATAACAGCATCCAATCCAAAATTGCCGTGGGCTCGGGCCGCTTCTTTGGGAAAGGCTTTATGAAAGGGACTCAGTCCCAACTGGAATTCCTGCCTGAACGTCACACCGACTTTATTTATTCTGTACTGAGCGAAGAGCACGGCTTTGTCGGCTCGATCGCAGTGATCGGTTTATTCTGCTTCTTGTTCATCACGGGAATCCGCATTGCCTCCAATGCCCGGGATAAATTCGGAGCTCTTCTGACCGTCGGAGTTCTGTGTTACATCTTCTGGCACATGTTTGTGAATATCGGAATGGTTATCGGTTTACTTCCTATTGTGGGGGTTCCGCTGCCACTGCTGTCCTACGGAGGATCTAGCATGCTGACCACCATGGCGGGGCTGGGCCTGATATCGAGTGTGGCGTACCGCCGCTATCTGTTCTAGAATCGTTTTTAGATGCAAATCATCAAGCGCTGAGCCGACAACTCAGCGCTTTTTTTATTTCCTCAATCAAGCCTTTTTATCCTTGGTTTCATCGCAATTTGCGGTGTCTTATCCCGAGTGTCTCAGAGTAAGAATTCATCCCATATCGACTAACCACTGATCAGACAGTGTTCATACTTTGATTGACACCCCCCGTTCCCATTTCAAATTCATCGCACCTGACACCTGATTCATTCCAAGACCTGATTCATTCCATGCACTTAGCTTCTCGGCACGACCCTTGAACTATTCCTCTGTAACAGGAGGACGCGGATATGAAAACGAAACATCTCAAAATCGGAATCGCCTTTGTCACCGCTTCGCTCACGTCGGTTCTATTTAACAACTTCTCTTTCTCCAGCTGGCACCATGAAGTGCCTGCTATAGAAAGCGTGAACGAAGCCTCCCGCATCGCTCACGCCAAAGAGCTTCTGGGTCGCGACTATACTGGCAGCGACGCTCAGGCACTGGAGGGCCAACAGGCGTTAAATGAAGCCATCTATCAGAAGGTTCAAAGCCAGCTTCCACCAAAATTCAAATACCAGGCCCGCGCCATTGCCCGCACGGTGATTGCCGAAAGTGCCAAATATAAATTGGACCCGGTGTTCGTCCTAGCTGTAATTAAAACGGAAAGTAAATTCAATCCACTGGTAGTCGGCCGCCACGGTGAGATCGGTCTGATGCAGATCAAGCCCGATACGGCTGAATGGATCGCTAAAAAATTTGATCTTCCCTGGAATGGCAAAAAGACTTTGCAAAGCCCCGGAGCCAACATCAAGATTGGTCTGGCGTACATGAACTATCTGCGTGGCAAGTTCAACAACAAGGCCATGAAGTATGTCAGCGCCTATAACATGGGCCCCACGAATGTGCGCCGTCTTCTGGCGAAGAACGTCAAACCTGCGGAATACAATTCTCGCGTCATGAAAAACTATGGCGAACTGTATGCAAAGATGAACTCTTCTGAAACTACTCACCAGCGCATCGCCGCGTTCTAAAAATCGGTAAATGATGATCCTTGCACAGGCCCCGGGAAGCTCCCGGGGCCTGTATCTTTTGCGGCTGTTCAGAATTTTGACAGACGCCCAAGCTCGTCCCTATTGCAGGAATTTATACATCATAGATGGGCTAATCTCGCTTTAAACCACCCGTCAGATTGGAATAAGTTTCGCAAAGCAGTCCAGCATAAGGAGATCGCAGGCTTTTTTGGGGATAGTTCCCAGAAGACTTTCGAACAAAACACTTTATGAAAAAGAAAATGATAGCACTACTTTCATTGTTGATGTTGGGAAGCATCGCGCATGCGGCCCCCTACTATACCGGCGTTGGCTGTAACGAAGCCGGCGACCGCTGTATCTTCGGCAAACCCTCCAAACGCGTACTCCAGTGGTCGCGTAAGGGCACAACTCAGGAACTGGGCGAACGCTGCGAGAAGTTCATTGAAAGCATCGATGCCCGCAAAAAGGACATCGCCTCCAAACGCGCTTTGGAATTGGAATACAAAAAATTCACTTACAGCTGGTCCAGCGAGATCGACAACAACGGTCGCGCCAAGATCATCTGCAACGTTGAACTGCACTCCGAACTTGAGAACGTAAAAATTGTCGGCCAAAAAGTGAAAAGTCTTTTCTGGGTTTGTGAAAACAAAGAAGACGCTGGCATCTGCAAAAACTACGAAAGTGATTGCGAAAGAATCCGTCAAGAGGCCCTGAAAGGTGAAAATGTTCTGGATGCCACCATCTACCGTGGCGGCTCTTTGCTCCAGGGCAACATTTGCGATATCTACACAGCGACAGTAAAGTAGATCTCCCAAACCTCTGATCTTGGAATCTAAAAAGCCCTTCCCGAAAAAGAAGGGCTTTTTTTTGTTTTTAAAAATCCTTTTACGCCGCAGACCGGGAACGACTGCGCCCGTAAGCCACACATTCATCCAACATCTGAATATAGTATGTCAGGGACTGGCGCAGATTGCTTAAAACCAGCTGTTGCTGATCCGGTGGCAGATGATTGATCTTTTCCATGGCCTCTTCCACGTGACCAATATCCTCCTCTGCATGGACACGCAGAAAATGGGCTGCTTTAGGTCCGAAACTGGTCTCCACTTTCTTTCCGATCTCAGCACCAAAACGCGCGGCCAGCGCCTCCAGAGCCAGGATGTAGCCGAAGAATGCCATCGGTGAAGAGTGCTCAATATGATAGTACTGGGTTTGATACATCGCCGAGGCCGCAGCCATCTCGGGCCAATCAGACATCTTACTGCCCAAACCCTTCATATCATTCACCAGAAGCTTCTCATGGCCTTTTTCCTCAGCGGTGTGGGCAAGAAAACGCAAATGATACTCCTGCGACTCCAAGGGTGTGCGGGCCGCTGACAGCGCCAGCAAGCGCGTGGAGTGACTGACAAAGTAGTATGTCTGCGCCACCCAGGCCGAATAACAGGCTCGGTCGTGCCACGGAAAGTTATCGATTTTATTTTTACACTCTTGCATGAGGAAATTGAGCTCATCGGAAACATTCGTTTTCATAACAGGCCTCTTCCGCAGCAATTAAGCCGCTTTCTTGTTGTATTTGGTTTCTTGATTCAGGAACGGGATATGGCAGTTTTTTTCCGCCCAAAGACTATCTACCAGGGCGGCCGTCTTGGGATCTTCAAACCTTGTAATACGCCCCTTCTGCGCCAGCAAAATTTCGCACACATAGTTCATCTTCATCACATCGCCAAAGTATTCAAGACCACTATGGGCCGCCTTCCTGCGAACATGTAAATCCTTACGCCCCGTCCCTATCACGGCATCCCAGCCGGGTGATACGTCCATCACTCGGCTGCCTAGTGCAATGATAATTTCGGACCAGTTTACGTCGGTGTTGCGGGAACGGTATTCCGGCAACACTGTCAGATATTCCATACTCATCAGGGTTGTGATTCCACGCTGGCGAAAGCGGGATAGAGTGACTTCGTCAAAAGCCTTCATGTAGTGATGATCCAAATGGGCCTTCGAACGCAAATCGAACACACTGTATAAATGAAAACCCACGATTCTATCGTCTTTATCGCCGTCAGTAATACACACAATGATGTCATTGCGATGAAAATCGTCGGCGTTCAAGGGCTCATTAACAGCACCCAAGACCTCGCTGTAGACCGCACACCAAGCCTCATAGATTTTATTGCTCAGCATTGCCGTTTCAGAATTTAATTCTCTGGGATTAAACAAATGGTATTTGAAATTCCCCATGCTCTTCTCCTTGCATGGGGTGTTCTTTCGGAATCTCTGTGGTTAACTTAATGGTGTTTATCAAAGCAGTACATTTGAAATTGAGAACTTGAATTATTTTGAGTTTTTCAGTTTTGTAACATTTCAACTTTTTCGAGCACAATTACTGCGGCCACTTTTCTATTTCGATAAAGCGGACTCATGCGACGAATTTCCATAGATTGACACAGTCTTTCTGCGGAGCGAATCTCTCGCAGCACATGCTTCGGAATATCCGGAGCGAAGGTTTCTCGAACCTCTTCAGAAAAAACCTTTCGCACCTCTTCGATGATCTTTGTAGTGATTTCTTCGTCTCTTTCGAAAAGCGCCCACCATTCATTTGTGTGAAGCTCTTCCAAAGTGTACGAACAGAAATCAAAAAATGTGAAATTTCTGAACAGCTGAATATGATCTTCAGAGTATATCTCCACGATATCTTCATCTACCATGTGACTGAACAGTTCGGCACGCGGCACCAGCCCCAATCTTCGGAAGGCACGCCATGTAAACGAAAGACTGTCGTTGATGCGATAGCCTTCAGCCAACTGAGAGTGACAGAGCTCTTGATAAAAACGGAGCGTCTCGACAACTTGCTTCTTACCTGCCGTTGGCAACTTGGAGTAATAAGGCAACCCCGGTAGATATGGTACTATCGACTTCCCCTCTGTCGCCAACATACGACAGATATCCTCAGAGATTGTTTTGAACTCTCGGCTCAAAATTTCATCAAGATTGCCATCCACCAAAGAATCTAACTGCATCACGTCCTCAATTGCCTCAAAAAGATACAGCGAAATCATATTAAAGGTGCTAACTAATGTCCAATTCAAAGAAATTTTTGCCCGCTTAGAACGCAATCCTTACAAACTTCTCATGTTACTAAACAAGAACCCAAGAAATAAAAAAAGAGACCTCAGGTGAGGTCTCTTTGCAAAATTTCATCTTTTGCTTGAGGTAAAGAACTAAACGTTCTTGTTCAAGAACTCAAGAATGGCGTCTTTAGGGTGGTTGCCTACCAACTGCCCCACTTCACTGCCACCTTTGAACAACAACATCGCAGGAATACCGCGAATGCCGTATTTGCCAGGAACACTTGGGTTTTCATCCACGTTCACTTTAACGATCTTTACTTTCGCACCCAACTCTTGAGCCACTTCTTCCAGCTTTGGAGCCAAGGCACGGCAAGGTCCACACCACTCAGCCCAGAAATCAACAAGGACTGGCGTAGTAGAGTTAAGAACTTCAGCGTCAAAAGATGTATCGGTAACTGCCTTTGTAAATGTGCCCATGAATGGCCTCCATTATCTAAACTAAATGTGATCCCGAAAACTCTATCGTCAAGGCCGACGAGGATCAATTACTTTTTAAAGAGGGCTTTTGTAAATTCCTGTCTTAACTTATCAATTTCACTAATGTTTTCCCTATCCCAAGACTCTTCTAGGGTCTTTTGGCGACGACGTGCTTCAACTCGGGACACCGTGCTTTTCGGAGCGACCTTCACATCTTCAACCATTTTTGCATATTTATTGATCTTCTCTGACAGACCAATTTCAGCTTTCTTCAGACTTTCCAGCGCCCTCACGCTGACATCTGCCAGGCTCTCCTCGGTTTCGGAAGATGCTCCCGACAAAACCTCATCCACCACTTGAGGTGTTGTTTCCTCAACTCTTTCCACCGCAGGCACACCGCCCCCGAACAGTTCTCGTTCGAAGGCCTTCATATCCACATCAGGAAAAGCACTTTCGGAAGATTCGGCAACAGACCGTTCAGAGTCCGCCGCCTGCATCCGATCACCAAAGCGGAAGGCGATCTTTTCACCCTGCTCTTCGCTACTTAATGCCCCTTCTTCAGAATCTTCATGAACTCTTTCAGTGCGCAAAGAAGCACTGTCGGCAGACTCTTCCGGGGTTGTGCCTTTGACATAGATTGCTTCCCCTTCCGGGGAGTACTTACCAGAAACAGTCGTGGCTGACTTCTGCGGGCTTTCCACATGCATCGCCTTGTTCAGACGATCCAACAATAAGGCTTCATCATGCCCCAACATGCGCCCGATCACCTGCACCAGGCGTAAGGGCGGAACCGGAGACTCCAAAACCATGTCCACACGGATCTTGATCAGATCCTGTGGGTTCGGCTTGAAGTTCGCAGGGAAGATCAGAAGGGACTTCCCCTGCCAGCGGGCCATTTCTTTGAGGCGCTTACCAACCCCCAAAGAGCTGACCTTGGCGCCCTTACCGGCACCAACAACAAGATCCGGATTGAATGCCAGCATTTGTTCTGCCACGGAATATTCGCTGGTAAGACCTATCACGTCGAATCCCACTTTTTTTAAAGTGCCTTCAACCGACATCAGGTCCGCATAATCCTCATAAACCAAAAGAATCTTGTTCATGTCCCTATTGTCAGATAAGGATTCTAAAGGGTCAATAAGGCTTCTTCTGGACAATGGACGCGATGACGTCGTCCTTGGGGCAGTCTAGAATAGGGACAACACGGAGACCACTTTTGAGCATCTTTAACGGAAAAAAAGCCGCGCAGTACATCTTCTTTGAAATGCTTCCCAGTTTTATTTTGGGGCTTTTGGTATTTATATCAATCATCCTCATGTTTCAGGTGTTGCGTCTGACCGAGTTTGCGCTGGTGCATGGCGTGGCCCTGAAAACCATTGCCGAGATCATTGGCTATGTCGTCATCTCGATGCTGCCAATCCTATTCCCCATGGCCTTGCTGTTTTCGGTGCTTTTAACTTATGGCCGTCTTAGTCAGGACTCTGAAATAGTCGCCATGAAAGCCAGCGGTCTTCCCATGGGCACCTTGCTTCTTCCTGCTCTGATACTGGCAACTTTAGTGGGCATTATCTCGGCCCAAATGTCCTTTAACATCGCCCCTTGGGGAAATCGTCAGTTCGAGGTGCTGTACTCTCGCTTGGCCAACACCAAAGCGGCGGCCGTGATTAAAGAGGGCACCTTTTCAGAGGGGTTCTTTGACATGGTCATCTATGCCAACGAGGTGAACACCGACAAGGGCCTGTTGAAGAAAGTCTTCATCTACGACGAAAAAAGTGGCGACGTCCCGCTGACTATTATCGCCAAGGCAGGAGAGATCGTTCCTGATCCCGAACGCCCGGGACATGAAATCCTGCTGCGCCTGAATCAGGGCGAAATTCACCGTCAGGCCCAAACCCACACCAAAATCAGCTTTGACAACTATGACGTGCGCTTTTCAGAACCTTTGAATCTGGAAGAAAAAGCCAAATCCCCGCCCTCTTTGACTCTGCAGGAGGTTCGCAATCGCCTGAAGGAAAACATCGAGGACCAAGAGCTGCTGCGCACTCTGCAAACTGAATATCACAAGCGCTGGGCGATCTCTGTTCTGTGCATTGTCTTTGCGATGATAGGTGTAGGCCTGGGCACCACGACAAATCGTCGAGCCGCCAAAGCCGGTGGCATGATCATGTGTATTGGTATCATCATCTTCTATTGGATTTTGTATGTCGCCGCCGAAGGGGCCGCTCGCAGCGGCTCACTGCCAGCAGCATTGGCGATTTGGACACCGAATGTGATCTTTGCATTTTTAGGTGCGGAAACTTTAAGAAGAAATTGGAACTAAGCTAGAACAAGGTGTGCGGACTAAAAATAGAGCGATGCAGTAGCATCCTTACTACCACGGTCGTCCCTGACCACATCGCCCCTCCCTTAACTCAAATGGTAGGGGCAATATGCAGAGCTTGCAAAAGGTTTTTTCACAAGCTTTCATTTTTTTCCCAAGCATTTTCATAACTTATGATACCCACTACAGGTAGTGCGATGATTCTATAATGCTGCTACCCCTACTGGGGACATTTGTGCCTCATTATTTTCTGCGCCGAAAAACATGAGTAAATCTTGAGCATCGCGGACCATCTGCGCACCGTCCAACAACAAATCCAAACCGCCCAAAAAGTGCGGATCCAAAGGATGCCCTGGAACAACCCACACCGGTCTCCCCAACTGCAGCGCTTGGGACGCAGTGATCAGAGTTCCACTTCGTCGTCTGGCCTCTACCAACAAGCTTGCCTGTCCTAGGGCGGCAATCAGGCGATTGCGATGATGGAAGAGATGCTTGTGCATTCTTTGCTGATGGTCATATTCACTTAAGAAGCAACCGCCCTGCTCTGTCACAAGAGACACCCACTCGCGTAAAGATGAGGGATAGATTTCACCCAATCCTGACGGCAGCACGATGACCGTGGTGCATCCTTTGCGCAGGGCCACACTGTGCGCCTTTTGATCAACTCCCCGCGCCCCGCCACTGACGATGCAAGGCTTCACCTGGTCACAAAAGGCAGCCAGTTCTTTTTCCATCCACAACAAGGAATCCGCCGCAGGCTCCCGGCTGCCCACGACGGAAAGAGTCCTTTCATTCAGCCATGCCGGGGCGCCGATATAACTCAAAGTTAACGGCGGATCCGACATGCGATAACACATAGAGGGATAAAGCACTTCACCATAAACCACGAACTGCACCCCCTGCATCTGAAGCTTCAAGGTTTCTTCGCAATGTCTTTTAAATAAGGAATGATTCTTCAGCAGAGCTTCATGCAACTCGGGCCATCGATCGCGAACTGCCACCATCACTTCGGGGGCCTGCAAACGCCCCTCCCGCGCCAGCATCTGATACATCAGGTGGATTTCATCCCGGGCCACAGCATAGGCCGGATGGTTCTTAATAATCTGTGATAAAGAATAAAGATCGTTCATACACAAAGGGCCCTGCAATCTGCAGAGCCCTTTGTGATGTCCTTAAAAGTCCAAATCAGAATCTTCAGATCCGGTCTCCGGCGCCGGTGTGGCCTCCGGAGTGTCTGCTGGCATTTCATCAAATTCTTTTTCAAAGTCCGAATCCACTTTGGCCGGAGCTTCAACCACCGGAGTGGAATTCATCGCCTGGGTGACAGGCCTTCCAACATAATCCCCGACAACCACATTGTCAGAGGCTTTCACCACATATCCGGTGGCAAAGTTCGGAGACACACGCACAATCTTCACCGTTCCGATCACCCGATCATTCATGACGGCCTGGCTCTTCTTGTTACGCACACGTTCGTCGGCAAAAATCGCCAACGACTGACCTTCCTGCAGGCCCTGTCCGGAACCGCCATCCAAGAACACCAATGTGTTGTTACCAAAGATATTGCGCTTGCGATCAAACTGACCGCCGATAATTTTAGCCCCCACACCCGAAGTCAGATCCGAAGAAGACGGGTCGATCATCGGCAGGCGTCCGGGCGTCAACAACGCCCCGACTTCGATCGGCTGCAGGGATTTTTTCACGATCGCACGATAGATGTTTTGCTGATCATTTACTTTTTCAAGAATCTCGATCTGCCCTTGCAGTTCCACCATTTGACCTTCGCGGTTTTTCACCTGCGGGTCAGCCACTTTCGTCAGATTTTTCTGCGCGACAAATTCCTTGCTACTGGCGTCGTCCAACTGCACATAGATGAACTGGTACTCACCGGCGGTTTTCATATCCATTTCCGTCGAAGTCACACGCCCCACTCCCGCAATCGGAGCATCTGTCATGTAGTACTCCAAATATTCCGGCGCTGTCGGGAACTGGTTCTTGGGAAGCTCCACCTGAAGCTCCACCTTGGCATCCTTCAAAACTCCCATGCGATACTGCGGTAGACTGTCAGGAAGACTTTTCAGCAGAGGCGCTCTTTTCTTGGGGCGCGGAATGCTGGCTCCGACCGCAGACTTACTGACATCCGTGACGGTCGCCGGAGCCGTGACATCCTTGGCCACTGCGCCTGCGTCTGCAAGATCCAGCGTCGGCGCTTCATCGGCCGTCCCCGGGAAGAATTGAATGTTCATCAACGGGTCGATCTCGTGCGGATTGGCGATAGCCCCGTTGTTCAAAGACCAAATTTTAGGCCAGAAGTTCGGATCACCAAAGAAGGTGGTGGAAATTCCCCAAAGCGTGTCGCCCTTTTGAACCTGGTAAATTTCAGATTCACGGGCCCCCACAGCTTTTTCCCAAAGCTCAACAGACGTCGGCTGCTCATTGTAGCTCTTGTAAATACGATGGAATTCCGCCTCACGCGAGTAATCCGGCTCAGACCCAACAGAGGTCGTTTCAAGACTCGGAACCGGGGCTGGAGAGGACTCGACAGTGGCCGGCGGTGGTGGCGCCACCTCGGCCGGAGTCCCCGGTGACACTTCTTCAAAACTGTTTTCAGGTGCCGCCACTTCGGGGGCTGGAGGCGCAGGAGCGGCCGCACCGTCCTCGGGGATTTCCTGAAACTCAGGCACAGTGGGTTCCACTGCTTCTTTTTGCTGACTTTCCAGAACATCCAAAGGATCTGACTCCCAGGTTGCATCCGGGGGATTGTCCTGAGCTTTCGCCACAAGCGCCGTCAGGATCAGTGCCATCATTAAAGAGAACTTCTTGTTCATCACTCTTGCATCCTTGCCGTGAGAATTACTTCAGAACTTTCAGCTCAGCGTCCGCGCGGAACGATTCTGGGCTGCCCGGGTACTTCGCGCGCACTTCTGCCAGCGCCTTGCGTGCAAATTCCGGCAGATTCATTTTCTTGTAGGTCATAGCCTTGGCATACTTGGCCGCCGCGACTTTGTTGCTTCGAGGATACTGCTTTTCAATCTGAGAGAAATACTTGATCGCCTGTGCATAGTTGGCGTTATCCACGGCCATACGCCCGGCTAAGAAAAGAGCATTGTCAGCATAGGCACTTTGTGGGAATCGACTGAGAAGGCTTTGCAGACGGCTTTTTAAAGCGATTTCATCATTGCCGTCATAAGCGCTTACCATTTCAGCATACAGAGTGATGTCACTTTCTTTCGAAAGGTCCTTCCCTGTCAGCTCCACCAGAAGAGCTTCCTGAGCCAAGTCGCGATTTTTTGTCTTGGAGCTTGCATCCACCGTCTTTGCTGTGGACACCAAAGGCAGGCTTAAAAGGACCGTTGCTGCTAATAGTCTAAGTTGCTTCATCTCTCGACAC
Organism: Bdellovibrio sp. CKG001; assembly: GCF_055397465.1. Taxonomy (NCBI): domain Bacteria; kingdom Pseudomonadati; phylum Bdellovibrionota; class Bdellovibrionia; order Bdellovibrionales; family Pseudobdellovibrionaceae; genus Bdellovibrio; species Bdellovibrio sp. CKG001. The sequence continues at coordinate 2,286,684 of NZ_AP029173.1, forward strand.
CTCTTGATCTTTCCTTAGTATGACACGCCTTGAGAAGTGCAAACAAGCAGGAGTTATCCACATAAAATGTTGAGTTATTGTAATCCTAGACCTTAGACCTATTTATTTTCAAGGGTTTCAGCGATTTGCTTGAAACGTAAGCATGACATAAACCTATGTTTTTATTAGAATAAACCACATTATTGCCGTGTAATTATGCGTTTGAATTTCAGATCTTAAAATCCGACCCCCGAAGACGCACGGACCCAATGACAGACTATTTTAGAAATCCAGCGCGTTATGAAATTTGCTAAGTGCCTAGAACCATGATCATTCTTGCTGCCCTTGCTTTTTGCTTAAGCATCGCTTGCCCACCCACTTTGCTGATTAACACGTCACATCTGTCGCAGAGTTTTCAACAAAAGTGTGTTCGACTTCTGCCGAGGAATTCACAGGAACAGCAGTCGCTTTCCTCACTTCTATGTGGAGAAAAAATCACAGACCCTGAATTGCAAAAAAATCTGCAGCGAACTTCACTGATTCACATCTTTGTTATTTCCGGATCTCATCTGATTTTGCTTGATGAACTCTTAGGCATTCTGCGAATTCCACTCTTTGTAAGATTCATCTTTCTGGCGCTGTATTCCCTTGCGGTGGGTTGGCAGGCGCCCGCCGTGCGCGCCCTGCTGGGGCTTTTCACGCGCAGTTTTTTACAACATCGCCGCTGGTATTTTCCGGCGGATTTGACGGTTTTGATCACAGGACTTCTGACGCTGATTTTATTTCCGGATTGGTGGAATTCTTTGTCTCTGGTGATGAGCTGGTGTGCGGCCCTGGCTTTGTGCTGGCCTTCTTTACTGCGGGTTCGCACAGGAGTGGGGCGGGTTTTTCTGTCGCAAATTTGCATCTTCCTGTTTATGTGCGCCCCTTTGTGGGGGCTGGGAAGCCTTCATCCTTTAAGTTTGGTGTACAACCTGATTCTGGCCCCGGTGGTTTCTTATCTGTTGCTGCCCCTGGCTTTTCTGGCCACCCTCATTCCAGCGCTGGTGGGGACCTTTGATCATCTCATGTTGTTTTTCAAAGATTCCCTGGCAATTCTCGCAGAGCCCATCCTCTTGAATAAAGGAACCCTGCCCCGGATTGAAATTTTGTGGTTGTGGATTTTATTCTGGCACGTCTTCATGCATTTTCTGCGTTTGCGCCTCTGGCAAGGGCGGGACTCCCGGTGAGCCTCTTGATATTTATTCTGATCACTCTCAGCGCCACACCTGTGCAGGACTTTTTCACGCGGCCCTACTTCGTGATTTGGAATGTCGGACAAGGTCAGTGGCTGACGCAAATCACGCCGGAACGCTGCCAGCACTTTGACATGGGTGGTGAATTCTTCCCCTGGAAAAGGCTGCGACAGATTTGCGGCAACAAAGATAACGAGATCCATTTATCGCACTGGGATTGGGATCACATCGGCGCTCTTGCCAAACCCGCTTTGGACCGGACACTGCCCCGGCGCTGCCTGGCATTGCCCCCTGTCGGGAAGACATCCAAATACAAAAAATCTTTACTTGCAGACATCAGCCCCTGCCTTTCCCCTGCTTCGGAACTAAGAATCTGGACGTCCTCAACGCAAGAAAAAGACAGCAATGCTCGCAGCCATGTTCTGCTGCACCAAAATATTCTGATCCCTGGCGACTCCCCCCAGCGGCAAGAAGCCCTGTGGAGCCAGCGTCCCTGGGTGCGCAAATCCCGGGTTTTAATCCTGGGTCACCATGGCAGTCGCACCAGCACCTCGGAGAGGCTCCTCGCAAGCCTCCCGAACGTACGCCTGGCCATCGGCTCGGCCCGCTGGGCCCGCTACAAGCACCCACACCCTCAGGTCCTTAAACGCCTCCGCCAGCATCGTCTGCCTTTTCTGCGCACCGAGGACTGGGGTCATATCTGGATTGAAGGGGGCGAATCCCAGACTGCCGTGGGAAAATAAAAAAACCCGCATCTTTGTGGGATGCGGGTTTGATCTTCTTTTAAAAAGAAATCGCCGGAATTAAGCTTTGTAAGGCTTGTATTCCATGTGCAGGTCACGAGCTACCGGCTCGTAAACCACGTGTCCACCGTACGTATTTAGACCTTTCAATAAAGCTGGGGATTTTGCCACAGCGTCTTCAACGCCCATAGCAGCAATCATAGAGCCGTATTTCAAAGTCACGTTGGTCAGTGCATAAGTGGAAGTTCTAGGAACAACACCTGGCATGTTTGGAACACAATAGTGAATCACGCCGTCAACTTCATAAGTTGGGTTCGTGTGAGAAGTCGGACGGCACGTTTCGATACAACCACCTTGGTCAACCGCAACGTCCACAACCACGGAGCCTTTGGACATGCTGGAAACCATTTCTTTGGAAACCAACGTTGGCGCCTTGTGACCCGTGATCAGAACGCCACCGATAACAAGGTCAGATTCTTTTACGGAATCTTCGATGTTTTTTGCGTTAGAGAACAAAGTCATGCAACGGCCTTGGAAGATATCATCCAAATACTCAAGACGTGCTGTGTTCACATCAAGAATAGTTACGGAAGCGCCCAAGCCCACAGCCATTTTCGCCGCGTTCGTACCAACAACACCACCACCGATGATGGTTACTTTGGCAGGTTTAACACCAGTAACACCACCCATCAGGATGCCTTTACCGCCGTGATTTTTTTGCAAGTAGAAAGCACCGATTTGAGTCGCCATACGACCGGCAACTTCAGACATTGGAGTCAACAATGGCAAAGAGCCGTTGTCCAACTGGATGGTTTCGTAAGCAATCGCCTTTACTTTGCGCTCGCAAAGAACTTTCGTCAGCTTCGCTTCAGCAGCCAAGTGAAGATAAGTGTAAAGGATCTGATTTTCTCTCATCAGTTCGTATTCGTCAGGAAGTGGTTCCTTCACCTTTTGGATCATGTCCGCTTTTGCGTACACTTCTTTTTTGGTGTCGATGATTTTTGCGCCCGCTTTTTCGTACTGCTCGTTGGTGATGCCTGAGCCCACGCCCGCATCTTTTTCAACGATCACCGTGTGACCTTCAGTCACGTACTGGCGAACACCTGCTTCAGTCAAACCAACACGGTTTTCTGAAATTTTAATCTCCTTAGGAACACCGATAATCATGATCTTCTCCTGTCAGGCACAAAACGCACCCTCAATATTTGATTTTTCCGGTTGTGAAACCCAGCAAATATGCCAGATCGGTAATAAAAAGCAAGTTGGGCTGCAAAAGGTGCCTCGCAAAAGGTGCCTGGTTGTTTTTTCTGGCTACGGCGCAGCAGACCACCTAGAAATATCCGAAATCCCCACTCCCTGACCCGTGGGATGTAACCGGGCCAGCAGCCCTCGGCTGATGCGTTGTAGCCAGAAAAAACAACCAGGCACCTTTTCGGGACGTTTTTTGGCGCTGATTCTGAGGGAACGGGAAGTTTCTACTGTCTAAAATCCTGACAGGGGAAATTCAGCCGGAAATCGTTTACTCTCCTCCGGATTTTAATTAGCTGGAGAAAAATATGAAAATTGTTGGACGTCTATCTCTCATGCTCCTTCTGTCTTCCGGAGCCTACGCCCAGAACAACGCCGCAGCAACTCAGTGGCGTATCACTCAACCTGCCTGGACAGAAGCACACGAGCGGCAGTTCGGCCAGTTCGTCGCCCGCCTTGGGGACGCAGTTGAGCGTCGCGAGTGCGGCAAGGTCGACACCTGCCTTAAAAGCACTGCGAACCTTTATTATGGCACCGACCCCGCGGGATTGAAGTACTACTCCGACTGTGCGGATCTTCCCTATTATCTGCGCGGTTATTTTGCATGGAAAAACGGTCTGCCGTTCTCTGTTTCAGCAGAGATCAAACCCAGTCCTCTGAACACCGAAAAAGTCAAAGACGTGCGCTACACTCCGCAAGGAAACATGGTGACCAAGCGCTATGACGTTCTGACCAAGAACGGCGTCTTCAAAAACACCTACCCCAATGCGCTGGAAATTCTGAACAACATCGTTCCAGGCCTGACTTTCTCGGCCTCTTTGCGTATGGCTGGTAACGAAGATACGGATCTGTTCACGGACTTCTACCCGACTCGCCTCAACCGCCAGGCCATCCGCCCGGGCACGGTGATTTATGATCCCAACGGACACGTCGCGATTATTTATAAAATCTCGGACGATGGTCGCATCTTCTATATCGACGCCCATCCGGACAACTCTTTGACGATGGGGATGTTCACTCCCAAATTCGCGCGCAGCAACCCCAATCAAGGCGCGGGCTTTAAAAACTTCCGCCCTTTAACTTTGGTTGACGCCAAAGTGGATTCCTCGGGTGCCTATGCCGGTGGAAAAATCGTGGCAGCCCGCAACTCTGAATTGCCACTTTATGGCCAGGAACAGTTCTATGGAACTCATCCTGATTCTGCCGGCTGGAGCAAGGGGAAATTCATCTTTAACGGTCAACAGGTGAATTTCTATGATTACGTTCGCCTGGCCCTGACCGATGGTGAAGCACATATTGATCCCCTCAAAGACATGGCTCAACTGACAGATGACATCTGCGTCAGCTTGAAAGACCGCGTGGATGCCGTGGATGCGGCCCGCACCTCGGGCGTTTCTGCCAAGGCCCACCCGGAAAGACTGCCACTGAATATTTTCGGCACCGAAGGTGAATGGGAAAACTATGCCACCCCTTCACGCGACGCGCGCTTGAAAGTGGCCTTCATGGATTTACTGGCTTCAACCAAAGCCAATATTGAGCGCTATAAAAAACGGGACCGCTCTATCCGCTATAACGGTGGCAACCTGGCCCAGGATCTGTTCAACGTTTATGCGCAAAAAGCTCAGGCTTGTCAGTTCTCTTACACAACTTCCAACGGACGCACTGTGATGTTGAATCTGGAAGCCGCCCGCCAAAGACTGTTTGCCATGAGCTTTGACCCGTATCACTGCATCGAACTTCGCTGGGGCGCACGAATCCCGCAGGAACTGGCTTCCTGTCAGGACGATGCGAACAAACGTCAATGGTACGAACGCGAACAGTGGTTGCGCAATCAGTGGGAGCGCCGCTATGACGCGCGCATGGACTATTCTCTGAGCGAGCTCACAGGTCCTCTTCCTGGAGTCGGCCTTGCAACTCCACCGGACATCGATATCGTTGGTTACTTGAAATCCCAAAGATAAAAACAAAAACCGACTCTGAAAACAGAGCCGGTTTTTTTATCAACTCATTAAAATTTTCAAGCGCGCAATGAACCACTGTACGACTGCCCTCAACGGCGATATAACCATCGCCATGATTCTCAGTATGGTTTTTGCTCTTCAACTTCAATGTGGTGTTCAACAAATGGGTGACTCTGTTCTGAGTTACGGACCCCTGATTTACACCTCTCAGGAATCCTCCACCCCAGCCCTGGCCTATTTTGAACAAAAGGGGCCGGCGTTTTCCAATCATCCCTTCTGTCTCTTTCTGCAGGACAAAATGAACACCCAACAGACATTTCAGATTCGTCTGGATGAAACTGGCAAAAGAATCCTAGGAGTTCGTTAGAACCTTGATCCGTCAGAAGGCTCGGGTGGTCGTGGCCCCGCAGCGATTATAGCCTGAGATCGTCAGACTGCGCGAAGCCCAATCCGACGGCCAGGAGCTGGTACTCAGACAGTCCACAGAGGTTCCACCAAAGTTACACTCCAACGAACCCACTCCCGCCCCGTTATCAAAGACGATGAGGGCATCGGCAGCCTCTTTGGTTTTATCGAAAATGAAGGTTGGAACATAACCTCCACGGACATCACACATCTCTGAAACCATATCACTGGAATAGTGCTGACCATAGGCTGACGCATCAATCTTAAGTCCCAGTCCCGTCTTGTCGGCGTAGCTGTTTGAGGCGATATTTAAAATGTACAGGCGCATGTTTTTCGCCGAGGCGTAAGATGACTTTACCGTCAGCGACACATACAAATAACCATCGACCTCCGTGAACAGGCCATAGTACGAAGCCAACGCATAATCGTCCGACGGCACAATCCAAAGATAGTCAGCAGCATTGCTCATGTACGAAGGCTTGGTAAGTTTAAGCGTGATACTTTGACCAGGAATCAGTGTCACAGGTGTGCCAGCGTTGGGATAGGTCAGGATACTTGTGCTCGTGCTGGAATTATCTGTGTTGGCCGTAGTCCCGTCTGACGACGTCGAAGCCGAATCCGTCGAGCTGGGTGCACAGTTTTGAAAGGTCAATGTACAAATTGTCAGGACAGCAAAGACCATCACACTGCCCCAGATCTTCTTTTGATTCTGCATACATCCCCCCCACCGGAAACACAGTCCTCATACAGTACCATCATTCTTAACGGCAAATGTTGAGAAAAAATGGAATAGAGTCCGTCTGTCTCATTTCAAAACACTTTGACTAAATACAGCCAAAACTTGCCACAACGAAGTTCAGACCAGGCTTCAGGGGCTCGCGGTATTTATGATTTTTTAAAACGAAATCTTTTCTCTCTTCATCCGTGGCGGCATAACAATAGTCCACAAAGGTGTCCAAAACACTTTCGGTTTCCGCATCCAGGATGGCAAAAGCTCTTTGATTTGTGTTGGGATCCTGATAGTAGACCTCTAGGTAATTGCCCACTTTGCGGATGGAACTGACCTTGGCGATAGGAATGGGGTGCGACTTGAGATTTTCAGTAAGTTTTGTCTCGACAACACTTCCACCTGCCGAACCACCGGTGGACTCAAGGACCCTGTCTGCTTCCGGAGATGTCTTATTCACAAAATAAATCTTCTGCTGTTCATTCCGGACCAGAGTCAAAATTTCATAGGCCGCCGCATCCGTGAAAACAGTCTGACAACTTCCGCTAATGTCACAACTGCCAAACCACTGCGGCTGACCGAAGACCCAGGGTTCAAAATAGTACATACGGTCCTGAACAATCCCGTGATATTGATTGCTGGAATAGCTTAATGTGCTTAATCCCGACCCCAGCCGATAAGACTTCAGGGTTGAGTTCACATTCAAAATGAGAGAACCATCCATCACCCCTTCAGTGAACACCGTCCCTGTCCCGGCCAAAACCCGAACCGGCAGAAGTTGATCTGCCTTAGTCACGTCCACAATCACAAGATTGACGTCCTGAGTGATGGAATCAAAAAGAAACACCGTCAATAAATTGTCCATATCCATGCGAACATTACCGACATTCGCTGCCGCTATCGCCGTAAGATCCCCCCCGCTCAGGGGCAATTTTGTGTAGGCATCGTCAAGGTAAACAAAAAGATCCACCAATTTGCTGTCAGACGGATCTGCCAAAGCGATCTTGCGAACCTCAATCAGATCCACAGCACTGCCTGGGAAGACGGGAGAATTAATTTGATAACGATAGTTGCTGTCATCCAAGTATCCTAATCTCGGCAGGAGCGGGGCCACTTCTCCACTGGCTTTGTCGACCTGATAAGCGACAGGTTCATAAGCTGCATCCAAACAATGAAGATTTATAAAGGATTTGTGAGGGAAGACAGTGCATGATTCCAGTCCTGCGGGAAGATCCGCGAAGTATTGATTGGCCTCCGCTTTGGCCGAAACAAACCAAAGCACCTTGTCCGGCCAAGCCCCCGGGGATGCCGGGGACTTCACCACTACGGCATAACCATTCCCCGGAGAACTGGGATCTGCCGCAAAGAAGTCAATGTAACCTGGAATGCTGGCGACATAGTCAAATTGTGACTGATCTTTACTGATATAGATTTCGGAAATATCGCTGTTATCCGCTTTGGCTCTGAAATCGATGGAAAGAACTTCCGTGAAGACGTCCTCTTCGGGCCTCAGGCTGTTCTGCGAACTGCCTTCACGCATATTTAAGTCCAACGTACACGCTGAAAGCAGAGAAAAACACAGGAAAAGAGCCGAAAGATTCAGTTTCATGCGATAACCTATCGGCACTTTTGACGGGGGCTTAACTATAAAGGGCCTCGCATAAGACCCTCTCCTGGTAACGTGTTTGCTTGAATACAAGGAACAACGAATTTATCTCAGACTGGCACAGTCCATCCGGTGTAGCGCTGAACTTCCTCTGAAATATCAGCCCCCAATTCGACGTGACGATAACTGTTCGGCGAATCCCAAATCTTGCGTACAAGCTTGTTCATCACATCGTGACCGGCTTTATATAGCACCACATGCCCCATCAAAGGCATTTCCAGCGTCACCAGATCCCCCAACGCATCCAGAGCCTTATGGCGCACAAATTCATCCGCCCAACGAAGTCCATCCGGATTCACAACAGTTTCACCATCCAACACCACGCAGTTATCCAGACTGCCACCTTTGGCAAGACCGCGGGCTTTTAATGCCTCCACGTCCTTCATAAATCCAAAGGTGCGCGCATTGGCGACATCACGCCCAAAGGATTGTTCATTGATGTCCAGATCAATCGTCTGTTTGCCAATTGTTGGATTCGGGAAATCAATGGTCACAGTCAAACGCAGGCCGTGATAGGGAACCACATAGGCATGCTTATCACCTTCGCTAAAGTAAATCGGCTCTGTAATATAACAATACTTGCGCGGCTGATCCTGCTCCACAATCCCCACGGCCAGTAAGGCCTCCAGGAAAACCTTGGCACTGCCATCGCCTATGGGAATTTCGGGCCCGTCCAGTTCGATAAACAAGTTATCAATGCGAAGTGCAGAGAGAGCGGATACACAGTGTTCAATGGTCGCCACGGAAAAATCAGGACCACCGATCGTTGTCTGGTGCGAAGTCGCCTGAACATTGCGAGCAGTGACTTTCAAAGAAGGACTGCCGGGCAAATCGGTGCGAATAAAGTAAACGCCCGTGTCAGCAGGAGCCGGTCGGAAAGTCAGCGTGCAGGGATCGCCGGAGTGAATCCCGATCCCCTGAACAACGGTCTTTTTACGAATTGTTTTCTGTAAGAACATCTTGCCTAGACTGTACCGTAACTGTCAGACCTTCGCAATGCGGATTTGCCCGACGGTATCCCCACGCCAGTTGGTGATGACCGGCATTGTGTGTTTCGAGAGAGCCTTAAATTCATCTTCCGAAAGTCCGCCCAGCTTCAGTAACAGCGACGCCGTCGCCACCTGAGCGGCACGACCAGCCCCATCAGCAGCCTTCACAGCAAACGCCACCTTCTTTTCTGGCAGAACTCCACAAAAGACCCCTTCTGCTCCACCCTTAATCACGGCACGCCCCTGTGACTTTTCAATCACAGCTGTGGCAAAATTGTCACTGCCGGAAATATAAAACGGGTGTGTCTTTACGGCGTGTAAAATTCGCGCTGCGGCCGCTCTTCGCGCCGGAGCTTCCTTGGGATTTATGAACGTGGACATTCCCACCGCCATGGCTTGCAAAGGCACAGCATAAGTCGGGATACCGCACCCATCCACTCCATAGGGAATCTTACCGTGATCCACCCTCATGGTTTCGGTCAGGACTTTGCGCAGGCGTTTCTGCGCATTGTGATCGTACTTCTCATAACCCGTGGGATCCTCTCCCAAGTGCAAACATGTCGAAATTATGCCTGAATGTTTTCCGGCACAGTTGTTACAAAAAACTGTGGGTTTGTGGTTGTGACGAATCATCTCGTGGGCACTCTCCTCGTGATAAGGCAGATGCGGGCCACAGACGAATTGAGATTCCTTCAAACCGGCTTTCTCCGCCCATTGAGCCAAGGCCGCTAAATGCTCTTTTTCTCCCCGATGAGATGAACAAGCCAACGCAATATGTTTGTCTTCCAGGTTGAATTTGTCAGCCGCACCGGATTCGATCAGCGGCAAAGCCTGCAGCATCTTGATCGCACTGCGAGGCATGGTTAAAAACTGGGGATGACCCCAATACTGAATGACACTGCCCACTTCATTCACGACCACAATCATCACCTGATGCAGGCTTTCCACAACAGGACCACGCAGCACTTCAATGACCAACGGCTGTTTTGATGCCATAGAGTTTCTCCCCAAAAAAGCAGCTCAGGATTCTCAAAACAACACAACTCCGAGAGAGAATACTGCAACACATCGCCTGAATGTCATAGGCGAACCGCGAATTATTCTATCAGGATACCCGGGCCCCCAAAATAAAAACTTCTTAAAGGCTCAAAATACGACAAACAACAAAGCCGGCAATACGCCGGCTTTGAGTCTTCATTAGGCAAGGCCCATGAGATTAAAAGATTTTTCGAGAAATTACGTCACCGATTATTTGTCTGCTAAAACGGAGCTTTTTGCGAATTCTGTGATCACACGTCCACGCTGAGTCTTCTGAATGAAACCTTCCTGAATCAGGAACGGCTCATAGACTTCTTCCAATGTGTCACGCTCTTCACTTAAAGCTGCGGCAATGGTGTCGATTCCGACCGGACCACCGGCATACTTATCCTGAATCAAGCTAAGAATACGTCGATCCATCAGGTCTAGACCGTACTGATCCACGCCTAATTGATTAAGTGCATAGACTGCAATGTCCTTGGTAACAACGCCATTGCCTTTGACCTGGGCATAGTCACGCACGCGCTTCAAAAGACGATTGGCTACACGCGGGGTGCCGCGGGAACGCCTTGCCACCTCTTCGGCACCAGCTTCGTCGATTTCCACCTTCAGGATTTCTGCTGAACGCATTAGGATCTGACGAAGAGCATCCTTATCATAGAACTGCAAGCGCTCTACAATCCCAAAGCGATCGCGGAATGGCGGATTCAAAAGCCCCGCACGGGTCGTCGCCCCCACCAAAGTGAACGGCGCCAGTGTGAACTTCATCGAACGCGCTCCCAGGCCTTCGCCGGTGACGATGTCGATGTAGTAGTCTTCCATTGCGGTGTAAAGATACTCTTCCACATGACGGCTCAGACGATGAATTTCATCAATAAACAAAACCGAGTGCGGCTTCAACGACGTCAAAATCGCCGCCAAGTCACCCTTTTTGTCGATCGCCGGAGCCGAAGTCATTTTGATTTCAGCCCCCATGTCATTGGCGATGATCTTGGACAAGGTGGTTTTACCCAGTCCCGGAGGCCCCGCCAGCAACACGTGATCCAGAGACTCGCCACGATGTTTGGCCGCCGCCACGAAAACTTTCAACTTTTCCTTTACGTCATCCTGACCCGGGAAGTCCTCAAAACGCTGCGGGCGCAACTCATTTTCCCAGGACTTTTCACCCTCGACCGGATCCCCTTCCAGAATGCGACTCATGACAAGCCTCCTGACAAGGTCTGAAGTCCTTTACGGACACCGTCTTCAACGCTGATATCCGCTGGCAAAGTGGAAACAAACTGATCCACCACCTGGGATTTATAGCCCAGATTCAAAAGCGCGGAGGTGATCTGCGTGTGGCCTTGGGATTTTTTCTTCGCAGGGCTTGCACTCTCTTCGATGGACACCAACTTGCCTTTGAGAGTAAGAATAATTTGCTCTGCCGTCTTTTTGCCGACTTTAGGCAAACCGGACAGGGCCTTGGCATTTCCGGCCTCGATCATTTCCTGAATCTGGGCCGGGCGTCCCCCGGAAAGAATGCTCAGGGCCATTTTGGGGCCGACGCCATTTACTTTCAACAAAGACAGGAAAAGATTTTTTTCCTCTTTGTCGTGAAAACCGAACAACTGCAACGCATCTTCACGAACATGGGTGTGAACCCATACGATGATGTCGTTCCCCAGAAGATCCTGCAAATCCCCCAGCGTGTGCGCCGACGCCAGAATTTCATACCCCACCCCTTGCACATCAATCAAAGCGGAGTCATTCATCACTTCAATAATTTTACCGCGCAGATATCCAATCATAAACTCACCGCTCTTTGCATAATCGCTTTTTTCTTTATCTCAAAGGCATGGTAACAGGCCATGGCCAGGGCATCGGAGGCGTCAATGCGGCTGATGGTTTTTAAGCTCAGCATGACTTTCAAAATTGCCTGAACGTCCTCTTTGGAGGCTCCGCCATTTCCGGTGACACCTTTTTTCACGGAACGCGTGGCATATTCCTGAACTTCCGCCCCGCCCAAACCGGCTTCATACATGATGACCCCGCGGGCGTGCCCCAGCTTAAAGGCACTGTCGGCGTTTTTGCCCAGAAAGATTTTTTCGATGACCACCTGTTGGGGTTTGTACTTTTCCATGACCTCGCGGAAGGCGGACCCCAACTCTTTCATGCGCAGCGGAAACGCTTCATCAGCGTCCATCACAATCACACCGTGATTGACGTGCTCAATCTTTCCGTTGTGAACACGGACAACACCAAAACCTGTAATGCGAGAACCGGGATCGACCCCAAGAATGATCAAAGAATTTTCCTTTTTTATATTTCCACTATGGCGTCGTAGATATTGCTTAGTCAATAAATCTGCTTTAGTATCAGTCTATGCCCAAAATTGAAGCAAGCACCATCGAAAAGTACCAGAGTCTCCTTGAGAAAGATCCGAATTCTCAGGTTTTTGCACCTCTGGCGGAAGCTTATCGCGAGATGGGAATGCTGCAAGAAGCGCGTAAAACGGTGACTTTGGGCGTTCAACGCCATCCGCTATTTGTCGGCGGCCTGGTCACTTACGCCAAAGTGATGCGCGACTTGGGCGAACTGGGAAAAGCTCTTGAGGCCTTGAAAAAAGCCACCTCCCTGTCGGCCGAAAATATTTTGGCGCACCAACTGACGGCGGAAGTTCATCTGGCTCAGAAAAATCCGAAAGAGGCTTTAAAAGCCTTTAAAATGGTGCTTTTCCTGAATCCGAACTCAAAAAGCGCCCAAAAAGCCGTCCAGAAACTGGAATCCCTGACGGCGGATGAGTATGATGAAGACGTCTTTTCGATGACAAAACTTCCGGAGGTAAAACTGCAAGCGGCTCCGGTTTCATCCGAGCGCCCGCCTGACTTTGCCCCGGAAGAGGTGGTGATCCGCCCCACTCCGGTGACCACCAACAAGGCCTTGGAGCGCATGCTTTCTTTGATCGACGCCTTTATTGTGCGCAATGACTTGGAAAAAGCCCATGCTCTTCTGAAAGACACCCGTCTGGAGTTTGGCGACCACCCGGAAATCCAACGCCGTATGAACACCCTTCAGGTTCGCTATAACGACTCTGATGAGGCCATTCCGCTAAAACCACTTCTGCCACGCGAACAGCTGATCCGCGAAAAGAAGCTGGAAGTTCTTGAGATGATGCTTCGCAAAATCGAAGACTACCGCGCCCAAGGTTGACCGCCTACGTCCCTATAAGTCATGATGCCTTTCTGATCAGCCATAAAGATAAAAGGCTGATCAAAAAGGTCCCAATGCAAGGCGGAGTAGTCCCTCGCAGCGCAGACGTGCTTAATGCACGTCTGAGCGAGAAGGCCGCCCGACAACGCAGTCAGTGGGGCCTTTTTCATCAGCCGTGAGGAAGGATTTATCATGTACGAAACGTCGGACTTTAGAAAAGGTCTTAAAATCATGCTCGAGGGGAAACCCTATGTGATCGTGGATTTCCAACACGTAAAACCAGGTAAAGGGAATCAGTTCACCCGCACCAAACTAAGAAACATGCTGACTGGCCAAAACTTGGAATCCACCTTCAAGTCCGGTGAGAAGTTTGAAGTTCCTAACGTGGAAAACAAAGAGATGTCTTTCCTTTACAAAGACGACACGGGTTACAACTTCATGTCTCAAGAGACCTTCGAACAGATCGCCATGTCTGAAGAAGACCTGGGTGATGCGAAGTACTATCTGACAGAAAACCTGAAAGTGGTTATCTTGTTCTATAACGAGAAAGCTGTTGCTTGTGATGTGCCAAAAGCCGTGAACCTGACTGTGGCTCAAACGGACCCAGGCATCAAAGGGGACCGCGTTACGGGCGCTACCAAGCCTGCCACTATGGAAACGGGCCTTGTTGTTGGCGTGCCTTTGCACATCAGTGAAGGCGATGTTCTTCGTATTGACACCTCCACAGGTGAATACGTCGAGCGCGTCAGCCAAAAATAAGTAACGCTCAGTATTAAGTCTCCGCAACCACTCAATTTTATCGCAAAATAAACGAGTTAAGCTGCGGAGGCTTTTTTGTCCACTTATGTTGAATTAGAAATCCAAAGTCTTCTCAGACACGCTGATGATCTCAGCGCAGTTGCCACACAACTTATCGGCAATATCGAGTCCTCGCCGGACCTTCTTACTCTGGACAATATCAACGCCCTTTCTCGCTTCCTGCTTCAGTCACGCCATGAACATCTTTTGATTGAGTTCGTTCTTCGTCACATTGAAAACGAATCCTTCCCAATTCCATGGCCCTATTTTCTTGAAGCGCTAAGTGCTTTCTCTGACGAGCTGAATGAAAAGGCTGTGCGCGCTTTGCAGGACGGAATCGAAGAGGACCAGGCTCAAAGCGAAGCCTCACGCTCGTTGGCTCTGCGCCAGACTTTGCAGACTTTGGGCGAATGGCGCAGCAATCGCAAATATAAAATCCACAAAGACTATCTGAACAACAAACGTTCTTTGCTGGAGCAACTGATCACCCTGCGCACACAGCAACTGTATGAGCAGGAAAAGTCCCTGCTGCAGCGTCTGCAAAAACTTTATCCTGGAGACAGCGATATTCGCCGCGAGGTGAATGAACACAAACAGCGTTATGCGTTGGAGATCCTGTCGCGTCGAACACCACGTTCACGCAAAGTCAGTATCAACACCGAAGAGTATTCCCCTCGTGAACCCGAAGTTGAACAGGCCTTGCAGGCACTGATGCAAAGTATGCACGAGCACGCCGAGAAATATCCGGAGATGGCCTTTGATTTCGCCGTGGCCGCTTATATGCTGGACAGCTTCGAGGATGCACTGTCTTTGCTTTCTTTCAGCGAGGAAACGGAATCCCTGATCTGGTTCCGACTTGAGATTCTGTTAAAGTGCCGCCGCTTCGTGGAACTGCTGACCGATCTTGCCAAAGTTGAAATACTGTTTGCGAATGATCCGGAAACTTTCTTTGCCACCGCTTATCTGCGTGCGCAGGCGCTGTGGGGCTTGGGACAAAAACACACGGCGATAGAAGTACTCGAAGGACTTCTGGCCGCTCGTCCACACTATCGCGCCGCCAGTGCGCTACTTAGCATCTGGAGTGGTCAGTGAAACGTGTCTTTTGGATTCTTATCACTCCGCTGGCTGTAATTCTGGTGCTCTGGGCTCTGATGGCCCAGGTGTTGGCTCCGAAGATTGAAGCCTGGACGCTGGAAAAAATCCAAAGCTATTCCGCCGCCAACCTGCCGGTGAAAATCCGTGCCGAGAAACTTTCTTTGCGGTTCCTGCGTCCCTCCGCCGCCCTGGAAGGCGTGACTATTGAAGGACAAGGCGAACTGGCCGAGGTTCTTCCCAGTATCAGGATCGAAAGTGTTCGCACTTTTGTGGACATGTTCCATCTGCTGGGTGGGCGACTGACGTTGTCGGCAGTGGTCGTGGACTCTCCTCAGGCGCAAATCAATCTGGATCCGCTCCTTAAAGAGGACTCCCCTTCCAAAGAGCTGCCGATGGATCAGATCTTTGCTGTGTTAGAGCAACTGCCGCTGCAGCGAATTTTCCTGCAGAACATTCAAACCCAGATCACCTCCAAACAGCTTAAGCTGAATGCGACCGTACAAAGTGGCGATCTGCTTCTGACCAATATGGGTAAAAACCTGACGGCCAAGGCCAACTTACCAGAACTGCAGGTGAAGCTGACTGGTTTTGGGGACTTTGCCGGCTCACTGGATACTCACCTCTATTTGACCCGTCAGTCTTTAAAGATCATTCAACTGGGTGTCCGACTGGGACAGTCGGAAGTTTTGGCCCGCGGCGAGCTGACCAACTTTGCCCGTATTGCCATCAAACCTTCCGGCGTGTTGGATCTGACCGGAAAAATCAACCTGAGCGACATCTATACGGAAATGAAGCGTCTGCGCCCGGACATCAAGCTGCCGGCGATCGGTGGTGAATTGATCACGGAAGTCGACACCAAGTTCAACGGCTTTGACGACATCCGCGCCAAGGCTGAAATCAACACCCGCTCTGTCACGCTGGAAAAGCTGGAACTGGGTGACGCCCGTATTCAGGGTGAATACCACAATGGCGTCATTGGACTTTCGGAAATGGAAGTGCACCACCCGGCGGGTGAAGCCACTCTGACAAAATCGCAGTTACGGCTGGATGGCAATTACGGATTTAAGTCTATGGTGACGGTTCACAGCCTGGATCTTTACAAACTTTTCCAAAATCTGGATCTGGCGAACATTCCCGTCGGTCTGGAACTGGAAGGTCAGCTTCCCTGCGAAGGACAGATCCGCCCCACTTTTCAGGTGACCTGCTCTAACGCTTCCCTCAAGGGGAAAAACCTTTGGGTGAAGACTGACATCAAACCCAAAACCCCAGACCTGGTGAACATTGATGCGATGTCTGCCAAAGGCCAGGTTCAGGTGACTTTGGATCAGGTTTCTTACGCGGCCTCCGTGACCATGGGTGACAGCGCCGGAAGTTCTGATGGTGTGATTGATTTCCACAAAGGTTTTAAGATCAACTTTAAAACCGACAAGCTGGATCTTAAAAATGTGCGTAATCTGGCCAACTTAAAATTGGTGGGCACAACCAGCATCGAAGGATCCACCTCCGGGGACTCCAATGTTGCCGTCTTCAATATGAAGCTCAATGCACGCAACTTCGTGTTTGAGGATTTCACTCTGGGAAATCTTTTGACCCATCTCCGCTACAGCAAAGGCATCTTGTTCTTTGAAGACATCGCCGGCGCTCTGAATCGCACGCAATATTTGGGCGAGTTGGATGTCGACCTGAACAATGAAACTTTGGAAGGTGACTTCAGCATTCCCACAGCGGAACTCGGCGATGTGGCCACGATCTTTGAAAAGATCTACCGATTCCCTCTGCCCGTCTCTGGGGCTGGCGCTGCCAAAGCCCGTGTTGATGGACCTTTGAACTTCTGGAAGCTGAATTACAAGCTGGAGTCCGCCTTTAAGGATGTCACGATCGGACCCGAGGGATTCAATCAGCTGCTGTTCAATGCCTCGGCTAAAGACGGAAACATCAATGCTGACAAAGTGATCCTGCAAAAGGCCAACTCCACTTTGACTCTGCAAGGTGGCATCAGTTCAGATCGCATCATGAATCTTTATGCTGATGGAAAAAACTGGCATCTGGAAGAATCTGACATTATCAGCAAAATCAACTCCAACATCACCGGCAATGTGAATTTTGCTGCCGAACTGAAAGATTCCGTCAACAACCCGCAGGTTCTGCTAAAAGGTGCGATCACTGACACTCTTTTTGAGGACCAGGAAATTCCCAACTCGAACTTTATTGTCAGGGTCAACCGCAACAGTTTGGGCGGACAATTCACTTTCTTTGGGGACAAGGTCCGAGCGGACTTTCAGATCCCGATGGAAAAAGGACGATCACCACTGGTTTTGAAAGTAAATACTAACAAATGGAATTACTCGACGGTTCTGGGGTTGATCGGCGGCGCAAATCTGGCCAGCGAATATGACTCCACCCTGACATCAATGGTGGACCTGCGCTCAGAGCAAGGAGACATCCTGAAGGCCAGCGGCAAGATTCACATTGAAACCTTCAATCTGAAGCGCGGTCCTTTGAATTTCGCCAACAATGGGCCTATTGACATCACGGCCGACAACGGTCTGGTCAACATCCGCAATTTCACCCTGTCAGGTCCGAATCACTTGCTGCAGATTCGGGGCTCTAATTTTTCCGCCGAACGGCTGAATCTGGGTGTGGCCGGTCACACCGACCTTCGCCTGTTGCAAATCTTCACTCCGTTCCTTGAGGATATGGGGGGATTGCTGCACATTTCAGCCAATGTTTCCGGCACCTTGATGAAACCGGAAATTCTTGGAAATGCCAACGCCCAGAACACTTTCATTAAGATCAAAGGCTTCCCGCATCCCTTTGAACGCCTTTCCACGGAAGTCGTCTTTTCGCAGAACCGCATTCTGATCAATGCCATCAAAGGCCAGATCGCGGGCGGCACCCTGACCGGGGATGGCGGCATCATGATCAATGGAATCAAGGATATCCCCACCACCATTCGCGCCCGTCTGGATGGCGTGACCTTCAACGTCCCGGACAAGGTCCGAAGCAGTGGCAATGCCGATGTGCTTTTGTCAGGCCGATGGTTCCCGTTCACTCTTTCCGGCACCTTCCATGTGTCCAACGCTCTGGTTGAAAAAGAGTTCACCGAAGACGCCGGGACGGTGGCAGGGGTTCGCCAAAGCCAGTATCTGCCAAAGCTGCTGCGTGAGGGGCAATTTGAGCCCATTTTGCTGGATCTGCAGATCCTGTTAAATCGAAATATCGTGGTTAAAAATTCTTTGATCGATGGTTCGGTCACAGGACAGCTGCAAGTCAAAGGGGCTCCGACCAATCCGGTGCTTCTGGGTAAAATCAGCATGGAACGCAAATCCAAGATCATCTTCAAAGACAAGGTTTTTGACATCCAAAGCGGCGTGATTGACTTCAATGATCCTGATGAAATCAATCCGAATCTTTATATCTCGGCCATGTCACGCATCAATGAATACGACATCACGCTGCTGGCGCAAGGACCGTCAAAAAATCTGACCATTCACCTCAACAGTGTCCCACCACTGTCAGAGCAGGATATTATTTCCCTGATTGCCCTGGGGGTCACCTCCTCGGCCATGGATCAAAACCTGCAATCCCGTCAACAGGCCGAACAGCTGGGCGTGGAAATCGGGGGGGCGGTCCTGGCAAAACCTATCAACAAACAACTTGAAAGCACGCTAGGTCTGAATCTGGCTGTGACGTCCCAGTATGATTCCACCCGCAACATCAGTGTGCCAAAGATCACCTTAAGCCGTCGACTGTCAGATAAAATGAAGGTGTCCGGCAGTCGTCCCGTGGGTGATACACAATCCTATGACATCAAGCTGGAATATCTTCTGAACAGCAACGTTACAGCCATCGGTTCATTTGAAAGTCGCGGATCGACAGAGGAAAGCACGAATGTTCAGTCCACCCAACAAGAGTCCCAAAGTATTTTTGGCTTGGATCTAGAGTTTAAGCGGGAGTTTAAATGATATCTTCACGCCTAAGATCCCCTGCCGTGTTTTTGCTAGCGACGCTGACTCTGGGCTGGAGTACGTCGGTCTGGGCCTTAAAAAAGCCTTTGAACATATCCAACCTGCCCCAGGATCTTCAAGAGGATCTGACCAGAAGGTTTCCGCAACTGGGCAAAGAGCGCCTGACCCAGGATCAGGTGGACGACATCATACGCCAGTTGCAGCTTAAGCCACAGATCAAACGCGTGCGTGTTCTGGATGATGGCAACAGTTCTCCCCTGCGCCTGGAATATGAGCTGACCCGCCGGGTGGCCAGCGTGAAAATCGTGGGCAATAAGAACTTCTCCACATCGGAAGCAGAAAATCTTTTTGGGGTTAAATCCGGAGACGTCTTTGATCAGCAGACGCTGATTGAAGGAGGCGAAAAACTGCGTCAGGCCTATCGTGATCTGGGCTATTACAATGCCGTGATTGACATCGAAATGCCGCCTGAAACTGCCGACACGGTGGGCGTGCTTGTGCGGGTGAATGAAAACAAACGCTCTTTGGTGCGAAATATTATTCTGATCAGCCCCAACGAGGAGCTGAACAAGAAGGTCATGAAGGAAATCGACGATTCCCTGAATGATCCTTACACGGACGCGACCCTGGCACAGATTCAAAAAGCGGCGCGCGAGTACCTGACTGAAAACCGCTACATCCGGGCGGATCTGGTGGGCCCCACCACGGAATTCAGTGAAGATGACAGCGAAGTCGTGCTGACCTATCGTCTGGAGAAAACCGAAAAATACAACTTCGACTATCAAGGGGTTCGTTTCCTGGCGATCCGGGAAATCGAAAGTGCCCTGGATCTGGATAATTACTATTCCGCCAGCCCCTCTGTGGGCACCGAGCTGGCGCAGAAGATTCGCGCTCATTATCTGGCAAGGGGCTATGCCCGGGCCGAAGTCAAAGTGGATGAAGCTGAAGCACGTAAGTTCCAAAGGAAGGTGACCTTCCATATTGAAGAAGGTCCCCGGGTCAAAATTCAGAAATACAACCTGACAGGGCGCTTTAATCGCAAAGACAAATACTATATCAACTTTATTGAAGCCCACAGCTCTCGCACAGTGGAAAGCGGTTACTACAATAAAGAGGACATCGACATCGGCTTGAAAAATCTGATTCTGGAACTGCAAAACAACGGCTATCTGCAGGCCAAGATCCTGTCCACGCGCACCCAGTACAACAAAGAGCGCGATGCCGTCACAATCCACATCAATCTGGATGAGGGACCTTTGACGATTGTGGAGTCCGTGACCTTTGAAGGAAACTCGTCCTTCGGGGACGAGGAGCTGCTGCAGGCCACCCGTCTGCGCGCGGGCCCCTTGCGCCTGACGCAGATCGAGGACTCTATCGCCCGCTTGAAGAACTTCTATAAAGAGCGCGGCTATATCGAAATGCTGCTGCTGAATGAACGCGGCGACGTCGTGACTTATGATGAAACCAACACCAAAGCCAATCTCAACTTCAAGATCTTCGAAGGACCTCAGGTTCGGGTGGCGTCGATCATCCTGGAAGGCAACACCTTCACCTCGGACTATGTTATTCACAAGGAACTGGAGTTTAAAAACGGCGACCTTTTAACCCCGTCAAATCTGGAGGAGTCCGTCGCGCGCTTGCAAAGAACCGGCTTCTTTGGCTCTGTCGAAATCCGCACACTGGAAGAAAAAACCAACGTTGCCAACCGCACGGTTTTGGTCAAGGTCAGTGAACGCGATCCGGGCGTCTTTACGTTGGGCGCCGGAGCAACCAACGAACGAACTTTGACACTGCGTGGATACACGGGCGTGGCCTATCGAAATCTGTGGGGCACCGGACGCGGAGTTTCCCTGCGTCTTGAAGGAAACTATAACGTCGCAGATATCAAGTATCTGGAAAGCCGCGTGGTCTTGGGTTACCTGGAGCCTTATTTGTTTGATTCCCGCGTGCGGGGACGTATCAATGTCACTCGCTCCAGCACGGTGACGGATTTCGATATCAAACAGGTCTCCGACGTGCGTTCGACCACTTACTCTTTGGAAAAGGATTTCACCTCACGGATTCTGGGAATCTGGGATCTGTGGTCTTTGGCCACCATCCGTGACTTCGGTTTGGATGACTCCTATCCATATGACACAGTTGAACAAAACATCGCAACAACCGGCCCCCAACTGGATCTGGACTTCCGTGACAATCCTTTCAATCCGAGCAAAGGGACCTTCACCCGTTGGAATGCGGAATATGCGAGTCCTTCAATCGGTTCCAGCCCGACAATTGAATACTGGCGTACCACTTTAAGCTTCACGCACTATTGGACGGTCGGTCACCTTTCCAAGCAGCCGGTTGTCTGGGCCAATCAAGGGCGTGCCGGGTATATGAAAAACTTAAGTCCTGGGGGCGGTGTACCTTGGGATAAAAAGGGCTTCACTTTGGGAGGCCAAGCCACCGTGCGTGGCTATGAGGCCGGAACTCAGGAAGTCTTCCCGAACCGACAGGATCTGGGGCTTACTGAAAGCGATCCGACGTACTATCTGACTTCGGATTCAACCATGTATCTGATTAAATCAGAGCTGCGCTTCCCGCTTTATGAAAGCTTGGGGGGAGCCGTTTTCTATGATGGTGGGTCTGTGAAAATTGAGGATTTAAAATTTTCAGATCCTTACCGGGACTCTGCCGGATTCGGAATCCGATATAACACGCCGGTGGGTCCTTTGAGCCTGGAATGGGCCTGGAAACTGGATGCGCGCCCGGGGGAAGAACCTTGGCGCTTCCACCTGTCTATCGGGACATTCTAAAGAGCCCAGGTGCAATCGGCCATGGCAAAGATTCCCTGAACCTGGCCGTTTTTACGTAAGGGCTCTAGCTCCAGGTTTTTCATTTCCACCTGCAAGCGTTCCAAGGACAGACGTTCTTTCAGAATGTGAGGCTCTAGCACCGCCAAAGGAGCCTCACACTGCCCTGCCAGCACAGCGTTGGCCTTCTTTAAGATCCGCAAGGTCATCGCCTCTTCACGATCATACAGATGAACCCACTGACGGCAGTACAAGTCTTCGATGGTGTAGCTGGTGAACTCAAAGAAATTCAGTGATCTAAAGAACTGGGTGTGCTTGTCAGAGTAGAATTCAACCATCTTGTTAGGTTCCGCCCGCAAGCGCCCCATTGTCTGGGGAAAAATGCTATAACCATAATAGTCCAAAGCCGTTTCCACAAAAAAAGGCATGTCCTTTAAGCGGCGCCCCCGGGAATACACACGCTCACAAATCTCCAGGTACTGACGAAGCAGTTCGATGGTTGTGCCTCGCTGAAACTCATTCAACTGCAAGAAAAACGGCAAAGAGTCCTGATGGTAAGGGCGCACGGCCCAACCCTCTTGCTCAATAAACGCACATAATTCCTCTGCATATTTTTTAAAACTATCGACCGCAGATGGGGTCTTGGGACTCATAATGCACCGCAAACTTGCTATAAAACAATATATTATTTACATTTTTGACATAAAAAGAGCTCCAAAATGGAGCCCCTTTACTTGTGCCCTTGAATGATCTCGACTTAGCGAGCCTTGCTGCTTGCAAATTTGCGACGCAAATCCTGAGTCACCTCATGAATCGTTGCATTCAAAGTCACTTCGAACAAGTCATCAGCAGAGACTTTATAAAGCTCTCCCAACTTTTTCAAAGCGTTGATTGGCGGATGAGAAACACCTCTTTCCCAGTTTGAAATAAACTGTGGAGTGGAGTATCCCAATTTGTCAGCCACGTCTCTTTGAGAAAGACCTGCAGATACACGTTTTTGCTTCAAGAAATCAGCTAGCATATTTCTTTGTCTCATGCGTTTCCACCTAACGATGATTTATTTATACATAACAAAGCGATTGTGACAAGCCTTTGCTTTCAAAAATATCTCATCAATATAAATACATTATAGCTTATTTGATCTAAAGTACTTCCTGTTTTTTTGCAATTTCTAATCTTTTCTGTGTTTGAGATATGAGCATTTTCTTGTTTTCTTACAGATAAGATATGAGAGGATGTGAGAATGCCAAACATTAGCAACTCCCCTTGGTCAGAAAACTTTCACATTACCAGTCTTTTGGTTAATCCCATGGGACGCTTGGGTCTTTATGGATTACTGAATCTTCTGCAGGAAACCGCTTGGATGCATGCGGAAAGTTTAGGCTTTGGCATGCAGGACATGGAAAAAGACGGCCTGTTCTGGGTGCTCACCCGTCAGACACTGCAGATGAAACAGTGGCCCCGCTTCGGTGAAAATCTTCAAGTGCAAACCTGGCTGCGCCCGCCGGAAGGCGCCTTTGTCAGCCGTGAATTCGTGGTGCTGAACCAACAAGGCCAGGAAATCGGCCTGTGTTCCACGAGTTGGCTGGCCCTGGATCGCCAGAGCAAAAAAATTCTTCCTGCACAGAATCTGCGTCCCTGGGAAAGCCTGACCCATCCACGTGCCACGGGATTGACGCCTGAGAAAATTCCAGTGCAGGGTACTTATGAAAAAATCGCCAAGTACCGCGTGCGAAATTCCGACCTGGATATCAATCAGCATGTGAACAACACCAAATACGCGCAGTGGATTCTGGATGCCGTCCCCTATGACCTGCACCGAAAACTTCAGCTGAATAGCTACTCGGTCAATTTTCTGGCTGAAACCCATTTAGGTGACGAGGTTGAAATTCACCGCAGCTGTCAAGCACCGAACCCGGAAACTTCAGACGCCGGAATCACCAGCTATCAGGGGCTGCGTGTCGGCGACAACAAAGTCCTCTTCACCGCCCTGCTGGGATGGGAGAAAAAAGCATGAAACCTTTGAAGCCTTTCAGCAAAACCGCCCTGACCGAAAGTATTTCTGTCCACGGGAATATCTCCTCACTGGCTGACAACCGCCTGCTGGTCAAATTCAAAATCTCCGGCAACCTGGCCCTGATCCTGTGGCCCAAAGCGACCCCTCAGATCCACCGGGAAGACGGCCTTTGGAAGCACACCTGTTTGGAGGCTTTTCTGGGAACGGGGACCTCTCCCCGCTCGCCTTATCTGGAAATCAACTGTGCTCCTAATGGCAACTGGAATGCTTACTCCTTTAGCAGTTACCGCGAGGGTATGCAGCCGGCAGCGGAAACCCGCGTGCGCCTTCAACACCATGAGCCGGAACAGCATGAGGCTCTGTTTGAAATCGAAATCGACAGCCAAAAGCCCTTTGACTTCACCTGCCTGGGCCTGACGGCGGTGATTGAGTTTACTGATGGCTCGCTGAGCTACTGGTCCCTGTCCCATCCGGGCTCCGATCCTGACTTTCACAACAAGGATGGCTGGACGGCGCTTTCGACGCATTGAGCGAAGCTGTCTGCTGAGCGTGGCGGTTTCTTGACCCTTACTGGAGCCCAAGATAGCTTGGGCTGTTTCATTTTTCTAAATCCAGAAAGGACTTTCTCATGAAGAAACACACCGTTCGCGTTTACCCGTCCAAAGAAAAATTGGATCGCAAAGATCAACTGGCTTGGAAGATTGCCGAAATCGCTTCTGACAATGCCCCTATCAAAGCTGACGTTGTTGACATGGTTATCAACCGTATCATCGACAACGCCTCTGTTGCGATTGCTGCTGCCAACCGTCGTCCGGTGGCTTCTGCTCGTGCCATGGCGATTGCGCATCCTCGCGCCCACGGTGCAACTGTTTTCGGTATGCCAAATGATCAGAAATTTGACTGTGAATGGGCCACTTGGGCGAACGGCACTGCTGTTCGTGAATTGGACTACCATGACACTTACCTGGCTGCTGACTATTCCCACCCTGCTGACAACATCCCTGCTATCTTGGCAGTGGCACAGCAAATGGGCAAAAACGGTAAAGACCTTCTGAAAGGTATCGTGACTGGTTACGAAGTTCACGTGGACCTGGTTAAAGCGATCTGCCTTCACAAACACAAAAAAGATCATATCGCTCACTTGTGCCCGGCAACAGCCGCAGGCATCGGAACTTTGTTGTCTTTGCCAACTGAAACCATCTATCAAGCGGTTCAACAAGCGGTTCACGTGTCCTTCACGACTCGTCAGTCCCGCAAAGGTGAAATCTCTTCTTGGAAGGCCTATGCACCTGCTCACGCTGGTAAACTGGCTGTAGAAGCTGTGGACCGCGTTATGCGTGGCGAAGGCGCTCCATCTCCGATCTACGAAGGTGAAGACTCTGTTATCGCTTACATGCTTGATGGCAAAGATGGTAAATACGAAGTTCCACTTCCAGAAGTGGGCGAAGAAAAACGCGCGATCCTTGAGACTTACACAAAAGAGCACTCTGCAGAGTATCAGTCTCAAGCCTTGATCGACTTGGCTCGCAAAATGAAGCCAATGATCAAAAACTTCGACGACATCCAGTCTATCGTGATCCACACGTCTCACCACACTCACTACGTGATTGGTACTGGCGCAAACGATCCACAAAAAATGGATCCAAATGCATCCCGCGAGACTTTGGATCACTCCATCATGTACATCTTCGCCGTGGCGTTGCAGGACGGAACTTGGCACCACGTGAACTCTTACGCTCCAGAGCGCGCTCAGCGTCCGGACACTGTGGCTTTGTGGCACAAAATCTCCACTGTTGAAGACAAACAATGGACTGCTTGGTACCACGAAACAGATCCAGACAAAAAACGCTTCGGTGGCCGCGTAGAAATCACAATGAAAGACGGTTCCAAAATCGTTGATGAGCTTGGCGTAGCTGATGCTCACCCAGCGGGCGCTCGTCCGTTCAAACGTGCGGACTACATCCGCAAGTTCGACATTCTGACTGAAGGTATCATCACCAAAGCAGAACGCGATCGTTTCATCGGCCTGGTTGAAAATCTGGAAAACCTGACTGCAGAACAAGTTCAGCAGTTGAACGTTCAGATCCCAATCGAAAAGCTTGTGAACAACAAACGCGACAACAAAGGGATCTTCTAGAACGAAGGTCCGCTTGAAGGGAGTGGGAAGCTGTCCTTTACGGGACACGGCTTCCTGCCTCGCTGGGGCCGGGCGTTCGCCCGGTTCGCGCTTCCTGCGCCCCCAGAGGTCCCTCCAAGTACAGCTTCCCACTCCCTTCAAGCTCATCGCTCTATAAGTTCAATTTGTTGACGCTTATACTTGGGCACTACTTGAAATGGACTGTGATAGGATGAACTGCTGAACCAGCGCTGCCGGACATTGAGAGATAGGCACTCTAAAAACTTTGTGTGTTTAGCTCTGAATCGAAGAAAACATAAATGGATACACGATACCCGAGAGCTGCTTGGGGATGGGGAGGGGGCTTAGCCTTAAGCTCTTCACCAAGTTCCGCAGCAGCTCATCCCGAAGGGATGGCGTCCGCGAGGACTGTTCGCAGGGGAAGGGCTTAAGGCTAAGCCCCCTCCCCGTCCCCAAGCGGGTCGTGAGGAAGGATGAGGTTTGTATGTTGTTTCCTGAAATTACTCCTGCGCAGAAACGTAAGAATTTTAGAGAGGCTTTGAAGTCTGGCAAGCTTTTGCAGATGCCGGGGTCTTGGTCTCCGTTGGTTTCCATGGCGATTGAGAAAGCGGGCTTTGATGGGGTTTATATCTCTGGGTCTGTGCTTTCCAATGATCTGGGTTATCCTGATATTGGTCTGACTTCTTTGACTGAGGTGGCTCAGCGTGGTCGTCAGATTGCCCGCACGACAAAACTTCCGACCATTATTGATATCGACACGGGTTTTGGTGAACCGATGTCGGCGACTCGCACGGTTCAGGAAATGATTGAGATGGGTCTGGCGGGTTGCCACATTGAGGATCAAATCAATCCGAAGCGCTGTGGTCACCTGGATGGTAAAGGTCTCGTGACTCGTGATGAAGCGTCCCGCAAAGTGGCGGCGGCGGCTCGTGGTAAAGCGCTGGATGAAAACTTCCTTCTGATTGCTCGTACGGATGCCCGTGCTGTTGAAGGCTTGGATAAAGCCATTGACCGTGCGAAAGCTTACATCGATGCGGGTGCGGATTGCATCTTCACAGAGGCCTTGGAAAACGAAAAAGAATTTGAAACTTTCCGCAAGGCTGTGAATGTTCCTCTTTTGGCGAATATGACTGAGTTCGGCAAGGGCCGTTTGTACACTTACGAAGAGCTTTCCAACCTTGGCTACAACATCGTGATCTATCCTGTGACGACGTTCCGTCTGGCGATGGGTGCGACCGTGGCGGGCTTGAATGAAATCAAAGCCAAAGGCACTCAGGAAGGTCTTTTGGACAAAATGCAAACTCGCAAAGAACTGTATGCACTTTCTCGTTACGACGAGTACAACTCTTTCGACACCAGCATCTTCAACTTCACGTTGAAGTAAGAGTGAAAAAGGGAGGCTTGAGCCTCCCTTTTTTTTGACCGTTCCCACTGTTTCTTTCAAACAGTGTATTTAAGAACTCCTCGCAATCTGTAATAAACTTGCCCTTTGGCTCAGAGGCGCGGACACCGTCGCCTAATTGTTGAAGACGCAAATTCCGACCAGAGTCTTATTTGTTTTTTCGCCGAGGTCAGATGCGCAAAACTCCTTTAAGATGGCTCAATGAAGAAAGAGTTCTCCTTACAGACCAAAATTGCCCTTCCTATTCTGACTATCACATTCATTGCTCTGGGACTTCTGACTTATTTTTCAGCCTCTCAAAGTTTTCAAAGCGCACGCAGCGACGCTGAATTTAAAGTCAGCAAATCTGCCGAGTCCTTCGCCAATGCCTTTAAAGCCGAGCTGTATGCAAGCCTTATGGTCGCCCAGCAGCTCGAGGCCTATCTGGAGACTCTTCGCCAACAAAAATCCAAACAGCGTTCTGAAGTCAACGCAGTCTTAAAGGCCATGCTGGAACAAGCCCCTTCCGTCTTTGGGGTGTGGGCCACTTTTGAACCCAATGCCTTCGACGGACAAGACGCTCACTATCTGGGTCAGCCCGGATATGAAAAGGTGGGCGGATTTGGTCCCTACTGGAATCGCTCGGGAGAGAACGGCACCCTGGCCTGGGAAAATGACATCAACTATGATGGCGAGTTCTATCTGGCGCCCAAGAAAAGCGGACATCGTATTTTGACGGAGCCGTACTATGACGAGGTCAATGGGCAGAATCTTCTGATGACGTCCGCCGCAGCTCCCCTTTATCAAGACGGAAAAATGCAAGGCGTGGTCGGCGTTGATCTTCTGCTGTCGCAACTGGAAAAGCAAATCGCCGCCGTAAAGCCCTATGAAACTTCGGTGGGTTATCTGATCTCAGACCAGTTCAACTATGTCACCAATCCCCAGGCGGATCTGGTGGGTAAACCTGCGGTGCTGCCTTTCGCTCAGGAAGAATTCAAGCAGGCCCTGAAAGAAGGCCGTCTGCTGCTTAAAACCGGCACGGATCCACATTCGGGCCAGGACATTCTCAACATTCTAGTGCCGGTTGCGATTCCGTACTCCAAAACTTTTTGGGGGGTGCTGATCTCCACACCCGTCAAAACAGTCCTGGCCAGCGCGTACTCCCTTCTCTGGAATCAGCTTTTGGTTTTTGTTATCTGTTTCTTGGTGATGGGGGTTGCCGTCTTTGCGATCTCTCGCCGGATCTCCCAGCGCTTTACCCGTCTGACAAAAAGTCTGGATCAAGCGGAAAACGTTGTGACGGCCGCGATCGATCAACTCAGCCGCGCTGGACAGAACCTGGCTCAGTCGGCCACCGAGTCCGCTGCTTCCATCGAAGAAACCGTGGCAAGTCTTGAAGAGTTGACTTCCATGGTGCAAATGAACGCCGGCAACGCCAAAGAGGCGGCCCGCCTGTCGGCAGACTCCAATCAAAGCGCTGAACGCGGAAACACCGAGATGAACGCTCTGGTCGGAGCGATGGAAGAGATCTCTGGCTCTTCCAAGAAGATTGCTGAAATCAACAGTGTGATTGACGACCTGGCCTTCCAAACAAATCTGCTGGCCTTGAATGCCTCAGTCGAGGCGGCTCGTGCCGGAGAGCACGGCAAGGGCTTCGCGGTGGTCGCAGAAGCCGTTCGAACCCTGGCGCAAAGATCCGCATCAGCGGCTAAAGATATCAACAGTCTGATCAATGACTCTATCGAAAAAGTTCAGCGTGGCAGCCAAAAAGCAGAAAGCTCCAACTCGAACTTAAAAGAGATCGTCGATTCAGTACGCAAAGTCAGTCACCTGAATGTTGAAATCTCTTCAGCCAGTGACGAACAATCCACCGGCATTCAGCAGATCAGCAAAGCGATGAACTCCTTGGATCAGGCTATTCAGACAAATGCCGCCTCAGCGGAAGAAATCTCTGCCACAGTTCAGGAGATCCTGAATCAGGCCCACGTCATGAAGACGGTGGTGACAGAGATGAATTCCGTCGTTCACGGCGACTAGGCGGCGCTCAACACCTTGACAGTGGCATTCATCACTTCAGATTTCTCACTGATGTTGGCGGCCGCTGTCACAATTTCACCGGCTTCAGAGGCGTTCTTCTGGATCACCTGATCCAGTTGATTAATGGACACGTTGATTTGTTCAATTCCCGTGGACTGCTGCTGGCTAGCGTCCGCAATTTCCTGATTCAACGCCGCGACTTTTTCAATGCTGGCGGACATCTGCTTCAGAACTTCACCATTTTCCCGCACCATGACGGTGCCCTGCTTGACCTGCGCCACGGATGCGGAGATCAAGTGATTAATATCTTTTGCAGCCGAAGCCGACCGCTGCGCCAGTGATCGCACAGCCTCTGCCACCACCGCAAACCCCTTGCCGTGCTCTCCGGCACGAGCCGCCTCGACCGAGGCATTCAAGGCCAGCAGGTTGGTTTGAAATGCGATGTCATCGATGATGTTGATGATCTCTTCGATTTTTTGTGACGACGACTCAATCGCCGTCATGGTTTGGACAAGCTCCAGAATTTTTGCCTCTCCGGTCTTGGCCAGCTTCGCGGATTCACCGGAAAGCAAGGCCGCATTTTGTGCATGGCCGGTGTTCAAACGCACCATTGAGGTGATCTCCTCCAGTGAAGCCACTGTTTCCTCGATGGAGGCCGCTGCCCGGGTCGAGGCTTCCGCCAGTAGACTCCCGGTCGTATTTAAGTGCTCAAGATCCTCGGAAATACCATGAGAAGACTCGGTCAGCCCCGAAGACAGGGTGGAAATTTTCCGCTCGGATCTTTTCGCCCCCAGATACACCACGGACATCAGCAAAAGAAGACCCAGCAAAGAAAAACCCAGCTGCTTCCATAAGGACGAGTAGGCGGCCGCCAGGATCGTTTTTTCTGGCGTGCGAATCACCAGCGTCCAGCTTTGCTCAAGATTATAGATGGGCACCGGCACCACCAAAACCACTTCTTTGCCGCGGGGACTGTCGACTTCCAAACTGCCAGGCTCATGACGTTGGATCAAAGACTGAAGATCCGCATCGGCCTGATACGTCTGCATCACTTCCGCCTGTGCGGGACCTGCCACCACCATCATCTTATCCGAAAGCAAAAACGATTGAGAGTCGGCAAAGGGACGGACTTCTGTCACCAATTTTTTGATATTATCCAGACTGATATCAATACCCACAAGTCCCTTGGCTTCGCCCTGCTGCACGATAGTGTAGACAGCCGAGGTCATGACCAGCTCTTTGCCGTTGACGGTGTCCTTGTAGGGTTCCACCAGCATACTTTGCTTTCTTTGAATCGGCTGGAAGTACCAATCCCCCAGATCCGGCGTTTCTTCATTCAGCAACGTCTTGTAGACGATCTTGTCACCCTGACGCACCCACCACGGATACACCCGTCCGGTCTTTTCATGCATCGGTGAGTTCATGTACTGGGCATCTTTGCCATCGTAGGCATCAGGCTCCCAAGCAGACCAGGTTGCCAGATACTGAGGATCGCTGCTTAAAACCTCACGCAAGGTCATATAGGCCTTGTTGCGATCCTGAAGATGATTCTGCACATCCATGGCCAAACTGCGCCCCACAACCTCGGCCTGCGCAAAAGATTTGTCCAAATAGGTTTTGATCTGCTGAGAGTACTTCCGCCCCATCTCCAAAGTCAGAGTGTGCGCACTTTCTTTTGCATCCTTGAACGAATCCTGAACGGACAGTGCTGCAATACCTCCCAAAACCAAAGTTCCAACCACGGCAATGGGCAGGGTCAATTGTTGAGTGAATGAAAGTCTTCTGAATCCGCGAAACAACATGCTACAACTCCAGGTCTGTCTGAACCCTGAAAGATTCGGAACAAACCCGAGAGAGACAAAGAGGACCTATGTCCAGATCCTCTCTGAACGCTCTCTGAAGTTTGCGACTCCTCCCCCGATAAGGTGAGTTTTTTAGTACCCACCGGCTGTGAGTTTCAGTCCAATGATGGATATCAACAAAAGACCTAGGAAGAACAGACGAGCTGGCGTGGCCGCCTCATTGAACAACATGATTCCCAGAACCGCAGCGCCAAGAGCACCGATACCAACCCACACCCCATACGCAGTCCCGATAGGAAGAACCGTCGCCGCACGAGACAGTAAAAACATACTGCCTGCCAAAGCAAGCAAAGTTAAAAGACTGGGTGTAAGCTTTGTGAAACCTTCGGTGTATTTAAGGCCGATGGCCCAACCGACTTCAAGAAGACCTGCGATTGCCAAAATAATCCATGCTACTGTGTTAGACATACCAACACTCCTTTCGTTAGAAAAAAGCGTCGTCTTGTCCTGACCGGGTACGTCGCACATCGTCCGGGCACATCAGTTGCGAAAACTGAAATACGGTAATATTTAATCGCAAAACACGGAAAAAGTAAAGACGCCGTTTAAGTCTTTCCCTCTAAATTGCCTTACTAAGTCCAGAGATCGCGCCAATTCCCCCACTGGACAAGCCCGATACCCTATACTCTTTCTTGACCCGTCGTCGACGGCAGACTAGGTTGGGCCCATGCAAAAACTTAAAGTATTTCTCTCTGACAGTTTGAATCCGCATTTGAATCTGGCAACAGAAGAATGGATCTTTCACAACCTGGATCCTTCCCAGCAGATCCTGTTTTTGTGGCGCAATGAAGAAACCGTTGTCATCGGGCGCAATCAAAATCCCTGGTCCGAATGCAACCTGGCGAAAATGAAAGAGGACAAGGTTCATCTGGCTCGCCGCACGACCGGCGGCGGAGCCGTTTTCCATGACCTGGGTAATACCAACTTCACTTTCCTTTCACCGAAAGAATCCTATAAGCGCGAAAACAATGTGCAGGTTATTTTCAACGCGCTTAAAAAGTTTGGCATTGAGGGGGAAGCCTCCGGTCGCAATGACCTGCTGATCCCGTTCCACGATGGACCGCGCAAATTCAGCGGCAGCGCTTATCGAGAAAAAAAGGACCGCGCCTTCCACCACGGCACTTTGCTGATGCATACGGATTTGGCGCGATTGGGGAACTATCTGACTCCGAACCCCAAGAAGCTTCAAGCCAAAGGCAAAGAATCCGTCCGGGCCCGCGTGGCGAATCTGAATGAGGTTTCAGCCTCTATCAACCACGACAATCTTGTCGGTCCGATGATCGAGGCCTTTGAAAGCTTCTATGGCGCCAAGGCTGAGATTGAGTCTTTGACCATGCAAAGTTTGCAGCAGATTCCTGAATTGAAAAGTCAGTACGACCAGTTGAGTTCGTGGGAGTGGCTGTACGGCAACACCCTGGAATTCAGCCATAAGATGGACGACTATCTGTCATTGGGCTTCTTTGATGTGCACTTCAAAGTGGAAGACGGACAGATCAAGGATTTGAAGTTCTATACGGATTGCCTGTATCCGGCCGTGATTGAAGAGATCACCGAGGCTTTGCGCAACAAACCGTACAAAGGCGAAACTGTGCACGCCGAGATGTCTGCCATCATCAAGGCCCATCCAGATCTTCAAACAGGCTTAAGTGAACTGCGCGACTGGATCTGCAAAAACATCGAAATCTAAGCCGCTAAACAAACAGATCCTGGCGGAGAGACTGTCAGGATCTTGCCCTTGATCGGGTTTATTACAACCTCTCTGATTCCATTTTTTATTTCACAGAAACTGTCTAAAGCTCCTGCAGAAAATGGGACTTAGACCTGAGTCCATTTTACATACACACTATCCACATTAATTCGACTTAATGTTTTCGACCTTTGTTACGATACAAACTGTATGAAAACAAAAGCCACCGCCTCCATCCAATTCCTTGCGGCCTTTTTTCTCGTTTCTGGCTTAGCCGCATGTATGCCCCAAAACTCTGATGTTCTCAGCACGGTTCCACCCGGCTCTGATTCAGATTCTGAAAGTTCGTTCACTGATCCGGGCAGCAAGGATCCCTCCTCGCCGACTCCCCCAACCACGCCCCCCGAACAAGGCGGCACTATCGAGGACAGCGCAAGGTCTTTAAAGATCCATGCCTTTGCGGATATGAACATCGACACCAGTGGCACCTATGCCAGCAGCACTATTTCAATTGTAAAATCCATGATCGCACGCCAGCCGGCGGCCATTTTGGGTGTGGGTGATTATATCGACGGCGAAAAAAAGACCTTGTCCGACAGCACCTACGTGAATATGTGGAACTCGTTTTCAAAAAAGGTTCTATCCCTGATGCGAACCGCGGGTCTGCCGTTTTTGCCGACACCGGGAAATCATGATGCCTACTACAGCCAGGAACGAAAAATCTATGACAGCTTCTGGAGCGAAAACAAACCCAACGTGGAATATGTCGATGATGACAACTTTCCCTTTTATTATTCCTTCATCAAAGAGGATGTCTTCTTTGTCTCTTTGGATGATGCGAACTACTCAAAACTTTCCAACCGCACGGCTCAGTTGAACTGGCTCAAGGCCCAACTATCTTCGGCCCGTGCCCAAGGAGCTCGCGCTCGCGTGGTCTATGGACACATCCCACTTTATTCGATCGTCAGCAGCAAGGCCAACAGCTCTACGGTTTATGAAAACGGCGTCCTGACTCAAGAACGCCGCACAGCGGGATCATTTACTCTGGAGTCCATTCTTTTAAGCAATAAAGTGGATCTGGTGATCTTCGGACATTCTCACGGATTTTATTCCGGGCATTACACCTATCCTGATGGAAAAAAACTTCAAGTGGTGTCCATGCCGTGTGCCGGAAGCGCTCCCCGATACCTCGTCGGAACAAACATTAGAACTCCGCAAGGTTACGTCGAACTTGTTTTCTCTGAGACGAATCAGCTTTCCATTCGTTACTACAACTCCTCAGGGACACTGCAAAGTCTAAGTTCGCTTCCCGCCTCTCTGACTTTGGATGCCAAAAATGGAGTGAGGTACGTTCGCTGAAAAACCTTGCAATAAAATAACTTGGTTTTCGACATACCGGGAAATAGTCTCCGTCCCCATTATACGGAGACTATCCCATGTTTGCCTCACTCATGTCCCTTGTTCTTTTCAGTTCCAATGCCCACGGCTATCTGGACCCGCAATTTGATAAACATGCAATCAGAACTTATAATATCGAGGTGCCCGGCAAAGCCCTGCGCGAAAAATGTTATCTACTGCAAAGATTCCCCGGCTTGGAAAACAAAATCAATAAAGACGAAGACAGCCTGTGCGCAATGAATCTTTATGCCTCGTATGGCGATCATCCCAAACTGAAGACCTTCTACAGCTGTCCGAAAGTGAACAGCACCTCCGTGGCGGTGGAATACTATGAAGTCCCTGCCAGAATGACGGAGGCCCAGTTCCAGAAATCCATCTGCCCTCTTTCGCGCTCTGAAAAAAAGAAAATGAAAGCCCGTCTGGGATATCCGGACAAAGAGGCGAAATTCAAGTTTGCGGCTCCCGGAGTTTCCGTAGGAAGTATTCTGGGATACTCTCGTCTGACTCAGCTGTTTAAGTCTGTGGAGGTTCCGGCCAGTGTTCTGCGCACGGTGGATCTGGACACGGTGTTAAATCACGCATTGGCCGGACGTTATCTGGGACTGCAAATGGGTAACACATATCTGAATCAATACTGGTACGATCAGATCGGCCATCTGGTTCGCGCCAAGCACGGCAATGTGTCCCAATTGCCGGATGTCTATACCAAACCGCCCCACGGCCTGGGCATTGTACCGGCTTCGTTCTATAAAGATGGCAAGCGCCGTGGCCTATCGACCAACGGCACTGCCTACTGGTCAACTCGCATCCTGACTGAAGACAAGCGTCAGGTCTTTGGCGTGCTAGCGGAAAATCCGGGCAACGAAGAATTATATGCCGAAGCTTTTGGCCTGAAACAGGACAAAACCCGCATTGATCAGTTCCGCAATAGCAGCGTTTTCTGGCCTCTGCTGAAGGACCCGCGACCGATTTCGCAAATCCTAGGCAGCACCGAGCTGGCCAAAGCCGGTCAGAAAATGCTGGGCATGCAGGAGACATCTGACATGCTGGTGATGGACTTCCTGCTGGACCAGGCTGACCGTATCGGCAATATCCACTACAAGCGTCGCCACTTCTTTAAAACAGCACAGGGAAAAGTGGATGATATTTCCGACAAAAAATACCGCGAACTTCTAGCCAAAGCGCCCCCCCAGCTGACGCCGGCTGAAGCTGAAATGTTGAGCGCGATCAAAGAAACCGGAGTTTCCTTGAAAGTGATGCTTTTGAAAGACAACGATGGCGGTTTTGATATGAACACGGCAAAGAAATATCACCTGATTGCCGACACCAAGAAGGCCTCTGCCACCTATGACAGCTGGAAAGGAAATCCCGATCTGTACCTGAATGCCACCATGGTGGTGCGACATTTCAGCCCGATGGTTTATAAGGGCGTCATCCAGTTGCACAATCAGGTCTTCGGCAATCCAGAATCCCAAGTCGCCATGGAGACCTTCTTCCGCAACTCTTTGCAGTTCACCGCCGCGGAATACACGATATTCAAGAACAACCTGTTAAGTCTGTACCGGGCGCTTTATGACAACTGCAAAAAAGGAAATCTGCATCTGGATTTGGATCTGAAGAACTATTTTTCAGCAAATCCACAGCCGATCCTGACGACGACTCCAGGTGTGTGTGAAGGGCAGTTTTAAGTTAGAAACGGGATCAGGGCGATCACTGCCGGAACAATTTGTACCAGGGCCGCCCGCCACAAGCGCCGTGACGACAGAATCAATACCAGTCCCGCCGCGATAATAGAGACCAGACCATAGATCACCAGTGTGGTGCCCGCGGCGCGAGTGACCTCCCCTGTTCGCAAATGCAGACCGAGCAAAATCGCCACAGCCAGGAACAGATTGTAGAACCCTTGATTGAAGGCCATCAGTTTCGTGGTGGCCGCTTCGGCTTCCGTGACACCGAAAGTCTTATTGGTTCTTTTGCGCCCCCAAAGCAGGCTTTCCAGAGCAAAAATGTACACATGAACAAGGGCCGGAACGAGAGCGAATGATAATTCCATCGTTAAAGTGTGCTCAAACCTAGGGGGATCCGTCAATCCCGCCGCTGCGCAAAGCAGAGTCCGTGCACCAACTCTTGACCGCCTTCTGGGGCCGCGCTAGCTTTGGTCGTTAATCATTAGCAATATAACGCACCGATTCCTGAATGTATTAGGAACCGCCTGCGCGGATTTCGCCGGAGGAAAAATGGCTGAGTATATCAATCCAGATTATGTTCCAGAACCAGAGAAAATGAACGTTAAGAAAGGTCTTGATGGCGTTGTGATGGATACGTCTTCCGTATCCAAAGTAAACCCTCACACCAACTCTTTGATCTACCGTGGTTACCCGGTTCAGGATCTGGCAGAAAACTGCTCTTTCGAAGAAGTGGCTTTCTTGATGTATAATGGTGAGCTGCCAAACGCTGCTCAGCTTGCGGATTTCACCAAGAAAGAACGCAGCTACCGTGAAATCTCCACCACTTTGTTGAACGTGATCAAGGCGCTTCCACAAAAGTGTCACCCAATGGATTCCATCCGCACAGCTGTGTCCTTCTTGGGTGCTGAAGACGCTCGTATCTGGGATTCAACGCCTGCGACAAACATGGACAAAGCCATGATGTTGCTTGCGAAGATCCCAACGATGGTGGCAGCGGACTACCGCTTCAAAAAAGGTTTGGATTTCATCCCACCTAAGTCTGATCTTTCCATCGCTGAAAACTTCTTCCACATGTGCTTCGGTAAAGTTCCACAAAAAGAAGTTGTTAAGGCATTCGACGTTTCTTTGATCCTTTACGCTGAGCACAGCTTCAACGCGTCCACGTTCACTGCGCGTGTTGTAACTTCCACACAGTCTGACATCTACTCTGCAACTGTTGCAGGCATTGGCGCGCTGAAAGGACCTTTGCACGGTGGTGCGAACGAAATGGTTATGCACATGATGAAAGAAATCGCTGACCCTGCAAAAGCAGAACAGTGGATGCTGGATGCATTGGCACAGAAGAAAAAAGTCATGGGCTTCGGTCACCGCGTTTACCGCTCCGGCGACTCTCGCGTTCCAACCATGAAGAAGTATGCGCAAATCATGGCTGACGTGACTGGCGAACAAAAGTGGATGCAGATGTATGCAGCCCTTGAAAAAGTCATGGTTGAGAAGAAAAAAATCTATCCTAACCTGGACTTCCCAGCAGGTCCTGCTTACTACATGATGGGCTTTGAGATCGACTTCTTCACTCCGATCTTTGTGATGGCTCGTACGACGGGCTGGTCTGCTCACATTATGGAACAAGCTGCTGACAACCGCATCATCCGTCCTCTTTCTGAGTACGTGGGTGCAGAACAGCGCAAAGTGACTCCATTGAGCGAGCGCAAATAGTTTTTAACCAAAAGTTAAAACGAAAAAAGGGAGCCTCTTGGCTCCCTTTTTTTTACGCACAGCTTCTGCAAAAGTAAGCAGGTACCTTAGTTGAAGGCAATCATTTTAGCGTCAAATTGCAGACGCTCCTGATTGTATTCCGCCAGAATTTTTTCCGCCCGAGCGGCCAGCTCTCTATCCTGAGCCGATGCGTACTCCAAAACTGTGCGCGTGGTATTCACCGCCAGTACGTAATCGCTCTTACGCATCAGATTTTGGAAATCAAACTCGTAAAGTTTTTTGAATTTGTTGCCGGACGAACGACGCATCTTCATCAGATTGGTCACAGAGCTTAAGTGCCCCAGAACACGCTGCGAGTACTCGACTTTGACAAGATCAAGGTCAATGCCCTTTTTCCAGCGCTCCAAGCGCCCCATCGAGGCCACTTCCAGATAGCGCACGATTTGCTGATCCAACGCCTCTGCCGAGGTGTTGGCGCGCTTCAGTCCTAAACGCACCGCTTGCTGTCGTTTTTCCTGCGCCATTCTTTGAACAGATGCGCCCTTTGTCGGCTGTCTCAGTCTGAGATTCATTCGCTCAAGTGAAGCTAATGAAAGCTCAGCTGTAAAAACAGTCAGGGTCACAAAGAAAGCCGTCAGTATTCTGCCTAAGAGGATCGTTTTACTTGTCATGCCAAAGAATCAATACAAGCTCTGTGCCGTGGATTATTTTGAGACAAAAGGGTTGCCAAAACAGACCCGGATGCATGAAATAAAAACCCGGTTTCCAATTTCCAACCTCCATCAGGGAGACTTCATGACAAGACTTGTGTTGTTGCTGGTATTGCTGGTCACGGCCTGCGCACAAAATCCAAAAAATCGCGACACTGGTGTCACCCAGATGGCCCCGGTGGCAACGACCTATGTTTCCGCTCTGCCCTCCCGGGGGATTGATTATTCTGCGACCCTGCGCCGTATTGCCTTTAGTTCCTGCGCCAATCAGGACGAACCTCAGCCGCTTTGGAAAACCATCAGCGCCACTGAGCCTGATCTGTTTCTTTTTGCCGGCGACAATGTTTACGCCAGCAGCCCGTACCAACAGCCCATCGCCGAACAGTACCGCAAACTGGATTTGATCCCGGAATACCGCGCCATGCGCGAAAAGGTGCCCTTCATGGCGACCTGGGATGACCACGACTTTGGAATGCGCGACGGTGGAAATGAATGGACGGGCAAGGATGCCGCTCGCAAGGACTTTGTGAACTATTGGACTTACACCCGTAACAGCATGCCCCTTGAGCAGCGCGGAGTATACCACAGCAAAATCATCGGCCCCAAAAAGCACCTGGTTCAGGTCATTATGCTCGACACCCGCTACTATCGTAGTCCCCTGAAGGAAAAAGCGGGCTTTGAAGGAAAGGCCATGCACTATGAACCCAGCCTTGATGGCACTGTGCTGGGCGAAAACCAGTGGGCGTGGCTGGAAGCCCAGCTCAAGCGTCCTGCACAAGTCCGCCTGATCGTCAGCAGTATTCAGGTCATCGCGGAAGATCCGCCGTTTGAAAAATGGAGCAACTTCCCCAAAGAACGTCAGCGCCTTTTTGATTTAATCAAAAAAACCAAGGCGAAAAATGTCGTCATTCTCAGTGGGGATCGCCACATGGCCTCTATTTCCAAACTGGAACTTCCCGGCTATGGGCCTTTGTACGACATCACAGGTAGCTCCATCAATCGCGCTAACAACTATCGGGATTCCGACCGACACTACATCGGCCCCGTGTATAACAAAGAAAACTTTGGCTTGGCCGAAATCGACTGGAAGCGCCAGTCAATGAAAGTGGACATTCGCAATATGCAAAATGAGGTTGTGAATACGGTCACAATAAAGTTGAAGTAAATTTATTCATCCGTTAGATGCCAGTTCACAGAACCATGCTCTTCACGCGAACTGCCAAAGAGCGTGCGGGCCCAAAGAACAATTTCTTCGACGGCCGTTTCCAGGTGAGCTTCATCCACGACAATGCTGGGAATATCCAGTCGAGCAATTCGATTGCGACTGTCATCTGTGGGACTTTCAACGAAGACCAGACCCTTTAATATATCAGTCCGGCGACTGGCCTCGGCCAGAAACTCAGCACC
This sequence comes from Bdellovibrio sp. CKG001, assembly GCF_055397465.1. Lineage (NCBI taxonomy): Bacteria > Pseudomonadati > Bdellovibrionota > Bdellovibrionia > Bdellovibrionales > Pseudobdellovibrionaceae > Bdellovibrio > Bdellovibrio sp. CKG001. The sequence continues at coordinate 2,326,557 of NZ_AP029173.1, forward strand.
CACGCTGACACCCACACCGAAAATTCGGTTCTTATCAACCTCGCCATAATCTTCCAAAAAGTGCAAAGCTGCCAGGATATCCTGCAGCCGCTTAAAGGGCGATTCCCAGGGCTGCGGAGCCGTTTCGTCATCTCCGAAATAGTTATGATCCATGACCAGGGTGACAAACCCCTGATGACTGACTTGCCGAGCCAGATAATCCACCACCTGAGCTGTGGCTCCGGTCATGGCCCCCTCAAAAAGGCAGGCGGCCAGAACATCCTCATTGGATTCAGGAAGATAAAGAGTTCCCTCAAGAAGACGTCCCTGCGATGCAAAGTTGACTGTGAGTTTCATAAAGAACCTCCGCGGCTTTTTCCATTTAAGCACTCTCCGCAGAGCTTCTCTAAGCGTCCTGCGCAGCTGTGCAACAATACAAGGTTCTCAAAAGCCCCTCTGCATTCCGGCACACGCTCAACGTCTGGTAAGAAGTTAATCCAAACTGATCAGATTCAAATTGATCATAAAATTCCTGGCAATGCGATAAGCCCGGTGTTTGGCTTCATCTGCCTTCAGCCCCACAAAATATTCATCCACCGTCGCCACAAACAAACGCAGCCACTGTTCGAAATGTCCGGGCTGTAAATTCAATTTCATGTGCGGAGGAAAGGGTCGGCCCCGATAGGAGTCCTCCCCCAAAAGAAGATCGGCCCAGAAATTATACAGCTTGGGCAGATGTTCATCCCAGTCCACTTGCGCCACATCCGTAAAGATCGGCCCGATATACCCATCAGCCCGCACCTTGGCGTAAAAGCTGTCCACTAAAATTCGGATGTCATCACGAGACTCAAGGGGTTTGCGTTTTATTTCCATGCTGGACCTTTCTTTTACCCATAAGGTTACCACAAAATTCCCGGCCGCCCGACCGCTCACTTAAAAATCAAGATATCGGTAAAACATCCAGATCTTTAGAGCGAATACGACGCAGTTCTTCCGGAATCGACTTCAAAATCGCCTCACCCAGGGCTTCGATCAATTCGCTCTTGTAGTGTTCGCGACGGTACACCAACCCTATTTCACGAGCCGGAATGGGGCGCTCAAACTGCACAATCTGACTGCGATCCCCGACTTGTTCTGTTGCCAGATAAGGCAGCAACGTGTAGCCGCCGTACAGATCCACCAGATTCTTCAGGGTCTCCAGACTGCCGCTTTCAAACTTGTAGCGTCTTCCTGCGCCTTTATTCTTTTTGACCGAACACAAGTCCAAAACCTGATTGCGCAGACAGTGGCCCTCTTCCAGCAGCCAGATGTCCTCCATGCTCAGACTTTGATATTTGATTTTCTTCTGGTGGGCATATTCATGATCTTTTTCACACAGCACATAGAACGGTTCATAGTACAGCGGATATTCGAACATCTTGGCCACCTGAGTGGGGGTCGCCAAAATTCCCACGTCGATTTCATCATCATCCAGAGCTTTTAAAATCTGCTCCGTTTGCAGTTCCTTGATATTCAGTTCGACCTCTGGGAAAAGCTCTTCGCACATCGGCAAAAGTCGAGGCAGCAGATAGGGTGCGACCGTAGGTATGACACCAATAGACAAAGAACCTTGCTTAGCCCCTTTGGTTTCCTGCTGAATAATACTGCCGATTTTCTTGGCCTCAAACAGAACTGTCTGCATTTGAGAAATCAGTTTCTTACCCATTTGAGTCAAAAGGATCGGCTTTTTGGAGCGATCGAAGATCACAATCCCCAGATCCTCCTCCAGCTTCTGTATTTGCATGCTGAGCGTAGGTTGAGTCACAAAGCAGGCCTGAGCCGCCTTGGCAAAATGTCCGTACTTATGGACAGCCATGACGTATTCAAGCTGCGTCAGAGAAAAGTTCACTTTTGGGCCCATACAGCCTCCTGGAAGGCATTATGCCGCAATAGACAAAATCTATCAATAGATACTTATAATCGATTTCATTAAAAGAGGTTGATCCCTTATTCTCAAAGACGAAAGATGTCTGCTAGCAATTAACAATGCTGGTGGACCTATAACTTGGCCATCGGCCCGAATACAAACCACTTTTATTCAAGGAGAATAAATGCAAACTCTGATCAACACGCAAGTGCCAGAATTTAAAGTTCAAGCTTATCACAACAACGACTTTAAGACTGTGACTCACAACGATCTTAAAGGTAAATGGTCTATCTTCTTCTTCTACCCTGCGGACTTCACATTTGTTTGCCCGACTGAGTTGGGTGACATGGCTGACAAATACGCTGACTTCCAAAAATTGGGCGTGGAAGTTTACGGTGTTTCCACAGACACTCACTTCACTCACAAAGCTTGGCATGATGCTTCTGACACAATCAAAAAGATCAAGTACCCAATGCTTGCGGACCCTACCTTCCAATTGACTCGCGCTTTCGGCGTGCACATTGAAGAAGAAGGTCTTGCTTACCGCGGTACTTTCCTGGTGAACCCTGCTGGTAAAATCGTACTTGCAGAAGTTCAGGACAACGGTATCGGCCGTAACGCTGATGAGTTGTTCCGTAAAGTTCAAGCGGCTCAATACATCGCTGCAAACCCAGGCGAAGTATGCCCAGCTAAATGGACTCCAGGCAAATCCACATTGAAACCAGGCTTGGACCTAGTAGGTAAAATCTAAGATTTTACCCAGAAGCGAGTCCCCGCGAAAGCGGGGACAAGCCCACCCCGAACCGCAAAACAGAAATTAGCTGAAAGCATCAAATGCAAGGCGGGAGAAGGAAGGCGTACTCCTAGTACGCCGACACCGACCAACGCAGTCAGTTGGTGCTTTCAGGTAATTTCCCCCGTTAGAATGGAGGCCCCAATGTTAGATCAAGGTCTTAAAGAACAGCTTCAGTCCGTCTTCGCTGCTCTGGAAAACACTGTCGAACTGGTTTACGCAGACAGCTCTCACGACGACAACAAAGAACTTGTTGAAATGCTCCAGGATGTTGCGAGCACTTCAGATAAGATTGTCGTGCGCAAAGGTGACACAACCTCCCCGGCCCCACTGTTCCATATCGAGTACAAAGGAAAACCGACTGGAATTTCATTTAAAGGGATTCCAGGTGGTCATGAATTCACCACTTTGATTTTGGCCATTCTCAATACCGACGGTAAAGGCAAACCGCTGGACAGCGTGATTGCCGCGCGAGCGAAACGCCTGAAGAAGAACATCACGATTCAGTCCTACATTTCTTTGACGTGTGAAAACTGTCCGGACGTGGTTCAGGCCATCAATCAGATTGTGCTGGCCCACGGAAGCATCAAGCACGAAATCATTGATGGTGGTTACGTTCAGGATGACATCCAAAAGCTGGGCATCCAAGGCGTGCCAAGTTTGGTGGCCAACTCCAAAATGTTCCACTCAGGCCGCATTCAATTATTGGACTTGATGACCAAGCTCGAAGCCACTTTCGGTGTGGATGAAAGCGCCGCTCCGGCAGAGCCCGTGAATGCCAACCTGGGCCACTTTGATGTTTTGGTTGTCGGCGGCGGTCCTGCGGGGGCTTCTGCAGCGATCTACACGGTTCGCAAAGGTTTGAGCACTGCGATGATCACGGAAAAAATCGGCGGTCAGGTTCAGGAAACAAAAGGCATTGAAAATCTGATCTCTGTGACTTACACGGAGGGGCCGCAACTGGCCGCCCAACTGAATCAACACATTGCCAGCTACCCTATTAAGGTTTTTGAAAACCGTCGTGTGAAGAAAATTCTGACCGAGGGCAAAACAAAAACGATCGAGCTGGAAAGTGGCGAACACATGACCGCAGATTCTGTCATCATCACCACCGGCGCCAAATGGCGTGAACTGGGTGTCGAAGGCGAAAAAGAATATCTGGGCCGCGGTGTGGCCTACTGCCCTCACTGTGACGGTCCTTTTTATAAGGATAAAAAAGTCGCGGTTATCGGCGGCGGCAACTCGGGCGTTGAGGCGGCGATTGACTTGGCGGGTATCGCTCGTGAAGTCGTGGTCTTTGAATACAATGAACAACTGAAAGCCGATAAGATTCTAGTGGACAAACTAAAGTCCCTGCCCAACGCTTCGATCATCACCAATGCCAAGACTGAAAAAGTCATTGGCGACGGTCAAAAAGTTCAGCAGATCCAGTACCTGGATCGTGGCTTGAATAAAACTGAAAAAATGGATCTCGATGGTATCTTTGTACAGATCGGTCTGGTTCCCAACAGTCAGTTCCTGAAAGACACAGTGGAGCTGACGAAGTTTGGTGAAATCATCGTCGATGAAAAAGGTCGCACCTCAGCCAAGGGCATCTACGCTGCTGGTGACGTGACAACGACGCCCTACAAGCAGATCGTCATTGCCATGGGTGAAGGAGCCAAAGCCGCTCTGGCAGCCTTTGAAGACCGCATGTATCACTCTTGATACAAAAGGGCCCCTCCGGGCCCTTTTTTTCTATTCTGCGTAATAAATCTCCCCCACTTGACTCCGATAGAGGCTGACCTACGATAAGACTCCAAAACAGGAGTCCATTTAATGAAGACAGTCTTTAATGTGCCTTTTTTTACTGCCCTGATTTTCGCCCTAAGTGGCTGCCAGTCTTTAAACAAGAAAGATTCTGTGAACGCCGACTACATACCACGTGAAGTTCTTTTCGGAAACCCGGACATCACCGGTATTAAAATCAGTCCGGATGGAAAATATGTGGCCTATCTTTCAACACACAAAGGTGTTCTGAATATCTGGGTTCAGGAATTTGGAAAGCCGCAAACCGCGAAGCCCGTCACTCACGACACCAAACGCGGGATCTTTCGCTACAACTGGACATACACTCCAGGCACTTTGATCTTCAGTCAGGACGTGGCGGGCGATGAAAATTATGGCCTGTACACTTTGAATGTGGCCAGTGGCGAAGTTAACGAAATCACCAAGCCTGGAAAAACAACCTCCCAGATTGCTGAAACCAGTCATCTTCGACCTAACGAAGTCGTGATTATTTCAAACGAACGTGATCCAAAGTTTTTTGACTACAAGATCCTGAACCTGACTTCCAAAGCAACCACGGATCTTTTTACCAACACAGAAAACTTCGCTGGCGTTCTGTTTGATAAAAACTTCCGCCCGATTCTGGCCAGCAAATCCAACAAGGACGGCTCCTCCACGCTTTTCCTTTGGGACGAAAAAAACAAAAAATTTAACAAAAAAAGTGTGATTCCGTTTGAAGACAGCATGACCTCTTCCGCCGTGGACACATCCCATGATGGCAGCAAGGTTTATCTGGTCGACAGCCGCAAGCGTGACAAGGCTGCATTGGTCGAGTGGGATCTGAAATCTGATAAAACAAAAGTGCTTGCTTCGGACGAACGCTCCGACATTCAGAATCTGCAGATGCATCTGCAGACAGGAAAGCTTTTGTGGGCGTCATCTTATTACCTAAAACGAGACATTCAGTTCTTCGACAAAGAATTCCAACGGCATTTTGAAAACATTGAGAAAAAACTCAACACAGAAATTTCTGTGACCTCCATGAGCCTGGATGGAAATCACTGGGTGATCTTCGCCGATTCCACGGACAAACCTGTGGCGTTCTATTTTTATGATGTCACAACCCAGGCCTTAAGCGAACCCCTGTATCACACCAAGTCCCTAATTCCATACGCCGATCGCATGAGTCCGATGGAGGCCGTCGAAATTCCTTCTCGTGACGGATTTCAACTGGTGTCCTATCTGACCCAGGCCCGCAAACCTGCGGGAAAATCTCTGATCCTGTTTGTTCACGGCGGACCGTGGGGCCGCGATGATTACGGTTACAATCCTTATCATCAATGGCTTGCGGATCGTGGCTACAATGTCCTAAGCGTCAATTTCCGTGCATCGACTGGTTTCGGGAAAAAGTTCCTGAACGCTGGCGACAAACAATGGGGTCGCAAAATGCATGACGATCTGATTGATGCCGTAAACTGGGCCGTTAAGAATGGCTACGCTGATCCAAGCCAGATCGCTATTATGGGAGGGTCTTATGGTGGGTACGCAGCCTTGGCGGGCGTGACCTTCACGCCGGACACCTTTGCCGCAGCCGTGGATATCGTGGGCCCTTCCAACTTGGAAACATTGCTAAATACGGTGCCCCCCTACTGGGAAAGCTTCCGTGCGAATTTGTACAAACGCGTAGGGGACCCTACCACCGTCGCAGGCAAAAAGCTTTTAAAAGAACGCTCTCCTCTGACTCATGTGGATAAGATCAAAAAGCCACTTTTGATTCTGCAAGGAGCCAATGATCCGCGTGTGAAAAAGAACGAAGCAGATCAAATCTATAACGCTATGGTGTCGAAGAAAATCCCTGTGGAATACGTGCTCTTCCCGGATGAAGGCCATGGTTTTGCCAAAGCGGCAAACAACATGGCGGCGAATGCCATCACGGAAGAGTTCCTGCAGAAATATCTGAAAGGGCGCCTGGAGCCGATCGAGACTCACGTTAAGGCCTCTTCCGCCCAGTTCATCACAACGCCTCAATAAAGAGCCAAAAGCAAAAGCCCCGGGTGACCGGGGCTTTTTTTTATAGTTCGCACAGTTCGATGGAATGGCCATCCGGGTCCAAGACAATGGCCTTCTTGCCGTCGGGCATATCTGTCGGGTCCAAAATACACATGGCTCCGGGAACTTTCACAAGCTCCTGCACGGTCTTTTCCAGGTCCGTGATCTTAAAGCCCAGCTGCAGGCTCGGAATCTGAGACCTCTGCGGGTTTTGGATATTGTACAGGGAAAATTCCACGCCATTGTGAACGGCTCTGTGGACTTCACTCCCCTTATCAACTTTTGACGCTGTAAATTGAAAGCCGATAATTCGATAAAAACCCAACATGCCCTGTAGCTGCGTGGTGTTTATTGTGATAGAAGTGAAAAGTAAACTCATCTGCCCATTATCCGAATCGAGGCCTTATGAAACAAGAGAAAATTTATCTGAAAGACTATAAAGCCCCCGCCTTTGCGGTGGATTCTGTAAACCTCGACTTCAATCTAAATGAGGACTTTTGTCGAGTTGTGGCAAAAAGCCAGGTTCGCAGAACCGAAGCTGGCGCTGCGCTCCGCTTAAATGGCGAGGAATTGAAGCTGGTCAGTATCAAAATCAACGACCAAGCGCTTAGCAAAGACCAATATCAAATCACGGCAGAAGAGCTGATTGTTCCGTCAGTTCCCGACAGCTTCAGCTTGGAAATTGAAACAGAACTGCAACCGCAAAACAACACATCTCTGGAAGGGCTTTACAAGTCCAATGGGATTTTCTGCACTCAGTGCGAGGCTCAGGGCTTCCGCAAGATCACCTTCTTCTTTGACCGCCCGGATGTGATGACTTCCTATTCTGTCACCATCGAAGCGGACAAACAAAAGTACCCGGTTCTGCTGTCCAACGGAGATCGCATCAAAATTGAAGACCTGGGTAACGGCCGCCACAAAGCCTTCTGGAAAGATCCGCACAAAAAGCCGTGCTATCTTTTTGCCTTGGTGGCAGGCGACCTTGGGGTTATCCGCGACACCTTCACCACTGTGAATGGTCGTAAGGTGAACCTGGAAGTCTATGCCGCTCATGGCAAACAAGAGCGCTGCTGGCACGCGATGGATTCCCTGAAGAAATCAATGAAGTGGGACGAAGAGGTCTTTGGCCTTGAGTATGATCTGAATGACTACATGATTGTGGCCATTGACGATTTCAATGCCGGCGCCATGGAAAACAAGGGACTGAACATCTTCAACTCTCGCCTGGTTTTGGCAGATTCCAACTCGGCAACTGATGTGGATTTCCACAGCATTGAATCTGTTGTGGCTCACGAATACTTCCACAACTGGACTGGCAACCGCGTGACTTTACGTGACTGGTTCCAGTTGTCTTTGAAAGAAGGTTTGACGGTCTTCCGTGATCAGGAATTCTCTGCTGATATGACCGATCGTGGTGTGCAGCGTATTGAGGACGTCGATGCCTTGCGTGCCGGTCAGTTTGCCGAAGACGCGGGCCCGAATGCCCACCCGGTTCGCCCGGAATCCTGCATGGCCGTGGATAACTTCTTCACCATGACAATTTACGAAAAAGGATCTGAAGTCATCCGCATGATGCAGACGATTGTGGGTCGCAAAGGATTCCGCAAGGGCATGGATGAATACTTCCGTCGTCATGACGGTCAGGCTGTCACCACCGAGGACTTTGCTTCGGCCATCGCGACTCCCAACGGCAAGGACTTCACTCAGTTCCGTCGCTGGTATCATCAGGCGGGAACTCCTGTGGTCACAATTCAGGAAAGTTTTGATGCTGCCAAAGGTGAGCTGACTGTGACGCTGGAACAAAGCTGCCCAGCCACTCCAGGCCAGCCGCACAAAGAGCCATTCCATATTCCATTGATGATGGGACTTTTGGACAAATCCGGCAATGAGCTGACTCTGAACTGCGACAAGATCACAGTGAACAGTGATGGCAAAAACCTGATTGAACTTAAAGAGCAAAAAGAAGTTTACACTTTCAAAGGTCTGAAAGACCGCCCGGTTCTTTCAGTGCTGCGTGAATTCTCGGCGCCGGTAAACCTGAAATGGGAAGCCTCTGAGGAAGATTTGTACTTCCTGATGGAAAAGGACACAGACTCTTTCAATCGCCGTGAAATGGCTCAGAAGATCTCTTTGCGCTTGCTGCGCAACTTGATCGGACAAGCCCGCAACAAGCAGACTTTGACCGTGGACCCACGCTTTGTAAAAGCCGTCAGTGCCACGATTGCCGATGAATCCATGGATCCGTCCTTCAAAGCCAAGATGTTGCAGCTGCCAAGCTACGCCGTCTTGGCACAGGAAGAATCCGTTCTGGATGCCGAGGCCTTCTATCAGGCCCGCACAGCTCTTCGCCAGGCTATCGCAAAAGAAAACCGCGGCGCTTTGCTGAACATCTATCGCAAGTTTCATAATGTGGAACCGAAAAGCCGTGACACCAAGGTCTTTGGCCATCGCTCTTTGAAAAATCAGGCCCTGGCTTACTTGGCAGAACTGCATGACCCGGAAATCATGGAAGCTGTGAATAAACAGTACTGGGAAGCACAGAACATGACGGACCGTATGACCGCCATGATGATTCTGGCAGACTCCGAATCTGCTCACCGTGAAAAAGCTCTTCAGCACTTCTATGAAGACTGGAAAGATGATTCCGTGGTTCTGAATAAATGGTTTACCGCACAGGCGACAACCAACCGCAAGCAGGTTCTGGAAGACGTCAAAGCTTTGACGAAGCATCCAGCGTTCAACATCACAAACCCGAACAACGTCTATTCATTGCTGCGTGCCTTTGGTGCGAATCTGGTTCGTTTCCATGACCCTAACACCAACGCTTACGAGTTCTATGCTGACAAGATCCTTGAGATCGACACCAAGAACCCGCAAGTGGCCGCCCGCCTTTGTGCAGCCTTCAACTTTGTTCAGAAGCTGGAGCCTGCCATGAAAGAAAAAGCCCTGACTCAAATCAAACGTATGGTCGCAGTGGAGTCCTTGTCCAAGAACTCCCGAGAACTGCTACAATCAGCCCTGTCCTAAAAAACAAAAAGGGAGGCTACAGCCTCCCTTTTTTTCGCAACGCTTCTGCAAAAGTAAGCAGGTACCTTAGAATTTGGTGCGGCAGTGCTGCAGGAACTCTTCACGCGTTTCCATGCGGGTTTTAAAGTGACCACGCAAATCCGCTGTCGAGGTCGTGCTGGAGGTGTCTTCAATACCTCTCATCATCACACAATAGTGCTTGGCATTGATATGAACCGCCACATGCTCCGTTCCCAGAATGTACTGCAAACAGTCCACGATCTGCTTGGTCAGGCGTTCCTGAACCTGAGGACGTCTTGAAAAATACTGTACAATGCGGTTGATCTTGGAAAGACCAATGACTTTTTTATTGGGGATATAAGCCACAGTGGCAAAGCCATCAATGGGCAAAAAATGGTGTTCGCAGAAAGACAAGCAGCCGATATTTTGAACCACGATCATCTGATCATAGTTCATCTTGTTTTCGATCACTGTCATTTTCGGAAACTTTTTCGGATCCAACCCACCGAAGACTTCATTCACGTACATTTTCGCCACTCGGCGTGGCGTTTCACGCAAACTGTCATCCTCCAGATCCAATCCCAGGGTCTGCATGATATCAGTGAATTTCTCCGTGATCCGATCGATCTTTTCCTCATTGGTCAGACCGTTATGCACCATGGGAGTCGGACGCACATTTTCCAGAATTTGTTTCACAGTCGGAGTTCCGTCGGACAGCAAAGCGTCCTCTTTATTCTTGGCTGCTTTCTTGGATGTCTTCTTTGTTGTTTTCGCCATGCGACCACCTTGTTGGAAAAGCCCACTTATGCCCTAAAAATAGCAGAGACGAAAGAGGATTCTATGTTTTTTGCAGATTTTGACTGGAAAGCCACTGACGAAGCAGCTCTTTTTCGCTGGAATTCAGGTCTGCGAAATGAACGCGCAGGATTCCGCCCTGCAAGTCAATCACCTTGGCGGCACACTGAATGTCATTGATCTCGGAAAGCTGAACAGAGACCGTCTGTCCCTTTTGGTAAGACACCCCCTCCGGGACCGCGATGCGGGCGCCGGTATAGGACAGATCCACGGTCTGCGCTTCCACACGCCCCTCTAGCAGTACAGAGGTGGCCACCACGTAACGGTCGCCCGTGGGTGCAAACCAATTCTGACGGCGATCCAGATAAGGATAACGGAAGAACGAAAACACAGTCCCGACAATAAACACAACAATAAGGCAATCCAACAGTCGTGCTGAGCTGATGATGGGATCTACCGTATTAAACTCCTGAATCAGATGATAAGAGGTGTTCACGACAAAGGCCGCACACAGAACAACCCCGAGAATCCATGAGGATTTGTGACGAATCATCAGCGTCACTCCCGCACCGAAAACGAAAATCCAGCTGAGCCAATTCAGAATAGACACGCCAGATCGTTGCATCATCAATGCATCCAACATCGGCGTCAGGATCAGCACCGCCGCAGCCATTTCAACCGTCCGAGGACGTTGTAGTGTGGTTGTTTTTGTTTCCATGGAAAACTTATCGGCCAGTATCCGTTCCAGATATAGATTTTTATTGATTATCTCGCCTCCTCACTTAGAATTTCTCATTGTGAGACACATTAAATATCTTCTGCCCGCCTTCATCTTTGCAGCGATTCTTAAAACCGAAACAGCTTCGGCCTACCCCGACTTTATCGGCTATTCGTACTCCTCCTGTATCACCTGCCATTACAATGGTCTGGGTGGCGGAGCCCTGAATGATTACGGCCGCGCCCTGTTTGCTGGCGAAATCACCTCACGTGCGGTCTTCCCTAAAACGATGGATGACGAAGAAATCTCAATGAAGTCCGGATTCTTGGGAAGTAAGCCACTTCCCTGGTGGTTCCGTCCCGGCCTGAAGTACCGTGGCTTGTGGCTGAAAACCTCGCCAGGCTCCAAAGATACTATCGAGAAGTTCTATAACATGCAAAACGACGTGAACCTGAACTTCTTCCTTGATAAAAAGCAAACCTACGCCCTGATCACCACTGTCGGCTATACAGGTCAGGAAGCATACTATGGGAAAACCAACACATGGTTCATGCGCGAATACTATCTTCGCTGGAAACAAAGCAACAACCTGTGGATCTATCTGGGGCAAATGGACAAAGCCTTCGGTATCCGCAACGTGGACCATTCGGCGGTGAACCGCAAAGTCATCACTTTGGGACAGTTTGACCAGTCTCAGGGTGCTATTGCTCACCTCACGTATCCCGACTGGGATATTGCCCTGAATGCCTTCTTCGGAAACGCGGCTCAAGAAGACAATGCAAAGCAAAAAGGCTATTCCGTCGCCGGCGAATATCAGGTTTATGAAAAATTCAAAGTCGGTGGTTCTTTCCTTATGTCCGAAAGTGACCTGGAAAAATGGAAGCTTGCGGCCTTTACAACTCGCATGGGACTTTCTAAAGGATCTGCGATCATGGCCGAGGTTGGCTTAAAAGAACGCACACCGCAGATCGGCACAACAGACCCCGAACTGGGCACCTATGCGCTGGTACAAACGCTGGTGAGCCTGGAACGCGGATACAATCTTCTCTCTGTTATTGAGCACTCCAAAAGAAGCATCACCGAGTCCTCCGACGAAAGCATGAAGTGGTCTGTCGGAGCTTTGATGTTCCCTCTGCCCCGCACGGAATTGCGCGTGATGGGCGTTAACAACAAGACTTATCCATCTTCTGGTGGCGCGGAAGATCAGTGGTCCTTGCAAGGGCAAGTGCACGTTTCATACTAGGAGCAATCATGAAAAAAACACTTCTTCCCCTTCTTCTTACACTGGGCCTGCTGACTCACACTGCTTTTGCCCAGGAGGAATCTGACGACACCGTTGGTGAAACAACCGCAACTGAGACCGCGGCAAAAAAACCATCCCGTGTCCGAGCCCAGCAAAGCTGGGGACTGAGTCTTTCGACTCTTCAATGGAATGAAACCTTGCGCGTGCAAGACGGAATCAACATGAGTCGACAGCCCGCCAACTACAACGCCATCACAGTCACTCTGATGAAAGAGATCACTTACTACCGCTGGGGCTGGAGCATGGGCGCTTTTATCGGCTCAGGTCGCGCCAACGGTGGCATTGCTGGCGAAGGATATCTGCAGGACAAGGTTGCCTTCACCACCTATGGAGTTTCTCCACGGGGATTCTATCGCTTCTCCGGACGCATCAATGCCGGGCTCACCTTGATGGGCATGTACAAAAATATTGACTGGCCAAGAGAAACATCCACGCAAATTGTCGATGCCGGACGCAGTCTTTATGTCGGCGGACTTTTGGATCTGAATATTAGACTATTTAGAAAGTGGGACTTTTATTCTGGCGTTGGCCCCCTGACAGAGGGGACCACGCTTTGGAAAATCGGCGCGAACTACCGCTTTTAGGATTTAACCGGCACAGCCACATTCAAAGTGATTTCGTCTTCAACGCCAACACCCATGTAGTTGATGTCCTTGATGCCGAAATCGCTTAGTTTCAATTTAAACGTGGCCTTCAGCACCTTGCCTTCAATCTTGTAAGATCCCGCGATATCTTTTTCCACACCACGGATTTTAATCTTACCCGTTCCTTTACCACCCTTACCCGTGGCGGAGATCAAAACCGCTTCAGGATACTTGCTGGTCTCCAGATACTTTTGTGTGTGCTTGTCCCGGACTTCCACGCCTGTTTTCAGGTTTTTCAGATTCACCACGATATTTTGCGCAGAAACCTCGTCCCCTTTAACAGTCGCCTCACCCTTAACATCGGACGTCTTGCCTTTAAAATCCCCCATCGGATTCAAGACAACATCCACGACCACACTTTGTGCCACCGCTGCAGTTGAAATCCCCATTGTGACAATCAACGCTGTCAAAAACTTCATATGTAACCCCTCCACCCTTACTGGTGATTGTTGTATCAACGTACTTAGTTGTTATTAATTTTCAATGCTGTTAATCCAGTCGGCAACGGCCTGAACTTCGGCCGCCGTCAACGTGTTATCCGTCGGCATATTGGCCGGACCGGAACCGGTCGTGGCACCCTTTAAGCGATAGTACAAGCGAGATCCCGCCAGATTTTTCGCCCGCACCCAGTTGTTGGCCAAAGCTTTAGTCTCGGTCATGTTCTTCAAATTCGAACTGTGTGTATGGCAGGTCACGCACTTCGCATCCAGAAGGGCTTTTACCGGCGCGAACTTTGGATTTTCGGTGGTCGTATCATCCTTGCCTTCGTTCGCAAGACTTGGATCATAGATCACATTCTCAATCAAATTATTGGTCGCGATATAACGGGACATCACATTGAGTTCGCTCTTGGTCAGGACCGCAGCATCATCCGTATGTCCGCCATAGACGACATACTCATAAACCTGACCACCCGAAGGTGCGACTTCAACACTCTTGGCCGTGTAGGAAAAATCATCCGGAGTGCCCACTTTTTGAATGGTTCCCGTCTGCACCACACCATTAATCAAGAGCGAGATTTCAGTGGTCTTAGTCCCGAATCCGGCGGCAATCACCATTTTGTCACCCGACGATGGCAAATTGGTTTCAATAAACGCATAATTTGAAGCATTGACCGCCGCATGAGTCGCACGCACTTTGCCATCAGCAATAGAGATAAAGGCATCTTCCTGGTTGACTCCTGAGGTCACCGAGATGATTTTGCCTGTCGCTGAACGGTCGACCGCCACAACGACAGAAATCTGGTTGGCCATAAAAAGAGACTTAGTAACGAAGGAAGGATTTCCTGGCTTTGACCAGAATGACAACTCTTCGGCATTCAGAAGCTTCGGCAGCGCTTTCTGGTCCAACGCCGTCTGCGAATCAAATAGCCCCTGCTCGTACAAAACCTGGTCCTGCAACGCAAAGTCACTGCAGTTCTGAAAACCCAGAACCATTGCCAAAACGGCAACAACAGCAAATGTCTTCTTGAATCCCCCAAGTTTCATTCGTACGCTCCCCACGACTACTTATCGGACACACAGACTATATCAAAAGCCGTTTTGTCTGTTTTTCCCCTTTCACAGCAAAACGGCTCATTTCAAGACACACCACTTTACTGCGGTGTATTCGTATCAACCCACTTATCGACGATCGCGCGCATGGATGAAGACATCACACCACTGCGTGGCATCGGATTTCCGGCATCGTTAACACGTCTTTTAATCGCTGCCGCCTTGGACTTGGCTTGATTGTAGTTGCTTAAGTCCAGACCTCCGTCTGCAGAGGTCCCAGAGTGACAGCTCAAGCACTGGGTTTTAAACACATTCACTTTGCTGTCCGTGCCCACCAACATGCTGTAGGTGACCACAGCCGGGGTTTCATCCACCGGCACAACGACATTGGATCCGATTCCACAAGTCGCGGTTGATTCAGCCTTTTCAATGGAGGTGAATTGCAAGGCAAATTTATCTGTCGTCTTAGCCGAAGACACAACCAGCAACTGGGCGTTCCCCACTGGAGCCAGATTCAAAGCAGTCCCCGGACAAACAACCGCATTGATACTGCGGTAAACAGTTGCTGAATCGAAAAGCACATTGTTGACATAGAAGAACACCCCACGCACCCGATACTTCGCCGTGCCGGAAGTGATGGAAATCGTTGGATTGCGCACGGCATATCCGACTTCAGTCCCGTTCACTTTTGCCACCTGAGCGTCTAATGAGATCCTCAGAGGGAACAACGCCGCTTTGGCCGGCATGTCCGCCGCCGTACTCATGTTCCATTCCAATTTGCTCCAGACGGATGAATCCGCCTTGCTGTTCACGATCGCGGCATTGGCCTTGTAATTGGTGACAACAGACTTGTCTTCACCATCCACGCCCTTACAACTCAGGAAAGCGGACTGGGCCGTTTCCCACTCGCTCTTCAAACTGGAAATTGTGCCGTTATGAGTGGCCCCTGTGTAAGGCGGATTGTGCGTTTCGCTGATCGCATTCAGGGAAACCAGCTGATAGCCTTTGTCTTTAAAGACCTGATAGGACATCAACGAATTCTTGGAGGCAAAGGCCGGTGCCTCGTGCTCACCATTGTGACAGCCGGCACAGTTTTGCTTCAAGAATTGATAATAGCCTGAACCGAACTTGGCAAACAGCTGATCCTCACAAAGATCTCCGGTGCTGACATCGCCGTCGGTCTCTTCCTCCTCACCGGGAGTCACATCGCCCCCAGCACTGGAACTGCCCTGGCTGACCAGCTTCACTGACTGAGCATCGATCTCGAAACCTTCTCCCAGGCTCTGAGCGCAGTTTTGAAAACTCACCACAAGGATGAGTCCCCCGATTAAGGCGCCTGATATCTTCAAGGCTTGAAGTTTCTTCATTCGCTTCCCCTTAAGCTACGTGAAGTTTAACAACTTTTTCAACGTCATCGGCCTGCAGTGTGGCCGGTGCAAGTTGCTTGAACATCCCCATTTTATAATTCAGATTCAGATAGTTCGCCAGAATCGCAGCAGCCACATAGTCCGGGCGCGAGCCCACCAACGTGGTGTTGTCCACACTTTGATCGGCCAGATAGTGACCGATCTGTGTCCCACTTGAAGTGACCTTGCCTCTTGGATCGAAGGCGATAATGAACTGCAAAGAAGACGTGTAATCACTGGACCAGATTGTGGTGGCACTGTCAGAAATTTCTGACACGCAAGCCCCGTCCGTTGTCACCATCAGGAACAACGGCTTTTGCATCTGACTTGCCAGCTCCAGCATACGGCCAATCTGAACCCCGGCATCGAAATCCTTCTGGTCGGCCGCTGTTCTGACGCCTGGAGCATGATAGTCATACCCACCCAGCGTGATCCGGCCGTGCGCGATATTGCCATTCAAAGCATTGTAAACCACACCTGCAGTCACAGCGGTGGCATTGTTGGCGGCGGTGCCTGTGTTGATACCATAAACTCTTTGCACCACGGCATCTTTGCGCGGATCAACACCACTGGCGCCACCGGCTTTGATGATATCGGCAGACTTAATACCTGCCTCTTGTAAAGCCAGTTTCAGACCATCATCTTTGGAATTCAGACGCGCGATCTGGGACTGGGTCATTTTACCAATAAATGAACTTAAAGTTCTTTTTTGAGCCGCGTTCAAAAGCCCGTTATCAGCCAAAGTGCTGGAATAGTTCAAAGCACCGAACATGTTGTCCAGACTTGCAAGCTCCAGCATGGTGTTGGGCGACGTAAACACAGGGCGAAGGTTTTCAGCACCAGCGCCCTGATGCACGCCGGGTAGAACTTTTCCAATCAGACCGGCGCGTTCCAACGGACCGGACAAATCGTAAAACGGCCGAAGCGCCGCCTGACCTGCGGTGTCGTTCGCGGTGTCTGTACACAAGGCCACCAAACGGGTTTTACCCAAAGTCGCTGCCGAGGCCACAGACTGAATGCCTTTATGTAAACGGGAACTGGAGGCAAAGTCAGCCCCCATCACTTTTTCAGTCGCAAAACCGGCTCTTCCCAAACCCAGCTTGCTATAAGAGCTTAAAAGACTTCCACCTTTATCTTTTACAACGAAGTTCCCATGCAAAGCAGCTCCACCACTCAAACTTAAAGTTATAAAGGGCATCATTGGCGCTACCGATTCATCGGCCTGTGCACGGCTGGTCATACCCAGAATGGAAGTTACTGCTCCTGGCACCGCCACGCGGGCCGCAAAGGACAGAACACCTGTTTCCAGCAGTTCCCTGCGGGAAAGCTTCAGGCTGGAGATATCTGTTTTTTCATCCAGTACTTTTTTTAGTTTATCGTTTTTCATCTTTCCCCCACTGTCCCCAAAAACTTACAGAAGATATGAATCCGGAACGGCCAGCATTCCCGTACAGATGAACACGGCGAGCTTGTCAGATTCGGCCGCCTTGCTCATCGCAGATGAATCCAGCGTGCTGAAGTATTCATCCACCGCCTGTGTGATCAAAGTCAGTTCCTCTTTAGACGGCTGACGCATCCAGAAGCGGTCAATCAGGGAAATGTAGGTGTTGATGGCACCCAGCTTCCCATAACTTGAAGGTCCCTTGGTAAAATCAATATACTTAAACAGATCCTTCGTCCCCTTCTTTTCCTTGATCACAGCTTGCTGGCAAACCACCCCTGCCAGCGACGTGATCGCAATGATTGAAGGGGAATTCACCTGACTCAGATCGTTCTGAGACACCAGCAAATTCCGACGATAGTTGATCTCATCATTCACGGTTTTCATGTTGATATCCGTGCGGGAAAGCCCCAGCAGTGACATCATGGATTCCAGGGTTTGCTTTGCATCCACCGGAGCCCCGTCGATATCTGTTTGCGCTTTTGAATTGCCGGAGCTGCCATTGGGCACCTCCTCGCCACCGCCATTCGAAGTCACCTCTTCAAGACTTGCAAAGTCCACCTGTTTGGCGCAGTTCTGGAAAGACGCCGCCACAAACAGAAAAGAGAATGTCACACCAATCACAGCACCAATTTTATTTCTTGCTTTCATGGCTTATTCCCCTTTCACCACGCCGCAAACTGGATCCAGCGCAACTTCCGCGTACAGATTCTTGAGGTTGTAACCAACGGCCTCAAAACGATCCCCCAGGCGCACCAGTGTGGAGTATTGAGTGGCTTCCAACTTCTTCAAACAAACGCTTTCATACACACGTTTAGCCATGCACTGGCTGAAACGACGTGAATCCGAAAGCATACGACCAAAATCCTTAACGCCGGAACCGCCTGCAGAGGCCGGACCGCGCCAGCCAAAGAAGGAGGACTTGCTGCCCAAAGTGGCATTGTTCACAAAGTTATCGCTGTTCACAACGAACCCATAGGGATAGCTGCCTTTGTTCATTTTCACCGCCACACCCGTGGCGGAATCAAAGTTGTTACGAGGGAACTGGCGCAACTGTCCCTTAGCCTGCAAGTAGGGCGTCGCCAAATTGATAGGCGCAGGGCGGCCTTTATTGATCAACTTCCCCAGAAGGCGGGCTTTTTCGGTGTCAGCCACACGAGCTGCCGTCAACTTGGCATTGTAAAAAGCATAGATCAAAGACTGATCTTTCTTGACGTCCAAATTACAAAGCAGGAAACCATCTTCCCGAGTTTGTGCCGTGCCCGCGGTCGTTCCCAGTTTATTCAGACATGTTGCTGTATATTCAGCCACATAATCTGCCGCACGATAGTTGGTTTTAATTGTTGCCAACAACGCCTGATTGGCGGCAACAGCGCGATATTCTGCCATCAGAGCATTAGCGACCGCTGGGTCGCGGATGGTATCCAAGGTTTTACGTGTTGTCTCTGTCGCAACAGCCACGGTATCCCCACGGCTGACCAAATAGTCCACACGTGCTTTGAACCATCTGGAGTTTTCCTGACTGTTTGCCAGTTCCGGAACAATCTCATTCAGTGTTGGCGTGACATAGTCTGCATAGTACTTGTTATAGTCAGCCAGAATGCCCTGTTGAATATAAAAGTCGCCGTTCATCTGGGAATATGTTCCTGTCGCACCCCCATGGGTGAAATTCACATACTCCATTTTCGCGAAGGCACCGCGCATACCGTCCATCACGGAGTGGCAGCTTTTGCAGCTGGTAAGATATTTATTATGATCCCCTGCTGGGAAACGCTCGACATCGCGCCCAACGTATTGGTCAGAAGCACTGGAGTCAGCCGCTTCCGCCATGGAAACACAAAGGAATTGCTTCAGGGAAAATTCCACCGCACGGCGGTTGGTACCACCACTAAGATTTCTTTCCGCAAATGTGCGCGTGGTGAATATCCCCGCAGGTTCCGGATGAGTCCCTAAAGTCACAATCTGGCCGCCCTGAAAATTGGCCTGAGTGATCGCCGTATCCCAGAAGTTCTTCACAAGCTTCTGGCTGCTGTTTTTCACCAGAATATTCTTGTTGGTCATATCCAGGTAAGAGGTTTCAACAGGCGTATAGTTGCTCTGGTTTATGAAGCGGGTTCTTTCATCCGTATCGTTCGCGATGCCACGAATCTCGTAAGAATAATTTGCCGTCAAAACTTCGCGAAAGTCCGCATTATCCCGAACCACACCAACGATCAAAGCCGAGAAGTCATTGAATGGAACTTTGACCGACTCATCTTTATTGGAAAGACGGAGGGAAAGATTTTTTACCTGGACATTCAAAAAATCCGGCGTCGTCGTGATGTAATTGGCGGCAGCCCGGTCGTTGTTCTGAGAAATATACTCAACGACCTTCTTCAACTCCGGTTTGGTGGAAGACACCTTAACGCCAGTCATTCTCTCGTAGAGTCTTTTGGCCTTTAACATGTCTTTATCAGCAGCGTTCGCATTTGCCACAGACAATGCCGACGCAACTACAACCAAATATTTGTAGCCCCTCATACTCAATTCCCCCTGAGTGTTTACATTATCGTCTAATTCAGGATAAATTGTGATGGCATCGCGAAATATTTTTCATCTGAAGATCCAGTCAATTGCTTCGACAGCACATCATCCTGAGACACTTTTTGGGACAAACAACACCTAAGTGCTTGATCTGTGGTCCGCACTGTATTCAAAGTGAAACACCCACCCCGCCACCGAGGTGGGTAGAAAGTGTTCCGCCCCAATCTGAGCTGACATTTTTCGCCAGTTTTTTGTTTCACTTCGAGAATAAGATCGCCTGATTGCAGTGGGCCCTGGCAATTCTGGAGGCTTCTTCAGTAAAATCCGGCCTTTGAAATTTCAAGTCAAATGATCTTGCCTTTAGTTCCAAGCGTATTTGTCGATAAGATCAATATGAGATTCTTGATTGCAACACTAATGATATCATCTTTGGTTTCACCAGCTTGGGCGCTTAAAACAGTCGTTGTTAAGAATGACCGGGCCTTGATTGATCTTGAAGGCGAAGACCTGCAGGTCGGAGACAAGGTCGGTGCCCGCGACAGTGATGGCAAAGCCCGCGCTCTGCTGGAAATCAAACAAATCAAAAATGGCAAAGCAGTAGCGGCCATTTTAAAGGGCAAAATGAGTCAAGAATTCTCTTTGAGCAAAATCGGCGCTGGCAAAGCTGCCTCCTCTGCCGCCAGCTCGAAGTCCGCTTCCGTCAAGAGTTCCAGCAGCAAATCTGCCTGGGGGGTGACTGCCGGCTATGCCATGAACAACATGACGGTCAAGCCCAGCCCCAGCTCTTCGGTCTCTCTGTCCGGCAGCAGTATTAATGCCTCTGGCTTTTATCAGATGAATCTGGATGGAAACATCAGTGCCCGCTTCCTTGGTGGTTATGAAACCCTGGTGGCCAAAGGCACTTCTTCCAATGTCAGTTGCTCTGGTTCTGAATGTTCAGTGGACATCAGCTATCTTGGGGTCGAAGCCCTGGTGCGCTACTCTTATCTTCGCAACACCAAATTTGATGCGTGGGTCGGCGGCGGTCTTGGTTTCTTATTCGCGATTGGTAAATCCAGCAACGTTCTGAACACCAGTAAGATCAGCACCAACCAGACCTTCGTTGGCTCTTTGGGGCTGGACTATCACCTGAGCAAGAAGAACTTCATCCCGGTTCAGCTGGATTATGCGATGTACCCGGATAATAACACTTCTTCCGCAAACCAAATCATTCTTCGTGCGGGCTGGGGTATCAACTTCTAATGCCGATACCGATATTTGTTAAAAAGTAAGGTGCCTCGGGCGGTTAAGCGGGGCCTCCGCCAGCTTCCGCCCCGGACACAGACAACTTCTCAGATTCCCCAACAGTTCCGTCCTGCTGAACTTCGCGAATCACCGCCTCATCAGAGCCCTGCGTCGTCACGATCCCGTGAAGGTTCCCATTATACTTAAAGAGACTCACAGCTTTACTGCTGACCTGGCTGCTTAAAAGCTTCGTTTCAAACGTCATATCCGGTTTAAGCTCGGCATAAGAGGCCTTATCACTGCCGTAGTCCCAGACAGAGAAATAGATTTTACCGCCGGACTCCACCACCCCAGAGACATTTTCGTAATCCCCTGGATCTGCAGGCAGCGGCGTTCCGATCACCGCCCCCTGGTGATCCAGCACCACGAAATCCCAATAATCACTGCCCTCGTGACTAATAACAAAGTAGCCACCGATATAAATTCCGCTCTGATTGACGTACAAGGTGTAAATGTCGTCATTGCCGATATCAACGACAACCTCGTTGGAAAGCCCCGCATCCAGCAAACCGGTATTTAAATCCAGAGCCACCAGCTTTGATGCCGAACTGACAGACATAGGCACCACTTCTCCCGCCTCGGCATCTTCGCCGACCACAAGGCTATTACCGACCATATACAACTTATCGTTATAAAGACCCAGGCCTGAGACATTTCCCGAAACCGCAACTGGCAAGGCCACAGATTTGAAGTCATCATTGATATCAAGCACCACAAGGCCTTGCTGTTGAACCCCGTTGACCTGTTCAAAGAACCCACCCGCATAAAGCTTTTTCCCATGAACGGCAAGTCCGCGGATACTGACCTTGTCATCCGGGGCATCATTCACGCCGTCAAGGCTTAGCACGGTCGGAATTTCAACTTCTTGTCGGGTTGACATCGACTCGGCATAAAGACCGCTATGAACCCCCGCCCCCGTTGCTCCATTGCCGGCGGCACTCAAAGCGAAGAATCCACCTGCAACCGACGCCAACGTCTCGGAATTAAGGACGCTCTGATAGTATGTTTCCGTTAAGTCGCTGCGCTTCAGCTCCAAAAACTGTGAACCTACCGCCAAAGCGATTTTTTCCTCATTCACCGCCCAGACAATCTGATTCGGCGCTATTCTGTCGGTGTCCCACGGCAGCACTCGTGTCACCTGGTTCGTGGAAAGATCGTAAGAACAGATGTTAACCAAATTATTTTCGAAATCCACCAGGGCCAACAGGTAAAGCATATTGCCATAGGCCTTCACGGTGGGTGACCCATAAACTCCGCAGGCCGAGATATCAAATGCACGAGAAGTTAAAACGCCGTTGTTGATTGTATACAACTCAGAAGACTCCGAACCCATGTGATAAGCCAATGGTTGGCCCGCACCATCCAGCAACAAGGTGGCCGGAGAGTTAAAACCCGTCGGTTCAACAAAGACTGTCTGATTCACATAGTCCAAATCAACAACAACACGCCCGGTACCACCCATGGTTCCGACCAGGACAACCCTGCTACCCGCCACGATGACATCATCCACGGACTGCAGCTCCAACCCATCAGCAACAATGCTAGCCGGCAACAACGCGCCACTCTCCAAGTTCAGAATAGCAACATTTCTGCCATCTTCCATGGACATCGGGACGCCACCACCGCCTTCCTCTCCTCCAGAGGGTTGGGTGTAATAGAGGGGACCGGCTAAAATCAGCTTGTCGTTTTTAGTATGCAGCCAAGCGATCTGCCGTTTTTCCTCAAGAAGGGAAGGGGCATAGTAAAACGCAGGCGACACAAAAGAATTATCCAAAGCCCAGTCAGACGTAAATCTTCTGACCCGCATCTCACCAGGATTAGCCACGGTCATCGCAACGTAGTATCGTCCTAAAGAATCCTGCACTAAGGCGTGGGCCTCTTTTAACGAGACAGGCAAAGAGACTGCCTGACCGCGAGGATCCGAAGACAAGTTCGTAATACCGCTCGAACAGGGACCCACTTTAGTAAAGTCCCCACCGTAATAACGAATTCCCTCGGACTCGAGCACAGTACGAATGGCGCCACCTTCGAAACACAGCTTTCCACCGAAGGATTGGATGGGATTTTCAGTGCCCGGTGATGTCGGCAGCAACGAAGGATTTTGGGTTAAATTGAGGTCAAGGCTACAACCGCATAGAAGTACAACTAGAAAACATGCAAAAGATGAATACACATACGTTCTGATCATGAAGAACTTTTCGGCATTTCTTTCTGCCGGCTCAATCCCCCATGAAGGTTATTACGCGAAACAGGTCGAAAACTCATTTTCAAAATATATGAAAATGGTTCGTTTTGCTCATTCATCCTGTGGCTTCAATGGCAGCCACAACGCCCAAGCTTATTCAGCGTAAAGGACGCTAGACCCTTTAAGTTTGCAGTCTAAATCCAAGGCAAAGGCTTCCTGAAACCATCCGCTGTGCTGGGATCCATTATTAAGGTAAAGATAGACATCCTCGGAAAAGGGACCAATGTGCCCTTGCGCTCCCCGGCGAGCATCCCCAGCCAGCAGAGTCCCCACCAGAACTGGAGATGATGGGTGATCACTCGGATGTCCGTGATTGGCTACGATCGCAGCGATCTGCAAATCACAGTTGGCTGTGGCAGCCTGAGAAGTCAGGACCAGAGAAAAAGACAAAAAAGCAAAAGCGACTTTGTTCATCATGTTCTTACCTTTGTTAAAAGCGGTAGGCCTAAGGATTTAACTGAATTTCGGGCGGCTCTCAAGTCAGGAGATTGTTCAGAGGCTTCGACCTATAAGAATTGCGTGTACTTTGAGCTGGTGGATGGAAAGATCGCAGAAGACTACTTCCACAATATAAAAAAACCCACAACCTTTTTGAAAGTTGTGGGTCCTGATAAGGCGTTGCCGCCTGATTTTATTTCAGATTCTTCTGAAATATCCTATTTGATGGACATCAGCAAAGCTGCTGTTTCCTGAATCCAGGGAACATAAGCGTCCACTCTTGTAAAGATGGACATGATGAAGCAGTCCGGAGTCAGAGGAATTGGGATAGAGTCGCCGCGACTCGCAACACCCATCAGATAAAGCTTGCCATTTTTTTCCACGTAAGCCGGGCCGCCGGAATCACCACTGCAGATACCTTTTTTCAAGGACTGATCGATCATGATTTCTGTGCTGCCATACAAGGGCTTTTTCACCTTCAAATCAGTTGTGCGCAAGGTGCCTGCACCCTTTTTGATACCCCATGACCAATTCAAACCGTAACCGGCAACCACAATGCGGGAACCTTTTTGCAGCTCATTGAATTCTTTGTACAAAGGAGCCGGAACGTAACCCGCCGGAACATTGCCTTCAAAGCGAACCAGGGCAATGTCAGCTGTATCTTCCGCGCGATCTGGATTATAAAGCTTGTGTTGAATAGCTTTGATTGTTTTACGAGATTTGGACTTATCCAAACCTTTCATTTCCTGGCCAAAGAAGACGATCAATTCACTGGAGTTTGGATCCACACAGTGAGCCGCAGTCAGAACCAATTGCGGAGCAATCAAAGTACCAGAGCACAAAGCCCCCACTTTCGCATCATACAATCCTACTGTGGACCGCGCAATATTGCTGCCAGCGGAAACAACCTCACCGCCAATCACACCATTCTGAGCTTCAGTGGCTTGTACTTGAGCAGAGTTCTGTTGACCGCAAGCTGCCAACATTGCCGTCGCCATCATAGTCATCGTTAACTTTTTGAGCATGTATTACCCCTTGTGTTTTTTTACGATGGCCTTTTCTATCAAAGCTTGAATAAAAAAGGGGAACTAAGACCAGACCCTGATCTTTTTTCCAGAACCTTCCCTATTTACATTGGTCGACATAAAAGGTCCCCTGTATCAATTTTAGACACCTGTCTAAGCCTCAGCGTCCATATAAAGGGTCTGACACCGTCTCATAAATGGAATCGCATTTGCATCTTGGGGCAACGGACCATGGCCCCTAAATATGAGGATAACAAAAATGCCAAATCGGTTGCCCACATCCAAGTTGCTGATCCCGCTTCTGCTGACCCTGCAGGCGATGACTGCCCATGCTGTCACCGACGCCAATCCGCAGATCGCCAATAAGCATCTGTTGAAAAATGCAGTCCGTGTTCAGGTCACTCAACGCGGGATGAAATACTTCGACAACCGCCTGAGTGAAATTCTGGGGAATCTGGGCGTGAAGCTGGATGAGGGCTATTTCCCGGCAATGACTTATACTTTTGAAAAGCCCCTGAAGCCTGAAGACATCATGGCGTCCAATCCGGAAATGGTGAAAATGTACAACCAGGTGCGTGGTCTTCTGACCCAGTGGCTGGTGGGATTCTCAATGAACGATCACCAGCCGCAAATTGAAATCGGAGAATCCGGTTATATCGCGCAGTTTTCCCGCTTTGGTCTGGTGACGGATGAACGCCTGATGGATTCCCTGGGAAAACGTGACGGTGCGATTCTGGCCATTGAATTGGAAGTGAAAAAAATGACCCTGGCCACAAAGTCCGTGGTCGCCTGGGACACGCAAAACGAATTCCTTGGTAAGATCGGTTTTGAAGATGTTTCTTTGGAGGCTGGTGACAAGGAAATCCCTTTGCGCATCCGCATTCCTTTCTACATCCGCATGAATGCCTATGGAACACTGGATTTCGAGGCTTTGGAAATTGACAACAACTTTGATAAAACGTCGTTGGCTTTGCAGTATAAAAAACTACTGGTTCCGACCTTTGCCATCGAGGTGAACGGCAAAAAGTTCTATTTGAACAATGCTGAAATCGAAAAGCTTTTTGCCGCTCAGGCTCCGATGATTCTGGAAAAAGTCCGTGAAAACATCGGTGAATTTGCACGCAAACAGCTACCGGAAATGCTAAACCAAAAAGCCAAAGAATTCCTAAAAGGTCCCTTGGAACAAGTTCAGGACATGGCAGCTCCTGGCCAGGAACCCACCGACACCCGTCCGGCTTTCAAGTGGGGCTTGCAGCTCCAAAACCTGAATCTTAAGAAGTCCCTGAACATTGATCTGACCACCTACGTGGAAGATCCGGTCAACAGCCGCAGCGCTCCAGTAGCGGGGCACGCTTCCCGCGGGGCTCCCTCATTCGGCGCCGTGGCTCAGGAAAATTATGACATTGGCCTGAGTGTGGACCGATCCCTGATCAATCGCGTTCTGCAACTGGCATTTGAGCGCAGAAACTTCGAACAGATCAAACAATCCGATGGTTCCGTTTTGAAACTGGTGGCGACACCGTTGATAGACTATGTAAAAACTCCAGCTGGTGTGGCTTTGAAGCCTACTGAAACCTTCGTCAAATTAAGAGTTTCAGTCGAAATTAAGCCCGGTTCGATGTTCCTAAAAAACATCATCGTGGTGGACTTCGATATCATTGCAAAATTGCGCCAGTTAGAGGATAAGAGCGGCATGCAACTGCTGTTGCACTCGATCGATACAGATTCCATGTATCTGGATGACAAGTACATCTCTATGGCGGGCAAGCTCTTCAAAGGCAAAGTCCGTGACGGTGTCAAAGACGAGTTGAAAAAACGCAGTGCAAACTGGAGAAAAACAGAAGAGTCCCTGCCTGGTGGCTTGCCTCTTCCTCCACAGATTTTAGGAATTAAACTGGATATTAATCGCGTCATGATGGATCCAAACGGTCACTTAGTGATGTATCTGGATTACGCGAAAACAGGAGCGAAATAACATGCGATCCCTCAAACTTATCATCATCAATGCTTTGACTCTGATTATCGGTCTTGGCCTCATGAGCGGTTCAGTCTCTCAAAGAAGTGCCGAGGCTGCGCGCTTTGAGTCCATCCCCGCTCTGCAGGTCAACCGCCTGGGCAACTACCGCGGGCAGTATCTGACGGTGCTTTATGCCGTCGGCTCACGTCCGTTTATCTCTACGGATTCCTCTCAGATTTCCATCTCTCAGGTGAAGGAAGCCCGCACGGTATACATCTCTGCCGACACAATGAGCCTGCCTTCTGTTCAGGTGGAAAAAGAAGGTTTCCGTCCTTCGTACAATATCGTGGTGTTTGTGGTGTCGCCTCAGGCCAACTATAGCTGGGTGAACGCGGACGGATCCATCCCTCAAGGCATGACTGCGACCAACAATCGCATGAGTTCTTTGATCAATGCGATCAACAAAACAGATGTGGACAGCTTCATCTCTTCGCAAGGCAATGCAGGTGTCCTGCAGGTGAATCTGGTTAAATAACCCGATTTCAGCCGCACGTTCCGAAAAAAGAAAAAGGCGTCATCTTCATGACGCCTTTTTTATTTTCTATCGCAGGATATCGACAGCCGCTCTCTGACCAGACTCCAAAGCCCCCTGCAAGGTTCCGGCAAAACGCAAACTGGTGTGCTCTCCGGCAAAGTGAAGATGACCAGCCAACTCGGGTTCCGCTGCGGCTCCGCGATACTTCATGTACTGGCCAGGCTTAAACACGGCCATAGAGCCCAACGACCATTTGCGCTGGCGCCAGTTGATCATCTGCTGGACCCCACTGAGTCTGGCGGGAACTTCGCCATAGAAACGCTCCAGATCCTTACGCGCTTCATCGGTTGCCGCCGCACCGGCCCTCAAACCGGAACTGCCACCTCGTTGCCAAGTCAGCAGGCCCTGGGTGCCGGGCTGGGAGCGTCCGGAGTCCCAGATTTTTTCCGAAAGGAAGTCCCCGGTGAAGTTGCCCAGATTTCCAGGCGTCGAAGCCAGCGGACTTCGCCAGAACGGGGTTGCAAAACCCACGACCCCTTTGCTGTGAGTGGCGTATTCCTGATGACGAATGACGTCTTTCTTCAATTCGGAAAGTTCTAAATCCATCAGGCCTTTGACTTCACGCAACTTTGAAAAAGGCAGCGTGCAAATAACATTGCGAGCCCGGAAGACTTCTTTTCCCCGAGGCCCCTGGAATGTGAGTTTGAAGATCTCCTTTTCATACTCCACTTCCACCAAAGCCATGTTCATTTTCATTATATGGTCCGGAATGACACCGCCGGCCCGATCCGCCAGAACCTGCATCAAAGACGACAGGCCCCCTTCCATGCGATACAGGGTTGAGGAACTCAGCAGTGAACTGCCCTCGGCATCAAGCGTGGAAAGAAAGTGCAATGCAGACTGATCCTTGGCATCCACTCCGAAGCGATTCACGGCTTGCACCTCGATCAGCTCACTCAACACCGGATCCAGCTCGCTGGACCATGAATTCAGCAGATCCTTCAGTGAAAGGCTGTCATAGTAAGCCGAGCGTTCAAACTGAAGCGCATTTTTATAACTCAACACCACATCCTGGTCGCGGTACAAATCCAAGCGCACACGGCGCAGGGGATTTTGCAGCGTCTTCAGACGCGGAATAAGATCTTTCACACGATACTGGCGCCCCTGAAAGGAAAACAAGTGGGCTTCGGTTCCCGCTGGAGTGCGGATTTCCCTCAGTGGCAGATTCAGCTCTTTGGCCAGTGCAATCACGGTGGCGTGGGAACCATCAACGAACTCGGCTCCCAGCTCGGCCACCGGGCCTTCTGCGGGAAACACGGACACCGACTGAACACGTCCTCCGACACGTGAGGAGGCCTCAAAGATCCGGAACGGAACTTTGCGTTTCTTCAGTTCGAAGGCGGCTGACAAACCTGCCGCGCCGGCCCCTAAAATCACAACCTCATCGCGTAAGTCCCGGGTGTCCCCCATAAAGAGGCGCTCAGTGGTGGTACAAGCCCCCAAAGCCATTGCGCCGGACCCCAAGGCCGAGATTTTCAAAAACTCACGACGGGTAAAAGAACTTTTTGCCATTGCTCCCCTCACCTGAATAGAATGGCAACACTTTGGAACAGAATCAAATCAATCTCATAAATCTGGATAGAATGTTGGAGTCTCTGGCCCAGGATAACTGGGCCACAGCAAACGACATTTTTCCCTCTGAATTCTGCATGGCGCTCGCCCAAGAGTGTCATCGCCTGCACCACGAAGGAGAGCTGACCAAAGCCTCCATCGGGCATGCAGGCAGCAAAACGATCAACGCCGAAATCCGCGGCGACTTCACTCTGTGGCTGGAGGAAAACACCGCCTCGGAGCTGCAACAAAGCTTCCTCGATCAGATGGAGCTTTTAAAATCGAAACTCAATCAGTTTTTTTATTTAGGTCTCAAAAGATTTGAATCTCACTTTGCACTGTATCCTCCGGGCGGAGGTTATGATAAGCATATTGACAACCATCGTGGTTCGGGTGCGAGAAGAATAACCTTTGTTCTTTATCTTAACCCAGACTGGAAAAAGGGCGATGGTGGCGAACTCAGCTTGTATGAGCCTGACGACGAAAATCAGCTTATCACACAGATTGAACCTCGCCTTGGCACCTTTGTTTTATTCCGCAGCGAACTTTTCCCGCACCAAGTGGAGAAAAGTCATTCACACCGGCTCAGTTTGACCGGATGGTTTAGGAACGATGCATCATGAAGTCTCTTTTTACTGAAGTTGTTTTCACCCGTCTGCATGCGCGAATCACCGTTTTGGTGTGCTCGCTGATTGCCGCGGTGCTGGGCTTGCTGGGGCCTTTTTTCCAAAAAGAGTTCATCGATCAGCTGACCGGCGTTGAAAGCCGACTTCACTTTATCCAGTTTGATCACACATTAACTTACATCATCGGCGCTTTTTTCTGTGTTCTGCTGGCCCAAGCCTTCACTCAACTGACAAACTTCCTGAGCGTGCGCGAAGCGCTTTATATGCAAAAGGTCTTCGCCAAAAGACTTTATGACAAAACCCTGCACCTGCAGGTCGACACAATGAGCGGCCGCCCCGTGGGTGAAATCGTTTCTTTGTATGCCACGGACGTTCAGGGCGCCACCGTTTTTCTGGATCAGACTTTGCCCGCGGGCGCCTCTATGCTGTTCCCTTTGATTCTTTCACCCTTCGCAATTTCTTTGCTTTTTGATGTTCCGCTTTGGCCGACCATCTTGCTGATGCTGGCGATTTCCTGCCTGAACACATTCCTGG
Organism: Bdellovibrio sp. CKG001; assembly: GCF_055397465.1. NCBI lineage: Bacteria > Pseudomonadati > Bdellovibrionota > Bdellovibrionia > Bdellovibrionales > Pseudobdellovibrionaceae > Bdellovibrio > Bdellovibrio sp. CKG001. The sequence continues at coordinate 2,356,656 of NZ_AP029173.1, forward strand.
CCTTCCGACAGTCCAAGTTCTTTTTTAACTTCAAACAACTGGCGGCAGAGCGTATCGGCCTGGTGAACGAATGGATCCAGAACATCCGCACCATTCGTATCCTGAGCTGGACCCAACACTTTGAAAAAAACATCTTCGCCAAGCGTATCGTGGAAACACGCAACCGCGTTTCCATGGTCACCAACGGTCAGGTGATGAACTCCATTTCAACATCCATCACTTTCTTTCTGAATGCGGTGGCGTTGGCGACTTTGGTGTTCTACTCCAATCATCAATTAACCAGTGGCGAGCTTCTGGCCCTGCTATGGATTGTCGGAGTTTTTCTGACCCGACCGTTCCGGCAAATGCCCTGGTTCTTTACGTTCGCATTTGATTCCTGGACCTCCCTGCGCCGCCTGGAAGACTATTTTTCGACCCAGAACAACACAACTGAAGACCGTTCAGCAAGCACTCCACTTCCGCAAGGACAGGAAGAATATGCTTTGCAGGTGCGCGGCTTGAACCTGACTGTGTCCCAACGCCGCATTCTTCGCAATGTCTCCTTGGATATCAAAAACGGAGAGTTTGTGGCGGTTGTTGGCGAGGTTGGCGCCGGAAAATCCATGCTGCTTTTATCATTGCTGAAAGAAACCGGAGCCCGGTTTGACTTCTATCATCTGGCAGGAAAGGACGCACAAAAAGTTTCCGTCGATGAGGTGCGATCTCACTTTGCGTATGTCCCACAGGAAGGTTTTATCATGAACGCGACCTTGCGCGAAAACGTGGCCTTCATCTATGACATTGAGGCCGAGCGCGACCCCATGGTGGAAGAGTCTCTGCGTCTGGCGCAATTTGATCTGAACACCGAGAGAGTGGAAAAAGGTTTGAACACCGAGATCGGCGAGCGGGGCGTGAATCTTTCAGGAGGCCAAAGACAACGTGTCGGGCTGGCCCGCGTTCACTATCTTGAAGCTCCCATCATGCTGCTGGATGACTGCCTCAGTGCCGTGGATGTCGACACTGAACAAAAACTTTTTGAGCAGTTGCTATTAGGTGCCTGGGCAGACCGCACGCGCCTTCTGGTCACTCACCGACTGAGTGCCTTAAACCGTGTGGATCGCATTTTGTTCATGGAAGAAGGACAGATCATTGATTCTGGCACGTTTGAAGAACTTCTGGCACGCAATGAAAAGTTCCGAGCCTACACCACGAGTGTCGCCAAAGAGGCCGCAGACAAAAAAGCGGAGGTGACACATGTCTAATGCACCGATCAACCCCAAATATCTTTCTGATGGCGACACCAAAAAAGGCGGCGGATACAACAAGACCATCTACGCCACACTGAAGTACGCCTACCAGCCGTTCCTGGTCCGCATCATCGTTTGTCTGTGCCTGGGAATTGTCGGGCGCGGGCTGCTGCTGGCCAACACCAATATCATCGGTTACTGGGTGGACACGATCACCGGGAAAGAAAACATTCTGACTGGAATGACTTCCGGTCAGATCATTGCCCTGCTGACAGGCATGGCCTTGACGGGCTTCGTGCTGACCTTATCCTTCCGGGTCAGCTTTTCGCGGTTGTCAGCCCAGGCTATTTCCTCGTTCTATGACGAAGTGACGTTACGCACTTCTCGCCTGCCGATGAGTTTTTTCGACAACACTCCTGCAGGCCGCATTATCACCCGCTTTTCCAGCGATTACGGCAACGTCTTCCGTCTTTTCGGCGGCCCCTTGGCCGAGTTCATTTCAATTATTTTCGATCTGATGATGATGGTGGCACTGATTACTTTGGCCAATCCTGTGTATCTGGTCTTCGTGGTCTTTATCGCCATCATGAACTACCTGGTCTATAAGCTGAATCAGGAAAAATTGCGCACGGCCCGCCGGGAACTATCTGCCAGTCGCTCACCCAGCATTGCGCACTTTGCTGAAACCACGCAGGGTGCTAGCACCATTCGTTCCTTCCGCCGGCAAAAATCCTTTAGTGAACGCTTCGAGCGTCTGGATCGATATTTCCTGACGCAAAAATTGAACACCACAAAAAGTCTTCTGAGCTTTTCATTGCAAATGAACAGCCTGACAGCCTTCCTTCTGCTTATCACCGGCGTTTCCGCCTACTTCATGGTGGAAAAGGGTTGGGCCACTGTGGGGTCCGTCGGGGTGGCCTTTGCCTTTATTGCACTTTCCGGCAACACCGTGCAGATGTTCTTTGAATGGTTGACGCAATTTGAAGAAGCCATGATCGGCGTCGAACGACTGGATCAGTACATGCGCATGGATATCGAGCGCGGCTCGCTGCTGCCCTCATCCGCCACCTTTGCCACAGGACATCCGACCTACTCTCCCTCTGTTGAAAAGTATCTGGCAAACCGTCGTCTGACCGAAGACCGCAATGCATCTGTTCAGGTGCAGGACGTGTGGTTCCGCTATCGCGAAGACCTGCCATGGGTTCTGAAGGGTGTTCACTTTGAAGTACACGCTGGAGAGCGCCTGGGTATTGTGGGACGCACCGGGTCCGGCAAATCCAGTTTAATTCAGGCACTGTTTTATCTTTACCCGATCGACAAAGGACAGATTTCCATCAACAATCACCTCCCCAAGCTGTCAGAGCAGGTCTCCGGCGTGGATCTGAACCTGTATCGAAAGTCCATGGCGTTTATCGCGCAGGAACCGATCCTTTTCCAGGGAACCCTGCGCTTTAACCTGGACATCGACGGTCAAATTTCCGAGGAAAAACTTCTTTCTGTTTTGGAGCAAGTCGGCTTACGAGACTGGGTCTTAAGTCAACCCGGCGGATTGGATATGCGCATTGAAGAGCGCGGCAAAAACCTGTCCCTGGGCGAACGCCAGCTTCTGTGTATGGCCCGCTGTCTTTTGCAACAGGCCCCGATTGTGATCATGGATGAGGCGACCAGTTCCGTGGATCCGCAGTCCGAAGAAATCATGGTTCGCGCCACGGAGGAGTTCTTCTCTGACAGAACACAGATAATTATCGCGCACCGCCTGTCGACTCTGGCTAAATGTGATCGAATTTTATGGTTACAGAATGGGGAAATTGTCGCCCTGGGGCCGACAGCGGAAGTCCTTCCCCGTTTCAAAAACACCGAATTAGTCTAGGCCCAAACTATCGCGTTCTTCCAAGGCGTGCGATCCGCACGCCGACGACGCCGCAACGCCAAGTCTGAGGGTTTTGAAACGGCTTCTAAAGAATAAGTTTGCTCCAGCCGATGTTAGAGGGTATTTGATCGGGACAGCGATATCCGTTTTTCAACCAGGTGGGGCCCATGGACAACAACGAAAACCACAGCCATGAAGACGTCCAAGAACAAGACACTGTGATGTCTCTATCGGACAGTTGGTCCGCCCTTAGTCCTGGCGAACGTCGTGAGAAATTCAAAGAACTGCCTCGCACCGAGGCGGAAGAACTTTTCCTCAGTCTCAAGACCCACGACCAGGCCGAATTGATCGAGGAAGCAACGCACCTCGAAAAAAGGTCCTGGATTCGCCTGCTCGCACCCGATGACGTAGCCGACTTGATTCAGGAAATGGGACATGACAGCCGCGAGGACATTCTGTCTTTGCTGGACCCGCAAACCAAGCGTGAGGTCACTGCCCTGCTCGCCTATGCTGAGGACGCCGCCGGGGGCTTGATGAGCTCCCGCTTTGTGCGCCTGCGCCCGGATATGAGCGTGGATGAGGCCATCAGCTACATTCGTATTCAAGCCAAGACCCACGTTGAAACGATTTACTATGCTTACGTTCTGGATTCAGAACAAAAACTTCTGGGTGTGGTTTCTTTCCGCGAATTGTTCCAGTCCTCGCCGGAAAAGAAAATTGCCGAGATCATGCACACCGACGTGTTGAAGGTTCCAGTTGAGATGGACCAGGAACAAATCGGTCGTATTTTCTCTCAACAGGAGCTGATGGCGGTCCCGGTTGTCGATGAAAACGGCATCATGAAAGGTATCGTCACCTTCGATGACGTGGCGACAGCCATCCAGGAAGAAGCGACCGAAGATATCCACAAAATCGGGGGTGTTGAATCCCTGGATGCACCGTATTTGAAAATCTCCATGCTGGAGATGTTAAAAAAGCGCGGTGGCTGGCTGATGATTCTTTTCCTCGGGGAAATGTTCACAGCGACGGCCATGGCCTTCTTCGAGGACGAACTGTCCAAGGCCGTGGTTCTTTCCATGTTCATTCCGCTGATTATCAGCTCAGGTGGTAACTCGGGCTCTCAGGCGTCCACTTTGATTATTCGTGCCATCGCTCTGCGCGAGGTGCGTCTGCGCGACTGGTGGCGCGTTTTAGGTCGCGAAATCCTCACCGGGGCCTGCCTGGGTCTGGTGCTGGGAATGATCGGCTTTATTCGTATCATGTTGTGGCCGAACCGCGAAAGTCTGTATACGGTTCACTACATGCAAGTGGGCATGACTGTCGCCGCGAGCGTGGTGGGGGTTGTGTTGTGGGGAACCATTTCCGGCTCGATGTTGCCTTTTGTTCTGAAGAAGGTGGGCTTTGACCCCGCTTCGGCTTCGGCTCCGGCCGTTGCGACACTGGTGGACGTTACGGGTCTTGTGATTTACTTCACGGTGGCTTCGTTCTTCCTCAGTGGCATTCTGCTGTAGGTTTCTGATATGAAGAAAAATGCGACCGTGCAAAAGTATCTGAAGCACATCTCTTTTCTATTCGCGCTTCCGACTTCGAAGAAATTCGATGCGGTGACCCTGGAAGAATATCCTTTCGATGCTCAACTGCTCAAGGCCAGCAGTCTGTACCAGCGAAGTCGCCAGCTGTATCTATCTCTGGATGGAAAATACAGCGCGAAGGTCTGCTCCACCATGCGCTCCTTAAGTGCTCAGGATCTGTTTAAAGACTCTATCGAATACAGCCCCATCTTAAGTGAAATACTCTGGTTCAAAGATCATGCGGCCGAGGTTGCTGATCCCGAGGCGGCCGTCAAGTCCCTGATGGCTTACAGCGAGATCTCGGTGTTTCACGAACAAAATCACCGTATCTTGTGGCGTCTGCTGCCGCCGGCTCCGAAAAAACAGAGGGACTTCTGTCGTTATTTGAACTTTGCAGAAAGCCTGGTGGTCACTTTGGATCTGGCCCTGGGAGATGAGCTGGGCACAAAAGTTTCAAATTCATTTGAACAGGTTCGTGCCATCTATCGCCCTGGCGGTGTGGATAAATGGTCTCAGCTTCCGCCACAAGAATACCGGCAGTACCTGTATGCCCTGCTGACTGCAACGTACTTACTTTTGGAAATGGTTCACACCGAAGACATCGAATCTGCGGTGAATTATATCCTGCCTGGAAATAAACCCCTGGTGAAGGCGGCGACGAAAAGAGCGCTGGAACTAAGTGATCTTTTCATTCACAACACCAATCAACAGTGGCAGACGCTTTTCTGGAAGCAGGCCCAGACTCGACTGTCCGGGCTGCACAAAGACTCCAAAGAGGCCGTCTGGCATCTGCCCGAGGACCCTCTGGATCTGCAAGACGAGTTCCTGCTGGCCGAACGCGTGTTTAAGTTCTTTGGCCTTTAAACGCAGAAAATCCTATTCTTTGACTACTTAACTTCATCGTAAGAAATCAGGTGGCACCCTTTGGCAGCCACTGTGATCAGATAGAAGACATCCCAGCTTTCACCCTCATCATTGCCGCCGCTGACGACCACTTTGTAGTCAATGGAATTGTCGCCGTTATTCACGGTGAAGGATTCAATCGAACTGCCCCACTCATGCCCCTGTATGCCGGAAGTATTTGCGGAATAAACGCCTTGGGCAAAACCCTCTGCGAACATCTGGCATTTGGCAACATCCTTTGCGGTCACCGCCGCAAAACCCGTTGAGGTCACTAACATCATAATCAATCCGGAAACGATCGCTTTCATGGGCCTCCCCTTTTTTTTGTTTTAAAGTGGCCTTGTCTTACCAAGCACGATCTATCCCTTCCAAGGGTCCGCTTTGGATTGTAATTATTCTGTTCCGGAGAATACCGTAAAAATAGAAACGGCCGCGAGTTCTTGTCTCACGGCCGTTTTTTTTAGAACTTCTTTAATTTACTACTGTCAGGACTTCATCATCCCGGCGGTCCAATCGCGGATCATGGCCAAAGTGCCCTGTCGCGCATTGGCGAACTGAACACCGTAGGCTTTGTTTGCCTCGCACCAGACGACCTGACCCTGCACCTCGATGACCTCGTGACCATCCGGGCTTTGAATTCGCATGGTAACCAGTCCGCCTTTTTCCAAAGCCTGGTCGGTGTTGAAGGACAATCCTCCTTCGGAAATCGTATTCACCGCGCCGACCAACTCACGGTCACCGACCTGAACCCGGATCTCAGAACTCATCTTAAAGCGTTCATACTTCCTGCGCGACTTCGGATCTCGGGCGCGCAGAACCTGCCAAAGGATCAGCGGAATCAGCAACAGACCCACCACCACTCCGGCAGTACCGCCCCCTGAAGAGCCACCACCAGACCCGCTGCCAGGACCCTGTTTAATCACGCTTTGAACCAGACCACATCCACCAGCGGCAGAGGCTGCCTCGGCTGCTGGTGAACGATCTGCCGACTTATAAACAGGCTGAGAAGCCGCCGCCGTCGCCATATTTTGTGCAGCACTCATCAAAGTCACCGCATCCACACGCGCCTTGGAGGACACCACGCCATTCAAACTGTTCACCTGATCCGCAGAGCTCATCACAAGTTGCTTGATTTGATAACCGGACAAACTAGGGGCCTCACGCATCGCCAACGCCGCCATGCCTGCCACCAAAGGCGCTGCCATACTGGTTCCGGACATTTTCATGGTGGCGTTACCAGGAACGGTACTTTCGATGTATTCTCCCGGACTGCCAATATGCACTGAATAGCTGCCATAGTTCGAGAAGCCCGAACGATCATCCCAGCGACTTGTCGAAGCTACCGCGATGTTACTGGGAACATCGTAGCTGGCAGGGTACATCGGGCTGGTGTCATTGTTGCTGCTATAGTTACCGGCAGCGGAAACCACCAGCACATGTCGTTCATAAGCGTAGGCAATCGCATCCTGTAAGGAATGGCTGTAACCAGACCCACCCCAGGAGTTATTGATCACGCGTGCACCATTGTTCACAGCATAGTAGATGGCGCGTATCGCATTGGCCGTCGAGCCGGCACCGCCTTTGGCCAGAAACTTCAGCGGCATGACTTCAATTTTTGATTCATCCAAGGGACGCGCAAAAATGTTCAATCCTGCGCCGACGACAACTCCGGCGACGTGAGTGCCGTGATCGTCATCATCATAGAAATTGGCTGTGTTGCTGATGAAGTTCCAGCCATTGATGTCGTCGACATAGCCATTCTGGTCATCATCCACGCCCGGACGTCCATTGGCTTCAATTTCATTGCGCCAAAGGGCCCCGGTTCCCCCCTCACTGACGGGCTTAAACACGTCGTGATTTTTATCCAGGCCGGTATCGACAACGGCCACGATGATCTTGCCTGTGGCAGAAAGAGGCTTTTGATAAGCCCAGGATTCAGACACACGCGTGTCTGCAGAGGATTGAGAATAAATCGTCGGATTGCTCGACGCATACCCCGAGGCGACGGCGTCTTCATAGGAAAGACGCTCTACCGGGCCGTTAGGCTCGACTTCACTCTTTTTCAGAATATAGTTCGGTTCAATGTACTCGACATCCGGATCTTTTTTGAGCTCTTCAACATCCGCAGCCACCTTCATGGAAACCTGAAAGATGCCCAAACCCGGAAATGTGGATTTCAGATTGGCCTTCCCCTGCAACTTGGACTGCGCCAAGGCCGGCCCCCCCGAAGAAGCCTTAAACTTGATGAGATATTCGCCAGGAACAGCCTCAGGAGCGTCCTGAGCCCCCGCGGTCCACCCCACCAAAGTCACCGTCAGAAATAAAGATCTTAGAATCGGCTTCACCGGTTCTCCTTTTTCATTTCAGAGAACTCTTCGGCCAGAAGTCGAGGTGGATTTAGACAAATTATTTTTTATTATTCGTCTCACCGTGAGACAGCGTCAGAACTTGCTGCGTTTCGACTTAGCTGATATCTATTTGTTGCCGATAGGCATTAAAGAACAGGACATCTAGGTATGAAACAACTCCAGAAGATCTTCTTGCAGGGCCTCGTTACATTTTTGCCAATTGCGCTGACGATCTATATTATTTATGCCGGCGTCGCAATTGTGGACAGCTTCCTTGGGGACGCCCTTCGCCAGATCCTTCCGGTTTATATCCCCGGCCTAGGCTTCCTGATCACGATCGTCCTGATTCTGCTTTTGGGGTTGATGCTGAACAATCTTCTGGCTGGCGGTATCTTCCAAAAGCTGGAACAAAAACTGACCAAAGTTCCTTTTATTAAAGCCATCTACAGTCCTCTGCGTGATCTGATGAATCTTTTCTCCAAAGGCGGCGGTCCCGGTGGCCTGCAAAAAGTCGTTTTGGTTGATATCAACGAAGGTGAAACCACCATCCGCGCCATGGGGCTTGTGACTCGCGAAAACTTCAAAGATGTGCCTGCGATTGAACAAAACGCCGGCGATCGTATCGCCGTTTATATTCCGATGAGTTATGGTTTGGGAGGATTCACCCTGATGGTGCCCCGTTCACGCATCACTCCGTTGGATATGCCTATTGAAAAAGCGATGAGTCTTGCCATCACCGGCTGGGTGAAGGCTGATAAAAACGAAGGCGAGAAGAAATAATGTCTGACTCCATTGAAAACACCCTGAGCAAAGCCCGTAGAATCAACCAGGATGTCAGCCGCTATGGTGTGTTTGCGGAAATCGGTGCGGGTCAAGAAGTTGCCCGTCACTTCTTCCAAGCTGGCAAGGCGTCTCAGACTATTGCAAAAACAATCTCCGCTTACGACATGATTGTCAGTGATGACATCTATGGCCGCGAAAAAAACGGCCGTTATGTCTGCGAGCCTCGCTTAAATAAGATGCTGACGCACGAGTATGATCTTCTGGTGGATCGTTTAAGCCCCACCCGAGGCCCGCAATCCCGTTTCTTTGCCATCGCCAACACTGTGGCAACGGCGTCTTCAGGCAGCAACAAGCAGTCCCATGGCTGGATGGGGGTGCGTTTTCAGACCGAACCCGGCGGTCCTTCCAATGATATCATCCTGCATGTGCGCATGCTGGATCGTCATCGCCTGCAACAACAAGAGGCTTTGGGCATTTTGGGCGTCAATCTTTTGAACTGCGCTTTTTACCATCTGCTCGAAGCTGAAGAATTTATTACGCATCTGGTGGATGGTCTTAAAGACGATCAGATCGTGATCGATGTGATCAAGTTCCACGGGCCGGATGTGAAGCATTTTGATATGCGCCTGATGAATCTGGAGCTGGTTCGTCGAGGACTGGCAGAGGCGATCTTGTTCTCTCCACAAAATGAGATTCTGAATATTTCTGACGCAGTCTATGGCAAGTCCCTGCTGATTCAGCGCGGAACCTTCCGCCCGGTCACAGTGACCCACTTGGATGTTTTGCAAAAAGGTTTGCAGCAGATCAAGGGCGATGTGTTGAAATCAGAAGGTAAGGATCTGGAAGTTCTGCCTTTGATGGAACTGACCATGCACAATCTGACTGCCGATGGGCATGTAAACGAAAAAGATTTCCTGGCCAGGGTGGAAACTTTAACCAGTCAGGGTCTGCATGTTCTGATTTCCAACTTCTTCCTGTTCTATGGACTGAAGCGCTTTATTCGCCGCTACAACCCACACTTCATGGCTTTGGTGGTTGGTGCAAGCCACCTTAACAAGCTATTCACCGAAGAGCACTACCGCGATCTGCAAGGCGGCCTACTGGAAGGTTTAGGAAAACTACTGGAGCAAAAAACCAAACTGTACATCTATCCGCACAAGACACCAAACTTATGTCTGACGACGAAGAGCTTCTTCCCTGCCCCGCACTTGCGCCATGTTTACGCTCACTTCATCGAAAATCAGCAAATCGTGGATATTTCCGGGTGCGATGAAACCGGAGAGTATTTACATTCTATCGATGTGATGAAGATGATTGAAAAGGGTGACCCACAATGGGAGCGACTCGTGCCCCCGGGCGTTCAGGATTTGATCAAGTCTCAGAAGTTATTTGGCTTAAAGTAATTATGGCTGGGTGGCCCCTAGTGAATCCACCCTAACAACAGGGCGCCCAAGGTGGCGCCACCCACCAGCACCCACAGTATCACGCCTTGCAAGAAGGGCTTGATCCCCACACTCTTCACCGTTTCTCGCGTCAGGCTAGAGCCGATCAGGAATAAGGTCACAACCAGTAAACGTTTGGAGACGGCGTTCACCACCTCACCGGCAGGTTTTAAAACCGGAATCCAGGTCACGATGGCAGCGGCAACCAGGAAGCCTAAAATGAACCAAGGGCGTTTCGCCTTGGCCTTTTCCCCCGTGGCATTAGTTTTCTTTGAGTAGACATAACCAATAACAAACGCCACGGGAACAATCCATAAAGCCCGCGCCAGTTTCACCGTCGTTCCCACCTGCAACGCTTCAGCCCCATACTGCATGGAAGCTCCGACCACAGAGCTGGTGTCATGAATCGCCAGCGCACTCCACAGACCGAACTGATGCTCCGTCAAGCCGAAGAAATGCCCCAAGGGAGGAAATACAAAGAGTGCCACAGCATTGAGTAAGAAAACGGTGCCTAAAGCCACGGACACTTCATGATGTTTAGCGCGGATCACCGGCGACACAGCAGCAATCGCACTGCCCCCGCAGATCGCAGTTCCTACAGAGATCAAAACAGACGTGTCCTGTTCAGTCTTCAAAAGACGCCCCAGCAAGATCCCAAGACACAAAGACAACGAAATTCCCACGACAGTGTAACCGACCCCCTGCAAGCCGACCCGCCCAATCACGTGCAAGTCCATCCCGGCCCCCATTCCCATCACGGCAATACCCAACAAGGAGTGAGTGATTTTACGGGTGTGATCCAGATAAGGATTTCCAAAAGCCAAAGCTACAAAAACGCCCGCAAAAAGGGCTACGCCAGAGGAAACAAAAGGGGCCAAACTCACCAGAGCAACGAACGGAATCAGGATTCTCGCCAACATATTCAACCTCGCGAGTCCTTACTATGCGGTCGTTTTATGATCGACACAAATAAAAAGGCACGCTCAAAATCAGAGCGTGCCTTAGAATTTGAACTAATTAAGTGCCCTTAGAAAGTGTCGCAGCGAACGGCACCAACACAGTAAGAGGCATGCACACTGTCACCACACTGCTTACGAGCATTGTACTCTGCTTCGATCAAAGACTTCCCCTCGCCTTTGAAGGTTTTTTGATACCCGGTATCAGTCAACATACAAATAGCACCTGCAATCGGGCGCTCCTGGCGTGGGTCCGAACACTTCACAGCCGCTTGACAGTAGCTGGGATGAACCGACTTCCCACAGGCTTCGCGAGCCGCAGCCTCTGCCTCTATTTTTATGCGGCCTTTACCCAGGAACACTTTGTTATAGCCAGTATCGGTAATCAGGCAGGCTACCTCCTGCGCAGGCTCCGGGAATGGAGGAGGACGTTGGCCATATTCCAAGTTAGCCAGGCGTTGATTGATTTGAGAAAGATTGGCTTCAAGCTGATAAACCCGGGTTTCCAACACACGGATACGCTCTTGAGAGTTGCGATCCTGAGCGCCAGCATTATGCGCAAAGAAAAAACAAGTTGCGGATAGAAGAAGTACCAAAGAATTTCTTATAGCTGACATCATGAAAACCCCCGTTTTTTGTACCTTCTTCACCCCATCAAAGAAGGTACAAAAATCCAAAGCAATTTTAAGGCCAACCCTTTCGGTGTCAGTGTGACGCCAAAAAAAAAGCTCCCCGAGGGGAGCTTGCAGTGAAATTCTATTTGGAGGCTCGAGCGTTCAGGAACTCGATCAAGCACTGCACCGGCTGACCGTTACCGCCGCTGGCAAGCAAGGCCCCTTGGGCTTTGTCCGTCCACGCATAAACATCCAGATGCGCCCATTTTTTTCCGCGCACGAATTTTTGCAGGAACAAGGCCGCCGTGATCGCACCACCGAAGCCGCCGCCGGAGTTTTTGCAGTCCGCAAATGGCGAAGACAGATCACCCCAGTACTTTTCAAACAATGGCATACGCCAGTTCAAATCACCCGAACGCTGTCCGGCCTTGGTCAAAGCCGTCGCCAACTCATCGTCGTTAGAGAACAACCCGGCAATCTCAGCTCCCAAACCCACCTTGATGGCTCCAGTCAATGTTGCCACGTCAATCACGATCTCAGCTTCATCAGCAGCTTTCTGCGTGCAGGCCACATCCAAAACATCGGCCAGAACCAAGCGACCTTCCGCATCGGTGTTGTCGATTTCAACCTTCATCCCATTGCGAGCCGTGATGACATCACTTGGACGGAAGGACTTTCCATCCACCGCGTTTTCTGCCAAAGCCAGATAGAAATCCAGCGGACCTGGATAGTTACTTTCAGCCGCCCATTGAGCCAGGGCGATCACACTGGCCGCCCCACCCATGTCTTTTTTCATCAGACGCATTGCTGACGACGGTTTGATATCCAAGCCGCCGGTATCAAAGGTGATCCCCTTACCGACAAAGGCCACCGGTTTCATTGAAGACTTCTTGGTTGGGCGGTACTTCAAGTGAACCATGCAAGGCCCGTGTTCAGCCCCCTGACCGACCGCCACGTGCAGTCCCATTTTTTCCTGAACCAGTTTTTTGGTGTCCCAAACTGTGATTTTGGTATTTTTCGGGAAGCCCAAACGCTTGGTCGCCATTTCCGCAAAAGATTTAGGATTTAGATCATTCGGAGGTAGATTCACCATGTGACGGGCCACATTGACAGCACGGGCACGCAGCATCGCATCCTTAACGACGGCTTTATCCCAAGCGCCCAAAGATTTTTTCAAGGCCACCTTTGGCAGGTCTGCCAACTGTTTACCGTCAACAAATTGGCGGAAGCTGTAGGCCGCCATATCCATTCCCGTCAAGGCCCCCAAATCCTGAACACCTTCGGTGCCATGGAATTCAATTTGTACGGCCTTGATCTGCTGAGCTTTAAATTGCGCCACCAAAGAACCGAACTGATCACGCGCCCAGGTATAGGCCGCTTCATCAATCAGGCCATCATGTCCAACAGTCGCTTTTTTGCGCGGGCGCAGAATCCACACCGGCCCCTGCGCGCCAACGAAAGAAACGACTTCCTTTTCACTTTGTTTTAAGGCCTTGGACTGCCACTCCAAAGAATGGGTCCCGATCAGCGAAGAAAACTTCGCAGTGTCATCCACCCCTAAGAAATAAACGTATCCGGTGATTTCATTTTTTACTTTAAGTTCTTTTCCGAAGTCGAAAGTTTCAATCCAAGAATGGAATTGAAGTTTGCCGGATGACTTTGCTGCTGGAGCCGCTTTTTTTGCCACTGTCTGCCTCACTTTTATTTTTATGCGAAAGAAACCCCTCGGCTTCCGCCAGCATACGAAGCGATGCGGCAGAGTATGTTTTGAGGTGGCTTCTAGGGCGGTATGTTCCGTAAAATCATAATATGACGTGGACCGAGACCACAAACCTAAAATTTTGCTTACTCAATGCAGAGAACCTGTTTTTGATGTTTGATGGAACTCCGTCCAAGGATGTCTTGAATCTGAAAGAAACTCAGTGGCAACGTCTGTCCACGTCCGTCTATGAAAATAAGCCCCTGAAAAAGACCCTGGAAATTGCAAAGGCCCTTAAAGACATCAATGCCGACATTGTTATGCTGTGCGAAGTGGGTGGTTTGGAGTCTTTGAATAACTTCAACCTTCTCTTTATGGATGATGCGTATTCACCTTGTCTTATTGAGGGAAACTCTGAACGCAATATCGACGTCGGCTTTTTGATTCGCAAAGGTCTGCCCTTTTATTTTGACCTCCAGTCCAATAAAAATCGTCTGATCAACTATCTTTACCCCCATGAAAGAGACAGCCTGAATGCAGGCTATCTGGTCAAGGGTGGCAAGATCACCACAAGCCACAAGTTTTCCCGGGACGTTGTGGAGTTGAAGCTTTTCAAAAAGGACCAAGACAAACCCTTCCTGATCATCCTGCTGACTCATTTAAAATCCCGCCTGGATCCCGAGCGCATTGATCCCAATGGATTTGAAAGACGCCAAGCCGAACTGAAGACCCTGCTGGATATTTATGAAGAACTGGGAACCACCCATCCCCAGGTTCCCGTCATGGTGGCTGGTGACTTCAATGGCAATGCAAGCTCTCAGGGCACGGATGAAGAGTTCAAACATATCTACAGCCGCACACAATTACGAGATATCTTGGAAGTTGCAGGTTTGTCCCCCGAAGAACGGGCCACCTTTTATCAGGTCCGCAGCGGCTCTCGAGCCGATGGGCGCCAGATTGACTTCGTCTTTGCGCCGCCATCATTACAGAGCCATGTCAAACCGGGCTCCTGCAAGGTGTACCGTTATAAGGATGAGTTCGGAATGGAACATGACATCCCACGAAACATGGATGCCAAGCTGAATCTTCCCTCCGATCATTATCCCTTGGTTTTCGAACTGACGGGGCTTCCACTTCGCTAGTGGATACGCCGTACCTTTTTGCAACACGCCGCACTCCAAAAAAGATACGCACCATCTGTTGCTCTTGCCGGGAATCAGGGAAAGATTTATCCTGAGATACGTATGAGCATGCAAAAAACATCCGTCCCAGATTTTCAAATCTCGGCAAAAGTCGTCTATGTCCCTTCAGAATCCAAACCTGAAAAGGGTTATCACTTTTTTGCATACAAAATTTCCATCACAAATATTGGATCCTCACCTGCCCAACTGATGAGCCGTCACTGGATCATCACTGATGCTGCTGGAAACAAAGAGGAAGTCCGCGGCCCCGGCGTTGTCGGATTACAACCCAAGATCCATCCCGGGCAGACTTTCGAATACGACAGCGCCTGCCCACTGAACACCTCCACCGGCAGTATGGTGGGACGCTATTTCTTCGTGGCCGAAAACGGAGAAAGCTTCAGCGTGGAAATCCCTGAATTCTATCTTGTGGCACCTTTGGCGCTGCATTAATTTCCCCATAATCCCCTTATTTGTTCGGAACAATTTCGAGGTCCAGTTTTATCCTTTTCACTGGAATTGAAAAATAAAGCTGTGCTAAACCCTGTGCCAGTTTGCGGGAGGCTATCATGGCATGGTTTAAAAACTTGCGAGAACTCTTGGGTCTGGAAAAGCCGGAAATGTGCCTTTGCATGGTGATCTCAGAACAAGAAGGTGCCGAGATCTGGATTGAAGACCAAAAGACCCGCTACGTAACCCCGAAACTTGTCGCCATCAAAAAAGACCATCCCGTCAAGATCACCGTTAAAATGGTTGGTCATGAACCCCACACATCCGTGGTGCGCAGTTCGCATAATTTGACCTATTTCTATTGCAACTTAAAACGCATCCCTCTTAGACTTGTCAGCAATGAAGTCTATAGATCTGCCTCTTTATAAAAAAACCGCCCGTCTGATCCTGCGCCCCTTGGAAGAAACTGACTACGAAAACTGGGTGCAGGCCTATTCCAGTATGAAACCGCCGCAAAACGAATGGGATGAAACCAACTGGGCCGAGAGCGAACTGACCAAAAAGAAATTCAAAGAACTTCTGAGGCAAGAAAAGCAGCAAAGAAATGCTGATCATTTTTACTCTTTCGGAGTTTTTCTGAAAGACGATGGGCTTCTGATCGGCAACGTCAGCCTGATGGATATTTCCCGTGCCGTTTTCCAAAATGCCTACCTTGGCTATCGCATTTTTAATCCCTACTGGGGCTATGGTTTTGCTCAAGAAGCAAGTCACGGGGCCCTGGATATCGCATTTAGAAAGTTAAAGCTTCACCGGGTGGAAGCTGGCATTGCCCCCTCTAACAAAAAATCCATCAAGGTCGCCAAAGCTTTGAAGATGCGCAAAGAAGGTCTTAGCAAGCGCCGCTTGCTGGTGAATAAAAAGTGGATGGATATGGAGATCTGGGCACTGACTAAAGAAGAATTTTAAGTCGCTGAGTCCCGCTTCCCGCGCAATCGAGCAAGGATGCGGGTGCGGTTTCGTTCACTTAAAACAGTCTCACCAGACAACGCCCGCGACAGAACACTGGGGGCCACCCCCAAAAAGGTCGCCAGCGCCCGTAATGAATAGCGTGGATTTTTAGCGCGTCGACGCACAAGTTCTTTCCGGATATGCAACACTATTTCATCACTCATGCGTAAAACTATGGCAAAGTTCCACAGACTTGTTCACTTTTTCGGACAAATGACCTAAATTTTAGCTCCCTCACTCAGCACTGGGAGCACCTTGGAACATCTGGAATTTTTGAAACTTGTGCGAGACGAACTTGAACGCCGCAAAATGTCCCGGCGCAATCTGGCCTTAAAGGCACAGATCCCCTCAGGACGGGTCTCTGAAATCCTTAATGGCACTCGCCCCCTTTCACCTTATTATATTGGGAAAATAACCCGGGCCTTGAATCTCAGCCCCAAACACTTTGTCCAAACCTCCAAAAAACGCAGCAAAATGCAACGACCCGATCGTTTGCTGAGCCAGGATGAGTTGCATTTTATTCGTGACTGGTACCATCTTGCCATCTTAAGTCTGGTAAAAACACCGGAGGCAACGCTGGACCCCCGATGGTTTGCCAACCGCTTGGCCATCACTCCCGCCCAGGCACAGGCCGCATTGAAACGCCTGATGAAACTGAAACTCATCGAAGAACATCAAGGCCGCTTCGTCCGGACCACAACCTTCCTGACCACAAGTAAGGACATTCCAAGCTCAGTGATTCGCCATATGCATCTTCAACTCATGGAACAAAGCCGTTCTTCATTAGATAAAACTCCGGTGGAGTTTCGGGACGTGTCCCATATCATGATGGCGATTGATATGTCGAAGCTCCCGCAGGCCAAAGAAGAAATCCGCGCCTTCCGAAAAAGAATGGCCAATCTTCTTGAAGAAGGAAACACCGAGCAGGTTTATTTACTGGGTGTTCAACTTGTCCCTTTGAGCAAACTCGAATAGGAAATTTTATGCGCTTTTTTACTGCCCTCCTGATTGTGTTTCTAACTTACCCATTGCCGACTTATGCGGGTGATGAAATCTGCAACGGCGGCGATGTGATTGTCTGTCCCCGCCAAACCCCACGCCTGCTGGATCTGCACGAAAGGGATGTCTTGTATTCCTATGGGGAACACCCTCAAGAGGCCTTGTGGTCCGCCTTCAAACCACTGCACATCAAAGACACTGTCGAAGAACTGATCGAGCCGCTGAAAACCACAGCCCCGGAGCTGCACGCTTGCCTGTCCAGTTACATTGACAATGACTCTTTCTGGGAGCAGATCCGCCATTTGCCTGGCCACGAAATGCACAACGTACAAGATGAAGTGTCCTATGTCGTGCCGGTGGGCTGCGAAAAGAAACAAGTCGCTTTGCAACTGCGAACACCTCTGCACAAGGCTCCACGCTACTTGATCAACGATGACATCTGGATTCGCATGAACAGCTTCCAGCAAGCGGGATTGATTGTGCATGAGATCCTGCTTTTCAATGCTCTACAAAGCCCTGGGTGGAGAGGCAATACACCCGCCGTTCGTCAGGCGACAGCTTTTGTTTTGTCCGAACAGCCGTCCCTGCTTGAGCAGGCTGATATGTCCAAAGCAATTAAGGATCTCAATTTGATCTGCCGACCTTTTATTGCTGATATGAAATAGAGGAAGTGTTGCATTTGCCTCATAAGTTTTTCTCGAGCTTCCGAGAGAAAGACTTATGAGAACGTACTCGAAAAATTTGCTTCTTATTCTGTCTTTTCTCCTGCTAACCTCTTGCGGGCTTGTAAACGCTGAGCTTTTCCAGCCGAAAAGTCTCGACTTAGGAAGCTCTGAGCCCCCAGACACACCGACACCGACACCGACGCCGACCCCTACACCACCGCCCCCAGTCGTCTCAAAACAGAATGCATGGGGCTACGGCGGTACACCTTATGACCTAGCCCTCGCTGGCGACATTCTGCTGGCTGGTACATCCCGGGGGCTAAGCATTTTGGATATCACGGATCCCTATCTCCCCAAAGAAATCAACTCCCTGAAAGGATCCAGCATCCATCGCGTGACCAAGGTGAATGACCTGCTCTTTGTTTCAAACAGCAGTGGAATCCTGGAACTCTATGACATCACCGCCCCACAAGCTCCCGTATTGCAGTCGACTTTGATGTTAAGTTTTCCTCACCGCGTGGCCACCAGGGGAACGCTGGCTTATGTACCAGATAATGCCAGTGGAGTTCGTGTTGTGGATTTTACTGATCCTGCCAACATGCAATTGGTGAACACGATCGACACTAATGGCAATGCGGTCTCGGCCCAAGTGGATGGCAATTATTTGTATTTGGCAGACGATTTTCAAGGACTCAAAATTTTTGACATCAGCACACCAGCGACACCCGTTCTGGTCGGCTCTTACCTCACAAACAGCGACGCTTTGGATGTCAAAGTTAAAGGGAACTATGCCTATATCGCCGTCAGCTGGAGCAGCATCGACATCGTCGATATTTCCAACAAAAGCAATCCCAATCTGGCATCGAGCTACATGGATTATTTCAATTACAACAATGCAGTTGAGAAGCTCGACATTCAAGGAAACTATCTGCTGGCGATGGACTACTACAACGGTCTGATTGTGTACGACATCAGCGACCCGGTGAACCCCATCACCCAGGGCTCCGCCGCCCCTTTCGCCACGGTTTGGTGGGGAATTCCCTATGGATTTATCTCCAATAGCACTCATCTCTTCGTCGCTTCGGAAACTTATGGCGTCGGCACGCTGGATATTTCTGACATCAAAGCCCCGCACATTCCTTACAGCTATCGTGGCGTGAACTGGTGGACCAATTCGGTCGATGCCTCCGGCAACCGCGCCTACGTTTGTGAAAATGACTGGGGCCGAATGACCGTACTTGATATCAGTAATCCCGCTCATCCGAAATACCTGGGCGAGACTCCGCAAGGGGTTACCGCCTGCAAGAAAGAAATCATTTACGACAATAACTATGTCTATGCCACCGTTGGCAATAGCGGCATGAAAGTCATCAGCGTCAGCAATCCGGCCAGCCCCAGCATCGTGGCCACCCTGGATCATGGCAGTGGTGCGCGCAAGATTTTCAAACTCAACAATTTTGTCTATGTCGTCTATGATTCCTGGATTTACATTTACAACGTCACCACACCCGCAACTCCAACTCTGGCGGGAAGTTACGGCTATTATGCTGACGATGTGTATGTGGAAGGCAACTATGCCTATCTAGCCGGCACCAATTCCTTGCGGATTGTGAATATCTCAAATCCCGCCAGCGTGACTGTGGTTTCAACCTATGACTATCCGTCAGGTCCGATCCCTACCTACAGCGTTACTAAGAGTGGCAACTATGTCTTTGTCGGAGGCAATCAAAATCTGGGTGTCTTTGATGTCAGCAATCCCGCGGCCCCTTCTCTTGTTTACAAGACCATCGGCACCGATGTTCCCGCAAATCTTGTCGTTGCAGACAACCAGCTCTATAGCTGTGACTATAACGCCGGTCTTCAAATATTTGATATCACCACCCCGCCACTACCGGTTCTGAAAGAGGCCTACCAATTGGGGGGATGCCTGGGGATTCAGGCCAAAGACGGCAATATCTATATTGCTGACGAATCCACTGGATTTAAAATTCTAAATGATGACTCCAAGAAGTATCTCAAAATGAACAAACCCACAACGATCAAGAGCCTTAGTGCTCTATCCACGACCGCCACTCGGGTGTATCTGGCGGACAGCTATTTTGGTATGATGGTTCTGGATAACACCAAACCCACGCAGCCTGAATATTTAACACGCATAGAACTATATTCCATCGTGGCGAATCCCATTGAAGAAGGTAACACCCTTTTTGTGGCGGATCAGTTTTTCCTGAAAGCTTTTAATATGGCTGATCCCAAAAACCCCGTGGCACTGTCTCAAGTTTCGCGCACGGGGGACAACAAATACCTGAACGACATAGTCAAATCCGGCAGTATCATCTATGCCACCGAGTCAAATTCTCATTTAAGCCTTTTTGACGCCTCCAATCCGGCAAATCTGACGATGCTGTCAACAACAGCCTATGCTGACATCAAAAGTCTTCATGTCAGCGGCACCAAACTCTTAGCCGCAAGTCTCGGCACAGGTCTTCGGATTTTTGATATCAGCACACCGGCCAGTCCGACACTGCTGGGAACTTATAATTCCCCAGGGACAGCTTATCATGCCATCCAAGATGGCAGCTTTGCTTATCTGGCTGACGGCACCGCAGGACTGCAGATTGTCGACCTGACCGATCCCGCCGCCCCCGTACTGACAGGCACATACAACACCCCCGGAACTGCGCAACAAGTAGCAAAAAAAGACAACTATGTCTTTGTAGCAGATGCTGGCCACGTGGAAATCATAAACGTCGCTAATCCATCAGCACCGGTCTTAAAGCGTACCATCAACAAATCTGAGTTCGGAGGCTGGAATGCCAAGGGAGTTTCAATCCGTGGGAACTATCTTTATATTCAACTCTATAATGGATATGAAGTCTTCGATATATCCGACATCGAAAACATTCATCAATAAGGCTGAGGTTCTCTATTATGGCCGATATTACCGGGAACTTTTGGGTTTGCTGGAGATGTTCCCCTCTTTTTCACGAGGTTTGATTAATTTTTTTTAGCACTCTTTAGAAGCTCTTTCTTTTTCCCGATAACTAACAGTCATTTTCTAGGACGTACCAGGGGCCCCGGGACTTAAATATGAATATTAAAAATCAGAGTGGTTTCAGTTTGATACAAGTACTTTTGTCGCTGGCAATTTTGGGAATTGCCGTCAGCGGCTTCATGACTCTGATGGCGAACAACTATAAACATGAAACAAACCTCAACACTTTACTTGAGGCCCGTGAACTTTCTGGTGAGCTGGTGGAGCTCAGCAAGTCCGCGAACTGCGGCATTGCCGACCTTGAAAACCCCATTCCCGTGACCTCAGACACTTGGGTGAACAATAAATTAATTGCCTTGAACAAAGGCATTTCCGGTCGTTTCCTGGAACTAAAAAATGGTGACTCTTACGGACGCTTTAAAATTGAAAGCATCAGTATTGCCCCCTACTATGACCGCAAAAACCGCAGTGATAAATACGTGGCCTTGGAAGGGGCGAATGCCACTGACTTTGCCAACAGCCGAATCATAAAAGGCTCATTGCGCCTGGATGCCACGGCACAAAACACACCGAAGTCTCCAATACGGGCTGCTGCCTTCTTCTATCTGGATAGTTCACGCAACAATATCATTGGCTGCACGGCCAGCCTTGAAAATACTGACCTCGCAGCAATTTGTTCCAGCTTTGGCGGCGCCTGGACCGAGTCCGAAGCCAAATGTCAACTTCCCTGCCCTCCGGGGCTGGATGAACAAAATGGTCTTTGTGTTGCCAAGAGTGTTGATGCCGACGGCGAAGATGTCTTCTGTCACGTTAACGAAAAATGCAATGTTGCAAATAAGTACATTCTAGGAATTTAAGAAGGAGAACCCCATGAAGCGCTCGATCGTGCTATTATTCATGCTTACTCCCCTGTCAGCGCAATCCGAGACCCTGACAGATGGAAGACCCAAAGACTGTTCTTATTCGGCATCCGTCAATGGTGCTGCTCGAACCCTCAGTGTCAGCTGCAATGACTTTGACCTGAATTACAAAAAAAACTACGGCGGCGCCTGTGTCTTTAAAGACGGCAGCTGGCAATACGGAAATCTCAACTACGACTCTAAAGCCGGCAAACACAAATTCGTTGCCCGCCGAGTCTGCGATATCGGCGTAACGGTAGTACCCCCAGCCGATACGCTCAATATCAAATC
The DNA here is from genome assembly GCF_055397465.1 of Bdellovibrio sp. CKG001. Classification (NCBI taxonomy): domain Bacteria; kingdom Pseudomonadati; phylum Bdellovibrionota; class Bdellovibrionia; order Bdellovibrionales; family Pseudobdellovibrionaceae; genus Bdellovibrio; species Bdellovibrio sp. CKG001. The sequence goes on from NZ_AP029173.1 coordinate 2,378,556, forward strand.
ACCTCGCATTGGCGATTATGTTGAAGGTAAAACCAACATCGTCAGTCTGACGAAAAAGGTCTACACGTCCCACTTGCAATCATCTCCGCTGAAAGCCAGCGAGTCCCCGCTTCTTTGCTATCGCAAGGAAAGTCGTGGTGTTTCTATGAATGCGGTGGCCTGCGCCCGCGAACCCAATGACCCCAATTACTGTGAATTCACTGTCACGCCGAACAAGTCCTATAAAGGCAACTGGTGGATGCAGTATCGCGGCAAGAACAAAACCAGTCCTGTAATCTGTCTGGGAGGAATCAAATCCACCGACACAGACACAGCTGCCAATTCCTATTCTGAGGACCAATTGCTAGTTAAGGTTTCAAGTAAGAGCAAAACCGAGCTTCTCAAGAATCTGCCCCAGCCCGCTCTTGGCAAGGGCAATCTTTTGGACTTTAAGATTGCCTCTTGCACAATCAACGACAAAAAACCTGTGCGCGTCGCCTGTCTGAATCAAGAGACAGCTGGTTTTGACCTGTGGGAGGATAACGCCGATCACGTCAGATCACAGCTAATGAAAGCCGGCAGCAGCAGCAAAGGTCTGCCGTCCAAAGAATTCAAAATCAGCAATCTGGAAAAAGACTTACGTATGTCAGCGAAACTCAAGACCATGACCCAGGAGCGCATTGCCGCCCTGGAAGCAGAGTTGAGCCAAACCAAACAAACTGTCGCTGACCTGAAGTTGGAACTGTCAGAAGAGGTTGAACAAAAAATTGCAGATCTGCGTGAAGCTAACGGTGAAAAGGTTCCTGTACGATCTACACCTGATATCCAAGCCGGTTATTGCAGCATCGACTGGAGTCCGGCAAAAGGCTTCGTGGATGGAAAAGTGCAGACCTTCAACGACAATGAACGCCTGAAAGGCGCTTATGTTTACTACAAGAAGTCCGGTTCCAAAACCCTGGACAAGGTCTATTGCGACAGTGTTGAAACAGTTCAAGAGACCGAGATTCAGGCACGCAAATAAATATCCTGGAATTGTTAATGGCGAGGCCGGTGAAGAACCGCCTCGCTTTCGCATTTCACTACTTTGACGACTTCATCAAGTACTCCGCAACAGCCTGAAAGGCCGGCAATGTCGTCCCATCGTTAGCTGCGTTTGCGGCGACGGGGTGTGAGCCAAATCGTGCAATCACCAGCTCAGCTTTGGGATCCATATACAGAGCCTGCCCGTGAACCCCACGCGCCATATAGGCTCCATGCGAATTATGGGTCACCCACCACATGCTTCGATAGGACCAACCCTGCAGATGATCATAGCCGGCTTTTTTAAACTTATCGCGATCCCCACCAGAAGCAATATTGGAAACGACTTTGGCTGGAAGCACTTGCTGACCCCGCAACATCCCCTTGTTCCGCATCACTTCCCCGAAGCGCGCCAGGTCTCTCAATCCCAGATTCAATCCCCCACCGGCAAAAGGAGTTCCGATTGAATCCACCGTCATATAAGCATCCTGCTCTGGTCGGAGCGGCTTCCAGATCTTCTCGGAAATAAGCTCGGCCACGTTTTTACCACTGGCTCGGGCCAGGACCCATCCCAAGGCATCGGTGTTGGCTGTTTTATAGTGAAACTCGGCTCCGTTAACACCCTCGGGCTTCACCGTCTCCAAGAATTCATAATAGGTTCTTGGCCCTTGATAGTCCGCCCCTTTGGGCAGCGGATTTCCGGCTTTGGCATGCTGCCAGACTTCTGCCTTCGGGTCCGCGTAGTCTTCGCTGAAACGAATGGCCGTTGTCATATCCATCAAGTCCCGAACCCTGGCCTCTTTAAATCCAGAGCCTTTAAGCTCTGGCACGTAGGTGATAACAGGCTTCTCCGGATCAAGCACACCTTCAGCCGCCAGGATCTCTGCCACAGTCCCGACAAAGGACTTCGTCATGGACATGGCGGCATGCTGTCCTTCAACTGTCAAACTGCCCAGATACTTTTCATAAACAACAGTCCCTTTGTGCAAAATCAGGATGCCATCAGTGTAGTTTTTCAAAAGGCTCTTTTCCCATCATCGGGGAACGTTTGCGGCGCAACTTTAGCAATCCCCAAGGATGGAAAAATAAACATTATCACGGCAAATATAGAACGGCTCATATCCCCCCCTGTAAGACACTAGTTAACCCGGTCCTAGAAAGAAGATAAAGACTTGCCGTCAAATAGGATAAATAACAGATTTACGGACTGCGCATCAGGCGGTTCCAAGAACCATCCGCTGTGCGCTGATAGATGTAGCGTTCATGAAGGCGACCGCCCAGCCCGAACCAGAATTCAATTTCCATGGGAATCACACGCCAGCCGCCCCAATGTGGTGGGCGTGGCACAACCTGACCGTCAAATTGCTTTTCGTATTCCTGCACTCTGCGAGACAACCAATCGATATCGGGAATTTCTTCGCTTTGATGAGAAGCCCAGGCACCAATCTGACTAAGGCGCGCGCGTGTCGCAAAATAAGCATCGCTTTCAGCTGCAGAGATTTTTTCGGCTTTGCCAGTGATGCGGATTTGTTGCCAGATAGCTGGCCAGTGGAAGTTGAGGCACACCATCGGATGGGCCTCGATATCGCGTCCCTTATGGGAATTGTAGTTCCCGTAAAAAACAAAGCCCCCCTTGCTCACCTCTTTAAGATAGACGATGCGCACGGAGGGCACACCCTTTCCATCCACGGTGGCCACCGACATTGCGTTGGCTTCCGGGATTTGCTTAGCGACCGCCTCTTTCATCAGGCGGTCGAAATGCTCAAAAGGGTCTTTGCTGAAGTCGAACATTATTTCTTCTTCTTAGTGTCTTGTTTAACGATGTCGATCAACTCAACCTCGAACACAAGAACAGAGTTTGGCGGGATGCCTGGACGACCAGATGGACCGTAAGCCAACTCAGGTGGGATGAAAAGTTTAGCTTTGCCGCCAACTTTCATCAACTGAAGAGCTTCTGTCCAGCCTGGGATCACGCCACCCACTGGGAATTCAGCAGGTTGACCACGATCGTAAGAAGAATCGAACTGCTCACCGTTTGTCAAAGTTCCTTTGTAGTGAACTTTAACTACGTCTTCTTTTTTAGGAGAAGCGCCAGTGCCTTCTTTTTCAACGATGTATTGCAAACCGGAAGCCGTTGTTTTCACGCCCGCTGCAGATTTGTTTTTTTCCAGGAAGTCTTTACCAGCTTTAGCATTGCCTTCAGCTTGTTCCTGTTGTTTTTTCATCGCCATCTCTTGAAGCTTCATCATCGCAGCTTGCATGTCTTCTTTAGACATTTCGTTTTTGCCTGCTGCTGCATCTTTCAAAGCCATCGCCAATGCATCTGCATCGAAATCGATGTTTTGTTGTTTCAAGTTACCACCGATTTGCTGACCGATAGCGTAGCTCGCTTTTTTCATGTCAGTATCAAGCTTCACTTTCTTTTGGCATGCTGTTGTGAAGGCCATAGCCGCAACAACAAGACCACCAAGGACCAATTTATTCATGCTGTCTCCTCTTAAGGGGTTTGTTTTAAATACTAAAGGCTATATCTTGCGCCCGTTTCTTTTATTTTCAAATAGATAACGCGCAGAGAAAAGAAAGCTCCCGCCAGGCTCAGAAGCGGCCGATCGCGGTCACTTCTGACCAAGGGCAAGGATGTAATTTTCAGCGTCAGCGGCAGTTCCCTTAAACAGAACCTTCACCTGACGACGATCCAAAGATCCCAAATAAAGAGGGTCGTAGTAATACAGCAGCAACTTTTCTATCCACACTTTGTTACTGGAAAGATCCTGATGGTTCAGATAATCCTGCTGAGCCTTATCCAAATCCGCCATCACCTCCTGATGCCTTAGACCACCCAACTTCCGATGGATGGCCATGGTCGAGCGACGGTACTTATCAAACACCTGCAACGCTTCACCTCGAAGGATGTCTTCCTCCTCCTGACAGCGTGGCAGTGACTGGACACTCAATCCAATCGCCGTTTTATGGATATAGTCATCGAAAACATTCTCAACCCGCACGGACATAGGTTCATCAATCCACACCACCGAGGACGCGCGAAGTCGAATAAAGAACGTCGCTGGCTGATAGATACGCCCGATCAGGCGACTTTCATCCTCCACCAGAGGTTTGATTCCCCCGTTAATTTTGTCCTCAAGAAGCATCAGTTCCCGAGCCAGCTGATTTTCATAGTCAATTTGGGTGGGCTGCTCTGCCTCCATAGCCCCGAAGGCGGAACCGCGGTGGCGAGCCAAGTGCTCCAGATCCAGGACCGGGTACCGCTTCCGCAGACGATGCAACAGATGGGTCTTTCCACTGCCCGTCGGCCCCGACAGCGCAATCATTTCGTGACGAACAGAAAACTCATCAATTTGTTTGATCAAAAAATTTCGCGCAGCCTTATAGCCTCCGGCTATCAACGGGACTGAAACCCCGGCATCCTGCAACCATTGCCGTGCAATCTGCGAACGCTTGCCACCACGAAAACAATAAAGAACCGCATCGGGATGTTTTTCAAAAAAATCCTTCCAGCCCTTCACGCGCTCTTCTTTAATGGCGCCTGAAACCAACGCATGCCCCAGACGGACAGCCGCATCCTGACCTTCGCGCTTGTAGGTGGTTCCCACACTGGCCCGCTCTTCATCGTTCATGATGGGCAAGTTCACGGCACCAGGCAGGCTGCCCTGCTGAAACTCAACAGGAGCCCGCACATCCACCAGCGGAATGTTCCGGGAAAAAAGTTCTTTGAGTTGATCGGGCTTGATAGTCTTAAGGCTCAAAAATCACCGCTTTATCTTGCAGGGGTAAAACCTCTCCAATGATCTCAGCAGATTTAAACTTGGCACGCAAGGCCTGAACCATCTCCCCACTTACAGCCGCTGAAACAGACAGCAGCAGGCCGCCGCTTGTCTGAGGGTCGTGAGTCAAAAGCTTGTGAAGGTCATCGACCTGCATAAAGCTCACATCTTTTTCAGTGTACTGGGCGTTGGATCGGTGCGCCTTGGTCAGGAAACCTTTTTCCAAAAAGGACAACGCCTTCTGAAAACGAGGCAGCTTCCCTAAAGAAATACGCAGGCTGACTTTGCTGGCCTTCGCCAGTTGCATCGAATGTCCGGACAACCCAAAGCCCGTGATATCCGTTGCGGCGTGAACTTCCTTTTGCAAAGCCGGAGTCATAAAATCCACCGCATTATTGACTGTGGCCATACTGACCAAAGCCTCCATGATGTCTTCTTCCGTGGCTTCCTGACGTTTCAAACCAGCCGTCAAAGTCCCGGTTCCCAAAGGCTTGGTCAGGATCAGATGATCCCCGGGACGAGCCCCGGCATTGGACCATACAAACTGAGGGTTCACGAACCCCGTCACGGCAAGACCGAATTTTAAAGTGTCATCATCAATGGAATGCCCGCCCACAAAATTGGCGTCAGCTTCGGCAATCTTATCACTCGCCCCCTGCATGACTTCAACGATGACCTCAGAAGGCATCGTCGCAATCGGGAACGCCAGAATTCCCATCGCTGTTTTGGGCTTCCCGCCCATGGCGTAAACATCACTCAGCGCATTGGCTGCCGCAATTTCACCAAACAGTTTCGGGGTGTCGACAATAGGAGTGAAAAAATCAAGAGTTTGAACGAGAGCGACCTCATCGTTCACTTTATAAATCGCCGCATCATCAAACAGCCCCCCGTCCACCATCAAGGCCGGATGAGCCGCAGGGAACTTCACCTGCTGCAAAATGCTTCTTAACTCGGAGGCGGCCACCTTCGCGGCACAACCTCCCTTTTGCACAGTCTGAGTCAGGGCGATTTTAGAAGAGCTCATGACTGCTTGTGAGAGTCTTTTTTCTCTTCAGTTTGAGTCTGCTCATTCATCGGCTTTTGCTGATTCTGAGTGATCTGTTGTTTCACTTCACGCTCTTCGTTCGGGTCCTCGCTCAGGCCTTTTTTGAAGCCGCGAATGGATTCACCCAAAGAACGTCCCAAATTGGGAAGTTTGCTTGGCCCAAAAAGAAGCAAAGCGATACCGCCGATAAGAAGAATTTCAGTCCAACCCAAATTCATAAGGTCTCCTCGTTAGATCCCACAAACCCTAGCATAAGGCCTATTGCGCGGCAACAAAAGGACGTGCATTATATTGAGAAAGGGGAAATACAATGCTGAGTTTCATCATGATTCTGTTTCTCACGGGTGATGCGCAGGCCCAAAGCAAGAAAATGAACACCTCTATCTATGAGCAAGAGGCCGAACCCGAAAAGTCGGAAAGTTTTTCCGCCAAAGTTCGCGTCGTGCGTGAAATTTCCGAAGAAGTCGAAGTCTTTTTCGAAGGCGACAAAGCCAAGGGCGCCTATGTCGTCCCCCGCTCTTTGCCGCAATATGGCGCAACCTTGAAACTCCTGGAAAAGTCGCGAAAACCCGGCGGCCCGGCGGTCTCTGTCACTGCCGACGGCGATAAACGCATTAAGTCTGTTGAGGCCGTTCAAGGCGACAAAGGGGGCGGATTCCAGGTCCCCGAAGATCCGAACCAGAAATGGGATTTCGGTAAAATTCCAGATTGATCCTGAGCCCGGGAAGTGAGACTTTCACTTCCTCAATGAAAAACGTACGGGCACAGTGGTTCAATCAGTCTTGGCTTTATCTTAAACGCATTCTGATCGTGAATGTAGTTTTCCTTTTTATTGGATTCCTGTGGCGCTGGGCCTTTATGCTGACCTTCGGGGATTCCCGCGAACTGGCCCCGCTTTCAGGAGATGTCTTTAAAGCCTTCGTCCTGGGGGCTCGCTTTGATGGAACCGTTCTTTTTTACATCAACGCCATTCCCCTGCTCCTGCTTTTGCTTTTCAGCCTTTGTTCTTTCTGGAAGGGTTTTGCCGGGATTCTGAACCCCCTGTTTTCCCGCTTTTCCCGATTTCTGATTCCATATTACACGGTGATGCTTTTCATCGTGATGTTTTTCTCGGCTGTGGATTTTGGCTTCTACAGTTTCTATCAGGACCGCATTAACGTCCTGATCTTTGGTTATTTCGAAGACGATACGTGGGCTTTGACAAAAACCATGTGGAGCAACTATCCGGTGGTTTGGATCTTCCTGGGCTTGTTCCTTTTCACCTATCTTCTGTGGAAGGGGCTTAAGGTCAATTTCACCCAAGGAAAAGAATGGTGGCCCGCAGGCGTCCAGAAAATTTCTTATCCGATTTTTGTCCTGTTTTTCTTTGTGCTGTTCGTCCTTAATGGCATTGGGGCGCGGGGCTCTTTGGCGCTGTTCCCTTTAAGCGAAATGGACACGGGTATTTCCAAGAGTATCTTTGTCAATCACCTCAGCTTTAATGGGGTGCGTGCCCTGACCCGCGCCATTGAACTGAAGTCGCAGCAAAACTCCAAATGGGACAGCAATCTTCGTCATTACGGCTATGGTGAAAACTATCGCAAAGCTTTTGCCGATTTCTATCAGATTTCTGAAGATCAGGTTCCGACCGATCCCCTGCAACTGATGAAGAAAACAACACCGAAGAACGCGTGGGCCGAAAAAACTCGTCCCCATGTCGTGCTCTTGGTCATGGAGTCCATGGGGGCCTACTGGTTTAACTACAATCATCCCGACTTCAATCTCCTGGGGGATTTTGAAAAACATCTTCAGCAGGACACCTATCTGACCCATTTTTTGTCCAGCACCAATGCCACCATTGGCAGCTTAAGCTGTCTCATGATCGGCTCCCCCCAAAGACCCATCAGTGAATTCCTGACCGAAAGCAGTTATCTGCAGGTGCCGTTCCGCTCCAGTCCCGCACGAGTGTTTAAAAGTGCTGGCTACAAGGCTCGTTTCCTTTACGGAGGCAATCCAGGCTGGCGTGAGGTGAATAAATTCGCCTTCCAACAGGGCTTTGACGCCGTCGATGGCGAAAATGAAATCGCCGAAGGTCTTGGCGAAATCAAAGAAAAACACGATTGGGGTATCTACGATGAAGACCTTTTCAATTATGTGTTGAAGACCCTGTCTGACGCCAAAGAACCGCAGTTCTTGCTGACCATGACCACAACCAACCATCCGCCTTATCAACTGCCCAGCACTTATCAGGCTCCACCCCTGAACGCTCCGGCAGAGCTGAAGAATCGTTTGATTGGCGATGCCGCACTGGCGGAAAAACGTTTTAAGACCTATCGATACTCTTCGGACAAACTGGCCGAGTTCATGACCAAACTCAAGAACTCACCGCTAAAAGACAAAGTGATCGTCGCCATTACCGGAGACCACACCTTCTGGATCGTGAACTTTACCGAACAGGAACTTCTGCAAAAAGGTTCTGTGCCGTTCTATCTGTATCTGCCAGACGCCATCCGTAAAAAGTTGGACCCGGAAGCCTTCGGTTCTCAATCAGACATCCCTCCCACCCTGTACAATCTGGCTTTGTCCGAAACACCGTACTATTCTTTGGGGCGTGATCTTTTTGACAAGACCGGGGATTTTGCCGTCAACAACTCCGGCCTGATTGTGGATCGGAGCGGCGGTGTATTGACTTCCGGCAAAGCTGAAAATGACCAGCCTTTGGATTGGGAGGGCTCTTACGAGCGCCTTGTTCGCGGTGAAAATACAGAGCACAAAAAGCAATTGGCCGTGAAATACAAATCATTGATGAGTATTTTGGATTACTATTTCATGAAGGAAAAACAAGATCAGAAAGGACCCGTAGACCATGCGGATTCTAGTCGTTGAAGATCAAGTAAAGATGGCGAACTTCCTGAAGCAGGGCCTTAATGAGGTCGGCTATGCTGTTGATCTTGCTGAAAGCGGATCTGCGGCGGAATCATATCTGGCCCAGGGGGATTACGATCTGGTGATTCTGGATGTGATGCTGCCCGATCAAAGTGGTATCGATACGGCCCGCCACATCCGTCGCGACGGGTTTGAAGGACCCATTCTGATGCTGACGGCCCTTTCCACCACCAAAGACAAAGTTCACGGTCTTGACGCCGGGGCAGATGACTATTTGACGAAGCCCTATTCATTTGACGAACTTCATGCCCGGGTGCGCGCACTTTTACGTCGTAAAACGCCTTCCAACGGTGGGGCTTCCAACGTACTGAAATATGCCGATCTGGAATTGGACCTGATTCAACGCAAAGCTCGCAGGGCCTCTCAGGACATCTCGTTAACCTCCAAAGAGTTCGCACTGCTGGAATATTTCATGAGAAATCCAGAGCGGCCCCTGGGGCGCGTTTCCATCGCTGAACATGTCTGGGACATTCACTTTGATTCTGAAAGCAATGTGATTGATGTCTACATCAATCTGCTGCGCAAAAAAATCGATGCTCCATTCCCAAAACGTCTGATCCACACGGTGGTGGGAACTGGCTATGTTCTTAAAGAAAATTCGTAATTTTCTTTCCAGCTTCAGCATCCGCCTGCGCCTGTCGCTGATCTTTGTTCTGATCTTCGGGACAACGACGGTGTTCTTTAATATGTTTCTGTTCCAAATGATGATCGACAACCTTCAGCAGGACTTTGACGATGCTTTGTTCAACTACTGCGTGGATGTTTCTGACGGGATCGAAATTGGCATCAAGGGGGACTTAAGCTTTCCCCCTTTGCGCCTGGATCATGGTAAAATCCTGCCCTTCCCTTTGGGGACGGCGCTGATCCAGGTCCGCCACAGTTCCGGTGCCGTCCTGGCCCGCGTGGGGAATTTTGGTGAATTCAACCCACCCTACAAGAAGGATTTTGAACGTATCTGGAAGGGCGAAGAAGCCACCTATCGCACAATCGAACACATTCGCAATATCCCCTCCGCTGAGGCAGATTCTTACCGTCTGATCTCCTTCCCTCTGGACAATGCCGCCAAGCCGCAATTGCTGCTACAGATCGCCGTCCCCATGACCCTGTTGGAAACACAGATTCAGAAACGACTGACCCTGATGCAACTGGGTATTCCCATGGTTCTGATTGTTGCCACTTTGGGCGGGCTGTTCCTTTCGGCGCGAGCTTTAAAGCCCGTGAACAATATTATTCAGATCACCAAAGAGATCAAAGCCAGCGAGCTGTCCAAAAGAGTTCCCGTGCCCCATGCCAACGATGAAATCAAACAGCTTTCCCTGACGCTGAATGAAATGCTGGATCGTATTCAACAAGCCTTTATGAGCCAGGAACGTTTCGTCGCCGATGCCTCTCATCAGCTCCTGACCCCCTTGACGATCATGCGGGGTGAACTGGAACTGCTGCAAAAAGCCGAACATCGAGACGTGGATCAATTTATCAAAAGCGCCCTGCAGGAAGTGGACAGTCTGTCCAGCATCGTTCGGGAGATGCTGCTTTTGGCGCGCGTGGATGCGGGGATTGGAGCCATGAATCTGCAGGATTTGAACTTCGATGAGCTGGTCTTTGAAGCTCTGGCTCGTTGTGAAAAGCTTGCGAAATCCAAAGACATCAAACTGAAGGTCACAATTAACAACGAACCCAGCGAGGATCACCGCCTGATTCGCGGAGACAATGACCTGCTGGAAAATCTGATTGTGAACATCGTGGAGAATGCCATCAAGTACTCACCCAATAATGAAGTGGTCTCTATCACGCTGAACCACGGATCCGAAAACTCAGCCCTGATCGTTGAAGACAACGGCCCGGGAATCCCCGCAGAACAACTGCCATTAATTTTTGAGCGCTTCTCACGCGGTTCGAATATGGAAGCAAAAGTTAAGGGCTTTGGTCTGGGTTTGGCGATCGCACAAAAAATCGCCATCCTTCACAATGCCAAGCTAAGTGCTGAGAATCACTCAGGGGCTGGTGCGAAATTTACTTTTGAAATTAAAAACATTTAATCTGTTTTTAATTAGGGTTTTAACCTCCTTTGTTAGGCTTTCGGTGTTCCGTAATTGAAGCTAACAAAGAACCATTAGGAGGTTACTATGAAATTCGCTTCTATCTTGATGTCTATCGCTTTTGCTGGTGTAGTTGCTCACGCTAACGAAACAGCTCCTGCTGCTGCTACAACAACTGCTCCAGCTGCTCCTGCTGCTGAAACTGCAAAAGTTGAGAAAAAAGCTGCTAAGAAAAAGCACGCTAAAGAAGCTGCTCCTGCAGCGGCTGCAGCTCCTGCTGCACCTGCAACAGCTCCTGCTGGTCACTAATTCCTGCTTCACAGCAAGAATGTGATAAAGGGAACTTTCGGGTTCCCTTTTTTTATTTGGGGCCGCTATTTCACCCAAAGCTCCACTCGCGGGACCCCGACGCCAACGCCTGCAACATCTTCAGAAGCTGGCAACCCCGGAGGCGTCGCGCCCCAGTTAACTGTCTTTGCACCCACGCTATAAAACCAGTTGATATGATTTACAGATCCATCAGCGAGAGTGTCAACACCCCCATTGTACTCCAACCCGCCCCAGAAATTGCTCGTGGATTCGATAGCCACAGGCGTGTATCCCGCCACTGGTGATGTTGTGAAGTTACTGGTTTGGGTCCACCAGTTGCGCTTGGTGGAAGTTCCAGGCCAGTTGATTCTCAGCTCCAGCTTTCCGCCGCGATAGAATCCGGCCAGTCGATTCAGGATAGAATACTTTTTTGCCAGAGGAGTGCCTGAGTTCACATTGAGCGCCTCAGCATCACTGGCAAACACACCGGCGGCGGCATAGTCATGATACATGATTCTCGTCCAGCCACCACCATCTGTGGTCATATCACAGTAAACCGGAATCTTTGTCCCCGTGTTGCCTGGGTCGATCGTGTACAGACCATTTCCGATAGAGGCACCTGCATCCAAAATGGCTTTGCAGGAATTGTAGTTTGCGACCGTATCATCTTCCTTGATCCAAAGTTCGACCTCACTGACACCGAAGTTAGAACCTGTCACCCCTGAATCCATCGGTATCCCACCGTAATAGGCCGAACTCACACCAATAGCGTACCACCAATCCGAGTGCTGAACAGATCCATCCAACAAAGATCGATTGGTATTGCCAGGTCCATGCGCGCCATTGGACAGCTCCAGACCGTTCCACATATTGGTGTGTAAATTGACTGAAATCGGAATCACTCCCGCAGAGACCACGTCGCTGGTGGGGTTGGTGGATTGCAACCAGATATTCTTTTGCGTGTATCCCGGCCACGTCTGGCGGAATCGATACTTTCCGTTCGTTAAGAAATTCGGAATTTTATCCAACACCGAATACAGGTCCCCGGTCGGAGCTGTCGTGTTTTTACTTAAAGCATCCGCCGGACTGGTGAAGTAGCCCCCGGCAACATTGTGGCGGAAGATACGAGTCCATCCGCCTCCGTCTGCCGTCATCTCACAATAGACCTGATATTGGGCATTCCCGGCAAGACCATCGGAATCAATGGTATAGACTCCGCTGGCGGGACTTCCCAGAGTATCTTTGATCTCTTTACAGGACTTGGGATAACACTGCGTCGCCACAATGAATGCAGGCTTGGTGGCAGCCGTGAAAGCGTTCCACTCCGTGCTGGTTTTCGTCGGCACAAACAAATCACTGGTGGCGTGATTGTTTTGAATATTGTAACAGGACCCTTGAGATCCATAAGGCAGATACAATCGCAAAGATCCGCCCGTAGCAATACGATACCCCTCGCTCAGAGTATTAATCCCCAGCAGGAACGGCATCAGTAAAAATATTCCAAGCAGTTTCTTAGTCACGAGACGCCCCGTTTATTTCACCCAAAGTTCAACCCGGGGCACTCCCACCCCAGACCCCGCCACCGTGTCTGACGCTGGATACCCCACCGGAGTCCCCCAGGTCGCGCTGATCATGCCGATGCCGTAGAACCAATCAGAATGCCCAACAGATCCATCCGCCAGCGCCTGAGGCGCAGTGCAGAGCTCCAATCCCCCCCACAAATTACTGGTGGACTGAATGGCCACAGCTGTGTAGCCCGCAACTGGGGACGTCGTGAAGTTACTGGTCTGAGTCCACCAGTTTCGCAGTGACGAAGTTCCCGGCCAGTTTATTTTCAACTCCAGCTTACCACTGCGATAGAATCCAGCAAGCCGATTTAAAATGGAATACTTGGTTGCCAGCGGAGTCGTCGAATTCAGATTCAAAGCTTCGGCTTTACTGGCAAAGACACCTGAAGCAACATAGTCATGATAGAAGATGCGGGTCCAGCCGCCTCCATCAGTGGTCATATCACAGTAAACTGGAATCTTTGTCCCCGTGTTTCCCGGGTCAATTGTATACAAACCATTTCCGTTCGATGCACCCGCATCCAAAATGGCTTTGCAGGAATTGTAGTTTGTCACAGTGTCATCTTCTTTGATCCACAAATTGACCTCACTGACTCCGGCGCCGCTGCCCAGGACAGGACTTGCCATGGGTATCCCGGCCGGGTTTCCATAGGCGACCGTGGAACCAATAGCGTACCACCAGTCCGAACGCTGTGCCGATCCGTCCAACAAGGCTTGATTCGAATTCGCAGGCCCATGAGTTCCGTTACCAAGCTCCAACCCATTCCAGTAGTCAGAGTGCAGATTCACTGCAATTGGAACAACCCCGGCAGTGATGACATCACTTGTGGGATTCGTGGTTTGCAACCAGATATTTTTCTGCGAATATCCCGGCCAGGTCTGACGGAAGCGGTATTTTCCATTCGCAACGAAGTCACCAATTTTGTTAACGACAGAATAAAGATTCCCCGTCGGAGCGGCCGTGTTCTTGCTCAGCGCATCGGCCGTGTTTGCGAAATACCCTCCGGCAATATTGTGGCGGAAGATCCGTGTCCATCCGCCTCCGTCCGTGGTCATGTCACAGGAGACCTGATACTGAGCATCCCCCCCCAACCCGTCCGAGTCGATTGTATAAACTCCGTCGGCGGGACTTCCCAGAGTGTCTTTGATCTCTTTGCAGGATTTGGGATAACACTGCGTCGCCACGATGAAAGCAGGCTTGCTGGCAGCCGTGAAAGCGTTCCACTCGGTGCTGGTTTTCGTTGGTACAAACAAATCACTGGAGGCGTGATTGTTCTGAATATGATAACAAGATCCTTCTGCTCCATAGGGCAGATACAGGCGCAAAGAGCCACTCACGGGAATACGGTACCCTTCACCGAGAGTGTTGATTCCCAGGATGAATGGCGCTGTAAAGATCATCATGGCTGTACGCAGTTTCATATTCGATCACGTCCCACTTTAACGAAGATAGAACTTAAAGCTACAAGCATTCCCCTTGCCACTGTAACAGACTTCCGTGGCTTTGTAGCTGGGAACGATCCCTTCGTTCCCGGCGTTGAAGGCAATATTGAAGGCATCTGAAAGGTTGTAGTGATCATTGGCCGTCTGACCGGCACACCCGGCGGTGCGGCTGGTATGGCGAAGGTTGCCGGTGCACTTGGTGGTATTATAGTCCCAGTTTCCTCCGGCCAGATCAATGATCGGTGCGCCGCTGTTGTAAGACGGCGATACAAACATGGCATCGGTCGTGTTCACTGCAATCGAAAACGCTTCGGGATTTACGGAAGCCTGCTGAGTCGGCATTAAGTGTTTGCCTGCCGCCGCCAGATTGTAAGTGTTCACAAAGAAATCATTCGGCGTCGTGCCGGTCACAGCACCATTCGAATAAGCCACCAATGTCCAGCCACCACCTGAGGTAGTCATATCACAGTAGACTTCATAAGGAGCCGTCACCCCTGCTCCATCAATATCAATAGTGTAAATGCCATCCCCCTTGGACGCCCCGGCGTTCAGAATGGCCTTACATGAATTATACAGCGTGTGGGTATTGTCCTCACGAATCCAAAGATTCACTTCGGAAACACCGTGACTGGCTCCCAATACATCTGATGCGGGAAGCCCCGGCGGCGCCGATCCCCAGACGACGTAAGCACCCACGGAATAATACCAGTTGGCGTGATTGACGGAACCATCTAAAAATGAAGACGTAGAGGCCGGACCATGAGCCCCGTTGGACAACTCCAGCCCCCCCCAATAATTGGTATACCCCTGCACGAACTCGGTCGTATAACCCGCTACATTCACATCGGTCGTGGGATTGGTTGTTTGAAACCAGATATTCTTTAAGTCTTCGCCCGGCCAGGTCAGCCGGAAGTGATATCGATTGCCCGAGGTTTTAAAATGATCGATACGATTTAAGATTGAATGCAAATCCGCTGTGGGATTGGCGGCATTCTTCGACAAAGCATCCGTGGCATCAGCAAAGTACCCACCCGCAATGTTATGTCTGAATAAGCGGGTCCAGCCCCCTCCATCAGTGGTCATGTCACAGTAGACAGGAAATGGAGAACTCCCCGTGGGATCGACGTAATAAACACCGTCTCCTTCAGAGCCGTTGTTATTTAAAATATCCAAACATGAGGTGCAGTTCCCCAAGGTCACGCCGGCGGGCAAGTTGGAACGAAAAGCCGTCCACTCCGCCGCGGCTTTGGTAGGCACAAAAAAGTCTTTGGTGGCATTGGCGTTGATGACCTTCTTACAGACATTGTGGGCCTGAATGGCTTTGGTCGTGGAACGATTGACCCGGTGACCCGTGTCCTGGGTGTTCAGCGCCAAAAGTAAGGGCGCTGTGCTTAGAATAAAAAAGATCTTCCATGCATGTCTCACAGGTTTACTTTCCCTTCAAAAGGGCCTGTTCCAGACGCTCCAAGCGCTGTTTCAAATCCTGATTTTCCTTTTCCAACTGTTGCATGCGGGTTTCAGCGTTCTGCTGAACACTGGCCAGTCCGCGGGACACAGAAGCCATCTGACTCTGACAAAGCTCTCTGTCTGCCAGACGCTCGGCGTGTTCCTGCTTCAGGGCCTCAACCAGAATGGCTGTGATATTTCCGTACTGAACTGATTTATAGCCTGAGACCTTGTCCGTCTTCACCAGTTCCGGATACACGGCTTCCACTTCCTGGGCGATGAAACCGACAGTTTTTTCCTGGTTGTTCTTCCAGACGAAGTTCACACCACGAAGCTTCAGCAGTTTTTCCAGAGCCTGAGGCAGCGTCACCACGTCTTTCTTTAAGCGAGCATCTGAGGTGTAGAGATAAGACGCGGCCTTGATGTTGCCCGTGACTTCTAAAGCCTCGCTGGGAGCCGCATTGCCAATACCCACTTTTCCATCATAAGTGACCACCATGCGATCAACACTGTTGTGCTTAATTTCTAACAAGTTTGAAGTATTGCCGGTCTTGCCATTCAGAACTAACAAGCGCCCCCCGAAGTTTCCATTTCCGATAGTCAACATTGGCACTGTCGAGTTGGAATTTGTATCCATCGTGATTCGTCCCGCCCAGTCCACCGACATAATATCAGTGCCATCGGCTTTGGAGACTTTAAATGGAGCCTCTGACACCTTTTGACGAACGTGCAGAGTTGAGCCTGGGGCATTTGTCCCAACCCCCAGGTATCCAGCGGCAGAGATTCTGACTTTTTCGACATTACTGGTGTCAAAGATGATGGCTCCATTCACCCCATTGCTGATGAACAGGTCATTGGAACCTCCACTGCTATACCCCAGCGTTCCCATCCAACTGCCATCGCGAAGCATATCTATCGACGGTATTCCAGACGCAACACTATCCAACTTTAAAGAAGCCACCGTCG
Organism: Bdellovibrio sp. CKG001; assembly: GCF_055397465.1. Taxonomy (NCBI): domain Bacteria; kingdom Pseudomonadati; phylum Bdellovibrionota; class Bdellovibrionia; order Bdellovibrionales; family Pseudobdellovibrionaceae; genus Bdellovibrio; species Bdellovibrio sp. CKG001. Next base: position 2,395,078 of record NZ_AP029173.1, read on the forward strand.
TCGCATCCGCTTTGATCGTCAACATCCCGTCAGTCGTCGGGCTTTGGCCAATGCCGATCCGACCCGCGCTATCTACTGTCATTCTTGCGGCTCCATTCGTTTCCAAAATCAACGAGTTGGCGGAATTGGTCCCCAAGGTGGCATTTGCACCGAAGCTGTTTCCACCGTTCACAAAGACATCCGTCAAGCCATAACCTGCGGCCGTTGTGGGATTTGTTCCCGCAGTCACACGACCGTAAGCATCCGTCGTCACCGAGCGATAGGTACCTGCCGTACCCACAGTTGGCAGATCCGCTGCTGCGATGGCCCGGAACGCCGGTGCGCCCGCACCGCCTGAAGCCGGACCTGCAAAGAATGAATTCTGCGCCTGGTTGGCAAAGTTCGCCGCCGTCACTGAAATCGACTGACACAGGAACGTGTCAGTCGCGGCATTATAATACATTGTCTGCGAAGCAGAACACGCCGTGCTGGCAAACACTCCACCAAAAGGAGTGATGGTGGAACGCAGATCGCCCAGTTGCAAGAAGGCTGGTGCATACTGCGTGGTGCCGTTGTAGCGCAGCACCTGACCTGCAGCTGTAGGCGCTGTGGCACTGACTGCCGTTCCTTGTACCTTGGTCACCGTGAACGCACCTGCACTGGTCATGGACACATCCCCAGAAGGTGCCACGGCTGTTGCCACACTGGATCCATTACCCACGCGGATATTGCCCGGAGCCAGTGTCGCAGAAAGTTTATTATTGAAAGTCGTCCAGTCCGCAGAGGACAGATAACCATTCTGAGTTCCGTTAGCCACCTGAATGCCGATGTTCGGCGCGCTGGCGGTCCCGGAGTTCACAATCGGAGAAGTCACAGCCACCCCAGTGGTCACAGCAGGCGTGGTCCAGGAAAGATTTCCGGAGGCATCTGTCGTCAAAACCTGATTCGCCGCGCCGACTGCCGTTGGGAATCTCAACACATAAGAGGAAGACACATTTGTCGGAGCCTGCAAGGTCACCGTGTTAGAACCTGAATCACGCAACACCACAGAACCCGCACTGACGGCGCCTGCGGCAAAGTTGCCAGAGCCATCACGCTTCACGATTGTACTGGCGGTATTTAAATTTGTTGCGGCATTTGCTGCCACCGTCGCACTGTTCACATTGGCTGCCGAAGAACCACCCACGGAATTCACCGTTGCACTGACGGCTCCGTTTCCAGATGCTGTCACGTCCCCGGTTAAGGACGTGATCGTACCACCAGCTCCCGCGGAAGAAGCAATGGCCACCCACGCCCCCGAGTTGTACTGATAGATAACCTTTGTATCCGAAGCAAAGTAGATCGCCCCTGCCGCCGGGCTGACCGGTTTCGCCGCATCGGTGCCGGATTGAATACTTGGAGAACCCCCGGCATTTGAAACCAAAGCGTCCGTGATGCCATATCCAGAAAGCGTTGTAGGTTTGCCGGAAGTGATTTTTGACCAATCCAGATTAGGAATGTCACCTGCCGCAAGTCCCGTCGATGCCGTCACACGCCCTTTGGTGTCATAAGTGATCTTAGTCCCTGTGCCACCGGCCCCGATGGCCGCCAGTGTGGGACTTGGATAAGTTCCGGTTAAATCCCCACCTGCTGCCCCGGAAGGAGCACGGGAGTTTGTTAAGCGAGAGTCATTACCCAGAACAACTTCCGCCGCCGCCGCATCACCTGCTGCCGGAGTGTTTTTCACGGCCGCAGTTCCCAGCCCCAAGTTGGTTCGCGCCGTCGCTGCGGTCGCGGTCAGTTCGCTCAGATTATTGGCGGGATTCAACGGTGTGAAGCCCAAAGCATTTTGTTTTCCATTAAAGACAATCCAGTCACTGGCTGACAAATAACCGTCGGTGGAATTGTCCGCTTTGGTGATGGAAATCTGCGGCGTCGTTCCGCCGTTTGTGACAGACAATGGCGCCGTGGCAGAAACATTCGTCACTGTTCCTCCGGCATTGCTGTCATTGGAAGCGACCCATTTCCCAGAGGCGTTAAACTTCAGAACCTGACCTGTTGTCGGCGCTGCCGTGAAGTCCAGATCATAGCCCTTGATTTTTTCAACCACCGTCGCGCTTTGCGTGCCCGTGACATCCCCAGCAAGACTTCCGGTGAAATTGGCTGACACAGAGGCCGAGCCCACAGCCAAAGAAGTTTGATTGGCACAAGTCCAACCCGTACCGGCGTTCCAGACCATCACCTGACCTGCGGAACAATAGAACGGCTCCAGGGTGTCCCCTGTTGCTGAATCCGTTTTCACAAGACGGTTGATACCTGGATTTGCAAAAAGTTTTGACGTTGAAATCGCCTGATCTGCAATCTTCGCCGTGGTCACCGCATTATCGGCCAACCCCGGATTAGGATAGGTTCCGGACAAAGCGCCACCAGCTGTTCCTGATGGTGTACGAGCGTTCGTAAAGCGCGCATCATCACCAGCCGCCACGGTACCTGAAGTTGTGCCGACATTCAAAGTGATCACAGGATTTACTGTATCTGCAGAAACCGTCAAATACGGGTTGCTTCCCGCTGACGCAGTCACAGTTTTGACAGTCCCGCCACTGGCACCTGCCACCGCCGCACAGCCAAATTCCTTATTGATCGCATCCCAGGTCAGGAAGCTGCCCGAGTCACAGTTCAAGTTCCCGTTAACTTCATTTTTCATGACAAAATCAGATGCCACGTTCGAACCCAGTTTCGCAGCAGACGCCGCAAAGCCCGAGAATGGAACTGTGCGAATCTCACTGTCTGGTGAAATCGTGTTCCACTGAGCGCCGTCATAAAAACGCACACGCAGGAAGCGGCCGTCCGTCAGGCCGGGATTGTAAGGAGAGTTCCCGTCACACACCAAAGGCAAAGCGTTGTTAAACGCATCCAATATGGTGAAGCTTGGGTTGTTTCCCCCCGGATAGTTGTGTGCGCTTCCGATCTTCACATCGAAAACACCACCCGAATTCACCATGTTGACGTTATTAAGTTGTTCCCGATACAGAACACAGGTTTTGTTCGGAGCCAGAACCGTAAACTCGAATGCCACCGCCGCGTATTCCAGCGGTTGCCCGTTACTTTTAACGATACGGCCCTGATAGGTTAAGGCTGCCGGGGCCGCGTGAGCAGTCCCGAAACCGAAAATAAGAAGGAGTGCAGTGAACGTTCCTTTTAATCCCATGCATTAACTATCGGAACATTTTGATAGTTTTTTAATTACACTACCTAAATAGAAGACAAAAAATCGCAAATTGTTACATGGATCTCATTTATTCGTCTCAACTTGAGACCTCAAAAGTACCATGCAGGGATTTAGGTCCTGCATGGCCTTCTTATTTACACAAGACTTTCTTCAATTTCCTCTTTGGAAAACTCGGTTGGTCGGCGAATGGATTTCACTTCTCCGGCCAGAATCTCCACGATCTGGTCACAGTCCTCGATCGTTCCCAGACGATGGGCGATGATCAGCATCGTCACTCCGGCAAAAGAGGATCGAATCACCTTCTGCAACAACGCATCGGTTTGCACATCGACGCTGGCCGTGGCCTCGTCCATCACAATCACTCGTGCCTTGGTCAAAAGCGCCCGCGCCAGACACAGCAGTTGCCGCTGCCCCTGGCTCAGGTTCAAACCGCCCTCTGAAACTTCGGAAGCCAGCCCCTTGGGCAGGCTGGAAACATAGCTCCACATGGAGGCGTGTTTTAAAGCACCGATGACTTCCTCATCCGTGTACTCGTTATAACGATCCAGGTTGTTGCGGATCGTGCCCATGAACAAGGTCGGGTCCTGGGGAATGATGGCCAGACTTCGGCGCAGCTTTTCCAGCGGCACGCTTGCGATGTCGATTCCATCAATCGCGATATGACCTTCTTCCGCCTCGATAAAGCGGAACAACGACTGGAAGAAGGTGCTTTTCCCCGAACCTGTGCGACCGATAATGCCCACGCGACTTCCCGCTTCGACCTTGAAATTGATTCCCATCAAAACCAATGGCAGATGGGACGCGTACCGCACTTTCAGATTCTCAACCGAGATTTCTCCGCGCTCGGGCCAAGTCGGACTTAAAGGCTCTGACGGCGCTTTCAGCACGGACTCCTCCGCCGGAAGATTTGAGAAGTACTTCAAACGCTCAATGGAGGTCATGCGCGACTCAATGTCTGCAAACACGCGGACACCCCAATTCAAGAAGCCCCAGAAGGACAGTGAATACAGGGTCACCAGACCTGCGGTTCCCGCATCCATCACCCCAGCGTAAGCAGACAAACTGACACCAACGGCAGTGCTCATGGAAATCACACCACCAATCAGCGGAATACGCGAAGAAAACCAGCGATTGATCAGATAGTGCGCATGGAACATGCGATTGCTGTGTGCCAGCTTCGCATAAAAATTATCCATAAACCACTGAGCCTTGTTGAAGCTGCGAATCACCACCAGCCCCTGCAAACTTTCTTTGAAATGTGCATATCTCGGCGATCTTGCCACACTGTCAAAACGTTTCACTTCCCGGGCCGGACGACGATAGTCCTTTTGCAGCACATAGTACAAAACCATTACTGGCAAAATCACCACGACCATCAACGGCATCAAAGTCAAAATCAGGGCCATCGAAACAACCACCTGCAAAGCACAATGTACGGCGGAATCAAAGCTCCACTGCAAATAGACATCCACCGATTCCACGTCACGGGAAAAACGCTGAATGATCCGCCCCACCGGCGTTGAATCGAAGAAACGAACCGGCGATGACAAAACACTTTTCAGCATCTTGTCATGCATGTTCTTCCCGGCACGAATTCCCCGGTCCAGCCAGAACAAGTGATTCACCAATGAACCCACCAGAACTGCTATACCAATCAAACCATAAATTCCAATGGCCGTCAGAGCCACCCATTGTGTCTGATGATCTGAATAGTAAGACAGCCAGGCTTTTTGCGCCAAGGGCAGCAACGTAGCCGCCACAGCCCCCGTCAACAACAATCCCAAAATCAACGGCTTGGTGTACTTACCATCCCCGCCCAGTGAGCTGATGTAGTCCCAATACACGGATCCTTTGACAGCACCGACCTCTCGATCCTCGTCCTCAGTGACACGCACATTCTTGCTTTCCACAGCTTCCTGCAGGCTGGAAATATCCTGGGCCACCTCGCTGACACTGACGGATTCGCCTTCGCCTTGAGATTTTCCATGCTCTTTATAAAAATCTGCAAAGGCCGGAAGCTTTAACAGCTCTTCATAAGTGCCCTGCCCCTGAATCCTTCCCTTCTCAATAAAGATCACTTGATCAAAACTGGACAGGAACTCCAGGCGATGGGTGACCACCACTCGAGTTGTGCCTTTCCATGCACCAAAAATCAGGCGCTCACATAAAAGCTTTTCAGTTTCAGCATCCACGGCAGACAATGGGTCGTCCAAAAGCACCACCTGCGGTTTGCGCAAAAATGCCCGTGCCAAAGCCACACGCTGCTTTTGTCCGCCAGACAGGTTGACACCTTTTTCACCGATCTCTGTGCGCAGGCCGCCGGACCACTCTTTCAGGTCACGACTGAGGCAACTGTTGTGCAAGGCCCGGCGCAAGTCTTCCTTGGAAACCTCTTCACCAAACTGCAGATTTTCCAGCAAAGAACTGTTGATAATGTAGGCTTCCTGCGGAACATAGGCCATGCGCGGTCGACCGGGCATTTCCGGTGTGAACTTGATCTGCCCTTCACGTGGATGAAGTTCCCCCAAAAGACTCATTAATAAGGAACTTTTCCCCGCACCGACTGGCCCCACTATAGCCAGTGAACTTCCTGCCGGAACCTGCAGATTCAAATTTGATAAAACATCCTGGCTGTTGCCATCAAAACGCAAACTGACGTTCTGCAACTGCACACCGACACAAGCACCCGCATCAGCTCTTTCTTCCGTGGAGATTTCCACTTCATCTTCCTGCAGGTATTCCAAAATACGGCGGGCCCCCACCATCGCGTTCGTCGCACGAGAGATCAAACGAGACAGATCCCCGAAAGGTCCTTCCAACAAACCAAACAAGGAAATGCAGGTAAAGATGATGGCCGCATCCAGTTTTTCCCCGCGCCAGGAATGAACTGCCAGGGCGACAAAAAGAACCAATGTTGAAACCGCCAGATACCCCAGACTGGAAACAACTTCCGCCTTGGCCAGGCGACGACGGCTGCTAAGTTCTTTTTCACGAACCTCTGTGACTTCCTTGGAAACACTCTTTTCCCAGGCAAAATACTTCACCACGCGAATAGCATTCATCGCCTGGGTCATCAGCGTCACCCGGTGATCGCGATGAGCCATCATTTCCTCATCCAACCGCGTGAACTTCTTGGCCACATAGTTGGTCAAAGGAGCCAGGGTGAAAAGCACCACCAGCGCCGCCAAAGCCGACCAGCCGATGTAATAGAAGAGCATGATCACCACGCCCACTATCAGAAAGACCGCAGAAACAAAGTCCCCCAGAACCATGGCAAAATCTGAAGCGTTTTCAGAGTCGGTGCTCATGTGGTTGACGATATCGCCCACCTGATTTTTCTGCCGTGCCTTCTGGCTCAGCTTCAAGCTGTGACGGAACAACTTCTCATTCAGGATGTTGGTCATCACCTGATAGGCTTTTAAACCGTTGAAGAAGTAATGCTGCATGAAAAGCCCGGACAGAAAGCCACAGAAGCCAAGCAACACCCCAAAGGTCAGGGCCGTCGGTAAGGCCTCTTGCGTCACACCTGCAGAAATAACACTGACAAAACGATTCACCAAAACAGGCGATAACAGCGCCAGAACAGAGCTTGCCAGATACCAGGTATAAGAGGGCCAGGTATACTTGCGCAAAGCCCGGATCAAAGAAAATAGCAGCGCCCGCGGACTGCTCCACTTGATTTCATCCAGGTTGATCTGACCGTGCTGTGGGTGCAAATCGGCCGGCAATGCCATCAGATCATTTTCATCAATATGCTTGGTTTTGGCCAGTTTCACCAAGGGTGTCACGTCAGCAAATAACAAACGTCGGAACAAATTCATAAAGAATCCATAACTGCCCTTTTGGGGCTGTAAAAAACAAAAACTAAATTTTCAGAAGAATAAGACGCCTAATGAGGGTGTCTTAGAACTGTGACAGAAGAAGGCTCTGCATAGAGATCAACTTCATCGAAGTGTTGATAAAATTAATCATCATAATGTGCCTCCTTCCCTTTGTGAGATGATTCAGCGTAACTCAAAAAAAAGGGGCTTGTCCAGCCCCCTCAAAGAATAAATTAAAAAGAATCCTATAATAGAGCCCGAAGTACTGTTTTGACAGGCCCTTTACAGCAGCCACAAACAGCTGATCGCAACGGCCGTCGGGATCACAGCGGCGATCAGAAGATTCAAAGGTTTGATTCCACCGGGGAACTTATGGCTTAAAATCGAATACCCTGCTGCATTCGGAGCGTTGGCAATAATCGTCAAACCACCCCCGGCGATGGCACCGGCCACCAGTGCATATTTGCTGGCCTCACTTAAACCTTCCACCTGAGATCCGAGATAAGTCAAAGCTGCATTGTCCGTGATAGCAGTCAATCCCACCGCTCCCTTAAATAGCAACAAATCACTCATGCTGCCCAGAAGCGGCGCCAGCCACCATTTCTGGAAGGCACCAAACTGAATAATCCCCCCTAGGAACATGGCCACAAGCAGACTTTCTTTAAGGCGCAAAGTATCCTGATATCTCTGCGTGACGGCCGCAACCCCCAGGAACAACAAGAAGATGCCCATAAAGGCATTTTGATAGTGAGCCGTAACAACGATCCCGGTCAGGAATAACAAATGCACAATAGTGACCGGAACTGGGATGGCCGCCTGAGCCCCCGCAAGACGAGTCTCAACCTCACGCAAAGGGATACAACCTTCTTTGAGCTCTTTGCGGAAAATCGCCAGAAGCAAGCAGGTATTAATAGCCACCGCAATCGCACTCTTCCAACCAAAATGAGAGAAGACAAAGGCAAAGTCCCAGTTCCACTTGCCAGCCACCATCAAAATGGGAGGCGCCGCAAATGGCGTCAAAGCCCCGCCGATGGAGATGTTCACGAACAACACCGCGATCAAGGCATAAATCAGTTTGTTTGTTTCCTTCTGCAGCATCGAATTAAGCATAAAGGCCGTCACCGTCATCGCTGCAGGCTCCGTGATAAAGCTGCCGCTTAATGGCCCTAAAATCAGCACCACAAAAATATCAGTCAGAACAGCGGGCGTGCGGAAAACCCTTTGAATCAACGAACTGACAACTAAAATCCCTTTACGTCCTGCAGCCAGCACAGGTCTGGTGGAGCAGACAACCATAATGGCAAAAATAAAGAACGGTTCGATAAAGTTCAGACCCGTCTGATAAGCCATGGCTTTTTCCCAGCCTTCGATGCCGATGAAAATGGCCATAAAGAGCGCCGCCCAGATCGCGAACACCGCCTCAATTTCACCAAGCAGGTGCAAGACATTGCTCCATAACGAGTTTTTGGGAAAATGATGGGACCACGCCAAAATCCGTCCCACCATGAAGGTGTGAATAACGGCCAGGCCAAACAGAATTGTTCCGATAAGCTCAACTGTAGTGTATGTCATAAAGACATACTAAACAGACTCAAAAAGCCCTGCCAACCAGAACCGGATAACACATGCCGATTTTGCATCGAGTCCACGCAAGATCTGCGACACCGTTATTTCTTGACGCAGGCCCCTTTTAGACAGACTTGCCCGGAGGAACACAGAATTTCCTTTTCAAGCACTTCACCTTTTTGACAGGCGAATTCCAGAAGTTTTTGCGAATCCAAACACCGGTCAAATTCTTTGACGACCTGGGAATAACAGCTGTCACCAAGACAGTTTTCATCCCCCAAAGCATAAATAATCTTTCCCGCCGTTTCAGGAATCAAGCCCTTATCGGAATCCTCGCACACTTTCGCGAAGGACACTGAGGAAACACACAGAATGGCACAGACTATCACTTTTCTCATGGAGCCACCTCACAACGAAAGGCCTTGGTCAAAGAGGCGTTGGTTTTCCATTCGCGGTCTTTTTTCGGAGGACCACAATGCACGGAAAGTTCCAGCACCACCGCACATTCAGATTTACTGAGCTTTTCCGTCTTCATGCGAATGACGGAGGCATATGAACAAGGTGATTGGCACTTTTGATTCTCCAGAAAGCTGCCGAATTCATTTTTGCCCATCAGAGTTTCCTGAGCAAAGGTGCTGGCTTTTTCCTGACAGACCTTTTCATCCCCGACAAGACGAAACGCTTTTTGGAAGGACTTGTCCGTTTGCTTGACCCCGTACTTCGAAGCCTCTGCCGCGGACACCTGAAGAACCTTATAAGCTGCCGGACACGAAGGGTCAGCCACCGTGCCCGTGGGTTCTGTTTTGATTTCCACCACCGGAGAGTTCACCTTAGAGCATCCCCCTGGACATCCCCCGGATTCTTTTAAAAACGCCTGTTGAAGAGTGTTGAGCTTGTCAAAGAGCCCCTTCATTTTACTGGAAGCACTGAACACACCATAAGTGATCTCTGGCATCTTTTCAGCCTTCACTGCGGTCTTGACCTGGCAGTGAGCTTCATTCTTTTTATCGAGCTCCTGACAAAGACTTTTCAGATCCTGCACTACGGATTTTGCACCAGGCCCGCAGGACTCTGCCGCCCGCCCGGTCGTCGCGCTCAAAATCAAAACTGTAAAAAGAAGAGCTGTTTTCATAGGGAACTTATCGGCATGACAGCCCCGAAATTGAGCCGAAACAGGACCTATTTCCAGTCCTTATTTTATTACACGGTCATTACATATTCTCAGAGTAAAACTATTGGCACATCGCCAGATTGTCCGTCATGAATTGGCGCTGCCCCGCCAGCTCTGTGGCGCTGTATACGAACTGATTCACGTCACAGTGGTTTTCCTGAACCAGCTCCAGCACCCGATCTTTTTCCGGCGGTGTCAGCCCCAGGGACCAGATCATTTTCACCTTCAACCATTGCACCAAATACTGACAGCGATATGCTGGATTGGGTGGCATGTAACCTTCAGGAGTTTTATCGCTTTTCGAGGCATTTTCCTTTCCATAGACCGCCAGTAAATGGAAGCCATTCCCCAGGAAATTGCCATACAGACAGCGCTTGGTTCTAGTCCACTTATAGGCACCGCTCAGATAGGCGTTTTTCAACGGCACAAAGTGATCAATCTGAATTTCACTGGCCCGCGTGTAAGAACGATCCCCATAAGGGTCCTGCCACTTCCCCGCAGCCACCGAGCAACCATTGGAGGAAAAGTCCACTGGGCTTTCCGAGTCGCGAATCAACACCTTGGCCCGCGTATTGTAACAGACATCATCCCGACGATCATTCACCCATCCCCCAAAATGCTTGGAGCGATTGTAGGGCTCGGTGACAGCACCATAACTTTCATTGTGGTGATCAAACTGCAAAAGAGAATACAAACGGGCGCGTAACTCAGTGAAAAAATCTTCAGAATCAGACAGGAACTCATGGGCGACAGTCAAAGGATCCGAAAACGAGGAGGAGGAATTTTGCGGCGATTCCCCTTCCTTGACGGTGTAGTAGTCATCAAATCGGGGGTTGGCGAGATAATTTTCAGCCAGGGCCTGAGATTTTCCGAAAGTGGCCACCAACATCATCACAAGAAGCGATTTCTTCATGAAGTCTCCAAATCCTTTTAGAGCATCGTTGTTTTCTTATTAGAAAAAGAAATTCGCTTATTTGCAAAGAATAAATCGCGAGCTGGAAAACAAAAACAGAAAACGAACAAAAAGCCGCAAGGGCCACCCCGTGCGCCTGATCACCAGACAGAGAAATTGAAGTACATGCTTTTGGGGAAGGCCTGAGTTCTTATTTCCCCGTTGTTCATAAGAGCTCTGATGATGCCACACCTTTCGGGTTCCTTATCAAAATTGCAGACCTTTAGTTCATTCTTTAATTGCTGTAAATCGACCAGGGTTTCTTTGTCCGGCTGGTAGGCCCAGGATTCAAACAAAGGAACATCCTCGATGGTTCCGACCTGCTTTTCCGCCCGATGGCAGGAACTGCAGTTGGTTCCCGAGCCAAAACGCACATTGCTGTAAGGTCTGCTTTTGGCGATCGGTTGCATCACCGGGAATTCTATTTCCGCCTTGATCGACGTTGTTGTAGAGGTCTGATAACTCAACTCCAGATAATCCCGTCCTCGCCCCTCTGGTACGACGGACATGTAAAGCTTTTCGTTTAAGATAAAAATGCGCGGACTGCGGTTGCCTGCGGCTGGCTGCCCGCTCATTTGACTGTTGGTTAAGGCGACATTCAGCGGGCGCTCCAGGCTTTCTAAAAAGCAGCGCACTGTGACCGGCTTGGGCAATGAATTCACCAAAGCAACCACGTCTTCGATAGTTGCAGGCCGCCCGGAAACACCTCGAGGGGTTGCGCAGTCAGTTGAGGACTGCAACGCCGCCCTTTCGACAGAGTCAGAAACCGCAATGGCATCAAAACTCGCCCCCGGAGAGCACCCAACACCCCACCCGGAAGCCAGCAACAATGACAGGACAACAGCACCATGAGTCTTGGTAGTGTTCATGCCCTCTAGGGTAGCAGAGAGCAAAACCTGCAACAAAGGTGGATATTTCATTTATTCTCTCAAGCGCGCCAGATTTGCCCTTAGAAGGAAATTCACGAAAGAACGTCTTATCTTAAGACAAAAAACGCATGAATCGCGGTGTGCAAAGAGCAAATTGTTAGACTTCCACCGCAGGATTGCCTACAACAGGGATTATGTTACGTGCCGGTCGCTTCCGCCATCGTCTGCTGGATGATGGTTTTTTAAAAAATCAAAGTGCTTTGGCACACCAATGTTTGCAACCTTTTCTGGAGCTCTGGCGCGCGAAAGCTCTGTCAGATGCGGAAATCGCGGCGGCTTATATAGCCGTTTTTGCTTTCTTGCGACGGCCTGTGGATTTTTTAGGGGGCCCTCACAATCAGCCGCTGGCGGCGCTGCCTGAAAAGCCCTCTTTTCAAGCCTCGGACTTCCTGCAGTGCCTTTGCGGGGAACTTCCTGAATCGCTTCGTCACGCCAAATCCTTGCGCCGTTTTGCTCACAGCGGGGATTTTCTATCCTACTTCTGCTCGCAAAGCTGGCGATCCATTCCCCTGTCTGTGCCACAGTCCCTGATGGCTTGGCAGGCTGGTCGCTATCCGCTGCAGCTGTGTTCTTTCGTGCCGACGCCTTTTGAAGTTCTGTCGCTACAAACTCAAGGTCAGCGCTGTGTTTCGATGCTGCAAACGCTCAATGAAATGCAGAGTTTCGTTGAAGAGGGCCGAGACGTCTTAGGATTCATTGTTCATGACCTGATTCATGCCGATCACTTTTTTGCCGATCCCGTGAAGGCGGCAGCGCAGATCCATTTCAGTCAACGCTTGGCTGTGATCTTTGCTCTGCCGAAAATTCAAGAAATGTTAAAGTCTGATGAGGTTTTCAAATCCGAGTTTGAGTATCTGATGTCGGACATGAACTCGTTTCCTCTTCACTTGCTGAAAACCCTGAAAGCCGTCCTTTTGGGCTACTTCAAACGCCGCGATGGCTTGGACATGAAAAACCCCCTGCCACCGGCAGCCGAGCGGGAGTTTCAGGAGCTGTATGAGGCCAGTCTCAAGCCTTGGAAGTTCCCCACTGAGGCACTAAATGCGGCCCAGCGTCTCAATACGCCCCTGTTCGAAAGTCCTAAAGACGAACATTTGCTACACGACGCACTCTCAATAAACTTTCATGACGGCCCGGCAATTATCTGCTAAGCTGGGGGTCTATGTCCTTAAAAAAAGACTGCGGTCACTCGCCTGTAAATCTGGATTCCTGCAAAAACTGCGAAACGCGTTTTGACAGCTTGCTGTGCTCGTCTCCGGACGTGCTGCTGCTGATGGAAAAAGCCCGCGTCACCTGTCGCTTTAAAAGTGGTCAGGTGATCTTTTATTCTGGGAATGACCCCTTGGGTATTTTCACAATTCAAAAAGGACTGGTGAAATTGGAAGTCACCTCCCCGGCCGGCGCCGCACACACGCTGCGCTTGATCGGTCCTGGTGGCACCTTGGGTTATCGCTCCCTGTTTGCCAATGAGCCTTACCATGCCTCCGCCGTGGCGGTGGAGGACTGCGAACTTTGCTTTGTGCCTAAAGCTGAAATCATGAGCATCTTTAAGACTCATCCAGAATTGGCAATGAAACTGCTTTCGCACATCTCAAAAGATCTGCGCATGGCGGAAGAAAAATGGATGGGCCAAATGGACAAAGGAGCCTCTGAACGTATCGCTGAGGCCTTGTTGTTCCTGCAAGAGCACTTCGTCCATCAAAGCTGGACTCGCCGGGAAATCGCACAGTGGGCAGGAACCACCCCTGAAACCGTGATCCGCACGCTGTCGCAATTTGAAAAAGACGGCATCATCGATCAGACTGACGGACGCAACATCCGCATTCTTTCCAAAGACAAACTGCGCGAACGCGCCGAAGTCGACTAAAGCGGCTTTCGCCGCTTATCGAAAAAATATTTCTTAGATATCGTAAAGCATCTTGTGGGCCTGACGGCTCAGCTCTTCACGCACTTCCGGCGCCGCAATGGCGATCAAGGCGTCGGCTCTTTCTTTTAAAGTTTTGCCAAATAAAGGGGCCACCCCGTATTCGGTCACGACATAATGAACGTGCGCGCGCGTGGTCGTCACACCCGCCCCCGGCTTCAAGGTCGGAACAATCTTGGAAACACCCTTCTTGGAACTGGCACGCAAGGCGATGATCGGTTTTCCTCCCGGTGACAGGGCTGCGCCTCTCATGAAGTCCATTTGGCCACCAATGCCTGAATAAATGCGGCTGCCAATGGAGTCGGCACAGATCTGTCCGGTAAGATCCACTTCGATCGCGCTGTTAATGGCGATCATCTTTGGGTTCTGACGAATGACGTGTGTATCATTCGTGTAGCTGGCATCCATCATCATGACGTCAGGATTGTCGTCGATAAAGTCATAGACTTTGCGTGAGCCGATCACAAAGCTTGAAACCACTTTGCCCGTCAGACGCGGCTTTAAACGATTGGTGATGGCCCCGGCTTTATAAAGGTCAATCAACCCGTCTGAAAACATCTCGGTGTGAATCCCCAGATCGCGATGCCCGTGCAAGGCCCGCAAGGTTGCATCCGGAATCGCACCGATTCCCATTTGCAGGGTGGCACCATCTTCAATCAGACTTGCGACATTGCGCCCGATTTGCATTTCCACATCACCAGGATCTGCTGCGGAGGCGATGTAAAGCTCCTCATCCACAGGGATCGCAAAATCGATTTTGTTAAATTCAAACTGGGATTCACCAAAGGTGCGCGGCATGCGCGGGTTGACCTGTGCAATGATTTTTTTGGCTGTGCGCACTGCCGCGATGGAAACATCCACAGACGGCCCCAGACTGCACATGCCATGACGATCTGGCGGAGACACCTGAATCAAAGCCACATCCAACGGAACAATCCCACGATAGAACAACTGAGGAACTTCACTTAAGAAAATTGGGACAAAACTGGAGTTGATATTTGCGCGGGCTTTGCGAAGATTGGCGCCATTGAAGAAACTGTGAACTTCAAAGTTCTTCTCATACTCTGGCAGTGCGTAGGAACAGTCGCCTTCTGTATGAATGGCATATATTTTCACGTTCTTAACTTCAGGAGCCCGGCGCACCAGCGCCTTGACCAATTGTTGCGGCGTTGCCGCTGCGGTGTGAATAAATACATGGTGGCCCGACTGAACTTCTTTTAAGGCTTCGTCTGCGGATACAAACTTAGGCACGACTTCCTCCGAATCAATTAGTTTGCATCCTATCCGTTTAGGTGGGTACATCAAGCTTTAACATGACGTCCGCCCCATTTCCTGCTAAATTGGTACTGAGGTGAATATGAAAAAGAATCCCGTGGATGGCTGCCCCATCTGCTCCACCCAGGAAGAGAAAGTCACAGAGCAGATTCTGAGTTTCATTCAGAAGAAAACCTATCCCAAAAATACGGTCATCTTTGAACAGGAAGAAGAGGCCAAGGGTCTTTATCTGATTGTCAAAGGCACGGTGAAAATCTCTAAAATTTCATCCAACGGTAAAGAAGTGGTCTTGGGACTTCTGGGGCCCGGCAAAACTTTTGGTGAAGGCAGCCTGCTGGGACAATCCAAACAAGCTGACACAGCTTCCGCCTCTGAAGCCTGCGAAATCTTCTACCTTCCCAAAAAAGACCTGCAGGATATCCTCGCGAAAAATCCTTTATTGTATCAATCGGTGGTGTCTTCTCTGGTGCGCTGGATGACCAATCTGAATCAGGTCATCGAAAATATCAGTACACCCTCGGCCCAGGATCGGGTTTTGAATTATCTGGAGCGCCTGCAATCCGAACAGCAAACGCCCGTGGTTCATCTGGAAGGCAAGAAGCACGAAGTGGCCCTGATGCTGGGACTGCGTCCAGAAACCTTTTCGCGCACTTTGGCAGAACTCGAGCAGCAGGACATCATTAAGATGAATCACAAACAGATTCAGATCCTGAAATCCGTGCGATAACACTGGACCACTACGGCTAGTGACCCTGATCATGATTTTGGCGGATTTGTAGTGTTCAATTAAAAGTTCTCGTGAATCCTTTTATCAGGAGCGAGACATGAACATCTACAAGTACGACATCGTTTTCCAGGAAGTTCCTCATCATATTTCTTTGGCCCTTTATGTCTGTGGCTGCCCGCTCAAATGTCCGGGCTGCCATTCTCCCGAATTGTGGACCGAAAAAACCGGCACCCCGCTGACCACCCCCCTCTTACAATCTTTGATCGAAAAATATCGTCATCGCATTTCCTGTCTACTGTTTCTGGGCGGTGAATGGCATGAGTCCGAGTTGTGCGAATTTCTGCAACTGGGGCGCAGTCATCACCTTAAAACCGCGCTGTACACGGGACTGGAAAAAGTCCCCCAACGATTGGAGCAACATCTGGATTACCTGAAAACCGGTCCATGGATTCAGGCCCGGGGCGGACTGTCCTCCCCGACAACCAATCAGGTCTTTAGGGATCTGAACACTGGAAAAGTTCTTAACCACCTCTTTCAACACAACACAAAGGAGACCTCCCTATGATCCGACTTACACCGGAACAGATTCAGAAAAAGATCGAATTCGTCCAACAATATAAAGCCGCGCCGAATGCTGCCGAAGGCTCGAAGCTGGATGCCAATGCCAATGTGACGTTGAAAAATATTGCGACACTGGAAGCAGAGATCAACAAGGACATCAATATCCAGATCAACCGCACACTGGTGCAAAACAAGATCGAAGAACTTTTCGGTCCGAACCTGGCGCAAGAGTATGTCCGCCAAATCGAAAGCCATGAAATCTATGTTCACGACGAAACATCGCTAAAACCTTATTGCGCCTCTATCTCCATGTACCCGTTGCTGTTGCAAGGCTTGAAAGATCTGGGCGGTGAATCCCAGGCCCCCCAACATCTGGAAAGCTTCTGTGGCTGTTTTGTAAATCTGGTCTTTGCCATTTCCGCGCAGTTTGCCGGAGCTGTGGCCACAGTCGAATGGTTGATGTATTTTGATCACTTTGCCCGCAAGGATTACGGCGACAACTATCTGCAAACTCACACTCGCATCATCAACAATCACTTGCAACATGTTGTGTATGCCCTGAACCAGCCTGCGGCCGCGCGTGGCTATCAATCGGTGTTCTGGAATATTTCGGCTTATGACGAATACTATTTCAAATCTCTTTTTGGTGACTTTGTCTTCCCGAACGGAGATCTGCCACAGTGGGACAGTGTCAAAAAATTACAAGCGCACTTTATGTCCTGGTTTAATGAAGAACGAAAAAAAGCGATTCTGACATTCCCTGTGGTCACCGCCGCGATGTTGATTGATGAGAACGGCCCCCGCGACAATGATTTTGCAGGCATGTGCGCCCGCGAACTCAGCGAGGGCAACAGCTTCTTCATGTATATGAGCGACTCCGCCGACAGTCTGGCCAGTTGCTGCCGCCTGCGCAACGAAATCTCGGACAACACGTTCAGCTATTCATTGGGTGCCGGAGGTGTGGCGACAGGGTCCATCAACGTTATCACCATTAATATGAACCGCCTGGTGCAGCGAAAACTGGATCTGTTGACCACGGTTGAAAAAGTTCAAAAATATCAGGTCGCTTATCGCCAATTGATGCAGGAGTATTTTGAAGCCGGATTGCTCAGTGCCTATACGGCAGGGTTTATCTCATTGGATAAACAATTCCTGACCATCGGGATAAACGGAATGGTAGAAGCGGCGGAATACTCAGGCCTGAGCATTGCCAATGAGGCCCCTTACAAGGACTTCGTGCGGGAAAAACTGAAAATCATCTATGACGCCAACAAAAGAGCCCGTCAGAAATTTGGCTATATGTTCAACACCGAGTTTGTTCCGGCTGAAAACCTGGGGGTGAAAAACGCCCAGTGGGACCGCAAGGATGGATTGTATGTCCCGCGCGACTGTTACAACTCTTATTTCTATATTGTCGAAAATGACGAAGTGAATTCATTGGACAAAATGGATCTGCATGGCAAGGAAATGATGCAATATCTGGATGGAGGTTCCGCCCTGCATTTGAATTTGGAAGAAAAGCTGACCGCCGACGGTTTTCTGAAACTGATTCGTGCCGCGGCCCTTTCCGGATGCAATTACTGGTGCGTGAATATCAAGATCACCATCTGCAATGAATGCGAACATATCGACAAAAGGACTTTGTACAAATGCAGCAGTTGTGGCAGCCCCGATGTGGACCATGCAACCCGTGTGATCGGATACCTGAAACGCATTTCTGCGTTCAGCAAGTCCCGTCAGATCGAGGCGGCCAAACGCTTCTATCACCCTACGACTTCACACGGATCATCTTCGGCAGGAAAATCCAGCCCCAGATCAACAGCCCCAGAATCCATGTATAAGACGCATAGACCAAATGAGACTGATAGATATGAGGAGCAAATCCCGCTGACAACCTAGTTAAACCGGCAAACCCCATCAACAAGGCTCCAAGGAACAACCCCTTGGAGCTTTTTTCCAGTTCCATGTTGTGCTTACCATGAGACAAAGTCACCCGGGTTGCGATCATAAAGGTCATAAGCCCCAGACCCGACACCAGGATCACATGCAGCAAATGGATTCGGAAATCCGGAACGACCACGGTCGCCCATTGTCCCAGTAACATCATCCAGGCGGAACCCCATAAAAACCAACTTTGAAAAGCTTTGCGCTGGGGTTTGCGGTGAATCTTCCAGAAGAAAAACACAATAAAGCTCATCACCAAAGCGCGCAGAACAAAACCTGCTCGCGCGTGAATCAGAACCTCCACAACGAAACTGCCCAAGAACAGCACCGCCAATAAAGAGAACAATCCAATGCGAGCCCGAACCGTCTTGCCCGCCTCGGTCGGCAACGGAGCCCATCCCAATAAAGCTGGCACCAGTCGACTGCCCACACCCATCACCAGACACAGCACATAAGCCTGCAGCAGGAAGGTACGTGCCAAGGAATACAGATTTCCGGGAACATCCAGCGACTGTCCTAACAACAAAACGACACTGCCAAACAATCCCACGGCCAATCCCACTCCGACAAACAGGAAAGAGTCCGGAGGATTGCTTTGACGATTAAAAAAACGACGGAACATATAGACCATCAAAAAAACAAACAGTGCCGTGACAACGGCGTAGAAGTAGACCTTGCTCTGTGGCAGCAAACTGGCAAAAAGGGACAGAATCAGAACCATGGAAAGATTTTGCTCCCACGGGGCCGGTTCAAAACTGGATGTGAACTTCGGGGCTGCGGTCATCAAAAAGCCTGCGACAAAACACAGGAAAAATCCACCAGACATGATTTCAGGATGATGCAGTCCCGGATAAGAAACCAGATTCCAGGGGAAAAGAATCCACAGCAAAACGCCCCAGACTCCCATCACCCAGCCCGCTGGAAAGAAATAACGATAAGCATCCATTGAAGTCGTACTCATATTAGCCTCACTTCGCCCTTTGCAGGGTCCCTAATGAACCTAACATGTGTCAATGAAGGCTGCCTTGACTCGAATCAAGAAAAAGGGGCTCTCAGCCCCCTTTTTAGCCTCCGGCCAGCCAAAGACCGACAACGGCGGCCCCACACATACCCATCGTGGCTGCAAAAATCCCGATACAGGCTCCGGAAACCATAACGGTTCCAATCACCCCACTGACAACCACATGTTTCACTGTCTCCATAAACTCCTCACTTTCATGAGGAAAGATTACGGCGTGGCTTCAAGGCAAAACATGATTCACATCAAGTCATCGCTGATTGCAAAAGCCAATCCGCGTTTTCACTGATCCCGGTCATGCCCCCAGAACCATCACGTTCAGCTCGACGGTCAGCTGCTGGGTTGTTTCGGCCAGTCCGCCGATTTCTCCACTGGTGGCAGCAATCTCTTCCGCAGAAGCCGCATTGCTTTGCGAAGCCTGATCCAGTTGGTTCATCGCCTTTCCAATCTGCTGAATGCCCGCACTTTGTTCGGCAGAGGCCGCGGCAATCTCATTATTTAAATCCGCCACTTTTTTCACGGACTCAACAATACTCCCCAGAACGACACCGCTGTTGGCGGCAATACGACTGCCTCTTTCGATCTGTTCTACGGAGGTGCTGATCAATGTGGCGATGTCCTTAGCGGCGACCGCACTTCGCTGCGCCAGACTGCGCACGGCTTCGGCCACAACGGCAAAGCCTTTCCCCTGCTCACCCGCTCGCGCCGCCTCAACCGCCGCGTTCAATGCCAGAAGATTCGTCTGGAAGGCGATATCGTCGATGACGGAAATGATCTCTTCAATTTTCTTGGACGACTGTGAAATTTCATTCATGGACTGAATCAATCCACGAATCTCACTTTCGCCGGCCTCGGCGGCACTGCGCGAAGAAGCCGAAACCGCAGCCGCCTGCCGGGCATTATCTGAATTCACCTGCACCATCGAGGTGAGCTCTTCCAACGAAGCCACTGTTTCCTCTAATGAAGCCGCGGCCTCTGTGGAAGACTGGGACAGCGTGGTTCCAGCCTCGCTCAGTTGCACAACTGAAGAAGTCACATTGCCGCTGGCGCCAGACAATCTAGTGGCAATGGCTGAGATCCCGTTCGCCATGCGTGAGGAGATCAACAGGATGATTCCAATCACCGTCAAACTGGCGGTCGTGTTAATAACACCCGTCCACCAAAAGACACTGCTTTGCACGCGTTCGGATTCTTTACTTTCCTCATCAGCACGTTTTTCATAGCTTTTGGAGATTTCAAGATTGTTGCGGCCGATCTCAGTACCAATCCTCCAGATATCCCCCAGAAGAAGGGCGCGCGCCTCGGACAGATCCTCGGGATTTCCCCGCTCGACCAGTTCGACAACTTTTTCCAGCATTCCTAGATAGTGATCCTTATTCTGCTCAATGTATTGACGACCTTGTTGCTCGGCCTGGGTGCGAGCCGGGAACTTTGAATACAGTGCGAAGTTGGTCTTCCATTCAGCGATGGATTCGCGAGCGATTTCCAGACGCTGTTTTTTCAACGCCGGATCGTCAGCCACCGTCAAAGCCACAAAGATGTTATAGCCATATCGATTGCGGGCGATGATCAGATGATTGAGTGCTTTGGTTGCAGGAATGATTTCATCATGGGCTGCATCCAACAATCCCCCCACCCGGTTGATCCCATTGAAGGCCACACCGGATGAAATCACAAAACCGATCACCGGCAAAATAGCCACCGCCAACAGACGTCCACGAATTCCCTTAAACCAAGAAGCAAAACGCACCCAAAACCTCCCATGTGGCGACTTACATCGGCCCCTTTTTGTGAGATCTTTAGTTGATACTTAGTACTCACCCGGCTGGAAAATCACAACCACACCCCACGCATGTTCGACAGAGGGAATCGTTGCCTCGACGTTCAGCTCAATATTCTGGTCCCAGCGCCAGTTCACTCCGGCTTTTAGTAGCTGATCCCGGTGCAATTGTTTTTCAAGGATCACGTCCAGTTCCCCTGCCGCCACCCAGCGAACACCTGCTATAAAATCCGCAGAAAAATCGTGTTCCCCTGCGAGCTCTGAAGACACTCGTCCGTAAGGGGTCCAGCGTGCAGTCACATCCCCGGACATTTCCCCGCACAGCTGCCACACCCCTTCGCTGATATCATGTGAATAACCCGGCACAAACGCCACCTGAATAAGCTCCCCCGCCCAGGCAGATACATTTCCGACGGCCGCGCGGAGATGGGCCTCTTCCCCAGACCGCACTTCTGTTAGATTGAAAGAAGGATTTAACTTCGGTGAAAATCCATAGCCCAGTAAGGTCCCACGGGAAACCTCATCTGCTTCCCGCTGTTGTTGTAACTCCATTTGAATATTATTTTCTGGATAAACCCCTGCCAGCCCCAAAGCCATGGTTCGCAAAGAAAAAATAGTTGAAAGAAGAAATAAAAAACGCTTCATCACCAGGTCCTTTTTTTGTTTGTGGGTCCTGCAATAAAGCGATCACAAAAATGAAACAACGGATTCAGCAAAAAAAATCACGCCTGAAAACAGAATGAAAGCGCCACCTGACGGGGATCATCTAACGTCGCAACTTCGCCAAAGTTTGAATCAAACTTTCTGGCAGCTTCGCTGGTTCTGACAAAATCTCGTAGGAATAAAACATCTGCGGAAAATAATGTTTCGCCGCTTTTTCGATGGCAAAGGCTTTCGTACTGATCTGCAGGGTCTCAGCCTCCAGACAGGCTTTGCGCATGTCTTCAATGCCGTAACGTCCTTCGTAACCATCATAGTCCGTGGGTTTTCCATCCGTCAGAAGCAATAGCACCTTCTGCCGGGCAGAGCACTTCTGAAGCAACTGTGTCGCATGACGAATCGCCGGCCCCAGGCGTGTGTACCCGCGCGGCACGACATTCGGAACACGGGAAAAATATCGGTCCCATTTTTCATCCTGTTTCTTCAGGAACTCAAATGCACAGTGGTGTCGTGTTTCCGAATAGGTCCCCGCAACGATGGTGTTTTCATCAGGGTTTGTTTGCAACAAGCCCCACAGGCCCACAGATTCCAGTTCAATATCCAAAACCCGATGATTGGCCACATAGGAATCCGTGGAAAGACTGAAATCCAGCAGGATCAGTATCTGCATGTCACGCTGTCGCAGAAACTGACTTTGATAAAGATGCCCGCTGGCAGAAACCCTATTTCGCACGTCGCTGAGATGGCGAACATACGCATCCAAATCCACTTCGGGGCCGTCCAGCTGTCCGCCCCGCCACTTCCTTTGATTGCGAACCTCGTCCAATTGTCGTCGACTGCGCTCAATCAACGAACTCTGCTGCTGCAGAAGCTGTTCTCGCAGAGATCCTTCCGAATCAGGCTCTGGAGTAGTGACTTTAAGTCGGCAAAAGTCCGGCAGAAGTTGTTTGCGCTTAAAGTGCCATTCGGGATAATAAAAGAATTCCCCTGCCTTGGATAACGTGTGCGTGGCATTGTCACGCCCCGGTCCTTGGGCAAAATCGGATTTAAAGAAGGAAGCCGCCTCTTCTCCGGATCGGGTCACATGACGGGGCTGAATCTCCTTGAGTGCCTCACTGTGTTCCTGAAGTTGATCCGAACCGTCGGCCACCCGACTTCCACCCTGATATTCATCCACCGTTTCCATTTTTTCAAAAGAATGAGTCACTGGGTTGTGTTCCTCTTTGTCCAGATCCACTTCTTCTTTTTCAAAGTGCGTCTGCATGGAAAGCTCTGATTCCTGCCGGGACATCTTGGCCGGTGGGGAGCTGTCCGGAAGCACCGAGGTTGGGCCCGCCACAGAACTCAACCCGCCCCACAAAAGCCAAAGGTCTTCAGGAAACGGTTCATTGCGTTTTAATCGTGCCGGATCCAATCCGGCTGCTGCGACTGTTTCGACCGATGAAAGCAGTTGAATCATCTGCCGCCCCGGCGCGTTCGCAGGGGCTTTCAATCTTTGCAAAAAATCCTGAAGCAAACTTTGATGAAAGTCAGGAAAGGATGGATACATCTTTGATATCTGCGAATGAAGAAGGGCTTTATGGCGCACAAAATGCAAAGCCCGGGCATAAGCATTTCTGCCCAACTCGGGCCAGTGAATTTTAAGCTTCTGCGAAGCCGCCAGATACAGGGCCTGATGCAAATACAGGTCACGGTTGCGTTCCTTCACAGGAAAGAAATGGATGGACTCGGGCAGATACACCACCCGCCCCATCACGCCGGACTGGCGGGCCGCGTGAATTTCGATGGTGTCATCAAAGAAGGGCTGTAAAACCAAAGCCAGTGCCTTGTCACAATCCTGCAAGTGATAGCGACAGGACTCCAGCTCATTTTCCTGGCGACGTTTCTTCCAGCGAACCGCCGCCTCATAAATCTTCTCTGTGATATCCATACTACAAACTCAAATAGATAAGATCCTTCAATCCTTCCTGCACCTGATGGTCGTCAGAAAGGCACTGTCCAACTCCGAAAAGGCAAGCCTGCCGCAAAGGCAACCCGGACTTGAACAGACGTGCAGCATGAACCAGCAGTCTGGTTGATACGGTCTCTTTCAACTCAAGGTGTCTTTGCCCGCGGATCTTATTACCCACTTCAACCAGACGCTGACAGGTTTTCAGATCAACTTCGGTCACCCGGTGCAGAATCTCAGTCTCCACTTCTGCTTGCGGGTAAGACAGACTTATTGTGACAAATCTTTGACGGGTTGAGGGTTTTAATTCCTTAAAACCTCGCTGATAACCCGGATTAAAGCTGGCCACACACATAAATCCCGGCGGTGCCGTCAGTTCTTCATTGGTGCGGTCCACGTAAAGTTCCCGGCGATGATCGGTCAAAGGATGTAACGCCACGATCACATCTTCGCGGGCCTCGGCCACTTCATCCAGATACAAGATGGCGCCTTCGCGCACCGCCCGTGTGACCGGTCCATCCTGCCATACAGTTTCCGCCCCTTTAATCAGGAAGCGCCCCAGAAGATCCGCACTGCTGGTGTCCTCGTTGCAGGCGACTTTGACCAAAGGGCGACCCAGCTTTTCTGCCATGTGTGCCACCAACTGGCTCTTTCCACACCCCGTGGGTCCTTTGATTAACAAGGGCAACTGCTGTTCAAAGCACTTGGTGAAAATGTCAACTTCGCTGGCGACTTCCCGGTAATAGGTTTTCATTGAACCTCGCCAACTGGTTTTCCGAAGCGGATAAAGTTCCAGACATAGGCCACAATTCCCACAGAGAACAACGAAGCGGCCAGTACCAGCCCCAGGAAGTGCACCTCGACCTCTTTTTGCACGGCCAGGAAATCCATTCCCATTTTTCTTTCCAGATAGACCTGCGCAATCCCTGCAACACCGAAAGCCAGAGTCATCGCGGTCATGCCAATATTGGATGTCCAAAACGCAAATACGTTCATACGTGAGTCCTGCAAATTACGTCCGGTCAGTTTTGGCATCGCATAGGCAATCAACGCCAGAACAAGACACGCATAAGCACCCCAGAACGCCATATGTCCGTGCATAGCCGTCACCAAGGTTCCGTGTGTGTACATGTTCACCTGAGGCAGAGTGTGGGCAAATCCAAGGAACCCCGCCCCGACAAAAGATAAAATTGCAGTCGCCATGGTCCATGCCATTGCCATCTTATTATCCGGAGTTTTTCCACCCTTTCGAGCCATTGCCACGGCATAGATCGCAAACCCCAGGAAAGCCAACGGCTCCAGTGCACCGAAGAGCCCACCCACCAACAGCCAGTAGCGAGGAGTTCCAATGTAGTAGTAATGGTGACCTGTACCCAGAATTCCCGACAGGAAGGTAAATCCGACAATGATGTAGAGCCATTTTTCAATGATCTCACGATCCACGCCGGTCATTTTAATCAGCAGGAAGGACATGATCGCACCCATGATAAGCTCCCACACACCTTCCACCCACAGATGCACCACCCACCAACGCCAGTAGGAATCCACTGTCTGATGATCGGTGTTGATCATGCCCGGCAGATACAGCAAAGCCGCCATCAAAAGCCCCAGGAACAACACGATGCTGGTTGTGGTATAACGACGCCCCTTCCAGATGGTGCCACCGATCAGGAAGATAAAGAGCAAAACGTCCACCACCACCAGGTAATCCAGTGGTCGCGGGATTTCCAGGAACTTACGTCCCTCCCACCAGTTCATGTGAAAACCGGCAATGGCGACGACACCGACAGCAACCAAAGCCCCCAACTGCACATAAGCCAGTTTGGGAAAAATCAATTCACGTTCGGTTTCCTCGGGGACGATGTAATAAGCCGCCCCCATAAAACCGGTCAGAAGCCACACAACCAGAAGATTGGTGTGCGTGGCCCGGGCCGCATTGAAGGGTATGATGTCATGCAAGCCATCATACCCCATGTGCGCAAAGCCCATGATAAATCCATAAACAAGCTGCAAGGAAAACAGCAGCATACAAGTGGCAAAGAACCAGTAAGAAATTTTCTGTGTTTGATACTTCATGTTGTCCTCATTTTATCTGCGAAAGATACGCAACCAGTTCCTGGATCTGTTCATCCGTCAAAGGAAGCTTTGGCATTTTTGAATCACTTTTCAAAACAAAGGGGTCTTTCAACCAGCTGGTCAGATATTCGCTGTCACGACGGGTGCCAATTCCATCCAACGCCGGTCCCACGGTCCCCCCGGAGCCCTGCAATGTGTGACAGGCCACGCAGACCTGGCCATAAACCGCCGGCTGAGTCATAGCCAAATGCACAGACTCCGCTTTCACGGGCTGGGCTAGATCAGGCTTTGGTGGGAAACCGTTCAGATCCATTGTGCCCACCCATCTGAGAAAGGCCGTAAGATCATTGATTTCATCTTCGGTGAAGTGATAGTTCGTCATCTTTCGATCTTTGGGATACATGGCCTGTGGATCGCGCAACATGGACTTGATAAAGATCTCGCCCCGGCGTTCCCACACCTTTGTCAGTTCCGGAGCGTAATAAGCCCCCTCCCCTAAAATGGTGTGACAGCCCATGCAGTTGTTACGATCAAAAAGATGTTTTCCCCGTACCACTTCGGGGGTCATTTCAGCCTGATTGGTTTGTTTAGGAATACGTCGGAAGGTATCAATGGTCAGCAACACAAAGGCCGCTGAACAGAGCACCGTTCCGATCACGAAAAAGTTTTTTGCCTGTGATTTTGTTAACATGATGCTCCCGACTTGTAGTCTTTCGAAGTTAGTTAACATCCAAAAAACGAACCTTCTTTGATCCAAATCAAGAATCACCTGTAAAAAACACCTTTTTTTGATCCCGATCATATCTGGCACAAATTTAGGCGGGCATTCTATTCCCGAGGGCCTTATGTCGAACATAGTCAATATACTCAAAAAACAGGACTTCCTTCGCCGCTTCAGCGAGAAGGATTTACGTGAAATATCACCCTATTTCGAACTTGTGCACACGATGACCCGCCAGGTGCTTTTTGAAAAGGGGCAACCCATTGAACACATTTATCTGGTTCTGTATGGGTCCTTCAAAATCCAGGAAACCATGGATCGGGATACGGTGAAGATCTTCAACTTTCTTAGCCGGGATGAATTCCTCGGGGTGGCCATGGCGGGGCTTCCGAACCCGCGTTACCCGACTTCTGCGATCTCCAACGAAGAGTCCACCTTACTTAAAATTCCCGTGGGCTTTTTCTTTGATACACTGATGCAAATTCCCGAGCTGCGCCGACGAGTCAATCGCCAGATCTCAGAACGATTCTTGGAATTTCAAAATGACGTTTGCAAGTCCCACAAGTTGGCCCCCTTGCGCATCGCGGATTTTTTATTGCGACTGCTGGACCGTCAGGGACCGGACCAGAGCTATTTGCAAATTCCCCTGACCCGGGCTGATATTGCCGATCGTATCGGCAGTCAAAGTGAAACAGTGATACGAATATTAAGTCAATGGACCAAAAATGGTTGGATCCGAACTGAAGGCCGTCACATCGAAATTCTGGATCGACAAGCTCTTACGGAGGTGCAAGGTGAAAGACCTTCTAAAAAAATTGCGCGAGGAACATCAGCAAATACTGAAAATGTTTGATGATAAAGTCGACATTCTGGAAATTGTTCAGTTCGTGGAGGAGGTTCATCACCCCCTGGAGGAACAAAGTCTGTTTCCAGCCGTGGCGGACAATACCCTTCTGTGCAAGGGCGGCCCACTGTGCACTTATTTCCGTGGTATGGAACTGGATCTGAATCCACAAAAAGGGCCCCGGGACTATCTTTGCGGGCTTTACATGCGCGGATTTCCCCGTCCCCGCGCCTATGCCAGCTTTCCCTGGCTGACCCCGCAAAACCCTCTCAGCCTGCCCATGGACGAGCACGTGCTGGGCCACGAGATTGCCGAGGCCTTAAAGCTGCTTTCTTATCCAAAATATCAGGCTGAATTTCCTCAGGCATTCGACCGCCTCAGTCGTGATTACGAAAAACTTCTACGCCAGCATATCGCCAAGGAAGATCAGTGTCTGTTTATTCTGTGTGAAAGTATTGCGGCATAAGACTCACAAACAAAAAAAGAGAGAACAGGTGTTCTCTCTTTTTTCGTCGTTTATTCACAGAAACCGCAACAGCCTTCTTTTTTCTTTTTGGTCAGGCGCAGTTTCCACACATCAGGGCCTTTTTCCAAATACTCGTCCACGAACTGATTTGGACGGGATTCACCAAACTGACGCAGCAGAGGCACAGGATCATGATTGTTTACGATAACAATGCTATCCCCACCTTCCAAGCTGTCAAAACTTTCGAAGATAAAGGAATGACGGTGCATGGGATCAATTTTCTGGGCTTCAATAACGAACTCTTTCATGAAAAGTTCCTCCTTGTTGTTGAATCCACTTTAAGAAAAAAAATCCTCTTTAGCCTTGATCCAGATCAAGGGATGAACTTTATCAGATCCTTGGGATCCGCACTGGCACCCACCTGACGACCGCGAGGCACACCTTCTTTATCCAGCACTGTAATAATGAACGAGTGGTCATAGTCCCCGCCTTCAACCTTGCTGTACTTGATCCCCAGAACACTGGCGATCTCGCGAGGGGCCTTGTCATTCTTTGCAGTCAAAAGACTCCACTGCCCGCTAAGTTGTTTTTTCTTGGCATAGGCTTTGAGAACTTCAGGAGTGTCTTTTTCCGGATCAAAGCTGACCAGCACAAAACGAACCTGTTTTTTGCCGTTTTCTGCCAGCTTCTTTTCAATCTGCTGCATCTGCGCCAGAATCAATGGGCAAGTGTAAGCACAACTTGTATAGGCCATGGAAATCACCACAGCCTGACCACGCATGCTTTCCAGCTTCACCTTTTTGCCGTTTTCGTCCAGCAGTTCTGAATTCAGATTATAAATGGATTCATCGTTCAGGGCGGCGGGCGCTTCTTTGGCTGCCGGAGCCTGGTGATGGTGATGCTGATCAGAGGCCACAGCCTTGGCAGCTAAAGCCAGACTTGCCACTAACATCACGAACGAGGAAATTTTTGACGCGTTCATAGTTACTCCTTATCTCTTGCGCAGCGGAAGCCCAGGTTCTGAACTGTGTACTTGGCCTGCAAGCTGCTGCGAAAAGCAAATCTCATAAAGGCCGCATAATCGGCCGGATCCGCGGCCGCCGAAGCTCCGGCTCCACAGAACAAATTCTTATCCAGTCCACCATCGGCCCGGGACTCACCAGTTACCAGTGAAGTGTTGAAATCCTCCACCCATTCCCAGATCAGACCGTGCAGATCGTAAACTCCCAGATTATTGGGACTGTTCTTTTTGACGTTCCTTAAGGGCCACTCCGCGCCACGTCCATACCACTCCAAAATCAGATCCTTGATCTCTGTGCGGTTTTTAAACGGGCTCAGAGCCACGTATTCCCACTCATTGGTCGATGGAAGGCGTTGGCCTTTCCATGCGCAATACTCCCGCGCCGCAAACCAACTGACCCGAACAACCGGAGAGGAAGCTAACGATTTATCACCGTAACTTTGATCCCCACTCCAGTATTCAAGATAGCTGCCATCGGCAAAAAGTTTTTTAACCTGGGACTTGCTCCACTGTGGATTCTTACGCACAAACTCCAGATATTCAGAGTTTGTCACCGGATGAGCGTCGATATAAAAAGAGGCCACCTTCAGACTGTTCTTATTCAGTTTTGCCGGCATCTTGAAATCTCCGGCAGGAATAAGAATCTCTTGAGCAGCCCCTATCGAGTGACAGAAAAGGACGGCGGCCAGAATAAGCGCTTTTAAGAATCCGTCCATTTCATATCCCCTTTCGTGTTACTTCTTACCAGCGTCGCGAACCGCTTTGACTTCAGCCGGAGTCACAACTTTTTTCGAGTTGCCCCACATGCTGTAGACATAAGTCAGCACGTTTGCCGCATCTTCATCGGACAGGATCTGGGCAGGCATCACAGAGTTATACTCTTTGCCATTGACCTTCACCGGACCTTCCAGACCATGGATCACTGCGGAGATGGACTTTTCCTTGTTATTATTCAGGAAGTCCGATTTCGCCAGTGGAGGGAACGCGCCCGGCAAACCTTGTCCATTGCTTTGGTGGCAGGCGAAGCAGGAGGATTCATAGATACGTTTACCGCCCGCGATACGCTCTTCCAAAGTTCTTGCCGGAATCTGCTTCGGAGCATCCGCACCCATTTCCTGGATCACACCACCTTCTGGCAGATAGATCCCGTCTTTAGTTTTTCCGGAATAGATCTCGTGATCCTCTTTACCTTCCACTTTCAGCATACCGATGGCCCCTTTGTTAAAGGCGCGGAAGATCGAGTGGTCCACCAGAATGAAAGTTCCAGTAGTGTCTAACTTAAACTCGACGATGGCAGAACCACCGGCCGGAATCAAAGTAGTCTGAACGTTTTCGTTCACCAACTTGCCGCCTTCAACGTAAACCTTGTCGAAGATCTCACCAATCACGTGGAATGAAGACACCAGGTTCGGACCGCCGTTACCCACAAACAGACGAACCTTTTCGCCAGTTTTTGCTTTCATGGCATTGTCGCCCACCAAAGCGCCCACGTTACCGTTGAAGACCACGTAATCGGCTTTTTCTTCCACCGCTTTAGTCATGCTGAACGGTTGCAGACCCGGAGCCCCGTATTTACCTTTAGTGTAGAACTCACTTTGCATAACGTAGAATTCACGGTCCACTTTAGGCAGACCTTCTTTTGGCTCCACCAAAATCAAACCATACATCCCGTTGGCGATGTGCATTCCCACTGGCGCAGTTGCACAGTGATAGACATACAGACCTGCATTCAGTGCTTTAAAACTGAATGTAGAACTATGTCCCGGCGCAGTGAAGGAACCTTCAGCACCACCACCTTGACCAGTCACAGCATGAAGGTCAATATTGTGTGGCAGTTTGCTTGAAGGATGGTTGTGCAGATGGAATTCCACCTGATCCCCTTCACGAATACGGATGAACTTACCTGGAACTTTGCCTCCAAATGTCCAGAAAGTGTAATCCACACCGTCAGCCAAACGCATTTTCACTTCTTTAGTTTCCAGGTTCACAATCACTTTAGTGGCATGTTTACGAGTGATTGGTGGTGGTACTTCCGGCGCGTCAGTCAAAACGGCAACTTCTTCACCTTTAATAGTTTGAGCCATCACACCAGATGGCAGCCACGCGATTGTCGCTAGTAGCATTAGTTTCTTATAATTCCAGTCTTTCATCTTTTTTCTCCTTGATGAATGCTTTCGCATCTACATCCTCGACAACTTTCAACACGAAATACATGACGGCCATCAATAGCCTTAAGAATTATGCGTTTTCTTGCGTGACTTAGTCCATCATTAATTGTTTATTTTAATTAAAATCTAACAAACTTGATCTGAATCAAAGACGGTTCCCAAAAAGACTTTACAGTGGGAAGATTATTGAAATGGAATTTACCCTCGGATTCCCCCACAGAGCGGCTTTTTTTCAGGGGTTGCAACTTTTTATGGCACCCAAAGACCTTGGCAAAAGTCTTTATCAGTGGTTTTTTATGGGGACATGATGCCGATCATATTCAATCCTCAGGGAGCCGGGCATATTTCCAGTATAAACGGAGCGGTTATGGACTCTAAAGCCTTACAAGTATGCGCCTATTGCGGCACCTCGACTCAAGAGGCCCCTTATTGCTGCAACGCATGTGAGATGCTGGATCAACATGTTCGCCCCCTGCCGATTCTGAACGAGCAGGAAAATGCATACGGGTATCTGGATAAAGACGAGTTCCGTCGATTGTATCTGCATCCCCAACAAGAGGACTTCAACTACCTGTTCTTCGCCGAGGGCCTGCATTGCTCCTCTTGCGTGCATCTCTTGGAAAAACTGCCTCAGTTCTATGAAGGCATCTCCCAAGCACGGGTGAACTTCGGTCAATCCACCGTGGCCATCCAGCTGGCTCCTGATGCCTCGCTGGCCCAAGCCGCCCACGTCATCGCTGAACTCGGATACAAACCCACACCTTTGGCGGCCCAGGACAACCTGGCGGAACGTTATAAAAAAGAAAACCGCACCTTCCTGATGCGAATTGCGGTGGCAGGCTTCTGCGCAGGCAACACTATGCTTTTTGTCATCCCGGTCTATGCAGGTCTGGCGGGCACCTGGGCCACAGTCTTTAACTGGATCAGCTTTGCCCTGTTCCTGCCGATTCTGTTTTTCTCGGCCGTCCCCTTTTATCGTGGCGCCTGGAACTCTTTGAAGTATAAAGTGGTCAACGTCGATCTGCCGATTGCGATCGCCATGCTGTCCGGCTTTGCCCTTTCCACCTACAACCTGATTCGTGATGACGGTGCGATCTATTTTGACAGCACCGCCAGCTTCATGTTCTTCATTCTGTCAGCGCGCTATCTGCTTAAACGGGTTCAGCAGAATTACCTGTCCCCGTCACGCATAAAGTCCTTCTTCCAGACTGAAAAGTATTCGCGCTTGAATGGCGACGTTACGGAAACCATCCCGTGGAGCTCGGTGCAAACGGGTGACATTCTGAAAATTCAACAGAATCAAACTTTGCCTGCGGACTGCGAACTGCTTTCAGACCAGGCCACTTTGGATATGTCCCTGTTTAACGGTGAATCTCTGCCAAAAGTCTTTTCTTCCGGCATGATTCTGTTTGCTGGCACACGCTGCCTAGATCAAAACATCTTCGTGCGCGTAGAGCGCTCCTTCGCGCAAAGCAAGCTGGGACTTTTGTTTGCACAACTGGATCAGGGCGCTCTGCAAAAAAGCCAATTCATCGCCCTGACGGACAAACTGGCGCAAAAACTGATTCTGGTGGTCTTCTCCGTCGCGATTCTGTTCTTCCTGATCTATATGAACATTAACGCCACCGAAGCCTTCAACCGATCTCTGGCCCTGATCGTTCTGGCCTGCCCTTGTGCTTTGGCATTTGGCTCGCCGCTCACCTTCGG
The DNA here is from genome assembly GCF_055397465.1 of Bdellovibrio sp. CKG001. Taxonomy (NCBI): domain Bacteria; kingdom Pseudomonadati; phylum Bdellovibrionota; class Bdellovibrionia; order Bdellovibrionales; family Pseudobdellovibrionaceae; genus Bdellovibrio; species Bdellovibrio sp. CKG001. The sequence continues at coordinate 2,427,544 of NZ_AP029173.1, forward strand.
CCTGGCGTTGAAGAAAGCGCAAAGAAATGGTGTGCTGCTAAAAGACGCCACCACGCTGGAGCGCATACTGAAAGTGAAAAATATCTTCTTTGATAAAACCGGCACACTGACTGAAGGCAGTCTGAGTCTCTCCCACTCAGAACCCGCGGTGATTTCTGCCCGCACTCAAGGTATCATCCTGAGTCTGGAGGCCGCCTCTTATCATCCCATCGCCTTTGCCTTGCGCCAGGCCTGGCCTTCGGCGCTTCGCCCAGACAAAGTGGAATACACCCAGGAAATTCTGGGCCATGGTGTGCGCGGTCGCATTGATGGCAAAAACTACGAGATCCGCCACCTTTCTGAAAGCACTCATGAAGATGAAACCGCCATTGAAGTACTGGAAGATGGCAAAAGCCTGTGTCGTCTTTATTTCCTGGATGCTTTGCGCGAGGATTCTCCGGGTGCTGTTGACCGTCTGAAAAAGCAAGGCTATCAGTGCCACCTTCTTTCCGGGGATAAAAAATCCCGCGTTCAACAGGCGGCTTTGGCCTGCGGCATTTCTCGTGACAATGCCTACGGCGAGCTGTTCCCCGAGGATAAGAAAGAAATTTTATCTCGCTATCAAGACACCTGCATGATCGGCGACGGCGCCAACGATTCTCTGAGCCTTCAGGCCGCAGATGTCGGCATCGCCGTGAAAGGCAGTGTGGATCTCAGCCTGAACAGTGCCGATGTGTACTTCTCTCGTGGCGGACTGCGTCCCTTGTTTGACCTTTTCGATCTGGCCCATCAGACTCGACAGGTGCTGATCCGCAATCTCTCGATCTCCTTGATTTATAACTCTATCGGCGGGGTTCTGGCTTTGGCTGGATTCATCAATCCGATGATGGCGGCGATTCTGATGCCGATCAGCTCGATCATTATCATTCTGTCGTCCTTGTGGGGGTTGCGATGAATATCATCCTGCTTATGATCCCGATGGCCTTGCTTTTGGGGGTTGGCTTTGTCTCGGCCTTCCTCTGGGCCACCTCCAAAGGTCAATTTGACGACCTTGAGACACCTGCACACCGAATTTTAAGCGAAGAAAACGAAAGGAAAAAATCGTGAACACAACTGGGAATCTCATCGAAAAAATTTATTACGATGACGATATCGTCAAAAAATTCACCCTCGCCACAATGATCTGGGCGGCTGCGGCCTTCCTGTTTGGTCTGGTGGCGGCGCTACAACTGGCTTACTGGCCGCTCAATGCGAATCTGGAATGGATTACCTTTGGACGACTTCGTCCGCTGCATACCAATGCGGCGATCTTTGCCTTTGCGGGGAATGCCATCTTCGCCGGGATCTATCATTCATCCCAGCGCCTGCTGAAAACCCGCATGTTCTCGGATCTTTTGTCACGCATCCACTTCTGGGGCTGGCAGTTGATCATCGTGGCGGCAGCCATCACCTTGCCTCTGGGTTATTCCCAATCCAAGGAATACGCAGAGCTGGAGTGGCCGATTGATATCGCCATCACCGTGATCTGGGTTGTCTTTGCTGTGAACTTCTTCGGAACTATCCGCCAACGTCGTGAAAAACACATGTATGTGGCGATCTGGTTCTATATCTCCACGATCATCACTGTCGCGACACTGCACATTGTGAACTCCATCGAGATTCCGGTGACCTTGTTCCAGTCCTACCCTGTGTACGCGGGTATTCAGGATGCGCTGGTTCAGTGGTGGTACGGCCACAACGCGGTGGCGTTCTTCCTGACAACTCCGTTCTTGGGTTTGATGTACTATTACGTGCCAAAAGCCGCCAACCGTCCGGTTTACTCTTACCGTTTGAGTATCGTGCACTTCTGGGCTTTGGTGTTCATTTATATCTGGGCGGGTCCGCACCACTTGCTTTACACCTCCCTGCCTGAATGGGCGCAGACACTGGGAATGATCTTCTCTGTGATGCTGTGGGCTCCGTCCTGGGGTGGTATGATCAACGGTCTTTTGACTTTGAAAGGATCTTGGCACTTGCTAAGAACCGAGCCGCTGATCAAATTCTTCGTGGCGGCATTGACCTTCTACGGTATGTCCACATTCGAAGGACCTCTTCTGTCCATCAAATCCGTTTCCGCTTTGGGTCACTACACAGACTGGATCGTGGGTCACGTTCACTCCGGCGCACTTGGCTGGAATGGGATGCTGTCCTTCGGTATGATCTACTATCTGGTTCCCCGCTTGTGGAAAACTGAACTTTATTCCAAAAAACTTTTGGAAAACCACTTCTGGCTGGCATTGACCGGTGTGCTTCTTTACTACATCTCCATGGTAGTTGCGGGTATCACTCAAGGTTTGATGTGGCTGGCGGTCGATAAAGAAGGTGCCTTGGCGTACCCTGACTTTATCGAAACGGTGGTTCGTATCGTTCCATTGTACTGGGTGCGTGCTTTGGGTGGATTGCTGTTCCTGATCGGTTTCATTATGATGTGCTACAACATCTTTAAAACCGTTAAGATGGCACCAAAAAATCAAGAAGACACTTCTGCCGAAGTTCAGCGCACTGGCTTTGATGAAGTGACTAAAGAAACTCACCGCAAACTTGAAGGTATGGGTTTCACTTTCTCTGTCTTGGCTTTCCTGGCAATCGCTGTGGGGTCTGTGATCGAGATTTACCCGACTTTGTCGCTTCACAAATATGTAAATCCGAATAATATCACAGATCCGTACACTCCGCTGGAGCTGGCAGGCCGTGATATCTACGTGAAGGAAGGCTGTTATGTCTGCCACTCGCAACAAATCCGCCCTATCGCGGCTGAAGTGATGCGCTATGGACCGGCATCCACAGTGGAAGAATCCATGTACGACCGTCCTTTCCAATGGGGCTCCAAGCGTACAGGTCCGGATCTTTCCCGTTTGGGTAAGAAGTATCCAAATCTGTGGCACTATAGCCATATGATGGATCCTCGCGCAGTGACTCCGAAGAGTATCATGCCGAGCTACCCATGGCTGGCGGAAAAGAAAACCGACTTCCTAGTTCTGCGCAAGAAATTGTCCGTCATGAAAAAACTGGATGTTCCTTACGACGAAGATGTGATTGCCAATGCGGATATTCACGCTCAGAAGCAAGCGCAGCAAATTGCTGCAGACCTAGAAGCGAATGGCGCTCCGAAGGGTCTTGCTGATAAAGAGATCGTGGCCCTGATCGCCTACCTTCAGTCGCTGGGACAGAAAGGGAAAGTACAATGAAACAGGAAGCTTTGAAGTATTTCACGGACACGCATTTAACGGCGATGGGTCTCTTGATCTTCTTCCTGTTCTTTGTCGGAGTCCTGTTCTGGGTTTACCGCAAATCGAGCAAGGAAATTTACTCTCATATGGAACAAATTCCACTGAAGGATGGAGAATAAAATGAGCAGCGACAACAAGGACAAATTCCACGAATATGACGGGATTATCGAACACGATAATCCCATGCCAACCTGGTGGCTGTGGACGTTCTTCCTCACCATCATCTTTGCCTTCATCTACTTCATACACTATGAACTGGGTGGCGGACCGACTTTGCAGGACGAACTGAAAGTGGCCATGCAAGAGATCGAAAAAACTCAAGCGACCGCAACGGCAACGGCACCGATGGAAACTGAGGAGTCATTGCAGGCGGCTTTTGAAAAGGACGGTATGGTGGCTTTGGGGGCTCAGCAGTATGTGGCTAAATGTGCCTCTTGCCACGGTCCGGAGCTTCAGGGCTTGATTGGTCCGAATCTGACAGATAAATATTGGTTACACGGAAAAGCAACACGCATGGATATCGTCAAAGTTATTCGTGACGGGGTTCCTGAAAAAGGCATGCCGCCTTGGGGCCCTGTGATGAAAAAAGATGAAATCTATGCCGTGAGTGCATTTATTATATCCAAGAAAGGCAGCAATCCTCCAGGTGCTAAAGAACCTCAAGGAGAGGCTGTAGAGTGATTTTATGGCAGGTCTGGATCCAAGCAAACTGACAAGTGTTGACGTACATGGTGATCGCATCAATATCATCCCCGCAGAAGTGCGGGGGTTTTATCGAAAGCACCGGACTTGGACCCAGATCATTCTGCTGATCATTTTCCTCATCTTGCCCTGGACAACAATGAATGGGCACCAGACTATTCTGATCGACATCCCCAACCGTGAATTTGCGCTGTTTGGAATTCTGTTTAAATCCCACGATGCTCCGTTATTGTTTTTCATTCTGGGCACTCTGACCCTGGGGCTGGCCTTTGTCACTTCCATCTGGGGCCGCGTGTGGTGTGGCTGGGCCTGCCCACAAACTGTTTTTATTGATGCCGTCTATCGCCGTATCGAACAATGGGTTGAAGGAAGTTATATCCAACGCCGTCAACTGCGCGATGGTCCGATGACACTGACCAAATTCCGCAAAGTGGGACTGAAGTGGCTCCTGTTCTTTGTGGTTTCCTCTTTTATTGCCCACAGCTTTATCGCTTACTTCGTCGGGGCCAAAGATTTACTGGCCATGACTCAAGGCTCTCCTGCAGAGCACATGACCTACTTCATTCTGGTTCTTTTCTTCACTGCTGTGATCCTGTTTGATTTTGGCTGGTTCCGCGAACAATTCTGCGTGATCATGTGCCCTTACGGACGCATTCAATCCGTCCTGCTGGATTCAAAATCCCTGGCCGTGGTTTACGATGTCAAACGCGGCGAACCTCGCAAAGGCACCGCCGCAGCCGGAGAAAAAGTCGGCGACTGCGTTGCCTGCAATCGCTGTGTTCAGGTTTGTCCGACCGGAATAGACATTCGCAACGGTCTGCAAATGGAGTGCATTGCCTGCACGGCCTGCGTGGATGCCTGCGATGAGATCATGGAAAAAGTGAAAAAACCCAAAGGTCTGATTCGCTATGACACTTTGGATGGCAGTAAGATTTCTTTGAAAAAGCCAAGATCCATTCTTTATATTATTGCGATACTTGGACTGGTGGGCGGCTTAAGTTATGCCATTTCAACCCGTGAGCCGGTGCATATTGCCGTCCTCAGAGGCGCGGGACTTCCCTACTCATACGTTAAAAACGTGGATGGCCACGAAGCCCTGTTAAATCAATTCCGCCTGCATATCCAGAATCAGGGATCATTGCGTGCGCGCTACGTTCTGACTTTGCCACAGGAACTCTTGGACAAAGGCATCACCCTGCAAGTGGCTGAAAATCCCATCAACTTGGCCCCCGGAGAAGCCCGAGAGTGGTACTTCTTTGTCAGAATTCCCCCTGAAGTGATGCCTGGCAGCGGTCAAATCAAAACCGAAGTTCTGGTGCAAGATGAGCTCGCTCTTGATGGATTCAAAACAAAACGGGAACTGATCTTAGTGGGGCCGAAAGCCCAATGACCTCCTCGTTGATTTTGGCCCTGGGCATTCTTTCTTCAAGTTTCTTCGGCAGCTGGCACTGCGCTGGTATGTGCGGTCCGGTGGCCACCCTGATGAGTGCCCGCCACAGCCTTTGGAGTTATCATCTGGGCCGCTTGATTTCGTATGTTTTGCTGGGGATTTTAGCTGGCAGTCTGGGGCAGTTTTTTCTCAACAGTGACTTCATTCTCTTACGTTGGATTTCGGCCATCCTTTTGGCTTTGGTCCTGATCCTGTCCGGACTGAACCTGGTGGCTCCCGCCTCCATTCGCCAAAAACTGTCCTCCTGGAAAGGCGCCCACTCAATTCTGGGGGTCATCAAACGTCTGCAAGCATTCCATATTGGTAAGTCCGGCTTTGTTGTGGGACTTCTGACCGCCCTGCTCCCCTGCGGCTGGCTTTACACCTACGTCACTGCGGCCATCGCCACCCAAAGTCCTTGGGCGGGGGCTTTAACTTTGGCTTTGTTCTGGCTGGGGGGACTTCCCGCCTTGAGTGCTGTTCCGATGATGGTCAGAAAGGGCATTCAAAGTGCCGGACTGAAACAACAGCGAATCGCCGGTCTGGTTTTAATCACAGCTGGACTGTACTCGCTGGCAAGCTTTATGTTTTTGCATTGAAACTAAATCCGCTTTAACTCAAAATGTGGGTTATGACAAAATCCACATACATCACGATTCTTTCTCTTCTTCTATCCACAACAACTGCTTTTGCTCAAGGAACTGAAAGTGTCCCTGCGGAAAAGCCTACACCGATTTCAGCAGAAGCCCCCGTCCCGGAAGCCACGCCTGACGTTGCCCGCGAAAGTGGATGGCCTCGCAGCCTGTGGGGTGTCTATGGCGGCCTGGGGATCCCGCACGTGCTGTCCGGCGGTATCGAATATCTGGATCAGTCACAAATGTGGTCGGTGGCGCTTGAAATTGGCGGCGGAGGATTTAAACCCAAAGACGAAGAAAACGACAAGGAAGAGTTCAGCATTGGCAACCTGGAGGTCGCCGGACGCTATCACCCGACTGCGGGCTCTTTCTATTTGGCGGCGGCTCTGGGCTCACAAGGTGTTACAGCTAAGAAGACTTTGACTGTCGGTGCGGAAAAAGCCGAGCCGGAAGTAAAAATCTCCAGCACCTATGTTTCCCCGAAAGTGGGATGGTTCTGGCAATTCAATTCTGGCTTGAACTTCGGTGTTGAGCTGGGCGCTCAGATCCCCCTGTCGAACAAAACTGAAATTCAAGATGGCACCACAAACACCACGGTTTTAAATGATCCTGAATACATCAAAGCCCGCCAAGACGCCGAGGATCTGGCCGACAAAGTGGGTAAGATGGTTCTGCCTCACGCCATGGTTCGCCTCGGATACGCTTTCTAATCTCAAACTTTCTATTTTTCATTTTCCATTGTCGGGGGACACGAGGCTAGCCTCGCCCTCGATAGTGTTATCTCCTCCAATCCCTGTTAAGTTGCACCAAAACAAACACCTCCTTCTGTTTTCCTTGTCTGCTTTCACCGCGCAGGATTAGCGTTGAAATACGATAAACAATAATATTTTCGTTTTTGCGACGAAGGAGGAGTTTATGGTTTCCCGGACTCAGAAGATTATCGCATCTTTGGCACTGGCGGGTGTAGTCGCAGGCTGCGCAAGCACACCACCCAATGTCCAATCCATTTCATCCACGGCCAACCCCACCACTGAAATTGAAAAAACCGAAATGATGCTGAACGAGGCTCGCAGCAAGCAGGTGGATGTCTTGTCACCGGAAAACTTCACGGACGCCTCCAAAGCGTTGCAGAAAGCCAAAGACAAAAAAGAAAAGAACAAATCCAATGAAGACGTTCTGGAGCAGGTGTCTTACTCCCGAGCTTGGCTGGAACAGGCCAATGCCAAAGCTGAAATTGCAAAAATGTCCGTGGGCAGCGATATCACAGATGCCCGTGAAGGAGCAATGAAAGCCGGAGCTCCGAAGTTCTTCCCGAAAGAATGGGACAAGAACGGCAAGGAACTGGAAAAGATCACTCACGCAGTTGAAAGAGGAAATCTAAAACCTTCCGACAAACGTGGCGAGGACATCGTCCGACGTTATCGCGAACTGGAGCGTATGTCTGTGAGCAAGGCCTACCTGGGCACTGCCAAAGACAACCTGGACACGGCCAAAAAAGATGGGGCGGATAAAAACGCACCAAAAAGCTTCAGCATGGCCTCTATGAAATATGATAACGCGGAAAAAATGATTCAGGCCGACCCGCGCAACACCAATGCGATCGCCCGCGCCGCCCAAGACGCCACCCGTGAATCGCAACATCTGCTGGAAGTCACTCGCAAAGTGAATGCGGGAAATTCAGAGGATCTTGTTCTGATGGCTGAGCGCCAGCAACGACAAATTTCCAATTTGCGCAGTGAGTACTCTTACACGGAACAGGAACTGCAGCAGGTCCAAAGCGAAGCTGAACGCCGTCGTATGGAGCTTGAAAAACAACAAGCCCTGTTGGACCGAGCCCAGGCCTTGCGTCGCCAATTAAAACCGAATGAAGCCGAAGTCTTTACGGAAAATGGAAAGTTGATGGTGCGCTTAAAAGGGCTGCAGTTCCCATCAGCTCAATCTTCTCTGGGCCCCAAAAATCAGGCCTTGTTGAATAAAGTCGAAGCGGCTTTGGCGGGCGTTGCGCCATCGAAGGTGATCATCGAAGGTCACACCGACAATGTCGGCAGTGCCGAAACTAACCAGTCCCTGTCTGAAAAACGAGCCCAGGCCGTGGAAAACTATCTGGTGTCTAAAGGCGCCATCGCAGCAGACAAAGTCGAGGCTGTGGGACGCGGCTTTGAGGAACCCATCAGTGACAACAACACCAAACAGGGACGCGCGCAGAACCGTCGTATCGACATGGTGATTGAAACCGAATAAGGAGGTGCCCCATGGCAACAGACCTCAACGGCCCCCGCTGGCGGGAACTCAAACGAGAGCTCATGCAAAGATGGCGTGAGCTCTCAGAGCATGACTTGGAAAAAACCAAAGGAAACACACAATCCATTGTCGACCTGCTGGAACGCAAGGTTGGCATGGCTATCGAAGAAGCCAGCGAACGATTTGCCGAAATCGCCTCGCACTATCATCTGTACGATGAGCCTGAGGAAAAACCAGTCAAACCCGAAAAAGAAAAGCCGGAAAGGGTGATGGAACTCAAACCCAAAAATCCCAATCCGAAAGATCGAAAACCCAAAGACGACTATCTAGGCTGAGAGAGTCCCTGCTCACTCACCAAGGCTTGATTCAGGGGATTTGGATCCTTTGAATCAAGCCCCCTTGACCAGGAATATGCTTGCAAGCTCCTGACCGCAACGGCAAGCTTGTAACATGACGCTGACTCAACTTGAATATATTCTCGCCGTTGCCGACACTGGAAGTTTCAGCCAGGCAGCACGCCAATGCTTTGTCACTCAACCCACCCTGAGCATGCAAATTCAGAAACTGGAAGATGAGCTGGGTGTGATTCTCTTTGACCGAACCAAACAACCCATTCATGCCACTTCAGTGGGCGAAGAGGTGATCCGACAGGCCCGACTGGTTGTCAAAGGTTCTCAGCACATCAAGGAAATCGTCGATGACGCCAAGGGATCCTTACGTGGAGAACTGCGCATCGGAATCATCCCCACGCTGGCACCGTATCTGCTGCCCCTGTTCCTGAAGCGAGTGAAAGAGACCCACAGCGAACTTCATTTAACCTTTGAAGAACTGCAGACCGAAGTGATGATCGAAAAGATCCGCAATCACAGCCTGGATCTGGGCATTCTGGTCACACCGATTGATGACCTGAATATTGCCAGTCATGTTCTGTTTTATGAGCCCTTCAATGTGTACTTTTCCAAAGGACATGCACTGCTGGCCCGCAAAACTGTCGACGAGAAGGATCTGTCTTCGGACGATGTGCTTCTGCTGAATGAAGGCCATTGTTTCCGCGAACAAAGTCTGTCCTTATGCCGGAATAAAAAAATAGCTCCCCCCGCCGACCGCAATTTCACCTTTGAAAGCGGCAGTCTGGAGACACTGAAAAAACTGGTGGATCAGGGCGAAAGCTTCACCCTGCTGCCGTGGCTGGCCGCGATGGATGTCCAGGACAAAAAACGCCTGCGACCTTTTTCCGATCCTGTGCCCACCCGCGAAGTCAGTTTGATTCACGGCCCCCACTTTCAAAGAAAAGCTTTGCTAAAGGCTCTAATTGAAAACATAAAGAAAAACCTGCCCGAAGGTGTCTCCGTCAACAAGACCAAAAACCTTCTTAAGGTGGACAATCCTCTGGGCTATCTCAAATAGTTTTCATCTATGTCTATAGACAGCCCATAGTTTCTGTCTATAGATGCCATAGAAAAAGAGAACTGTTCAAATACCCTCTGCAAACCTATCCTGTTATCAGGCAAGAGTAACTCGCAAGGAGGATATTATGAGATCACAATCATCACATTCCATCGGTGAAAATAAAACCGTCAGCAGCCTCAAAGCAGTTGAGGCAAGCACTGACTCTGTTATTGAGACTTTGAAAAAGTCGCTTGCAGAAGAGTATTTGCTGCAGTTAAAGACTCAGAACTTCCACTGGAACGTGGAAGGCCCCCTGTTCTTCTCTTTGCACAAACTGTTTGAAGAACAATATGGCCAGCTGGCTGAATTCGTGGATCGCACCGCCGAAGTCCTGCGCGCCTTAAAAACCAAAGCTCCTGGCAGCTTCAAAGAATTTAAAGAACTTTCCTCTATTCAAGAAGCTCCGGACCGACTGAACGCCAACCAAATGATCGAGACACTCAGTCAGGATCACACCAATATGGCGATCGCGTTAAAGGCACGTCTGGAAACAGCGGAAGATGCGGAAGAAACCAGTGCGGTGACTTTGTACGAGGATCTTATCGGATTCCACGAAAAAGCCGCTTGGATGATTCGCAGCCACAGATCTTAATCGACGAATGAACCATCAAAGAGGTTGAAAATGGGCAGTACATTGATGGGTTTACTTGCAGGAGGAATCACAGGGCTTTCAACAATGTTGGGGGCCCTGCCCATCCTCAAGGAAAAAAGCAATGGCTGGAATCCCTGGCGCAGTCTGAATCTGGATTTTGCCATCGGGATGATGCTGGCTGCTGCTGCTTTTAACCTGATCGGGCCGGCCTATTCCAGTTCCCACAGTGCCTTCGGGGTGTCTCTTGCCCTGGCGCTCGGTGTGGCTTCCATTTATGGACTCAGTCATCTGATCCATCATGTGTCGCCCTCCGCATGGTCCGCTCATCGAAGAGCCTGGCTCTTTGTCACGGCCATGATGCTGCACAATCTCCCTGAAGGTTTGGCTTCGGGAGCTGCGCTGAGCGCTGATTCTATATCGCAGGCCAATGGCTGGACGGTGGTGGGTGCCATTGTCTTTCAGAACTTTCCCGAAGGACTGGCCACGGCGGCCGCCTTTCTTTCCATCGGCATGTCCCGCAAAGTGTCTTTCTTCGGCGCTGTCCTGACCGGAGTGATGGAAATTCTGGGAGGCACACTGGGTGGAGTTTTCACCTCTATCACGTCATCTTCCCTTCCCTACATTCTGGCCTTCGCCGGAGGTGCCATGATCAGTGTGACTCTGGAAGAGATTTTCGCAAAAATGAAAGAGACACAAATGCGATATCTTATTCAAAAACACTTTGTGGCAGGAGCCCTGTCCGTCATTGTTATGAATTGGATCGTGAACTAGCCGGGTTTGTCTCAATACGAATCGCCGCCCCTAAAAATAAAGTTATTATCATGATGGCCGTCATCACTGCCTCCACCTTCCACTCTTATCCTGAAAGTACTACTGGAGGTTGTACGTGAAGCTCATCAGTAAGATCCTAGGAATTGTTAGTTTGGCAGCAGCTCTGGCGGTGGTCACCGCCACCCAAGTCTCTCGACACGAAGTGCATGATCAGGGGGAAAAGAATCTCATCGACAAAAGTCGCGCGATTCTGGACCAACTGGAAGGAACACGGGACTATGTGGCCGCACAGGGTGGGCTTCCGGAATATATAGAAAGCATCCGCAACAAGTATCCCGACGGCAACGTACCTAAAGATATCAAACAAAACATCCTGCGCCGGGTTCCGATCTTTTCCTCTATCAAAGTGGGCCAGGATCAGGCCGAACGCAGCGGCTATAAGTTCCGGGTCTTCTCTCCAGAACCCCGTCGCGACACCAATATGGCCAGTGCCACAGAAATGGAAATCTACAATCGCTTCCTGAAAGACCCCACCCTGAAAGAGATCGTCGACACTCAGGAATCCTCTGTGGTTGTCTATCGCCCCGTGCGTCTGTCCGAACAACAAGGATGCCTTCTTTGCCATGGAAATCCCAGTCAAAGCCCTTTTGGCAACGGCAACGATATCCTAGGCCATAAAATGGAAAACTGGGCCGATGGCCGCCTGCATGGGGTGTTTGCCATCACCAGCAGCATGGCCAACACAGATGCAGTCAGCGCGGCCTCCACAAACAAAATTCTGCTGTTCTCCGCTGCAGGGCTGCTGATCAGCATCTTTATCGCATGGCTCATTCTGAAAAAACCGCTTTCACACCTGCATCAGGCCGTGGACTCCATTAAGTCCTCCAGCTCACATCTGTCTGCGACCAGCACGGAAATCTCTGATGCCTCTCAGAACTTAAGCTCTGCCTCCACTCAAGCGGCGGCCGCTCTGGAGGAAACTTCCGCCTCTATCGAAGAGCTCAGCAGCATGGTGAAACTTAACACCGACCACGCCCAGAGTGCAAAAGACCTGTCCCTGTCGACGATGAAGGCCGCCGAAATCGGAGAAGAACAGATCCGCACCCTGATTCAGTCGATGAAAGAGGTTTCTGCCACCGCCAAAAAGGTGGAGGAGATCACCGGGGTTATTGACGACATCGCTTTCCAAACCAATCTTTTGGCTCTAAATGCCTCTGTGGAAGCCGCCCGTGCCGGAGAAAATGGGCGCGGCTTCGCAGTGGTTGCCGACGCTGTCCGCCAGCTGGCGCAAAAGTCAGCGACTTCCGCCAAAGAAATTTCATCCTTGATCTCGCAGAGTGTTCAACAAGTGGAACAAAGCTACGATTTCGCGGTAAAAAGTGGCGAGTCACTGGAAACGATCGTGCGTGAAGCACAAAAGGTTTCAGCACTGAATACCGAAATCGCCACCGCCAGCATTGAACAGACCACCGGCATTGCGCAGATCTCTCAGGCCTTGCAAGACCTGGATAAAGTGACACAGAATAACGCGGCTTCCTCTGAAGAAACGGCCGCAGCTTCTGTGGAGTTGTCGAATCAGTCACATCACCTGGATCAGTTGGTGGGCGCCGTCGAAGGTGTGCTGAAAGGCTCTGCCAAAGCCGGATAAGTTTAAGGAGTTTTCTAGACAGACCCGGGATGTCACGTTAGGCTTAAACGCATGACGTTGACATCCTTTCAAACAGTTGCACTTGCCGCGTTGGTCGTTTATTTCGGCCGCTATCTTAAAAGCAGGATTTCTTTCATCGAAAAGTACAACCTGCCCTCTCCGGTGATTGGTGGTTTTGTTGTCGCCATCGTCATTTCGCTTCTGAAAAGTCAGGGACTTTTTGAAATCCAGTTCAACAAAGCTTTCGAAGAAAGTCTGATGATTGCCTTCTTTGCTTCGGTCGGCTATTCCGCCTCGTTGCGTTTATTAAAAGAAGGCGGCCGCGCCGTTATATTCTTCCTGCTTCTGACCATCTGCGGACTGGTGTTACAAATCGCCGCTGGTATTGGTGCGGCTCAGCTGATGGGCCTGCATCCGTTGATGGGTGTGCTGACGGGAGCCGTGTCTTTAACTGGTGGGCCGGGCACCGCCCTGGCATTCGGTCCCTCCTTTGAAGCCGCCGGTGTGGAGGGTGCTTCAGCGATCGGCCTTACGACTGCCATGGGGGGCATCGTGTTAGGAGGACTTGTCGGAACCCCTCTGGCCACTTATCTTATTAACAAGCGACGTTTGAAGGAGGCTCCACTTGCGGCTTCTCAACAGCACGAGGACTCGCACTTCCTTCGCTCCTTCCCTGGCCGTGATCTCTTGCTGCATATTCTGGCTTTGGTCCTGATCATGGGAATCGGAACCACTTTAAGTTCCTGGATCAGTTCGTTGAAAATAACGCTGCCCATTTACATTGGTTCGATGATCATTGCGGCCGTTGTTCGCAACATTGAAGACGTGAAGCCCGTGTTTAAGATCAAGCCTGAATGGATTGAAGAAATAGGCAATGTTGCCTTAACTCTGTTCATCGCCATGGCCATCATGTCTTTGCGTCTGGAAGAACTGCGCAACGCTGCCTTGCCGATCATTGTCTTTCTGGTCATGCAGGCCGTGCTGGTTGCTGCGACGGCTATCGGCCCCGCATTCTGGGTGGCTGGTAAGGACTATGAGGCCTCTGTGATGAGTGCTGGCTACGTCGGCTTTATGATGGGAACGACAGCCAATGCCATGGCCAATATGTCGTCCTTGGCACAAAGATACGGCCCGGCCCCGAAAGCCTTTTTGGTCATACCTTTGGTTGGCTCTTGCTTTATTGATTTCTTTAACGCCGCATTAGTGACGTTCTGTTTGAATCTTTTCGGCGGATAAACCGCCGAAAAAAACCTTCTAGCGCGGAATGAAGTTAAGCTCCACGATACGTCCTGTTTGATCGAAGAGGACGTCATTCTTTTGCAAAGCGACCAGGTCCTGCCCCACTTCATCAATGCGAACCCAACTTCCCGAAGCATCGGAAAAATGTCGGCCAATAAAGGCACGTCGAGGCTCTCCGGACGGATAAAATTCGATGAGCCCACCGATCTTGGAGGATTGCAGATGGTAATCAGGATGGTTTAGCTCAAACTGAAAGGACATCGCACTGGTCATACGCCCTTCAATATCGTAGTTCACTTCGTAAGCAGTGATCTGACCATAGGATTCCCGACTGTAAATATCAAAGCCCACACTTGAACAACGTGGACGAACTCGCTGAATCACACCATTGGCATAGAAGTTTATCTCCGCCGGAGGCCCTTTGGCCTCTGGTCCACACACAAATGGAGCAGTTTTGGCCTGAGGCGCTGGCAGCTCTACCTGTCGTGCCAGAACGGCTCTTTTCACAACTTCTGAGTCGTAGAACTCTACGGTGTAATCACCCTCTTCCCCCAGACCACCGCCGTGCAAAATAACCGGGTAACCTTGAATGTCTATGGCCTGCAGACCGGAACGCTGAATCAGATCCACGTATTTCTTCAGCGTGACATTTCGCATGTTCGTCGAATGCAGATAGCCGTTCAACAGGCGCACACCGTTGGAAGACTGAAAACCATTTTCCGGCAACAGACCTTCACGATAGATGATCTCATGCAAAGCCAACGCTGCACGCTGGGTGTTGTTCATTCCATCCCAAACATCTTTATTGATGTAATAGCGGTGACCCGCAATACTCGGGCGTTTGTACTGAACGGCCCCCTGCACCAGTCGGCAGCCCTTCGGTAAAGCGCCCCAGCCACGATCCGGAACATCGGTAAACTCAGCCCCGGATATCATCCGCGTTTCCTGCTCGAAAGTTTTTGCGTAGGACCGGTACAATCGCGCACGAGTCGGATTGATTTCCTCCAGCCTGTTGATCATCTTGGCCAATACGTCCTGATAGGAATACGACTCAATCAAATCCAACTTGAAGGTCTGAACCTCACGGGCTTCGTATAGATCCAAAACCTCGTAGCGTTCCCATGGATTGTTTTGCGGACAATCAATAACACTGCCCCCGTTACCTTTTTCATCCCCACCAAAGCGAGCCTGCGCCAGGCCCCCCCAAGATAAAATCAATGCTGCGATAAAACACGAAAGTCTTAACATAAAGGGCTTTTCTCTCTTTCCTGAACCGTCAGGGGGAAGAATTGAATATTCAAGTTGTAAACCTCTGTCATTTCACCTTCTTCAACAAGCATGGACAGTTTACGACGGAATTTTTTAATCAGGCTTTTGGCTTCAGCAAATTTTTCCGGATTGATTGCCATCGTGATGGATGTAAAGTCACGCACATCCGGAGGTGTGCTCTGCAAAACCTCCATGGCTTTGGTCATGTCCGAAAGATGCGCCTTCACCAGGGCTTGGCTTGGAATATCTTCCGTCGTTGCCAAACTTGCCACAGACCGGGCAATGGAATTTCCTTTGCGCTTGATGAACCCCAGCTCCATCAGCAGCTCCAAACTTTTTTCCACTCGCTCCACGGGCAAAGCCAGGCGCTCGGCAATCCACTCCGGTTCTGAACGGAAGGTCTTCATGCGAATCATGTTCAAGATGGCATAGTGCTCCCAGCTGGAAAGCATCTCCATCTCTTTTTCCATCAAAACTTTCTGAGCGGCAAATTTACGCGAACGCGTAGAAATCAACGAATAAACCTCGTTGCGTTCTTCTGTCCCCAGTTCCAAACCCAAAACAATCTTGTTGGCATAGAACTCACTTAAAGGACGCTTCCCGTGCATCAACTCATTCAAACAACCGGGCGAAATGCCCACTTTTTTAGCTAAAGAACGAAAGGAGAAACGAGGGTTCTTTTTTTGAATTTCCTCAAGTTTGGTTTTTAACAGGGCTCCGAATTTATTAGACATTATCCCCTCAAGATGAAATGAGGGAATTTTTACATTTAATGACGAAGTTGCAAGATTAAAATAACAGAAGCGTTCCCTCTTTGCGTCACAAAGGAACGCCCACGACTAGATCACTAGTTCGATGATCGCTCGAAAGCCGTGATTCCCACTCATCGCACCAATGATATTTCTTAGTGAAGTGATGTTTTTTCCTTGGGCACCGATAAGCTTGCCACGCACTTCAACCGGAACCACCACTCGATAGATCGTCGTTTTGTCGCCCTCTGTAAAATCCACTTCCACCTGGTTGTAGCAAGATGTCATCTCTTCAATTATGCTCTGTAGAACCTTTGCCAGACGCTTCCGAATATCCTTCACTGTGTCCACATCCTCCGCCACATGCTCCTCCATAAACATCATTGTGTGGGGCTTCATAAAGGAAGGGCAATCCCTTGGGTCCCATTTAGACTCCAAAGTGTTCCACCAAGATTCTAGAATCTGCCCGTCATCTCAACAAAGCTCCGATGAATATGCTGAAGACTTAATCACACAACACTCAGTGTCGAAGCCTCCACCTCCAGCAAGTCCCTGCCATTCACCAAAAAGACCCCAGAAACTCTTTTCTCCATCTCTATTTACAGATTCAATAAGCTATGAACTCCACTCCTTCTTGGAACAAACTGGGCTCCGTCGAAGTGCTTAAACAAAAAGAACTTCAGCAACTCGAAGTTCACCGCACCAAAATTGCCTTGATCTACAAGAATGAACTTTTCACGGCCATCTCGGGTGTATGCAACCACGCGGGGGGCCCCTTGGGCGAAGGTTGCCTCGAGGGGGATTACGTTGTGTGCCCCTGGCACTATTACAAATTCCACTATCGAACCGGTGAAGGGGAACCCGGATTCGAGGCCGACCGAGTCCCCAGCTATCCCCTGAAGATCGTAGATGAGGAACTTTGGATTGATCTTGCCAATGCAAGTCCGCGCCAAAAACTGCCTCACGCTCCGCATCCCTTGACACGAAAGCCCGAGCGTCACGACGGACCATTGCGGGTGGTTGGGATCTCAACAACCGTGATGGACCCTGCCCATCCACGTATTTCCACCTCGGAGCTTTTGCTGCTGGAAACTTTAAAATATGCACAGGACAAAGGTTACGAAACCCATTTGCAGAAAGTTCGCGATTTGAAGTTTCGCCACTGCGAGGGGTTTTATTCCAAAAGCGCGCATGCCTGCACCTGGCCCTGCTCACTAACTCAACTGGATGAAACCGACCAGCTCGATCGCATTTATGAAGACCTGATTCACTGGGCTGACATCATGATTTTGGCCACCCCGATTCGCTGGGGTTCGGCCAGTTCGTTGTATTACAAAATGGTCGAACGCTTTAATTGCATTCAAAACCAAATCACAACCCACAATAATCAGCTTATACACAACAAAGTCGCCGGTTTCATCATCACGGGGGGCCAGGACAATGTGCAGTCTGTCGCCGGTCACCTGATGGGATTTTTTTCGGAGTTGGGGTTTCACCTGCCTCCGTTTCCGTTCATCGCCCACTCCCTTGGGTGGAGCGCCGAAAACATGGAGCACAATGTCCGTTACGTTCAACACAGTCATGCGCTGGCCGAAGCCTCCAAAGAGCTGCTGGACCGCTGCGCAAGTTTATCTTGCGCTCTGCTAGCAAACAACGAACTCCCCCTGCAACATCGCGCAGGGCGCAAGGCTTACAACGCAAAAAAACACCGCGACGCCTAAAAAATAAATACAGGCACTGTCGATTTTATCGACAGCACTTTTTTAACCGATGGCCATCTGAACCGCCCCCACCCTGGAATCGGACTTGCAGCTTTTACCTGCGCATGAAAAATAACGCTTTTCTATTCCTTGCATTGACGTTTTTACTGTCCCTGACAACCCCGGGAATGGCCCAGGCCTGCCAGTGCATCGCCGACCCCTTCAGCAAAAAGTATCAGCTTTATGAAAAGACCTGGTATGGCACCAAACGCAAGTGGACTTGCGTTTATACCTGTCAGGATTCCCAGCAAAACCGCAGTGAAATTATCGGCACTCATTCGGACTGGTACATGAGCGACAAGGGGCTTGAGGGCATTTGTGAGGGGCTTCATTATGTAAACACTTACAGCGCCTTCAAAATGGATTTTGTCTGGGTTTTCGAAGAAGCCCGCTGGTTTGACGCCAGCCAGTCCAAGGCCCCAGAACTTGTGAAGTGGAGCAAAGAGCGCTGTCGCTAAGTCGCTCGGAAGAAGTCATAAAAAACAAAAACCCCGAGGCAATGCCCGGGGTTTTTTTGTTTTTAGCTTTTTGCAGCAGAATTACTGAGCAGTTTCAGTGATCCATTTGTATGCGTTGCTCACTTTAGCGTAAACGCCATAGTAGTTCGCACGAGCACAACCCTGCCCCCAGCTCACGACACCAACCAGGTATGTTTGATTGTTTTCATCCTGAGCCACAAGAGGACCACCAGAGTCACCTTGGCAGGAGTCTTTACCACCGGACTCATAACCCGCGCAAATCATGCTGTCTTTGATTTCGTTCTTATAGGACTTGTTACAAGCCTCAGTAGAAACCAATGGCACGCTGACTTTTTGCAACAAAGTTGGCAAAGAGTAAGAACCTTCACGAGTCGTACCCCAACCAGCCACTGTCGTCATGATCTGGGAACCGTCTTCTGGAAGAGTGATTTCAGATGGATTCAAAGCCACTGGAGTGTAGGAAGAATCCTGAGAAAGCTCGATCAGGGCAAAATCATTTTCCATTGTGCGGCTGTTGTAACCAGGGTGAGCGATGATTCTCTTAGGAGCAATAGACTCTGCATTCACCGCATTTGTGCGATCATGAAGACCGATTACAACTTTTTTCACAGTGCCACCGCGAACGCAGTGAGCCGCCGTCAAAACCCAGTTCTTCTTGATCAGAGATCCACCGCAGAAGTGGCTGCTGCTCTGTAGAGACACGATGTAAGGAAACTCACCGATGGACGCCTCAACGCCACCAACGATTTTACCTTCTACAGGACCAGACTTCGCAAATACCGGAGCAGACATCATCATGAGGCCTGCAATTACAAGATGGTTCATTTTCATTTTTTTCCCCTCTGAACGCGAATCCTTCGCGATCTGATATCAATCGTTGTCTGTTTTCCCGCAATGCTCAAAGAGTAGGTCGCGTTCCAGATTGGAACTGGCCCTCTTTTAGACCTTTGCAGAGGGGAAAAATTTGCCCGCGAAGATATTCTCCTCGACTTAAAACTCGTGATTTTTGTGCTCATACGCCGGAGAAGACTCAAAACGCTGGAATCTGCCTGCTTTTAAGGGGCAACCATGGCTTCGGCGCAAAGCCCTTCACCGCCAGCACCGTGTCATTGAGGTCATTGCAGTTGGCCCCGCAAATTCTATTGAAATGGGGTTCCTTTTATGAGAACCCATTTAGATGGCTGATTCAAAAATTCGCAACGAAATTCATGTCCTTATCAACGGTGTTGAACATAGCATCGGTGGTGAAAAAGCATTCCTTCCTCTGGCCCAATATCTGCGAAACCACTCCCTGCCGGGAACAAAAGTGGTCTGCGCCGAGGGGGACTGTGGCGCCTGCACGGTTTTGGTTGCCAAACTCAAAGCAACCCAGGCCGAAAATCCAGAGTGGTCAGATTTTCAAACCATCAATTCCTGTATCGCCCCTATGTACTTGTTTGACCTGGCCTCGCTGGTCACTGTGGAAGGCCTGTCAGACCAGGACGAGCTGAATGAAGTGCAGGACAAAATGCGCGCGTTCCACGGCGGTCAATGCGGTTACTGCACGCCGGGCATGGTGTGCGCGCTTTCATCCCTAGCCGAAAGCAGCCACTGCCATGGCAAAAGCATTTCAGAAAAAAAAGCCCGCAACCATCTGACCGGCAATCTGTGCCGTTGCACGGGTTATGAGCCTATTCTGCAAGCGGCGACGCATGTGGATCTATCCAAGTGGAAACCCCTCAAGGAAAGATATCTCACCACACAACAGTCAAAGAGCTTTGCTCCCCTGCTAAAGGATTCCTTGCACATCGAAGCGGGCCAGCGCCGTTTCCATGCGCCCTTCAGCCTTTCTGTGGCGGTGGATCAGAAAAATCAATCCCCCGAAACTCGCTTGGTGGCCGGGGCCACGGACCTGGGCGTTCTTCATAACAAAGGAAAGTCCTTCCTTGATAACGTGATGAGCCTGCATAAGATTGCCGAAACTGAAAAAATTGAATCCCGAGCCGACGGCGTTTGGGTGGGCGCGCGTGTGACTTTGACTCAGCTTGAAAATTATGTGGAAAGCACCCTGCCCGAACTGTCCCGTTTGCTGCGCATCTTTGCTTCGCCCCAGATCAAGAATCAGGGCACCTTGGTGGGGAATGTGATGAATGGATCTCCGATTGGGGACAGCATCCCGGCTTTGCTGGCCTTGGATGCCAAAGTTCATCTGCAATCTGTGGACGGTCTGCGTGAAGTTCCTTTAAGCCAGTTTTACAAGGCCTATAAAGTCTTTGACGTAAGACCCAACGAAATTGCCACTGGAATTCTGATCCCGGTTCCGGGACCGGAGTGGAAACATCGCTTTTTCAAAGTATCCCTGCGCAAAGATCTCGACATATCTGCCGTGACCTTTGCGGCGAGTTTAAAAATGGATGGTGTTAAAATAACCGAGGCACGTTTTGCCATGGGTGGTGTCGGCCCCACCGTGGTGCGCCTGCCAGAACTTGAGAAGTCGGCCCAGGGGCGGAGTTTCGACGAAGCTCTTTTTGCCGATCTGGGGAAGCAGGTTCGTTCTTTGATCAAGCCCATTTCTGATCTGCGTGCTTCGGACGAATACCGTCTGAAAGTTGCCGAGAATCTATTTAAAAAATGCCACTTAGAACTTGAGCAGGAAATCCCATGTCCGTAGGTCAAAACATCCCCCACGATTCATCCCTAGGCCACGTCACCGGCGAAAGCGTTTTTATTGACGACCGTCCTTTGATGGCAGGCGAAGTGCAAGTGATGCCGATCGGAGTTCCTGCTGCGGCGGGAATTCTTAAGTCCATTGATGTCTCTGAGGCCCTCAAGGCTAAAGGTGTGCTGGCGGCTTTCACTGCCAAAGATCTTCACCACAATTCCTGGGGTACGATTGTCCCGGAACAACCCATTCTGGTGGCTGATAAGATTGGATACTATGACGAACCGGCGGTCCTGCTGGTGGGAACAGACATGGAGTCCTTGCTTCGCGCCAAAAAATTCGTGCGCTTTGAGGTGGAAAAAGCTCCGGCCATCTTTACGATTGATGACGCCATCGCCAAGCAAAGTTTCATCTATAAAGCCAATGCCTTCAGGGTCGGTGACGTGGAGGCTGCTCTGGGTCAATCTGCGCACCGTCTTAAGGGGGCTTTTGAATGTGGCGGTCAGGAACACTTCTATCTGGAATCCCAGGCCTGCATCGCCTATCCCCTGGAAGACGGACAGATGGAAATCCACGCCAGCTCCCAGCATCCGACCGAAACTCAGCACGTCGTGGCCGAAGCCTTGGGTTTAAGCCTGCATGAAGTTGTCTGTGTTGTAAAACGCATGGGTGGAGGCTTTGGTGGAAAAGAAAGTCAGGCCGCCCCGTTTGCGGCCATGGCGGCTTTGGTGGCGCAAAAAATGAAACGCCCGGCAAGACTGTGTCTATCCAAAGACGACGACATGATGATGACCGGAAAACGCCATCCCTTTAAAAACTACTATGAAGTGGGCTTTGATGATGATGGCAGAATTTTGGCACTGAAAGCCCATCTGTATGCAGATGGTGGCGCCTATGCCGATCTTTCCAGTTCAATTTTGGATCGCGCCATGTTCCATGTCGATGGGGCCTACTATTTACCAAATGCGTTTATCGAAGGTTCGGTGGTGCGCACGAACTTATATTCCAACACCGCCTTCCGCGGTTTCGGGGGCCCGCAAGGAACGATGACGATCGAAAGCATCATCGAAGACATCGCTCTTTACCTGAAAAAAGATGCCTTGCAGATTCGTGAACTCAATTGTTACCAGAAAGTTGTCAGAAATGTGACCCACTATGGGCAGCACTTGGGGCACAACCCCCTGCCGGATCTTTTTGCAGAACTTAAAAAATCATCGGACTACGTAAAGCGCCGACAGGACATTGACGCCTTCAATGCCAGCAGCAAGACACATGTCAAAGGACTGTCGATGACTGCGACCAAATTTGGAATCGCCTTCACGGCGCGCTTCCTGAATCAGGGTAATGCATCCGTCAACGTCCACAAAGACGGCACCGTGCAAGTCTCCACCGGCGCCACGGAAATGGGTCAGGGTGTGAACACCAAGATCCAGCAGGTGGTGGCGCATGCCTTTGGGATTCCTTCTCAGGATGTCAAAGTGATGGCGACTTCGACAGAGAAAAACCATAACACCTCTCCGACAGCGGCCTCCAGTGGATCGGATATCAACTGTGCCGCGGCAATGAAGGCCGCTTTGGGAATTCAAAAGCGTCTGGCGTGGCTTTTCCAGAACATTCTGGCGGGGACTCCGATGAATGACATCGCCGAATGTCCGGCTTTGGATGAAACCCAGCTGCGCTTTGAAGAATTCCAATTTGAAGGCGGAATGCTGACACATCTTCCGTCGAGTAAATCCATTTCCTGGCAGGACGTCGTCAAACAAGCTTACTTCAACCGAATGTCTCTGGGGGAATACGCTCACTTTAAAACCGAAGGTTTGGGTTTTGATAAAAAAACCAGCCAGGGAACACCCTTTAAGTATTTCACCAATGGTGTGGCCGTCAGCGAAGTGCGAGTCGATCTTTTGACGGGCGAATACAAAGTCTTGCGTTCTGATATCCTGATGGATCTTGGCCGCCCCATCAATCCAGGGATTGACCGTGGTCAGGTCACCGGAGCCTTCGTGCAAGGCATGGGCTGGGTGACGTCCGAAAAACTTTTCCACAACAAAGACGGAAAACTTCTCAGTCATTCTCCAACCACCTACAAGATCCCGAATGTCCAGGACACACCAAGGATCTTTAATGTTGAATTTATTGAAAACCATGAAAATCGCGAAAACGTTCATCGTTCCAAAGCCGTGGGGGAACCTCCGTTCCTTTTGGGCATTAGCGTTTGGACGGCACTTAAAGATGCTGCCAATGCCAAAAGCAAAGGTTTGATTTCAACACTGAAGTCCCCGGCCACCCCCGAGGACATGCTGATGGAGCTTTCCCGTCATGAGTAGACTGAACTTTGAAGACTACCTTACTGCCGTCAAAACCCTGCAAGAGGCAGGAAAGACCTTTGTCAGTGTGACACTGGTGAACCAACAAGGATCTTCGCCTCAGGAAGTGGGCGCACGCGCCCTGATATCGGCTCAAGGGCTGGAGTTTGGAACCGTCGGTGGAGGCAAAGTGGAAAAACGCGCCATTGAAGAGGCGCAAAAAATGATTCAGGCCAAAACACCGCACCTTTATGCCGACTGGAATCTGCAAAAAGATATCGGCATGACCTGCGGGGGCGTGGTCAGTTTCTTCTTTGAGCTGCATGAACAGAATCATCCGTTTCATATCTATGTCTTTGGCGCTGGCCACATCGCCCAGGAATTTGTGCGTATGCTGACTTTGCTGGACTGCCGCATCACCTGCGTCGATCCCCGGCAGGAATGGATTGATCGACTGCCAAAGTCCTCAAAGCTTAAAACCGTTTGTACTGAAGACATGAAGGGCCTGGTGGCTTCCATCCCCGACAAGGCCTATATCACTTTAATGACCATGGGACATGGAACAGATCTGCCTGTACTGATTGAAGTGATGAAACAAAGGGATCGCTTCACTTACGTCGGCAATGTCGGAAGCGACCAAAAAGCCCGCCGCCTAAGACAGGATCTTTTGGATGCGGGGCTGCCCCAGGAATCCTTGACCCGCTTCTTCTGCCCGATGGGTGAAAACTTTGGCACCAACTCGCCAGTTGAAATTGCCTTTAGTATCGTGGCGCAAATCCTTAAAACAAGGGACCAAAACAATGAGCTTGCATAGTAAGAAAACACAAAAGATTTCCTCGCAAGAAATGCCCCAGCGTCTGGCGCAAGCCCGAGGGGATGGCGAACTGGATCTGCTGATCACAAACGTCCACTTGCTGGATGTGATCACCGGTGAAACCTACCCCACCTGCATCGCCGTGGGCGGTCAGTACATCGTGGGTGTTGGACTTGAATATCAGGACCAAAAAGCGGCACGCATTTTCGACGCCCAAGGGGCTTTTGTCACACCAGGCTTTATCGATGGTCACTTGCATATTGAATCTTCCATGATGTCGCCTTTTGAGTTTGAAAAAGCCACCTTGCCTTTGGGTACCACCACGGCCATTTGTGACCCCCATGAAATCACCAACGTTCTTGGTGGAAAAGGCTTTAGCTGGTTTTTGCGTTCATCAGAACTGATGCATCAGAATCTGTTTGTTCAGATGTCATCCTGTGTGCCGGCGCTTCCGGGTTTTGAAACCACGGGCAGTGATTTCCCTTTGGAAGAAATGAAAAGTTTCAAAGACCACCCGTCCGTGCTGGGGCTGGCCGAAATGATGAATTTCCCCGGTGTGATTTATGCCGACAAGGACGTTCACGCCAAGATTGAGGCCTTTGACGATCTCAACATGGACGGACATGCTCCCCTGCTGCGTGGTAAACCACTGAATGCGTACCTGCTAGCCGGGATCCAGAACTGCCACGAAACGGTCACCCTGGAAGAGGGCCGCGAAAAACTGCAAAAAGGCATGGGCCTTATCATCCGCGAAGGCAGTGTTGCGAAGAACTTAAAAACTTTGGCGCCTTTGGTGAATGATTTTTCATCGCCTCAATGCCTGCTCTGCACCGATGATCGCAATCCCTTTGAAATCGCACACGAAGGTCATATCAACTATTTGATCAAAGAGCTGATCAACAAACATGGCGTGGCTGTTCACGTGGCATATCGTCTGGCAACTTATTCCGCGGCAAAACACTTTGGCCTTAAAAGACTGGGACTGGTGGCTCCGGGCAAGAAGGCCGATCTGGTCTTTTTGAAGGACCTTAAACAAGTGGACATCCAGGATGTGATGATCGGCGGACAGTTTGTTTCGGAACTGCATCTGGAAAAGTCTTTGCAGGAAAAGCTTCAAGCTTCCCAACCCCCTTTGGAAAACACCATGAAGCGGGCCTCTTTGACGGAAAAAGATCTGACCCTGAATCTGCTTCCAGGTGTTTACAATGTGATTGAGATCGTGCCTCACGAGATCATCACTCAGCATCTGACTTTGAAGTTCGACGGACAGAAATTTGAAAAAGAGGACGTTCTTTTCATGGCCAATATCGAACGCTATGGCAAAGGCCTTCCTCCCGCTTTGGGTCTGGTCAAGGGTTTGGGACTTAAACAGGGAGCTTTAGCAAGCTCTGTGGCCCACGATTCACACAATATTATGGTCATTGGCACCAACGCCAAAGACATGACGGTGGCGGTGAACACGTTGATTGAAAAAGGGGGTGGCTTTGTCGTCGTCGATCAGGGAAAAGTTCAGGCCCTGGTGGAACTGCCGATCGCAGGTCTTTTAAGCTTGCAAAGTGCGGAAGAAATCAAAGATGGCATTGCCACTCTGAAGAAAGCCTTCCGCAGTCTGGGGGTTGTTCTGGATGAACCTTTTATTCAAATGGCGTTCCTGGCCTTGCCCGTGATTCCAACCCTGAAACTCACGGACCGCGGCCTGGTGGATGTGACGAAGTTCAGCTTCATCCCGTTAGAGGCTTAGAATAAAAAGTGCTACTCTTGGTTTTCCTCGATGTTGCGCATGTGATCGGCGAGCCGAAGTAAGGAATGCAGAAGCTCGCTGCGCAGGGGCTCTGCAATTTGCAGCTCATCAAAAGCCTGCACCATGCACAACATCCACTGATCCCGTTCGGACTTGCCAATTTTAAAAGGAAAGTGGCGCATGCGCAGTCGCGGATGCCCATAGCGTTCCATAAAGAGATTCGGTCCGCCCAACCACCCCGACAAAAACATAAAGAGCTTTTCTTCGGAGCCTCGCAGGTTTTCCGGATGCATCTGGCGAATGCCCTGCACCTCTGGAAGAGTGTCCATGATCTCGTAAAATCTCTGGGTTAGTCGGCGCAGGACCGGCTCCCCACCTAGCAGTTCGTAGGGCTTTTTTTCTTCTGACATTACAAAAAAGTACTCTTGAATCCCAAAGAAAAGCAATCAACTTTCCCTCTGTCTCAGAATAAGCCATGAATATTTCAAGAATCGTTCAAGACCCTTTTCGGCCTTCAGTAGGACCCATAAAAATCCGATTAATTCTCCATATCTACGAGGTTCATTGACATGAAAAGACACTTTCACCAGTACGTTATCTCTTTGCTTTGTCTGTTGGCTTTAGGCTGTGATCGCCTGACCGTGGATGGCAGTAAAATATCTTTGCAAGTTCCCAGAAGTCTTTCTGGCAAAATGAACTCGGCCTCCTCCACCCTGATGCTGAAGCATCTTGCCGTTCAGGTCACAGCGCCGGATATGAGTCAGCCCATCACCCTGCTTCAAGATGCGGGTGGTTCATCGTCATTGGGCTCAGAAATCACCTTGGAAATTCCATCCGGTTCTGATCGTCTGGTGCAGGTACTGGCGGCCTATTCTCCCGCAGGTTCTGATGGGGGCGCGATCTTGTACTATGGAGATGTCAGCAAATCTCTGGCAGGCACAACAGAAACTTTGGATGTGCCGCTGCAAAAACTTGGCAGCGAAAGCACGGTCGAAGGTCGCCTGAAAGGACGCTATCTTTCTTCCGCCAATGCTGGCCCCAGCGGAGAGCTCAAACTCTTTTACCGCCCCCCTGGCAAACCCGCATTGCTAGTTGATAGAAAAATGATGTTTGGTGGGTGGTTTGAAATGGTCGCCTTCAGTGACATCCCCATGGACTATATGCTGCCTGACGGCACTTATATGGGACAACAATGGACCACGAACACTCTTGTCACTGGCCCTCATCTGGTCAAAGTCGCAGAACCCTTGTCTTTCCGCGAGCAGTGGACCAGTGTCGGAACTTCGACGTGGATCCAGCAATTGCCTGAAGACAAGTTCTTTGGCTTCTTTGCCAACAACCCAACTTATCTTTCCAACAAAACCGTGTGCGTTCAGTCCGCTCTGAGCAACGGTGGATCTTTGTACTCGAACTCTCATTTTGTCAGTGCAAGCCGCAATCATCCAATGCCTATCAAACATTTCGCCACAGGCTCAACCCCCACAGCCACGCCGCAGGCCCTTGCATTTATTGGCGGACGGGCCTTCAGCGATTGTGCGTCGTTACCCCCTGCCGAAGAATTTATTTCCTATCTTAAATTCAACGGCAATTCCTGGGATAACCGGATTTATGACATTGGTGAAAGCAGCGGGATCGTGGGTCTTCAAACCATGTTCAACCGCCCTGAGGAAAACCCTCAATACCGCTCAACCTCTAAGTTCGGCGTCAACTCTTCAGGAGTCTACCTCGAAACACGTCCCCTTCCTGGAGCCCTTGAGGGAATCAACGGCCTTCAGGTTTATAGAAAAGTCACGACGGCCATGCCTATGCCAAGCACTGAATACGATGAGCGCTGCGAGAGTGAGCGTCTTTCCAGCAGTGGCTGGAGTCTGTACAAATCCCTGCCGCTGCCAGCATTGGACAATGGTGCACTGAAGATACAGGTAGACTCATTAGGCTTGGCCGCGCAGACTGAATATCAGCATATTATTTGCCTCAGTCGTGATGGTCATCCCCATGGGCAACCCAATCACATCTGGGTAAACAATACCAGTCCATCACCTCCTCAAACACTGAGTTTGAGCTCAAGTCCTTCCACGGGACTTCCCTTCAACCATTGGCCGGTGGTGGGTGAATGCCGTGCTGTCCAAGTCAACCTGTCCGGTTCAAATTTCGCCGTGAACCCGTACCCTTCTTTGGGCTATACAGTGACAGCAAAAGATTACTCTGATGCAGCGGCGGCTATCTTGTACAGCACCAAGGATTGCAGTGGATCGCCGGTATCAACTCTGTCCAAGACATTTACAGCTCAGCTTATCGAGTCCACATTCTATATAAAGTCAGCGTCCTACGGTAACTTCAACCTTTCACTGACCAACACTCTGGGACTGACCAATCCAAGTCCTTTTCCTTTAAACGTTGTCGACCCCACAAGCACTCCAACCAGTGTCTCATTGTCACTGGACACCACCAATACCACGTCGGGAAGCTTCCCTCCTTTGATGGCGGTCTTCCCTCAAGGTTGTCATCCTGTTGCCGCCTTTTTCCACGAAGGAGGCAATCCGGTTAACAATTCTGGATCCGCCACCTTCTCTTGGATTGAGCTCGATGGGGTCACATCCTACACGCCTCCTAGTGACATCAAAATCGTCAATAACTGCGTGTCCAGAACCCCTCAAGCCTCCATCAACGTCGTCAATGGCGTCGGACGATTCGCGGTGTTGGCTGGCCCCAGTCTGCTAAACAATGTCTCTTTAAAAGTCGACGGCTTTGGAACTTCTGGGATGGCCAATCTAAATATAACACCGCTGGCGCATCATCTTTCTTTGACCCTGCCCTCGGGTTCCAGCACCACCCCACAGGTTTATCAATGCCAGGCCATCCAGGTTGAGGTTCGTGATTCTTCAAACAATCCGGTCATCATCCCAGCAAACAAAAAACTTAGCTTTCACATTCACTCCCGTCCTGAGATCATGGCTCAGCCTGTCGATGTATCATTCTATTCCGACAGCAGCTGTACATCTCAGCAGTGGGAGCACGAAGTGGCGGCAGGCACCTCCTCCAAACTGATCTACATGAAAGCCAATAGCCTCGGGGCATTCTTTGTTGGCTACTCCTCTTCGTACACTCAGACTATGGGTTCTTCTCCGGTAAGTGAAATCCGTCTCAATCCAACTCCGGCCCCGCTGTCTGTCGATCTTGGAGGCTACAGCACCATTCCGAACACTGTTTCACACGGATTTAACATCATTGGCGGGACAGCGCCCTACACGGCCACTGTGACCCAAGGATCCGGAACCGTGAATGTCATTCAGCCTTATGCTCCGAACTGGCAGCTGTCGGTGATACCATCAGCAACGGGTCCTTTAACGATTGTGGTTCAGGATAGTGCCGGACAAAGCACGACTGTGAATCTAACTGTGTATTAGACATTTAAGAAAGCACCATGAAGACAGAAAAAATCAGCATCTTGATCGGCATCATCATCTCGGCGTTTTTTGCGTGGTTCAGTGATTACTATTTTAAGTACTCACGAACCCCCGCAATCCAGCGTCCTTACAGTCCTTTGTTGGAAAGCACCGAAGTTCTGGATTTGCGTATCAACGATTTTAAATACAAGCTGCGCCCTTCGGTTCAAAGTCAGGCGCCAGTCGCTTTGATCGCCATTGACGACGCCTCTGTGCGTGAAATAGGCCGCTGGCCCTGGAGCCGCGAAATGATCGCGGAGATGACTGACAAAGTCCTGCAACATGGCGCGAAGTCGGTTTCTTTTGATGTGATCTTTGCGGAACCTGAAACTGCCAACCCTGCAGCGGATACAGCCTTTGCCAGGGTTATTGAAAAAAATCCTGACAAAATCGTCCTTGGAACTTTCAGCGAAAACCTGATCGATTTCCAACCCCATCAGGATCTTTGTGTGGCTGAAGCGTTCCTGGCCACAGGGGGCGATCAACTGGTGAAAATCAATCCCAGCTTCTCCATCGATGAAGAAACCCATGCAATTGATGATCTGAACTGGGCACCTCTTTTTAAAACCTTCTTTGACAGTATTCAGGAACGCGAAGAAGAAGAACTTCTTAAAAGCCTGGGAAAATCCTCGCGCGAAGAGCTCTCCACTTTCCAAAAGAACAACTTGAAAGCCCGACAGTCCATGGCACTGTTTGACTATTGCCACTCCTGGCTGAGCAAAGACGACATTTTCCTCAAAGGTGAAAATCGGGCCCAGGTGGCTCTGTTGTATGCAGAGGTTACCAAAGACTCCCCTGAGCTTAAGAATCTCAGCTTTGACAATCTGCTGGCACGCATACGCAGTTCGTACAAAACCCATCCCATCCCGCAGTACGGTGAATGGACGCCCAATATCCTTGAGCTGCAGACCCCGGCCACTTACACCGCCAGCTTTATTGCGCAACTGGATTCCGACGGCTACGTGCGCCGCTATCCCCTGTTCTTCCGTTCGGGCCACAAGCTAGGAACCAGCTTCATTCCTTCAATGGCCTTACAAAGTTTTTTGCTTTCCGGACCCTACCGAGCCGAACTGAAAATGAACACCGGTAAAAAAGGCGAAAAATCCCTGGAGTCCTTTAATATCTACGACACCTCCAAAGATCCGGAAGTCAAAATCAGCAGCTACCCCGTCGATGGATCAGGACAACTGCTGATCAATTTCTATGGCCGCCAGATGTCTTTGCCCTATGTTTCTGCCAAAGAGCTTTTCAACGACAGCCCGACCGTCAAGGTCACCACCAGTGTCCTGAATCAAAAATCCAAACAACTGGTTTATGAAACCAAGGAATACGACAAAAAAGAATTCTTCAAAGATCGCAGCCTGATTGTCGGGGCCACGGCCGTGGGTCTGTACGATCTGCGCAACACCCCTTTGGAAGCCAACTATCCCGGCCCTGAACTTCATCTGACCATGCTGGCGAATCTGTTCGATAAAAACTTTTTAAAACCCTGGAATGCCGAATCCGCCGTGATGCCGTGGATTCTTTTGATCGGCGGCACCGTGCTCGCCACGGCGTGGGCCTTAATGGGGCCTTTGGCCTCTATTGCGGGCTTTGTTCTGATCTTTGTGTTGTTGGCAGGTCTGGATCTGTGGCTCTTCATGCACAAACAAATCCTGCTGCATTCTTTCCTGATCTATATCAGCGCTCTGACAGGTTTTGCCGCCATTCAGTTGTTTAAGTACTTCACCGAGGAAAAAAAGAAGAAAGAACTAAAATCCACCTTCTCGAAATACGTCTCTCCGGCCGTGGTCGACGAACTTTTAAAGGACGCTGCCAATCTTAAACTGGGTGGGCGAAGAGAGCGTATGACAGCCTTCTTCTCAGACGTGCGCGGATTTACCACGATTTCAGAAAAACTTCCTCCGGAAGAACTTTCCCGTGTTCTGAATCTGTATTTGACTCCAATGACCGAGATTGTGTTTAAAAACCAGGGGACTCTGGACAAATACATGGGGGATGCGATCATGGCCTTCTTCGGAGCGCCGGTGAAGGACCCTCAGCACGCCGCCCATGCGTGTCGTTGTGCCTTGCAAAGCCTGGATAAACTCAAAGAACTGCAGAAGGAATTCTCTGACAAAGGGCTTCCTTATATCGATATTGGAATCGGCATCAACACCGGCGAAATGAGCGTCGGCAACATGGGTTCTAATATCGTTCAGAACTATACCGTCATGGGCGACTCGGTGAATCTGGCTTCGCGTCTGGAAGGGATCAACAAAGAATACGGCACCAGAATCGTGATCAGTGAATTTACTTACGCCGATATTCAGGGGCAGTTTACCGCCCGGGAAATTGATCGGGTGCGGGTCAAAGGAAAGCTGGAGCCCGTTCGTATCTTTGAACTGATCTGCGAAGGAAAAGCTTCCGGCACACAAGCGGAAATGCTGACGTTGTTCGAACAAGGTTACAAAGCCTATCATGAAAGACGCTTTGCAGAGGCCCAGGAGTTCTTCAAAAAAGGCCTGGAAATCTCCAACGGGCAAGAAGCGGTTTGCGAGCTCTATATTGAAAGGTGCCAGGACTATATCGACTCCCCACCCCCGGAAGGATGGGACGGAGTCTATGTCATGAAGACCAAATAGAATTATTTCCCTAGAATGCTGTGGGTGAATGTGAACAGACTGGTGACAACGAACTTGTTGTAATCGTAAGAGTCTTCATCCGAATCGCCCACATTGTACTGCACACTCATCAACCAGTTCACGTTGCGCTTAAGATCCTTATTGAAAGCCGCGGTGACAATGGGGTTTGAATCGATACGTGTGGTCACCGCCTCATCATAGTTCTGACTGGAGTATTCGGCACGCAAACTGGCGTTGCTTTTCCACCATGCTGCAAAAGCATAGGTCAGACCCACAGACGATCGCTTATAGCGGTAATTGCGGCCTTCAGCCTGATTGATCAGATAACCCGCATCCAGGGTCAAAGACTTCTCCCCTTTTAGATCCAGAATCCACGTCGGCAACAAGGTCATACCATAGCGCAGACCACTTTGATCATCGTCGCCCACGGAAGAGTCCAGCAAAGTCTCTTCTTTGGATGCTTCCAGACGCACAGCCATCAGCATATCACTTTGCACTGGCGCCGCCAGCGTGGTGTTCACCCCCAGGGATCGAATCACCTCCGAACGAGTGCCTCCCGTGGGGCTCATGTAGATGCTGCGATAAGTGGGAACGAGTTCCCAGTTCAAAGAGCGTTTTGAGAATTCAAATTCCTTGTGAAACGGAAGACTCAGATCCAACTGCAACGGGTCCGCCGTTTGCAAAACCGCATCCCCCTGAAAGCTGGTGTTGGTGCTGTAGTAATCAGAAATTCCGATTTGGGTTCCAAAATCTGATGTCGGGGTTCGTTTCCAGATAGCCAAAGCACTGGCGCCATAGTTCAAACGCAAGGCCTTCACATCTGTGGTCACGTTATTTTCAGCCACATTCAAAACGTTGCCGTCATAAACAGCACCGATAAATCCGGTGAAGCGATACTTTTCTTTCTTGCTCTCATAAAACGCCTGCATCTTGTCAATTTGATTCAGAAGCTCTTCCGCCGAACGGTCCAACCGAGGGTCCTTGGAGTTATCCAGCACATACTCCATGCTCGAACGGGCCTCGGGGAACTTCTGCTGCTGCATCTCGATATTCCCCGCAAAGAAGGATGCCATCGGGCTTAAGGTTGCATCATTCTCCGAGCGAATCTCGACAAATTTTTTGCGGGCTTTTTCGTAATCCCGAAGTTTCAGATGATTAAGGGCAATATAGTAGTCCTTCTCCAAAGACAGTTCTGACGGAACATCCGCCATTGACAGCGTTGCCAGGGACTTATTGTAGTTTTCAATCTTGTACAGGGTCACACCATAGCGGTAGTAGTAAGAATCCTCTTCCGGATCCATGTCCACGGCCTGGGCATACTTGCGTTCAGCCCCGGCATAGTCTTGTTTGGCGTAAAGTTTGTCAGCCTCTTTGACCATATTGGTGGCTGCGGCTTTCTTGCGATTTTTTTCTGCCAGCGTCAAAGCCGCCTGTTGTTCCAGCAACTGGGCTCTTTGTCTTGCCTGCTCTTCTTCCAGGGCCAATTGTGTTTTTTCCATCTGGCGCTTTTCCTCACGCTCCTGGCGCTCCAAACGGCGCACCGCCTGCGGAGAAAGCACTTTAGCCACCGGAGCCGCTGCCACTGGCTTGGCTTTTTGCTTTTGTTCCTGTACGGCTACGAACTTTGCCAGTTCATCAGCGGACTTAAACAGCACAATACGCTGAACTGTCTGACCGGGAATAGCATAGGCATAAAAAGGTGGCTGGCCGGGATCTGAAAATTCCAGAATGCGCGGACGATTGTCCCCGATAAAGAACTGAATGATGAAAAAACCGCTCCAGGGGCCGTTCGCGCCACCACGTCGGTGCAACATCACCTGAGCGACCTTGCCGGATTCACTGTCCCGCACACGCAGAGGACGTGAATCACCTTGCACGGAATTATCCTGAAGTTCCAATTCCAAGGACTGTGTCTGAGAAATTTTTGCATCCAGCGCATAGGCTGAATTCACAATAAAAACACCCGCAATACCCAAAGCTGCAAATTTCATAGATGTGTCTTCTTCTTAATTAGATTATTGAGGAGTCGGACGGATGATAACCTTGGTTTTCCCACCGGAGCGCAAAACATCCTTCACCGCCGTATCCGTGGTTGGAGCGCGCACCGTGGTGTTGGGTGGAGCTGTCGCGGTCCCCGCCACCGGTTTGATTTCTTTTGCCATGCCCAAATCCATATCTTTGCTGTCAATCATGGACGTGGTCGGCGCAGCTTCTGGTCCGACAGTTGCAGGAGCCTCGGAAGCAATTTCCCGAC
Source organism: Bdellovibrio sp. CKG001 (assembly GCF_055397465.1). Classification (NCBI taxonomy): domain Bacteria; kingdom Pseudomonadati; phylum Bdellovibrionota; class Bdellovibrionia; order Bdellovibrionales; family Pseudobdellovibrionaceae; genus Bdellovibrio; species Bdellovibrio sp. CKG001. The sequence goes on from NZ_AP029173.1 coordinate 2,461,581, forward strand.
TGGCTCCGGACTCAGTAGCAGGAACCGCCGGAGGAATATTTGTCGCCAGCGAGTCATTTTCAATCTGCTTGATTTCTTCTTTAGGTAGGGCCTTTGGAGCTTCCGGCGCAGTGGAGTTTGGAGCCGTCGTGGTCATCTGGCCTTTTTTAACAATCACGGGTTGCCCCATCGGACGCCCCTGGGGATTCACCGCCATCACCGCCACAGATCCTTTGAAGGTGACGATTGAGGTCATGCTGGTTTTTGGATCAAACCCCGTCTGAAACTGAGTACCACGCACCCCAGCCACCGCTGTTGGAGTTTTGACCTGGAATTTGTTTTTTTCGCCATCATAGTTTTGCTCGACGTTGGCGCGCAGTTTACCCGCACCGAGTTTGATTTCGACGTTCTTTTTACCTGTGGCTGGATCATTCTGATAAGTGGCAATTTCAATGGTCGTGTCAGGATTCAGATTGAGGACGTTGCGATCGGACATGACGATCTTGGCGCGAGAGTCTGCAGCCGTGATCACTTTGTCGCCTTCATAGACTTTGGCACCGACTTTGGCCGCTGCCTCCGCTTTACCCGGAGACTGGATCTGCACGCCCCCTTTAACGACCATAAAGACACCATACATTTTTTCTGCGGCAGAGACCTGCACCGCAAGTCCCAAGACAAATAAACCCACCACCGTATTTAAAGACGCCGCCTTTACGTTCATATCCATCCCTGCTGTTAAATATGATTTCATTTTAGATGAGAAATTCTTGGATTAAAAAAATACTTTGTCAGTTGTCTCTCTTTTGGACCGAGGTCTCAGGCCTCGACTGGACCTTTCTCTAATCATGTCACAACTGACATCTTTTTGCGCTATTTCGGTACAACATCTCGAGCTTAAGAATTATTCAAGCTCCCCTGATCATTTAGAAGACTTATCAAAAAGCCGACAAGTAAAACATGAAAAATTATTCCGTTCTTCCGATGTTGGGGCTTCTTGTCGGACTCTCAGGATGTGATCGTCTGTCTTTGCAGGATTCCTCCAAGGTGCGCATTCAATTTCCCTCCGCACAATCGTTAGCCTCAAAAGCTGAAGCCTTTGCAACCTCTGGCGGTACGACACCGGACGGTCGACCGATCCCCACTGGATTTACGGGTTCTGCTCCAATCAACTGCTATCTTGTCACTGTCACTGGGCCGGAAGAGGCTCTTCGCAGAAACACCTGCGCACGCGATGACAATTCAGCACCGGCGCGCAACGTAGGTCCCTGGACCGGCGGAGTTCCTGCTGGTGGTGAACTGACCATGGAAGTTCCTTCCGGGGACAGCCGCGAGTTCCTGGTGATCGGCTTTTATGCTCCAGACGGACAATGCAAAGACTTTAAATCCGCGGGCTTCGGTGACGGACTGTCACGTCCTTATGTTTTGGGATCCAAGGCAGGGATGAAACTTCGTGCCGGAGAAACCACCGTCGTCGATATTCCCATCACTTATGATTCAGAAAAATGGTTTGATAGCTGCCGGGGTCCTGATTTCCCGGAGGACGGCCCTTCAAACCCAGGCGCAAGCATTCCTACACGCATTACCAGCAGCAAAGACTGGTTCCCGGCCAACACCTATGTTCTGGGAGCTTGCACTAGCGTGGGTGTCTTTCTTTCTGACGATCAAAATAGACATGGTGTTCTTCCCACAGACACTCAGTTCTCTTTATCCCTGAATGGGACCCAAGTTGGCATTTACCAAAGCTACGACGAATGTCACCAGATGCTGGGCACCAGTCCGACTTCCACGATTGCTGCCGGTCAAAACTTTAAAGACGTTGTCTTCCGTGCCCCCGACACTCCAGGCCCTCTGGAAATCAGCATCACCAATGTCTCCTCTGCTGTGGTCTTGCAGACTCAAACAAAAACCTATCAAATTGTCGATTCCGGCCTGAAAGGGGTTGAGCTTCAAGGGGCTCGGTCTATTTTGCCGGACCTCTGTTATCCATTTAAATTAACTCGTCGCTACATTGATGCAGGCAACAGCCCCGATAATGCCATGAGTCCCGGTGTCGTGACTCTCGCCCCCGGAGCGGGTCTTTCTGTTTACAGCACTTCCGATTGTTCGGGAGCTGCGCAAACGTCCATCACGATCCCTTCCTATACCTCTTCAACAGCGGTGTGGGTGAAAAGCACGGGGACTGCGGGGCAAAATAGCATCACTTTGTCAGGTGCGAGCTTCGTTTCGCTGACTCAAAATATCTATCGTGGCGGCGGAACCAACACACCTTCTAAACTGGAACTGCGGGGGCACAGAGACGGCCCAACTCGTGATTTCTGCTACAACTCCCCTTTCGAAGCCATTCTGGTGAATGATCAGCACACTGCCGTGCTGGCTCCATCCCCATTAGAAATCCAGTTTACCTCCTCCTCTGCCGAATACTTCTCAGACAGCGCCTGCTCTTACCCCGTCAGCTCCATCAGCTTGGGCGCAGGTCAATACTCAGTGCCATTCTATCTTAAAGCACGCACACCTCAGACTCTGACCCTGGGGGTCAGTTCCAGCCTGACTCAAGCTGGAAGCTATACGATCAATGTTCGTGGCCCTTTTGCCAATGGCTCAGAAAACGTATTTGTCTCTGGGTTTAACGGCGTTTGTGCCAAGTCCATGATGGGATCCTTCTGTTGGGGGAACCCTAGCGGAGGACGATTAGGATATCCCGTCAGCACTCAACAAAACATCCCTAAACATATTGCCCCCGCGGGCACAGACTGGAGCTATGTCAAAATGGGCTATGATTTCTCCTGCGGCTTGTCCCATGCTGGCGAAGTCAAATGCTGGGGGATGAACACCAAAGGTCAGCTCGGTGACGGCACAACCTCCCTTCACGATCTGCCAGCGCCGGTCACTGGCGGCGACTACTTTATCAACCTGTCGGTCGCTAACAGCTCAGCCTGCGCGATCACCACGATGGGCGTCTTAAAGTGCTGGGGTGACAATATCTCAGGGAATCTTGGTGACGGGACTACGGTCTTCAAGACCAGCCCCACCACAATCGACGCGGGTGTGACCTATAATCAGATTTCAGCTGGATCGAGTCACACTTGTGGAATCACTAATACCGGACAACTCAAATGCTGGGGCACGAACACCTATGGCAAGCTTGGCACCGGCAATGTCACCAACTACAACACACCAACCGCGATTGATGTGGGAACAACCTATTCCATGGTGTCCGTCGGAAGTACGCACACCTGTGCCGTCACCACCAGCGGCATTCTGAAATGCTGGGGTGGCGCCGACTTTGGTGCCGTTGGAAACGGTGTGGCCTCTGGAAGTGTCACAACCCCGACGGTGATCGACAGTGGGACTTCCTACATGCAGATTTCAGCCGGAGAACAAATGACCTGCGGAGTGACCCAGGCAGGAGCCATCAAATGCTGGGGGCTAAACACCAACGGTCGCTTGGGAGTGGGAACTCTGACCTCGGCCGTCAGCCTTCCAACACAGGTGAATATGCCTGCAGAAGCATTGCCCGCCTCAGTCATTTCCACCGGATCTGGAACCACCTGTGCAATTTCCAATGGTGGAAAGCTCTGGTGTTGGGGTGAGGGCCAAGAAGGCGAACTCGGGGTGAACAACCCGACAGACTCCTCTACGCCACAGCCGCTGATTTACTAAGTCTTTCGTTTATAGTTTTGACAGTCCTGCAAAGACTGCAAACCTCTTACGCCCCTGTTGAAAAATGCAGTTAAAATATCGAAACTGCGAGGGTTCAACAGGGGTTTTGTCATGAATCAAAGACCACATATCATAGGTGTTGCCGGCGGCAGCGGTTCCGGAAAAACCTATTTCGCCAAAGAACTGCAACAGATGCTGGGCGAAGCCAACTGCACGATTCTGTATCAGGACAACTACTACATCGATCAATCGGCAAAATTCGACGGGGACGGCGGTTCAGTGAACTTCGATCATCCCGAGGCGTTGGACTTCACCCTGCTGGCGCAGGGGCTGCGTCTGCTGAAATCCGGCATTGCCGTGAATGTTCCAATTTATGACTTTGTCACCCACTCACGAAAAAAAGAAACCCTGCTTGGTCAGCCCAAAAAAGTGATCATCGTCGATGGAATCTTAATCCTGCATTCCCACGAAGTCCGCGCCGAACTGGACGAGGCCATTTTTTTTGACACCCCGGAAAACTTGCGCTTTGAACGCCGCCTGAATCGCGATGTGCATGAACGCGGTCGCACACCTGAGGGGGTTCATAAGCAGTTTGAACTTCAGGTTCGCCCCATGCATAACTTGTTCGTGGAGCCCTCCAAAGAACACGCTCACCTGATTGTCAAAGACCTCGGGGACTACAGCCAAGCTCTGGAGCAAGTGTGCTCCCGTCTAAAACAAAGATATCTGCTCTAGCCCCCGACCTTCGCAACGTTCCCAACACAACGGAAAACAAAATGAGCCGCTCCATGGTTTTCCTTCTTGCTCTGAAGGACTTCTATCTGAAAAGATAAAAGTCAGATTACTTCAAAGGATCAGCATCATGCGCATGACGACGGCTCTTCTTTCTCTGTTGTTTCCCCTTTCGGCGATGGCCAATGTTCTTGGGGATATGCAAACTTTCTCTCCAAATACTGATGGTCTGGACTTTATCTCTGTCCACTCGGCCCGCCCGCTGCCGCAGGGCTATTTTGTTTTCAGCAACTATCTGAATTTTGCCAAAGATCACCTGCTGGTTTATAAAACCCTTAATGCGCAAGACCGCATTGATTATGAAGATTCATTGTTCGAGTATGATTTCGGCGTGGCTTACGGATTTTCTGAAAACCTGCAGTTCAGTTTGCAGATGCCTGTGCTGCTCAGTCATTCCACCAAGGAACAAGACGGGGTTCGGGTCAACCTGACTGAAGGCATTCACAGCTTCCGTCCCGGATTCAAGTGGTCCTCCGCATCTGGCAAAGACACACACTGGGCACTTTTGGGGTCCGTGGATTTCCCGTTCCTGGAAAACAGCCCCTACACGGGGACAGACTCACTTCCCATCTTTAACCTTGAAGGCGCCTACAGTTGGTCCAAAGCCACCCGCATTCAATCCGTCAACGTTGGAGCCCGCATCAGAAATCCCACAGACACGCCAGCTGATGCGCACATGTTCCCTTTGAAAAGCCAACTGACGGTGTCCTATGGAATATCTGACAAGTTTTCCTCGACCGCCCGCTGGGTGTTCGAAGCGTTCTCCAGTTATCCGCTGGACAAAGAGCCTTACAAAGATGCCGTGGACGCCTCTTCATTGGACCTATTGCTGGGGCTTAAACACCGCTGGTATAAGAATCTGAATTTTGACTGGGGCGCCACGGTTGAACCTGGAGTCAAAACCCTGTCCCCGGCCTATCGTGTCTTTGCTGGTTTGGTCTACTACTGGAAGCCTGGCGCAAACAGCACTCCGTCCGGAGAAAAAACCGTCGAAAAAGCATTTGTGATTGTACCTGATGACAAAGTCGTCAACACCTTTGAATGGATTCAATACTATGCCGAAGGTGATGTGCAGATCGAAAACTGCCAGGTCGTGGAAGGACCGGGAAGTCTGAACAGTGCCTGCGAGTTTACTTCAGATCAACCGGGGTTCAGCCGTCTTGAGTTCCGCGATAGCTTCGGCCGTACTGTCACCCGCACTGTCACCATCCGCGAAACCACAGTTCGCAGTCCGCTGCGCTTCACGCAAAAAAGCTATGAGGTCTACACAGGTTCCTCCGTGCAGGTGGAGGCTGAAGGTGGCGAGGCGCCTTATCGCTTCAGCCTTCTTCGCGGCCAAGGCTCCATGGAAGAAACAGGTTTCTATGAAGCTCCCCTACGCAAACAGACCGTCCAGATTCAGGTCACCGATCACCAAGGACGGACCGCCAAGTCCACCATCAAAGTCATTGAGCCTCCCAAAGAGGACAAAGCCATTGATTTATCCAATCTGGAATTTGTCTCGGGCAAGGCACAATTGACGGATGCCTCCTTGGCTCAATTACGTAAAAATCTGCAGAACCTGCGCCAGGTTCAGATTAAGAAATTGATTGTAGAGGGGCACACGGACTCCGTTGGAAGTGATGATTACAACCAACGACTCAGCCGCAAACGTGCTGAAGCTGTTAAGGATATTCTGAGCAAAGAGCTCAGCTTGGACAGAAAAGACATCGAGGCCATCGGGTACGGGGAATCTCGCCCCATTGCATCGAACGACAGCGCCACCGGTCGCCAAAGAAATCGTCGTGTGGTCTTGAAAGTCTATTACAACAAATAAAAGGCATTGTCTTAAAATGATTGTGTAAAGCCGGTGGACCTCCACCGGCTTTTTTTATAAAATAACGGCATCAGGAGGTCTGCCGTGAGAACAAAAAAATCAGACGCTTCCAAGGTTGCAAGCACGCTTTATGACCTGGTCACAGCCGCCCCCTCGTCGCAACTCTCCCCCGCTTCGGACCCTTATAAAGCCTCCCAAGACATTATCAAGATGGCCGCGTGGAAGTCCGCAGGAGTTTCCGGAGCCCTGGCCATCCCTCCAGGCCCACTGGGGATGCTGACCATTCTTCCGGATTTACTGGCGATCTGGCGTATTCAAGCACAGATGGTAGCGGATATCGCCGCCGTTCACGGCAAGTCCGGCTATCTGACCCGCGAAGCTCTGCTGTTTTGTCTTTTTAAACACGGTGCCAGTCAGCTTTTGCGTGACGTAGTAGTCCGGGTGGGTGAACGCTATGTCTTGCGCCGAACCAGTTTACGAATGATCGAACGCGTCTGTGAGCGCCTTGGTTTACGGGTGACTCAGCGGATGCTGGGAGCCAGCATTTCCAGATGGATTCCCATTGCGGGGGCTGTTGCCGTCGGCTGGTACACGCGCTATGATACAAAACAAGTCGGTCAATCAGCCCTGGATCTTTTCTCCCGGGAAATTGCCACCGATGCTACAGAAATAAAGGATGTCGGCGAAGAACCGACAGAAAGGAATCTTCCTTGAAAAAAATCCTCTGCACCTTGCCCTTGATTCTTTCATCTCTCTTCGGTTGCGCAACCACAGACACGGAAACGGAGGTTTCTGCAATGACCCAGGAATCCACCCCTGCTGCATTTAAGGATATTCGCTGGGAACTTGTCGAACTGATGGGACATCCCGTGAAATACGCCTCTGCGGATGCGCAAAAAGTCTATGTTCAATTCAATAGTGGGGACAGTCGCGTGAATGGCAACGATGGATGCAATGCCTTTACTGGCGCCTTTGAGGCCAAGGACGGTCAGCGTCTTTTTATTTCGAAACTGGCTTCCACGAAAAAGTTCTGTTTGCAAATGCCAACAGAAGATAACTTCGTCGAGATCCTACAAAGTATCGACAATTATTCTCTCAGCGAAGGGATGCTGGTATTAACCAAAGCGCGTATGGCCCCGATGGCTCGCTTTAAGGCGGTGGAACTTTGAGTCTTTGCCTCAAACCGCTACTTATTCTTCTGCCGGTCTTTTTAGGTTGCGAAACGGTGCTGGCCAAATGGAAAAGTCAGCCTGTGCAAGACATCGTCTATCAAGGCATGACCGAAGACTTCGTGCCTTTTAACTATCTTGAAAACAATAAGATTCAAGGTTACTCCACCGACGTGGTGCGCGAGGCATTCAAACGAGCCGGACTAAAAACGGAACTCACCCTGTGGCCCTGGGCGCGGGCCTACAGCGCAGCTCTCCAAAAGAAGAAGCACTATGTCTTTTCCACCTCCCGCTCTGAGGAACGCGAAAAACTTTTTAAATGGGTGGGGCCCATCGCAAAAGATTCCGTTTATCTGGCGGCACTGAGCACTTCGAATTTCAAACCTGCCGAGGACTATCGCAGTTTTAAAAAGTATTCCGTCGGCGGTCAGTTTGATGACTACCCGATTCAGGTTCTGCAGAAAGAGGGCTTCAAAGTCAGCATCTATCGCAGTGAAGATGAGCGCATGGAGACCTTTAAAAAAGGCCGCATCGACCTGGACATCGTCACTGACGGCAGCCAGAAAACCTATGAAAAACGCTGGAACATCAAATACAAAAGACTGGCATTCATGTACGCGACGGACTATTGGATGGCGTTTCATATCAGCACCCCCGAGGTGGTGATTCAGTCTTTAAACAAAGCTCTGGAAGACATGAAGAAAGACGGCACACTTCAGAAGATTTCCGACAAATATCTTTAGAACGTGCCCCCTAGACCTTCCAGAAATGAGAAGACCTCCGAACCCTCTTCCCAAAGCTCAACGGCTGTCCAGATTTCAGGGTTTCCCATAGAATTTCACGAAAGATTCCGTGCCTGCCTTTAAACTGTGAATCAGCACACAATGGAGATCATGGCATGAGGCAGACACTGTTGAATCTTAAGAATCAACTGATCAAAGCTTACGAATTCATCAAGGAACTGGATCAAATCCCCATGCGCAACTTCCACGGAGACTTCTACGAAGAAAAATCCAAGACCCCCAAGGCGCACCGCCAGAACAAGGTCAAAGTGGAAGATCTACGCCCCCCGTCTGCGAAAGACTAGACCGTTGTTTCTATGCATACTGCGAAAGGGTCCTCTTGTTCTTAGAATATGAACATAAAGGAGGCCCTATGAAAGCACTCGCAGCCTTTTTCCTCACAACTCTCTTGGCTCTGCCCGGGTATGCCAATGACAGAATTAATATCTCTCCGACCGATATTGACTATCTGAGTTTGGAATACGGTGAAGTCCCTATTAACCAAACTGCGCTGGCAGAAATTGGAATCAACGCCCCGGCAGATCGGAACTTAAACATCAACGAACTTTTGATTTTCGGTGATATGTTTGCCGCCACCACCAACTGCGGTGCCACCGTCGAAGCCGGGAAGTACTGTTTGATCGACATTTACTTTGCCCCGACAGCCAAAGGCGAGCACTACGGTGAAATGTCCATCAAGACCAGCGAAGGCAACATTCTTCTAAGACTCTACGGAACCGGTATCTAGTTTTAACATCTTAAGGTGAGGCGTATTGCCTCACCTTCTCTGAGGTCAGACTGTACTTTACTTGGACACCCGACCACGATCCTGTGATTCTTCCTGACTTTATACAGTTGGATCCTTTTCAATTCTCGCGCATCTCGTTTATGTAAAAAATGGGAGTTCAGTAAAAAAGGAGACCCACCATGTTTACAGCACGGCTTTCTGCGACCCTGGCTTTCCTTCTGCCCACGTTGGTTTGCAATGGGGCTTTTTCTGAGGAAGTCCGCTCCCCACTTCACCTTCAGGCAGCTGCAGACTACAATGCTTTGTTAAACCAGATGGACCTGCGCAGTCTTCGTGAGGCCAGTATGAATGCCTGGCGCCACGGGGTGAATCCAAAGTCCTATTGGACTGATGCGATGGAGTCGCTGCTCAATTCCGGCAACACCACCAGACTCCGCCCCTTGGCCAACCAAGCTTTTCTGCGACTGTTAAAAGAGATTCACCTGGGCAGCGTCAACCCCCAAAGTGCCGGCCGCGACATCAAATTCATACAGAAAGATTTTTTGACACCCAAACAACTGCAAGTCGTTTTTTTGACAGCGGCCGAAGATCCCGGTCGCCTGCTGGATCTGATATCACCCCAGAATGCACCGTATCTGGCGGTCAAATCGGCTCTGGAAAAGGTATATCCCTCTTGTTTAAGCGGACAGTGGCAGCCCATCACTCCGATCAACACAACCTTAAGACTTTTTTCCCAGCATCCCGTGATCAGGGAAATCAAACAACGGCTGGCTCTTCTTGGATATAAGTTTAAACTGATGGATGACCGCTTTGACGGTGATCTTCTCAATGCCGTCACGGATATTCAATGGAATATGCGAATTAATCCCGACGGGGCTATTTCTCCAAATGGCAAAGTCTGGGCTTTCCTTACCGTGTCTTGTATGGACCGAGTCCGCCAATTGCAGATCGACATGGAAAAGATGCGGTGGTTCCCTCAGTACTTTGAAAACCGCTATATCTTTGTGAATCTGGCGATGTCCTATTTCATCCTGATGGATCAATCCACCCAGTGGCCGCGAATTATGAGCTTCCGCACTGTCAATGGTCGCCCCAGCCGCAAGTCACCAACGATGAGAGACGAAATTGTTAAAGTCATTATCAACCCGTATTGGGTGGTGCCACCGACAATTTTCTATGAAGACAAAGTCAATGATCTGGCCAATCTTAACAGCGAACAGATCCGCGAATACTTCAACTCGCACCACTATGAAGCCTGGTCCAAAGACTTCCGTCGCCGCATGGACCCGACAGAAATCGACTGGAAGGGCATCGCCGCAGGACGCGTAGAGCCTGATGTGAATATTCGCCAACTTCCTCATTTGGGGAATGCCTTGGGTGTTTTAAAGTTTGATCTGACAAACTCGTTTGCCATTTACCTGCATGACACCAATCAAAGGGAACTTTTTGATACCCCCAGTCGACAACTCAGCTCAGGCTGCATTCGTCTGGAAAAACCTTTGGACTTAGCCGAGTTTCTGCTGGAAGACACGCCATGGGATCGCAAACTCATTGCTGCCATGATGGCCCGCCCAGGAGAAATCGTCACCAAGTCCACCGAGATCACTGTTCCCAGCTACAAGAAAACAATTGTGTACACTGCTTATCTGACTTCGATGATGAGCTCAGACGGAGTTGTACGATTTGTGACAGATTTGTACGGACAAAACAAAAACATCGAAGGTTCTCTGCGCGGTCTGTTCAAAGGTGAATAATCTGTAAATTGAATAGGTTCAACAAAGGAAGTACGAAATTAGAATGCAATTATTCGAAAGGAGTTCGAACATGTATTTACGTTTTGCTGTTCTCGCCTTGCTCGTTCATGGACAAATAGCTTTCGCGGCACCGGAGCCGCCCAAGTCAGAATTGCCCAAACCACCTGCACCTCCCAACCGCCCGACAGAGCCTCCGCAATCCCCTCTCTATGAAGGCGTCGGTCGCATTGATCAGATCACCCGCGATCGCGGTGGGGATCTGTATCGGTTGGATTTGATCAAGTCTTTGCCCTTGGTGCGCCTGGAGGCCAAATCCAAATTAGGCCGTATGAAAGTTTACTCTGTCGCTCTGGTCACGGATAAGAATGAAAAGGTGCAAGTCCGTCAGTTCGTTGGTGTCAATCTGGATGAAACGCAAGCCCCGATGAGTTCAGAGATGTTCCAAACCGCCGCCAACATCACGGGCATCGAGGTTCTGGCCGAAGCCATGGGAGGAGAAGCCGCCTTGGAAATCAAAGCCTTCTCGACCAAAGAAGCCCCAAGGCTAACCTTAGGCAATCGCATCCCGTCGTTCTCGTGCAAACGAAACATCGACGCCCTTTTGAAGGACAAACTGGACCCGGTGCAACTGTGGGTGAAACGTGCTGAATCCAGTGCTCCCGGATCCGTTCAGGAAAAGTTTGCAGGCAATCAGCTTAAAGAGCAGGTCAAAGACTTTGTTGCCACCATGAACACCGCTGGCAGCTATACGTCCCATGCTTACCTGATCACACTGATGAACTTCTTTGCGGATCAGTACAATGCCGTTCGTTCAGGGGGTGTTTCAGAGCCCGCTTATAAGGATCTGCTGACGGCCACGTATGATGTGCTGGTGATTGCAATTCAAAACGAACTTCCATGCCGCCGCTATCCAAGCGACGTTTTGTTAAGTGTTTCGATGGACTTTAACAAAAAGCTCAAAGCCATGCCTGCCGATGGAAAAGCTCGTCCATTATTCACCACAATCATGAACAAAGTCCGTGATTTTGCGCCCGAGCAATATCGCAAGGAAATTGTCGCTGCAAACCTTAGCTTCCGCGACGCCGACACCGAGGGATCCAAGTACTTCAAAATGTATCTGGCCGCCCCTAACGGGGATTTCCTGAAAGACACCAGCAAAAGCATGAGTGCCTATGCCTTTGTCGCTGCCGAACAGGCCTTGAAACGCGAAGTCAAAATGATGGACATCGAACAAAGATTCCAGTTGATCGTCGAATACCAAGGGAAAATGAACAGCGGAACGGAGATTCCACAAGCCGTCGCAGCCCGATATCTGAATATCCTGGCTGAAGAAACCTACGGGTTCCCTTTGTTCCACTAAATAAATGGGCCGGGGGAACCCGGCCCTTTCTGACTCACCTCAAAATACTTTAGCCATCACCATTCCTAATGCTAGACTCCAGAGAAACCATCAATCAAGGGGATCTGATGTCTGCTGGTGACTGGAAAGAAATGTATCTGGCTGCGCAAAATGGAAATATCGAGCTGGTACGCTATCATATCGAACACGATGTGAATCCGAACTATCAACATCCCGAAATTTTAGCCACACCACTGGTGGCGGCGATTGCGGCTGGGCACACGAACATTGCCCTGTATCTTCTGGAACACAAGGCCGACCCGTTTTTGAAGTCTTTCTTTGATGATATGAACTGCATCGAAGCTGCCAGACGCTATGATAACAAAGCCATTATCGCCTATTTGGAAAAACGAGGTATTTCCGCGCGCAAGTCTTGGAAAGACCTTCTGCCGAAATGGCTGGCGCGAAAGATCAGGTAAAGACAAGGCGTGATCCTGGGATCACGCCTTGAGGTTGGCATGTTTTAGTTTTGCATGATGTTTCTTAAGAAGGTGCTGTGTTCAGACAGGATCACCAGATACTTCATCATGGTTTCCTGGGGATAATTGGCCGGGTCGTTGTATTTGGCCTGGAATTCCACGATCAGCTGATAGGTTCTTTCATTGTCCAGTTCCTTGACCTCTTTCATCAGGGCTTGTTCCGCCAACGCATAGGCGTTCGCACTCATTTCCTGATAAGTTCCTTTCAGCATGCTCTCAGGCTTGCTGGCGGCAAACTGCTTATAGAACTTATATCCTTCATTGTCGGCCTGACGGAACGTCAGATTTTTGGTCGCCAGCTCTTTGCGATACTGGGTCGGGATGAATTTCCCCAATTTTCCGATCATCATCTCATAGATCTTACGAGCCCGGCTGTCAGGTTTGCTGGCTTCCTGTTTTTTCTGGAAATCCACGGTGATTTCAATCAACGCCTCGCTGGACACCACACGGCAGGTTTGCTGGCTTTGGAAAGAGGCCAAAAAGACTTCAAAGGTCTCTGTCGCCATGGATTTATAGCCCTGCTCTGCGGCACTGCCGACTCGGCTGGAGTTATGGCGTTCAGTGAAGAAGTTTAACAGCGTCAAAGTGTATTCCGTAGAAGCCACAGAGTTTTTAGACTCTTTCAAGGTGGTGATAAAGTCGTTCACATATTTGGTGAACTCTTTGCTTGCATACTTTTCCTGCCAAGAATCTGGCGCACTGGATTCGGCTCGACCTGCCCAAACTTGAACCACATCTAGCTTTTCTTTCAAAATCGCGTCAAACTTTTTGCTGCAAGAAAAATCATCCCGCAATGACAACTGCGGCGCTTCGAGACTGGAAACAGCGGTTAATTCGAGCGAAGCACTGCCTCCCATGGCCTCTGCCTGAATTTCGATCATCGCAATCCCCGCAGTGGAGCTTAAAACTTCCGAAGCCAGAGGTTGATCCGCTTCAGCCAAGCTCACGTTCGTAAAGCTCTTAATAACGATGCGCTCTTGCTTGTCAGTCATCATCGTCACGCCTAAAATCTTCACCTTCCCCGCCTTGGATCTAATGCGCAAAGACGTTAAAGGCAGTGGTTTGGCCAGCTCCAGACGGTACAAAGCCCCACCCGTTTTACGGGTGATATCCGCCACCCTTCCCACGCCTTCAAAGGCGGCATAAGGATTCAGTACGCTGCGCTCGGCACCACTGGTGTAAGGACTCAGTTCAGCCTGGGCCAACAAAGGCGCCTGAAGGACCAAAATAGAAGCTAAAATTCGTTGAGACCATGGACGTTGCATCTTCATTCCTTTCCGTTAGGTTCAATTATACTTTTGTCTGAACTGTGATTCTGAATCGTGAACCCGGAAAATCTCGAACAAAGAATGAAGTAGCTGCTTAAAATCACAAGAACGGCCTGTTAACCCGCAACCGCCCCGGTTGGAGAACAAACAAGAAGACATTTTTTAGTTTGCCACCAAGTTATGAAGCCTATGTAATGAATGCGATACAACCGGAGGGCCCATGGCTGGAAAATTCTTCTTACTCTTAATCACTTCTCTTTCATTGCAGGCTCAAGCCGAAGTCAAACCCTACATGGATCAGATGCTTCAGGAAATCTATACGCTAAAACCTTTTATTGTTTCCGCAGACGACTATCGTGACCCTAAGAACGCACCCGTGATTCAAAAATCCCTGGAAAACATGGTGAGCTTAAGTGAAAAGATCTCTCACGAAGGTAAAATCAAAAATTCCGGCTTCGCCATTTCAGGCCGGGCGATGAATCAGCAGCTCAAGGAAGCCGAGATTGTTTATCGTGTGGGTAACAAAGACTACTCTTTATGGATGCTTCGCTCTACGCTGAGTGTGTGCATGTCCTGTCATACACAGCTTCCCAGCTCTTCCACTAAATTTGATTTTTCTGATAAAAACCGCTTCTTGAGCAAGCCATTTGATGAAGCAGAGTTCCTGTTCATTGTGCGAAACTTTGACAAGGCACTGCCGATGTATTCTGAAGTTCTTGCTGGTTTCCCCAAAAGTGATCCTTCGGTTGAACATGCTGAACAAGCCCTTTCCAGAAAAGTGTACTACTTCACCCGTGTCAAAAGGGACCTTCCGGGCTTGATCCAAAGTCTGCAAAAAGATCTGGGTAACAAAGAGCTGCCAGAGTTCCTTAAAAACCGCATGCAGGATCTGGTAAAATCCGCCGAAAAAATCAAATCCCTGCCCTATCCGGAGTTTAACGACAAACAAAGTAATGAACTGCGCAAGTTCGCTCAGACGAATCTAAAAAAAGAACTTTCAGGTGATTTTGAGATGAACACAGACCGGGAGCTGGCTTATCTGCGAGTTTCCAGTGTTCTGTACAAGTATCTTGAGCAGTATCCCAACACCCCGCTAAAGCCCGAAATTCTTTACTGGCTGTCCTTCTGTGAAAGACGATACGAAGAAAAAGCCCTTTACTCCATGCCCGAGCTGTATCTGAAACAATGTGTCCTGGAACACCCTGAATCCAAGATCGCCCCGGCCTGCCTGACCGAGTATCAGGACCTGATTCAGATGGCCTTCACTGGCTCTTCGGGAACTCACATCCCCAAGGAAGTCCAAAGAGAAATTGAAAGTATGAAAGAGCTGATCAAAAAAATGACAGCTAAAAAAAGTCGCCCTTAATCACGGCCCCCTCAAGGTCTTTTGAATACTTGAGTAAATCCCATGATAATTCAGGCACTTAGACCTGACGTCATGGGATTTAAGGCGGTCTCACACTGCCAGCGCCGCCAGCCCGCTTTTACCCGGCGAAATTCCCCTTGTGCCCAGCCCCCGCCTTCGTTAAAAACACCGCATGGAAAAACAAGATTTGAAACGTCCCGAGCTGTTACTTCCCGTAGGTACCAAAGAGATGGCCATGGCTGCCATTCACAATGGTGCTGATGCCATCTTCATGGGAGTCCCCGGCTTCAACGCCCGCGGCCGCAGCTATGACTTTCAGATCGAAGAGGTCAAAGAGATCATCGACACCTGCCACCTGTATGGCGTGAAAGTGAATCTGGCCTTCAACATTCTGGTCTTCCAAAACGAACTGCACAAGGCCGTCGAAGTCCTTGAAAAAATTCTTCCGCTGAAGCCCGACGCCTTTATCATCCAGGACCTGGGCTTGGTGCGCCTGGTTCGTCAAATGGCCCCTCACCAGCGCGTGCATGCCTCAACCCAAATGAGCATCAGCAATGCCGAAGCCATTCAGTGGCTGGACGACCTGGGCATTCAGCGCTTTGTTCTGGCACGTGAAAATTCGCTGAAAGAAATCCACGCCATCAAACAAAACACCTCAAAAGAAATCGAAGTTTTCGTTCATGGGGCTTTGTGTGTCAGCTACTCGGGGCAATGCTTTACTTCTGAAGGCATCGGTGGACGATCTGCCAACCGGGGTCAATGTGCGCAAAGCTGCCGCTTTAACTACGAAATGTACGTTGACGGTGAAAAGCGTGATCTGGGTGGCAAGTCCTTCCTGGTGTCCCCGCAGGATCTTTGCGGTATCAACGAAGTTCCAAGTCTTTTGGAAGCAGGTGTGGACTGCTTTAAAATCGAAGGCCGCCTAAAAACGCCAGAATATGTGGCCACTGCCGCCCGCAGTTTCGATGCCGCCATCACTTCCGCACAACGCGACCAGGCTCTGGCTAATCCTATCTTGTTGAAAAAACAAATGGCCACGGCATTTTCCCGTGGCTTTTACAGCGGCTGGTTCCATGGAGTGAATCACCAGGAACTGGTGGAAGGCACCTTCAGTGCGCACCGTGGGTTTGAATTCGGAAAAGTTCTGCGTGTGAACGGGAATTCCCTGGAAGTGGAAATCACGGACGACAAGGTCGCCCAGGGCTTAAAAGCGGACTTCATTCAAGCCGGTGACGGAATTCTTTGGGTTTACAAAGACCGTAACGGACAAAGCGCGGAAAAAGGCGGATTCGTCTTTGCCGTCAAAACTTTGTCCCCGCGCCGTTTTGCGCTGGAGTTTTCACGGGACATCGTCATGGACAATCTGTTTGTGGGCGCTCGTGTGTTTTATAACCACGATAAAGACCTTAAGCGTGACGTGGCCCTGAGTGTTGAAGACAAGGAAAGAAAAAAGCGCGTTCCAGTTTCGATCCGCGCAGAAGCTTCTTTGGGTCAGCCATTGAAAGTTCAGTACTCTGACGGCAAAAACACCGTGACAGGCTATTCTGAAAACATCTGCGAAGCTGCCAAAAACAAGGGGCTGAATTCCCTGGATTTGCGCGAAGAGCTGTTTGCCCTGATGGGAAGTCCCTTCCGAGGTGATAATTTTGCCTGCGAGCTGGATGAAACCACACCGCTGTTTATTCCCAACAAACAAGTCAAAGAACTTCGCCAAAAGATGGTCAAAGAATTGACGGATCTGCGCATTAAAAACGGCGCTGATGCGGAAGTCACTCCGCAGGAGCAGGTTCTTAGCTGGATTGACGCCAATAAAGTGGCGGCCAAAGCAAAGCCAGGATTGAAGCTAAATCTTCTTCTGCGCGACAAAGAACAAGTCGAAGACGTGGCTAAAGCCATCGCCGCCGGTGAAATTGAAACCTCCGGTATCAATCTGGTGATCCTGGACTTTGAATTCGGTTTGGATTTCGAACCCAGCTTGAAAGTCCTGCGCGATCAAGGCATGAAGGTTGCCATTGCCACCACCCGTATTCTTAAACCCAATGAACACCGCAATGTGAAGCATCTGCTCAACCTGAATCCCGATGCCATCTTGGCGCGCAACCTGGGGGCTGTGCAGTACTTGCAGGCCAACTCCTACACTGGTCAAATTCTTGGCGACTTCAGCCTGAACGTGACCAATCACCTGACGGCTCAGTACCTTCTGGAAAAGGGTCTGTCCAGTGTGTGCCTGGGCTATGACCTGAACCACGTGCAAGTGGAAGAACTGATTCAAGCAGGACAAGCCGAGCGTTTTGAAGTCACCGCTTACCAGTACATGCCAAGCTTCCATATGGAACACTGTGTGTTTGCCGCCTTCCTTTCCAAAGGGACCAGCTTCAAAGACTGTGGCAAACCCTGTGAAAAACATCAGGTCAAACTGAAGGACCAGTTCGGCAACTGGCATCAGATCAAGCCCGATCAAGAGTGCCGCAACACCATGTACAACGGAACGTCACAGTCGGCGGCTCGTTACATCAAGGACTGGGAATCCCATGGGCTGGGCTATGTGCGCTATGAAGCTTTGAAAGAGCGCGGAGCAGAGCTGATTTCAAAAATCCAAGGGCACTTGGACTTTATCAGTGGCAAGAAGGATCTGGATTCCTTGATCAAGGATCTGGGGAACGTGGAAAGTTACGGCCTGTCTGAAAGCCACTTCCAACGCGAAAAAGAATATCAAAGTCGTAAAAAGTAAACTTCGCAAAAAAAAGCCCCTCCACAGGGGCTTTTTTTATTTTGTGGGAAACTGAGCTTTTAGGTATTTCTCATACTCTCTTAAGATGGAATTCATGACGCCCTTAAGAAGTTCCTCGAAGGCTGGATCATGGGGCCGATGCGGCTGCATTGCCACGAAGCTCTGGATGATCTGTTCTTCACGCTCGGGGCTAAAAAACGGCAAGCCCTGCTCTTGCTTGATCTTCCATACGGCCATGGTCAGTTCACGACGGCGCAACAGCAGCGCATGAAGCTCTTTATGAACCTGATCAATTTCCTGACGAAGACTGGCGATGCTATCCACTTATGAACCTCTTTAAATCAAACCCAAAAATCAACTAATCCAGACGGAACAGGGCAAACTTCAAGTAACGAAGCTCTTCCATCGCCATGGGATAGGGATGATCCACCGGCTGCCCGCCTTGATATACCAGTGTGCCCTTCTTGCGCGCACGCGAAAAGGCCTCTTTGCATATTTCCATAAAATCCCGGGTCGAGATATGACTGGAACAGGAGCTGGCCGCAAATAAACCCTCGGGGTTGACCAGCTTGATCGAATTGCTAAAGACCTTCGTATAAGCAGCCTTGGCTTGTTCGACGGATTTTTCATTCGGAGCAAAGCTGGGCGGATCAGTGATCACCAGATCGTATTTTTTCTTTTCGGCATTCTGCTTTTCCAGATACTCAAAGGCATCGGTGGCGATATCATGGTGAACTGTTGTCAGACCATTGATTTCAAAGTTTCTGGCGACCGCCTGGATGGCCACCTTGGCAATATCCACACTGGTCACTTCTTTGGCGCCACCTTTGGCAGCAAAAATGGAAAATCCGCCTGTATAACTGAACAGATTTAAAACGGTTTTACCTTTGGCAAAGTTCTGGATCATCTTGCGGTTGTCACGCTGATCCAAGAAGAACCCCGTTTTGGCGGCATCACGGATGTTAGAGGCAAACAGAACTCCATTTTCAAGGAACTGCACCTCGGGCGCCAATGTGCCCACGATGTTTGTGCCTTTTTCATCAGCGTCGTTACGGCGCTTCAGGTACACACACTTTACCTGAGGGAAATCCGCCTGAATCTTTTCTGCAATTGCACTGGCGTTCCAGGTTTTTTCCATGATGGCGTGATCGTGTTTGATCACAGCCGTGTCGTTATAAACATCAACCACCAGCCCAGGGAAACCATCCCCCTCCCCATTGATCAGGCGGAAGGAGTTGGTGACAGAAAGATCGAAGGTCTTACGGATTTCCACGGCCTTGCGCCACTGGCTTTCAAAGTAAAGCTCCAGGGTGCGTTTCATGTTGTTGCGGCGGAAGATCGGCTCTTCAGCCAACACCAGCACGCGGAAACGCAACTGCGTATCACCCTGCCAGATCCCCAAAGCCAAGGGTTCACCCTTGTAGTTCAGAATATGAATGCCCGACTTGATGGACCGACGTTCTTCAAAGCAGTTGGCAAAAATCCAGCGGTGCCCCTGTTTTAGGTGTTTGGTGACATCCCGCTTAAGCTCGATGGTCAAAATGGGATCTTCAAATGTAACAGGGGCTGCGTTCATGAGGGGCTTCTCCAGAGGGGACTTTTTATGATAAATCCTAGGTAATCACAAGGGGTTATGCGGTTCATTCCGTCGCGCGGGTCAAATTTACAAATCCTCGTCGGGGGCTTATGTTTTTGGGGTGCTTTATTTGACTCTGACGGCGATCTCAACGACTCTGCCGGGCATGAAGACGATGTTGGACAAAAAATTTTGGCGCAATTTTTCCCGGAATATCTGGGAGAAAAAAGCGCTGGTTCTAAGAAACGTCAAATCCAGCCTTCTGGAAATAACCGACGCCGAAGTTTTTGATTTGCTTGTCTTGTATGCAGATCGCTGCCGCAAACTAAACGATCCGACGGGTTTTAAGTTTTTCATCGATGGTTTTAAAGCAGAGGAAGAAGACGTCCTGCAAGTTCTGCCTGAAAAACAGGACAAATCCCTTTTAGGCTACCATGCGCGCATGAAAGCGCTGTTTCCGGACTACTGCCTGGTCTGTGATGAGCTTTTGCAGGTGAATCACAAAAAGCAACATCTGCTGACAGAATTTACCGACGAGCTGTATCGTCACGTCGGGTTCCCGAATCGCTTTTCGGAAATGGGTTTGTATTTGGGGAATTACCGCAAAACTCCATTTGGAGTGCATGTGGATTCCTGCGGGGTCTTTAGCTTCCCAGTTGCGGGGGTTAAACGGTTCCGACTGTGGGAACCACAGTATGTGAAAAAGAATCCTTCCTTGGATCGTGCGTTTAAGTATGAAAAACACAAAAAAGCATCCGAACTTTTAGAGGCCCGCCCCGGTGACATGACCTATTGGCCTTCTTCGGCCTGGCATATTGCGGAATCGGATGGATCCTTCAGTGCCACCTGGAGCCTGGGGGTTTGGGTGGATCAGCCACACAAGGAAATGATCTCTGATTCCTTAAAAGGTCTGCTGGCACAAAAAAGCGGTGCCGCCGGTACCAAGGTGGCAACTCAGTTTAAGAAACTGCACAGCGATTCCGGCGAAGTGAGCGAACTTCCTAAAGCCTATTGTCAGACCATCGAACTTTTGCAGAGATTAAGTGTCGAAGAACTGCAAGAGACCTTCTTAAAGTCCTGGATGCAGCATATTTCTTCACAAGGGTTTAAAACCGTCCCGAGTGCATCTGTGAAGATTTCTGTAAAATCCAAGATCCGCTTGCGCAATAAAAACTCTTTGATTCTGTGGCAGCACAGCTTGACGTCCAAAGGCGTGGTTTACTTCAGCTTTGCTGGGGTGACTGTGGCCGGTAAAAAGTCAGGTGGGCTGTTTAGACTCGTGAAGGATCTAAACCATGGGAACCCTTGCATGGTGAGTCAATACTTCACTCGATCCAGGTCAGATCTCCGAGCGCTCCAAACGCTGGCCGATGCGGGGGCCTTGTCCATTGAAAAGGACAAAGGATTGAACCGGCAATAAGTCGGGTCTCCATCCTCCAGGTCGTGTTTCTTTTTTCATCTTTTGTTGTCCCTAGCAGGTTGTGTTCAAATCAAACTATTAGAGGCAAGAAATGAAAAGACCGACCCCCAACCAAAATGAAAGCCCCTTTGGCTTTGATGAACTGTTTTTCAGTACCACCAACAATCGTGGCGTGATCACTTTCGGCAATGATGTTTTTGTTCGTGTCAGTGGGTACCCTCGCGAAACTCTGAAGGGAGCTCCTCACAGCATCATTCGCCACCCCGATATGCCTCGCGCCGTCTTCAAACTTCTTTGGGACACTCTGCTTGCGGGCCGCCCCATCGCCGCCTATGTAAAAAACCTTTCGGCCAATGGCAGCTATTACTGGGTCTATGCTTTCGTGTTCCCCATTAAGGACGGATATCTCTCTATTCGCTTAAAGCCCTCCTCACCTATTTTTAGTGTCGTGAAAGACCTTTATACAGCCACCTTGGCGGTCGAGGAAAAAGAAGGCATGGAGGGCTCTGTTCCCTTTATCCTTGATCAGGTGCAGAAGGCTGGATTCCGGGACTACACTGACTTTATGATTCAAGCGGCCTTTGCTGAAATCAATGCCCTGCCTGACCGGGACGTGGAAAGAAAGTCTGGCAGCGTGGGTGTTATTGCCGACATTTCTAATATCAGCTCCAAAACCTCCAAGGACCTGAAGGACTGCTTTAAACGAGTTCAGGATTTTCAGAACATCAATAAGTCCTTGGTCACCACCATGGAACATTTGACCAGTGGATTCACGCAGCTGAAGTTTAATGCTTTAAACATGACTGTTGCTGCTGCCAAATTCGGAGAAGTGGCTTCTTCGCTGGGTGTGGTTGCAAAAGAGTTCTCTGATCTTTCCGAGCAAATCAGATCCCACCTGTCCGGACTGGAACACTTCGAACAAAATCTGACTGAAACAATCCAGAAATGCACTCTTAAAATTGTTTCGATGGACGTGCAAATGATGATGGTGGACTTCTTTATCAAAGAATCCATTCAAAAAAGTCAGCACGCCGAGAACGCTTTTTCAGATATGCTGATTGTTCGAGACAACTTCGCCAGCCTTTTCCGTGGCAATTCGCACGAACTGACTGTTGAAATTAAGGCCCTGGCCGAACAACTGTCGAAAATCTCTTCGCAACTTGCTGATGTGAAAAGATTTACAACAGGTCTGGAAGTCATCCGTCAAATCGGAGCCGTAGAATCTGCCCGTGTGAACGAAGTTAAAGTTACCTTCGTTCATTATCTGGAAGAAATGCTGCGATTCATTAATCTGCTGCAGTCTTCAAACAGCTCCATTCAAAAAGCAGCCCAGGAGCTCAATTCCCACTGCGATGCTATTGACCATAAGGTGTCCTCCGTCGCAGGTCACGTGGACACTCTGTTTGAAAAGGCCGCAAGCCTTTCTCCGCAGACCAAAGAACTGGCTATTTAAAAAGGCGCGCCCGCAGAAATTGCGCGCGCCTCTGACAACAAAGCGTTCACCCTGCCTACGTTCCCAGTTGAAACCTTTCAAATCGTTCCAACTCTTGCTCGATCAATTGCTTATTCACTTTGGTTTTGTGTTTTCCCAGCCAGCTCCATTGTTGAATCAGAAGTTTTTGTTTTTGCCGGTCTGTTTTTAAATCTAAAACCGCAACAGCCTGATCACCGATGATCACCGGCAATGCGAAGTAACCGTATCTGCGCTTTTCTTTCGGCACATAGGCTTCGAAGCGATGGTCATAGTCAAAGAACATGTGAAAACGCTTTCTTTGTATGACCAGAGGGTCAAATGGTGACAGGATGTGTGTCAGACTGTTGACGTTCTCTTGCGGGGATTCCAGCAGTTCTGGCTTGACCCAAAAGTGCACTCTTTCAAGACCTTTGACTTCCACAGGGATCAAAGTGCCCTGGCGCACGCGTGCTTCGATGGCCTTTAAGATTTCATTTTTAGGCGCCGCCTTTTCCATATAAGCTGCCGAATCCAGACTGATCACGCCTTGGGATCTTAAGGCCCGTTCCAGTTTGTATTCAGTGACCTCTTTGGGCGAAGCGGCTTTGGGTCTTTTTTCCCAATCGAAATGACGATCCGTCAGTTCATATTTTTTGAGCATACCCAAGCGCTCTGCGATGACCAGCTCCCCCCCATTGAAAGCGCATTGAAGGAACTTCTTTGATGGCTTTTTGCTTGCCCAAGGGTGCTTCTTTTCCTCTAAGACATCGTCGGTCACATCGCGGATTGAAATAGCCCCCTGCTTTTTGACTGTAGTTAGCATCTTTTTGACATCAGCTTCGGTGACAGAGGAATACCATTGTGATGGATTTTTCTGTCGGCGCTTCATGTCGTTAATGAAGTATTTAAAATCATCCGTGGCAACATAGGCCAAGGCATGGGTCCAATATTCAAAGACCGTCTTATCTTTACTTTGCGCTTTTTGCAGATGGGATCGCTTGTAGTCAGGAATTCTGGAATACAGAATATGATGGTGCGATCGTTCAATCACGTTGATAGTGTCGATCTGAACATAGCCCAGATGTTGAATGGCCTTCACCGTGGCTTTGGGACCGCTGCCAAAGGGCTTGGGCTGATCAAGCCCTTGGGATTTTAACCAGAGAGTGCGAACGAATGTTTTTGAAATCTTATGCTTCACTTTTGCTGCCTTTACTGATTCCAAGCCATGATATAGCAGCTTTCCTGGGTCTCGGGTTCTGTTTCTTCCCGGAGAATGACAAAGCCTTGGCTCTTGTAAAAATCAATGCTTTTTGCGTTCTTTGAATACACCGAGAGTTGCAAGGACGCCCTGAGTTTCTTTGCATGATTCAGCAGCAGCTTACCGTAGCCCTTCCCCTGTGAGGACGGATCCACGAAAATAGCCGCAACAGAGTTCTCCACTAAACTGATGAACCCCTCAACTTGAGAATCAGAAGCAATGACATAGCTTTCGGCTGACGGCAGGTACTTTGATTTCATTGCATCCACCTTTTCACTCCAAAACTCTGCCGGAATAAAATCATGCGCAATAATTGAAGCCGAGAGCCACAGATTTACAACATGATCTATATCCGATTCTATGAGCTTTCTTATCATTGTGATCTCCTGCTGAAGAAATTAAAGGAAGAGGCCCCCCCTTCCACGGATCGGCATCTTAACTATTATATCCATTCCTCAATTCCTCAAAATGAAATATTAGCACGGAGTGCTCCAAGCGGCTACGCCTTAAAGACAGAGGATCCACGTTCTATTTTTCCTTTACAAAAGCCAAGGATTGGTGAAAGTTCGAGGCCAAGACAAAACTTTAAGGTTAGGAACAAACATGACCACGGAAGAAAAGAAAGTACGATCAAAAACTCTGTGGGTTTTAGGTCTGACATTTATTTTACCGGCGCTGATTGCATTGATCGCCATCTATTACGTGATCTACAACGACATTCAATAGATCACGTGCTTCTGAGGACAACATAAATCCCATACTCTGCCCAGGTCGACTGGTCAGGACTGATCACCCAATGCAAAAATCTTATTTCAACTGACAATGGACCTATCACGAATACGGCATCCTCGACCTGTATTAGAGTTCTATTGCATAAGCCACCCATTATGTTGAAGAGCAGCGATCCGCAGCCGCAGTCTTACTGTAAAATGGAGAAAAAGCGTTCTATCGCGGAAAGGAATTTATGATGGACTTAAAGATTCAATTCGTGGGGTTTCCGGAATCAGACGCGGTCACCTCAGCGATTCAGGATCACGCTGACACTCTTGAAGAAACCTGCCCTCAACTGCTTTCCTGTCACGTGGTCGTCGAACGTCCGCCGCGCAAACAACATCAAGGGGGTATCTATCACATCAAAATTCGTATGACAGTTCCAGGAAACATCCTCGTAGTGGACCGAGAACGTGGTCTGAATCATGCCCACGAAGATGTTTATGTGGCTATTCGAGATGCTTTCCTTTCGGCCCGCCGCCGTGTCGATGAATATATGCGAATGATGGGAGGCTACGTCAAAACCAAAAACAATTCCAATCACGCCAAGGTCCTTAGAATCTCTCCGGACCTAGAGTACGGTTTTTTACTTACGGAGGATAATCGCGAAATCTACTTCCACAGAAACTCGGTTGTCACCGGCAACTTTGACGAGCTGATGCCTGGGCAGGAAGTGCGTTTTGCCGAAGACATGGGGGAAAAGGGCCCCAAAGCCACCAGTGTCCATGTGCTGGGAGCGAACGGTCACCGAGGGACCTTCAAGCCTCTAGAGGACACCTCTGAGGCCCGAACCTGATTTTCTCGGATAACACCCGTTGCAGCATAAAGTCTGTAGCCGCCATGTGGCGGCGCCATCTTCAGAAAAGATTCAGATGACGGCACCCGTGGTGCAAACGAAAGTCGCAGATGGTTGGCAGATGAGTTTTATGATGCCGTCAAAGTATTCTATGCAAGACCTGCCTCGCCCCAAAGATCCGCGTGTGAAGCTCATGTCGGTTCCTGCTAAACTTTTCGCGATTCTTCGGTACTCTGGGACTTGGTCGGAAGAAAAAAATCAGGAGAAAGCCGATGAATTGCTGAAGTGGCTGACTAAAAATGGAACTTACCAACAGGTCTCTGAACCGGTGTTTGCTGGCTATGACCCACCGTGGACACTTCCTTTTTTACGAAGGAATGAAGTAATGATCGAAGTCCGCACACACAACAAGACTGATGAGACCAAATAAACACTGAGGAATGAATGCTGACTCCCTCTTTTTAAGAGTGGGTCAGTTCTAATGGCTTTAACTAAGGCACCCCTTCGTCGGCTCTAACAGCCCCACCGCATACAAGTAACAACCCGGAAATTTGCCGCAATCTGTACAGTCCTTTTTCACTTTCTGCGGGAAGCACCTCGCATTCACATATTTTTTCCGTTCGACATTAAGACTTCAGCCCAAATCTGCCGTTGCGTTTAGTACCACAATATAACTCTGGAGATGAACCCCATGAGAAATTACTTTATGCCTGCTGGAGCGGCCCTGTCCCTGACGCTCCTTTTGAACGTTTCTCATAGCTTTGCGCAGAATAACACCGCCTTCCGCCCTGGTCTTAAAGCAATGACGGCTGAGGAGAGCAAAAAACTTCACACAAAGAAGGTCAAGAAGGTACGCCCCAACCGTCTGGGGCTGGAACGTATTAACAAAGAGCGTAGTCACCGCGGTGAGCCTCCCCTTTCTGCGGATCTTTCCCTGCCGGAATTCGAAACGGAAGAAAACCTGGGAGCTGCCTCCTCTGACGGAATCTACAGCACTGCACTGGGAAGTGCGCCGGCTCAGGTCGACAACTCGGCCTTAGCCTCCTTCCCACCGATCGCCAATCAAGGTGGCTTAGGCTCCTGTGTTGCCTTTGCGTCGACCTACTACATGATGAGCCACGAAGTGTGTCTGACCTTGGGTTGTAATAACAAAAACTATGGCCAGCGCATCTACTCTCCGAAATGGACTTACAATCTTATTAACGGCGGCAGCGACAACGGCTCTAATTTCTCAGCCGCTCTGTCTGTTCTGGAAAAGCATGGGGCCGCTTTGAACTCGGAGTTCCCCTATGACACGGACTATCGCGCCTGGAGTATGAACCCTCAGCATTGGAAGAATGCCATCAACTCGCGCATGCGTCCGTCGAGCTATATGGTGGTCAATACCGACGCCGGCATGGCGTCACTAAAACAGATGCTTGCCAACGGTCACGTCGTGATCACCGGAACTTATGCAAACAGCTGGGTCTATAAGAAGGTTCAAGCTAATCCCAACGTGGGATCGAATCCTTTTGTGGGCCAGATCATCGTGACTCACCTGAATGGCACTGTCGCGGGTCATGCGATTACAATTGTTGGGTATGACGACACAATCTGGACTGACATCAACGGGAATGGCCTTGTGGAAAGCCAGGAACTTGGCGCATTCAAGATTGCAAACTCCTTCGGAACAACCTGGGGCAATCAAGGCTTCGGCTGGGCTTCTTATGATGCCTTCCGTGCGACTTCGACAGTTCCGAACTTCGCCCCAGCTGGCCGAGTGCAACTGACGCAAGTCGGAACCGTTGAATTTACAACCTACACAGCCTACACCCCGAAACTTCTAGCCGAAGTCAGCATGTCCCACGCCCTGCGTTCGCAAGTGTCCTTGCAGTTTGGATCTTCGACAAATACAACGACCAAACCTGCAGCCTACTGGACACCGTTTGCTTTTGTTAACAACGGTGGCAACTGGGCGTTTGACGGAACGTCTTTAGAAAAACAAGGCTCTTTCTACTTTGATATTTCCTCTTTGGCGGGGTCTGATATCAACAATCAGTACTTCTATCTGATTGAAAAGGACTCGACCGTGGGAAGTCCTTTGAGCACGTTGCGCTTCAACATCGTAAACCCGGCCCAGGGAAACACCCTGCTTTCGGCGGCAGGAGTTCCCTCTTACGTTGATGCGAACACATCCACTCTGAGAGCTGGCAATGCCCCGGTAGCCCCACCCGCCGACACCTTGGCTCCCACAGTCCCGGGGAATGTCAAAGCGACTCTGACTTATCTTCGTGGTGGAAAATCCGCCCGAGTCGATCTGACCTGGCAAGCCTCCACGGACAACGTGGCTGTGCAAAAATATGTGATCTATCGCAACGGTGTGAAGCTGGGGGAAACCACAAACTTGAGCTACCGCAATAGTAATATTACCCGAGGCGTGCAATACACCTATCAGGTGGTTGCCGTGGATTCGAGCGGCAATGCTTCAGCTATGTCGACAGGTGCGGTTATCAAGTGGCCGTAAAGTGATGGACAGCTGTTGGTGACTTTATACGGAGAAAATGGAACATCGCGACGGAAGCTCTGAGGCTCTTTAGCAACGGGCATTGGAGCTTCCGTCGACCCAAAGCCCGAGGAGCAGTTGGCAGTCTAAGATTTACATACCCCCCAGGTTAAGCTAAAAGACGATATCGACTGCAGAGGTTCACATGCAAAAAGACACGAAAACTCTCGAAAAACCGGGCTGGCTTAAGGTTCGCGCATCCACCGGGGAAACCTATGAAAATCTCAAGGGAATGATGTCGGAACTAAAGCTTGCAACAGTTTGCCAGTCTGCCCGTTGCCCCAATATTGGGGAATGCTGGAATGGTGGCACTGCGACGATCATGATCATGGGCGATGTCTGCACGCGAGGCTGCCGTTTCTGCAACGTAAAAACGGGAAATCCCAAAAAGGTGCTTGATCCTCTGGAGCCCCAAAAAGTCGCAGAATCTATTGCCAAAATGAACCTCGAATATGTCGTCATCACCACCGTGGACCGGGATGACCTTCCCGATCAAGGGGCTGAACACTTCGTCAAAACCCTTCATGAGGTCAAAAAAGGCTCCCCGAATCTTATTATCGAGATTCTAGCCGGTGACTTCCGCGGCGACACGGAATTGATTTACAAGCTCACCGATGCCAAACCCGATGTCTATGCCCA
The DNA here is from genome assembly GCF_055397465.1 of Bdellovibrio sp. CKG001. Lineage (NCBI taxonomy): Bacteria > Pseudomonadati > Bdellovibrionota > Bdellovibrionia > Bdellovibrionales > Pseudobdellovibrionaceae > Bdellovibrio > Bdellovibrio sp. CKG001. Next base: position 2,489,979 of record NZ_AP029173.1, read on the forward strand.
CAACGTGGAAACAGTTGAAAGACTCACCCCAAAAGTAAGAGATCCCCGAGCCGGCTATCGTCAAAGTTTGCAGGTTCTAAAATCCGTTAAGGATCGTGATCCTTCACGCTATACGAAGACCTCTTTGATGCTGGGGCTTGGTGAAACCGACGAAGAAATTTTGCAAACACTCAAGGACCTTCGAGAGATCGACTGCGATGTGGTCACCTTCGGTCAATACCTCCAACCGACTCCGCGCCACTTAAAAGTGATGGAATATGTCACCCCCGAAAAATTTGACGAGTGGAAACGGATCTCTGAGGACATGGGATTCCTTTACGTAGCCTCCGGCCCCCTGGTTCGCAGTTCTTACCGTGCGGGTGAATTCTTCATGAAAAGCCTTGTCGAAAGAGGATTGAGATAAATCATGGATCTGATTTTCGAAGACTGGGGACTGATTCCTTATGAGCTTGCTCTGACCAAGCAACTGGAGCTGGTTGAAACTTTGCACAAACAAGAGCTCCCCGGGTATTTGATCTTTTGCCAACATCCACCCGTTGTCACCTTAGGAAGAGCCACCCAACCCGGCGATGTCTTTGCTTGGAAGGGCGATACCGTGGAGGTCTCGCGAGGGGGCCGAGCCACTTATCACGGACCCAACCAGCTTGTTGTCTATCCGATCTTAAATCTCACTCGTCCGCGCAAGGGCCGATCTTCTCATGAGATCGCAGGTTACTTAAGAACACTCGAATCCGCCATCGCCCAAGTTATTAGCGGCTACGGTGTCGCCAATGTTGTCGGTCGGTCGCTGCAAAAAAATCCTCTGACACAGGTTGAAAATAACGAAACCGGTGTCTGGATTGGCACACAGAAAATTGCATCCTTGGGAATTGGTGTCAGAAAATGGATCACCTTCCACGGAGCCGCCATCAATCTTATTGAAGACCCCGAAGCCTTCCAAGGGATGAACCCCTGCGGCCTTAAAAGCAATGTAATGACCAGTTTAGAAAAAGAAACTGGGAAGCCCATCGATATTGATGAGTTTAAAAAACGCCTTAGATCACATCTTGCGGAAGTTCTTTAATTTATTAATCTCAAGAGCCCCCCGCCCTGCCCTGGTAACTTCAGAAAAGCTTAACTATGGCACTTGCCAAAAGCCTCATTCTTCTTGTCAAACACCGCAGGCCTATTAAACGACAGACTAACTCCTTCCGATGTTGGATACATTCTGCTTTTAAGCAATATGAATTTCATGACCGTTTTTAGTTTCTTTGTTGGCGGCAATTAGGTGAAAATTTGAAGTCAGCAGGGGTAAAAATATGAAGACCGAAGGATTAAGACAGAATATTTCTGACAATCTCGTAAAAGGGGCTATTGTTCTTCTTCCATTCATTCTGAGTTTCTACTTCCTTTACTGGCTTGCAGATTTTTTTGATAAGGTTTTTTCAGGGATATTGGTACCAATGGGAATCACCTTGCCTTTCGGCGTTGGCATCGGTGGCGGTCTGGTTTTGATCTATGTGTTGGGAAGAACTTCGGATCTTTTTGTCGCGAAGTTTATCAAGGAGTGGTTGGAAAGAACTATCATCAGAATTCCTGTTTTGGGGGCAATCTACGTCTCTATTCGCGACTTGACAGATTTCTTCAAAAAAGCAGAAGCAAGCCCCCACGGAAAAGCAGTCATTGTAAAATTCGACAATCCTGAATTTAGAATTGCTGGATTCTTAACCAGAACAGATTTGAACACATTGCCGACGAATGAACCCATGGAGGACTTGGTGGCCGTGTACATACCCCTGGCGTACATGGTGGGAGGAGGCTTCACGGTGTTTGTAAATAAGGACAAGATTCAGGATCTGAACATGTCTTTTGATAAGGCAATGCAGGCCAACTTAAGTGCGTGGATCCTCAAATGATTAGCGCTTAGTTGACTGACGCACGATCTTTTCAAAAGCAATAACGGGAAACACAAGCGCTCCGACCGCAATTGATTTCAACCAGTCTTCAACAGGCAAAGGACCTGAGTGAAAGAACTTGTTCATAAATGGCAGATGAACAAAGGCAATTTGTAGCAGAATCAAACTGCCGATACCAAGAAAGGCCGTTGGGTTCGAGAAAACTCCGATCTTGAACAGCGTGCTCTTAAGGGAACGGCATTGCAGAAAATAGAAGATCTGGAAGAAAATAACAGTGTTAACAGCCATGGTTTGCGCTTTGCGAACGACATCTTCGAAATCATGTCCGAGCTCCCGAGCGACGTTCAATTCATAGCGAAAAAGCGCAAGGGCACCTAAAGCCATAATCAGTGCGACAATCAAAGTTCGCCACAAAACAAACTTTCCTAAAACTTTCTCTTTTGGGGGCCTAGGTGGTCGCGACATGATATCAGGCTCTTTAGCTTCAAAGGCAAGAGGCAGTGAGAGGGCTACGGAGGCCACAAGGTTGATCCACAGAATTTGAACAGGCAGGATCGGCATTAAGAGATGCCCCTCTTCCCTTGGGAAAAACGCAACTGCAATAAGAATGATAAACGCCTGACCTAAATTGGTCGGCAGTACGAACGCAAGTGACTTGATTAGGTTGTCATAGATCCTTCTGCCCTCTTCGACTGCTGTTCTAATTGTTGTGAAATTGTCGTCCAGCAAAACAAGATCGGCCGCCTCTTTTGAGACAGACGTTCCCGTAATTCCCATGGCAATGCCAATATCAGATTGCTTCAGTGCAGGAGCATCATTCACTCCATCGCCGGTCATCGCTGTCACATTTCCAGTTCGCTGCAGAGCTTTAACAAGTCGAAGTTTGTGCTCAGGGGCAACCCGAGCAAATACATTCATATGGGCGACCAAACCATCAAGTTCCTCATCCCGCATTTTCTCTACCTGGGAACCAGTCAAGGCGGGCTTCCCGGTAGAGATATTTAGTTCCCGCGCGATAGCTTCCGCGGTCTCTGGATGATCCCCTGTAATCATCTTCACGACGATACCGGCTCTATGACAATCAGCAATGGCCTGGATCACCTCTTCCCTTGGTGGGTCAATCATAGCTTGAAGGCCGAGAAGCTCAAAACCACCATGGCAACCTGCCTCTGTAAGTTCATGTCCTTGAAAGGTTTTTCGCGCAAATGCCAGCACCCGCATCCCCTGGGCCGCATAGGAAGAAATTCGGCTACGGGCCTCGTTGACAACGACCTCTTCAGAGGACACAGCCCTTAAGATGACCTCTGGCGCCCCCTTGAGAAAGAGAACCCCTTGGTTGCCATCTTGATGGAGAGTTGCCATGTATTGCCTCTCTGATTCGAAGGGAATAGAGTCCAGCCGAGGATGATCGGACTTTATCGCTGCCACGACGCCATTGGCCTTTTCGAAGGCCACGATTAATGACGCTTCTGTAGGATCCCCTTGCACTTTCCGATTCTCACCCTCATTGACAACTTCTGAATCGTTACACAGAACGCCCGCCTTCAGAAGGTCCTGTATATCATCACCTGGCTCATTCAAGATAATGCCGTCGAGGAGAATCTTTCCGTCATTAGTGTATCCAACACCAGTGACACGGTAATCTGCCTGCGGTGTCCAAAGAGCCTGAACCGTCATTTCGTTTTTGGTCAATGTTCCTGTTTTGTCCGAACAAATAACTGTGGTCGACCCGAGAGTTTCAACGGCAGGAAGCTTACGGATAACTGCTTTTCGTAAAGCCATCCTGCGAACACCAATGGCCAGCGCAATAGTTATAATAGCAGGAAGCCCTTCTGGAATCGCAGCAACGGCTAATGTAATCGATGCAAGGACGGCTTCAACGATAGGAAACCCACGCCAAAGACTGATGACAAGCAAAACAACTGCCACGATCAAAATAGCTATCGTCAGGATCTTACCGATTGAGTCTAAGGATCGAGTCAGTGGAGTTTCAACTTTTGTTGCACTCTTCAGCAACTTGGCTATTCGTCCAAGCTCCGTTCGATCTCCAGTGCCGGTGACAACACCCGTCCCTTGACCAAAAGAAACTAGAGTTCCGCTAAAAGCCATGTTCAGCCGATCGCCAACGACCTTGTCTTTTTCGACTGGACTGATGATTTTCTCAGTTGGAACCGACTCCCCAGTAAGGGCCGCCTCTTCGATCCTAAGCGTTTTTACCTCGAGCAGCCTCATGTCAGCTGCAACTTTGTCGCCACTGTACAAATGCACAATATCACCTGGGACCAGATCCGTTGAGTCGATCTCAAGCCGTTGCTTGTCACGGATGACCCGGACTTTGTTTGGAATCATAGCTGAAAGGGCCTGGACGGCTTTCCCGGCGCGGAATTCCTGAAAGAAGCCAATGAAGGCATTTATCACCACGACGAAAAGCACAATGGTTCCGTCTGTCGACTTTCCCATGAGAAATGCAAGAGCAGAAGAAGACAGAAGAATGTATATTAAGGGGTTGTGAATCTGACGAAAGAATATTTTGAGCACACCTTCGCCTTCCGCTTGGGGAAGGATGTTCTTACCATATTTGGATTGGCGCTTTTGAACCTCTTCTTGGGAAAGACCCTCAACTTGACTTGAGAGAAGCTTTAAGACTTCGTCTCCAGTCATTGCATAGACATATTGAGATTGATCACGCTGATCCATTTTAGACGTCCCCTTTATATCAAAGGATGATGGGTCCCAAAAGAGAAGTCATGAAGGAATCTACTGTTAAAAGACGCCACTTGCTGAGCATCTTGCCCAGTTCATTAATAGGGTCTAATTTAAGAACTGAGGCTGTGAATTTTGAACCTGAGAGGCGTTCGTGGCGACAAATGGAAATATGGATTACTTAAAACAGTTCGAACGAATCGTGACTGGGATCCTGATCGTCTTGATGAGCATTGTTGTTTGCCTCACCGTTATTGATCTCATCTGGCTGCTCATCAAAGACATCATCACACCGCCCATCATACTTTTAGATGTGAACGAGCTCTTAGATATATTTTCGATGTTTCTTTTGGTCTTGATAGGAATCGAACTTGTTGAAACGCTGAAGCTGTATCTTCATCAAAGCTCGGCGCGCGCCGAAGTTGTGATTCTTGTTACATTGATTGCATTATCGAGGAAGGTTATCACACTCGACTTTAAAGAAACTCCTGCTCTTACGCTGGTCGGGATTGCGGCTCTTATTGTCGCACTTGGAGCCGCATACTACATCATCAAAAAGTCACGCCCCCCTGAATCAACATAATCAATTTATGCTAGAGCACGAGCCAAAGATTTCTTTGGCCTGTTCCAGCTGGGCATATCCCAGCTCCAAAAGATCACCTTTCTTCTGCACAAGATAAACCTTAGCCCAGAGTTTTTTTGCTCTTTTATCGACCTGCCACGCATGAATGACAATCTGATCCTTGATCACCACAAGAAGACTTCTTTGGTTCTCCGTCTTTCCATCCATTGAAAAAAACTCCACCGTTTGGTCCTGAAGGCTTCCTGACAGACTCTGACTCGTTGGGTGCCGTTGAAGTATTCCTGCACAAGAAACAGAAGACATCTCGTCCAAATTATCATCTTTAAAAAACAGCGCCAACCGTATGACGTTAAGGCTACCCCCTCGTTGATAGGCCCCAATAAAATTACCGGACAGGAACCGCAAGGAAGGCACTGAATCAAAGTGCTTTATAGAGGCCAAGGACTTGATCTTCTGAAGTGACTTCGGAGTGCGCCCCAGGGGGGAGTCCTGATTCGTGATGGTGACTTTATAAGGCGAAAACAGGACATCTCGATCGAGGTTCTGAGGCGCTTTGGGAGCGTGCACTTGAGTTTCCTCTGCAGCGTCATTCTTGGGAGCTGCCGTCGCCACCACTGGGGGCACATTATCTGAAGATGGATGATGTGGCTTCGGCAAGGCGTCTTGAGCTTGCCTTTCTATTTGAACCTTGGCTGGCAGAAGTCTCGCGGAGCCCCCTCTTTCTGAATGAGATGGGGGCACGGTTCCGCGAGTGTGAGCGACCAGAACTACAGCAAATCCAACTAAGGTGATTAATATTTTGTTCATACCGTATTGTCATTTTCATCGTTTATGCCACAACAACGGATCCGCAACTCGAATATATTGGACTTCAAGTGCGAAAAACGGACTTGCATCCTAGAATTTAGAAAGGGTTCTGAGATCCGGGATGGCTTTCCAATCCGGGCCACCAGAGCCAACCTCTCCTCCCAGGGGGTAATCCTGATGGCCGCCTATGGAGGAATAGGCCCTCCCCCTATGGCTGTTGCTCCCCTTTGCTAAAGGTGGTAGTCCTTTTGCTCAAAGGAAAGACTTATGGAAACGGAACTTTCGGCGTTTCAGGATATTCGTAATGCCACAGCTTCAGAAATTAAGTTGATGGGAGGCAAAGCGGCAACCCTGGCTCACCTGCTTCAAAAGGGCTTCCCGGTTCCCCCTGGGTCTGTTGTTTTTCATGAACCCCAGGGTGCAAGTGATTTCGCTCCCCTTTTGAGTTGGTGGAAGGAAATGGGTTCATATCCTGTGGCCGCACGAAGCTCTGCCTCTGGTGAAGACAGTGGTGATTTTAGTTATGCTGGCCAGTTTGTGACTCTCTTGCACCTGCAAACGGCTGAAGAACTGCAATCGGCTGTGAAAACCTGCTTTCAGGCCGTTCATCGCACCGCCAGCAAAGCCTATGCTTCCCACTTTGAACAGCCACAAATCCCCATGCACGTTCTTGTGCAGCGTATGATTGATTCGCAGTATTCCGGAGTCTTCTTTTCCGTGGACCCTCGCAATCCCGAAGGCTCATGGCTGGTCGAGGTCGTTGAAGGTCAGGGCGAGCAGCTTGTTTCCGGTCAGGTCACCCCTTACCGCTTTGATGACAAGGGTCCTTCCGCTTTGCCAAAGAATTGGCGGTCTGAGCACTTACAAACCATCGTTCAATGGGGCCTGAAGGTTGAAAAGGAATTTGGCTATAAGGTGGACATGGAATGGGCCATCGATCAGGAAGGGCACTTTTGGATTCTGCAATCCCGCCCGATCACCGCTATGGCGGCCCCATCCAACAATCGCAAGATCTTAGATCAAGAGTGGCAAAGACTTTCCAAACAGCACTCTTTGGACACCACTTGGGATGGCCACACCTTTGCTGAATGGACAGGGCTTCCGACCGAGCTGACTTTCGATCTTTGGCAGCGGACTTTCGCTGAAAACCAAGCCTACGACTTGGCTCTGAAATCCATCGGTTACGAGGGGCTTGGCAATAGGTCCGAAAAATTCAGTCTGCTCGATCGGGTTTACGGCCGGGCTTATCTGAACCTGAATTCTCTAGAGCCGGTCTATTTTGGCAAGTCGCCTTACAAGTTAGTTCCGCATCCTCGCCCGCATCTTGAGTTCGCCTGGAGTAAACTGTCTTTGCCAATCCTGGCTCGCGCTCCCTATGGTATTTTCAAAATGGTCACTGTCGCTTGGAATATTCAAACCGGACGCCGCGAACTTGCTAAAAAAGTCCTGGCTTCAACCAGATCCATTTCGCAAGCCAATCAGGATGCCTTCTCTCTCAAGGCAGAATGTCAGACTGAATCGCTAGAGTCCCAGCAGCAGAAACTAAAGTCTCTCTGTGACTTATTTTCATCCACGGCGATGCAGGGAACCTTTTTACTGACTCTGCTGATTGAATCCACCACGCAAGGTCTTATGGCCCTTATTGCAAAGGACCTGGGCAAGGACGAGGCTGAAAGTTCTTTGCAGCTTTTGACTGGCACCAGTCTGCAAACCCTGGCCAGCGAAATGAATCAGGAATTAAAGGCCGTTGCGGACTGCGACGACAAATGGAATTCATTCTTGTCACGCTATGGTCACCGTGGCGTGGGGGAACTGGAGCTTTCCCATCCGCGTTGGATCGAAACCCAGCGTCCTCAATACAAGCCTAACGTCAACAAAGCGCCTGCCCCAAAAACCAATGCTCTTCTTGACGAGGTCTTGCAGAAGATCTCTAGCCTCAGAAGACCGGTGTTCAAACAAGAGTTCCAAGAGCTTCAAAAGCTTTTGCAGATTCGTGAAGAAAACAAAATGGAAGTCATGAAGCCCTATGCTCAGATTCGCTGGCTGGCCTTGGCCATTGCTGCAAAGATGAATCTGGGGAACGACATCTTCTGGCTTAATCTGAATGAGATCCTTTCTTTGCAGCCAGACCAAGACATTTCAGAGCTTCAAGCACTGATCCAAAAAAGAAAGCAGCTCACCAAGGCACTGAAAGCTGTGGATTTGCCGATGACCTTCTCTTTGGGGGAACTCAAAAAAGTTCTGACCGAGGATGCCAGCGCCAGTTCGTCAGTTCCTCTGGTCAAAGGCGTTTCCTTGTCCTCGGGTATTGCCTCTGGTGTCGTCCACATCGTGAATAACCCCGAAGACGAGGATTTGGATTCTTGGCCGGATAACTATGTCCTGGTCGCCGAAGCCACCGATCCGGGCTGGACGCCTCTATTTGAACGGGCGAAAGGCATTATCGTTGCGCGTGGTGGGGTGTTATCTCACTGTGCTATTGTCGCACGTGAAATGGGTCTTCCTGCGGTTGGGGAAATTCGCGGAGCAAGTCATTTATTTAAAGAAGGTGAACGTGTTTGGATTGATGGAAATCACGGGACAATTAGACGAAGCAACTAAATTAGCCATTATTCCAACGGTCGTACTGCCGTTCACAATCATTGGAATGATCTTAACCAGCGTGGCGACTTGGATTGCGGCCCTTTTCGGTTTTGAGCTAAAAGCCGAAGGGCCCAAAAGACTTTTTGAAGTCTTGATGAAACCAAAAGTTCTGGCTTTCGCTCTGGTGTCGAATTTGATTGTCTATGGCGCCATCAAAGGGGTTCAGCATCTGTCCAACGGGCCTTACCCGCTTTGGTGGGTTGAACTGCAAAACGCATCGCCGCAGCCTTCCGACCGAAATTATGAAACCACAAATCCCCTCGCGACGACGGTATCTGCCTTGCCCGCTTCGAACGATCTGGAAGTGGTTTGGGAATTGCCTTTGAAAAGTGTCGTTTTTGGTTTGCCTTTGGTGGCCGGGGACTCTTTATTTGCAGGATTAGAAAAAGGCCGCCTGATTGAGGTCGATCTTAAAACCGGCCAGCTCTTGCGAAAATTTGAGATCGGGCAGCCTGTCATGGCCTCTCCTGTGATTGCCAATAACAAGATCTATGTTGGCGAAGGAATCCACCTGACCTATAACGCCCGTATCTATTCCTTCGATCTTAAATCCGGAGAATTCACCGGAGCCTTCCAAACAGCCGGGCATATTGAAAGAGCCGCCGTTTACACCAAAACCCAGAATCAATCCTTGTTGGTTTTTCCTGCGGGCAAGGACGGACTTTATGCTATCAATCCCGAAACAATGCAAAAAATCTGGCAAGCTCCTTTTGGGCATTTTGACACGTTCCCCGCCGTGGATGGTGAACAGGCTTATATCGGCTCGGGTCTGGAGGCGGGATTTGAAGAAACCCCTACCAAGGCCTTCGCGATTAATTTGCAGACCGGAAAAGTGGTCTGGGAAAAACCTTTACCCACCTCCGTTTGGGGAATCCCCGTTCTTTGGAACAACGTCGTCTGCCTTCCTACCGGGGACGTTTATAAGAACTTAAAATTTGGCCAACTGTCCTGTTACGAAAAAGCCAGTGGGAAGGATTATTTCATATTCAACACCACGGGATCTTTGATCAGCCAACCGGTTGTGCGCGGTGATCATTTGGTTGTTTCAGACATTTACGGGAAAATTTATCAATTCAATTTAAAGACTCGCCAACTTGAATGGACCATCCAGGTGCCAACCAAGGGTCTCAGCTATGCTTCCGTTTCGATTGATTCCCAGAATCGAATCCTGCTTCCTGGGGAAGAGGGGCTGTATGTGTATTCCAGAGAAAACCAGGCCCTGCTATCCGTCTGGAAGCCTGAAGGCCAATGGCCAGGGACTTTCAACAATGTCGTAGCTTATAAGGATTTGATGATTCTGGCTGACCAGGCAGGCGTGCTCAGAGCGCTGCGTTTTAAAAATTAAAAGACAAAACATGAAATGGTTTCATAATGCCCACATTGCGACACCGGACTTTGCTTCATCAAGGAAGCCCAACAAGGAGTACTCAGTGAGAAAGATTGTCTTGGCCTCAATCGTTTCTTTGGCTCATTCTTCGTAAAATATTTTTAACATCTCAACCGCAGAGATTACCAAATTGTCCCGTTCGTAAAATGTACTCAATAATTTTATAAACATTCCGATGTATATAGCAGAGGTACGTATCAAGGAGTAAATCACAATGAACATAGAAAAGGTTGCGGCACTTTTCACTATAGTATCTATAGGTGTCACATTTACGGTTGGTACACCGGCACTACTGTCCAGTGATAAGAAAGAGTCATCTGTCATCCAAAAAGTGAATTCACCTGAAACACCGCCGACATCAAAAGTAACCAAGAATCGTCCGAAACAAAAAGAAAATCTAAAGTCTCAAAGAGTTGTAGCCAATCAAGAGCTTCCAAATGAATCCCAACAATCTTCTCGTAGCGAATCGGACCAAGTAATAATCGATCGAGTCAAAATGGGATTTAAAAATGAAGAGTACCCAAAGTAGCACTCATCTCCACCCCTGTTAAAAACCGAACAAAACAATTAATGCTTTATATTTAGGCATCCCTAAACTTTTGACTAAACAATCCGAAATGTAGCCCACATCAAGGAGCTAAAATGTCTAGAGAGACAAAACAAGATAGAACTATTCGCAACCTACTGGATCAAGCAACAGAACATCTGCATGAACTAAAGAGTTTGGATGCAAATCCTAATACGAAAGAGCTTGATATCGAACGTTGGGCGCAAAGCTTTCTAAGAAACTGTCTTGGTTATTCTGCTTCGGCGGGATACTCCATCCGCGCGCAGGAAACTAAGGGCAAAATGCGTCCCGATCTTGTGGTGCTTCACCAAGACAAGCCTATCTTCGTTGTAGAAGTTAAAAAAATGGGATTTGACTTAAATAAATCCGACTTCCGATGCGGTAAAGTTCAGCTTAAAGAGTATCTAAGCCTGATCGGTGATGTTCGCTGGGGTATTCTGACTAATGGTTGCGAATGGAAGCTTTATGATTTTTCCCTACCGGAATATGGCGGCATTGAGATCGCTACTTTCGATCTTAAATCCGAAGATTCTATCGAAGTCTCCAAGAAAGCCGTGGAAGAACAGGCTTATGAGTTCTTCGACTTCCATGAGAGCTCGTACACCACTTCCACATGGCCTGAGCTTTCTAAGGAAGCTATGGCGTTCTCTCCTGAGTGTTTGGCCAAAGCCATTCTGTCAGTAGACGTAGTTCGGTATGTTGCCAAATATGTTCGCGGCGAACATGAATTTAAAGCTAATCACGAGATTTTGACTGACCGCCTTTACTCGTTACTTGAGCAAGGCCTCAATGATGCAATCAAAGGGTGGAATGATACCAAGGCTGCAGAGATTCACAAGTTCGTGAAGTCTCAAAAGCGTGCTTCCCGCAAGACCAAAAAAACACGTAAGACATTGACAGCAAACGATCATGGTCCGACATCGCCATTATCGGAAGAGGCAATAGTACCGACCTCAGAAGGCCAATTAGAGGGCAAAACCGCCTCATAAGCGCTTTGCGGTAGCGTAGGCTACCGCAACTAACTCCGGAGAAGATGATGTTTGCTATTATAACGGAAAATGATGAGTCCCCGTGGAGCGATAAAACTGGGGAACTCTATCATTTTCCGAATAAGTACAAAGGCCTTCTAAGACCAGGAACAAAAGTCATCTACTACAAAGGAAGAATTCGCGATAAAAAATTTGCGCAATCACGGCTTTCACCCAATCCTCACTATTTCGGCATTGCAACCATTGGGAAGATATATCCAGACAGAGACAAAAAAGGTGCACTTTGGGCAGTCATTAGTGACTTCCGGCCTTTTGAGATACCAGTTCCATTTAAAGATGAAGATCACTACTTGGAAATAATACCCGAAAACAGGAAAAGTAACTTCTTCTATGACGGCGTAAGAGAATGCTCTTACGAAGTTTATGACTCAATTGTTGCGCGAGCCAAGCTCCACCTGCATGAACCTAAAAAAACATATCAGGCCACTGAACCTGACGAACTCGAGTCGTACACTGACGGCCGCAAGATCGAAATATATACAACTATTTATGAACGCAACAAGAACAACAGACTTAAAGCAATTAAAATACATGGCACAACCTGCCTAGCCTGTGGTTTTAATTTTGAAAAAGTCTATGGTGAAATCGGAAAAAATTATATCCAAATCCACCATAGCAAGCCTCTATCCACCACATATGGTGAGGTAAAAATTGACCCAGAGAAGGATCTGATTCCACTGTGTGCGAATTGTCATTGCATGATCCACCGTAAAAAAGAAAATACATTAACACTTGAAGAACTGATAGAAGCAATCAGAATCAATGCTTTTTCTTCGACTAACAAGCAGGAAAACCGATGAAGCAGATTTCTCCAACTGGCCTTATCTTAATTTCGGAAGCATTAACACATATCTTTTGGAGAAAAGATCAACATAGAAAGTTCATTCAGTCTGTATTAAATGAGCATAAAGTTCAAGTACATGTGAACTGGGACTTAAAGAAGAGAGAAACTTCAGACGCTATTGTATCCAGACTAGCAAAGGAGCATAGAGAGGTTTTGCTATCCTTCGTACAAGAAATATGCAAAATGGAGAACTTTGAGCACCTATCTAGAGAGCAAGATGGGCAAAAACTAATAGCAAATGCAACCCAAGCAGTGAAAGCGCTGAAAGCGTACGCCGCCAAGCACCTAAAAAACAATGAAGAAAAAATATCAGCAACCAAAAGAACAGAAAATGAGACGCATCGACTAAAAGAGATAAACACTTTCAATCAAAATCTTGAATCAATTAAGAATGCATTTTACAAGACCACAACACTATCTCCACAAAAGCGCGGCTTCGAACTCGAACGTATTTTTCGTGAACTACTCTCTCTCTTTGAAATGGAGCCGAAGTCCTCATATAAGATCAACGGAGAGCAAATAGATGGCTCATTTGTCTTCGAAAACTTCGAATATCTCCTTGAAATAAAGTGGGAATCTAACCCTCTTTCCGCTTCTTCAGTCTACTCTTTCAAGGGCAAAATTACCAACAAGCTGGACAACACTTTGGGTTTTTTCCTATCAATGAGCGGCTTTACGAATGAAGCCATTGAAGCAGTCGATAGGTCTGACAGAAAGGTCTGCCTGCTCTCAGATTACAATGATCTACTTGCCGTACTAGAAGGACGAATCGGGCTTGATGAGCTAATTCGACGCAAAAAAAAGTTTGCGGCACAAACAGGAAAGTCATTCCTTCCAATAAGAGACATTTTATAATTTTAGGGACTTGAGGGCCTAGCATGAACCAATCACCAATAGATCAAGAAAACTCAAATAAAAGAGTTGAATTTTATGCAAATATACTAAGATCTTTCCAAGAAAGTAGAACAGAATCGATAAGCAAATATTAGCCATTTCTCTTGCGGCCATTGGACTTATGCTAGGAATTCATGAAAAGCTAAGCTCCACTTACTTCTTGAAGTTTTTGTTAATATTAAGTTCAATATTCTTTTCAGTTTGCGTAGGCCTAGTGCTTTTTATTTTTCACAAAAATTCCGAACTCTGTAGAGATACTATTGTGGAAAACAAAAGCTCTGAAGCTATAAATAACAATACCCTGAAGATATTGGATTCTCTTACAAAGATCATTTTCACTATTGCCGTCTTTTTGACTACAGCCATTTTTATTTCAGCAGTAGTAGCACCAGAATCGAAAGAAAACGACTCTACCAAAAATGCCACCAGTAAAGCTTATTACGAAGGAGAAGAAGTGACCAAAAGTAGCAGCAAACCAGCAAAGAGCCAGACTTCGAACCAAACCACAAAAAAGAAAGATCTTGTTTACAACTCCCTTACCGATATTGCTACACTCAAGCCTCCGGAGCCATCCAAACCTACTAAAAAAGAGGATAAGAAAAGGTAACAAGCGGATATGTGCAACCGATTTAACCAATAGGGTCAGTTGTGGCTCGCTTCTTCATTCAGCAGAGATTCTTTTTTTGTTTTGAAGGGCGTCTACATAGTAGGAAATTACACAATGGAGAAAATATCCCGCTCCGTTTAAATCAAATATGGTTGCTTCATCCTCAAGCAATTCAAGTAATTTTGTAGCAATTGGCGGCAGAAACGCCCAACATGATTAAACTATCGAGGTACTAATGAACGATGATGCTGATGTAGGGCTAAATTCCGTAGATGTTGACTTAATCAAGTACAAAAAATCTTACGTTGCTTTTGTCGACGTCCTTGGCTTTAAGCAACTCGTTGCCAACTCTGACACAACAAAAATAAGTATCTATTACAGCATCATCAAGGACTCGATTGAAAAGCTATCGGAGATCCTGAACGATTTTGGTAAAATTGACTTCCAGATCATGAGTGATTCGATTGTCTTTTCTGTAGAGCCTACCTCCACAGATTTCAATTCTAAGCTATTAAGCCTTCGAGCACTTTGTGCCGGGATTGCCCACCTACAATTTTATCTAGCAATGGAAGGAATCTGGCTTCGCGGCGGAATCTCCTTTGGCGAGATTAAATTTATGGACTCTCAATTCGTCGTTGGGCCAGCACTAGTTTCGGCCCATGCCCATGAACTAAAGGCCAAATACCCAAGAGTAATTTTAGACCCCTTAATCGTTGCCGACCTCGGCTTATCAAAAGAAGAGTTTCTCGATCAGGTAGCCACCCCTAAGGATTCTGCATTCGAAGGTCAAGATTGGATATTTGACTGGAGAAAGCACAATCATCTGCCCCAAGCATACAATGATCACTTATTTGTTAACTTTGCCATAAACCTAAATCCACCATTTAGATACGCAAGAGAAGCAGCCGCCCTAGTAATTAAAAACTGGCGAATTGAATACCTTAATGCATCAGAAAATTTCTGCAAATACGCATGGCTAAAAGACTACTTTCTTACCTTCGCCATCCCTATGGATATCAAAAAACGTATCTTAGAAACTTAAGTATCAAAATGCGGAGATATCCATCAACTACTCTAGCAGAATTCTCTTCTATCGTGAGATCAGATTTCGACAAAGCGCCCCACGCGAACTCGAACGAGAACAGCGATCGCCTAGGCGACCTGCACCTAAAATAAAAAAAGGCAGACAAAGGCTGCTTTTTTAAAAATTGGCTGCAAGAGGCGGAATGGGGCTCGGGCCATCAGGGCCCTCGGTCGCTGCGCGACTGCCTTCGGCACCCTGGCGCTAGCATCCTGCTAGGGCGAGGAACCACCAGGTTCGAGATCAGTTCGAAGACCACCTCAGACAGTAGCCAGTTGTAGAAATAAAAAAACAGCTCGAGGCTGCTTTTTTTTTACTTCTAGAAAAATGGTAGTGAGAGGCGGACTTGAACCGCCGACACCGTTTTCGGCTCATTGCGTTGTTCGTGTTCCCAAATCAAGGATGAAAAACCCCAAGGCGAGACTCTTAGGCGTCGTGGAGTAAATAGACGGAGGACTCCGTCGAAGTGATAGTTGACGATTTAATAGACACGGAGGGCGGCTTGACCTCAGCCGAACATCAAAAGACAAACAGGCGTTGATCGCTTATCAGACCTTTTGCGAAAAAGTCCTTAGTATGAGGACGATGGAAAAATGGGCCTCAATGACCAAAAAAACACTTCTACGCAGGCCCCTTTTTACAACTATCCGTCCAGATGGACTTTGAGCAATCCAGGGCATCAATAGCGCATAGGTGAATATTTTTTAGACAACAATGAAACTTGTATTGTTAAGAAAATTTTAGCCGTTTCGGCTAGAGTGATTATGCTAAACAAACTGCTATGGAATACGAATACAGATGCAGAAGGTGCCTTTCAGTTCAGCCCGCGAGCAGTTTTCGATACATAGCCAAGTTTCGCAAGCACGTGCGGACCTGCAAAGTCTGTGAGGCAAAGATGCGTGCGACGAAAGCACGAGAAAGGGATTTGCACATTGAAGTGCATGGATTGACCCCTGGGATTAAAAAGAGGCTCGAACTACTATCAAGGCAAAGATCACGAAATCATGCTTCGAATGAGGTCATGAAATCAATGTCACAAGAGGCTATAACCAAGTACCACTTCTCTCTAAAACTTGGGAAAATATCTAGCTTGGCAGCTTTATTTATGTTCTTCTCGGCTTTTATTCTGCTATTTGGAAAGTTCGAAGAATTCATTTGGATTGCAGTGGCATCGCTTTCGATTATCTGGTTTTCGAACAGCTATAGAAAACAACATGAATCCCCTGTTGCTGATGCCATAAAACAAAGAACAGATCGTCTTTATCCATTACTATATGGATTATTCAAAGAGCAGCGTCTTGCTTATCAACGATTCTACGGAACCCCGGAATGGAAAAACCTAAGAGCAAAGTTCATTAGTCAAGAAAGGCAGAGAGTGGGTCGACTAACTTGTAGCATCTGCGGATATTTAGTGGGATCGGATATTACAGTTGATCATATCAAACCACGCTCCCACTACCCTGAACTGGCTCTCAGCATAAAGAATCTGGCGATCGCCCATAGATCATGCAACTCAGCAAAGGGCGCAAAAGTGCCACTCCAACAAAAAGCTTAACTATATTTAAAAATGACATTGAAACAGAAAAAGGACTGAAAATGAAACTAGTTAAAACGATTCTCGTGATCCTAATGTTGACACCTTCATTTGCCTTGGCTGAAAAGCTTGAATGCTCTTGCGAAGTAGATACGAACCTTGTCTTTCAAGACGGACTTTATATTGCTTCAGGATCCCGTTGTGATGGTAGTCCTACTATCTACTTCAATTTGAAAAGAAAATCCAGCACGCTGATCGGGAACGCCGGAAGCTCCGAATTGCAACATTTCTACACCAGTCGCGATGCAAAAATGAAGAGGTATATTGAACCTCTTGGAAGTGGAAACCTCAATACCATTTCAGTATTCGAAGTAGATGGCAACAGATACGCATTTATTCAGAAGGCTTACACTCTAGGTATCAACCCACTTGGCGACTTCTCATCATACAATGTTCTTTATAAATGTGAGAATATCGACCGCATCCCAAAGATTTAACCATACGACAGGAAGTCGTGCCTCGGATTAAGAACCTTATCCACAGTTCAAGTTCCGATTTATAGTGAGCGATGTAGAAGTCTGCCTTTTACAAATAATAGAAAGAAATAGGCGCTCAATGAATTCAATATTCTAGACAATTGTTGGTGGGATACTGGCCGCTTTGCAGCAGCTTTTCCCAAGTTTTCTTGAAGTTCCTATTCACAATAATCGTCGAAGTTGCTTCGCGCTACGACGGTGGGCTGTCTTTTAAACTGTCCAAAGCGCACGCAGACAGACTGCTGGAAATCAGGAGTAGCGCAAATATTCTCATGGCGACTCCTTGTTAATAAATTTCGGAAGAAGATTTGCAGATTTTTTTAGACAGATTTTCTCGGTGCGCTGGGATCAAATTCTTCGATAATTTTCTCCCCGTTTAGCTTCTTTAGCTCCTTCAAGATGTCTCTTTGGAGCTCTAGATTCACATTTATTTTCCAATACCAACAAACAACTTCGCGACAAACCAAAAATACTATTATCACAAAGACGAGATAACCAAGATACAGCCCAATACCTAAACCCACACACACTCCTTATTAACGAACTAGAGCTTTTTATGTTTACATACGAGGGCCGCTCCCGGGCAGTCCAGATTTCCAGCTTCGTATCACCCTGGAACAAAATCTGTCTCAATTTACATATCTTCATCCTAATACCGAGCACGGACTAAGGCCGAGAAGGCAACCGAGGAAGTTCAAATGTCCACTTTGAAAGTAACTACAGAAAATCCAGAAGTTAGTTTCCAAATAGCTTTCGATCCACCGCCAAAATTCAAATCCGTAGATATGGCCCACGACACCGAGAGACCTTAGGACTAAGGACAAAAAAAGCCCCTAAAAGCGGGCTAAGTTAATTGAGATTGTAGATTTTAAATGGAGCTAGATAGCAACTGGGAACTTTTTGCGAGCGTCGCCTTCCATCTCCTTCTTTTCGGAAACGGCTTTTATAGCAAGAGACTCATGATACTCTTTAGCCTCCGCAGTGATAACAAATTCCACATCAGGGTGTTTGCTTTTTACTAGCTCCTGAATAGTTGATAGCTCTACCTTAAAAAATTCTCTTCGATAGTTCACACTAGCGCGACAGTAATTAGTGAGTGAACTAAAATTAGTAAATTCATACTCACAATTTCGGCAATAAACGCAGCCCGCTTAAACTTGCTTTTGTTGTCTATTTTTTACGCCATTCAGATTGAATCTATTGATTCTCAGGTCAAATAAAATGCCCCCACTCTAAGTTATGGAAGGCACTAAGTTTTTTGTTCATCTCCACGATTTTAACCACTACCAAAAAACAATCTAATGTCAAAACACTGACGCCTTCTGAAGAACATTTCGTCTAAATTCTTATCTGCATATTTAAAACATAAAAATAGACTGGGCCCGAAAACACAGGAAGATGAGGCAGAGCTAACAGGCTTAGATAGATGATACATATCTAATATCGAACGAGCCAAATATCGACCGCAATTCAAAACTATAAAGCGGATTGCAGATGCATTTGGCGTAGATGTCTCTGAGTTCATGTAAACTATAGGGGACCACAAGCCCCATTTTTTTTACCTTCCCTAAAATTCTAAACAAATTCATATTAGTTCCGATAAGAGAGGATATGGCGAACATTCAAGCAATTCTCTCTATATGTGCAGTTAAAAATTATCCAGCAACCTATCTTATTGGCCAAAACGATCGTTTTGGCATTTCTATAATCGAGCAGCAACAGAAGGCATTGGGATTAGCCTGGGCCCTCATTGAATCAGGAAAGGTAAAAAAGAATAGTAAAATTGCAATCGTCGGCGGCGGATTTTCTGGTCTGACATGTGCCCTAGCGCTGTCTTCGAAAGCAAAATGCAAGGTCAAGATTTTTGAAAAGCGATCATGCCTACTCCCCATCTTGGATAATGCCTATTGGAGATGGATCACACCTTTTCAAGAATATCTGGATACTGAATTTTATTCTGATCAAACCGATTTGCCATTTTTAAATTGGAAAAGTAATTTTGGCTGGGCAATTGCACGTCAGATTCGAAGCAAGTGGGCCAAATATTCGCGGCAATATGGTATTGAAACTATTCTAAATGCACACGTATCAGTTCCTAAAGCAATCAAAGAAAAGCCTAAAGTTATTGTTAAAAATAGACACTTAGAATTTGACATTGTCATTCTTGCGACAGGATTCGGAATCGAGACTACTTCGCACAAGTTTGATCCAACTACATATTGGACTAGCGGCTTTAAAGAGAACTACATAAATACATCTAATAGCAAGAAGACGGTATTCATTTCTGGTACTGGTGATGGCGGCATTGTGGAGGCTTGCCACTATGCATTCGAAAATTTCGTTCACGATGAAATAAACCAACTTTATCCTAGTATTTATGGATTGGCTTTGCAGGAAATTTTGCAGAATTTTGAAAGGCATCGTTCAATTGCAGCTCAAAAAGATATACAAGAGGACAATCTTCAATTTCTATATTGGTGTTCGTCTCCAAAAACAAAAAAGTCTTTGGATTTAATTAACAAATTGCGATCGCTACCACCATCAAGAAGAAGAACAACTCGTTTAAAATTATTAAAAATTTATCAGAATGAGAACCAAGAAAAATATTCTTCTTGGATAAAAGATTTTAAATTTATCAAACAGGATTTGGATCTTTTGCGATCTCGCAGCAGCAATAGGTTTCGAATAATCATGAATGGGAAGAATAAAGACCCCTTCACAATAAGTGATCGTACAAATCCGTTTAATCAGCTTCTTCTGTCCGCCATGATTCAATTGGGGTTAGTAACATATAAATGCGCAACGATAGATACAAAGGCCATCAGACGTAATCGAAATAAGATAGTTGTGCCGATTCAGACGACCAGAGGAAAAACTCTGATACATGCAGATCGACTGGTTCTACGACACGGCTCTAAAAATCATTTCAAAAAGGAATTTCCGAAATTAAAGGTTCGTGAGAACTACTTGGTGGAGGAGGACGGCAGCATTACCGACTGGAGCTCTCTTCGACAAGGCAGCAGCTTTCTTAGAGAGTATTTCCGTGACAACGATCTGATGCAATTTATTCTTGATAACAGAATTGATGACGTCACTGCAATGGAAGGTGCTCGATTTCTTGAATTAAAGAAGAGATTGGAGCAAGAAAAACCTAATGGCTTTAAGTCGAAACCAACTAATAAGAAGCTCTCGACTGGGCCGAAGGTTGGCCGATAAATCGACCTCTCATGATCTTGCTTTTTTTCTACTCGAAAATTTGACTTTTTACGGTTTCTTTTTATGAGCAAGAGTTTCAATCAAAAAGAGGCCGACCATTTCAGCAGCTCCCACACCACTCGCTCTGAAGATATACTGACTTTATCTTTGTTGATTTTTCGTTCAGCATATAGCTGCTTGTCTCTAGCCTTAGCTTCATCGAGTCTCGAAAGCCTAGATCCACGTCGGCTCTTTTTTCGACCTTCTTTGGAAACCGTTCAAATCAATTCTAACAGACCTCGAGAAATGCTGCATTTCCCGTGAAAGGGAGGTGTCCGCCTCAGAAACAAAAAAACCCGCAGTTACGCGGGTTTTAAAAAATTGGTAGTGAGAGGCGGACTTGAACCGCCGACCTACGGATTATGATTCCGTTGCTCTAACCAGCTGAGCTACCCCACCACACAGTAACACACCCGACAAAGACGAAGCCTTATTGGAAGTGCGTGAAGCAAGATTTTTAGTTGTGAACGCGCAGGAAGTCAATAATGGGCTTTGCGTTAAATTAGATTCCTTAAATTTTACCCAATTCCTCGCCTTAGGTCTTGACCCTGTGGCTTTTCCGCAATGCAATTACAGGTCATGACAGATTATTCGGACTCCAACGAAGGGGACCGAGCCAGCAGCGCGAGAAAGAAACCTGTCACTAGTACCGCTGCTCTAGAAAAGAAACTGAAAAAAGGGCCCCTAAAGCCCACCACGGAGGGATACAACATGAAAAAACTAGTGATGGCCATGGCCGTCCCGGCACTTCTTGCGGGTTGTTCGGACCACAAAGGCACTCAAAAAAATGACACTAATGGCTTTGCCGGCCTGTTCTGGCAACAATCCACCAACATCATCTCTATCCGCACTTTTGACGACAAACCCATCAAAGGCGCACAAATCCTGATCGGTGACGCCCTGAACTCCCCGTTTGCTGGCAACTTCCTGACCACCGACGCCAACGGCCAGGTTGAAATCCCCGCAGCTTGGAACACGGGCCTTCCGGTGACAGTTCAAGCCCCAGGCTTCCTGCGCAGCACTTATATGAATCAAGAGCCGGGCGCATTGACGATCAAACTTCGCGCTCAAGCGACTAAGACTCAGTATGAAGTCAAAGGCGTGACTTCCGGTCTTCCGATTCAAAACAAAGACGGCTATGTCGATTTCGGTTTGGTGATGCCGGCGTTCTCTAAAATGGATCTTCTGGCTTTTGACATTAATAATGTTATCAGCCCGCAGTTTGACCGTATCTCTGCCATGGGTCAGGACATCGACATCCCGGCCAACATCTCCGTACCAGATCAAAGCGAAAAGTATGGTCTGTTCACTATCAACCTGGATAAACCGACTTATCGTATTTATTACGGAAACAGCGGTGTGAACCGCGTCTTTGCAGCTCGCGGACGATTCCCGTTCAAATCCACCGTGGACGCTCTTCGTGGCGGGGCGGAATTCTATGAGCTGATCAATTCGTTCTCTATCAACGGCGGCGCCGTTCGTGACATCGAAGTCAAATCCGGCAGCACGCGTTTGGATATGCCAACCCGCGAGCTGAACTTCAACGAGAAAAAAGACGTCGGAGCCCCTGGCTTCCGCTCTGATGAAACCTTCATCGCCGTCGGCGTCGCCAACCAATCCGGCTACCTGATCCCGACGGATGTGAAGTCCATTCAAAACGGCAAGAAAATGGGCCTGAACGTCCTGCCAGGATCTCAAGCCATGGTTTTGGGTGTGCTTAAGAAAACAGCAGACCTTAAGTCCGGCGGCGACCGCATGAGCGCAACCCTGCTTCCGTTTGCGGCGGGCACGACGCCTCAGATGCTGCCTCTGATCCCGGATCCGACTTTGCAGGCCGGCGAGCTTTTGATGCCAAAGTTTAACACAATTGATGGTGTCAGCCCGATTGCGACCTATTCTGTTCTTTCCAAGGAAGAGGAAGTGATTCAAGGCTCTGCGAAGGTGAAAATCCTGAACCCACAATGGGAAGTATACTCTCAAAACTGGGCTGAGCGCGTGAAACTGCCCGTATGGCCGAACGATTCCGCGATCACCGGCAAAAAACGTTGGGAAGTGAACTTCGTGGGCAGCCAAACTACTTCACAAGCGGCCCTGGGTCCTGCTATGATTGAAGCCGCAACACATGTCACACACAGTTCCGTCTCTTTCTAGAAAAATCCTTCTTGGACTTGTGATTATCACAGGCTGCTCCTTATTTGGGTGCAGCCTGTTTGATAAAAAGCCTTCCGCCCACCAACGTATGGGCCAAATCAACAAACAAAAAGTCTTCTTTGCTCCTTACGACAACGTCTGGAGAGCCGCCCACGCGGTCCTGAAGTACCCCATCGCCCAAGAAAACCAAGACACGGGTGTGATTGAAACTGAATACATCAAAGGCATCGATGGCTGGCAACCACCAGGCCAGACCGAACGCCCATCCGGCGGCATCCGTTATAAACTGACCCTGATCTTTGCCCGCGGCAAAACCGAGGGGCGTGAATCCACGCGCGTGACCATTGAAAAGCGCATGGAAATTTTAAAAGACTTCTTCTCTGAACCCGAAACCCTGGAAACCGACGGTCTGGAAGAAAAGATCATCTTCTATCGCATCGAGCGTGAGCTGATTATCAACGAAGCCCTTAAAAAAGCCGGGTTCTAATACAACGAACCCATTTTTTTTGTTTTTAGCCATCGCCAACTCCTGCTACCATTCTTCTCTATGAAGAACTCCACTTTAAAAAAACTGTTCATCTTTACCAGCGTCCTGCTTCTTCACCCTCTCTTGAGTCCAGACTCTGTGGCTCATGCAAAAAGAAGAACTCCACCCAAAGCTTATAGTTTCATTGCTGAAGGCGGAAAAGCTTCCCAAGGTGAATGTGACGGCGAACGCAAGATCCCGCGCCTGAAACGCCTTAAAGAATTTGCCAACGCGAGCTCATACATGGGATCGGAACTGCAAAAACCCGAGATCAAAGGAAAGATCGACGGTGAAATGTGGAAGCACTTCTTCCGGGTAAAAGCTTCCTGCAACACCGTTCTGGCAAAAACGCCTTCCTCTGTGAACGAAACCCTGACAAGTGCTAAACCCGAACTTCCAGATGAGGAAGAGATCGAAGACGCCGACGCACCAGAGCAAACTGACGGGCCAACGGAAACTCCAGCCGAGAGCAGCCCGGATTCTGAATAAGCTCACAAAACTAAAAAAGCCGGGTTCCCCCGGCTTTTTTTCTTAGTTGTTTTTCTTGATATAGTCTTTCCAAAGATCAACCAATGCGGTCTGCTTCATCGGTTTGTCGTTCAGACGAACTCCGGTCAGGCGTTCAAGCCCTCGCACGGCGGGCATATGAACCCGGGCGTCTTTATCCGTTAGCAGACTGGCAAACGACGACATTTCACGATCCATCGGTTTTTTCGCCAAAGCTTCGACGATCTGATGACGGATCCACAGGCTTTGACGGTTCTTGAAGTTATAATCCTGATTCAGCTCTTCCCATAAAAGCTCTCGATCCAAAGACCCGCTTTTTTCTAAAGTCTCGACCGCCGCCGAACGAACCACCAGGGCCTTGTCTTTGATCAGCTTTTTGGCAAGTTTTTCGGCCTCAGAGGGGTTTACTTCAGACAGCGCAATCAGGGCTGCATTGCGCATGAACCACTGACTGTTCGCCCCCGCCTTTACCAAGTCCGGAGTCGCCTTCGCGCCACGAGCTTCGGCAGCAGCCATCAAGGCCCGCCAGCGAAGCCCCATCGGTTGAGCGTCACTGAAGGCTAACGAGATAAAATTTTGATAGTATTTTTCGCCCTGAACCTGGACCACCATGCGGCGGTTTTCACCAGGAAGTTTCAACAACTCCAAGGCTGAAGTTAAAGTGCTGGATGAAGGTTTAGTCCCTGCCGCCAAAGCACTTGAAGAAAGTCCCGCAAACAAAACAGAGGCCAAAAGAAACTTGTTCATAGCTTTTAACTCTTTTTGGAAACGAAGTTTTCAAACTCACTCATCAACTGATTAGTTTCATCCCCGGCCTTCGCAGCTGCATCGCTGCCGTCCCCGGCTTTTTCAGCAGCCTTGTCCAAGGCTCTTTGCCCTTCCACGGCCGCTGCAAATTCTTTCATCAAATCATCATCAATCAGATCCGAGCCACCTTCTGCTGGGGCTGCTTCCACCGCCACCTCGGCAACAGGTTCTTCAACCGCTGGCGTTGGGGCTGGCGTTGGAGCCGGTTCTGCTGCCGCCGGTGTCGCGGCTGGCGCTGCGGCTCCTCCCGCTTTTAAGGCTTCCAACTGTTTTTTCAGCTCTTCATTTTCATCGCGATAGCGGGATAGATCCGCAATGTCTTCGCTGATGATTTCATATTCAGCCAAACGAGCTTCCAGATCGCGAAGCTTGCCGTTAAGTTCTTCTTTTTCCGCGGAAGACATCCCGCCTTCACTCGCACCACCGCCACCACCGGCTTGGGCTGCGGCCTTGGCTTCTTGCAATTGCGCCTGAAGCTCGGCAATTTTTTGATGTCCTTCTGTCAATGACAATCGCAGCTGCGCCACTTCTGCTGCAGATTCTTTGGCCCCTTCGATGGCGGCTTTGACTTCAAGAGCATCGACTGCTGACTCTGCAGCGGCTGCCACCTTGGGCCCGCGAACAGGAGCGGGAGATTCATCCATCTCCACATCCACACCAAAATCTTCTGACGCAGCAGCACTGCGTGGGGACTTTCCGGACGCCTGTTGATTTTCTAAAATCTTCTGCAGAGTTTTTTCCAGTTGCGCGGCATCCAAAGAGCCGCTCCCCAACTCGCCGCCGCCTTGGTCTTTTTTGGCAAAGAAGGCGCGATAGGCCAGAAACAATGAAATAAGAACAATGAGTGCGACGAGGCCCTCAATGATGGCGGTATTGTGCTGGTCCCAGAAGGAGAGAAATTTTTCAACTGTCACAATTCAAATTCTCACCTATCCCAAGGGTCTCGTCAACGCTGGACCTTCGAAGGTATCTAATGTTAGCTTTGAAGGCATTCCGAGGTGATACATGTCTCAGCCACGTCCCTACGATCTGATCATTCAAGGCGGCACCTGCCTGCTGCCTCACCCGTCTGAAACTGGCCTGATAGAGCAGCAGGCCGACATCGCCATCCGAGATGGACGCATCGAAAAGATCCGAGAAACCATCAACGAACCCACCCTGAAGATCATCAAAGCTCATGGACTGCACGTCCTGCCCGGGGTGATCGACAGCCAAGTTCACTTCCGCGAACCTGGACTGGTTCATAAAGAGGATCTAGAAACCGGCACCCGCGCCGCCATCTTGGGTGGAGTTACGAGTATTTTCGAAATGCCGAACACCAACCCCTCGACCACCACCAAAGAGGCCTTCGAAGACAAACTCAACCGCGCCAAAAACCGCTGCCACGCCAACTATGCCTTCTTTATCGGGGGAGCTCACGACAATGTCGACAAAATCGCCGAGCTGGAGCTTCTGCCCCACTGTTCGGGGATTAAGATCTTTATGGGAAGCTCGACCGGGAACCTGCTGGTTGAGGACGATGAAACGTTAGAAAAAATCCTGTTGCAGGGCCATCGCCGCATCATCTTCCACAGCGAAGATGAAATGCGCCTGCGAGAAAGACGTCATATTGCCGTGGATATGGCTGATCCTCACTACCACCCGGTCTGGAGAGATGTGGAAACCGCCGTGAACTCCACAACCCGCTTGCTGCGTTTGGCTCGTAAAACCGGACGTAAGATTCATGTTCTGCACGTGTCCACGGGCGAAGAGATGGACCTGCTGAAAGATGCCAAAGACATCGCCACGGTCGAGGTTTTGCCACAGCATCTGACGTTATATGCCCCTGACTGCTATGACAAACTGGGCACCTATGCCCAGCAGAATCCGCCGATCCGAGAAAAGCGCCATTTGGATCGCATCTGGAAAGCTTTGCAAGATGGCACCGTGGATGTGATCGGCTCCGATCATGCCCCCCACACACGTGAAGAAAAAGACAAACCCTACCCACAAAGTCCTTCGGGTGTTCCGGGCGTGCAAACCTTGGTGCCGATCATGCTGAATCATGTGCATGAGGGCCGCTTAAGTTTGCGCAAGTTCACTGAGCTTGTGACCGAAAACCCTTGCCGTGTCTTTGGAGTTAAAAACAAAGGTCGCCTGCGCCAAGGATATGACGCTGACATCACGATCGTGGATCTGAAAAAAGAAATGACCATTGATAATTCCTGGATTGCCAGCCGCTGCGGATGGACTCCGTTCCATGGCATGAAGGTGACCGGATGGCCGACTCACACCATCGTTAGTGGAAAGCTTGTGATGGAAAGCGATCAGGTCGTTTTGCCGTCACAAGGTCAGCCGGTGGATTTTCTGGATAAAACCCCATGAACCCGACCCCTAAAAAAACGGCCGCCGGTCTGTTCTTCGGCGGTCTGCTTCCGGTTATCGCCTTTACTTTCATCGAAGAATACTACGGAATCATCCCGGGTCTGATTGCGGGGATGATTTTTGGTGTGGGCGAAATCATCTGGGAACTTTATCGCCACAAGAAAGTACAAAAGATCACCTGGATCGGCAACGGGATGCTGTTGGCTTTGGGTGGAATTTCGCTGATTTCATCTGAAGGCATATGGTTTAAGCTGCAACCCGCTTTGATGGAAGGGGCTTTTGCCCTGGTGCTGTGGGGTTCGTTGATTTTAAAAAAGCCCTTACTGGTCTATCTTGCAGAACAACAGGGGCAAAAGTTTCCGGAAGAAATCAAGTCCCGGATGAACGGACTCACCTTCCGCGTGGGAGTCTTTTTTGCCATTCATGCGGTGTTGGCAACGTGGGCGGCCTATGATTGGACCACCACCAACTGGGCCCTGCTAAAAGGTGTGGGCCTGACCGTCAGTTTTATCCTGTATCTTGTCATTGAGGCTTTGCTGTTACGAAGGGCCATTCTAAAACAAAGATAGGATGAAAAAGCTTCTTCTTTTAATCACAGTTTTGATGTCCCTGGGATGCAGTCGCCTGGATATGGTGGTCCGCTGGGCTGACCTCACAGCCACTTCGCGCGTCGATAAGTACTTTGATCTGAGCGGCGACCAAGAAAAAGAGCTTAAAAAAGATCTGCAAAAAGACATCACCCGTTTGCGCAAGGAACTTCTGCCTGAAGTTGCCAAATCCTTACGGGAACTGGAGCCTGAAATCAAAAATGGCCACATGAACCCGGCCCTGCTGGCGAAAAACTTTATGCTGGTACAGGATTATTTCAAAAAAGGTGCGGGATACTTTAAAGCTACAGCCAGCAAGATCACAGCTCAGTTAAAAAGACCTCAGTTTGATCATTTCGCTGAAAAAGTTCGCGCCGACATCGAAGAATCCAGAAAAGACAACGACACTCCGGAAAAAGCCCAACGCACGGCCTTTAAGCGCTATCGCCGCTCGGTGGAATTCTGGATCGGTGGGATATCCGCCAAACAACAAGAAGAGTTAGAAGATTTTTTAAAGCGCCACCCCTACCCTTGGGATCTGCAACATAAAAGCCGCGAATACAGCTTGAAGCAATTTATCGATTCAAGCCAGAACCCGGAAAGTTTACAAAAATTTGTGGCCGATTATTACACCGACTATGAAACCAGTCGACTGCCTGAATTCACCGAAGCTTTAAACGCCCACAAACACGCTTTTCAAATTTTTCTGGCTGAAAAGTTTTGGAAGGGCCTAAGTCCCGAACAAAAAGAAAACCTGCAAGAAAATCTGATCGCCCGCGCCGAGGATCTGGAACAGATCGCTCAACGCCCTTGATAATCAGCAGACTTCTTTTCCTTCATCGCCTCCAAAGCCCGGAAGTGATCTTCCGTTCGTTGAGTGATCCCCTGATAAGCCGCTGATAGATCCAAAATGGTCGACAGATCATTCAAGTAAGCCATCTTCATCGCCTTCTTGGTCATCTGCACTGCCACCGGAGGATTTGCTGCAATTCGGGAAGCCAGTTTGTCTGCTTCGGCTTCCAAGGCTGCTTCTTCCACCAGATAGTTCAGAAGTCCCCATTTCAAAGCCTCTTCGCCAGACACCAGGTCCCCGGTTAAAGACATCTGCATGGCTTTACTAAAGCCGATCACTCGCTGCAGGAAGAACGTGCCTCCGTCACCCGGAACAAGTCCCAACTTCACGAAGGTTTCGCCAAATTTGGATTTGGCAGAACCAATGCGCAAATCACACATCATGGCCAGATCACAACCCGCCCCGATCGCAGGCCCGTTGACCATTGCAATAACTGGAGTCGAAAGTTCTTCAATGCATTTAGGAATCTGTTGAATACCGTGAATATAGCGCATGCGAAGCTCATTGCTTTCACCAGCAAACATGCCGGTCTTATTTTGCATGGCCTTCACATCCCCGCCAGCACAGAACGAAGTCCCTTCGCCCTTAAGTACAATCACCCGAACTTCGGGATCGAAATCCGCAAACTTCAAAACCCGAGTCAAAGAATCCACCATCTCCAGCGAAATAGCGTTGCTCTGCTCTGGATTATTCAAAGTCACCCAAAGCGTATGATTTTTAAGAGAAACCGAAAGATGCGCAAAAGCCTGAGAATAAAAAGACACAACGCCCCCTCTCTCGAACCTACCCAAGCAGTCTAGGGGATGTCAAATGCAAGGCGGAAGGAGGAGGCGTACCACTGGTACGTCGACGACGCCCAACGCAGCAGTTGGCATTCCATAGGCTGCTCCCCCTTAGAACGAAAAAAGGCTCCCGAAGGAGCCTTTTTTTGTTCGTCAACTACTGACAGAACGGTAGATCTGGTTTGATTTGGCAGATGATCTGACAAATCGCTGGATCACCCAGTGGGCATTCGCCCGGCTCGCCAGGAGATGGCAAACCACCACCATCATCTGGAGGATTTGGGTTAGAACCACCAGAAGAAGCACCTACGTGCATGTTCAAAGTGGAAGCTGTTTTACCAGAAGCATCAGTCACTGTGATCACAGTGGAACCATTTGCCACAGCAGTCATTGTACCGTTGTCAGATACAGTGGCTACAGATGGGTTGCTGGAAGTGAATTTGAATGGAGCTTTACCATTCAATACAGAAAGCGCCAAAGTCTCAGAATTTTTGATTGTCGCCGCAGATGGAACAACAACCATTTTCTTGGACATAACAGCTTCAACAGCTTCGTAAGCATCAACGCGGCAGTTACATGCAGTTTCGATGGAAACTTTAGCACCTGTCGTCTGAAGGATTGCGCGGATTTGCGCACCAGTCAAAGAAGGATCTTGAGCTTTCATCAAAGCCACCAAACCAGACACTAGCGGAGTCGCCATGGATGTACCGGATAGGTTGCCGTATTTACCTTTTGGCAAAGTACTCATGATGTTTTCACCAGGAGCAGCTACGTGTACTGTCGCAGTACCATAGTTGGACCAAGATGGTTTTGCATCAGAAGGACCAGAAGCCGCAACTGTGATAGAGTTAGGATAACCGTTGTTCGCTGGGAACATTTCAGTTTTATCGTTGTTTTTACCATCGTTCGCAGCCGCTGCGATGAAGATAACACCTTTATCATCTGCACGTTTCACAGCCTCAAGAAGCGGAGCTGCTTGATTGCGAGGAACCGCCGCACCCCAAGATGCAGAGATGATGTGAGCGCCTTTTTCGATAGCGTAGTCGATAGACTTGATCGCGTTGTTCAAGTCACCAGAACCGTCAGCGCCCAAGAAGCGCAGTGGCATCATGGAAACTTCTGGAGAAAGACCTACGATACCACCGTCGATCAAACCCGTCGCCCCTACCGCACCCGCACAGTGTGTACCGTGACCTGGGTTTTGGAAGCCAGTGATATCCATTGGATCCGCATCGTTGTCACGGAAGTCATAACCCGTGATCATGTTTGGAGCCAAAGCTGGGTGAGTGTAATCCACGCCCGTATCGATTACCGCTACGATAACGTTTTTGCTACCTTTGTTACCTGCGCGCTGCCAAGCTTTCTCAGCTTGAACTTTCGCGATAGACCATTGTTCTTTCAAAGCTGCTGCATCAACAGGCGCTTCGAAAGCTCTGATTTTGAAGTTAGGCACGATGTACTCAACTCCTGGCTGACCCAAAAGAGAAGCCAAAGCCTGAGCTTCGTGTTTTTTCGCGATATCTACAAGAACCAAGCTTGCCGTGTCGTTGTGATCCATCATCTGGATCGTGGACACTTTAGATGTCGACATTGTATTTAGCATGTTGAAAGCGCGTGTGTTCGTATATTTCACCAGGTATTCGCCTGCGAACGCCTGAGAACCAAACAAAACCGCACCAACTAGTAATGCACGTTTCATATTAAACCCCCTCCGTGGTAAAAAAAATCATATTCACCTTTCTTCTGCGTTGAATACAAAAATCTTAAACAAATCTTAAAATCTTTTGACACAACCCATCGAATATTGAACCCACACCGCTTCTTTTCAATGATGTGGGCGACTGTTTTTATGCAGCGAAAGAGAGTTTCAGCATGAGTTATCTCCACGCCATCATCCTTGGCATTGTCGAAGGTATCACCGAGTTTTTGCCGATTTCCTCCACCGGACATATGATTATTGCCAGCTCCATGATGGGGATTGAAGACAACACTTTCACCAAAGCCTTTGAGGTTATCATTCAATTTGGCGCCATCATGTCCGTGCTGGTTTTGTACTGGAAACGCTTCCTTCCCCAATGGGGATTCTATAAAAAGTTGTTCGTGGCCTTTCTGCCGACTGTGACCATCGGCTTCTTGGTCAAAGATGTTGTAGAACATCTATTGGGCAGCGTGCACGTCGTGGCCTGGTCGCTGATTATCGGTGGAGTGATCCTGGTGTGGTCCGATAAGATCTTTGCTCATCTGACAATGATGGGGCGAAAAACCGATGATCTGACATACAAGGATTCGGTCAAACTGGGGCTGTTTCAAGCCATCGCCATGATCCCGGGCGTATCACGGTCCGCAGCCACTATCATGGGTGGATTGACACTTGGCATGAACAAAAAAGAGGCAGCGGAATTTTCATTTTTTTTAGCGGTCCCCACAATGGCCGCAGCCACCTTTTACAAGTTGTTGAAAATCTATAAGACGATCGAACCAGAACAAATCAATGTTCTGCTGGTGGGTTGCGTGGTGGCGTTTTTCGTGGCGATGCTTGCGATCAAGTTCTTTATCGGTATAGTGTCTCGCTACGGTTTCCGGGGCTTTGGTTACTATCGAATCGTCTTGGGCGTCGTTTTACTTGTACTACTATATACAGGACACAATCTGCAGGTGATGTAATATGAAAGAACTGTCCAGCATGGAAAGATTTTTATTTGAAGACTCTCAATGGTTTTCAACTGAAATGAGTGAATTCCTAAAATCAACCGTCTTTATTATGCCAACCTGGAAGTGGGCATTCTTGGGAATCGCTTTTGCTGCAGGGATTTTTGTTCTGCGCCCTCTTTTCTACTTCATTCTAAAAGAACTAAAAAAGCACAATCCAATCGTCAAAAAGTATCCAAAAAGCTTCTGGGGTTACTATTTACAATCCAATACCGATCGCCCCTTGGCCTGGATACTGGTTATTCTGTTGTGGTTCGCGGCCGGCGACGCCGCCGATCTTTCAGGAAAATTTGCCAAATACTATGACCACTTTCTTCGCGGTCTGATTGCGATCTTTATCATTCGCTTGATCTACTATCTGGTCGACGCTGCCTGCTCGGTTCTGGCCGACTACACTTCCAAAACCCCCAGCACCTTCGACGATCAAATCGTGCCCTTTGCTTCCAAAGCGGCAAAGATCTTTGTCGTGGTCATGGGTTTCCTGATTGTTCTGCAAAGCTTTGGTCTGAATGTCATGTCACTGTTGGCCGGTCTAGGGCTTGGGGGATTGGCTTTGGCCTTGGCGGCCCAGGATACGGCCGCGAATCTTTTTGGCTCCATTACAATTCTATTTGACCGTCCATTCCAGGTCGGAGACTGGGTCAAAATCAAGGACATGGAGGGCACCGTTGAAGAAATTGGCTTCCGCTCGACTCGTGTTCGCACATTCTATAATTCTTTGATTACTATTCCGAACGCGATGATGGCTAAAGAAACTGTGGATAATATGGGTGTTCGTCCAGCCCGCAGGGTCCGCCAAGTCCTGGGTCTTACCTATGAAACCCCGCCAGAAAAGATCGAGGAATTCTGCGACCGTGTTCGTTATTACATCAAATCCGACGAAAAGGTGATTTCCGACACCGTCACTGTTCATTTCAATAATTATAATGCCTCGTCCCTGGATGTTCTCGTCAACTTCCACCTGAAGGTGTACACTGGACCTGAAGAGCTGGCTCATCAACAAAAAATCTTTATTGAGATTCTGAAGATTGCCGCCGATATGAAGGTCGATTTTGCGTACCCAACGCAGACCGTGTATCAAACGAACCTTACACCCAAATAGGACCCTAGCCCGATGCCAGTAAAGTTGGATTTCGTTATTCTGAAAGAGCAAAACGTTGCCAAAATCAGCTTGGGCGGTTTGCTTGAAAATGACGAAAAGTCTTTCGCGTCCTTGCAGATCCCGGAACATCTGGATCTGCACCTGCATCTGGATCAATTACGTGGAATTAACTCGTTGGGTGTACGGACTTTCATCAACTGGGCCTCGTCGCTGAAGAATGCAAAGATTTTGATCTACGATGCGCCCAAATGTTTTATTGATCAGGTCAACATGGTTGATGGCTTTTTACCCAAACAAGCCCGCGTGCGCAGCTTCTCTGTCCCCTATTATTCAGAATCCACTGGGGAAGAAACTCCCGTTCAGTTCTCGATCGGAATTAATTTCTATCTGTACGAAGGCCAGTGGAAGTTTTCCTTCCCAGAAGTCCACGACAGCAACGGACAATTGATGTCCGTGGATATCCAACCGGAACGCTACTTCCGCTTCTTGGAAAAAATGAAGTGATTTTATTCCTAGGCAATCCTAGTTCGGATTGCCGTTTTCTTTGATCCGCACCAAATCATTGCGGTTGAGCGAGATGCAAGCTGATAAGCTAGGACGATATCACTGGATCCATAATAACACACCCCTCGATATTCACACCGCCAAAGCGCGCCCGTGACGAGAAGGCGCTACAACACTTAGCACTCTCTGGTAACCCAACCTATAGCAAAGGAGTCTTGTGGATACCAATAGCAATTCAACTTTGATGTCCTGTGATGGTACTCTTCTCCAAACCCAAGCTTCTCCAAATATTTCTTTTGCACGCCCCTCATCTTTAGACGTGCACTACCCATATTTTTCTTTTTATCGACAGAAGGAAAAAACTCTTCTGAAGAGCAGTAGTCCGCAAAAAAACTATTGTGCACGAACCTTCGAATATCATTCTGACTAAAAGCCAAATTATTTCTCATCCCAATAATTGTTGGCCCAGTCACCATAATTAGTGACGTCACTTTCTTGACCTTGCTGAACTTAGCATATTCATAACGGTAAAGGTCAGACGAGACTTGGCCAATATCATACAAGCTACCTTTTGCAAGCCGAGGTACAGAAATCACCTTCAATTCGACAGCATATTCCGAGTTAACCAAAATATCAATTCGGCTTGATCCTCTTTCAGATAGATACAAGTTTAAACCATAACCTTTGCCATCAACTTGCTGCTTGATATCTTCCGAAGAAAAACTGCCTGTTTTCGCAATTGCTCGCATAAAAGCGGTTTGCATATCCTTTTCCCAAAAGAAAACTCGCGCCTTAGAATCTGCACCCCTCCTTTTCAACATGTCCGGCCTTTTTTTTAAAAGGCGAATCTCTTGAGACAAGACTTTTATAAATTCCTTATTGATCTCAAAGGCCACTCACTACTCCACGCAATTCAAGTTACTCAAGGACGTACAATTCTTTTTTGAAGGCTTAAGAATAGCTCAGCCTTGATCTGCGGTAAACACTATTTATATATGTATTGAATCTAAGACAAAATATATAGCGCAGCTACTTGATAGGATGTCTTCCGGCTCATCAAAAAAAATCAACCCGAATCCATACAATTCCCTTGCACAAGCGACAAGCACAATAGACGCTAAGAAGGAGATGGACATTAATTGTCCATCTCCTTCTTTCAAGAGGCCATAAATGACAAGTAAAAAAGACGTCAGAGCCACATTCCTACTTTCACTACTAGAACGCGCAGGATCTACCGGGACTTCGATCACTGAGATTCATACAGCAATGCTGGATAGATTTCAGATAACACGAAAAACTATAGCACGGGACATTGCGGATCTATCTAGGATTTACCCGATTCTTGAATCCGAAGGTTTCCCAGCAAGATTCTCTCTCCCCTCCGACTACAAAAGAACTCACCAATTAATTCTCAGTGAGCAGGATATTCAGATAGTGCTTCTATCGCTCTCAGCATTAAGATCCAATTCGCCCGACGGATTAGGGCATTTAGCTGGAGAAGCAGAAGAACACCTAATTTCCGCACTTCCCCCATCCCTCAGAGAAGTAGCTTATAAACAACGAGACATTCAAAAAACCCATCGAACACTTGAAGGAAGAAGTATTGGAGCTGACATTAACACAACCTCTCGCATATTAGAGAGCCTACGGCATCAAAAGTGCTTGCGGCTTGAATACAGTTCACCATATAAATTGAGTACAAAAAACCTGAGAACATTTTCTCCAATCATTTTTGAAATGACTGGTGGAACACCCTACCTAATTGCGCAAGATTTAAGCGATAACAAAAAAATTAAAAAATTACGCTTAAATCGCATAAAGAATCTTCAAATCATAGACAAAGAAGCCACACCAATAGATCCAAAACGCTACGCAAAAGAAGCCAAGAGCATCGGTGGCGTTACAGTAAAAAATGAAGACCTAGTGAAGGTCGAACTTGTAGGCGACGAATATCTAGCTACCTATTTTCAGGAGTACCAAATTTCTTTGAACCAAGAGATCACAACAGAAAGGGTTGGAGTTTTCAGAATTACCTTCGAGGCCCCGATACAGCCAACAACTATTCGACTCCTGCTTAGCCTATCTCCCCACATAACATCAATCAAGCCAAATAGCTTACAGAGGGATATCTTACATCAAACCAAAGTCTCCTACGAAAATCTAAGAAAAAAGATCAAGGTCTTTTGACCTATGGACAAGAATTGTCCAACTTACCAAGTATAAATTGGCACTACTTTAGACATTGCCATTAAATTACTTGGCAGTTTAAAAGGACAAATTCAAATGCCCAAAAGAAAGCAACCACGATCTAAAGACCTAGAGTCGAAAATTATTGCCGCATTACTAAGTGACCATCCCCTATTTATTGTCCAATCCAATATCCATCTAGATATAGAATTTTCATCCATTTACTTACCATCAAATAAAAAAAGTCCAACTCGACACAAGACTTCTCTTTTAACTATTGCAGCTGCTCATAACAAAATTAAGTCCGTAAGAAGACTCTTAGAGTTTGGAGCATCACCTGACGGACTAATCGAAGACCCCACCCCGCCTTTGACGACAGCTAAATCCATCGACATCGTAAGACTTTTAATCGGATTTGGGGCTAACCCAAATATCACCAACTACAACAATACAACATCAGCAATCTTCAACCATGTGGGAAATCGGGAAATCTTTAACTACCTCATTAACCACGGAGCAGATATTGAAATGAAGAACTGTTGTGGACAAACAGCCCTAGGGCTTGCAATTTCATGGCAGCTCCCAATAGATGACATTGCGTTTTTGGTCGATGCTGGCGCTGACATTTATAATATTGGAGTTCTGGATGAATCAGCCTTTGAAATTCTTCACGCTAAGAAAAAGGAAGCAAATACAATCTCAGATAAGAATACCAATGATTGGATACAGCAAACTGAAGAACTCCTTCGATTGAAGATTCTCGCCGGAATAATACCTTAATAGAAAGAGATGCCTAATGAAAACAAGTAAAAAAACAAAGAATATTGGCCTTGCGAATTTGCTGAAAAATATCCGCACTGGTGAACACATACTGATAGGTGGACGTCCTTCGATGGGCAAAACATCACTAGCCCTATCCCTAATACTAGATCTCTCAATCATCAATAGGCACACATGTATATTCTTCTCTCCAATAACCGCACACTCAAAAGATCAGCTTATAAATCGCATATTAAGCATGGAGACCGGCATTTCAATACGATTGATTCGCAATAGACTCTATTCGAATAAACAGTTCTTTAAACTACACTCAACCCAGAAAGATCTTTACACTGCACCCATTTTTATCGATGATTCAAAACTATTTTCTCTTAAAATAGTCGATCAACGACTAAGATATCTTAGAAAGAAAAGTAAAGGGAAGATCTACGTGTTCTTTGGAGACTTCTTACAAACCTTCACCGAAAACGAAAAATATTCGACAGTCTTAAAATCACTAAATTTCTTGGCTAAAAAATATGGTGCCATATTCATCTCATCAGTACATCTAAACCGGCAAAGTTCCGAGTCAACAGACCACCGGCCTCGCCTTGAGGAAATGAAAAGCCTGCCTGATCTGAGCACTATAGAACGCATTATTTTAGTCTATCGTAGCGACTACTATGATAAGTCCGCAAAAGATAACTCTATGGAGATCACAGTTTATAAAGGGGATTTCAGTGAATGTCTCAATTATATGGCACGAATAAGCCAGGACAATCTAAGGGTGTCGGGCCTCCGCATCCACAAAAAAGCCTCAGCTAGACGCTAAGGCTTTTCGCTCCGAGTACCAATCTTAAATTAGAAATTAGGTTCCACTTCTGATTTAACCTTTACGAATATTTAACTACTTTTTTCTCTTCGATTTCAAACCCGCGTCTATACGGATTTTCACAGCCTCTAGGCGGGACTCTTCCGCTTCGAAATTAGCTTTGGCTGTGGCCACTTTGATGCGAACTTCCTCGACCTGATTCTTTGCTGAATCCAATCGGCTCTCTAACTTTTCGCGTTCTTTTTTGGCTTTTTCCGTTTCTTCCGTCAAACGCTTCAGCTCGCCTTCTGAGCGGGCGATCTCGGCTTCGTATTCAGCAATGGCCTTCTTGGCCCGGGCGATTTCCAGATTCGCTGTCGCCTGCTCTTTACGAAGATTGTTGCGATTACCTTCCAGTTCCTGTCGGGCTTTGGCCGCAGACTGCTTCAACTTCTCTTCCTGAGATTTAGTCTCTGCCACTTTCTTGCGTTCCACTTCGGCGTCTTCCTTGGCTTTCTTGGACGCTTCCAATGAAGCCTTCAGTTCACCTTCGACTTTTTCAATCATGGCTTTGGACTGTTCATCCTGCGCCTTCAAACGCGACATCTCGGCTTCAGCACGCGCTCGGTCCGCCTCCGCACGGGCGATTTCCTGTTTGGCCTTGGCTTCACGGGCTTTGGCTTCTGCCACCGCTTTTTGCGTTAACAGCTTGGCCTTGGAAAGATTCTGTTCGGCCTTCATCGTCTCGGCTTTGGCAACTTCAGCTTCTTGAGAAGCCTTCATTCCTTCTTCCGTCGCTTTGCTTGCCAGCTTTTCTTGTTCCTTCGCCTCGTCGCCTAACTCTTTGGCTTTGCCTTCAGCTTGCTTGCGTTTGCCTTGAGCTTCATCACGCACCTGCTGGGCTTTTTGAGTCTTTTCCTGTGCGGCCTTGATGCGGGCCTGAGCCGCGGCTTGTTCTTTTTCGGCGGCTTTTTGAGCCCGCTCATGCTCTGCCGCTTCGGCTTTTAGTTTGGCTGATTCGCGCTCGGCTTCGGCCTGCTCTTTCTTGGCATCATTTTCCAAAGAGCGAGCTTTATTAATCGCCGCCTGAGATTCCGCGCGCACTTTGTCGCGGCGTTTGCGATCTTCTTCCGCGCGTTTCTTTGCTTCGTTCGCTTCGGCCTTCGCAGCTTCAGCATCCGCAGTGGCTTCTTCAGCTTCAATCTGCGAACTGTCCACCTGCGCTTTGGCCGTCAGTGGCATGGTTGAGGTCATCAGAGCTGCCAAGAGAAGAATCCCAAGGGGTTTTAACTGCATTGAATGTCTCCTTCGATGTTTCAATCGATGTTCAATAGCACTTAGGATAATGGGATTTTGGGCAAAAAAAAAGCGACCAGGATTTGGGGGGGAGGGGTCCTGGCCGCCATGGGGGGTTGCCTTGTACTAAAGCAACCGCGATGCCATGCCTACTACTTCGTCAGATCCGATTAAACTCACAGAGCGCTCAAATCCTATGTCGAGGTTTTTGACAGAAAACGACAATTGTCGGACGGAAGTTTCATATAAACGTGTCTTTGTGGGAGGCTCTGCCTCGACGTTCGCCCCTTCCAGATCACCCATTTTTTTTAGTCAGATTGTCTCAAAGTGAGTAGACGCAGGTCCGGATTTTATAGGAAACCGCACTGGATCTCTTATCCGTGCGATCCCCAAGCTCATCTCATTGCCCCACAGTAAAACAACAACCCTATGTTTTGAAAGGATAACAAAACACGTGAAGCACTTACGAATGAGTCTAAACATCGTCCTGGCAGCCTCCCTTATGACAATCGTGTCCTGCTCCGACAGCAAGAAGTCAAATCCTGGTTCCACAGAGCCGGACCTGACTGGTTACTGGAAAGGCCAATGCCAGGCGGCACCTATGCTGTTGGCTATCGGCAGTAGCTATGATTACTTCCAGCTTAATGAAGACGGATCTCAAAACCTTTTCCGCGTAAACTACGAAAGTTACGATTGTAGCGGCGATGTGTTTAGTATTAATAGCCTTGGTACAAACACTGTTGAAATTGGCAATATTGTGTCCCAGTCCCCGTGGACCGTAGAATTCAACTCCACAAGATGCAATACCACAACATACTTAACTGCCAAGCTTGAATCAGAAAAACTCTATATCGCCGAAGGCGAATGCGGCAGCGAACCTGAAACACGCTGCGCTGAATTCGATGGAGCTCCCGCTTACTCCCGCATGGCGGAAGAAGATATCCCAACCGTTCCAGTGAACGCCTCCCCTTCCTTCTGTATTCAGTAAGAAGCTTTGGAGCCTGCATCTTCGCAGGCTCCTTTCCTTGACCCATGGCTAGGTTCGGCCCGATTCGGGCTCTGGACTCGACACACCCTCGACTTCCTTCTTATTCTGATTTCATGAATCTTCCGTTTCTGAAACAAAGCCTTGGGGCTTTGCTTATTCTCTGTACGTCCTCTGCTGCCAATGCTTTGCATGTCATGCTCGATCCTGGGCATGGGGGTGTGGATACAGGGGCCGTTTACAGTGGCGCCAAAGAAGCGGATCTGGTTCTTAAAGTCGCACAGAAGCTGCAAGTGCTTCTGGAAAACGATGACCAGTTCACGGTCAGCATGACTCGCACCAACGATCGCAACCTTGGACTTCCCGAACGTGTGAAACTGGCCGAAAGCTCCAAAGTCGATCTGTTCGTCAGCCTGCACGCCAATGCCGCTGCCGATCAGCGCGCCAAAGGGGTTGAGTTTTTCTTCCAGAACAATTTACCTCCGGATGAGGATGCTCTGTTCCTGGCCAGTCAGGAAAATCAAATGGTCCTGAATCGCCGTGAACTGCAGGAGATTTCCGGTGGTGATGAACTTTCCAAAAAAGGCGATGTGGCCGCTATTGTCGAGGACTTACAACGTCAAAGCCGCATGAACAGCAGCCTGCGTCTGACGCAAACACTGACCCAGGTGTGGGAGCGCGATTCTTCGGCGGCGCAAGCCACGATCAAACAAGCCCCCTTCTATGTGATCTCAAAAACCACCATGCCCTCAGTTTTGATTGAGATAGGATTCCTCACAAATCCCAAAGAGGTCAAAAAGCTGGTCAGCGCGAATTATCAAAGCGACCTTGCTCAAAAAATCTACAACGCCCTCCAGTCCTATAAAGAAAAGATGGACAACCACAACGCAAAAACCCTAAATTAGACAAGTCTTACCACCCCCAATTTAAGACTGTTCAAAGGGTTGCGCCGCAAGGCAAAGCCGCCGCACGACAACGCATCGGACGGATCATTTTCGACAGTCGCAGGAGTTTTTATGCGCGCTGATGGCCGCTTATTTGATCAACTACGAAATATCAAAATCACACCAAATGTTTCTGAATACGCTGAAGGTTCGGCGCTGGTGGAATTTGGTCGCACCAAAGTTCTTTGCACCGCCACTTATGAAGCCAAAGCGCCCTCTTGGTTGGTGGGCACGGGGGCTGGCTGGGTGACGGCTGAATACGGTATGCTTCCCCGCTCCACCCACACACGTATCAAGCGTGAAAAGTCCATGACGGGCGGACGCACTCAGGAAATTTCTCGCCTGATCGGGCGTTCACTGCGTGCCGCGGTGGATTTGAAACAACTGGGCGAAAAACAGATCATCGTGGATTGTGATGTTCTGAACGCCGATGGTGGCACTCGCACTGCGTCTGTAACTGGTGGCTTTGTTGCATTAGCACTGGCGCTTAAAAAATTGCATGCTGTCAGCGAAATCAAGTCCATGCCTTTGACGAACTATGTGTCTGCCATCAGCGTGGGACTGCATGAGAACAATATTCTGCTGGACCTGAACTATGACGAAGATTCTGCGATCGGCACCGACATGAATTTTGTTATGACGGACAAAGGCCAATTCGTTGAGGTTCAGGGAACTGCTGAACATGTGCCCTTCACTCGCGATCAGTTGTTCAAAATGATGGACGTCGCGGAAAAAGGCTGCCGTGAACTTTTCATTCACCAAGCTGCTGTCATGGGTGAAATCTATAAAATTGCTGGGGTTTAAAAAAATGGAATTGTGGATTGCGACCGGAAACAAAGGAAAACTGGCTGAATACAAACAACTGCTGCGTGAACTTCCAGACTTAAAAGTCTTTTCACAAGGCGACATTCCATCCTTCACTCCCCGTCCCGAGGACGGAAAAACTTTCGAAGACAACGCCCGCATCAAAGCCAAAACTTTGCGTGCGGTGAAAAACAATGTTTGGGTGCTGGGGGAAGATGCCGGACTTGTGGTTGAGGGGCTCAATGGTCTGCCCGGAATTCATTCCGCTCGCTATGCCGGACCGAAGGCTTCTGACAGCGAGAACGTGGCCAAGCTTTTGAAGATGATCACTTTAAAACCGATGCCCAACAAAAACGCGAAGTTCGTCTGCACTACAGTGGTTTACACACCAACCGGGGAAGAATGGGTCTTCACCGGCGAAATGAAGGGCACGATAGCCTCTAAACCAGCCGGCCTGCACGGTTTTGGTTATGATCCGGTGTTTATCCCGGAAGGCCAGACACAGACGCTGGCAGAGCTGGGTACAGGCTACAAGAGCCTGCTTTCCCACCGGGCGATGGCACTCAAAGCTTTCCTTGAAAAACTACAGACTGTGAATCCGTAAATGAAAAGCCCCCATAATCTGACTGACTATGGGGGCTTTTTTTTGCGAACTTCTATTTAATTTTTAAAAACTACTCGCCACCCATCGAAAGAGTGCATGAAAGTGGGCTATTAGCCAAAATAACTCGTCCACCTTTGATGATGGTGATGGTGCCTTTTTTCAGATCCAACTGAAAGGTGCGTTCTGCAATGTCACTGTACGCTTCAACGTAAATCCAATTTTGCATGCGCTTGTCACTCCCGGAAACGCTGAATTGAATCTCGTCGGTTCCGAATTTCAAATCAGAATCACCTGATCTGTCTTCAAAGTGACGCATAAAAGGATAAAGCTTACCGTCGCGACCTATTCTGTTATCGATTTTAAGACGCTGACCGACGTTTTTATACTCATAACTGCAGCTGAGCTCTGTCACAGCCTGGGCCACTGTGGAAAATGTGGAAATAGCAAGGATTGCCGTCGCAATAGCGGACTTCATTTTCATAAGATTCTCCTTAGTTAATTTGGCTTAAGCCAATTTTTTAATGGTCTTGTGACAAAGTGAGTTCTTGCAGCATTCGCGCCCCCATGCCTCCGCCCGGCCCAGCTGCACTTAAAATGCAGGACAAGGACATTTGTGTATGCAATGACTCATACTGAGCTGTGGCTTAAGTGTATGCCACAGCTCAACTTTTCTTCACGTGTGACATTCTAGGGCAGCCACTGAGCTGGGTGCGGGGCGTGAGAGACTTTCAGGACCATTGTCTTTGTCATGGAATAATACAGAACACATCCGCGAGTCTTTCATTGGAGATATCTTCATTTTAACGCAAAAAATCTTCAGCTGTTCTCGTTGGTGGCCGATAGATTCTTCATGGGAATCTTGGAGCGTTCTTTACTCATCATTTGTCTCATTTTGAGTCAAACCGCGTGTAATATTCAGGCGACGCTCACTGATATTTCCCCTACTATAATCTCAGGAAAAATCATTCTTCCCGAAAGTCAGTTTTCCACGGGCATCCTAAAGACCCTAGGTTCATACATTGGTCTTGGATGCCCCGCAAACGTCACGCTCTATCGCGGCGACAATCCCGCAGCTCTACAGACAGTTTCTGTTTCAAGCGATGGAACTTATGCATTCACCATCAGCGAGGCAGACCGCGACAGTTTAAAAAATGGAAGTCTCCAGTACAAAGCTGTGATGAGCAATTGTGACTCTAGCTTCAGTCGCCCCTTGACGGGCATGGAAAATCAAAACATTTCGCTGGGAAGCGAACTCACCGAACAAGCTCTGGCCGTAGCGGCCTTCCAGGGGATCTCCAAAAGCAGTATTGACAAGACTGCACTCGGAAACTTCGTCGCACGCCTGCAAATGATTGAAAGTGAATACGGCCTGCCATCTCTAGAGGGCACCTACCTTGAAATCAAAAACTCCCCAGCCCTTTCTGCCGAGTTTTTGAAGGTCTATGGCTTTAACGTTGAAAAAGTCGAAGACATCACTCCTGAGATCAAAAAAATGACGGTGTCCTCAAGCTTCGGCGAGGGGCAAACGCTGACCCCGATTGTAGAAACTCAGCACTGGTCTTCAAACTACCTGACAATCTACAAGTGGGAACTGGATGGTCAAGTGGTCTCCCATTCCAGCACTCCCTCCTTCAGCAAGGTCTTTTCGGCCAACTCCCAGGGTTCGCGCAGCGTGAAGATCACCCTGGGGCGTGACGATGGCACCGGGAAGATCGACACGACAAAACCAATTTGGACTCGCACTTTTAACGTCCAAGTTGACAACACAATTCCACCAACCTCCCCGACCTTCACCAAAGCCACGCCGACAGGGGCGTTTATCAACTCTGCAAATGTCGTCCTAAATCTCAATACAGGCGCCTCTTTAATCAACTGCGAGTCGTTTTCGTCTCTAGCGTTGACTGAAAATGCTGCCATTGCACCGACCAACGAGTCTGCTTACAACATCATCTGCAACACCACAGGGACTCAAACCCTCAACTATACTCTGGCTTCCGAAGATGGTCCGATCACCCTGAAACTGTGGGCCCTGGATGCCAGCAAAACGATCTCCACCGTTCCAACCCAAGTGACCTTCACACTGGACCGACAAGCTCCGGCGGTCTCTCTGGCAGCCTTAAGCTCAACCAACCTGCAGGGAAATTCTTTGGTGGATCTTACATATTCCGCCACCGATTCTTATGGAATTGCCTCGCTCACCTTGCAAATTGCCGAAGACGGCAACACCTTCACGGATGTCGCAACACTTGCTTCTTCAGCAACCTCTTATCAATGGCGGGTTCCAACTCTGGACGCCAGCGGAGTCA
Source organism: Bdellovibrio sp. CKG001 (assembly GCF_055397465.1). NCBI lineage: Bacteria > Pseudomonadati > Bdellovibrionota > Bdellovibrionia > Bdellovibrionales > Pseudobdellovibrionaceae > Bdellovibrio > Bdellovibrio sp. CKG001. The sequence continues at coordinate 2,533,953 of NZ_AP029173.1, forward strand.
AAATCCGACTGGTTGCCATCGACAATGCCGGCAATAGCAACACCTCAACAAGTGCAGCCTTTAACATCTCTAGCACGGCACCAAATCCTCCAGCACTTTCCTTAAATACCGTGACTCCATCTCAATCCACCAGCGTTTCTTTAACCAACCAAAACTGCAATAAGGCTGCGTCTCAGATCATTTTCACTGACTCCACTCTGCAGCCTGGCCTTGGTGACAACCGTTGGCAGACTTGCACCGCGGGAGGCACCTACACCTACACAATCCCCGCAACCCAAGGCGTTCATAACATCTATGGTTGGCTGCGAGATCTGGCCGGGAATATTTCGTCCTATTCTTTAGTGGAGTTCACCCATGACACTGTTGTGCCCGTGGTGGCCCTCACCTCGCTGAACAGCGGCCTTTACAAAGGTGGATCGACCCAAACGTTCTCTTGGACAGCCAGCGATACGGGAGGATTGATCAGCGCTCCTATTGCCTTGGAATACTCTACCAATAATGGCAGTTCTTGGATCTCCATCGCCTCCGGCCTCAGCAACTCAGGCGTATATCTCTGGACAGTTCCAAGTATTGATTCCAACACAGTCAAAGTTCGTGTTACGGCCACTGACAAAGTCGGCTTGACGGCCTCATCTGTCTCGTCGGGAAGTCTGACTGTGGACTCCACTGCTCCAACAGTTTCCCTGACTAATCTGCCAGTTACCATTCAAGGTGCCACCCCTTTCAATCTGCAATTTTCAGCCAGTGATACCAACAATATTTCTTCACTCACTTTGCAGTTTGCCCAGGATGGAACAACTTTTACGGACATCGCCACACCCGCCGCCGGAAGCACCAGCTATCTTTGGTCCCCGCCCGCGGTAAATACCGCTGGATCAAAAGTAAGACTTATTGCCATGGATATGGCCGGGAACTCTTCCACGATCACTTCTGCCGCATTTGGTATCGACAGCACTGCCCCGACTCTTTCACTGACCTCGTTTAACAGTGGCAGCTTTAAAGGAAGCTCGGTTCAAACAATCACCTGGAATGCCTCAGATGACGTCGGCCTCAATAGCGGCTCTATCAGCATTGACTATTCCAGCGACAACGGCTTGACCTGGAATTCCATTGCAAACACTCTTAACAATGCAGCCAACGACACTTGTGTGGTGCCCGGTGGTAGCAGTGGTTGTTATACTTGGACTTTACCCCTGATAAATTCAAACCAAGTCCGGATTCGCGCCAAGGCCACCGACAGTTCAGGCAACAGTAAGACAGTGGCCTCCTTGGCCGCGCTGATCATTGACTCCGCCGCGCCGACAATTTCACTGAATAACTTTAATTTTGGGATATTCAAAGCTGGCAGCACAGAGCCTATCGCCTGGAGCTCTTCAGACAACTTTGCACTTGCCGGAAGCCCTGTGGCTATTGAATACAGTTCCAACAACGGCAGCACCTGGACAACATTGTCCCCTGGCACAATCAACGGCTCCAGCGGTGGCTGTAGCATTCCTGGTGGAAGCAGCGGTTGCTATAGCTGGACTCTGCCGTCCCTGGACTCCACAACCATGCTGGTTCGCCTGACTGCTTACGATGCCGTTGGCAACTTCAGTCAGACCCTCTCCACATTGGCCTTCACAGTGGACAACACGGTTCCATCGGTCACTCTGACTTCGATGAACTCCGGATCATATCAAGGCGGCTCCGTTCAAAGTATCAACTGGAATGCTTCTGACAATATTTCTTTGGCGGGTTCCCCTGTCAGTATTGATTACACCGCTGATGGCGGCACCACTTGGAACAGCATTGCCACAGCTCAGCCTGCCTCTGGGAGCTATGCCTGGACAATCCCCAGCTCGATCAACTCTTCCCAAGTCAAGATTCGTATCTCAGTCATCGACTCTGCGGGCTGGAGCAACTCTGCCATCTCCAGCTCCAACCTGACTGTGGACTCTACAGCTCCTGGCTCCCTCGTGCTTACTCGCACCAGTAATGCTTATAGCAATACAAACTCAATCTCCATGAACATTACCGGATGCACCGGCGATGCCGTCAAAATGCTTTTCTCTGAAAGCGCCTCTGTGCCACTGGCCAGCGATCCTAACTGGACCTCCTGCGCTGCCAGCAAAGTCTTTACAACCAGCACCGGGGATGGCCTGAAGTCTGTCTATGCTTTTGCTATGGATGCCGTCGGGAACATCAGCGCCGTGAGTTCACCAGCCACCTTCACACTGGATACTGTGGCACCGGCAATAAGTTTCAGTTCTGGAGCCATTTTCCAAGGCAACAGTTCAGCCACGTTCTCTTGGCTTCTGACTGATCAAAACACATCCAGTTCCCAGAACTTTGTCGTTGAACTGGCCTCTGACGGCAGTAACTATATTGCTCAGCCCGCAGTAGCAGCCGCCAATGGCCCTCTTAGCAACAGACCTTTCAACACCAGCCTCAGCCTGCCCGACGTTTCCCACGCAGGCGCTAAAGTGCGAGTCTCTTTCACTGACCTTGCCGGAAACTCCGCAAATGCGGTCTGGACATTCAAGATTGATAACTCCAAGCCCACCATCAGCAGTTTTAACCTGAACAATGGAGCCGCGAACACCTCGAACAATAACGTTCAAATCAGTCTCAATGCCGCGGACTCTTTCAGCAAAGTGAATCGTGTGTGCTTCCTAAGCTCCAGCATAGGCACTCCGGCCACCCCTGCCAGCAACGCCGCCTGTTGGACAACTCTGGCAACGGGGTTGCAATCGCAAACAGTCTCAATCACTCCTGCGGATGGAATCTACTATCTTTTGGGTTTCACAAAACAGTCTTACTCTGTCTATGTTTGGGTCATGGACGAAGCTGGCAACATCTCTGCCAACAGTGGCAGCGATGGCGTCGATAAAAAATCTATTTACTTCGATCCAGGCACGCCCCCTGTGGTTAAGGACGTCATCGCCGCAAATGTCGATGTTCCGTCGTCTCCACCACTGAAGTCACAGCTAAAAACCAGCGTCAGTCAGCAAACTGTCTATATCCGTTGGAATGCCTCCGATCTCGAAGGGCTTGCAGCCAATCCAATTTCACTGTCGTATACGACCGACGAAGTGAACTTTGTCGATATCCCTGGCGCCCAAAATCTTCCAAATGCCGTCAATGGTGGATGCACCAACCAAGACTCCTCCACCGGGTGCTACACCTGGACGAATGCACCAACTTCGGGATACTTTTCGATTCGTGTGACGGCGAGGGATACATTGGGACTGAAAACCTTTGCGCGCTCCTCAGGTCTCAATGACGACAATCTGCAGATTATTGCGGGGAATATTGGCTCAGGACTGAAAGGCAGTGCCATGGGGTACACCTTCAAAACCGGCAACCAAACCTCGGGCTATACCCTGGATTCCGGCGGTTTGATTTTTGCCGATGACGGACGTGTCTTTGTTCGGGATCTATTCGATGGACTGTTGTGGATCAATCCAGCCACAGGGGTTATCGACAAATTTATTCCAACGACCGGAACCTCCAGTGGTGATGGGGGCCCGGCCGCCTCTGCAACACTGAAATACCCCGAAGCCCTAAGACTTGATTACAACAACGGACTGCTGATCTGGGACTCGGATCGCATTCGTCGCGTGGATCTTAACACCAATATCATCACCACCATTGTTGGCGGCGGAGCAAGCACTGATCCGGCAGGGACGCAAGTCGACTGGAATCAGATTAAGCTTGCGGCCTATGATGAAGCCACCGCTGGCTGGACCGTGCTTCCCAACGGTGACATGTACTTCCGCGCCTCCAGCAGTGGAAATGGGGTCTTCCAACACTATGTTGCAGCCACTCAAAAAGTGGAGCGTATCCAGACTCAAGGGCCGGGCTTTGACACCAATGCCAGCGCGCCATGGACCCCTCAGGGTGGTTACACTCGCTATCCCAGAGCTATTCACGTAAAATTCAACCCAACAACTTCAGCCGTCGAACACATGCTGGCCATGATCTACTATCTGGTGCTTGGGAACGATCAACAAAGTTACGCCCGCTTGGATTTCCTGAATGGAAGCCACAGTCAAACTTACTCCACGATGGCCCCTTATGACATTGCCTTCCCTTACCACCCATGGTTGATGACCGGGATGGATGGCAAATTCTATGTGGTGACGCACGACCGCAGTGCCCTTTATTCATGGGATCCAGACACAAACTCGCTCACATTGCTATTAGGCACCACCAGCGGTTCAAGGGCCATCTGTCCCGATGGAACGCCCAAAACCAGCTGTGCGCTTATGCTCAACGATGTCTTCATTTCAAAAACCGGACAGATCTTCTTTATGGAAAAAGGTTTGATCCGCACCATAGATAGTGACAACAAAATCCTGACCGTGTTTGGTCAGGGCCTCACCTCTGGTGATGGCGATCGCTCCACCAATGCTCGTATCAGTTCAATTATGGACCTTGAGTTTGGTAAAAACATTGGCGGTGCCCGCGATCGGTTCTATATCATCGACTGGGGTAACTACTCGATTCGTGAATTCCAACTGGGTGGCAGCATCCGATATATCGGCTATGGCGGACTTTATAACTTCGCCTCCGATCCTGCCACTGGCGATATTTTCTGGGGCAATTCAGGCGGGCTTTATCGCCTTGATTACAGCACTCTTGCTTCGAATCTGGTTGCCGGTGGCGGAGGTACTGCCTTCACGACCGCAGCGGATGGAACTAATGGCGCCAGTATCAGCTTCACCGCCGGGGCCAGCATTGCCTACAACGGCCAGGTTCTGGCCTGGGATGGAAAAGATGTGTTACAGCATAAATCCCGTTGGAACTCGGGGACCGTTGATGCCATGTTGAAAATCTATGACAGCAGCAGCTCTTACAAACAGTATCATGTTGCCGGCGTGACCGGAACCAATGGGCCTTTCCCAACAACGACAACCCCTGCCGCTACGGCCTACCTTCCCTCCTATGGGGGACTCTCTGGCGCCTACCCTTCCACCGCAAACAGTTGGCTGCTGACTCCGTTTAGCTCCACCATCTATTCGGTCACCCGAGGCGGAGACATTTCTCCCTATAAGAACTTCCCTAGAAGCATGACTGGCTTTGCTTGGGACAATAAGGTCCACGATGCCACTCGTGAACGATTCTTCTATTGCAACAACAACAAGCTTTACCAATACGATATGAAAACTGACTCAGAATCACAGTTAAGCTGGTCCCAGCCAGGCCTGTCATGTGTAGGCTCAGCTCGTCGACTGCTCTATCATCCCGAGCGCAACTCGGTCATATTCGCAGTGTATTCTTCCGGATTCTATGGTGTGGCAGAATACTTCCTGCCAGACTGACCTCTTTTGCACCAGGGACTTGCATAATTTCCAGATATAGAGAATACTTTAGAAACACCCAAATAAAGGAGGGCTGATGATTGTTCTATCTTCTATCAAATTTGCTGGCTCTCCTGCGGCTGTTTAATTCAATTTAAATTTCAAATTCGCCCCACGAGAGCTCCTTTTTTTATTTTTAACTAAATGGAGTCATCCGTGAATTTTAATCACAGCATCCTCGAATGGGGATGGAATGTATTTTTCCAGACACAACTGGAAATGCGCCCACTTGCCAGCGACGAGGTGGTCGCACGAATTATCAATCAAGAACGCGAAATGTACCGGGTGGTTTATTTTACCGCTGATGGCACTGAAAAAGCCCAAGCCCAACTGACCGGCAAGTTTCGCTATGAACACGCAGATATCAACCTGGAATACCCCGGCGTGGGCGACTGGGTGATTTGCAAACTGCATTCAGACGGAACGCAAGCCTTGATTCATGAGGTGCTAGAACGAAAATCCTGCTTTTATCGCAAAGAACCCGGCAGCGGCGCACGAGCCCAGGTGGTGGCCGCCAACGTGGACACGATCTTTGTGACCATGTCGGCGAATCAGGATTTTAACTTAAAGCGCCTGGATCGCTACATGAGCCTTGCATGGGAAAGCAATGCCTCCCCTGTCATTGTTCTGACGAAGGCGGATCTTTGTGAAGACATCGCCAGCCTGCTTCGGGCGGTCGAGTCCCAGCATATGGGCGTCCCCGTTCATGCCGTCAGCGCCCTGCAACCGGAAACAGTGCTCGGGCTGAATCCTTATTTGGTGCCCGGGAAAAGTTTGGTGCTCTTGGGCTCTTCTGGTGTTGGCAAGTCCACCTTGGGAAATGTGCTGCTGGAAAAAGAGCAGCTCAAAACTCAGAGCATCCGGGAAAGCGATGACAAGGGAAAGCACACCACGACATCAAGATCCCTGTACCAGCTTCCCTCGGGAGCCTTACTGATGGACACCCCGGGTATGCGCGAGTTGGGGCTTTTGGACCACCGCGAAGGGTTTGATAGTCAGTTCGAGGATATTGTCGATCTGGCCACCCAGTGTCGGTTTTCTGACTGCCAACACAACACTGAACCAGGCTGCGCCATCCTGCGGGCTTTGCAAAGTGGGGAACTTTCCACAGAAAGATGGGAAAGTTTTCAAAATTTGGATCGAGAACTGCGTTATTTTCAACGCAAATCCGATCCGGAAATCGCCCGGGAAGAGCGCCAAATGTGGAAAAAAATTTCCCAGGATCTGCGCGTGCGCTTAAAGCATAAATCCAGAGGAGAAATATAGAGAAAGGGGCCCTAAAAAGGCCCCTTTTGGGTAGACAAAATCAGGGCCCCTTGCTAGCTTCCTTTAAACGCATCCCTACTCTGACAGCGTCAGAGTGCACAACGTCAACTCAGGAGACTACGAGTGATGAAGGGCCTAAAAATCTTTACTGCCAATGCCAATCCCATATTAGCCAAAAAAGTAGCCGAAGCCGCAGGAGTTGAGCTCGGATACTGTGAAGTCAGCAGTTTTGCTGATGGCGAAATTCAGGTCGAAATCCATGAAAGCGTTCGCGGACAGCATGTCTTTGTCGTCCAAAGCACCTGCCCTCCGGTGAACCAGAACTACATGGAGCTTTTTGTGATGCTCGATGCCCTTCGCCGGGCGTCTGCCGCCTCCATTACGGCCGTGATCCCGTATTACGGGTATGCCCGCCAGGACCGTAAAGTGGCTCCCCGTGCGCCCATTTCTGCCAAATTGATGGCCGACTTGCTGACGACCGCCGGAGCCGACCGTGTGGTGTCCGTGGACCTGCACGCCGCCCAAATCCAAGGATTCTTCAATGTTCCGGTGGATCACTTGTTTGCGATTCCGACTTTGGCTCGCGCTTGGCGTGAGGCCTATGGCCAGGGCTCCGACTTTGTCGCAGTGAGTCCAGACGCCGGAGGGGTCGAAAGAACCCGTGCCTTTGCCAAAAGAATTGAGTCCTCGATGGCGATTATCGATAAACGCCGATCCGGGCCTAATGAGGCCAAAGCGTTGCATTTAATCGGCGATGTGACTGGCAAAACGGCCGTGATCGTGGACGATATGATCGATACGGCGGGAACTCTTACACAAGCAGTTGACAGCCTCTACAAGAATGGGGCAAAACGTGTGTTCGCCGTTGCAACGCACCCCGTTTTATCGGGTCCCGCGATCAATCGTTTAAAAGAAAGCCAGATCGAAAAAGTCTGGGTGACTGACACGGTTCCGCTGACTGAAGCGGCGAAAAACTGCGGAAAAATTGAAGTGGTTTCTGTAGCTCCGGTTCTGGCTGAAGCGATCAAGCGTATCCACGGCAACGACTCTGTCAGTTCGCTTTTTGACTAAGCGGCCTCAGCCGACAGAGCTGAAGCGCCGAAAGGTGCGAAAGCTGAAGTAAAAACTTAAACCACCATCTGGTGGATATTATTAACTTCCTCTATTGGACTAGAAGGATAAAAAATGAAAACAAGAATCGACCTTACAGTTGAACCTCGTCAAACTGGTAAACACACAAGCCGTGGCCTGCGCGTGAGCCGCAACGTTCCTGCTGTTATCTACGGAGCTGTAACTCCAACTAACGTTTCCGTTGGTGAAAAAGAAATCGTTAAGTACAACACTCGTGCTTACGAGAATGCTCTTTTCAACTTGAAATCCACTGACAAAACAGCAGACGGTATCGTTGTTTTGATCAAATCCGTAGACGTACACCCACTGACTCGTCGTCCACAACACGTAGACTTCTTTGCTTTGGATCTTAAGAAAGCTGTTCGCGTTAACGTTGAAGTTCGTCTTGAAGGTAAACCAATCGGTCTTTCTGAAGGCGGTTTGTTGAACGTTGTTCTTCGTTCCGTTGAGGTTGAGTGCTTGCCAACTGAAATCCCTGAATTCTTCACTGCTGACGTTTCTAACTTGGCAGTTGGTGATGCTCTTCACGTTTCCGACATCAAAGTTTCTGGCTCCGTGAAAATGATCACTGGCGCTGAGCAAACTGTTGCAGTTGTTAACGCTCAAGAAGAAGAAGCTGCTGCTCCTGCTGCCGCTGCGGCTCCTGCTGCTGCTGCTCCAGCTGCTGCTGCAAAAGCACCTGCTGCGAAAAAATAATTCGCACGCACGAATTGATAGTTCAAAAAGGCAGCTCACCCGAGCTGCCTTTTGTTTTTGAAAGGCTTGAACAATGTGGTTGATTGTTGGACTTGGAAATCCCGGCGGAGAATATAAACTGACTCGACACAATATCGGCTTTATGGCCATCGACTATTTGATGGAAGGCCTGGGCAACCCCGCCATTAAAAATCAATTCAAGGCCGAAATTGCGCAGACCAAAATCAAAGATCACCCGGTCATCCTTTGCAAACCGCAAACCTACATGAATCTTTCCGGCGAATCCGTGCAGCCTTTGATGGGCTTCTATAAAATCCCTCAGGAACGCCTCATTGTTATTCATGACGACATTGACCAGCCCTTCAATCAGATGAAGATTCACAAGAACCGTGGTCATGGCGGCCACAACGGCATTAAGAGCATCTCGGGTCTGTTGGGGTCCATGGACTATACCCGCCTGAAGTTGGGCGTCGGTCGTCCCGAGAATCCTCATATTCCCGTGGCCGACTATGTGCTGGGCAAATTTACCAAAGAAGAGTTCGCGCAAATGCCGGATTTCCTGAATAAAGCCGGTGATGCGATTGAAAGTATCATACTGGACGGAATTCAAAAAGCTTCGACAAAATTCAACACTTAAGCTAGATTGACTGCGTTTGTTTAATACTGTTTTCCAAGGGGTTTTTAATGGCACTTCAGGTTGGTATCGTAGGATTACCGAATGTTGGCAAAAGTACTTTGTTCAACGCTCTTACTTCCGCAAAGGCTGAGGCCGCTAACTATCCGTTCTGTACAATTGATCCAAACGTGGGCGTTGTGACAGTTCCCGATCCACGCATGGATAAAATCACCGAATTCATCAAACCTCAAAAGGTTGTTCCGACAACAATGGAATTCGTGGACATCGCGGGTATCGTTAAAGGAGCTTCCCAGGGCGAAGGTTTGGGAAATCAGTTCCTGTCCCACATCCGTCAAACTGATGCCATCGTTCACGTGGTTCGTTGCTTTGATGATCCAAATATCATTCACGTGGCAGGTTCCGTAGATCCGATCCGTGACATCGAAATCATCAACACGGAACTTCTTTTGGCTGACTTGGATTCCGTGGAAAAGCGTTTGCAGCGCACGGAAAAACAAGCCAAGAATTCCACCGACAAGAAATTGAAGCTGGAAGTAGAAGTTGCCAAAAAAATCAAAGAGGCTTTGGGTAAAGGCCTTCCGGCTCGTTCCGTTGCCTTGGACGATATGGAAATGGGTGCTTTGCGCGAAATGCATCTGCTGACGGCAAAACCAGTTCTTTACGCAATGAACGTAAACGACACGGACTTCGCCGCCGGTGGCAACGACTGGACAAAAGCTGTTGAGGCTCGCGCCGCTGAGGAAAACAACAAAACCATTCTGATCTGTTCTGCGATGGAAGCAGAGATTGCTTTGTTGCCACCAGAAGAACGTAAGGACTTCCTGGACGCTTTGGGCGCGGAAGAGCCGGGCTTGAACCGCTTGATCCGTGAAGCTTATAAACTTTTGGGTCTGCAGACTTACTTCACTGCAGGTGTGACTGAAGTTCGCGCTTGGACTATTCGTGCCAACACGAAAGCTCCTCAGGCTGCGGGTGTGATTCACTCGGACTTCGAACGCGGTTTCATTAAAGCTGAAACTTACCACTGTGAAGACTTGTTCAACTATAAGTCCGAACAAGCCATCAAGGATGCCGGCAAATACCGCATCGAAGGTAAAGAGTACGTGGTGAAAGACGGCGACGTCTTGTTCTTCAAATTCAACGTTTAATTTTTCCGAGAGGAAGAGGAAAGGGAGCTCCCAGCTCCCTTTTGTTTTTTTTATGAATGAACTTCTGAAGCTTTCTGCTGTTGAACTGAATAAAAAAATTGTCTCTAAACAAGTCTCCCCCACGGAGGTGCTTGAAGCGCACATTGCCCGCATTGAACAGGTCAATCCTGCTTTGAATGCCATGGTGGAAGACGACTTTGTTCGCGCCAGAAAATTGGCGCATGAACAAACAGAACAATTGGCCAAAGACAATACCAACCTGCCGGTGTTCTTTGGTGTGCCCTTCACCGTCAAAGAAATGTTCGCCTATGCCGGCATGAAACGCACGGGCGGCAGTATCCATCGCAAAAACGAAGTGATGGACTGGGATGCGACCGTGGTGGCGCGTATGAAAAAAGCGGGCGCCATTCCCATGGGAACCACCAATGTCCCTGAACTGGGCTTCTGGTTTGAATGTTACAATCCGGTCTATGGCCGCACCAACAACCCTTACGACCTGGGCCGCACTTGCGGTGGCAGCAGTGGTGGTGAAGGAGCCTTGCTGGGCGCGGGTGCCACCCCCTTGGGCTTGGGAAGTGATATTGGCGGCAGCATTCGTATGCCGGCCTCTTTCTGTGGTGTCTTCGGCCACAAGCCTTCACGCTATCTATTGCCTCTGACAGGACATTTCCCTTTTGTGGAAGATGACTTCCGCACCACTTTGTTGGGGGAAAAGTATCCATTCACATCCATGGGACCGATGACTCGTAAAGCAGTGGATCTTTATCCCATGCTGAAAGTTTTAATAGGTTCTGATGATATCGATCAACAGACCGTCAAAACCCCGTCACTGGGCGGATTGACAGAGGAATGGGCCGGACGAAAGATCCTGATCTGTCCAACACCCAATTTCCACCGTGCGCGCGGGACGGATGACGATATGGCACAAGCTGTGCGTAATTGTGGAAAGTTGTTTAAAGAGCTGGGTGCTGAGGTGGAAGAACTGGATCCTCGCTTCTTTGTTCGCGCGGTGGAGTTGTGGTTTGCAGCCCTGAAAAACTCCAAGACTCGCAATCTGTATGAGACTTTGATGGGACCCACCCAACATCTGTCCATCGGAAAAGAAATTCTGAAGCTGACATTTGGCAAAGGCGACTACACCCTGCCAAATCTTTTGGTGTCGCTGGCAGAAATTTTTGACACCAGCAAAAAAGACTTTGCCGAAGAAATGCAAGCTCTGGCAAAGATGCGCGCTGAACTGGATGCCAAACTGGGCGACGAAGGTCTTTTGATCCTTCCCCCACATCCGCGCGTGGCTCCGAAACATCGTGCGCCTTTGTGGTCACCGTTTGATTTTATCTACACAGCGATCTTTGTGACTTTGGGACATCCAGCAACGTCAGTGCCGATGGGATTGAATGAAGACGGCCTGCCACTGGGTGTGCAGGTGGTGGCCCCTTACATGAAGGACCATCTGGCTTTGTCTTGTGCGGAATTCCTGGAAACAACCTTCGGCGGCTGGCAGCCTCCCAAAGGTCTTTAGAATTTAGGCCGACGCAGATAATCCAGGATGATGTGGAAGCTCCACACCGTCAGGAACAACACCAGGCTGGGGAACAAAATCAGATGCGGGAAGCTGGAAAGAGTCTTCCACCCTTCTCGCACCAAGATACCCCAGCTTGTGTACGGCGGATGAATCCCCAACCCGATAAAACTCATAAAACTTTCATACAAGATGTTGGTCGGAATCTGCATCGCCACCAGAATCAACAATGTGCCCAGCATATTCGGCAGTATGTGCTTGATAAAAATATGACTGCGACTGCCACCCAACGCAATGGCGGCTTCCACAAAAGGCTTGCGCTTGATTTCCAGAACCATCCCGCGGGTGACCCGGGCAAGGCTCATCCAATGAGTCGCCGCAATACTGACACACAGACTGATCAAGGAACGGTACAAAGGATCTTCAAAGGGCAAAAGCAACTGCAGACTTAAACACAATACCGACACCAGAATAAAGCTGGGGATGGCCATCAGGATGTCACAAAAGCGCATAAGCGTGCGGTCCACAAGACCTTCCGACCAACCGGCCACACCGCCATAACAAAGCCCCACAACAAAGGCCATGAGCGACCCCAAAAGTCCCACCACCAGTGAAATTCGTCCCCCCAAAAGCACGCGTGCAAAAAGATCACGCCCCAGACTGTCCGTCCCGAACAGATGCTCTTTCCCCGCCGGCAGTAAAATGGTTTCGACATTTTGCTCCAGTCCGGAGGTCGCCAGCAACCAGGGCCCAAAGATCGTGGCAAACAGAAGAATTCCCAAAAACACCACGGCCAAAGCGAACAAGATTTTTCTCATGCCTGCTCCTTTAAGCGTGGATCTGCCAGACGCAAAAGCACATCAATCAACGAATTCACCACGATCAACAGACTGCCATAGAAAAGCGTCAGACCCACGATCAAGGTGTAATCGCGGTCGTTCAAGGCACTGATGAACTCGGTTCCCAATCCCGGCACGGCAAAAAGAACTTCAACCAGGAACGAACCCGACAGCAATGAAACAATCAAAGGCCCCACGTAACTCAGAAACGGAACCAGCGAGTTCTTTAAAACGTGCCGAATCAAAATCGCCCACACCCCAATGCCTTTGGCTTTGGCTGTGCGCACGTAATCCATCTGGAAATTTTCATTCAGCGAGTTTTTCAAAAGACGAATCAAAAAGGCCAGCGGGCGCAAACTCAACGTCAGAACCGGCAGCACATAGTGAATCGGAGAAGCCAAAAAGGCCACTGGCAAAAGGTTCCAGTAAAAACCGAAAAGATATATTAACAATGGACCCCAGAACAGGCTGGGCAGTGACAAAAACGCAATCACCATCTGATCCACCATGGTTTCAATCCAGGTTTCACGGAAACGCACGGCTGCCACCGCCACTATGAAGGCTCCGGACAAGATGCACAATAAAGCAATGCCGTTTAAGGCCAGCGTGTTGCGCACCCCTTGCGCGATGATCTCTGCCACTGTGCGATCGGGCTTTGCCATGGAAATTCCCAGATCGCCCTGCCCCACCGCCAACAGATAAGAACCCACTTGCCCCAGCGCGGACTGCTGAACTCCCCAGTGCTCGGACAGCTTTTCCTTGACCACAGGGTTCAGCGCGGTGTCTTCGTCAAAGGGACCACCTGGAAGGGCTTTAAGCAAAAAAAATGTTAGCGTCGCCAGGACCACCAGCGACGCTAACATTTCAAATAACTTTTTTAAGACAAAACGAAATCCCGTATCGCTCAAATGTCATCCCAGTTTTCTTTTCCTGCCAGCTCGGCGGTGAACTTCACCGGCACCGCACCCGCCAGATAAGGGAAAAGATCTTTTTTGTTGCCGTACAGTTGTGAATAAATGTGCGCATTGGAAACCACACGTTTCACATAGTTGCGAGTTTCCAGGAACGGAATGTGCTCAATGAACTCATCCGTTTCCAGATTACCGAAGCTGGAAAGCCAGTTTTTCACACGGTGAGGACCGGCATTGTAACCCGCCGCCACCAGTGGGATCGTATTTTCAAAGCGATCCATCAGGCGTTTCAAATAACGCGAGCCGATTTTCACGGATGTTTCCGGCTGCAACAGCATTGGGGCTTTGAATTCTTTTTCGTTCAAAAGCATCGCCACTTTGTGTCCCGTGAACGGCATCACCTGCATCAGGCCCAGGGCCCCCACCGGAGAAATCGCGTCGCGACGATAATGAGTTTCCGCGCGCATGATCCCCCATACAAGCTCTTCCGGCACAGAGAATTTCTTGGTGTATTTTTCCACATGCTCGGAATAGGCGCGAGGATAAGCAAACTCCCAAAGATAACGGATTCCTTCCACGCCATGAGCGGCGCGCTGACCGCCAAAGTTGATCTGTGCGATATACGAAGATCGGTTGTAGTGACCGGCCGTATTGTATTCGCTCATCAACGTGCGCAGGTACTCGCGGTTGGATGTCTTGCGTTCAATGTCATAAAGATCCCAACGCGCCCATTCGTTTTCACCCAGAATCATCATATCGCGAGCCCGTTCAAAGCGCTTCATCAGCGCCGGGTTCGAGAACGTCGCCACTTTTTCACCACTGGCATCCGGAACTTCATCCGCAGATTCCACCGAATCAGCCACTTCCACGGACTTCAAATCCGGGTTGTCCACCGCTTCGGCTTCTTCCTCTTCCCCTTTTTCATCGTCCGCAGAATACTGGGTCAGGATCAGATTTTCTTCTGATTCACTTTCATCCCCACGATAGCTTTCTTGCGAAAATGGCATCAGGAATTCGCCGGCCGAGAAACGGGAAATCACACGCGGTTGGGTCGGCAGGCTGGATTCTGCCAACCGAGGAACTTTGATCTCCTCCATCTTCTTCAGACGGGCCTGGGCCGCGATCGCATAGTACCCCAGCAAAGAATCCTTCGCCAAAGAAGACATCATGGCGCGGGCCTGTTCCACTTTCCCCTGGCGATACAAGCTCATCGCCATCCAGTAAGTCACACGATCTTCTGGGAAGGACTTCCAGGCTTTTTTGTTTCTTTTTTTCGCCGCATTCAATTCACCCAGAGCTTTATACGCCCCCTGGTAATCACCTTTGAGATACTTCAGCCACGCCAAATGCCATTGAGCATCGCGGTTCAAGCCGGATTTTGGATACGCCTTCATGAACTCCTGGAAGCGACGAGCAGCTCCGTCATAGTCCTGGAACTGATAACTGAGGAAAGCGGACTGATAAAGCGCCTGACGGCCGGTCTTGGACTTCGGGCTCATCTTGTAGGCAGAATAGTAAGATCCCACTGCCAGTTGCACTTCCCCTGCTCGTGCGGCGGCGGAGGCAAAAAGAATCAGGAAATCAAAGTTTCTTTTATTGGCTTCATAGTAGGGCTTTAACAATTCAACAGCTTTAACCACTTCCCCTTCCTGCAGATAGAACTGGGCCTGCAGTTTGTCGGAAAGATATTTGTCCGACTTGGGAAGTTTGCTTTTCATGATATTGATTTCAGCCTGAGCTTTTTGATCCTGTCCGGCCCACAGCAAATAACGAACGCGGGTGCGGAAATCTTCAGGTGTAGCTTTGCAATCTGTGGGTTTACCTTGGAATTCATTGCTGGCAAGGTCCACACTCCAGTCAGCGACTTTCGGATAGGCCGGATGACGCTCGTAAAGCTTCACCAGCCATTTGCACATATTGCCATGACGGTTCAAACCTTTTTCCGCAATGGCAAGGTTGTAAATGACATCCGGGTAGTCCTCGGTGTTACGTGTGCGTTTTTCCAGCTTCATGAACTGCACGCTGGCTTGTTTGAAGTTCTTTTTTTCCAAGGCAATCTGACCCATCAGATTGGATGTTTCAATGGACATCTTCACATTTGGGGAAAGCTCCAGAACTTTCTTCAGCTCCCCTTCTGCTTCGTCCCACTTGGATGTTTTCATGTAGGACTGACCCAGATAGAAGCGCACGTATTCTTCCAAAGAGGTCTTGTCTTTCAGAAGAGCTTGAAATGCAGGAATGGCTTCTTCATATTTGGCGGCACGAAATTGTTCCAGCGCCTTTTTAAAGGGCTCCAGATCGTTCTTGGTTGTTTGAGCTCCCGCCAAAGGACCCATCAAAAGAGAAAAAACAATGCATTTCAGGAAGACCTTCATGTCCACCACTCCGATACAAAAAGTTGTACAGTTCCAATAAAAAGAAGCCCCTTCCCAAATCGTTTTTCAGGTGCTTCCGTCATTTAATAATGATACCGAATATCTATGGCAAAATCGAAAACTAAAACGATCTATACCTGTCAAAATTGTGGGGCCCAAAGACCTAGGTGGGAAGGAAAATGCTCTGACTGCGGCGCGTGGAATTCCTACGTCGAAGAACTGCAGATGCCCGAGGTCAAAACTCGAGGATGGTCCACTGGCTCTCCGGAGAGGGATGCCGCGGCTTCCAAACCAGTCACCCTGGACCAAAGACTTGAAGAGGTGAAGCTGGATCGTTTCGACACGGGTTTTGAAGAACTCAATCGTGTCTTGGGGGGCGGTCTTGCCAAAGGCAGCTTCGTTCTTCTGGGGGGCTCGCCTGGTATTGGTAAGTCCACCCTTTTGCTGCAAATGGCTGGTGGTTTAGCCAAAAACAAACACAAGGTTCTCTACATCTCTGGAGAGGAAAGCGTTTCGCAGACCGGATCTCGGGCGCATCGTTTGGACATTCGTTCTCCGCTGATTGAAATCGGTTGTGAAAGCAACCTTCAGGCCGTCATGGAAATGGCGCGCTTTAAAAAACCCGATGTTCTAGTGGTGGACTCGATCCAAACCATGTTCCTGCCTGATTTGCAGGCAGCCCCCGGCTCAGTTTCCCAGGTGCGCGAGTGTGCCGGTCATTTGATGGGACTAGCCAAGCAAGAAGGCATCACAGTCATCCTGATTGGTCACGTCACCAAAGACGGCAGCATTGCCGGCCCGAAGGTGCTTGAGCACATGGTCGACTGCGTGCTGTCCTTCGACGGTGATGTCTCTTACAACTTCCGTCTTTTGCGGGCTTTGAAAAACCGTTTTGGTGCGGCTCATGAACTGGGTGTGTTCCAGATGAACTCGCGCGGTCTGGAAGAAGTCTCAAACCCATCAGAACTGTTTTTGGAAGAACGTGGCGATCAACTGATAGGATCGGCCGTGTTCGCGTCGATGGAAGGAACAAGACCACTGCTCTGTGAAGTGCAGGCGCTGACCCTTTCCAGTCCCATGGCCATGCCTCGCCGAACGGCGCTGGGAATTGATATCAATCGTCTGCATTTGCTGACGGCCGTTTTGGATCGCCACTTGGATATTCGCCTGGCCCACAGTGATATCTTTATCAACGTGGTAGGTGGCTTGAAGCTGGTGGAGCCTGCTTCAGATCTGGCGGTGGCTGCTGCGGTACTTTCCACAGAAGGCCGCAGAGATCTGGATGCAAAAACCTGCTTCTTTGGTGAAATCGGTTTAACTGGCGAAGTCCGTGGGGTTTCTTTTGTGGAACAAAGAATCCGCGAAGCTGACAAGCTGGGCTTTATGCACTTTGTGATTCCGTTTTCCAACAAACGCCATTTGGAGGAAGTGAAGCTTTCGAAAGAGAAGAAAATTTCATTTGTCAAAAATGTGCATGATCTGAGTAGAATAATTAAATAGAACATTCACACATCGAGAGGATTCTGACATGGACGATCAGAGCGCTATTGTAAAAGAGAGCTATCAACCTGGCGACTACATCTTCTTTGAGGGCGATATCGAAAATCACTTCTATATCGTCGAATCCGGTGTGGTGAACATCTTCACCAAAGACCAGATGGGAAAACGCATTCACATCTGTGACATCACCGATGGAGAATCCTTTGGTGAATTTGCTTTGATTTCAAAAATGCCCCGTTCAGCTTCAGCACAAGCCACCACCGACGTTGTACTGGTGAAAGTCTCGGAAGAAGGCTACAAGCAACTTCTGGCCGAACTTCCCACCTGGGCTGAGTGCATGCTGAAGTCCTTTACCGACCGCCTGCAAAATATGACGGAAAAAATACGAGAAATGGAGCAGTTCAAACGTCGCAGTCCTTAAAACCACTCCCTTATTCGGGGTGTTTTTTTGTGTCCTCCTCACTTTCCTGAGCGCATTGTAATCCTCAATCACATAGTTATTTGCGAAATGACCATGTATGCTGAGAACAAATGATCGCCAAATTTAGATTTTATATTTTCCTTTGCTCACTGCCTGTGGTTTTACTGCTTTCCCCCATGACCACTGAGGCCCAACACCAGAACACAACAAAATGGACCGGCCCCACCACAGGGCCTCAAGCCCAGGAATCACACACTGTTCATTTTATTGCCTCGGACTTAAAAAATGGCGGCGTGAGTGCCGTCAGCGAAAGTTTTCTTTCCGCCGTTCGTGTCCTGAGATGGCAAGCGCAGATTTTTGACGGCAAAGGCAGCTCGGAACTTCTGCGCCAGCAGCTGCGCCACTCGATCTCGCAGAAAGTGGACGGTATTGTTCTTGGGGGCTTCGATGCCGAGGATCACCCCGAACAGGTCAAACAAGCCCAGGCCGCAGGAATTCGTATTCTGGGGTGGCATGCCTCTGCCAAACCCGGCCCATCCAAGCTTCTTTTCACCAACATTACGACAGATCCTTTGATCGTAGCTGAAAGATCCGCCCGCTTGGCCACGAAGTTCGGTCCGCGCAAAGCCGGTGTGGTTATAATCACCGACAGTCGCTTCACCATTGCACTGGCGAAAGCAGAAAGAATGAAACACATTCTGGAAGATTCAAAGGACATCAAGGTCTTAACAACTCTGGATATGCCAATTTCGCAAGCGGACCGTGAAGTTCCCAAGACCGTTGAAACCCTGCACAGACAATACGGAAAAAAATGGACTCATACACTGGCAATCAATGATGTCTACTTTGATCACATGAACTTTCCGCTGAAAAAAATCGGAAGAAAAGATATCGTGAATATCTCGGCCGGTGATGGTTCCATCACCGCCTTAACTCGCATCAAGTCCCAACTGTCCCAACAGGTGGCGACCATTGCGGAACCCTTACGTGCTCAGGGATGGCAGTTGGCTGATGAATTCAACCGAGCTTTTGCCGGCCTGGCTCCCAGCGGTTATGTCAGTGAACCAATTGAGGTGACAGCGGATTCTTTGAAAGCCCACTCTTTGAAAGAGCTCGAAGGCAGGATCCCTTTTGAAGAATCCTATACGAAGATTTGGTATCCTGGAGGCCACTAAGGCCTCCAGTTTTTTTGGAACTAGTATCGAACAGGATAAATGGAAGGTGCACCGTAGCTGGATGATACACGCACATCCAGGTCCGCATACCCACCCATGGATTCAGCGCGAATATCAATCGCCACAATTCTTTCTCCGGCCATCAGATATTCTGACGTCAAACCAGAGTAGAACGTGCCTGTGTAGCTCAAACGGTTCAACTGCACACGGCGACCGCTTTGAGTGATCGCATAAGTTTCATGCAATTGCACTCCGGCACGGTAAACGCTGACGCGAACATAATCCACATAAGCTGCATAGTTGAACTGCACACGCAACCACTCGCCACCGCCGCGACGACTCACGCCATAGAACTGCACGCTGGATTCACCATAGTGATTGCCTGGAGGCGGATAGGGATTGTGCGGAGGATAAGGATTTGGATACGGCTCTGGACGAGGGTTTGGATGCGGATATGGATCAGGACGCGGATTCGGTCTGACCGGTGGACGTGGTTCTGGACGAGGGCGAATGCCGCCATGGCGATCATCGCGACGGCCATGATCATAACGATCGTCATCATGGTAACGATCCGGCCCACGGTGATCATCACGGCGATCTTCGCGTCGATCGTCGTTGCCACGATCCGGGCGAATTTGCGCAGAAACCAATGGACTTTGCAGCATGAAAGCTGCGGCCAAAAGAGTAGACATCAATGGTAGTTTCATAAAGGCTCCTTTTTAATCAAACACAACAATCTTTCCAAGATTCGTGCCGGACAAAATGACACCAAATGAAACTGACAACTTCTATCGCCCGTCTTTTTTGGGATATTTTAAGAACAGTTCCCGCTGCAGATCCATCATCAGACTCAATAAACGCGTTTCCAGCATCTGATTGACGTTTAGAAACTGTAAACCCGCAGTTTGGAAGGTCTCACCCTCTTGCTCCCGCTTCTGGGCAAAACGCACCTCCACCTCAAACTCCATGGCCCGACGACTTCCAAGACGCAGAGCGCCCTTGATGCGGTCCCCCACTTTCAGATCCGGTGAGGTCCCTTTGAAATCTATTTTCAGACCTCCGGCGCTGACATCTTTCACCCTGGTTTCAACAAAGTAAACCCGATTGCCGTGATTCAGAATGCTGAAAATGGCCTCGTACTTTGCCGGCAAATCAATACGGGCATTGGCTCTGCGTTGCAGCTGGAACAGGTCCACATCGGTCTTAAGCACCGCCCACCCAACACTGAAGGACAAGTCCGTCTGGAAAAAGTAGCGCTCGCTTTTGAAGGGAAAGTTCACCACCACTTTCTGAGGGGTGGTAACCCCTTTGGAGTCCGCCGTGTGATGACACAACAAAGTTTCATCCTTATCCACCTGCACAGCAATCAAATGAAAGACCTCCTCGTTCACCGAGCCTTTCATCGAAAGTTGAAGCTTGTCATCGGCGATCTCGCGAAACAGAAGCTTCTTTTCGGACACCGCCACTTTCTTAAAGATTGTCTGCGCTCCGGGGCCGTTCATGCACTACACTCTTTCCAAAGCTTCGGCCCACTTTTTAAGACGATCTTTGCGCGCCTTCGTGGCCATCTGAACCTTGAATTCCTTTTCCACTTTCCAGACCCGTTTGATTTCTTTTAGATCCTTCCAAACACCAGCGCCCAATCCTGCCATAAAGGCCGCCCCCAAAGCCGTGGTTTCCAAGTTTTTGGGACGAACAACGTTGGCCCCACAATAGTCCGCTTGCAGCTGCATCAAAAGATCATTGGCAGCAGCACCGCCATCCACCCGAACCCCACGCAGTTTTTTACCCAGATCCCTTTGCATGGTATTTAGGATATCCACATTCTGCAAAGCCATGGCTTCCAAAGTCGCGCGCGCGATATGAGCTTTGGTGCTTCCACGAGTCAATCCACAGATCACCCCACGAGCCTCCGGCTTCCAGTGAGGCGCTCCCAAACCGGTCAGTGCCGGAATGAATTCCACCCCTTCGGTGGTTTGTACGGTCTTGGCCAAAGTCTCCACCTCAGATGACTGCTGAATCAATCCCAGTCCGTCGCGCAACCACTGAACTGCGGCCCCACAGACGAATGCGCCTCCTTCAAGGGCGTAGGTCATTTCCTGATTTTTCAGTTTCCATGCGATTGTCGTCAGAAGTTTGTTCTTGGACTTCACCGCTTTTTTTCCGGTGTTCAAAAGTAAAAAGCTGCCTGTACCGAAGGTGCATTTGGAATCCCCAACATCAAAACAAGTCTGCCCAAACAAGGCCGCCTGCTGATCCCCAACAATACCCGTCACAGGAATTCCATCGGGCATAAAACCCAAACCATGAGTGACACCAAATTCCGCATTGGACGGACAGATTTCCGGCAAAATGGCCTCAGGCACACCGAAAAGTTTTAATAGATCCTGATCCCACCACCCCGTGTGGATGTTCATCAGCATCGTGCGTGAGGCATTGCTCACATCCGTCTTATGCGACTGGCCTGCAGTCAACTTCCACAGAAGGAAAGTGTCTACGGTGCCGACCAAGGCACGACCTTCACGGGCCTTCTTCGCCGCATTGGGGACATTCTTTAGCAGCCACTGAATTTTGGTCGCCGAAAAATACGGATCCAAAACCAGTCCGGTTTTGGCAGTGATCATTTTTTCTTTTTTGTTTTTCTTCAGCTTTTCGCAAATCTGCTGCGTCCGGCGACACTGCCACACAATGGCGTTGTGCAGGGCCTTGCCTGTTTCCGAATCCCAAAGCATCACTGTTTCACGCTGATTGGTGATGCCAATGGCACGGATCTGTGACCCTTTGATCCCTGCTTTTTCCAATGCCAAACGCATGGATCGTTGCGTGGAATACCAAATATCCTCGGGATCATGCTCCACCCAGCCGGGCTTGGGGAAAATCTGTTTAAAGGCCTCACGCGCCTCGGCGACAAGACCTCCGGCTTGATTGATGATGCAGGTTCTTGAGCTGGTTGTCCCTTGGTCAATGGCCATGATAAAAGAAGACATAAACATTCTCCAATCGATGTAATAATAATGAAGAATTTCCTGAAGAAACCCAACGAAAAAATTTTTGGTTTGCGCTCTCTGGATCGCGATACTTTGATTTTTCGTGTTCTGCCGCGTTTTCTTCTGGAAATCATGCGCAAATACTTCCGTCTGGAAGTGGAAGGCGTTGAGAACATTCCCCGCCGAGGCGCCGTGGTGCTAGCACCAAATCATTCCGGCTATTCTGGCTTTGATGCCATCTTGCTGGGACATATTGTCCAACAGGAAGCCAAGCGTGTGCCGCGCGTTCTGACTCACCACTTTTGGTTTTTAACTGAGACCACGGCCATTCCCGCCAACAAAATGGGTTTTACCGAGGCGACCTATGAAAACGGCGTCAATGCCCTGAAAAAAGGAAACGCCATTGTTCTGTTCCCAGAAGGCGAACAGGGAAACTTCAAACCCACGTCTGAACGCTATCAGCTGCAGGAATTCAAACGCGGCTTTGTGCGTATGGCCCTGGAAGCCCAATGCCCCATCGTTCCCGTGGTGGTTTTGGGGGCCGAGGAAACCCACATCAATCTGAAGAAGTTGAAGTTCACGAAATTCCTGAAGGGCACCGTCATTCCGCTGCCTTTGAATGTGATTCCCCTGCCCGCCAAATGGCGCATTCGCTTTTTAGAGCCGATCCATCTGCCCTATAAACCGGAAGCCATCAATGATTCGGAATTGATGAACGAGATTGCTCAGGATATTCAGGAAAAAATGCAGACGGCAATTGAAGAAGAACTGCAAAAACGCGGGCACGCGTTCCTTTAATTTCTATTTTCCATCAGGAAGATCTTCCGCGATGACTTCTAAAATATTATGCCATTTCGCGACCAGGATGCCGGGGTCATCAGCATTGCGGCTCACCAGTCGACTGACCAGGATGGCGGCAAGACTCACGGCTAGGACGAGGAGGAGCACATACTCCACCACGATTTGACCTCGTTTATTCATATTTTAAATTATATCACACTTCCGCAGGAGAGGTAGTGCGCACCACAGGGGCTGGACGCCAGTTTTCCATTGTGAGACGCAAAGTCTCAACCAAAAGGTCGAGGTTTTCATCTTCAATAGGACCGCGCAGGCCGATCACCACATCATCGTGCCATTTTTCAACTTCCAAAGGACCGATGTGTTTGGCGGCGTCTTCAAAAGACAGCAGGAAGCTGTCTTCCGTCGGATAGACCATCACCAGGATGTTGGCTCCGGAAGCCTTGGAAACTTCCTTGGCCTTTGCCATTTCGGCAGTAAGCTTCTGCTGAATCAAAAAATAAATCTTCAGTGCCAGCGCTTCATGAAACTGGGCGAAGTAAATGCGAACGGGACCATCAAAGATGGCACTATTAAAAGCAGGATTAAAATACTTCGACTGCATTAACGTGGTGTATGATGACCTCATGTTGTAGCTCCCCCCTCCACTGACACAACCCAAGACTAGGAAGAAAACCCTTCCTAATTCAAAGGAAATTTTAAGAATCTTAAATTTTCTGACGCGTCAGATTAATTTTAAGGCTCAAAAACCTTCTTTCCTCTCGAGAAAACAACCTTCTCCGCGTGCTCTCCCACACTGTAGAACAGACACGACCACTCCTGATCGATGCCTACAATGTCAGCAGATTTACCCACTTCGATGGATCCCACCTCTTTGTGCAGATTTAAAGCATGAGCTGCACCCACGGTGTAGGCAGCAATGACTTCCGGCAGACTCATCTTCATTTCCAAACGCGCCAAGAGGCCGACCAGATTCAGATCCTGCGTCGGCGACGTACCCGGATTAAAATCTGTGGCCAGAGCCACGCGCACTCCCGCATCGATCATCGCTCGGGCCGGAGGATATTTTGTCTTTGTGTAAAGATCGGCCGTAGGCAACAAAACTCCGGTCACTTCCGATTTTGCCAGATTGCGGATTTCTTTTTCTTCGACCTGCAGCAGATGATCGCCAGAAAGCGCCCCGACACGCACAGCCACCTCACTGCCGCCACTTAAAGACATTTGGTCAGCATGGATCAGAACATCAAAGCCCAGTTCCTGCGCACGACGCAGATATCTTTCAGAGGCCTCCGCTGGAAAGAAGCCCTTTTCAATAAAGACATCCACCCGGCGAGCCAATTTCTTTTTGGCGACAACAGGAAGAACCTTTTCCGCCAGGAAGGTCAGATATTCTTCGTAAGACTTGTATTCCGGTGGCAAAGCATGCGCCCCCAGGAATGTACTGACAGTGCGTGGGCCCTGGAGCTCTTGGATCGCCTGAAGAACCTTGATTTCATCTTTCAGATTCAAAGCATAACCGGATTTCACTTCCAGCGTGGTCACCCCCTGAGCCAGAAAGTGATTCACCCGCCTCTGCCCGGTCGCCACCAGATCCTTTAAAGTCGAGGACCGCGTTTTTCGCATCGTCGACAAAATGCCGCCTCCTTTGGCGGCGATCTCCTGGTAGCTGACCCCTTGATTGCGCATCTCAAATTCGGCCGCGCGATCCCCGGCAAAAACCAGATGTGTGTGACATTCCACGAACCCAGGCAAAACCGTTTTGCCCTTCATGTCCAGTTCGCGCATTCCTTTTTTCTTGGCCCATTCCTTGGGAAGTTTTTTATGGGGGCCCACCCACAGGATTTTGTCTTTATCCATGACAACCGAAGCCTGGTTCATAATACCCAGATCTTCTTCTTTGATGTGGCGGCCATTTTTGGCTGAAGCGCCCTGCAAGGTCAGTAATGTCGAAATATTTTTAAGCAGAATACCCATGCACCTATTCAAGCACATGGGTCCCGAGGATCAAGTTAAAATCTTGGCCCTACATAATCTTGATACTATGACTGCGCGCGCCCTCTGATTTGGGCAGCGTAATGTGCAGCACACCGTCCTCGAAGTGAGCTTCGATCTTTTCGGAGTTAACCTGGGTCGGCAACGTGAAGGATCTTAGGAACTTGCCATAGGATCTTTCGGTATAGCGCCCTTCCCCTTGGCTCTGGCGGGTGCGCTCTCCGGAAATCGTCAGTACATTGTCTGACAGATCCAACTTGATTTCATTCTTCTTCATGCCCGGCAAATCAGCCGTCACAAGATAAGCATTGTCCTTTTCCTCAACATCCACGGCAGGCGAGAAGTCCATCCCTGAACGCGCCAGACTTGAACCAAAACCCCGGTCAAAGTCGTTAATAAAATCCTCGAACTGACTAATTAGGTCTGAAGTGGCCCCCAACCGGCGCTGACTGCTCCAGGGCGCCAAAGAACGCATAGGCATAACATCCTCCTTGTAATCACTTGCCCGAATTATGGCGCGCTCTGCACTCAGGTCAATGTTGCCGAAATTAACCTGTCAAAAATTAAAAAGCCGGAGTGTCTTCACACACTCCGGCTTCGGATTTTTTTGCTAATTAAAACTGGACTACTTCATTTTTGGAGAGAACCACAAGTCGATCACGCGGCCTTCCTTCTTTTTGCCTTTTTCTTTGAAGACGAAGGTGCTCTTCTCGCGGATTTCCGCGCGGTCTGCCACGGAGCTTACCGCAGAAGCATCGTATTTCAAAGACACTGACTCAATACGTGACTTCAAAGGAACCAGTTCGCCTTTTTGTACTTTGCCGTCACCGTTTTTATCAAACCACAACAGCAGTTTTGCAAAGTCTTTGTCCTTTTTATCAATCACGTCATCTTTGTTCGAATCAAATTCGCGCAAAGCCTCAAAACCGTTTTTATATTTGTCCCCCTGATTACCGAACAACTCATCTTCGGTGGTGATCAGACCATCGCCATTGCGATCCACTGCAATGAATGCCCCTGGCGCACCAGCTTCAGGCCACATTGTTTTGCCCGTTGGATTCAGAGGGAAGTCCACAGCCGCAGAGAACTGAGGAAGTCTGTCATCAAAGAAGACCATCAGTGGCGAGAAATACCCGCCGCAATAACCGTTTTCACCCGGGAAGAAGGCTGAGACACTGTACTGTCGGCCATCTTTTGAACCACTGGTATAGACTGTGGCAGAAAGCGGGCCGTTGTAACCCATGTATTCCTGCTTCTGGCGCGCATCGAAAACCTGTTCGAAGGTGATGGCTTCCAGCTTGGCTTCAAAGTCATCAGAGATATTCCCTTGCTCGTCAACCATCGTGTTAAAGTTGATCGGCAACACAATCCGCACGTTGTTCCCGGCATAACTGGCCTTGACGGTGTCGTGCTTGATGACGGCCACGTTGGTTTCACCAGCCTTCATTACGATATTGGCCGGATAAAGCACCTCGTAGGTCTTCATCGCACCTTTGACATTCATAGTAATTTTGATTTTAACCTGAGACGCAGGTGAAATCGGATTTGAAACGTGACGAAGATTTGTCCCGAAGCACGTGTTGGCCACGTTGATGGTCACACCGTCGGAAGAGGCCCGTGTCGCCTGGCCGGATAAAACGACCCCTTGAAACCCTGCCGAACCGCCTGCACCGGAGTTCACTGCTGCCGGTTGCTGTTCGGTCTGAGCATATGCCGCACCCGATGCCACTAGCACAGCGGCGGCGCAAAGCCCTTTACGCATAAACATACAAGCCCCCTTTTATTCCCCATCAAGACTCAAAGCTACTTCTTCTCAGGACGCACGATCTTGAAGTAAATCAAGGCATCCTTTGCGTCCTTGCGAGAGAACTCAACTTTTTGCACGTCATATGCAAACAGCTGACCTTGGTTAAATCCTTGCAGCCCATAAACCGAGCGCCACAAGTTGATTTGCTTCCCGCTTTGATCCTTGGCTAGATAATACTTGATTATGTTGACAACTTTCAAGCGGACAAGAGGAGCAGCTCCTCCCATTGGCGGTATATCCCTTAAGAACTTATCTTCGTTTGTAATCGTCTCATTAGGATACATCGGATTACTCATGTCGATCAGATTTCCCAAGTTCAGGCGCACCAACGTGCTGGCCCCGGAATTGGGCACCACACCCAAAAAGATCGGAGAGCGCGCCGGCTTGCTGTAGTCCGGCCCCGATGAGGTCATCTCTCTCACCGTTGTCGGTGTATCCAGCATCACCACATTTCCACCCACCCAGATCTTGTCGTTGGCGAAGGTGACTTCATTGTTTTTATTCAAAGAGACAAAGTTCAAAGAGGCCGCCTGCCTTGGATCCGCCGGCGGATTCCCCACTTCATAAGCTGAAGCTGGAGTATAAAGGATCGTTCCGCCCTTTCGTTCCGCCGTCGTAATAAAGATCACTTCGTGGCGGCGCCCCGCCTCCAATGTCAGCTTTCGTTCAGAGTTATCGACGGCCGTCTCGCTCGCATCGGAAACGTAGTCAAAGAACCGGCGACCGTAATCATCCAGCACATTCAAATTGTTAAATGAAGGTTCGGAGTTCTTCAGATCCCGCAGAATCATACGCTCGGCCAGAATACTGTCGACCTTGTCTTCAATTTCGTTGGTGATCTCGGTTTTGGTTTTTGCCGTGAAGACGAAGAACGAGGCCGCCACCATGCCCATGATTCCCATCAGGGCCACACCAACGATCATTTCTGCTAAAGTAAAACCGCGTTGATTCTTCATCATTGTGCATTCACCACAAACTGATAGTCCACCGAGCCATAGTTAGCCGGAGTGAGCTTGGCCGCCTTGCCATTTTTATCCGTACCATCCGCCCAATCTTTGTGGGTCAGACGAACTGTTACCAGATACAAACCTTTCATCCCCGGGTAGGCCTGAATGGTAAAACCATAGCGGCCGGGACATCCGGGACATTCCTTGGCCGTGGACATCATTCCATTCCCCCAGGCCATGGGCAGCTTGTCCTTCGCCAGCGCTGCTTCACGTTCTTTGTCCGAGGTGAAGTAGTTGATCTGATACATGCGCACATTAGGCCGGATGTTTTCAATGACGTCGTTGATCTGCTTATAGACCGAGTTCTTAACTCCACTGTCTGTGGCCACCTTCTTCATACTCAGAATTCCTGAGATAAAGAATGACCCCACCAGAGTCAGCATGGCCAACCCTAACAAGACCTCCAGAATCGAAATACCTTGCTGGTTTCGGATGAGGGATTTCATATGCCGGACTCCCGCGAAATTTCCAGAACATAGAAGCGCACCAGACGGTTCTTACACACTGTCGAGTTGCTGTTTTTAATAAAACCACAATCCGGATCCACTGCCGTCCAACGGAAAGGATCGGCCTTGGCGCGCAAGGAGATGGAGTTGCACTTATACAGATTGGAAACGTCCGTGATACTTGGGTACGGATGCCATACCGGGTAACGATTGATCACCGAGCAATCAACACTGTTATTACCTCTTAGTACACCCGCCTTACGAAGTTCATAAGTCGCCATGGCGTGATAGATGGTACTCCAGCGAATACCACTGCGATAAGCGGAATCATCTATGGACATTCCTTGCGACAGAATGAAGCTGCCGACGATTCTGAGCGGCTTATCACGGGCTTCAATCACCAGTCTTTCGCAATTCATGAAACCGGATACAAAGTTCGCATCGGATTTGATATAGCAGGTCTTAGCCAACGACACGACCTGGAAGGCTGCGGTGCTGCCACCACTTGGCTCCCAACGGGCGTTGTTCTTGTCAAAGATAAAGTCCTTGGCTTCGCCCAGTTTCGCCGTGAAAGACCACGATTGACGGGCCGATGAAGCAAATGACTGGGACCAGTCCGAGCCTCCGAAGGCGGAAGAGTTTTTACCCAAGGCTTCACAGGCATTGTCCAGATTCACATAAGGGTCGATATCCTCTGGATAGCCGCTCTTGTCACGACCAGCGGAATCGCGCAGGCGAGAACCCACCTTGAAGTCAGCACCCTCAGGCTCGAAGACCAGCCATCCTTTGTTATTTCCGGCAGCCCAGTTCTTTCTTAAGTTACGTCCATCATAGTAACCAACATCGTAAGCGATCAACTCAAGAGAGACCGGCAAACGCTCACCCATGGAGTTGACCAGCATGGAAGCATTATCAAAGCTGACATCCAAATCCTGGAAAGAAGAGTTGGAGTTATTGTTCTTAGGATCATCCCCTGGCTTCAGAGGCTTTTTAAGTGTCAGATGAATTTTGGGCTGGATGTCCATGCTGGCACGAACTTTACGAAGCTGCTCACGCGCGCCGCTGAGCTTACGTTCATTCGCATCCAACTCAGCTTCCATGCGTTCTTTATATTGTTTTGCCTGAGCCAGATCATTGCGGGCACTGGAAAGACTGGAACGCGCACTTGACAGGCGATCCTTGTCGACGGGATTGCGACGCTCCTCACGCTCGACATCATTTTCAGCATCGTTGACATCACGAATTGCTCGCTCCACAGCACGGGCTGCTTGATTCAGTCGAGCCTGACTGCTGCTCACGTCAGACTCTAGCTGACTGACCTGACGCTCCAGACTTTTTTCCAGAGGTCGAAGATCGATCTTCGGTTCCAAAGTCACAGACCCTTCAGCCGGAATCTCCCCGGTCAGATACATATTACCGAACTTGATGTTATATCTTGTCGCGGCCAGTTTTTCCTGACTTAAAGAGAATCCTTTCAAAAGATCACGGAAGCCCCACCAGTTGTCCGGCGAATTTGGCTTTTCAACGTCTTTGTTCTGAACTGTGAACATATTCCCGTCTGTCAAAGCCAGGCGGTAATTGTATTTGCTGCCTTTTTGACCCAGCAACTGACCCGTCAATTGACTGTTATCGGTATTGGCTAGTTCGTATTTGATCTTTTCGTGGCGCAGACATTGTGCCATCAAACTGGCATTCACGGTCTCTCCGACGGCAAAACCAGAAAGATAGTCCAAGCCCAGATCACGTGCGCCATCCACTTCCACACCTTTCTGGAAGCCACCGAACTGACGAATCTGACCCCAGAACTGGTCATCCTGCTGACCGGCGTAACGCGGTTTAAATTCCTGATTATTGCGCATCACAGGTCCGTCACCCAGAACCACTTTATCCTTGAAGGTCACCGGCGTATAAACAGTGTCCCCGCCAGTCAGATCCGCCCCGGAATTCGGCGCCATCGGCAAATGAATGGATCCGTTTACAAAGACCGGACTTTCAAAGATCAAACCTGGATACTTGATATTGGCAAGGCGTGAGCCGGTTTGTTTGATAACAGCATCACCCTTCTTCAAACCCGAAGCCGTGGTAACTGTTTTATCCAGATAAAGGTCACCCGCCACCATCACGGCAAAGCTTCCAACCTCACGAGGATAAACCCCGACATACGAAGTTGTTTTCAAGGAGCTTGAGCCCACTTCGATCACCTTGCCGGAGCGATCCAACAAGCTCACATCAATACGCAAATACACTTCCCGACCGTACTCTGGGATGGACGCGCGAACATCTCGTGAAATAGAGACATCAATCGCAGCCACGGTGTAACCCTTCAGATCCGCCACGATCTTATAAACCGGATGCAAGGCAGAGAAGGACTCAATATTGATTCGTTGGCGAATTTTTGAAACAGGGACTTTTTCCGGATTGGCGATGCCGATCACTCGCAAGAAGTCGACGGTCTCTTTTTTCATTAGAATACGCTCAACCGAGCGCGGGTGACTGAGCAGCTCGACCGCTGTTGCCGGCACACTCTTGCCACAACTTTCCTGCATCCAGGATTCAGAAAAACACCAGCGCTGTCGAATACCGAACAGAGTATAATCCACCATGGAGTGCAGAGCCAGTCGCGCCGTAATGATCGAGGCCGTTTTAGTGACCTGAGTTCTGTGCTTAACAACTGTCGGCGACAGGAAGTAGATCATAACACCGACAACACCCACGGCCACCAACGCCTGGACGAATGCGCTTCCCCTGTTATTAAAGACAGAACGTGACTTACGGACTGATTTCACGGTGATTTCTCCTGTCTCTTGTATCGACATAAATCGTATCAAACTTAAGAAAAGACAGGGCAAAGGAGGTCCCGCCGCACGGGATTTGTTTCACATCGAAACAACTTATGTATCAAATTCGAATGACAAAAAAGAAAGGCTCCTAAAAGGAGCCCTCATCGCAATGCTTATTTTGCTTTGCCTTGGTTGGCGACGGCCTCGATAGCCGCTTTCACTTCATCGGGGTCCCCGATGAATTCCTTCTTCAGGACCTTCAAATCAGCATCCAGCTCATACATCATGGGAATACCGGTTGGCATATTTACGCCCATGATTTCCTCAGGGGTCATACCTTCCAAATGCTGCATCAAGGCACGCAAACTGTTACCGTGAGCCACGATCAGGACATTTTTGCCTGATTTTACAGCAGGTGCGATTGTGCCGTTCCACAGCGGCAAGAAACGAGCAACGGTGTCCTTCAAAGACTCATTGCTAGGCAAAAGTTTAGCATCCACATCCTTGTAACGAGGGTCATGCGTGGGATGACGAGGGTCTGTCACCTCCATCGGAGGTGGCGGAGTGTCGTAACTGCGGCGCCAAATCTTCACTTGCTCCTCACCATGACGAGCCGCGGTCTCTGCCTTATTCAGACCTTGAAGTGCTCCGTAGTGTCTTTCATTCAAGCGCCAGTCCTTGTGGACAGGAAGCCACACTTGGTCAACCTCATCCAGCACGAAATTCAGAGTTTTAATCGCTCTTTTGAGCATGCTTGTATAGGCCACATCAAAATTGAAGCCTTTTTCACGAAGAGCTTTGCCACCCTTTAGAGCTTCCGCTCGACCTTTCTCGGAAAGATCAACGTCCTGCCAACCCGTGAAGCGATTTTCTTGGTTCCAAACACTTTCACCGTGTCGAATAAGTACCAACTTATACACGTTTAAACTCCTTCATTTTGGATAGAAAAAGAGCTATCATGACAAGGCTTTAAATAACATCAAAAGCTTGGCGTTTTGCTGCGCATTAAGACGTGTCAAATCCCCAACTTTTTGAAAAATTAGCGAGCGCTAGCGGACGGTGAAACAAGTTATATCAAGACCTCTGGATTCGAGATAATTTGTTTAACCGCCCGCTCAACCCATGTGAAGTTTGAGGTTATATCGTGAGCAACAGTGGCATCAATAGTGCGAATCTTGAATACATCGAACAACTCTACTCTGATTTCAAAGCGAATCCGGATTCACTCGCAGTAGAATGGAAAAGCTTCTTTGAAGGTGTTGAGTTTGCCCAAGGGGGCAAGTTCGGCATGTCCGATAAAGAGCTGGCCGTCTTCCAACTCATCCAGGCTTATCGCGCTGACGGACACACCGAAGCCAACCTGAATCCGCTGTATGCTCCGCAAGCAGGCGAGCTTCTTTCCCTGAAGCGCTTTGGCCTGACGGAAAAAGATCTGACGGCGAAATTCCAGATTGGTTCTGTGATTGGCAAAGCCAACGCCACTCTCAGCGACATCATCGCACATCTGAAGGCCACTTACTGCGGAACACTTTCCCTGCAGGCTGCGGATGCTTCTCCAAAAGAAGTTCAATGGCTGACTCAGCAATTCGAAAACAATCCGGCAAAACTTTCTTTGGACGAAAAGAAAAACGCTCTGGCGGCTTTGACCAAAGCGGAAACTTTGGAAAAGTTCGTTCACACCCGTTACGTGGGAACAAAGCGCTTCTCTGTGGAAGGGGCTGATTCCATTTTGCCGATGATGGACACATTGGTGAACAAAGGCACGGCTCATCAGGTTCAGGAAGTTTTCGTGGGCATGGCCCACCGTGGTCGCGTCAACATCCTGGTGAACTTCTTCGGAAAGCCTGAAGAATATGTCTTCGGCGACTTCAACGGTCCGCTGGAACTGGCCGAGCCCATTGAAGACTTCGACAACGACGTGAAGTACCACCTGGGCTATGTCACTGAAAAGAAAACCGCGACCGGCTCTTGCAAAGTCACTCTGGCCTACAACCCTTCTCACCTGGAAACCGTGAACGCGGTGGCTTTGGGGATGGCGCGTGCGGCTCAAGACCAAATCGGCACTACGGGCAAAAAGAATGTTGTTCCAGTTCTAATCCACGGGGATGCGGCGTTTGCCGGTCAGGGGATTGTTCAGGAAACTCTGCAAATGGCTGGAGTTCACTCTCACTCCACTGGCGGCACGATCCACATCATCATCGACAATCAGGTGGGTTTCACCACCAACGGCAAGGACACTCGCTCCACACGTTATTCCTCTGATGCAGCGAAAATGACCTTCACCCCTGTTCTGCATGTGAATGGTGACGATGTTGAAAGCGCCGTGCGCGCCATGGACATCGCCCTTCGCTATCGCCAGGAATTCGGCAAAGACGTTGTGATCAATCTGCTGTGTTACCGTAAATTCGGCCACAACGAAGGGGACGAACCTGCGTTCACTCAACCGCAGATGTATGAGATCATCAAAACCCACGCAACAGTTCGCGAGCTATTTGCGAAGAAACTGGCTGCGGAAGGAAGTGTGGATCAGAAAACTTCTGACGACATGTACAACCAGGCGATGGATCGCTTGCAGACTATTTTCGAAGATACCAAAAAGAATCCGCCGAAACTTAAGAACTTCAAGTTCGAAGGCAACTGGAAAGGTCTGCGCAAGGCCAAGGATTCTGATTTCGAAAAATCCGCCGACACCACTTTCGATCTGGGCAAGCTAAAACAAATCGGCGAGAAAATCGGCAGTCACCCTGCTGACTTCACTCCACATCCGAAACTGATCAAACTTCTGGAAGCGCGTAAAGCGATGGGCGCTGGCAAAGAAAACATCGACTGGGGCATGGGTGAACTTTTGGCCTACGGTTCTTTGCTGTCAGAGGGCACCAATGTTCGTTTGACCGGTGAAGACTGCGTGCGTGGCACGTTCACTCACCGTCATGCAGGCATGTACGACTTTAAAACCGGCAAAGCTTACTTCCCGCTGGCGGATCTGAATCCGAAGGCGAAACTGCTGGTGGCGGAAAGTATTCTGTCTGAGTACGGCGTGATGGGTTACGAGTACGGTTATTCCGTTCAGGATCCCAAATCCCTGGTGATGTGGGAAGCGCAGTTCGGTGACTTCGTCAACGGCGCGCAAATCGTGATCGACCAATACCTGTCTGCGGGTGAATCCAAATGGCAACAGATGAGCGGCCTGGTACTTCTTCTGCCTCACGGCTATGAAGGTCAGGGTCCCGAGCACTCCTCGGCCCGTCTTGAGCGCTTCTTGCAACTTTGTGCTCAGAACAACATGCAAGTTGTAAATCTGACAACACCGGCTCAGATCTATCATGCTCTTCGCCGCCAGGTGCGCAGAGACTTCCGCAAACCTTTGGTTGTGATGTCACCAAAGTCTTTGCTTCGTCACCCGCGTGCCGTTTCCACGATCGACGAACTGGCCAACGGTCGCTTCCAGGAAGTGATTGCTGACACTATTGATAAGTCCAAAGTGGACACGGTGGTGTTTGTTTCCGGTAAGCTTTACTACGAGCTTTTGGAAGAAAGAGAAAAGTCCAAGAAAGAAAATGTCGCATTGGTTCGTCTGGAGCAGATCTATCCATTCCCTGCCAATCAGGTGACGGAAGTTCTGAAGTCCTACCCTAAAGCAAAAACTTTGGTATGGGCGCAGGAAGAACCAAAAAACATGGGTGCCTTCCAGAACGTGTACTTCAAGTTTGTTGATGTTGTCTCCAAAGCCGGCCTGAAGCTGGGCTTTGAATACGTGGGCCGTCCGGAAAGATCCTCTCCGGCGACAGGTTCTGTCTACAGACACCGCATCGAACAAGCTGAGATTGTCAAAGCCGTGTTCAGTAAATAGTCGACTGAGCCGACAGAGCTGGCGCGATTCGGCTGGGCCGACAGAGCTGGCGCGACGGCAGTCGCAGAAGCTGAAGTAGAAAATAATTTGATTTTTAGAAAGATTTAAAAAAGGACGTTGCCATGAAACAAGAGATTAAAGTTCCCGCGGTTGGGGAATCCATCACAGAAGCAACCATCGGCAGTTGGACCAAAAAATCCGGCGACTTTGTAAAACGCAATGAAGTGCTTATGCTTCTTGAGACTGACAAAGCCAGCGTGGAAGTTGTTGCAGAAAATGACGGTGTATTGACTATCAATCCAGGCTGTGAGGCTGGTGCGGTTGTTCAAATCGGCGCAACAGTTGCAACTCTTGATACGGACGCAAAACCGGCAGCGGGCGCAGCAGCTCCTGCGGCTGAAACTCCGAAAGCTGCTCCAGCTTCCGCACCTGCCGGTGCTGCAGCTCTGCCGGCTGCCGCCGCCTCTGCGCACCTGTCCCCGGCTGTTAACAGAATCGTAAATGAAAAGGGTCTTGATCCCTCTGCGATCCAAGGCACAGGCAAAGACGGCCGCCTGACGAAAGGGGACGTTCTTGAGGCTTCCGCCTCCACTAAAGCTACGGCGGACAAGCCGGCAGCTAAGGCCGCTCCTGCGACAGTAACTCCGGTTGCTACGGGCCCGTCGAAACAAGGCGACAAAAAACTTGTTCCAATGACGACTATCCGCAAACGTATCGCGGAAAAACTGAAGGAAGCGCAAAACACAGCAGCTCTATTGACCACTTTCAACGAAGTGGACATGGGCAAAGTGATGGAGCTTCGCTCTAAATACAAAGACAAATTCAAAGAAAAGTACGGCGTGAATCTGGGCTTTAACGGCTTCTTCGTGAAAGCGGTTGTCGAAGCACTGAAAGACTTCCCTGCGGTGAACGCATGGATCAACGGCACAGACATCGAGTATCACAACTACTACAATATCGGTATTGCCGTTTCCACTGAGAAAGGCCTGATGGTGCCGAACATTAAAGATGCGGACACTTTGTCATTGGCTGGTATTGAACTCGCTATTCGCGATTTGGCAGCAAAAGGTCGTGACGGCAAAATCACTCCTAACGATCTGGGCGGCGGCACCTTCTCCATCACGAATGGGGGCGTGTTCGGTTCCTTGCTTTCAACTCCGATCCTGAACTTCCCGCAGTCAGCTATCTTGGGCCTTCACAAAATCCAGGATCGTCCTATGGCGATCAACGGCAAAGTGGAAATCCGCCCGATGATGTATCTGGCGTTGACTTACGATCACCGTATCATCGATGGCAAAGAGGCTGTGAGCTTCCTTGTGAAAATTAAAGAACTTGTCGAAGATCCTGAACGATTGCTTCTAGAGGTATAATCATGGCAGACACTCAATTTGACCTAATTATTATTGGTTCCGGTCCCGGCGGTTACGTAGGGGCCATTCGTGCAGCTCAGCTGGGTCTTAAAACGGCCGTGATTGAAAAAGATAAAACCTATGGCGGCACTTGCTTAAACGTAGGTTGCATCCCGTCCAAAGCGCTTCTTGAAAGCTCTGAACACTATCAGGCGGCTCAGCATGATCTAGCGGCTCACGGTGTGAAAGTATCCAAAGTCGATTTGGATCTTCCAACCATGCAGGCTCGCAAAGACAAAGTTGTAAAACAAAACACCGAAGGCATCGCCTTCTTGTTCAAAAAGAACAAGATCACTCCCTTCAACGGCCTGGGTAAAATCGTGGCTCCGGGGAAAGTGGAAGTAAAAGGTGCTGACGGCAACACGCAGATTCTTACGACCAAAAATATCGTGATCGCAACTGGATCTGTCCCCGTGGAGCTGCCGTTCTTGAAGTACGATGAAAAACGTATCGTCTCCAACACAGGCGCTCTGGCGTTGGATCAGGTTCCAAAAACCATGATCGTTGTCGGTGGTGGTGTCATCGGCTTGGAGCTGGGCTCTGTATGGCAGCGTCTGGGTGCTAAAGTCACCGTGATCGAGTATGCCAACCGTCTGGGCGGCACGATGGATCAGGACTGTATGAATGTGCTTAAAAAGTCCCTGGAAAAAGAAGGTATGACTTTCCTTCTATCCACCAAAGTGACAGGTTCTAAAGTGGGCAATGATGGCGTTGAAGTGACCTATGAGTCTTTGACTGATGGGAAAGCTTCATCGATGAAAGCGGATGTTGTGCTTGTTTCTACAGGCCGCAAACCATTCACGACAGGTGTGGGCTGCGAAGAAATGGGCATCCAAAAGGATCCTCAAGGCCGCATCATCGTCGATAAACACTATCAAACCAACGTTCCTGGCATCTATGCCATTGGTGACGTTATTGCCGGTCCTATGCTTGCGCACAAAGCGGAAGAAGAAGGCGTGGCATTGGCAGAAATCCTGGCTGGTGGTGCAGGTCACGTGAATTACGACACGGTTCCAGGTGTGATCTATACTCACCCGGAAATTGCTTCTGTCGGTATCACTGAAGAATACGCCAAAGAAAAAGGTCTTGAAATCAACGTGGGTAAATTCCCGTTCATGGCCAACGGCCGTGCGCGCGCGAAAGGTTACACGGAAGGTTTCGTCAAAATCATCGCGGATAAGAAAACAGACAAAATCCTGGGCGCTCACATGGTGGGTCCAAGCGTGTCTGAACTGATCCACGAAGTGATCGTGTGCATGGAGTTCGGCGGCAGCAGCGAAGATCTGGCAAGATCCTTCCACGCCCACCCGACTTTGTCTGAAGTTGTGCGTGAAGCGGCTTTGGCCGTTGAAAAACGTCAACGCCAGATGTAGTCGGCCCCGCCGGCAGTGCGGAATTGCCGACCGGCGATTCAGCTGAAGCAGCAAAAACAAAACCCACAGTCACCGACTGTGGGTTTTTTCTTTTCCGCGTATTCAACCAGCTATAACTTCTTCAAATAGATTTGCATCTTATCCTGTCCAGGCACCGAAATGTCGGCACGGCAGTTTTTTGAGGCCGTCGTCGTCTGCGTCTGAACATAAAAGGTCAAATTCGTCTGGTCCGTGGCATAAGAGAACAACCC
Organism: Bdellovibrio sp. CKG001; assembly: GCF_055397465.1. Taxonomy (NCBI): domain Bacteria; kingdom Pseudomonadati; phylum Bdellovibrionota; class Bdellovibrionia; order Bdellovibrionales; family Pseudobdellovibrionaceae; genus Bdellovibrio; species Bdellovibrio sp. CKG001. Next base: position 2,571,616 of record NZ_AP029173.1, read on the forward strand.
GGTCATTTGATAGATTTCACTTTGATAGGCCCCTGCCGTGCCCGAGTAGTTTGTGCCATCCCAAAGACGATAACGACAGTAAACCCCGGCATCCACTGGATACATCGAAAAAAGTAATACCGTCAGCTCATAATCTCCCGCGGGAAGACTTGCGAAACGAATGCCCGGAATCTTGCCTTCCGTTGGAGCCGAAGCCAGCCCCGTCACCGTGGCCGCGTTACATGCTGTCACATTCGAAAAAGAGGCATACGAAGTATTGGCATGTTCCCACACGCACCCCGCCTTTCCCAGCATCGTCAAAGACCCCATCAGGGTGCTTGTCCCCGGGATGTTCACGTTACAGATAATGCCAGTTCCGGTACCATCTGAAGTACACATCTTATTCGCAGTCATACCACCCACACCCAAGACCGGGACATTGCCTGAAGCACTCCCCGTTGTCGCCACAGCCGCGGTTCCCAACCCCAAAGCTGTGCGGGCATTGGCCGCTGTCGCAGCCCCCGTACCGCCGTTTGCAATTGGTAAAACTGAAGTTCCCACAACATCCGCAGAAGCCAAATCAATAGCACCAAAGGTCGGCGCACCGCCACCTGCTGGCACACGCAAAACCTGATTAGCAGTCCCGGCAGCTGTTGCAACAGGCGAAGACCCTGCTCCACCGCCCAATACAACCCCGTGCTGAGTCAGCGCCGCCGACGAAGCCATAGTTGTGCCGGAATTGAAATAAGGAATTCCACCTGAAGTGCCTGACGTCAAACCTGTACCACCTTTGGCGACTGTGGCCGTCGGCAAAACGGAAGCAGAAACACTCCCTGTCGCAAGATTACTGGCATTGATATTCGTCAGTGCAGACCCATCCACGGCCGGAAGCTTGGAATCAGATCCCAGTCTGACAATCTGATAGGCCCCCGTCCCGTGGTTCACTCTGGCAACACCGGACGCCACGATCATTCCTGAAGTATCAGCACTGGTATCAAACTGCACAAGACCCTTTGCTGCGTAAGTTGCATCCCCGGGACTCGATCCCGAAGAGTCCGCCGAACAATCCCAGGTTTTGGCTGTGTTATTCCATTTTAAAATCTGCCCGTCAGTGCAGGCCGAAGTGCTGGCCGCCACTGTCAGCTTGGCTGCGCCATCATAGTATCTCAATGCCTTCAGATCCGAATTGTACCACGATAGCCCCTTGTGACCGGCATTCAACACCAGGGCATCTTCCTGCACTTGCGTGAAGTTCCCCAAAAGCAGTGTTTTAGTGGCGCTCATTGTGATGTGACCGCTGGCCAGGATATCTTCGCCACCCATATTCAGATCGCCCGTCATTGTGCCACCGCTCAAAGGCAATTTAGGATTGGCTGTGTCAGCAGCACCGACACGCGCATCCACCGCAGTGTTAAAGTCAGTCATCTGACTCGCAGTCACACTGATATTAGAACATGTAAAGGTGTCTGAAACCGCATTCCAAATTGAAACCTGGCTGGTCGAGCACTGCTGCAAAACGCTCATCTGCAGGCGGTCTTCCAGGGCCGTCTGCAAACCCGTGATCTGCGAGATCGGCAGACTGCCGACACTTAAAACACCAGCGCCATTTACAGACAAGCCAGAACCCACCTGCACAACGCCGGTGCTGGCGGCGGTAGCCACCGGCACGGCTCCGCCCGTATCAGTCACGCAGGAAAAGCTGGCTCCATTGGATTTCAAAACCTCACCCGCTCCACAGTTGGGTAATGCCGATTTCGCAAACGGGCGCACCGTTGGATCGGTTTCATTATTCGGAACCTCGGCGCTTAAGTCAGACAACTTGGCATAATCACCTGCAGACGCTCCACCAAGCTTTTCAGAGTCACGGGCCATGGCCGCCTCTTGCGCCACCATCGAATATGGGACTGTGCCAATCTGATGATAAGGCAAAATAGTACGTGGCCCGCCAGCGCCTGTATTAAAGACAATCTTCACTTTACGCAAATCCCCGGCTGCCGGCGTGTAAGTTCCGTTACACACCGTGGATTCACTGCCCTGATCTTCCGACTGAAGTCCATTGAGGGTTGTCGTGTGATTTGAAAAAACCTTCAGGATATTTTCCCGGGTTTGTTCCTGTCCTGCTGTGGCATACACATTCACAGCTCCGGTTCCAGTCCCCACGGAAAGTGAAAAAGCCCCCTCGGAGCCAGACATATCTTTTCCCAGATGTTGTTCTTCATACAATAGGCAGTTGTTGGGACTGAGAACTTTAACTGTAAAATCCACACTGACCGCAGCCAAAGGAAGATCTGTCGTATTGTCCATGATGCGCCCTGAGATATTTACGGTCTTAGGGCCGCTGGCCTGTGCTATGGAGAGGAAAAGAAGTCCGATCAACAAAAATCCGCATGCGAATGACATAGATCGCCTCACATCACCTGAAAACGAACATTAACTTCTGCACGATAGGCACCGTCTTGCGACTGGGCCTGCTCTGTCGTAATGACCTCGCCGACCACACCTTCGGCTCTGTATTGCCCCGTGTGATCCTGCGCTATCATTTGACGAGAAGGAGCGATGACTATTTTTCCTTTGCTTGATACGAAGGGGCCTACCCCTCTATACAAAGACTCGATAGAGGCTTCCATTGAACAGCCTCCAAGTACTCCCATTGTACATAGTAAAAGACAGATTTTTACCTTTAGGTTCATTACTTGGAAAGATCGGATTTTTGTGAGGTCGCCTTTAAATCATTGCAACGATTTAAGATTTACCTGTCTCAATGTGAGACAACCCAACGACTCAGCTATTGACACAAAAAGCTGAGCACCTTCCATGCCGGCTGAACCGCAGGCTCTTGCGGAACTTCTTCCGCAGTGGGTTCATACTGATTGATCAAATCGCTTTCGTATTTGGCACAGTCTTTCTTCTTGAAGTTCTTTTCCGATGGCAGAGATTCCAAAACAGAAACCATCAGATCCATGTGGGCCTCGTCTTGCGCTCCTTGTGGTACGCTGTTGTCGCGGAGACTTTTTATCTGTCCCACCACACGGTTCATTGCGCGAAAACGATCCCGGTTGTTTTTGGCCTTGCCGACTTCTTTTTCCAGAAGTTCCGCCAAGGTATCGACTTGTTGGCGCACACTGCGGTTGCTGTAGATCGGAATCTCTTTGCCTCCAGCCCCGTAAGAAACTGAAGTGGCCCCCAGACACAGACTGCCCAAGACTGCCCAAATTAAGATACCCGATTTCATAACGACCTCCAGACCCTTTATCTTACGTTCTGGAGCTTTTTTCAATCACGACCCTATTGGTAATCCAAATACTGCTGATTTTTTAATTATGATTCATGAGAAAGCACACATGGCGAAAATATAAAGGCTGCCCCTAAAGGCCCACCAACGCCGTCAGTGGGGCCTTTTTCACCTGCCAGCTTATGAGCAGATGCCTTCGATGATTTCGTAGGATCTTTTCAACGCAGGGTGCGTCGGACGATGCTCCGCATAGGGTTCAAAGTCGATCATCACACGGGCTTTGTATTCGGGACACTTTTCAACGGAAAATTCCCTGTCCGTTGCCACATGCTCTAAAGACGCCGTCGAGTAGTCCAAATAGACTTCCCTGTCGACAGATTGAAGCGAGTTTTGTTTACGAACTTCTTCGATCGTCGAAAGAGTTTGCTTTAGAATTTCCACTTTTGCACTGGCCGGCATACGGGAATGAACCTGTCTGTTAAGAACGTTGAGCTGCCCGTCCACACTGCGAACCACGTCGGCCACCTTCATGATCGTCGCTTCACCGCCACCAGCAAAAGGAGCACGCACCTGGAAGGTGAACGCGGACGTCAGCAAAGCAACTGAAATTGATCCTAGAACTGCAAGTATTGGTCTGCTGTACATACTTTAACTCCCATCTCTTTTTCCAACTGCTTATGTTTTGCGGCGACGAAACTCAAATACCCTGGAGCCCCGCCCGCATTTGGATTTGTGATGATCGCATAGGCGTGTGCGATTCTCATGTACTCTGGCAAAGTCAGTTCATCCGACTTGGCAAATACGGCCTTCAGCAGCGGATGGCGGTACTTGTCGTATTTTACTTTCAATTCATTGATCTTTTTCTGCTTGTCATTTTCCGACAGTTTGGCGTTGCCGTTGATGGCTTTGACTTCTTTTTGCACGTGAGGACGCAGATCTTTGTACATCTTCTGAGCTTTCACCACGTCCACGCCCAATTCCCGCAGCACCTCAAGCGAAGTCAGAGCTTTGTCAAACTCTGCCGCATCTTCCGAACCCAGACCGCGCCAGAACGTCGGCAGATTCGTCACGATCGCCCATTTCCCGGTGCTGATGTTCTGGAAGTCGATGTCTTCGTTTTTGATATACTTCTTCTTTTCTTCTCGTTGTTTGATGTAGTTATCCAGATAGATTTTTCCGCTCTGAATACCGGCATTGAAACCCAAAGAAACCAGAATCTGCTTGATCACATTCAGATTGGCATGAGTAGCCCCCAAAGCGCGCAGGCGCTCGACATAGTTACCCTTACCCATGTAACCATTCAGCTCTTCGCCTTCTCTGTAAATGCGGCCATTGATAATGTCATTACCCGCGGAATAGCTTAGACCCGTGGCATTTTTCAGCATACTGCGATAGAAAATCCCAGTGAAAAGAACATTGCGAAGTGGGCTGGACGGAACCGTCATGACCACACAACGATTGGAAGAAGACCACGGTGTGTAGCAATCGGCACCTTCAGACTCGCCCACCAGACAAAGCTTTTTGCCTGCAGGAACTTCCAGAGCGTAAGCGCTTTTTTCGGCCACAATTCTTTTGCAGGATTCTTTGTTGGATTTGGCAATTTCTTTCATATACCAGTCCAAGGTGGATGGCTGTTTGGCATCCATATTATAACGGACGAAAACCTCTTTCAGAGCGCTGACCGTCAACTGTCCCACACCCGCGTCGAAACCGCCGCCCAAGGTGTTCACGTGCAGACCACTTTCGTTGTAAAGCTTCGGCAGAAGCTCCTTCACTGGAATATTCAGACAATCCCCGACATCCACCAAAGCGTTGTAAACACTGTTCACATAGGGCTCTGTCGTACAAGGGGGTTGGAACCCAAGGCCGTCAGCACCTTTAGTCGGAGAAGCCAGCAGCTCTCCTTTAGCTCCGCGACACATCGAAATAGCACCTGATTTGGAGTTTAAAGGAATGAAGTTTTGCATGATAAAGGAAACACATTCCTTCGGTGGGTTGCTGTTCCCCAATTGCGCCCGACTGCGGTTGCCCGCGTAGACTGCCGACATTTTTTTAAGGTCATTGGCAAAATAGTTTCGCTCCGGTCCACACTGCTCTGCCGTCTCAAAGGCACCTTTGGATGCAAAGTCGGCAGTTCCCGCCGTTTCCGGATTTGAGTTTACCGACGCCTGATACCAGCCAAAACCGGCAAAGGCCACGAAACAACAAAATGTGGAAAACCAGAAAGAAGTATTTGAACGTCGCACTAGCTTCTCCTATCAAGTGGAATATCAACTTCTTATCTGTTTAATTGAATCAAAACTGAATGAACTAAAGTCCAGGAACACAGCTAAAAGGTGTAGGTCAAAGCCAGCACAGCATTGGCTCCGCCCAGAAAATAGAAAACTGAGCTTATCTCTTTATTTTCTTCCTGAGTCGCTCCGTAGATATTGGCTGCCGCCAGCAGTGCATGAGTGGCCACACGAATCCATTTGGCCTTGCGTTTTTCTTCCTGTTGCTTGTACAGGAATCTTTGCAGGACCTCATTGCGCTCAGCTAGACTTAAGGATGAGCCCTCGATGGCATAATAAAAAGAATCCAGCTCGTTCCCCGTCCAATAATAAGTGGCTCCAAGTCCGATCGCCGCCAGCCCCAAATTGGAGGTAATGGCAAAGATCGTGCGACTGAAGACTTCTTCTGACTGCTGATACGCGATCGTTCCGCCTATCGCAGCCACCGCCCCGGAAATCATATAAGCCACACCCGTGCGTTCATCTTCCTGCTGCTGATGCAACACATACTGACGAAACTCCGTCCATTGGACAGCACCAGTATAGGCCGTCTCGCGCTTCATTGCCCACGACGGATGAGAAAGCAGAACTGTCATCATCAGCAGCAAAAGCCTCACAGACTCACCCCGAATTGAACGAAGACGCTTTTATTCTGTCTTTCACTCCAATAGGAAAGCCCCGTGGAAAAGCTTTTATAAGTCGCTAGAAATCCTGCCGACTGATCATACTGCGACCCACTGACCACCGCCTGCAGAAGACCCAGTTGATAAGTGATCGCGGCACGAACAGCATCCTGAAAATTTTTGGTTTCATTGTGAATTTGAACCTGCATACCGACTTCCAGCAAGCCCATCGGCACAGTGGGTTTTAGCGAAGCCCCCAACAGCCCCTGCGGTCGGATGGGATACTGTTCTGATTTCTTGGAGCTGACACCCCACTGCGAAAGCATGGCAGAAATCTGCGGCTCCCAAACGGCGTCTTCCCAGGCATACAAAATTCCCGGTTCCACATACAAAATGTCCTGATTGTGAATTTCAAAAAGCTTTTCATTATCACCGGCCATGGCTTCGGCGATGGAAAACGAATTTCCAATGTACTTGATATGTGTGTAGCGCAACTGCAAGCCGGCATAAAAATTTCCGGAAGTGAAACTGGCCAACTGGGCTTTGAGACTTTGTTCTTCCGAAGCGATCAGCTCCACCATAGGAAGAGCTGCATTTTCAAACTGATAAACATACACAAGGCGATATGGCTCAATCGAAACACCCCAAGTCGGCCGCTGAAAAGAGGCTTCAATAGAAATCTCGCCATCCACCATCTCGCGCCGGGAAAAGATTTTGGCAACGCCCTGCTCATCGCTTTTGCCGTTAAGAAGCTCTTCGGCCTCGCGCAGGTATTCCATATTACTTCCCAGCATCAGATCCACATCAAAGCGCGGAGCTTTGTCTTTAGCAACAAAAGCCGGATTGCAGGGAAGCCCCCGGCGGAAGCTGTCCATCGAATAACAAACACTTCCCAGAGATCTGACTAGGAAGCGGCTGCCTCCATCCCGTAAGACCGGAGAATAAGTCGCCCCCTGAGCCGTCAGGGCGGACATCGCTGCAAACAACACAAGAAGTCTCAGAAGCATATTTTCTCCTGAGGCCACGGCACCTTCTGGGCCTCGGCTTTGAAGATCATAAGGTCTGATTCATATTTGGCATATTCACTCTTCTGATCCGGAAAGGCCCGTTGAAGATCCTGCAAAACCAGGATCAGCGTGTCTGTCAATTCAATCATCCACTGGAAGTAAGGTTGCAACTGATCCGAACACAGACTGTGCTTGTGAACCCGACTCCAGGATTGAAGCCCCTGTTCAACGACAGATTTTAACAGCACCACGCGAAGGACTGCTGAATAAAGGCGTGCTCCCGAGTTTGCTTCATGCTCCAGCACCGCCACGGCGGCAGAAATATCGTGGCGTCCCTCTTCTGAAAGCAGCGGCACCTTTTTCCAGTGCTGCGAATACTTTGACAACGATCTCACCAGACTTTGTGTTTGGTGATCCAATGAAAGACCCTCCAGAGGCGCAATCTCGGTTTGAAAGTTCCGCAATACCACAAATGTATAGATCTTCTCGATGCGAATCCCCGCCCGCCCTGCATAGGCTGACGCCAGAGCCATCTTCACATGGGGATGAGAATCTTCCTGCAAGAACTCCTTAAAGTAGCCAATCGCCTCGTCATAGCGCCCCTGATCGATCAGTTTGTGACCGGCAGACAGACGACTTTCGCGAGTCACAGGTTGCTCTTTTGTCTGACACGAAAGAAGAGCAGAAACGGACGCAATAAGTATGAGATGAATGATTGTTCGCATAGATAACGCAGCATACTAATGTCGCTAAGCGCAAAATTCGAGATGACACATAAGGCAGTATAATAATTCCATTGATCCTTACTCCACAGCAATATACCCCTGCCCCGGTGTAACACTTCAGGGAGGCTACATGCGTAATTTCGCTTTTGCTGTAATGATGCTCTTCGCAATGTCCGCTCAGGCGGCGGTTTGGACCGAAGTCAACGAATGGTCCCCGGCCTATGAGGACCGCTTCGCGGAATGGGTGCGCGCGGAATGGCGTACGGACTTCTTCTCTCGCAAATCGTTGAAAAATGGTCAGAGCAATCCTTATTATGGCCTTCGCGTCGACTGTGCCGACACTGTTTATTCCATGCGCATCGTGTTTGCTTACGAAAACCGTCTGCCGTTCATAGCTCAAGACCCGACAGCCTCTGGCAAAACGATTTCCAATAAAATGAGTCGCTGGGATGGTCAAAGCGAAATCAACCGCGTTCGCAACTTCCTGTTGTTCATCTACAACACAATGAGCACTCGCTCACTTCCAAACGACACTTACCCTGTGGCGATCAGCCGTGACACCATCCGTTCCGGTGGTTTGATGGCGACGACAAAAAAGAATCACCACTCTTGGACAATCAAAGAGATCCTGCCTATTGGGGTCCCTTATTTGGTTTACAATTCTGTTGTGGGCGCGAATTCGGGCTTTGGTTTGCAAGAACGTCAGTCCTGGCCCAATCCTGAATGGGTATTTGAGGGTGACTACTCCGCTTCCAGCGGAGCGGGCTTCCGCTACTGGAGACCAGCTTCTGCTTTGAACAAACCTGTTTGGCAGACTCCGGGCTACAGCGATGAACAGTTTAAAATTCCATTGAACAAATGGGTTCGCTACGTACAAAACCGTCTGGCTTTGCGCCAGGAAACGGACGATCAATTGATTGCTCGTTTGATGAAAACCACCTGTGAGGGCTTCACGGGCCGCGTGACCTCCCTCAACGAAGGCATCGACTATCTGAAGCGCAACTCCAAGTGCATGGATTATGCAACTTACGATACTTACTCCACACCAAACCGTGACCGTCGTATTTTTGACGACTTCATGTCCTTGCGTCGTGCGTACCGCGAAATTCTGCAAATCAATGGCGGCAATCAGCTCAGCGCAGGAACAAAAGCTCAATTGGATAAGATCTTCCCGGCCATCAACCTGTCTGTGGCGCAAGAAGCTGCAAAAATGGCGGCACAAACTGTGACAGCTTCTTCTGTCTGCGCGACGGCGTACCTTCCTGGCCGCACCATGGATCTGGCCGAGTTCAAGCGCCGCTTGTTCCTGGGCCTGATTTCCAACAACCCGCACGACGGCGGCGAATACCGCTGGGGTGAGGTTCGTGGACCTTCGCAGCGTGCAAGAACCTGCCAGTCATGGGACCATTGGGCTCCGGACTTAAACCAGGAATAATAAGGAACTATGAGATCGACAAAACTCAGCACTTGGCTTCTGTGGGCACTGGCACTTTTCCTTTTGGGGATTGCAACGGACTATTATTTCCTGCACATCCTTTTCCACCAAAAGCAGCAGGAAGCTATGCAAGTTATGGAAGATCAGGGAGCAGCGATCCCATCGAATGCAACTCCTCAAACCACAGGATCCGATGAAAGTTTTCTAGGGGAAAAGGGTGACTCCGCTACCCCAGCTGACTCCGGCAAAGACAACTTTCTGAAGTCTTTGCAAGAGTGCGCTCCGGAAGTGGCTGCCCAGGCGGTTGCGACCCCTGAAGCCCTGATGGAATATCTGCAGAAAAGCGTGGGCATCGAAAAAGAGGAAATTTCTTTGGAAAACTATCATCTGACTTTGCCAGACGGATCCCTACGCCGTGTGCATTTGATCACGGCTGACAATACCAACGCCAAAGACCGTGTCGAGATCCGCTTCTTCAAACTGGATGCTGAAGGCTATCCGGAACGTCTGCCCCTGAAAGGCGATGAGACCTTGGAGTCCCTGCTGGCTCTGGGCCAAGTCACCCGTCATGAAGTGAAGTCTGAACTTTTCTTGCGCGATAAGACTTCTGTTGCTTTGGAAAAACACGATAACAAAGTCTTTGAGTTCCAATACAACAATCATGGCAAGATCCTTTCTTGCCGTTTCAAAGAATGTCAGTGTCAGTAGGGCCCATCCAAGGTCCAGGACCTTATTAAGAATCCGTCACGGTATTTCAATCCACAAGCCCTCTGTTAAGATTAAACACAGAGGGTTTTATCATGACAAAAAGCGGTTCATTTTTGCATAGCCGAAGCTTGTGGGTCTACTACACCCTCTTCTTTTCAGGGTCCTTAGTCCTTGTCTATCAAGCACTTGGTTGGGAAGTGATTGGCGATTCCGTCAATTTTCTTTGTCTGCTATTTTTCATGAATGGCTTCCTGGCCCGACGTTTTACCCACATTATCGAAAACTCTTTGCTGATGACTTTGGGATATATACTGCCCTTGTTGATCCGAAATTGCCTGAAGCTCTCTTACACAGAGGCCCCTTCGATAAAAGACTTCCTGCAGTTGGCACTGGTTTCCACTTCAACCACTTTCGCTCTGGGTTTGGCCTTTTCCTTTGTCGGAATGATGTTCTTCCACTTCGCTCATAAAATAAAAAAAGTCAGTCGCAGTCGCGTGACGACCAGTACGCTTTCGTCGGATGATTAAAGCCTCTGGCTCTTCAGCTCTGCCGGCGGGGCCGGTTAATCGCCGGTGCTTCCCATTGTGGCCTGTTCGAAGCGATTTTGTTCGGCCATCACCATCAACGACAGTTCTCTTTTTAAGTTGTTAAAATCTGGATCTGCGGGATTGCGCGGGCGAGGAATATCCACCTGCACATCTTTCTTTACGGTGCCCGGGCGATAACTCATCACCACAATACGGTCCGCCAGATATATGGCCTCTTCAATACTGTGAGTGACAAAGACCACGGTTTTTTTAAGATCACTCCATATCTTTAACAGCTCATCCTGCAAACTTCGGCGGGTTAAAGCATCCAGAGCGCCAAAGGGTTCATCCATCAACATGATCGGAGGATCCAGTGCCAGCACGCGCGCAATCGCAACCCGCTGTCTCATACCACCTGAGAGGTCTTTGGGAAAACGGCGGCGGAAGTCTGTCAGTTTCAATGTCTTTAAAAGTTGCTGTAGTTTTTCTTCGATCTTCGCCGGATCTGCTTTTTTGATTTTAAGACCGAAGGTGATATTCTCCTCGACCGTCATCCATGGAAACAAGGCGTACTCCTGAAAGACCATGCCTCGATCCGGGCCTGGTTCAGAGACATCCTGCCCTCCGACCACAACCCTGCCTTCAGATGGCAGGGAAAACCCCGCTATCGCATTGAGCAACGTGCTCTTGCCACACCCCGACGGCCCCAACAAACAGACGAACTGCCCTTCGGGGATACTGAAGTCAATGTCCCTCAGTGCGACCACGTCCTGCTCTGATCCTTTAAAGACTTTTGAAACATGTTTGATTTGAATCTGTGCCTGATCTGCCATTATTCCAAACCTCGATGCCATCGCAGCAGATAGTTGTTCAAACGACTGACCACGGTATCAATGGCAAGCCCCAGAAGACCGATAGAAAACATCCCGGCAATGATCTTGTCTGACCAGAAATATTCCCGGGCCTCCAAAATGCGATACCCCAAACCGTTGTTCACAGCGATCATTTCAGCCACGATCATACAGATAAAGCCAGTTCCAATACCAATACGCACACCACTTAAGATATAAGGCATCGCAGCTGGTACGATGATCTTGCGGAACATTAAAAAAGACCCCGCTCCCAGATTCTTTCCGGCTCGGATATAGATGCTGTCCACGGCTCGAACTCCGACAATCGTATTCATCAAGACGGGAAAAAAAGCGCCCAATGCAATCAGAAACACGGCGGGAGGATTGCCCAAACCGAACCACAGAATGGCCAGCGGAATATAAGCAATCGGAGGGATCGGACGAAGCACCTGGATTAAGGGATTCATATAGTCATAGATGTGCTTACTGGCTCCCATCAAAAGCCCCAGCGGCAGCGCAAGCCCCGCACCGATAACAAATCCCATCAGCACACGATAGAAGCTTTCCCACATGTCCCGTACCAGTTCCCCGGAAAAATACCAGGCAAACTTCGACCCTTGTGACGGATCATATTCCTCCAAAGGCATCAAATACTGATACCACTTGATAAGAACAGCCGAGGGCGCCGGAAGAACCTGAGGGTTCACCCATCCTGCACGCACCACCGCCTCCCACACCAGGATGACAATGGCCGGCACCCACACACCCTTAAGCTGAGAAAGGAGGCTTTTCTCGGCCGCCATCTATTTGACTCCCAACGCGGTCTTGGCCTCGGTCAAAAGATCCAGCTTCACCCAGTCCGAGGCTTTAGGTGGTTTTTGCATACGCCCGACACCGTACTTCTGCATAAAATCCGTGGTGATCTGAATATGCTCAATCGTCAGATCATAAGTGTAAGGCGAGTTGCCAATGGCATCTTTGAAATCCTGAGAGGTGATCTGATTTTTGAACATCTTTGATATCACGTACTTCTCGGCCACTTCCGGCTTTTCGATGAACAACTTTGTCACTTCAACAAAGCACTTCATAAAACGTTGCGCCACCGGGCGTTGGGTGTTGTACATTTTTTCGGTCATAACCAAAGTGCGAATTGGTTCGCCCATGGGCGTGTCATAGGGTTTCAACAGCTCCACTCCAAAGCCTTTATTGATCGCCTGGGACGCCTGAGGTTCGCTCTGAGCCATGGCATCGATGTTCTTGGCCTGCAGCGCCTGATTCAAATCTGCGAAGGCCATGTAGACGATCTGCACGTCTTTGCCCTTTTGATCAGACCAGGTCAGATTGTTCTTGGCTAGTTCCGCCAAAAGCAGCAGTTCCTGGGCACCCCCTCGGGCGACACCGACCTTTCGACCTTTGAAATCTTTAACTGACTTAATGGGCAGATCCGGACGAATCACGATGCGTGCGCCGCCTTCTGCAAAACCTGCCACGGCGAAAATGGGAACACCCCCGGCTCGACCTGCAATGGCGGCATCGGCTGCACTGGCCGCCACGTCAATTTCTCCGGCGATGATCGCGGGCATAATATCAATGCCCTTGGCAAATACCCGTTCTGTGACTTTCAGATTGTACTTTCCGCAATACTCGCTCATGTAACTGATCGCCCCATAGTGAGCAAACTTAAGATTCCCGACACGCACCAAATCAGGTGCTTGGGCTTGAGCATGAAAATGAAACAGTGAGATCAGAAGAATCCATCCCGTAAGCTTGACCACTTTCATAAAAGGTCCTCCTCCAGCGAAAAGAAATCTTTATGAAAGTATCGTCAAACTATTGGCAGATGATGGCAAGACGAAGACAGGTGTTTGTGTTGTTACACAGGCGCAGCCGTCAACCGGGCAAAAAAAAAGCCTCTCGACACAACATCGAGAGGCTCAGTAATGACTTCGAAATTAGATCCAAAGACTGCGAACGCCACGCTCTTTGGCCACTTGTTCCGCCAGCTCGTAACCCGCATCCAAGTGTCTGAAGACACCCATTGCCGGATCGGCTGTCAATACGCGCTCTAAGCGACGTGCGGCTTTTTCCGTTCCGTCCGCTACGATCACCTGACCTGCGTGCTGGCTGTAACCCATACCCACGCCACCACCGTGATGCAAGCTGACCCAAGTCGCTCCGCACGCCGTGTTCACAAGGGCATTCAACAAGGCCCAGTCGCTGACAGCGTCGGAGCCGTCTTTCATCGCCTCGGTTTCACGATTAGGTGAAGCCACAGAGCCGCAGTCCAAATGGTCTCGACCGATCACGATTGGCGCTTTCACTTTGCCTTCAGCGACAAGCTTGTTGAATAGCAAGCCCGCTTTGGCACGCTCGCCATATTCTAGCCAGCAAATACGCGCTGGCAAACCTTGGAAGGCAATGCGCTCTTCAGCCATATCCAACCAACGCAGAAGATCTTTTTTGTGCGGGAACAATTCGCGAAGCGCATCGTCTGTCACTTTAATATCATTAGGATCACCAGACAAAGCCACCCAACGGAATGGACCCGAGCCTTTGCAGAACAAAGGACGAATGAACGCTGGAACAAACCCTGGGTAATCAAAGGCATTTTCAACACCGGCTTCCTGAGCACGCGCACGCAGATTGTTACCATAGTCAAACGTCACAGCACCGCGATCCTTCATGATCAACATGCCACGAACGTGTTTGGCCATGGAATCGTAAGCGGCCTTCAAATAGGCCTTTTGATCTTTTTCACGGAAGGTTTTTGCTGTTTCAACAGTATAACCCTCTGGGATGTAGCCCACCAATGGATCGTGCGCCGAAGTTTGATCCGTCAAAAGATCTGGCGTGAAGTTTTTCTCGATCAATTGATGGATGACAGTTGCCATATTGCCTTGCAAGGCGATGGATTTCGCCTCACCAGCTGCCGTGTATTTTTTGATGCGCGCCAAAGCATCATCAAGATCCGTGGCCACTTCGTCCACGTACTTGGTTTCAAGACGTTTTTGGATGCGAGTGGGGTCAATCTCTACTGCCAGAACACAAGCACCAGCAAAAACACCCGCCAAAGGCTGTGCGCCACCCATGCCACCCAGGCCCGCAGTCAGGATCACACGACCCGTCAGGTTGCCATTGAAATGCTGGCGACCAGCTTCAACGAAAGATTCGTATGTGCCCTGAATGATCCCTTGGGTCCCGATGTAAATCCAAGAACCCGCCGTCATCTGACCGTACATCATCAGACCTTTTTTATCGAGTTCGTTGAAGTGTTCCCATGTTGCCCACTTCGGCACCAAGTTGGAGTTCGCCAAGAGAACACGTGGAGCGTCTTCGTGAGTTTTCAAAATGCCAATTGGCTTACCGGATTGAACCAGCAGAGTTTCGTCGTTTTCAAGCTCTTTTAACGCTTCCAAAATCTTGTCGAAAGATTCCCAGTTACGAGCCGCTTTACCGATACCACCATAGACCACCAGATTTTCAGGATGCTCCGCGATCACCGGATCCAGATTGTTTTGAATCATACGGTAAGCAGCTTCCTGCAACCATCCCTTACAAACCAACTTATTCCCTGTAGGGGCTTTCACAACACGAGACATAAATCCTCCAAAAGGTACCTGCTTACTTTTACAGAAGCAGTGCGCTAGATTTTAAAAAACTACCATTCCAGTTCGCCGACTGTTTGTTCGACGACTTTCATCAATTCTCCAGACACCATCATGGCTTTGATCGCCTCGACGTCTTTAGAGAAAATGCGGTCTTCTTTTGCAAACGGAACTGTTTTGCGGATGTGCTCATGCACAGCCTTCACCGCCGCTGCGGGCTTTAATGGAGCCAGCAAATCCAGAGCCTGCGTCGCTGACAGCAACTCCATCGCGATCACGTTTTCTGCGTTACGCAGAATCTGCGCAAACTTTCTGGCTGCGATCGTGCCCATGGATACGTGGTCTTCTTTCTCCGCCGATGTCGGGATGGAGTCCACGCTCGCTGGGTGCGCCAAGACTTTGTTTTCACTCACCAAGGAAGCGGCTGCCACCTGCACGATCATGTGACCGGAGTTCAAGCCCCCGTTTGGAGTCAGGAACGGTGGAAGCTCACTCATTTGAGTGGAGATCATCTTGGAAATACGGCACTCGCTGATGCTGGCTTGAGAAGAAAGCGCGATCCCCGCAAAGTCCATCGCGTGCGCCACTGGCATGCCATGGAAGTTACCACAGGATAGAACTTTGTTCGCATCCGCAAACACCAGAGGATTGTCGGTGGAAGAGTTCGCCTCAGTTTCAAGAACCTTCACCGCATATCTCAAAGCATCTTTCGCAGCCCCATGAACCGCTGGCATACAACGCAAAGAATACGCATCCTGCACGCGCGGATCGTTCACGGCGTGACTTTCTGCGATCGGGCTGGTTTCGCCCATAAGTTTAATCAAATTGCGCCCCGTCTTGCCTTCGCCGGCATGAGGACGGCTGGCCTGAATCAAAGGATCAAATGGCTTTCGGGAACCACGCAGGCCTTCCAAAGTCATTGCTCCTGCCAGATCCGCCAACCACAACAAGCGACGGTTTTCCCACAAGGACAAAAGACCGATGGACGTCATCACCTGACAGCCATTGATCATGGAAAGACCTTCTTTGGCTTTCAGCTCCAGCGGAGTGATACCTTTTTGCTTCAACAATTCAGTCACGTGAACGGGCTTGCCGTCAGCGCCCCACGCTTCGCCCTCACCAATGATGGTCAACGCCAGGTGAGACAGCGGAGCCAAGTCACCACTGGCCCCCACAGAACCCTGGGAAGGCACCACCGGAATGATATCGTTGTTCAGGAACTCAAGAATTTTTTCAACAACCAGGGGACGAATACCGCTGTGACCTTTTGCCAGGGCATTGGCACGAAGAACCATCATGGCGCGCGTTTCGGTTTTCGTGAACGGCGCCCCAATCCCCATGGAATGAGAACGGATCAGATTTCTTTGCAGTTGTTCAATTTCAGCGTCTGAAATACGAACAGAAGAGAAGGCGCCGAAACCGGTGTTCACGCCATACATCACTTCGCCACTGGAAATACGACCTTCGATATAGTCACGGGACTTTTGCATGTTGGCTCTTCCGGACGCGGAAAGCTCTGCCTTGATCGAAGGGTTGTGGGCGATCTGATATAGGTTTTCAAGTGTGATATTTTCACCAGTAATCTGCATAGTAGGCCTCTCTTAAAGAAGCCCGCATCCTAGCGCAAAACCCCCACCCCAATCAAAGAAAGGTGCCTGGTTGTTTTTTCTGGCTATGGCGCATCAAAGACCCCAATAACGCGCTATTGCCAGAAAAAACAACCAGGCACCTTTTAACGGAAAAAGCCATTCTGGGGTTAGCAGAATGGCTTTTTGATGTTTCTTGTTTTGTTTGGAAATTAGAACTCTAGAGGCAAGGACACAGAGAACACGTAACTTTCGTTTTGAGCGTCTGTTGTCAAAGCAACCGGACCATCCCATTTGTCCCAAGTGTCTTTGATGTACTCAAGATTCAAGGAAACAAACGGCAGACCTGTGAAGCCCAAGCCGACTTTCACGTTTTTACCTTCAAACTTGTAGTCACCAACCTTGATGTCGTTCGTAAGACCAACACCCACCCATGCACGCAAAAGAATCGGGAAATCAATTCCCACGACACCAGACAAAGTGGATCGCTTTGCATCTTCTTTTGTACCAACATCAGGATCCGTTTCACCACTTCCCATTGTGTAGTCAGCACCTACCCACAACATCAACGGAGTTTTGTAAGCCAGGCGCAAGCCCAATTGAGAACCCGTCAGCTTCCCATCTGGATCCGTGGTCTTACCCATTTCATAACCCACATACGGTTCAATCAAAATATCCGCTTTGGAAACGCTCCCAAATCCAAGAACTGCAACCAACACTACTAAGAGCTTTTTCATAAAGTCTTCTCCTTTTGTAACCCAAAAATATTTTGGACTCCCCTAAAATTCTGAGAGGAGTCCGCCCAAGGGTCAACGATGCAAAGACCGAAACAGTCCCCTCTGGCCCTTAAGCTGGCCGGACCTTCACACAGGAGTTCTTATGTACAAGGACGACAAAGAATATTATGAATCCCTGCCCCGCAAACGTATTGGTGTCGCCGCTCTGATATTCTACAAAAGAATGCTGCTGATCATACAGCCTGGATATAGTTCCAGTTGGATTCTACCTGGGGGCACAGTGGAATATGAGGAGTCCCCACTAGAAGCTCTCATTCGAGAAGTGCAAGATGAGCTAAAGCTCAAGATCGTACCAAAAAACCTGATCGCTGTTGATTATGTCGCCAACACCGACGTCAAAGGAGAATATCTTCAACTGGTCTTTTCAACCGAAGACTTAACCGAAGAACAAGCCCAGTCCATCGAAGCTAAATTCTATGACGTTAAAAACTATCGCTTCACGGACTTCGATGAAGCCCTGCCATTACTGGCACCGAACATCGCCAGACGTCTGCAAAGCCTGCAAGATCACCCCAATGAAATCCTCTACCTAGAAAACGGCAAACAAAACCCCATCGCCCTGCTGAATCTTTAAAAGGTGCCTGGTTGTTTTTTCTGGCTACTGCGCAGCAGACAACAAAACTTACTTAACCAAAGCCAGACAAACGCGCGCCCCAAAGCCAACTAAACACCCCCAGCACGACGACTGATGCGTTGTAGCCAGAAAAAACAACCAGGCACCTTTTAAGCGTTTTTAAGAGTAGTGATGGCGGAGCGGTATTCTTTGCCGAAGACATAGCTGCCAGCGACGAAGACGTCAGCTTCGTGGCAGATCTTCGCGGTGTCGGCGTTGATGCCGCCGTCCACTTCGATCAGACAATTCAACTTTTTGGACGAAATTTCTTCGCGCAGACGCGTGATCTTAGCAACTTGATCGTGCATGAAGGACTGACCTCCAAAGCCCGGCTCGACAGTCATAACTAAAACCAAATCACACAGCGGAAGCAGCGGTAAGACCTGCTCTACCGGTGTGCGCGGTCTTAAGGTGATGCCCGCTTTGGCACCCAACTCGCGGATCTTGCGCAAAGTTCCTGCGGCATCTTTGGTGGATTCCACATGAATGGTCAGATAATCACTGCCCGCTTTGATGAAGTCTTCCACATAGCGTTCCGGCTCTTCGATCATCAGATGCACATCCAATGGCAGTGAAGACACCTTTTTCAAAGACTTCACAACAGGAATACCAATCGTGATGTTCGGAACAAAACGCCCGTCCATCACATCGACATGCACCCAGTCCGCCCCAGCTTCTGTAATGGCTTTGATCTCTTTTTCAAGATTGGCAAAGTCCGCTGACAAAATAGAGGGCGCAACCATTTTAGACACCGAGCATATCTCCAACTTTTAGAGGATGACCTTTGAGGAAGTCCTGAGCCAGCATACGGTTCCGGGATTCAGGCTGAAGTTCATAGATTTTCAAAATCCCATCACCGGTCGCAACCGAGAAGTGATCATCATTAACAGAGGTCACCGTTCCCGGCGCCACTGTGGTGATACCAGAAACCGGCTTCACCTTATGAAGTTTTAGCTTTTTTCCCTGCAACAAAGTGTAAGTGCCAGGTCCATAAACAAAACCACGGACCTTGCCATCAATCGCCTTGGCCGAAGTCGCCCAGTCAATCTGGGATTCCTGCTTTTCAATTTTTTTGGCTAAAGTCACTTGGGATTCATCCTGCGGAACCGGCGCCAGATTTCCGCGCACATAATCCATCAGCTCCACCTGCAGAAGTTCCGCTCCCAGACGAGCCAGTTCATCATGCAGCTCCAGCGCATTCATTTCAGGAGTGATCTTCACACGGCGAATGCCAATGATGTCGCCGGCATCAAGCTTACGCACCATCTTCTGCAAGGTGACCCCGGATTCGACGTCACCCGCTTCAATCGCACGCTGAATCGGTGCGGCCCCACGCCAACGGGGCAACACAGAACCGTGCACGTTCACGCAACCAAATTGGAAAGAGTCCAAAAACTCTTGCGTCAGGATCTGACCGAACGCCACGACAACCGCGACTTCAGCCCCCCAGGTTTTGATTTCTTGAAGCATCAAGGGATTGGCTTTTAAAGACTCCGGCGCCAGGACTTTCAAACCGTGGGCTTGTGCCAGGGCTTTGACCGGGCTCGGGGTCAGTTGCAACTTACGACCGGCGGGACGATCCGGCTGGGTCACAACACCGACGACCTCAAAGTGCTCATCAGAAAGAAGAGCTTTCAACGAGGTCACGGCAAATTCAGGCGTCCCTAGAAAACAGACACGGACCTTGCTCACACTTCACACTTTTCTTCGTCAATTGCTGCTTCAGCCTGCGCGTCCTCGGACGCTTCGGCACTGCCGGCTTTCGCCGACTTAACCGGGTAGCCGTACTTTTTGATTTGGTTTTTGATTTTATTGCCCTTCACGAAGCTCAAGTGGTCGATGAACAAAGTTCCTTCCAAATGATCCATTTCGTGCTGCATGCAGATCGCAAGCAAACCGTCAGTTTTAACGATAAATTCTTTGCCGTTCACATCAAACGCTTTCATTTCGATGTAGTCAAAGCGCTGAACTGTTTCGTAGTAACCAGGGATGGACAGGCAACCTTCGTCAAAAGTGGTTTTACCTTCGCCTTTAACAATCTCAGGATTGATCAAAACCAACGGCTGTTTCACGGCCGCTTCAAGTTCGGTCATTTCTTCGTATTTGTAACGGCGGCCCTTTTCGTCTTTAGGGCGCGTATCGATCACCACCATACGAACCAGCTCCCCCACTTGCGGGGCGGCCAGGCCGATACCATTGGCGTGATACATAGTTTCAATCATATCCTCTGCCAGTTTGGCGATTTCAGGGCCAAAGGTTTCTACCGGCTGCGAAACTTCTCGCAACTTAGGGTCAGGGAATGTGAGGATTTTCATGATCATGGGAACCTCCGGGAGGCCCCCATTATATCAGCGTTTGAGCTTTTTGAGAAGAACGAAGGCCACGCCCAACATAACTATGTTGGGGGTCCAAGCGGCTGCGACCGGAGGGAGCGTCCCGTGCTGCCCCAGGGTGATCCCGGACGAATAAAACACGTAATAGGCAAAGACCAGGGCCAGACAGATCCCGACATTCAACATGGTCCCGCCCGAACGAGCCCGCCCCACGCTGAAAGGCAAGCCCAGCAGACACATGACCAGGCCCGCAAAGGCAAAGCTGATCTTGGAGTGATAATCGACCTCATAGGCCACCGTATCCAATCCAGCGTCCCGGTTTTTATCAATAAAGCGTTCCAGTTCCTTCTGGGACATCATATCCGCCGTCTGACCGGCGCTTTGCAGATCTTTGGAGTCCTCAGCCATCACGATACTTTTGGTTTTAAAGGGACTTGTCAGTGGGAAGCTTGAGTCCTTGCTAAAGATGGTGACTGTCCCCTTCTCCAGCAACCACTGGGCCCCTTGAATCTTCACCTGAGCTGCCGTGATCATTTGCACCAAATCCCATTCATCGCTGAAGAAATACATGGTCAAACCCTGGGCTCCGTCCCCTTTGGCATTCAATGTCTTAATATTGAAAATAGAGTTCTTGGAGCGGTACCAGATACGGTCTGTTTTAATCGTGGAAAAACGATGCGGCTCTTTTTTCAGATCGTAATACAAAATGTAGTTTTTTTGCTTGGTCGCGCGCGGAAGCACCCGGTCCGACACCGCATACCCCAAAGCCGAAATCGCCGCCACTAGCGCCAACATGGGCAAAGTGATACGAATCAAGCTCATCCCGCTGGCAAATAACGCAACGAGTTCATTGGCTTTATTCAAGCTGCTCAACGTCAGAATAACGCCCAACAAACAGGCAACCGGAAGCAACTGGTGCACAATGCCGGGGAAGGAATATATGTAATAATTAACCAAGGCCGAGGGCGCCACGTCCTTGTAATTCACCATCGTGCTCATCGCATCCACAGCCGTAAAAAGCGTCAGAAACACCAAAAGGCCACCGACGAAGTAGCCTAGAAAAAGCCCTGCTGTGTATCGATCAATTCTGTTCACGTCTGATCCTCTTAAACCTATCTGCTTCAGCATACGCGTCTGTCAACACTCCGACTTCATCGGAGTCGCCGGTGCTCCAGCTCTGCCGGCGAAGCCGAACAACGCCGATAACCCTTGACTGGAGGCGGAAATCCTATTTTACTTTGCTTATGGCTTTACGCGTCTTGCTTGCAGATGAGAGTTCCACAATCAAAAAAGTAATGCAACTGGCATTGTCTGACTTCGGGGTTGAAGTTAAATCGGTCCCCGTGGGTCTGGACGTGTTGCAAGTGGCTAAGACCTTCAAGCCTGACATTGTTTTCGCCGACGTCCTTTTGACCAAAAGATCCGGATATGAGGTCTGCGCTGATCTGAAAAATGATTCCGAAACTGCTCACCTTCCTGTCGTATTGATGTGGAGCGGTTTTATGGAGATCGACGAGGCCAAGGCAGTGGAATGTCAAGCGGACCGTCGCCTGGAAAAGCCGTTTGATGCGGATCATTTGCGCACGATTGTTTCGGACCTGGTTCAAAAAACCAAATCCAACCCTGTCAGCAGTTTTTTGACGTTCCCGGAAATGCCGGAATTTGAGGAAACTCCTGCTGAAGCCGAAGCATCTGCCCAAGAACACTCAGACTATGCCATGCCAGAGGAAAAATCCGAAGGCTTCCTGAATATTCCTGAAATTGATGCAGATGAGGCCAACCTTCTGGAGGTTTCCGGCGAGGAGTTTTCGGCCGTTCCGTTGACGTCCCCTAAAGGCGAAGACGAACACGATGAAGGCGGCTGGGCGCATCAGGATCTGACCAAATTCAAAATCCAAATCCCGGAAGTTGAAAGTGCTGATTTTGCCTCTAAATTCGTGATCCCTCAGGATGACGAACTTTCAGGTGCCCACATTGAAATGGATGGCGACTTCGAAGAGATCAGCTTTGTGAAGCCTTCTGCGGAAGTGACAAAAACCAAGGCTCCAACGGCGGAATCCTTCATTTCCAACGTGGAAAAATCCGTCAAAGATCAAATGATGGAAACCCTTAAAAAAGGTGCAACAAAAGTCACCTCCACAGGGGCGGCTCCGTCACCTGCTTCTAATGCTAAGCCCAATACACAATCCAAGGTGGACTTAGACCCCAATATGATGGAAAAGATTATCCGTGAGGAAGCTCGCGAAGTGATCGAATCCATTTGCTGGAAAGTCCTTCCCGAGATCGCTGAGCGCATCGTGCGCGAAGAAATCAAAAAGATCCTCCGCGAAACTGAAAAGTCTATCTAAAGCGGTCAGTCACAGATCATACAGCTGACCGCCACTTGTGAGGTCACGCTTATGACATTGCTGGAGCTCATCCGCGCAGCCATTAAAGAAGACATGCCAAATGGCGATGTCACCACAGAATCCCTAGCCCTAAAGCCCCGTATGGGACGCGCTCGTTTAAAAGCGAAGGAAGACATCGTTCTTTCCGGCGCCATGGCATTTGAACAATCCATGCAGTCCCTGGAACCCACCTGCCGTATCAAATGGCACTTCGAAGAAGGTGATGAAATCCTGAAGAACCAAATCATCTGCACCATCGAAGGTGATCTGGTGCAAATCCTGAAAGCTGAACGGGTGGCCCTGAACTTCCTGGGACACCTGTCCGGTATTGCCACCCACACTCGCCGTTTTGTTAAAAAGATCGAAGGCACCAAAACCAAGATCCTGGACACTCGTAAAACCACACCTGCTTTCCGGGATCTGGAAAAACGCGCCGTGGCTCACGGCGGCGGAGTGAATCACCGAATGAACCTCAGCACAGCCATCCTGATCAAAGACAACCATATCTCGGTCATGGGCGGCATCACCAATGCCATTAATCGCGTGCGTGAACACAGCAATCTTCCCATTGAAGTGGAAGCTGCGAATCTGGACGGTGTCAAAGAGGCCGTTTCCATGAAGGTGCAAAGAATCCTTCTGGACAACATGGACAACGACACTTTGAAAAAAGCTTTAGAGATCATCCCTGCTGAAATCGAAACCGAAGCCAGCGGTAACATGAACCTGGACCGCGTGGCTTCTGTGGCTGCTTTGGGCGTAAACTACATCTCCGTGGGCGCGCTGACTCACTCTGCGCCGTGCGCAGACGTCAGCCTGGTCTTCCAGTGGGAGGACTAATGACGGACACTCCTGTTTCTGATATCCGTATTGGCTATGTGACCTCCCAATGGGCCGAGAGCAATCATCTGTACGTTTCCTATCAAAAGGAAATGCCCAGCACGAATGCTCTGGCCAAGGAAGAAGCCTTCGCAGAAAACCTGATGGAAGAGTCTTTGTGTCTTTATGTGACGGACCACCAAACAGCGGGTCGCGGTCGCGGTAAAAACACGTGGGTGGATTCTCGCCCAGGCAGTGCACTGCTAAGCTCATGGACTTATCTTCTGGGTACTAAGCCTCAACCGACAACATCCTGCTTGGTTGGCCTGGCGGTCTATCGCGCCTGCTCGACGACCTGGCCCTTTCTGCCTTGGAACCTAAAAGCTCCGAATGACATCTATATTGGCGCAAAAAAAGTAGCGGGCATCCTTCTGGAAAATGTCGCTCAAGGTGATGAAGTTCGCTTGATCATCGGTCTGGGCCTGAATGTGACAGCGTCCCCTGAAGAAGTTGAAACATCCACAAGCATTATCGAATCCTTGCCGATGGGCGCTCCGCTGCTGGGCCAGGACTATATGGGCTTCCTGGATCGTCTGTTGTTTGAGTTGACAGATGCTGTTTCACATTCCGATGAAGAGCTGAGCCCGACAGATCAACTGTCTTTGCTGGCAGCTCTGAACCAGCATCCTTTGTTAAAAGAAAAATACACGGGAATGAAAGCCGATGGCAGTTTGCTAATTGGTGAAAAAGAAATCAACTGGTCCACACTGTAGGTGCTGATATGGCTTTGACGTTCACTCCATTTCCAGATTTGGGTAATAGCTGCCCCGACTTCACATTGCCGGCGGTAGATGGAAAAACCTATTCTTTGGCGGACTTCGCCAAGGGGCATCCGCTGGTGGTGATGTTCATCTGCAACCACTGTCCCTACGTGCAGGCCATTGAAGATCGCCTGATCCAGCTGGGCACAGACTTAAAAAAACAAGGCGTCTCTGTCGTCGCCATCTGCTCTAACGATGAAGTCAGCCATCCGGAAGATTCTTTTGCAAACCTGAAAAAGCGTGCTGAAGAAAAGGGTTACCCTTTCGTATATCTGCATGACAAGACTCAGGACATTGCCAAGAAGTTCGGTGCTGTTTGCACTCCGGACTACTTTGTCTATGACAAGAATCACAAGCTGGCGTATCGCGGCCGCCTGGATGACTCCTGGAAAGATGCCAGCAAAGTCACCAAGCGCGAGCTTTATGATGCGGTTCAGACATTGCTAAAAGACGAAAAAGTTTCTGAAGATCAAACGGCCTCTATGGGCTGCTCTATCAAGTGGGTTTAAGAAGATGAAATATGTATTGGTATTTATTGCAGTGGCGATGATTTCTTTCGGTTTGTTCCTGGCAAACTACCTGGGTGCTTTCCGGGGTGTTGAGATCTCTGAAGTGACTCAAGGACCATTTAAGATTGTCTATGTTGAGCACGTTGGCCCTTATCACAAAGTGAACAAACAACTGGAACGCATTGAAAAGTACATGCAGTCCCAGGGCATCACTTGCGGTCGTACTTTTGGTGAATATCTGGACAACCCTCGCGAAGTGGAAGAAGCACGCCTGCGCTCCAAAGTGGGCTGCATCCTTGAGGGGGAACCACCAAAACTGACCGAAGGCCTACAGCTGGGTGAAATCCCGCAGCGTAAATATGTGATGGCTGTCTTCACTGGATCCCCGGGCATCGGGCCTTTGAAAGTGTATCCGAAAGTGAATGACTTTATGCTGAAAGCCGGCCTGAAGCAGACCGACGCTGTGATTGAAATCTACGAGATTCACTCTATCACAGAGAAAAATGCCATGACCACCACTTACCTGTTCCCTGTACAGTAAATCAGCTCGAGTGCGTGCCGTTAAAGACTCACGCACTCGATCCTAAAAATTAATTGATTTCGTATTCAGCCGTGACTTCCACACGAACTTTGATTTGACCGGAAGACAGTTCTGTCGGAGCCGCCTCGGCTGCCATGGCTTTCAGTCCAAAGTTTCTGAACACCGGTTGCGGTGGGTTGATTCCTGAAGTCCCGTGACTGATCTTGGATACGCCTTTAATTTTAACACCGGCCGCTTTGGCGATTTCATCAGCTTTGGTGCGGGTCAAACGAACAGCATCTCCCAAGGCCGCTGTTTCAGCCTGAGGACGTTTGTCAGAATCCCAAGCCAAAGAGTTCACATTCACGCCGGAATCCGTGGTCTTTTTCTCGGCCACCAGGGCATCCAGGAAATTTCCCGCATCCTCGACCTTACGCAAGGTCACAGACAGACTTTGCACCACACGGAAGCCGACCAACTTATTCTGACGGGTCTTTTGATCGTATTCGTATTCAGGGCTCAAGGAATAGTTGTCCGTCTGGATGTCCTCTTTTTTGACCTTGAAATCATCCAATGCCTTTTTTACTTGCTTAAATTGATTGGCCGCCAACTGCTGCGCTTGCTTCGCCGTACTTGCCTTGCTCCATACCTCGACGTTCATATGAACCAGGTTTGGATCCAGTCCTTTTTCCGCCGAACCACTGACCACGATAAAACGATCTTCGGCGTGAGCAATCATTCCGGTCATCAATGCCGCCGCCAAAAGGCCGGCTCCTAAAACTTTCTTCATGCAATACCCCTTTCCATGGGTGCTATCCCTCAAAGCATAAATCAGACTTTGTAGAAGGCAAAGGGCTAGAATCTTAGTGCAGTATCCCAACCAGACGCAGCGATTCTTATATTGCACTCTGACAG
The DNA here is from genome assembly GCF_055397465.1 of Bdellovibrio sp. CKG001. NCBI lineage: Bacteria > Pseudomonadati > Bdellovibrionota > Bdellovibrionia > Bdellovibrionales > Pseudobdellovibrionaceae > Bdellovibrio > Bdellovibrio sp. CKG001. Next base: position 2,597,875 of record NZ_AP029173.1, read on the forward strand.
AAATTATCCCGATAATAAGGTCTCAATAATTAAGGAGTTCCCCCCATGAAAAAGATGATTCTGATTGGTACTGCCGTAGCAATGATGCTGACTGGTTGTGCGACAACGAAAGAAAACCCTAACACAGCAAAAGGTGCTGGTATTGGTGCTGCGATTGGCGCCGTAGCCGGAGCTGTGATCGGTCACCAGACTGGTAAACGCAACGAGGGCGCCCTGATTGGTGCGGCTTTGGGTGCTGGTATCGGTGGCGTTGTGGGCAACCGTTTGGACAAACAACAAAAGGAACTGGCAAAGATCGCTGAAACAAAAAGAACTGAACAAGGTTTGATCACGAAGCTTAAAAGTGACATCTTGTTTGACACTGGCAAAGCCGATTTGAAGCCCGCAGCAAAAGAAAACATCAATCAGCTGGCTGCCATCATGAAAAAGTATCCAGAGAACGTTCTGACCGTTAAAGGTTACACAGATGACACTGGCAACGCCATGGTGAACAACCCTCTTTCTGAAATGCGCGCAAAATCTGTCAGCGCTCAACTGATCGCGGCAGGTGTTCCGGCTCAGACTGTGACTTCTGTTGGTATGGGCGCTGCGAACCCAGTGGACCCTGCAAAAACAAAAGAAGCTCGTGCTAAAAACCGTCGCGTGGAAATTGAAATCACTGTCGACGAATCCAAAGTTCCTAAGTCATAGGATAAAAAATCCAAAGCGAGGCCTCTGAATAAGGCCTCGCTTTTTTTTAGCTATTTGCCACGGTCATTGCCTCGATCACCATGATGCCCGCCGTGTCCACCTCCATGATGGCCACCTTTTTTACCACCACGATCACCGCCACGTCCTTCATGGTCTCTGTATGGTTTGCACACAGAACCACAGCGATAGAAACCGCGTCCCCAGCCACCCCAGCAATACTTTGCCGTTTCTTCATAATGAGCCGGGCATTCAGAGGTTTCAGGCTCACAAGCGCCAAGCATGGTCATGTCTTCAGCGGTCGGCTGTGGCGGACAGTATCCACTGAGCGGTTGAAGCACAACGGTACCATCTTCTCTCAGAACTGCGGTCCCCTCCTGCACCTGAGCCTGCGCAAAAGATCCCAACATCATCAACCACACCACCAAAGACGAAACTAACACTTTCATTTTATCTCCTTTATTTTTAGTCAGGCGGAATTGCCTTTGGTCGGTAGCCTATTTTTTGAAAAATATCTTTTCCACAAAAGAAGAACCACTTTGCGTTTATGCACCTAGCATTCAATTTTGTGAGCAACAGCCCGGACCATCACTCAACCCTTGCACCCTTGACATTTTCAACTCAGAAAACGGCTGAAATTTTTCGTTTATGTTGCTCATGATTTTTAAAGCAACAACATTAAAAACTTGTACTCAGCTATCAGAACTCCCTATTTGACATCGTGTTTTGAAAGAATAGAAGATGCGCCCCATGGAACTAGCGGATCTTTTGCACGTTGAATTTAAAAGAAGACAAAACAAAAACCCTCGCTACAGCCTGCGGGCCTTCGCTAAGAGCCTGGATCAAGATGCCGGAACACTGACACGAGTCATGAGTGGCAAAAGACTGGTCAAGCAGGCAACGGCTCTTTCCGTGATGACCGCTCTGAACCTGGATCAGGAAACTCAAACACAGGTGCTTGAACTGCTTTCGAAGAAAAGAACACAAAGAAAGCCCCGGACTTCTTCTATGCAAAACATCGACACCGAGGTCTTTGAGAATATCTTCGAAAAAACCAATATCTTAATTTTAGCCAGTCTGCGCCTGAATAAGTTCAGACAAAAACGCAACTGGAAGTACCTGGCACACCAGCTGGCCCTTCCCGAAGAAGAGCTTCAGCTCCGTATCGGCAGACTTGAAAGAATCGGTGCGGTCTCCATCAATGAAACGGCGGTTGAAGTTCTCGCAAAAAACATCAGCACTTTGCCGATCCCCTTCACCACAGAAAAGCGCAAGACTGTTCAGCAGGAATTTTTGGAAGATGCCAAAAAGGCCATCGACGAAGTACCTTTTGAACTTCGCGACAACTGCACATTGACGGTCCCGATCAGCTCCAAGGACCTTTTGAAGATCAAACAGATCCTTCAAAAGGCGCGTCATCGCATCAATGTCATCTCAGAAAAGAAATCAAATCACGAACATATCTATAACATCAGCATGGCTGTTTACCCGGCGGTCCTATGAAACTCTGTATCACCATTTTGCTTTCTCTGACTCTTTCTGCTCTGGCCTTTGCTCAGCCTCACCACCCCGGCGGGATTGAAACCAATGGGGGCAATGCCTATGCCGCCGAGTTTTTCAGTATTTTGGACAATCTCCTGGGGCTGTTGGAAAAAAAGATACTTCCCGAACAATCTTCAATCATCGTGAATAAAATCCGCGCCCAACGGTACCGACTCACTGTGCGCTCCCAAGCCCAAGTTTTTCTGCAGGACTTTGAAGTCAGCGCCATCAACCAACCCAGCTTGGAACTTGTCGTTCTGTCCGAATCGGTCTGGACCAACTTGACCGTCGAGCAAAAGAATCTTCTGGTCCTGCACGAGGTTCTGCCGATTGCTGGCTACCAGGACAAAAACTACAATCTTTCCTCGTCATTACTGACCCTGCTCAACACGGAAGACAGTGAGGCCGATCAGATCAAGGACTTGATTGGTCTGTGCCAAAAGTACCGAATTATAAACTTTGAACTGCTTCTTAGAAAAAGAACCGACCTTAGCTATCTGATTCATCTGGCGGCTTTGCGTGGGTGCCACGATTTTATCGAAAGTGCGACAAAATCAGGATGGAATATTGATGCCTGTTGGGATGAAATGACTGCTTATCAGCGTCTGGCTAAATCGGTGGATGTTCTTTTACCAGCTGAAATGGAGGATCGCCTGAAGACCGCTCAGTTATTAAAGCAGTTAGGAGCAAACGAAAAACTGTCCTGCAAATAAGACCGGGCCCTCAACGGGGCTCGGTCGGATTTTAAGAAACTTATTTTTTTAAAAGGTTTTTAGCCAGATCCAGGAAACGCGCTTCTGTCACTTCCGGAGGCCAAGGGATGATCGGGAAATCAAACGGCTCGTCCTCGGAAATGCCCCAGGACTTCAGATCCTTGGTGATAAGGTCGCGCACCTCTGTTGCCAACAGACGACGATCGATCTGCTTCACCACTTTCGGCAACGGGTATTCCAGATTAAAGCGTTTGGAAATCGCCCAGTGAATGCGCGACTCGATAATTTCAAAATCAGGAAGCAAAGCTTTAACCGGAGATACCAAGTCGCCAATGTACGCCTCTGTGGCATCATGGAAAAGCATGTGCAGGGCAATTTCTTTGGTCGGAGAAACCTCCGCCCCAATGCAGGAGTGCTGGCCCACACTGTAGAAGAATCTGGTGTGACCATTAAAGCGGGCCTGACGTGCCAAGGCGCACGCAATGTCTTCGATCATGATGGCATCCGGTTCCGGCTTCAAAATACTGAAGCGGTTTCCAGACAAGGTCACAACCCAGGACTTCTCGATAATCTCTTCACGATTCAACTTTTCTGGCAGCACAGGTATTTCAAAATTCATGGATGGTGCTTACCTTATGGACCCAGCAGTTGCATGACTTTTTTCGTGACCAAAAGCGTTAGATGTAGAAATTGCCGGAACAATAAAAGGGCCGAACATCCCCTCTTACAGGCCCTTAACTTGAGCTCACAGAGGTCTCTACCCCAAAGTGGCGTCATCTCTTTGCGCAAAGAAGAAAACACTCTAACCCCTTTTAGGAGAACCTAGATATGAAACAGTTCCTATCCCTTGTTATTGGCCTTCTGACCGCAGCCCCAGCCTTTGCCGGCGTCACCGCCTCCTCTTCCTGGGAAGAGATCATGCGCGACAAATACGCCATCGTGAAAGCCCCTACAGTTTATATGGGCCGCTCCATTGACTACACCTTCGTCTGCCGCAACGGGGACCACCTGCGCACCCTAAAGCCGGTGGATACCACTGTCAGCAGAACTCGTGGCGACCGCGAGGAAATCATTGTGATTGACCGCGACTATCTGTCAACACCGATCAGCTACCGCCACGAGGTGGATAACTGCGACTGGCGTGGCGAGCGTCGTGTCTGCAAGACAGAGATTGTGACGGGTTCTTACCCCTTGACCGTCAACATTCCGGTTTATCGACGTATTTCCAACAGAAACGTCGAACGCTATGAACTGCTGTTTAGAAAATCTTACACAGTTCCCAACTGCGAAAATGTGACAGCCGATTAAGCCTCTCATTTCCTTTTCAACAAGAGGAGTTCTATGAACTCCTCTTGTGTCTTTACGAGGGCGCTTTTATTAAATCGCCATGCAAAGACGTGACTTCCTTAAAACAGGTATTTCTCTGGCCGCGATCTCTTCTCTGCCCGCTTCAACCCTTGCCAAGGGTTCCGAGTGGATGAACACCAACATGTCCGATGACTGGCCTATTGCGCGTCTTAAAGACTCTGAAAACAACAGCATCGACTTTAACGGAGACGACATCAACCGCCCGCACGATGCCTTCTGGAATATCGACGGCTATATCGCCAAAAAAGGCGGCGAACCTTCTGGTATTTCGGAGGATCTGGACGTGGTGATTGTCGGTGGCGGCGTTGCTGGTCTTTCCACCGCGTACTATCTGCGTGATAAAAAAATCGCCGTTCTTGAGATGGATTTCCGTCTGGGAGGCAACTCCAAAGGTGAGACCTATAAAAACGCGATGTATTCCACCGGGGCTGCTTACTTCGTTGAGCCTGATAAAGACGCGCCGTTGGCTCATCTGCTGAATGAACTGGGCGTTTGGGATCACGCACGCCGTGAATCTTCGGACCACACCACAGTGCTTTATAATAATAAATTTACTTCTCCTTTCTGGAAAGGTGCTACCGACAAAGCCGCCTCCGAGCAATTTAAAAAAATCTTCACCCGCTTGGCCGAAATCGGTGCTGAGGCTGACTTTGATTACAACGGGGAACTGGCCCGCACAGTGGATCATTTGACATTCGAACAATGGCTGAAAAAAGAGTTCGGCGATGTTCATCCTCACCTGCTGGAATACTTCCAACTGTATGGCTGGAGTTCCTTCTGTGGCTCCACTGATGAATTGTCTGCGTATCAGTACTTGGGTTTTATCTGCGCTGAAACCGGCAATTTGATGGCTTACCCTGGCGGCAACGCCTATGTGGTGCATAAGATGGCCCAAGCCATCCGCAAGGCTGCAGGCACCAGGTCCCTGCGTGCGGGCGCCATCGTTCTGCGAGTCACCACAGAAGGTGATTCGGCAGTGGTTCTTTACGAAGATGCGATGGGGAACCTGAAAAAGATCCGCGCCAAAAAAGTCGTCATGGCCTGCCAAAAATTTGTCGCAAGACGTATCATCCCCGAAATGCCAAAAGAGCAGTTCGATGCCATCGGCCAGCTCATGTACCGAGCGTATTTGGTCGGCAACATCATCACGAAGAAGCCTTTCCAAAGCCCCAGCTATGAACTCTACTGTCTGCGTGGCCAAGTACCACCGTCTCCAACCGCCTTAAGACGCGGCGATCGCAGCTTTACGGATATTTGTTACGGCACCTGGGCCCAGCAGGAAAAAGTCGATCACAGTGTTCTGACTCTTTATCACGGAATTCCGTATGATGGGGCCCGTCAGTTCCTGTTTAATCCGGCCTCACACGATAAATACAAGACACGCTATCTGACTGATGTGGAACCGGTTCTGAAAACCATGAATCTGACTTTGGATGACGTGCATGGCATTCGTTTGACTCGTTGGGGACACTCGCTTCCATTGGCTCAAGCCGGTTTGATTCAAAAAGGAATTCCACAACGGGCCGCCGCCTCGATCAATAGCGTGATACACTTTGCCAACCAGGACAACTGGGCCAATCCTTGCTTTGAAACGGCCCACCACTGCGCACTGGAGGCGGTACACGCCGTCCTTAAGGGCTAGTTTGCCGCAAGGATCTGCGGGTGAAGGCAATCAGATCCTTGTGTACAGCTCCCCCTAAAGCGCGTAAGCTGATCTTATGAGTAATCAAAAAAATTACGTCTTTTTGATGGATTGTGCGGATTTTTCCGAAGCACAGGTGATTCGTTCCTTCCTGATGGCTCAAGGTCTAAACCCCCGCGTGAAAGATGAACAAACTCGCGGTGTCGCCCCCCATTTCGAAAATCTTCTGGGTAAACTTACATTGGAAATCCCGGAACATGAATACATGGAGGCTTCTCAGTTGCTGGAAAGCCGGGAACAGCCGCGTATTCAAATTGTCACCGTTCAAGACGTGGATACAGAAGCAATGGCAAAAAAAGCCCTGCTGAATGCCATCTTGGGATGCATTTTTGTACCATTGATCTGTAACTTCTATTCGATGGCTTTGGGCTATCGCGTTCTTAGACAGGAACGCCCTTTAGGCCGTGTCAGCCGTAACAGACTTCTGCTTGCAATCTTGTTCAACTCCCTTGCGTTCTATGGCTGGCTCTATTTTGGTCCGAAATTATTCCCGAATTATTTCAGTTTCTAAGCTGTTTTTGCACACCAGACTCTGCCATCTTTAGAGGGAAGCTCGTGCCGGGTTTAATCTTAAAGCATGAGCAGAGCCCTAATTTTTCTTTTATCGATGCTCTTTGCCGGTTCAACGGCCTTCACAGCTCCCTCGATGACCGTGATCGGCCAGGATTATGAACCTTTTTATTTCAGATCCGGCACATCTGGTGTTCAAGGGGCCTGCTATGAAATTATCCAGCGCCTTTGCCAAATGGAGCAGGTCCACTGCAAGTTCAAGATAGCACCGCTAAGAACATTTCTGGCCATGCTCAAAGAAGGCAAAGCTGACATTGGCTGCCCGCTATCGGCCTCACCCCAGCGCGAAACCGTTTACTTTATGACTCCCGTCTTTTCCACGCACTATTCATTCTTTGGCCCGGAAAGCTATGTAAAAAAAATCAAAGGCTATCCAGATCTGAAGGGCATGAAAGTGGGGGTCTTCAGTCCCTCAATGACAGAGGTCAGTCTGCAAAAGATCCACGAATTTTCAGATAAAAACTTCACCATTCAACCGGAGACCACGGTCTTTATCTCTTTAAGAAAGCTTGAAAACAAAGCCTATCCTTTGGCGTATGCAAATCGCGACGTCGCCACGACCTGGATTCAACGCACACGAAGCCAGTTGCTGGAAGTTCCGGAGCTGGGTGAATCAATCCAGTATTACATGGCATTTTCAAAAAAAAGATTTGATCAGACGCAGTTTTCCCGCATGCAAGGACATCTTATGGAAATGCGCAAAAATCTATTCCTAGACGGCATTGCAAAGAAATATAAGGTCCAACTGTACGAGGCCCGTCCCACCAATCCTTAAACCGAAGACAAAAAAAGCCCTGGTGTTTTGCACCAGGGCTTTTTGTTTGGAACTCTACAGAATCTAATTATAGACCGCGGATCAGGTTCAACGCACTTCCCGCACGGAACCATTTCAACTGTTCTGCGTTGTAAGTGTGTTTCAACTCGATGGATTCAGTGGAACCATCTTTGTGTTTGATGTTCATTTTCACATGTTTGCCTGGAGCAAGATCTTTCAGATCCACCAATGAAACATGATCTTCTTCCTGGATTTTGTCGTAGTCTTTTGGATTTACGAACGTCAAAGCCAGAACACCTTGTTTTTTCAAGTTGGTTTCGTGGATACGAGCAAAAGACTTCGTGATCACAGCTGTGCAACCCAAGAATCTTGGAGACATCGCCGCGTGCTCACGGGAAGAGCCTTCACCGTAGTTTTCATCCCCGATGATCACCCAGCCTTTGTTCGCTTTTTGGTAAGCACGAGCCACCTGAGCAAATTCTGCTGTTTCACCAGTAAGAAGGTTTTTACCCTTACCGATTTCACCTGTGAAGGCGTTATCCGCACCCAACAACATGTTGTTAGAAATGTTGTCCAAGTGACCACGGTAGTTCAACCACTTACCACCCGGAGAGATATGGTCTGTCGTACATTTGCCCTTTGCTTTCGCAAGAACCAAATTATCAACGAAGTCCTTACCGTCCCACTTCGTGAACGGAGAAAGAAGCTGCAAACGCTCGGACGTCGGGCTCACTGCTACTTGAGCCTGAGCACCTGCTGGTTTTTGGTAACCTTCAGTGTCCGGGATGAAGCCTTGAGCCGGAAGTTCCGGAGCTACTGGAGCTTGCAACTTCACTTTGCCTTTTGGCCCTTCTAGTTCGTCAGTCGCCGGGTTGAAGTCCAAACGACCTGCAAGACCCAAAGCCATCACGATTTCCGGAGAACCGATGAATGCCAAAGTTTCTGGATTCGCGTCGTTACGTGCACGGAAGTTACGGTTGAAGGAAGTCACGATGGTGTTCTTCTCTCCAGTTTTAACGTCGTCGCGCTTCCACTGACCGATGCAAGGACCGCAAGCGTTCGCAAGAACAGTTGCACCCACTTCGTTGAAGGTCGCCATTTGACCATCACGTTCGATGGTTTTCTGGATCTGAGTGGAACCTGGAGAAACCAGGAACGGTTGATTCATTTTTACGCCGATATCCATGGCTTGTTTTGCCACGAATGCTGCACGACCGATGTCTTCATAAGAAGAGTTCGTGCAAGAACCGATCAACGCAGAAGAAATCTTGATTGTGTAACCTTTTTCAGCCGCTTCTTTTTTCAAAGCAGAGATTGGGCGAGCGATGTCTGGAGAGTGAGGACCCACCAGGTGTGGTTCCAAAGCAGACAAATCGATTTCGTAAACTTCGTCGAAGTACTTGCCTGGGTTTGCCACAACGTCAGCATCCGCAGCCAAAAGTTCCTTGTGAGCATCAGCCACTTTGGAAAGCTCTTCACGGCCTGTGGATTTCAAGTAAGCCGCCATGCGATCATCGTATGGGAACACAGAGCAAGTCGCGCCCAGTTCCGCACCCATGTTTGTGATCGTTGCTTTACCTGTGCAAGAAATAGAAGTTGTACCTTCACCGAAGTACTCAACGATCTTGTCAGTACCGCCTTTAACAGTCAGCATTCCGCAAAGCTTCAGGATCACGTCTTTAGCAGACGCCCAGCCAGTCAGCTTGCCTTTCAGGTGAACACCGATCAGCTTAGGATTTTTAACTTCCCAAGGCAGACCCACCATCACGTCAGAAGCGTCAGAACCACCAACGCCCACAGCACACATACCCAAACCACCCGCATTCGGAGTGTGGGAGTCCGTACCGATCATCAAGCCGCCTGGGAACGCGTAGTTTTCAAGGATGACTTGGTGAATGATACCAGCGCCTGGTTTCCAGAAGCCGATGTTGTAACGGGAAGAAGTTGTTGCCAAGAAGTCGAAAACTTCTTTGTTGGACATGTTGGACGCTGTCATATCAGCGTCTTTACCTTTGTACGCCTGGATCAAGTGATCACAGTGCACAGTGGAAGGCACAGCTGCTTCATCTTTACCAGCAAGCATGAATTGCAACAAAGCCATTTGCGCTGTCGCATCTTGCATTGCCACACGGTCTGGTCTCAAAAGCAGGAAGCTTTCACCACGAACCAATTCTTGATTTTGTGGGTCGTCCAAGTGACCGAACAAAATTTTCTCCGCCAAAGTCAAAGGGCGGTTCAAGCGATTGCGAACAACAGCCAATCTTTCAGCTGTCTTCTTGTAAACGTTCTGCACCATTTCTGGCGTAGTTTCGATTTTCGAAGCCATTGTAATTGCCTTTCTTTGAAGAACGCCCCATCCTAATGAAAATCAGTTGAAATCTCAACGAATCCAGCACGTTGCGCGAGGCATAATGGACTTAAGGCTTTTTAAGAATATAGTCATCCTCACAGGCGCGGGAATCTCGGCAGAAAGCGGGATTCGCACGTTCCGGGACCAAAACGGCCTTTGGGAAGACCATCGCATCGAGGACGTCGCCACACCTGAAGCTTTTGCTCGAAATCCAGCCCTGGTCCAGCGCTTTTACAACATGAGACGGGCTCAACTGAGAGACCCCGCCCTGCACCCAAACGCCGCCCACTCCGCCCTGGTGGAGCTGGAGAATATTTGGGAAGGAAACTTCCTTTTGGTCACCCAGAACGTCGACAACCTTCACCGCCGGGCCGGGTCTAAAAACCTGCTGCACATGCACGGCCGGCTGGACCAGGTTTTCTGCCTTCACTGTGATGAGCACTTTGAATGGCTTCTGGATCTGGCTGTGGATGAACCCTGCCCTCATTGTGGGCGCCGCGGCGGAGTCCGCCCCGACATCGTGTGGTTTGGGGAAATGCCCCACCACATGGAGGAAATCTATGAGGCGTTGGATAAGGCCGACTACTTTGTTTCGATTGGAACAAGTGGGAACGTCTATCCGGCCGCCGGGTTCGTGCGACTGGCCTGGAAAGCGAAGAAAATAGAAATCAATCTCAAGGACACCGAGATTTCCCCCGCATTCGACCAGCACTTTATAGGGCCGGCCTCCACAGAGGTTCCAAGATTTATTTCAGAATTCCTCGAAGAAGGCGGCCGTTAGAACTCAAGCCTCCGACACCGCTCTTAGTATCCCGGGGCGCCAGCTTCGTTTTCGCTGCCCTTCAGGTGTGGCTGTTCACGATGGAAAAGCTCAAGATAGTCCTGATAGCCTTCGTGTTTTAGGTCTTTGACGGGAACAAAACGCAACGCAAATGGATTCATCCAATAATCCCCTTGAGCGCGGATCAAGATGGGCTCCCCCGTTTTGCCATCGACGAAAAGACCTTCGATCTCTTCACCACCAATGTCGTTGAGATGCCGAAAGGGAGAATAATCCGGTGTCATAGGAACCTCCTTAGCGCGAGTCTTTATTTTCAGCCCTGTCGCGGACCCTGTCCATTTGCCACTAAGCAAAATATATCTAATTTGTTCTTGGCATTCAGCTTCTGTTCGATAGTCTAGATACATGATTCAACTTTTATTTGCTCTGACACAATTGGCGTTCGCGGCTCCGCAACAGGCTGTGACTTATTATGACCGCCCCTGCTACAGCGATGATGGAGATGTTCTCACAACTCATCTTCAGGTACAGGACGGCAAATGGGTCCTAACTCATATTGCTTATGAGGAAGATGCCTGCAAGCAGTCCTATCTGGCTTTTGAGATTCAGTACGGCGTGCGCATTGATGGCGGCAATGTGGATCTGACGGTGACCGAGTCCTCTTACACTCCTCTGACCGAGGAAGTGGCTGAAGCGCTGAACATGGTTCGCTACTGTGAATACACGGACTGGAGACGCAACGAAAAGAAAGTGGTTTCTGGTTACCTGTGTGATGAGTACAAAGCCCCCAACGTGGGCGATAAGACTTACTCTATCTTTAAAACCGAACCAAAAGACGGACAGGAGCTTTTCTATCTTGGAACTGCTTCGCAAGAAAGCAGTGGGAAGTCCCCGTTCCAGCGTCACAAAAAATTTGAGCGCCTGCCGTTTTACAGACGCTAAAAACAAGAAAAGCGCTCCCAAGGAGCGCTTTTCTTATGTCGGTTCAACAACCTAACGTTTCACTCTCTTCTTATTTTCAAAGATGTAGGGATAGAAGAGATTGACCACTTTCCCGTTTCGCTGACTCTGTAGCTTTTCGAATTTTGTCTGGCGAATTGACGTTTCAATACAATCATTCAAAGCTGTCGAAGCTGGGCGAACGCGGTTTTCCTTGAACTCGAACTGCGTCACCATGCCTTCTGAATCAAAACTGAAATCCACCACTACTTTTCCGGTCGGAATGGGTTGATTCTGTGCCGTGGCTTCGGCGACCGTTTGATCATAGCACTTTTTAAACCCGGCCATTGCCAGATCCTTGTTCGTCTGCGGAGTACTTTCCAATGAAACCTCTCCCTTTCCTGGGGCTGTCAATGTCAGCATTTCTGCCGGAGCAGAATCCTGCGCCGGCACAGAAGTCGGCTCGACCGGAGGTGTTGGGGATTGTGCTTGCAAAGTCAGCGCGGTCAGTGATGTCAATAAAAGGGCTTTCATAGTTATTTCTCCTCTACGGCCGAAACCACCGAGCCAAGAACTTTCTTAGCCTGGTCCGCCTGGGTCTTCATGGTCTCTTTTTCTTTCATTTTGCCCAGCATTTCTTCCGGAGCAAAACTCAGGGTTTGGAAGAACTCAAAACTTTTGGTGATGGCATCACCGTGATCACGACGAACACTTGGCGGAATCATTTCCAACAGACGTTCAATTTCCTGCGCAGCCCCCCCCGATCCAGAGATCTCTCCCAGAACAGTGTAGAAGGTGTTAGTCATTTCAACACCGACCTTTCGGTGGTCATTCTTGGCCAACGCCGCATCCACAACCTTAAAGCGCTTTTGCACAAGCTCTTTCAAGCTGCGACGGCGACGACCCCAGCCGAATTCACGCTGGGCTTTAACCAACAACAACGCGGACGCCACAGAGTACAGCACAGCCCAGAACCACGGGCGATAAAGAACACTGGCTTCCGCCGCTGGTTGCCATTGCATCAATGGATCCGGCAGGCGGTTTTCAACCACTTTGGCCTGCTGTGGTTTGGTCGTATCCGCCATGCGCGAAGAGGATCCCACAGGGGCATTCGGGTTGTTGGACACTTGTAAATTGATCGGATCGGTGGCGCGTGTGTAGTATTTTTTGCTCTGCGGATCAAACATGCTGACACTCAAACCAGGAATGCTCACCGGGCCTTCCTGACGGGGGATGACCAGCACTTCAAATTCTTTGTAGCTTCGACCGTTTTTGAAGAACTTGGATTCGGATTTACTGTCGTACTGTTCAAGCCCTGCTGGCAGATTCAACGCCGGCAAATCAATCATCTTGGCATTGCCGGCCCCTTCAAAGCGAATCTTCAAACTAAAGGGCTGGTTGACCAGGACATTGTTGTTCTCAACAGAGGCATGGAATTCAAACTGCCCTACCGCCCCGGTAAAGTCTGCCGGACGCCCTTCCAATGGCAAAGGCTTCACTTTGATGGGAACACGTGCGGAGCTTTTGGTGTACTCGTAAGGCTTGCCGTAAAATCCAAAGCCCTGTGCCGGCAGTCTGACACGGGACTTGATTTTGTATTCGTCAATAGTGGCTGTCCCAGGCTTGATCGGAAACAGCGCGTGTGAGGCTAAAAGCGCCTTCTTCCACGGAACACCATTGACGACTTCTTCCATAAACTGGATGGATGGAACTTCCTCGATGATCTCTTTCCAGAAGCCCTTCAGACTTGGGAACTTCAGACGATCCAAGGTTTCCATCTGGCCGCGAGTGTAGATGTACCAATTAACTGTGACCTGCTCACCTTCGAAGACCTCGGTCTTGTCAACTTCAACGGAAATGAAGAAAGCCTCGTTTGGATTAGTCGGCAAACTGCGGAAGGCCGCATCTGGCAAATTAGAAGCACTGGGGTAACCATTGTACTGATCCTCTTGTGCCGGTCCCTGGCCGCCGCCCTGGAAGCCACGCATGCGGTTGCGCAAGAGCTGATCGAAAATTTCCTGCTCGGCACGATCCATCTCTTCAAAAGGATCGTCAAATCCCGGCAAAGTGGGACGCTTCGGTGGTTTGGGGACACGTCCTTGAGATTCATTTCCCACCTTAATGACCACGGGCTGAGTGCGATGAACCTTCCCGCCAACAACAACCTCAAAAGACCCCACGCTTAAAGTGCCGGTCTTTTTGGGAGCCATTTGATAGTGAAACTCGCGGCGACGCTGCGTTTGAAACTGCATGCCTGAGGGAGTTTCAACCAGCTTTTGTGCTACGGCGTTGGACGTCCAGTTGTTCAAAAGATCAAAACCTTCCAAATCGGGCAAACGTGGATCTTGAATATCCACATCTTCCGAACTCACCACCACGACACTGAGGGTGAACGTATCCCCCAGGCCCATTTCATTGCGATCCACCGTCGAAGTGACCGTCGTCCCGGCGGCCTGGGCCAACAGCCCAAAGAAAATAAAACTAAGAAAGAACAGGAAATTACCAGTCTTTATCACGAGGCTGCTCCTTCACATCTTTGCGATTGTACTCGGCACGGATCTTTTCTTCCTGCTGCTTAAGTTCGCCCAGGATTTTCTTCACATCAGCTTCAGACAGTTCTTTGCCGTTGAACGGACGAGGTTTGTATTTCTGAGACTGCTGCTTCTGTTGACCCTCTTGAGGTTCTTTTTCCTGATCCTTTTGATCCTTCTGATCTTTGCCTTCTTGATTCTGTTGATTCTGATTCTGCTGCTGATCACCCTGCTGAGGCTGGTTCTGCTGCCCCTCGCCCCCGCTTTGACCTTTTTGCTGCTGGATCAAAAGTTCGATATTAGTTTTGACTTCATTCGAAGATGGAATGATTTCCAAAGCTTTCTGATAAGCCGCCAAAGCCTCATCCACCTGCTTGGCCTTGCCTAAGAGCTGCGCCTGATTAAAGCGCGCCATGAACACCAACGGGAAGTTCTTATCCAGCAAAGCCAGCTTTTCTGCTTCCTTGTAGGACTGCAAAGCCTTCTCGGCCTGCTGCTGCCCCTCAAAACTCAAACCCAAATTCAAATGCAACTGCCCAATAAACGGATCATACCGCAATGCCTGCAGATACTTCTCCATCGCCGCCGGATAAGTCTGACCAGTGATGGCCTTATTCGCCTCCCGGTTCAACTCCAACGTCTTCAAATGAGGTCGACCCGGCCCACAGCCGGAAGCCAAAAGCGAAAGCGACACAACACACAAAGCTTGGCCTATGGTTTTTGCTCGAAGCAAGTTCCACAGCGAGCCACCGGCCATCATATTAACCCCCTGCCCCTGTCGAGCGAGGATCAAACGGCCAGGAAGGCCGTTTGAAGCATTGTCCGAAGGAGCTCGGGCAGGAGCCCGAGACACTGTTCGAAGATTCGAGTAAAAACCACAGGCCAAGCGCTTCATGCTGGGGGTACCTCGTAGCGGCCTTTCCAGAATCGGAAAGAGGTGCGGCGCTCGCCCAAGAACAACTCGAGCAGCGCAATGATAACTCCGATCATCAAAATAGTCTGGAAGCGTTCTTCATACTGAACGGCCATGGTGGTGTCGAACTGAGCTTTTTCAAGTTTACTGATGTCTTCAACCAAAAGCTTGGTTTGTTCCCCGCCGAAGGTGGCAAAATAGAAACTTCCTTGCCCCGCCTCGGCCAGGGCACGCAATGCGTCCCCCTTCACCGTCGTCAGAATTGTCTGACCTTGGCGGTCCTTCTTATAACCCTTCAAAAAGCCCATGCCATCACGAACCGGGATCGCGCCACCCTTTTCTGTCCCGTAGGCCAGCGAGAAAATGCGAATGCCCTCTTGAGCCATTTTCTTTGCTTCATCCAAAGCCCCTTGCTCATGATCTTCCCCGTCCGAGGCAATCAGGATCACACGGGTGACTTTCACAGTGTCATCAGTGGTGACACCGCCACGTTCAAAAGCTTCCTTGGAGATTTTCAACGCCTCTGTGAAGTTAGTTCCTTGGGAAGACACCGAACTTGGCTCCAAGGATTCCAGATACATTTTGATCGCACCAGGGTCATTAGTCAGGGGTGACAACAGTGCGGCTGATCCGGCGAAGGCTACAATACCGACCTTGTTTCCCGGCATCAAATCCACCAGACGGCTCAGCTCGGCTTTGGCCTGCGCCAAACGAGACGGTTTTACATCCTCGGCCATCATACTTTCTGAAACGTCCACGGCAAAAATGATCTCGACCCCTTCGCTTTTGACTTCCTGCTGGGACTCTCCCATTTGCGGGCGAGCCAGGGCGAGCACAAAACAAAGAACAGCCAGGACCTGCAGCGCTGTTTTGATGGAGCGTTTTTTTCGCGATACTGAGCTGGATAAGAACGGATACAACCTGGAGCCAATCGCCGTTTCCATTTGCTTACGCGAACGACGGTCAAAGAAGATCCCGATCAGAATAATCACGGGGATCAGCCACAAGTAGTTAAAGGCGGCTATGTTTTCAAAGCGAAACATTACGGCACCCTCCTTAACCAGGAACGACCCAACAACAGGCCCGCCAGATACAAAATCAACCCGGCAATCAAAAACGGCGGGAATTCTTCGGTGTAGTTGGTGTATTTGTTCACATCGATCTTGGTTTTTTCCAGACGGTCGATGTCGTTAAAGACATTGCGAAGGGCCCCTT
This sequence comes from Bdellovibrio sp. CKG001, assembly GCF_055397465.1. NCBI lineage: Bacteria > Pseudomonadati > Bdellovibrionota > Bdellovibrionia > Bdellovibrionales > Pseudobdellovibrionaceae > Bdellovibrio > Bdellovibrio sp. CKG001. Next base: position 2,613,961 of record NZ_AP029173.1, read on the forward strand.
CGTTCGTGGCGCGATAGTATTTACCGCCCGTATCAGAAGCCATGCGATTTAAAAGTTCTTCGTTCACAGTGCTTTCAAAGGGCTGATAGGTTTTCACCTTTTGACCGAAAATATCACGGCCATAAACCGGGATGCGTGTCGGACCGTCTTTGCCAATGCCGATGGAATAAACCTTAATACCGTAACCCTTGGCGATCTCAAGACCTGTTTCCGGGTCAATGGTCCCTGAGTTGTTTTCCCCGTCTGTCATAAATATCATCACGCGGCTGCGCGCTTGGGAATCCTTCAAACGACCCGCAGCATTGGCCATGGCAACACCCAAAGCCGTACCATCTTTGATCTTTGCACTGGAGGCACTGGAAATATCCGCCACCCTTTGCAGGATCATCTGATAATCCAATGTCGGTGGAACCATCGTAAAGGATTCACCGGCAAAAACCACCAGACCGATGCGATCAGAGGTGCGGCCTTCGATGAACTTCCCGATGGTTTCTTTGGCGGCTTCCAGACGATTCAGCGGCTTCATGTCTTCGATCAACATACTGTCGGACACGTCCAGACAGATGACGATATCAATACCTTCCACATTCTTGCGAACCTTGGTGTTCATCGTCTGTGGACGGGCCAGCGCCACAATGACCAGAATCAAACCCAGCGCCTTCAAGATATTTGGAAGATGCATCAGACGTGTACGCAAAGTCGGCGCAACTGATTTTAGCAGTTCAACCGAGCCAAACTGCAGCGTCGGTGTCTTTTTTTTGCGCTGCCAGAAGATCCACACCAGCACTAAAACAAGGGGAACAAGGAACCAAAAGGCCCACAAGGAATGGTAGGTCATGATGACAACCTTTCCATCTTTTCAGCCAGAATGCGCGCCTGGGTTGCCAGATTCAGCACATCGGTACTGGACAGATTTTTGCGGTCTTTAAAAGCCAATTGGTATTCACGCAGAACTTTTTTAAGGTCCTCAGAAAGCTCCGCATAAACTTTGCCATGGTATTTTTTTAAATCCTTGATCACCAGACGCTCGCTCCATTCCAGCGCCGGAACACGGAACTGACGGGTCAGGAATAATTTAAAACTTTTATGGGTTTCAACCAGAACTTCATCAATCTGAGCTGAATCAGCATCCTGACCAAAGAACACAGGGTTGGTTCTTTGCAGACGTCGGAACTGCTGATGAAATTCGGCCAAGGGACTGAGAGCTGAATCATGCTCACGCAAGCGATCAAGCATATTGCGTCTTTGCACCACTCGATAGACTTTGGAAATTGCGATCAATATCAGCAAGCCGACAAACCCGGCTAACAATGCCCAGTACAGCATCGGCACCCCGATACTGGCGGGTCCGATCGGACCGAAGGGTTCTTGCTTGACCGGAGCTTCGCCGGGCTGTTGCGGTGGCAGCACGGATTGCACCCCATAGTGAATGGGACCTAAGCTGAGGGTTTGAACACCATCAGAAATTTGTAGATCTTCAAATTGGATGTTGCCAGCTGTATAAGCTGTGGCCTTGATATCGGCCTGGGTTGGCGACCGGAACTCAAACCCCAAAAAATGAATTTGATACTTCTGTTCTGGTTTTAGAACAAAATGAAGCTTTTCCTGTTGCAGATTTTTAGGGAAATCCCCGTCACAGACCAGCAAAAACTCGCGCCCGACCGTGAGCTCGTTGTCTTTAAGTCCCTCAACACTGGGAATTTCTGCCTTACACTGAATCGCCGCCATTATTTTCTCTTCTTAAAGAAGGCCACCAAAGGATTCACGTAATCCTCGCTGGACTTCACATCCACCCGCTCCACCTGTGCCAGGCGAAGCATCTTATCCCGCTGATCTTTACGTTTGTTCACGGCTTCTTCGTACTGTTCACGGAAACCTTGAGAAGACGTATCCACCGTGACGATTTCACCGGTTTCGGCATCCTGCACTTCGATGACACCCATCGCAGGCAAAGAGTATTCCGCCGCGTCGTTCACCACACAGGCCACAACGTCGTGTTTTCTTCCCAACAAACGCAAGGACTGTTCAAAGCCCTGATCCATAAAATCGCTAAAGACAAAGACCGTCGCACGTTTTTTCAAAACCCCCTGCAGGTATGAAAACCCGGCAGAAAGCTTGGTGCGATGGCTTTTGGGTTTATAGTAAAACAAATCGCGCAAAAGACGATGCACGTGGCCTCGCCCTTTTTTCGGTGGTACAAAGTGTTCCACCTGATCGCTGAACAGCAACAAACCAATCTGGTCGTTGTTCTTCACCGCAGAAAACGCCAACAAGGCTGCCATATGAGTCATCACTTCGCCCTTAAAATAAGGGCCCGTTCCAAAATCACTGGAACCACTGACGTCCACGGCCAGAATCAGGGTCAGCTCGCGCTCTTCCTCAAAGGTTTTGATATACGGTTTTCCCGTGCGCGCGGTCAGCGGCCAGGAGATCGAACGCACATCATCGCCCGGAACGTATTCCCGGAAATCCGCAAAGGTCATACCCTGGCCTTTGAATGCCGTGTGGTACTCACCCGCAAAGAGATTGTTCACAAGCTTCCTTGTGTTGATCTCCAGCAGTTTGACCTTTTTTAAGACCTCAGGAGGCAGGCTCACTAGGGCACCTCTACCTGGCTCAGGATTTCTTTGATGATGTCATCGGTTTTGATATTTTCCGCTTCCGCTTCATAAGTCAGAATCAGACGGTGGCGCAGAACGTGGTAGGCAATGGCCTTCACGTCTTCGGCTGTCACATAACCGCGACCACGCAGGAACGCGTGAGCTTTCGCTGCACGATACAAGCTGATCGTCGCACGCGGAGATCCGCCGACGTTGATCAGATTGGCGATACGGCTCAGGCCATATTCCCCCGGTTTACGGGAGGCCATGATCAGTTCCACGATGTAGTTTTTAATTTTGTTATCCACGTAGATCTGATCCGCACGCTCGGAAGCACGCAGCAGGTCTTCCTTGGAAATCACAGAGTTCACGACCGGTTTTTCGTTCGTGCCCATGCGGTTTAAGATCTCAAGCTCTTCGCCTTTACCCGGATAAACGACGTTGATCTTGAACATGAAACGGTCCATCTGCGCCTCTGGCAGTGGATACGTTCCCTCTTGCTCTAGGGGATTTTGTGTCGCCAAAACCAGGAAAGGGGCCGCCAGCTTGTAGGATTCCTCCCCGATAGTGACCTGCTTTTCGGCCATGGCTTCCAGCAACGCGGACTGCACCTTTGCAGGGGCACGATTGATCTCATCGGCCAGCACGATATTGGTAAAGATCGGTCCTTTACGTGGAGCGAACTCACCTGATTTTGGATTGAAAATCATCGTCCCGATCAAATCCGTCGGCAGAAGATCCGGCGTGAACTGAATACGTTGGAAATCCAGGGAAATGGATTTAGAAACGGTGGCAATGGTCAGCGTCTTTGCCAAGCCTGGCACACCTTCCAGCAGGATATGCCCGCCGGTCAGAAGGCCCATCATGATGCCTTCCACCATTTCTTTTTGCCCTACGACAACTTTGTTGATTTCCGCCATCATCTTATCAATGAATTGGCTTTCCTGCTTGATTGCGGCATTTAGGGCCATGATATCGACTTCACTCACGTTCTTGCCTCCCGGAGAATAGAACTAATCTATTTCACAATTATCCCAAAGACTTCGCAAGTTTAGAGTTGCCATGTCAGGAAAAACTATTTTGAGGGCTGGCATAACGCCGCGTCCTCCCCGCTTGCCAACCTGGGATTTAAGTGGGACAAATTTTATATGATTAACAACAATACAAAAGTCTGGATTTTCATTCTTTCAAGCTCCCTGGCCCTGCTTATCTTGGGCTACCAATTGGGGGAACGTCTGGGCCTGTTGATGGGCTTTTTGTTGGCAGTTCTTTTGAATCTTTTCGTCTTCATTTACGGCGAAAGTCGTGTGCTGGCCAAGCTCAATGCCCAAAGAATCAAAGGTCAGGACTCTTGGGGTTTGATCGACAAGGTCGAACGCCTTTCGGCTCAACTGTCCATGCCGGCTCCAGCGGTTTACGTAACGCCACACACTTCCGTGAACGCATTCTGCGTGGGACATTCCTGGAAGCGTGGTTCCTTGGGATTCACTGTGGGGCTATTAAATAAGCTCAACGACGAGGAACTGGAGGCTGTCGTGGCCCACCAGATCTGCCATATCCGTCGTCTGGATACTTTTGCTTTTAGCGTTAGCAGCACCTTAGCTAATTCCGTCGTGGGGCTGGGGCAATTCCTGGACAACCTTCTGCCTTACAACCTGCAATTCTTTATGCCCTTACTGTCCCCGCTGGGCTGGCTGATTATAAAAATCGTAGTGGTTGAAAAATCATTCTTTGAAAACGATCTGATGGCCTCCGAATTATTGGAAAACAGAAACAAGCTGGGCGAAGTTTTATGGCGCATGGAGGGTCTGGCACAAACCCAGCCGTTGGAAATCCCGGCCTGCACCAGCCACCTGTTCATGGTGAACCCCGAGGGCTTTAAACAAAAGAATTTGTTCTTAAAATCCCATCCGGCCATCGAAGTCAGACTGCAGAAACTGATGGGCTATTACCCCATCTAAACTTGACAGAATAAACAGAAAACTCAGATTAGAAAAAGGACCTGAACTATGACTGAAAAATTAGAAGCTTCTTTCTCGGTTTTGATTATGTCTGTGGCCTCTTCCGCCGTGATGGCCATGGGTCTTGCCCCGAACCCTGCCAATGGTGAAGTGAGCAAAGATAAAAATATGGCTCGCTTTAACATCGACCTTTTGGTGGTCTTGCAACAAAAGACCAAGGGGAATTTGACTAGCGACGAAGCTAAATTTTTGGAAAACTTAATCAGTGATCTGCAAATGAAATTTGTGTCTATGTAAGGAGAATTTTTCTATGAAGACACTTCTCGTTCTTTTCCTGTCCGTTGCCCTGACTGCGCAAGCTCAAACTGGAACGAAAGAGCTTCCTAAAGATCCGCCGAAAATGAAGCTCAACGATCCACTTCCCGGCAATTTGTTTGTGGAATTGGCCAAGGCCATCAACCCGGCCGTTGTGAATATTTCCACCACTGCACTACCCAAAAACTCCCCACGCATGCGTGATCCGATGCTGGATATGCTGGAACAGCTTTATGGCTTCCGTATGCAGCAGCCTCAGCAGCAACAACGCCCCCAGCAGATGGGCCTGGGAACCGGGTTCATCATTCGTGAAGACGGATTGATTATCACTAACAATCACGTGATAGCGGGTGCGGATATTATCAATGTCCAACTCAGTGAAAAATCCACCGATGTTTATGAAGCCACTCTGGTCGGCAGCGACGAACGAACTGATATCGCTTTGATCAAGATCACACCGAAGGGAAAACTTCCGGTGGCGGTTCTGGGCTCCTCCAGCTCCGTTGAAGTGGGTGAATGGGTGGCCGCCTTCGGGAATCCGTTCGGTCACGGTCACTCGATGACCAAAGGGATTATCTCTTCAAAAGGCCGCGACATCACCGAGATCAATAAGATTCCCCTGCTGCAAACAGATGCCAGCATCAATCCGGGGAACTCTGGTGGTCCGCTGGTGAACACCAAAGGTCAGGTGATCGGTGTGAACTCGGCGATTGATGCCCGCGCTCAAGGAATTGGTTTTGCGATTCCTATTGATGAAGTCAAAGCGATCCTTCCGGTACTTGAAAGCAAGGGCCGCATTGCTCGCGGATTCCTGGGCACAAGCTTGGGTGACTTGGATCCGGAAGCTGCCGAGTATCTGGGACTGGGCGATGTTCGTGGCGCCGTGATCACAGGGATTGCACCGGGCAGTCCTGCGATGAAGGCCGGTTTAAAAATGTATGACATCGTGACTGAGTTTAACGGCAAGACCATTCGTTCGACTTTGGATCTTATGGATGCCGTGGCCGATGCTCCGATTGGCAAACCTGTTAAGACCAAGCTGATCCGCAACAACAAAGAACTGACCTTGAATGTAACGACGGCTGAACGAGTGGAAGAAAAACGCACGACTCGCAAGGCCAGCGCAAAAACCTATGCGGGTCAGAAAGCTCCGTTTAATTTGGGCTTCTCGGTGATTGATCCAACCCCGGAACTGCGCCAGGAGTGGGGCCTGCCAGACGACATGAAGCAACCGGTTGTCATTGAGACCGAACGCTTCTCTGTCGCCAGCAAAGGCGGCCTTCGCGTGGGTGATGTGATTCTGGATGTTAATAAGCAGCCGGTAGACAACTCTAAAGACGTTTTAAAATCCTTGAAAAAGGGCAAGAACACCCTGCGCATTGCCCGCAATGCCCGTATCCAAATCATTAGTATTGAATAGATTTGAGCATATAAAATTTAATTAAGAGCACTGCTTCAAAGCCCATCTTCGGATGGGCTTTTTTATTTTGCTGCTATATAAGTAAGCACTGCCTCGTTTTGGGGCGTTCGCGGGAAAAAATGGCGAAATATAAAAAAATCCTCGACCTAGGTCTTTAGTTTTTCAAAGTCTCACCGAGAAGAAATACGGGACCATAGTTTGGCTCCAAGATTGCGACAAAAGAGCTGCTTCGGCGGTTCAAGATGAGCAACGGATATTGCAACAAGAACGGCAACAAGAAAGGGACTGTATGAAAGTCACCGAGGTGAAAGTTTTCCCCGTCAATGAGGACCGGCTGAAGGCCTATGTCTCGATCACCCTCGATAACTGCTTCGTGGTGAGGGATCTAAAGGTTATTCAGGGAACCAGCGGCTTGTTTGTGGCCATGCCCAGCAAGAAGCGCAAAGACGGCCAGTTCCGCGATATCGCCCACCCCCTGAATCAGGAGACCCGGGCGATGATTGAAGACCTCATTTTTGAGGCTTATGAAAAAGAACTCAAATCCATGGGTGAGACCCTTGTCAGTCTAAAACGCCAGAAAGCTCCTGGGAGCGATTACGGCAACGACGACTACTAGGTCTGAAGTTCCCTGCTCACACGCCAACGGGCCATTTTATGTGGAGATGACCCGGGACGGCGGCTTCAAACACCGATGGAAACGTTAAGCCCGTCAGATCCCTGACGGGCTTTTTTATTGGCAATCCCCATCAATCTTCTGACGCAAGAAGTCTTTTCTTGATTTTAGGCCGCAAAATCCGTAGTTTGGGTTTTCGCAAATGCACCTTGTTGGGGTATCGACAAGTTGGTAAGTCAACAGATTTTGATTCTGTCATTCGCAGGTTCGAGTCCTGCTACCCCATCCATCTTTTCTTAAAAAATCCAAAACAACTTAGCCACTAAAACTCCCCTGAGGGTATAGCTACGTCTGGGGCTTTAAGATCGAAAAAGCCGGTTTAATATACAGGATCAATAAAAGACCTTGTCCCGTCCCACGTCCTATGGGACTTTTCGCGCCGACCCTTTTCAAATCAGGAAACACGCATGCAAGACTTCATACCTCCACAGCCCCCAAAATCCTTCCGCATTGTTCTGGAGCTGTTCAAGTCCGCAAAACGACTTGATGGTGTCTTGCTGACAGCAATCAAAAACCAAAACGAAGACCTGAACCTGCGCGAGATCTCTCGCACTCAATATAAAGAACTATTCAAGTCCGGCAAGATTCTGATCAAAGGTCAACGAGCCACGCCGTCTTCCTCCGTGTCGAAGGGCATCACTTACGTGGACATCCTGGGATTCAAAAACAAGTAGTCGGCCATCCCCTGCCAAAGCACATCTTGCCTGCCTTCTTGACTGGCGCGAACCTTAGGAACAGCACGGAGGTTTTCGGTGGAAGAAAAAGAACCTTATATCGACTATACTGCTGAAATGGAAAAAGTGGATCACCTGATCAAAGGTTTCCCGGTCGCCATGATGACCTTCCTTAACGATAACAACAAGCTGTGCAGTTTCCCGCTAGTGGCTCAAGATTTGGACTTTGACGGAAGTCTGTGGTTTTTGATTTCGAAAAATTCGCCTAAGTATCAAGAACTGCAAAAACATGGTGACGTCAATATGACGTACTCTGACAAACACAAATGTGTCTCTATCAATGGCACAGTCGAGTTCATCGAAGATCGTGACCTGGTTCGTGAATTATGGCAAAAGCCCCACGAAGACTGGTTCCCCCAAGGACCACAGGACCCGACTATTCAACTTCTAAGGGTCCACGTCCAGACGGTGGAATACTGGGAAAGTCACACCTCCCCTATCTACAAAATGATTGAGTTTGTGAGGACCGCCCTTGGACAACCCCACAAAGAAAGCCATAGCTCTTTTGATTTGAAGCACTGATGATTTGAAAAAGTTAAAGATCCGTGAAATCACCATGTCATTTTCAAGGACCTATCTATTTCGACCGAGAATTGTGTTTTCCATTTTTGACCTTCACGATTTAACACATCCCTGATCCAAGTGCTTTCTGCCAGTGTCGCCCTGGACAACTGAAACTGCTTTAGATGCAGTGGCACCAGGCGAAGACTCACAAGTTTTCCGCTCGGGATATCGACCTTGGGAAAAAACATAACAGGCCATTCGCCATGATACTCTTCAAAACCACGGATCCCTTCATAGTCGTTTAAAAAATCACCACATCCGTAAATGATCAGTTTTTCCCGATAGACTTCAAGACCCTTGATGTGATGGGAAGAATGACCATGAACCACATCCACACCGACATCAACCAACGACCTCGCAAAGGCGGAACACTCTTCATCAACCTCGTAGCCCCAGTTGTCTCCCCAGTGGATCGAGGCTATGACAAGGTCCCGCTCTTTTCTGTGACTGCGGATCTGCTGCCCAAGCCATTGAACTGTCGCCGCCGAAAAGTCTTTGATGAAGTTCACCCCGACCTTGTTTTTGCCGGCAGCCCAACTTGGTGGCACACCGCTGGATTCAGTGGCCATAGAAAAAACCAGAACCCGTCCCCGCGAAGGCAGATCGACAACGGCTGGAGCGATGGCCTCCTCCCTTGTCCGCCCAGCCCCCGCTGTCTTTACTCCGCGTCCGTGCAAAGTCTGTAGGGTCTGAATAAGTCCCTCTTCTCCCCAATCCAAAATGTGATTGTTTGCCAGAACGCATATATCAATTTGCGCCGCCGTCAGAACATCCGAATTTTCAGGATGCATCCGATAGTTGATACCCTTATCAGCCCAGTGGTTGCTCGTTGTGATACTGGTTTCCAGATTTACGATGCGCACCTGGGGATCTTCTTTACTTAACTCAGACAAGGCTTCACCCCAGATGTACGAACTGTCGACTTTGCGGGGAATGGGTCCATTCCTGGCCTCAGCCAGCTTCACGTAATCAATCGCGTTCTTTATGTAGCGTTCATGCAGGACAGGGTCGCTGGGGTAAGCCAGGATCTGATCCAGACCTCGGCCGACCATCACATCTCCGCATAAAAACATAGTGAGAACATCTGCAGACGTCATTAAAGTATAAATCCTATAAACCTTAAAGGGAGTCAGCCATGGACAGAGGCAGACCGCAATTAAACAAAAATGAACACGAAGTCGTGATCAATTACAAAGATGTCCGTCTTAACGGAATTCTCTCGACCCCGAGCAACCCCGTTGGATTGATCATTTTTGCGCACGGGAGTGGCAGCAGCCGCTGGAGTCCGCGCAATAATTTTGTCGCCCGAGAACTGCAAAAAGTAGGACTCGCCACTTTGCTGACGGATTTACTGACTCCGGAAGAAGAAAACGACAGAGCCAACGTCTTTGATATATCAACTCTGGCGCAACGCCTTACCATCGTAAAAAAATGGGCGCAAAGCCAAGCGGCCACTCGAAACCTTGCCATCGGTTACTTTGGCGCAAGCACGGGGGCAGGAGCGGCCCTGGTTGCCGCAGCCCAGGACCCTGACGAGATATTTGCAGTTGTTTCCAGAGGGGGACGCCCGGATCTGGCGGCAGAAGCTTTGGACAATGTTCAAGCCCCCACACTGTTGATTATTGGTGGCGACGACACCTATGTCATAGAACTCAATCAAATCGCCTATGATAAGCTGATGTGCAAAAAAGAATTGAAGATCATTCCGGGCGCTACACATTTGTTTGAAGAGCCTGGCACCCTGGAAAAAGTTGCCATCTTGGCCTCGGACTGGTTCACGAAGAACTTAAAATACAAGGAGTCTGCAAGACCTCAGTCCCTCGACAACTACTGATCTCACAAACTCCGGTTCACGAAGGAGCTCTTTGACAGGGCTCCTCAAGCTCAAAGAGAGGCTTCGGGTGCTCTTTCTTTTGGTCCCGTCTTCAGCAAGGCGACGACGTCTTCGTCCGTCACTTCGCTAAAATCAACAAAGAACTGGCTCACCGCAAAGAAACCATCAGGTTCTTCTTCCACAATAAATTCATCAACCATGCTGCGAATGGTGGCGGCGGTCGATCTTGCCACAACGCCGGCTGCAAAGATCAAACGCTTGGGTTTCTGCTCCCGAACCTCCTGAATCGCGCCAATCGCGGTGGCGCCTGTTGCAATGCCATCGTCCACGATGATCACAATTCTGTCATTGCAATTTAGGTCAGGCAGGTTGAACATGCTTTTTCTTCGCTGCAAAGTTTCTATCTGTTTCTTTGATTCTCGCTCAATATACGAATCAGAGACTTCATAGGCATCCAACATCGGAAGACGAAAGATTTTTCCGGATAAGCCCACAGATCCAATGGCAAGCTCTCTCTGATAAGGTGCCGGTATTTTATGAATCAGGACGGCGCCCAGTTCTCCGTTTAAGCCTTCGGCAATAATCTTCGCCATCGGCATCGCACCTCGGGGAATCCCTAACACCAGGGGATTTTGCCCTTTAAATTTCAGCAGTCTTTTTAGCAGCAAGCGGGCTGCATCCTCGCGACTTTCTAACATATTCGGCCTCGTTAGCTTTAGTTACCGCCTTATTGGCATTTTTATTGTGGCAGTGTTGCGTGAGGATTGCCCAGAAGTCCTTTGACAAATAGATCTGCACTTCGTTGCGCCGGAAGTGGATTTGACTACCCTAAAGCCCACGGCACCATTTAGAGATCAGATGGATATTGACTCGCTGGACTTCGTTCGCTTTGTCATTCATCTTCATCAAATTTTGAATGTTGAAATCATGGAAATCGACTATCCCAAATTGACGTCGATCCAAAGTTGCTGCGAGTACATCAAGGCCAAGGTGACAGAGAACCCGCCAAGCCCCACTGCAAACTAAAAGGTTGCCCTTTCGCCTTGCTGGACCAGAAAAATCTCCGCCTCTGTCTCAGAATGAGATTGATACTTAAAGAAGTCGCGGCTAAATCCGATAAGAAATTCATGTTTAGCCGCATGTACGTTCTTTTAACGGCTGTCATGACTATTATGCTGCTTGCTTCTGCATGCAGCATCAACACCTCGTTCTTCAATCAGAAAGACCTTATTCCCCGAAGCATCACCATTTATGATCATGGTGTTCCAAAAAATTACAACACCGGAGACTTGCAGCTTCTTACCAACGACACAGCTTTAAGACTTGAAGGCGGCACCAAACCCAATGCCACCATTACGGTCTATATCTCTCCGGGGGATCCTCTTTGTCTGAATCCGCCTTCACCGGAAAATGTTCTGGGCGCGCATTCTCCGCAATCGGTTGAGTTTCGCGTGGATCTGACGACTCTTCCCGAAGGAACTCACACCCTGTGTATTTACGGCGAATACGGCCAGGACACAAAGGCTTCAAGCCGTCTGGGCGAGGTGACCATTAAGCGCACCGTGCAGGCCTTTGCAAATCAACGAGTTCTTCCCGACACCAGAGGCAATGAAAGACGTCCGTCCTTTATTGGGGACAGTGAAGCCCTGGCCCGCATGGAACTTTACGCAGGCGCAGGGTGCACGGGTCCTGTTCTGGACTATTCCCAAGCGGCAGCCAACGGAGCATTTACTTTGCGTTTGCCTCCGACGAATCCTCTATTGTTGGATGGCTTGGTCAGTTATTCAGTCCTGGCTACAGACGTGTTGGGAAATACGCGATGTTCAACCGCGTACTCTTATCTGTTGGACACCGTCGTTGACACCACAACGATTTTGGCGCTGACCCCCAGCAGTCCCTCGAATATCAACACGCCCCAACTGACCGGCAGCACGGAGCGCAATTCACATATTGCCCTTTATGATTCTGATGACTGCACAGAACCCGCCCTGGGTTCATCAACATCAGACAGTGCTGGTGCTTTTTCAGTAGGACTGGACAATCCTTTAAGTCTTGAAAAAGAATACTATCTGACTCTTCGAGTTACGGACGACCTGGGCAACACCGAATGTTTCACCAGTTTGAAGAAAAATTTTATTTACGACATCACGCCACCCGCATTAAGTCTTCTTGCTCCTCTTGCAGGAACTGACCATCAGAACACATTTGCGCTTGAAGTTTCCTGCGAGGCTGGCTCCTATGTCGAAGTCTTTGGCGACGTCTCAATTCCCATAACTGAAACATGTGCAGTGGGAACCCTTCAGTTACTTCCGTCTTTGGGAGGCGCCGACGGCAGCAAGACCATTCAGGTCAGAGCTACAGATGCGGCGGGGAACTCAAGCACAGCAAGTTTAAATTTGAACAAGGATAATGTACCACCGCCTCTTCCAAGTGTAACGCGAATCTCTGCCAGCCCCACGATGATCGGGACGGTGGATATGACGGTTTCCAGCTGTGCGGACATTAAAGACGTACTGATCAAAGAAAGCTCCTCCCTTCCCAGTGGAAGTGAACCCGAATGGAGCAGCTGCACATCCGCAGCGGGAGCCACACACTATGACTTAAGTGTTTCAGGAGCCCAAGGCACACGCAATTTGCGAGTCTTTGTGAGAGATCGCGCCGGAAACATACAGCCATCTTTTGCCACAGTCCTTGTGGATTACGATACTCTGCCCCCTGAAATTCACCTGGATCCCATTCCGCCCTTCCTGGGAACGAACTCGTATTATGAATTCCGCTGGTCCTTGACCGAGGGAAATGTCCCTGCCGGAGCTAACTTTACGATCCAGTACAGCCAAACCGGGGGTACAACCTGGACCAATCTGGCAACCACTCCAGTCGGCAGAACTGGTGCCGTGAATGGAAAGATCTATAAACACAATCAGTTCCTGCCGGCCACCGCAGGTCCCACGATTTTCAAAGTCAGTCTGACTGACATGACCAATCAAACCGGCAGTGACAGCCAGTCTGCCATTCTGCTTTATGATATAACGCCACCGGTGATCACGGTTTCTTCCTTTACTATTCTGGATTCGCCGGGCCCTGTGACCACTTACAATCCCTTTGTACGGGTCAGCTTTGAAGCCTCCGACAATCAGACCCCGGTCACTCAATTTTGTTTGAAAAACTCTTCGTCTTCACCCGCGTTGTCCGATCCATGCTGGGTGGCCTTCAACGCACCTGGGATTGATGTTCCGATTGACGTTAATGTGAAGCTGACAAACTATGACCATCTTGTCGACTGGATCACGGGCACCTACATTGTGCATCTTTGGGTGCGCGATCAGGCCGGGAATGTGTCGGTCAATGCGGGACCTGTGAATAACGGCACAGACCGGATTTCTGTAACTTACACTCCGATTCCACAGCCAACACTGGCGGAACTTCTGGTTGCGAAAACTCCGAACCCGACCACGCAGCCATCACCGTGGGAGCTGGTCACGACCCCTGGAACGACTTTGTACCTGAAATGGAAACAACGAGTTTTCACCGGAACTGCCAACGTCAGTTTGTGGTACACCATCGACGGGACCCAGTACACTTTGATCGAAAAAGATCTGTCCCCCGGTGTGGGTTTAAGTTGCACCGCCAGTGGCAGCGAAGACGTGTGTCAGTACACCTGGAATTCACCTGTGCCTGTCAATACGCCCTATAAAATTCAAGTTCGGCTGGCGGATGGCATTGAGCAGACGGTTATCAAAAACACGGTCTACATCAGCAATCCCAACTTCCGCGCGATTGCCGGGAATACAGATCCAGGAACCCACGGCTCTGCGAAAAACGCAGCCTTCCGAGGCCTTTTCCCTGACAGTGGTTCTTTTGTCGTTTCACGCAACGGAGTTCTTTTCTTCCGCGATATTGCCCGAGGACTTTTGATGGTTGAGCCTGGTAACGGAGTGCAAAAGCTGGTGCTGCGCAAAACAGAAACGAGCACCGGGGATGGGGGGCTGCTCAGCGAGGCCACCACTCAGGGTATTTTGAAAATCGCCATCGACTTCCAGGATCGTATTCTGCTTTTCGAACCTGATCGCATTCGTCGTATCGATACAAGAACCAGCCCCATGACAATCGAATCCATCATCGGAGCCTTTGATGATGGAAGAGTCGGCACGAACAGCGCTGACTTTGTGGCCGATCCGCACGACGTTAAGATTCAACTCAGCTCCACGTACCGAATGGCCGGATTGGGAAGTCCGTATCTGATATTCCTGGTCCTGCCTAACGGTGACATTTACTTCCAGACGGAAAAAACCTTTGAAACACGTGCCAACGGAGCCCGCATAAGAGTCTATCGTGGCAGTGCTATTGAACCTTATGTAGACACCCTACGGGTCGGTGGTACAGGCGACTATGGCGATGCCGGCACAGACATCGGTGCCTGGCAACTGGCGAACATGAATTTTGTCTTTGATCCCTTCTCGAATGTTGTGTCGAAGGCTTTGGTTCGCCTGAATCATCCTATCCCCAGTTGCAGCAACTTCCACTATGCGAATGTCAACCCTACAACCCTTCAGTCCCTGGGCAGTGGGCATCCCAACGTTCCTTATGAAGTCTGCACCCCCGGCTACATGATTCAGGGAATGAATGGTCAGATCTATGCTTTGAATCGTAACAATCCATGGAGTTTCCATATTTCAAAGTTCAACGGCTCTGGATGGACTCAAATCATCGGCACTGGAGCTCGCAGCAGCTGTGGGGATGGAACCCTGGCCCTGTCCTGCCCGGTGATTGCCAACGACATGTTTGTTTCTCAGACAGGACAGATTTACTTCATGGATGATGGGTTGATTCGAATTCTGGGTTCGGACGGAAGAATTTATACTCTCTATGGGTACAATCTCAGTTCGGGCGACGGTGGCGACGCCATGGAAGCCCGACTTAACGATGTGATTTCTTTGGACCATGGCACTACGGACAAAGTTATTGTGCTCGATGCTCAAGGGGGGCGCTTCAGAGAAATCGACTTCAAAGGGTCTCCGGGAATTAAAACCATTGCCGGGAATGGATCCGATGCACCGGGCTCGAACACGCCTCTGGGTGTGGCGGCCCATCTCAACCCTATTGGAATGTTCTGGTCAACACCGGGACGTTTTGCGACGGATCCCACCAATGGGAACGTCTATTGGACATGCGATCGTTACAACCTGTGCCGACTCAACAGAGCCTCCAACGTATGGGAAAGTGTCCTGGCTCCGATGTCCGGGGCCTGGGCTTGGGAAACAGCCACCCCGCTGCACTACAGTGACGTCAATGGAATGACGGGTTATCCTCCGACCCCGATGGCCATCAACGGCACCAGTCTTTTAGTCGGCTTCGTATCTTGGAACGGCACCGACACCTATCGCTCCGCCCTTCGCGAGTTTTCCCTGAGCACCGGAAGCTCCAAACATATTGCCGGTAACGGTTCTGCCACCACCGGAGCCACCTGCCCGAATGGGGCGGCCTCGGGTTGTGCCTTGAACACTTCCTTCTTCGGATTTGGTACTGGTGCCTTCAGCCCCACCTTCCATTCCAACGTGGCAGGCACCAATTACTGGATCTATCTGGCCAATAAACTTAAGACCGTGCACAAAGTCGGTGGTGGCCTGGCAACAAAACTTTTTGATTTAAATGAAAATGCCACTTCGATCTTTTATCGGGGATCTTACTTCTATTACTGCTCGGCCCCTGAAAACGGACCTTCCCTGCTCTACAGAAAAGAAGCCACCGCCCCTTACACGGAGGTGGAACTTCCACTGCCACATGGCTCCACATGCTACGGAAATAAGATTATCTTCAAAAACGGATCTGCCGGAGAACCCGATCGTCTGGTCTTCCCGATCAAGCAAAACGGAATATCCGGCGTCGCCGAGTTCCTGGATCCAGAGAACTTTGCACCTTAAGGATCCAAGGCCAGCCCATCGCCTGCGATCCTCTAGGTCACCACGAATTCAAAGACTTTTTCCGTCTTCACTGAATTCAGGATCATGCAATTTTCTGATGTGCGCTCCAGAATTCTTTTGGCGTTCTCAACTTGTGTGCATCCTTCCAGCTGTACTTTTAGAACACAGCGGGCCATCCAAGGGCGACCACTTTCGTTTCTATCCACAACAAGCTCTGTGGCCACTTGCAGCTTCGAATACGCCAGCCTTGATTTTTCGGCAAACACCTTAAAGGTGGCAATAAAGCAGTTTTGCAAGGCCATGGCATAAAGATCCTCGGGACTGAAACCGTCCCCGGGACCTTCGAATTCAGGAGGAATCGACATACGGATCCCCGCAGCCTGAGTTTGCGCTTTGCTTTCCCAAGAGGTCTGAATGCCCTCGGCACTTTCCGCACTCACTTTGAAAGACATTGGATATTTAATCATACGAAAGTCTCCTTATCCTCTTGATACCGGCTCTTAGTTCATGGTAGTGTGAACCAAATGAAAAATCAAATATCCCGAAAAGAAGACAAAAAATCAACCTCTCAAGCTGAGATCGACAAATTGCGAGCCCTTTCAGAGTCTGTCGGTGATTTTATACGCTACTGGGGATTTCGCCGCATTCATGGTCAGATTTGGACTCAAGTGTTTTTGTCAAAGACCAGTCTTAGCGGAGCGGAACTGACACAACGTCTTGGAGTCTCGAAGGCCCTGGTCAGCCCTGCTCTGGCTGAATTAGAAGACTATGGTCTTATCCTGATGACGGAAGACGGAAAAAAAACGAAAAGATATTCCGCCGCCCCAGACGTCATTCCGGTGATTAAGAAAATCCTAAAAGAGCGTGAAACAAAAATCATCGAAGAAGCCAAAGACCAGTTTGAGGCTCTTAACAAGATCCACCAAAAAAGAAGCCCGCAGGATTCAATCCTTGAAGAAGACCGCCTGCAAGAGCTGGGGCAGATGATCACCCTGGCACAGTTCGCACTGAATTTTATTATCGGCCAAAGCGATGAAGATTCTCTGGCTTGCTGGACGCAGGAAGCTTTGAAGGCTCAGGAAGAATAAAAGGGACGGACCCGATGAATTCACTTTATGATGCCGTTATCATCGGCGCGGGAATGGCGGGACTGACCTTGGCGTCCCGTCTCAAATCTCTGAACAAGACTTTCGTTATTTTGGAAAAATCCGCCGGCGTCGGTGGCCGCCTGGCCACGCGACGGGGCGAAGATTGTGCTTTCGATCACGGGGCTCAGTTTATTCGAGTCAAAACAAAGGACCCCATGGTGTGGCCTGATCTTCCTCAAATTCAGGAAATCGGCAAAGTCTGGTTTAACTCTGAGGCGATGGACCACATCGCTTTCCCCAAAGGCATGACTCAGTTGCCAAAGGCCCTGAACTTCCCCGAGCAATTGCGGCTGAAAGAAAAAGTCATCCGAATCCAAAAACAGAATCAAACGTGTTGTGTGGAAACGGACAACGGGCAAATTTACGAGTGCAAAGAGCTTTACATCACCAGTCCACTTCCGCAGTCTCTGGCTCTTCTGCAGGACTCGGGGATCTCTTATCCTGCGGAGTTGAATGACATTCAGTACGCCTCCGCCCTGGTGGGTTTGTTTCGCGTGCAGTCTTCTGACAAAAATATTCTTCAGATCCGACACCTCAATGAAGTGACAAAAGAAATTTTTTCCGTCAGCAACCAACTTTCAAAACAAGTCAGCCAGAACCTGGCCTTCACCGTTGTGATGCAACCCGAATGGAGCCGACAACGTTTTAATCAGGAAGACACCATGTCGCTTCAGGAAATTTCAACCTCTTTTGCAGAAATCCTGAATCAGATGGCGCCCTCGGACTCCTTCACTCTTGTAAACTCGCAGTTGAAAAAATGGCGCTACAGTCATCCTCTGGCAGTCTTTGAATCGCCCTTTGTGTCCTTAAGCACCGGCCCAAGAATTGTTCTTCTGGGCGATGCTTTTGGAGGCGGCAGCATCCAAGGTGCGATCCGTTCTGCCTACGCTGTTCCATTCCTTACCTAAGACTAAGCCGCACGCAAAGTGGTATTTTTCACTTGCGCAACCGCTTTCACTGCCGACGGTGTCTCTTCGGCAGGGCTCTTGCCCTGCGCAGCGCAGCCGGCAACCACTTTGTTCAGAACCCGCACGTTCCCCATCAAAGATACGGCTTCAGCTGATAGTTGTTCTGCTGCCGCTGCGGCTTCTTCCGAGGCCGCGGCATTCTGCTGAGTGATCTGATCCAACTGATTCATCGCTTTGCCTATTTGTGCGATCCCCTGGGATTGCTCTTCGCTGGCTGTGGCGATTTCCATGTTAATGTCCGCAACTTTCTTCACAGAGTTCACGATATCAGACAGGACCTCTCCGCCCTGATTAGCTTGACGGCTGCTGGCTTCGATCTTTTTGACACTGTCATCAATTAAAGAGGCAATGTTTTTCGCAGAATCTGCACTTCGCTGAGCCAGATTGCGCACAGCCTCTGCCACCACGGCGAAACCTTTCCCTTGCTCTCCGGCACGAGCCGCCTCCACTGCCGCATTCAATGCTAGAAGATTTGTCTGGAAGGCAATGTCATCAATGACAGACGTGATCTCTGCAATTTTCTTTGAGTCGGAGGAGATACTCTGAATGGATTCAATCAGCGTTGTGATCTCTTTTTCACCTTTGATTGCTGTTTCGCGGGTTGAAGAGGCCAGGGACGCCGCCTGCTTCGCATTTTCGGTGTTAACACGTACCATGGCAGTTAACTCTTCCATTGTCGCCACGGTTTCCTCCAAAGAAGAAGCCTGCTGGAGCGCTGCTTGGGACAAGGACTGAGAAGAATGTGCAATATGTCCCGCAGCATCTGTCACATGATTAGCACCTTCAGCAAGGTCACCTGAAACAGTGGAAATGGATTTAGACAGCGAGAAGGCAAACAAGACACTGATAGAAATACCCGCAACCACGCCAAGTGTGATGATGATCGCCATGCTTGCATCAGTTTTTGTTGTTGTGGAACGGGCCTCTTTCACATACTGCCCGCCAGTGGCTCTTTGGAAAGCCACCAGATTGGTCATGGCATCATCATAGACTTTGGCCGCCTTAGGACAGTCATAAAGGAATATTTCAAGCATCTTGGCATGATCTTCGGGCTTGCCTGAGCGGGAGTATTCAATGACTTTAGCACCCAGGACTTTGAAGGACTCCCAGGCCGCATCCACCTTTTCATAAAGCTCCCGTTCACCTTTTTTGAAGTTCACGCGCAGATATTGTTGTTTGTGCACCTCATATTCGGCAATGTAGGATTCAACATTTTTGATAAAATCGGCCTCTTGTTCTTTGGACAACCCCGGCAGGCCCAAACTGCGCAAACCGATTCTGACACCGCGAAAACTCATGTACATCTGATCGGCAGACTCGATATTGGGAAGGACTCCGTCGGTGACTTTTTCATAGCTGCCTGCAACTTCACGCATTCCATAGAACGCAAATCCACCCACCGCCACTGGAATAGCGGACATGAAAGCCCCAAGAAGCAAAAGTCTGGCTTTTAAACTAAAATTCGACCCCATTTGGCTCTCCTTTAAAAAGTGATACTAACAATAAAACCTAAATCCAAAATTCTATGTGGCAGAATGCAACAGCAGCTCCATCTGAGCCACCGCCGAATGCAGACTGCCCCCGATCAGAGAAATGCGTTTGGATTCGGGACGCTCTTGCTTTCTCAGTTCTGCAAGACAAGGTCCCCCGACAACAACGCACTTCATTTTTTCCAGCTCAGTCCAATTCTTTTCAATATTCCAGGCCTCGATCGCTGACAGACAAACAATGTCTGGCTCAATACCTTCATAGGCATGCAGCAGGTCTTCCATAGGCAGATTGACACCAAGATAATAGACCTGCCAGCCTTTCAACATCAGATAAGCCGCAAGAACAATCAGTCCACCCTCATGCAATTCACCCGACGGAGTCGTCAACAGCACTTTGGGTTGATTCACACCCATCTTGTTGGTCTTAAAGTAATTCAACAGACGAGTGCGCAGGAAGTTCCAACTGAAATGCTCTTGCGCGATATTAATGCGCGAGTTTTCCCAATCATCCCCCACCTGCATAAGAAGCTGCGGATACACCATTTCCAGAAGATCGGTTTCACTTAAACGCATACCCAGGCGGGAAAGGTATTGTTCCGCAAGATCCATATCGTATTTATAAAGAGCCTTTAGCACCTGATGGATGCCTTCATTCAAAGACTCCACCATGACAGCGGAAGGGGCTGCTGCGGCACTGGCAACAACGGGTGCCCCTTCCCCGCGCAACACGGTTTCGATGGCCTCAAGAATTTTGATTCCACCTTTACAAAGACTTACCACTTCACGTATCTTTTTGACTTCGTTTACATCGTAAAGACGATGTCCCCCCTCAGAACGCTGAGGCTTGGGAAACCCATAACGTTTTTCCCAGTTACGTAAAGTCGCCTGGGACAGCCCTGTGAGCTGGTTGACTTGATCGATATCGAGAAGTGCATCTGAAATAACCATACTAATCACCTTATCGGATGTTTTGATTAGTTCATGATACCTTCGATGAAGTTTTTTTTAATCAAAAAATGTGATATCTAATCGCCTTGTCGAAAGTTTTTCTCACTTCGAGACAAACGTCCAGGTTCACCACTCACCGTGCTTCAGGAACAGCTCGAAGTCCCGAATCATTCTCGCGGCCTGAGCTCCGTCAAAAAGACGATGATCAAAGGTTACTCCCAGATGCATGATTTCACGTATTTCAATGCGATCATCGACCACGACAGCTTCCTTACTGACTTGTCCGATGGAAACCAAAAGTCCCGCGCGAGTCAGTGGCACCAGTGGCACCAGGGCCTTTTTTATTCCTAGAGATCCCACGTTGGTCACAATCACCGAACCAAATGGATCTTTAGGCAGACGAAGAAATGAGAGATTTAAATTCAAATCGTGACTCAAAAAAGCAAATGCCCTTAAAAAGACTCGCGTCCATGAATGCGGAAGGCGATGAATCAACTTTAAAGCAAAACCCAAATGAGGATCTTCGCGGCGTCGGATTTGCGCGGCATCTTTTGACAACTGCTCTTCAATACTTGCAAGACTCAACTCATCCACCTTGCGCAAAGTCGCAAAGGACAGATCATGCTTCCCGTGTTCAAAAATATTCACCATGACTGAAATGTTGATGTCGCGCCGACGATACAACCTTCCAAAGCGCATAATATAATTAAGCTCCTGGTGCTTCTTCATGACCTCACCAAGCCCCTTGATGACCAACGACATCGGGGATGAGGTCAGCCGCAGGTCGGTGACATCCACCTCAAGAAAGCCGTATACCGAAGGATCCCCTCCGGGCCCCCACAGGGACAGCGCCACTTTTCTGAAAATCGAAATGTCGCTGACCTTCGTGAAGCTCATAAAGTTCCTAACAGAACGGCCGCTCGCACCGTCCATAGAATGGTGCGAGTCCAATTGTCACGCACCAGTTTGTTTATTTCATCCAAGTCTCGCCCACGGGACAACTTTGAATGAGAAGGTACACTCAAGGCAAAAGTGACAATCCAAATGACTGCGACAGCAGACAGATTCAACAGCCACCCCATGTGAAGCTGGCGCGCCAAAACCAGTGCTGACAAAAGTTCAAGAATCATTGCAGGTCCCACGATCCCGCCCATCACGGCGGTGTGCTTTGCGTGAAACCTGGTGAAGTCTTTTTCAGAAACCACAGAGAATGCAGGATAATGAGTCAACTGAATGACCCAGATCACACCTGTTAGATAGAAACAACACGCCAGATGCAGAGTTTTCCAGTCCAGATATTCCAAGAGGGCCTCCCCGGCGGCTACTTCCAACCTTTGGTGATGCCGTCCACAGATTGTCGCGAGCATTTAAAGCGCGTGACCTTAAATCCCCTTAATTTTTCATTCTTCAAATGCCCCTGCTGAAACACACGCCGTCGCCACCGATCGAAGGCGGATTTTTCCAAATTCGATCGCATGAAGTGAACAAATTCATTCGGCGAAAGTCCGAACTGCTTTGCGATGGCATCGAAGGTGCTTCGATCCTCCCACCCCATGCGAACCAATCTGGATCTGTCTTCGGGGGAAAAACCGGCAAACTTTTCTTTGAGTGATTTTGATATTCCCACGAACCCCCCAGCGACAGGACGCCTAAGATTTTTTTCCTTTATATTCCGGTTTCAATTCACAATATGGACTGTTCGAGCAATCCCGCTTAGGCAAAAGAGGGCGCACCTTCGCAAAACAGAAGTATCCCGCCTGCAACACTTTCTTGACTGGAGCCCAAGACGCCCAGGGCACCACTTTTTTCATCCTGTCCAAGCGGGACCAAATCTGCAGAAAAGAATCAACGCCAACGTAGACTCTGCCCCCCGAATCCCGCACATGCAGACTTTGGTGAACTTTATATGGATCCAAACCTTCAGCCTGAGCATTAAAGCCTGCCGCCGTGATGTCCACAAAAGAGATCCGATGAGCTCCCCTCATCGTCCGATAATGATCGATTTCCCGCGAACACAACTGACAGAGGCCATCATAAAACACGGTAATTTCAACTTGAGACGTGTCTTTTGTCGTTTGCATCTTGATCTCCAATTTGGTTCATAGTAGTATGAACCAAATTGGAAGTCAATAATTACCAGCCCTCAACTTCAGGAGAGTTTGCCATGGGGTCCCTATTTAGCAGCCGATTTAAACGGACATTGGAACTAACCAAAATGGCAACCAAGATTGGTATTAAGGAGCTGACTTCCGGGGACATCCAGTCACGCATTGAGCAGGCTAAAATCCTTACCGAAAGCCTTGGGAACCTGCGTGGGGCCGCCATGAAGGCCGGACAGCTTTTAAGTCTTGATCTGGATGACTACTTTCCTCCAGAAGCCATCCAGATCCTGTCACAACTGCAACACCAGGTCTGGGAAAGTCCCGATCTGGATCTGGCTGCCACCCTAAGAAAAGAACTTTCCCCCGCCCAACTTCAGCGATTGCAAGACATACAGTTCAAACCCTTTGCCGCCGCCAGCATGGGGCAGGTCTATCGTGCCAAGGTCGATGGTAAGCCTGTGGTCGTTAAGGCTCAGTATCCGGACTTGGAAAAATCCATTACAAATGACATCAGAGCACTTCAGAAAATTATATCGGCCTTCTGCCTTCTCACCGGCAGAAACATGAATCTGGACTATTTATTCACCGAAATTGAAGAGGTTTTGTTGCAAGAAGTGAATTATCTCAATGAAGCTGAAGCCTTGGAAAAATTCAACGATCTCTTTTCAAGCCACAACTGGCGCTATGCCAAGGTCACAACTCCCCGGCCCCTGTCAGACCTTAGCACACAAAAGATTTTGTGCCTGACATTCGAATCCGGACTGACTTTGAAAGAATGGATGGACACCGCACCAGCCAAAGCCAAACGTGAAATCGTCGCCAAGACACTGCTAGAGCTTTACATCATGGAATTCTTTGTCTGGGGCTTCGTCCAGACGGACCCAAACCCCGGAAACTTTCTGATTCGGGAAATTCCGCATCCGGAAATTGTCGCTTTGGACTTTGGCGCTTCGAAGTACTACCCGCAGGACTTTCGCAATAAATATGTTGAACTCCTAAACTCTATCCACAGCTCAAATCCTGAGTCTATCTTGGATAATGCCATCAGCTTTGGTCTGTTGGATGCTCGGGAAAGCAGGGAATCAAAGCTTATCTTTGTTGAACTGATGAAGCTGGGCATGAGTCCGTTCTTCAATGATACGCCCGGGAAAAAGTTCAACTTTAAAAATGATGACTTTTTAAAAGAGAACTCTCGCCTGTCAAGGCAACTGATTCAGAGTCTTAAATTCTCACCACCTCCGCACAAACTGATTTTTCTGCACCGGAAATTAGGAGGAGTATTCGCAATTCTAAGAAAACTCGAGGTCGAACTCGATTTACACGAGTATTGGGAGCGAATAACAACCTCAATGCCACTTTCTAAATCATAAAATCTATGTACAATAGAGCTTTGCAAATTCTCTGTCCGATAAACCAAAAAAAATCGCAACTCAACTGAAAGGCTTTCGATGAAAATTCCTTCACTACTTTTTTCAGGTGTTTTGATCTTAGGACTGCACGCTCACTCCGCTTCGGGCGACAAAGAACTTGTCAACACAGCCAAGGCGCTATTTGGGATCATTCCCGCGAAGTCTCCGACTCCGGACAAAATCTCTGCTGAACAAATTGAATTGGGAAGAAAGATCTTTTTTGACTATCGCCTGTCCAAGGACGGCAGCACCACGTGTGTGCGCTGTCACCAACCCCAGTACTTCAGCACCGATCGCCTGGCTCAGTCCGCAGGTTTTAACAACAACAAAGGCGCGCGCAACGCTCAATCCATTTTGAACCTGAAATATCAGGACATCGTTCACTGGCGCAACGATCGCACCAGTATCGAAGATCAGGCTTTGCGTTCGTTCACAACACCGCTCAGCTACGGAAATTCCTCCACTGAAGAGGCTTTGAAAAGATTTGAGCTGGCCGGATACACACCCTTGTTCCAAAAAGCGTTTCCGAAATCAGAAAAACCTCTGACTTTAGAAAACGCCGCTTCAGCTTTAGGCAGCTATCAAAGATCACTGACCACGCGGGCCCCATTTGATCGATTCATGGAAGGAGATGTAAAGGCCATTTCCACACAAGCCCGCCAAGGTCTGCAGGAATTTATCACAGTCGGCTGTGCTTCTTGCCACAACGGAACCGCTGTGGGTGGTCGCACCATGCAAAAATTTGGTGTATTCCAGAATTACTGGAATGTGACCAAATCCAAGAATCCAGACAAGGGACGACAAGACGTCACCAAGAAAGATGAAGATCTTTACGTGTTCAAAGTCCCATCACTGCGCAATATCACTGAAACGGCCCCCTACTTCCATGATGCTTCTGCCAAGGATCTGGAAACGGCCATTCGCTGGATGGGAAAATTGCAGCTAAACAAAGATCTCTCAGATAATCAGGTCGTTTTGATTAAAGCCTTTTTGGAAAGTCTGACGGGCGAACTTCCTAAGAACTTCCGTGAAGCTCCGACTTTACCTCCCCAGCCTTATGCAGGTCTGGAACCTCTTTAGTTTCTTTTGCGGCACCACAAGGTGCCGCTTTTTTTTTGCCCTGACTCCCCTGCTTCTTTGCACCCCATCAACAAAAACCTGCCCTTCCTCTCTTGAGCCAATATATTTGTCTCAAACATACTTTTCAAAACGAAGAAAGGGCAATGATCTATGAAAACAACCATGAACCTTGTTTCAGCCGCCACGATTCTGGCTCTGACCCTGACAGCATCTTTTGCTTTTGCCCGGGACACGATGCCACCCAAAGCTCCAACAGTTAACTGGAGCAATCTGCAGCGCGAAAACATGGCAAAAATGCATGAAGACATGGCGAAGTGTCTTCGCACGTCTAAATCCCCTTCGGAGTGCCAGGCAGACATGCGAATGGCCTGCAAAAACATGGGCGAAAATGGATGCCCTATGATGGACAAAAAAAAAGGGCGCCATATGATGATGTACGAGGAGTAATTCCCGCAAAAGGACTGGTGAGTCTATCCTCCTTTTTTGGGGAACCAGGGAACAAAGGCCGAGGTCTCAGCCTGATAGCGGCGATAGGCCTCGCCCCGCTTTTGCAAAGCCTGTGCTTCCGACGGAGGAATTCCGGTCACTTTGAGCAAAATAAACAATATAGTTAACGGGGCATAGATTGTGTACAATGCCCCTTCCGTTCCCAGAGCGGTCACATAAAATCCCCACCACACAAGACTCTCAAAAAAATAATTCGGATGGCGCGAATACTTCCAAAGCCCCACATTGCACACCTTGGCGCGGTTGTCAGGATTGGATTTGAAATTCTGAGCCTGGGCATCAGCAATCCCTTCCCCCCACAGAGCCAGCAGACTTAATGCCAACCCCACAACTTCCCACAACGACAAGACTTCCGTTGTATTCCGAAGTGGTTCTAAAAACACCAGACTTAGCACAACAACACTGACACCCTGGTACTGGAAGAACAGAAAAAATCGAGACCTCAAGTGAGCCCCATAATCCTGTCGCAAGGTTTGATAGCGCGAATCTTCCTTGGGATGATGTAGATAGATCCTTCGGGCAAGGAAGTAGGACAGCCGCAGACTCCACAACCCCACAATCGATAAAATCAGAAGCTTTCGGACCCACCAGCCCTCAGTCATAAAAGAATAAAAACCGCTCACCAGAAAGAACGACAAGGACCATACGACGTCCACAATCCCATAGTTGTCCCATCGGCGTCCCAAAGCCCAGGTGACCGTCATCACCAGGAACATGATAAACAGCGCTGCCAGAATCTGAATCCAAAAATTTTCCATCTAATTCCCCTAGCGTGGCCTGTTTTTAAAAAGGTAATGAGAGACTCCCCATTCACGCCCCTCATCAAATCCGAACAGCTCTGAGCACGACATAAAAAAGACACGCCAGCGTTCAAACCATCTGTCGCTTTCCGCCGAACCATAGACCTCGCGGAAGATCCGCATGATGGCATCCCGGTTCTGATCCATGTTCCGCAACCAAGCTTCAGAAGTTTTTTGATAGTGTGTCCCGCGCCAACTCCATTGCTGTTCCAAAAGAAGGTCTTTTTGGAAATAAGTCAGCAAATGATGACTTGGCATCTGTCCGCCGGTAAAGAAGTACCGTCCCATCCAATTGTCATCACCTTCGGTTTCAAAAGGATATGAATAGCGACTATGGGTGAAGATATGTACGAAGAACTTACCCTCAGGTTTTAACCACTGACTGATTTTTTCAAACAGCTTTTCATAGTTTCGGACATGTTCCAACATCTCAACACTGATGACCCGATCAAAACCGCTGAGCCAGTTATCCGGAGCCTGGAATGTACTGATATCCCCAGTAAGGATGGTCACATTGTGCAACCCCCTTTTTTGGGCCTGATCCATGATATATTGACGTTGTGAGTTTGAATTGGAGATCCCCACAATCTGCGCCTGCGGAAATTGTGCCGCCAGGTTTAATGAGACAGATCCCCAGCCACAACCGAGATCAAGAATTCTCATACCATCTTGGACCTCGGCCCGCTGAAAGGTGATCTGCAAGGCAGTCTCTTCGGACTGATCCAGACTGTGGCATCCTTCGGGCCAATAACCAGAGCTGTACTTTTTATTTTTTCCCAGCACAAGCTCATAAAAATCTGCCGGCAACTCGTAATGCTGCTGGTTCGCCTTCTCGGTGGCAAAAGCGATCGCGGACTGTTTTAGTGCACCCACGTAAGAGGAATTGCGTTCTTGCTCAAGCTCTGGGTCTGAGACTTCCAAACTTTTCAGTCGCTGGCGACACAGCTGACGAATCCCGGCTCGAATCATCGGCTCGGGAATCCACCCTCGTTCCATCCAGTCAATAAATACTCCCAGTGCCATGGTGGATCTCCTTATTTTTGCATCAGATAGTGACCGACATTGATGCGTTCGGCCCGGAAGGCCCCTTCGCAATAACTCAGGTACAGATTCCACAGGCGCATAAACCTGTCATCAAACCCCAGACTGCGCACATCCCCTTCGGCCTCCTGGAAGTTCTGTCGCCACTTCACCAGGGTGTCGGCGTAGGAAACTCCAAACTCAAAGGGCTTTTCATCCTTCAGATCAAATCTTCTGGCATAGTCCGCGAACACTTTCGGTGCCAGCAACATTCCTCCTGGAAAGACATAGTTCTGAATAAAGTCTGTTTTTCGACGGTACTGATCGAAGTACTGATCCTGCATTGTGATGGACTGGACCAGGGCAGCCCCCTTGTCTTTCAGACACCCACTGACTTTTCCAAAGAAATCGGGCCAGTACTTCTCGCCCACAGCTTCGACCATTTCAATCGAGACAATTTTATCGTAGCGCCCTTCAATCTCGCGATAGTCCTGTTGTCGAAGATCGATGTGATTTCCCAAGCCCAATCTGGCAATGAGGTCACGATTGTATCTTGCCTGTGACGGCGAGTTCATCACTGCCGTCACACGACAGCCGGTTCTTTCAATTGCCCGAGAGAAAAAGCCACCCCAGCCACAACCGATCTCAAGAACATGATCCCCAGGTCGTATATCAAGCACATCGATAATTCGATCGTACTTCTTCATCTGGGCTTCCCGCAGATCCTGTGTCGGATCGGCGAAGAGGCCCGCCGAATAGGTCATACTGGGATCCAGCCAAAGACTATAGAAACTGTTCCCCAGATCGTAATGGGCCATAATGTTTTTCTTGGCCCCTTGTTTGGTGTTCGGATTCATCAAGTGACGAAGACGGGCCCACAAAGTCCCATACCAGGTTCCGTGCAGAAGACGATTCACGGAATCTTCGTTCATACACGCCCACTGCACCAGAGCAGAAACATCGTCGACGACAAGATCCCCACGAATGATCGCCTCAGCCAGTCCCAGATCCCCTTTGTCGACAAGTTCATCAAAAACTTTCCAGGTTTTGGCGTGAACGGAAATCTGAGGACCTCCCGATCCGAACGAATCCACCGTTCCATCCGGGAAGGTCAGATGAAGTGTCGCACCTTTGGAGTTTCCCAGAAGCTTGATCAAAATTTTTGTTTTAAACGTCATCTTGCTCACGTGATCTCCTTGCGCGGCGGTTCCGGCTTTTTATAAAAACTCACTCGCTTCATCCAAAGCCTCAGGGCCTGCCAATGTATCCGAATGACCACCAGTGGCGTCATCCAGCCGTAGCTCCAAAACAACTTCCAGGGGGACTGCTTTTCAAAATCCGTCACGGCCCCTTCAATCCAAGATGAAAATCTAAGGTTTTCATCCGCATCGTAATAAAAGATCTCAACCCGGGAACGGTTGCTATCAAACTGAAAGCGAAATTTATAGAAGCCATCCACGGGGAAAAAAGGGCTGACATGAAAAACCTTTTCAGAACGATAAAACTGCGCCCCTTCTATACCCTGCGGCGGACAGATCCAGTAAAAGTGCCGTTCTCCGAAGGTGTTGTTCACCTCACACAAGACGGCCTCAAGATGTCCCTTTCGACGGCAAAACCAGAAACTGACCGGATTAAAGACATATCCCAACATTCTGGGGAATGTCTGCAGAACAACCTCTTCAGGTTCGTACTGGCATTTTTCCTTTAAAAAGCGAAATACCGAATCCTTCAAGGACTCCTTGTGGCCCTGAAGATAGTCCTGCGAGTGCAAGGACAAAAGCCCGAAGGTTTTACGCTTCAGAAGCTGAAGACTGGCGTCCTCTTCAAGCAGCGGAAAAAGCAAAGCAAAGGTGGGATAGCGAAAGCTGTGTCGCACCTGATGGCTTCGACTGTGATAGACATGGCCTTTAAGAATTTGCAGGGACATCATGAGACCTCCCAGGGAGGCTTAATCCCCATCAGTTCACCCACGCGGACAGCACTGAGCAGTCCATCCTCGTGAAAACCATATCGCGTCCACGCCCCGGCAAAATAAACTCCTCCCCGGCCCTGAATCTGCGACAACGCCTTCTGAGCCTCAATGGCCTTTTGGTCAAACTGCGGATGATGATAAGTGAACTCCTGAAGAACTTCCTGAACCGGAGAGCGCGGATTGAGAGTGACAAAGTAATCCTTGTCCGTCCCCAATGGCTGAAGTTTGTTGATAAAATAGGTCAAAGAAACATTCTCGTGGTTCTGACCTTCCGGGGATCCCAGAACATTCCAGGACGACCAACACTTTCTTCTGGTCGGCATAAACGACGCATCCGTGTGCAGATAGGTTTTATTTGCACTTGTCTTCACAGCCTCTAAGACTTGATGTTCAAGAGGGGACACATTTTCCAGAATTTGTAGTGTAATGGGGGCATGGGTCGCCAGGACAACTCGGTCAAACTCCAGACACTCTCCGCGAACCTTTACCAAAACTTTTCCTGCGCGTCGCTCGACGCCGGTCACTGGAGAGTTTAAATGCACGAACGGAATTCGCGCCGCCACCTTTTTGACATATTCCACCGAGCCCCCTTTGACGGTTCTCCAAACAGGTCGATTGCTAATTTGCAAAAGGCGATGATTAATAAAAAACGTCAAAAAGCTTTCGGCAGGAAAATGCTCCATGCCGCGCTCCGGGGTGGACCAAATCGCTGCTCCGATTGGAAGAAGGTAGTCGCGCTTGAATTCTTCACTATAGGATCGAGTGTGCATCAGTTGTCCAAGAGTCCACCCGTTCTTTTGCGCCAGGCTTCTGTTAGTCTCGGCTTCACGGTGAAATCGCGTGATATCATACAGCATTCTAAGAAAACCCGGGCGAACGATATTACTTCTTTGAGCAAAAACAGTGTCCAGACTTGTTCCTGCCCACTCCAACCCCTTATGAGGAGCTTTAATGGCCAGAGACATGTCAGAGGCAGCAGTCTCTACCTGAAGCTCCTTGAGGAAACTTTTCAGATGAGGATAGGTCAGTTCGTTGTAGACAAGAAAGCCGGTGTCGACTGGAATATCAGAGCTGCCGTCTTTGACACGCACCGTGTTAGCATGTCCTCCCAGGCGACTGTCAGATTCGAAGAGGTGAACCTCATCCGTCTGACTCATAATCCATGCCGCCCCCAAACCACTGATCCCGGAACCGATGACCGCTGTCTTCATTTGACACCTCACACATGCCATATGACTTACTTTCACCCTATTGTATAGTTTTTTCTATACATTTTAAAGAGACCATGGATAAAATAGGTCAATGGCTAAGAAGGATTCTTTTTCGATACGACAGGTGATTGAGCTCACAGGGCTTTCTGAATTTACGTTGCGCGGCTGGGAAACACGTTATAAAGCCTTTAAACCCAAGCGCAGCTCCACGGGCCGAAGAATTTATTCGCTTGAAGATATTCAGAAAGCTCGTCTTTTGCAGGCCCTCCTGGATAAAGGTTATAAGATCGGCAACATCGCCAAACTGGAACTGACTGATTTGGAGAAAATTCTTCCTCAGCAGGAAGCCGCCACAGCCACCCCGACTCCTCCTGACAGACAGCTCAACTTTATCAACCAACTTTTGGATCTAGCCCACCTTTATAAATGGGACGATATCTCTGATCGACTTCAGAAAAAGCGCCGCAGCCTGAAGCCAGACGCATTTGTGACGACCATCCTGACTCCCTTGGCCGGACAAATGGGGTCACTGGTTGCTGCAAACCAACTGTCCGTGGGACAGGAGCACATCCTGTCTGCCTTTATCAAAGAGCAACTGATACTCGTTCAAACCGACAGCAAAAAAAAGAAGTCCAAGTCTCGTATTGTCATGACCACTCCAGACGGTGATCTGCACGATATGGGTATCGCCTTTGCTTCCTGCCTTAGCAGACTTGAAGGACTTCAAACTTTGTTCCTTGGCCCCAGCACCCCCAAAAAGGATCTTAGCGAAACCTGCCTGCGCTATCAGGCCTCCCACCTGCTTCTTTCCAGCACTGTGTCTGAAAAAGAGGGCGCCAAAGAAAGTCTTTTTAGCTACATCAACTTCCTTGATCGAAACTTGCCTGCGGAAATTGAATTCCTTTTGGCTGGGCGAAATACAAATCAAATGGAGTTAAAGCTAAAACGGAAGGTCACGGGTTTTTTATCCATGCAACAGTTCCAGGATTACCTCAAAGAGCTGCCCTAGTTAGCTCCCCAGACCTGGGGAACTTTCTGAATTTTGGAAGTGTCATAGCCCATAGACTTCACCTTGTTGATTATGCCTGAATAGACGGCCTCATCCAAATGAGGCTTGCGAGCCATAATCCAAAGGTAATTGCGACTGGGAACACCGATCACGGTGTAGGAATAGTCTGGCGCCAAATCCACAACGAGATAGGAAAACTTCAACGGCCACCACGGCTGAACTCGCCATTCTGCATTTGTCTTCTTGTCATAGATCCAAGCTTTCTGCGGATACTTCTTCAGCGGCCCGGACGGCGTCTTTGCATTAAAACGGAAAGAGACATCAATTCGATCCTCTTTGGCGTTCCAAGCATAGGTTTCGATGGCATTATTCGCACCCTTTTCGACGAACGTGGGGATATTGGCGATCACATACCAGTCCCCCATAAATCTGGGGATATCAACATAAGATACTGTTGGCAGCGGATCTTGCGAAGACATTGTCCCACACCCTCCAAGCATCAACAAAACTGTGATCGCCGTTAAAAGTTTCATAAATCAATACTGATCGTAAATAAGATCATCCAGCTTGAAGCCACGTTGTTTGAGTCGTTCTAACATCTGCGCCAACACCTGGGCATCCATCGGCGCTTTTCGCGACAGAATAAACAAAGACTTCTTCTTCGGGCCACTGACCACAGCCCATTGATAATCGGGGTCAAGGTCCACGATCCAGTAGTCGCCACGGGCAAAAAAGTTAAATCGCACCTTGAGCTTGGCCGGAACAGCCGGATCCACCACTTTTGCTTCGCCTGAAATATCACTCACCGCCCCGTTTTCTTTGTAACAGGTGTTTTTAACGGAAACTGACAAGGGGCTCAGGACACCGTACTCTGCCGTCGAACGGACGCAGTTGCGCTGAAAGAAGTTGGGAGAGTGGGCAATTTCATACCAGAGGCCCGCATAACGATTCAAATCCACCGCAGGGACAACCTCGGGATCTGATGGATCTTCCGCATGGGTGAGCGGAGCAAAAGTCAAAACTAGCAACGACAAGAGCGAAATAACTGTTTTCATACAAGTTCCTTCTCTGTTTTGAGCTCACCATCTATTGTATAGAAAAACCTATACATATTCAAGAGAAAGTAAACACTTGTGTTTTCCAACACTTGAGACTGCTCCTGGGCCAAAAAAGAGATAAACTGGCACTTTTCACTTCTTGGTCTTATTTAGCATTTCCAGAAGGAAAGTGTTTTCCCGTTTCTTATCCGCTTTGATGGGTTTGGACGTCTTTTTTCGCGGCTCATCGGAGGGGGCTTTTGATCTGGGCACTCCTGAAAACTTCACGGGAGTTCCCAGAAGCGGATTTCTTTTGGTGATTTCACGAACAAACTGCCGGACCTCCTCTTCAAAGTTTTCTGACTCTGCCGGGATGTACAACCAGTCCCGGTTGGCCGGATGATTTTCCAGGAAAGAGAACTTCAGGAAAAAAGCACTCTGCTTACGGTACTCAACCGGCAGAATACAGCCATTCCAAAGCTGAAAAGGATACAAGACCCCTTTATGCTCGTGGGTGCTGGCCGGATCCTCCACCAAAATCATGACAAGCTTCATATCAAGATAATAGGCCATCCCCCCATGTTGCGGGGCGGACTGCACGTCTGTGGGCAGTAGCTCCTGGATCCAAAGAAGTTCATTCAGCGCGTTCTTCATTCTGACACTTTACCACCACCTGGCGCTGGCGGCGCTTAAAATTCTTGTCTTTTATTAGAAATCAAAGTCTTTTATTTTGACCTTTCTTGCGCCAAATCTTACAAAAAGGGTCAATTTTTGCTCTTTTTAATAGACCGGAGCGCCATGAAAGCCGAAGAAGCCAAAATCAAGGACAGCCTTAAGAAGCTCATGAAGGAACAGGGTCTTCAGTACAGTGATCTTGCAAAAAAACTGCGTGTCTCCACTGCCACCGTCAAAAGACGACTTAACAAGGGGGAGCTGAGCCTGTCAGAACTCAGCGAAATCGCCACCAGCCTGGGCACTTCTTTTTACGAGTTAATCGAGATCAGCAAGCACAACACACCCAAGCCTTACCTGTTCAGCGAAGAACAGGAAAAGCTTTTTGCCAGCGATCTCAGCTATCTGCTGCTGTTCCGATCCATTGTCATGGGACTTAACTTTGCCCAGTTAAAAACCAGCTTGAACTTAAAAGAGACCGAACTTCGTAAAAGATTGCGCCAACTGGAAAACGTGGAGCTCATCAAACTAATGCCGCGGGATCGAATCTACCAGATGGCCCGCTTCCCGTTTCAATGGCGCGAAGACGGTCTGCTGCAGAAAGCCTACTATCAGCAGAATCTACGCTCCATTTTCAGTTTCATCACCAAGAGTTATAAGTCATCGACCTATGACGAAGGCACTGGCTGTGTTTGCAAGCCTTTTGAACTTCTGCTTTCGGTCGAACAGAAGAAATCCTTTGCCCGAGACCTTATGGAAGTCCTGGCCCGGTATCAGAAGCTTTCACAGCTGGAGCTAAATACCAAAAGCACCAAAGGGGTCACAGTCTCGGGAATTATTCACGCGGATGAGTTTTCAATCTGGCAAGTCGATCGCCTGGGCATCCCGCTGTAAGGAGCCAGCCTGAAAAGCTCGATGTTGAATGCGCGGATGAAAGTGCCTTGAATTTTTTCCCGTTAAATGCACAATAAGCCCATGGACAATCGCAATGATCTGACTCCCACAGTTTTTCTTCCCGGCTTCTTGTGCGATGAACGTGTTTGGAGTGATACCCTGGCGCGTTTGAACTTGCCGGGGGCTATGCTTGCCGTGCATTTCAAGGACTGCAAGGACCTTCAGGAGATGCTCAATCTTGTACACGATCTGCCCTACCACCAATTTCATCTGGTGGGTTTTTCGATGGGCGGATACGTTGCGAAGCTTTTTGCCACCCAACAACCGGATCGAGTGCAGAGTTTAAGCCTAGTGGCCACCAATGTAGGTCCTTTAAGTGAGCGCGAAAGACAATGGCGCCTGAGCATGAAGGAGTTTCTTGGCAAATACCAATATCGTGGCATGAACGAAAAAGAACTATCGCGTTTTCTGCACCCCAAGTCGTTGACCGACGCCCACATCACCCGAACCATTGTGGATATGAGCGCAGGCTACACATCAGAGATGTATTTAAATCAGATGATGGCCACCCTGGACCGAAAAGATCTGACTTCGGAACTGCGCCAGCTGTCCTGCCCCATTCTGCTTGTGGGCGGACGAGAGGATCGCGTGGTCCCCTTGAAACAACTGGAAGCTCTGCAACAGCAAATTCCCAAAGCCCAACTTGATGTCATAGAGGAATGCGGTCACTACATTCCCCTGGAAAAACCCGCCGAGATGGCGCAGATCCTTTCTCAGTTTTTTTCGGGCCACCCCTGAACACATCCACTCAATAGCCTAGGGCCTGCAAATGATTCGGAACTTTTCCCAGTTCCCAATCTGAGTTGCATCTGTGTGAATGGTGTCTGTGATCCGACCTCCACCACCGACGGCTGTAAGGTAGTTGCCACTGATTGTCTGAATTGCGTATACGCCATTCCCCAATGAAATCAGTTTGAATTTTTCCCACGCTTGCAAGAGGGTCGCATCCGAGTGAATGACATCCGTGATGCGACCGCCACCCCCAACAGCCGTCAGATAGTAGCCTTTGACCGTCTTGATTCCATAATTGATAAAAGAGCTGCCATCACAGGAATCAACGAGTGTGAAGCGTTCCCAGGACCCCACCCGAGTGGCGTCAGTATGAATAACATCTGTCACACGTCCACCGCCACCGACAGCCGTGACATAGTTTCCAGTATAGGTTTTTATCACACAGGAAAGCGGAGCATTGCAGGCCGACGCCGGAGCCGCCGCCATTCCCACAAACAAGAGCACAGAAAGAGCAAATGCTGATTTCATTTGGAATCTCCTTGGGTCTTTAAAGACCTCCACAGCCCCAGCTGATACCACGATGAAAACAAATTCAATCTTTGCCCTGCGAAAATGTCGAGATAATGCCCCTGTCAGTCCAGTCCGGTGTCAGGACACCTTGAGGTTGAAAACTCCGCCTTGCTTATCCGCAACTTCCAGTGTTATCTAGGGGCTGACGAGGTCCATCATTAGGCAAAAAAATCGTTTCAACAAAGTGAACATTGAAATCAGCAACATCTGCAACCTCCAGTGCAGTTTCTGTCCTCCGGTGGAACGCGAGAAGAAAATGATGGCCCCTGAGGTCTTTCGTTCGGTGATCGAACAAGTGGCCCCGATGACGGATCAGGTGACATTGCACCTGATGGGTGACCCCCTGGTCCACCCGCGGCTGCCGGAATTCATCGATATCTGCAAAGAAAACCAAGTTCCCATTTTCTTTGTGACCAACGGGGTTTTGTTAACAGAGCTTAAAGAAGACATCCTTCTTGATAAGATCATTCGCCAGATCAATTTTTCTCTGCACAGCTTTCATGACAACTACGGCGACAAAGACCCAAGCGTTTATCTGAAAAAAATCTTCAGGTTCACGGAAAGGGCTTTTGTTGAAAGACCCGACCTTTACATCAACTACCGCCTTTGGAATCTGGATGAGCCCCTGGGCGTCGGCCTGCAAAATCGGTCCATGTTGGATCGGGTTTGCCAGTTTTTTGACTTCACTTTCAATGAGAATATCGATATTCGGCGACAAAAAAGTGTGCGCATCAAGAACCGCCTGCATTTGCACTTTGATACCGAATTCACCTGGCCATCCCTTGATCTGCCGGTTTTGGGACAACGGGGCACCTGCTACGGGCTGACCAGCCATTTTGGAGTGTTGGCCGACGGGACCGTGGTGCCATGCTGTCTGGACAAGGAAGGAAAAATCCCCCTGGGCCGAGTGCAAGATCAGCCGATTGAGTCCATCTTAAACAGTGAACGATCGCAAAGAATTTTGGCCGGTTTTAAAAGCAACAAGCTGACCGAGGAGCTGTGCCAGCGCTGCAATTACATCACTCGCTTCGGATAACGGGGCCGTGCCTTCCAACACCAACAGCCTTCCCGGGGTGGATTCATGACACATTCCACCCATTCCACTTATTTTCACTAGTACTCATGCGTAAACTTTTGTAAATTTACGCACATGAACAGGTCAAACACAGTTAACATCCTTGTACTTATCCTCTTTGGTATCGTGATTGGCCTGGGTTGTTATTCATTTATCTACGCCAAGGGTTATTCCTACATGTCGGATGACCCCAAGGCCTGTGTGAACTGCCATATCATGCAGGACAATCTGAATTCGTGGCAAAAGTCCGCCCATCATCATGTTGCCAAATGCAACGACTGTCATTTGCCTCACAACATCATCGGTAAATACGCCGTCAAAGCCTTGAACGGCTGGGCGCATTCGTCGGCCTTCACGCTGCAGAACTTTCATGAGCCTATTCTGATTAAGGAACACAGCCTGCAGGTGGTGAAAAACTCCTGCCTGTCCTGCCATCAACCCATGGTGCAAGCCATGGATCGATCCAATACAAATCATAATGAAGATGCCAACTGCCTGCACTGCCATCGCGGCGTCGGCCACGCAAGATAAGGAGTTCGACTATGAACAAAAATAAATGGATGTTTCTGGCCGTTGGTGGCGCTGCTATTGCCACCGTCCTTGTCACCGCACTCCTGGTAAATATCTTTGAAAGAAAATCCGAAGGGAAGAATCCTTTCTACCGTGTGGTTGAAATCAACGACGAAATTGACGATCCGGCTGTCTGGGGCAAAAACTTCCCTCATCAGTATGACTCTTACATGAAAACCGCAGACATGACTCACACCAAATATGGTGGCTCTGAGGCCTTCCCACACATCCCGACAGATAAAGATCCCCGGGACAAGGTTTCCACGCAAAAGCTGGACGAGGATCCTCGCCTGAAAATCATGTGGGCGGGATACGCGTTTGCAACAGACTTCCGCGAGGAACGTGGTCACGCCTATATGCTGATCGATCAGATGTTCACAGAACGTCAAAACGTGACGAAACAACCCGGCACTTGCCTGAACTGTCACGCATCCCTGTACACGCTTTATAAAAAACTGGGTCAGGGCGACATCACCAAGGGTTTTGAGGAAATGAACAAGATCCCCTACAAAGACATCGTTCATTCCGTCAAACACCCCGTATCCTGCATCGATTGTCATGACCCTTCCACGATGGCTTTGCGTGTGACCCGCCCGGCTTTCATGGAAGGCATCAAGGCCGTCAAAGCCAAAGAAGGCATCAAGGAATATGACGTGAACAAAATGGCCTCTCGTCAGGAGATGCGCACATTCGTCTGCGGCCAGTGTCACGTTGAGTACTACTTTAAAGGTCCGGACAAGCGCCTGGTGTATCCGTGGGCCAAAGGCTTAAAGGCTGACCAAATCATGGAATACTACAAAGAAGATGGTCATAAGGACTGGGTCCATGCCATGACCGGTGCGGAAGTTCTCAAAGCCCAGCATCCTGAGTTTGAAATGTTCAATCAGGGCACTCATGCGCGTGCGGGTGTTGCCTGCGTGGATTGCCATATGCCTTATAAACGTGTCGGCGCCATGAAAATCACGGACCATCATGTGCAAAGCCCACTGTTGAACATCAACAAAGCCTGCCAGACTTGCCACAACGTTCCCGAAAACGAGCTGAAGTCCCGGGTGGAAACCATTCAAGATCGTCACATTCAACTGCGCAATGTGGCCTTTGATGCACTGGTGGACTTTATCAACGACCTGAAGGAGTTCAAAGATGTGGATCTGAAGAAAACTCCGAACGCCACACTGGCCAAAGCCCGCGCCCTGCAGAAGGAAGCCCAATTCCTGTTTGATTTCGTTGAAGCCGAAAACTCTTCAGGCTTCCACGCACCTCAGGAATCCGCACGCATCCTGGGACTTTCCATCGAGAAAGTACGCGAGGGACAAAAGCTTGTGGCTGAACTTCGCAGAAGCAAAGTGGCTGGAAATTAGGTTCTGGTGTTTCGATCTGTCCTTAAGTTCTTCGCTTCACTTCAACTGGCAGTGGTCATCATTGCCATGCTGGCGGTCCTGATATCCGTGGGCACCCTTGTGGAGGCCCGTTACGACGCCTGGACCGCCAAGAATCTGGTGTACAACTCAGTCTGGATGTATCTTACTCTGGGGTTGCTGACACTCAGCCTGGTTGCGGTCATGGTGGATCGCTGGCCCTGGAAGCCCCACCACGCGGCTTTTATTTTTGCTCACGTCGGTATCATCATTATTCTCTATGGATCTGTACTGACTCAGTTCTTTGGAATTGATGGCACCATTCGCCTGCCCCGGTCGGGAGAACCCGTCAGGGAAGTCACCCTGCAAGACACCGAGTTGATAGTCTATCGTTCGCGCAATGGGGACAGCTATGAGCAGGTCTTCCGCGAAGATGTTAATTTTCTGAAAAAACCCATCACACCCCAGCATCCATATCTTATTAAAGCAAAGGGACTCAGCTTTGAGCTGTTGGAATCCATCGATTATGGGCAAGCGCAAATCAAAGTCGAGGAATCACCAAACTTACAAAGTGGTGCCGCCATCCGCTATCAACTTTCCAATGCCAATGTCAGCGAAGTGGACTGGCTGATCCAACGCAATCTTTTTGAACGGGCCGAAAAACAAGTGGGCCCTGTCCTGATCACCATGGGCGGCCTTTGGGAGCGAACACCTGAAATCAATGAAATTCGACTTTTCCAAAAGCAGGATACAACCCTGCACTATGCGCTGTACAACAGGGAAAGCTCCAATCCTTTTAAGAAAGGGCAGCTGCAAGAAGGACAAACCCTTGCGACTGGCTGGATGGGGCTGGAACTGAAGGCACTTCGCTATTTCCCCAAAGCTCAGCAAAAATACGAAGTCAAAGCGCTAGAGCGCCCGACTCCCAACACCCGCCCTGCGGTTCGAGTCCGGCATAACGGACAGGAAAGTTATCTGATCCTGAATGACTATGTGAAAGTCTTTACAGACGAATGGGTGTACTTGGTCGCATACACAAATAAGCGCGTACCCTTGGGGTTTGATATCTCTTTGGCCAACTT
This sequence comes from Bdellovibrio sp. CKG001, assembly GCF_055397465.1. Taxonomy (NCBI): domain Bacteria; kingdom Pseudomonadati; phylum Bdellovibrionota; class Bdellovibrionia; order Bdellovibrionales; family Pseudobdellovibrionaceae; genus Bdellovibrio; species Bdellovibrio sp. CKG001. Next base: position 2,653,697 of record NZ_AP029173.1, read on the forward strand.
TAAAAAATCCGATTATCCCGGCACCATGCGAGCCATGGCCTATCAAAGCGAAGTTCACTATGGCGAAAATGAAAAAGCCCTGATTTCCATGAATGAGCCTTTAAAATATAAATCCTTTTATCTGTACCAGGCCAGCTTTGAGGATTCCCCCACCGGCCAGGCGCGGGCCTCGATCTTGTCAGTGAATCATGATCCGGGACGAATCTGGAAGTATTCAGGATCATTGATTATGTGCCTGGGGGTCGTTCTTCTATTCTATTTCAGAAAAAAAAGACCTGCCCCTCAATAATATTACCCGGGTGATATTGACTTTTTATTTTACCCGGGTAATATCCTTCCTTGAAGGAAGGTCCTTTTATGAAGTTCACAGGTTATCAGAAATTTGTCATCGCCCTGCTCGCATTTCTGCAATTCACAATTATTTTGGACTTCATGATCTTGTCCCCCTTGGGGGCCTTATTGATGCCAGCCCTTAAGATCACGGCAGCGCAGTTCGGAACGGTGGTGTCGGCTTACGCCATAAGTGCCGCGGCCTCCAGCATGTTCACCGCAGGTTTTGCCGATCGCTTTGATCGCAAGAAGTTACTTTTGTTTTTCTATGTCGGATTCACTCTGGGCACCTTGTTCTGCGCCCTGGCCCCGAACTACACGCTGCTGCTGACAGCCCGAATTGTCACAGGTATCTTTGGCGGCGTCATCGGCTCTATTTCATTTGCCATCATGACTGATATCTTTCCGCTGGAGCAACGTGGACGAATCATGGGTTTTATGCAAACGGCATTTGCCGCAAGCCAAGTCCTTGGCCTGCCGATCGGACTTTATCTTTCCAATCTTTGGGGTTGGCATGCCCCCTTCCTGATGATCGTTGCTATCAGCGGGATCGCAGGTGTTTTTATCTGGCGATATCTACAACCCATCACCGGTCATTTGACTTTGCAGGTGGATAAGAAGGCTTATCTGCATCTGTGGCACACCCTGACGGACCGACAATATGCCCTGCCCTTTTTGGCAACGGCCCTGCTGTCCATCGGAGGCTTTATGATCATGCCTTTTGCCAGCGCTTTCACCGTCAACAACCTAGGGATCGGTATGGAAAAGCTCCCGATGATTTACATGATCACAGGCCTGGCTTCCATCTTGATTGGGCCCTTGATTGGAAAAGTCAGTGACACCTACGGGGGCATGAAGGTCTTCTTCTTTGGTACGATCGTAAGCTCTGTCATGGTGATGATTTACACTCACCTGGGAACCACTCCGCTATGGTTGGTGATCATCGTGAATGTTGCCATGTTCGTGGGTATTTTTTCTCGCATGATCCCGTCGCAGACGTTGATGTCGGCCATTCCTTCTCCGGCCAATCGGGGATCTTTTATGTCCGTCAGCTCATCGCTGCAGCAACTGGCAGGCGGTTTGGGAGCCATTATTGCCGGCGCCATCGTGGTACAGGAAAGCTCCGGCATGATCCGGCACTTTGAAGTGATCGGCTACATCATGGTGGTTCTGGGACTGCTGATTCTTGCAATGATGTTCTTTATCAATCGAGCCGTTGAAAAACTCAAATCCGCAACAAGGGAGTCCCCGTGACACCACAACCCAACCGGCCCTGCACGGCCTTTGCCAACCATAAAATCATCGCCACAGGGGATATTCAGGAAGTGGCCTTAAAAGTGAAAAGCTTCCTGAATGATCACAAGGCACAGATTCTGATCTTTGACGACGTCACCAGCGCCCAGATCGAGCTGGATCTGCGTGGCACGGCGGAAGCTGTTGCCCGACGCCTGGAAAAAATGCTGGAGCCGCAGGAAAAAAAGGCGGGACCGGGACGTCCGAAATTGGGCGTGGTTTCCAAAGAAGTCACGTTACTGCCTCATCACTGGGAGTGGTTGGCCCTACAGCCCGGCGGCGCATCAGTGACTTTGCGTAAACTCATTGAAGAAGCAAGAAAGAAAAACGCCTCTAAGGATCTCATCCGACAAGCTCAGGAATCCACTTACAAATTCATGCAGGCAATGGCCGGAGACCTGCCTGACTATGAAGAGGCTCTACGAGCCCTTTATGCCGGCGATGAAAAAAGTTTTGAAAAGAGAATCGCTGACTGGCCCGCTGATATCAAAAAACACACGTCAAAACTTGCAAAGAACGCATTTTAAAATTGTGAAAGGTGTGGGTACGTTGAAACCCCGACGATGCTCGGAGAGACCTTCAGTATTATATTCCTTCAGGTCTTTCTTTGCAGTATTTGTTCTGAATGAAAATTTAAGCTTTGAAACGATGAGTGATAAGACCGTGCGTTGGATCGTACGGGGACACCCCGACGGTGACGCGGTCGCCGACGACAACCTTGATCTTAAATTTTTTCATTTTCCCGCACAGGCGCGCTCTGATGTCGACACCATTTTCGAGCGTTATGAAGTACACTCCACCACCGGAAAGATCCGATACTTTCCCATCAATCATAACCAAATCATCTTTAGCCATGGTCCTCCCTGAAAATGACAAGGCCGGCATGACACCGGCCTTGAATTAGACGCTGTCTGGAAAACTAGTAAGAACGACGGTTGCTGGAACCCCAGCTGTTGTTGTTACGACGGAAGCCGCCGCCACCACCGCCACCGGAACGTGGCTCTTGAGGTTTGGCTTCAGAGATATTCATCGCGCGACCTTCACAGTCCATCCCGTTAAGTTTTTCAATAACAGATTGGGCTTCGCTGTCTGAGGACATCTCAACAAAAGCAAAGCCTTTGCTGCGACCAGTATCGCGATCTGTGATGATATTCACAGAATCAACTGTTCCAACTTCAGAAAACATCTCTGTCAAACGATCAGAGCTAACCGAAAAAGATAAATTGCCTACGTATAATTTTTTTCCCATTTTGTGCCTCCTTAAAAAGCTTGGGGCCATTCGCAGAAGACAAAAGGGCATCTAATGAACTGTGTGAACGACTATGTACATGCAGTAGAACACATCGAAGACTAGATAGATATAGCTAAAACCGTTAATTGAACTTTATATTAAAAAGACCGCTCAGATCCAACACAGAGCTTTTGACGACCATTCAAGACAAGTCTTTAGACCTTTGACACATCATAAGTGAGACGGACCCATTGCGCTTGCACGCATCAAACTCATGTCCGCCTCACAGAGAACTCCACCTTCAGTTTGAAGTCTTCCTCAACTGGCTGAGGCTATTTTCCGGCCAAGCACGCGGCAATCGCGCGTTTAAATTCACTAGAGCCTGTCACAGAGGTTCCCGAGTTGGTGTAGCGAGCACCGACTTTGACCATATAATCGGCTCTGCAACCACCATGGGTGTTGATTCCGACAACTTCATTGGTTTTTTCATTGATCACCGGCGCCCCCCAGCTGCCATAAGAGGTGTCAGCATCGTGTTCAATGATTTCAGCAATCAGGAAGAGACCGGCCTTAACCAGTTTCCCGCGGGACACCTGCTGTGCAAAGTGCATGGTTTCTGGATATTGACTGGCAGGTATATTCCCCTGACGGATATCGTAGATGTCATTCAAAGCGTAAGCGTATTGAACGACCCGAATCGGGTCCCCGTTCTGAGATTTTTTTTCAGCCAGGCGATAGAAGCCCTGAACGTCACCCGCATTCTTTTGCGTCACTTTGTTTGGAAGCAAACGCAAAACAGCCCATTGACTACCAATCCCACCACGCTTAAACACGGTCGCACTTTTGTCCACGTAATAAACATCTTCAGAAGATGACATCTGAGAAATCCCGGCAACCGAAGCTGGAACATTAAACTCCACCAAATCACGATTCTGAGCGCACTCACCAATCGTGATGACACAGTTTAGACCCACCAGTGTCGCTCCACACCCAGACGTTGCACCTTCTTTGACCAGCCTCCCGACTTTGGGATCAAAGGAAGGAACTCGGTCATCAGTTTTTCCGCAGATTTCCGCCTGCGCCACGTTGGCAGTCAGCCACAATCCAAGAACCACATTCAGAACTTTCATTTTCAAAAACCTCCGTAAAAAAATTTGTAGCAACATTATTTTTCACGAAGATTTTGTCTAGAATAAAACTGACCCTGCAACGATAAGACGCAGGTTTGATCGAATATAAAAATCGAACATTCGAAGTTAAGGATGCAACTCAGAGTCCTGATCTCTGTCTCTCTCATGCGGGGCCCGGTAGGTGCTTTTTCGCCAGCTATGTCCGGCAGAACGAAGCTCTTGTTTTATCTTTTTCACTGAAACACCCATGCCGATAAAGCTCAGTCCCACCAGGATCAGATCCACTCCCACAAAAGTTCCTATTGTCCAGAAAGCCGATGCTGGAAAAGTCAGAAGCACTATACTGCCCAGCAGGAATGACGTGGCTCCACTGACGGCCATCCAGCCCCACCCCGGCGTGCGTTCACTTAACGAACCAATCAACTTTGTCAGGCCCGAGGCAAGCAGAAGAAAACTGACAAGCAAAGTCAGCCCCAACGTGTTTTCAATCGGGTTACGCACTATCAGGAACGAACACGCCAGCGACAGAATACCCAATCCCAGGTGAGGCCACAGTTCTCCATCTTTGCGCCCTTGAACCCCATAGGTGATTTCAAAAACGCCGGCAACACCCAAAACAGCACCCAGGAATACCACCGAGGCCAAGGTCGAAACGGAGGCAAAGATCACCGCCGCAATACCCAGAAGAAGCATAACTGTTCCCAAAAAAATCATCCGATTTGATGGATTCATGAAGACCTCCTGCTGTCGAATTTGTTGATGCCCTTACTATATCAATCTGCTCCCGACTGGTAAGTGAGTAACTTGACAGAGTTTTGCTCTGTCACAGATCAGGGTCCAGGGCGGCCGATGTCTTCTCATCAAAAAACGATCATGTCCGAAAATAGCCACTTTTTTGCAAAAACAGAGATATACTGCCCCCATGAAGAAGAGCGACATCTACTATGAAGCCATGAAAGCCCGGGATCCACGTTTTGACGGCAAGTTCTTTGTCGGCGTCAAAACCACCGGGATCTATTGTCGCCCTATTTGTCCAGCCAAACCAAAAAAAGAAAATGTGGAATTCTTCCAGTCCCATCTGGAAGCGGAAAAAGCCGGCTATCGTCCCTGCTTGCGCTGTCGACCGGAAAGCGCCCCCCAATCCCCCGCATGGGTGGGAAAGTCCGCAGTCGTACAAAGAGCCGTTAAAGTTCTAAATTCCCAGGAAAGCATCGAATTCAATGAAGATGCCTTCGCCGCTTTGTTCGGAGTCAGTGCCAGACACCTGCGCCGTCTTTTTATTGAAGAAATTGGCAAAACCCCCAAACAATTGTCCTTTGAAAACCGCCTGAATCTGGCAAGACAACTGATCGTGGAAACCTCGCTTCCCATCACGGAGGTCGCTTTTGCCGCAGGCTTTGATTCCATCCGCCGCTTCAATGATGCCTTCAAGGATCGTTTCAAAAAGGCCCCGCGCGAGGTTCGACGGCAAAAAAGTGCCCCCCCAGGAGCCCTGCGAATCAGTCTGCCTTACCGGCCGCCATTTGATTTCGATGGCCTGATGAACTCTTATCAAAATCACCGGATGGGTTCACTGGAGTGGTTCACGGACAACAAAATGCTGCGGGTGATTTCCATCGGCGGAAAGGTGGGAACGGTCACAATCTCCAATCAGCCGGAAAAATCTGCTTTGCTTGTAGAAATCAATTCCCCTGACACTTCGGTGATTCACACGATCATATCACGTGTGCGCAATCAGTTTGATCTGGACTCAGACCCCGTGATTGTTGCCAACTGTCTGGAAGCCGACACTGACATCAAAAAAATGCTGAAATCCTATCCCGGCATTCGCCTGCCTTCGGGATGGGACCCCTTCGAAGTGGCGATTTCAGCCATCCTTGGACAGCTGGTCAGTATCGAAAGGGGCCGCGCCTTGGTCGCTGATCTGATTGATCTTGCCGGAAAGGATTCAGGCCTGGTGCTGAACAACACCCGTATCAAACTCTTCCCCACAGCAGAAGATATTCTGTCCTGTGATCTGCGTTCCCTGAAAACCACCGGGGCCCGCAAACAGACTTTGCTGGATTTTTCCAAAGCTCTGGTTGAAAAGAAGATCTCTTTGCAACCGACTCAGGACGTGGATCATTTTTTGGAAAGCATCCAAAAGATTCGTGGCATAGGTCCGTGGACCGCACAGTATATGGCTTTAAAAGTTCTGCGCCACACGGACACGTTTCCTGCGACAGATCTGATTCTGGCACGCGCCCTGGAAAAACATCGAAAAATAAAACTGGAACAGTTCAGTCCCTGGAAAGGCTATCTTGCAGCCTTGTTCTGGAGAAACTACACCCACAAGCTGACAAAACGTTCTTCCCGAAAGAAAGGATCAGGCCATGGAAAAAGCCCAACTTAAAATTAAAACTCTGCTGGGAGACCTGTATCTGGTGGCCTCCTCTGAAGGCCTGCACAGTGTCTTCTGGGAAAAATCCGCGGTTCCCCTGCTGAAAGACCCCAACAGTGCGGCGGCTATGGTGTTGATTCAGACTCAAAATCAACTTGAAGAATATCTTGCCGGAACCCGAAAAGAATTTGACCTTCCACTAGCCCCCGAGGGCACGGAGTTTCAAAAGAAAGTCTGGAAAGAGCTGCGACGAATCCCCTTTGGCAAAACTCGGTCGTACAAACAACTGGCCACGGCACTGGGAAGCCCCCGGGCCAGTCGTGCCGTCGGAACAGCCAACGGGAAGAATCCACTTTGCCTTGTTATTCCCTGCCATCGCGTGATTAATACCGATGGCGGGCTTGGCGGTTATTCAGGCGGATTAAAAATCAAACAGCGGCTGCTGAATTTAGAGCAAGAAGTCCTTAAAGCAAAATGACCCAGTCTTTTACTACGCTTTGGAAATGAGGTTTTCGCTTTAGTGATTCCAGGAACGGATAATCAACCAGATCCTGCAAAGAAGTCTGCACTCCTGCCAGTCGCAGATGAAAACTTGTGGTCTGATAGCGGAAGCGCTCGCTTAAATTGAATGCCACCCGGGCCAGGGCTCGCAGGGTCTTCACGTGCTTGGCATCAAGTCCCTCGAGGCCGGAGAGTTCCAGCATCAGCAGCAAATCCTTATCAGTAATGCTTTCCCGCAGGAAGTTGGACTGCAAATAAGCCAGCATCATAAAGCTGCTGACCTCCATCACCCCTATTTCCTCCAAGGCTCTTTTAAGATGGGTGCGGCTTTCAAATTCGCAAACATAAGAGTTCATTTCATACAGCATGCGATGAACGGCATCAGAGGCCTCGGCGACGCCTAACAGCTCGCAGGTGTTGGCGCAGGATTCCTCAATTAGCATTCGCATCACGTAGTCACGCTGAGAATCCAGGGAAGTTCCCGGTCTCGGCCCGACTCCCCAATGACGGGTCGTCAAAGTACGGATCACAGCATGACTGGCTTCATGAAAAACATAGTTCTTTTTCAGGTTGCCTTCCAGATCCTCCCAGGTCAGGGATTCCAACTGTGTTTTTGCAAGCTGGGCAAAAACCCCAACATTATCAACATAGGGAAGCACCTTGGTCTGCAGAAGGCTTTCCAGTTGCAAAAGCGGAAACACTTCGTAGAATTCATTGCGTTCTTTGCTGAAGGAAAAACCAAATTTTTCTGCAGCCTTGCGAATGGATCGATAAAAGCGATTGTGTTGAATCAGGTAGCCATCACCGAAACTTTCCGGCAATCCGTGACTTGCGAATTTTTGATGCTGCTCCAGCAGCCGGCTGATTTTCATAGGGGCATTCTGCCCCAGGACACGGTCCCCGGTCAAACGGGCTTTGGGAAGATCAGATGAACCCTGGTGCCGGATTGAGGATTCTTGCTACGATGGGTGGACTGCACTTCGATAGCCCCGCCAAAAAGTTTCATGTATTCCATCACCAAAGCGGTTCCCATACCGGAACCCTGCTCATCAGCCGTGCCCGAGCGCGAAAAAAGGTGTGTCCCTTTGAAGAGGTGGTTTAATTCTTCTTCGTGGATGCCGACACCTTCATCCTGCACCGTTAACACCAGGGCTCCTTGCCTTTCGGACATTGTCAGCGAAATACAGCCCCCTGATTCGCTGAACTTGATGCAGTTGGAAAGCAGATTAGAAAGAACCTGATTGATCAACGCCGCCCGATCTGCTCGCACATAAGCACCCGTCGGAACATCGACATGAACTGAGAGTTTCTTTTCCTCCATCTGCCAGGAGTAATGATTCAAAGCCTCCCAGCAGGCAGGACTCAGCTCCACAGTTTGTAGATTCAAATGAGCTCGATTCGTCTGAAAAATCTCTTCCTGACGGACAGAACGCAGAATGCCGTTCAGTTTTTCGATGGAGTTGGTGATACGACTTAAATGCTGCTGTTCCGCCTCACCAGCGCAGTATTCCTGCAACATTTCTGAATGATACATCAATCCTGAGACGGTATTGGCGACATCATGGGATAGCACCCGCACCAGACGATGATAGCGTTCTTTGTCTTCGGCCGCCTGCTGAGCCCGCATCTTTTCTTCATTTAAAACTTTGATCTTATAGGCCAAACCCAAAGACAGGATCAGCATTTCCCCCAGGTTTGCGAATAACAATGAATACTGTGTCCAGGTGTTATTGCGCACCAATCCGTGAAAAGAGGCCAGCCACACCGAGGTCCCCAGCAAAACCACCAGCCAACTGAACAAAAAGAATCGCGCCAAACGGTTGCCCTGGCGATACAGTGAATAAAAGCCGCAGTAGACAAAAAACACAATCCCCGTCGCAATGGACAGATCAATCCAGTACCCGAAGAAGAACAAACCTCGCTGTTGAGGGGCAAAAAAACTTGCCACCATTGTCACTGCTGACAGGGCCTGGAACAGGCGAACACCCCAGTACCCCACAGCAAAGTCTTTTTTGATGTTCAAAAAACGCCCCACAAAAAGACTGGCGGCAAACAAGGTTAATGACGAGAAGAACATCAGATAATTGGAAAAAATAAAGGGCGCCTCGGGCCAGATATAGGTATCCACCACCCCGTGCAAAACCAGTGCGGTGGCTCCGAAGCTGGCGGCAAAAAGTGAATAACTTAGATGATCCTTCTGGTGGGTCACCAAACCCATCAAAAGGTTATAAACCACCAAGGCAAAAATACCGCCCAGATAGAAATAGAAAATCATCTTGGCCTGCACTTCGTCGCGGGCTGCTTCCTGGGGATCTTTTAGAAAAACACGGGTATTCAGGGCATGGTGAGCGTCCCGCTGCACATAAAGTCGAACTTCCTGTTCAGGCTCAAGCTTTAGCAGATAGGCGCCCAAACGAAAGGGATATTGTCGCTGGGGCAAGGAATACCCAGGACCGGACAGAAGCGGAGATTCGTGCAACTGTCCTTCTTTGTACAATCGCAGTTTCCCGACCAACGGAGAATCAAAAAGCAGAAGCTTTTCCACGGCCTGACTTTCATCATTGCGCAGATTTATCTGCATCCACTGGTTCAGCGGAGTATAACCACGATTGATTTCACTCTGTCCGGATTGAACGTAATTGACCTGCAGAGGGTCCGTCATCGAAGAGGGCGCTTCTCCCCAAAGAACTTGCGAGGTGATGTCCGTAGCACTGGCATCATGCGAGAAAAACAGCAGACAGGCACTAATCAGAACATGCAAAAGGGCGCCAAGTTTTGTCATGCATCTAATTATCCGGTGGCCCACAAGCAACAGTCAAGATATGGTCCCGACGAAGCCTGAGTCCACCTTCGTCACTTAGGAAGACGCATGCCTGTAAGTGCGATAGATCGGATACCAGTAGTTCTTCTCAATCGCACTCAGAAGCTCTTCATCCGTCGTTTTTAATGCCACATCATCGGCTTGGGCCGCTTTACCAACTCTGAAGGCGATCAAGCGGGACACTTTCTCGATATCACCTAAGTCCGGCAACAAGGCACCCACCCCGTTCTGCGCCAGTGGAGAGCAATCCGCCAAGGCCGCACTGGCAGCCATCAGCATGGAATCCGTCACACGGCGAGCCCCCGAAGCTAAAACCCCCAGGCCAATTCCCGGGAAGATATAGGAGTTGTTACATTGAGCAATGGGGTACACTTTGTCACCATGCTGAACCGGCACAAAAGGACTGCCCGTGGCCACCAAGGCCGCCCCGTCAGTCCATCTGAGGATGTCAGCTGGAACCGCCTCCACACGAGAGGTCGGATTTGAAAGCGGCATAATGATCGGATGCGGACAGTGCTGATGCATCGTGCGAATGATTTCCTCAGTAAACAGCCCAGGCTGAGCCGAAACCCCGATCAAAACTGTGGGACGTGCATTGCGCACAGTTTCGAGCAAAGAAATCTCATCCCCTTGCGTTTCCCAATGGGCAATATCCTGATGTTTCTGTACCAGGGCCGACTGGAAATCCAAAAGGTTTGGCATTTTGTCGGTCAAAAGACCGTAGCGGTCCACCATGTAAATTCGCGCGCGGGCTTCGCTATCACTGAGTCCTTCCTGCTTCATCTGCAAGACAATTTGTTCCGCAATGCCACAGCCCGCAGACCCCGCACCGAGGAAGACCACACGTTGATCCCGCAGCTTACCACCCGCCGCACGACTGGCTGCAATCAGACTTCCCAACGTCACCGCAGCGGTTCCCTGGATATCATCATTGAAACAGCAGATTTCATCACGGTACTTGCGCAGAAGCGGCGACGCATTTTTCTGGGCAAAATCCTCAAACTGCAAAAGCACGTTCGGCCAACGACGCTTCACCGCCTGCACAAAGGCATCCACAAAATCCTCGTACTCTTGTCCTGTGATCCGGGGATGGCGCCACCCCATGTACAACGGATCATTCAGCAACTGCTGATTGTTCGTGCCTACATCGAGCACCAAAGGCAAGGTGTAGGCCGGGCTGATACCACCACAAGCCGTGTACAAGGAGAGTTTCCCGATCGGGATACCCATGCCGCCAATCCCCTGATCCCCCAGACCCAAAATGCGCTCGCCATCGGTGACAACAATCACTTTGACCTTTTGTTTGGTCACGTTTCTGAGCATTTCATCAATGCGGTCTTTGTTTGGATAGGAAATAAATAGCCCACGGGACGCACGGTAGATTTCAGAAAAATGCTCACAGGCCTCACCCACCACTGGCGTGTAGATGATGGGCATCATCTCGTTGAGGTGATTCACGACCAGATGATAAAACAGGGTTTCATTGGTGTCCTGAAGGTTGCGCAGATAGATGTGCTTGTCGATATCAGCCTTGAGCAGACGGTACTGAGAATAAACACGCTCGGCCTGCTCTTCTATGGTTTCAATCGTTTGTGGAACCAAGCCATGCAAATTCAGATGACTGCGCTCTTCATCAGAGAAAGCCGTTCCTTTATTTAAAAGTGACATCTCTAACAACACCGTTCCGGAGTAAGGAATATAGACCGGGCGATTGTATTTATTATCAGTTTCCACAAGACTTCCTTTGGGATGATGGCCTGAACCTACTCCTAGCTTTCATCATAAGCAAGACAGAGCCCAGGGCGTCTTAGTTCTTGCCAAAGCGCAGACACAGGTCTATTGAAGTGGGGCATGAAAAAGTGTCTTTTTATCCTCATTTCAGCTCTGCTTTTCTCTGCTAATGGCTTTGCCGCCGTTTTGCACTTTTACAGCAACCCGAATGTTCCTCAGCCTCTGTTCCACGTCATCCTGGAATACAAAGGTTACGCTTACGAGGCCGACACTCGTGCCGGTGGACGTCGTCTGCCCATCGCCCACCTTGGGGGCAACCTGGGGCATATCCAGATTGAAATTCCTGATTCCCTGGTCAATGAAGACGCGTTGATGTCACAGATGGGTCTGCCTTTTGATTATAAATTTGTCTGGAACAACAACAAAACCTACTGCTCAAAACTTGTCGGCATTGCCCTGAATATGGAGCCTCAGCCCATGACTTTTGCGGGCACGCACTATGTGCAGTACTATCCGGATTGGATTTATCGCAATGATCCTGGCCTGTCTCCAGACCAGGTGTATGAGTTCGGCATGCAACACGCCATCCGCGTGATTCGCAAAAACCACTAAAATTTAATCTCGGTAAAACACGACTCCGGCAAACAGGGGTCGTGCTGTACGAAAGAAACTTCCCCCCACAGCTTCCCACTGCCCGTCTTTTTCCTCGACTCTCGCACTGAGTGTCAGGCCCCCCGAAGGCATTGAAATACGAATTTCATCTGAGACCGTTGTGGCAAGATCCGCCACCAATGTGCCAGGGATTCGCGCCGCAACAGCGGCACATAATGACACCGTCAATGGCAGTGCCTTGTGAGGCTGTCCCCCCGCAATCACCCGCATATTGAAGCTGGCAGTGCCATCCAGGGAAGGACTGACCAATCCCACATAGGGAACCGAGACCAAGTCTTTTGCTGCTTCCAGGTCCGCAGCAAGTCCCATAGCCACGGCCGCCTGCCGCCGAAGTTCATCAAGTCCGGCCAGAACCGATTTATGAGAAGCCAGCTCTTCCGGAGATTCAAAACCGGAAACACCGACGTCTGCCGCTCTGACAAAGACCACAGGATTGGCAGCATCCACCATGGAGGTCTCCACCTGTTGCCCCAGATAGGACAAGGGCTCTGACTTGTTCCCCGTCGGGAACAGCCGTCCGGTGGTGGCTCCTCCAGGGCGTTGAAACTCCAGGCGTATGGGGGCGCCACTTCCTGAAACACCGGGAATCTGTAGCTCCCCTTCATAAATCGGCTGCTTGTCTTTTACAGGAAAATAAGAATGAATGATTTTTTGGGTGTTGGTATTAAAGATGCGCACACACGCCTCTTCGCCGGAGGCCTGGCACCAGCCCTGGGAAAGAGCAAATGGCCCCACCACGGAACTGATATTGCCGCAGTTGCCTTTGTAATCCACTTTACTTTCATGCACAGACACCTGCGCGAAAGTATAATCGACATCAGCTTCGGGGCGCTGTGAAGGTGAAAGGATGCACACTTTGGACAAAGAGGAAATCCCCCCACCCATACCATCAAGTTGTCGTCCGTAGGCATCCGGACTTCCCAGAGCGGACAAAAAAATCCCATCCCACTGAGCTTGATCTGCCGGCAGGTCTTCTTTTTTAAAGACCAGAGCCCGACTGGTGCCGCCTCTCATATAGACGGCAGGTAAGGACTTAAGAGCCATGAGAGGGTCTCGTTTCAGACAAAGGCTTCAGCAGACGTCCAGCTTCCTCTGGATGTTTCTCAAACCAGCGATGCACATAAGGACAAGTCGGGATCACCTTCACACCTTCATCTTGGGCAAACTTCAAAGCTTCCAACACAAGTTTTTCAGCAATGTTCTGACCGCGAGCTTCCACCGGCACCTGAGTGGAGTACAAATCCAATGAGTTTTCAGGCCCACGACGATACAATAGGCGAGCCTCCCCTCCGGTCACTTGCACGGTGAATTTTTGATTAAGAATATTCTCGATTTTCATAGTTCCTCCGATGCCCTGATCGTAGCTTGAGTCAGTACACTTGATTAGTGCCATTATTGCAACAATATATTGCATTAATGTGCCCTTACGCAACAATCAAGAAAGTGACATCATAGACCCATAAACAACCACTTCCCAAGGAGGAATTTTATGGCTCAAACCACTTTCACTATCGATGCGGCTCACTCCAGCGTGAACTTTTCCATCAAACACATGATGATCGCCAAAGTCCATGGCGGGTTCGAAAAACTTTCTGGCACATTGCTACTGGACACCGCCGATGTGACCAAGTCATCCATCGAAGCTGTCATTGATGCCGCCAGCATCAACACCCGCGAAGCCCAACGCGACACACACTTAAAAAGTGCTGACTTCTTCAATGTCGAAAAATATCCGACCCTGAACTTTAAATCGACTCGCGTTGAAAAAGATGGTGAGGACCTGAAGGTCACTGGAGACTTGACCATTCATGGTGTCACCAAAGAAGTCGTACTGGCAGTGGAAGGCCCCTCTGCGGAAATGAAAGACCCCTATGGCAACATCAAAATTGGTTTTTCAGCGACGACAAAAATCAAACGCAAAGATTTCGGTTTAAGCTGGAATGCGGCCCTGGAAGCGGGAGGCGTGTTGGTCGGCGATGACGTCGCTATTTCATTGGATTTGCAGTTTGCTAAGAAAGTTTAACAGACAGGAACTGGCGGCGGAAAACCTTCGGGTGTTCCGCCGCCTTTCGCCTTAGGCCAAATTTCGCTTCAAAGCCCAGACGCTGATTTCAACGGCATTGGAAAGATTCAACTTTCTCATCACGTTGGTCTTGTGGGTCTTGATAGTGTGTTCAGAGCATCCCAAAACCAAAGCCACTTCTTTGTTGGTTTTCCCCTGAGCGATCATGCGGATGACTTCAATCTCTCTTGGCGTCAGCACCGAGGTCAGGCGTGGCTCTTCCAAAAGTTTTCTCATCGCCGGGCAGATATAAATGCGCTCGTTAAGCAGGCTTTGAATCGCCTCCTTTAAAACTTCACTGGCAGAGGTCTTTGCCATCATGACTCGCACACCCAGCTTCTGATACTGAGCCAGCACGCCCGCATCATCACATTGAGTTAACAAAGCAAAACGCACATGTGGCGCCTTCTGACGAAGCTCTGTCACCAAATCCAAGCCGGACTTCCCCGGCAAGGCGTGATCCAGAACCACGATGTCGGCACTGCCCGCTTCAAAAAATTTCAGAGCCTCTTCAGCGCTGCCCGCTTCACCACGGCAAACCATTTCATCTGACATTGACTCCAGAGAAACGCGCAATCCATGCCGAGTAACAGGATGATCATCTACGATATAAAAGGAAACTTTCGTTTTTTCTGACATAAATAGAACATTACTCCCAATTAACTATTTCGTTCTGCGAGGTTACGGTCAAACAAATAAAGGAAACTTGACCGAAACCCGAGTCCCAGTGGGACGGTGATTCTTTAATTCCATAATACCACCCATTTGGGCTACGAAATCCGTCGTAAATCGAAGTCCCAGACCAAAACCCTCTCCCTGAGCGGTGATGGAGGCGGTCGGGTCCGACAACTGGCGCATCAACTCTTCTGAAATCCCCGGTCCCTGATCTTGAATGATCAGTTCCACATGGCGATCCATTTGCTCCCATTGAATGTCGATCTGCCCCCCCACCGGACTGAACTTCACCGCATTAGACAGAATATTTCGAATAATGGCTTCGACCACTTTCCCCGATCCCGTCAATGCCACATCCTGCTCTGGCAAATCGATGTTCAAGGTGATATTTTTTTGCAGGACTTGCGGTGAAAGCTGAGCCACGGCGGTGTGAACTCTCTCTTTCAGCCCTACCTTGTGGAAGTTTTCTTCCTCGTAACTCCAGGCCAGCAGATTCTGCAACAACGCTAGCGAAGACTTATTGGCTTCACTGGCCCGGTTCAAAGCCTGCAGCATGTTTATGTTTTCCGTGCCCTGCATTTTCTGGATCACGCCGTTTAAAAGAATCTGCACCCCGGAAAGTGCACCACTGAGATCATGTGCCAGCACCGTCTGGACTTTTTTATTGAAGCGGGTCATTTGCAAGATGGCACCATTCAGGTCCCGCAGGGTCTTATTGCTTTCTTCAAGCTCACTCACATCATTGAGTACGAAAATCTGTGCCTGACTTTCGCCTCCGTGAAAATCCAGTGTGTGACGAATCACCTGATAACTACGATCCGCTATTTTATATTTTCCAACCGTATTTGCGATCGCATCCAGCACAGGAATCTTAGCGGCGGACCTGCCCCGCCAATCTTCCTGCAGCTTCAAAGATCTTTTCGCGGCAAGATTGGCATCCCAATATTCCCCCCGCGTATTCAGTGTCACCACGGGGCTGGGCAGATGTTCAAAGACCTTCTGCTGCGCCAAAGAGACAATCTCCAGCAAATCCACCCGGCTGGCCGCAAAGTGCATTCCCCATACGCAGGGCCACAAACCCAGCACCGTCAACTGAGCCCAAGGGATCGTCTCCGAAGGAACCATTCGAGCCCACGCCTCTAGAAAAGTCGGCCAGGTGCCCGCCAGCATCAGCACCAGCGCATACAGCCTGCGACGCCCCTGCAAAGTCACAAAGGCATAGAATGAAATTCCAAAAGCCGCAGCCACACAGAGTGTGTTGTAGGCAAAGGAAGTCTTTAGCAGAAGCCCTCGTTTGAAGTCGACCAAGCCACTCAAGCCCGGCACAAGTTGGAAGTCATAGAAAATCCACTTCTCAGCAAACGAAAACCCCAGCATCGCCAGAACATTCCCGGCAATCACGATCACTGGCAGCAGAAAAATCCAGTGCAGATGCCGTCGCATGCGATTTGAGAAGTCCGGAAAGAACAAAGCGAGAGTCAGCAGCGTCCAGGCAGGACAGATCAAAGGCAGCATCAACTGACGAGCATGAGTCATGAAGACCTTAAATGACATGGTCTCAATAGCAAACACGCTGATCAGCGAAAACGCCCACATGGCATAGGTGGCCTCGATCAAGAAAATCAACCCGTGAGAATAAGAGCGACGATAGGACCAAGAGCGAGTGGCATAGACCGTGCAAACAAGAAAGCTCAATGCTGTGGACAAGTAGATCAGGACCAAAGTCATTAGGAGATGATAGCTGTCCACGCAAAGAGTGCAATTTCTTTCTGATCAAATCTTCCTCGCGGGGTTCTGGCTCGACTTGGTCATGTTTGGGGAGCAAAGCGCCGATAAGATTCATCATGATTAAAGTCTTTTTTATCTTTGTCTTGTTTAGTTCTTTGAGCGCCCGCGCAGCTGATGATCTAAAGTCCTTTGCCACCAGCCTGGACTCCACCTTGCGCCACCTGAACGCGCAACAGTCGGTTCAGTGTGATTCTTCGAAACTGACTCAAGTCCAATCTCGCACCACCAAACTGGAAAGCGATAATGTGTCTGTCCTGACGGAAAAAGAAGCACAGAAACTTTTTCAGGAACTTAAATCCAACGGCGATATCCCCTTCGAGTTTTCCATCGCGGGCTGCGAAGAGAGGGCCCATGAAATGTCACGCCTGATGTTACTTAAGGGTATCACACCTATAAAAGTTTTCGCTTCTGTTGATGAAAACGAATCACCACGCCTGCGCCGCCCGAATCCCACGAAAACCGGAACCACGGTCGAGTGGAAGTATCATGTGGCTCCAGCGGTTCTGGTAAAAAAGGATAACAAACTGATCCCATACATTCTGGATCCGTCGCTAGAAAAAAGCGCCGTCCCCGTCAGCGCATGGCAGGCTTCCATGACTCAGCACAATCCAAAAATGAAAGTGCAGTTGCGTTTCACCCCGGCCTCCCAGTTTGATGAACGAGGCCGCCTTCGCATCAACTTTAAAGATGACTCTTTCAATAAATCGATCAAAGACACTCTGCGCGAATACAAGGTTCGCAACAAAAGCGCCGATGGCGAAGACCAATACTGGTTTGAGCTTCAACGCAACGAAGAGCGCATGATGATGTTCGACGAAGGCGGATACTAAAAATTCGCCTCTGGCACGATCACAGCGCGACCACGTATTTTTCCTTCATCAAGCTTTCTGTAAACCTCAGGAGTTTCATCCAGTTTGAAGTGAGTGACCTCGGCGTGGATGCGGCCCGATTCAGCCAAAGCCAGAACCTCCATCAACTCTGCGCGAGACCCCCAGTAAGGAGTACTGACCATGCAGCCAAACGGCACTGAGGCACCTCCATCCATGGTGAGCTTGCCTCCCCCCAGTCCCACGATTGTGAAATGACTGTTCATACCCACGATCTTGCTTCCCAAGGTCACTGTGGGTTGGACTCCCACACAATCCAGAACCAAGGCCGCCTTGCGGGGCCCGGTGAATTTAAGAATCTTTTCTGCGGCATCCTCGCTCTTCGTGTTTACCACCAGATCGGCCCCCATTTTTTTGGCCATCTCCAACTTGGCGTCGTCAACATCCCCAGCCACAATGCGGGCTCCAGAAAGACACTTGATCAGTTGCACAGCCATATGGCCCAATCCTCCAACCCCCAACACCACAGCTGTGGCCTCGGGGGTCAGAAGTGGTAACGCCCGCTTGATGGCATGATAAGGCGTCAGGGCCGCATCACTCAAAGGGGCTGCATCCTGAGGCTTCAATTTTCCCAGCGAAACTAACAAACGTTCTGAAGGGACCAGCATGTATTCAGCCATTCCCCCATCTGCGCCCAAGCCACCGCCATAGGCCTGACCCGGCTTCCAATTTTCGCAATAGTTTTCATAAGACTGCATGCATGCGTGACAGTGGCCGCATCCCCAGGGCCCATAGATGGCAACGGCGTCACCCTCTTTCCAGTTACGGACTCCCGCACCGGTACCCGCCACCCATCCTGCATTTTCATGTCCCAGAGTAAAAGAATGTTCAATCCCAATCCCGCTGTGAAGAACGTGAAGGTCAGAGTGACACACACCCGCCCCACCGATTTTCACCAGCACCTCTCCCGCTTTGGGCTCTGGCTTTGGCAATTCAACAATTTGCGCAGGTTTTCCCACTCCGACAAAGCGGACCGCTTTCATAGACTCCTCCTGTGATGATATTCACAGAGGATTTTAAAGACACCGCACCAGGCAAACAAGATCAAGTGTCGGGATACAGGGATTCAAGAGCTTTGAACACCCACTTGCACCAACGTCGGTTGCAGAACTCGAACCACTTCCTGCGGCTTCATGGAAACCAAAAAGCCTCTTTTGCCACCGTTGATATAGATGAGCTCCAGATCCAATATGGTTTTTTCCATATATACTGGCATTTTTCTTTTGGTCCCAAACGGGGAAGTCCCCCCCACTTGATACCCCGAATGACGATCTGCCACCTCAGGTTTGCAGGGAGAAATGGTTTTCACCCCCAGTTCTCGCGCCAACTGCTTCGTTGAAACTTGTCGATCCCCATGCATCAGAACCACCAGCGGCTCTTTGTTTTCATTTTCCATAATCAGCGTCTTGATCACACTGTGCTCGGGGACCCCGAGCTCTTTTGAGGAATGTGCGGTTCCACCTTTTTCCTGATACTGAAAAAGGTGTCCTTCATAGCTGACCTGATATTTTAGAAGTTCGCGAATTGCCAACGTGGTGGGAAACTTATCCTTGTCGTTCATGCCAAAACTCTACACCCGGCTGACCCGTCGATCATCACATTTTCTTCTGACAAAGAAAATTCATCAAGGCTCCATCGGGCGACAACCGTCTTTCACTGCCAAACAAAGAGGCGGCATGCTCCAGAGCCTCTTTATTTTTGGTCACCGGCCAGATCTCGGTGCCTTCACGATAAGTGGGGGTATAGGCGGTTCCAAAAATCCGGGCTCGCCCTCCTTCTTTCACAAGCCCCAGATAAACCACCACACCGGTCTTTCGCGCCACCCCCGCCTGTCCGGCCACGAAGTTTCCCAAAGAATACGCAATCAAAGTTTCGCGACCGTCCTTGGTGACATACTTTTCCCACGGTTGCAAAACGTGGGGATGCGATCCGATAATCGCCGTGGCTCCGGCCTCCAGATATTTGCGGGCGTAACTTTTTTGGCGGGAGTCCGGGGTATGTTTATATTCCTGCCCCCAGTGCGGCAGTAGAATCAAAGCATCCACATCAGAGCGTGAGGAGATGTCGCGAATCAGCTCCACCATTTTCTCGGGGGCCTTGTAACAGAACAGAAGCTGGTCTTTACTATCGCTGTGACCATTGCTCATCTCGGTGCATCCTAAGAAGGCCACACGTAAACCGCCGACAGAGACAACTTCATAAAACGGCGCATTTCGCTCCGAAGCTTTGCGAATCCCCACAGTCGGAAGTCCAATCGCCCGGGCCGCATCGATGGTCTTATCAATTCCCAACGAAGCCCGGTCCAAAGAATGATTATTGGCCACGGTCAACAGATCATATCCCGATCTTTGCAGATCCCTCAGAATACGCGGATGATAGTTAAAGGAAAAATTAGACCCCGAGTACACCACTTCGTCATAGATAAATCCCACATCCCCATGATCACGCCCCCGGCGATCCACACCCATCGCAGCAGGACCTTCCAGATTGCCCACTGAAAAATGGGCTTTGGTCATCAGGCTGTCCGTGTGTCTCCAAATCTGACTGAAGTTTTGAGTCCCCTTCACCACCGCCCGATAAAGAGCCTCATGCACCAGTATATCCCCCACAAAAGACAGGCTGATCCGTTCCTGCCCGGGTTCGCATTCCGTCATAAAACGAACATCATTCCCTGCAGCGTGTGCGCTAAGGACTTTCAATAGAAACCACGCCAGAAGTCCTAAAAAGATGATTTGTTTTTTCATAAGACCTTATTCTGACGGTTTTAGCGGCAGAGGCAAAAAAGCGCTTCGCACACTGAAGAAAAACAATAAACAGTTCTTGTAAAAAACGCCCACCCACTGGGACTTTCCGAACCTATCTGTTAAAAGAAGGGGCATGAAATACACACTCTGGCAATTCCTGGCACTACTGGCACTATTGGTTTTCAGCACAACACTTCCTGCAAAGGCGCAGATCAGCCTTGAACAATTTCAAGTTATCAGTCAGGCCTTCCAAGCAGAGTTTTCCACCGAACTGGCAAAACAAAATGCCCGATTGAACATCAATCGTCCCCCCAGTCCACAGCTACCCAACTTCTGGTGGGATTTAAACGACCGTCACGCATCTTACAGTGCTTACACGGACTCCCAGGGTCTGACTGAGCATTTTCTGTTTTTATTTGGTGGCTATGCCCGCATGCCCGGAATGACCCCGGATGGAGTGGCTATGACTCTTTGTCATGAACTGGGGCATGGCATTGGTGGCGCCCCTTACAAAAGAAAAACCGACAGCACTCGGGCTTCCACCGAAGGACAGTCCGACTATTTTGCCACCCGCTCCTGTATCAAGCGAGTTTTCAAATATATTCCTGAGTTCCAGCCTGTGCAGGCACCCAACGCCTATACAGAAAATCTGTGTCGCCAGAAGTTCTCCTCCCCGGAAGAACTGTACAATTGCTTCCGTGGATTTCAGGCTTTAGAGGTGGAACGCCTCTTCTTCCGCCAGCTTGCCAGCGGTGGCGGTGAAACCGACTATCACACACCGGATCTGACTGTGGTGGATAAAGTGGAGTTGCAAGAAACCTTCTATCCCAGCGCCCAGTGCCGACTGGACACGATGATTGCCGGGCTTCTGGAGCAGGAACGTCCACGCTGCTGGTATGCCCCTTAGGTTTTGACCAGCTTCTGAGCGTATTTAAAGAATAAATTATCCGGACCCAGCTTTTTACGCAGGAACGATTCCGCTGAAGCCGCATCCAGTTCCTGCGATTTCAGCCACAGGTCTTCAAACAGATTTTGAGTGGCCGCCATATTCAACGACGGAAAGCTGGAATCCTGCACTTCTCCATAGCCCACCAAAAAAAGATAATTCCACAGGGGTTTCATAGCCCGATTATAGTGGCTTTCCATCATCTTCCCCTGCCAGCCCAGATTTTCTTTGATGATCTTGGTGCTTTGCGGGGAGTCCTGCAGGAAGCTGTCCAGCGCCTCCTGACTGCTGCGAGGCAGATTCACGCGACCTTGCGAACTGCCCAACCAGGCCAGCAGATGGACGAAGACTTCCTTTGAAAAGAAGGTCGCCCGATTGCGAAACCATTTGGCGTAAACAACCTCTTCACTGCGCGACAGCTCCTCTCGCAACACCCACAATTCTGCCACTCGATTGTCACCGTCCTGATCCCACTCCCAACGCATCTTCGTGCGCGGATAGAGCTCACTCCAAAGACTGGCGGGCTCTTTACGGTTTTCCAGAGGATACACCAGCAGGCATCCGCGTTCATTGATGGCGGCAATCATTTTGGCTTTTTTCTTGTTTGAGCTCATAAGGAAATCTTAGAACTCTGCCCAGGACCGGGCAAACCAATTTTAGGGAGCGTCCTCTTCGTCTGAATCAAACTTCAGATCCAGGAAATCCAACAAAGAGGCCTCGGCCGTCTTGGGGATCGCTGGCGCCACACGGTTCAAAATACGACGCTGACGACCGACAACATAGTTTGAAGGTCGATCGATACGGAAACGTCGTGGATTTGGCAGAACTGCCGCAATCAACGACGCCTGATAAGAGTTCAGATTTTTAGCACTGCGTTTGAAGTACTTTTGTGAAGCCGCCTCCACTCCATACACGCCCGGCCCCAGCTCTATCACATTCAGATACACTTCCATGATACGCTCTTTGGGCCAGGTGGTCTCAATCAAAACCGTAAAGTAGGCCTCCAGACCCTTGCGAATCCAGTCCCGATTGGGCCAAAGAAACACATTCTTCGCCGTCTGCTGGGAAATGGTGCTGGCCCCTTTTTTTCTTTTATGGGTCTTGTTGTACTTGATGGCCTTTTCAATCGCATCAAAATCAAACCCGCTGTGTTCAAAGAAGCGATAATCCTCTGCCTTAAGAACCGCCTTTTGTACAGCTGGTGAAATTTCTTCCAGCGGAACCCAGTCTTTGTGGATGCCGACAAACTCATCCCCCCACAAAGAACTGACAGAGCGAATGACCATCAACGGCGTCAACGGCACCGGAACAAATCGGTACAGCAAGACAAAGCCCAGACTGCTCACAAAAAAGAGCAGCACCGCTTTGAGCATCCACTTTCTGAGAATCGGCCACCATTTGCGCATTAAAGAAGACCCGGTTGAACCACCTCAATCCAGTACTGATCCGGATCTTTGATGAAGGCGATGTTTTTCATTCCGCCTTCGCCCAGGCGTTTTTGGAAGTTCACACCCAATGCTTCAAAACGCGCACAGGCCTTCTGAATATCGGGAACAGAGATACAAATATGACCGAAGCCACGAGGCTCGGAGTTGCCATTATGGTAAGGTGTGGTTTCTGCTTCCTCCGTACCCCAATTGTGCGTCAACTCCAGCACGGCTTCACGTCCGAAGGCATATTTTGCATTGGCCTCATTATCGGTCGGAACTTGAGTGCTCTCTGGGACATAAGCCAGGAAGAACAAAGAAAACTTCCACTCCGCAAAGTCCAGCTTGCGGATCAACTTCATTCCCAGAACACGCGTATAAAAATCCAAAGACGCCTTGGGGTCTTTGATCCTTAGCATAGTGTGGTTGAAAGTATATGCTTGAGTTTCTTTGTCAGGCGTCTGACAAAGTCCGGGAATAGTCTGCATAAAGATCTCCTAACGAGGTCTATTCATAGCACAATTTTGACTACAGTACAAAAACGCATTTGTGCTTCCATCGAGAGATTTATTGTTTCCCCGCCTGAAGCCCGATAAACTTGATTTATGGAGAGACCCCTTCTGCGCTCATGGCTTGCTCAGGTTCTGCTGATTACCGCTGTCTATTTTATCACCGGCAAAGCAGGCCTGCTTTTGGCCCTGCCACCAGGGTACGCCTCCCTTATTTGGGCCCCATTAGGCCTTAGCATTGCCGCCCTGTTGCTTTTTGGAATCAATCGCTGGCCCGGAGTTGCGGCGGGCGCTTTTCTGATTAATATTCGCAACCTGGATTCCCTCAATGCCATACTGATCCCCTCCGGGGTGGCCCTGGGAAGCACGCTCGGCATTGTCACGGCGGCCTGGCTGATTCGCCGCTGGCTGCAGTTTCCAAAACGGTTTTATACAGAACGGGAAGTCCTGCTCTTTTTGTTGGTGGCAGGTCCACTGTCATCACTGATCACTGCCACTTTGGGCGCAGGCACCCTTTATTTTGCCGGTGCCGTCGGCCCTAGGGGTCTTTTCCAGAACTGGTTGCATTGGTTTGTGGGGGATGCCACCGGAGGATTGATCTTTGCGCCGGTGGCCCTGATGTTTTCAATCCAGTCGCGCAAGTACTGGCTCAAATCAGTAACCAAGGTTCTGCTGCCAGTATGTGTTTCTTTTGGCCTGATTCTTTCGGTATCACACTATCTGAATAAAACTGAACAAAGCAAATGGCTGGCTGAATTCAGCAAAAAATCAGAATTCACTTATAATGTCCTGGAAAAGGATTTGAACTCCAATCTGGACATGCTCAGCTCCCTGCAAAGTTTTTACGAAAGCTCGTCCGAAGTGACGGTGGCAGAGTTTAAAAAGTTTGCGGGCACCCTGCATGCCCGTCACCCCGAGGTTCAGGCCCTTGCCTGGATTCCCGTGCGCCCCGAAAAACCCGGTCTTTTCGAAATCGAATTCATCGAACCTCTGAATAAGAATGAACTGATCAAAAACCTTAAGTTCAGCGACTATCCCGAGCACGAAGAGCTGTTCAGGAGATCTTTGAAATCGCAACGAATCACCTCCTCACTGCCCCTGCAGATAAATGAGGTCGGCTCCAGCAGCTTCCTGTTTTTTGCCCTTGGACATCCAGGTGGAATTTTGCTGGAGGTTCTGAGACTGGATGATGTCCTCAAGGACCTCACCGCCGTTCTGAATGATCCCAGCTACGCCGTCACAATCCGGGATATCACAACGACTCCGGCCACGTTGGTTCTGCAGTCGAAGTCGTTTCCCGAACAAGCCAATCCCTTCTTAGAGGACTTCCGCTGGAGCAAGCCCATCGAGGTCGGTGATCGCATCTGGGAAGTCACTTTGGAACAAGATCCCTCGCAGCCTCTGGCTGCCATGTCCAACTCCAATCTGTTCCTGATGGCTTCCCTGACCTTTGTGTTTTTACTCTGCGCCCTGCTTCTCACCATCGCCAATCGCATCATGTCGGTGGAGGAAATCGTGGATGAGAAAACCCAGCACCTGATTGATTTAAATCTGCAACTGAAGAAAGCCTCCGAAACGAAATCTGAATTCCTGGCCAACATGAGCCACGAAATACGCACTCCCCTGAACGTCATCATCGGCATGTCTGATTTGCTGGAGGAATCCCCCTTAAATGAAGATCAGGCCCACTATGTGGAAATCTCCAAAAAGGCCGGGCAGAATCTTTTGAACATCGTCAATGACATCCTGGATATCTCAAAAATTGAATCCGGCCTGTTGATTCTGGAAAAAACCCAGGTCCATCTGCACGAACTAGTCCGTGATGTCTGCGACATGTTCGCTCTGAAAGCCCGGGAAAAAAATCTGCAACTGTCGCTTGTTCTGAGTCCGGACACGAATTATATCTATCTGGGCGACCCCACGCGCATTCGTCAGATTCTGGCAAACCTGATTGGCAATTCTTTGAAGTTCACCATGCAAGGATCTATTGAGGTCCGCGTTTCTCGCAACAACCTCCCCCACCTGCACGGCAACTTGTTGTTTCAGGTGAAGGACACCGGTATCGGCATTCCCGAGGAAAAAATCCCGTCCCTGTTTCAGCCATTTACTCAGGCCGATTCAACCATCACCAGAAAGTTTGGAGGCACCGGGCTGGGGCTGTCCATTTCCAAGCGACTGGTTCACCTGATGAGTGGTGAAATCACGGTTGAAAGCAAACCACATCAGGGAAGTGTTTTTTCTTTCACTTTGGATCTTCCCTGCCTGCAGGATCAGGAAACTCTGCAGACTCTGGAAAAAGAGCCCACTGCTGCCACACCGACAGACTCCCACGAAAAAAAGGGCCGAGCTCTTTCCATTCTGGTCGTCGATGATACCGAAGACAATCGCACCTTGATCAAAGCCTACCTTAAGGGCTCTCTCCATCACATTGATGAAGCGGTCAACGGTCAGCAGGCTCTGGAGTTGGCCCGCGAAAATAACTATGATCTGATTTTGATGGATATGCAGATGCCGGTGATGGATGGATTTACGGCCACACAGAAAATCCGTCAGTGGGAAAAAGAACATCGCAAAACACCGGCCACCATCTGGGCCTTGACGGCCTATGCTTTGAAAAATGAAATTGATCGCAGCCTTGAGGTGGGGTGCAATTTGCATCTGGTCAAACCCTTGCGTAAAACCGACTTGCTGCGCAACATAGAAGAACTCAGAGCCAAGATGCCACCATAAGAGGTGGCCCAACCCTTGCTATAGCTGTTTCCCAGGTGACGGTTGTCACCAGTTTCTGGGGGGAAACAAATATGTGGCGGGGAATCACTACATCTATATTAGGTCTTACTTTCATAGCGGCAGCACCGGCCTTGGCACAAACTCCACCGGGTATCAGGATTCATAGTATTCAGGCAGTGGGAAGCGGCTGCCCCGCTGGAAGCTACAATGCCACCATTTCTCCAGACGCCCAGACCTTCTCTTTACTGCTGGACAATTTCATTGCTGAATCTTCCATGCAAAAACCTATTGTGAGATTGAACTGCGAACTGCGTGTAAATTTCCAGGTTCCGGCAGGATGGACTTTCGCTGTCACGTCGGCGGACTATCGCGGTTTTGCTTATGCTGAAGTTGGCACTCTGGTAACTCACCAGGCTCTTTATTCTTTTGACGGCAGCAAACCCCGCAATGAAAGACCCGGATATGAAAACGGTGGCACCTACAACTTCCGCGCGCAGGAATTCCGCGGACCTTACAACGACACCTACTACATCCGTCACCAGGTCGATCCGCGTGTTGCTCCATGGGCGGCTTGTAATGCCAATTCGATTCAGTCGCTTTACATCACGACTTACTTGATGGCTCGTAATCTGAACTTGTCATCGCTGTTGACCGCGCAGATCACTCTGGACAGCATTGACGGTCAGGTGCAGTCACAGCGCTACCAACTGGCGTGGAAGCAATGTCGCCCCTCGGGCGGCGGTTCAGTGACACCCCCGGGTCGCGATCCCGGACCAGGGCGTCCCAACCCAGCACCAGGAAGACCACCGCGTTTTCCATAAATAAAATCAATAACCAAATTTTTAAGTAAAACAAAAACACACATAATCCAAAGGGGGAATTATGAAAGGTACACTATTACTTGCGATCGTTGGTCTTATGTCCGCTGCGAGCATCACCGCTCAGGCACAACAAATTCGTTTGGGTCAGCCTGCATACGGCGGTACTGGTTGCCCTGCGGGAAGCGCCAGTGTCACAGTCAGCCCGGATGCTTCAGCACTGAGTATCCTTTTTGACAACTACGTGGCGGAAGCCGGTAACGGACGCGCAATGGATCGTAAGTCCTGCAACATCTCGGTCCCAGTTTCTGTTCCAAGTGGTTACAGTGTGGCAGTCTTCCAGGTGGACTATCGTGGATTTAACTTTGTCCCACGCGGAGGCATGTCCCGCTTTGACGCTGAATACTTCTGGGCCGGCGCCCGCGGACCACGCATCAGCCGCACCTTCATGGGCCCTGTTAACGACAGCTACACGATCTCTGACGGCCTGATTGCCAGCACCATGGTCTGGACGCCGTGCGGAGCGGACGTAAACCTTCGCGTCAATACGTCCATGATGGCCAGATCCAACGGTCGTGGCGAGCAGACGTTGGCCACTGTGGATAGCGCCGATATCAGCTCCGGCCTGATCTATCACCTTCAGTGGAGACGCTGCCGCTAAGCTCTAAAAACCCCACGGGCTCCTGTTCTTAAAAGTAGATGTCAAGACTGTAAAAATAAGCTAGCATCGGTTTTTTAAGAGCAACAGGAGCCCGACCCCATGACTCATTCACATCATCACGCCAACACTCTGAGAGTTCGCCATGCCCTCTGGGGCCTGCAAAAGGAAACTCTAACAGCCCTTAAAGCAGAGTTCGATCGCGAAAATGGTTACGAAACAACGCCGACAGAATGGTTTCAGGCTTTGATGGGTGCTGAACGCTACGTGTGGCTGCGCGAGTTCACATCCCTGATGGCTGACATCGACACCCTGACAGAACTTGAATTCATCACCGATCAACATGCCGCTGTGGCCCGTGCAGAAATTGAACGTCTGCTGTTTGAAGAGCCGCCGCACCAAAGTGAATTTGGTAAACAGTTCCGCCAGCTTTTAATGTCCGGATTAAACTTGCTTCCCCTGCACTCTCAATTAAAGGGTCACTTGCAATTGCTGCCCGAGATGACTATTTCCAAGGATCAAGGTCAAAGCGAACGACGCAACTGGCAGGAAGAACATCGCCACCAGGCTCGCAAAAAACGCAATTAATCCAAGACTCACTTTTCCCTCGAGTTCCCTGCCCCACAGGCGATTTGAGGGAAATTGATATTCAACAACTCTCTCCTCCATGCCCTGATTAGCTGTCAAGTTTGTGTTAAAATCAGGGCATGTTGCAGCTAAAATACTTTTTTCTATTCTGTCTGCTGCTGCTATCGCAGCCGGGCTTGTCACACGAGACCTCTTTAAGACTCGTGACCGAGCACTGGCCTCCTATGTCTTTCGAAAAATCCGGAACTGCCCAAGGTATGGCCGTGGATCTGGCCCGAATGATTCAAAAGCATCTCTCCATGCACAACCAAGTCGAAGTCCAGCCTTGGACCCGAGCTTATAAAACCGCACTGACCCAACCCAATGTGTTGCTCTTCACCCTGGTGCGCACACCCGAGCGAGAGAAAATCTTTACCCTGCTGGGGCCGATCGCCGATGGCGACATATCGCTGTACATGTCAGCGCACGCAAAGAACCGAAAAACGATCACTCTGGATGAAATCAAACGCGGTCTGACTGTAGGCACTCATCGGGGCACAGCTTTTCACAACTTGCTGAAGCAGCAGGGATTTGAACATATCGTGCCTGTGAATTCATCCGAAAGTGCCGTGCGCATGCTTATGAGTGGCCGCGTGGAGGTTCTGTGTGATGACGATCTGGCGGTCGCCGAGCTTTTCCGACGAACTGGATACAAAGAAAAAGATTATGTCAAAGTGGCTTCACTGAAATCAAGCTCGCTGTACTTTGCTTTCTCCCAGGGCACAGATCCCCACCTGATCAGAAACTGGCATACAGCTTTGACTGAAATCAAACGCAGTGGTGAATTTGAAGACTTGTATCGAAAATGGTTTTCCCACCTGAAGGCGCCCAAAGAAGTGCTTCTTCTGACGCCTCCTGTGCAGGCCGGCTTTACACTTCCTGAAACGCCTGTAAAAACACCTCAAGTGGCTGAGCTCCTGAGATTCCGACCTCCCTATTTAAAATAAAGAACGGAACACCGGAAATACCAAAACTATAAACTTCGCCAATCAGTGCTTCAACGTCACGCGTGCCCTGATCACTGTTAAGAAACTCATAAATACTTTGAGCCTCATATCCCAGTCGCGCCATCACATCGGCCAGATTGGATTTCTTTGAAAGATCAAGACCCTCGACATAATAGGCCTTGTAAAGTTCATTGGTCACTGCCAACTGCTTTCCATCTTGCCCGGCCAGCCAGATCAGACGGTGACAATCCATGGTGTTGATTTGCGTCTGAATTTTATCAAAGTGCATTTCCGCACCGATATTGTTCGCGGCCTGAACCACACGACGTTCCGCCTCAGCGAAACGCTGTCCGTCGCCAAACTTCTTTGTCAAATATTCGGCTCGTGGAAGCCCCTCCACCGGGACATCGGGATCCAATTGAAAAGGAAGGATTCTCACATCAAATTCAATCTGATCCTTCAGCTGATCCATCGCTTTCAGAAGTGTTGTTTTGCCAACATAACACCAGGGGCAGACGATATCGACGACCACTTCCAGTTCAATTTTCTTTTTCATAATGACTCCTGCCAAGTAGTATAATGGACATCATGACCTTACGCCATCATATCGATGAACTTCTCAAAATAAACCCCGTCGCCTCGCCCTGGCCGCGCATGTTTGTTTGCGCCATTTCCACGACAATTCCTCTTATTATCGGGCTGCTGACGCAGCAAATAGGTGCCGCCATCTTTGGCTCACTGATGGGTTTTCTGCTGGTTCTGAATGACCATATGGGCACCTTGGGACATCGCCTTTGGACGATCACCCTGACGTGCATGATGATGCTGGGTGGACTGACCCTGGGAATACTAACCCATGGGGATCGATGGCTTCTGATGCCTTTGCTTTTCGGTCTGGTGTATTGGCTGGGCTTAATGGGTGGAGGAAAAGGCGCCGAGCTGGAGCGAGCGTTGCTTTTTGCAATCTTTCAGGTTCTGGCCGGAGCCTACGTTCAGGGACTGGAGCGCTATCTGGCCCCAGTCCTCTCCTATGCATTGCTCGGTTATCTGTGTGTGATTGTCTCTTTGACCCTGCTGGTGTTTTTACGTCGTCACACCCCCAATCCCTTTGCTGGTCTGCGTGCCTCACTTAAGAAGTCATTGACGACAGAACGATCGCACCATCTCTATGCCACTGGGTATGCCAGTGCGATCCTCCTAAGCCTCGTGATCGTGGATTACTTCAAAATAGATCACGGCTACTGGGCTGTGGGTACTGTTCTGATTATTATGCGGCCAGAGCTGAAACAAAGCATCTATCGCAGCATTCAGCGTTTCCTAGGCACTTTGCTTGGGGTCCTGGTCGCCGACATCATCATCTACAGCGTGCATTCACCTTGGCTGGCCATCATTATTCTGGGATTGATCAGCTTCTGGGGCCCCTGGTCCATTGTGCGCAGCTACTGGCTGGGGTCGGCCGTCCTGGTCATTATGCTGCTGATCATTCTAGATATGCCCAATCTGCAACGGGGTGATCTGCACACACCCATGGTTCGCCTGACCGCCACCGGGATCGGCTGCCTGCTGTCTCTGGTCGCGATCGTTCTGGTCAATCCCCAGGAAGTCTGGCGACGACGTCCTCGTTAACAGACCCCTTCATAATTTTTAAATTCGCTCTTGATGAAATTCACAAAGGCCTTCACTTTCGGATTTCGAACCTTTTGCTTCAGATAAGTCAGATACAACCCCACTCCCGGATAATGCCATTCCGGCAGCACCCTCTGGACTGCTCCAGAATCCAGCTCCTTCTGCACAAACATCGCGGGCAAAAAACCAATTCCATGACCTTGCAAAACCGCACCTCGCACAACTTGCGGTTGATTGGACAGCATCACCGGATGGATGGGAACCTTGCGAACCTCGCCGCTTTTATAAGACGTCAGTGATAAAAGATCAGATACTTCATGCATGGAAACACAGGCAAAACGTGGCAGTTCATCCAGCTCTTTCGGCTGTCCGCGCTCTTGAATAAACAAAGCACTGGCGTAAAGCTGAATATCAATTTCCATCAGCTTCAAAGCCACCACCTGGGGCGGCATATCCGTCCCGCCGGCAAAGGCCACATCATAGTCATCGTTTGTCAGGTTCGGCCCTTTGGGTAACAAATCCAAATGCACCCGCAAAGCCGGATTGCGCCGACGGAAGTCTCCGATCATCGCAACAAAACTATCAGAGGCCATCGCCACCGGCGCAGCGATGCGGAACTCACCGCTTAACATAGAATGTGGCGACACCAGGTTGTCCAGTTCTGTGACGATAAAATCAAAGTGGGATTCCGTGCGATCAAAAAGCTTCTGACCTTCAGCCGTCAGTTCCAACTGGCGGGTTTTTCTTTTCACCAGGTTTACGGCCATCTTTTTTTCAAGACTGCTCAACTTCCGACTGAGCTTGGATTTGGGAATATTCAGCAGGCGCGATGCTGACGAAATACTTCCGGCCTGCATGATGCGAATAAAATAGTACACTTCATTGATATCAAGATGATGAAGGTTCATGGTCTCATCATGAACCTTCGCCCAAAAATCGCAAGAGCAAATCAGTTCAAAAGTAATAACGTAAACCTACGGAGGCCGAAGCGATGACCTGATAGCCCAGAGCGGACTTCGTGTTGTACTGAGCGATGATGTCCGTATCCAGCAACACGTACTCTGCATAAACAGACCAGGTCTCATTTCTCCAGGCAATGCCCACAGGTATTCCAAAGCGAATGGCCGTAAAATCGTAATATTCGTCCTCGGGAAACTCATCTCCGCTTTGCACAAAAAAAGCTGTATCATCCGTGTACATCGCCTGCACACCAAAGTAAGGCAAAATCACTTCTCCGTATTTACCTACTCCCCAGATCAAAGGCTGAAAACGGGCCTTCACATTGATCTGCCGGACAGATTTTCCATCGCTGTCCGAACTAAATCCCACACCCAAATCCATCCCAAACCAGCGGCTTTGATTTTCGAAACCTGCGGCCACCGAAGTTTCACCCATAAAGCCTGCATGCTGCAAAGACATCTGCCATTCAACCGCCTGCACAGACAGGGGGCTCAAAACCAGAAGACTAAGGAGCCACAGTCTGACAACTTCCCTTCTGACAATACCAAACATGAAGTTCTCCTTTTTTAAAATCCAAAATGTTGTACTGACGATCCTGGATGCGCGGAACCTGCAAGGACAGATAGTCCGTCATCGCACGCATCAGGAAGGTGTGTTGATGTCCGTTTAAAACCAGATTGACCTTGCTGTCTGAATACAACTTATCAAACTGCATCACCTGCGTAGTCGTAAAATAATTGGTGGAATCAGGGTCCACATGATGGGCTACAATCACCCGCTCAAAATCCTGGCTTTTGGAAACCTCATGAAACATCCAGTCGGCAGACCAGGAATTGATGAAGTCCAGGCGATTGTTGTTGGCTACAATGATCTTGGTGCCGTTGAAATCAAAGGCAAAGTCAGGATTGCCAAAAACGCGCTGATACATCTGAGGACCCTTGCCGATGCTGTCATGATTGCCAATCACCACCAGCGAGGGCTTGTTCAGATTTTGCATGATATCCACGAAAATATCGTATTCGAAATTGTATCCACGATCTGTGAAATCCCCCAGGTGAATCACAAAATCGATATCCCTGCGAGAGTTCAATTCCCTGATGACCGATCGCAGGTCATCATAATTTGAGTGTGTATCGGAAATCGTCGCGATCCTGAATGTATCACTAAGATTCAGGGCCCGAATCTTTTCAACATTGCGGGCATTCCAATTGCGAGTGCTTGTCTTGAGCTCGTCCGTGAAAGGTGTTTTTTTAAACTCTGCGCATCCTGCGAAGGTCACCAGAGTCAGTAGCATCACGAGGAGTTTCATCTTCAACCTGCCTTCAGGTATTAGACTACTCCCACGGGGTGGATTTGATTAGACGGCGAAATCGGAAAGGATCGTTCCGAATATGGAACGATCCACTAAAATTTACTTCTGGATCTTGCCTACATACTTCGGGTTCAAAAGATTTTCCAAAGAGAAAATCTCGTTGAGCTGTTCTTGCGTGACTACACCACGCTCCAGTGCCACCTCTGCAACACTGCGACCTGTTTGCGCGCAGATCTTACCAATACGATCACCTTCATCATGTCCAATGATCGGATCAAGATAAGTCACAATGCCAATACTGTTCATCACATAGTCACGGCAGCGCTCCACATTGGCCGTGATACCGTGAACACATTTGTGTTCCAGAGTTTCACACGCATTCTTCAACAGATCCAGGGATTCAAACAAACTGGAGGCAATGACCGGCTCCATCACATTGAGTT
Organism: Bdellovibrio sp. CKG001; assembly: GCF_055397465.1. NCBI lineage: Bacteria > Pseudomonadati > Bdellovibrionota > Bdellovibrionia > Bdellovibrionales > Pseudobdellovibrionaceae > Bdellovibrio > Bdellovibrio sp. CKG001. The sequence continues at coordinate 2,686,945 of NZ_AP029173.1, forward strand.
GCAACTGCCCTGCTTCGGCCGCCAATGTAATTGCCAGATCATTACCCATGATCTTAAAGCTGACCTGATTCACCACTTCAGGAATCACAGGATTTACCTTGGCTGGCATGATGCTGGAACCTGCCTGCATTTCTGGAAGATTGATTTCCTTCAGCCCCGCACGCGGCCCAGAGCTTAACAGACGCAGGTCATTGCAGATCTTGGAAAGCTTCACTGCCGTTCTTTTCAACGCACCGGAAATGATAATATAAGCGCCGCAATCACTGGTGGCCTCGATATAGTCCTCTGATTGCACGTAAGGGTGTCCCGTGACTTCAGCTAGCTTCTTCACTGCCAGCTCCGCGTATCCCGGAGGCGTATTGATGCCGGTGCCGATGGCCGTGGCCCCCAGGTTCACTTCCAGCATGAACTTTTGCACAGTCCGAATCAGACGACCATCTTCCTTCAACAGCGTGGCAAACGCATTAAACTCCTGCCCCAAAGACATCGGCACGGCGTCTTGGAGCTGGGTGCGCCCCATTTTCAAAACGTTGTGAAATTCCTTCCCCTTCTTTTCAAAGGCCACAGCCAAAGAATCCAGGGCCTGTAAGGTGCCGTTTATGTGTTCAAACAGCGCCACACGGAAGGCCGTCGGATAGGCATCGTTGGTGGACTGGCATTTGTTGACGTGATCATTCGGATTGATCACTGAATAAGTTCCTTTGGCCAAGCCGCGTTTTTCCAGTGCGATGTTGGCAATCACTTCGTTGGCATTCATGTTGATGGAGGTGCCTGCTCCCCCTTGATAAACGTCGGAAGGGAACTGCTGACCCCACTTCTTCGGATCACGCAAAACTTCGTCACAGGCTTCCACCAAAGATCTGGAAACGTCTGCGGGAATGGTGCCAAGCTCTCCGTTTGCCAGAGCACAGGCTTTTTTCACCAGCGCCAAGCCGCGCACGAAACTTTGGTTGGTGCCGACTGTCTGGCCGGAAATTTTAAAGTTCTCAACCGCGCGCACTGTGTGAATCCCATAGTAAGCTTCGGCAGGAACCTGCTTTTCGCCCAATAAATCTTTTTCTACGCGGAACTTATCCATACATCTCTCCAAGAATAACTATTTTTTTACTTCTATTTTCAGGATCTCGCCATGTTTCATGACGTGAAACGCTCCGTCTTCAAGGCCGGCCTTTTTACGGGCCCTGGCCAGCTCGACGGGAGGCTCGGCCATAGGTTCATCACTTAAACGGAAGGTGCCCCAGTGCACGCCAATAGAATGCTTTGAACGCAAATCCTGATGGATCTGAACAGCTCCGTCAGGATCCACATGCTGTAGTCCCATGAACCAACGGGGTTCATAGGCGCCCACGGGGATCATCGCCAGATCTACATCCCCACGACGGGCATGAATGTCAGCAAAGTCCTTGGAATAACCTGTGTCGCCCGTGTAAACGAAATGGAAACCGTCCGTCTTAATGGACCAACCACCCCACAAACTTTGATTGCGCTGGAACAACCAACGCTGAGTCCAATGCTGGGCAGGAGTAAAGACAAACGACAGGTTCTGCACTTTCACTTCATCCCACCAGTCCAATTCCTGAACATGAGGGATTCCTTCGGACTGCAAAAGCTCTGCATCTCCCAACGGCACCAGGAAAAGAACCTCGGGGTCTTTCTTACCCAGCTCACGCAAAGACGGCAGATCCAGATGGTCATAGTGGCTGTGAGAAACCACGACCACATCAATTTTGGGAAGATCTTTGATAGTGAACGGCAATCCCACCAGACGCTTCGGCCCCATAAAGCTGACCGGAGAAACTCGTTCAGAAAAAACCGGATCAATCAGAATATTCAAACCCCGAAGCTGCAACAAAGCTGTGGAATGCCCCACCCAAGTCAATGTGATGTCCTGGCTGTTCTGCTGAAGATAACCAAGATCTGTTTTAATGATCTCGGGTTCAAAGGGGGGCTCTGCCGGTTTTGAGCTTGTCCAGCGCTCCAGCTGCCACTTCCAGAAACTGGCCTTGGGGGAATTGTCATAGTTATTATAGAACTGAGTCTTCCCACGATAGGGCTTTTGCGGGTCATAATAGCGGAAGCTCTGACATCCCATCAGCACAAATAAACCGATAAAAAGAACCATGGACAATTTCATGCCCCGCAGAGTCTCACTGAGCGACCTGAGAGGCAAGAAAGCTTCAATTTACACCGTTTGTCATGCGGGGATGTGTTGCCAGCAACGCCCCAAGATATTACGACAGAGCATTGACACAACAACCTGATTTCGACCGTGAGGACGTGGCCGTGATTCGTGACTTCTGGAAGCAGCAAACTCTCTCTCAAAAAGTAGTCATCCTGTTTATTTTGACGCTCTTTTTCCGAGCTTTTTTCTCGCTGAATATCGGCCTGATTGACGATGAAGCTTACCACTGGTCCTGGGCGAAATGGTTGCAGCTTTCTTACTTCGACCATCCGGGCATGATCGCGTGGCTGGAAGCCATCACCACCCGTCTTTTTGGTGACACCTATCTGGGGGTCCGCCTGCCGGGGTTCCTGTGTTTTGTTGGAACCGTGGTTTTACTTTATAAACTGACTCGGGATCTGTTCGATGACTGGGCTGCGATTTTTGTCGGCGTTGTTTTGCTGTGGTCCCCTTTCTGGGGCTTTGGCGGTTACGTGGCGTCTCCAGAACCTCCGTTCATGCTCTGCTGGGTGGCAGCTTCTTACGTCTTCTGGCAAGGGGTGCGCGAAGACGACAAAGCCTGGAGTGTGAAAAAAACCTGGCTGTGGCTGGGGGTTCTGATGGGCTTGGGGCTGAACTCCAAATTCATCATCGCCTTGCTGGCTCCGGGCTTTGGTATCTATCTGCTGGCGACACCATCTCGCCGCAAAGATTTCCTGACTCCGTGGCCGTGGGTGGGCTTCCTGATCGCTACTGCTTTGGCAACGCCGATCTTCCTTTGGAATCACATCCATGAATGGCCGGGCTTCAAATATCAATTCCATGATCGTCACACGGGCGAATCTTTCAACTTGAATCGCTGGTTCGTGTTCTTCAGTGCGCAGCTGTTGTTTGCAACTCCGTTCCTGTATGTGCTGATCGCTTTGGCTTTCATCACATCCTTCGTAAAGCGCCAGGAGGCGCGCTGGAGATTCTTGCTGTGCCTGACCCTGCCATCCATCGCAATCTTCTATCCGCAGCCGTTGTTCGCCGATTATAAACCGCACTGGAGCGGGGCTGCTTACACCCTGCTTTTGATGGGGGCTGGTGCGATCTGGTCCCAGGGACTTGTCTGGGGCCGTCGTCAGATCGTCAAAGCGCGCAGTAAAGTCTTCACCTGGGGTATTGCGGGATTCTTTATCGTTCTGGGTCTGATCAGCTACACTCCGTTTGCGTATCCGTGGATTCCCAAAGCTTTCCATCTATTCAATCCCAATGGAGAATGGAAAACCACTTACGATTTCAGTAATGAATTCACGGGCTGGGAAGAGCTGGGCAAATACGTAAACCGCCGTCAGCGTGAAATCCACGCCGAAAGCGGCAGCAAGCCGTTCATCGCGGCTCACCGTTATGAAAATACCGCACAGGTCACTTGGGGCACCAAGCAGAAGGTGTACATGCTAAGCTCCACGGTCAGCAACTACACGGTGATGCAATCCCCGGAGGAGATGAACAACTTGAAAGGTCAAAATGCGATCTTTGTGAGTTCAGAAAAGTATCCGGCCAACCCCATTGAGTGGGCCAAGTGGGATTCCTGTGAAAAGGAAGAACTCAAAACCTTCCGTCACGGCATCCACGCCCGAACGTTCTTCATCTATTTCTGCAAGAACTTCCAGGGCATCACGAAATAGTTGATTTAAATGAAGTCACAAACAAAAACGCCGCTCGTTCAGAAGCGGCGTTTTTTTAATTCAAGACATACTCAATGGGGACTGTGATAACCCAGGAGGTCTTTTGGATTTCCTGTGGGAAGGGCTTCATGCCGTGGATGCCTTTGACCAGATCCAAAGCGGCCTGATTCAAAGTATCATACGGAGCTTTTTCTAAAACTTCGCTAGCTAACAACGAGCCATCCTGAGCCAGAGTAAAGCGCATGGTGACTTTACCGGTCTGACCCATTTTTCTAGCCAGCACGGGATAGCGTTTACGACGCTCCAGCAGTTTTTTGATTTCATAAAGATAGCGTTGCTCGGGGGAAACTTCGATCCCATTTGCAACCCCCTCACGACCTTCCAAAGCGCCTTTATCAGAAGTGCCCGCCAAGGAGCCCGCCGTTTTGCCAGTTGGTGATTGTTCTTGAGGAGCGGCTTCCGTGACCTTTTCCGTCTTAATCGCCGGGCCGTCGGAATTATCCACCACTACTGGGGCCTTCACCTTCGGAGCTTTGATAATTTCTTCCTGTTTGGGAGCCTGAACTGTTCCGCCATCGCCATACATCAGTTCCACACCCACCGGCAAAGGCACCACACTGGGCGCCGCCATCCCTAAAGCCAACGCGAACAGCCCCCCGTGCAACAGGACGGAAAGGATCAGGGAAACATTCATGTTCGGAGCGAGCTTGGATATTTTCATAGGATTTGCTTGCCCCTTTTATAAGTTCTTGGCCCCAAAAACTCAACCAGACGACCCTAAAATGGCCTCAAATGTAATTAATTTAGCTTTCAGACCCGCCCAATGAAAACGAAATGAAAAAATGGACAAGTTTCCCCAAGGCTTTTACAACTGCAGGACCCTATGAGCTCAATAAACCCCCATTTTACCTTTCACTACACCCAGCCGGAGGAATACCGTTTTTCCCACGATTCCGTGTTTTTAGCCCGTCAGGTGTTTGAACTGGTTTCTGGCGACTTAAGCTCGTGGCGCGGATTGGATCTGTGTTCAGGCTGTGGGATCGTGGGTTTGGACTTTCTGTTTCACCTAAAAAAGGCCCAGTTCACAATGCCTGCGCACTTTGATTTTCTGGAAGTGCAGAAGGTGTATCAACCCTACTTTGAAGAAAACCTGAAAAACTTTGGTGACGGTTTGCCTTCAGTCCGTTTCCTCAATCAAAACTATGAATCCCTGAAGTCGATACCTGATTCAGAAAAGTATGATTTGATTCTGAGCAACCCACCCTATTTTCGACTGAACCAGGGCAAGATGTCGCCCTCGGAATTCAAAAATCGCTGCCGCTTTTTTATCGATTCAGATTTTAAAACTTTGATTGAAGCCATCGACCAGGCCCTGAATCCTCAGGGCCGCGCTTACATTCTGCTTCGTGATCTACAAGACCATGGCTGGAGTCCGCTGAATGAGGCTCGTAAAATGCTGGCAGGTCGACGGGATATCAAACAGGTGGCCGATATTCGTGGCACACCCTTGGTGATGATCTCTTAACGACAGAAAAGATGACCGATGGTCTGCGCTGGCAGGGGGAACATCTGCTCCCGTTGGATCTGGCCGATCACATGCCCGCTGAACCCGTATTCAAGACGAACACTGACCTTGCCATCCCCTGCACGATTTTCCGTGCAGACATACATCACCACACGATCCTTAGAGGACGACCCGGTGGAATTTCGGCAAGTCAAACTGACTGCCTGATCCGCCTCAGACTGCAAAAGCCCTTGCGCAAGACCGACCACCGCCATTTCGCGCACAGTGAAGGTCACAGCAGTTCCATCATAGAGCTTTCCCTGGCAAGTCGCATAGGTTTCCGGAACCGGGCGAGCTTGCGCCGTCCAACCCATCAATAGAGAGACCAGAGCAAAAAACAGTGTTTTCATGAAAGTCCTTTCGGTTCGAGGCAAACAGCGAGCCCTGTCTAACAAAGTTTCCTCACGCCCGCCACAGCTTTTCCCGAAGCCTTCGGAATCTTCATAAAAGTCGGCGAAAAGGTGTTCCGCCGAAAACCGCCGGCTGCTTCAGCTTGCGCACCTCCGGTGCTCCAGCTCTGCCGGCTGGAGCCGAGCTACAGCTCTGCTGGCGGAAGCCGGGCAAAAAAAAAGCCCCCATCCGTGAGGACAGGGGCTTTGGTGTTTTTTTATCTTATTTAAAATCTTAGACGTAAGATCCGCGTTTGATTTTCTCAAGGATCAGTTTTTCTGTCTTGATTGGATCGTTCGGGTCGACAGAGAAGAAGGATTGCTGTTCGCAACGGATTTTCTCTTTGATCAACCAGCGCAGAATGTCTGCCAGATTTTTGTTCTTTTTATCCAGGAAGAACGGATCGTTTTCCAAAGCGTCTTTGGCTTTTTTCAAAGCGCGCGCTTCGGCTGGATCGGATTCTTTCACTTTGTAGTGAGGCAGATCGTATTTTTTCACGTCTTCTGGCAACACGCCCAGGAATTTTACATTCGGAGCGGAGAAGTCAGCATTACGGATTAAAGACGCCGCAGAACCGGCTTTCAAAGTACGGAAGATGTTTTGCAATGTGTACGCATCGAGATCCCCGAAGAAGTACATTGGCACATCCAATTCATCCTGAATCAACTTAGACCAGCCACGTACACCGTTGGATGGAACCCCTTGAGCACCCATCACGATACAGTTGTTACGTTTGGTGAAGCCCATGGTCACCAGCGTATTCGCCGTACCTTCGGATTCCACGATCAGGCAGAAGTCGATTTTCTTCTTTGCCTTGAGTTTCAAAGACTGCGGTTTGTTCTTTGGCTGGAACGGAGATGTTCCCAGAGTGGAAAGATCCACCACGGCTTTATCGCCATCGGCCAAAGTTTCAGTCACGATCAACTGCTGGGAGTACGTCTGACCACCACGATCATTGGCAAAACAGTTCAGTTCCTCACGGTAAACTTCCAGCATGTCACCGATGAAGTCGATGATGGCATCAGATTCCGGTTGGTCATCAAAGTCCAAAGGCTTCAAACGAGGATTGCCTTTGATCAGACCTTTACACATGTAATAAAGCTCACGCTTGGTGTTGACTGCGCCTTTTTCCAGGTTGTTCAACAGGATTTCCAAAACGAAAACAACACGTGCCAGTTTTTGTACAGAGGACACATTCAGTTCGGTGCGAACAACCTTGTCCCCCGGAGTCAGATAACCCACTTTGGAGTTGTACAAGGAGTTGTCCAGAGAGGTTTTCACCGCCTCCAGAACCGGACGTTTGGAAGACTCCAGATCCCTCAACATTTTATCTGCCAGGATGCGGGCTTCTTTAGGAATATCAATTTTCAGGTCACGAATGCTGAGTAGTTTGCCCATTAGCTTTTCTTCCCAGTGGTTTTCTTAGTGGTTACAGTCTTTTTTGTGGTGGTTTTCTTGGTCCCTTGCGGTTCCTCAGAAGCTTCCTCCACCAGATCACTTGAAGAAATCACATCGAAATCTTCGTCACCGTGATCAATACCTTTTTTCTTTTCGCGTTTCTTCTGCTCAAGAAGCTTGGATTCCGCGGCTTCCAGATCAGCCATCGCCTCTTCAGAATCACGGCCCAAAAGTTTCTTCAAACCTTCTTCGGCTTTCTTCTTGCGGGACTCTGGTGCCTTGATGATTCTTGCCAAACCTTCCACCAGGATCGGACCGAACTGCTCGATATGAGCAAGCTTTCTTTCCAGATCTGCTTCCTTCACTTCTTTTTTGATGTGACGGGACAGCTTTTGACCGGCTTGAATCAAGGCCAGACGGATTTCCGCTACCAGTTCCTCGGAAGCATCAATCGTTTCCTTGGAGGCATTTTTAAACTTAATAAACGGAGACACGATGGAAACCGCAAAGATGTAAGGCCCTAGTGGCAAAGAGTCTTTAGGCTGACCCAAACCATAGGATTTCCAGTTCACAGATTCAATCGCCCAGGTGATCGCACAACCGGATTTATCGAATTGCAGCGGAACGCGGTTGGCAAAACGAAGCAACGTCACCGGAGAATCGTTTTGCTGATTGCGGTCTTTGAAACGCGCCAAAGCCACTTCCACCACAACAGGTTTGAAGTCACAGATGGTCGGTTTACGAGTCACAACCGCGAAGAAATCGATTTCCCCCAGACGCGTGATGGATTTGGACAACGCCTCCTCACCCACGGTCAGAACGGACTTCGTGCTTGGAGCCATCAAGTCTGTGTTCTGCACAGCTTGGAAGACTTTTTTGAAGTCTTCTTCACTCAAAGAGGTCAAAGGCTTCTCAAGAAGACCTTTTGGCAGACCTTTTTTTACGAAATCAGAAATAGCCTGATCAGAAATACGGGAAAAGCCCGTTTTCAAGAATTTGGACAAAGTCGTTTTACCGAACAAAGTGGCGTGCGTAATGAACTCACCCAGTTTGAACGTATGAGGATGCGGCAAAGACGCTTCCGGAACTTTCGGAACATCGGTGCTTACGCGGGTCACAGTCACAAAGTCCGCGTCCGTCAGCTTGTAGGTGATGGTCATATGAGGATTCACCAGGATGGTGCCCTCGATGTAAGTCAAAAGACCACCGTCACCGTTCAATTGAATACGGCCATCCAGCACGAATTCAACGCGGGTGCCGTGTTCACGGTCCCAATCCAGAGTTTCTTTGTTTTTCAGAACACCAGTATTGGATTTGATATCGACGTCCACTTGCGCGGAGATCGCTTTGCGCATTTTTTTAGTCTTGGAGATAACACTCACACCACGGGCATTGGTCATTTGCGCCCAAGTTGTTGCAGCGGAAATACCGATACCTTGCTGACCACGGGAACACTGTCCGCGACCGAACTTGGAAGACGCCAGATATTCACCGTAAACTTTGGCCAGATCCTCGGCCTCGATACCCGGGCCGTTATCTTCGACAACGATGCGAATTAAATCAGTATTTTTGGTTGAGCCCGCTCCCACTTTGGAGATTTCAACCAGGAGATCAGGCAAGATGCCAGCGGATTCACACGCATCCAATGAGTTGTCCACGGCTTCTTTCAAGGTCGTCAAAACGGCCTTCAAAGGAGATGAAAAACCCACCTGCTGGAGGTTCTTAGCAAAATATTCAGCTGTGCTACTTTTGGTAATTTTGCTCACAGTCGCTTAATCCTTACACGATGTTAACGAATTTTAATGAATGACTTTCATAGGTTAAGCCGAACGCAGGGGGTCAAAGCAAGACTTAAGGCTCGGTGATGCTTGGCGTAAATTTAAATGCGAGGAACTGAAGAGCTTCAAAAACAGGGTCTGGAAGGGTCTAAAACCCCCCTTTTTTCATAGCTATCGATAGGCTTTTCCGCGCCCATTAGACCATATTTTCAGACTGGAAGGCGCATTGACGCTTTGACTTGCCGTCGAAGAGTAGCTCAACACACGATTGTTGATGTCTGTGTCACTCACCACATTTGAAAGATAAACTCCGGAAATATCATTCCAAACACAGCCGGCAATCTGACTGCCGCCTCCGGGAATGATCTCGATTGCAATATCTGCGGGAACCGACACGGAAGCTGGAACCTCTATCGCCGCTCCACCATTTCCACCGTTATATCCGTTGGTGTCCGTATTGACGTTGCCACCATCACCTAAATCGGCCAGGCCTCCAGAACCACCGCCGCCACCAAAGTGACCACCGCCTCCGCCACCACCATAGGTCGTTGAGCAGGCCCCAGCACCGCCTCCAAATCCCGCACCAAAACCGCCGCGTCCAAAGTAGGCCTCGCCGGGATTGTTGCCCAGTCCCGAACCAATCAAACAACTGCTGCCACCTTGTCCGGCGGATCCGTGAGTTGGAGATAGGCCATTGGCAGGAGAATAGTTTCCAGCAGGGGTTGCACCCGCTGCTAATGAGGTTGCCAGTGCTCCCCCGCCTCCGCCACCGCTAGCGCCGGCAGTTCCCGAGAGTGCCGCCGTCGAAGGCCCCTCACCTGCGGCACCGCCACCACCGGCTCCGGCATCCGAGTTGTCCGTGCCGCCGCGACCGCCACCGCCACCACCGCCAAAGATCATTCCGTTATTCAAGATTGTGACTTGTGAATAGATATCATCAATTTTGAAGGCTGTGCCTCCGTGCTGACCCATACGTTGTGCGCCCGTTGCACCGGCTGAAGCCAGGCCTCCCGCGCCGAAAGCTCCGACGATCCAGCCGTTATTAATCAATCGCACCCGAGCGCCCGCGGCCAGGGAGCCGGTTCGCATCGCTGGCTGAGCCGGATCCGCACTGGAAACTTTGACTCCGGAATTCACCGTCACCACAAACGTGCGATTGGAAGAAGCCACAGCACCACTGTACTGAGCAACGGCTTGCGAATAGATATTATAGTTGGCTGTATCAGTGGCAATGGCCGCCAACACAACAGCATCGGTGATACTGACATTGATCGTGGCGACAGCGGATTCATCTGTACCGCCGGCATTGTCTTTCAACTTCACTGTCACCACAGCAGATGTATCCAGTCCCGCAGTTGCTGAAAGCTGAATTGTCAATCCACCATCCCCGATGCGAGTCTGTGAGCAGTCCACAGTCAATCGTGTGGGGTTTGAGTTGGTGCAGATCATTTGTACCTGCTGAGCCTCCTCGTTTGTCGGGCCGACATCCACTGTCAGACTGAAGGACGAAGGCGTGGCTCCCGTGGGGTTCAGTAGTATTTCATGTGTCGCCGGAACAGCTGTGATTGACGGCGCATCATTGACCGGGTTGACGACGATTGAAATCTCCTGCTGCACAACGGAGTTCCCCGCCCCATTTCCGTCATCAAAATGAATCTTGGCGTAACAAGTTCCATAATAGTCTGCTCGCGGCTTGATACTGACGGCCCCCGTGGCAGGATCAATCATCACATCCGAAGCTGGAGTCAGCACCACCGCCGTATCATTGCATGCTGTTCCCGACAAGCCTGTATACACCAGTGAATACGTCCCCTGTCCTTCATCCAAAGAAGACACCTGAGGGTCACTGAGAACCTGCACCAGACTGACAAAAGCCGGATCATCTTCTGTCAAAACAGTGGGCGTCCCCAGCGTCAAAGTCGGGGCCGCATTATTGACGGTGATATCCAGGTATTCCATGTCCGAGGCCGCCTGCGGATCAGTGGCTTGCACAGCCAAACGGCAAGTCCCGACATGAGTGTCCTCCGGAGTGCCACTGACTGCGACAGATCGTCCGTCCGCAGAGGGTGTGATCGTCAGCCAGGAACATGAATCAGAAGCATCGCGTGTGATTGTCAGGTTTTCTGGATCCGGATCAACAACTGCGACCGTACAAGAATAGGCCACGTCCTCGGTCGCAGAAGACGAGCATGGAAGCAGATTGGCGGAAACCACAGGCGCATCCTGAACATTGTTCACCGTAATCGCGACATCCGCATAACCTGTGGAAGGATATCCGTCCGTTAAAGCGATCCGAATATGGCAAACACCATCATAGTCTGCCGCCGGACGGAAGGAAAAAGCCCCGGTTACAGGATCAATGCTGTAGTTGGTCGCGGTTGGTGCCATCGCGAAATCCTCGCAATGGTCCCCGGCCACCGTGGGTGTGACCAAACTGTAAGTGCTTGTGGCCTCTTCAATCGAAGAAACATTGGCCGCCGGGATCACCGTGGCTAAAGGGGCATCTTCTGAAATCACATAAGGCCCCCCACTGACCACGATGATTGGGGCTGAGTTCGTGATGGTGAGATCCCAGGCAAAGGAACTACTGCGACCCATTTGATCGTCTTCGGCATAAACGGACACATGGCAAGTGGTTCCCACTTGCGCGGCGGCTGGTGTGCCGCTGACTTCACCCGTCGTGGAATTGATCCCAAGCCAGCCACTGCAGGTGGTGGCCACATCCAGTGAATACGTCAAAGTCAGTGGCGACGGCAGATCCACATCCGTGGCGTTGATCGTGCATGAATAATTGTAATTTTCCCCGACGGTGGTGGGGCACGCCAAAGTGCTGATCACAGGAAGATCGTTCACCGGTTGCAGATCCACGGTGATGGTCACCAGTGAAGATTCGTTGCCAGCCCGGTCGATCACTTTGTAGGTGAAAGAATCATCCGCCTCATTGTTCAACTGCGGGGTATAATGACAGCTTAAGACAGGCCCGTTCCCGCAACCAGTCAAAGTCCCCTTGTTTGGATGAGTTACAATCACGATTTCGTACTGATCATTTTCTGTCGGGGTGTTTAAGAGGAATCCGGACGGAGTATCCTCCGTCACCGGGATCGTTTGAACTGCGCCAGCCACCGGAGCCTGATCATCAATCAAAAAATCACCCAATGGAATCGTTTCCTGAGACTCGCTGATAACTGCGGTCAAACGGGCCTTATAACTTCCCGGCACCAACGAACTCAAAAGCCAGTCATAAGAACCTGCGGTGGTGATGCGGGCATCAGCTACAACCCAGGTGCTCCCACCGTCGGCTGAGTATTCCAGCTTGAAATAATCCGGCTGCGCGGAGCCGCCGCTGGTGCTCCAGCGAATGTTCATTGTGGATGTGGATTTATAGGCCGGACGAAGAGCCAAGGTGCTTTTCAAGTTGCTGGACAACACCGACAAGTCGGCATTCATACAGCCTGAAAGACAGGTCATCATGATGACAAAAATAAAGTAACGTCCCTTGATCATCTTTATATTTATCGGAAATTTCAGGTAATTCTGGATTGTTTTGACATTAAAAAAGTGTCACTATTATCTCACAATGAGACTTCGGTATTTGTCTGGAAACTTCATCATTGCCATGACCGTGTCTTGCGCCCTTCATGCGGCGCCCCTGAACGCATCCCCCTGGAGCGGTCAAAAACTAGATAAGATCGAATACGCTGAAAAACCTCTGGCCCTTTCACAGATCATCAATGCGGAATTCAAAGAAAGCCACTTTACTCTCAGTTCGTGGTTTCAGATGTCCTTCGATAATTCGTCGTTCATCGACTCCCGTCTAAACGGGGTGCAAGCACTGAAGACCCGATTCACACACGTGCGCTTTATGAATACGAACATGGCAGGCGCAAAATGCACTCTTTGCCTGTTTGAAAATGTCACCTTTGCCAATGTCCGTCTGGATGGAAGCCGTTTTTTAATCAGCACCTTCCGCAACACCACGTTCGTGAATTCGGATCTGAGTCGCGTGGATTTTATCAATAGCACTTTTGAAAACTGCACCCTGGATCAAAACACCGCAAATACGGCCCATCCCGAACTACTTAAAAAATGGAAACTGCAAGTGAAGGCGGAACAATGAAAGAGATTTTAAAATCCCGCGCCTTGCAATATTATGGGGCCTTGCTGGCCCTGACTCACGTTCTTTCAGCTTATTTCTGGATGGACCGATCCTTGGATCTCGTTGTGAAAGCCGGCGAACTGTCCTCGCCGCTGTGCTGGCCCTGGGCGCCCTTTTGCCAGGCGCTGCGCTTTTCCTCGACAGCATCAGCTGCGACCTATCTTGAAATTTATGCCTTCCTGGGATTGTTCGTCGCGGGTCTCTTTGTCCTGAAAAGAACGCGCTTGGCTTATGCGGGACTGCTTTTACTTGTGGGATTAAAGATCTTCTTCACCAGCCTGTCTTACGGTTTGATGGGGAACTATCACTACATGAGCTTCATTGTCCACGGGGCTTTTTTATTCCTGCCTTACAAGAAAACTCTGATCCCGCTCTGCCTGGGCATTTTCTATTGGGGGGCTGGCGTTCTGAAACTCAATCCGGAATGGCTGTCCGGGGTGGCCTTGATTCATCCCAGCGTCCTTCCTGGGGCCCTGGAACATGCGGGTCTGGTCTACGCCGTTTTGCTGGAATGTATTCTGGTACTGGGACTTTTTAGCTCCAAGTCGTGGCTTCGCCATGTGGTTCTTTTTCAATTCATCTTGTTCCATATTTTTTCCTGGCACATCGTCGGCTACTTCTATCCGCTGACCATGTTCCTGCTTCTGGCAATTTTTATTTTGCCGGCTCTTTGCAAAGAATCCTGGGAAGCTGTGTGGAATCAATTCATCCTCAAACAGACCACCACGCTGGTGTTCGGCGGCATCCTGATTCTGCTTCAGCTTCTTCCTTACTTCGCGAGTTCTGATCCCGCCGCCAGCGGCACTCCCCGACTGATTTCGTTGAATATGCTTGATGCCCGTATGGAGTGCGAAACACTGCTCATTCGTCATCAGGACCGCGCCAACGAAGTTTACGATCCTTTTGTGAAGGCGCCTTCCACCCGCACGCAGTGTGATCCGATTGTTTTCCTGTCCCAGATACCGACTCTTTGCAAAGACCGATCAGAGAACATGGACTTCTGGTTGCAGTCCCGCCGAACCACAGAATCAAAGTTCCAGACGCGCCTTCTGATCCGGGATGTGTGCAAAAAATCCTCGACCGAACTTCTTTGGGCGGAGGTTCTATGAAAATCACGCTGACTCTGTACAGCCTGGTGATCGTGGCTCTGCTGGCCCGGGCGGAACTTAAAACATGGCCTTTGTTGGACAAGGAACTGCGCTTTTCCAAGCTGAACGCTCCAGTGCATGGGGCGACCATCACCTATGATCTTTCAACATTGCAAAACCGCTCAGCCCTTTCCACCTATCGCGGGGATTCACAAAGATCCGGGCGAAGTCATGCCACATTGCCGCGCTTTACGGATTTTTCTCTGCTTTGGAAAATACCGACTTTAAATAACGGCATTCACCGCGCCAGCAAAAGCAGTCCAGCCGTGGATGCCGATGGCTTTTATGTCGCCGATGACACCGGGTTTGTTCGCGCCTACAGTTGGCAGGGGAAACTGCTTTGGCAGTTTTATTCCGGTGTCAGCAGCCGCGGTTTTCACTCCACTCCACTGACGGATCAGGACAGTTTATATATTGGTGATTATGCAGGCTTTCTTTACAGTCTGGATAAACGTACGGGCAAAATTCGCTGGATAACAAAAACCGGTGTCACCATCGGCTCTTCACCACTTCTGCATGAAGGCTTTCTTTATGTCGGGGTGGAGCTGGCTGATCCCGACGGTTTTTTATTAGCCATCAACGCCACAACAGGACAGTGGGTTTGGACTTCACCCTTGGTGGGAAATCATCCCCACTCTTCCCCGGCTTTGAGCGAAGACGGACGAAGATTGTTGATGGGATCAAACACCGGGGCCATGGCAGCCTATGACCGTGCCTCTGGACAAAAACTCTGGTCCTTTGCAACTCAAGACGATATCAAGTGCAGCGCCTTGATTGCCCGGGGGCGTGCTTACTTCACCTCTTGGGACGGATTTCTTTATGCTTTGGACGATCGCACAGGAAAGTTGATCTGGAAGACCGCCCTGGATGGCAGTGCCATGAGCTGTCCCTCCTTGAGTAAAACCGGCGATCTTTTATTGGTCACAGGTTTTGCAAAGAACTTTGCAATTCAAACGGCTACAGGGACATCTCTTTGGAGCTCTGAAATTTCCGAAAAAACTCAGCGCGCCCAGGCCAGTCCCTTGATCATCAGTTATCAAGCACAGGACGTGGCCGTTGTTTTGTGTGAAAATAAATCCCTGTGTCTTCTGGATTTGGGGAGCGGGACCGTTTTGCAGAAAATAAAACTACAAGGGGATTTCTCGGGTTCACCCATTTTCTGGAACGGAAAACTGTTATTGGGAACTTCGGGCGACGACGGGCTGTTGGTCCTTAGTCAATAGAGGCCCCGCCCGCCCCCAGACGCAATTTGTAGCCGTCCTTTTTTACTTCCGCGCGATCGTACTGAGTGCCTACTGTCCCCGTCATACGCCACCCCTTAGGATCCGAGGCCACGCTGACGTCACCACCCGCACTGACAAGCTGAGTGCTGTCTTTAGAGATCGCATCAAAGATCATGTCTCGAGCCAAAGCAATGCCGATGTTGCTGACACTGACAGTTTTAATGCCCGGATCTGACGCGCGCAGAGAGCAGACGGAAATACCAAACTCATCACTGGCCGAACAACTCAAAGGATAAACGCCTGTCCCCTTAGTGATGCTAAACTCAGGAACATACCCAGCCACCACGGTGTCATCTGAGTTCATCAGCTGAATCACAAACTCAAGTTCAGTCAGGCCATCGGCTTTTCCGTTCGAACCAACATAGATTTCGGATTTTGCAAAGTCAGCTTTGCTTGGGTCTGTCACAACACCTTTAACAGGTCTTTCGGCTATTTCGATGCCAGGGGGAAGTTTCGGCACTTTCAGGCCGGCCAAATTCTGAAGACTCGCATCCAGCGAACATCCTGATGTAAAATACATCAATGATATAAGGGCTATCGCAAGGTTCCAGTACATTCATGCCTCCGACACTTCCCTCATCTTATCGGCGGGCAATCGTGCCAACTATATATTACACTCCCTTCAGGTTGAGGACCGGGCTTAAGAAAACAAGTAAAAGTTCCGAATAATCAAGGGCCTATGAATAACCGGAACGTCATGATTTTAATTCTTGGGACCGTTCTACTGTCAGTGTGCTCGGCACTGCTGGCGGTGCATTTGACTCAGGATAAAACATCCCAAGTTGTTTCAGAAAAAATTTTACCTCCTGACAGCCCGGCTTCCACGCTCAACCCGGACAAAGCCAGCTCCAAGGCAACACCCCTGTCATCAGTGCCTGCCACAACAACGATGGCCTCATCTCAAACCGCGATGCCTGTGCCAATATCTGCTCCGGATGCGGCAGCCTATCTTGATCATCGAAGACCTTTAAGTGCCGACGAAGTTCAGACAACCCTTTTAAAAGCGACACCTGACTGTAAAGAAGACTATAAAAAACTTTGTCTGGCAAATCCGTATCTGGCCGAGCATCCCCTGGCGTGCCTACGCCATCACAAAGAACAGCTTTCAAGAGCCTGCTTCAACCAAGTGACGGCGGTTCGGGATCAATTTCAAAAAGACTGTGGTGCCGATATCCAGCGTCTTTGTCCAAAGCAATCCAGCTACTTTGGTTGTCTCAAACAGCAACTGGCATCCTTAAGTCCCGCCTGCCGTAATAACATCCAGCAGTTCTCGCGTCGCTGATTTGTCTCAGCCTGGGACACTATTCTCAAATGTTGGTAATCCTCACGATTCTTTCTTATGAATGACCGAAAGTTACCCGATAAAATAGGTATTGATGAACTTGTGACCTTAACATGAACGTAAATGGAAGGAAAAGGTATGGGGTTCTCACAAGTAAGAACAGTCATTCTTTTTTCATATCTGCTCTCTGCACCGGTTTCCGCACTGGCATCAGTTTCATTAACTGAAGTGCCGCAAGGACTGACCGTCCAGGGTAAGATCATCCAGCCGGACGGGCTTCCACTGGAAGACTCCAATGTCAGCTTTAATATCAAAGTTCTTTCTCCTGGCGCCGAAAGCTGTGTGCTGTTTGAAGAAAACCGTGTCGTGAACATGACCAACAGCAAAGGCATCATCAACTTCACAATCGGCGCCTCAGAACCTGGCACCACCGTTGTTAACACCGGTCCTCTTCTTGCCATACACCAGGTTCTTAAGAACTCGGCCCCCATTACCGGTCTGACCACCTGCGCTTCCGGGAATACCTACACCCCGCAACCCGGTGATTCACGCAAAGTCCGAGTGTCCTTTACCGTGGGCAGTGAGTCTGTCACGCTGGCTCCAGATTTTAAAATGAAGTCCGTCCCCTTCGCTTTGGAGGCGGATAACGCTGTGGCATTGAGCGGAAGGAAAGCCGGTGATTTTATTCAGACATCGGCCACAGTGACCCAGGAACGAATCGAACAGCTGCTTCTGCCAGCCAACTTTGACGGCCTGGTTTCCATGTTAAATCCCACAGCGGCTCCTCCCAGCGACGGAGTCATTGGCATCCCCACCTCTGATGGCAGTGCTTCACCAGCTCGCGACGGCCTGATGCGCTACGATGAAACCACGCAAACAGTACAGGTCTCTGTCGGTGGACAGTGGCAGGACTTAATGACTGGCAATACCACTGTGGGCTCCTCCACCATTGCTGACGGCTCCATCAGTACTCCTGACATTGCCAACAGTGCCGTCACCGGCGGCAAAATCGCCAACAATGCTGTCACCACTGACAAGCTGGCTGATGAGTCAGTGACCACAGATAAGATTATGAATATGTCTGTCACAAACTCTAAGATTGCTGACGGAGCAATCACATTCAATAAAATTGCCAATGGTTCCATCAGCACGTCAAAAATCGTGGATTCAGCGATCACTTCCGCCAAGATTTTGGACGGCAGCATTGTCACGGTGGACCTGGCGGATTCCGCCATCACGTCTTCCAAGATTCTGGATGGCTCCATCGTTACGGCCGATGTGGCTGATGCTGCCATCAACTCGGCCAAGATCCTCGATGGTTCGATCGTAACGGCCGACGTCGCTGATTCAGCCATCACCTCCACAAAAATTCAGGACGGAACGATCGTTAATGCCGATCTGGCAAATTCCTCTGTGGATTCGTCAAAGATTCAAGATGGCAGTATTGCCACTGCTGATATCGCGGACTCTGCGGTGAATTCTGCCAAGATTGCTGACGGTTCCATTGTCGCTGCGGATCTGGCTTCCAATGCCGTGACCACTGTCAAAATTCTGGATGGCAATGTCACTGACGCCAAAATTGCGTCAGTTTCTGGAAGCAAGGTCACGGGAAACATTCCCGGCAACGCGGCGGGCTTCTATGGTTCACTGGGTGGGGACGTCACGGGCACTCAGGGCGCCACGGTCGTTGAAGGTCTTCAAGGCCGTTCGGTGGCTTCGACTGCACCGGGAGCTGGTCAGGTACTGAAGTGGAATGGTTCTCAATGGACTCCTCAAGCTGATAATAACTCAGGCGGAACGATCACTAGTGTCGGAGCAGGAACGGGACTTGCCGGTGGAGGTTCTTCAGGCGCCGTCTCGTTAAGTCTGACCAATACGGGGGTCGGAGCTGGTTGGTATGGTACTTCTACCGCGGTGCCAAGATTCTATGTAGACAGCCAAGGAAGAATCACTTCCGTCAGTCATGTGGCGGTCGCCGCTGGGACAGCTTGTGGCGGCTATCAGCACGGACAAGTGTATATCTCTAGCAGCACCTGCAGTTCCAAAACCATGGCGCAATGTTTGAATGGCGGAACGGTCAGTCTGGGGACCTTCTCAGTCCCTTCAACCTGTGACGGGGATGGGGATGGATTCTAGGCGGTCGCTGGGAATCTACTATGCCAGCCTGCTCATTGTCATTGGAACCTTTCAGTTTTTCGAGGGGGGGCGACGGCTGCTTCCTCCCCCCAAAAAAAATCATCTGAACTTTCCTTCTCTCGAGCAGACCTTCAACCCTCAGTTCCCGGTTCTTTCCGCTGGACTGCACCCGCAGTTCCCCGCTTCTGATATCATTCTGCAAGAACGTCTTTTTGCACCTTTCATCGTACTAAAAAATCAAAATCTCTCTGGAAAAAATCTTTCCAAAGCACACTTAAGCTTCGCCGATCTGCGCGACGCCGACTTACGCAGCACAGATCTTTCCGAGGCCTTGCTTTATGGAGCCCAATTGTCAGGGGCGCAGTTCGACGAAAAAACACGTCTTCCGTTTTCGCAACAAACAGCCTTGCAGCTTGGCATGAAGAAGGTCCCATGAAAAGTCTTCTGCAAGAGCTGCAACAGCATAAATCCCTGGCTTGGATCGGTGTGCTTCTGAGTCTGGAGCATATTTTCACTTTTGTCTTCTGGCTCACAGAACGTCCCGTTCATTTGATTCTCTCCAACTCCCATCCTTCTGTGTGTTGGCCAGCCTTGCCTTTTTGTGAAGCTCTGAAGCCCTCTGCCGAGATACTAAGTGGCCTTCTTGGGCTCTATCTGATTCTTGCCGTTGGGTCCCTTGCCTGCTGGGGGCTTCAACGCTTTAAATGCGCCATTCTTCTTTTATGGACTCTTTTGTTTTTTAAAGTCGGCGTGATCCTGCTGGATTATCGCCTGACGGGAAATTACCACTACATTCCCACCATCCTGACCTTGGTGTTTTTACTGGTACCCGGCCGAATCCGGGCCCTGCCCGTGGCCTTCTTCGTTGTCTATTTCACGGCCGGAATACTGAAGTTGAATCATCAATGGCTTTCCGGTGCCGCCATCAATGACCGTCTGGTGCCGGAGGTTCTGACCCGCGTGGGAGTCTGGTATGTTTTGATTCTCGAACTGATTCTGGTGTTTTTGCTGTTTGCCCGCAAAGACCGCTGGTTCTATTTCCTCTTTGTTCAACTGGTGCTTTTTCATTTGTACTCCTGGCATCTGACACGATTCTTCTATCCCAGTGTGATGTTGTTGCTGTTGGGAATTTTATTGATCACCCGACCTTTGCAAAAAGAGGAAGGGTTTAGCAGAAGCTGGATGCGGTGCCTGAAACAGCGAAGCGCACAGGCCTTGCTGCTTGCATTTATTCTGTTGCAGTTGCCTCAGTACTACATTCCCGGTGAAGCCGCTCTGACCGGTGAAGGACGAATGTATGCCCTGATCATGTACGACGGACGAACGCAGTGCCAGCCTCACCTGACAATCTGGAAAAAGTCCCAAAACAAAGAGGAAGTGCCCCTCGTGCCCCCCTGGCTGCTGACCCGAACTTCCTGCGATCCTTTGATATTCATGCGCTTGACAGAGAAAGTCTGCACCTGGAGCGAGGCAGATCCTGCCGTATTGCAGATTGATCTGAATATTCCCATTCGCTATCAGAACCAGGAAACCTGGCAACCGTTGGTGTCACTCACAAATGTCTGCAAACAACCTCTGACTTATTCCTCTTTCTTTTCGAACTACTGGATTAACAAATTGAAGCTTGAACCGTAGATACTAGATTACTCACTTTTATATTGGATGGCTTAGGTTTTTCATCAAAGAACCGATAAGACATTGATGCTTATTGGACGTGCTTGTTTGGCATTTAAATGTCTCATTTTTGGATTCCCCTTCCTGCTGGTCGGCTGTAATCTTACAGCCAACCTGGAGGATGTCAGCATTCCTTCTGTCGCCATGGAAGTGGGCAGCAAAATTAAGGGTGGCGAAGACTTCCCTATCCAGCTGCAAGTTTCCGGCAACAATTATTCAAAAGCCAAAATCTATTACACATTGGACGGAAGTACCTGGAGTCTTCTGACTGAACTGCCTCGCGGAGTTTACAACTACACCTGGTCCGTCCCCGCCGGAGACTATCCTCAGGCAGGCCTGCGTGCTGTTCTGGAGAACGAATCCGGCAGCTCACTGCAGGTGGAAAACAATCTCGAGATTGACTCCACTCCTCCTGCCATTCCCGGGATCACGGACCACACTTCAGCGTTAACTCGCAACACGATGGCCCTTTTCACTATCGCCGACTGCAGTGATGTGCGCTTTGTGAAAATCACAGAGTCCGCCACGGTTCCGGCTTTTGACAGGTCCTGGGTTACTTGTTCAACGGCAACAGAAGCTTTGGCCGCCGCAATGGATACAGACAAAGTCTACCCATTCCATCTGTGGTTCGCAGATGAAGTCGGAAACATCAATCCGACGGTCACAACCTACAACAAGACACGGGACCGCACAGGTCCCGCGCTCGCACTGACCAGTTTTCTTTCATCTTTGAATATTAACGGTGGCAGCACGCAGAATATTTCCTGGACATACACTGACGCTCATCCTCATGCAAATCCGGTGGCTCTTTCCTATTCGCTGGACGATGGGGTTTCTTGGGTGAGCATCGCGAACAATCAAAACACGTCGCCCTATTCTTGGACCACCGGGGCTTTGAATTCAAATCAACTGCGCATCCGGATCGTGGCTCAAGATATACTTGGCAACTCATCCGAGGTGATTTCGCCGGTTTCTCATCTGATTGACAGCTTGGACCCATTGATCAGTCTGACTTTAAGCTCTCCGAACACGGACACCCTGAAGGGAGGCGACGTCCTAACCCTCAGTTGGCTGGCAACTGACGCCAATCTCGGCACGGATCCGGTCACTGCCGTTTACCGTGTCGATGGCGGTTCCTGGATAACACTGAATGGCACAGCCAACCATCCCTCCACGGGATCTTTGAACTGGTCGGTTCCAGCGAACATAAATTCCTCCAATGTTGAATTTGCAGTCAGCGCACTGGATATCGTGGGCCGTTCCAAGACAACTATCAGTCTTCCCTACACCATCGACAACGGGGCCCCGGCCTTAACCTGGACCAGCCCGGCCGATGGCAGTAACGGAATCAACGGTCTGACTCTGAGTGGAGCCTGTGGAGCCGCCAGCGGAGACATGGCCACCCTGACCATCACCGGCGATGTCACAGGCTCTCCCTCCGCAACCTGCAGCGCCGGGAACTGGTCTGCAAATGTGACGTTCAGTGCCGGATTTGGCAACAAAACGATCACTGTCAGTCAAAGTGATGACGCGGGCAATGTCACGACTTTGACTCGAACCTTCACCCGCAATCAGCTTGCGGCAAAAACCTATGACTTCAGCTTCATTGATCCGGCTTATCGTCGCGATCTTGACAGCATCAACTTCAATTTCAATTCCTTGGCGCTGGATAGCGAAGTGGCTTCCTGGGAACTTCTTTTTGTGAACGACTCTGATTCCAGCACATCGGTTCAAAGCTTTACATCTGCCACGCCAAACTACATCTATAACTTTAGTGGCGGATCTCAACGCCAGGCCAAAATGCGGGTTCGCATCACGGATGTGCAGGGCAATGTTTCCACCGTCACTTCCCCTGCCTTCCAGATCTTGACAGAAGTCACGACCGTGATCGGCACTTCTCCAACGATTGGAGTAACGGATGGAATCGGAACTGCCGCCCGCTTCTGGGGCCCGAATTCATTGACCAAGGTTGGGAACACCCTTTATGTGGCAGATCGTGCTTATCTGCGCGCCGTGGATATCAGTGCTCCGGCGCTGCCAACGGTGACAACTTTGGTGGGATCTTCCTATACAACGGCCTATCAGGGAATTGGCCGAAATGTATCGCTGGGACTTTCTTCCAGCGTGACCACCGATGGCACCTATGTCTATGCTTCGGATTATTCGCGCCACTGTATTTTGCGATACAACCCAAGCCCTCTTTCAAAAGAAGTAGAAGTTTTTCTGGGAGCCTGTGGCACCCTGGGAACACCCGCAGCCAATGCTGATCAGACCAAGGCGGGCTCACGTTTCCGTAACCCGACGGATCTAAAGTATCACAACGGCTATCTTTACATTTCCGATACTAGCAATTACTGCGTCCGCCGCTTTGATATGAACGACACGGTTTCCACCGTGGCCGGATACTGCGGATCTTCCGGGAATATCGCGGGGGACCTTGGCACCAATCGCATCAACAACGTGGGTATCGATATCGACAGCCAGGAAAATCTGTGGATTGCTCAACACACCAACGGTGTTCTAAGTTACACCTCGCTGACGCCACCGTTTAACTTAAAAACATTCTCTGGAACCTCAGCCGTGCGTGACACCAACTCGGTAGGGCCTGCACCAAACACCATGTTCCGTGCCGCCTACAGTGTGCGCGCCCTGAATGCGGGACCTCGCAACAGTCTTTTTGTGACGGATGAGTATTCGCACATCATCGTCGAAATCCCCTATGACCCCACCAATCCTCTGGCCTATGTCGGAAGTTCGGCAGTGGTGGCAGGACAAGCAGGTGTGGCCGGCAGCAAAATGGGTTTACCCGCCGTCAGCATGCTTTACTCCCCCACCTTCACACTGATTGACGGAAACGACATGTTCGTCACCAGTCCTTTTGCCAATCAGATTATGAAATTGAATCTGACAACTTACGAGCTGTCTGAGTATCTGGGAGCCCCTCCAGCGCTGACAGAGCATAAGGTCGGCAATCACGCCAAAATATCGACACCGCGTTTTCTTACCACAGACGGGACCCACATTTATGTCGCTGCCAACAATGCCGTCAAAAAAATCGATCTGACGGCCAAAACACTTTCCACCGTCAGCGGTCATAGTGCCTTTGGCGGTCACGTGGACGGCAACGGCGGCAATGCCCGACATACAAATGTCTGGGGTTTGGAGCGAGTTACCGGAGGCATTTACAGTATCGACCGGGCAAGCCACGTGATTCGCTTTACCGACAACTCAGGCAACACCCGCACAGTCGCCGGCGATCCGATGGTTCCCGGATACTTGGAAGCCACCAATCCGGGGGACGTAGCCCGCTTCAATGGCATGACCGGCCTTTGTTCCATCGGAAATTCGCTTTACGTCGTGGATAACGATAACGTCCGTATACGCCGCCTGGACGTGGGAGACATCAATAACCCCGTCACCAATCCGGCCACGGTCTTTATCGCCGGTTCCAGCTCCGGTTATCAGGACGGCAGTGGCGCGGGAGCAAAATTCACCGAACCTTTGGGCATTGCCTGCATCGCCAATGGCGCACATCAAGGTCTTTATCTAAACGACACCCGAGCTGTACGCAAAATTACCCTGGCGGGAGATGTCACCACCCTTGCGGGAAGCCTGGCTGCAACAGGCAACACCGATGGTATCGGCACTGCTGCCCGCTTTGACTCCTTGTATGGAATCAAAGCAGTCGGCAACATCCTGTATGTTGCCGAGTCCGCAGGACGTTTGCGCAAGATTGATCTGGATAATTCGGCCGAAGTCACGTCCATCATTAACAAAGACATGGCCCCTACGACTCCGGCCAAACGCAGATCTTTATATGCACTTTCTGCTCCCTTGGCCGATGTCGCCATCATCGGGGACAATGCCTACGTCACAATGCAAAATCAGCATTCTATCGCCCGGGTCAGTCTGATCTCAGAAGAGGTGGAGTTTATCGTGGGTCAAGGACTGGTCCGCGAGATCGTTCGTTCCGACTCTGATGGCTCAATTGAGCGCACACCCTCCGCAATTCGCGGCACGAATCAGGTGAAAGTGGGTGATGACTTGTACGTGGTATCTTTCTATGACACCGCCATCTACAAGGTCGACAAGGATGGAGTTGTCAGTCTGTATGCCGGAAAAACCGGCGTCCCGGGCTATATTGACGGTCCACGCTTAAGCGCTCGATTCTTCTCCTCTCACTTTATCAGCCACTATAATGGGGCGCTCTATGTGGCTGACTATGACATTCATATCATTCGTAAAATTGATATGACGACGGGACAAGTAACAACTGTCGCCGGGGTCGCAGGAGAATCCGGAACCAACGACGGCCCTTTGGCAACCGCCCGCATGAATCAACCTTATGGCCTGGTCCACAAGGACCATTACCTGTTCTTTGTACAAAGAACCACGGGCCTAGTGCGGGCCCTGGATCTTAATACTGAGGAAATTTTCACAGTGATGGGGGTTGCAGGCGACAACACTGTTGTCGACGGCGACAAAACCACAGGTCGTATGGGTTGGCCCTATGCTTTAACAGCCGTGGGAGATGATCTCTATGTCACCGACACCGATAGAGGCGTCTTAAGAAAAATCGACATTACTGATCCACGCAACGCCTCTGTTACGACGGTCGCTGGAACGGATGGTCTTGTCGGGTACGCCGATGGCGTTGGTGCCGCTGCCAGGATGCACACCTCCACGGGACTCACAACCGATGGAAAATACGTTTATTTCACAGAACGGGGAACAAACTCCATACGTCGCTACAATCCAGCCAACAATGAAGTGACCACCTGGTTGGGAAATCCCCTTTTCATCGGACACGGCGATGGACCACTCAATGACGTCTTGTTCTACAAACCTATTCAGCCGATCTTTACTCCAGAAGGTTTCTATATTTCCGACGGCGATCACTACAATGTGCGTTGGGTGAAATAGGGCTCATTCAAGAAGAATTCAATTTACCGAACAGATCCTGCGAAATTTCCGCATGTAACTTGGCAAACGGTACTTCGTAGTGCATAAGAAACTATGGAATCAGCTTTAAGCCTGAGTCGGCAGGCGCGATTTAAAATTTTTAGCGAAAATATCAGCCAGGCCATCGAAGACGAGGGCCTGGTAGTGCGCCCCTACACCCACCCGACACTGCCTTATTTCAATCTTCTATCCACCGAAGAACAAGAACAGGTCCTTAAAGATCTGCTGATCTACTATCAAATCTGCATGGATATGAAGCATCAGGGCGACTCCCTCAAGGACACCCGTAAGTTCACCGAACGTGCGATATCCCGCCTGAATAAAAGAGCCGATCCAAAGGTGATGGATCTTTTACGCCCAGATCATCTGGTCGAAATCTACAACACAAATCACACCCAGATCTTTCGAAGCCTTCCTTACTTTGAAGTGTGCACTTATTCCCTCGAAGACATTTACTGCCGCAAATGGTATCACCTGTACGAACGCAGCCCTGAAGATCAAGAGCAACTGGATAAAGACCTGGGACTTTTTTATGCACACTCCCCTTTGCGCACCATCGAAGTGCATGCTCCCGAACACATCATTCGCGAAACCGGATCTTTGGAGCGCATGGAAATTTTGACCAAGATCTGGTGGCTAAGCCCCCTGTTTTCCACCAATAAAGAAGACACCTATATTATGGCCGTTGAGACCAGCCGTCTGCCGGAGATGGCAGTGCGCTGATCCCATAGCAAAAAAACCCGGGGACACCGGGTTTTTTGTTATTCATCCTCTGGGGTTTCTTCAGCGGGTGCCTGGGAACTTTTGAGTTCTTCCAGCGCCATTTCTGCGCGGGTTTTATAACCTTTTTTACTGTTGCAATCCTTGCAGGACGGCACGCAGTTGTTCTTATTGGATTTTCCACCACGGGCAATGGGGATTAAGTGGTCCATTGTGAGATCGGCTGGTTTAAAGCGCTCACCGCAATGATAGCACAGACCTTTTCCCAGCTCCTGCTTCCACCACTGGCTTTGACGAAGCTCGCGGGCCTTGGCTTTTTCGCGTTTTTGATGCTCGGGTGGAGCGGCTGAAAAGAAATAATCCATAGAGTCGTTATAGCTTAAGTCCAGCCCCCCCGCAAGACCCGGAAAACTGGACGAGGCCGTGCCCTGGAAGAGCTCAAATTCAGGCCTCTTTTAGCCGATAAAACCCTGTGACTATTGAAGGAGTGGGATTCTATGTCAGTAAAAACCTTTAAAAAAGGCGAAGTGATCTATAAAGACGGTGATAAAATTACAGCCGTTTATTTGATCCAATCCGGTGGTGCAAACCAGTGCCTGATCCGCGGAAAGAAAACCATCGACCTTTTTCAACTTGGATCGTCCCACATTCTGGGCGAACAGGTGATTCTGGGGCAAAGCACACATCCCACCGCCGCCGTTGCCACCACTGAAACCAAAGTTCTGGAAATCCCGGTTGAAACTTTGAAACAACATTATGAAAGTGCGCCTCCAACCCTGAAAATGATCATCAAATCCCTGACAGACCGTCTGCGCCTGGCGGTGAATGATGTTCGCTCCAACAAACTTGAAAAAGACTCCTCCCCCTGCCCGGAAGATCAAGTGGCCAAGGTTTACGGTTCTGTCTTCCACACCGCCAACCACAAAGGGGATCGATCTCAACCCGGTCGCGTGATTGTCGACTGGAACATGATGAAGCAGTATTCCCAGCGTGTGATGGGTGAATCCCCCAAACGTCTGGAGCAGGCTATCAATATCCTGGTGAAACTGAAGCTTGCTTTGTATGAAATGGGCAAAGATCCCACCAATCCCGACGGACCGGATGAAATTCAGAAAGTTCACTTCCTGGATCTATCTTTGGTGGAAAGCTTCTTTGAATTCTATCAATACTATTATTTCAAAGGCGGCCGTTCGGATCTTTTGAAAGTGGACGAACTGTGCATGCAAATGCTGACCGCCATCCTGAAAATGTCAGAAAACGAACAGCCGGATCGCTTCGGCATTGTCGGCGTGGACTTTGCCAAATTCAGCGAATACTGCAAAGAGGAAATCGGAATTAATCTGAACAACGACCACTTCAACCGTCTTGAAGGCAAAGGTGTCTTCATGAAACGCAAAAACGGCGGCACCGGAGTTCAGTTACAGTTCGAAACCAAAGAGTTCCGCTCGATCCTGCAGAGCTGGAAGATGCTGCGTGAAATTGAAAAGTGGAACGAAAAAGGCTTCGTCGACATGGACGAAAAAGAAGAAAAACCCAAGAAAAAATCCAGCGGACCTTCCTGCCCTGCATGCAGCGCGGACGTTCAGGCTGGCGCCAAGTTCTGCCACGAATGCGGCCACAAGATGACAGCGGCGGCCTAAAATGAGCGAAGCATTGGTCATTTTCAAAGCTATTAACAACGAATCCAGAAAGCACGAGCTTTTACAGCAGCTCTTGAATTCTCAGGAGCTGATCAGCCTGCGCGACAAGTATGACCGCATCATCGTGCTAAAACCGATGGGCACCAACGATAAACTGCAAATCAAGTGTCATCCCCCGGAATCCACAGCGATGAACACCGACGAATCGGTGACCTTCACAGCGAGCTTCTCGCTTAAAGGTGAAAAGTACCTGTTCGAAACCCATCCGGTGGTGAATGAACATAACATCACTTTGACCGTGCTGAATCTGTTTCATTTACAAAGGCGCAAAAACTATCGCTATATGATCCCTTCAGACTATTCGGCAGAGTTCGTGATCACCTATTTGAATCAGGTCGTTTGTTCCCACGCCTGTCGACTGCTGGATCTTTCCACGGAAGGCTGCGCGATTGAAATATCTCAGACGGCGGCCAGCTTGAATCTTGAAGACATGGTTCAGGCCGAAATCTTCCTGGGGGATCGAGAGCCCATACTTGTTCAGGGACTTATTAAAAACATTCGCATCAAAGATGACGAATTCCTGACGCTGGGAGTGGAGTTCAACCACCTGGCCAACGCCAGCGAAGACCATATCGTCAGTTCTTTGACAGATTTACAGCGCGAGCTTTACTTCCGCAAAGCGGCTTAAGCCACACCCAGATAAGCCCAAAGGGAAATCCCGGTGCCAATAAAACCAAGTACACACATGCCTGTAAAGAACACCTGTTGCAGGTTTTCTTTTTTCAGCACCAAACTCATCGCACCCAGGACAAGACACAGTTGAAAGAACAAACTGGACATATCAAAGCGATCCCCTGCGGTAGCCAGAACCGCCAGTTGCTGTTCCATCTGCTGAGCACCAACAATCTGCCCTAACTTTCCATCCAGATCCTGCACCCAGTTTTCCGGCCCGACCACCTCGGAGCCCTTGAGAATTTCATTCTTTTCTTTTTTGTAGCGCAGGATGCGTTTCTGCAAATTGGCAATATGCCCATTCACAGCCACCTCGGCCTTGGGTTGAATGGCCCCAGCCTGCTTCAAACTTTCAAGCAGGGACTTTTCCCCTTCCACCAAAGTTTCCTTGATACTTTTGGATTGATACCACATGTAGGCGGCAGCCTTTTCATTGGTCCCGATGATCTCATCATCACCGTATTTGCCGGCCACCAGGTCACTCACGGCCATGATCGCGGCAAAAATAGCAATCACGACACCACAACGAACTTCAAAGCTGGAATTTCTATCTTCTGACATGACACAGATTTTATAATCATTCTGTTTTTGTCAGTCAACTGTGTGTCTGTTTCTCTGCTTCGGAAAAATACAAAGATATTATTTTTCGAAAGTCTTTATCCTATTCACACCAACAAAGGAGTTTTCCATGAAAGTCAGAGAGGTCATGCATAAGCACGCCGACGTCATCAACCTAAACCATACTGTTCGCGAAGCTGCGCAAATGATGGCGCGTGGCGACTACGGATGTCTACCTGTTGAAGACAAAGATAAAATGGTCGGAATGATCACCGATCGTGATATCGCCCTGAGAGTTGTTGCCAAAGGACTCGATCCCAACAACACCAAGGTCAGTGAGTGCATGAGTCCGGGCATCAATTTCTGCTTTGAAGACGATGATCTGGATTCCGTCGGAACTCAGATGGGTTCAAAAAAGATCCGTCGCATGCCGGTAATCAACCAACAGAAACGACTGGTCGGGATGCTGAGCCTGGGGGATATCGCCAACAAAAGCCATGACCAGAAGCTGTCCCACAATATTCTTTCGCACGTATCACACTAAAAAAAGGCCCGGTAACGGGCCTCTCTTACGAAAAACTATCTTGATGGATAATAAAGCTTATTGTCCCACATGCCTTCGTTGAAGTACTGAATCGTGGCCTTCAGTCTTTGTACCAACAGATCCCGACGGGGGGCCTCGGTCAGAGAGGCTGACAGATCCTTTTCATGGGCCCGGTCGGTAATGGCAAACATCTGAGGCTCGCCATGCCCTGGGGACCAGGTCACTGAATAGTCCCTGGCAAACAGGATGTAACGTCCATCAATAAAGTTCACGGCTACTTTGTCCCCTGGAACAAAAACAGAGCTTCCCAGATAGTTCTGATCCTTATCCGAAATCCCCAGGAAGTCCAAAACCGTCGGCAGAATATCAATCTGCTGCACCACCATCTGCGTATCCACTTGGGGGAACTTAAAGGACGGATGATATAACATCAACGGAATGCGGTAGTTCCCCTGCTCGTTCTGATATTCAGGGCGATAGTGCATGGATGTATGGTCCGCCGTGATGATGAACAGTGTATCCTTAAACCACGGTTTCTTGGCTGCCTCCTCAAAGAATCTTTGCAGGGCGTAGTCCGTATATTCCACAGCCTTCAGAATAGGCAACGGACCTTCCACAAAGCGCTCTGAATACTGTGCCGGAACTTTGAAGGGCTGATGGGAACTCAAAGTAAAGACCGAGGTCATAAACGGCTGAGGCATTTCATCCACCTGGGTCAACATCCATTGCAGGAATGGCTCATCCCAAATCCCCCACACGCCGTCATCGTCTGCGGTGTTGCCGTATTCACGGGCACCAAAATACTTTTCCACCCCGGCACTTTGCATGAAGCTATCAAAATACATGGTTCCGTTATGCCCGCCATGGAAGAAGCTCGAAGAAAACTTATGCGGGGTCAATAAAGTTCCCAGACCCAGGAAATAGTTGGCGGTAAAATGCGATGAGATAAAAGGCTCATTCATCAATGCCGGAATACCGCCCATGATGGCTCCGACCCCTTCGATGGAACGGCGCCCGTTGGCATAGGCGTTTTCAAAGCTCAAAGATTTACTTTTCAATGAATCCAAAAAAGGTGTGTAGGACTTCCCACCGTCGACCGGCCCCAGGTATTCTTCCCCGAAGCTTTCCAGGATAATCACAACAACATTCTGAGGCTTCTGAGCCCGCCGTCCCTCCAACAGGGAACCACGCAAAGAACCGTTTAATAACGACAGCATCTGGTCTTTGTCGTTGAAGTACTTCTGTTTGCTCAGGCCTTCAGCGCCGTAACTTTTTATGAAGGTGAAAGTCGAGTTCAAAACCAGATTGTTCAAGAGCGGAGCGGTGAAGACATTGGCATTTACAAAGTTAATGGGCTTGGCCTGCAAACCGCCGCGGATGCCGATCACGCTCAGCACCAGAGCCACAAAACTTAAAAATACGTGAGCCCCCCAAAGCTTAAGCTTTCCCGAGCTTTTGGGTGCCGTCCAAACGACTGGGGATTCCGCCAGAGCCACCCGTCGCACCACCAGTACAAACAACACCACCAGCAATGTGTTCACCAGAAACAGCAGCCAATAACTGCTGACAAAGTTCCACAACTTTCCGGAAAGCTCATTCATCAAAAAAAGGCTGTCATAAGTGAAACGACGCCCAACAAAATTGATAAATTCCGTATCCACCAAATTAAGGATCAGGAGCGGCACCTGCAAAGCACTAAAAGAGATCCAAGTAAAATGCTGCCACAGACGATTCCAGCTTTGCGGCCATGGAATCAGAGACAGCAGCACCAGAGGCGCCGCCAAAGTCAGCGTGGCCACCACATCAAAGCGCAACCCCACGATGAAAGACCACAACAGATCCTGCCCCGGTTTGTTTTTAAATAGACTCCAGTTCCAGATCAGGAACTCGACCCGTGCCAGGAAATAGAACAGCACGGCCACTAAAACCAGAGAGAAGATCTTAATAATTCGATGGGACGGTCCAAACATGGGGATATACTACACTGACGGATTGCATCATTCAATCTATCAGCACCTCCCCCTTTACCGAGAGGGCCTGCTCTGCTAGTTTCCCCATCTATGACAGCAGAACAAATGAAAGAACGTTTAGAGAAGCATTATCCAGGTGCCATCATCGAAGTTTTCGATCTGACGGGCACTCAGGATCACTGGGAAGTATTTGTGGAAAGCACTGTGTTTGCGGGGATGACTCGCATCCAGCAGCACCAAAACGTGATGGCTTGCTTTGGTCCAGAATTGAAGACCGGCGAGGTTCACGCCCTGTCAATCAAGACTAAGATTAAATCATAAAAAGGACCCGTAAAAATGGCTACAACTCACGAAAGAATCGATCAGATTGTTAAAGGTAATAAAATCGTATTGTTCATGAAAGGAACTCAGCAGTTCCCTATGTGCGGCTTTTCCGCTCGTGCTTGCGCGATCCTTCAGGACATGGGTGTGCAGTTCCACGATGTGAACGTGTTGGATGACGATGAAATCCGTCAGGGCATCAAGGAATACGGCAACTGGCCGACAATTCCACAGCTTTACATCAACTCTCAACTGGTTGGTGGCAGCGACATCATGATGGAAATGTACCAGTCCGGCGAACTTCAGGAACTTTTGAAGTAATATGAGATGCAACGTCGCCCTGTGGGACCGCATTCTAAGGTTTTTATTCGGCGTGGGTTTAACTGCCTACGCCGTGGCCGGCGGTCCTTTCTGGGCGTACATCGGGGTCTATGGCCTCATCACCGCAGCTTGGGGCTTGTGTCCCGTCTATGCTTTCTTTAGAATCAGAACTCTGAAAGATTACCACCGACCGATCAACGAAGAATAGGATGTTGTCATCATGTCCACCAGCGCTCTCCTCGAACTTGAAAGCCTCTTGAAGAAAGACCAAATCAAAACCGACGAAGAGAGTCTGAAGTACTGGGGCAAGGACTGGACAACCTATTTTGATATCAAATCTTCTGCCATCGTTTTTCCACACTCCACCGAAGACGTCGTTAAACTGGTTCACTGGGCCCGTAAAAACAAAATGGCCCTGATCCCTTCGGGAGGTCGCACCGGACTTTCTGGCGCGGCAGTGGCCACGCAAGGTGAAGTCGTTGTGTCCTTTGATCAAATGAACAAAATCAAGGAATTCAATCCCGTCGATCAGACCGTGGTGATTGATCCGGGTGTTGTCACAGAAGCGTTGCAGGAGTTCGCACTCTCTAAAAATCTTTTCTATCCCGTGGACTTTGCAGCCCGTGGATCTTCACAAATGGGTGGTAATATCGCCACTAACGCCGGCGGCATCAAGGTCGTTCGCTACGGCCTGACTCGCGACTGGGTGGTGGGCCTGAAAGTGGTCACAGGCACAGGTGATGTGCTGGATCTGAACAATGCTCTTGTGAAAAATGCGACCGGCTATGATCTGCGCCATCTGTTCATTGGCTCGGAAGGAACCTTGGGCTTCATCACTGAAGCCACCATCAAGCTGGCTGCGGCGCCTCCGCCCATGAAAGTTCTGGTGATGGGTGTCAGTGGTTTGGATGCCGTGATGAAGATCTTTGCGGAATTCAAAACCAAAACATCCCTGGTGGCGTTTGAGATGTTTTCAGACAAAGCCCTTCGCAAAGTTTTGGAAGGCACAGGGCTTAGCGCTCCGCTGGCGACCGAATGTCCGTTCTATGTTCTGGCCGAAGTTGAAACTCGCAATGAAGCCGATGAAGAACAGGCGCTGAGCGTGTTTGAAAAGTCTTTGGAAGAAGGCTGGGTATTGGATGGCGTGATTTCCCAATCCGACGTTCAAGCCAAAACTTTCTGGAGATATCGCGAAGACATCTCCGAATGTCTGGCCAAGTACTCCCCTTACAAGAACGACATTGCCGTGGCGATCTCCAAAGTGCCGCCGTTCATGGAAGACCTGGACCAGGTCCTGTCCGCGGCGTACCCGACCTGGGAAGTGGTCTGGTTCGGCCACATTGGCGACGGCAACCTGCACATCAATATTCTGCGTCCTGAAGGCATGAGCAAAGAAGAGTTCGTGAAAGAGTGCCGCAAAGTCGATGTTCTGGTCTTCGAGGCGGTTCAAAAGTACAAGGGCTCGATCTCCGCCGAACACGGCGTGGGTCTGACCAAAAGATCCTTCCTGAATTATACGCGCTCTGAAGCTGAAATTGAGCTTATGCGCGGGATTAAGAAAGTCTTTGATCCTGACAATATCATCAACCCGGGTAAAGTGATCTAGACCTCACCTAAGACCTGCGACCATTGCCGCTTTCCAGTCTTCTGTTAGACTGGAAAGTACAGTGCGTATATTCATTCTATTTCTATTTTTATTGTGTGTTTCCTGTACTAAACCTTTAGGCGATCAAAACCCGCTGGAGCAGCCTTCGACAGAAGCGCCCGGGGAATTCGATCTGGCCTCTCTTCAGCGCGTGGATCAAAAGCTTTTGGTCTCTTGGACAACTTCCAAGGGCGCTAATTCCTATGAAGTGAAATACGGGACCACGTCGAACACCTACACCAACAGCCTCACGGTTTCCAAGTCCCCTGCTATCATCGAAGGCTTGACGCCCAAGACCACCTACTACTTCCGAGTCAGTGCTACAAACTCTCTGGGCAGCGTGGATTCCTCTTCCGAAAAAAGTTTTCCGTTCATGGGAGCCCCCGGAGACTTTAACCTGCTTACGGCCGTCGCCGGTGACGGTCAGGTTCTGCTAAGCTGGGAAGCCAGCCCGGAGGCCTCCAGTTACACGGTTGCTTACGGCACCAGCCCCGGAAACTTCACCACATCTGCAGGCACGGCCCTGACCACCAACAAACTGATTTCCTCTCTGAGCAACAACACCACCTACTACTTCTCTGTGACTGCCAAAAACTCCGTCGGCTCGACGGTGGCAACAAACTCTTTAAGCGCCACCCCCAGTCCACCACCCAGCGCCCCACAAAATCTTGTGGCCACGCCCGGCACCGGAGAGTGCAACCTGACATGGCAAGCTCCGGCCACAGGCACCGCTCCTTTCTTGTACACCGTTCGCAGAACCACTGGGGGCAATCCAAGCGTTGTGGCCTGCTCTAACGTTCCGACTTTGACTTGTCTGGACAGCGGTATTTCAAATGCAATCCACACTTACACCGTTGAAGCCACCAACACTTCAGGCACAAGTCCTTTGAGCAGCAGTGTGTCCTGCGCCGTCGGAACACCCGGCGATTTCCAACTGCTGACGGCAACCCCTGGCAACGGTCAGGTCACACTCACCTGGGAAAACAGCTCTTTGGCCACGGCTTACACGGTTAAATATGGCACCAGTCCGGGCAACTTCACCTCCACGGCCTCCACGAGTGCCAATTCACCTCATGTCGTCGGAGCTTTGACGAACACCGTGCCTTATTACTTCTCTGTGATTGCCACGAATGCGGTGGGAAGCAAAACAGCTTCCAACTCATTGAGCGCGACCCCGGACGTCCCCCCCTCAGTCCCTTTGAGTCCAACAGTGGTGGTGAACGAAATCGGCAAGTGCACACTGAACTGGATGCCTCCGGCCAGCGGGGCTCCGCCTATAACGTACACTGTTCGTCGCGTGGTCAACCCCACCACCAACGTTGTGATCTGCGAGAATATCTCTGCACGCACCTGTTCGGAAGAGGGTCTTTCCAGCTCCACTTACAACTACACCATCGAAGCCATCAATGCTGTTGGCACCGGACCGAAAACAAGTAATATCGCCTGCACACTCGGCGCTCCTAGTGCACCGACCTCTGTCGCGGCTTCCGCCGGAAACAAAAAGGCCACACTGACCTGGTCAGGCGGCAGTGGCGCCTCTTCTTTCACCGTGAAATACGGGACCACGACAACACCCACGTCCGTCGCCTCCACAACTGCAACGTCCCCCTTTGTGGTGGAAGGACTGACCAACGGAACGCTGTACTACTTCCGTGTCGAAGCGGTGAACGCCTATAGCAGCACCGCCGCGGCCAACGTCAGCACAACACCCACCAGCAATCAACCCAACATCACCATGCAAGGTCCGGCACTGGCTGTGAATACGGCGGTGAACGCCGTGACTTTCGGTGATACATATACCAGAAAATTCACTATTGCCGATCCGGACCCCGAAGATACCATTGATTGCAGTGGCAACTCTGCCACCAGTTCCAACACCGGAGTCATTCCCAACAGCAGTCTGACACTGGGCGGTTCGGGGCTGAATTGTTCCATCGCAATCGCCTCCACTCCCGGAGTTTATGGACAAACTGGCATTTCACTGAACGCCACCGACGGTCAGGCCATCCGCACCGTGAACATCAGTCTCCAGGCCTTGCCGACGCCACGACGGATTTATTCGTGGCGCAAACATGGCAGCTATTCCGGCCCGGCACTGACAGTACGCCGTACTTCTGACAACAGCACCACTGACATTTATTTTGATACCAATGGAATGGTGGATTCTTACCTGACAACCTTTGCTGGTACGACCGGGCGCTTGGTCACCTGGTACGACCAGGGTGCAGAAGGCAAACACGCCTATCAGCCCGACCCAAACCGCCAGCCAACGGTCAGCTTGTCCGGGGGCATTTTGCGTATTACTGCAGATGGAATTGATGATGCCATGATCCTTCCCGATTTCCCGGCACTCACCGCCATGACCGCTTACACTCACTTCACCTTCACCGCACAAAGCACTGCGGCAGCTCTGCTTTCATTTGGCAAAAAAGATCCGTCGAACTTGGAAGGATTTGAAATCGGTCGCACGGCCGGAGGCGTATGGTCCGTGAAATCGGCGTCGACCTCTTCCACTTTGGAAACCACGACGGGCCCTGCCTTAAACACAAGTGTCCCGGGACAAGCCCTGATTCTGAACACAGTCGGTGCACCCAAAAGAGATCTGATCACCTCATCGACAACGACTCCGGCAAAGGTTTCTGGGTCCTTGACAGGATATGTACCCTCTACAAATACAGAGGCCTATCTATTCTCAGGTGGTTCAGCGGGAACAACCCTGCCGATCAAGGGTTCTCTCAAAGAGCTCCTGATCTTTGACCAAGAGCTCAGTGGCGCGGAAATCAAGGCACTGACTTCTCAGAACTAGTAAACCACCCGCGTGCGGATGGATCGAGACAACTTTTCGATCTCCGCCGCCAGTGTGTGTGCATGGGATGAATGCACGTCCATCACAAGATATCCGATCTTTTCATCTGTCGACAGGTACTGTCCTTCGATGTTGGCCCCTGCCTTAGAGATCAATCCGTTGATTTCCCCCAGGACCCCTGGCTCATTCTTATGCACATTCAAAATACGCGAAGTCCCCTGCTTTACTGGCAAATCCACATTCGGAAAATTCACAGCCCCCGGAGAAGACCCGACTTTCAAATAACGACGGAAGCTTTCCGCCACTTCCAAACCGATGGCGTACTGTGCCTCTTCCGTACTTCCCGCAATATGCGGAGTCAGTATCACGTTGGGCATTCCCTGTAATGGCGACTTGAATTTTTCCTTATTAGAGGAAGGTTCTTCCGGGAACACGTCAATCGCGCAGCCCGCAAGATGTTTGTCTTTAAGAGCCTTCACTAGATCGTCGATCACCACCACCGTTCCGCGGCTGGCATTAATCAGGAAGCTCCCCTTTTTCATCAGCGACAACTCGCGTGCGCCGATCATGTCCTTGGTTTCCGGAGTCTCCGGGACATGCAGGGTTACGAAATCAGAAGAGCGCAAAAGCTCATCCATTGAGGACATCATGGTGGCATTTCCCAGAGGAAGCTTTTTTAGAACATCATAGAACAAAACCTTTAGCCCCATGGCTTCGGCCAAAATGCTGACCTGACTTCCAATATGCCCGTAACCCACGATGCCCAGGGTTTTACCCCGCACTTCGTGAGATCCCACAGCCGACTTCACCCATTCACCCATATGAGCCTGAGTATTGCGATCGCCCAGTTGACGGGACAGAGATATCATTTCGGCAATCACCAGTTCCGCCACAGATCGTGTGTTTGAGTGAGGAGCATTGAAAACCGGCACACCCTTTTCACGCGCGGTCAGAAGATCTACCTGGTTTGTGCCAATACAGAAACAACCAATCGTCACCAGATGTTTGTTCGCCTCAAGGACTTTGGCCGTCAACTCTGTCTTGGATCGGATGCCCACAACTTCGTAGTTGGGAAGCAACTGCATCAGCTCTTCCTCAGAAGGCGAATGCGTGATCAGGTCAACCTTGTAACCTTCCTCTTCAAGTCTTTGTTTCGCCACCGCATGAATATTTTCAACCAACAAAATTCTTTGAGCGCTCATCGGGCCTCCGTACCAATGATGCTACTCCCATTCACGATCTTCGTCACTATTCGCAGTGACGAGGCGTGCTAATGATGGCCAAATTAGACGTCTCGGGTATGCTGGAGTCTATGACATCAACTCGAGTATTTTCTCTACTTATCGTGGATGACGATCCATTGATTCATCAGTCCCTGAAGCTGGCCCTTCCGAATCACTGGAAGGTGTTTTCGGCCCAGACTTTAGAGGCCATTCAATACGAACGTTTCTATCATGCTGCCTTTGTGGATATGCATCTGGAACCAGGCTCTACCAAAGCCGTGGGACCGTCGGTGATTGAAAAACTGGTAAAGCACAACAACCAACTGGAAGTTGTGGCTATGTCAGGTGACCTCAGCCGACCGCTGATGGAAAGCTGTCTTAAAGCCGGCGCCCAGCGCTTTCTGGCCAAGCCCCTGATGCCGGAAGAAATTCTTCTGGTACTGGAAAAAATCGAAGCCCTCTGGGACTTGCGCAGTGTGGACCCGGCAGCCAACCGCAAAAGCACACGCTGGGTAGGAACATCTGCGGCCTCATTGAAAATAAAAAAGCGCATTGCAGATCTTCGTGGCGAAACCAGTCCGGTTCTGATCGAAGGTGAAACCGGGTGTGGAAAGGAAGTTGTTTCTAGACTTCTGCACGAACAAGAGGGCGATCGCCCTTTCATCGCAGTTAACGTAGCCAGCATTCCGGAAAATTTATTTGAATCTGAAATGTTTGGCCATATGAAGGGGGCCTTCACGGGAGCGGATCAAAACAAGATCGGCCTGACCGAAGCCGCCCACGGTGGAGATTTGTTTTTGGATGAAATCGAAGCCCTGCCACTGACCCAGCAGGCAAAACTTCTGCGCTTTCTGGAAACCGGTGAAGTTCGTCGAGTCGGAGCCAAAGAAAGCACGCAAGTTAAAACCCGCGTGATTGTTGCCAGCAACAAGTCCCTTGAAAAAATGGTCGCTGCCGGAGAATTCCGCGAAGACCTTTTGTACCGCCTGGCCTCTCAGCGTATCGAACTGCCACCATTGCGTGAACGCCTGGAAGACATCACTGAGCTTGCAAAACACTTCCTGGATGCAGAACGCCCGCGCCGTAACAAGTCCTTCACTGACGACGGCATTGAGGCCCTAAAAAAATATAACTGGCCCGGAAACGTGCGCGAACTTAAACGCGTGTGCGAACAACTGAGTCTGACGTCCCCCCTGCCCTTCATTCGTGCCGAAGATGTCACGGCATGGCTGAAGCCTGCGGCTACTCCGGTGGGAGCACCATCTTATACTGTGATTGATTTCAATAAGGGCCTCAACACCCTGGTTGAAGAATTTGAAGCGCATGTGATTCGCACTTGCATCAAGCAAACCAGCGACATCGAAGACGCCGCGCGAGTTTTGAAAGTCTCTCGCTCAAATCTATACAAAAAAATCAAAGACTACAAAATTGAAGAGGAACCTTCTTAATGGATTTTTTTGATCTTGATCTTCCCATCCGCATCGCCATGCCGACGGCCTGGGAAAGCCACATCTATCGTCAGACCGTACTGATTGTCCTGTCCATCATCTTTGCCTCGGCCTTTATCATTTTCTGGTTCCGTAAAAAGAATTACTACTTCGTTCAATCCTGGGCCAGCATCAAATCCTGGCTGATCGCAGCCCCACTGATGTTCCTGGCGATGGGGATGCCCGAGCCCTGGCCGCTGGTGGCTCTGACCGCACTGGCTATCTTAGGCGCAAAGATCTTCTTCCAAATCATGGGGATGTTCCATCGCAGTTACTTTGTTTTGATTTGTTATGCGGGGATTATCGGCCTGGGGGTCTGTGCCTGGTATGACCGCCTGGATATTTACAATGCCATGCCAATGATGGTTCTGGGTGTGACTTGCCTGGTGCCTTTGGTGCGCAACTCGTACAAACGCATGATTCAATACATCTCGTTGACCTTGCTGGCCTTTATCTTCCTTGGCTGGTCGTTTATGCACCTGGGACTGATCATGAAGTTCCCGAACGGGGTCTTCCAGGTGATGTACCTGATCATCCTGACAGAGTTCTGCGATAACACCAACTTGGCGGTCAGCCGTTACATTGGTGGCTGGAAGCTGTTCCCGGGCATCAATCCACGCCGTACCGTGGGCAGCACCGTGGTGTCCATGCTTTTGACTTTGTTCCTGGCAGGTTCCATGCGCTTCCTTTTGCCGGATGGGTCTGACAAGTACTGGCTTGCTTCCGGTCTTGTGGCCTCCATGGGCGGCTTTATCGGGGATCTGGTGATGACGGTGGTTCGCCGTGATGCCGGCATGAAAACCGTGGGCCCTTTCATCATCGGCCGCGGGGACTTCCTGCACCGTATGGACCGCTTGATCTTTGTTGCTCCTATTTACTATTACGTCATGACGGTCATTTTATGAAGGATTGGAACTACGAAAACGAACAGTGGACCAAGCTTCCCACTTACCTGAAGCACTTGCCGCTTTTCACCCGCCACATTGATCTTTTCAGTGTGTGCATGCGTTTTTTGTGGTCGCTGATCCTTAAAAATATTCTGTACAAGTTTTACATCCGACTGGAAGTCAAAGGCACCCCCTTTTCCGAAATCTATAAAACACAGCCGAAGCTGATCATCATCAGCAACCACGCCAGTCACCTGGATGCGGTGTCCATTGCCGCCTCCATCCCACGCCGTTACTGGCTGAATCTATACATCGCTGCCGCGAAGGATTACTTCTTCAGCAATCCGCTGTTTATGTTTTTCTCTCAACACTGCCTGGGTGCCATTCCGATTGACCGCAAGGACCGTAAGGGCGAAGCCATCAATCTGATTTTGAAGCTTCTGACCGAGCTTCCCCGCATGTGGCTGATCATTTTCCCAGAAGGCACCCGTTCCAAAGACGGGAAAATTCAGGAATTCAAACGGGGCGTTTCGATCTTTTCAGAGCGCACTCAGACACCTTTGTTGTTCACCTATTTGGATGGCGTGATGGAACTTTGGCCCAAGGGTCAAAGCATGCCTCGCCCTGGAAAACTGACCCTGCACGTCGGTCCAGTTCATCCACCGGGTCCGATTCAAGAGGTGTATGCTGCTTATAAGAGCTGGGTTATGACCATCAACCCGGATGCCTTCCCGGCTGCTACGGAGGAAAAGCCTCATGAATAATGAACTGCAAATCGAAAACAAACACTTAAAGATCGGACCTTATGAGGTCTGCCCCATCCCGACAGGTCTGTTTGGACTGGATGGCGGCGCGATGTTTGGTACCGTCCCGAAAGTTCTTTGGGAGCGCAGCAATCCACCTGATGAAAAAAATCGAATCTCGATGGAAGCCCGTGGTCTGCTGTTAAAGTCCCCGGGTTGCAATATTCTGATCGACACCGGCAACGGTGGCGACTTCATTGCCAAATACGGTGAAAAGCTGGGTGGCAAGTTTGCTGAACTGTTCAACATTCACAGCGACGGCCCGTCCCTGCTCAACTCCCTGAAGCATCATCATGTAAAACCTGAAGATATCCATCATGTGATTTTGACTCATCTGCATTTCGACCACGCCGGCGGTGGCACCACAGAAAAAGATGGCAAGCTGGTTCCTACATTCCCGAATGCAAAGTACTGGATCCAAAAAGCGAACCTTGACACTGCCTCCAACCCCAACTTGCGCGAAAAAGCCAGCTACTATCCTGCGAACTTCCAGCCACTGATTGATGCGGGCGTTGTGAATATCATGAAAGGCGCTCAGGAAAACTTCCTGCCCGGTATTTCTGCCATCATCAGCAACGGGCACACCCAAGGTCAGCAGGTTATCAAAGTCACCGATGGCAGCACCACGTTGTTGTATTGCGGGGACATGGTTCCCACCAGCACACACGTGAAACTGCCTTGGGTAATGGGTTACGACCTGCATCCGCTGACGCTGATCGAGGAAAAAACCAAGTATCTTAGTGAAGCAGCAGATCATTCATGGTATCTTTTCTTTGAGCACGATCCTTACTGTGATGCGGCTCTGATTGAACGCAGCGGGAACGATTTCGCCGTTCAAAAAAGATTCTGGCTGTAGCGCACTCACGCGCCGAACGTGCAGCGGGCGGGGCTCGCGGAACTGGATTGCATTTTGCTAAAAAGACTGTGGAGCGTACTTAAAGACACCCTTCAACAAATGCGCGATGGTGAATTGCAACTGGTCGCCGCGTCCTTGTCTTTTTCCACTGCTCTTGCTCTGGTTCCTTTTATCGCCGTTGTTCTGGCAACTTTTCAATCCATTGGGGGCCTGGAGGCTCTTTATCCCAAAGTCGAAGCCCTGCTTCTTTCAAATATGAAGGAAGCCGCAGGCAGTGGCTTTACCAAAATGATGAAGATCGTCCTAAAGAACGTCAACGCCGGTAAACTGGGGACCGCCGGTGCGGTCTTCCTGTTCATCACGTCGATCCGTCTGATGCACGACATGGAAGTCGGCATTCACCGCGTCTGGAATCAGCGCAACACCAGACCGTTTTACAAGCGCCTGATCTATCACTGGGCTCTAGTGCTGGCGATCCCGGTTTTTCTGGCGATCTATGTGGGCTTTACTTCACTGGAACAGTTTGAATTCGTTCACCGCGTGATCCCGGCCTCGGTTTCAAACTCGCTGGTTCTGGTCGGCACCTTGTTTTTGGTCTATAAGATGGTTCCTGACGTGCAAGTGCGAACGCGAGCCGCTGTCATTAGTTCGGTACTGGCTTCGATCAGCCTTTTCCTGGTTCACAAAGGCTACGTTCTGTTGGCCAAGAAGTTCTTTGCCTATAACAAACTTTACGGCTCTTTCGCAGCCCTGCCCCTGTTGCTGTTATGGATTCTGACACTATGGTATGTGATCCTGGGAGGCGTCGCCCTGTGTGCGAGCCTGCAAAAACGACACGTTGCATAGTTCGCGACAATTCGACCCCAAAGACCCGACAGGACTATAAGTTATTAATTTTATTGATTAATTAAAGAAAGTGGTGATTCCGGTACGACTCGAACGTACGACCCTCTCCTTAGAAGGGAGATGCTCTATCCAGCTGAGCTACGGAACCACGGTATCACGCTGAGTGAATCTTTCTTATAGGGGCAGAAGTCCCCGATTTCAAGAATTTATTTGGTTACTAGGCTCATTTACCGAACAACTCGAAGGCTGATTTCAAATCTATTCAATTTTAAGGCACCTAAAAAGTGGGCGCTTTTATGCACCGAACCGACTTAAAGGCGGACCTCTATAAAGAGATCTGCCCTTTTTCAAACATCTGAACACCTTTCATGATCTGCTTCATTTGATCACTAAAGACTGTCGAGGGCTTGTCCTGAACATCCACAGTCTTACAGGATTTGATTCCCAGAGCAGACTTGAAGGAACTGCATTTCACGATGGTATAACATTGCGAAGCTGAGCAAGATACCGGGGTCCCGGCGTAGAAGTTCAACTTCGGGTTCGATTCAAAAGATTTGCTATCGATCGCTTTGCTACAAGCTGCGAATAGCGAACCGCTTTTATCCGAAGGACACATCCAGTCTTTGACGACAGCCATGAACTCTGCGCGCGAAGACTGCATCGACAGCGGCGTCACCGAAGGCATCAGCAGCGCATAATGAATCATCGCCTGAGGCAAGTCCGCCTCGCTCTTGGCAAAACCTTTATAGAAACCCAGGCCCTTATCAAATCGGCCCATCATACCTGAATAGTTATTGTTCACAGGCTTTAAACGCAGACAATCGTAGGATCCGCAGCGCATGCTCTGACGAAGAATGCGAGTCGTGTTACCAACTCGGGAAAGATGTTCCGGATATCTGCCGGCATCATGATAGTACCATTGACCATCAGACATCGGCTCTTGAAAGTCATCCGCCGTGAAGGTGCCAAAGGCCGGGCGCCCCCACAGCTTCGCTGCCGCCGGAGCCAGGAACCACCCCGAGTTGCAGGAATGGAAAATCACAACCGCATTGCGCGCCAAAAAACTTCCCATCTGAACAAACTCTGCATCCGTGTGAGCCAACCGCTTGGTTCTCTTATGCAACACAATCCCCGTCTGAGGGTTTGAGTGAACAAAGAACTGAAGCGATGTCAGCAATGAACGGGGAAACTTCAATGCGCTTAGGATCTGGGATTTATCCAATCTGGAGGAATCTGCGATGTGGAGCTTAAAACCCGCATTAGCCAAAAGTTGCTGATCGGAATACAAGTCATTGGCTGCACTGATGATAATTCTTTGACGCTGAGGAAAGCGATCGCGTGATACCTTCGCCGCCAGAATAGCCGATTTTAAAAACAAATTTCCATGATCATCTCCATCTCCCGCAACAAACACATCCGTGGGGACGCCCGACCGAAGCTGACCGGGATCTGTCGCCAGAAAGATGGCCAAACTGTCCTGCGCCCAGATAAAAACCGCGAAAAAAGTAAGAACAAAGTATTTCATAATCTTCTTCCTGCTAAAAATGAAGTGGACGCTGTTTACCCGAACGGAAGAGGTAACGAAAGCTCTCCTTTTAAAATTTGCAGAAAATTAACAGT
Organism: Bdellovibrio sp. CKG001; assembly: GCF_055397465.1. NCBI lineage: Bacteria > Pseudomonadati > Bdellovibrionota > Bdellovibrionia > Bdellovibrionales > Pseudobdellovibrionaceae > Bdellovibrio > Bdellovibrio sp. CKG001. The sequence goes on from NZ_AP029173.1 coordinate 2,731,526, forward strand.
AAAATCAGCCCTCTGTTGTCTCTTAAAATTCAGCGAACATCAGCAGCGTCTACATTCGTGTTGAAATGATCTTCTTGAACCAAAAAAAAGACGTGACCAGGTTGCTCCAAGATTTCACTATGAAAGAATGACACATCATCAGGACATTCAGGATATCAATGCCGAGCGATCTGTAAAAACCGGAGCCTCCGGGATGCTTGAAAGCTTTCTTCGCAAGTTTCGTCAGATAGCATACCTGGTTGCCATCATTCCAGTTCTTCTGGCCTATGTAATTTGTCTGGGGGTTTCGCTGGCTCCGGGGATTTATCTCTTCCGCTGGGTGTCTGCGAACTGCACCGCTCTGCCGGATCTGCTGCAGGCGCTGTGTCTGGGGCTCTCCTTGGCAGGAGGTTTCGTTGCCTTCATTTTTGTTCTGATTGTTGTCGTGCCCGTTTTGAATGCGCCCGCCTTGCCATTTATCAAAACTTATCGTGGTCCCTGGTTTTCTTTGGAATCCATCCCCTGGTTTTATCACAATGCCTTGACCTATCTGGTGCGCTACACAGTCTTGGACTTTATCACACCGACACCGTTGAATATCTTTTTCTTCCGCGCCATGGGCATGAAGATTGGCAAAGCCTGTATGATCAATTCCTCCAACATCTCGGATCCGGCCCTTATCAGGTTGGGTGACTATGTCACTATCGGGGGATCTGCATATTTGATGGCCCACTACGGAATGAAAGGTTATCTTATCATTGATCATTTGAAAATTGGCTCGGGCGCCACCATAGGACTTGCAGCAAAAGTTCTGGGCGGAGTCGAAATAGGTCGCCGTGCCACCGTCGGACCGAATGCCACGGTCCTGCCTAAAACTGTGATCAAAGAACTGGAAAAGTTCGGCGTTCCTGAAAAACCGGAGGCTCTATGAGAAGGCAGATTTTAATCATTCTCTTAACGACACTGATCGCATCCATTTCTTGCAGCAAGGACAAAGACGTGCAGACTAAACCCCTGGAATCTCAACTGTTGGAAGCCACAAAGAAGAACAATGCCGAAATGGTCCGTGCCCTTCTGAAACAGAAAGTTAAAATTGACGAAAAAGATTCTCAAGGCCGAACGGCGTTGTTGATTGCCACCCGCAATAACGATGTCGAAATCGCCAAGCTTCTGATTGAAGCTGGTGCTGATGTGAACATTCAGGATCAAATTCAGGACAGTCCGCTGCTTTATGCGGGAGCAGAAGGCCGACTGGAAATACTGAAAATGATTCTGAAGTCCAAACCTAACTTCAAAATATACAATCGTTTCGGAGGCACTGCCTTAATTCCAGCCGCGGAAAAAGGTCATGTCGAGGTTGTGAAGGAACTCGTCAAAACACCCATTGATATAAATCATGTCAACAACCTGGGCTGGACAGCTTTGATGGAAGCCGTTGTCTTAAGTGATGGCGGCCCTGTTCATCAACAAATTATTCAGATTCTGGTCGATGCGGGCGCCAATGTGAACATCCCGGATCGGGATAAGGTAACGGCCCTGACCCACGCCAAAAAAAAGGGATTTAAGGAAATCGTGGCGATTCTGGAAAAAGCCGGAGCACGATAGGGGCTATCTTTTCTCGTGATAGATTCGCTCAGCAAAGCGGATGGCTGACAAGTTTTCCTCGTTTTCCATTCCGGCGCTCGGTGGCGCTAACAAGAAGGTGTGCATCAGGCAACGAGGCGCCCAAACCTGGACATGATTGAAGGGTTTAGCGACTTCAACAATGCCACCTTCTGAAAGCACACGTCTTTCATGTTCTTGCGGAGAGATCTCACCAAATACCACGGCCATGACAACATCCTTGGTGGCCTGCAGAAGACCGACCTTCCAGTCCCGCAGTTGCGCAAAGACCGGACCGAAGTACGGAGCCACGAAACCACTGTGCTCTGGATAAATCAACCCGACCGCCGCAAAGGCCTGTTTGAAATCTGCACGCATTTGAGAAGAAAACTTATCAAAGAACTTATCCCCAAAATGCAGTCCCGGACTGTCGGCCAAAAGAGTTTTCTGTGTCGCCCTCGGGAATGCGTCTGAGATCGTGTGGGAATGAACCAAAGCGCCAATGGCACCTGCAGAAGCACCCCACAAGGTCACGTCATCAAAATTATCAAAGTTTAAAATCTTTCGATCACGGAGATAGTTTAAAGATCTAAGGATGTTTGTGTAACCGACATGCCAGGTTTGGCGCGCAGAGTACTCCGTGTAGCGCGCCACATGACGGCCTGAAAAAACATCCCCCGTGCAATAGGGAAAATAAAGCGCCGTATGATCTGTCCAGGGATGGGATGCCGACTCGGCCGTTAAATAGCTAAAAGCCGGAACTGCCGGAATTTTATAGATCCAAGTTTTTCGATCCAAACCGTGACAGGTGGACTCCGACCAGCAGGCTCCTCCGCCCATGAACTCAATTAAGATTTTATCCTTACGACGCTGGTCCAGAAAGACCGAGTACTGACTGCCGTCCCCGCAATAAGCGCCAGGGATCTGAATTCTTTCCCAGGAGCGGGCCCACACTTGAGTGGAAATCAAAAAAGACAACAGAACGACAACGGTCTTCATAGAAAAACTCCTACATTACAATGCTAAGAGTTTGCCAATGCCCGATAAATTAAAATCTCAAGAAAGACCTCAATACACGCCCTTGGTTTCGTGTTTTATTGAAAAAATCGATCACTCCTCCAGACTCCCAGGGCCTTTTACTAAGGACTCTTTTCCATTTTCCAAAGTCCGTCGCACGGCCTGACAAAGTGCCCGGATCGCATAGGCTTTGAAATCCTCGGCCGGATCGCAGGCATCTTCAAAGACCACTTCGATACTTTCCAGATAATTGCAAATCTCCTCCGCCGAAGGCGCTTCCGCAGATCGCGACAAGATCGTGTCTGAAATAGACAGCGCATGCCACCAGCGCTCCCAATTTTCAACCGGGCTTGATTCCTCTACCTGTATTACCTTCTTCATTCTTCTGTTTTCTTTCTAAGAAATCCAACGGACAAAGCCTTACGGCTGTGGCCATCTGCTTTCAAAACTATTCTATTGTCTATTCTGTTGAAGATATGACGATGAAGGGAAAGACCTCTAAGACTTAAGGTCCTTCCAACAAACTACTCTGAGACTGAATAAAAGGAATAAATCGACATCTGCTCACTATAGCACATAAGACACAACAAGTCCACCCTTCAGGACTTTACAGGCTAAGGCTTCACTGGCGAAGGAACATTCACCAAACGCCCTGCTCCGAGCTGATTCAGACGATCAGAGCCCCAACAGTGCAAAGCTCCCGCCAACGTGATGCCGCAACTATGATATCGCCCGACTGCCACAGCCTTGTATTTATCCAAAGAAGAAATCGGTACTGCTGAAGCTTGTACAACCTGCAGACCATTCCCCAACTGCCCGTCAGAACCGCTGCCCCAACAACGAATATCCTGCGTACTGGTCAGTACACATTTGTGAGCAAACCCCACGTCCAAGGCCTGATGCACAAATCCAGGATCCGCAGGCTGAGCTGTAAAGCTGGTCGGATAGGTTCCTGACGACCAGCAGTTGAAAACCCCGGCCTGGGTTTTGGCGCAGAAGTTATTCCCGCTGCGGCTGAGTGATTCGTAAACCGTTCCCGCGTCAACATTCTCTGGCACAAAATGCCCGGCACCACCCCAGCACATCAAAGCTCCCGCTCCGGTCAAGGCACAAGTGGCCTTGTTTCCGGCGACGGCAATGTCTTTAAAGCTTTCTACTGAATCCACAAATTGAGGTTTGCTGGCGGTGTCCGTGGTGCCATTCCCCAGTTGGCCGACATCATTAAGTCCCCAACACATGATCTTATTCTGATCCGTCAATGCACAAGAGTGGTCGCCTCCGGCAGAAACCTTGAGGAACTTCTCTGAACTGTCCACAACTTTGGGAACCGCGCGCTGAGTGGTGATACCATCGCCCAGACGGTGATTGATCCCATTTGCGCCCCAGCATTTTAAAACTCCATCGACCGTAATCCCACATGTATGATAGTTCCCGGGCGAAACGGCTTTGTATTTGACTCCACGGTCCACTTCCACTGGGAACGGTTTAGTGATCGTTGATTTATCACCCACCTGACCATTGCCGTTGTTCCCCCAGCACTTCAGCACACCCGCCGTTGTAATACCGCAGACATGATAAAGGATCCCGGCATCCATCAACTGATATTGCTCCCCATTGTCGACGACAATAGGGACAGGTCGGACAGAGGCCATGCCGTCACCGTTCTGCCCACTTCCATTTTCGCCCCAACAGAACATCACACCCGAAGTTTGAATTCCGCAGGTTCCGACAATTCCAGTGGCAACTGTCAAATAGCTTGCATCAGATACCTGCGTCGGCACGAGGGCTTTACCCGTTGAGTTTAAACCCAACTCCCCGTAATCACCACCACCCCAGCATTTTAGACGCTTGTCGTTCTTGGTGATGGCACAAGTATGCCCACCACCCGTGCTTACTGATGAATAGGCCACCGCTGAATCAATCGCTGTCACAGGGTTGTTCCCCGTGCCAACTCCGTCACCCACCTGACCTGAAGCATTGTTACCCCAACACTTGAGCTTATCGTCCATCGTGATGGCGCAGGTGTGACTGGTCCCAGCAGAAACCTGACGGTATTCAACCCCGGCATCCACAGTCGTGATTGCCACCGGCGAACCGCCCGTTCCCAACGCCTGCAAAGAACTGTTGGTCCCCCAGCATTTCAATTCATTGTCAGTGGTAATTCCGCAGCTGTGATAGGCACCGGCAGTGACATCTTTATAAAGAACTCCAGGATCCAGTTCCGTTGGATCAAATGTGGTACTCGAAGGACTGGTGCTCCCCGTTCCCATTTGCGCATAATCATTCTTACCCCAGCACTTCAGAACACCACCATCTGTGATCCCACAGGCATGGCTGGTTCCTCGGGTCACCTTTTTGTAAGTCACTGCCGCATCCACTTCGGCCATGGCAGCCCCGCCGCCCCAGCATTTGACTATCCCGGCCGTCGTGATCGCACAACCAGACGTCATCCCCAACTCGACGTCTTTGTAAAGAACACCACCGTCCACAACCACGGGACTAATCTGTCCAGGCCCCGGTGCTCCCAACTGCAAGGCTGAATTCTGCCCCCAGCATTTCAGGACTCCGCCCGTAGAAATACCGCAGGAAAAATCACTGCCCCTGCTGACTTTTATAAATGTTTTATCCTCGGCAGGATCAAGAACAAACCGACGCATCACCTGCTGCTTAAAGTAGGACGGATAGCCAATGACCTCTTTTAAAGCAACCTGCAAAGTTTTCGAACCCGAAGACGATCCAAAATAATCATAGGTTATTTTTCCCTCGGTTTGTCCCGCGGGAATCATCACCACTCCATCTTGAAGATTATGGTTCACCGATTGTTGAGCCGTGCTAAGTTCCGGAATCAAGGTGTATCGAACATAGATATTCGTCGGACTGGCTTCCGCCATGGTCACGACTATTTCCTGCCTGCTGGTCTGTCCAGTTTTCACCTGCACATCAGATGACTTTAAAAAAGAGATCTCAGCGGGAGGATAGTCCGCATAAAAGCTTTCTTCCTTTGAAAGTGTCGGCGGAAGCTGACTAAGATCCTCGAAAGAGGCATCCAGAGAACATGCTCCCAGGCCAGCAACCAAACTTAGGTAAAGCATAATACGAAGAAACGTTCTCATGTTTTATTGATCGGCGGAGATTAACTTCGACCTAAGGAATGCTCATAATTAACTGTTCGCTGAATTTTCGTCTCTCAAGTTGAGACGCAAAATCTCTATTTCATGTAATCATCAAAAATCTTTTGGATCACGCCTTCATTTTTCATCTGCTGAATGGTCTTGCCGAAGCGCTCTGCCAGCTCTTTGCTGCCAGGCCCTCGGGCCTTGGAAAAGGCCACGTAGGACGGGTTTTCAGAAACCAGATAAACAGATTCAAAGATATCCCTGTATCCCAGTTTTTTGCTCATGAAGCGGAACGCTTCCTCTGATGCCACTACCACATCCACACGTTTGACCCCCTCAGAGCGCCCCAGTTTCTGAATCAGCATTTCCTGAGTGCCACTAAGATCCAATCGCAAATTCTTTTTATAGGCATCGAACTCCGGTCCATAAGAGTATTGATCATTCACTCCCACCGTCAGACCTTTGAGGTCCTCGAGGCTGCGAATTTTAAACTTTCTCTTCTTCAGCGCAAAAACCATATTACGGGTTTCACTGACCGGTTCATGAAAATAGAGAAATTCTTTTCGTTCCTCGGTCACAAACGGGGGAAAGAGCGCATCCACCTTCCCCGTGCGAGCCATCACCACAGCACGCGCCCAGGGGAACGTCACGAATTCAGGCTGAACCTTCATTCTTTTGCACGCCTCCCGAATGATCTCGACGTAAGTGCCCTTCAGCTCCCCTTTGTCCCGATAGATTTTGGGCGGAATATCTTCGTAAGAAGCAAAGACAACTTTTTCGGCCATCGCCGGAAAAGAAATAACAAGACCCACAATAAACAGCAGCGTTTTTAAAAACATTCCAACTAGCATGAATTTAGAGCTGACAATATTCAACTCCTTTTTAGTTCGGATTCCCTTTCAGACTTTCTAATGGATAAACTCAAAGTCGTTGTTTCAGAAGACGACGGATATCCGCGCGCATCTCTTCACTGACTTCGTGCTGCGCTGAATAAGTCAGTAATTGCACAGGAAAGCCTGCATCCGAAAAAACTCTTTCAGACTCTTGAGCATGAAAGAAAGGAAGCCTGTTATCTTCGATTCCATGTAGAATAAAAACATCCGGTGTCGCTGAGTAGTTGGACTTCCGGGACAGTGCAGCCATCTCCTGCAACGTACGCCCACCCATACCAAACACGGCCCTCACAAGATTTGCCTCTGTCAAAGCAACGGAAAAACTCATGATAGCGCCCTGACTGAAACCCGCCAGGAAAATTCTCTCCGTATCGACATTCGGTTTTTGACAAAGGTCACGAAGAAATTCGACGACGTGCTGCCGCGCCACTTCGGCTTGTTCCTTATTATGCACAGGTCCCTGCTCCGTGAAATTCACATGAAACCAACCATAACTGTGAGGGCCCATCGCCAAAGGACCACGCAAGCTGTAAACATCCAAGCGTGGATCCAACGAAGCTCCGAACTCCGCAAGGTCCTGCTCATTGGATCCCACTCCGTGCATCAGCACCAGAACCGGTGTCTTCGCAGATGATTCTTCTTTTGCCGGGATGTGTTTATACATAATTCAGACCTTCCTTCCCAGACTCAAACAGCGCATGGAAATCGAACCCATGTCATAACCTTCAAACTCAAACTTCAGTTCATCTTTTTGCGCGTCTGCAGCCCCTAACACATACAACAGCGGATAGTAGTGATCCGGAGTCGGTACACTGTTGCGCCCGGCGGAGGTCTTCATAAAATCAGAGGCCAATGAGGCAAAGTCCCTTTTTTCAATCTGTCCCTTGACCCACTCGTCAAACTCCACGGCCCAGTCAAAGCCCTGGGACTGCTTACTCCAGTCAATCTGCCGAAGGTTATGGACAATATTGCCACTGCCCACGATCAGAACCCCCTGCTCACGCAAGGACTTCAGAATTTTTCCCAGCTGCAGATGAAACGCCGGAGGTTCGGACATATCTATGCTTAGCTGCAACACAGGAATATCCGCCTCGGGATAAATTCGGCGCAGTACGGACCAGGTCCCGTGATCCAATCCCCACACATTTTTGTCAGCGTGTATTTGGGGCTTGTCGGTCAACTTTTGGATTTGTTCTGCCAAGGCCGGACTGCCCGGAGCAGGATACTGCACATCAAAAAGAGCCTGCGGAAACCCGTAAAAATCATGAATGGTGCGAGGCTGACCCATGTGAGTCACCCAGGTCCCGGCACTCAACCAGTGAGCAGAAATGCACAAGATGGCTTTGGGACGCGGAAGCTCGACTCCCAACTGCCCTAAGCGCTGAGTGAAACGATTGTCTTCGATTGCATTCATGGGGCTTCCATGACCTAAAAACAGAACTGGCATAGCTGATGATGCATCCAAGGAACCTCCCCCCAACTTCAACTGACGCAGCCCCAGTAGAGCCAGAAAACCTCCGGCTCCGAACATCAGGGACCTGCGTGTGATTCGGTGATATCGATCTTTCATGGATTCATTATCCGAAAGAACTCACTGTTGCGGCAGGGTTCAAAACCGAATCACTCTGTTGCGCCAGGGGGACAATGACTCAGCCCACTTTAATGAAAGCTGATATGATCCTGGGGTCTTTCATCGTGCTCATAACGATCCTGCAAGATCGCCTGTTCTGAACTCATCGGAATTCCCACTTTATGGATGGCTACCAAGGTCCATCCATAGGCACCTGCGCCCACCAGACACAGACAACCTACGCCCGTTAAAACCAGCGGAAATGTCAGCGAATTCAGCGGAGCATTCCAAGTTCCCCCAAGCAGGACTGCACTCACAGCAAATAGTCCCAAAGTGAGAACATTGAGCAACATGTGAATCAGGCCGTCTTTTTTTGCAGTGGTGTCTTTGGGAATTGCCATGGCCCAGTCAATGAATCCGGGAATGGCCGCCACCACGGCAAGTGCCACGGCCGCCATATTGGAAAAATATCCCAGCTTATACCAGAAGATCTCAACATCCGCGAACTGGTACACAAGAAAGCTGACAAAGGTAAGAAGATAAAACGTAATGGGAAAGGCCACCAGCATGGGATGAATTCCATGCCCTTTGATTGATACTTTGCTGTACATAAAACCTCCCTGTTTTATGTCTTCAAAGTATAGCGACTTTTCCGCAAGAGCCAGCCCTCCGGTAGCGAAGTGCCAACTCTCAGCGAACGACTCAGGCCAAGGTCGATTGTTATTTGTTTTTACTGTAGCGCTCGAAGCTGGCCTTGTTTTCAAAGTAAACCACAGAACCGTCAGCGCGAGCCGCAATTACAGCCGTGGCTTTGTCGATGGACTTACCGGTTACAGGATCAATCGCTTTGCGCGCACTGGCATCTTCCGCCAGGGTTTTTTTGCAGTTCTCACAGCAGCCATAGTATGTTTTCCCGGCATGGGACACTGGAATTTGATCACGGGGGAAAACCATGTTCGTCACCATACAGACTTTTTGATTCGGAACAATCTGCAAAGACTCTTTTGCCAAAGCCTCTGATCCAAACGCCAAAAAAACCAAAACGGCGGCAACGACAATAACGCCCCATTCTTTGAACTGCTTCATCATAAATATCCTTTCAAAGCTTCTCTCTGTCACTAGGAGGCCCGCTTCCCACTTGTGACAAAGTCCCTGCTTTTTTCTTAAAACGAACTTATACGCTGTGGCAATGAGCCAGCCCCTTAAATCCATTGATTATCCAATACATTAAATAATCTTTCTATTTTATCCATCTAATCAAAAGATCAACGGGGTGTTATATTAACAGCCTATGAAAGGGACTGTTATGAAAAAACTCTTATTCTCTCAACAAAGTAATGCCCGACACTGGGTCGGCGACGGTTTTCCAGTCCGCTCGATCTTTACCTACAACGACATCGCCCGGGAAATGAGTCCATTTCTGCTGATGGACTACGCGGGGCCGGCCGTTTTTCCTCCGTCGGAACATCGTCGCGGCGTGGGTGAGCACCCTCACCGCGGTTTTGAAACAGTGACCATTGTTTACGACGGCGAAGTGGAACACCGCGACTCTGCAGGCGGTGGTGGCCTGATCAAACCCGGCGATGTGCAATGGATGACGGCTGCTTCAGGTTTGGTGCATGAAGAATTCCATGGTGCCGACTTCGCGAAAAAGGGCGGCAATTTTGAAATGGTTCAACTTTGGGTCAACCTGCCGAAGAAAGACAAAATGTCCAAACCCCGCTATCAGGGCTTGATAAATACGGAAATCCCTCAAGTTGCTTTGGCAGATGGGGCGGGCCACTTGCGAGTGATCGCCGGTGAATTCCATGGGATGCGAGGACCTGCAAAGACATTCACTCCGATCAACTTGTGGGATCTGCGTTTACAGGCCGGAAGCAAAACGGAACTCAATCCCCCCGTTGGCCATACAGCGGCTGTCTTTGTTCTTAGTGGCGAGGTCACACTGGGTACGGGAGAGCGCTTGCAGGAAGCGGAGCTGGCCGTCCTGGACCGCGAGGGAGCCAGCTTCACTCTGGCTGCCGGCACTGATGCCAAAATACTTTTCTTAGGTGGTGAGCCTATTGAAGAGCGTATTGTTGGTTATGGCCCGTTTGTCATGAATTCGGAAGCAGAAATACGTCAGGCCTTTATTGACTTCCAAGAAGGTAAAATGGGTCAGATTGATTCCATCGAAGGTTCGCGCTAAAAAGAATCCGAAGGGGCCAAGGCTCCTTCGGATTTGTTTTTCCCGCAGGTCTCAGGCACAATTCAGCCATGGACTTGAATGAAATCGCCATCTTTGTCAAAGTCGTTCAGACCGGCAGTTTTTCCTCCGCTGCAAAGCAGTTGGAAATGCCCAACTCCACTGTCAGCGCTAAAATTTCGTCTCTGGAAAAACGCCTGGGCGTCACCTTGCTTCATCGGACCACTCGCAAATTGCAAATCACACAGGCCGGACAGATGTTCTTTCAACGCTGTCAGGTGGGGATTGGCGAGCTTAAAGCCGCCACAGAAGAGGTCAGTCAAGGACAAGGAGAACCACAGGGACTGTTGAGGGTCACCGCCCCTGCCATCATCGGCCCCAGCTTGTTAAAGGAAGTGATCACAGAGTTTCGTCGCCAATATCCGAAAATTCAACTGGAACTGCTGCTGACAGACCGACAGGTGGATTTGATCTCCGAAGGAGTGGATCTGGCCATTCGCGCGGGCGAGCTGAAGGATTCAACACTGATCACCAGGAAACTGGGACTGAGTTATTTTGCCCCTTTCGCCAGTCCGACATACCTCAAACGAACAAACACTCCTCTTCACCCCAAGGACCTGCGCGACCATCAATGCCTACAATTCACGCCGCTGGGAAAAGACCACTGGGAATTTTTAAACAAAAACCGCAATAAAGTGACTGTGAATCTGCGCGGAGATCTGGTCATTGATGATCTGAATACAATCAAGGAACTGGCGGTTTCAGGTGAGGGCATCGCTCTGCTGCCGACCTTCCTTTGTGGAGCGGAGTCGAAAACCAAAAAACTGGTGCGCATTCTGCCGGACTGGCGTTCAGATGTAAGACCCGTGAGCTTCGTCTACCCGCCTCAACGATTTACCCAACCGCGCCTTATGGCTTTTATTAACTGCGCCAGTGGCCTTTTGAAGGAGCGCTTAAAGGAACTTGAACTTTAGACGCTAAAAATGGAAACGGGCCCCGACCCTTTGGCCAAGTCCCGTTTCGGACGACCCCTAAAAGATGGAAGGTGAAAAAAGAATGAAATCTAAAACCACTTACCAACTTCCGGATCGTTTCCACATGCTTATTATAACGCACTTTTTCTTCAGTAAAGCGTCTGCTGCCAAGAAGCAGACACTTTAATCCGAGTAAACTTTAAACTTCTTCGACCTTAATACCTTCAGCCGCCATAATTCGCAAAGCATTGGTCGTTGGACAAGGCCCCCGTCGCAGATGATAATGGAATATCATCTTTCCATTATCATCAATATCTTCCCGGAAGTGCAGATTTAACAAGGTCGGGTTGCTGGCTTCCAATGCTGTCAGCTCCAAGTCATGTGTTGAAATAAAGCCCATCGCAGATTTTTCCTGAGCCAGCGTCTGAATCACCGCACGACTGCCGATCTGACGCTCCCGATTGTTAGTGCCGCGGAAGATTTCATCAATCAAGTATAAAACGGGCTTTCCTGAAGCCGCGGTGTTCAGAATGTCCTTCAGACGTCGGACTTCCGCATAGAAGTAAGAATACCCATCACGCAAAGAATCACTGACCTCGATGCAGGTTTCAATCTGCAGAGGAATCGTCACAAAGCGTTCTGCAAAGACTGGCGCGCCCATGTTGGCCAGTGTCTGATTCACCCCCAAGGTGCGCAGGAACGTGGACTTACCCGACATGTTGGACCCCGTTAGAAGCCCCAACGATTTATCTTTCGGGAACTCAAAATCATTGGCGACCGCCTTACTGCGATCCAAAAGAGGATGGAAGACATTCTTGCAAATCAAAGTCTTTTCCGTGGCAAACTCCGGATAACACTGGGTCTGATACTTATCAAAGACCAGCAAAGACCCCAGCACTTCAAATTCTGAAAGCTCTTCGACACAGGCCGGGAAGTCCTGAGCCATCTTCAATCTTAAACGTTCCAGGAAATAGACCGAGACCACCGTCCACGGAAGAATCGCATTTAAAATAAAATGCAAAATAGGATTGGTCTGAGTTCCCACAAAGCCCAGAATTGTTTCCAGCTTCTGTGCTGTTCGTGACGGTGACAACTGAAAGATTGTCGGACAAAGATCCTGCAATACTTTATCGCTGGAGGACTTTCTTTCAATCGCCTCCAGCACCGGCGCCAAAGCCGTCAGATGATGAGACAATCCGGTTCCCTGCAAAAAGGCGGACCCCACGGACCCCAGACTGAAAAGACTTAAAAGAGGAAATGCCATAAACACCACTGATGGCAAAGCCGTCCCCGTCACAATGACAAAAATCAACACAGCCAGTGTGATCGACCATAAAATCAAATTGGCAATCAGAAGCACACCAAAGTGCGGCCCCACGAAAGAGTTTTTCAGAAACTCCTGGATCTGCAAGGTGGAAAGATTCAGCTCATTGGAATTGGTTTCAATCCCCAGCCGCGTGTAGAACCAGACGTGCGGGCGCAACAGACGGATTTGCTCCTGACGTTTTCTTAAAACTTCGACCTCAGAGGGCGGCTGACTCATCCATCGCAAAAGTCGACGCAGTCCTCCTTCTGAAAGTGTTTCGTCCAGCAAAGTCCACAATGAGTGCGACCCCACCAATCCCAAATCCCGGATCATGGGAAACTCTGCCGACGTGTCAAATGCCTGCTTCCAACTGCGACCCGAGGGTTGCCCTAAAAGACGCCTGTGCTGGCGCAGAAGGAATTCATTCCAACGGGTCAACCTTTGCACGTGACGATAGATCCGGCGCGTTCGCACTACAAGGACCACGAAGATCCCCATCAACACCGCCGGAACTGCAAAACCTGAGCGTGCATTTGGTATCATAGACAGCACAACAAGGCTTGCAAGAAAGATCAGGGCTGTTAAAAGACGAATGTTCTGATGTTGACGAAGGCGCTGCTGCCAGAGCTGCAAGAGACTCTGAATGCGTGCGGATTTTCTTTTGACGGATTGTTGCTTCATGCTTCCCATGATGCCGGGGCCACGAAAGCGAGGCAACTCAAAAACCCCGGACTCTCGACTGAGAGCCCGGGAAAAAGATGAGACTTACAAAAGCTGAGAAAGTTCTTCCTCTGTCACTACAGGATACTCCTGACCATCTACGATTGGGACATAACCATCGTCAGAACCATCATTCGTATCAGGCACAGTCACCAGCTCTTCTCCTGGCTGCTCAGGTGTTGGCTCAGGTTCAACCGCTCCGGAATCACCACCGCTATCAACGCCAGAACCGGAATCCACGTCAGCTCCAGGGTCTTCGCCAGCCCCAGCTTCTTCACCCGTTCCGGGTTCTTCACCAGATCCGGATTCTTCGCCAGTGCCAGGCTCTTCAATAGCTGCCGGTGTTTTCAAAACGGACTTCAGTTTCAACACAGGTTTCAACAGACAACCCCCGTTACCTTGCACAACGACGGATTTCAGCGCATCAAAGTCCACAACAACCTCATAGTTATGACCTGCTTCAAATTCCACTTTATTCGTCAGGATGATTTTGACACCGGTCTTTTGGGCGCTCGGTGTTTTCAGCTCACAGATGGAGTCATCACCTTTGACGGCATAATGTCCTTCATGTTTTAGAACCAGACGGATCTGCTGAATACGCAATCCCGCTGGAGCAACGATATCCTGCAACGGCAGCGTCACACCATTTTGCAACTTCAACAAATCCACCGGCCCCAATCCTTGAGCCAACTGCAGACGCCCGGATTTACCCGCCCCGCCGATCAAGACTTCCATGTGATCAATATCCACCACAACGGACTTGAGATCTTTATTCGGCGCATCTGTCAGTTTGAAACTGACTGTGCTCATTTCACTTTTGTACTGACTCGAGGTGGCTCCGCTTTCAGAGTCTGGCTCACTGACAGTGCGACTGCAGGCGGACCCAAGCAGCACAGCACCGAGGCATATAAGCTTTACAGAAACACGCTTCATCTTACCCTCCTGGTAATTCTTACGCTCAATATACTCCTCTCGACTTACAGACTCAAAAATGTCCCCTTTGAGGCATTCAATCTGAGAGAGCTGTCAAAGACCTGGGCACTTTCTTCAACATTCTGCTGTCTTCATTGGCCTTGTCACGCAGCCCCCATGTGAGAAGAAAAATAAACCTCTTCACATTACAGACTTCAGTTTGCCATTTGCTCGTTTCTCACATACTGTGGGGCCGCTCAACGCACTGGAGACGCTATGGCCTTACTTCTCGTCAGCATATGTCTAGCCGCGGTCATTTATTTATACTTCAACAACAATCCTCTGAATCACTCGAAAAAATTTATCTTCAGGCGCTTCGTGAACTGGTTCCCCCTGGGGATGAGCTATGCCTTTCTCTACATGGCCCGCTACAATCTGAATGTTTCCAAGAATGCCATGGGCGAGATGATGACCAAAGAACAGTTTGGGATCATCTTTGCTGCGGGCACTATTGTCTATGGCCTGTCATTCCTGATTAATGGACCCCTGGTGGACAAAATGGGTGGCAAAAAGGGAATTCTGATTGCCACCCTGGGTTCTGCCTTGATGAATCTGCTGATGGGCGGCGCAACCTATTTGTACCTGATGGGACGCCTGAAAACCAATATGGTTGTGGCCTTTTCGGTTCTGTACGCGATGAACATGTTCTTCCAAAGCTATGGAGCTGTATCCATCATCAAGGTCAAAGCCTATTGGTTCCACGTTCGTGAACGCGGCGTCTTTGGCGCCATCTTTGGAACCCTGATTTCGTTCGGCGTGTACTTCGCCTTCGACTGGGGACAGGCCATCGTTGATGCCTCGAAGTTACATATCGAAGGTGAAAAGACCGCTTTCCAAAAATTCATTCAACATATCTTTGCGATTGATACCGGTGCCACAGATGCCACCTGGCTGGTCTTTACCATTCCCGCCTTCATCTTGATCGTCTGGGCCCTGATCGACATGGTGCTTTTAAAAGATTCCCCAAAAGAAGCCAACTTCGATGACTTTGACACCGCTGATGCTTCCTCCACCGATGACGATGAAAATGTCAAAATGACGATGACACTGATTCTGAAGAAGGTGTTTTCTAACCCCGTCATGATCACGATTGCCATGGTGGACTTCACTTCAGGGGTTTTGCGCAACGGGATCATGCAATGGTATCTGATCTTTGCCAATGAAACCAAGGACACCAATCCGGCCTTCTATGCAGGGTCCGAATTCTTCATCAAGAACTGGGGGCTGTTGTTGTGCTTAACCGGGGTTCTCGGAGGCTTTATTGCCGGCCTGGTTTCAGATCGCATGTTCCAGTCCCGTCGCGGGCCTCCGGCTGCAATCAATAACGTTGTGATGATTCTGCTATTGATTGTGATGTGCGTTTTCTTAACCAAAGATCCTACGGTCTTCGGATTGGCCGCTGTCTTGATGACCCTGGCCGTGATCGGCGTGCATTCCCTGATGTCAGGAACAGCGGCGGCTGACTTTGGTGGCAAGAAAATGACAGCAACAGCTTCGGGTATTGTCGACGGCTGTGTTTATCTGGGATCAGGTTTGCAATCTCTTACGATCGGCTATCTATCCGCAAAAAACTGGCACTACTGGCCACTTTTCCTGATCCCCTTTGCTGTTCTGGGCCTGGTTCTTGCCCTGCGCATGTGGAAGGAACTGCCAGAGGCCACCAAGAAGTACATCCTTGAAGTGGAAAAAGCCGAAGCCCGCAGACAACAGCAGGAGAGCTAAAAAGGCTCTTTTGCTGGACGCCCTGGTCCAAAGGCTTTTCTGTTACCTTTGTGCTATTGAATGTGAAAGGCGTCTCTGGCAAAAAACTGGAATATCGACTATAGTGACAGAGTTCTTAGGGGGCATGCCATGGAATTATGGTTCATACTTGGTTTTTTAGCAGTGGCGGGAATCTCCGTGATAGTCTATTTCTCTTTGATGGTGTTCTTCCCCGAGTGGGTGGGCATCACTGGCAAGGTCGCCCTGGATGCTGAACGCAGCCACAAAGAAGGTGCATCCGAAGACACTGGCAACACTCCTTTCAAAGGCTAATTCAACTTGGAATACCGGTCCCGGAATTGCCCGGGACTCAGCCCCAGTTTGGCGCGGAAGAACCGACTGAAATAATTGGGATCCTGAAAGCCCAGCGCATTGGAAACCTCCCCTATCGGTAAAACTGTGTAAGCCAGATATCTTTGGGCTTCCAACAAACAACGTTCATGAATCATCTCACGTGCGGATTTATTCAATAGTCTCAGCACCCGCATCGTCAAAGCCTTGGGCGAAATCCCCAACGATCTGGCGTAGAAGTCCACGTTGTGCTGTTCACTGAAGTGTTTTTCAATCAATCCTTCAAATTCTCGCATGAAACTGACTTCAGCTTTTTTGGCCTTGCTAGGTTTTGACTCGGTGGTGCGCAGTAATTCCAGGGCCAGCAAGCTTAATAAACTTCGCAAGGCCTGGTCTGCCCCCATTTTCTTCTTTGCAAACTCCAGGCACATTTTCTCACAATAAAAGCGCATTTCTTTTTGCAGCTCTGCAGAGAATCGAAATACATCCGGAGCATCATACAGGCTTTGCAAAGGAGCTTTTTCCAAAAGATCCATGCGCAAGGAATCCAGATAGAACTCGACCACATATCCTCGCGTTCCTTTGGTCAGATACCACTGATGAACCTGACCAGGCTTAACCACAAAGATATTCCCGGCCTTCAGCGGGTAGCTGTTAAAATCAATGTTGTGCAGCCCCTTGCCAGCAGTGACGATCACCACCTGAAAAAAATCATGGCGATGCGGGAACGGCACCTTGGGGTTCACACGTTCTTCCAATCTTTCAGCGCGAATATCACCTCTTTGAGCTGTGACAATACCCAGTGCTTCCATCGAATGAAGCTTAGCGACATTTCTTCCCGGCATACTTTTCCCAATAGTGGCAACTGCCACAAAAATTTTGACGAGATTCTTTTGTATAACCTCAAAGTCCCGTCTTTTGTTTTGTCCCGTCCAGCATACCCTCGGTATAAAAGCTCATCAACCAATGGAGGGTCTCTTAATGAAAAAGTATTTCATTTCTGCATCTATGATTCTTTTATCCGCGTTGCCAGCAATGGCGGCTGAAATCACCCCAGGAACTTTGGTGGGCCGCTATAAGGTGGAGGCTCGTGCCGGGTTTCAAAAGATTTATGCGAACTTTCGCGTATTAAACACAACCGAATTCGAAGTACAAAGAACATATGCCAACGGCGCTGAAGACGAAGTCTGCAACGGCACTTACAACCTGCTGAGCAGTGTCAGTTGGGATGAAAACTGGCTTCTGGCCGTCTCGAAACAATTCAAAGGCAACTTCACCTGCCCTAGCAATCGCTCTAAAACAATCACATTCAACGTTGATTTTGGCGCGAATAAAACAGAAGACCTGGCTCGCGGAACACAGGTGGTCGTCACTAGCTCGATGGCTCCTGGCATGAAACTTAATGCCTACGTGAAAAAGCAATAAACTAAAAAAGCCCTTCCTTGATTGGAAGGGCTTTTTCTTTCGTCATGATTTTAGAAACTAATCGATCGCAGAGATTGTCAGCTTATCAATACCAACCTGCACGCCCAGGCCATGCAGCAGCTGCAACGAGATATTCATAGCCAGTTGTGGCAAGCCCACTTTCACAGCCGTGAAGGCCCCGACACCGCCAATGATCGCCGCTTCCCCTTGTGCCACCAGATATTTTCCAAGGATCACGTCCGGGGACGAGTTGAAAAGACTGACTTCTGAAGAAGCCCCGGCCAGTTTGAAATAGCCTATACCCGCTGTTGGACCAATCCAATGATGTCCGATCGTCACCTTCACATCCTGTGAATAGCGTGTGCCTTTGATGCTCTTGCACTTCAAAGTTCCGTACGCCACTGTTTTAAAGTGTCCGACGATCACCTTGATGCCCTTGGATGTGCCCTTGAAAGCCAACCCACAGGCCCACAGGCGGTTGCCGGCGATACTGGCCTCATCATTCATCACCACAGCTTCGGTGTTGGCGTGGGCAAAGGCCCCTGTCAAACCAAATGCCAGAAATAGAATCAACTTCTTCATACTGTCCTCCTTGCTTGCGCAGTTCATGTTTCCTTCATCTTATTCGGAAGGAATTCCTTTTCAGTGGCAAGCCAACGGATGAAACACATACTTTACACACCCAAACTCTGTGCAATCCCACGGTTTGGGCCCAGAGTCTGCTGGACTCCTGTCACTTTGCAATGATATCGTGACCTGCAAAGCTTGGTAATTTTGTGGAGACGATATGATCAATCAGTGCAAGCAATGGCTTTCCCAGGAGGTCCTACCTCTATGGATCACAAAGGGAGTGGACTGGCAGAATGGTGGCTTTGTAGAGTCCTTTTCGCTGGACGGCGAACCGCAGGATGTTCCCCGTCGCTCGATGGTGCAAGCCCGCCAAATATACAGTTTGCGTATCGCCATGGAGCTTCAGCTTTGCGATAAGGAAAAGGCCCTCAAAGCCATCGAACTTGGTGCAACAACCCTGATCAAAAACTATTCCTTGCCATCTGGTGCTTTCATTCATTCCGCCAGCAAAGATGGCGTTGCTCAGAACACCACACCGGACCTGTATGCACAGGCATTTGCTCTTTTTGGCTTGGCTCATGCTTATGCTGTTCTTCCCAAGACAGAATACAAAGAACGCGCACGCCAACTGGTGCAGTATCTATACAACGAACGGCATCTGCCTCAAGGCGGCTTCACTGAGCTGACTGACAAAGGAGTTCAGTACGAGGCCAATCCGCACATGCACATGTTTGAGTCTGCTGTGGCGTGGATGGCTATCGACAAAGATCCTCTTTGGCAAAGGTTGGCCGATGAAATTCTGCAACTGTGTCTGAATAAATTTATCGATGCAAAATCAGGCACATTGGCCGAGCACTTCAATGCTGACTGGTCCCCTATTCTTGAAGGTGGCCGTTTTGTTTTCGAGCCGGGGCATCAATATGAATGGGCCTGGTTGCTGGGACTTTATCAGGGCCTCACAGGCAAAGATCTCACAGCTGTTCGTGAAAAATTGATTGCTCTAAGCGAAAAGCACGGCGTCTGGCCGGAAAGAAAATCTGTCTATGATGAAGTCTGGAGTGATCTGTCTTCAAAGCAGCGTTCTTCCCGCTTCTGGCCTCAATGTGAGCGCATCAAAGCAGTCCTGCAGATGGGGCTGGAAAACACAACCCAGCGTGCTGTCTACGCGAAAGCCGCAGACGAAGCCATGGCGACGTTGTTTAAGTTCTTTGAAACTCCCCAAAAGGGTTTGTGGTTTGATACCTGGCTGGAAAGTGGCGAGTTCAAAATTCAACCTGCCAAAGCCAGCTCGCTTTATCATATCACGGGCGCGATCAACGAATACGTGCGCCTCAGACCTCAGCTCTAGTTTATTATTTAATTCGAGAGATAATGTCGTCAGCAACACTTTCAACCGTGTTGCTGCGACTCATTTCCATGCG
Organism: Bdellovibrio sp. CKG001; assembly: GCF_055397465.1. NCBI lineage: Bacteria > Pseudomonadati > Bdellovibrionota > Bdellovibrionia > Bdellovibrionales > Pseudobdellovibrionaceae > Bdellovibrio > Bdellovibrio sp. CKG001. The sequence goes on from NZ_AP029173.1 coordinate 2,751,328, forward strand.
GTTGGCCACAACCATCGACATTCTTTGAGGCGGACAGAGCCTCAGGCAGGACGTGGTCGACACCGACCACGCAATATCCGGACAGAGTTCCTGCAGCCGAATTCGCAGCTTTTCCAGGAACTCCTTTTTAATGACCACCGAGGACCCCTCTTCCCCGGAAGATCTCACAATACAGCCTGAGCAGATCTCAACCAGCTGTTTCATGCGTATTAGCGCATCTTTGGCATCGTTTGAGCGATCCAGTCTTTGTAGTAAACCGCATTGGTGTAAACACCCGTATTGTCACACAATGCACTGCCACGGCTGGTAACGCCAAACAGATACATCTGGCCGTTTTGTTCCACGTAAGCGGGACCACCAGAATCACCGGAACATGTCCCGTGACCTTTGGATTCATCCAGACGAACTTCTGTTTCATGAACAAATGAAATCGGAGCTTTCGTTTCGCGCAAAAGCCCATCGCCGAACATATCCACTTTCAAGCAGTTTTTCAGGTCGTCATCACACATGACTTCGCCGTATTCCAGGGCTTCGTCCAGATTTTTTACTTTTCTAGGATCGATCGGCTCGGTCTCTACTTCAGAAACTCCGTAGCCCGCCACTGTCACAGTCAAACCACGCTTCAGAATACTGTCATCCTGAAGAATCTGAACAGGCTTGTATCCTGGCGGCAAAGAACCACGGAACTTAATAAGAGCAATATCGCCCCAATCCATCTCTTTGTCTTCCTGGGTATCCGGGTCGTAACTGGAATGAACTTTATAATCACTCACGCTGCGGGTGTAGGCCTGAACGATATCCTGCTCACGAGCGTTCATAAGATCGTCCATATCCACACCGAAGATCAGACGAATTTTAGCTGGCTTCACCCCCCAAACACAGTGAGCCGCCGTCAATACATAGTTATCCGCGATAAGAGAGCCCGTGCAGATGGCATCATTTTCAAGGTCATAGATTCCCACAATACCAGAGGACATGGAGCTGTTTTCTGCCACATCTGTGCCGCCAATAATAGCCGTGGAATCCTTAGCGTTGATTTGTGGACGATTTGAAAGTCCACAGGACGCCAAAACAATAGTTGCCAATACCAATAAATATCGGTTCAAAAAAGCCTCCCCCTAAAAGAGGGGCTCTTATATGTAGGACGTTACCAAACGGCAACATATTTTTGAAAAAAAGACGGGGTTCCCGACATATTCTTGAACTCTGACTCTAAAAGCCTAAACTTTCAGGTATGAAAAATTTTTATCAAGAAGGTCCCAGCCTTTCGAACACTTTTCGTTCCGATGAAACTCTTCAGAAAATTCTTAAATCCCTGTTGCCTCCGGAAGCTCAAAAACAGGCCCTTCCTCATCTGGATCATCTGGGCGAACGTGCCGTCACGGATATGCTGATCTGGGCGGAGGAAGCCGAAGCCCAGCCCCCTGAACATATCCCCTTCGACCCTTGGGGGCGTCGCATTGATAACATCAAAACTTCATCGGGATGGAAAGCCCTTGAACGCGTCGCTGCGGAAGAGGGTATCGTGGCCACGGCCTACGATCGAACCTGGGGCCCGGCCTCACGGGCTTACCAGATGGCGCTGCTTTATTTGTACTCTCCAAGCTCTGCGATATTCTCGTGCCCCTTGGCCATGACCGACGGAGCGGCCCGTGCGATTGAACTTTACGGCGACAGCGATCTTAAGTCCCGGACTTTGCCTCATCTGCTATCTCGTGACCCCAAAAACTTCTGGACCGCAGGCCAATGGATGACCGAGCGAAGCGGAGGCTCTGACGTTAGCGGCACCTCCACCGACGCCCATCCCTTCACTGGTACCAGTGCTTTTGGCGCCACCCATTCCTTGCATGGAACAAAGTGGTTCACCTCGGCAACGACATCCCAAATGGCGCTGACACTGGCTCGTCCTGAGGGTGCGCCGGCTGGATCCAAAGGACTGGCTTTGTTCTTCCTGGAACTGCGCAATGATCACGGACAACTGAACAATATTCAGATTCATCGTCTGAAAGACAAACTTGGAACCAAGGCCCTGCCCACGGCAGAACTGAGCTTGTCAGGAACCCCGGCCCGCATGATTGGCACCGCCGGCGAAGGCGTCAAGCGCATCGCCAGCGTCCTGAATATCACCCGCATTTACAATTCCATCTGCGCTGTCGGACACATGCGTCGCTGCCTGGATCTGGCGCAAAGCTATTCCCGCAAACGCCACGCGTTCGGCAAGCTTCTGATTGATCACCCCCTGCACAAGACCACACTGGATTCCCTGGAGGCGGATTTCCGTCGCTGCATCAGCTTTTGCTTTCTGGTCGCGGATCTTTTGGGCAAAGAAGAAGTCGGCGAAGCCTCTGCTTCAGAAAAAATTCTTCTGAGGGTCCTTACGCCAATTCTAAAACTCTATACAGCAAAAAAAACCATTCATATAGCCAGCGAAGTGGTGGAGATGTTCGGAGGTGCCGGCTACATCGAAGACACCGGCGTTCCCCGTCTGCTGCGTGATGCCCAGGTCTTTTCCATCTGGGAAGGCACCACCAACGTGCTTTCTTTGGATATGCTGCGAGCCTTTGAAAAAGATCAGGCTTGGCAGGTTTTGGAAGAGTTCCTGGTGCGCTCTATGGGCGCTACAAATGAACAGCTGACAAAATTTAAGTCTTTACAAAGGCTGGGGCCGGAAGAAAAAGAGCAACAGGCACGCGATATCGCATTCCTGATTGCAGACACCATTTCATCCGCCGCCCAGAAGCAATTTAAAGTCTAGCATGCCCTGTCCCTGAGGACACCAACTCAGGGACAACTGCCACCTTGTTTGCAGATACGAAGTTTTCCACTAAAGTTTGTACTTTTACCGACCGCATCTCGAAAGCCCTTACTGAGCTCCTTGAAGCGAAACTCAAAGACACAAAAACGCGGAACCTGAACAAAATCTGTGTTCAGAAAAATACTATTCTTGGAAAAGCTCACCTCCGAGGAACCGGAACCCGCCCCTAAAATCTGCACTTCAGAGCCAGCATCGTCCTCCGGAAGACCTCCTGAAGGGATCAAGTCATTGGCATCACGAGCGCGAAGCTGCTGCCCCGAGCTCCTCAAATCACAGCTATACAAAAACCGGATATCCGCCAAAGACCCGCCATAGTTTACTCCGGCCAGCGAAACATCCAACTGATAGCGCCCCTCTGACATGTCCTGATCCTGCTCCTCTGGACGCGTCTTCTTTTTCATCATCTCCTTGGGGCCGACATAACAAAACGTAATGGCATATTCCGCACCAAGGCGTTCGCTCCCTAATGAAATATCTAGTTCCGACAGTTTGTTGTCAAAAGACCGATCCATAGGCTGAAGATATGCCCAGTCAGGTCCCGCCATTGCGATTTGGGTTTTATTAAAAACAGTCGAAGCCTGAATTTGATCACCCCAGTTGCTTCGACTGCGACAAACACAAGAAGCTCCGTCATCCGCGACCTTCTCAGGAGAGCAGGACTCCCCCGTTGAAAGGTTCACACACTCAAGCTCTTCGCCGCCCGGATGCCTGATCCTCGCATTGCAGGCATAAAGCATTTCGCCAGAGTCTTTATTGACAACTGTCTGCATGTTCGCCGGAGAAGCCAGGACCGCTTCACCCAAAAACGCCAGCAGCACCAAAATCATTTTTTTCATTAATTACCTCTCACACTGCAGGGAAATAAATTCCCCGGACTGCAATGGATATTCCCTGAAGACAGGTGACATCTTCTGCATTTTTATGTCTTGCAGAATCACGCGCCCTCCGGAAGGATCCGGTAAAATAGCAGTAAATTCCAAAATAAGTTTTTGATGGAACTTGCGATTGCCAAGCTTCTGGCATTTCGCCTTCTCACTGCATATTTTTCCGTAATAAGGAGGCCAGGTCGTAGAGGCAATGATCCCTTCCAATCCCGCCAATGTTTCTGATAAGTTCACGGTTTGGTTATTCTCGCGTAAACCGCTCAGGCCAGCAAAGGTGGGAACCACACCAAGCTCACCCAGCGTCTGAATGGCAGGAAGGTTGTCAATCCCAACCGTGGCGCCCTCAGTATTATAAAGGCGAACCAACATTTGTTTTAGTCCATTGAGAAAAATAGCATAATCGTCCGTGGGGTCCTGGAAAGTCGCAATCAGGCGATACCGGGATCCGGACTTAATAATCTGATCCTGGACCTTAAAGCTCATACCGCTCATAAACCCCTGCCAATTAGGTGGAACCAGTCCTCCATCCCACCATTCCTCAATCAGTTCAGGCCGTGCGTTCTTGGAAAGCTTGTAAAGCTCAATCTGACCCGTGAAAGGCTGGGTAAAATTCGAAGAGCTGGAACATTCACCATTCAGACAGCGACGTTCACCGATATTGGAAACAAAAAAAGAAAGATCAAATTGAGTCATATTTTCGCGCGTGCGAATATTAACCGGCCCCCAATCGCCCTCAACATTATAAGTCGTCGGAAACCGTGGTACCCCTTCGCCGAAATCATCGGATAGATCCAGCAGTCCCTTTTTGGGAGTGATATTGACATTAAAAGCACGACTGCCAATATGGCGAACATCAGTCGAAACGCCGGTGTCATCGCCGACAACCAGAGTATCTAAATTAGAGAATAGATCCTGCGCCTCTATACCCAATGACTTCAAATAGTCCGGATCGGTGCACTCAGACCGTAAAAGAGGCTGAACCGAAAAATCATTTTGCGCACGTATTTTCACGAAGCACATGCTTCCGCGCAGAAGCACGGCACTTTCATCGATTCTCTGGACCTGACAGAACTCCTGCTGGTCTTTCACAACCAAAGGAAGTCCGCGAGTGTCTGCCACACGCAAATCAATGCAACTGCGAATAAATTTGTACTGTCGTTGGAAATTATCCCGTGTCACCTGGGGAACATAGGAGGACACCGACCGGGAATTTTCAAGCTGGCACTTGCCAGGTTCATAGCTGTCAAAAATATAGCTGTCCTTTGACTCAGAAGAAGGTCCCCACTGAACCGAACCCAACGAAAACATCAGGAACTTACCTGCCTCTTCCTGACACTTGACCACCTTCGAAGCTGGTATTGACATTTGCCCAAGATAATCCGCCCAAGAGCGGTTTTGGGGTGAAATATTGATCTGAATTCGATCGTCGTTTTCAACAATACAGGCCGCCGAAGCCGGCGACCCTGTAAAAAGAAAGACGAACATAAGCAACAGAGACAGTTGCGTCCTGTTTTGATAATGCCAAGAGCTATTTACACATACATTCCACATATCCTGCCTCCGTCGCATACAGTTCTACAAATCCTTAGTCACAGTCTTTGCAACCGTTCTCAAGTTTTGCCATCTCAACTTTTGTGTGAGTGCAGATATCTGCACCATGTTTCTGCCATTTTCTGTGCTTAGCGTATTTTTTATCCAATCCATCTTTTTCTTCGAAGACGTAACGGATTTTACAGAACTTGGCAGCTCCACCTTTGTAATCCAATTCTTTGTACTGCTTGTCGATGATCTTCTTGAAGGAAGAAGACGTCGCTGGGTATGTGTCAGATTCATACTCGTAGTCAGCATTGTACGGATGGAAGTAGCTTAGGAAGTGCTCGTTGAACATTGGAAGGTCGTACTTCAACTCATCATCCTTGTCGTCACACTTGCCCTCGGCACAAGATCTTTCCTGCGTGGAGCAAATGATGTAAGCTTTCATCTTAAGATCAGACAAATCGCTGTAACCGTCACCATTGACTTTCAGACCGTAGTCAGAGACTGATGCTTCAGCCAGAAGATTCCATTTAGTTTCAAAGTGGCTGTAGTCGATCTGAGACCCACGATAGCAGATATCCACGAAGTATTTCGCGTTGTACAACTCACTGCCAAGGTTGAAGGCCAACTTTTCCAGCACTTTGTGATAAGCTGTTTTTTCATCAAACAACTGGTTGAACTTTGGACTTTCGCCGGACACCACGTCAGCATGTGGATCCACACTGTCACCCCAAGGGCGGTAATTGGCGTGGAAGTAATTTCCAGTCTTACGACCTTTGGAAGTCGTACAGACGCAATTATTCTTATCATCTTCTTTACCGCCACCTGGAGGGCCTGGAGGTCCGTGGTGACCACCACTGAAGTTCATGAACTTCGGTAGTTTTGCATGGGGCTTAGGACCATGATCATCCTCTTCTCCGCCCTTACAATCCAAACCGACACAGTCTCCAGAACACTTCTCATGAGTGATCGCCGTATAACATGCCACCTTATCGCCTTCATGCGGATCATGAGTCATCAACCCGGCATTACAAGGATAGATACTTGGACCCGAGCTGTTCACTCTGAAGCTATAGGTCACCTGAATGGCGTTGGCTTGCATCGCCATAAGTGTGACGGCAGTTGTTGCCATCGCCTTAAACATACGTTTCATGTTGTCTCCTTTCCCACTTAAGGGTGTTGTTGTAAAAAACTGATTTCTCAGTTCAAATTAAAAATTAATGGCGCGGTCAAAGGACGACTTCCAATGCCAGGCACACGAGGCTTCACCTCGAGAGCTGAAGTCTGCCCGATATTGTTGCGGCAAAGGACGTAGCTCAAAGCCATTGGCTGATGAACCTCATCCAACTTCACCGCCAGAAGGGCTGTTTCAGCAGCATCGCCACAGAAGGTGCGCAGCTCATTTACAAACGCTTCGCCACCCACCGCCGTGTAGTAGTTAAAAACACTTTTTATATCCAAAAGAACGTACTTCTCCATCCCCAGAAACTTCACCAATGTCTGTCGATCGTTCAGCTCTTGGGAAATCGCATAGGACTTGGAAATTTCAGTGAACAACTGCCGAAGCAACGGCGACGTGGTTCCCGCACAGTTGCGACAGTAAGGTTCTGGCCGTTGACATGCCGTCGGATTCCGACACAGGCTTTGGCAGTATGATGAAGAAGCCGTATCGCAGGTGACTTGCGTCACCTTCACATAGGCTCCCCCCGGCTGCTTCATGTAATTGCTTTCCACCAGAAAGGCCGACGCCTGATTCGCCAGAAGTAAAACTGATATCACTAAAACACCTATCCACTTTTTCACTAGAAGCCCCAGATGTTATGGCCGATGGTTCGCCGACAGTCCTTGCTCATGCCGTACATGCCACCGAACTTTTCAAATGTTTTAAATTTCTTGCCGTCCTCAGAGCAGCTGTAACGAACCCGGACCTTGCCGTCACAGTAATCGGACTGAATGATCACTCCAGAGGAAGGTACGATATTTCCGTTACCGTCCGTCAGTTCCTCCAGCTCCAGATGTTGGACTTTTTCTCCGGTATAACGCTCGAAATAGTCCGCCGCTTTGGCGGCACAGATATTCTGGTAACAGCCCACACCCGCGGCCAGCTGCTCCACGCAGTGATCCGGGATTCCGCCATATCTTTTGTAGGTTGCCACCACTTGGTTGACGTCAATCTCCTGCACGCGAGGTATGTTCACCTTGTCTTTTTTTGCAGTGATATAGCGATGGATACTCCGGAACAGGTACACGCCCAGCTTGATGGGATTTAGCGGCATTCCCCCACTGGAGACAGCGGCCCCTCCAGCAACACCCACAAAGTTGATTGAACATCCACCACAGTATGATTTGCTTGTCGGCGGAGCGCTGACCATTTCGCCTGGCGATCGCCCTACAACATCTCCCGCATCGCGGATCTTGCAATAGTTCACAGAAATTCCGTTAAACGCATAGAAACTAAAGTCCTTGGCACTATTGGGTGCTATCGAGACCGCGCAAGGAGCCCCCAGCAAAGGACCGAAGTCCGCCAACAAAGCCACTTCCATCTTTTCTTTCTGAATTTTCGGATCAAACTTCACTGCACCATTACGGATAAGCGCATTCAAGCTGGTGACTTTCGGTGGTTTAAAATCAACATCAAGATACAGTGGCAAGGCATTCCACCCAAACAAGGCCGTGCTGGCAAGGTCTGCGACCAGTCGTTTGTTCGCTCGACGAGTCTGGAACCAAGGATCATAGACCTTGCACGCCTTTAGATCCGCATACGGATTAAAAACATCCGGCGTTGAAACAGTCGAGTTCACCGGCAAGAAGGCATCGGCATACTTAGCAACAGCATACAAATCAACCATGGCTTTAATCAGCTTACGGGAGCAATCAATCGCCGAAACGCAAATGGTATTTCCCGAATCACTAACACGCGACATATCCCATACCAAAAGAGGTGCTCCAAAACTCATTGGCTGCATTTCTGTCGCGGCGATAGTCGCTGGCGGCGGGATTTGCAAAAGTTCCCGGGCCCAGGCATGGAAACCACTCCTGTTGACTGTATAACCAGAAACATTCCAAATTCTTTCGCGCTCAAGACCATCACAGAAGGCCACAATGTTTTCAGCCACCTTGTCGAAGTATCGAGTCGCATCGGCAAGCTGCACATTCGAACCCTGGAAAGACCGCTGCATGACCTCCATCTGCTGGACCTTGTCGATGCCCGTCTTCATAAAATCCAGACGCTGATCGCCCGCCAAACGAGCCTCGGTACAAAGGTAATACAGCTCATCGCGATGTTGATTTGAATAGGTTTTGGCAAAAGCCAGTGGTCGAACAAATTCAGTCAGTTCGGCAGGAGTCATAGCTCCCCCGATGATGTTGAGAAACTGAATGGCACTTTGAACGCGATTTTTCATAGAACCACGTGCGGAAACATAGTTTTTGCGAAAATTCTCAACCCAATCAGAGGCATCATCGAAACTACGTGTCCCCAGGAAGTCGTCATTCACATCACGAGGACCGCGATTGACCACATCGTTTTCCGGACCGCGAGGGACTTCCTTTTTGTGTTCCGTCTTGTCTCCGTCCGGCCGAGCCAGCTCACGAATACTGTTCATGGAAAGCGTCGCAGCGTCACACTCAGGCTTTTCAATGCTTTTACAGCCGTTCGGAATCATCATAATAGATTCCTCAAGAGCTATAGAGCGGAACATCTGCCCGTATTCTGGTGCCACCTGCAGAGGAATGTTCGAATATCTCCACGCGAAAGACAGATAGATTTTTACGCTGTTCCAGAAGTCAAATCCGACAGAGGAAAACTCAACAGCGCGTGGAATTTTCAAATCAAGCTGGATTATGGAGTTGCGCGAATCAAGTGCCGCATCTTTACTTTCACAATCCGTTATATATTTCTCTTTTGCCAGAGCCGCCTGTGCCACATCCAACAGAACCGACTTATCCACCTCGACAGAGTTTAATTGTTCCTGCAGGGCAGAGAATCTTTTCACATAAAAACAGGCAACTCGGTCCGTTTTCTTCATGGACAAAAAGTGACTGCCATTGAATTTATCCAGACTTTCCCAGCGCAAACCAGCACCCTCGGAGTTGTCCCAGATTTTTGACAGATATCCATTTAGCTCAGGACAGTAGGTTTGGTTCTGACACTTTTCCACAATGGCGTTGTAACCCGTCAACGTGGATTTCTTTAGATTGGTCGGTAGAAGAGGCAGTTGCCCGGCCAGCAACTTGTTCATGATCACCTTGGTGAGACGGGTCACTGCAATTCGAAACTGCTGCATGCCCTCAGCACTCATTGTCTCAGCATTAGACCCGATGTTCTTTCCAAGGGAGTAAACCATCTTTCCGGCATTGTATCCGTCCACCACGATAAACGCGGACTCTGTCGGAATCTCGGAGTCTACGGCACACTGAGCCCGGTTGGTGACTCGCAGCTTATTTAGCCCCAGAGAAGAAGCCACTTGCGCATAAGCACCCGTCGCCATTCCAAAAACCAGCAAACATAAAATCAAACTTTTAGCCATAGATCCCGCCTCTCCAAAAAAGGCATTAGTTCATGCCACTGCCGCAAGAGCTGACTTTGTTCAGCATCGTCGTATAGAAAAGAACAACGGTCTGATCTGCAGGAGAGAAGTTTCTTTTTACAGATCCGTCTGAATTCACCATGTTATAGAGGTAGGTATTTACGAAACGGTATACCGCGGGGGTTACCAGAAGGTTTGATCGACATTTATAGTTTTTGTATGTCACCGTGATGCTGGCGAATCCATTGTTATCATTGCTGCCGTCATAGTCGCCGATGTAGATTGTGTCTCCGTTGCCACCATTGGCGCGCCCATAGCCCACCTGGAACTGCACCGTCCAACCAGAACCGCTGCTATCCTGTCCCACAATCTTACAAAGATTCCCCGAACAAGCGATGGCCATTTCATTCTCAATTTTTTTCTGAAGTTCAGCTTCCGAGTATTGAGGCAGCGGGCGCGGAGTAAACTCATCACTTCCACTTTCAAACTCACTAGCACTGACTTGCATGGACGTCGCCAGAAGAATACCGCCAAGAAGCATTTTGAAATTCATAAATATCCCTTTCTGATTTCCTTGATTGGAAAAACAAAAAAACTTTTGAGTAAATACTTCTAACCGCAAGTATCTCGGGCTCACAAAATACGAAACTGCAATTAAAGGATTTGTAACTTTATTTCCCCCACCCCCGGGAATGAGAAAGGCCGCTGATTCTTTCAGCGGCCTTTCCAAGGTTTCTTCTTTTTTTGCGAACAATTAGAATGTCACAGGACTCATGTGTGGAACTTTGCCTGCATCGGAGTTTCCGATGATCATACCACGCACTCGAGAGTGACGAGTCGCTGGTTCGAACGGCAGACCTTTGTATTTAGGTGACTGCATCGCTGGAACCCAGCTGCCGGATCTATCAACAGCCCATTCACGGAAGTACATGTTGATGTGCGTGCCTTCGACAAGATAATCAATCGTCGCACCAGGACCAGCCAATTTCATAGCTGCTCTGAATGTAAACAGATTTTCTGCCATACCTTCACCGAAGGTACCATAAGCTGCAGCAAACGCCTTAGGATCTGAATTCATAGTTTTGTACATAGTCTTCAGAGCATAGTACATTTTGCTTGCGGCCTCCGCAGTCTTGCGAATGGTCGTATTCAGACAAGAGCCTGGCAGACGTCCACCACCATCAATCATGCACAAATCATATGGATCATTGCGTTCGTTGAAGTATGGATAGATCAGGTCCGTTGCCTTGTCGATAAAGTCATCCTGACTCAGTTTCTGAGCAGCCTTCATCAGATTCATCGTATTGGTGTCATCGAAGTTCACGTTGAATTCAATTCCCGTGTAACCCAGATCACGATCCGGAACACCCACCATCAACGAATCAATACCTGTTTTCTTAACCAGAGCATAGATACCCGCTTTCAGACGGTTGCCATTGCTTTGCTCATGTTTGAAGGCGTAAGAGTAGGTACCGAACATACTATCCATGCGTGCTTTCGTATCCCAGTTCTGTACAGAGTACTTCGCACCGTAGAACATAAAGTCTTTCTCTTTATGTTTGAACCAGAAGCGAGAATCCTCGGAATCAGAGAAGATACCGTAATGCACAACCGCGGTGTTGCGATCTAAGTGCATGTCAGATGTCGTGAACGAGCTGACTTTGCCTTTGCTGTATGTTTTGTCCCAAATAATAGGGATAGACAGCGACTTGCTGACTACACGGCCCGTGGAGACAGAGCGGAATGTCTCAACTTTCAGAACTGGAGCGCGTTCGACCAGATTTCTTGGCTTTTGTGCCGCAAAGTTTTCTGATGCCAAAACGTTTCCGCGGATCACGTCTTCGTAAGCCTTGCGTCCCGTGTCTGTAGACAAGTCAAACAGGAATGAGAATCCGTCATCGGCATAGCGGAATTCACTCAAGCTCAAAGTCAGGATAGATACGTTTGTGAACATAGAGAAGCTGTTCAGCTTACCTTTGGTCATTTTTACGTAAGCCTGATCAGAGCCCACTTTTTCAACATAGGTTTCCCAAGTACCATTAGCAAGTTTGGCTACACCCGCTCCGACTGGGCCAAAACCGGCGCCTGCAGAGAAGATAACACCACCATGTCCAATGTAGGTGATACTGTCACCTGGATCCCAAGTATCCAGATCACTTGCATCCTTAGGTACCTGCCAGCGTCCGCCCATATTGCGGGCTTTCTCCAGAGTACTGACATAACGAACAGACTCTGTTTCTTTACCCACGATTGGTAGAACTCCGACATAACCCCAGAAGTGCTGACGCAGACCTGTGGCATTGTCGAACCAGAAGCGTACCTGAGCGCCCAAACCAACTTCGATGGAGCCATAGACAGTTTTTTGGAAGCCATCACGATAGTCGCCATAGATCAAAGTGTCGCTGCTTGGTCGATAATCATACTTCACGATGGACTTCGGCTGAACATTGCGGAAGTGTGGTGTCAAGTTGACGATGTACTGACCATAATCAAAGCTCAAATGGAACAAAGGTTTCAGTTTGGCCTTGAACTCGTTTTTATCTTCATCGTCATAGCCTGTGGAAGAACTGCTTGCACTAGTCGTCGAGGTCGACGTGGACGTCGATGTGGATGTGGACGTTGACGTGGACGTTGACGTGGATACCGTATCATCCCCTCGGGTCGTAGCTGTCGAAGTGGACGTTGGACCATAAGTGGTTGCAGTCGTCACAGTTGTGTAACCGGTACTGTAAGTAGTCTGACCTGTAGCCTGCCCGGTCGTGTATCCCGTTGAGTATCCGGTGGAATATCCTGTAGAGTAACCGGTTGTATAACCCGTAGAATAGCCAGTAGAGCCATGGTTCCCCTTGGTTCCGTTATTTCCGTTATTTCCGTTATTTCCGTTATTACCGTTATTTCCGTTATTTCCGTTATTACCGTTATTACCGTTATTGCCGTTGTTACCGTTGTTACCGTTGTTACCGTTGTTGCCGTTATTACCGTTGTTGCCGTTGTTGCCGTTATTACCGTTATTACCGTTATTACCGTTGTTACCGTTGTTGCCGTTATTACCGTTGTTGCCGTTATTGCCGTTATTGCCGTTATTACCGTTATTACCGTTATTACCGTTATTACCGTTATTACCGTTATTACCGTTGTTGCCGTTGTTTCCGTTATTACCGTTATTACCGTTATTTACGTTATTACCGTTATTACCGTTATTACCGTTATTTACGTTATTACCGTTGTTACCGTTGTTAACGTTGTTTCCGTTATTACCGTTATTTACGTTATTACCGTTATTCCCGTTGTTAACGTTGTTTCCGTTATTACCGTTATTACCGTTATTCCCGTTGTTTCCGTTATTCCCGTTATTTACGTTATTACCGTTATTCCCGTTATTTACGTTATTCCCGTTATTTACGTTATTACCGTTATTCCCGTTATTCCCGTTATTTACGTTATTACCGTTATTCCCGTTATTTACGTTATTACCGTTATTACCGTTATTACCGTTATTACCGTTATTCCCGTTATTTACGTTATTACCGTTATTCCCGTTGTTAACGTTGTTGCCGTTATTACCATTTGTTCCGTTAACGGCCTGAACAGAAGGCACTCCCTCACAAGGAACCCATGTCTTGTTAATCAAACACATGCTTCTTGCTCGACCATCTGCCGAGTTAAAGCTGACAAATCCTCCCTGACCTTTTACGTCTGATAGAATCTGATGCGACTCATTCTTTGCGTTTGCGGTTGCCGACGTCTTCGCCCATGCGACGTTCGCCAGCATCGACAAGCCCGCCAAGAAAAGAACCTTCCTTGACCCACTCATTGCATTCTCCTTAGTTTGACACCCCTGACGACGCCGCCCCCGCGGCCTCATCTTCAGGGCGTGATTAATTGTTTAAGCTGACTAAGTTTTTTAGAACGCACGCATTTTTTTGGACACTTACATAAACAATAATTTCATCCATTTAATTGACACATCTTGGTCTGTCTAATGACAGATTTCAGGAATCTCCTCATTCCTCGACGACTCCAAAACAAGCGATCACAACACTTTTCATAGTGAAAACACCGCAAAAAACAACTTGCTCTTTAAAAGTAATCCGCACAGAAAAACATATTTCTTGCTCCCCCGAAATATATCCCCTCGGTGGAAAGTTGCTGATCTTTCAAAAGCGTAAAGCACTTTTTCAAACCATCTATGTTAATACTCAAGGTCTTAAACGCACGGGAGCCGGCCAATGAATATATCTGAAAAGATCCATGCATTAATTCCTCCGATTAAGAAGCTTTTAATACTGATCTTCTTTACCCTGAACGTTGGTATCATGATCGCCGATGGTTTGCCGGATCAAAGTGCCCTGGGGGCCAGATTCATCTCGTTGGTGTCGCGCTATCAAGCGTGGGCGATGCTGTATCAACCTTGGTCGATGTTTGCACCAAACCCCATGAACACAACGGCGTTCATAGAAGCCGACCTCCGATTCGACGACGGAAGCACTTCTGTCTGGAAGCTTCCTCGCCCCCATGACCTCCCCCTCTTTAGAAAAATTCTGACCGGAGATCGTTATCGTATCCTGGGGCAGGAAACTTTACTGCCTGAGCATAATGATCTGGTCTGGTTCGACCTGTCCCGCTACATCACCCGCGAAATCATGCAGCAAGAGACCAGCAAAAATTCAGGCCGATTGCTGAAAGAGATTCAATTCAAACGATTTGAAAGCCGTGTTCATCTACCGCCCGAGGGGTCCTTCATACCTCACGGCCAGCGCAGCCAACGTTTTGACGTCACTCATGTCTTCCACTACGTCCCAACCTATGAAAGGATTCGCTATGAAGCTCAAAACAATCAGCAAAGCCATTGATGATTTTCTCTTTATTCCACAGCCCGTCTATAGTGTCGCCCTTCTCCGTATCGGCTTGGGACTGCTTTTACTCCTAAATTGGGTGATGCTCTATACGGACCTCGATGTCCTTTACGGACCTAACGGCATTGTGTCCTTGCAGACCGCGCAGCAACTTGGAAATCCTTTGCGCTTTTCCCTATTTGATTACTTACCGAACACTGCAAAAGTGACAACCACACTGGCCTTTGTAAATCTTTTGGCTGTTCTGGGAATCATCGTCGGAGCCTGGACCCGCACATCCATCTTTATTGCCTTTGTGACTCTTGTTTCGTTTCATCACCGCAACGGCTTTATCTTAAACAGTGCAGATTCGGTGCTAAGGATCTTCCTTTTCTTTCTCTTTTTCACACACTGCGCAGATTGGCTGTCTGTGGATCGCTGGCGCTTGCGGCAACAAGGACGTGCTCCTGAAATACCAGAAGAGAAGAGCCCTTGGGCTCTTCGCTTGATTCAGATTCAGTTCTGCATCATCTACATTGCTACTGTTCTATTTAAAATTAAAGGCGATCGTTGGGTTGACGGCACCGCTGTTTACATCGCCACCCGTCTGGATGACTTTATCCGCTTCGAACTTCCATTGCTTAACAGCATGCTCTTCATCAAAGTGATGACCTGGGCAACACTGGCTATTGAATTCGCGTTGGGCACCCTGGTATGGGTCAAAGAACTTCGTTACTGGGTTTTGTTGGCGGGAGTCGGCTTTCATCTGGGTATCGAATACACAATGTCGATCCCGGTCTTTGAATGGGCCATGATTGTTCTTATGGTCAGTATGGTGGATTCTCGAGACATAAAAAGCTGGATGGATCGCCTTCAAAGACTGCGCCTGAAAACGATCCAAAGCGCCTAAAAACTACTTATCCTTAGCGTAGCGCAAAGACCAGGAAGGCCATTGAATTCTTTGAATCAGACGGCCTTCCTTGGCAGATTGCAACCACGACTGAAGATCACGGGAATCTACCATGCACAGCATGGAAAAGATCATCACCCACTCAAACATCGGGATATTCATCGTGACTTCAATTCCCAAATGCAGTCCCATGCCAGCCAAAAGAACCCAATAGCGCAGTTCTTTGATCCACACTAAAGTTCCTAATGCCAATTCCACCACCAGTGTGGACCAAGTCAAAAACTTGACGATAATCAGATTGTTTAAAATTTCCAAAGGCATTCGTACAAACTCATCCAAGCGAGTCGCAATGTAAACAGCCGTTCCATCAGCCCACATTGTTCCCTTCATTTTAAACATCACCGTCGCAATATAAATTAAACTGAACTGGATCTGCATTAAACGTAAGGCCCAAGGACTCTTTTCGACCGGAATCCGAGGCACAGTCCCCCGCTTCAACCCAATCCAACGATCCAGAGAGTACAAATCCGCACAGGGAGTAAAGAACAGCAAAAAGACAAAGTTCCTGATAACGATATCAGAACTGTTTAAAATAAAGACGTTTCTGTTGTGAAAGGAAAGAAGAGTAAAAAAAGCGAGCGCAATAGAAGTTCTGGTGAACAAACCGAAAAAGACCCCCAGTGACGCCACCAAATTCACTAATGCCAGCAAGATAGGAACCCGGGCATCCGGCGGCAGCAGCTCAAACAGACTGAAGCGATAAGGGTGACTGTACTTCAGAGCGCTTTCCATGGAAAACAGGCCATCTATTCCCCAGAAAGTTTCCAGGTGACTCCAGATCATGTACCAATTGATCAGTAAGACCGCACCAAAAAGAATCCTCATCAGTGCGACGCTGTGTGAAGGCTGTGGCTTAAAGAAAAAATTATTTAAAGACTTAGTGACTGTTGCTAGCTTCATAGCGGGGCCCTCCCGTGGGCTTGAAATGAAAAACTGTCTCGGTATTGTATTGGGTGCTCAACTGCCCGTGGGGAATAAACAATTGTGCTGGAGGCTTCACGACATTGAAATGCCGATAGAAGTAAAGCTCCTGCAGCTCACGCCCACGCCCCTGCTGCTCTATGGCCGCAACCTCTCGGGCCACATAGCGGGACAGATCAAACCAAAGTTCTTCTTTTTCCATTGGCAAAAGATTTTCCTGCTGATACTTGCGATATCGCTCACCGGCAGTGAAGCGTTCCAGCGGGTCAAGCTGAGAAGCCCGTGGGAAGGTCCAGCGTTCAGTGGAGCCATCTTTAAACGTCAAAGTCGCTGTTAAATATGAGTTCACCGAGGCGGGATTGGGAGCAAACATGCTCCAAGTTTGATCCAGGCCAAAGAACACCTGGTAGGGAGACAAAAATCTTAAGACCTGATCCCCCACCGCACTTCGATCCGGAAGTGCTGCCGTAACCATCATGATCACATGGACCGCAATAAAAGCCGAAATCAAAGACTTCTTAAAAATCGCCATTGGCACCTACCTTGATGTATCAAGCATCAGAATAGATAGCCGACGGAAGATTCCCCTAGCAATCTCGTTTGCTGTAAGATGAATTACGTTTCTATCAACTAGCTTTCGAAGCGGCAACAATGCTCCACATCCCGACGACTTCAACATCAGGGCGAAGTGACTTTCATACCTCCCGAACAGTCATATCTCCAGCCCAGGCGGAGCCTCAATCACGAACTCGGAAAACTGTTTAAGAGCATATTGCCAAGGCCCAAGCCCCCTGAATATCTTCTGCACACTAAGCCAATATACGGCACTCCAGGCTGACTCAATTCGATTTAAGGGGGTCCATAAGCCCCCAAATTATGGCACGTGCCTTGTATAGAGAAACAACGGAATCATAACCGAACGTTCATTGGAAAGTTGGGACCTGAAATGAAATTGCAGAAGTTTATCACAGCCCTAGTAGTCACCCTTATCAGCTCACAGAGCTTCGCAGAAAGTCTGTACGACAAAAAGGTCAAGGACGTTCGCCTCTACGATATGTTTATCAAGCAAGGCGTCCCAGAGGCCGCCTTACAAAGAACTTTTGAGTTCCTCGATGTCAATGCCGGCAAAACCATCAAGGTCCGTTCCAAAGTCCGTGGCAAAGAAAGAACCTTCATGGACGACCGTGAAGTCACGATCCGCAACGACTTCGTGGCTGTCATCGACTTCTCAAAGCCTTCCAGTGAACGACGCCTGTATGTGATGAATCTGAAAGACGGCGCTGTCTCAAAACACTTCGTCGCTCACGGCAAGGGCTCTGGCGTCCGCGTGGCTGCCAAGTTTTCAAATATCGACGGCTCCAAAATGTCTTCTTTAGGCATGTATCTTGGTGGCAATACGTATTATGGCGGCCATGGCGAATCTTTGAATCTGTATGGTCTTGAAGCTTCGAACAGCAAGGCGGCAGAGCGCGATATCGTCGTACACGCTGCAAGCTATGTTTCCGAGGACTACGTAAAAAGCCAAGGTCGCCTGGGCCGCAGCTGGGGCTGTCCGGCAGTGGCACCTGGAATCATTAAAAAGATGCTGAATAACTTTAAAGAAGGCGGACTGATCTATGCTTACCACAAAGATTTGATCCCAGTCGCCGCCAAAGATCCAACACTGCAGGAAGTTCAATCCGGCGAAAAAGACGATGAAGACGTGGATTTGCCAGATGAAGAAGAAAGCGTCAGAAAGGGCCAGTCAGCCGTTTCAGCACCTCAGCAGTAATCTGATTTGGAACTCACCAGGTAAAATCAAAAAAGCCCCGAAAGAACTTCGGGGCTTTTTTTATTTCAGATCCAGACGATGCAAGTGACTACTCTCTTTTATAGTCATCCTGATAACGGACAATATCATCCTCGCCGAAGTATGTTCCCAACTGAACCTCTACAAACTCCAGCATTTCATCCGAGTTGTTGCGCATGCGGTGCTTTGCTCCCAGTGGAATATGAATATGGCTGCCCGCCTTCACAGGAATCACCTGATCATTGAGGACCACTTCCCCCGAACCCTGTGTAATAGTCCAGTGCTCTTCTCTTTTGGCATGAGACTGGTATGACAACTGCGAATGGGGATTCACACGGATCACTTTGGATTTAAAATTCTCTGTGTCTTTAAGAATCTCAAAGTAACCCCAAGGACGATATTCGAACACGTGCTCTTTCACTAAAGGTGACTGTGCTTGAGTCAGCTTTTCCACCACGTGGCGCACATCTTGAGACTGCCCCTTTTTCACCAACATCAGGGCATCTTTCGTATCAACAACGATGACATCTTCCATGCCGATCATGGAGTAGTTCTTTGCCGGATCCCCGAAAACAAAATTTTCCTGACCTTTGACGTTGATGATGTCCTGGCCCTTTTGCAAGGCTGCCACCGCATCCCAAGAGCCCACGTCATTCCAGCCAAAATCCGCCGGAATACACGCCAGCTCCTGATCATTGAGCTTTTCCATAATGGCATAATCGATGGAGATACTTTGCACCTGAGCGTAGATTTCACCCAGATTCGAGGCATCAGCTTTCAAAGCCAGAATCTGCTTCCACAAGGCCGGCTGATGTTTTTCAAAGAGACTTGCCATATGGGACACCTTGAAAACGAAGATCCCCGCATTCCAGCTGAAACTGCCCTGGGCAATAAACTCTTTGGCCTTTTGCAGATCCGGCTTTTCGTGGAACTTCACAACTGAATAGGCCTTCAAACTGCCCGGGCCGTCTTTCAGACTGACAGCTTTGGTCTGAATATAACCATACCCTGTTTCTGGGTATGATGGCGTGATCCCCAGGGTCACCACACGGTCTTCCATTGCAACAGTGTTGGCAAAATCCACCACTTTCAGAAAAACATCATCTTTTGCAATCAAGTGATCCGAAGGGAAGATACCCACGACCTCAGAACCTTTTCCCTGATCCAACAAAAGCTTGCTTAAGGCCGCAATCGCAGGGGCCGTGTTTTTGCCGATCGGCTCGTAAACCACCTGAACGCCGTCGGCTTTGTTTTGCTTCAGATTCAGCTCTGTCAGGGTCTGCAAGGCTTTGGACGTCACAATCCACGGCGTTCCCATACGAAGGCATCGCTTCAACGTCAGAGTCTGCAAGGGCTCACCAAAAATATCGCAGAATTGCTTGGGCATCTGCTGACGGGATACGGGCCACAATCGCGTTCCACTGCCACCGGATAGGATTACTGGTATCAAGACGACCTCCAAAATAAGCTCTCTTTTATAGCACTATTCGAGGAGAGTGAGTATTTTTAGCCGCATCATGGCTCGATTCGTCAAAAATCTGAGTTCCCTTGAGAAAGCCTCTGAAATAGCAGCTCCGACGGCCCTTAAATAAGCCATTTCTCTGGAGTTCTGATCTGTTTTCAAGTAAGACAGACCCCTATGGTTAAACACACCAAAAAGCTCCTGGTTCAAACTTCCAAGATTCTCTTCTCGGCCGGTATCATCTATTGGCTGGTCCAATCCGGAAAGCTGAACTTTGCAGCTCTTAAAAATCTTCTGACTCCGGCGGCGGCTTCCGTGGCCTTGCTTTTGGTGGTGCTGAACCTGTTCCTGGCCAGCGAACGCTGGCGCGCCTTGATCAAGTCCCAAGGGCTCAAGGTCAGTCCGTTGAAGGTCTTTCGCTTAAGCCTCATCGGGTCTTTTTTTAACTTCGCCATGCCCGGCGGGGTCGGCGGCGACGTCATCAAGGCCTTCTACTTTACCCGGGAAAATCCCGGGTCCAAAGTTGTTGCTGTTACCAGCGTCCTGATGGACCGGGTGCTGGGGCTGTTTGCAATGTTGCTGCTGGCTTTGCTTGTGATGGTCTATGACCTAAATCACATCCTGACCGTGCCTGCACTGACCACGCTGTTCTGGTTTATTCTTAGCCTGTTCTTTGCATTTATCGTCGCCCTGGCGCTGATCTTTTCACAAAAGGTCTATGACAGATCCATTCTGAAAAAAATCATCCACATGTTACCTCTGTCTGAAAAGTTCATGAAGCTTTACGAAAGTATGCACCTGTATGGCAAAGACGGAAAACGTTTCGTCTTGGTCTTGTGCCTCAGTCTTTTGTCCCAAGTCTGCTCGATCCTGTTCCTGATTCTGGCCGGCAATGCCGCAGGCTTCACTGATATCGCAGCGAAGACCTATTTCCTGGTTGCTCCTCTGGGGTACATGGCCACAGCAATACCCATCTCTCCTGCTGGAGTCGGCGTCGGGCAAGCGGCCTTCTATTTCCTGTTTAATATTTATAATGGAAATACTTCTGAAGTCGGCCCCACCGTCATCACAGCCTTCCAGGTCACAACTTTCGTGGTCAGTTTGGCGGGAGCCTTCTTCTATCTGCGCATCAAAGAACGCGTCAGCACGGCGGCTTTGGAAAAGATGTAAAAGAACCCGCCAGATCTTCAATCCGGCCTTGGTTTTTACTTATAAAGAAATATCCATCAAAGATTCGACGGTGTCGTAAGAGAACTCAGGATGAAGCGTCTGATAGATTTTCAGGCTTTCTTCCTGCTTTGAGGTTTTATCAGAGGCCAGCAGATATAGCTTCCTCACCCCGGCAGCATAAGCAGCCTTCAAATCCGAAGCACTGTCCCCCACCATCATGGAAAGACCCATATTCACTTTCAACTTATCATTGATTTTCAAGAACATCCCGTTGCGGGGTTTTCTTAAGCCCGCCAAAAGACGACCGCGCTGTGTGACGGATTCACTGATAAAGGCTGACCACTCGCAGTCATCAATCCAGGCATTCTGCTCCGCCAAAAGGCGCAGCATCTGTTGATGCACACCCTGATATTCGTCCCAAGCGATACGACCACGCCCCAATCCTGACTGATTTGTTACCAAGGCCACCCACCAGCCCAGAGCATGAGCACGATTGATCAAATCCGCTATTCCCGGCATCAGCACGACAGCCTCTGGATCTTTATTGTAAGGAACATCCTTCACAACCACATTGTCTCGATCCAGGAACAGACACGGAGCCTGATGCTCCCCAGGCAATCCCTGCAGGACTGAAGTGTGATTCCACTGATTGTGCAAGCTTTGCAATAAAGCTCTCCAGGTCTCGATCGTCACATCAGAAAAAACAAAATCCCAGGAATCCTTCAGTCGAGGTGCTGCGTCCGTCCCCACCAAAGCCCGTTGACCGGACAGAAGACTTTCCAGCACTGGCAGCAAACTTTCCTGCTCCTTGAAGAACAAAATCAAATCCTCTGCGCGAGTCACAAAACGTCGTGCCACCAGGTCCTGGACGCGTCGAATGGTGAAGGGAATCTCGGCACCAAAGTGCTTCTGTAGGGACTCAGTCCAGGTAAACAATGTTGACGGAGCCTTATCGGCAAGGAAGACCAGGTTTCCTCCCAGTTGAACTGTTTCAAGAATCAAAAGCTCCAACGGATGTGACATAGGGCCCCAGTTTACAACAGACCAATCCCCCTGTCCTCGGGTTTCTACTTGCCGCCTTGCATTTATGCTTATTAAAATCGCTGCAGGAGGAATCCATGACAGCGTTACTCAAGCAGATATTCAACTTTCTGAAACTCCTCAACTCGGACACCGGCACCAATCAGCTCGCGTGGGGACTTTCACTGGGACTGATTCTGGGTTTTGCCCCGTTCATTTCCATTCAGACACTTTTGGTCTTCGCCTTGATTTTCATTTTCAGAGTGCAACTGGGCGCCGCTTTTCTTTCCGCCTTCTTCTTCAAGTTTGTGGCCTTCCTGTTTGATCAGCCGGCCCACTTCCTGGGAAAAGCTGTTTTGGAAAACGAAGCCCTGCGCCCGCTGTTTGTCACCATGTACAACATGCCGTTTGTGCCGATGACCCGCTTTAACAACTCCATCGTCATGGGCTCCATGATTGTCTCCATTCTGCTTCTGCCTTTTGCGTTCTTTGGCTTTAAGATCGCGATTCTGAAATATCGTGCGACCGTTGTGGCCCGATTCAAAGGCACAAAATTCTGGAAGGCCTTCACCGCCACAAAGCTTTATAACTGGTACTGCACTTACGACAATCTTTACGGATAGGACGACAGCATCATGACAACACCAGAAACAACACCCGTAAAAAAGAAAAAAGAAAAAGGCCCAATCCGCTGGGAAGCCATCATTCCCTTTGTGATTATCTGTGCATTGATTGGTTTGTATTTCCACTTCTTCTTCGACACTCACCTGCGTCGCGGAATGGAATGGGCCGGCTACAAAGCTGTCGGCGCGGAAGTAAATATCGCCAGCGTAAAAACCAGCTTCTTTAATGCCAGCCTGCGTATTCAAGGCATCGAGGTCACTGACGCCGAAAAGCCGACACACAATTCGATCAAAATTGGCGACATTCGTTTCTCCATGCTTTGGGATGCCCTGTTGCGCGCCAAAGCCGTTGTCAACGAAGCCGCCGTTGAACAAATCGAATTCGGCAACAAAAGAAAGCGCCCTGGAAAGGTGGCTCCACCTGAGCCCGTCTCCAATGAACCTGGCATGGCAGAAAAAATCAAAGAGCAGGCCATTCAAGAAGCCAAAGAACAGGCTGGCGACAACGTCCTCGGCGATGTGATCGCGATGCTGACAGGCACGGACGCCAACGTACAACTGCAAAAACTGCAGGACTCATTGCCCTCCAAAGCGATGCTGGAAAAGTTCGAAAAGGATTTGAAAGGCAAACAAACCGAATGGGACGCACGCCTGAAAACTCTGCCTCAGGGCAAAGACATTGAGGCTTTGAACGCCCGTCTGGGAAAAATCAAAACCAAAGACTTCAAAACTCCTCAAGAACTGCAAACCTCTCTGCAAGAGCTGGATAAGGTCTTCAAGGATGGCGATGCGATGTACAAGCAGGTTCAGTCCACTGGCGATGATCTGAAAAAAGATCTCAAAGGACTGGAGACGCAGTACAAGGAAATCGAAAAACAAGTGAAGCTGGACATCAAAAGTCTGGAACAGCACTTCCGTATTCCGAAGCTGGATGCCAAGTCTTTGTCCATGGCAATCTTCAACCGTTATCTGGGACCTTACAAAGCCAAGTTCTTCCGCTATAAAGCCATGGCTGAAAAATACATTCCACCAAATCTGATGAAGAAGAAAACCCCATCAGAAACCGAGGTGGCTATTCAGCCTCATCCGCGCGAAAAAGGTATCAGCTATGAATTTGGTCGCCCGAACTCTTATCCGCTGTTTTGGATCAAACGCACGGCCGTCAGTTCACAAGCCGGTCTGACTCCGGATGCGGGTAACATCAAAGGTGAAATCCTGAACATCACCTCAAATCAGGCATTGATCGGAAAGCCCACAGTGGCAACACTGGCGGGGGACTTCCCTTCCAAGGAAATCTTCGGTTTCCTGGTGCGCTTGTCATTGGATAACACCAAAGCCGACAGCGTGATCGACTATAAATTCAAAGTCGACTCCTATTCGATCGATGGTAAGGACCTGGTGAAAACACCGGATGTTGAGATCGCCTTCAACAAAGCCAAAGGAGCTTTGGGCATCGAAGGCAAGCTGGTGGCCCTTAAGAACGTGACCTTGGCAATGGACAACAAGTTCACACAGATTGACTATAAGGTGTCGTCTAAAAATGACATCGCCGATCAGATTCTGAAGGCCGTCTTTAATGGCATCCCCGTGGTGACTTTGACCGTGGATGGTCAGGGCGTCTTCCCGAATGTGCCGTTGTCGATCAACTCGAATCTGGGGCCCGAGCTGCAAAAAGGCTTTGAAAAACAGATTCAGGCCAAGATTGATGAAGCTCGCAAGAAAATCGAAGCTTACGTAAACGAAGAAATCGGCAAACAAAAAGCCCGCGTGGAAGCCGAGATCAACAAGCTTAAAAGCCAGTTCGACAGCGAGATCAAAAAAGCTGAGACTCAGCTGAATGAACAGAAAAAACAGGCCGAAGCCCGCATCAATCAAGCCAAGAAAGATGCAGAAAACCAAGGCCGCAAACAACTCGAAAAAGAAGGACAGAAAGCTGTCGACGAGTTGAAGAAAAAATTCGGCTGGTAAGTTTTTTTGGATTTCTGACTAGCTCTCAAACAGTCAGTTTTCTCTCTGTCTTTTTCGTCGAAGCTTTCAACAGGTCCTGTCGAAAGCTTCGACGCTAACTTCTAACTTCTTGTTTTCACTTATCAATTTTCCTCGCTTTTTGATGTTGCCTCTATTTTAAGCATTCATTTTCATGCTAGTCTTGACGAAGAGGTAGGTATGAAAGCATCGCTTAATACACATTTTATAGTTCTGGGCTGTGTGGTTATGACTCTCACTGCAGGATGCGCGAAGATGAACTTCACTCCCGTCCCTGAGCAGGAGTCAACGGCGATCACACCGCCCCCAACTCCAGCCCCCAACAAGACTGTCTCCACAACGGAAGTGGTGGCCTACGGCAACAAGCAGGTCGACTTTCTGTTTGTATTGGACGATTCCAACTCCATGTTACCGGAACTAAAAAAACTGGCAGCACGCATGTCGACCTTCGTGAGTTCTCTGGACGCCAGCAATATCGACTGGCAGATGTGTTTAACGACCACTCGCGGCCTCTCCTCCGGTGGCAGCCTGGCCTATGGCAGCCCCTATAACTGGGCTAACTATACTCCTCCGTCAGGGGTTCCGGCTTACCTTTTGAAAAAAGGCACTGGCAACCTGAACACCATCTTCACCTCCACCATTGACACGCTGACCATCGGCGGCGGCAGTTCGGGGGATGAACGTGGCATCAAGGCGGCCCATGATCACTTTGCCAGCAAAGATGCACATGGATGCTATCGTGATGGAGCTGCGATTTCTGTGATCCTGATTTCAGACGAAGACGAACGATCTGTCGGTGGCGTGGCTTCACGCGTGAAAGCAAAAGATGCCGCAGCCGTCCTGCAACCTATGGAACCTGAAGATCTTCCGGAAAATCTGGTGGCAAAATCCAAATCCACCTTTGGCGAGGACGTTCGCTTTACCTTCAGCTCCATCATCGTGAAACCGGGTGATGCCGTCTGCGAGGCCGAACAGGATAAGGACACCTCCCCCAGTCATGCGGGCCATGTCTATGAAGAGCTCTCCAAACTCACCGACGGGGGCGTGGGCAGTATCTGTGATGCTGACTACAGCGCGAACCTAAACACGTTTAAAGACAAGATCGTAAACTCATTGTCGCACCTGACTTTGGAATGCCAACCTGTGCCTTCATCGTTGAAAGTCAGCATCGACGGGCTTCCTATTCTGAACTTTAAAGTGGATAAAAATCTGCTGAAGTTCACCTATTCACTGATCGAAGGAACTAAAATCGATCTGCAATATGATTGCTTGGAAGGCATTCCTTAATGGGCTGGCGCTGGAGCCCCCACAACAGGCTCTGTTGAATCGAATGATAAGACTTGGCCACTGAGAGGGCCTTGAAGCGACAAACGGCCAAGAATGGCCGTTTTATGCTTTTACAGGGGTTATTCCTGCTTCTTTAGCAGGGACTCGATGTAGGCCACCGAATCCTTGTTATACCACTCGATAGATCCCACAACTTTTTTTACCAGCTTATGATCCGTTCCTAACACCAGGGACTCTGGCAATCTTGCGACTTGGAACTTCTTCATCAATGATCGGTCTTCGTCAAAGACGATATGAATATTCTCGCCTTTCATTTCTGGGAAAGACTTCATAAAGACGTCGATATCCTCACGACTGCTGTCACCTGAAATCGCGATCAACTGCACGTTGCCTTTGAACTCCTTTACCAGCTTGATCAATGAAGGGACTTCCTCGATACAAGGTCCACACCAAGAAGCCCAGAAGTTCAGAATGACCACTTTGCCTTTATAGTCCTGAAGCTGGAACTCTTGACCATCCAGGTTCTTCATCGCGAAGCTCGCGACACCCTCTTTTTCCATCGTCTCGATGGTTGAATAATCAGAGGGCGCCTGGTTCAGCTTGTTGGCAAAGTAGGTGGTATACGCCCACAGTCCGGCCATCGCTAAAACGGCGACAATAACAAATGCTTTTAGATGTTGTTTCATAAGAACCTCCGACACATGGGCAAGAACAACTTCAAAATAGAAGCCCCCGTCCCCGTTGGCAAGACGCAATCCGGGGAAGCCCTGCATGGGCTCCGTCTACTTTTAGTATTATGGCCCACAAGATAAATTTGTGACGTTCATCGGAAGGAAAGAGAGCGCTTTAGGCTTCAGGCTTGGTCGAAAATTGCGGCCGACGATGATAGCTATCAGAAAATAAAAAAGGCCCAAGTTTCCTTGAGCCTTCTTTTGAAGATGTATCTTTGAGTCTCAATTAAGCGCGAGCTGCTGCTCTTGCTTTCTTTTGAGTCTTTTTAACAGCTTTTTTCTTAGCTGCTACAAGCTTAGTAGAAGCTTTTTTTGCTTTAGCTGCTGGTTTTGCCGCAGTTTTAGCATCAGCTTTTTTCGCTTTCGGAGCTGCTTCTTCAGTTTTCGCAGTTTTAGCTTCGAAATCGTAGTCTACGAACTCAAGGAACGCCATCTCAGCAGTGTCACCAGGGCGACGACCGATTTTGATGATACGAGTGTAACCACCTGGACGTGTTTTGAAACGTGGAGACAAATCTTTTACGATAGTCGCAACTGCTTCTTTGTTAGGGAAACGAGAAAGCAACAAACGAGTTGCAGCCAAGTCACCTTTTTTACCAAGTGTGATCGCTTTTTCAACGTGACGACGTACTTCTTTAGCACGGTCAACAGTTGTAGTGATACGGCCGTGCTCGATCAAAGAAGTCACAAGACCTCTCAACAAAGCTTTTCTTGGGCCAGATTTACGATCAAAATGTTTAACTCTTCTTCTGTGTGAACTCATTTTATTCTCCGGTTTAAACGTGCTGACCGTATCAGGTATCAACACGATAGAACACTCTTTGTTAATTTGGTCGAGTGTTACTTTTCAGGGCTCCGTGCCCTCGCAGCCCCGCAGGGCCGCGTGTTCAAGCACCATTCATGGTGCCGTTTTCTTTATTGTTGAGTCTCTCTCTTTTGAGGAGGTTGACTTGGGTCCCAACCAGCTGGAGGCCAGCCTTCGATCTTCATACCCAAACCAAGACCCATTTCGCCCAAGATCTCTTTGATCTCGTTCAATGACTTACGACCAAAGTTTTTGGTCTTAAGCATTTCTGCTTCAGAACGAACAACCAACTCGCCGATGTAACGGATGTTAGCGTTTTTCAAGCAGTTTGCAGAACGAACAGACAGCTCAAGGTCATCAACAGAACGGAACAAGTTCTCGTTCAATGTTGGAGAACCCATTTCGCGTGCTTCTTCTGCAGGCTCCATAGTCTCGTCGAAAGTAAGGAAGATTTGCAGTTGTTCTTTCATGATTTTAGATGAAAGAGCTACTGCCTCTTCAGGTTTCAAAGAACCATCAGTCCAAACTTCAAGAGTCAATGCATCGTAGTCAGTTCTTTGACCAACACGCGCATTGGACACGTTGTAGTTTACTTTTCTAATTGGGCTGTAAAGAGCGTCAACGCCGATAAAGCCAACTGGAAGGTCTGTTTCTCTGTTCTCTACTGGAACATAGCCACGACCGAAACTAACAACGATTTCTGCATTGAAGTTTGCATTCGCGCCCAAAGTAGCAATTGGAAGATCTGGGTTCAAAACTTCGATCTTGTCGCTAGTTTGGATATCAGCTGCAGTTACTTTGCCTGGACCTTTTTTGGAGATCTTCAGAGTCAAAGAATCTGCAGTATATTGTTTAAAGCGCACTTCTTTGAGGTTCAAGATGATGTCAGTGACGTCCTCAAGAACATCTGGGATCGTAGTGAACTCGTGCAATACGCCTTCGAACTTAACAGCTGTAATTGCAGAACCCATCATGGAGCTAAGAAGAATTCTTCTTAGGGAGTTACCCAAGGTAACCCCAAAGCCTCTTTCGAGGGGACGGATAATGAATTTAGCGTAGTCATCACGAAGAGAATCACGATCAACCTCAAATCCCTTTGGTTTGATCATTTCTCTCCAAAACTTATAATAATGCTCTTGCATAGCTCCCCCGAGAGGTAAAATTATCTTGAGTAGTATTCAACGATCATGTTTTCTTCAACAGCAACTGCTACGTCTTCACGATTTGGAAGATCTTTAACAGTTCCAGTGAACTTCGCATGATCGGCTTCAAGCCATGCTGGCACAGAGCGTCTAGCTACCGCTTGGATAGCAGACTGGATCTTAGCCATTTCGCGGCTTGATTCAGCAACTTGAATAACGTCGCCTTTATTCACAAGAATGCTTGGAATGTTAGCTCTTTTACCATTCAACAGGAAATGGTTGTGCTTAACAAGCTGTCTTGCTTCGCGACGTGAATTTGCGTACCCCAAAGTGTACACAACGTTATCAAGACGAGTCTCAAGGAACTTAAGAAGCGCATGACCAGTCAATTCTTTTGAACGGTTGGCTTCTCCAACATATTTTACAAATTGTTTCTCAGAAACACCGTAGTATCTCTTAGCTTTTTGTTTCTCACGCAATTGAAGCGCAAATTCAGAGAACTTCAAACGAGATTGGCCATGTTGTCCTGGCGGATAAGGTCTTCTTTCGAAGGAACACTTATCAGTGTAACAACGGTCACCTTTCAAGAAAAGTTTCACGTTTTCGCGACGGCAAAGCTTACAAACGCTTTCGTTAATGCAGCTCACGATATACTCCTATTAAATTCTTCTACGCTTAGGTGGACGGCAACCGTTATGAGGAACTGGAGTCACGTCTTTAAGAGACAAAACTCTCATTCCTGTAGCAGCCAATGCACGAATTGCAGGCTCACGACCAGCGCCTGGACCTTTCAAGTAAACGTCCACAGATTTCATACCTGCTTCCATAGCCTTCTTAGCAGCGTCTTCTGCCGCGGACTGAGCTGCGTATGGAGTACCTTTACGGCTTCCTTTGAAACCGAGGTGGCCTGCAGAGGACCAAGCCACAGTAGCTCCGGTTGGATCTGTCATCGTTACGATAACGTTACCGAACCCAGCTTGGATATAGCAGTTCCCTTGAGGAACGTTTCTTTTTACTTTTTTCTTAGCAACAGCTTTTTTATCAGTGTTCATTTACGTGACCTCAATTATACGGCTTTTTTCTTGTTAGCTACCGTCTTCTTAGGACCTTTGCGAGTGCGTGCATTAGAACGAGTGTTCTGACCACGAACAGGCAAGCCTTTGCGATGGCGGATACCACGGAAGCAGTTCAAATCCATCAAACGTTTGATGGACAAGCCGATTTCACGACGCAAATCACCTTCAACTTTGAAGTTAGCTTCAACGATGCTACGAATTTTAGCAATGTGCTCATCAGTCAAACCTTCAGTTCTTAGTTCAGAAGGAATACCAACTTGCTTGCAGATCATGGCAGCACGAGGGCGGCCAATGCCGTAGATGTAGGTCAACGCGATTTCAACGCGCTTATTTCTAGGTAAGTCGACACCAAGAATACGTGCCATGATTAACCCTGCCTTTGCTTATGTTTAGGGTTCTCGCAGATAACGCGAATAACGCCTTTTCTTTTAATAACTTTACACTTATTACAGATTGCTTTTACTGATGGTCTTACTTTCATACTGTCTTCCCATACGCTATTTTTTCACTTCATTAAAAAAGTGAAAATTCCAGCAAAAATACGAATGCGGTCCGGCACGCTAACACCGAAAACCCTTAAAGTCTAGAGATAAAAATAATACAGCAGCCTATTTTATTATTTTTTCGATCTCTTTATAGACTTCCTCGGTGTCTCTATTTCCGTCCACTTCAATATATTTGCCTGATTTTTTATAAAACTCTTTTAGGGGGCTTGTGAACTCTTCATAAGTTTTAAGACGGGTCTCGATTACCTCCGCCTTGTCATCATTCCGTTGAATGACCTCACCACCACACAAATCACATTTACCCTCTACTTGGGAGGGCTTACTGACTACATGATAGACAGCGCCGCAATTTTTACATACGCGTCTTCCAGTCAGCCTATCCATAAGGATTTTCATGGGAACTTCCAGGAAAATAGCCTTACCAATGGATAGGTTCATTTTTACAAGTAACTCATCTAGAGCCTGAGCCTGCGCCACAGTTCTAGGGAAACCATCTAAAATAAAGTCTTTTACGCCCTTTTGGAGCACTTCTTCAACCATGCCGATAACAATGCTATCTGGCACAAGTTGCCCTTTATCCATGAACTCCTGAGCTTTCTTACCCAAATCAGTCTGCCCTTTAATGGCAGCTCTGAACAGGTCGCCAGTGCTGATCTGTGTCATGCCCTGACGTTTAATCAGAAGTTCGGATTGAGTACCTTTACCGGCCCCTGGGGCTCCAAAGAGGATCAAGTTCATTAGAACTGAACCCTTCTGCTACGGATCTTAGCTCCTTTTAGGAAGCCCTCATATTTCTGAGTGATCATATGAGACTGGATCTGTTGAGCAGTGTCCAAAGCAACACCAACCAAGATCAACAAGCTTGTACCACCAAAGTGGAACGGAACGTTGAACTGGTTCACCATGATGCCCGGAAGAATACAAATTGTACAAAGGTAGATACAACCAAGAACGTTCACACGCTCAAGAACCTTCTGAATATAGTCAGCTGTAGACTTACCAGCGCGAACGCCAGGAACAAAACCACCGTACTTCTTCAGGTTCTCAGCGACGTCATTTGGATTGAACACGATCTCTGTGTAGAAGAACGAGAAGAAGATGATCAATGCCACGAACATGATGTTGAAGATTGTTCCAGACGGATTCAAAGAATCCTGCAAAGCCTTCAACCATGGAGTGTCTACGAACTGAGCCATTGTTGCTGGGAACATCAACAAGGAGCTGGCGAAGATTGGTGGGATAACCCCGGAGATATTGATTTTAATAGGAAGATGAGATGTCGGAGTCTGCATAGACTGCATACCACCGCCACCCTGTCTTTGAGAGTACTGAACTGTGATTCTACGCTGAGCCACTTCCATGTAAATAACAGCTGCGATGATCGCAACCATGAAAGCCACCAACAATAGAGCCAATGCAAAACGCATTTCGCCTGTGCGAACAAGCTCCCAAAGCTGTTGAGCACCACCAGGGATCGCAGCAGCGATACCTGTGAAGATGATCAAAGATGTACCGTTACCGATACCACGTTCTGTGATCTGCTCACCCAACCACATGATGAAGCAGGTACCTGCTGTCAGGGTGATGATAGTCATGATCTGGAACGGAAGGAAGGCCACAGTTGGAGCAATCACCAAAGGATGTCCATCAGGGCTTGTGGAGTTCATCAACCATGTGCTGATACCGTAACCTTGGATAATTGCCAAAGCGACAGTCGCATAACGAGTGTATTGGTTGATTTTACGACGACCTTGCTCCCCTTCTTTCTTAAGAGCTTCTAGGTATGGAACCGCAGAAGTCAAAAGTTGGAAGATAATGGAAGAGGAGATGTAAGGCATGATACCGAGTGCAAAGATACTGAACTGAGACAGGGCCCCACCCGTGAAGGTATTAAAGAGCCCAAAAATCCCACGACTTTGCGCCTGGAAAAATGAGAGCACCGCAGATCCGTCCACACCAGGAGTCGGAACGTGTACACCAATTCTGTAAATGGCCAAAAGAGCCAATGTGAACAAGATGCGTTTACGAAGATCAGAATTCTTTGCGATGCTCTCAATTGCAGACACTACTTAATTACCTCGACTTTGCCGCCAGCAGCTTCAATAGCTTTCTTAGCGCTTTCTGAAAATTTGTGAGCTTTCACAGTCAAAGCTGTTTTAAGCTCGCCATTTCCCAAAATCTTAACAGCGCCTTTGGAAATAAGTCCAGCAGCGTGTAGAGATTCAGGAGTGACTTCTCCAGAAAATTTAGCAAGTTGGCCAACGTTTACAATCTCAAAGTTATTTGCGAATGCTACGTTGCTGAAACCAAACTTAGGAAGACGACGGTGCATAGGTGTTTGACCACCCTCAAAGCCACGACGCACTGTTCCGCCAGTACGCGCAAGCTGACCTTTGTGACCTTTAGTAGAAGTGCCGCCCATACCAGAACCGATACCACGACCGATTCTTTTTGGAGCGTGCTTGGATCCTGCCTTAGGTGCCAATGTTTTAAGCAAGCTCATGGCTTCTCCTTACTTAACTACAACATCAAGAAGATGTTGTACTTTCATGATATTACCACGTGCCGCAGCAGAATCTTTCACCTCAACAGTTTGGTGAAGTTTCTTAAGACCAAGAACGCGAACCGCGTCCTTCTGGTCTTGTGTGCACTTGATAGTTGATTTTTTCAAAGTTACTACGAATGTTTTAGCCATTTTTGCCACCAGTCCGCGAATTAAAGCTGTTGTTTCAACTGCTTCAAGCCGTCGATTGTTGCTCTTACAGCGTTGTGTGGGTTACGAGTACCAACACACTTAGTAAGAATGTCCTTTACACCTACAGATTCAAGAACGGCACGAACCGCACCACCCGCGATAACACCAGTACCAGGAGCTGCTGGCTTCATGATCACCTTTGCAGCACCAAATTTACCGATAACTTCGTGAGGGATTGTACGACCTTCCTTCAAAGCTACAGATTTAGCAGATTTTTTAGCGGATCTGCTTGCTTTACCGATTGCTTCTGGAACCTCACCAGCTTTGCCGGAACCGAATCCAACATCACCAGCTTTGTTACCCACAACTACTAGAGCTGCGAAAGAGAAGCGACGACCACCCTTAACAACTTTTGTTACACGGTTGATCGCGACTACACGCTCTTCTAATTCAGCTGCTTGAGCTTGAACTTTCTCCACACATCACTCCTTAGAAATTGAGGCCGCCCTCACGAGCGCCATCTGCAAGAGATTTAACACGGCCATGATAGAGGTAACCGTTTCTGTCGAAAACTACGTCCTTGATGTTTTTCGCAGTAGCTGCTTTAGCTGCTTCGATACCAACAAGTTTCGCCATTTCGATACCGGATTTATCCTCTTTACCCAAAGAAGACACAGCTACCAACGTGTTACCATCAACGTCGTTGATGATCTGAGCGTAGACGTGCTTACCGCTTCTGAATACGCAAAGACGTGGTCTCTCCGCAGTACCTTGTACAGTCTTGCGGATTCTGATCTTCTTCTTGAGGCGATTTACTTTTCTATCGCTTGTATGTTTGCTAATTTTAAGTTTCATACGTTACCTCAATTATTTACCAGCTGACTTACCGGCTTTACGTCTGATTTGCTCACCAGTGTAACGAACACCTTTTCCAAGATATGGCTCTGGTGGACGGAAGGAACGGATTTTAGCCGCTACTTGTCCAACAAGCTCTTTACTTGGACCAGTGATGGTCAAGCTGGTTTGCTTATCGACTTTAATTTCAATACCTTCTGGAATATCGAAGATAACAGGGTGAGAGAAGCCCAAAGAAAGCTCCAACTTCTTACCTGCTACGTTTGCACGATATCCAACCCCTTGAAGCTCCAAACCTTTAGTGAAGCCCTTAGTAACGCCAGTTACTGCGTTCTGGATAAGAGCTCTGTAAAGACCGTGCATTGCGCGGCTTTCTTTAGAGTCATCATTCGGAGTCAAAACCACTTTGTTTCCATCGATTTTCGCGGAAACATTTGGCTTCATACCGATTTTAAGTGAGCTTTTCGCACCTTTAACGACAACTTCGTTAGCAGGTGTTACGCTTACTTGTACTGTGTTATCAAAAACAACGGGTGCTTTTCCAATACGAGACATAATTCACCTACCAAAGTGTCGCAAGCAGTTCGCCACCAAGCTTTTGCTCTGTAGCTTGCTTACCGCTCATGATCCCTTTGCTTGTGCTGATGATGGACATGCCCATACCAGAACGAACAGTTGGAATCTTGTCAGATTTAACATAAACGCGACGGCCAGGACGGCTTACACGGTCAATGCTATTGATCGCGTGAGCTCCAGCTTCGTCATACTTCAAATAAACACGCATGATGCCTTGTTTGCTGTCTTTAGCAACCTTAAAGCTTCTGATGAAACCTTCGTTTACCAAGATCTGAGCAATACCAGCTCTCACTTTGGAAGCAGGCATATCCACTTTTTCGTGTTTTGCTGCTCCAGCGTTTCTGATCATTGTAAGGAACTGAGAAATTGTATCCATTCTGAACCTCTTACCAGCTGGCTTTCGTTACGCCAGGCAATTTACCGTCAAGGGCCAATTGTCTGAACGCAATACGAGACAAACCGAACTTTCTGTAGTTACCACGAGGGCGACCAGAAATTTCACAACGTGTGATTGTGCGGTTTGGATTTGTGTCACGAGGAAGAGCTTGCAACTTTTTACGTGCAGCCGCTCTTTCTTCGTCAGAAAGCTTCATATCAACAGTTTTAGCTCTCAATTCTGCTCTGTATTGACCATACTTAGCAGCAAGAGCTTTTCTTTTATTGTTTTTTTCAATGCTTGCTTTACGAGCCAAGTGACACCTCTTATTTTCTGAAAGGCATGCCAAGCGCTTCAAGCAACGCTCTGCCTTCAGTATCGTTCTTCGCAGTTGTACAGATAGTGATATTCATACCACGAGTTTTATCAACTTTATCGTAGTTGATCTCAGGGAACACGATCTGCTCTTTCAAGCCCATATTGTAGTTACCACGGCCGTCGAAACCTTTGTTAGGCAAACCACGGAAGTCACGTACGCGAGGTAGTGCCAACGTGTTCAAACGATCCATGAAAGACCACATTTTCTCTCTTCTCAAAGTCACACGAACACCCAATGGGATGCCAGCACGCAATTTGAAGTTGGAAATAGCCTTCTTCGCTTTAGTGATAACAGCTTTTTGTCCAGTGATCGCTGTGATTTCATCAACCACAGTGTTCAAGATTTTTGGATTCTGAACAGCTTCGCTCAAGCACACGCTAAGAGTGATTTTCTCCAAGCGAGGAACTTGCATCACGTTTTTAACTCCCAGTTGTTTCTGAAGAGCGGGAGCGATCTCTTTATTATATCTTGTATGTAAGCGATTCATCTCATCACCCCTTATAGAACTTCCGGAGCCAAAGAAACAATCTTAACGAAAGACTTAGCTCTCAATTCTCTGGCTACTGGGCCAAAGATACGTGTTCCAATTGGTTCTTTAGAAGCATTGATCAAAACTGCAGAGTTATCATCGAAACGGATGTAAGATCCGTCTGGACGACGAAGTTTAGCAACAGTTCTAACAACAACAGCTTTAGCTACGTCACCTTTTTTTACTTTTGCATTTGGCAAAGCTTCTTTGATGGAAACAACGATAACATCACCAATGGATGCTACACGACGTTTAGAACCACCAAGAACCTTAACGCACATAACTTCTTTTGCACCGGAGTTATCTGCTACATTCAGTCTAGTTTGCATTTGAATCATAACAGTCTCCTACGCCTTTGCCGTTTCTACGACTTCAGCCAAAGCCCAACGTTTAGTTTTGCTCAGAGGACGAGTTTCACGGATCTTAACGATATCACCAACTTTTGCTTGGTTCTTTTCGTCGTGAGCCTTGAATACAGATGTCTTCTTAACATACTTACCGTATTTAGCGTGCTTAACCATGCGGTAGATGAGGACAGAGATAGTTTTATCCATCTTGTCACTGATAACTTCACCTACGACTTCAATTTTACGTCCTCTAGAATTAGTTTCAGTCATGTCCTACCCCTATCTCGCCACTTTTTTTACGATCGCTGTGTTGATTTTAGCGATGTCACGGCGAAGACCGCGGATTTGCACTGGGTTAGAAAGCTGCCCAATGGAATTCTTAATACGAGCCTGGAACAGCTCTTCAGAAAGAGCCGCTCTTTTCTTTTTCAATTCAGCTACAGAAAGATCTTTAATCTCTACGAACTTCATACAACTACTCCCTTACCAAGAAACGAGTTTTGAAAGGAAGTTTGTGAGCTGCGCGTTCGAAAGCTTCTTTAGCTTGCTCACGAGTCACACCGTTCATTTCGAAAAGAACTTTTCCAGGAAGAACACGAGCAACCCATAGTTCTGGGTTACCTTTACCGCTACCCATACGAGTTTCAGCAGGCTTTTTTGTTACCGGGATGTTTGGGAACACACGGCACCAGATTTTACCACCACGCTTAACAGAACGGGAGATAGCGATACGACCAGCTTCCAACTGACGAGCAGTCAGACGACCTTCCTCGATTGCCTGAAGACCGTAGTCTCCGAAATCAAGGTTAGCGCCTCTTACTGCAAAACCAGTAGCGCGGCCTACAAATTGTTTACGCCATTTTACTCTTTTAGGACTTAACACGACCTGCCTCCTCAACTTCGCGAGCAGATAAGATATCGCCTTTATAGATCCATACTTTCAGGCCGATGATACCATATGCTGTTAGAGCTTCTGCTGTACCGTAGTCGATATCAGCGCGCAATGTATGAAGAGGAACACTCTTCTCATTGTACCACTCAGAACGCGCAATCTCTGCACCATCAAGACGACCGGAAACACGGATCTTGATACCTCTCACGCCGCCTTTGATCGCAGCTGCAATAGATTTTTTAAGAGCTCTTCTCCAAGAGATACGTTTCTCAAGTTGTTGAGCAATGCTCTCAGCAACGAGCTGAGCATCGAGGTCTGGTTTACGCACTTCTTGGATGCTCAAGAAAACTTCGTTGGGTGTAAGTTTTTGAACTTCCGCTTTAAGAGCGTCAATACCAGTACCTTTTTTACCAATTACAACACCTGGACGAGCTGTGGAGATGATGATTTTGATCTTCTTCGCAGCACGTTCCATTTCAATTTTCGCAACACCCGCGTGTTTAAGCTTGTCCTTAAGGAACTTTCTCAAACGGATGTCTTCGTGGAGATTTTCATAATATTGTTGACCCTTCGCATACCAGCGAGAATCCCAAGTTCTGATAACACCAACTCTTAGACCAATTGGATTAACCTTCTGACCCACGACTATTTCTCCTCGAGTACTACGTTAATGTGGCTGGTCTTCTTACGAACACCGAACGCGCGACCTTGTGCACGAGGACGGAATCTTTTAAGAACTGGACCTTGATCAACCCAGATAGCTTTAACATAAAGGCTGTCTACATCCATAACCTTTTTGTATTCAGCATTGGCAACAGCTGATTCGATTAGCTTTTTTACCATACCTGCGGTTTTTTTGTTCAGGAAAGTAAGGGTTTTAACAGCCTCGTTCACGTCTTTACCGCGAACCAGGTCAGCAACCAATCTTGCTTTCTGAGCGCCAACTCTTGCATATTTCAAGCTTGCTTTAACTTCCATTATCAACCTCTATTACTTCTTCGCGCCAGGAGCTGCGGCCTTCTTCTCGGCGTGACCATGGAAAGTTCTTGTTGGAGCAAACTCACCGAGTTTGTGACCAATCATGTTCTCTGTGATGTACACAGGAACGAACTTTCTTCCATTGTGAACTGCGAAAGTAAGTCCAATAGTCTCAGGAAGAATTGTTGAGCGGCGAGACCAAGTTTTAATAACTTTTTTATCATTCTTTTCGATCGCATGGTCGACCTTCTTTTGAAGATGAGTATCGACAAATGGACCTTTTTTAATTGAGCGTGCCACCTTTTACTCCTACTTACGTCTCTTGATGATTGAAGAGTTGGTTCTCTTATTGTTTCTAGTTTTGTAACCCTTACATGGTTGACCCCATGGAGTTACTGGGTGATGACCCTTACCAACGCCCTCACCACCACCGAGTGGGTGATCAACTGGATTCATATGCATACCGCGAACGGATGGACGAATACCTCTCCAACGAGAGCGACCAGCTTTACCTAGGTTGATGTTTTCGTTGTCAGTGTTACCAACTTGACCGATAGAAGCACGGCAAACTGTCAACACCTGCTTCAACTCACCAGATGGCATACGTACTTGGCAGTACTTTTCGCCTTTACCAGCAAGAGTCGCGCTTGCACCAGCACCACGGCAGATTTGACCGCCTTTGCCCGGACGCAATTCGATGTTGTGAATAACAGTACCAACTGGGATAGCACCCAAAGTCAGGGAGTTACCTGGCTTGATGTCGGCTTTATCAGAAGAAATAACTGTATCACCAACATTCAAACCAACTGGAGCAAGGATATAAGCCTTAGCACCGTCGATGTAAGAAATAAGAGCAATACGGCAAGTTCTGTTTGGATCGTACTCGATCGCAACAACTTTCGCTGCTACGTCAAGCTTAGTGCGCTTGAAGTCAACCAAACGGTATTTTCTCTTATGACCACCACCTTGGTGACGGATCGTGATTTGACCGTGATTGTTACGAGCAGCTTGTTTTTTTAGAGGAGCAAGCAAAGACTTCTCTGGAGTTGTCTTTGTGATTTCTTTGAAATCGAAACCAGTCATTCCTCTGCGACCATGAGAGCGTGGGGCGAATGTTTTAATACCCATCTTTATACTCCCTCAAATAGAGCGATCTTCTCACCTTCAACAAGCTTAACGTAAGCTTTTTTCCAGTAAGGGACCTTGGTTAGACCAAATTTAGTTTGCTTAGAGTGACCGCGGCAGACACTTGTTCTTACGCTGTCAACTTTAACTTTGAAGTTCTTTTCAACAGAAGCTTTGATTTCTGTTTTCGTAGATTTCATATCTACTTCGAAAACATAAACGCCAGCTGCGTTGTGGTATGTATTTTTCTCTGTAACAAGAGGGGCTTTAATTACTTGTTTCATTACGCCTTCTCCAATGAACAACGATCAACGATTTTTGCCACAGATTCTTTAGTGATGATAGCTGCATCGTATTTCAACAAATCGAATACATTCAAACCTTCAACTGGGAAGTATTTGAATGTCGGCAAGTTTTTAGATGCGCGGCTGAATTTTTCATCAACAGCAGAATCAACCAATACGGCTTTCTTCAAACCGAAAGCTTTCAAACGCTTGTTAAGCTCAGCAGTTTTACCTTCAGAAGCCATGCTGTCCACAACGAACAACTTACCTTCTTTTTGAAGGTGAGAAAGAGCCATGCTCAGACCCAAACGACGAACTTTCTTAGGCAATACGAAAGCGTAGCTGCGAGGTTGAGGACCGAAAGCGGTACCACCACCAGGCATCAAGATAGAACGGCTAGAACCTTGACGAGCTCCACCAGTACCTTTTTGTTTGAACGGCTTCTTACCACCACCAGACACAAGACCTTTGGTCTTAGTCATGTGAGTGCCTTGACGACGAGCCGCCAATTGCCATTGAACAACTGTGTGAAGAACTTCCTTTTTAACAGGAGTTTCGAACACGTCAGCAGCCAATTCAACGGAACCAACTTTTTCTTTTTTCCAGTTTAATACATTTACTGTAGCCATACTATTCTCTCACCAACTTCACCAAAGTGTTTCTAGCACCTGGAACTGGCCCTTTAACCATCAGAACGTTTTCTTCAGCGATGATCTGAACAACTTCTACGTTCTTAACAGTGACAGTTTCAGCACCCAAATGACCTGGGAATTTCTTACCCGGCATTACACGACCTGGCCATGTTCTGTTACCAGAAGAACCCGGACGACGGTGGAATTTAGAACCGTGGGATGCAGGACCACCCGCAAAGCCCCAACGTTTTACGGAACCCGCAAAACCTTTACCTTTAGACTTGGAAGTGATCTTTACGAAGTCACCCTTAGCCAAGCTGTCGATAGAGATTTGCGCACCAACAGCAGCACCTTCAGGAAGAGCTTGACGAAGTTCTTTTACGAACTGAGCGCCATTCTCGAAGCCAGCTTTTTCAAGGTGACCTTTTTCAGCTTTGTTGGAGTTTTTAGCTTTTTTAGGATGACAAGCTACTTGAAGAGCTTCGTAACCATCTGTTTCGTTAGTTTTGATTTGAGAAACAAACCAAGGCTCATAACGAAGAACTGTAACAGGAACAGCTTCACCGTTCTCGTTATAGATAGTAGCCATACCTTCTTTGAACGCGAACAGGCCGTTCAACTTTAGACCTGCAGTATTTTGAGTTTCTGTAGTTTCGCTCACGTCTTACCTCTAAACCGCAGAAAGTTTGATTTCAACATCAACACCAGCAGAAAGATCCAACTTCATAAGTTGATCTACTGTTTGTTGAGTGGGTTCTAAAATATCGAGCATACGCTTATGAGTTCTCACCTCGAACTGTTCACGAGATTTTTTATCTACGTGCGGAGAACGCAATACAGTGTAGCGATTGATGCGAGTAGGCAAGGGAATTGGACCCGCAACTTTAGCGCCTGTACGACGAGCAGTCTCAACGATTTCTTTCGTCGACTGATCAAGCAATTTATGATCGAATGCCTTCAATCTGATTCTAATCTTCTGACTTTGCATATGGACACTCTTCTCTTTTATAAAGTATCGTTTTTACTAGCAAATTGTTAACAACTCACGTCCCTATCCCATCGAAAACTTGCCCCGAATTAGCCCTTGCGGCCTGAATCGCCTTCAACGCGGGGGGTTTTTTGTAGATTTAGACGCTATGAGTGCGCGAGTATGCGCACTTTGAAATCTAATGTCAAAGGGAAATATTACTTTTTTTAGTATCTTCCCATTTTATGTAGAATTTCCGTTTTTACCTTCGCAGGCACCACGGCGTACTCTAGGAATTCCATGCTAAAACTAGCACGACCCTGACTTAAACTGCGGACGTCCGTAGCATAACCAAACAGACTCGCCAGAGGAGCCTCGGCAGAAATAACCTGCCCGCCACCCTGCTTAACATTCATCGTGAGGATTTTTCCACGACGAGCATTGAGGTCACCAACGATATTACCCACAAACTCATCAGGACATGTCACTTCTAGCTTAAAGATAGGCTCCATAAGCTCCACAGAAGCTGCCCTTACAGCATCCCGGAACGCCAAGGAAGCCGCCGCTTTAAAGGCCATTTCACTGGAAGCCTCAGGACGCACTTCAATAGAAGTTAAAGTGCCCTTAATACCCAACATGGAGCAGCTCGCCAAAGGACCGACCTCAGCCGCCTCACGGAAGCCCGCCTCAACCGCCTTCAACATAGGGGCTGTAAACTCTTTAGACACAGCCACCTTACTA
Source organism: Bdellovibrio sp. CKG001 (assembly GCF_055397465.1). Lineage (NCBI taxonomy): Bacteria > Pseudomonadati > Bdellovibrionota > Bdellovibrionia > Bdellovibrionales > Pseudobdellovibrionaceae > Bdellovibrio > Bdellovibrio sp. CKG001. Next base: position 2,792,791 of record NZ_AP029173.1, read on the forward strand.
ACGAACTGGATACCCTCTGCCTGAGCAATAGGCTCCAAAGACAAGGAAACCTTCGCAAAATGCGCCTCACCGGCGATTTCACGCTCATACACGTGATCAGCCTTGGCTGCAGCCGTAATAGTTTCGCGATAGGAAACCTGTGGGTTACCCACATTGGCCTGAATCTTATGTTCGCGAAGCAACCGGTCCACGAGAATTTCCAAATGCAATTCACCCATGCCAGAAAGCAGGATTTGCCCGGTTTCCGGATCAGTACGCAAACGACAGGATGGATCTTCTTTTTCAAGTTTTGCCAGGCCCGCCAACATTTTTTCCTGATCCGCAGAGGATTTCGCCTCCACCGCCACAGAAATGACCGGCTCTGGGAATGTGATCGCCTCAAGCACAACAGGATGAGCACTCTCACAAAGAGTGTCTCCCGTACCAGTGAACTTAAGACCAATCACCGCACCGATATCACCTGCTTTAAGACCCGCGATCTCTTCGCGGGAATTTGCGTGCATCTTAACAAGCTTCTGAATGCGCTCTTTCTTTTGAGTGCGAGGATTCAAAAGCTGCTCACCGACTTTTACTTCACCGGAATAAACACGGATATAAGTCAAAGTACCGGCAAACGGATCATTGGCGATCTTAAATGCCAATGCAGCCGTATTACCCTCAAAGTCAGTTTTACAGATAATTTCTTTATCAGGACGATCAGGGTCATGACCCACGATCGCAGGAACTTCCAAAGGTGACGGAAGATAATCTATCACGCCATCAAGAAGTGGCTGAACACCTTTATTCTTGAAAGCGGCCCCACAGAATACCGGGAAGGCTTTCAATTCAAGAGTCCCTTTGCGCAAAGCACGTTTAAGCTCTGGCACAGTGACTTCTTCTCCATTGAGATATTTCTCAAGAAGTTCGTCTTCAAATTCAACGATCTTCTCAATGACCTCAGTACGGAAGCGGTTTACTTCCTCTTTCATGTCATTGGGAACATCGGTAACTTCGAAATGGTCACCCATTCCGGACTGATCCCACATATAAGCACGATTCTCCAACAGATCAATAACACCACGGAAGGTGTCCTCGACTCCGATAGGAACTTGCACAGGGATTGGGTTCGCGTTGAGCTTTTCTTTGATCGTCCCGTAGGACATAACAAAGTCCGCACCAACACGGTCCATTTTGTTCACAAAACAAATGCGCGGAACCTTATATTTATCAGCTTGCTTCCAGACAGTTTCAGACTGAGGCTCAACACCGTTCACACCATCGAAAACAGCAATAGCACCATCCAGAACGCGCAAAGACCGTTCAACTTCAATAGTGAAGTCAACGTGGCCCGGAGTATCGATGATGTTGATTCTGTGATCTTTCCAGAACGCCATGGTCGCAGCAGACGTGATAGTGATACCACGCTCTTGCTCTTGAACCATCCAGTCCATGGTAGCATCGCCATCATGGACCTCGCCGATTTTATGACTTTTACCTGTATAGTAAAGAATACGTTCGGTGGTGGTCGTCTTACCGGCATCAATGTGAGCCATGATGCCGATATTACGAGTGTACTTGAGATCAGCTACAACTTTAGGATCTTTAGCTGACATCTTAGCAGATTACCAATTGTAGTGAGAGAATGCCTTGTTAGACTCAGCCATTCTGTGAACGTCGTCTTTCTTCTTAATAGAGTTACCTCTATTGTTGTACGCGTCCAAGAATTCACCAGCCAAACGTTTCGCCATGTCTTTTTCACCACGCTCGCGAGAGTATTCTACCAACCAACGCATAGCCAAAGCCAAACGACGAGATGGGCGAACATCTACTGGAACTTGGTAAGTCGCACCACCTACACGGCGGGAACGAACTTCGATAGACGGCTTAACGTTCTCAAGAGCTTTTTTGAAGACTGCCAATGGCTCTTCACCTTGAACTTTTCCTTCAAGCTCTTTCAAAGCACCGTAGAACAACTTTTGAGAAGTTGCTTTTCTACCTTGGATCATCATTTTATTGATGAACTTAGCGATTACTAGATCCTTGAAAACCGGATCTGGAATGATTTCTCTTTTAAAGGTCTTTTTACGACGTGACATCTCTCAATCCTTATTTCTTAGGTCTCTTAGTACCGTATTTAGAACGGGCGCGCAGACGACCGTTTACACCTTGAAGGTCCAATACCCCACGAACGATGTGGTAACGAACACCCGGCAAGTCCTTCACACGACCACCGCGGATTAGTACAACGGAGTGCTCTTGAAGGTTATGGCCGATACCAGGGATGTAAGAGATAACTTCGAAGCCATTGGAAAGACGAACTTTTGCTACTTTACGAAGAGCGGAGTTCGGCTTCTTTGGAGTCGTTGTATAAACACGAGTACAAACACCACGGCGCTGAGGGCAAGAGTCCAAAGCTGGTGATTTTGTTTGGTTTTTTTGAACTGTACGCTCACTTTTGATGAGCTGGTTAATTGTTGGCACTTTATATACCCCTTAAAAACAATTATGCGGTTCTGGACGCTGGAACTTACATTTCTGTGACGCCCAGGTCAAGACTTTGTTGTTAAAATTACATTTATCCATAAAAACAGGCGTGAGGTCCTTATTCTATGGGCTTTTTACCCTATTGCCGGCCTGTGAAGCCGGCAAATCAGGCTTTTCTTACTGCTTAGCCTTGTGGCTGAACAGAAGACGTCATACCTGGCAATGCAACAAAGCCGATATCGTCGTCTTCATGTACAGACACTTTCCAGCGTTTGTAAGAAGTCAAACCAGTTCCTGCCGGGATCAGACGACCCATGATGATATTCTCTTTCAGGCCACGCAAATGGTCTGTGCGAGAATTGATCGCTGCTTCCGTAAGAACTTTTGTAGTTTCCTGGAAGGACGCTGCTGAAATCCAGCTGTCAGTGCTCAAGGAAACTTTAGTGATACCAAGAAGAAGTGGGCTGCAAGTCGCAGGCTGTCCGCCTTCTTTATTGATACGTTCGTTTTCCTCAAGGAAAGCGTATCTTTCCACTTGCTCACCAGCCAAGAAGCGGCTGTCGCCGGCATCTTTGATTTCTACTTTACGTAGCATCTGACGAACAATGACTTCGATATGCTTGTCATTGATACCAACCCCTTGAAGTCTGTAAACTTCTTGGATTTCATCTACAAGGTATGCAGACAAGGCTTTAGCACCCAGAACCGCCAGAATGTCATGAGGATTTGTTGGACCATCCATCAAAGCCTCACCGGCTCTTACGTACTCACCTTCTCTTACCGCAACGTGCTTACCTTTAGGGATGAGGTATTCTTTTTGCTCACCCACTTCAGGAGTTACGATCACACGTTGTTTACCTTTAACGTCTTTACCGAATGTCACATAACCATCGATCTCAGAGATGATAGCTGCTTCTTTCGGTTTACGAGCCTCAAACAACTCGGCAACGCGCGGAAGACCCCCAGTGATATCCTTCGTTTTCGAAGCTTCACGGTGCATCTTCGCGATTACGTCACCCGCATGCACTTCCTGTTGATCCGCAACAAGCAACTGAGCCCCAACTGGGATCAGGTAACGTGCTGGGATGTCACGACCAGGAAGGTTCAATGTCTTACCAGCACCGTCCACTAGGAACACTGTTGGTTTAACATCGGAAGACTTGGACTCCATGATAACTTTGGTCGCGAAACCAGTTACCGCATCCACTTGCTCCTGCATTGTGGAACCTTCTTCGATATCCTGGTATTGGATCTTCGCAGAAACCTCTGCGATGATTGGATTCGAGTATGGATCCCATTCCGCTACTGTCTGACCCTTGGCAACTTTGTCGCCTTCTTTGAAGTTCAATACAGCACCGTAAACAAGCTTGAAGTCTTCTCTTTCACGGCCTGCTTCGTCGATAACTTTTGCAGAACCGTTACGATTCATCACAGTCAACTTGCCATTACGGTTTGTAACTGCATGAACGTTTTCAAGTTTAATTGTACCGTCATAACGAGATGTGTGAACAGATTGTTCAACCGCACGAGAAGCCGCACCACCCAAGTGGAACGTTCTCATCGTCAACTGAGTACCCGGCTCACCGATAGATTGAGCGGCAATGATACCCACTGTTTCACCCAGGTTCACAGTCGCACCACGGGACAAATCACGTCCGTAACACTTCACGCAAACACCGCGCTTGGACTGACAGGTCAACGCAGAACGGATGTCGACTTTGTCGATACCACGGCCTTCGATAACCTTAACGTCAGTTTCAGTGATCTCTTGATTTGCACGAACAACAACTTCGTTCGTTGCCGGATCAACTACATCTTTCAATGCTGTACGACCCAAGATACGGTCACCGATGTTTTGAACGATCTCACCCGCTTCGTAAATCGGAGTGATTTCCAAACCATCTTCAACACCGCAATCCACTTCAGAAACAACCACGTCCTGAGCAACGTCAACCAAACGACGAGTCAGGTAACCGGAGTTCGCTGTTTTCAATGCGGTATCGGCCAAACCTTTACGCGCACCGTGCGTGGAGATGAAGTACTGGATAACTGTCAAACCTTCACGGAAGTTCGCAGTGATCGGAGTTTCGATGATCTCACCAGAAGGTTTCGCCATCAAACCACGCATACCACCCAACTGACGGATCTGAGCTGCGGAACCACGGGCTCCGGAGTCAGCCATGATGTAAATAGGGTTGAAGGACGGGCCTACAACTTCTTTGCCACCAACGTTGAACGTTTGTTTTTCGATCGCGTTCATACCTTCTTTAGCGATCTTATCCGCAGTCTGAGCCCAGATATCCACCACTTTATTGTAGCGCTCACCATCTGTGATCAAACCTTCGTCGTACTGCTGCTGGATCTCAGTCACTTGCTTCTCGGCATCCGCGATCATCGGAGCTTTCGCTGCCGGGATCACCATGTCATCGATACCGATGGACATACCTGCTGCTGTTGAATACTTGAAGCCGAACTCCATGATTTTATCAGCAAGGATGCAAGTCGCTTTAGCGCCCGCAAGACGGAACGTCTTGTCGATCAACGCAGCGATTTGTTTTTTATTCATTGTTACGTTCACTTCGTTGAACGGAACTTCTTTAGGAACGATATCAGAAAGGATTGCACGACCTACAGTCGTTTCCTGCAATTGACCTTTGATACGAACCTTACAAGACGCCTGAAGGTCTACCAAACCAGTCTCAAACGCGTATTGAGCTTCCTGAACGCTAGAGAAGGCTTTGCCTGAACCCTTGGCGCCTGGACGCATACGAGTCAACCAGTAAAGACCCAACACGATATCCTGGGAAGGATTGATGATCGGCTTACCGGAAGCTGGAGAAAGGATGTTGTTTGTAGACATCATCAAAACGCGCGCTTCAACTTGGGATTCCACAGAAAGTGGAACGTGAACTGCCATTTGGTCACCGTCGAAGTCGGCATTGAACGCCGTACATACTAGCGGGTGCAACTGGATAGCTTTACCTTCGTGAAGAACAGGCTCGAATGCCTGGATACCCAATCTGTGAAGAGTTGGCGCACGGTTCAGAAGCACTGGGTGCTCTTTAACCACGTCAGCCAGGATATCCCAAACTTCCACTGTCTCTTGATCAACAAGGCGTTTTGCTTGCTTGATCGTTGCTGCCAAACCTTTTTCTTCAAGTTTGTTGTAAACGAATGGCTTGAACAGCTCCAAAGCCATCTTCTTAGGAAGACCGCACTGGTGAAGTTTCAAAGTTGGACCTACTGTGATGACGGAACGACCAGAGTAGTCAACACGTTTACCCAAAAGGTTTTGACGGAAACGACCTTGCTTACCTTTCAACATGTCAGAAAGAGAACGCAATGGACGTTTATTTGGACCCGTGAAGGTCTTACCGCGACGACCGTTATCCAACAACGCATCAACCGCTTCTTGCAACATACGTTTTTCGTTGCGGATGATGATGTCTGGAGCGTTCAGCTCCTGAAGACGTTTCAAACGGTTGTTACGGTTGATTACACGGCGGTACAGGTCATTCAGGTCAGACGTCGCGAAACGGCCACCATCAAGAGGTACCAATGGACGAAGATCAGGAGGAAGAACTGGAAGCGCTTCCAACATCATCCACTCTGGCTTGTTGATGGAACCTTTGAAGGCTTCAACAACGCGCAGACGTTTAGTCAATTTTTTGATACCAGCTTCAGACTTGGTATCTTTCACTTCCATACGAAGCTTGCGAGACAGGTACTCTGGGTCGATCTTTTTCAAAAGATCACGAACCGCTTCACCGCCCATGCCGTATTTGAAGGAAGGACCAAATTCGTTCAGAGCCGCTTGCAGCGCCTCTTCAGTCAGAACCTGACCTTCTTCCAGTGTTGTTTCCATTGGATCGATAACAACGTGTGCTTCACAGTAAAGAACCTTTTCAACGTCTTTCAAAGAAAGATTCAAAAGGTTACCAATACGAGAAGGCAAAGAACGCAGGAACCAGATATGGGCTACTGGAGTTGCCAATTCGATGTGACCAAGGCGCTCACGGCGAACCTTGGTCTGAGTCACTTCAACGCCGCACTTTTCACAGACGACGCCACGGTACTTCATACGTTTGTACTTACCGCACAAGCACTCGTAGTCCTTGATAGGACCGAAGATTTTCGCACAGAACAAGCCGTCACGCTCAGGCTTGAAAGTACGATAGTTGATAGTTTCTGGCTTCTTAACTTCACCAAATGACCATTCACGAATCATTTCAGGTGACGCCAACGAAACTCGTACGGCGTCAAACGAAAGTGGATCTTTTGGTTTATCGAAAAAATTCAACAAGTCTCTCAAAGAACACCCCTGTTGTTAAATTATTAAACTTAGTGCTGCTCTGGTTCGTCTTTAGACGCAACCGGCGCAACTGGTTCTACCTCGATCACTTCTTCGTCACCAAAATCTTCATCCTGGTCACGTAGAATGTCAGACTCCATCAGCTCCACGTTCAGCGCCAGAGATTGAAGCTCTTTCACCAATACGTTGAAGGATTCAGGCAAGCCTGGCTCAAGGATATTTTCACCCTTCACGATGCTTTCGTACATACGAGTTCTACCTGCAACGTCATCTGACTTAACAGTCAGGAACTCTTGCAGAGAGTAAGCCGCACCGTACGCCTCGATCGCCCAAACTTCCATCTCCCCTAGACGCTGACCACCGAATTGAGCCTTACCGCCCAATGGTTGTTGAGAAACTAGAGAATAAGGTCCGATAGAACGAGCGTGGATCTTCTCTTCCACCAAGTGGTGAAGTTTCAGCATGTACATGATACCCACGGTTACTGGGTTCGTGAACGGCTCCCCTGTACGACCGTCGAAGAGGACGGACTTACCAGATGTTGGAACCTGTGCTTTTTCAAGAAGACCTTTCACATCAGACTCACGGGCACCGTCGAAGACCGGAGTACCCACGTGGATACCGTTCTTCATACGCTGAACCATAGACTTCAATGAAGCATCATCAGCTTTATCAAGTTTTGCAGAGATATCGCTGTCGTTGAAGATGTCTTTCATCTCGGAACGTGCGTTTTCCGCATTCCATTTCTCAAGATGAGCACCCAGTTGCTTACCAAGGTTGTGCGCTGCCCAACCCAAGTGAACCTCAAGGATCTGACCGATATTCATACGAGAAGGAACCCCTAGTGGGTTCAGAACCATGTCCACTGGAGTACCGTCAGCTAGATAAGGCATGTCTTCCGCAGGCAATACTTTGGAGACAACACCCTTATTTCCGTGACGACCGGCGAACTTATCCCCGACTTGCATTTTACGTTTGATAGCAACGTAAACTTTAACCATTTTGATCACGCCCGGAGGCAATTCGTCACCTTTACGAAGACGATCGATCTTTTCGTTGAACACAAGTTTAACTGCATCCAACTGGTTACGAGCATTGTCGATGATTTTGTTCACCTGGAACTCAAGGTCTTGCTCAAGAGGGATGTAGTTCAACAATTCGAATGGAACTGTCTCTAGATCCGCCTCAGTGATCTCTTGACCTTTGTTCAACAACTTCTGAGAACCGTCTTCATTCAGAAGAACGCCTGTAGTGATTTTACCCACCAGGATGTCACGAAGTTTGGAGATAGCGTTATTTTTGATAACGTTCTGCTCAACCGCCAAGTCTTTTTCAAGCTTGCGTTTTTTCTCTTCGATGATCAGGGACAAACGCTCATCGCGGTCTGCGCCTTCACGAGAGTAAACTTGAGCATCGATAACAGTTCCGTACACGCCGGATGGAGCGCGCAAGGATGTATCACGAACGTCGCCGGCTTTTTCACCGAAGATCGCTCTCAAAAGCTTTTCCTCAGGAGAAAGCTGAGTTTCACCTTTTGGAGTCACTTTACCAACCAGGATGAAGCCAGGGCGAACTTCCGCACCGATGCGGATGATACCAGAGCTGTCCAGGTCTTTTAGAGCTTCCTCACCTACATTGGCGATATCGCGAGTGATCTCTTCCTTACCAAGTTTTGTGTCACGAGCCACGCACTCGAATTCTTCGATGTGGATGGAAGTGTAAACGTCGTCTTTCAACAGACGCTCAGAAATAAGGATGGAGTCCTCGAAGTTGTAACCTTGCCATGGGGTGAACGCCACAAGGATGTTCTGACCCAATGCCAATTCACCAAGTTCAGTGGAAGGTCCGTCAGCGATGATGTCGCCTTTGGAGATCTTGTCACCAACAGTAACGATTGGTTTTTGGTTGAAGCACGTATTTTGATTCGTACGCTGATACTTCGTCAGGTTGTAGATGTCCACGTTCGCACCCAGCTCGCCGCCTTTGGCGAAACGACGGATAACGATACGGGAAGCATCAACTTCCTCAACGATACCATCGTTTTGAGCAACGATGGAAGTACCGGAGTCACGAGCAACCAAACGCTCTACGCCTGTACCAACAAGTGGTGCGCGAGAACGAAGCAGTGGAACCGCTTGACGTTGCATGTTCGATCCCATCAAGGCACGGTTGGCGTCATCGTGCTCAAGGAATGGAATCAGGGAAGCTGCGATGGAAACCAGCTGAGATGGAGAAACGTCCATCAGAGCAACTTTATCCTTGTCTACGATCTCATACTCACCGTCACGACGAGTGATGGTAGTCGCAGTCTGGATGGCTTTGTTTCCAGCTTCGTCACGAGCCGCCGGAGCGATGTGGTGACCAGCTTCTTCCAATGCAGAAAGATAGTTGATGTCTTTGGAAACCTGACCCGCTTCAACTTTACGGTATGGAGTCTCGATGAAACCATAGTTGTTGATACGAGCATAAGTAGCCAAAGAGGCGATCAAACCGATGTTTGGACCCTCTGGAGTTTCGATAGGACAGATACGTCCGTAGTGCGTAGGATGTACGTCACGTACTTCGAAACCAGCGCGGTCACGAGTCAAACCACCAGGTCCAAGAGCAGACAAACGACGTTTGTGCGTGATCTCAGAAAGAGGGTTCGTCTGATCCATGAACTGAGACAACTGGGAAGAACCGAAGAATTCTTTAACTACGGCATTCACAGGTTTCGCGTTCACAAGATCGTGAGGCATCATTGTTTCAACGTCCTGAAGGGACATACGTTCACGGATAGCGCGCTCCATACGAACCAAACCGATACGGTATTGGTTTTCAAGCAACTCACCTACGGAACGAACACGACGGTTACCCAAGTGATCGATATCGTCGATAACACCACGACCATTTTTCAGATCGATCAAAGTTTTGATGGTGCTCAGGATATCCTTGTGAGTCAGTGTTCTGTGAGACGGTGGGCACTCGTCCATGGAGATACCGAATCTGTGATTGATCTTGATACGACCAACTTCAGAAAGGTCATAAGTCTCTGGATCGAAGAACAAACGGCCGAAGAATGTCGTAGCAGCTTCCAGAGTTGGAGGCTCACCAGGGCGAAGACGTTTGTAGATCTCAACCAAAGATTCTTCTTTGTTGGAGACTTTATCAACCAACAGGGTGTTGCGCAGGTAAGGACCTACAGTCAAACCATCGAAGAAGATCATGAAGAAGCGGTCAATACCAGCTTCAATGGAACGTTTGATGATTGCAGAGTTCAATTCCGCATTGGCGTCAGCGATGATTTCACCAGTGGATTCATCGATCAATGGCTTCGCCAAAACTTTACCATCTAGATCTTCCGGCTGAACTTCAAGCTCTGTGATATCAAGATCTTTGATCTTTTTAACGATAGCACGAGTGATACGACGACCTGCTTTAACAAGCGCCTCACCGGATTTAGGATCAACGATATCAGTCAATGCTCTTTGACCGGACATACGCTCGATGTCCAACTTACGGAAGAGCTTGCCACCCTTAACGTAAACCTCATCAAGATCGTAGAAGTATTCCAGAAGCTGCTCAGAGTTGTAACCAAGAGCTTTAAGAAGGATTGTCACTGGGAACTTACGACGACGGTCGATACGTACGTGAATAAGATCTTTTTGGTCAAACTCAGCATCCAACCATGAACCACGATAAGGGATCACGCGCGCAGAGTAGATCAATTTACCGGAAGCATTGTTCTTACCACCATCGTGGTCGAAGAATACACCTGGAGATCTGTGCAACTGAGAAACAACAACGCGCTCAGTACCGTTGATGATGAAGGAACCATTGGCAGTCATCAATGGGATTTCGCCCAGATAAACTTCCTGCTCTTTCACGTCACGGATGCTGCGTGCTTCAGTTTCTTCATCAACATCGAAAACGATCAGACGAAGAGTCACCTTGATAGGAGCAGCGAAAGTCATACCACGCTGACGGCACTCGTCCACGTCGTACTTAGCTGGCTCTAGAGTGTAAGATACAAACTCAAGGCTTGCTGTATTGTTGAAATCTGTGATTGGGAAAACAGATTTGAAAACGCCATTAAGACCAGCATCGCCACGGCGATCTGGATCCATATCTTTTTGAATGAAAGCTTCGTAAGAAGACTTCTGCAGTTCAATCAGATTTGGGATATCAATGACTTGCTTATTTTTCGCGAATGACTTTCTAACTCGAATGTTAGAAGCCGTAACTGGAGTTTTTTCCAATGTACTCTCCGTGATAAGAAAATCGGATGTTCGCTTCGGGGGGAACATTCCAAGGCCCACATTAAATAAAAACGCAAGTATCTCAAACTACCCTAAGTTTTCAATAAATCAAGTGATTCTAGAGGTTTTTGAGGACTTTCCAATTTCTTCAGAGCCCGATTTTCGCAATCAAACGCATCGCATCAATAGGTCTGGTTGCCGCCATTTTTCTGGCTCAGAAACGAGACCGCATCGTAGCCTATTTTAAACCCTCAAAGGACCCAGCTGATGAAAGCTCTTTTTGTTCTTTTTTCCCTATTTCTAAGCGCCTGCTCCCACTCTATCAGCTTGCGCGCCTCACATTTCGCCGTTCCTGTGGTTGGAGAAAACCAATGGAGTGGCCACGCAGCCATCGTAGCCGCCTCTGAAACGCGAGTGACTGTCATCGATGACATTACCTCCAATCCTCCTGTTCGCAATAAGGTGCGTATTAATGAGGACTTCGACGCTGGGGACATGTTTGCCGCCAATAATATCGGTTTTGACGCCAGCCTCAGCGTCTATAAAGGCATTGAGATCTACATGGATAACTTTCTATGGGGAGCTCGGTATCAATTCCTGAACAACGGACCCCAAGCTGGCGTCTGGGTTGGGTCGCTTCAGGGAGCTTTTGGAACAAAAAGCGAGTCCACCGACGATTTTAGCGTCAATCAATCCACACCCCAGTCTGAAGCCAAATCCAGCATCACAACCTCCCAGGCAGGAATCAGCTTAGGCTATAAATTTCAACACGTAGTGCCCTACTTTTCATATATCTATGAGGCTCACAAAATCGAAACAGACGTAAAGAACAATCACGGATCTTTCGGCCCCTACACTGACGAGGGGATTCACAGCTACTATTCCCTGGGACTCAGCACTCATCGCCGCGGACTGCGCATCGCCGCCGAGTACAGCTATATTGATATTAAATGGAAAGATTCGAATCAGACAGGACAAGGAGCCTACGGAATGAAAGTCGGCTTTGCTTGGTAAGATTCGACGACAGGCCCAGAAAAACAAAAAGCCTCGTGTTTCCACGAGGCTTTTCATTTTTAGCGTAAACTAAAAGGCAGAAATTACTTAACAGTAACTTTCGCGCCCGCAGCTTCAAGAGCTTTCTTGATTTTTTCTGCGTCTTCTTTAGAAGCGCCTTCTTTAACAGCTTTGTTACCAGCTTCAACAAGGGCTTTAGCTTCAGCAAGACCCAAACCAGTCAAGCCACGAACTTCTTTAATAACGTTGATTTTGTTGGCGCCAGCGTCAACAAGGATAACGTCAAAAGCAGTTTTTTCTTCAACTACAGCAGCAGGACCTGCAGCAGCAGCTACTGGAGCAGCAGCAGAAACGCCCCATTTTTCTTCCAAAGTTTTTACAAGTTCCGCGATTTCTAGAACAGTTTTCGCAGACAACGCTTCAACGATTTGATCGTTAGTCAGAGACATTTTAATCCTCCAGGGATAAAAAATTATTTAAAAATTCAAATATTCAGCACCATCAGTCCCGAACCTTCGGGATTCAAGCCATTAAGCTTGTGGAGCTTCTTCAGTACCAGCGGCTGCGCCGCCGCCCATTTTCTCAGCGTAAGCGTTAAGACATCTAGCAAGTGCAGATCCTGCACCCAACAATGTACCCAACAACATAGCGCGGAGCTGGTCTTTGCCCGGAAGTGTCGCCAAGAACTTAATCTTAGCATCATCCAAAGCTTCGCCGTCCATCACACCAGACTTGATTTGAAGAACTTCTACGTCCTTAGCAAAATCAGCCAATGTTTTAGCAGTCGCGTTCACTTCACCGTAAGAGAATACGATGGCGTTAGTACCTTTCATTGAATTAGCAAATGCTGTTTCAATAGCTGGGTGATCTTTGAACGCTCTTTTTGCAAGAGTGTTACGGACAACTTTCATCTCAGAATCAGCAGCATTCAATTTTTTACGCAAGTTAGTTACTTGCTCAACCTTGATGCCTTTGAAGTCGACGATGAAAGCCCCTTTAGCCTTACCGAACTTTTCAGTGATAAGCTTAATCTCTTGCTCTTTATCTGCGCGAGTGATCATAAGTGAGCCTCCTTTCATTAGACTTTTGCCCTTCTTTCGAAGGGGCCTGTGCGAATCAGGTCGGTTTGGAGGTCGCATTGGTGAATCCAGAAAATCTGAATCCATTTAGAAAACCTTTTTGCCTTATCTCGGTAGGCCCTTCACAAACGAAGGATTAAATCCACTAAAAGAAACCTACTGTCTCTGATCGCAATAAAACGTATGAACTAATACAAAATAACTAACAAAAAAACAAGGCCCCGATTGAAATCGGAGCCTAATTATTTACTAGTTAACACCAGTTGCAGCTGCTGCCGCATTTGGCTCGATCTTGATGCCAGGGCCCATAGTTGAAGCTACGGCGATGGATTTAAGATAGATACCTTTGGAAGATGCTGGTTTTGCCTTAACGATAGCTCCCAACAAAGTCATGAAGTTATCTTTAAGTTTAGCATCGCCCATGGATTTCTTACCGATACCAGCGTGAACGATACCTGCTTTATCAACGCGGAAGTCCAACTTACCTTTTTTCTCGGCAGTCACAGCTTCACCAACGTTCATAGTTACAGTACCGATCTTTGGATTCGGCATCAAACCACGAGGCCCCAGGATCTTAGCAACTTTAGAAACAGTCGCCATCATGTCTGGAGTCGCGATACATTTATCAAAGTCCAACCAACCTTCTTGGATTTTAGCCACAAGGTCGTCAGCACCTACGAAGTCAGCGCCAGCTGCTTTGGCTTCAGCCTCTTTCGGGCCTTTTGCGAAAACAACAACTTTAACTTCTTTGCCCAGACCGTGAGGAAGAGCGATCGCTCCACGCACTTGCTGGTCGGATTGCTTAGGGTCGATACCCAAACGCAAAGCTACGTCGATAGATTCATCAAATTTTGCTGGAGCTGTTTCAACAACCAGTTTGAATGCTTCTTCAACAGTGTACTTTTTTGCAGAATCAACTTTTTTAGCGACTGCTGCGAATTTCTTACCTGCCATTTTTACCACCCTTAACCGATGTCGATGCCCATGCTCTTAGCTGTACCAGCAACTTGTGACATTGCGGATTCAACTTTCAAGCAGTTCAAGTCAGGCAACTTCGTTGTAGCGATTTGCTTGATTTGATCGTTATTGATTTTGCCAACTTTGTCTTTTTGAGGCTGCTTGGAACCAGATTCCAATTTCAACGCCTTTTTGATCAAAGAAGACACCGGTGGTGTTTTTGTGATGAAAGTAAACGATCTGTCTTGGTAAACAGTGATGATGATAGGGATGATGCTATCACCCAACGCTTGTGTACGAGCGTTGAACTGCTTACAGAATTCCATGATGTTTACCCCGTGCTGTCCAAGTGCCGGTCCAACGGGAGGAGCTGGATTAGCTTTCCCTGCCGGTATTTGCAGCTTGATCATTCCTGTAACTTTTTTTGCCATGACCCACTCCTGCAAGAGGTTGTGTTAATTAATATCCAAAAGCCGCCCCATGCGGCATCTGGTTATGGTTTTTCTACTTGAATGTAGTCCAACTCAACTGGAGTTGGACGACCGAAGATGCTCACAAGAACCTTAAGCTTCGCTTTGTCCTCGTTCACTTCTTCTACCGTTCCCTGGAAGTTGGAGAATGGACCGTCGATAACAGTCACGTTCTCACCAACAGAGAACTTCACTTTTGGTCTTGGTTTTTCAGCAACGCCAGCCATCTGCTGAGTCACACGAAGAACCTCTGCCTCCGGAACTTCCGGAGGACGGGTTTTAGTACCGCCCACGAAGCCCGTGACTTTAGACGAATTACGTACCAAATGCCAAGTCTCATCATTCAAAAACATCTGAACGAAGATATAACCTGGGAAAAATTTACGTGATTTTGTCTGTTTTTGACCTTTTACAAGCTCCACTACGCTTTCCGCAGGGATCAGGATATCGCCAAAGAACTCTTCCATTTTGGAAGACTTGATTTTCTCTTCAATGGCCTTCTTAGCTGTATTTTCACAGCTCGTCTGAACGTTAACGATGTACCATTTCTTTTCCATGGTTCCGTCCTTACTTCATGAGATAGTTGATAAAGAAGCCAGAGATCAAGTCGAAGGAACTGATGATAACACTGGAAATAAGAACCATCACCACACACGCAATCGTCATTGCTGTTGTGTCTTTGCGTGAAGGCCATACGATTTTACGGATTTCAGAAACAACTTCTTCACCCCAAGCATGAACGCGTGGGTTGAATTGCAGGGCCGCAAAAAGCGCGAAACCTGCCAACACCGGCAAACCGTGGCGAACCATGTCGGAGTCAGCCGCACGAGCAACAACACCGAAAGCACCAGCGAAAGCCTTAATAAGAAGAGACACAGTCAAACCGACCAAGATACCTGCAAGTGCAAAGCTGATAGTCAAAATCTTAGAGTTCGCCTTTTCCATTGTTCCTCATCCTAAAGTTATGGAGTCAAAATTGGCAGGGGCGGAGGGATTCGAACCCACGACCTAACGATTTGGAGTCGTTCGCTCTACCGCTGGAGCTACACCCCTACTGATCTTATTGATGACAAGCGACCGCGCCGGATCGTTTCTCATCAATAATCTCCCCAGCGATACTGTTTTTGAGGGAGATTTTAGGACCAGTAAAAGCCATTTTGACTTACATTTTACTACTGCCAAGAAACACCGAGGGGGACTCTTTTGTCAAGAAGTCCCCCGGGTGATTATTACTTAGCTTACGCTGCGTTATTACTCAAGGATTTCAGTAACAACACCAGCTCCAACTGTACGACCGCCTTCACGGATCGCGAAGCGAAGCTCTTTTTCCATAGCGATAGGAGCGATAAGTTCAACAGAAACTTCGATCTTATCACCAGGCATAACCATCTCAGTACCAGCTTTCAAAGTACAAACGCCAGTAACGTCTGTAGTACGGAAGTAGAACTGTGGACGGTAACCGTTGAAGAATGGAGTGTGACGTCCGCCTTCTTCTTTAGTCAGGATGTACGCTTCAGCTTTGAATTTCTTGTGTGGCTTAACAGTGCCTGGCTTAACAAGAACTTGACCGCGCTCAACGTCTTCTTTCTTAGTACCACGAAGAAGAACACCGCAGTTGTCCCCTGCTTGACCTTCGTCAAGAAGTTTACGGAACATCTCGATACCAGTAACAGTAGTTTTTTGAGTTGGACGGATACCAACGATTTCTACCTCGTCACCAACTTTAACGATACCACGCTCTACACGGCCAGTAACAACTGTACCACGACCAGAGATAGAGAACACGTCCTCTACTGGCATCAAGAAAGTTTTGTCTACTGCGCGAACTGGCTCTGGAATGTAAGCGTCACAAGCTTCCATCAATTTCATGATAGCTGGACGGCCGATTTCAGATTGATCGCCCTCAAGAGCTTTCAATGCAGAACCTTTTACTACTGGGATGTCATCGCCAGGGAATTCGTATTTAGACAGAAGTTCACGAACTTCAAGCTCAACAAGCTCAAGAAGTTCTTTATCGTCAACCATGTCAACTTTGTTCATGAATACAACTAGAGCAGGAACACCTACTTGACGTGCAAGAAGGATGTGCTCACGAGTTTGTGGCATTGGACCGTCAGCAGAAGAAACTACCAAGATAGCTCCGTCCATTTGAGCAGCACCAGTGATCATGTTTTTTACGTAGTCGGCGTGGCCCGGGCAGTCAACGTGAGCGTAGTGACGGTTGTCAGTTTCGTACTCAACGTGAGTAGTAGAGATCGTGATACCACGAGCTTTTTCTTCTGGAGACTTATCGATTTGATCGTAAGCCATCGCTTGAGCTTTACCAGCTGCTGCAAGAGTAGTAGTGATAGCAGCAGTCAAAGTTGTTTTACCATGGTCAACGTGACCGATTGTGCCGATATTTACGTGCGGCTTCGTGCGTGTAAATTTCTCTTTAGACATTATTCCTCCTGCAGAGATTTTTTTATTTTATCTAAAACCAAAAAATAAATTAAAAGCCAAATAAGTGGAGCCCATGATCGGAGCCGAACCGACGACCTCACCCTTACCAAGGGTGTGCTCTACCACTGAGCTACATGGGCATGTGTCCTGAAATTTGGAGCGGGAAACGGGTCTCGAACCCGCAACCCTCTGCTTGGAAGGCAGATACTCTAGCCAATTGAGCTATTCCCGCCCTATCAGAACGCCCGAAGAGGACTTCTCCCCTTCTTCAAACTTTTCCGGGAAAACATTCAAAAATGGTGGGCAGGGAAGGATTCGAACCTTCGTAGACATAAGCCAACGGATTTACAGTCCGTCCCCTTTAGCCACTCGGGCACCTACCCACTTGTGAATGCTTACCCAGAAAAATTTGGAGCTGGTTATGGGACTCGAACCCGCAACCTGCTGATTACAAATCAGCTGCTCTACCAATTGAGCTAAACCAGCCTTACTGAGATAACCGACATGTTTTACGGAGAAAAACAGTGTCCGTCAAAGATAATTATTCGCCAGATTACGATTTTTTTCGATTTCCGCGCGCCGCGTGCTGCCTTAAGGTCTCCGTTAACGCCATCGCTGTTGCCACCGATGCGTTATAACTCGCCGAAGAGCTAGCTTGCGGGATGACGACCAATTCATCACAAAGTCGCTCCGTTGTCACTCTCATTCCTTTATCTTCGGATCCAATGGCCCAAACAACCTTGTCTGGCAGGTCCAAATCAAAGATAGAGCGCTTTCCACGAGGACTTAAACCGTAGATCCAATAACCCTGTTTCTTTAGTTCTTCCGCATAGTTAGCAAAATTCGTGGTCTCCTCGACCGGAACGTGCTCGACCCCACCGCAGGCCACTTTATGCACCGTGGGAGTCAAACCCACTGCACGGTCTTCCGGAATCAGCACACCCTGCGCCCCGACCAACCACGAAGTTCTGAGAATAGCTCCTAAATTGTGCGGATCTTCAATTCCGTCCAGAATAAGCATGATGGATTTATCAAGACTTTCTAGACTCGCCAGATCAAGTTCCGGGGCACCATCAACAAAAATAGCCGCACCCTGCTGGGACGGGCCGAATTTTTCCAGAACCTGTTCGGATTTCACATCGACTTTTATTCGCAGTTTTTGAGCGCGATCGTTCATGTCGCGCAGATCGCCCGAATTTTCCCACCCCTGACGAAGCCAGAAGCCCTTCACCTGCGATGGGCGCACACTGAGAACTTCATTGATCGCATGCGTACCGATCACCACACGCCATTCGCGAGGAATATAGTCCGCACGAGGCTGAGAATGCTGCTGTTGCGGAGAGTGAGGACGACCGCCTCCACCGCGCCCATGCGGAGGACGTTGAGAGGAGGAGTTTCTGCCAGAGGGACGAGAGTTATTTTTCTTCATATACAGCCATTACAAAATCAGTTGCAGCTTCCTTCACATTGGAAGCTTCCAGAATAGGACGACCCACCACCAAAGCGGAAGCCCCTTTACGAAGCGCCTCTTTCGGCCCCATGATTCGTTTTTGATCGCCAGAATCCTGCATACTAAAGCGAATTCCCGGGGTGACAAGGTAAAGATCACGGTTTTGTAAAAGGTCTAATTCATGCGGAGAGCAAACCACGCTGGAAAGCCCCGCATCCTGCACCAAAGACACAAGGTCTGTCACGTGCTGAGCAATGGGTTGATCCTTCATATTTGCCGGCACAGAGCTTTGATCCCATGAGGTCAGAATCGTCACCGCCAAAATCTTAAAAGGCCTGCGCTGGTTGAGTTCTTTTTCAACAGCGGCCATGCGCTGCAAAGCCTCTTTGCCACTGAGAGCATGCACCGTCACCAAGGAAGCCCCGGCTTCAAAGCTGGCGCGAACTGCCGCCTCCATCGTGGAGGGAATATCGAAGTGTTTGTTATCCAGAAAAATCGGACCGCGCTCGGCCATCTCTTTTACAAACTCCATCCCATAGCGCAGACACAGGCGTGGCCCCAACTTAAAGCCCCCCACAATTTCCGACAGATCATCGGCGATTTTCAGCGCCTGATCACGGGTGTCCACATCCAAAGCCAAAATAATCGGATTTTTCATAGGGTGCGCGCGTAAGTTTTTTCTCATGGAGTCTCCTGGAATACCTTCAGGGGTCCTTTGGATTCTATGTAAAAATTATGCCGAGGGCATCAAAGATTGTCTTTCACAGCCCGCGTTAGTAGGTTGCGCCCGTTAACAGGATTTAAATAACCTCAAAAGGAGAATACATGAAAGCTCTTCTTATCGCCTTGGCATTCGTTTGCGCGGCTTCTTCCTCTCACGCGGCCCTATCCTGCGGTCAGCTTGTTTCTTACAAAACAAAACTGGCTAACGAATTGAACTGGATCAGAGAAAAAATGAGACAGACAAGAAACTCTGACAAACTTGAGCTTTACATGGACCAATACGAAGAGCTTTATGCTCGCTACCAGAACGTGGACAAAGCCATCAAAAGCGACTGCCAGTAGTCAGATCGAAAAAGGCCACTTCATCAGTGGCCTTTTTTTTTAGGTTTTTATCCTATACGCCAGAAAACCGATCCGCTTCCGGCCCCGCCGTCACTTCGTTTTTTTCTGCAGAATCACGTTAATGTCCTGAGCCAGATCCTGAAAGTAATCGTTTTCGCGCAGATGAATTTCAACGGAATCCAGATTTTCTTCCGCCATTCTTTTGACAGTGCGCTTGATATTAAACAGTGGCCCCACAATCCTGCGGGTCATGCGGTTAAAGTACCAGAACCCTACCACCAGCCCCAACAACACGGGAATCAACTGATACACCAGGAAAACCGTTTTATAGCGGCCGATGAACTCTGATACCGACATCAGGGAAAACGCTCCGGAGCCAGCCAGCTCCTGGATTTTTCCTATAAAAAGGTAGGCGGCAAAAATCTGCCCCAAAAAGAGCACGGCCACAAACAGGCTGACGTGCATGACCACATCAAATTGCACTTCGCGATTTACTATCAGCTTGCGACGAGGACGGAATGTTTTCATATCATACCATTATATCTGATGAAGGCGGGCTTTCAGAAGCCATTCCCCGTCAGCCCACCCGGAACGTTTCTGTTTGAGAAACGACCAAAAGTTCATCACCACAGATCTTACTTATTCCAGATAAAGCGCGCGACAGCGTCACGGTCAAAGACACAATGCCCGCCCTGCACCGGCAACCAACTGGCGATCACCCCCTGGGTCTTGGCGGCTTTCACAAACTCAGCCGATCCCTCTTGGAAGCCGAACTCATCCTTCATCCCGGTAGAGACCAGATAAACCTGCTTAATAGCCGGATCGAACGTCTTGATCAGCTGCAAAGGGTCGTGACGTTGCCAATCTTCTGGCGTCTTAAAGAATTCACGCGAAATATCCAGCATCAAGTTGACGCGCGAACGTAAAGCCTTGGTTCGGGCAATATAACGGTCAATCGCTTCGGGCGGATCAAAGGGACCGACGGTGGTGATCGCCGGACACATCAGCACCACCTTAAGGAAAGTCCCCGGCATCTGCAATGAGGCCTGAATGGAGTTAAAGCCGCCCATGGACTGCCCTAACAGCAAACGGCGACCCTTACCAAGGCCCCCAATCTGGTTTTCCAGAAAAGGCATCATTTCATCGCGAAACGCGGAAACCAGAGGAAACTCTTCGTTGTTCACAAGCAGCCAGATCTCACCAAAAGAGACTGTGATAATCGTGGGCTTATACCCCTGAGAGCTCCACTTATTTTCAATCCACTGCGTACCTTGAGTCTGGGTAAACCAGGTTCGGGCATTTCCGCCCAAACCATGGAAGAAATAGACAACGTCCTGAGTCTTCGTGCGATCCGTCGTTTGAATGCAATAGTCGTAGGTATAACCCGCAGAGATTTCCTTGGTCCCGCATGTCTGAGCCGTCTGCCCTTGGACTGAAACCAATGCGAAAGATAGCATTATGAACCAGATAGCCTTTCTCATGTCTCACCTCCACCCCACTAAGCGTTGCTGAAATGAGGGCAAAAGGCAATCTTCCGATCAGCTTTTCACCAGCTTCCGTGGGTGCTAACACCGGACTTTGGAAATGAAACTGGCAGAGCCGCAATAGAAAAATAAAAAGACCGCCTTTAGGGCGGTCTTTAATAAGAAACCAAAATGGTCCTGAAAGTTTTTAGAACAAGTTGATGTTCGCAGAAAGAGCCACGTTAGTTCTGTCCGCTCGGATGTCCTTCGGAGTGAACTGAACGTTCGGATACAAGTAGATATCGCGAGTAATTGAAATCCCAGTCCCAACGGATTGGTAAGGTTCGATTTGAACATTGTCGTTCTCGCCTTGATAACGAGTGAACTGGAAGTAACCAAACACTGTACGGAAAGAATAGCGGTCATTGAAAGAGTACTGAAGGAACGGATACAAACCGAAGCCCAGCTCAGAACGCTTATAAAGACCCAAATCCATTCTTTTCAAAAGTTTTGCATCCGTGACATCACCGCCATAGAGGGTTTTGCTGATCGTCAGACTTGTACCTCCATTCCATCCGGACTTGCCAAAGTTCGCCAGGAAAGTCTGACTGAAGCTGGCAGCACCGAAGACTTTTTCGATGTTAACAGAGTCGCTGTCGGTCGCATGGGAATACTGCATGCTGGAGATCATCTGAGTGTCGAAAGCGCGGTAACCACGGCTCCAGCTCAGGTACGGAGTGGAGACCTGGTAACGAGCCAAGGATCCATCGCGGCCTTTGCGCTCATCCTGGGCAGGTTTTGTGATGTCACCGTGAAGAGGATCGATGATCGTGATACCTGTACCGAAGCTGAAATTGTCACGTTCACCCGCACGGTAATTGATACCCACATCCCCGGACAAGGAAGTCATCGCTTCCATAGTCGCAGAAGCGCGATAGTTGGGGCGCACACTGTTCAAAGGCTCCTGAATAGAACCACCAGAGTATGCCAAGCTGGATTTGAAAGACCATTTTGATTTGGAACCCAATTGAGCTCTCATACGGGCGTCCGTGATTTCGCTGTCGATGTCTTTGTTTTTCTCGTCAGCTTTTTTCAGGTCTTCCATTTTAACAGTGCTGGAATTGGTATTCACACTTGTTGTGGAAGAGTTTTGCGCGAACGCTGCAGGGGCCATCAACAACCCTGTCGCAGCCAGTACCAGATATGCATTCTTATTCATCATGATAAACTCCATGGTTAATGAATAGGCCCCCAGCTATAGCCCACCCTAGGAATGTGAGTCCACCAATAAATCCAATCACGAAAAAATGGGCCCACTGATCATTCTTTTGACAGTCCTGGCCCCGCTGAAATCAGGCCCTAATCTGCCCATTTCCTCTTTGAACAGCACCTAAAACCCAGTATTTTTCATTCTGATCCTCGAGCCAGGACTGAATCTTTGCTGCCTCACTATTTTTGACCAAAAGCACCAAACCCACCCCCATATTGAATGTGCGATACAGCTCTTCGCGGGGAAGCTCCAGTCTGGGCAATATCTTCTGGAAAATGGGGGCTACTTCTTTCACCGAAGGCCAGCCGCTAAGATCGTAATCAAAGGCCTGGCTCATTCGCGGGATATTATGAACTCCACCGCCAGTAATATGTGAGGCTCCGCGCAGAGCCCCGCGGAACTCCTTGCGCAATGCAGTCACCAGCTTCACATAAATTCGGGTCGGCGTCAGAAGTTCCCGCATTAGCTCCATTTCATCGTCTTGGACCAGTTTTCTTAGGAGCGAGTACCCATTGGAGTGAAAACCCGAAGAAGGCAGGGCCAGCAGGACATCGCCGTCCTCGATGTGGCTTTCAGTGTACATCTCTTCGGGGGTCATTTCGCCCACGCTGAATCCGGCCAGATCGTATTCGCCGCCTTGATAGACCCCAGGCATTTCAGCAGTTTCGCCACCGATCAACGCCATGCCTGACTGGCGGCAACCATCCACCATGCCCGCAATCAGTTCCTCGCTGACCCGGGTGTCCAGCCTTCCGAAGGCCATGTAATCCAAAAAAAACAGCGGTCTGGCGCCAACACAAAGAAGGTCATTCACGCACATTGCCACCAGATCGATACCGATGCCATGGTGAAGATCGAGCTTCTGCGCCAGTTTCAGCTTCGTGCCCACACCGTCAGTGCAAGACGCCAGATATTTTTCCTGGTTCAGCTTATAGACGGCTGCAAAACCACCAATCCCCTGCACGACTTGATCATTAAAGGTCGTCGGAACCAGATTTTTAATACGCTCAACAAAGGCATCGGCCTTTGTGATATCAACTCCTGAGTCTTTATAATCAACCACAACTGCTCCCTCGTTTTAGAACCCTGTAACGTGGGTTTTCTCTCAAGGAGCAAAAAAGCCCGAGAAGAGAAAACCCACGGTACAGAGTTCTAATGCAGGAAATGGCGGCGCCCGGAAAAGACCATGGCCACGCCGTGACGATCGGCTTCGGCGATCACCTCGGTGTCTTTCACAGAGCCTCCCGGTTGAAGAATGTGCCTTACCCCCAAACGAGCCGCAGCCAACACAGAATCAGGGAAAGGGAAAAACGCATCCGACGCCAGCATCACCTCTGACAGATCTGAAATTCCCTTGTCCTTTAAGCGGGAAGTGATCAGCTTTTCAATGCAGTCCACACGGTTGGTCTGCCCAGACCCCATGGTTACAAGTTCAAACTCAGGCCCGTCTTGCCGACACAGGGCAATCGCGTTGCTTTTCAGATTCTTCACCGCCAGCATCGAAAAAGCCGCTAGTCTTTCTTTTTCCGGTGACAGCGGCTTCTGGGTCACGACCTTCATTTGCGACAAGCTCCACATGTCTGCGTCCTGTATCAGCAAGCCGCCTTCAATCGAGCGCACCTGGGGATGGGTCTGAGGACTCACAGAGATTTCCATCACCCGACAGCTTTTCTTAAGCTTTTCACAGGCGCTCTCATCAAAGGCGGGAGCCAGTATCACTTCGACAAACTTGTCAGTGAAAAATGAGGCTATCTCGTCGGTGACTTTCACATTTAAAGCAATGATCCCTCCGAATGAGCTTTTTTCGTCCCCCTGCCAGGCCTTTTCCAATGCTCGCAACGGGGTTTCGGCGATGGCCAGCCCGCAAGGCGTGTTATGTTTCACAACCACTGCCGTCGGCAAAGCCTTATCCCCCTGCCAAGACTGCACATCCTGCAAGGTCTTCAACGCAAAGTCCGCATCCAGATAGTTATTGTAAGACATCTCTTTCCCCTGCAATGACCTGGCATGGGCCAGACCCGCTTGGAACGGATCTTTCAACACAAGACCTTTTTGGTGGGGATTTTCCCCGTAGCGCAACACCTGCCCTGATTGTTCCGTCATATAACCCGCAATGGCCAAGTCATAAAAAGCCGTCATTGTATAAGCTTGCGCCGCACATCTTTGGCGGAACTCCAGTGTGGTGCTGCCTTGATGCTGGGTGAGCTCTGCGCAGAATTCCTGATACTGCGACGGTTGACTGAGCACTGTGACAGAGCGGAAGTTTTTAGCCCCGGCCCGCAGAAGCGTGGGCCCCCCAATGTCGATGTTTTCGATACACTCCTGAAAGGGGGCTTGCTTTTTCAATGTTTCATGAAAGGGATACAAGTTCACAACCACCAGATCCACCGGTTCAATGCCTAATTCAGCGGCCTGCTGAATATCGCTGCTGTCTTCACGACGGAAAAGCAATGCCGAGGCAATTTCAAAGCTGATGGTTTTCATCCGCCCCTGAAAGGCTTCCCCTTTGCCGCTGAGTTTTTCCACCGGAGTGACTTTGTAACCTGCATCGGTCAACACTTTAGCGGTTCCGCCACTGGCGATCAGCTCGATATGATGAGCGGCCAAAGTTTTCGCCAACTCCAACAAACCCGTTTTATCAGACACACTCAGCAAAGCTCTGTGAATGGATTTCATGAATGACTCCTTAGATATTGAACAGCACTTTTAAAAAATTCCAGACCGTAGGCCTTGCCCGGCCCCGGCAGATGCCAGTCATGCAGTGCCGCTTCGGGATGCGGCATCAGTGCAAACACCAAACCGGAAGGATCGCAGATTCCGGCAATCTGCGCCTGGGCCCCGTTGACGTCTTCGGTGTAACGAAGAACTGCCTGATTATTATGAAGCAGGCGGTTTAACACAGCCTCATCCTGACACACGAAACGGCCCTCGCCATGACGAATGGGCAAAGCAAAGCTGCCGGGAAGACTTCTGGTCCAAATGCAGGGGGACTTTTCATTTCGCTTTAGCTCGATCCAACGATTGATGAAATGACCCTGTTCATTTTTGACCAGCGCACAGCTGCGCTGAAAGTCGGCATCCGGCAGCAACCCCAGTTTGATCAGGGTTTGAAAACCATTGCAGATGCCCATCACGGGTTTGGATTTTACAAATTTCTGCAGCTCGCTCTTCAGGCGAAGCTCCAGTTTTAATGCCAGCACCTGACCGCTGCCCAGATGATCCCCGAAGGAAAACCCTCCGGGAATGACCAATGCCTGATAAGAGTCGAGCTGCCCAGGGGCTTCCAGCAAAACATTGATATGAACCTTGCAGGCTTCCGCTCCTGCCAGTTCGATGGCGCGTGCGGTTTCGTTTTCACAATTAATGCCATCGCCCCACAGAACCAAAAACTTAGGCTTGATAGACATTCAGAACTCCTTTGCTCCAGATATCGCGAAGATCGCTAAGACATTCCTCATGGCGCTGGCCTTGGAATTCCCAGCTCATAGCAGGCTTTTGTGTCACCACACCTAAAGCCCGTGCCTCAGGGAAGTGCGCCTTGAATTGCGGATCGTTGTCGGGATGAACACTGATCACGAACAGTGAGCCGGCTTCGGACCAGAGCTGCTTCCAACTTAAAGAGCTTAACTGCAATTCCATTCCCAGATCGTTGCCAAAGCCCGCTTCGGCCAAAGCTGCCATCACACCTCCTTCGGAAATGTCATGACAGGACTCCAGAAGCTCCAGCTGATGCGCCTCAAAAATACGTTGATACAGGTTTTTATTGCGCACCAGATCCGGGTATTCGGGCTTGTCCTCGTCGACCAGGTATTCCTGTGCCAGGACCGAGCCATACAGGCTTTCTGTGAGCTCTCCCAAAAGATAGATCTGATCGCCTTCATTTTGAAAGAACCCCGGAGCTGTTTTCTCTGCCTGGGGAACCTGAGCGATGGCTGTTACCAGCAACGTCGGTGGAACTGAGATCTTCACTGTGTCGCCGCCCCTGGTTTTTCCGATGAAGTCGTTCTTCATGCTGTCCTTGCCGCTGACAAACGGAGCCCGGAAGGCCAGAGCCGCCTGATAAAGCCCCTCACAAGCACGCACCAGTTGTCCCATTTTATGATGAGCATCCGGATTGCTGGATTTTTCCAATGGATCCGGCCAGCAGAAATTATCCACCAGGGCCATCCTGGAAGGATCTGCTCCGGTTGCGACCAGATTGCGAACAGCCTCATCCACCGCCTTTTGGGCCATCAAGTAAGTGTCATAATAGGAATACTGAGGGCACAGACCATTTGAAACTGCCACGGCATTATTGGCGTCCCCCCCGTGAACGGACAGATCCAGAACACCTGCGTTGTTGGCGCCTTGCTGCGTTTTACCCCCATAGGGTTTTACTCGTGTGGCACCCTGCACTTCATGATCATAGTGGCGAACAAGAGGTTCGCGAGAGGCGACGTTCGGAGAGGCCAGAACGACCTTCAAAACCTTGGCCAGATTTTCGGCATTGGCTGCCGGCAGCTCTTTTCGTTCTACGGCACGGAAGAACTCCTGATAGGCCCGTGGTCCGGTGAAGTGGGCTTTCAGCTTGAGTCGGCTTAGACCCTCATGCAGAAAGTGTAAATCCAAACACGCCAGCATGGTTTCACCGTGATGGACTTCAAAGACACCTGAATCCGAGAACTCACCCAAAACGAAGGCTTCAACACCCATCTTCTTTGCAAGCTCCAGGAATTGAGGAACATTTAAAGGGTCCACAGCGTAGGACATGCGTTCCTGAGATTCGCTGATCAGCATCTCCCAGAACTCAAGTCCTTGGTACTTTACCGGATGGCAGCTAAGATCCAGGCGCGCACCGCCCGAGTACTGGGCCATTTCGCCAATCGAGGAACTCAACCCGCCGGCGCCATTGTCTGTAATCGCCTGAATCAGATTCTGATCCCGCGCCATCAGGGTAAAATCCAGAAGTCTTTTTTGTGTGATGCTATCCCCGATTTGCACCACATTGGAAGCCACCTGATCTTGCAGCGCCAAAGAACTGAAAGTGGCGCCGTGAACGCCATCTTTTCCCAGACGCCCCCCGGCCACCACAATACAATCCCCGGCACGGACGCTTTTTTCTTCTGACCGGCGCCCCTGCACCGTCTTTGGCAAGATCCCCACCGAGCCGACAAAAATCAGCGGCTTTGCGGCAAACTCGCTGGCAAAACAAAAACTTCCGTTGATTGTGGGAATACCGCTTTGATTTCCGCCCTCTTCGACCCCTTGATGAACACCTCTGAAGATAAGGCTGGGATCTTTTAAAAGCTCAGGCCGCCGGGCCGAATCTTTGGGCGGAAAAAGATTTGGAGTCGACAGACAGAACACATCCATGTTCGCTATGGGTTTGGCGCCAAGGCCGCAGCCCAGGATATCACGATTCACTCCCAGAATTCCGGTCAGGGCTCCCCCAAAAGGATCCAGAGCAGACGGGCTGTTATGAGTCTCCACTTTGACGCAGACATTCAGTTGGGAATCAAAATCGACGATGCCTGCGTTGTCTTTGAAAACAGACACCAGATAGCCACAATCTGAAAGATCCTTCGTGGCCTGTTGAATATATGTTTTATATAAACTCATGACCTTCTTGTTGCCAAGGGATGGAAGTCCCTCGGCGCTTTCGGAGTAATCCACTTCCGCGGCAAAGATCTTGTGCTTGCAGTGCTCGCTCCAGGTTTGCGCCAGACACTCCAGTTCAACCTCGGTGATCTTGCCGTCCCATCCCCACTTTTTGCGATTTTCAACGACTTCCGGCGAATTAAAGTGATTAAGAATGGTTTTGATTTCTTCTTCACTGAGTGCCAGTCCGCGCTCTTGGTTGATCCGTTCCAGTGTTTCCTGGTGAAGATCCAGCAACAAAAGTTCGGGCTTGTGGGGGGCCGTCTTCCAGTAATCGGCAAACGACGCCCAGGTGTTTTTCTTTATCAACTCTTGCCCCGGAGCCACCGTCACTTTGTGTAACAAGGGGTTGGCCAATGTTTGAAACATCAGGTTTTCAATCTGTTCTTTGGAGACATCTCCGTGAACTTCAAGTTCCCATCCGCTATGTACTTCCCACGGGAAATCCTGCCACGAAGAAGTATTATGTTGCGAAGTTACCAACATCAAAGCTTCCGTCGCCGAGCGGGCCAGATTGTCAGTCACCCCTGCCAGAAAACGGACTTCAACATAGATTCGGTCGTCTTGGAATTCGGGGAATCCCTGCTGCATCTGTTCAGTGATAGGGTCAAAAAAAACTTTGCCCAGCTTTTTTTCCAGATCCGGTTCGCTCTGGAAGTCCGTTTTGGGTAACACCCAGTACAGTTTCCTGAGTTTTAAATCATGAATCGGTCCGGCTTGAAGAAGGGCTTTTTTAAGAGCGTTTTCGGTGCTCAGATCAAAGCGGCTGTGAACAGATAGTCTTTGCATTTTTAAGTCTCCATAAAATAACAAGTCTTCTGATGTCCCTCGGCAATATCGGCCAGGAAAGCTCCATAGATTTGATGTTCAACCCGATGAAACAGGGCAGCCCACTCAGGCAATGTCTCTGGGCCCCGTAGAATCCTCTGCTGTCGTAAAATCGGCCCGGTGTCCATGCCGTCGTCCACTAAATGCAATGTCACACCACTTTCAGACACCTGATCGGCGTAAGCTCGCGCTATCGAATCCAATCCCGGATAGGCTGGCAGCAGCGAGGGATGAATGTTCACTACTTGTGAAGCCCCCTGATGCCAGGACTGCAGGGTTTTTATAAAATAAGGGCTTAGCAAGCGCATATAACCAGCTAACAAGACCCAGTCTATGCGGTGCTCTCTCAGCAGCATCAGAATGGATTCTTCATGGGTGCGACGATCCGCAAACTTCATTCGCAGAAAGGCCGGAACTCCCAGGTCTCGGGCTTTTTCAAGAACCGGGGCCTCTTCCAGATCAGAAAGAACAAAAATTATCTCTAGTTTGTCAGTTCCTAAATCCTGCGCCTTGCGAATCAGGGCTTGCGCGTTGCTGCCGGTTCCTGAGGCCAGAATGGCAATTCGTGGCGGTCTCATAGTCCGATATCCTGTCGCAGGTACATACCCTCGAAGTTGATCCGTTCCATGTGTTCATAGACCTTGCTTCGCGCTTCACGCTTCGTCTGGGCCAAAGCCGTCACCCCCAGAACACGCCCCCCCACATTGACTAGCTCATTCTGGATGCGGCTGACTCCGGCAAAATACAGATCCACTTTCGGATCATCGACCGCCTGAACTTGAATGGGGCTTCCTAACTTCATCGGGGACGTTGGGTATCCTTCACTGGCCGCCACGACGTGGACCGACACTTCCGGAGAAAGCTCACAATCCTGGTTCTGCAGTTGATGGGTCACCGCTTTAACAATAAGTTCTGTCAGATCCGAGCGCAGTCGGGGCAAAAGAGCCTGCGTTTCCGGATCACCCAAACGCACGTTGTATTCCAGGACATAAAGTCCCTGGGCCGTCTTTATGAGACCCGCAAACAGGAATCCTTGATAGGGCATTTTTTTGCGATTGAGATGGGTCAAAGTTTTGGCAAAAATACCTCGAATCTCCTGATGATCCTGGGAAGTGATGAAGTCACAAGGACTGTACGCCCCCATGCCTCCAGTATTCGCACTAAAAGGATCCGAAGAAATTCTTTTGTAATCACAGGCCGTACCTAAGACAACAAAGTCTTCACCATCACATAAAGCGAAGGCCGACAGTTCAGGCCCCTGCAGACATTCTTCCAGAAGCAGAGGGAAGCCAAAGTGCTCACCCAAAGTTCGGACCGCCTCCCGGGCCTTGTCTTTGCTTTCGCAAACCCAGACACCCTTTCCCTGAGCCAAGCCGTCCGCTTTGATCACCAGAGGACTTGCGAAATCATGCGCCTCCACTGACTTCAAGGCCTCAGGCAAAGAATAACTGACCTGACAGGCCGCGGTCTTTACGCCGGCTTCTTTTAAAACGCCTTTGCAAAAAAGTTTAGAGGCCTCAAGCCTCGCCAACTCTGAAGAGGGAGCAAAACAGGAAATGCCGTGTGCTTCAAGACGGGGTTTAAGATCCGAAAGGATCATGATCTCAGGACCAATCACCACCAGGGATACGCCATGACGGACACAGAAACTTTCGATGTCTTCGGTACTTTCACAGGGTGCACATGAAATCCCCGCCTGTTGCATCCCTGAGTTGCCAGGGCAAACCCACAAATCGGTGATCATGGGGGATTTCAGCAGAGCCCGCGCCAAGGCGTGCTCCCGTCCCCCTTTTCCGACGACAACGACCTTCATGACAATGGCTCCATCTCTTGAACTTTCTTAAACCAGAAGCGCAAATTCACATCGGGCGCAAAGGGCGTCGGCCGTCGCAGAGCCACCGCCACCTCATTGGCCAGGGCTTGATACAGATAAGAGGCGACTTGAATCTGTGCGGCAGTCAGCGGCAGGGGGTGCTGTTTCAGTTCTTCGATGCAGATCTTTTTCCAATCCTGGGTCTTTCTTTCCTGTGCCAGGTCCTTGGCCTTTTTAACCGCCTCACTCCAGGCGGATCCGGCATAGATCTGGCGCAGGAACTCTTTGGAAAGCGGCAGGTTTTCATAGGTCAGGCGTAACTCATCAGGTCCGATGGAATCCACCAGCATCAACTCGCGCTGCCCGTTCACGTCATTCCTGAACGCGTACTCCACTTTGCCATCCCAGAGTTTCACACCGAAAGAGGCAAAGAGATCCTCCATCAGTTGACTTACCTGTTGCGTATGGGCCTTCAGACCGTGCAACTCTTCTTCTGACACCACATGCATGGCTTGGATTTCCGCTCTGGAAAGATAGCGATCTGTGCTTTCCAGCTTGGTGGAGAACTCTATCAAAGCCGGAGCAAAGCTGCTGTCCCCGGTGGGAATATGGGTCAATCCCAGATCCTGAGCATAGGCCGGATTCCTGGCCAGTCGGGCTTGCAGCGAATTCCCCATCCCCAAATGACGACGGAAGATCACCTCCAGAGGAACCAGACACTGCGTCGGACGATGAGCATAAGCACCGTAATCATAGCGGTCTTCTTTCCATACGGGGCGCAGAACATCGACGGCTTGAACCTCAATGGAGTTTCGGTTTTTCTGCCCGAGGTAGTGGGAGGAAATTCCTTTTTCCGAAAGATAGTCAAAGAACATGCCGGCCAGAACCGCCAAGGCCTCCCCTTTCAAAGGGATCTCGTCGGGCATTTCGCCCCAGTCAAAAATGGAATAACGGTTGCTGTACTGAAAAATGATTTTGCCATCACCGCTTTTGTAAAGATCCTTCACTGAGCCTTTATAGATTAGATTCATTTTGCCGCCCCCAACATCATGAGCTTCTTCCACTGCTCTACAAAGTTCGTCACATTGTTGGCTCCAACCCAGAATCCGCCGTGGCGAGCTTTGGCAAAGAAATCCAGCGCCAGATTTGAACTTGCCAGTTGTTCTTTTTCGCACAGGAACAGATTGAGTCCTTGTGTTCTGGGTAACTCCCAGGGGCTGACGATTTCACCAAGACAGTTTTGAGCATTGGCCGCAGTCCATTCCACGGGGAGTTGGGTTTGTGCCTGGATCTCGTCCAAAGCCCTTTGAATGGGCGAATAACTTTCAAGGCTGCGATTCCAGTGCAGGCAAATTCGGTCCCGGGGAACTTGATTCAGGTGTAGCAGATAATCACTTATGGTCCCGGCATTTTCCTCGGTCACAGCCATCACCGGGACTCCGCGCGGCATCTGCACAATAGACAGGAACGAATCCAAACCGGCAAAGGCACCATTCACCGCCACTCCGAAAACAGGCTTCTCCGTCAAGGAAGCCACCACTCCGGGAAGATGGGCCGCAAGACCTGCACCCGCCACAAAAACGTCGGCGTTGCAGGTCGCGACGATCTCGTGGACCTTTTGTGGATCCCGATGGGCAGAAGCCACCTGCATTTTTACTTCACCACATTTTTCCAGAGAGCGGCACAGCGGACCGTACACACGCTCGTCATTTGCACTGCCAAAAAGAACTTGTATCTTCATAGTTCACCACCAAGGTTAAGGTTCCGCGTCCTCAAAAAGTTTTCGCTTGAGACCGGAACAGGATAATCTCCATCAAGGCAGGCACTGCAAAGGCTGCTAAGCCCCAGGCCCTCCTGCAAACGATTCAAAGGAAGAAAGACCAGACCGTCCACTTCCAGAATCCGCGCCACCTCCGCCTCACTGCGTTTGTGCGCCACCAAGGATTCCCCCTCCGGGAAATCAATTCCATAAAAACAAGGATGGCGGATCGGAGGGCATGTGCTGGCCAGATAGACTTTTTCCGCCCCCGCTTCACGCAGCAGACGCACAATACGATTGGACGTCGTGCCCCGCACGATACTGTCGTCCACGAGCAGAATCTTTTTACCTTTGATCTCACTTTGAACGGGCGAGAGTTTCAGATTCACCATCATCTTGCGAACTTCAGGTTCATTGACAATGAAGCTTCTTTGTACGTAGCGGTTTTTAATAAGAACCTCGCGGTAAGGCCTTTCCAGTACCTCCGCCAGACGACAGGCCGCTGCGCGGGATGTATCCGGCACCGGGGCCACCAGGTCCACATCAATCCCTTGCTTTTGACATTCCTGCGCCAGAATTTCACCCAGTTTCAAACGAACTTCATACACCGGACGTCCGTGCCATTCGGTTTCAGAGCCGGCAAAATAGATCCATTCAAACATGCAGGGACGCGGCTTTTTTTCCGTCAAAACTGACGACTGAAAATTCAGATCTTTATCCACCAGCACCAATTCACCGGGGCGCAGATCACGCCAGTACTCAAACCCCAAACCAAAAAACACCTGCTTTTCAGAGGCAAAACAGTAACTGTATTTGTCCCCTTGCCGTTTTCGCCCGATCAGAAGAGGACGAATTCCATTCATATCGCAGAATGCAAAAAGTCCGTGATCTGCCAACATGCCAATGGCACTGTAAGCGCCCTGAACCTGTTGCAAAAGTTCCTTCACTGACGCGGACAAGTTGCCGGCAATGTCGGCAGACTCTTTGCGCGAAGCCAGTCCCACGGCCACCATATGCATAAGAATTTCCAGGTCGTTACGCGAGAATGTGCGACGTAGTTTTCGGTCCCGAAGATAATCCACGATCTCGTCGTAGTTGGTGACATTGCCGTTATGGATCATCCCGATTCCATAAGGGTAGCTGAGGAAGATGGGCTGCAGGTCCTCTTTGTCGACACTGCCGATGGTGGAATAGCGAGTGTGACCCAATGACATGCTGCCTTTCAGGCGCTGACGGCGTTCGCTGGTAAAAACATCTTCCACCAGGCCAAGGCCTTTTTCCAGATGGAACTGGCAGCGTTCAAAGTCGTAACTTAAAATTCCGGCAGCATCCTGGCCGCGATGCTGAAGGGCGAATAACGCCGGATACAGCTTTTCCCCGGCCTGATCTTCTCCGATAAGACCTACGACTCCGCACATGGAAGCACTCCCTGAAAAAACAAAAACGGCGTCACTGGGACGCCGTTTTTATTGATATTAATATTTGATTTTTTTAGCTGACACTTCGGGTTTGCAGACACACAGCGGGTGCCGAATCGGGTTTTCTCTCCCGAGGGTGGGGCTCCCAGTGGCATCGAATGTTTGGTTAACATTTCAGGTGTCATGGCCATCAACGCTAGCGACCACGACAGAGTTCCGTCAAGACCCCTGACAGAATCCTAACAATTCAACACAGCTTGCCACACTACTTACAAGCCTGCCCGTGATTGCCACCCTTACATCCCAGGGCCTCACGCAATTCGGGCTTTGCATAATAGATGCGGTCAACACGCTGGCCCGTTGCTGGGTGTGAGTCGACATGATAAGGATCGTTATGTCGGCCCCCCGAAGCCTGATGTTTCATAAATTCCTGAAGTTCCGGACACGCCCCCTGAGTGGCGCTGTTAATCTTGTTTAAACTGGATTCCAGAATATTCGAACAGCCGGTGCCATAAAAATGCGCCTGCGAAGCAAAGGCAAACTCTTGTCTTTTGCCCGCTTCAGGAATCTCCTTGATTTTGGAGGCAAGCGCCTCTGCCGCAATCCAGTCGGAAAACGCCTCTCCGATATGGCCGGAGTTGGTCAGCATCGAGCAGTATTTGAACTTGTCATAATTGTCTCGGATTCTTTGTCGCTCATCCTCAAACCGAGCCATGGTGGCATCGCGAGCAGGAGCCTCCTCGCCTTCACCCTGCAGGTCCTCCATTTCAGACATCTCATTTTTCAAATCCTGTTCAAACTTGTCGACGTTTGAGAGCAAATTCTTCATCGAAGGAATTTTAACATTCAAAGAGCTTGGCGACTGCAGACAGGCCACGACGGATTTAAAGGGGTTCTTCTCCATAAACACGGGGGCAAAGACCTCTTTTCCTGCCGCACGCCGACCTTCTATCCAGTCGGGTTCTATCAATCCTTCCTGACTGCGTCCCATCGTCATTGTGCAGGGATCAAAGGCATGGCCGATTTCGTGGGCCATCAAGGAAAACAGAGAAGCCTCCGGCATATTCATGGACTGTGGACACACGGTGATGGCATGTTCATCCGGACTGTAATAGCCGTTAGGACCAACACATCCCTGCATGGCCAGATCACCATAGTTGCCGTTGGTGTTGGCGGGCTTGTATTTCACCGTGCGAATGCGCCCGATCATATTATCAATGGCCGCCGAGTTTTCTGCCGTGCGCTTGGATTCCAACATGCGGATCACCCGTGTTTTCATGTCGGTGAAGACTTTTTCCACACGCTGTTCGGCGGCTTTCAATGCGGCCCGGTTTTTTTGGAACTGTTCTTTTCCTCCGGCCTTTTCTTCAGACAGAAATTGATCCACGAACACAAAGGGATCCTGAACCACAGACTGTGGGAACGGATTCTTGGCGCAGAACTCGGCAATGCTTAAGGCCCCGATCAGTTGCGTATTGGGAATCGTGCGACCCTCTTTATCCCGATACAGATAAAAATCACCGGCCTTTTCCGCCAATTTACCGCAATAACCTGCAAAGTCACAGCTTGCAGACTGAGGTGTTTCACAAGCCACCGATGCCCCCGCAGACGCTTTCAAGGCCGTACGCACCTGGGACAGCCGTTGCAAAAGGGCCTCTCCTGAGACATTTTGGGCCTGAGCCGCACAAACAGACAACGACATTGCCGCCAAGGTCAAAAATTTTATCATAGTTTATAAACTCCGCGCATAGCTACGCAGATCCTCAAGGTTCTGCATCAAACGACCAAATTCAGGGCCGAAAGTACAACCTTTCCGAACGATCTTTTTCTTGGAACCGGAAATGGATTTGGAATAGACATAATTGCCAGCAAAGCAAGAGGCCGGTTGACGCTCGGTCGGGCCTGTTTCAATCTCTTTCCAGGCTCCTTGAACCATGGGCGGAAGTTTTCTTCCCAGATCCTTACCGTCAAAATAGTAATGACCCTTTTCGAAACGCAAGACATCACGCTGCCGCACCCCCACGTTGGTGGTTCGATCAAAGACGATTTCATCCGCCATAGATATAGATGCGAAGAACAGGACTGAGACAACTACGAGATACTTCATATTTTCATTTTAAATAAGAACAGGAGCAATTGCTGCACAGAAAAGCAGGCCTGGACTTTGATCGTAGCTTTGCATTCTTCGACCATGGTCCAGCTAACTCTGACCTGGAAACAGCCGATACGAAAAGGCCATGTCGATCAAGATTAAGTTCTTAGTTATTACATCTTTGCTTCTGCTGCTGTCCTCTGCCACGATCTTCTGGATCAATCGATCCTCTTTCCTGGATGACAAGCGCTCCTATTTATATTCTTCGGCAATGGAAAGAATCCAGAATGCCACTGATGAAATCACCAAAGGTTCTGACAAGGTGATGGAGCGGGTGCAAACCGCCCTGCTCTTTTTTGATGGCGCCGTTTTCTCCAATCAGATCAAGACGGTCGCCACGCAACAAAAATGGGGAAATATCCAGGTCTATCGCCAGGTGGAAGGTACCACCCAATTTATGGATTCCCTGGCCGAAACAGCGACCAGCCTTCCTCCGGCGCAATTGCGCTACCTGCAAGCCTTGCCTGAAGGGAAACTGCAAACTGACCTGAATCTGGATCGTCCGGACTCATTGATTGTTTATTTCCGCAAAGGGGAGTTGCTCATTTACGGCGACCTCAAGTTCGAGGGGTTGAAACTTGCCAGCCAAAAAGGAGCCCTGGGGCTTTGGAGTCCGGGCCGATCGCAATGGAAATCACCTGCAGGTCTGCAAAATCCGGAAATGGCAAAGCAGGCCTTTATGGCCTTCTTAAAGGATCAAAGCAGTGGTGTGCGTGAAGTGGAACTGGGCCATCGTGAATACCTGGTTTCTTATTCTTATCTGCCCCAGATTCAAACCTACATGTTTCAGGCCTTCGACAAAGCCCAGATCTATTCTGTTCTGAAGCAGACCATGAATAAGACATTGATGGCCTCGGCCCTCATCATTGCTCTGGGTTTGATCGCCACCTTTGTCAGCGTTGATTCTCTGACTCAAAGTATCTCTGTTCTGGCGGGGGGAATGTCCCTGTTTGCCTCTACAGGGCAGTCCAAGCCGATTCATTTGAAGTCCTCCGACGAAGTGGGACGCATGGCCAAGGTCTTTAACTCCATGCTGGAAAAGATCCAGGGCTTGCTCCGTCAAACCGAGGAAAAGGCGCGCATGGAAGCCGAGCTGGAAACCGCCAAAGAGGTTCAAACAACTCTGCTTCCGAAGAGCAAAGCTGATACAGATCGGTACACACTCAAAGGCTTCTATCAACCTGCCACCGAATGCGGTGGAGATCTGTGGTTTCACTTTAACGATGGTGAAAAACTCTTTGTCTTTATCGGCGACGCCACCGGGCACGGTGTTCCGGCGGCTTTAATCACCTCTGCCGCCCGTTCTGTCCTGTCTTTGTCGATGGCTGAAAACATCTGGGATCCGGCAAAAGTTCTTAGCATGATGAATCAGGTTCTGTGCGATCTGGCCAAAGGTGAAAAAATGATGACGGCTTTCGCTGCGCTGTATGATCAGACCAACCACACCCTGACCTATTCCAATGCCAGCCATGATTTCCCTTTGATCTGCCCCTTGCCTGCGGAAGGTAAAAAGCTGAAGAAAAATGACCTGGTCTTCCTGACGGATGCGAATTCAAAACGCCTGGGTGAAACCAAGGAATCCGTCTTTTCGACAGTCACAGTTCCCCTGCAACCAGGAAGTGCATTCTTTGCTTATACAGATGGCCTGATTGATGCGGTCAACAAGGAAGGAACGGCTTACGGTGAACGAGCCGTGATCAAAACTGCTGTGGACAGCACCAATCGTGGAGCCGCCCGAAGTCTTCATGATATTATGCAAAAACAGATTGTGGAGCACATTGAGGCTCAGGAACAGCCCGACGACATAACGTTCATCGGGCTCTACGTTAAACCGACTTAACAACGCGAACGTTGCCGTTGACCAGATCCCCGATACGCAGGGATCTGCTGTACATCACCTTTTCCACCTGCAGACAGATGTCTCGACGGATTTCCGCTGTTTTCTTTCGGGACGGGATCTGAACCATGTCACCCAGATCTCTTTCAACGATCATGGCTTTACGCTCAGGGATCGTGGAAAGAATTCTGTTATAGAAAGCGGAGTGTGTTTTGAACAGCGCTGCATACAACGCATCCACTTCGTAGGCCCCCAGGACTTCTGAAAGAATATCCGATGGCACCAACTTCAGATCGTCAAAGGTCAGAATCACCTGGCGAAGACGTTCCAGCTCTTCAGGGTTGTCATTAGCAAAAAGTGCCAGCAAATCCATCTCCTCTTCGGCGGACATGCCACGGATCACTTTCGCCAGGACAGTCGCCCCTTCCACTTTTGGTTCAGGGCGCATTCTAAGTTCCGTCAGTCTTTGATTGAAGGAACCCACCACGGATTGCACGACATTGTGTGGAAGCTTTTCAACACGAGAAATCTCTGCAAGAACACGTACACGTTTTTCCGCATCCAATGTCCCCACAATACCCGCCGTCACTTCCGGAGGGGAATGCAAGCACAGAACCGCGATGTTGGAAGGGGTCTCCTTGTCCAGAATTTGCTGACGCTCTTCCTCACGCATTTTTAAAACGAACGAGAACGGGTTGCTTTCATCCGTGGACATTTCGTGCTCAACATAAGCAGCCAAAATTGCCTTATAGACATCGCGAATCGCCTGTTCTGTCTGAGCTTTAGTTGGCGGATTGGCGCGCTCTTTCACTGCTTTACCCAAACGAGCCCAGGCCATCGCCGGGACCTCTGTAAAGACACGCTTGGAAACATCCCAGCCCAGGAATTCCATCAAAACGGAAGCGTTGTCGGCAGAATCGTTCAAGGTGTATTCCGTCACGGCCCGAGAAGTCATCTGAGGATATTGGGCCGCAATCGCCAGCACATGCTGCTTTACTGCATCCATATTGAATTCAGGTTCTGCAGCGACCTCAGGCACCGGTGCCGGGGTCGGAGCGGCTTGAGCAGCAACTTCCGGCTCTTTTTCCTGATCTTTCTCTGTGTGCTTATAATCGTGATTTTCTTTAAGTTCTTTGCGCGGTTCCTGCGCACGGCCGCGTCTCCA
Source organism: Bdellovibrio sp. CKG001 (assembly GCF_055397465.1). Lineage (NCBI taxonomy): Bacteria > Pseudomonadati > Bdellovibrionota > Bdellovibrionia > Bdellovibrionales > Pseudobdellovibrionaceae > Bdellovibrio > Bdellovibrio sp. CKG001. Next base: position 2,831,623 of record NZ_AP029173.1, read on the forward strand.
CGCCCAGAACATCAAACCGGACAGTGCCAACAAAGACAGAATAACAATCAAAGCCCACATTTTCCAGGTCAGCTCAGGCAACGTATCGGGCTTGGGCTCCCCTTTTGGTGGGTCCGCAGGCAGTTCAATGCGTTTGACAGTCACACTGTCCCCCGCCGTCGCATCCAGATGAAGCTTGGAAGTCAGAAGGTCCTTGATGACCTTTTCCGTTTCCGGGGTCACATTACGAGACAACACCACCGAAATATCTGTCTTGGACTTCATTTCATGAAGTTTGTTTGTGGCTTTACCCAACGTCGGCACATCACCCATCAACGGCATGCCCGGAAGGTACTGCACATCCATTTCGTCGTGGAACTCTTTCAGTTTCTTTTCATCATGATCCAGCTCAATGGCGACAACAAGAGTGTAATCTGTCGGGCGCAAAATAGTATTCAGAACTGAACGAGCCCGCGCCTCATACACATTCTCCAAAGAGCCCATTTCTTCAATATACTGGGCCCAGGACGCCTGAGAAAACATCAACAATGCGAAAAGTACCGACCAACGCTTCATCATTTTATCCCTTTATCTTTCGCGAGAATCGCCCCGGCCAACATCTGCAAATGCGGATGTTGTGACTGACTTTGAATTCTTCGAATATCCTCTTTAAACTCACTTACACAGTCCAGCTCCTGAACTGCCACAAGGAACGTGTCTTCCCACTTTTCATCCTTGCTTTGAGCCGCTGCCGCCAGGTGTTTCTTCAGGTCTCCCTGAATCAAACCGTGATTCAAAGCCAACTGCTTGTACACAAACGGTTTCACCTCTGCAGGATAACTTGCGTAGTTTTTATAAACCCTATTAAACAATTCTTTGCGTGCCTCACCATCACGCACCCGCGCCAGTAAGAACATGCCTTGAGTCACCTCTGACTTGGACAGTAATTGTTTGCTTAGAAGAGCCTTGCCTTCGCTGCTTAAAGGTTCAGTCTGAATCAACACATCCGCTATGATTTCCTTGCGGGCATCTTTGGTTTTCTTATAGAAGCTTTCCAGTTGCTTCAAATCAGCTGCCGAGGGCGTGCCCAGCTTCACGAGAGTCTTCGCTGCATAGCTGTGTGTTTGCGCCGCATCCCCAACAACTTGCGCATCCTGGGTCAGGAACTTCACAATCTGACTTTGTAACTTTTCAACATCCTGCTTTTCTTCAAGTTTAAATGCCGGAGGAGCCACATCCAAGACAAAGATGCTTGCCTGGAAAAACTCCTTGTTTTCTTTTGCTGTCTTGGATTCTCCAAAACCCGCCAGCAGGTCAGCAAAGTTGTGATTCTTCCACGCCTGTCCTGTCTTGGAGGACAAGTGCGTGTTCACAGCCAAAGCCTGGGCTCGTTTTAGCTCTTGAAAGTTGGACTGATTGGAGCGCTGCTTGGAGAGCACGGATCCACCGGTGCCTTTAAAGACGGTGTAAAATCCAAAGATGGCACCCGCGCCAACGACAAGAGACGCTGCCCCGATAAGTATTTTTTTATTGGTGTTGGTTTTTGCCATTAGTCAAACCCCACAAAGCGGAGGCCCGCATATAAAGTCATAAAGTTATATTTGATATCTTCGTCTTCGGCGGAGGGAGCCGTCAGACTCATGCCCATTGCAACCTGCCCGATCAAAAGCAGATCGGACATCACCGGGATTTCCACCCCACCCCGCAAGCTCAGATCAATCAATGAAGCATTCAAGTTGTCCACAGACAGATTGCTCAACCCCAGATTCGCCGCAATAAACGGCGTGGGCCGCCAGACTTTGGCTTCAGAGGAGCTGTCCACGATCATGCGCATTCCATTCACACCAAACATATAATAGCGGCCGCCAATTGCCATGCGCGTGAACGGCAGCTGCTTTCCACCCCCACCCGCCATTTCCATAAAGGATAAGGTCATGGCCGTGTTCAGAGACGGGTTATTGATGGAGTAATTTACTTCCAGGGTCGTGGAAGACTCAACGGTCTCGTCAATCTCTCGACTTGGCATCTGATACTTCAGGGAACTTGCCCCCAAACTGACGTCCCAATCAGACGACAGATAGGCCTGTGCAGGCAAAGCAAGCATTAAAGAAAGAACGACACCCAGAATCTTCATCAGCGAACCCTGCTATTATTTCTTTTCTCAATTTCGATATTAGATGCCGGATATCTCATCTCGGCTCCTGTCTTAGGCAGTGGCGCCATACCCAAGCGCTGATAGACATCAGACAGATACTGATAAGCCACTTTGTTGTAAGGATCGATCTTCAAACATCTTTCCCAGGCGATCTTCGCACCTTCAAAGTCTTTTTGCAGATACTTGACGGACCCTTTCAACAACCATGCGTTATTTGAATATTCATCCAGCTGCAAAGCTTTGTCGATTTCCGCCAAAGCCTTTTCGTACTGTCCTTTTACGATCAACTGTTGACCTTGGAACACATGGCCGACCACACGATCCGTGCGGTCACGCTCCGTGGAGGGCATCCCACCAGAAAGGCGTGGCGAGAACAAAGCATCTTTATAGAAGGAGGATGTGTTTTCCAGCAATGCCACACGAAGCTTAAGCTCCTGCATTTCCGCCAGCAGCTCTTCCATTTTTTTGTCTTCCGGCTTTTTATCCTTGTCTTCTGGCTTTGGTTTTTGCTGATCATTCTTTTTCTGATCATCATTCTGCGCCAGTTCTTCGGCTTTCTTTTCCTCGTCAGACAATGGATCCAGTCGAGTGGCCACCGACAAACTTTCCCCTTCGTTGACCTTTACCATCACCTCTTTGGTGCGGTAATTTTGCTTCTCGAAAATCAGGAAGAAAACGTCACCGAGCTTGGATTCCTCTTTGACCTGCAATGGAGCAATCCCCAGAAGCTTCTTCTCCTGGCTTTGCACGTCCTTGATATAGACTTTTGCTCCATTGGGATAGGATTTGATTGAGTACTTACCAGCACATGAAGACAGCAATACTGGTGTTACAGATAAAGACAACAGCACAAGTTGCCTTGTTTTCAAGATTTTCATTACCACCATCCATCCTAGATTCGGGGTCAGTTGACTTCCTACATTTTCTCGGCAAAGCTCGTAATTAACAACACTATGAAATACTTCATAACCTTAGTCCTATTTCTAACTGTTCCTCACGTTGCAAGTGCGGAATTCCAAGCGCCGGTAATTCGGACGAAGCTCTCCATGTTCAGTACGACAGCTTCGGCCGGTGAACAGGTTAAAGATGAGGCTTTGGGCTCAATGCTGACTCTGCAACCGATGGTTCTGTGGAACTTCCCTTCCATCAACTCTCGTATGGGAATCCATTATATTCTTGATTTCGCCAGCAACTACGGATTTACACCGATTTCAGGAATCGGTGTCACAGGTTATTACTATCTGAAGGGTCTTCCGGCATCGTATGAAAACACACCGGACGAGACCTTGATCCAGAAGTCCAAACCGGGCTTCTTCACGTTTGCCAGCTTTACTCCAGTGAACTTCAACCTGAATAAGAAAGAATCCACCCCCAATGCAGGAGATGGATTCTCGTTTAGTGCTTTATTGTATGAAATGAGTCTTGGTGTGGGTTACGAATACCCTATTCGCCCTAACGCTCTTATTGCCGTAGAGCTGGGCACCCGCGATGCCAGCTCCAGCAGTGGTGAAGAGAAGTTGAGCTATTCCGGATTCGGAATCGGAATCTCCTTCACCACTTCCTATTACTAGTTACTGCGCAGGAGGTGTGAGTTCTGACTCATACTTCTGAGCCTTGTTCTCAAGATCCTCGATTTTACGCTGCAACTTTTCTAACTGTTGTTCCTTACGACGCTGCTCCATCTGCTCTTTGTGGCGCTTCTGAGCTTCCTCGAACCGAACCTGGGCCAGCTTCATTTTCGCCTGCAGATCAGCTTCTTTCTTCTGGTGTTCGATTTCCTCTTTGGTCAGCTGTTTGGAGAACTGCTTTTGCTGCAGCTTGTACGCCGCTTCCGCATCATCCAACGTCACGGCCACCACCACACGGCGGTTCAGAGCTTTATTCGCCGGAAGAACCAGCCCCGCCTTGTCCTTTTCAGGCGCCAGCGGTTTGGAGGAACCATAACCGACCGCGGATAAAAGATCAGAATCCACACCACTTTCTTCAAAGTAACGAACCACGGAACCCGCCCGCAAAGACGACAGCTCCCAGTTGGACTTCACCAGTCCCGCGCTGCTCATGGAATCACCATCTGTATGACCTTCCACGGCAATCTTATTGATCCCTTCGATAGAGCGCAGAGCGCTGACCACTTTACGCAGATTAGGCTTGGCCGCCTCTTTCACTTCCACGGCACCAGAGTCAAAGAGCACTTCGCCGTCGAACTTCAAAAGCAAGGTGTTATCTCCATCGCGGATGATTTCGACACCGTTCATTTCGCCGGAGCCTTTAAGGATATTGACAATTTTTTGCTCGGCCATCAGAACGGCACTGACTTCCTTGATGTTACCACCAAAGTACTTTGCCACTTCCTTACGAACCAGATCAAACTTGGTATTGTCAAAACGGGTCATTGAATACATCAGAACGAAGAAACCAAACAACAGAGTCATCATGTCAGCATAACTGACAAGCCAGTTGGATTCGTCATGAGCCATTTCATGCTCATGCTCCTCCAGATGCACTCGGCTGCGCTGTTTGCGTTCACCCATATTAAGCCGCCTTCTTCACAGTACCCGCAGATCCCGCCGCATCATCGCTTCTTTGCGCTGGAGACAGGAAGGACTTCAAATATTCCTTGATGAACAATGGATGCTTCTTTTCGTGAACCAAAAGAATGCCCTCTTTAATGATTTCACGCAAAGTCACGTCCGCCTTGGAAACCGTCTGCAATTTTTCAGAAATCGGAATCAAAACCAGATTGGCCACAACCAGACCGTAGAAAGTCGCCACCAGGGCCGTTGCCATCGCAGGACCGATGCGATCCTGAGCTCCAGGCTCACCCAATGTTTGCAACAAAGAGATCATCCCCAGCGTCGCACCCAAAAGACCGAAGGCTGGTGGGAAGCGGGAGATCGTGTGCCATACTTTGATTTCCTCTTCATCGCGTTTTTTCTTACCACGTAAAGAGTTTGTCAGGACATCAGCCAATTCGTCATAGCTAAAACCATATTCCACCAGCAACTGCACACCGTCCTTAATGAATGGATGCGTGTCCGGCTTGATCATGGCCTGAACCGATTTTGGATCACGGCGGTAGGCTTCAGAGATATCGACAATGGTCGCAATCGTTCCCAGGTAGTCAACCCTTTCACGGCCCAACATTTTACGAGTGACGATTTTTAGCGCCGTCCACAAGCTTTTAAAGTTAAAGCTCATCAGCGCAACAGTCAGAGTTCCGCCAATGACTAGGACAATTCCGTGCACGTCTGCAAACACTTTCGGGTTCTTTGCCGCATCCAAGATGGAGAACGCTGCAATTCCCACTGCAGCCAAAATACCTAAAAGCCCCGCTAAGTTCATAGTTCCTCCGAAAAAAGGTAAATCCTTACCTTGCACCTTTCGGCGTATATTTCAGCCCCCCTAACTGTACCAAGGCTTAGATTTTGGCGTGTTCCGCAGTTAAGCCTAAATTACTTGTTCCGCAATTCTATATAATGAAATGGAACAGGGAGTGAAAATGACAAACCTTCTTATTGGGGTCTGCCTACTTATCTTTGCAGTCGAAGGAATTTTGATAGGGCTTGAATATTTTAAGATGCAAAAAAATACCAAGCTGCAATCTGCACTGGATAAGGCCAATCAAGAAAAGAATCTTCTGGGCGAACGTCTGGTTGCCACCCAAAAAGAACTGGCTGATGCCCGTAATGAGGTTCAGGGCATCTATGTCCTTTGGAACCGCGCCCTGGAATCAGAAAAGAACATTCGTCACGAACTGCATGTGGCAAAAACACAGCTGACTTACCTGGCCCAAAAAGTGGTGCGCGGAGAAAGCACCCCCGCCGCGAAAAAAGAAACTCCAAGCCAGCCCGCTTACTGGGAAGTGCCTGCCGCGCGCGAACCTGCCAGCCAATACGTTGAACGTCAAAGCTATCAGACCAACGTGGATTTCCTTTAGTTACAGAGGGCACTGAACGACAGAATAGTCGACAGTGTCTTTCTTATTCTGGATAAACAAGTGACGCCCCCCAGGAAGAACCGTCCACAATCCCCGATCCGTCACTGCACTGATTGCCGTTTCATCCTTCAGGACATACTTTTTGGCTTCTCCGGCCGGTGCTGCCACGGTCAACCCATATTCTTTCAACAGATTATAAGGGCGACGGCGTTCGGCGAACCATACTGCCTGCGGTTCTGATTCCCCAATCACACGATACTCTTCACGCGTTTCCAGAGGCTCACCGACAGAAACTGGTGTGGCCGCAGCCCCCTGCAAATAGCGAAGCGGATAGAAATCCCATTTTTCATCGCGCTCTAACCAAGAACTGGTTTTAAAACCTATCTGATCATAGGGAGCCAGCACAAAATCCGCAAAAGGATTGGTGGCGACACTCAAAGACATACGCTGAGATTCCAGGCTGAGTTTTTCAGAGGCCACCTTATAGACAGCAAAGTCATTGGTTTCTCCAGAGGAAAACGCCAGCATCCCCGGTATAATTCGCACACGCGCTTTGCTGTTGGAATAAGCCTGACCGCAAGCCAGAACACTGAGTGTATTTCCCGCCTCAACCCCCATCAACGTGTCTGGTGAGCGCGGGGCTTCACGAGGAATCACGTTCTGCCAGCTGCGGCTGTCGTAAAAACCCAATCGACCGGAAGGTTCCAAAGAAACAAAGGTCCGTTGGTTCAGACGAAGAAAGTGCACCTCTGCCGACCACTGATTGCCGCAGATACCCAGTTGATTCAACATCTCGACCCTTTCACTGTCAAAGCGAATGGGCAAGGTTCTTCCCGTCGAGGACCTAAGAAAAGCCATGTCCCCCGAGGAATTCACGATTTGATATTTTACTTCCTCAAACGCATACATCGCGTTGGCCGTGGTGGATTGTGGCTCTAAATGTGGTGCGAAATCCGACTTAAAAGTCAGCTTATTCAGAACCCAGGAGTCCCCTTTCGGGTTCAAGCTGACAGCGCGGTATTCTCCATCCGAAAATCTATCCAGCCCGACAACCATGGCTGTGTTTGCAAACTTCCCGGATTGGGTCGTCGTGCACAGCGGAAGATCCCCTCGGGATTTATGTTCCTCTAAAAAGATCACGGCAAGCAGTCCCACAGAAATCACAGCCGCCAGAATCAGAGGCACTTTGACGAAAAAGGGAATCGACCTGTTGCTTTTGCTATTCATTCTTTTTCACCTTGCTGCAATCCAGCTTCACCAGGCCGGAGTTCGAACCCATGATCACATCCTTAAAGACGCATTTCTCATCGACTCTGATTTCGTAAACACCCTTACCCAAGACAAATGGAACATTGGTCAGGTGATTTCCCAGCAGGGCAAAACGTCCATCATAGACATATATTCCACGCACTTTGGGATCTTCCACCACGACAGCCCCCGCCTCTTGAATATCATAGGTGTACTCGCCGTTGGGCACAATCAGGTAATTTTCAATGGTCTTTTCGAAGAACGGATCACGATACAGTCGCAAGGCCCACTTTCCGGTAGGTAGTGGCGTGCGGACATCGCTGGTGAATCTTTTAACCACCTTGCGGTTGATATCCAAAAGTTCAATCTTCATCAGCTTTTCAATAAAGTTTGCCTGAAAGAAGCCGCTGCCTTGGACTTTCAAAGTCACTTTCTTATCCGGTGGAATCACGAATTCGGCAAACTTATACTTGGGTTTGATATTTACAATGGCCAGATACTTCCCCGGAGGAACCTGAATTCCTGTTGAGGCGTGAAACTTTCTATAGATCTCGCCAGGTGAATCTGCACGGAACAAAAAGACAGTCGCATTGGGTTGTGGACTGCTGACGAAAAGATTTTTCCCTGGATTGAGCTTCTTATCCAGATCCTGCAAAAGATCCTCGAGCTTTTCTTCGTCATCGGCCTGACTCATCTCTCCGATGCAGGCCAACTTGTCCAAAACATCCGGCTGATTCTGCAACCCGAAAGCCACCACAAAGAACTTCAAATCCACATCTTTACCGGCAAGCTCTGCCGCAATCTTACAAGGATCCTGACCACAGGTTTCCTCTCCGTCGGTGAAAAGCACCACCCGTTTAGGTCCTTTATAGCCTTCCAGATCCTTGTAAGCGTCCTTCAAGGCCGCCCCAATCGGTGTCATGCCCACCGGCTCGAAACTTTTAACAATCCCCTCGATCGCACCCAGTTTCGACTGTCCCGGCTGGATAGCAATATAGTTATCTTTGCAGTCCTTTTTACGACGGGAACCGATCACGCGAAGCCCACTGTTGGTCTTTTCAGTCCACTGGGACATCAGATAGCGAGAAAGAAGCTTTTTTAGAACATAGATCTTGGTTTTCTTGGGACCCATCAACTGCCCCATGGAGCCGGAACTGTCGATGATGTATTCCACCAAAGGAATAGCTTCCACCGGAAGATTTTCTGCCGTCGCAATCCCCTCGGGACTGACCGGAACCTTCGCAGGGTCAAAGTCCATATTATCCAGAAGATCCGTCGCCTGCAGTTGGGTCATTCCCAACGGCACCGAAGGACTATCTTCAGCAGTCTGTGCAACGCCAAGGCCGGCCCAAAGAAGCAGGCCTGTGAATAAAATCTTTTTCATCGCGGTTTCAACATCTTTCCAACGAAATCTTCCATACGAAGGCCAATCATGATTTTAACGAAGTTCTGCGTTTCTTTGTAAGTGCCACCTTCGGGTATGGAATAGAATCCATCCGGGGAGTTCGTCGGTGCCCCCGAGAAGGCAACCTGGCTTTCGCTCATCCCCATACTGATATCGATCGAAAATCTTTTAAAGAAAGGCACAAACCCCAAATGCACCAACGTTGTTGCCCCCACCGCCAGCTCCATCGCTGAGCCCGTAGAACTTTCCCCGCGTGTCACACCCTCGTCTTTGGCCGAATACATAGGAAAATAAGTTAGGTCGAAATAAAGTCTGTTGAAGCTCCAGTCAAATGTACGATTCGACTTAAATCTATTGTCCCCGAACAAATAGTGCAGGTTTACCCCCAGGCCGGTCCCTGTCGCTGTGCTGCTCAGAACATATTCATCATCATTTTCAGTGGTAAATTTAGTCGATCGACTGACCAGCTTGAAGGTCGGACGCAACTCTTTCCAAATCGGCAGAAGACGGTAATGAATGGCCAGTGTGGTTTCCTGATACTTTGTGGGCTTTTCTTCACGATTGTAAGATCGCAAAGGCACCGAGCCACCCGAAGTTTGATATTCGATCCCAATTCGCCAGAGAAAATCGAAGTACCACATCAGATGGGTGTTCATGAAATCAAACTCAAAGATCTTGTACTGATTGGCCTGATTCGGAGAACCACTTTCAAACTTTCCTTTGTAAGGGCCAAAATCAAGCTGGGCATAACCGGGTTCATAGGAATCGGGTTCATCCGGAATCAGATCTCCCGGAGGTGGCACGGGAGGCTCTTCATATTTTTTTTCCTGCAAGCGAGCCAGACTGACCACCCTGTCACGGGCCTTGGGAAACTTCGTGATTGTTTTTGAATCTAAAAGAATCAGCAGCAAGCCGTTTTGAACATTTTCAACCGATCCGCGTGCGATGACCTCGATGTCATCCTGAACAATACGCGCGATCACCACCAGATCCCCCACGCGAATCAAAGGTGATTGTTTGACCATGACAACATCGTCGTTGACGCTGACAACAGGAACAGAGTTTCGACGGATGATATCCGTATTGATGATGCTGGCATAAGCCGCATTCAGGAATAAGAAAATACTCAGAAAAAAGAAGAAAGGCCTCACCCTTAAAGTCTATGAGGCCTGTCTGAAAGTTACAATTCCAAAGCTATCGAGCGCGGTAAATCCGGCCCTTGCTTCGACTGATCAGCAGGATCTGACCAGAGTCGAAACTGCCGATGCTGTCGATCGGATCCTGCACTGAATTCGTATAAACATGATAGCTATCCAGATCAATCGTGAAGACCTGATTGGCGTCTTTCATCGTACCAATGACCATTCGGTCCTCTGGACGAATCACCAGACGCTTCCCCTGCCCCGGAACATCAAATGGGGAACTGCTGATTTCATTGACTCCCACAAACTGAACGTCCGAAATTGTCGGCGTCTTCGCCGGGCCATCGGTCAGGACGGCCACTCCGCCTGTACCGGATAGCAACGCAATGACGCGATGATTGACGGTGTCGATAACCAGATCCGAAGGCTTACAGTCTTCATGTCCCACGACTCCATCCCACAAAGTAATCTGCGCGACAAGGGTTGCGGCCCCTCCCGAACGGATCGGAGCAACATTGAAGACCCAAAGTTTGTGTGAAACAGACGGACTGGTCTGCTGGGTTGTGACGTAAATTCGATTCAGGTTCTTGTTCAATGCCATTCCTGAAATCTTTGCTGAACCGAAATTATAGATCTGGATCGGCGACGCCGGACCCAAATAGTCGTACATCAGCTTGTCCTTGTTGTCAGAGGAATAGAAGACATAAGTCGAATCCATTGACTCCGTAAAACGAGCATCCGAATACATTGAGGTCAAGAACAGATCTTGGGGACAGTCACCGATACACTTGTTCCCCGAGCCCAAGGAAAGCCCCGTTAAATCACCTGCCGGGATACGCAGGGCTTCAGTGGTCAAACCGAAGGGACCCGCACGCCCTGACTGCGAAGTCAGGACAATATCAAAGCTGCCATTAGTTCTGACCAGCCCCAAACGTTTGGATTCTGTTCCGGACAACCAAGGAAGATCCTCATAGAAATTCCAAGGAGGATTAATCAATGTTCCATTGGGCTTCGTCACCACACCGTTGACCAAGCTAAAGTCCCACAAGAAATGCTTTTTAAACACCCCCATCATGTAGGTCCCTGCGAAGATCACATGGTCCACCATGGTTGCACCCAAGCTGACGGAAATATAACTTTCAAGATTCCAGTTCAGACTTAATGGCATCTGAGATGGCAGACTTTCTGGACGAGCCTTGGTCAGGTCAAACAATGACTCTCCAAGCAGATAGTTGTTACGAATCTTAACTTTCCATTCTTTGGCAGCAATGTAGTTACCGTCAGTCACTTCGGCCCTGACAACAAACTCCCCGGCCTTCAACGGGCCAGAACCATCCGGATCCAGAGATCCATCAGTGTCTTTGGGTTTAAAGGAAAAACTGGCCCCCTCATCGCTAATCAACTCATCATTCACATACCAACGATAGAAAAGTGTGTCATTGGTGTTCGGATCCGAGGCCGTCACCGAGAAGGCCACCGGATTTTTCTCAGAGGCCAGAACATCAGTCCCTGCCGGCATAAAGCTGTCCAGGGTTGGAGAGACCTCAAACGGCGCCAGTGGATTTTGCACCTTCAGATAGAAGCCCACCACATCGGTTTCCTGTGTTTTTAAATCTTTGACCTTCACTCGCACCAGGTGCCCTGCCGCCCCTTCCGCAGTCACATCCCCCGGATAAGCAGGATTCCAGGAGATGATCCCTGTGGCAGCGTCAATACACATCCCGTTGGCTTCAGAGCAGGCTCTTGGCGATGTCACCAAAGAATACTCCAAGGGATTTCCTTGAGAATTGTTAACTATAACAGGGTACTTAAATGGCGCAGACGGCATACTTGCACTGGTGTGAGGCATGAAGTGAATAGGATCCCCTGCAAGATTCTGCCTTGGACTGACGAAGAATGCAGGCGCCACCACTTTAATTCTTAGCGGTGTCGCGCTCACGGTCCTGCCAGACATTGTGCCATCTCGATCCTGGTCCCCGTTATCGTTCACAAATAGCTCTGAAGAATAAACTCCAATGTGCGAACGCTGTGGACACCATTCCATTTTATAGCGCTGGCGATGAACTCCGTTAATAACCTCTGGAGAGCCAACCGGAGTCAGCTTCGGCACGGCCAAATCTGCATTCAAATTGGTGCCATCACCACAGTTCGTAACACTGACATTACGTTTGTAGGCCGCATCGTAAGTGGTCAGTTCTGTCGCCCATGTGGCCACCGTAGCATGACAAATAAATGGGTTTGCGGCGCCTGGATCCAGAGTGGGATGTTGCAATGCCACCCCATTCGAGTCACGACACAAGGTCAGCTGTGTCGTGAAGCTGCCGCCTTCCGGAGTGTAAGCATCCTTGTCATACAGATAGATATCTTTATAGAAATACGTGTCTGCAAAAATGGTAAACTCATTGCCCGCAGAAATTTCCGCGATGGATGGAATCTGGTTCTTGTTAATCAGACGCACTTTAAAGTATGCATCGATGGACTCGCGCACATCTGGCATCGTTTTGGCGTCATAAATCTTAACTTTGACGATCAATCCGTCTGTACCGCCAAATTTCTTTGCCTCTTCGTCGGTTGGATTCCACAACAATTTTGCTGTGGTCTTCGTACCTGGCCCCGGCGTCAAGGCCTCTCGCTTATCAACCTGCACAACCAGACCGCTCGGTGCTGGTCGCCAAACGCTGTTTTTAAGATCATAAACTTGAGTGTCCAGCTCAAAGTTCACTGTCTGCAGCTCAGCCCCTTTATTTCTATCTATCGCATAGATGTTATAGAAAGACTCTGTTCCCTCTGTATAGTCACCCAACACCTGAGGGTTCCCCAAGGCCGAACCCACTCCCCCTGCCAGAGGAGCGAAGTTGCTGTCGGTGAGAACCGGTTTTTTGTTAATCTCTTTTACATTCAAAGTAATCGTCTGAATGTTGCCAGTATTACCCCACGGAGCTCTTTCTGTAATCGTCACCTTGAAGTTGAACGTACCGGATAGATCATTGGCGTGAGGAACATAGCGCAAATAACATCTGTTAGATCTGAAGAAAGCCCGGTCCGCCACGACAGGGTCGACATCACAACGGCTGGCCGCACAACTTACTCCATTTGCGGTGGGATTGCCCGGCACCCGACAATAGTCCCACTGCCCCACAGGACCTGTGCCGATCTTCTCAACTTTAAAGTTGAAGAAATCAGGGGCATCCAACGGGTACCAGTACTCGTGATTTTTATAATAGGGAACAGGCAATTCCTGGGTGCTGTCAGCCATCTGGATCAGGCCGTCCTGCAAGGTCACGCCCTCATAGGCTGTAATTACGGATGGTCCTACCATGACTGACGGTATGTTCACATCACGGAACTGAATCGTGGCAAATCGATTGTTAACCCCGGCCGTCGTCGTCATCCCAATATTATTGATACGACGAACCCATGCTGAAACAGCAGTCACATTCACACCCATGGATACTGGGTCGATCAGCTCGTAGAGAGTTCTATTGGCTGTCTTTAAACGAGTCCCGGCCGGCAAAGTAATTGCCGCAGCAGCCCCCGCACCGGAAGGACGCGTGAAGTTCACTTTTCCTTCATGTTGAAAGATTGTCGCCGTATTCTTCACGGTGACGTTACTAGCCCCGGCGGGTGGAGCATCCAGGAACGTCAGAACCGCATTGCCTGGAAGACGATAGCCATCTATCACCCGCACACGGAAACGTCTTTGCAGCAAGACGTTGTTGGAAGTTCCCTGATGCACCAGATTTTCGTTCCAATCATACAGACCCGGTGGATTCGGCAGACTGCCCGCCGTCACAACACCCGAAACTGCGTGGATTTTAAAGGCTGGCGAACCCGGCAATGTGTTGGAAGGTGTCAGCTCGGTATTGTTCGCTATCATTTGGGGTACACGCCAAATCGGGACCTCCACGGTAGCGACCCCAACAGCCATTACAATATCATCCGCCGTTCGGGCCTGAATCAAGCGGCCTGAAGCCGTTTTGACAATCGTAAACTTGGGAATCGTAAGGGGCGTCGCAGTTGTCGCTCTGGTAAAACGAATCACCCCACGGTCGTAAAACGCAGAAGGATTTGTCGCCGTCACTCCGGCCACCGCAGGTGACATCACAGTCAGAGTATTGGCGGCGGCGGTCGCCGCTGTGACTTCGGTAAAGACCGGGAACCAGACTTCGAGGTCTCCCGGATTAATGGTAACAGTCACACGCGGTTTGAACACGATATTTGTCGCAGGATCGGTGAACGTATTTGCCGTCGAGAAAGTCCGAACTGCCGTATCGTCCGCTGCACGCACAAAACGCACATATCCCGCCACACCACCATTGACGTTTTCAGAAGTATGGTGAGCTCTTATACAGAAGCTGGAAGCATTCCGACGATAAGTCGGCTCCGTCATTCCAACTGAACGCCGCAAGATAAGAGGCTGATTAGTTCCACAATCCTGCAGATTACTTAAGGCATCCGCAGCCCCCTTCAAAAGAGGAGTTCCCGCCATAGAGAAATCGTAAGCCTCCAGCCACAGGGGATCGTTGTCTCGGTCACTCACAGAGAAGGTAGATTGATGCTGCAGCTTATTGGACTGTACCTGCAATGTCATATCCCCACCGCCCATACAAGGCTTGGTGTTTCGATCTGCCGCAGTCAGATTCAAAGTGATGGGCGGAGTAGTTCCATTGTGATTGTCCTTCAAAGTCACAATGAACGTTCCTTTTAACAATGAATGCAAAGGCTTCCATACAAAGGTGTATCGCACACGATCGGCCAGAACCTGAGCGCTGCCCAGCTGAGTGATATAGCTTTTTAAAGTCCCGGCCGTCGTCAATGTGATTTCGTCCAGAGGATTTGCCGGGATGGCCGCCACATTGTCAGGATCCTGGAAATCCAGATAGAATTGATAAGGCTCCACGCCGTCGGGATTTTCCGAGGCACAGTAGTCCCACTCAATGGGGTTGTCATAAACCGGATTCACCCCGCCCAGCATCACAGGGGCCGAGTTGGTATCGATCACCTTGACCTGCAAATTTGCCAAAGTCAGGCCGCCCAAAGAGTCTACAAGTTGCAGAGCAATCGTATTAACACCCTTGCGTGCATCTTCGTTATTAGGCGTCCAACGCACTTCAACTTCGTTTGCATTTGCAACTTCGGTCGGCGTAGCCTGTCCGTTTAAATAGACCGCTGTCGAGCCCTCAATTCCGTCACTGCTCACCTTGACGGGGTCACCGTCTTCGTCCTGAAAGCGAACCCGACACGTCCACTGCTGATTTTCATTCACCTGCATGGTACAGCTGTGACTAAAGGTCGGACGTCGATTGACGTTTTCAACCTGCACCGGCCAATCCACCCTGGCAATTTTGCCCCCGTCAGAAAGCAGCACACTCATGGTGTAGGGATCCGGACGTCCTTTATCATAATCAGGTTCATAGCGGACGACACCGTCTTCAGCAGTGACCAAAGAGCCTTCAAACATCCATGCGAAGAACACCTGATCACCATCAGGATCCACCGCCACAGCGCGAATTTCCAGCTTTTTGCCTTCCTCCACACGCTGTGTACTGACCTTGGTGGTGGCTTTTAAGTCAAGAACAGGTGCCCGATTTAAAATGCCAAATGGATAGGGTTCCTGAGTGACATCGCCGTCAGAGTTGAAGACAAATTCAACTCCGTAACCTTTTAGTAAAGATAAAAAGTCATAGCTGTTTGAAAGACCGTTCCGAAGGAAACGGTACAGATGATCCGGATTGAAGTTCGGTGCGATACCAAACATCGCCAGTCTGTCCTCTTTAAAACGAATCACAGCATCGGTGATAGCTTTGATTTCTTGGGGAGTGTAGGTACTCAGGGCTCGTCCCGGATAGTTGGACAAAAGATTATACACCAACGTGGTTTCAAGACTTGGAGAAATGGTTTCTCCGGGATACACGAGCGCGAACCAAGGTGTGGTCCGATACTCCATGACAATCTTAAGAACCAAAGCCCCCGTGGGCGTCAACCCCTTAGGCATGATCGAACGGAGATAATCCGGCTTTGCTTCTGTCGTCATATCAAGAAGATTTTTGGTCTTTTTACTTTCCTGATCGAACTCCGTCAAATACATGGAGTACTTCTTGGTACTAACCACGTTGGCCTGAGCCAAGTCAAATTGCAATAGGCTGCCGGGAGGAATTACGATTTCACTCGAACTCCCCTGCTCCTCAAGACAGCCCGTCAACCAGACCGTCGCCAGAATTAGCACCAAAGCTTTCAGCATCCCCGCCCCCAACTAACTACGTCCCTCAATAAAGCAAGAAGAATGTCCCGATATCAATTCCGTTCATCGGCGCATATCCATCATGTGTTTCACTTGGAACCAAGATATCCATAGTTCCATCACCGTTAATGTCACCTGAAGAGGTATTAGAGAAGAAATAACTCGGAGAATTCTCTGTTTCTTCCCGGCTGATGATAAATGGTTTGTATTTGCCTTCGGCATCAGCGACGACGACAGTATCCGGATAGTCTTCGGAATGAAGCCCCTTGCTGGAACCAAAGAAGGTAATTCCACGCCCCAGGTTTGTAATGCCATTAACCTGATCATCGTAGCCGTAGCTTCCAAGAATAATATCATCGAACCCATCACCGTTGAAATCACCGGACTTCATACGACCTGACATCACCTCAGAGCCAAGGAAGTCAGAGGCTCTTGAATCCCAGGCGTAGAACATCTGTGGCGCAGGTTTTGGCGTCCCCACCGAGCGCATACACTGGATCCCCGCAGCTCCGCCAGGCAGACTTGGATCTGTGTACTCCATCTGCTTGTTCAAGTGACTGCCGAGATAGTCCCACATCACATCTCTGTTGTCTGAGCCGCACAGAGGACCATAATAGACATAGACGACCCCCGCATTTGCCAATCCAGCTTTGGGGGTTTCCCGTGGCGCAGTGACAACCAAGTCTTCGTATCCGTCGTTGTTCAAATCCCCCGCGGAGGCAACACGATAGCCGAAGTAACGTCCGTCCCTGTTATTTACACCCAGTGCACCATTTAGAATTGGTGGCATAAGTGCCGTCACTTTTCCGCTTGCACCTGAAGAATCCAACGTCGGATCCACACTCTGGAACAAAGTATCATCCGTGCAGGAGCCTCCGGAATAATCCGCGTTGTAGTAGTCCTCTCTAGGTCCTGCCTGCAGACCATTCGCACTGCCCTTGTACAGGAACACACGACCATAGTTGCTTCGCGGGCTGGCATCATAATAACAAGCCAG
The DNA here is from genome assembly GCF_055397465.1 of Bdellovibrio sp. CKG001. NCBI lineage: Bacteria > Pseudomonadati > Bdellovibrionota > Bdellovibrionia > Bdellovibrionales > Pseudobdellovibrionaceae > Bdellovibrio > Bdellovibrio sp. CKG001. Next base: position 2,848,727 of record NZ_AP029173.1, read on the forward strand.
ATCTTCCCAGCCTGGAGCAGAAACAACCAGATCGTCTTTGCCGTCTTTATCAATGTCCAAGACCGCAAGGCTCATTCCGAACATGTGTCTCATGCGTTGGTATCCATAGTCGACGTTGCGAACCATGGGACTGTACAAGAACTGCATTTTACAGGCACCGTTGTTACATGGCTTCCCGGCCAGGGCCGCGGATTCAGTGCCGTACGTGTCCACCATGTAAGTTGCATTGCTGGATGCCAGAGCCGTTGTAACCGTAGGTTCATCCCCCGGGCCAAAGCCTTTTAACTTAGGAGTTTGCACCCCTACGGATGAGCCGTAGTAGATCCACACGCGACCCATTTCAATGGCCGGATCCCCATTGGTACATCCAGAGTCGGGCTCCGGCTCGCACTGCCAACCACTATTTGCGGCAACAGCCCCACCACTTGGAGGAGTCGTATCAATCACAGTTCCGGTTTTGTTCATGCGGAAGAATGAAGAACCCAGGGGATTGCTCAACACGATGTCAGAATATCCATCACCATTGAAGTCCCCGTGATGAATCATTTGTCTGCTCCACGGACGAGCTTCATCCAAAATGTTGTTAAAAGAGTCGGTCCCCGTTGGCATGACATTCCATAATTTGGAGATGATCTGAGGATCACCCGCGGCTGGAATCCATTTTGGATTGGTCACAGCCTGCAAACCACCACGGGATCCATAATACATCAGGATCTGACCACCGCTATTGTAATCAATAAAGGCCACATCAGCAAAACCATCACCATTTACATCCCCGGCAGCAAAGGATCGAATCGCCCATCCGGCGCTAAAGCCTGTCGGTCGTGTGATCAACTGAGGAAGAGCGATATCATCCAATGTCACCCCTTGAGCGGGGTTTACCGAAGGATAACAATAAGTCTCATTCTGATTTTGAGCTTTGAAGATACGACTCAGATTCTCACGGCAGAATGAAGTCGTAACCAGACCCACCTTAGAGCCGAAGAACACAACCGCATCAGTTGTCGACACAGTAGAATCAGGAGAAGGTCGGGAGATCTGCCCAACGGCATCATCATATCCATCCCGATTGATATCCCCCACTAAGCGGATTGTTTCAAAATTCAAACTTTGCGGACTGGCGGCAGAGTCCACCAGTCGCTCTTCTGGAACGGAGTTGACGGAAGCCAAAGGCTGACCCTTGGAGTAGTATCCATAGGCGGCACCACCACCATTTTTCTGGGACTTGTCCAAATAGGCACCAACAAAGACGTCATTCAGCGGCAGCAGGCCATTGAAGTCACCGTCAAAGTTTCCGGCTGTGACAGCGCGACCAAAATAGTCATTGGCCTTCCCCTGATAGTTGTAGATATGCAGGAAGTTCGATGTCAGACCTGCATTCTGCAGACTTGTAAACACATAGGTTGCACCAGAATTTGTGGCTTTCGTGCTGTCGCCGGTGGCACCGACGACCACATCCTTCAAGCCATCCCCGGTCACATCGGCCACGGCCATGGCCTCAGGATAATAACCCAAGCGGAAGCCCGATCCAATGGAGTTGGAGCGAATCAGCGTCGGCGCACACATTTCACGGCTGGCAAGGTTGTCCACCGCAAATGAGGTACACTGAGGAGGACCATCCACCCAATGACGGCTGTAGGCTGTCGTTGAGGCTGCTGTATCAATCACACGGAAGGCTTCAATTTCATAGAGCTTGCCTGGATTTCCATAGAAGACCCACAGAGCACCGGAGGAAATTTTACTGCCATTATCGAACAAACTGCTGGCGACGACTGCTTCTGCCCAACCATCCCCATTCGAATCCGAAGGGTTTGTGATGGCGGTGTTGGTGCTGTCATAACGAGAAGAATCGCCCACCAAAGCCACAGACGTTCCAAAACCTTTGCTTGGCATTTTGGTCGTGTTTCCGGGTTGATCTTCCTTATAGAAACTTCGTGGGAACAGGACTCTAAAACCGGTGTTCTTCGTCAGACACGAGAAGTGCGCTTTAGCATCCATTTTTCGATTACCACACTGCCAGAAAGTACCCCGGAAAGTTGAGTCCGTTGGTGCCGACGCCGAAGGTGCAGAGCGACCAAAGTACAAATAGGCGGCCCCTGGGGCTGAACCGATTCCATAAAGCGCCTGAGTCACAGGCAAGCCATAGATGGTTGTATTCGACGGATAGTTAAATGAACCCACCGTGATCCCAGCCCCACCCTCCGCAGGTGTCACTGCGGCACAGGTGTCCGGAGTCGTACAGTTTACAGTAGTTGCCTTGACTTTATTAGAACCCGGTTGAGGATAACGATCGCCAGGAGCGCCGACAATCATATCGGCTCCACCGACCAACTTCCCATCCACGTTGCGAATACGGAAGCCCCCATCCACGTCGGCTCCCCCGTGCACTGAATGACCGAAGCGAGCACCAGCATGAGGTACTGGAGCATAAATCTTCAAGAAACGGAATTTCAGATCCGTTCCTGTCGGAGCGGAGGTCGCTAGCGGAGTTTCATATCCAATACCGGACTTGGAGCCGAAATACAGCGCCACATAGCCTGTATCACGTTCGTACTTGGAATCTCCCGGCAGATTCGGAGCTGGAATACCATCCCAGTCGCCCGATGGCGCACCCACGGCAATATCATCGTAACCATCTCCGTTGAAGTCCCCAATAAACGAAACAGAATAGCCAAACTCGACGCTACCTGATTCATAAGTCTTCAGATTCTGGTCCCACTTATCTGTAGGCCACAATGCCGTATTGGGCCACAGCATCACCGCAGAACATGTCGCCCCGTCGACAAGACCGTTACAGGTTTCGAAGTTCTGCTGCATGTCCTTGACTTTCGTAGGAGCTTTTAAACCCTGCCGACTGCCAAAAAATACAAACGCGGCCCCATTGTATTCACCAGTCTCAGGGGTATCCATCCCCGGAGCACCCACCAGCAAATCCTGACATGCTAGACCGGTATGACTGTCGCCGTTCAAATTTCCGCTTCCAGACAGGGACTTTCCAAACTTAGCCTGATGACTGAGATCCTCGAAAGTAATGAGCTGAGGATCGACCCCAGGAACCAGCGGATTTCTTTCCGGCGCAGGGGACGTTTTCAATCTGTATGTCGAAGAACCTACCGGTTTGTAAGTGTAATAAACATACACGGCACCAGCGCCCGAATTTTTAACACCCAATGAAGCAATGGCCATATTTGGCAAGCCCACCGCCAAGTCCGGATATCCGTCGCAGTTGAAGTCGCCGGAAGTCACAGCTTCGCCCATAAAGGAGATTCCGGCATCTGCGGCCAGCATCGGAGGCATCTCTTTCACATTTGGAATACCCTTGATATAGGTGCTTAAGTTATCAAAGATCAGGGTCTCATTTTTACTGCCATCATTGTAATTCACACGAATCGAAAGATCATCGACCTTGCCGATATTCCAACTGGCTGAAGGAGAGAATACGATCGTCCCCGCCCCCACCAGAGGATCTGAAACCGCTTCAGAACCACGATAAACACGGCTGACATAGTTCTCATTTCTGTATTCGGAATTCACAACCGGGTTCACCTTCGCAAAAGGCAAAGAACCGATTGAAATCGGACTCAACTCGTAAGCCGGTGTCGGGAACGATGAGTTTGTAGAGGCCGTCACTACCTTCGTAGGACGACCAAAGGTGTTATCAAGATACTTTACCTGCACAACGAAGTGATAACGAGTTGAGCCCGGCAAACCACGGAAAATATATCGCGGCTCTATGGACGTCTTATTAACACTTGTCCAGTTTGTCGTGTTTTCTGCCGTGGGGTCTTCGTATTCTTTATAGAAAATCTGATACTCGGAAACCTTGTTGGGGTATTCCCAAGTCAGAATAAGGTTTCCATCGGCATCCTTGGTGACGGCCCCCGCCCCTTCAAAAGGCTTAAAGGTCGTCACAGTTATTTCCTTGTTTCCTCCCACACTGTTGGTGCCGTCTGTCGCCACAACTTTAAAGGTGTAGGTGGAATTCGGATTCAGATTACGGATGGTCACTTCATTGAATGACGTGGTCTCCAACGGGTCCTGACTCAGATTGTAGTAAACCTTATACTCGCGATAGCGCTCATGCAGATCCCAATAAACTCTGACGGCCGTGGGCGAAAGCACTTCAACGCCGGACGCCCCGGTAAAATCACGCAGCAGGCTTCCTGTCTCTAACTTCTCGGTACAAGAAGCCAGCATCATCATGCTGGCCGCTAAAATACCATACAAAATCCTTTTAATAGAGAACATAGACGACTCCTGTCGAGAACGCTTTACCTGAAGGGTGATTTCTTCCCGGAGTTCCCAAGACTACGTCTGGAATTCCATCGCCGTTGATATCACCACTTGGAGTGCTGGATATATAAGAATACTCATAAGCAGATCGCTCTGGCAGATAGAGCAATAAAGGCTCACATGCCGGGACAGCCCCCCCGTTATAACAACGTGGAGTCGTCGTCGGCACCGCCGGGATTGTCGGATCCGTGGGTTGTTCTTTCGCCGCGATCAGCTTCAGGCCCAGGTTGCTGCCGAAGTAGACGACATAAGCACCAGAATCCTCTTGAGTGTCTTCAAGATCGAAGTCTTTACCTGGCATATTCACCAGCAGATCTGCAAATCCGTCGTTATTGATGTCGCCAATGCCACCAAGCCCCACACCAAAATTATCACCGAGGACGAAAATACCACCATTGATCACGTCAATACGCTGGGGCTTCGGCAAAGACTCACTGGCGTGAAGCATATTCACAGCAATCGGGTTCTGGCCTGCCACAAAGAAATCTGTCACCGCCAAACTGCTTGGGCCAAAGAACGCATAGGACGTTCCACCAACCACACCACCATAGAACACATAGACTTTACCCACCGCTGGTGCCGAAACCGCCATGTCGACGATTCCATCTCCGTTGATGTCACCCGTTGCCGCCAGATCATAACCGAATCTTTCAGCGCCCGCCGCTGGATCAATTTTCTGGAAGCTTGTGTACCCTAGACCTCGGGCGCCACCCTTGTACAAATACACCCGCCCCTTGAAGGCACTATAAGAAGGATCGGCCACTACAAGTTCTGAAGTCTCTTCACCGGCTATGACATCCAGGGATTTCAAACCCACCAAACGCCAGCCATAATTTACGCCCGTGTCCGGAGACGCCAGCGCCTGAACTTTACAAGACTTGGGCAATGTTTCCGTACACGGATTTTCGACGGCCACGTCAGCAGCAGAGCCATCTGCCTGCTGCAACAACACCTTTCCTGTCGAACGATTGGTCTGGGGTCCTGCGGATGAACCATAGAACACATAGACCCGGCCTTTGTTTGTCGGGCTCATGTTCAAAGCCCCCGGAACCACGTCAATAGAAGGGGTTTCGGCAGAATTCGTTCCAAGAGCGAAATCACTGTAACCATCGCCATTGAAATCACCGTAGGCCACGGCTCTGTTCATAGGGTCAAATGTGCTATAAGCCAGCGTGTTTGGCACAGTCCCATGCATCTTCGTGCTGCCATGGAATGTCACAACCGGAAGTCCATCGCTGTCACCAATCGCAAATCTCAGAGGGTTTTGACCAACCGGAGCCACGGAGGGCGCACTTGCGAAGACCACACCACTGGAAGAACCGTAGAATATATAAGTCCCATTATTGCCGATAACCAAAATATCGTCATAGGCATCGCCGTTGACACTGCCCACTCGATGGAACTCGGTACCAAACCCAGGATCCGTATCAACAACAAGCTTTAACGGCGCCAAAGGCGACGCTGGGTTGCGAGACGGCTCTGGTGTCGTCACAAGTCCTGTGGAGCTTCCATAAAACACCACAAGCTCAACCGTGCTTGCGACAGAAATGTGAGTGATAACGTCGGAGTATCCGTCACCGTTCAGATCCCCAACGACCTTGGCCCGCTCATAGTGATAATTCAGTTCTTTGCTGAAATTAACTTTAATCGACTGATCCGGCTTAGTCACAGCGGCCGCGAAGGTTCCGGTCGAATTGAAGATGTAAGAGGCACCATTCTGATAAGCCGGCAACGCAAGATTCGGCGCACCGATAATCAGATCTCCCGTTTTATCTCCGTTGAAGTCAGCCCCGGCCAAGCCTCCACCACCCAGAGTCGTCCCGGGTGTCATGTCGGTCGCGTAGATAATCGAGGCACCAAACGGATTCACACCACCACTATACCAGGTACAACCCACGGTGCAGCCTGGAGAGTCGTCAGGTGAGTACTTCGGCACGTCCACACGAATTCCGTTGTCATAGCCAAAGGTGGAAACGTCTGGTTTATACAAATAAACGACACCATGACTACCAATATTTTTCTTTCCGTCACTACTTGTAACCGTACGATAAGGGGCGCCGATGGCCAACGATGGCATCGCCCGCGTCAGGTTTTCAATATCCTCTACGCTACCCAGAGAACGTCCAAATTGAACTCCGGCTTCTGCGGGACTGGTGTGGATCGCTTGATTTTCACAATGCTCAAGACTTCCAGTCACTACATTTCGGTTTCGTTTGTCGCAGGCAATTGAATTCGCCGCCATCACCGTCTGCTGAGGCTCTAAAATTCCAACAATGCCGCCGGTGGCAAAATCAGAGGATCTTGGAGTCATGTAATAACCGAAGACCACCCCGGCTTCCGCAGCACCTGAAACCGTCGACATGGGAGCTCCTACAAACAGAGCACCGCTAATATTAGGAGTTAAACCTCCAGAAACTTCGAACAGCGGATACCCACCCTGATTGGGGACACCCAACAATGAGAATCCGTAGCCCTTGATATCAATATGTGAAATTGGATACGTCGGACTTCCCAAAGTGTTATCCGGATAGGATTCTTTACATTCCCACGACGTGATTTGCTGACGGTCGGTACCGACAGTGGGCTGCACGCCTTTACAAGCGATGATAGAGCCGCGTCCTGAGGCCCGCCCAGGAACACCAATCACAAGGTCATCACATTTATCAAAATCAAAACCCAGCGCTTTCGGCGCAGGTGCTGATCGATAAATGTAGCCACCACCATTTTCGCAGCGGCGTGAATTATAGGCAGACGCGACGGCATCACCAAAACTTTCGGCCGAGCTCTTGCCCACAAAACTTCCATCCGTCAGTTCCGAGACAAGCATTGTTTCTGCGTCGATCAACGCATGAGATTTCGTGGAAGACATCGGCAGAAGACCAGATCGGTCCCCGCGCAAAACCTGCACCTGACGCTTACCATTGGTCAGTTCAAGTCCCACCGCCAAGTCGTCGAATCCATCGTTGTTATAATCACCAAACGTAATCGCACGAACATATTGAGTAGCCGCACTTTTATATTTGGTAGGACGACACTTGAAGGATGCCGGGTCACAAGTAGCCTCATTCAAACCGTAAGCACTGCCACCCGAACCACTGACCAGTCCGCGGACCGGGTCACCATAGACTACAAAAACAGATCCATCATTTGTCTGGATGGCCAGGTCATCACAGGTATAGATCTTTTTGCTCTTCTCAGGATTCAGTGGTGGCGTGATCGGCGTGTAAAGATCATCACACAGACCCACACGATTTATCTTGGGATCCGTATCGGTCGTGCCCTCTGGTGGAGTATAACGACTGAAGCAGTCGCCATTCACGTTACCCGCCGCAACCCGCATCCCCAAGCGGGCATTGGAAGTCATATCGGTGTAATAAATCAACTGAGGGTCCGGGGCTGAAGCATCCGCCGCAGGCGCCAAGTCTGTCTTTAAACGAGGCTTGGGACGAACGATCTGACCGTTTCCATCAATCTCATCGGGTGGCTGATAACCGTAGAACACAGAGACGGCTCCCGTCGCATCATAGTGACGGGCACTCAAAAATGGTGTCGCTTGTGGCGCTGTGATTGCAACATCCTTATAACCATCGCAGTTGAAGTCCCCAACGACGATCCCATTCCCAAGCTGCTGCATGCCCAGACCATCTCCGACCAAACGAGGCACCAGAGGAACCTTTGCGCCGGCACCTTCCAGAGCACGCACTTTTGGTTTCTTCGTAAGAACCTGATCATTAGGTCCCTTGGTCAAAACATCAACGATAGTGACTTTCCCGTCGACTGAACTCACCTTCGCATAGATATCCTTCACACCTGGTGAAATTGGAATGATGGAACGGAAGTATCCAATCCCGTTGACCGTGGCTAGACGAATGTCGGTAAAACGTTCAAAGATCTCTGTCTTATAAGTTGTGTCCCCGCCCTCAGTCCAGAACCACGGGAAGCTGCCGATGAAGGCTGAGTTTATGTACACCTTAGGAAGATTTGCCAACTGAGACTGAACCAAGGCACACGGAGCCTTGGAGTTCAAATATGTCTCACTCATATTTGAGGGCTCGAAGGTTCCATCTTCATAGAACGCCATGACCCAAAAACAATACTTGGAACCACTTGGAAGAGTGCTAATGAGCATCGTGCTTTTGTTGATCGCAGTAGCCACTGGCTGAGTCAGATCCCAGGAGTCACTTTCACGCTTGGCAAAAATCTTATACGTAACCCCTTCACCGTTCTTAACCCAGCTGACTTCCACAGAACCGTTGGCCTGACTGGTAACGCCAGAGGACGGAATGCCGTTGAAGTTCGACATTGTCTTCACCGTCATGTACTGATCAAAACCAAATTCTTCGTCTGACATCGCGTCCACACCCGCGACGGAATACTCGTAGTAAGTGTCTGCAGACAAGCTATCAATCTTTGTTGTGGCAAACGTTTCGCGTTTGATCGGAGAGTTAAACCCTTTGCGATAAATCTTGTATTCTTTAAATCGCGCCTGAAGAGGCCACGAAAGCTTCACAGCCGTTGGCGAAATAGCCACGGCCGAGTCCAATCCATTGAACTTCGAAGGCAAGTTGGTGCCCTGCAATCCTGCTTGGCTACAGGAAATCAAAACACCACAGGCAACGTACAAGAGTAGTGACAAAAAACATTTCATATAGCTTAAGGCTATCTTCAGTTACGCAGAATTGAAATGGTGTTTAAAACGTCACAGATCATTGTACAGTCTAGGAAAAATCGACACTTTCCCAGCCTTTATGCCTGAAGGATTCATACTGAGACTCTTAAATGAAGTAGAGGCAATGCAATCCTATTATAAGGTCTAGATCAGAACGATCCTCTTATTCCAAAGAAGGAACAGTTTGTAAAAGTGTGGAAAAATCCTGAGAGCAGGACATCCTATTTTGATCCAGAATATAAATTCTGTGATCCCACAAATCATCCAGAAGGCGTGAGCGATGAACACAAAAATAAATGGTAGTTTGATTGAAATTTCCCTCGAAGGACCGATCAGCGAGAAAACATCATTGTTCGACATAAATTTGCAAACATACAAAGAGATCAAACTCAATCTCTCCAAGGTCACATTCATCAATTCCATCGGCGTGAAAAATTGGATTCTTTGGACTCTTCGAGTTCCAAAAAATGCTAAACTTTACCTCGAGGAATGTCCTTTTGTGATTGTAAACCAAGTCAACATCGTCCACGGCTTTGTTCCGCAAGGTGCCGCGATCACATCCTTCCTTGCGCCTTACTTGTGCGACAGCTGTTCACACGAACAGATAGTAAAACTGTCGCAGAATGTTCACTACATCTACGCCAGTGATCAGTCGCAAGCATCAATAAAACTTCCAGAAAATTTAAAGTGCGCGAAATGTGGCGGAACAACGGAGCCAGATTTCATCGTGGAGAAGACATTCAGCTTCCTCAAGAAATCGTGACAATCCTTCACAAGGACTTGTACATCGACACATAAATCGTTATAGTAATTCATGAAAAAAAATTGGTTTACAACTTTGATTGTGGCCGTGACCCTCGCCGGAGGAGTGACTTACTACTTCGGTGTTCTGGGTCCGAACACCAGCGTGGATGAAACTTCTTTTGGCAAACCTCTTGCCGTCATCCGAAACCTCAACAGAGAAGTCCGACACAAATACCCCGGAGACTTCTTCTGGCGTACAAGCAACGAGGGACAAAAACTTTTCAACGGCTCAGAGATTTTTGTCGGCAGCCAGTCCTCCACAGTTCTCTTTTTCTCCGGCAGCCGACGCGCACGTCTTTCAGAGAATACGCTCCTGAGAATCTCTGAAGATAACACCGACAAAAACAATCTGATCCTGACTCTTAACGATGGCTCTTTCAATATACGCAGCTTCCCCACAGACCAGAGCAGTGTCGTACTCAGAGTTGATGAAGGCGGCCTTAAGATCCGCCCGGGCTATAAGTACGATCTCTATGTAAAGAAAAAAGAAAAAGCGCTGGGACTTTCACTGGCCTCGGGCCACCTGCAAATGGATGGCGTCGCTGAAAAAACAGAACTGCAACAAGGTGAAAGCGTCATCGTCCGCAACCGCAACACCCTCTCCCAGCTCGGCTCTGACGGACCCAACAAAGTTGAACTCTACATTGATCAATCCATTGATCCCTCCATCCGCCTGATCAATCCTCAAGAAAAACAGATCGTTTACAAAAGCGATAGAGCTCAAACCTTCCGCTGGGAAAGTCACTCCACTTCAGATCGACAGGTTCTGGAATACTCCTCTCACCCCGACTTTTTTGACAACCTGACTAAAATCGACGTCACAAATCAGAAACTGTATCCGATTCCTTCCCAGAAAATGCAGGGGGATATTTTCTGGCGCATTGTCACTTACAAAGAAGGAGTTCCGCAGTTTTCAAGCCCCTCTTACTTCAAAGTCGCTAACTTACAACCCATACACCTCAAGGAACTTAAAGTCAGTTTCCTGGAGCGTGGAAAGTGGCAGCTTGAAGCCACCGTTGACAGCACAGATACAAATGCACGCTACGAATTCCAAGTCAGCAAAAGTGACACCTTCACCGAACCTTACGATGCTTTTGTCGGCCCGGCTCCGTTTCGTTCTCTCCTTGATCAAAGCGGTCAGTTCTTTGTGCGCGTTCGACGACTTTACAACAACGATCTGCTTTCTGACTGGTCCGAACTCAAAACCCTTCAGGTTCGTCCGCCGATCTCAGCTCCGACACTAAGCCTCGCCTCCAACAAAGAACAAACCCAAGGTGCGGTGACTGCTGAGGTCACCTGGAGTGCAGATGCCTATTCTGAAAACTTCCTGCTACGCACATCTCCAGATGCGGATTTCAAATCCTCCAAAATCATCCGCCTTCCCAAAGACAAACTCGAATACCGTATCACCGAAAATCTGAACAAGAATCTGTACGTCGCAGTTCAGGCGGAATCCGTCGAGGGTGAAGTTTCTCCGCTTTCAAATGTTGTCATCTTAAAACCTTCTGCCGCTGCCTTAAAGTCCCTGGCGACAAACGCTTCAGACGCCCAGAAAGCACAGGCAGTGTTGAAACTTCTCACACCTCCTAACAATGCTGTTGCCTATGTCGGAAAACCCGTGCGCTTTGAATGGACAGGAACTGCAGCGGCGCTAGAAATATCGCCTGTTGCCGGATTCTCACAGAATGTGGAGAAGTTCAAAACGGTGGGTTTGAGCAGCTTTGAAATTACCAGGAAAAATGCCGGTCCTTTATACTGGCGCTTGATCAAAACCAACGGACAAAGATCAGATTTCCGCCATCTGTCTGTTGTGCCCATGACTGACATCAATCTGGAAGAAGCTTCTTTGCGCTTTATCGAACGCGGCCGCTGGGAAGTGTTCGCCAAGGTTCGCAATGCCAGGGCAGCAGAAACTTTCCAACTGGAGCTCAGTCGCAGCGAAGACTTCAAGACCCTTGTGGCTGCTTACAAAGGGACACTGAACAAGGGAATTCCTGTCTCTGAACCTGGACGATACTATTTACGCGCGCAGAAACTTCTAGCAGACAAACCTGCCTCGGGCTGGTCTAACACCGCAACGGCTGACGTCCGCCCTCCCCTGCAAGCCCCTGAGCTTTTAAAAGAGAAAGAAGAGCTTGTAAGTCCGATACTTGTGCGCGTGACCGTTCAATGGAAGCCCGTACCCCACGCCAAAGACTATCTGATAGAGATGTCGGACACGCCAGGCTTTGGCTCTAAGAAGCTGAAGATCGCAGTGAACGATGAGCAATATGATATTGAACACTCCACCCGAGATCCCAGTTTTGTCCGAGTCATAGCCCGTTCCGCAGAAGGTGAAATTTCTCCGGCATCAGAGGTCTTTAAAGTCAAAGGCGTTCTGCCAGGCCCTTCCGTGGATCGCTATGAAATCGCCTTTGGCAATATCGAAGACAAAAAGGATTCAGACAAGCTGCACATCCTGTGGAATCATCGTAAAAATGCAAAGAAGTACTTTCTGGAGGTCGGGCGCCGCGAAGATCTTAAGGACGCCAAGAGACTGGAAACCAAAAATATCGAGTTCTTCATGCCGGTCACCCAAGAAGGCTGGTACTACTTCCGGCTGATTCCAAGCTCGGAAAGCACGGAATTCTTCGACACTCCTTCGCAGGTCTATGCTGTGGAATATCGCAAGCAAGAAGATTTGCAGCCGGCGGCCCTGGAAGCCCCAAATAAAGGAAAACGTTTCAAGCGCGGCGATGCCATTCGCTTTGCCTGGGGACAAATTCTTGGCGCTGCCTGGTATGAGCTTGAACTATCACAGAACACCGACTTCACTGGCAGCACTGTTTATAAAGTGGAGGCTCGTGATTATTATCTTAAACAAGGCCTTGATAATGGACGCTGGTATTTCCGCATAAGAGGTCGCAGCAGTTCTCAAAGTTCGCCCTGGTCAGAATCGAGCTTCATTGAGATCAATTAAAAAGAACTCCTTCGGGAGCTCTTTTTTTACAAAAAATATTATACCACCAGTTCGATAATAGCCCGGAATCCATAACTTCCAGCCATGGCGCCCAGGATGTTTCGCAAAGAAGTGATGTTCTTGCCCTGGGCCCCAATCAGTTTACCTCGGTGTTCCTGGGGCACCGAGATTCGATAGATCGTCGTGCGGTCTCCGGTTGTGAAACTAACCTCCACCCCAGAAGCACCGGCCGTCATTTCCTGCACCACCTCACGCAAAACTCTTCCCATCCGAGTACGAACTTCATCCAACTGATTTTCCGCCGTAACCACAAAAACATCTCCTCCGTCACTGAGAGCTTCATGCTCAATGAAAACTCAAGGAAGCGCAATGGGCCGCCGTACAGACACGACTTCAAAGTGTTCACACATCCCGACGACAGAAACACGTTAAAGAATCTTTAACAACTTTTATAAATTTCTTCGGTTTTTTGACAAAAAAAAGCCCTCCGAAGAGGGCTGTTCGAACTAATATGATTTTGCAAACAGAACCCACTTTGTGGCGGGCTTGCCGGAGAAGATGCAGTTCCCCTCGATCGGCTCCTGTTCCAGAGGCATACAGCGTGGAGTCACTTTCAGCTGCGCCAACAACTCGTGGCCCATACCAGCCTCACACCAAGGAACCTTGGCAAAGCCCGGCGCTGTTGTTTCTCCACCAGAGAAGTACTTCTCGAAATCCTGTAGATTTGTGATTTTTTTGATGCTCTCATCACGCATTTTCTTAGCGCGTTCAAACATACCATCCTGGATCTCCTGTAAAAGGGCTCCAATATTTTGCACAAAAGCGTCTCTGGACTGGGATGCCTTTTCTTTCGGCCCACGATCACGACGACCTACGAAGACTTCACCCTTGGCCATATCGCGAGGACCGACTTCCACACGTACAGGAACACCCTGCTTGATGTACTGCCATGCTTTTTCACCGCCGCGCATATCGCGATCATCAATTTTCACACGAACAGATGAGCCCACATAGTTCTGCGCTTTCAGGTCCTTTTCCAAAGCTTTTACGTAATCCAGAACCTGCGCACGCTCTTCATCATTGCGATAGATCGGAATGATCACAACATGCAACGGCGCCAGTCTTGGCGGTGCCACAAAACCATTGTCATCACTGTGGGTCATGATCAGACCACCGATCAAACGAGTGGAAACACCCCAAGAGGTTGTCCATGCGAATTCCTCTTTGCCTTCAGCACTCAGGTACTTGATCTCGGAAGCTTTGGCAAAATTTTGACCCAGGAAGTGAGAAGTTCCCGCCTGCAACGCCTTTTTATCCTGCATCAGTGCTTCGATCGTGTAGGTATCCACGGCACCCGGGAATCTTTCATCCGGCGTCTTCATACCCTTGATTACCGGCATCGCCATGTAATTTTCAGCGAAGTCCGCATAAACATCCAGCATCTGCAAAGTTTCTTCCTGAGCTTCCTTGGCCGTTGCATGGACGGTATGTCCTTCCTGCCACAGGAACTCAGCGGTTCTAAGGAACATGCGTGTGCGCATTTCCCATCTCATCACGTTACACCACTGATTCACCAGAATCGGAAGGTCACGGTAAGATTTCACCCATTTTGCAAATTGATGGCCGATGATTGTTTCACTGGTCGGACGAATGATCAGTGGCTCCTCCAGCTCGCCATCCGGAATCAGCTTGCCGTTGCCATCACCTTTCAAGCGATGGTGAGTCACCACCGCACACTCTTTGGCAAAGCCTTCGACGTGAGCCGCTTCCTTTTCCAGGAAGCTCAGTGGAATCAACAACGGGAAATAAGCGTTCACGTGGCCTGTGTCTTTGAACTTGCGATCCAAAACCGCCTGCATGTTTTCCCAGACAGCGTAGCCCCAGGGCTTGATCACCATACAACCGCGCACCGGAGAATTTTCGGCCATATCCGCGGCGATGATCACCTGCTGATACCACTCTGGATAGTTTTGGGAACGTGTCGGGGTAATTGCTGTATCTGCCATTGTCGTCTCTTTCTTAGTTTTCTTTTGAGTCAATTCCGTATGCTTTGATCTTTCTGTGAAGATAACTTCTTTCCAGACCGATCACTTCCGCCGTGCGAGAGATATTGCCGTTGTTTTCGCTGATCTTGCGCAACAGGTAGTCTTTTTCAAACTGCGCACGCGCTTCCCTGAAGGTGGAAAGATCCTGCATCTCAACGGCTTTTTCATCATCCTTATCGATCAAACCGGCAAAGCGCAGGTCATGCACATCGACAAAATCACCCGGAGTCAAAATGTAAACACGTTCGATGAAGTTCTTCAACTCACGAACATTTCCTGGCCATTGGTAAGCCAGCATCTTTTCAATCCCTTTTTCCGAAAATACTTTTTTCGGATAACCGCTTTCACGCGAAACATTGTCAGAGAAATAAGACACCAGAACCGGGATGTCCTCGGGGTGCTCTTTCAAAGCGGGAACGCGGAAAGGAATGACATTCAAACGATAGTACAGGTCTTCTCTGAAACGACCTTCCTTAACCTCCTTTTCCAGATCTTTGGAGGACGCAGCGATCACACGCACATCATTTTCAATCAGTTCCACACCGCCGACGCGGCTGTATTTACGGCTGTCCAGGTATTGCAGAAGCTTACTTTGGGCCGCCGGATTCAATTCGCCAATTTCAGCGATATACAAAGTTCCGCCCAAGGCCAAATCGAGCTTTCCTTTTTTTGGACGATCCACACCAGGCATGGCACCCTTTTCAATTCCGAAGATTTCAGCCTCCTGAAGATCTTCAGGGATCCCGCCGCAGTTGATTTCAACAAACGGACGGCTGGCACGGGAGCTCATGTAGTGAATATTCTGTGCCACCAGCTCTTTGCCTGTGCCGGCTTCGCCCTGAATCAAAACCCAGGAGTTCGTCGGTGCCACGCGCGCAATAATCTGCTTGGTGGCCACGATGGAAGGAGCCTCACCGATCAAAGCAATCGACTTGCGAAGTTTATTCAACAACAAAGCCTTTTCTTCTTTTTGCTGTTGGTAGCTCAGGATATTTGAGATCACAATCAGGATCTTATCCATGGAGAGCGGCTTTTCGATAAAGTCCCAAGCTCCGAGCTTCGTCGCCTTCACGGCTGTTTCAATAGTCCCGTGACCGGAAATCATCACGAATTCCACATGTGGGAATTCCTTGCGGGCCAGATTCAAAACTTCGATCCCGTCATACTTGCCCGGCATCCAGATATCCAAAAACACAATATCCGGCTGCACATCACGAATCGCCTGAATTCCAGACTCTCCGTCATGGGCCAAAGAAACCTGATAGCCCTCATCACGCAAAGATGCCGAAAGCACATCCCGGATCGGAGCCTCATCATCAATGATCAAAATCTTAGTACTCAGTGCCGTCATAACGACCTCTTTCTCAAATTCTTCCCAACCCTTTGGACCGGCTCACGCGTCGGAGGGTTTCCAGGCGCCTATCTCATTTACGGGCATCTCAATAACCATCTTGATCCCCTTAGGTTCATTGGCCGTAGCCCGAATGAAGCCGTTGTGGTCCTCGATGATCCTTTTCACAATCGCCAATCCTAGCCCAGTTCCGCCCTCTTTTGTAGAGTAGTATGGCTCAAAAATGCGACTTCGATCCGCCGCAGGGATGCCCTCCCCGTTGTCGGCCACAGTCATACGGACG
Source organism: Bdellovibrio sp. CKG001 (assembly GCF_055397465.1). Lineage (NCBI taxonomy): Bacteria > Pseudomonadati > Bdellovibrionota > Bdellovibrionia > Bdellovibrionales > Pseudobdellovibrionaceae > Bdellovibrio > Bdellovibrio sp. CKG001. Next base: position 2,865,131 of record NZ_AP029173.1, read on the forward strand.
GTTTTGATGTCCTTGTCATACCGGGTGACAATTTTTATGCTCGGCTGTGGCTCTTTTGCAACAGCCGAAACCGAGTTATCAACCAAATTGACCAAAACCCGCTTGATCTGATCCGGATCAAACTTGAAGTCCGGCAGATCCCCATCCTTGGTGAACTCAAAGTCGATCTGAGGGTGCGCCTGCCGGTAAAGCCCCAAGGACTCTTCCACCACGCTGTTTAAGTTAGCCACCACAGGTCGGGCTTGCGGCAATCGGGCAAAGTTGCTGAACTCGTTCACCAGGTTCTTCAACCCATCAACCTGCTTCACAATCATGGTCGTGCATTCACTGAAGGCGGGGTCCGTGATCGTCGCGCCGAACTTACGCTGTAAGCGCTCTGCCGAAAGCTTGATCGGAGTCAGAGGGTTTTTAATTTCGTGCGCGATACGGCGGGCCACCTCCGTCCAAGCTGCGGCCCTTTGTGCGTTCACAATGGGAGTCATGTCGTCAAAGACCAGAATCTTACCGATGTCCTCGCCTTTTTCATCCTTCAGCATGGACAGCGTCACTTGCAATGGCACCGCCTCACCCTGGACATTCAGGCGCAGTTCTTTCTGCAAGCTTTCGATTTTGTGATCGTGCATCGTCTTTTGCAGCTCCGCGAAAGTTCGGAAGTATTCCAAAGTCAGAAGATCCCGCACCGAATGCCCGATGTATTTTTCCGGGTCCACGCGCAAAAGCTGAGCCGCATGACGGTTGATCGTGGTGACAACGCCAGCCTTATCCACCGAAATAACCCCGGCGCTGACGTTCTTTAAAACCGTGTCTGTATAGCGCGCATGCTGATCCAGTTCTTCGAGTGTGCTTTCCAAAGTCACCGTCATCTGGTTGAAGCTTGTAATCAGGTCATTGATTTCCTCAGAACCGGATTTTACTTCCAGCGGAGTGTAATCCCCCCCGGCCACACGACGGGTCGCTCGCCCCAACTGAACGATCGGCACCGACAACTGCTTGGCCAGATAGAACCCAAACCAGGTCGCCGCCAACAGAATCACGAAGGTCATCAAGACCAGGATATACAGATAGATCGACTTTAGCGGGTATTCCAACGGATTGATGTCGCGGAACTCATCATAGGCCGTCGAAATATCGTTCATTTTTGAAATCAAAGACAGCGGCAGGAAGCTTGAAACCACCACAGCGCCTTTTTCCGCGCCCTCTTGCACAGGCACGATCACCCGCACCAGATTTCCATCCCCGAACTGGTGAATGATACTGGCTTCGGCCTGAAGCTTGATCCCCTTTTGCAGGAACTCAAGCGACACGGCAGGCACGGTGGGAACGTTGTCATCCTCTGCCGACACCACCACGCGTTTACCGAAAAGCGAAGGATAGTATTCCACCGCATCCAAACTGAAATCCTTGCGCAGTTGTTCGACCTTTTTTTGGATTTCTTTCTGGCTTTTCAGCGGACGGATCGCATCTGAAATCTGATGGGCGAAGTGATAGTTCTTTTTCTTCGCGTTGAAGTAATAGGCGTTGGTGACTTCGATGGAACTTTTCAGGACACCCGCCATCTTGGCGCTGAACCACTTGTCGAAGCTGGAATTGATATAAAATACCGAGATGATGAACATCAGCACGGTCGGAATAAAGCTGAACGCCACGAACGCGGCAATCAGCTTAGCCTTCAGACTGCTGCCGAAAACTTTCCCCTGCCTTTCCACGAAAACCTTCACGACATTGCGGAAGATCATGAAGAGCAGAAGCAGCAACAAGATGATGTTGAAGTTCACCAGACCGAAAAAGAAGATGCTGTGAACAAAGGGAAGCTGCTGACTGGTGGCGAACAGGCGGATCTCAAACCACGTCAGAAGACCAAATAAAAACGACACCACAAGAACCAAAATGATCTCACGGCGTCGCTTTTTGAACTCCTGCGGACCAGGAGGAAGAAACTCATCCTTAAGGGGCGTATTTTCCATAGGCCCCATGCTAGATTACTTTCTTACTTTTTTCTTCTTTTTTTGTGTTTTTGCCGCAGCTTTTGCAGTCTTCTTGGCGGCCTTTGCTGGGGCTTTCTTGGCCAGCATCACGGCCGTTTTCATGGCCGCAGGGATTTCCTGGGTCAGACCGATCATTTCCATCACCACCTGAGCCGCATCTTCCCCTTTATTGCCATGATCACCACCGGCGCGGGCAAAGGCTTGTTCTTCATTTTCAGTCGTCAGAACGCCGAAACCAATTGGTTTCTTGTAATCAAGCATAAGACGAGTCACGCCGTCAGTCACCGAGTTGCAGACATAGTCATAGTGGGAAGTGTCGCCACGGATCACCACACCCAAGGCCACAACACCATCACAACCGGCCTCCAGGAAAGCCTGGCAAGCCAGCGGGATTTCAACCGCGCCCGGAACCAAGGCCGCAAAGATCTCGACGTCCTCACAGGACTCCAGATAGCTGATTGCGCCTTCTTCAAGTCTGGAAGTGATTTCCTGATTCCAACGAGCTGTAACAACACCAACTTTGATTTTTCCCATTATTTTGATCCCTTCAGATTTTCCATTGCGACAATTTCAACGATTTCAATATCAAACGCTTTCAAACCGACCTTCTTTTCAGGCTTGTTGGTCAGCAGGCGGATCTTATTGGCGCCGATTTCACGCAGGATCTGCGCCCCGATGCCATAGTCACGCTCATCCATCAGCGGAGTGGAAGGACGAACATCCTCCATTCCGATCAAGACATTCAGCTCTTGCACCAGACCTGCCGTGCGGTTGTTTCCACGCAGCAAAACAAAGGCGCCGGATTCTTCCTCCTGCAGCGCTTTCACACTTTCCAGAACAGACGAAGCCCCGCGCTGAATAACAGCCATAAAGTCGCGTGTGAAGTTATCGACGTGCACACGCACCAGCGTCGGCTGGTCTTTTTTGATTTCACCTTTTTGAATCACCAGATGTTCAAGGCCATCGACCGTGCTGCGGAAAACACGCGCTTGCATGTTTTCACCAAAGGACGCCGGCAAGGGAATGCTGGCCAGCTCTTCCACCAAAGTCTCATTCGCCAGGCGATACGCGATCAAGTCCACGATAGTGCCAATTTTGATATTGTGCTTTTTAGCGAACTCACGCAAGTCACCCACGCGCGCCATCGTGCCGTCGTCATTCATCACTTCACAGATCACCGCTGCTGGATTCAATCCCGCCAGACGAGCCAGGTCCACACTGGCTTCGGTGTGACCTGCACGCTTAAGCACCCCACCTTGCTGGGCACGGATCGGGAAGATATGGCCTGGCATGTGAATGTCTGTGGGTTTGGCGTGAGGGTTCGCCGCCACTCGGCAGGTCAATGCGCGGTCCGCGGCGGAGATCCCCGTGGAAATCCCCTCGGAGGCTTCGATACTGACCATGAAGGCGGTTTTATTCGGAGCAAAGTTCAAATCATCGCGAACCATCAGTGGCAACTGCAAGCGCTCGACCTGCTGGGCCGTCAGACAAAGACAAACCAAACCGCGGGCTTCTTTCACCATGAAGTTGATATTTTGAGGAGTGGCAAATTCAGCCGCCAAAATCAGATCGCCTTCATTTTCACGATCTTCATCATCCACCAGGATGACCATTTTTCCGTTACGGACGTCTTCGATAATTTCAGGGATGGTATTAAATTCCATGTTAGCCCTTTCTCACTTCCAAAGAGCGCTGAATAGCTCGCGCCATATAGTCAGGTTCCACATTGATACGACTGCCCGGTTTCAAGCCACCAAGATTCGTGCGCTTCAAAGTCTCCGGGATCAGGCACACAGAGACGACGTTGCCTTCAAGTTCATTCACCGTCAGGCTGACCCCGTTCAGAGTCACACTGCCCTTTTTCCAAACATACGGAAGAATCGTGTCGGCCACTTTCACATCCAGGAAGAAGGATTCCCCCTGAAGATCCGCCCGAGTCACCGTCCCCAGACTGTCCACGTGCCCGGTCACCAGATGACCATGGATTCGGTCGCCAAAACGCAAAGATCTCTCAAGATTGACCTGTTTGCCGATCCAGCTTTGTGGGTTCCATTCCAAAACCTTGATGGTTTCCGCTGCCAGCGCAAAAGTCATATGGGAATCATCGAAAGCTTCCACGGTCAGACAGACGCCATCACAGGCAATACTGTCGCCAAGCTTTATATCATTGAATTCACTGGGTTTTTTGATTTTAATTCGATAGGCGTTAGACAGCTCTTCGGAGCTCTCAATCGGCATGACGGATTCGACGATTCCAGAAAACATAAGGGCCTCTGCTTGTGGCCGAGACCCTACACGTTTCACCCTGCTCTGGCAAGGAAAGTGGCACTTTTACACTCTGAGAAAGCCCTTAAGTACGACCCGGCTTGCTGGGTTTTTGCGGGGTGCCGCTATTCCCATTTGAGCCCGAGTTGCCTGTATTGGAATCTACCGGCTGCACACCCGGATCCTGGGGCTTATAATCCGGCGCGTGGAACTTAAAGAGCTTCACTTTCGCGCCGATCACAGCGTTATTGTCGTTTTGCTCAATCACGCGACCGCGGGAAATTTCATCGCCGACCCAGTCGATCTCGATTTTTGCCACGGCTGACCCTGCCGCCGCGCCACCACCCAGGTATTTCGAGTCACAAGGTTCGCCTTCCCAGTAATAGTCTTCGTTATAAATCAACAACTGATCTCCGGCCTCCAAGCCGACATCAGTTCCGCCGACCACGACCAGATGTGTGTCATGATTGGCCATCACACGTGAATACCACTCTTCTGATTTCAGTCCGGTGTTTAATTCTCCCACCGCTTTCACCAAAGCATTCTTGGTGACTTGAGCCAGCGGAGTTTGATAGTACGCGCTGGGCCCAATCGTAAATGCGCCGAAGTTCAGACCGAAGTTCACTTTGGTTTTAGTCTGCTTGGTAGTCACATTGGTGGCGGTCATCACTTTTGAAGTCAGCGGACGAAGAGCCATCATGGACAAATCCAGCTGCGCCCATTCCACATTGAATCCCGCAGAGGTCAATCCATTCGTTGGATAAGCCCCGGCCGGATTAAAGCCCACAGTCAGACCTCCCCCGCCGATCAACTCAAACGAGTTCACCGAACCGGAGATCTTCGCCTGCGGGATGTTCACCATGCACCACGCCGTCTTGGCGTATTGGACGTTGTAGTTGTCCTTGCCTGCCGCCTGCGCGAAGGCCTTCATCATCTGACCGTCCGCTTTGGTCAGATTGAAGAAGTTCTGATCCCCATTGCGTACTTGTTCGGGGGGAACCGCGATGGGAGGCGCATATCTTAGCGCGAACTCTTTGCTCTCCATGAGCACTCCATACACCTGCTGATTCGCTACAAACTGAAAATCGAAAGAGCCGTTCGGCAGCATCAAGGGACTGGATCGGATGGAACCCATTTCGACAATTTTCTTAAGCACACGTGGTGGAGCCACTGCCTGCTGTTGCTCGCACTTCTGATTTCCCATGGTCATCGCAGCACCGGCAATCAGAATGCCGGCTTTCATAATCTTCTTTGACCAGTTCACGGTGCCCGATTGTGATTTCATGTTTGTCCCTTTCCAATCTTTCACTAGAGGCGGTTCATGCACAGTATACGGAATGAAAGAGCTGGACCTTAAACCGGGTGTAAGTTTGCGGACTCATTTGCAAAAACGAAACCGGTTTCATTCTGAGACACGCTAAGTGCTGGAAATAACTTGCGACAATTCAAATAAGCATTTTTCAAAAAAATTTGTGTTGTCGAAAGAATAGACTGTTTAAGAAAAGTTGAAAGACGGTTTTACTAGTGTGAATACTCTGAACGTCAAAAGCTTGATCACTAAAAATTAAAATCAGAAGGAAGGAAAGAAGACGGTGCAAACCGTCTTCAATGAGTCTTGCGATTCAGCTCTCTTTCAAGAAGGCTGACGGTGGTGACAATTTCTTCAGAGATTAGCACAAACATTTCACTGGACATCAATTCCTGCGCCTGGGCCCGCTGCCCTTCGGCCACCAAGGTTAATACCGCTGAAACGTAATTCACGAAAGCCTCGTGCTCCCGTTGCAGAATACGGAAAGAGCGAAGATGACTTAGTTCCCGCGCCTGTTCCTGAAGCCAGAATAACAAATCCCCCTCGGGAATTTCCAATTCCGAACCCTTTTCCACAAAGTTGCGCAGACTGAGCTTGTATTTCGCGTGGGCTAAAATGATATCTTCGAGCTTCATAATTTCCTCCGACGCTCTTGTCGGAGGAAGCCGTTTTCACTAAATGACGGCAATCATGTTTGCACAAAAAGCTTTATCTTTTAGAAGCTGCCGCCGCCGGACAACGTGATAAAGTATTGGGTCTCATCTTTGTTTAAGGTGTTGTCATTTTTATCCGTGCGACCTTCGAAATACAGAAAATGCTGAACGCCTCCCCCAATGCGCAAACCACCCAATCCAAAGGTGATGCCCGCCTTACCAAAAGCCGCATTTGAATTTTCAGAGGCAAAACGCAATCCCGGACCCGCAAAGAATTCAACTCCCAGTGTGCGACTGTGATTGTAAAATTCATAGTTGAAAAGTGCTGCGGTATCCAAACCATAGACCGTGTTTATATCCGTCCCAAACTGAGTAAACACTGAGTTGCGCCAATTCAACCAGTCCTTTACAAAATAGTTCAGGCCCAGATGAATCTCCGTAAAAGACTCATTGTCTCGTGTCCCCGAGGCTCCACTTAGATCATAGCTGAAGCGCGACTGCGCCTGGGCTGAGAGGGAAAACATGATCGTCACTGCGGCAATCCACTTTTTCATATCAACCTCTTTATCTATTTTTTTAAAAACTCAAAATCCCTGTCCATCACCGTCTTGCGACCGTCAGCGCGGGCATTCTCAATAGCGCGGTCACAGATGATGCGCACATGATCCGACAACACATCCATCACCGACGCCGAGGTGTTAAAATCGGACCGCGCCTGGATGTAGTCTTTCAGGCGCGAAGCGATGATCAGCACCTCTTGCGGAGCAGAACCTTTCACCACCGCTGAAGGTGACGACGTTGACGTGGGTTTGACAATAATTCTTGCTGGGGCCCGATGGGCTTCTTCCGCCGCCGTCTTTGGAGCGATCTTTTCAATGGCACCGGCATCACGGTGACGTGCCCCTGGTAAATGGGTCTCAAAACAAGGAACACTGCAAAAGACATAGCCCGTGCGTTCGTTATTGCACGTTGAGACGCTGCACACGAAATACTTTGCGCCAAAAGAAATTGGTTTTTTACAGGAACTGCATTTACGCCAGAACTGAGGTGTGGTTTCTTCCATAAAACTCTCCCGAGTCTTATTGAAGCACATAAAACTGAGCCGGGGAAAGTGATATCAGAGATGGCAGCCCGGGAATTTCTGCTCCGGCTCAAAGCGGTTCTGCGTGCCGAAGTGCTTTGCGGACTCTTTTAAGGCTTCTTTACTGCCCCGACTGCTGACCGGATAGACGGTGTAGCCGTCGCGATAAGTCGGAGTGTAATAGGCCGTCGCAAGCTGTGTACGTCCTGCAGCATCTTTTTTAAGGCGCAGGTAAACAACCGCTCCGGTTTTCTTTTCTGTGCCCGCTTGGAAGGCTAGGAAATTACCCAATGAATAAACGATCATCGTCTGACGACCATCCGCAGTTCTGTAGGTTTCCCACGGCTGCAAGACATGAGGATGAGACCCCACCACAGCCGCGGCACCGGCCTCCAGAAACCGACGGGCATAATTGGTCTGAGACTTGTCAGGCTTGGAACTGTACTCCACACCCCAATGCGGAAGAACAATCACCGCATCAACATCAGAGCGTCCACGCAACTGCTTGATCAGACCTTCCACCTGCTGGGACTTGCTGTAACAAGACAACACCTGCCCCTTGGTATCAGCAATTCCATTGGTGGCTTCGGTGCAGGCAATAAAGGCCAGACGGTAGCCTCGCACATCCGCCAGGTGATAAAACTGTTCATTCGGAGCATAAGAAGGGCGTGTTCCCGCGGTTGCAAGACCCGCCTCTTTTGCCGCTTCCAAAGTACGGTCAATTCCTCGCCACTGTCGGTCCAAGGAATGATTGTTCGCCGTGCTGATCAGATCAACACCGGAAGATTTCAGATCGCGCAGAATCTGCGGATGAAAGTTAAAAGAAAACTTAGTCCCTGAATACACATTCAGATCGTATGTAAATCCCTGATCACCGACATCACGGCCGGACTTTTCAACCCCCAAAGCCGCGGGCCCTTCAAGATTGGCGACCATATAATCGGCTTTATTGAAAAGTGGAATGGCTTTTTCCCATAAAGAGGTAAAACGTTGTTTGGGAAGAATGGATTTGTAAAGTGCATCGTGAACCAGAATGTCCCCGACAAAACCCAACACCACCGAATCATCCTGGCAATAAGCCCCTTTGGTCGGAGCCGCCGACACTGCCAAGGAGACAAGACAAAGACCTGATATCAGAAGAGACTTAAAGCCGTGCATGGGCCTAAGATGAAGCCTGGTCCGTTTTTTCGCAACTGACTGGTCCGTCACAGAAAAATATGCCCGCTCTGTCTAAACTTGCGACAGCGGCCCCTGCCGAAGCTAACCTGGCAGGCCCTTTATAAGCAATTCAGCCGTGGCCGGATTGGTCGCCAACGGCACGTTGTGAACATCACAGATGCGCATCAACATCGAAATGTCCGGGTCGTGGGGATGCATTCCCAGTGGATCACGGAAAAAGATCACCCCGTGGCACTTGCCGGTCGCCACTTCAGCGGCAATCTGGGCGTCTCCCCCCAAAGGTCCCGAAAGCTTGCGAGTCACCTTCAAACCGGCGGACTGAATCAGGCGCCCCGTATTGCCGGTCCCGATCAAGTTGAAGTTTTTGAAGTCTTCCAGATGATCCCGAACAAATGAAACCAACACGGCTTTCTTTCCGTCGTGAGCGATCAGAGCAAGGGTCTTTTTCTTTTTTATCTTAACTTTGGGGTTTGTCGTCATAATGTCATTCTAGAGGCAGGCGCCGGGATCTGTCATGGTATTCTCTTGAAAAACAAGAAGCCCCCACGTTTGTGAGGGCTTCTTACCATTATCTGATCCCAATATTTTAGAATACCAGTGAACTTCCGTTGCCTTTGACGTGGACTGTATCGCCCGCCTTGACCTTGCCTGCGATGATCTCTTTGGAAAGTGGATTCAAAAGCTCTGTCTGAATCACACGCTTCAAAGGTCGAGCACCATAAACCGGGTCGTAGCCTTTCTTCGCCAGGAAGTCGATGGCTTCCTGGTTGAAGTCGATGGCAATCTTTTTCGCTCGCAAACGTTGCGCCACCAGATCCAACTGCACCTTGACGATGCCGGAAATCTGCGATTCGCCCAAGGACTTGAACATCACCGTCTCGTCGATACGGTTCAGGAACTCCGGACGGAATCTTTCACGCAAAGCCTCGTTCACCGCTTCACGTTTGGCTTCTTCGGACATGGCTGGATCCAGAATCGACTGCGAACCCACATTCGAAGTCATGATCAGCACAGTGTTTTTGAAATCCACCGTGCGACCCTGCCCATCCGTCAGACGACCGTCATCCAAAACCTGCAACAGGATATTGAACACGTCCGGATGAGCTTTTTCCACCTCGTCCAGCAACACCACGCTGTAAGGGCGACGACGAACGGCTTCGGTCAACTGACCACCTTCTTCGTAACCCACATAGCCCGGAGGCGCCCCGATCAGACGTGCCACGGCATGCTTTTCCATGTACTCACTCATATCGATGCGCACCACGGCCTGTTCGTCATCAAACAGGAACTCTGCCAAGGCTTTCACGGTTTCGGTTTTACCAACACCAGTTGGACCTAGGAACATGAAAGTTCCAATCGGACGATTCGGGTCTGAGATTTCAGCACGCGCCCGGCGAATCGCATCAGCCACAATGGTCAATGCATGATCCTGACCCACCACGCGCTTCTTCAATTCATCTTCCATATGCAGAAGCTTCTGGGATTCGCTTTCCAGCATTTTACTGACTGGAATACCCGTCCACTTCGCCACGACTTCGGCCACATCCTCAGGGCCGACTTCTTCCTTCAGCATGCGGTTTTCAGAAGCCGTCTTAGCCCCTTCCTTACTGCGCTCTTCCAGGGCTTTGAGCTTTTTCTCGGTCTCTGGCAAGCGACCGTATTTCAATTCGGCGGCTTTCCCCAGATCACCCTCACGCTCGGCCTTCGCAACCGCAACCTTCAGGTCTTCGATGTCGGCTTTGAGTTTTTTAATTTGCTCAATGCCGCCTTTTTCAAATTCCCATTGTTCGCGCAAAAGCTGGTTCTTCGCATTCAGCTCGGTGATTTCTTTATCAATCACGGCCAGACGTTCTTTTGCACCTTCGTCTTTTTCTTTTTTCAATGCTTCTTTTTCAATACGAAGCTGCATCAATTCGCGTTCGATCTTATCGACCTCTTCCGGCACAGAGCGGGTTTCAATACCCAGTTTGCTGGCCGCTTCGTCGATCAAGTCGATCGCCTTGTCCGGCAGGAAGCGGTTGGTGATATAGCGATGAGACAACTTCACCGCCGACACCAACGCCGCATCAGTGATACGAATCCCGTGATGGACTTCGTATTTTTCTTTTAGACCCCGCAAGATGGTGATCGCGTCCTCGACACTGGGCTCTTCCACCATCACTGTTTGGAAACGACGCTCAAGGGCCGCATCCTTTTCAATGTACTTGCGATACTCGTCCAAAGTGGTTGCACCGATACAGCGCAGTTCTCCGCGCGCCAAGGCTGGCTTCAGCAACTGCCCCGCATCCATGGCACCCTCTGTTTTACCAGCGCCCACCAAAGTGTGAAGCTCGTCGATGAACAAAATAATCTGCCCATCGCTGGAAGTGACTTCCTTGATTACGGCCTTCAAGCGGTCTTCAAATTCGCCACGGTACTTGGCACCGGCAATCAAGGCTCCCATATCCAGGGACATCAGCTTTTTGCCAATCAAATTATCCGGCACGTCCTGCTTGATAATACGCAAAGCCAAACCTTCGGCGATGGCCGTTTTACCCACGCCCGGCTCACCGATCAGTACGGGGTTGTTCTTCGTTCGGCGGGACAGTACCTGCACAACACGACGAATTTCTTCATCACGCCCCACCACCGGATCAAGTTTACCTTCGGCCGCCAGAGCGGTCAGATCACGGGCATATTTTTTGAGAACCTCATATTTATTTTCAGGATCGTCATCGGTCACCTTTTGTTTGCCACGAATCTCCGTCAAAGCAGTTCTTGCCGAGTCGGCGTTGATCTTGTTCTTACGGAACAAGGCCTGCAGGTCGGAATCCCCACCCTTCAGCATGGCCATAAAGAAGTGTTCAGTGGAGATGTAGGAATCACCCCACTCTTGCGCTTCTGTCTCAGCGGCCTGGAAGATCTTTTCCAGACGCGGACTGGCGTACATTTTCTGACTGCCACCAGTGACTTGAGGGAACTTATCAATACGGGCTCTCAGGTCCGTTAAAAACTGGGCCTGGGGAACATTCACTTTATCCAAGATACGAGGAACGATTCCTTCGGATTGCTGTACCAGCTCCATCAAAAGGTGTTCAGGTTCCACGGAGGGGCTAAGTTTACGCTCGGCCAACTTTGCGGCGGCCTGCATGGCCTCCTGGCTTTTTCGCGTCATTTTTTCAATATCATTGCTCATAGAGCCTCCATCTGAAATAAAGGATGAGTTCTAATTCGCTTTTGTCAACACCAAGGACCCTCAGAATGGCAGGAATCGTTAATCCCAAAGGAAAAGGCAAGTCCCAGCCGCGTCTGCACCCCTCCATCAAAAAGGATACAGTCAACCCCCGGGACTATTTGAAGTATGACACTCGTTTTTCCTGCGAGGACTGCTCTCACTTTGACGGAGACAAAACAGTCTGTACGATTGGCTACAACCCCCAGCACCATCTGAAAGCGGTCCAAACCCACCAATACGAACTGGCGGGGAACATGGCCTTCTGCAGGTTCCTGGAAATCGATTGAGCTCGAAAAGGACCACCAGACCTCCGTCTAACAAGTGGTGTTTCATTTTGACTGGTGTCCGGCGACCACCCGGGCCACCTCTTCAAGCCCCCGATTCACCTTGCGTATAAATGAAGCCTCATGAGGCACAAATATAAAATGGGGATGCTGGGACCAAAGCTCCCGCAAGGACATATCCAGCTTCAGTGCTTCCTGAATGCTTTCGATCCGCATGGGGTTCCCCCCTTCTATGGAAATCCCACCCACCGCCGCAGTTTCAAAGAATATCACCGCATCGTAACGTCTTAGTTCGGCTTCTAAGGTCGTTCCAAGCTCTCTGAAAAAGTCCATCGGTTGAGCCGGCCAGTACACAGCTCCATCCACAGTTCCTCGGTCACACAATAACACCCGGCTCTGATAATGCGCGGCCTGCGCATCCTCCAGGTTGGTCTGAACATGATAGATGGCTCTTTGGGTGGCTTGTCGGACGCCAAAATCCCCCATTCGCGGAAATCCCCCCGTATAAAGCAGCGTGGCGGCTTCGGGCACAACCACCACCTGGTCCCCGATCTCCCGACGGTACAAATCAGCGGCCGTGGTTTTGCCACCGCCAGGGCCTCCAGTAAGAACAATTCGACAACATCGTTTCATAAATGCCTCCGAATGCTGGTCGTGAATCGGGACAACCAGGGGCTGTGACGTGCAAGTTTATAAGTCTCCATGACAAGCAAAACAGACAACGCCAACCCCAGCAGACGAATCCAGTCAGAAAGATGCACAGGGGCAACCCCAAGGGTGGTCTGAAAGAATGGGATGTACATCGCCCCGATATGCAGCAGCTGGGCCCCGAGGGTTCCAGCCAGAAGATAGGGATTTTTCAGCGGACTCATGGAAAAAGCAGACTTGGTCTCTGAACGACAATTGCCAATCATGACGTTTTCAAACAAGACCATCAAAAGCAGAGTCAGGTTGCGTGCGACTTCCAGGCTGACCCCTTCCCGGAGTTGCGAGTAGAAGAATGAAAAAGAGATTCCTCCCATCACCACCGAAGACAAGACGACCCTTTCCAACATCAGACGATCAAAGATGGGTTCCTCAGGCCTTCGCGGCGGTCGATGCAACTCATCCCCCTCGCCGGGCTCCATCGCCAGCGTCACATCCTGAATCCCGTTTGTAACCAGATTCAACCAAAGAATCTGAATCGCTGTCAGAGGCAGAGGCACGCCCAGGATGAGACTGAGGAAGAACATCAGAATTTCAGCAACACCGGTAGAAATCAGCAAATACACGACCTTCCGAATATTGGAGTAGGCTATACGGCCTTCTTCGATGCCGGCGACAATTGTCGCGAATCGATCATCTGTGATAACAAGATCCGCGACGTCCTTGGCCACATCGGTGCCACTTTTTCCCATCGCCACCCCGACATTGGCGGCACGAAGAGCCGGAGCATCATTAGCCCCATCACCCGTCACGGCCACAAAATGACCCGCGGCCAGAAGACTTTGCACGATCTCCAACTTTTGCTGAGACTCGACACGAGCGTAAACCCGCCCGCGAGAGATCAACTGATCCCTGTGGGCTTCGCCAGCCGCTTTGAGCTGCGGTCCCGAGACCACCGCCTCTAGCTGCCCGGCCAATCCCAGTTGTTTCGCAATCGCCAAGGCCGTCCTCGGATGATCGCCCGTCACCATGGACACCGTGATTCCGGCACTTCGACAATGATCGATGGCTTCCTTGGCTTCTTCACGAAGTGGATCCATCATTCCCACCAGCCCCAAAAAAGAAAGCCCCTGAAGCTGATCTTTCAACTGCGTCACCGATGAAAGAAGACCGGCCAGAGCCAAAACCCGATAGCCCTCTTCTGCCATCTCATTCATCTGAGTCAGCACATGTTCCAACTCAACGCCCTTGCACATGGGCAGAACTTTCTCGACAGCGCCTTTGACGGATATCAAATTTCCCAAGGGCCCCCGGTGCAACGTTGCTGCAAATTGATTCTCGGGTTCAAAGGGAATTTCATCCACCAAACTGTAGTGCTGAGCCCGTTCAGATTCAGGCAAACCGGTTTTTTCCGCCAGCACCAGAAAAGCCAGGTCCACAGAATCACCATGACCCACCCACTCTCCTGACTCCTCGAAAAGCTGGGCCTCATTACACAAAGCTCCTGCCAGGGCCAGTGATCGCAGCTTTCCCTGCTGCATCGGCCCCAACACTCCCTCAAGGCGCTCGAACTCTCCTGTTGGCTTTAGACCGCTACCCCCGACCCCAAATGCGGGCAGCTCCGGCAACGCGATTTTCTTCACGGTCAGCTGATTGACTGTCAACGTGCCCGTTTTATCTGTGGCGATGTAAGTGCAAGAGCCCAGGGCCTCGACGGCCGCCAATCGCCGCACAATCACGTTTCTTTTTGCCATTCGTCGGCTGGCCACTGCCAACGCGACCGTCAGTGCCACTGGCAGCCCCTCAGGAATGGCGGACACGGCCATCGCAATACTGACCATCAAGACGTCATAAAGCGTGTACCCACGCAAGACCAGGATCACCGCCATCACCGCAGTGGCCAGCAACAAAAAAACAGCGCTCTTTCGAGTCAGGCGCTCCATCCGGATCAGCAACGGAGGCTTGGCGCCGGGCTCAGCTTCCAGGGAGTCCACAATTTTACCCAACTCCGTTCTGAGCGCAGTTCCGACCACCACACCACGGCCTCGGCCCCGAGCGACCAGCGATCCTGTGAACGCCATATTGACTCTCTCTACCAACGGAGTCCTCAGAGGCAATTCGACTTGTGGATCTTTCAAAACCTCCAAAGATTCTCCGGTCAGAAGGGATTCATCAATTTCCAGATAATGTGTTGAAACAAGCCGGATATCCGCGGGAACACGCATCCCGGATTCCAGCAAAATCAGATCCCCGGGCACCAAGTCTTCGGCATCCACCTCGTGGATCACACCGTCTCGCACGACCAGCGACTTTGCGGCAAGAACCTGCCTAAGTCCCGCGGCACTTTTTTGCGCGCTGTATTCCTGAGCTCCTCCGATGGAGGCATTGATCAACAAAACCGCAAAAATAAAGACGGCATCTGTATAGTCCCGCATCCATAAAGCCAGAAGCACGGCAATCAGCAGAGCATAGATCAGAGGACTTAGAAACTGACGAAGAAAGATCACAATAAAAGGGGTCGGTGGGCGCGTAGGAAAGATATTGGGTCCATGAACTGCCAGCCTTCGAAGGGCCTCTGTCGAGGACAGACCTCGTTCCGAAGAATTAAGGCCTGTGATCACATTCGAAATCTTTTGCTCATGGGCCGATGTGATTTCCAAATCCATTCTATAATCATTCACACCCGTCCGGAACAAAGTAAGCTCCAGTGTCAAACAACCTCAACTCAACCCCTTCCTGTCTGGCGATTCACAAAGAAATTCAATTTCAGCATAGCCATTCAGCAAAACCATGGTCCCATTCGGAAAATTGACTGTTCCATAGTCTGTGTTTTTATCGTTTTTCCCTCTGAAAGTACTGTGTCCAATTGATTCAGGACAAGCTTACGTCCGGATATCAGGATCAGTCGAATGACCAGTATTGTGAAAAACAAACAAAACCCGCCTGACGTCCTGTCAAGACCTCATACCAAATCCCGATCTAATGCACATCAATGATTCACTCAGAAGGAGTCAAGAGAGATGGTCACTCTCTTGCGGAACCGAAAGGAGGGCCTTCAAGGATGAAACTAAAATAGAACAATAGATTGTTCACGCGCTTTGCGCAGGAGCAGGAGGGGTAAAACCCCCGATGCGGACTTAGCAGGCGATGGGTTAAAGCCCAAAAATAAAAAGGCCATACAAAAAAGCACAGACTCGGATGTCAGTGCCGGCAAAGCGAAAGTAGGTTTCGCTGATGCCAAAAACAAAATCAGGGAGGGTATTGAAAATGAAAAATAAATATTAACGGAGGAATTTAAAATGGGAATGAGAGTAACAACAAATATCAGTGCATTGAATGCTCAACGTAACCTGGTAGGTTCTCAAAGAGCGATCAACGATTCTATGGCGAAACTTGCTTCCGGCAGCCGCATCAATAAAGCTGCTGACGACGCTGCAGGTTTGGCGATCTCTGAAGGCTTGAAAGCTCAGATCAGATCTGCTGCTCAAGCTCAACGCAACGCGAACGATGGTATCTCCATGGTTCAAACTGCTGAGGGTGGCCTGAACGAAATCGGTAACATCGTGGTTCGTCTTCGTGAGTTGGGTATCCAAGCTGCTTCTGACACTGTTGGTGAGACAGAGCGTGGTATGTTGAATAAAGAGGTTCAACAGTTGAAATCTGAGATGCAACGTATCGCTTCTGTAACAACTTGGGGTACTACAAAGCTTTTGGATGGTTCTTCTCCAAGCTTCGACTTCCAGGTAGGTTTGTTCAACAACGCTGAAGAAGATCGTATCTCCTTCAACGCGGCTGAAAACGTAGCTACTTTGGATGCTCTGGGTCTTTCTGGTGTGGACTTCTCCACTAAAGAAGGTGCTCAGGAAGCTTTGAGCCAACTTGACGCTGCTCAGACTTCAATCTCTGGAACTCGCGCCAACCTTGGTGCGCTTCAGAACAGATTGACTTCTACAGTGGACAACTTGGGTGTAGCTCAAGAGAACTTGTCTGCAGCTAACAGCCGTATCCGTGACACAGACGTTGCTCAAGCATCTTCTGAGATGACTCGTAACAACATCTTGTTGCAAGCTGGTACTTCCACTTTGGCTCAGGCTAACCAATCCAATCAATTGGCTCTTAAGCTGATCGGTTAATTGGAATAAGATAACCAAAACCTAAAACCCGGTGGGATCTTCCCTCCGGGTTTTTTATTTTTTCTGCCCAAAGTTTTTTCAGCCACCCTGGCCCGCTTTTCATCACACAAAAAACTGTCGAACTTATTTACCAATAATTTCAAATATTTAGCTTAAGTCTAGGTGAAAACCTTCCGAAAAATATGTACGAAGCATGGAGGTTCGATATGACTAAGGCGAAAACAGCAAGATTGATGGGGGCTCTTCTCGCAACCGCAGTTCTTGCCGCTTGCAGCAACCAAGGAGGCTTTGAATCCTTAGGGGGCACCGGTAACACCAGCCAAGGGTCTAGCAGCGGAGACAACTCCGGCCAGGGGACGGATACTCCCCCAGTGACTCCCGCTCCACCAAGCGCGTACGACAAATTGGAATTATCGGCGCATGTGGGTGGAGGTGCTTACGAAAACGAGCAGGTGATGTCGCTAGACAAGGCCAACAACGCCTTGCTTCTCTACCTGCCCCTGCCTGGCGCCTTCAGCCAACTCTATATAGATGTTCCTCAGGTGAAGGGTGTTCAAATCAAAACGGTGCTGGATTCCCAGCAAAAAGCCCGAGTCGCGGTCAGTATTCCGTTAAGACTGATTGTTAAGGACAAAGTTACAACTTTGCCAGCCTCTCGCCTCCCCAACGGCAACGCCCTGCCAATGATGCCTAGCGGAGAGCTACCGTCCTTAGGCCTGGGCCTGAACCCAAATTCCAGCAACAAGCTTAACCTGTACTTCGGCGTCAGTGCGGTCGGAATGTTCGTCGAAAGTTCCTTTTTCCCCGAATACTTTGGGATGACTTCACCGCTAAAGAACGCCGCTGGGACTCGCACCCTGGGGTATTTGACGATCGTGCCTAAATCCGGGGGTTATAATGGGGGGCTTTTCCTTTCCTTCATTCTGCCGAACGATCTGGCCAAGATCATCGACGACCATTTGAGTGGTATTATCAAGTAAGCAAGACCGTCCCCACCAGAAATCTATTTTGATTTGCCTGCCCCCTTAAATCTCGTTAGTCTAAGGGGGCATTTCCATTTTGAACCAGGACATTTCAGGGAGCGAATCATGGCAAAGAAAAAAGCAAAACCAGCAAAGAAAGTAGCAAAAAAAGCAGCTAAACCTGCTAAAAAAGCTGCCGCAAAAAAAGTAACTAAGAAAGCTGCAAAGCCTGCTAAAAAGGCGACAAAAAAAGCGGCTCCAAAGAAAGCAGCTAAACCTGCAAAGAAAGCTGCTCCTAAAAAAGCCGCTGCGAAAAAAGTGACTAAAAAAGCTGCGAAGCCTGCGACCAAGAAAGCCGCTGCGAAAAAACCTGCTGCTAAAAAGCCAGCAGCCAAGAAACCAGCCGCTCCTAAAAAAGAAAAAGTAGCGAAGGCTGCTGTTAGTGGCATTGCTGCTACAGAAATCATCAAACCAGCGATCGAAGACATCTCTGCTGACTTTGACGACGAAGCAGAAATGGACAGCATGATCGACATCGAAGAAGAAGCGGTTTCTGACGAATCCGACGAAT
This sequence comes from Bdellovibrio sp. CKG001, assembly GCF_055397465.1. Taxonomy (NCBI): domain Bacteria; kingdom Pseudomonadati; phylum Bdellovibrionota; class Bdellovibrionia; order Bdellovibrionales; family Pseudobdellovibrionaceae; genus Bdellovibrio; species Bdellovibrio sp. CKG001. The sequence goes on from NZ_AP029173.1 coordinate 2,883,412, forward strand.
GGGAAGATGAAGGTGAAGAGTCTGAAGAAGCTGAAGGTTCCTTTGAAGAGGACGAAGAAGCTGAAGACGACATCACTTCCAAAGATGACGATGGCGATGACGACGACGATGATGAAGATGACGACTTCGGAGATGACGAAGGTTACTTCTAGTCGCTGCGCACACAGCTAAATAAAAAAGGGAGTCTTTGACTCCCTTTTTTATTATCATCAGGCCATGTACAAACATCTCTATCAAAGATTTCTGGCCGCCCACCCTTCTGAACTGCATTTTGCCTGTCACAGCCACCACTACTGGCCGGACTGCACCCGTGAAGCTCACCTGCAATACTGGGATGATTCCTGCAAATATGTAGACGACAAATGGGGCTATATCTTTTCCACGAAAGTCCCTCAGGCACAGAAACTCATTGCCGCGAACCTGGGCCTGTCTCACCCCGAGCAGATTGTTTTTGCCCCCAACACGCATGAGTTCGTCTTCCGCCTGCTCAGTTCCCTGAACTGGAAAAAGCCGGTCCGCATCCTGACCACTGATTCTGAGTTTTACAGTTTCGACCGTCAGATCAATCGCCTTTCAGAGCTTCCTGAATTTGAAGTGGTTAAGGTTCCCACCCTGCCCTTTGAAACTTTCCATGAAAGGTTTGAAGAGGCTCTGGGCTCTGCAAACTGGGATATGATCTTTTTCAGCCAGGTGTTCTTTAACTCTGGTCTGGTGGCGGATATTTCCCGACTGGCAGCAAAGGCCCCTGCTTCGGCGATGGTGGTGATTGATGGCTATCATGCCTTTATGGCCGTGCCGACGGATCTGAGCTCTGTACAAGAACGCATCTTCTATTTGGCAGGATCTTACAAATACGCCCAAGGCGGCGAAGGGGCTTGCTTCCTCTATGTACCCACTGGCACCCGCCACCGTCCTTTGTACACGGGTTGGTTTGCTGAGCTGTCACATCTGTCTGCTGTGGGCAATGAAGTTGGCTACCCGACAAATGCCCTTCAATACGCCGGCAGCACAATGGATTTTTCTGGAGTCTATCGCTTGATAGCCACACTGGAAACCTTCAAAAAGGAAGGGCTGAGCGCAGAAGTTATTCATCAGGTGGTGCAAAGAAATCAGAAGCTGTTTTTGCAGGAACTTTCCGGCAAGACCCATCCTTTGCTGCATAGATCAAAAGTTCTGATGACCCACCCAGAGCAGCATGGGCACTTCCTGACGTTTGAGTTGCCCTCTACTGAAGACACGCAAAAGCTTGTGAAAGAACTTGCTGGCAAAGGGATCAAAACGGATTCCCGCGGCAATCGCCTGCGTTTCGGGTTCGGGCTATATCACGACGAACAGGATGTTCGGGATTTGATCAGTCGACTTTAAAACAGAAAAAAGGCCGTCTTGCGACGGCCTTTTTATTTTAACCTCTTGGGGTTAAGGCTGATTTATTCTGAATCATTTTCGCCAGCAAATTATTGATAGAGCCTTTTTCCTCTTCTGAAACCACATTCCAGAAATTCTCCACTCGAGGATACCACTGAGGGAAGATTTCCTGAATCAACTGCTCGCCTTTGGCTGCCAGTTTTATCACAAAAGAACGACCATCGGACTGATGCCCTTCACGAATAACCAATTCAGCTTTTTCAAGACTGTTGATCAAACCCGAAATCGTGGCTTGGGTCACACCGACCTGATTTGCCAGTTCTGAAGGACGCAAACCCGTCGGGGCGTTGCGAAGCAAGAACAACAACATGAATCGACCCGACGACAAGTTGTACTTGGACAGCAGTCCATCCAGACTATTTTCAATTTCACTGGCCACCTTCATAAAAAGCAGATTGGAATAAAGTGCCGCAGAATTCGCATCTGAATTAAGACTTTGAACAGAAGCTTGAACCTCTTCCTGGGAAGGAATGTCTTGGATAAAAAGTTTCGCCATAAGGCCTCCAAAAAATTTCTAAAATCAGGCGGAACCAAAGAAGCTCCGCCCTCAGTAAACTACTTCACCGGAACCATTCCGTCGTCAGATTTGCTGACTTTTTCTTCAACGACCGCTTCACGGGGTTCCACTTCCATCTTCTTCTGGGAAGTGAAACGTGCACCGAAGTTGTTCGCCCAGATACGGAATCGATCAACATATGTAAACACCGCTGGAACCACGATCAGAGTCAGGATTGTGGATGAAATCATCCCCCCGATAATCGCAACCCCCATCGCCGTTCGGGTCTTGGATGCCGCATTCATACCAATCGCCACCGGAATAACCCCGGCGATCAACGCAAACGACGTCATCAAGATCGGACGAAGACGTGTTTTACCAGCCATGATCAAGGCTTCACGGCGGCTTTTGCCTTCTTCCATCATCTGCTTGGCAAAGTCGACAAGCAGGATCCCGTTCTTACCAGCCACCCCGATCAGCATGAAGAATCCGAAGATCGCAAAGATCGTCAGGATCTCGCCCGTCAGGAATAGGGCCAGGAACGCACCACACAGAGCCAGTGGCAACGCCACCATGATCGTGATCGGCGTGATGAAGGACTCATACAAGCTCGAAAGAATCAGGTAAATGAACAGAATCGCAAAGCCCAATGCCATCACCGTGGATGTCATCAGTTCCTGCATGTTTTCCGCGTCACCACCGAACCCGAAGCGCACACTTGGAGGCAGAGCATTTTCACCCGTTGTCATCGCTGCCACCGCAGAGTTCACAACTTCACTCAACCCCACTCCCGGCGCCAAACCGGCTGTGATCTGAATATAACGACCACGGTCCTGACGTTCGATGGAAGCCGGACCGGATTCCAAATCACCCTTGGCAATATCGCTCAAACGAACCAACTTTCGGTTCACGTTCGGGATGTAAACGTCGTTAAACGTCTTTAACAAGTCACGCTGGTCCTCTTGCAGACGGACACGGACCTCATATTCACGCCCCTTTTCACGGAACTTCGCCGGTGTGAAGCCCTCAACCTGCGCACGCAGTTCAGAACCCATGGTTGATGTATTAATACCATAGGCTTTGGCCGCACCAGGCTTCAGATGAACCTGCATTTCCGGCTTACCCGGGCGATAGTTTGAGTCCACGTCCTTTAGACGTGAATCCTTCTTCAAAAGTTCAAGCATTTTTGAGCCCGCTTTTTCCAGCTCTGCCGGGTCTGCGGAAACAATGTTCAAGATAAATGGCTGCTGACCCATACCACCGCTGGCGTCATATCTTTTAACAACCGGATTGGCTGAAGACAAATGCGTCAACTGACCACGGATCTTGTCGCGGAACTGTTCTGTTGTCAGAGGACCGCGCTCTTTGCCATCCTTCATACGCACATAGAAGCTGGCTTTATTGGATTCACCATACAAGCTGCCCACGATCATTGTCGTGAAGCTAACCTCGGGATTGTCATGCAAGATCTTGTCAACCTGACGGGCCACGGCTTCAGTACCGTCCAAGCTCGTACCCGGCTGCAGTTCCAATGTCACCGTGAACTCACCACTGTCGTCATCCGAAATGAACGCACCAGGAACTTTCGTCACAGTATAGATACTCAGGAAGAATACCAAAACTGTCAGACCGATTGTCACCTTCGGCCAATCCAAAGAAACCTTCAGAAGCTTTTCGTACATGTTTTCCAGCCAGGACTGGAAGCGGTCGAAACCTTTTACAAGACGACCCAAAGTTTTGTCATACATGCCCTCGGGTTTGTGCTTGTCGTGATTGCCGCCATGATGACCGGACCCACCAAAGTAAGCCGTCAGCATCGGGATCAAAGTCATTGCCACAAACCAACTGATGGCCATAGAGAACACAACCGTCATACCGAACTGCTTCAGGAACTGACCGATCGTGCCGGACATCGTACCCACGGGAACGAATACCGCGATGACCACCAGAGTGATCGCCATAACGGCCATCTGGATTTCCGTAGTCCCTTTTTCCGCCGCGGTCAGAGAGTCTTCCCCCAACTCCATACGGCGGTAGATATTTTCGATGACCACAATCGCGTCATCGATCAGAAGACCGACAGCCAGAGTCAATGCCAGCATAGATACGATGTTGATCGAAAATCCCGCAACTTTCATAACCATGAACGCCCCGATCAAGGAAATCGGAACAGACAAGGCCGTGATAAAGGTCGAACGAGGGCTTCCCAGGAAGAAGAACACCGTAATAATTGTCAGGATGATACCGATAATGATCGTTTCATAAACGTCGTACAAGTTGTTCGAAATTTTAATGGAGGCATCTGTCATCACCGCAACAACCGGAGCCCCGTCCATTTTTTCAAGCTCGGGCTTGATTTTATTCATCTGCTTGATCACGTCCTGCGCCACTTTGACAGTGTTGGAGCCGGACTGACGGTACACCTGCAGGAACAAAGACTTTTCACCATTAACATAGGCACGCGATTTTTCATCGGCCAAGGTATCAACGACAGAACCCAAATCAGCCACACGAGTCGGCACTTCGTTCCCGTAAAGGTTCACCAGGGTATCTGAGATTTCCGGCACAGAAGAAAACTCCCCCAGTCCACGGAAAACCAGCTCTTTTTCACCCTGATTGACCTTACCGGACGGGATGTTCTGACCGGAGGCTCCGACCTGACCCGCCACCTGAGAAACTGAAATCTCGCGGGCTTTTAGTTTTTTACGATCCAGCAGAACGTGAATCTCACGCTCACGACCACCAATGATTTCAATAGCACCGACGTTCTGAACCTGCTCCAGGCGAGGTTTCACGAACTGGTCCGCGATATCAAACAACTGGGCATCGCCAAGATCTTTGGCCGTCAATGACACCGTCAAAATCGGAGTATCAGCCGGGTCAAAGCGTTTGATCAGTGGATCTTCCACCTCCGTGGGCAATTTCGCTTTGGCGATATTCACCTTGTCACGCACTTCCTGTTCGGCATGCTTGACGTCCACACTGCTGTTAAATTCAACGATAACCTGGGAAACACCTTCCAGTGATTTGGAAGTCAGACGTTTGATACCGGAAATAGTACTGACTTCCTCTTCGATGGGACGGCTGACCAGAGTTTCAATTTCCGCAGGACCCGCCCCGGCATAGACCGTCTGAACTGTGACAACCGGAATGGAAACATCCGGGAACAAATCCACAGACATGGATTTGAAAGAGGCCCAGCCCACCACCACCATGGCGATGGTCACACACGTAATAAAGATCGGACGACTGATGGATAACTTAGGTAAACTCATGGCTAGTTCCCTCCTTCAGGAGAGGCTTGGTAAAGCTTGATCTGAGCCTGCAGACCAAGGATATTTGCTGCTAACTTTACTTTGCTTAAAGCGGACTGAGAATAGTCCTGCTCAAACAACAATACTTGATACGTCGTTGTACGTCCCTGACGTAAACGTGTGCGCTCGGCTTCCAACTTGGCTTTCTGAGCGTCTTCAATGCGCGCCAACAAACGAAGATTGTCGCGGGCATCCTGAAGATTGCGGGTTAGATTAACCCAGTCCTGCTCCTGGGCATAATAGGCATACTGACGGTTTAGTTCCGCAGCACGCTCGGCTTTTTTAGCACCCGCTTTGGCATCGCCGGCAGCAGAGACATTCAAAGGCATGCTGAAACGAATACCCACAAAGCCCGTGTCCTGCTCGGTTTTACCGGCATTTTTCAAAGCCTCGTTAAATTCCTCATCGCGGCCATTCAAAGAGTAGTTCGCATAGACATCCAAGGTCGGACGGTTGCGTTCCAAAGTCAGGACCGCAGACGCTTTCGCCGCTGCCAACTGGGCATTGGTGGCTTCCACATCCGCGCGACTGCCAGGGCGCTTTTCCGGAATGGACAAAGTTTCCAGTGCTTTGTAGTTCACCTTCTCCAGGGTCTCTACAGGAGCATAAGCCTCACGGTTCAGGAACTTATTAAAGGAGCGTTGTGCTTCCAGTTTTTCATTGTTGGCAACTTGCAGTTCCAATGTGCGTGCTTCAACCAAGGCTCGGGCCTGAATGACGTCGGCGTCCTCACCCAAATTCATTCTTCTTTTTTTGGTCACATAATCCAGAATATTCTGAGCGGCCTGCTTGGCTTGCTCTTGAATTGTGACCACGTCCTGCCAGGCGGCGAGCTTCCAATAAGCCGCTTCGGCACCCGCAAGAATGTTCAGGGACTGACCTTGGCCAGAGAATTTTTCTGCCATGTTTTGTGCCCGAACAGCTTCTTCATTGGCTTGAGCCGAACGCCCGAAGCCATTCCCCCACAAGGGCATTGCCAACTCCAGCTTTGGAGTTGCATCCCAGTATTTTTGAGGATTGATCGGCGAAGTCGGAGCCAGGCCTTCGAATTCGGTGCGGCTCATATCATAATATAGTTTGGTCTGCAGACCGAAACTGAACTGTTGTGATACACCCAGGGAGTAATATTGGCTTTTCACTTCATCGTACATTTTGGGATTGCCAGGCTTGCCATCGGAACCAATGCGCGCCTCTGCAAACAACTTCGGCGTGAAAATCAAATCCGCTTCACGAGCTTTCAGCTCTGCACCTTCTGATTGCTCTGCACTGCCTTTGTAGGCTGAACTTCCGCTCTTAACTTGTTCCAGGTACTCATTGAGCGTGAGGGCTGATGAGGCCGTTCCATGCAAAAGAGTCCCACAGATGAGAAGCTTTGCTCCCCATTGTATGATCTTCTTGTTTTCCATACGTGAATCTCCAAAGTCCTATTACTGACCGTTTGAATATGTAATCGCTTACATACAAATAAGTACTCCAACACTTATAAGTATGCAATCAATTACTTAATTGAATACCAATTGACCTTATGATACAGTAGTCTATATACAGTGATTTTAGGTATTTAGGGGGCTAATCCATGTCTGAAACATCTCAACTTAAGACCACACCGGACGAAGGTACGGAAGGTCAAAAAGGGAAAAAGCGCGATCGTTCTGCTTCTGAGGAGCGTCTTATTGCGGCTGGAACGGAGATCTTTTCCAAGCACGGGTATAGTGGCGCGACCACCAAAATGATTGCCAAAAAAGCCGACGTCAACGAGTCGCTGATCGGTCGCTACTTCGACGGCAAAGAAGGCTTGCTGCTGTCTATTATTGAAAGATTCATTGAGGACTTGCGCACCGAAGAGCTGCCCTACCCGGCTCAAGAAAATCTGGCAACGGAGCTTGAGCAGTATATCAACTTCAAGCTGAGCACCAAGGATGATCGCGACTGCCTTGGCAGAATCATCATTGTCCAGTGCCTGACCGACAATAAATTCCGCAAGAAGGCTCTGGAAAGAATCCCGATTTTCACGGATCCAAATCTTCTAAGACGCCTGGAGATCCTGCAAAACAATGGCAAAATTCCTGCATCCGTCACACTCACCGACATCTGTCAGGATCTGGAAGCCTATATTCATGGCGTCTTCCTCTTCGACATACTTCTGGCAGAGGTTCCAGAAAAAGAAGTGCTTAGCCGAGCCCGTCGCTTTGTAAGTCGCTATACGCAGGGCTGTTGCAGCTAAGTCGGCGCCAATACGGACAATAAAAAAGGCCCACTTTTAACAAGTGGGCCTTTTCGTTTTTATTGCTTTATCACTCTGGAATCGGCAGATCCGTGATCACACCGCCGTCATCAGCAACTGGAGGTGGCGGAGTCTTCGGCGGCTTGGTGCTGCCTGTTCCTGAACCTGAAGAGCCAGAACCTGATTTCTCCTGCTCTTCTTTACGTTTGCGCTCTTCTTCTTCCTTGCGCTTGCGTTCCTCGTCCTGACGTTTCTTTTCATCTTGTTTGCGCTGCTCATCCTGTTTACGCTGTTCATCCTGACGGCGTTGCTCTTCCTGCTTGCGCTGCTGTTCCTGCTGCTTGCGGGCTTCTTCCTGCTTGCGAGCCTCTTCCTGGCGACGCTTGTCTTCCTGAGTCTGAGAAGAACCTGAAGAAGTTCCGGATGAAGAACCCGGCTTCGGCAATTCTGGCTGAACAACTACGTCTTCACGACGGCGACGCTCTTCTTCCTGGCGGCGTTTCTCTTCTTGCTTGCGAGCTTCTTCCTGACGGCGTTTTTCCTCTTGTTTGCGCTGCTCTTCCTGCTGACGGCGCATTTCTTCCTGACGACGTCTTTCTTCAGCGGCTTTTCTTTCCGCCTCGATACGACGTTTTTCAGCTTCGATGCGGGCGCGTTCTGCCGGATCATGTTGTGCACGGCAAACGCGAACGGCACGCTGAGCATCTCCGTTGGAGCGACGGAACTCATCGACGATACAATCATTCAATCTTGGGTTCTGCATCTGGCACAGTCTGGCACCATCATCCAGGTACTGACCGCCATAAAGGAAAAGCTTGGATACGCACTGACCGAAATCAGCTGAGTTCGCCAGCTGACAGGCTTTGGCGGCTGGTAAAGAATATCTTTCTTGCTCCGACAAAGGGGAACCATCCAGATTCGCGTAATCCAAATCTAAAACGACATCAACAACACACTGTTGAAACTGGCGATCAAATCTATTGACGCTACAGATGGCTTCCGTCGTGGATGAAAAAACTCCCAAGCGAGAATATAGGTCTTCCGCACATGACATTTGGTCATAGACGGTAGCTGATCTCTGCGGCGCTGGCGGCGGCGTTTCTTTCTTCTTACCCCACCAAGCGTGAGAAACACTTGAAAAAGCCATGATAACGGACATCGCAATTACATAACGTTTCATAGAAACCTCAACATTCACGAGGGGAAATGCAACGCCTGCGCCAAAGCGCTCTCAAATTAAGACGATTTGATAGAAATTCCACGGATAAGCTTTAGACAAAGTTGCCATTTTACGCCGCCTCAAATATCCGTGCATATCCTCTGAATTCAAGGCCTTCCTGACGCCGTTACACTGTCTCAATTTGAGACTTTAAAGCCTAGCAGATGGGGCGGGAGGCAAAAATCAGATGAAACCCCAAGGCTTCTGGGATAGCCTTTCCGGCATGAACTCATTCTATACGCGCACCCAGTGGATTGAAGAAAACTTTCAGGAAATTACTCCCTCTTCCGAGGTGGTTTTAGACCTCAAGTATTCTACGGCGGACAACTTCATGAACAAGGATGTGTACGATGGCTTTCATCGTTGCTTTATGGCTCCATTGGCGGCCGAGATGTTCTTGAAAGCTTGCGAAGTCCTGCGCAAAGAGCAACCCCACTTGCAGTTCCGCATCTGGGATGCCCTTCGTCCGCGCAGCATCCAGGCTCAGTTCTTCGACTTCTTGGCAGGAACACCTTTTCAGAGTTATGTCGCAAACCCCTTCCCGGGCTCGCTCCACAACTTTGGGATGGCTGTCGACCTCACCTTGCAAACGAAGGAAGGTGAGCTTCTGGATATGGGAACTTACTTTGATGATTTTCGGGATATTGCGCAGCCCAAGTTAGAAAATCATTTCCTGAAAACCGGAGAATTAACGCAGGCTCAGTTAGAAAATAGACTGTTACTAAGAAGGCTTCTAGAGAATCAGGGATTCAAAGTGCTCGAACACGAATGGTGGCACTTCAATGCTTTGCCAAAAGATCTGGTTTACGGAAAACATCCGATTCTAGAATAAAATTATTGGGACGCGGCTAAAATTAGCAAAACACTCGCAATCGTTAGTGTCGATCATAGTAGAGCGCCTCTTAAAGAGGCGCTTTTTATCGACATCTAGTATCAAAAGAACATCCTAACAAGAAGTGGGCAGATTTTATTTGTCGGATAGCAGCTTTGGAGAGGAGACTGCAAGCATATCCTATTTGTTGAATTTGAAGGAACGTCGTGAAAGCAAAAACTATAAAAAGCGCCATTTCTTTGGCTGTTGTCTCTCTTCTTTCTACAGGCTTTGCACCTATTACTCCGATGGTGATTTACGGCGACGACAATCGCTCTGATCTCTACGAAGTCCAAAAAGAGGAAGTCCGCGCTGTTGCCGCCTCGACAGTGGCGCTGATCGGCAAGGAACATCTTCAAAATAATGATTCCAATGGCTATTACCACAAAGGCACGACTCTGGGGCACGAGAAGAAACTCTGCTCCGAGGAGAGATTCATTGACCAACCAGCTCTATCGGATTGCTCTGGCTTCTTGGTGGGCGAAGATCTTGTAGTCACAGCGGGGCACTGCATTCTTTCGGCAAGTTCCTGCAACAGCTTTTATTTTGTATTTGATTATAAAATGGAAAACGCCCACGTCGGACCAAAATTTTCGAGTTATGATGACGTCTATTCCTGCAAAAAAATCGTTGAACGCAAACTCAGTGATGAAGCCGACTATGCCCTGATTCGCCTTAATCGTCCTGTAAAAGGCCGCAAACCTCTGCGCCTGCAAACTCGTTCAGCACAGGCAGGCGACATTCTTTACACCATTGGATATCCTTCAGGCCTACCAGCCAAGGTCGCTGATAGAGCAACTGTCAGAGCATCTTACTCTGATTACTTTGTGGCAAATTTGGATACCTTCGTTGGTAATTCAGGATCCGCCGTATTCAATGCGGAAACAAATGAAGTCAATGGTATTTTAGTCCGTGGTGACGATGATTTTAAATACGATAGGGCCAGACGCTGCAATATCACGAATCGCTGTGCTGACGACTCTTGCCGTGGTGAGCATATCACCCATATCTCTTTTATCATCAAAGCCCTGGCGAAACTCAAAAGCGGTCATTTTGAATAATGGACCGATTGAGCGTATAGCCACACTCCAGGCAAAAAAAAGCCCGGAGTGGAAAGAGAGAGGAACCACTCCGGGCAGCTAGTAAGAAATTACTTCATCGGCTTCGTGTGAACCGCGAATTTTTCGAATTCGCCGTACTCATGAAGTTTGTTATAAAGCGTCTTGATCGTGATCCCCAAGTTGTTGGCAGCCTGAGTTTTGTTGCCACCGAAGTGAGCCAACGCCTTCAGGATGTAACGCTTCTCAAGCTCATGCAAAGTCATGGCTGGATCATATGCAATCACGTCTTTTTCAGCTTCGCCGTTACGGATATTCTCTGGAATATCATTTAGCATGATCATGTGACCGTCAGACAGGATCTGCAAACGTTCACAAACATTCTGAAGTTCACGGATGTTACCTGGCCACTCATAGCGAACCAAAGCTTTCATCGCCTCTTCATTCACAGTACGACCGCGGTTCAAGTACGCGTGCTGGGAGTTGTTCAGGAAGTGATTCACCAAAGCCGGGATGTCTTCCTTACGACGACGCAGAGGCGGAGCGCTCACCACGATCGTGTTAATACGATAGAACAAGTCCTCACGGAAGTTGCCACGAGTCACTTCCTGATCCAGCTCACGGTTGGTCGCACAGATCAAACGGATGTCCACTTTGATCGGGTCTTTACCACCCACGCGGAAAACTTCACCTTCTTGAATGAAGCGAAGAAGCTTCGACTGGATAGCCGGGTCCAACTCACCGATTTCATCCAGGAACAGAGTCCCGCCGTTAGCCGCTTCAGCCAAACCGATCTTGCGGTTGTAAGCGCCAGTGAAGGAACCTTTTTCGTGACCGAACAATTCGGATTCAAGCAATGTTTCACGAAGAGCACCGCAGTTGATGGCAACAAACGGCTTGTTCTTGCGGCCGGAGCGGTCGTGAATCGCGCGAGCGATCAACTCTTTACCAGTTCCGGATTCACCCAACACAAGGATGTTGGCCTGGGAGGGAGCTACACGGTCGATCATCTTCATCAAGCTGCCCATCACTTCGGACTGATAGACGATGGTCTTGTTTTCAACCACTTTGGAAGTTTGATTTGTGTTCCACATAACTTGGTTTGCATTCTGAGAAGAGGGCAAAACAGTCGTTGAGTTGTTTTCGTTCATAGCTCCACCTTTCGGTTTACGTACTTTTTAAATCTGGGTGGGCGTCTCATTTTGAATATCTCAACTTGATACGCCGCGACAACGCATTGAGTTATAACTTTGGTCGTGTAGTATTTGCAATAAAAATAATGCATGACGTTAACTTTTTTTTAGGGTGTGAGCCCTAATATAGGGACCTTCAGGGCTATGGCGAAGGCATTTAGGCTTTCTGAAAATATAGATAAATACCTGAAATACATGACTTTTATTAAGTCTGCCTCCCCCCTGACGATCAAGCACTACAGCCTGGATCTGAAGCAGGCCTTCAATTATGAAGATCCCTCAGTTAAGGCTCAATCTATTTCGGAGTCCGAATTACTATCCACTGCTCGGGCGGCTTTCAACCAGTGGGCGCACCTGTCCCTGGCCTCTCGCAATCGTAAAGCCGCCACTCTGAAGAGCTTCTTTTCCTGGGCCTTTGAAGAAAGCCTGACCGAGAAAGATCTGTCCGTGCAGATCACCTGCCCTAAAGTCCCGAAGAAACTGCCGCACTTTGTGAGTGTGGATGAAGCCCTGGCTGTTTTGAAAAGCTTTGATGCCGACGACAAAGTCCCTCTGCGAGAGAAGGTTCTGTTCCTGCTGTTGTACGGCGGCGGCTTGCGTGTCAGTGAGGCCTGCAACCTGAAGTGGAGTGAAGTGCACCTTTCGCAGAAGATTTTGCGAGTCACCGGAAAAGGTTCCAAGGAGCGAGTGGTGGCCCTCCCCGCTCTGACTGTGGAAGTTTTGCTGAAGTGGAAAAAAGAAAGTTCCTTTAACGAGTATGTCCTGGGTGAAAAGCCCCTGAATTCCAGAACCGCCTATGAGATGGTTCGGCAAAGTGGCGTGCGCGCCGGACTTCTCAAACCCCTGCATCCCCATGCTCTTCGTCATAGCTTTGCCACTCATCTGCTAAGCAGCGGAGCCAACTTAAGAACCCTGCAAGAGCTGCTGGGCCACGAAAGCCTGCAAGCCACCGAGAAATACACTCACTTGGGAATTGATCAACTGGCCCGCACGATGGAAAACCTGCATCCACTGGGTAAAGGCAAATAAACTTAAAGCATGGCGTGTTCGATGTAGTGTCGAACCATTTGCTCCACATTATGGAGTTCCTCATCCACAATCTGACGATAGGACACGAGTTGATTGGAGTCCGCCAGATTGGTCTTCAGGAATGGCGCCATCCACGGCTCTGCATCCACCACCCCCTGCTGCAACAGGAATTTCAAATAGAAATGCATCTTCACCACCAGAGGGTCCTGAGCCGTTTCCAGAGCCCGCAACGTGTGGCCCAGAAGATTGAACAGGAATTCGGAGTTTTTATCGCCCTCCTGGCTGACCTTGCTGACACACTCCAGGATATGCAGTGCCAGTTCCAGACGATCATAGTCCGTTCGCAATCCAACAAAATCATTCACCAAAGTGGCTTCTTGCAGCACATGCATTTTGCCTTCTTCGGAAGCCTGCTTGTAAGTAAAGCTGACAAAATGAGTGGGCTCTAGAACACCGCCGCCAAAGCGCTTTTTGCTTTTTAAGGCGCCACGAGCGATAAAAGAAAGCTTTTCCCCCTGCACGGAAATCGCATGCAAAATCAAATCGGATTCACCGTATTTCACTTTTTTCAGGATGATAAAACGATTTTGCGCCTGGGTCACACAGTCCAACTTTGCTGGGATTTGATATCTTCATACGAAGATATCACGATCTTGGCAAAGTCTTTTGTATTCAAAAGATCGGGGCCGATAATCAGCATCCCTCGCAGCGTTTCCAGACTGGGAGCAGGCTCCCACCAGTGATGGAACATTTTGACCACCGACCAGTGACACATGTTGGTGGTTGCCAACTGCCGCCACCCCTCTTTTAAATCCATTCCAAGCTGCTGAAAAATCCTCTGTGCCAGAGCTTCCGCACTGACATCCTTAAAGACCATCACGGCCCGGTCTGAAAGACGGGACTGCCCGGCTTTAAAGTAGGGTTCCGCCACAACTGAAAGATCCTTTTCTATCTGCTCCATCAGAAGCGTGTTCTGCATTCGTCCCGCTTTGGACTTTTCCAGGATAGAAACAAAATCCACCCCACCCCAGCTCATATTGTGCGCCATCATCGAAGGCGAGCGGAATCTTTCTCCCACCAGGGCCACGGCGGCGTGAGGCTCAAATGAACACAGACGAACTGAGTACGGTCGAATTTCCGATGGCGTGTAAAAATGCTGGGCATGCGAAACGCGGAAGGAAAAAATTCTTTTCTCATTCAAAAGGCGATCCAGCTCATCTGCAAAAGGATAGAGTTCTCCCGTGACCGGATGGTCTTCACTGAAAAGGACGAAGCAAGTGTCCTTCTTCAGGCTTTCCACCCACTCTTTCACCTCAGTGATTTGTGTATGAGACCGTGTATGAACCTCGTAAGTTTCTTTGTAATAGTAACCGAGCAGCCCTTCAAAGGCCGAGGTCTGACCCAGAATCACACCGATTGCCTTTTTGTGTGACATAAACTGCGCCGTACTTTGAGATATCTCGTAGACAGCCTGAAACAGGCCATTATAAACACGGGCCCGAACTCGCGGCGCCAGCCCCAAATAGGATTTAACTTGATCGTTCAACTCTTCCCAGGATTCAGGGCGCACAACATCGATGAGCATACTGTCTATCAAGATATCAGATTGCCTCATAAAAGAGAGTGCGACGAAGGTCTTATTTTAAGACGGTATTTTGAGAATGCGAACCGGGGACATTACACTGAAGTCGTTTGTCAGGAGTTCGTTTATGCGTATGCCATTGTATCTTGTGTTCGTTCTACTCATTGTTTCACCAACGGCTTTTGCCCGGGATCTTTTTGAAGCCCGCGTCTCATACGGCATGCTGAACGCCAATCCCAATATGGATTCACTCTGCCCCAGCTGTGCCACCTCTGCCCCCAGCGTCACCCCTGCTTATGGTTTGGGAGCAGATGGCATCTTGACTCTGCCACTGCCTTTCGTTCCAGGCCTTGGTTTGCGCTACGAAAACATGGAACTTTCCACAACCAAATCAGGACAGGATCACAAAGCCAATTTCAGTCGAACAGCTTTGTTACTTAATTGGAGGCCCATTGATAATTTGATTTTTGTGGGTCCTGTTTTGACATATGGTCTTTCCCATTCGACAGATTATAAAGTCACGGAATTTGGTGCACAGCAAGCCAGCTTTTCTGCAGGCTCCGCCAAGTCTTATTCCGTCGGTTTAGAGGCAGGAGTTAAACTCATTGGCTTTTCTGTTGGAGCTGAGCTGGGCTATCAGGATTTCCGCTGGGATGACGCGACAGACTCAACTGGTAACGCACCCAAACAAGACATCAATATGAGTGGGACTTACGGTAAATTTATCCTTGGCTTTTCTATTTAATTATTGAAATCTTGGCACCTCTGTTACACTAAGAAGTGAGAGGTGCCCTATGACTAAAAAACAAATTGAATGGCCAGTGGCCCTATTCTTGGTGCTCAATCCACTGATCACTCTGATCCTGGCCCCGATTTATTTCTATTTCTACGGATTTCAATGGGGCATCCTGCTTTTTGCTTTGATTTTTGCTGCTGCAACAAACCTGGCAATCACGGCTGGATATCACCGCCTGTTTTCCCATAAAAGCTATGATGCCCACCCATTTGTTAAAGCCATGTTCCTGCTGGTCGGTGCTTCAGCCTTCCAAGGTTCTGCTTTGAAATGGTCTTCAGATCACCGCCGTCACCACACCCACATCGACAGCGAAAAAGATCCTTATAGCATCGAAAAAGGTTTCTGGTACGCACACATGGGCTGGATGTTCTATAAAGAATCCGTCGACCAGAAGATTCACGCTCCGGATCTTGAAAAAGACTGGATGGTTAAATTCCAAAACGACTACTACGTTCCCGTAGCGATCATCACAGGCTTCTTGGTTCCGACCCTGATTGGCTGGATGATGGGCTCATGGCTGGGCGGCTTGGTGATCGGTGGCGGCCTTCGCATTGCCCTGACTCAACAGAGCACTTTCTTCATCAATTCCCTGTGCCACACTTTGGGAAAACAGACTTATTCCAAAGAAATCTCAGCACGTGACTCCTGGTTTGTTGCATTGCTGACCCACGGTGAAGGCTATCATAACTTCCACCACAAGTTCCAAATCGACTATCGCAATGGAATCAAATGGTACCACTGGGATCCAACTAAATGGGTGATCCGCAGCTTAAGCCTGATGGGCCTTGCGACCAAACTTCGCCAGATTTCCAACGTCGAAATTCTTAAAGCCCGCTTGCAAGCAGAGGCGGCAGAACTGACCAAACATGGTTTTGCTGAAGAAAAGCTGGCGCAGATGAAAGAAAAGATCCTGGAAGCGCAGAACAGAATGAAAAAACTGCGTGAAGACTACGAGCAATTCAAACTGGATGCCGCCCGCAAACGCGAAGAGCTTAAAGAAGCCTACGACTATAAACTGGTCGAACTTCGCCGGGACATGGAAATTGCCAAGTTGGAATTCCAGATGGGAATGAAACAATGGCGAGTCTACGTCAGATCCGTCTAAGACTTGACTCAAACACAAACCCACAACTTAATTAGTTGTGGGTTTTTTGTTTTTGGAGGTTCTATGAAATTCATTCTGACTCTGATTTTCAGTCTGTCTTTGTCGGTTCCAGCAGCCACACAAGCCGGTGAATTTGCCACTCAATTCAAAACCAAATATCTGCCCAAGAAGCTGGCTGCGGTTGAGCCGGGCAAAACCTCAAAAAAAGAGATTCTGAAGTCTTTCGGAAAGCCACTAAAAGTTGAAAACAACGGAAGCCTGCTGTTCTTTAAAACGGGTGATATCCCCTACGACACGACTGTGGAAATCAAGAACGATCAAGTGCAATCGTTCTATTTCCGTCTTCCAGAAGGGAAAGTGTCACTGAAAGACATCCAAGCCCAATTGCCTGCATCCATCATCAAAGAAGAATCCGAAGCAGGACACGGAGAAGGCACTGAAACACAGATTGAACACGACGGCGTCCGCCTGGTGATCAAGAACACCAAAGCCTCCCCCATTAAGTCTTTCTATCAAAGCGTTTCACCTTGATCCTCCCAAAATGAAAAAGCCGCAAACACTTTGTGCCTGCGGCTTTAAATTGACCAAAAATCTTAACTATTCACACTTTTTGGATTTGTTATAGAAGAACCAATGGAATTTTGAACGATCGGCACTAGGGGCACCATCCACCGTGCGGTTCTGATCCAGATACTCGCGATGCACTTTACAGTCCTGGACACGATAAGCCTCATTCATCGCCAGCATGTCCTGGAAGGATGGCAGATAGCCTTTCTTTTTATAGAATTCAGCTTCTTGCTTATAGATATTCTCTTCCAGCACCTTCGCAACTGCTTCGAACTGCACATTGGTTTTGATGCTGTCTACAGGCATATACTTCGGCAATGTGTCCTTTGCCACTCCAAACTGGCGAACCATCTTGGCGAAGTAAGCCTTTACACTGTGCTGAGGAGCCCAGTGGAATGTGTAGTCCTTCTCAATCATCCAGCCATACAAACTTTGCAAAACCGCATCCTGCATGCGCACCTGACGAAGTAATGGCATAAAGCGGTATTCGGCAACGAAATCAAAGCGTGGATCCACTTCGATGTCATAAGGCGCAAACAAAGAAGTCTTCGTCACACCCAAGCTACGTGGATAGTCCGTGTTCTTAAACTTGGAAACCGTGCTGCGGAACTTAGGGACAATAAACTGCCCCGCTGATGCCTTGTCATAGGCCATACGAACAACTTCAGAACAGAAGATCGAAGAATAGTCGTCATCGTTCATGGCGAAGTCATAGTGAATGCCCTTTTTCTTGTCCAAAGCGGCTTTGGCGTGATCGTACATAAAACGAGCCGCCTTTTTCGCCATCGCCTGATCTGGAGAACGGAACAAGGCCACACGGGAATCTTCAGCCTGACGCCATTTTTCCAACGGTGTGACAATCACTCCGTACTGAATCAGTGATTCCACGACATATTTCTTCCCAGCCTTATCTTCACCCACCAGAGCCAAATGAGAGAAGTTGCCTTCTTCATCCGCAATACGAGCAATCATGGCAGACACATAGGACTTACCACGAATCAGCATCACGTCGCCGGACTTCAATTCAAAGCCAGCGTACTTTGGATTGGTCCAGGTGCTGGGTTTTTCATTGATCATGATCGGGGTCTTTTTAAACGTGTAAACTTTGTTCGTGTACAACCAATCCAAAAGATATTCTTCCGAGAAGCGCGCATACTGGAAGCCTTCACGGATCTCAGTAATACATTCCTTACTCAATTCATTGCGGGCATCAAAGGCCTGCAACTTTTCATGCAAAGACACACGGATCTGGAAGATGGTGTCCAATACCTCCGGGCCGAATTTCTTTAGATTTTCCTGTTCCGCAGAAGTTTTGGGAATGAAATGATCAGCCGGCAGATAGTACAGATAGTCTGTGACTTTATTAACAAAGCTGGCACAGGTTTGTGGGTTGAAAATCTGCGGATTGTTAATATCCGACAACACCTTTTGACTTCCTGTGATCAATTCATTCGTGCTGGCGGGATTGCGATAAGACTTAAATTCCGCAGACTTATTCGGCGTGCTGGAACAAGCCGTGAATAATCCAGTTGCCGTCGCAGCAGCCAACAAAACGAGCTTCTTCATAATGTATTCTCCTAAATGTGACCTTTTATTTTTCGGCATCCAGGGGACCACACATAACTGGACCTTTGAACAGGAAGTGTGCCTCCCGACCTTTGGCCCCCTGTATTTTCTCGCCCGTCTTTACGATAAGAGGCTGTCAAAAATTACGACAAGATTTACCAACTTTGAGGAGACAGCATGAGTGCCCAAGGCGCAATGAAACAGGAATTCTTCCAGATCGACGAAAACACCCGCAAAAAAGTCATCCGTCAGGATAGAAATGACGTCGAACCGGGAACTTGCTTCCTTTCGATTCCAGGTCGTCAACTGGAAGTCTTAAACATCAGCTCTTTTGGTTGTGCGGTTTTGGTTCCGGGCGCGGACTATCAGGATTTTCAGCAATGGTACAATCAGCATTCTCACATGGAAGCGGATGTCTTCTTTAAAAATATTCAAACACAGCATGTGGCTTTGCGTTGGGCTCGTTCCGAAAATCACAGTAAATCCGTAACCGGCGAAATGATCGTGGGTTTTGAGGTTCTGGGCGAACCTCTGAAGGTGGAGCGTATCAAAGCACTGGAAGCCTCTGCCGAAGTCATTGCGTCGCAAACAGAGTATGCCACCAATCTGGCGCAACTTCCTGCAGAGTTTAAAACCTTTGTATATGAAATGAAAGACTGGCTGGAAAAGCTGAAAAGCCGTATCGACAAGCTGGAAGCAGAATCTCCAGTGGACAACTGGAAGGAAGCTCAGGACTATCGCATGACAATTGCCGATGCGGTTTCCGACTATTTGGGCCATGTGCTGCCAATGAAGTATTCCCAGATCCCGACTTTCGTTCAAAACTTCACGCCGGATCAATTGAAATGGGCCACCCAGTTTGCCCGTGAACAAATCGGTCATCTGGTTTACGGAGCTCCCTTTGCCAACCGCGCTTATTACAAACCTCGCGGCTATGCCGGTGACTACGAAATGATGAATCACCTTTATCGCGATGAATTGGTCGGGAAAACGTTGTTTGACCAGTGTATGCACAAATACTTTATCGACGAACCCGCAGGGGCGGCGGTGAAAAACCGTGGTCAGTATTTGTTTGAAAAGATCACTCAGTTGTTCGACAAGACCTCCCCGACAACGCCTTTGAAGGTTCTGTCTGTGGCTAGCGGTCCTGCGATGGAACAGCAAATCTTCCTGCAAAATTCACCGGCACACTACGGCCGCCCGGTTGAATTCACTTGCTTGGATCAGGACGAAGAGTCTTTGAAACACGCACAAAGACAACTGCACTCGGTTGAGCGCTTTGTGAAGTCCGGATTCAAGTTCAAGTTCAACAACATGGCCATTCGCAATGTGATCGCCGCCGGATTGCCGGAAACGGACTACGACATGATCTACTCTGCCGGCCTGTTTGACTACTTTACAGAACCCGTCGCTCAAATGGCAGCGCAGAAGATGCTGGCCTCTGTAAAACCCGGTGGCCATGTCATTATCGGAAACTTCAGCAAAGACAACCCATGTGTACCATTTATGGAGCTGGTTTTGGACTGGCATCTGATCTATCGCTCTGAAGAGGACCTTCTGCGCATGTTCAAGGGCATGGGATCAAAAGTTTGGGTTGAGAAAGAGCCTCTGGGCGTGAACCTTTTTGTAGTGATTCAAAAGTAGGGATTCAAGGCCACTTTTATGCTGGGGAATGAAATTACCACCTCGCAACTTCGTGAGTTCGAGGTGATTGAAGAAATCAGATCTGTTCTAAAGGTTGTCGCCAATTGGATGGCAGTGCCTTTGTTTATGGCCTTCTGGGTCGCGGATCTGATTTATGTACCCCAGTTTAAATGGCACTTTCTGGCTTTGCGCCTGACCATCATTCCTTTGTGTTTCCTGGCAAACAGAGAACTGAAAAAAGAACGCACGGCCATCCGAACCCAATTTGTCGCTGCGTTGTATGCGACCTTGGTGGCTTTGCCTATTAATATCATGATCTACATGATCCCGGATGTCGGTACCGGCTACTATGCCGGTCTGAATCTGGTCGCACTTGGCGGCCTTTCATTCATTCCGTTTTCCACGGCCTTTTTTGTGGCAACGGCCGTGGGTATCTATCTGCCTTACTTTGTCATTGCCGCCCTTAAGATTCAGAACCTGACGGATCTTTGGCCGGTGGTGCTGAACTCGTTCTTTATTGTCGGCTCGATCGTCATTTGCTTCCTGATTCGCTTCTTCCACGAAAAGCTTCGTGTGCGCGAAATCAACAGCCGTCTGGCTTTGAAAGCAGAGATCGCCAATCGCGACAACCTGATTAAAAGTAAAACCGAAGAAGCTGTGCGCCTGAACACCCTGAGCACTCAATTCAGCCCGCAGGTGGTACAAGCTATTCGCGATGGCCGCGTTGATATTGAAAAGGGCGTCCGCAGGTCCCAGATCTGCGCTATCTTCGTGGACATTGTCGGCTCCACCGAACGAGTCGTGCGACTGGACCAGGCCAAAGTGGACATGGTGCTTGCGCGCTTCATGGACACTGTTGTCAGCATCTTCCTGAAGTACGATATCACTATCGACAAGTTCCAAGGTGACGGAATTCTGGCTTTCGCAAACGATCCCATCCGCTATGGAGACTTCATGCAAAGAACCTGTCTGGCGGCTTTGGAAGTGCGCCAAGCCTTGCGCCAGGACCGTGAGTTCTATCTTATGAACTGGAAGAAAGAGATGCAGATTCGCGTCGGGATTTCCGCCGGATATGCCAATGTTGGCTTCTATGGAAACAAAAAGTTCTTCCGTTCTTACACCGCCATCGGGGCTCCTCTGCCGTTTGCCTCCCGCCTGACAAATCTGGCCGAGCCCGAACAGATTCTGATTGATTCTGACATTGCGCAATCACTGATGGCTGAAGGTTTCCAAGTCCGCAATATCGGCGCCCGCACCATCAAAGGGTTTGAAGACGACACTCACTATGTCTTTGAACTGATTCAGGCTCCGGAAGCTCGTAAAGAACATGCTAACTCAGGCTGCCCTCACTGTCCGGATTCAGTTCTGTATCTGGATACAAATGTGCACGGACATTTCGTCATGAAGTGCCGCACCTGCAACTACGAGGCAGCCGAGGGCTCTCCCACCCTGCTTGCCAACTAAAAATCCCCCCAGGCCACTGTTGAGGCATTTGACAGGGCTATGACTCTTTGGGCTTCAGACACCTGCAGTCTCATTCTGAGACGATGAGACCTGCTGTAAGTATCTGATAATTGTGGAATCCTTTTTGGCAAAGCTCTTGCTTTAAGAAGTACCTGAGGAGGTGCTTCTATGAAAGTGACCACATCCCCTTTGTACAAGATGCTATTCCTAAGCCTTACCCTCAGTATTGGCTGGAACAACCCTGTGGATTCCTCCACAGACCTAGCTTCCAAGGACAAACAAGGTCTGTCTGCACCTTTCACAATTACGGTGCCTCCCATTTCCAAACTTGTATCTGATAAAGACAAGGACAAGGCTGAGGAAGAACCCACAGAACCTACTCCTATTATTGAGCACGCGCTGGATAAGATCGAAAGTGCCAAGGGCTTCCAAGGTCTTTTTGGCTGGAATGATAACACGGCCAATCGCAACTGCTCCTCTTGCGAAGATGAAATTCGCAATATGCGCTACATGCAATGCAATAAGCAAAATGACTATCTTGAGTCTGAAATGGCGACTGCCGTTTTAAGCAAAGGCTTATTGGGCGACATTATCCGTGCTCCGATTAAAACAAATTCCATCATCAAGCCTGTCTGTATTCAGATGGGTATGAATATGAAGTTCGGCGCCAGCAGCAAGACCTTCCGTGAATGTTCTGCAAACGGCACTGCCCGCCAGGCTTTCCGCCCCTGTATTTCTGAAAACTACTTCAAGATGATCAATAACAGCTTTGAAGCCGTCAGTTCCTGCATGAAGGAATTCCTGGCCCCTGGCGCCGGTGAAGAAACCCAGAACCTGGATGTTCGCGCCGTTTACGCTTTGATCAATGTTGAGTCCGGCTTCCACGTCAACGCCCGCAGCGGGACCGGGGCTGGTGGTATCGGTCAATTCACCGCGTCCGCTATCCAGGATGTGAACGCCAATGAGTTGAATGCTGTCAGAATCTCTTTGGAAGGCAACAAGAACCCTCTTTGCTCTCGACTGTCCCTGGAGCTGTTGGACACGATGACTCCAATGCGCGCTTCCAGCAACTATTCCTGTGATCGCATGTCGTTGAAAAGCGGCAACCCGATGAAGAACATGATCTACACCTACGCTTATCTAAAAGGTATCAAATCCGATATGGATATGATGATCTTCAATAACAAGAACTATAAAAATAAGTTCCGTCTGTCTGAGTACGATTTGAACAAAGTCAAACGTGCTTTGATGGTTTGGTCCCATAACACAGGCCCTGCAGGAACGTGGACTCCAGCAAAGGCTTTGCTCAACACTTTCTATCGCGGTAAGACCGTGACAAATGCGGATCAATTCATCCAGCAAATGCAACAGTATATGCAGAAGTTCCCGGCCAGTGCGAACAAGTCATCCGCTCGCCGTAAAGAGACTTCGCATTACTTCCCATCTATCACTAAAACTTTAAATTCAATCGAGCAATCTGTCGGAGGTGGCTCATGCGTAAACTAATTATGATCGTGACAATGATTTTAATGAGCAGTTCAGCGTGGGCTTTCCAGGATTTCGAAACCTATCAGGCCACTGACAAGCTGATTGAAAGAATGCAGGTTGAAACTAACATGCAAAGACGTCTGCGTATCATGGACGCTTACAAGAACTTCCTGTATCAGCGTTTGAATACAATTGAAATCCCCGACTTGACTGAAACTCCAGATAACGATCCTCGTCTGGAAGAGTATCGCAGTCTGACCGAGTTTGATAATTACGTGAATCTGATCCGTATGCGCCAAGTGGATGCCAAGACTTGCACCTCTACAAAAATGCATATCGAACGATCCACCAGCCGCGACGGTGGCGTGGTCCCTGAGGCCGTTGAAGCTCTGAAAATTCTTACAGCTCTTTGCAGCACATAACACAAAAGGCGGGTCCCCCCGCCTTTTTCATTTATAATGAAAACTCTTTCATCAGTTTGGCTGCGATCGGGTTGTCGATCTTGCGATCTGCTGCCATCAGCCAGATCTCTTCGTAGATCCCTTGTAAGGTGCCCAGCACCACCAGCTTCTTTTCTTTGATCAGATCCGCAGCCGCCAACTCGACAATAGGAATTAAACCAACCCCCTCCTGCCCGAGCAACTTTTGCAGACTGGTGTCCTGGGTTTCCGCGATACGATCCACACGAATGCCATTCACCGTGAAATAGTGCTCCAGATCCCGGCGCAACCGACTGTGAATCGTTGGGAAAATAAACGGTTGCCCCTCCAGCGAATGCGGGAATCCCCGACGCAGATGTTTGAACTCCGGTGAAGCACACACCACCACATCCAACTGAGCAATGGATTTGGCATAAACGGTTTGAAAATCCACGTTCGGCGGATAATTGGAAAGCAGAAGATCGATCTGATGAGCACTCAACTCACGCAAGAGATCTCCCCCTGCGCCCTCCAACACTGACACCGCACAATTGCCCTTCTTATAGGCCTGCAAAACCACTTCCAAAATAATCTGCTTGGGCACGCTGTCGAGAGCCCCAATCTGTACATGCACACGATTGTTCTGCAAACGATCCTGCAGAACCTCCACCATCTCAGATCCCAAACGGAACACCTGATCGGCATACTCAAAGGCAATGCGACCGGCCTCTGTCAAAAACAGCCTTTGCTTGCGTCTTTCAAAAAGATTCTTCCCTAAGGACTCTTCCAGTTGTTTTAATTGGGTACTGAGAGTCGGCTGCCCCATGTTCAGCTTTTCTGCAGCCTTGGCAATGGTCCCTTCTTTGGCGATCACATAGAAGTAATGCAGGTGATGATAGTTCAGCCACTGCATTTGATCATTGATTTTAACGGGCATGCCAAACCTCATTGTTTTTAGCGATTAACTTAATAAAGATTATCTAATTTTTAAAACAACAGGAAGTCTTTATACTGCGCCCTGGAGGTTTAACTGTGAACGAAGTTTTATTATTCCCTTTTGCTGACTATTGGTGGTTCTACGCGGGCTTTATAGCTTTCGTGATCGCTATGCTTGCCCTGGATCTGGGCGTATTTCATAAACACTCACATACGGTGAGTTTCCGCGAGGCCACGATTTGGTCTATCGTTTGGGTCACCATCGCGATGATCTTTAACGCGGGTCTTTACTACTATACCTTGATGCGGTTCCCTGAAAATCCGGGCATTGCCAAGCAGGTGGGGTTAGAGTTCCTCACCGGATATGTGATCGAAAAGTCCCTTTCTATCGATAACATCTTCGTCTTTGTTGTCGTGTTCGGGTTCTTCTCAATCCCCAACAAGTACCAGCACCGCGTGCTCTTCTACGGTATACTGGGAGCCCTTATCTTCCGTGCGATCTTTATCGCCATGGGCTCTGTGTTAATGCAGTATCAAGCTGTGGTTTTGATCTTCGGTATCTTCCTGATCATCACTGGTGTTAAGATGATGTTCCAGCCGGACAAAGAAGTGGATCCTTCTCGAAATTGGCTGATCAAATGGCTTAAAAAGCACATCCCTGTGGCTGACCGCATGCATGAAGACCATTTCTTCATCAAAGAAGATGGCATTAAAAAGGCGACCCCACTGTTCATCGCCCTGGTGTTCCTGGAATTCACGGACATCATCTTTGCGGTGGACTCCGTACCTGCGATCTTCGCAATCACAAAAGAGCCTCTTTTGGTGTTCACATCTAACATCTTTGCGATTCTGGGCCTGCGTTCGCTGTACTTCCTGTTGGCTGGTGTAGTTGATAAGTTCCACCTGCTAAAGTATGGTCTGGCTCTGGTCCTGGTCTTTGTCGGCCTTAAGATGGTATGGTTGAACAAGTTGTTCGGCGGCCACTTCCCGATCGGCATCTCTTTGGCGATTATTTTCACCTTTATCGGTGGCTCAATCGCAGCTTCATTGATGTTCCCAAAGAAAAAAGCTTAACTTATAGACAGACCCCCTAAGAAAAGAGATCATATTCTTAGGGGGTTTTTTATGACTAAAAGACTGTTCCTGGCTCTGAATGCGACCGATCCTTTGGCCGACACCTTTCTGCCGACCCTGAAAAAGCTGAAAATCAATGCTGACCGCCGCGACATGACTGTGAAGTGGGTTCCTGTCGACAACTACCATGTGACTGTCACATTTCTGGGAGAGACTCCGGAAGAAGACATCAGCAAGGTGGCTGAAACTTTGGCAGAAGTCTGCACACGCTTTACCCCGTTTGAACTGAAAATCGAAGACGTTGGAGCCTTCTCTAACGAACACGATGCCCGCGTCTTATGGCTGGGAGTTCAAAATAAAAGATATTTGGGCGAGTTCAAAGAAGCCCTGGATCAGGAACTCGTTGCGAAAAATCTGCTGTCGCAACTGGAAGAGCGAAGCTACTCGCCTCATCTGACCGTGGGGCGTCTGCGCAATCCGCGCAGCGTGAAGGATATGATTTCGCCTTTTAAAAGAAAAAGCTTCGGTAAGATTCAGGTGGATGAAGTTGTATTGTACGAATCTACACTGCAAGGGGCCTTCCCTGTGTACAAACCCCTTGCTCGATGTAAGCTGACCGGAGAAGCCGACTTAGCGGATGGCATTCCCGTAAAGACGGATGTAGATATTGCTATCACGTAGATAGATCGTCACATCACCCCAGTGGCTGCCTTCAACCGTCGGGTGGAAGATCACACGAATCGTGCATCTTTGACCCGGCATCAGAATTTGTGGGCAGTTGGTGTCCACGCGATATGCAAATGACCCATGAATCCCCAACCCACGAATGAACGTGGAATCAGGTCCATTCGCCGTCAAAGTAAAATCCTGAAATCTTGCTGAGTGAACAAATGAAGTTCCGAAGTTGTAGTTAAGATATTGATCCTGAGCTTTTGCCTCAACCGTTAAAGGTTGCACAGTCACATCAGCCAAAGCCAATGCCGGAGCGAAAACCAAAGCCAGAGCCATCAAAAACTTTTTCATAGAATCCCCCTTCTATGACCTAAGTCTGGCAGGTGTGTCGGCGTGCAAGCAAACAAAAAGGGAGTCTTTCGACTCCCTTTTAATCTTTAATGCACTATAGCCAGAAAAAACAACCAGGCACCTTTTAGCGTCAGCCGCGCTTAGATGCCGGCTTTGTGGCGTTCTTGGTCGTCGACGTGAGTCAGGATACCGCCTTTTAGGTTTGGACGGTAAGCCAGGTGATTGATGTCGTAGATGAAGTTCGAACCGTTCACACCTGGAGTTTGCCACTCAGGTCCCAAACGGATCGCATCCACTGGACACGCTTCTTCACAGAAACCGCAGAATACGCAGCGAAGAATGTCGATCTCGTAGCTGATCGGGAACTTTTCAACCGTTGGGTCGTTATGTTCCGCCGCCGTGATCTTGATACATTCCGCAGGGCAGTTCGTCGCG
Source organism: Bdellovibrio sp. CKG001 (assembly GCF_055397465.1). Lineage (NCBI taxonomy): Bacteria > Pseudomonadati > Bdellovibrionota > Bdellovibrionia > Bdellovibrionales > Pseudobdellovibrionaceae > Bdellovibrio > Bdellovibrio sp. CKG001. The sequence goes on from NZ_AP029173.1 coordinate 2,910,340, forward strand.
CACAACATACAAGCCGTGCAACGCAAAGAACCGTCTTTTTTCACAGTCAGAACGTGATTCCCTTTAAAGCGAGGAGAGTACTCATACTTCTCCTCAGGATAGTTCAGGGTCATCATTTTCTTACGGTTGAACAAGTTCTTCAGCAAGTGCTTCATGGTAACGCCAAGACCACCAAAGATCCCTGGCAAGAACCACTTCGACTTCTCAGAGTTGTTTTGCATTACGCTCATAGACTACCTCTCTTGAACACGAACTCGTTCTTTTTACGAGCTTCCAACGTCACCTGATCTTCACGCTGATTTGTTGGCATGAAAGGACTTACTGTCGTTGGGATAGCCAGATTCTTGCCGACCATCAACAAGGCCGCTTCGGTCAAAGTCAAAGCCTCGGAAACAACTGTCGTTACTTTCTTGAATTTCTGCTCAAGACCCGCATGGTTGATGAAGGTGCCGTCTTTTTCCACGAATGTTTTAGTTGGGATCAACCAAACATTGCCAGTCAAAGCCATCAAAGCATCGTGTTTACCCGCTTGCAGCCAGATCAGGTTGTGAGCTTTGGAAAGCTCTTTCACGCGCTCTGCGAAGTCAGGGAATGCGCCCATGTTTTCAGGACCTGCCACAACCACAGTCTTGATCGCACCGCTGGCAATGCCAGAGGAAAGATCAGACCAAGTCGCTGTGATTCCATGCTTTTCCAAAACCTTCAACAAACCTTTCGTGTTCGGGTTCTTGTCTCCGCGAAGAAGCAAGCCATCGAAGCTGTCGAAGGATTCCTTGTTGTTGATCCAGAAGAAGACCTTCTTCGTTTTGAATTCATTCACGAAAGTGGAAACAATCGCATCGAACTCTTCAACTGTGTACTGAGCTGTCAGAACCAACGCCAAAGAGTCACCTTGAGTGTTCTTCAGAACTTCATGGGCACTCTTCGCTGCCGCCCCTGCTGTCATTTCAGACCAGCCGGAAGCATTGCGAACTTGAGCTTTCAACAGACGGTGTTCACGGTTCACAAACTTGTAGATGTCACGACCTTCATCGCACATCCAGTGACCGTTGACCTGTTCGTTGTAAACCGGCTTCACGCGGAAGAAACCTTCCTTGTTGTAGTAAACTTTTACGTTACAACCTGTAGAGCAGCCGTTACATACAGTTTCAGCATCCTTTAGATACCAAACACGCTGACGGAAACGGAAGTCTTTGGAAGTCAAAGCTCCGACCGGACAGATGTCCACTGTATTCAAAGAGTATTTGTTGTCCAATGGCATGCCATCGTGAGTGCCGATTTCAGTGCGGTCACCACGGTTGAACAGACCCAGTTCGTTGGTTTTGGATACTTCCTCAGTGAAACGCACGCAGCGAGAGCACAGGATACATCTTTCAGAATCCAGAACCACGGTCGGACCCAGATCCACAACCTTGTGTTTCTTCTGCTTGTGCTCGGCCATTTCAGGATCGTACTTGCCGTACTCCATGTACTGGTCTTGCAAGCCGCACTCACCTGCTTGGTCACAGATAGGGCAATCCAACGGGTGATTGATCAAGTGGAAGTCCAAGCCCCACTTCACAGCGTCTTTTACTTTCTCAGACGTGTTGTTGATCTTCATGCCCTCAGTCACCATGGTGTTACATGCGATCTGAACACGTGGATTTCCTTCGATCTCCACCATGCAAAGACGACAAACACCGGCAACACTCAAACCTGGGTGCCAGCAATAGTGAGCGATACGATCGCCAGACTGTTGCATGGCTTCGATGATCGACGTGCCTTCTTTTACTTCGACTTCTTTGCCATTAATGGTGCATTTCGGCATATGTCGTTCCTTTTACCTTAGAGCGTCCTTCGCGAACGTAGAATTCAAACTCATCACGGAATTTAGTTACAAAGCTGAGAACCGGCAAAGCCGCTGCATCGGAAAGCGCGCAGATCGTTTTGCCTTTCATGTTATCAGCCACTTTGATCAACAAATCGATATCCTGCAAACGGCCGCGGCCTTCCAGAATCGAATGAAGGATCTTGTCCAACCAGCCTGTGCCTTCGCGGCAAGGAGTGCACTGACCGCAGGATTCGTGCGCGTAGAAGTGAGTCAAAACACCCAGCATATCCACCATGCACTGAGAATCATCGATCACGATGACGGCACCGGAACCAAGCATTGTGCCCAGACCCGCCAAAGATTCGTAATCCAGATTGGCTTTGGCCACTTCTTCGGCTGTCAGAACCGGAGCGGAAGAACCACCCGGGATAACTGCTTTCAGTTTGCGGCCTGGCTTCATACCGCCGCCCTCTTTCATGATCAAATCCATCAAAGAGTAACCCAGTGGAACTTCATAGTTCCCCGGAGTCATCACGTTACCGGACAATGAGAACAACTTGGTTCCCGCTGACTTTTCAGTTCCGTGTTTGCGATAGGCCTGAGCGCCATCTTTAATGATATAAGTCACCGCTGCCAACGTTTCCACGTTGTTCACGATGGTTGGCTTTTTCAGATAACCTTGAACCGCCGGGAACGGTGGTTTCAACTTCGGCTGACCTTTCAGGCCTTCCAAAGAAGAGATCATTCCTGTTTCCTCACCGCAGATATAAGCGCCTGCGCCACGGTAAACATCCAGATCGAAATCAAAACCAGAACCCAGGATGTTCTTACCCAAAAGACCTGCAGCGTATGCTTCTTTGATCGCTTTGTTCAGGCATTCGATTGGGTAAACGTACTCACCACGAACGTAGATGTAACCTTTGTTGGAACCGATCGCGAAAGCAGAAATGATCATGCCTTCGATCAATTGGTGTGGAGCACGCTCCATCATCATGCGGTCTTTGAATGTTCCAGGCTCACCTTCATCGGCGTTGCAAAGAAGATAACGTGGCTCTCCGTTTTTCGGCAAAAAGCCCCATTTCATTCCTGTCGGGAAACCCGCACCACCGCGACCACGCAATCCCGAAGCTTTCACTTCGTCGATGATCTGCTGAGGTTGCATTTTGAAAGCTTTATGAAGAGTTTCATAACCGCCTTTGGCTTTGTAACCAGCCAAAGTCTGATATTCCGGCAGATGGTAAAACTCTGTAAGCAATTTAACTTCAGACATTATTTCATACCTCTCAGCAGATTCATCGCTGTCTCTGGAGTCAGCTTTTCATGGTAAGTGTCATTCACCTGCATCATCGGCGCAGTTCCGCAGGAACCAAGACATTCAACCTTGGAAACTGTGAAACGACCGTCTGCAGTGACTTCATTGTATTTCACACCCAGTTCATGACAGATGTGGTTTGCCATCTCGCGACCGCCCTCAAGAGCGCAGGAGATGTTCGTGCAAACCTGAACGTGGTACTTACCCACAGGCTTCTGGTTGAACATGGTGTAAAACTTAAAGACTTCATTGATACGCGCCTCTGGAATATCCATCACCTGAGAAAGGTGACGGATAATATCCGGCGTGATGAAGCCGTTGTTTTCTTTTTGAGCAATGTAAAGGCTTGGAATAATAGCGGACTCTTTCGCTTCGTAGCGAGCCAGTTCACTTTTTACTGCAGCCAAGCCAGAATCAGACAATTTAAACATATTCAATATCCTTATCTATCCAGCTCACCAGCAATCAAGTTCATGGAAGCCACCGTTGCAATCGCATCGGCCAACATCGCACCTTTAACCACAGTCGGGAAGGACTGGTAGATTGCAAAGCATGGCGGACGAACTTTCAAACGGTAAGGGTTCGCGGAACCATCGCTGACAAGATAGAAGCCCAACTCTCCATTGGCTGCCTCTGTCGCGTCGTAAACTTCACCCACTGGTGGGCGAAGACCTTTGATGATCAGCATGAAGTGATTCATCAAACCTTCGATGTTGCCGTAAACGTCTTTTTTCTCTGGAAGAACAATTCCCTTGTCGCGGATAGTGTAATCACCACCAGGAACATTTTTGCAGACTTGTTCAATGATACGAACGGACTGACGCATTTCCTCGAAACGAACCAGGTAACGGTCATAGATGTCACCGCTCGTGCCCACTGGAACATCAAAGTCCAAAGCGTCGTAACCATAGTATGGCTGCGCTTTACGCAAATCCAGATTCACACCGCAAGCGCGCAGCATGGGACCTGTGTAACCCCATTGGATCGCGTCTTGAGCAGAAACTGGCAATACGTCACGTGTACGCTGAATGAAGATCTTGTTATCAAGAACCATTCCCGCCATTTCATCGGTGCCACGGCGGATCTCTTTACAAAGAGCCACAACCTCGTCGAACCAACCTTCCGGAGCGTCCTGAGCCATACCACCAATACGAGTCATGGAGACCGTCAAACGGGCCCCACAAAGCTTCTCGAACAAGCCGTAAACTTTTTCACGCATACCGAACATATAGAAGAAGCCCGTCAAAGCTCCCAAGTCCATCGCACCTGTACCCAGGGCAATTGTGTGGTCAATGATACGGGAAAGTTCAGCCAGGATCACACGCATCGCCTGAGCTTTTGGCGGGATTTCCACACCCAAAAGTCTTTCAACCGCTTTGCAGTATCCGATGTTGTTCATCGGAGCAGAGCAGTAGTTCAGACGGTCCGTGTAAGGGATCACCTGGTTGTATGGGTGAGTCTCTGCCATTTTTTCGAAGCAGCGGTGCAGGTAACCGATCTCGTTGTTACAACGAACGATCGTTTCCCCGTCCATTTCAGCCATCACACGCAAAGTTCCGTGCATCGCTGTATGGGAAGGACCAATGTTCAATGGAAGATATTTATCATTCAGCACATCACCAGGGGATCCTGGTTCGTTGTTGAAGTGAATCGGCATGGAAGCAGTGCACGCCTGCTGATGGTTGGCATCGTAGTCCTTACGCAAAGGATGACCGACAAACTGATGGTGAGTCAGGATCTTGCGCAGATTCGGGTGACCTTCGAAAATGATTCCGAACATGTCGTACGCTTCACGCTCGAACCAGTCGGCACCACGGTAAGCGGGAATCGCTGTACCGATAGACTCACCCTCGCCCACTTGAGCTTTCACGCGCAAACGGGAGGCATCTTTGGAATTGAACAGGTTGTAGACTACATCGAAGCGTTTTTCACGGCTCGGATAGTCCGCACCACACACGTCCATCAGGAAGTCAAATTGACCGCTTTCACGCAGGAACAACAAGAGCGCCGGAGCGTCTTCCTTAGGAACTTCAATCACGTCATCGCCAACAGCGTGAGTGAACTTGAAGTTCTCAATTTTAAATTTGCCAGCCAGAAGCTGTTTCAGATTTTCAAGCTTATTCATATGGGCTCTTCCAGTTGTCTTTCCAAGGACGAGGTTGATGAGTCGCAATCATACGTTGCAAAGCCATGATACCGTCCATCACCGCTTCTGGTGTCGGAGGGCAACCTGGGATGTAAACGTCAACAGGGATCACCTTATCCACGCCCTGAAGAACGTGATAAGCGCGATAGAAACCACCGGAGCTTGCACAAGCTCCCATGGAGATCACGTATTTAGGCTCCAGCATCTGCTGATAGATGCGCACAATAACCGGTGCCATCTTTTCAGTGATTGTTCCGGCAACGACAAGCAAGTCCGCCTGACGAGGAGAGAAACGAGCCACCTCTGCACCGAAACGAGCCAAGTCATACTTGGGACCCATCACGGACATGAATTCAATACCGCAACAAGCAGTACCGTATGGCATTGGCCACAAAGAGTTTTTTCTTCCCCACGCAACTATGGCGTCTAGTTTTGACGTGAAAGCAAAACCTCGTGACATATCATCTACAGCTTGGGTCCCGGTCATCCCGTCGTGGGATACCAAGCCCTGCACTTGATCGTTGTGCATAAATACACCTCTGCAATTTCATTTAGCTATCATTAAGTAGTTACTGAAAAACCGTAATCCTGACAACTAGATATGTATTATGGGACGCTCCACGGATTTCTTCAACGCACCTTTCCAAAGTGGGCCAAATGAAATTGATTCTCCTGTCGTTTAACCACAGACTTTAGACTCAACAAATTTAGGAGAAAACTCACATGAGGAAGATGGCATTGTACGTTGCTTCGGCCCTTCTTGCGGTGGCAGGTTTGTCTGGCGAAATGGCTTTGGCGAATCCGAAAACCCAAGATTTGCTTATTAAACTGGCACCAGGCTTCGTAGAATTGGAAATTCAAGGCGCAAAAGTCGAAAAACTGAGCGAATCATGGGTTCGTGTTCAAGCTCCCCGCCGTATGAGCCTTCTGTCCTTGGAGAAAAATCCAGCCGTCGAGTACATCCAACCGAACTATAAAGTCTCTTTGCTAGAAGACTATCGTATTGAAGACCCTCTGCGCCGTGCCGCTTTGGCCAAGATGCTTTCTAGAAATCCTCAGCTTCGCGCGGCTGCTCGCCAAGACAACCCAGCGATTCCTGACGCTCCGCAAACAACAACTGGTGCTGATCCTTTGTTCAGTAAACAATGGGGCATGCTGGACATCGGTGTGGTGGATGCCTGGAAAGTGACCAAAGGAAACCCTGAAATGGTCGTGGCCGTGATCGACACGGGCGTGGACTACACTCACGAAGACCTGCTGCCGAATCTATGGAGAAACGCTGGCGAAATCCCGAACAACGGCATCGATGACGACAACAACGGTTATATTGACGACGTCATCGGCTGGGACTTTGTCGGAAATGACAATAAGCCCTATGACCTTGCTGTGGATACCCTGGATGGCTTGTTCAAAGGTGGAAACCCTGGCCACGGAACTCACTGTGCCGGCAACGTCGCCGCACGTGGCGACAATGGGTTGGGTATTGCGGGTGTGGCTCCGAACGTGAAAATCATGTCTTTGCGTTTCATCGGCATGACTGGCGGCGGAACAACAGCTGATGCGATCAAATCCATTCGCTACGCCGTGGATAACGGTGCGAAAATCATGAACAACTCCTGGGGCTCTGAAGGTGAAGAACCGGGTGCTCCAGAAAATCAGGCTTTGCGCGACGCTGTTCAATACGCTCAAGACAAAGGTGTTCTATTTGTAGCGGCAGCGGGCAACGGCCACAGAGGTGTGGGCTACGATAACGACACCGACAAGCTTCCGGCTTATCCCGCCTCTTATGATCACGACATCATCATTTCTGTTGCGGCATTGGATTCTTCCGACCGCTTGGGCTCTTTCTCAAACTGGGGCCGCCGCACAGTGGATATCGGAGCACCCGGCGTGAAAGTTTTCTCGACTGTGGTTGCACAAGGTTACAGCGACACGGTGATTGACAAGTTCGGCTTCAAAGCCACATGGGATGGCACCTCCATGGCAGCCCCTCATGTTGCTGGAGCCGCCGCACTTTACTGGTCAGCGCACCCGGAAAAGACATGGCAGGAAGTCAAAGCTGCCATCATCGGATCTGCCAGAAAGATCCCGGCCCTGGAAAACAAATCTGTTTCCGGCGGTAAACTGGATGTTAAATCTTTGATGAATTACTAAGACGATCAAGCCCGGTGAAAACCGGGCTTTTTTTTGATTTGTTCACCTCTGCCAAATGGCAACTTTCGAAGTGATCAATTTTAAGTTTGCAGCATCTTAATTTGTAAATCTCCTCTTCTTCCCAAACAGTAGAACGTGCAATCAACTGAAAGGATCTGTATGCGCATTCTACTTTACTCTGCTATTGCGACCTCTTTCGTGGCGAGCTCCGCCTTCGCCGCAAAATACGAAATCGACAAGGCCCACACACATGTTTCCTTCACAGCTCCTCACCTGGTGGTTTCCAAAGTCAAAGGACGCTTCCATCAGGTTGCTGGAGCCTTTGATTTCGATGAAACCTCCATGAAACTTCAGGACGTCGATATCACGATCAAGACAGCTTCCCTGAACACCGAAGAGGCCGATCGTGACAAGCACCTGAAAAGCCCGGACTTCTTTGATGTCACCAAATTTCCGGATATGACTTTCAAAAGTACCAAAGTGGAGTACGAAAAAGGAAAGCCCGAAAAAGTGGAAGGCGAGCTGACCATTCGCGGAATCACCAAGAAGGTGACTCTGGACGTCGATTATAAAGGAGCTGTGACAGACCCTTGGGGCAACCGCGTGGTCGCCTTCGATGCGGAAACCAAAGTCAACCGCAAGGATTTCGGCATGACCTGGAATAAGGCCATGGACAAGGGCGGCTTTGTCGTCGGTGATGACATCAAGATTGAGATTGAAGGCGAAGCCAAGCTGGCCTCTTCCGCCGTTCCTAAGAAAAAATAGGGGCCGTTCATGAGCAATTCATCTTTTTCCCATAAAGTGGGGATGGGCTTGCGCCCACCTCATTTTTCTTACCTGGAGCAGCGACCTGTCACCGAAGTCGCGTGGTTCGAGGCACAGACCGAAACATACATTCATACGCAGGGCCGGTCGCTGGAAATGCTGCAAACCATCCGGCAGGACTATCCTTTGGCTCTGCATGGGATCTCGATGAATATAGGATCACCTGAAGGCATTCGTGTGGACTACCTTCAGGGACTGCGCGAGCTGATTGAACGCGTGGAACCTTTCATAGTGTCGGACCACATGTCCTGGAATTCTGTTTCCGGACAGAATCTGCACACTGTTCTGCCACTACCTTTCACCGAAGACAGCTTGGACACCTTGGTCAATAATATCGATTTCGTTCAGAACTTTCTGCGCCGCCCGTTGGTGTTGGAGAATATCTCGACCTACATCAGTTACACCCACAACAATATGAATGAGTGGGATTTCGTCACCGAGGTCAGCCGTCGCTCCGGGTGCGCTCTGCTTTTGGATTTGAATAATGTCTATGTAAATTCCCACAACCAGGGGTTCGATCCCAAATACTACATCAATCACATTCCCCTGGAACGAGTGGCGCAAATTCATCTGTCCGGCCCCAGCAATTACGGTGGACTGCTATACGACAGCCATTCGCAAGAGATCCCCGATCAAGTTTGGGACCTGTTCCGTATGCTGGCCCCGCAGATCCGCCACCTGCCCACTTTGATTGAAAGAAACGAAGACATTCCGAACTTCCGCGAACTGGAAGTCGAAGTGATGAAAGCTGTTCATATACTGGAGAAGTCCTATGAAGCTGAGCGAAATACAGAGTCTGTTTAAACGAAATCTGATGATCCCGGAAGCAGACCCCCGAGAGCTGCACAACCTAAGCCCCGTAGGAAAGCTGACCCTAGAGCAGGCTTTTCAGATCTATCATCGCGGCTATATCAATCGCCTGACACAGTCTTTAAAAGGCACCTTTGAAGCTGTCGCCTGGGTGCTGGGCGAAGCTCTGTTTGCAGAGCTGTGTCGGCATTATATAGAAGCACAACCGTCTGTATCCTACAATCTGGCTGTCTATGGTGAAACTTTCCCGGGTTTTATAAAAGATTCGGCCACCACCAAAGGAATCTCTTTCTTGTCTGATTTGGCACGCTTTGAATGGACCTATAAAGAAGTGTTGGAGGCTCCGACACCAGAACCTTTACCCATCGAGCAAATTCGAGAACTGTTAAGTCAGGAGGACGTTCACATCGGAATGATTGAAGGAATGCGAGTCTTCAGCAGCGAGTATTCTGTTCAGGATATCTGGAAATGCCGCAAAGATCCGGCCTACATGTTCGAAGATATCAACTGGTCCGTACCCGAACATCTTTTGATCTACAAAAAACAACAGCGCGTGCTGACACAGCGACTTTCCAAGGCCGAGGCCGTCATTCTTCAGGAACTGCAGGAAGGCGCTTCATTGGCTGAGGCTTTCAGTCATCATGCCAATGAGTTGAGCCCTGAGAAAATCACTTCTCTTATCGAAATGATGATGAGAACTGGAATTATCGCCGACGTGACGCCGGCGGAATCCTATTGAGCCTTGGCCGATTTTCCAATCACCTCGGTCGCCATGCTGGTGACCATCTGTTGCAAGGTGCTGGCTTGGGCCGACATTTCTTCGGATGTCGCGGCAGTTTCCTCTGCCGCGGCCGAAAATGCCTGGGTTTGCCGCTCTAATGAACCCATGGCCTCGTGAATGGAACGAATACCTTCAGACTGATGTGCTGTCGTTTCTGAGATCTCCTGATTCAGGAGGTTCACTTTCTGAACGGAGCTGACAATTCCATCCAGAACCTGGTCGCTTTTTTCCGCCAGTTGCAAAGAAACTTCCATTTGCGTCACATTATTGGTGATCACTGTTTTAACTTCCTTGGCTGCTTCGGCAGACTTCAACGCCAAAGAGCGTACCGCCTCTGCAACAACAGCGAAGCCCTTCCCTTGCTCTCCTGCCCGGGCGGCCTCCACGGCGGCATTGAGAGCCAGCAGATTTGTCTGGAAGGCGATGTCGTCGATAATGTTCATAGCCGAAGTGATTTCTTCAGAGATCTTGGCCATGACATTGATGGATTCAATCAGGCGCTTGACCTCCTGCGCCCCTTGCGAGGCTCCCTGCTCAGAATTTTTTGCAAGTTCGGCAGCTTCACGGGCCCGCCCCTGATTGGCCTGAACGATGTCATTCAGACTTTTTATAGAGCTTAGAGTTTCTTCAATACGAGCCGCAGATTCCACCGCCCCTTGCGCCACATTTTGTCCGGCGCTGGAAAGCATATTGGATGCCTCCAGAACCTGTTGACTGGCACCGTGAGTTTCATTCACCGTGCGAGCCAGGAAGTTCATCAGGCGACCCGCAAAGACAAAGAACAGACCAAACGCCAAAACAAAGGCCGCAGAAAAACCAATCAACACCTTATTGCGAAACGAAGAGATGGCCGCCTCGACGTCATCCACATAGACGCCGCTGCCGACCACCCACTGCCACGGAGCGAAGTTGCGCACAAAGCTGATTTTCGGCTCCGGATTTGGCGAACCAGGTTTGGGCCACAAATAAGGCACAAACCCTTCTCCTTCCTTGGCCTTGGCTTTTTCAGCGAAGGCTACGAACAAACGAAACCCGTTGGGGTCTTTAAAATCACTCAGGTCTTTGCCGTTGAGTTCAGGCTTAAAAGGATGCATTAACATCGTTGGATGCAAATCATTAATCCAGAAGTATTCATTGCCGTTATAACGAAGTTTGGAAACTGCCAGCAAAGCCTGCTTTTGTGCTTCTTCCACGGAAAGTACTTTTTGCTCTGACAACTCATGATAGTGAGCCAGAACTTTCGAGGCGATATCCACCGTGCTACGAATGGCCACACGACGATCCTCGTACATGCTTTCACGCACCAAAGGCAGTACATAAAACAGGACTATAGCCCAGAGCGGAATTAGCGCCGCAATCAAAAGGGCCAGGGTTTTATAACGATAGCTGCGTGTTTTCCAAAGGCGATTCAGCATAGACTCATACTCCTGGGGTAGACCGTCAGGAGACTCTTCGGAAGACTTAATAGTTACTGAATATATCTCAACGGTTTATGAGGAAGATTTTGGATCCCATATGACCCAAATCAGTCCGTTCCGCCACCTTCGCCTGGGTTTCTCCGGGTATTCACCCCCGGAGGTATGATCTCATCTCCGAACAACGACTGTTCAGAAGGATAGCGTCGAGAGTATGCTATCAGGTCCTTGTGATAGGACAGCAGGATGCTGCCATTTTGAAGAATATTGATCAGGTACTGCACATGCTCCAGTCCCACGGCAAAACACCCTTCGCTCCACCCCAAGCGCCCATTGCGCAGAATAAAGTCCTCGCTGACATAGGTCGCCCCGTGCAGAACGATATTGCGAATGCGAGAGTTGTTGTTCGATCGATCGATACCATCCAGATAAAGGGAAAGTCCGTTCTTGCTACTTAGATAAGTTCCCTTGGCATAGTAAAATCCCAGGGAGCTTTTCCAGGAATCCGGCAGATTTGAAAAGCTGCGCGTTTCTAAAATTCCGGAACGAATCCCGTGGGCCACATGGAAACGTTCAACACGCCCGCTTCGCAGATTCAGCAAATAAAGACGCTTTTCCACAGAGGGCCGGGAGTAATCCACCAGCACGGCATAATCGGTGTTAGGAATGCGCCCTTCATTGTAGTCAAACATGCGAAAAATCAGATCCAACGGTTCACGAGGCACATACTGCTCCAGCAAGACATCAAATAGCAGTCGTCCACCAGCCACACGACGGTTGTACATGGACTCGGCATAACTGGAGGAGGCGAAGAACATCGTCACAAACGCAAGAACAACCAGAACACCTGAGATGAGTTTTGAGTGATTTTTTTCCGAGTAATTCATTCCTCCACTGTCGAGGCAGAAGCAATCATCGGCAAATTAAGAATCAGAAAGAGTCGGACGAGGGCCAAGGGATATAGGGAACATCCTGACAGACAATCGGCAAAGCATCGGCTTGCAAAGGAGCCGCCGCTGCATCAATTTCAGCAGATTCCTGAAGAAGAAGTATGTGCGATCTCAAAACAATACGGGAAAGATATTCACTCGACACTTTGTTCAGAGCCTTGGACTTTGCCGCATGCACTGGTGTCAAAGCGGCCATGCGACGAATAGATTCCAGAATGTGTTTCACCATGCAGTTGTACCGGGGCTTTTGATCCAGCTCTTTGATCTGCGCATCTGCAAAGTGCGCCAAGGTCCCATAGGCTTTGGCTTTGTAAAGTTCCAGAAGTCGATCTTTGATACCTTCCACATCCGGACGACGATAATTGTGCAAAGAATCTTTACCGTCAGGATGGCGCGCCTGGAATTTCGGAGTCTCTGACATGGAAATAAAATCCTGACACAAAATGGGAATACCAGCCGCCTGATAAGGGGCGGCCCAGGCATCCGCAAACGGCACAGCCACGACAAGCTTGCGCTCCATCCAGATTAATTTGTCAGAAACAATTTTGCTTTTGCCGTTGGAAAGACGCGCATACAAGGGCTTGCGCTCTTGATTCAGATCCATCGCCTCACGAATGTGTTCAGACAAGCAAGGTCGCACATCCCGAAGCCCAGCCCCAGCCGCCACAGGCAATAAAGAAAGACCCAGCAATGAAAGCAAAGTCACCAAAATCCGCATGAGAAGCTATATACCACACCCCACGTTCCCCCTGAGTCAAAGGAACGCCCCCATGAAAAAAAGCCCCACCCGTCAAATCCCTAAACAAGCGAGTTGGGCCAAAGGCCCCAACAAGCCAAAAGCGAGCTGCCAAAGGCAGCAAGCCCTCGCCCCCACCAGCGAGCTGCCAAAGGCAGCAAGCCCTCTCCCTCACCAGCGAGCTGCCAAAGGCAGCAAGCCCACCCACAACCGGGAACCAAGGTCGGTCAAAACGGTCCATATCCAAGGCGGAGGGGTCCCGCTGAAGCGGAGGCGTGCTCCAAGCACGTCGGAGCGAAAGCGGTCCCCCGACAACGCAGGAGATGGGCCGTTTTCACCGACCGCCCTAGTCTTTTTTCTTGATGGCTCCCATGTAGGAATACTGCCACGGCCTAAACGCCAGCAAAACCCCCGTATCCACCACCGATACATTGTGCTCGATTTCGTAGCGGGACTCTTCCTGCATATCCATCATCAGGCGTTCCAGTTTGGCTTTGTATTTGGCCAGCGTGGGCGTGCTGATCTTAATCAGGGTGAAGCGAATATAGTCTTCCGGACGGAAATCATAATTCAGATAGTTGGATTTGGTTTGATCAAACAGAGCTTTCCCGACAGGCCCATCCCGGCGGAAGCGCAAAAAGCCCTGACGTTTCAGCTTCACTTTGTCGCGTGGATGCAGTTCGATCAGATTCAGACGATCCAGCTGGAACAGATATTTTTTCGATTCGGAACTGGGAATCTGATATTCCTTTTCAATCTTCAGCGGCGTTTTTCCTTCCTGCAACATCATATAGTAATGCAGCAGGCGCGCATTTTCCGCCAAAGCCTTTTCCTGCTCATCACTGAGGATCATTGGCTGGTTGGCCTCCTCCAAATTCGCGGACTTGACGATCTCAGAAAAGCTCAGGTCCGCAATGCGGCAGATCTCTTCCAGCCTTTCAAGGCTGAGACTTTTGCTGGAAAGGATTCTTTTAACGCTAGACTCACTCAAGTCCAGCGCCTTAGCGAGATCTCTATATAGAATGTTCTTCGCTTTTAAGGATCGTTTTAAGGCATTCAAAAACTGGTCAACTTGTGACATCTCAACCTCCAAAACCAGAGTATCGTATATCAATACCTCAAGCAAGGGTATTGAATATTAGGACCACTTTGCCGATCCTAGGAATAACAAAAGGAGGTCCGCAATGAACTTTCTTAGGACTATTTTCGCTCGTTTGACTGAACAAAGACCGTTCTTTTACGGCTGGGAACAACGGGCCTTTGAACGACGCCAGGAGCAAACCTTCGGCTCAGCCCAAACTTCTTGCAGACTCTGGAAGGATTAAATACAGTCCTTCCTTGAATGCAAACTGCAGCCGACAACAATCTCCTCTATAAGCGTCCTCTTTGGTATTATATCAAAAACAATCCCCGAGCCTTCGGCTTGGGGATGCTTTTTCTTCTGCTCACCAATGCTCTGGACGGGGTTTATCCTCTGATCATGAAGGCCGCCATCGATCAGATCGAAAGCCAGGCTCCGCTGAGCGCGATCGGCAAAACTTGTTTTGTTTTCCTAGCGATCATGAGCGGGCTGGCGATCACTCGCTACGGTTGGCGTGCGCACTTCGGTCGCTTCCATACCTTTGCAGCAGAGCACATTCGCCAAAAGATCTTCCGACATATCACTTCTTTAGGACCGAACTTCTTCCACAAAAATCCCGTGGGCGAGCTGATGAGCTTGCTGACCAACGACGTTCAGTCCTTCCGCCAGGCGATCGGCCCCGGCCTGCTGATTCTGGCTGACGGTATCATCATCATCTGTGTGAATCTGCCGATCATGATGTCGCTGAATTGGGACTGGACGTGGAAGACCCTGATCTTCCTGCCCATCGTTCCCTTCCTGATCTGGAAGGTCATGCGCCTGATTCATGCCAACTATAAGATCCAGCAGGACCGGTTCTCTGAACTGACAGGTGTGGCGCAGGAAACCGTGGGCGGCATCCGCGTGATCAAAAGTTTCGCTCAGGAAAAAAACCGCACCGAACTTTTCAATGGCGTCAGTGCCGCCTTCGAAAAAGCCTGCAACAAGGTGGCCCGCGTGGACTCTTACTTCATCCCGGTGATGGAGTTTGGTGTGACCTCAGGAAGTGTTATTTTACTTTTCGTTGCCAAGGATGATCTGTATTCAGGTGCGGTGACCCTGGGGACCTTCTTTGCCTTCCATCGCTACATTCAGAAAATGGTGTGGCCGATGACTGCTCTGGGCATGGGCTTTTCCAACTTCCAAAAAGGCTATGCCTCTTTCGACCGTATCAAGGGAGTTCTGCAAACAGAAACAGACATTCCTGACCAGGGCACGGTGGCAATCGAAAAGTTCAACTCCCTGGAATTTAAAAATGTTTCCTTCAAACACCAGGACAGTTCTGTCTATGCCCTGAAGAATGTGTCGTTCACCCTTCACGCTGGCGAAAGCCTGGGGATTATGGGCCCTGTGGGGGCTGGCAAGACGACCCTGCTGCATTTGCTGACACGGATGTACCCACTGAATGAAGGACAGATTCTGGTCAATGGCCATCCTATTGAATCCGTGACTCAGGAATCCTTGCGGCGCACCTTCCTGCTGGTTCCGCAAGAGGCCTTCTTGTTCAGCGAAAGCGTGTCTGAGAATTTAAGCTTCGGTCTTGCCGAAAAGGCCCCGGATCTGGAAATCCAGCGCATGACAGAAATGGTGGACTTGACCAAAGAAATTGAATCCCTGCCACATAAGTTTGAATCACAACTGGGTGAACGTGGGGTGAATCTTTCCGGCGGACAAAAACAACGCCTGACCATTGCCCGTGGAATTATCATGAAAACACCGGTGCTGGTGCTGGATGACTCCTTAAGTGCGGTGGACACTCGCACTGAAAAAGCCATTGAACAGGAGCTTCGAAAGAATCACAGTGGCATGAGCCGCATTATCGTGGCCCACCGTCTGTCGTCGCTAAAAGGGGTTGATCGCCTGCTGATTCTGAAAGACGGCCAGGTCGAAGCCTGTGGCACTTTTGACCAGGTTCTGGCAACAAGCCCGACCTTCCAAAAAACCGTTCAGATTCAAGGACAGGGGGAACATCATGAATGATAATTTCATGAACGAAGACCTGGTAAAAACCAAGGTAACTTATCCAGTCCTCTTTAAAAGGCTTTGGCCGTATGCCCGTCGGGAAAAAATTCTGTTGTTTTCGGCCATCTTCGCGGTCGCTGGCGGCGCCACTGTGGCTCGTCTGATCCCCGCGTTGATCGGGTATGCCATCGACCACGGTGTGAAGGATAAGAACTACGAGGTCTTCACCAATGTGGCCTATGCCTATCTGGCACTGGAAGTGATGCGTTCGCTGTTTTCGTTTGGGAATGCCTATCTGTTCCAGTTGTTCGGAAATCGCATGCTTTTCCATCTGCGCGAAGATCTGATGAACCACGTGCAGCGCCTGCCTTTGCAGTTTTTCAACAAAACCCCCACCGGTCGTATTGTCACCCGTCTTACCAATGACGTCATGTCATTAGGAGAGCTTTTCACCGAAGGTGTCATTTCTGTCTTCACAAATGCCGTGATGATCGCTTCTGTCGTTATCGCGCTTTCTTTGATTTCCTGGAAGCTGACTGTCGTGTCCCTGTTCCTGGCGCCGCTGTTTATCTGGGCGTCCTTTTATCTATCCAATAAAATTCGCGAGATTCTTCGCGAGCAGAAAAAGAAACTGTCCCTGATCAATGCATTCCTGGCAGAAAACCTCAATGGCATCAAGGTGGTGCAGCTGTACAACCGGGTCACAAAAAATCGGGCCAAGTTCGCCGAATTGTCGACAGATTATCGCGACACCAACATGCGCTCGATCAAAGCCTATGCCCTGATGCAGCCGATTATGAATTTGTTCAATGCGGTGACGATCACTTCGGCTTTGTACTTTGGCGGATTCCTGAGTGCGCAGAACTCGATTGCGATTGGTTCCTTGGTGGCTTTCCTGATGAACATTCAGGACTTCATCCCTCCCTTACGCGAAATTCTGGAAAAGTATCAACAGTTCCAAAACTCCCTGACCAGTGCCGAGCGTATCTTTACTTTGATGGATGAACCCAAAGAATTCGAGATTGAACAGCTGACCAGCCCGGGGGCTTTGCGTGGCGAGCTGGAAATTCGCAATTTGAACTTCCAGTACGAAAGCCATTTGCCTCTGGTACTGAAGAACATCAGCTTGAACATCAAAGCCGGAGAGTCCATCGCACTGGTGGGTCGTACCGGCAGCGGCAAGTCCACATTTATCTCCTTACTGCAAAGATTCTATGATGCTCCGGAAAAGACGATCTTTGTAGACGGCATTGCCCTGGAAAGAATCCAGCGCGAGGAAATCCGCCATCACGTCGGCGTGGTACAGCAGGACAACTTTATCTTCCGCGGGACGGTTCGTGACAATATCGGACTGGGGGATCCTCGCATCAGCGAAGAACAAATCCAACAGGCCTGCGACAAAACGGGCTACAGCCAACTGCTGTCGCGTACCGGGCGGGATCTTTCAAGCCCTGTGGCCGAACGTGGCTCCAATCTTTCCGTGGGCGAGCGTCAGCTGATCGCCTTTGCACGCATTCTGGCGTTCAATCCGGACATTCTAATTCTGGATGAAGCCACGGCCAATATTGATTCTGAAAGTGAGCACATCATCCAGGAAGCCACGAAAGAAATCACGCGCGGGCGCACCAGTATCATTATTGCCCACCGTCTTTCAACGATTCAGCAATGCGACCGGATTGTGGTTTTGAATCAGGGGGAAATCGCGGAAGTGGGCTCTCACGAAGAACTTATGAAAGCCCAGGGAATGTACTATCAGTTCGCTTCTCTGGGTTTGAAGTCCACCTTGATGGATGCATCGGCCGCCGGGACCGCCGATCCATAGAAGCGAATGGAGTTGGAGGCCTCCAGATAATCCCAGCCGTTCTGGGAGCTGCGCGGGACCTTCTGACCATTGATCGTCACCACGATGGATTCAATCACCGGCAGCTTGGAAAGCTTAAAGTCCGTCAGAATCTGGAAGATGCGGGCGCGAATGTTGGATACCGATGATGCCAGGTTCGTGCTGCAGATGGATTCTTTCACCCCGCCTGACACATCGGCAAGACCAATATAGCTTAATCCCGCAGAAGCAAAGTCATTAAAGGTCTTGCACTGTGAGGTCAGACTGAGCACACCGATAAAACTGAACATCCACGATCTGCTGCCGTCCACCCATGGAGTTTTAATACTGTCCAGGAAGTTTGTGTAATAGGAAATACCGGCTGAAGAGTTGGACTTACTAAAGTCATCTTCATCCGATAGTGCCACGACCACCAAGAGTGCGTCGTCCCGGAAGAAGCCCTTGCCTTCATTGGCCAGATAGCCGGACGAAAGAGCTCGTTCCATGGACTCCAATCCTCGCTCCAGATTGCTTCCTGCCTCACCCACGATCATGCGGGCCTTCAGGTTGTTAATCAGATCAGGTGTTTTGGAGGTCACATACTTGGGAGTTCCAATAAAGCGTCCCCCATCCGGATTGTCGCCTCCCATACTGGTGGTCACCACGGCCATGTGATAATCCATCTTCAGGGAATTCAGTTTTGTCACAAGATCCGGGATCTGATCGCTTAAGCGCTGCTGATGTTTCAGCATGGAGGTGGAATTATCCACGATCCAAAGAATGTCGACTTTGTTGTTATAAGTGATGCTTTGACCGAAATTGTCCTGAGAAGGCGGCAAATCGAACGCCACATTCTGTTCACAGGCCATCAGCAAAACCGATGAGATTGCCAGAAGTGAAAGTCGAAAATCCATTTTCATCATGGGACATCCTCTCAAAGGCCGCTTTTATGCAGCCTTCGTCGTAAAGTTCTTGATAGATTCGCGAGCGGACTGACTTAGCGTTGTGAATTTCACACCGTACTTCACCGGCTCCACCGCACTGCTGCCGTCTTTAACATACTGTTTGCTCACGATCTGGCAGACAGCATTGAAGGGCGGAACCCCATCCCCCGGCTGAAAATGCAGGAACAACGACTGTCCGGGCTGCAGGTTCGGACTGTCAATCAAGACACCGGCACCGCCAGCACTGATTTCCAGCGCCTGACCGCGGAAAACGGTTTTATTGTTATGCACGATCAAAGAAGCGCCATAAGACGCGCGCACATGACGACGGCGGAAAAAGATTTCTGCCACATCGGCTTCTTTGGAATCTTTCATCACACGGATTTTTTCCGGAGCGAAGTCTTCCACTTCGGCAACCCTTTTCCACGCAGGAAGCTTCGAGTGCCAGATATAGTCGTATTCAAACAGTGCCTTTTCCTGAAGCATCTGAATCAGCTCTAACTGACAGAAAGGACCGTAGTTGTTGCCTTCCTTCAGGACGAACCATTCTTTGTCTTTCAGAAGATGCTTGTTCAAAGAAACGGCCGGAGTCGATTGGGGACGAGTTGCCGGCTTTTGCGCCAGTTTGGCTGAAAATTCAGGATGCTCGAGCAACATCACCCACTCACCCATGGATTCATCATAGATATAATCAGTCCATTGATTTTCTTGGGACTCAATCTTTTTCAGGACCGTCTCAAGATTGAACGGACCAATATGAGTGCCATTGTTAGAAAGATAATACTGTTTTGCCATGCTCTCGTTACTCCTTGAGAGGTCTATCGGCACAAACAGGACCTGACTTAACTGTAGGAAATTAGACAATTTGTTGGAAATTTGTTTGAAGAATTTTGTCGAAATTGTCGACAAGTAACTAAGTTAAAGGGTTCCTCATGCTTTCCCGACAAGATTGCTACCACTTAAGAAATTGGCCCTTTAAACCGAATAGAGTTTATGGTTTTTATACAGAAGAGAGAAATGAAACAGCGTAAAAACATCCTGATCGTGGATAACAACTGTGAGCTCGAGCAACTGGTGAAAGAGCCGTTGTTGAAGCAACTTGAAAACTCAGGTGTTGCTCCGGTTGTTGTGCGCGCAAAAGATGGTGCCGAGGCCGCAATTAAATCCGAAAATCAGAAGTTCGACATGGTTCTGATTGACACTGAAGTTCCACGTTTGATGGACGGTGGGTTCGTGTACGGAATACATACTTATAAAAACACACAGGACGCGAATCTGATCGTGGTTTCGCAGAAGGATGCGGCGGACCTTCCGGAAAGCCTGCGCTCCTCACGCTTTTTCAAAAAGCCCGTGTCCCCTACCGAGCTTATTGATGCCATGATCACCGTGCTCAATGCCGAACATCATGGCACTGCTGCACGTGAACCTGCGACGACTGCGGCAGCACAAAAATATGCCGTGGATGTGCGCGTGATCAATGCCGTGATCAAGGCGACAACTCATGTCCTGGGTCAGTTTGGCTGTGCGGATGTTAAAATGGAAAAGGCCGGACCGAAATCTCCTCACGATCCGCTGATGGGGGAAGTGTCTTCCATCGTCGAGATTCGCAGTCAGGCCTTCCAGGGGCATTTGTGTATTTCTTTTGATAAAGGCAGTTTTCTGGAAGTGGTTTCCAGCATGTTGATGGAAGAACAAACCGAATTGACCCCGGACAACCAGGATGCCGTCGGTGAAATCAATAATATTATTTTCGGCAATGCCAAGGCGGAAATAAGTTCCTATGGCGTTCAGATGACCGTCCCTAAAGTCATACTTGGCGCGGGTCAGACGGTCCCCTGCCCTCAGGGATCCGCAGGAATGATGATTCCCTTCGCCACCGGCAAAGGGAAATTCTATATCACCGTTGTTGCACTTCCGATGGCAAAAGTCGCTTAATCCAATCCGACGGCCTGCTTCCATTCGGCGGTAGGCTCGACAAGTTTTCTTTCTTTCATATCAAACAGCCCGAACGTAAACACCGCTTCGCTGGCGACAGTTCCGTCTTCTTTAACCATTTGCTGTTTCATCTGACCAATTTTGCCTTTATAGCCCAGGACTTCCAAAGTGATCGTGATTGTTTCACGCAACAGAACTTCACGCAGGAACTTCAGGTTCACCTCAAGAATCACCGGCCCCTGCTTCAGACGTTGAATGTCCCTGAACCCAAAACCGCGTGCCGTGATGGCCTCCCAACGAGCCTCTTCATACAATGCCAGATAAGTGGCGTTGTTCATGTGCCCCAGAGAGTCCACATGATGTTCCTTGATCACGACTTTATATGAATTCAGCGCTGACATAATACGTCTCCTTACTTCAAGGCTTCGCGGATGTAGGCTGAGGCCTGATCCAGGGCCCACACCACGACGGCAATCACCACAATGATGCAACCCACTTCACGCCACATGGCCTGCCCTTGATACTGCACCAACATGGTTCCAATACCACCACCGCCTACAAGGCCGATGATCGTCGCCATCCGAACATTAATGTCCCAGCGATAGACCGTAAAAGAAATATAAGGCAAAAGCACCTGAGGAACAATCGCATACCAAATCGTCTGAAGTTTATTGGCTCCCGTGGATTCAATGGCCTCAATCGGCCCCTCTTCGACGGATTCCACCATCTCAGAGTACTGTTTGGCCAGTGAAGCCACCGAGTGAATCATCAACGCCAGCATTCCGGCAAAGGGGCCAATCCCAACCCACACAGAAAAAATAATGGCCCAGATCAGGGCTTCAATCGAACGTGTCACATTCAGAAAAGTTCGCAGGACAAAGTACACACCCCTGGCAAAAGTCCCCTGCATGATATTCTTGGCGCACAGAAAACTTAAGGCAAACGCCACCGGGATTGCCAGACTGGTGGCCAAAAAAGCCATGAAGATGGTCTCAATAATATTTAAAACAGCACGTGGTAACACATCCCAGTTGGGATTCAAAAGTCCCTGAAAAAGCCGAACCGCCCCCGCAAATCCCTGCTGATCAAACAGCTCGATGAACGAAAATTCCGTCTTCACCACTGCGACAACAAAGGCCGCCCCCAGGGACGTCACCAACTGCCACTTCCAAAATAGCTGATACCACGGACGCTCCTCGACCTCAGGTTGCGCCCATGGCCCAAACAATGCGGCCCCTAAAGTATTCACATGCCGTCCGGCAAGAACCAGACTTAAAGCACATCCCACGGCAAAAAACGTCAGGATCCAAACACTGACCATTCCCAACTGCAGCAACTGTTCTTCACCGGGAGCCAACACAGCAGCAGCCAGTGCCGAGAACAGAAAGCCAAAGATCACCCCATCAAAGATCGTTCGGCGCAACATCCTGTGCCCCTTCTCCGTAAATACGGCGGAACCATTCCTCGGTGATTTCATCGGGTCGTCCCCGGAAAACAATTTCACCATCCTTCAAGGCAACGACCCTGGTGGCATACTTACGAACCAACGACAGAAAATGCAGATTCGCAATAACCGTAATTCCCAGCTCCTGATTGATTTTGCGCAGATAATCCATCACCACGTGACAGGTGGCCGGATCCAAAGAAGACACGGGCTCATCTGCCAGCAACAGGACGGGCTTCTGTGTCAGTGCGCGTGCAATGGCCACACGCTGCTTCTGCCCCCCGGACAGCTGATCCGCGCGAAGCAGGGCTTTGTCGGCAATTCCCACCAGACGCAAATTATCCAGCGCCAGCTTCTTTTCTTCGGCTGAAAAGACACCCCAAAAACTTTGCCACAAGGACTTGTCGGCCAAACGTCCCATCATCACATTCTTTAGAACGCTTTGACGGGGAATCAAATTGAAGTGCTGAAAGATCATCGCCATTTGCCTGCGGACTTCACGAACATCTCTGGGGTCTTGCATTTGACTGACGTCCCGGCCCTGAAAAAAGATCTTTCCCGAGGTGGGCTCCTGCAGACGATTCAGACATCGCAACAAGGTTGATTTTCCCGAACCGCTCAGACCGATGATAACCAGAAATTCGCCCTGCTGCACCTCAAGATCAACATTCTTTAAAGCCTGCACACCGTTGGAATAAGTTTTGGAAAGCTGCTCGACACGCAGTAAAGTTTCTGACACAAATCACTTCCCCTCGGGGGCCAACTGGCGAAGCATTTCGCGAACAGTGTCATAATCGCTGTCCGTTGCTTTTTTCAGATTGGTTGCACCCAACATCAGATCCAATGCCTTCTTTCCTTCCGGAGTGGCCGTAAACTGCAGTAAGGTATCAACAATCTTTTCTTTCATTTCCTCGGGCATTTCCTTACGAAAGGCGATCGGGTCATTGGGGATGGGCTCCGACAGCTCAATGATTTTCACTTTCTGCTCGACATCGGGATACTGAGTCTTCACCAGGCGGCGCGCATCTTCGATCTGTCCGTTTTGAGGCGGGCTGTAATAGGTCGCTCCGGCGTCCACCTGCCCTTGATAGATCATGGTCACCACAGAATCATGTTTCATCGCAAAGACGGTTTCTTTGGGCTCCACCTTCAGATCCTTTAACGTTTTCAGCGGCAACAGATAACCGGACGTGGAAGCCGGATCCACAAAGGCCACTTTCTTGCCATTGAGATCCTTCAGAGTTTTTATTTTGCCGTCAGCACGAGCCAGGAACTGAGACTGATAAGTTGCCGACCCATAACGAATAACCGTTAAACGTGCCTCGGCCCCATACTTTTTATGGGCCATATAGTAGCCGTAAGTGTTAATGGCCGCGACATCCGCGCGATGGGTGCCAAAAGATTCAACCACCGCAACAAAGTTCTGCGGAATCGTGATCTGAAACTTATAAGGTGTGTGTGCCTCAAGATACTCTTTCAGGACCTTGGAGTTGTCCGTCAACACCTTGGCGTCCACTGCGGGCACCAGATGAAACTTGATTGGATTTTCCGGCTTGCCCAGAATGTCTTTTTTTAAGTGACATCCACTCAGAATCGACCCCATCAGGACCACAACTAGAAAGAAAATCCTCATGCTGATTGCCTCCACCATTCATTATAGAAAAGACCCGGTGACGAGCAAGAAACTCTTTGATTTCACTGGACTTGCCCAAGCCGCCCACTGTACATTGGCCCCATATGTTAGAGCAGATTCTTGTCAATATTCAGGACCTTTCCAGTCAGGGAAAAACCAGTCTTGTTGTCTTCGACCTCGACTCCACACTTTTTGATGTCAGTCCCCGTCTGGAAAAAATTCTTCTGGATTTCGCAGCCTCTCCGCTGAATCAAAAACGTTTCCCTGAACAAGTGACGTTGCTAAAAAATATCAAAACCCTGCGTTCTGACTGGGGTATTGTCGGTGCGTTGACTCGTGCGGGCCTGGATGGCCATCATCAGGACTTCCAGGAGGCTGTTCGTGCCTATTGGCAGAAGAGTTTCTTTTCCAACCACTACCTGCAGTTTGATGAGCCCTATGAAGGGGCCGTGGACTTCGTCAATGCTGTCAGCCGGGCCGGTGCGCATGTGGCCTACCTGACGGGTCGTGATGTGGAAAGAATGGGTGGAAGTTCCGGCGAAATTCTGGAGCAATGGGGTTTCCCTTTACACGAAAAAGCCGAGCTTGTTTTGAAACCTCATCGCAGCATGGACGATGCTCAGTTCAAGACAGACTGGTTCATCGCCGCGGAAAAGAAAAATTATGAAACAATCTATTTCTTTGAAAATGAGCCTGTGAACCTGGTGCACCTGGCTCAACACTGTCCCAAAGTTCAGATGATTTTCTTTGAAAGCACTCACGCTGGCAAGGCAGAGCCACCAGAAGATCTGCCGCGAATCATGAACTTTCTGTTGAATCAAAAGGAGTCCTGATGCTGTACGTGGTTGCCACTCCGATCGGAGATGTCAGTGAGATTTCCCTGCGGGCTCTGGAAGTCCTGAAAAACTGCGATGTCGTGATCTGCGAAAGCACCAAAGAGGCCTCCAAACTTCTGCGGGCCCATGGCATCTCTGGAAAAACCTACGAAGTGCTGGATGAACATTCCACCCCTGAAGACAAAGCGGCTCTTGTTCCTTTATGCGCTGACAAAAATGTGGCTCTGGTGTCTGATTGCGGGACACCAGGCTTCTGCGATCCGGGCGCCGATCTTGTGCGTCTGTGTCGCCAAAAGAATGTTCCGGTAAAATCTGTGCTTGGCGCCTCGGCCCTGATGGGACTTTTATCTTTGAGTGGTCAGCGTATCGATGAATTTGTTTTTCGTGGATTTTTGCCTGCGGAAAATGAGGCTCGGGCGCGGGCCTTGAAAGAGCTGACCAAGGAAAAGCGTGCCATCATTGTGATGGACACACCCTACCGTCTTAAGAAAACTCTTAACGACATGAAAGATCATTTTTCCCAACGTCGCTTTTTGCTGACCATGAATCTTTCACAGGAAGAAGAAGTGGTCCTTGAAGGCTCTATCGACAAACTGATAGCGGGGCTTCGGGCCGACAAAGCCGAGTTCATGCTTTTGATTTATCCGGTTTAGACATGCTTCAGGATCTGCGTCTTCCTATCGACAGTTTTGTTCCTGAAATTCAGAACCTGATGAATCAGGGACAAAACCTGGTCATCACGGCTGCTCCCGGAGCCGGCAAGACCACGCGCCTTCCCCCGGCTCTTTTACAAATCACCAAAAAGAAAATCATCGTCCTTGAGCCACGTCGAATGGCAGCGATTGCCGCTGCTCATCGGATCGCAGAGGAAAATGGGTGGACGGTGGGCGAAGAGGTGGGTTATCAGGTCCGCTTCGCCAACAAGACTTCCGCAAAAACAAGATTGGTATTTATGACCGAGGCCCTGCTGGCCCGGCAAATGATTGATGACCCAGAGCTGGCGGATGTGGAGCTTGTGATACTGGATGAATTCCACGAACGATCCATGCATGTGGATCTGGCGCTGGGGCTTTTGCGCGAACTTCAGGAACTGGGTCGCGATATTAAAATTCTGGTCATGTCCGCCACCCTGGAGGCAGAAAAGATCTCGTCTTACCTGGGCGACTGTCCGATCGTCAGCGTTCCGGGGAAATTATTTGAGCTGGATATCCGGTACCAAAAAGGTTCACAGGTTTTACAGACCTTTCCACAGTTCTTTGATTCTGTCGTTCAGACAGTCAAAGAAGCACAGCTCAATACCAAACACGACATCCTGGTCTTCCTTCCCGGTGTCGGTGAAATTGACCGGGCCAAAGAGGCCTTGCAGACCTGGGCAGACAGCAAATCAATTGAACTGATCCCTTTGCATGGTTCACTCAGCCTTGAAGACCAGCGCAAAGCTTTACAGAAGTCCTCGGCGCAGCGGGTGATTCTATCCACCAATATCGCCGAATCCTCGGTCACTTTGGATGGCGTGAACACGGTGATTGATTCCGGTCTTGCCAAGAATATGAAGCAGGATCATCGCACCGGGTTTTCCCGTCTGGAGCTGGGACGCATCAGCCTGTCCAGCGCCATTCAGCGCGCAGGTCGAGCGGCCCGTCAGTTCCCGGGGATTTGCTATCGCATGTGGAACAAGATGGATGAGCTGTCTTTCGGAAAATCCGAAGTGGCCGAAATCCAGCGTGTGGATCTGACAGAAAGTTTATTATTCCTCAGTGCGCAGGGTGTGACTGATTTTGATTCCTTCAGTTGGTATGAAAAGCCCCAGAAAGTCGCTATCGAAAATGCTCTTCGCTATCTGCGCATTTCCGGAGCCCTCGATGAGAGCAACAAGATCACGGCTCTGGGAAGAAAAGTTCTTCACTTCCCTCTCCCTGTTCGCCTGGCCAAGCTGATGCTGGTGGGGCTGGATCTGGGCGCAAGTGAATTGGCCTCCGAGATGGCCGCCCTGCTGCAAGAGCGGGACATTCTGCGCAAAGAGGCCGTAAGCGCTTTTCTGGGGGACAATCTAGAGTGCGATCTGAGTGCGCGACTGGAGACCTTACATCAGTTCCGCTTCAGCAAGAAGGCGCCCCCTGGGGCCCATTATTATTCCCTGCAAACTGTGGATCAATCTGCGCGGCAGATTTTGGATTTGGCCCGTCGCCTGCAAAAGGACTCCAATTCAGTCCAGGGTCTGAAAAAAGACCAACAACTGGCTTTAATCAAACGAATCATCTTCACAGCCTATGCCGATCGTCTGTGCCGACGACGCGGCAAAACTGAACGGGCCCTGATGGTTGGAGGCCGGGGCGTGAAACTGCAGAACGAAACCTTGGTGAAAAGTTCTGAGTTCTTTGTCGCCTTGAATGGCGTTGAGGGAAGCTCGGACGCTGAAACCATGGTCAGTCTGGCCAGTGGCGCGGACAAAGACTTTATTCTGGAACTTTTCAAAGACGGCATTCAAAAAACCAAGGACGTTTCCTTTATCGAGGAAAAGGGGCAGTTCTTTGCCCGGGAATATCGCTCGCTGTACGGCCTGCCCCTGGAAGAACCCAGCCTGACTCCAGCCTCAAGCTCCGAGATCGCAGAAAAACTTCCACAGATTCTGACCGACAAGTTTGATCTGGTTCTAAAAAACAACGAAGCTCTGGCCCATTGGTGGGAGCGTCTTGAGTTCCTGCACCGGCATGAACCGCTGTCTGTGGATTTCGAAAAGTTGAAAGTCGAGGCCCTGACTCAAGCCTGCATGGGCGAAAGCAAAATGCAGCCGGTGATGGAAAAAGATCTGTGTTTCTTCTTTGAAAGTGTCTTGCCTGCGGAGATCGCACAAACCCTGCGCAGGGAAGTTCCCGACCGTATCGAGGTTCCCAGCGGCAGTAAAATTCGTGTGGTCTATCCACCGGACAAACCACCCTATCTGGAAGTGCGTATTCAAGAGGTCTTCGGCCTGATGGAAACCCCGAAAGTCCTGCACAAAAGCATTCCCGTGACACTGCATTTGCTGGGGCCGAATTTCCGTCCGGTGCAAGTGACTTCCAGTCTGGAAAGTTTTTGGAAGAATGGCTATCCGGAGGTTCGCAAAGAGTTGCGTATCAAATACCCTAAGCACCAATGGCCCGAAGACCCTGCAGACGGAGTTCCAGAAGCCAAAGGGCGAAGACGGCAGTAAATCTCATTGCGAGACTACAAATGGAAACTTGAAGAACTCTTGAGTCAAGTTCCCCTCTTTAAATCCGAAGAATCCTCCAGCGCCACTGCGCTGGAGGATCCATGAAATTGAAGTACGTATTGTTGACTATCTCTTTGTCGTTCTTAGTTGCATGTGGGCAGGAATCCAAAGTCCGATCTGCAGCGAAGGAAGTAATTGAAAAAAACTACCACGACCAGATGGCAAAAACATTCAAGGGCAGTGAAAAAAGCAAAGTCTGGACAGAGTATGTCAATCTTGTAAATTCCAAATTCAAAGTTGAAATTGTAGACGTAAAAGTGGACGGCAACAAAGCCGAAGGGGTCGCCAAAGTAACAACGGCCGAAGATAAAACAGCGGGCGGTCTGGCTGTACTGTTAATGTTCGCCGCAGAGGGCATGGATAAAAAAGGTCAAACCTTAGCGCAAGGCTGGGAAGAGCTGCGAGCTAAAGACAAGCGAACTCCGGCAATGTCTGACTTCCCGACTGAAACCAAGGAAGTTCCTTTCACGGCCGTCAAAGAAGACACTTGGAAGGTAACTGCAAAAAAACCTCTGGCCAAAAACACCAAAGGTCCGAAAAACAAATAGATGACTTCGCAAAAGGCCTCTGAAAAGAGGCCTTTTCATTTTAGTGAACCTTCAGTTCTGCGGGAACAGATTCACAGGTGCATGCAGCGGCCTGCTGTTCTTCCCGAGATTCCAGATAAGCCAGGAAAGAAGCGGAACGAAACGTCAGATCGTACAAAGTATCCATGTCGATCACGAATTTTTCATCACCCAACTTAACGGCCACCCAGTTTTCAGTGATTTCTTCAAATGCGATCTGCTCTGCCTCGATGAACTTCGATGTTTTCATTAGCCCCTCATTGAATAGAAGCCGATGACCAAACCTGGTTCGAAAGCAAATGGAACCGCTTCCAGATTGGGTTCGTCGGTCAGACGGCCCTGCTCTTTGCCAGCGACATCCTCTTTCACCAGGAAGGACGGCAGTGGCAGGCGCGGCGTTTGTTTCGCCTGAAGATACACTTGATTTTCGTAGGCTTCAGGAGTCAACGCGACCTTGTCACCCACTTTGATCACCTGAGAACCGATGTTCACCTTCTTGCCATTCACCAAAACCTTGCCGTGAGAAACCAGCTGCCTTGCCGCTGGGATGCTTCCGGCAAAACCCAGACGGAAGATGACGTTGTCCAAACGTTTTTCCAGAATATTCACCAGTGCTTCAACCCAGTTGGTGGCTTTGGACTTTTTGGCTTTGTTAATCAAGCGGCGAAATTGTTCTTCGCGCAGTCCGTAGTGAAATCTCAGCTTTTGTTTTTCCTCAAGTTGCAAAGCGAATTCAGAGTACTTTCGGCGTTGCAAGCCGTGCTGACCTGGAGGATAGGGGCGTCTTTCCAGAGCGCCCGCCTTCCCCATACCGGGAAGTTCGGTCAAGAGTCTTCTCTGTCTTTTAAAGCGTGGTGTTTTACCTTGTCTGTTCATAAATCAATTTATCCTTCACTGTCGTGTCGTTGATTTAAAAGGACTCTGACAGAAAGAACAGCAATTCATAAAAAACAGACTTGATTGAAAGCGCGAAGAAAACCGACTGAAAAGAAACTGAGACTGCAAACAAATTGAAAACAGAAAAATCAAGGCGTAATTCTATGTACGCCGACGAACGCCCAACGCAGCAGATGAGGTTCTGAGGCGGGCAAAAAAAAAGCCGGTCAAAAAGGGGCAGCCAGGATTTGCTTTCTAATCACTGGGTGTGCCTTTTTCACCGGCTAAGGTTGGTCAATTACCAACCGGCCAAACGGCGACGACGACTTCTTTTTCGAACTGGAGCACTTGTTCCACTGCTCTCCCCTTGATGGGTGTTCGAAGCTGGTACCGTCTGGATTGCTTCTGTCTGCTTCATAGCCGAACTCCTTTCGCCTAGATTAAGAACTCCTCTAGTATCGCAGAGATGCGCAGCGGCATGCGAAGCTTTTAGTGTGAGATTTGGGTCATGAAAATAGGATGAGAATATTCAGGACTTAAAAAGAGGCTTTACGCCCCACAGCGGTCCGATGAACAAAAGCTGCAAGCACTTGAAAATAAATAGCTTTTTCACTTCAATACTGTGGCCAATGATTTACCTTATCCAAGCCAGGATAAAGATCAGGACCAAGGGCCAGATTGGTGAAATAACCTGACCGAGAGCGTAAATAAGAAGGAAACTCACAGAATCTGCAGGATGTTATCTCTGCGTGGCCAGGGGGCCTACGACCGTTGCTCCGGCGGGAACATCGCGAATCACCACCGCATTGGCGCCAATCATCGCTCCGTCCCCGATATGAATCGGTCCCAGAATTTTGGCACCAGTTCCAATCAGAACCTTGTTACCGACTGTGGGGTGACGTTTGACCGGATCAAACTTCAATCCCCCCAAAGTCACACCGTGAAAGATGATGCAGTCATCACCAATAACCGCTGTTTCCCCGATCACCACACCAAACCCGTGATCGATCACCAGGCGTTTTCCCAAAGTCGCCCCGGGGTGAATTTCAATACCCGTCAACCAACGGGAAATTTCAGCCACCAGACGGGCCAAAAAATACAACTTCAAAATATAGAAGTGATGAGCCACTCGGTGCAAGGCAATGGCCTTCGGCCCCGGATACAGCAAACCAATTTCCCACAGCGATTTGGCGGCGGGATCATAGTTCTTATAAGTCTTTAGAAGTTCCAACACACGGGACATCATCACTAGTATTTCTCATTCATATCGTCGAGCAGGAAGTAGCGGTCAAACAGTTCACTGTACCGGGACCACTTTTCCCCGGAGCCACGCTCGTTGTCCATGATGGTTTTTACCGTGGCCACTTTACTGTCGAAATCATCGACCATCGCCACAACCATCGCTTCCAGGAATTTAGGACGCTTCGGAGATCCATATTCCAATTTGCCATGATGACTTAAGATAATATGCTTGCAGATGTC
This sequence comes from Bdellovibrio sp. CKG001, assembly GCF_055397465.1. Classification (NCBI taxonomy): domain Bacteria; kingdom Pseudomonadati; phylum Bdellovibrionota; class Bdellovibrionia; order Bdellovibrionales; family Pseudobdellovibrionaceae; genus Bdellovibrio; species Bdellovibrio sp. CKG001. The sequence goes on from NZ_AP029173.1 coordinate 2,941,149, forward strand.
ACGCAGTTCCTCAGAGAACCCAAGAATGCGAGAGGACTTTTTATCTATCAATTCACAGGCGATCTGCATGTGGCCGATCAAACGACCCCGGTCCGTATAAGAAATGCCGTTGTCATACGACAATTCCCACACCTTGCCGATGTCATGGAAGATAGCCCCAAACAAAAGCAAATCCCGATTCAGGAAACTGTAGTGAGTCCCCATAAAATCCATGATTTTGCAGATAGAAAGAATATGTTCCAGCAATCCACCCAGCCACGCATGGTGAATGGATTTGGCTGCCGGAGCCCGCAAAACCAATGGGCGAATCTCGGGATCTTCTAAAGTATCCAACACCAACTGGCGCAGATAATCGTTCTTCATGGTTCGCACCATCTGCAACAGCTCCACCAGCATATCCTCGGAATTACGAGCCGTTGCCGGGATGAAGTCCGCCATGTCAACCGTCGAACTTTCCACCCGCTCCAGGCGATGAACGATCAATTGCTTACGATTTTGAAAGATCTGCACCAGACCTTTCACTTTCAGAATATCGCCCACTTCAAATTCGCGCGACAATTCATCGACCCGGTCCCACAGACGTGCATCAATGCTGCCCGTGGCATCACCCAACTGAAGACCCATAAAAGGGCGTCCGTTTTTACCGACAGAAACATTCTTTTCCTTCACCAGAAAAAGAGAGTCCACATTTGATTTATCCTGAAGACTCTGGACTGTTTGTCTTTCCATCAGCGCTCCTCGCAGAAATACTGGGGCAATTGAGTGTTCGTGAACTTCACCTGGGCCAGATAGACATCCGTGCCTTTTTCCGCGGCAAACAGGAAGTTGCCGCCCAACACACTCAAGTGGCGTTCCTGTGTGCTGTTCACCTTCAGACCCTCGGCCTGCATCTTTTTAAAGAACTCATTCGAAATATCAAAGAATTGATTGCAGCCAGCCCCAAAGACTTCACTGCCAATACGGCGCTTGCGGGCTTTACTGACAAACAGAACTTTCTTGTTGGTCGCATCCGTGAATGCCGGGAACTCAAAGCCCACATAGAATGTGCCACGTTTTCCGGTGATAAATCGGGACAGATCAACTGTTCCACCCCCTTTGGGAAGGGCGATTTTCAGCGCCTCCCCCTCGACCACACCGGGATTCTTTTCGACCAGGAAAACATTCACTTCCGAGAAGATCAAATTCTTGGAAACCACCGCAGCGCCTTCGGCCGAGGTCTTAAATTCCATCAGGTCCCAAGCCTGCCGTGGAATTTTGACCTCTTCAGGCAGGTCGTCCGCTTTTATTTCGTGATATTCAGATACCTGATAGCCGGGCTCCTTCGTGCAGGCGCCCAACAAAAGAAACATCCAGATACTTAAAGCCTGGACGAACCGCTTCATCACTCAGACTCCAGTTGATCCCTCAACTCCAGCAAAGGCAGATAGTTGGGTTCCGCCTGCAAACCGGCGCGAACATAGTCATAAGCCATAGGACGATTGTTACTCTTCATCATCACCCAGGCAAGACCATACAAGGTCGGAGCACTTCGCTTGTCACTGGCATAGATGTGAGTGTAGGCGGCCTGAGCACACGCCATATCCTGAGTGATGATACAGATGTCACCCATCAACAAATTTTTAACCGAAATCTGGGACAGCTCGGGCATTTTCAGAATAGCCAGAGCTTCCGGCAAGCGACCGACCTTGGAAAGATAGCTGGCCTGTGTAATCAGCACATAAGGATCTTTCGGAGCTTCAGCCAAGGCTTCCTGCAGGGTTTTGGAAGCATCGGAATCACGATTGACTTCCATCAGACAGATCGAGCGCAAAGCCTTGAGTTCAGCATGAGGTGGCTGCTTTTTGAAAGCCTCCGCACAGTATTTTTCCAGATAGTCCCACTGGGTAAAGCGCCATTCCACCTGCAATGGATGGATGTAGTTTCGGGCCTGTCCGGGCATTTCCGCCAGGAACTGCACCACAGCGCGGTTCACACCGTCCACATCCCCCATCAAACTTTGTGCATAAACCAGGAACAACAAAAGCTCCTGGCGCAGATAACCCGTTTTCTGGATGTTGGCTTTGATGTCGTTAACCAAAGTGCTCAGGAAGTTCGGATCGTTGGAGGTTTTGGCATATTCCACAGAAGCCATGGCCTTCCCGAACAAGGCCAGAACAGAAGCGGGATTCTTGCGATAGATGGCATCAAAATCACGCATGGCTTCGCCGTAGTTCCCTTTTTTAAGCTGGATGATCGCCAGATTCAAAAGGGCGGAAATATTAAACGGCTCATGACCGATGGCTTTTTGTAAGGTGTCTTCCGCCTGCTTTAGATCACCATCCATCATGTAAGAAACGGCAATCCCCAGATAAGCGTCCACAATTTCTGATCGGCTGCGATTTTCCTGCACCAGGGCTCGCTCCAAAATACGACGACCCATCAGACTTTGACGGTCTTCAGAAATCAGCACCGTCGCCATCTGAACCTGGGATTCCATGTCCGGTTCTTTCAACTTGGAAGCACGTTGATAAGCTTCCAGGGACTTTTCATACAAGCCCAGGGACTTGTAACGCAAAGCCTGGCTCATCAGCTCGTCGTATCCCATGGCTTTGTTTTTATCTTTTTGGGTCAGTACAACAAACACCACCCCGACAACCACGACTGCCGCACCCAAAAGGGCCCAGCGCATGATGTTGGATTTGCCACGAATTTTGTCCTGCAAGCGGGCGTCGCCAGAGGCGCCGTAGCTTTTGGTGACAGTCGCCGTGGCCGTTGTTCGGCTGGCCGGACTTTGCGGAATCGGAGTGACATCCTTGATGTCACGAATCGGCGGTGGAGTCAGATCCAGATTGGGCACTGGCGTCGGTGTCAGTGTCATCTCATCAGAAATCGGCAGTACATCCGTGCGGGTCATCGTATGATGAGCGATGGACTGGGTCATGGTCTGCTCAGAGCTGCTGTCCTGCTCTTCACGAATGTTTTTTACGATATCCATGAACAGCTTGTTTTCGCGGATGTAGCTCCAGCGACCTTCGGTCTGACGAACCTCATCAATGATCGAGATTTGTTTAGTGCGCAGCTGCTCGGTGACTTCAGCCAGAGTGAAGGGTCCAAGAATCCTCGTGGAAGATTTTACTAACCAGTTCTTCTCTGAGCTGCTCACGTTGTCACCGTTCATATGTTAAAAAGGCGCCTTGGTTAGAAGTAGTTTAAGATCGTCGTTCGTCAGGAACAAACCTGCTCCGAGATAACCCGATCGTGCTCCCTGCTGATCGAACGCATCGTTGATCCCCCCGGTGATATAAATCCCGCGGTACAATGTGTAGGACAAGGAACTTCGTACATTTGTATTGCTGAATTGGAAAGCCTCGGCAGTGAACTTCAGTTTACGGCGGAAGAAGAAGTAGTCGATACCGAAACCACCGTTGTTTTCGATCACGCCCCCTTTAAGGGTCAGATCCCAGAAGTTCTTAGCAAAAAGAGCCGTGATCTTAATTCTATTCTCGTAAGTTTTCTTCTCAGTGTAATCACCGGGACCCACCGTCCCTGCCCCTGGACCTGTGATCTGAGTGCGGGTTGTTTCAACCACACCTGCAGGATCATCCACCACACCAATATAATAGTAACGGTCCAGCCCTGGCTGGATCTGCACACCGATATGGGTCTTGGTCGCACCCACTTCACCCAGGTATTCGCCGCGGAAATCAAACGCTGTCTGGATGCGGTTGGCTGAATCCAGCATGCCGCCCAGGCCGTCGATCGCTGACGTCAGGTTCTCGGAAGTTTGTTCGTCGCTGATCAGCTTACCCAATGCGCCTTCACCCTTGTTGATACGCGTGGTGATGTCGTCCAGGTTTTTCACAGAATTCGACAAGCGCTTCCAGGTTTCTTTCAAGCCCGATTCGCTTTTGTCGTTCATGACTTCTTGCAGGTTGGCCGTGATATCATGGATATCATCCACAATGTCGCCAATCTTTTCCTTGTTATCCGTCGTCATTTGCGCCAGATCACCGGTCAAGGTCTCAATGTTTTTCACGATGCGGCCCAGAACATGGGCGCGAGTGCCATCCGCAGAGGTCGCTTCCTGAAGATTGCGGGCCACTTCCTTCAACGAAGAAGTCACTTCAGAAACCTGAGTCATCAGGTTTTCAAGATTGCCACCTTCACGAATGCTCAGGATCTGGGCATTGTCTTCCAAAGGAGGATCCGTCGGAGATCCGGGATACACTTCCACGTGCTTATCCCCCAAAATCCCCTGGGCCTTAATTTCGATGGCGGCTGAAGTTGTCAGCGGAATGTCGGATTTCAAAGTGATATCCACACGGGCCATCCCGTCCTGCAAACGGATGTCTTTAATAACACCGACAGGAATACCTGCGGAACGAACTGCGGAGTTTTTCACCAGTCCGCCAGCATTGGGAAGAAGGAACCAGGCTTTTTTGGACCGGCCAAGATACGATGGATCGTCGCTGACCTGCATAGACATGACCGCGATGAGAGAGCCCACCACAATCACCATTAATCCAACTTTAAATTCAGCTGCGCGAAGCCAATTCATTGATGTTTCATCCCTTTATTCACGAACCTCTTCACCAGTTCAATATCGGTGTTGAAGAAGTCCTCTGGAGTACCAAATAACAGAACCCGGCCACTATCCAACATCGCGATATGGTCGGCAATCCTAAATGCGGCGGACAAATCATGGGACACCATGATGGAAGTTACGCCCTGCTTTAACTTATGAGTACTCAGAATCAAATTATCCACCATTTCAGTCAGAATGGGATCTAAACCCGTGGTCGGCTCGTCATAGATCAGAATTTCTGGATCTAGGGCGAGAGCTCGGGCCAGGCCTGTTCTTTTCTGCATACCACCACTGATTTGGCTTGGAAGTTTGCCATAATGTTTGGACTCCAAACCGACCTGATGAAGCTTCTCTTCAGCTATACGAAGGACTTGTGCGGGCTTCAAATCCCGACGATGCTCCTGCAAGGGGAAGCAGACGTTTTCAAGAACCGTCATATCGTCAAACAAAGCCGCCGACTGAAATAACACTCCAAACTTACAACGAAACTTGGTCAGTTCATCCGGAGACAAGGTCGAAAGATCCGTCCCCAGCACTTCAATCGTACCGGAGGTCGGCTTAAACAATCCCAGCAGATGCTTCAACATCACACTTTTTCCGGTCCCGGAAAAACCAATGATCGCAGTCAGACTGCCTTTGGGGATTTCCAGATTGATGCCCTTAAGCACGAACTCATGCCCGCCATCAAAGGACTTCTTCACATCGCGTAATGAAATTGCTGATTCAATCGCCATTATGTAATCCCCACCAGACTATAGAACAAGCGGATCAGATTGGTTGCAAAGTAATCCAGGATAATAATTCCGACCATGCTTTGCACGACTCCTTGATTCGTGGCCTCTCCCACCCCTTTGGCTCCGCCCGTGGTATTGAATCCGCGGTATGTACACATCAGCGCAAAATAAACACCAAAGATCATACCTTTGATAAGGCCTTCGTTGATGTGACGGATTTCAATGAAGTCGGCAATCTTCTGCCAGAAAACGGCCTCGTCCAAAGCCAGCATTTTCACACACAGGAACCAGCTTCCCAACATCGCCACAAAGTCAAAAACAGCGACCAGCAAAGGCATGCAAATAAAAGCCGCCACCAAGCGAGGCGAAACAAGGTACTGCTTGGTGTTCACACCCATCACGTCCAAAGCATCAATCTGCTCATTCACGCGCATGGTTCCCAATCTTGCCGCCATCGCACCACCGGCACGAGCCGCCACGATCAATCCTGTCAATACAGGCCCCAGCTCACGCGTGATCCCCAGAGCGACCGTCGGACCAACCATGTTCACAGCATTAAAAAGCTTAAAACCCAGATACAACTGCAACGAAAGCGCCAGACCCGTAAAACCACCGGTCAGACAAATAATGCCAATGGACTGATTTCCGATAAACTCCATATGGCGAATGATTTCGGCAAAACGCGAAGGCTTGGCGAAAATCAGCCGGATGCTTTCATTGAAAAACAGAATAATTCTGCCTGTCGAGGTCACAAGGCCCGACACAGTACCCATAAAGTACCGTCCCAACCCAAACACGGCTCTGTACAGTTTTTGCGACAGAGTCATTATTTAACCTCCAACTTCTTCCGAAATAAAACCCGCGGCGGCCCCCGTGTAAACACGAGGCACCCTTTCCCCCACACTGGTCAGCATTTCCCAGGTAATGGTCCGCGCCTGCGCAGCCAGCTCTTCCGGGGACAGGAAAGTACCATCAGATCCGTAACCAAACAAGGTCACTTCCTGGTCTTTAAACTGCTTCAAGTCCCGCCCCTGCACAACATCTGTCACATCCAGCATCAGATAATCCATACATATATTGCCAACCAAAGGAACTCTTTGCCCCGCAAATAAAACCGAAGACTGATTGGACAGAATACGATGATAACCGTCAGCATATCCAATAGGAACTACGGCAATAACGGACTCGCGCGGGGCCTTCCAGGTGCCACCATAAGAAACCGTTTCACCGATGCGAAGGTGCCGATAGGTTGCCACGTGTGATTTCAAACTCATGACCGGCTTCAGGTCCCCGAAGTTTTTCTGTACCAGCGGGTTGTAACCATAAATCAAAAGGCCCGGGCGCAAGCCCCAGTTCTGCAGGAACATCGGATGGTCCGCCGACGCCCCCTGATCCCGCAACAGCATGGCGCTTAAAATCCCCGCACTGTTTAAAGCATGACAGAAAATATTAAATGGTTTGAACAACTCACTGACTTTATGAAGTGCCCGCAACTGAGTCGCGCTAAAACCCTGAGGGTCCATCGCATCTTCACCGTTAAACAAGTGGGTCACCAATGCTTTCAGGCGGATCTTTTTATTCTGCCACAGTCGATCAAAAAGCTTTTGCGCTTCTTCCGGACGAAATCCCAAACGATTCATGCCGGTATCAAACTTCAAATGAATCCCGACAGGCCCCGTCGCCGCGTCTTCCAGGTAATCAAGTTGCTCCCACGACGTCACTACCGGGGTCATATTGTACTGAAGAATCTTTTCCGCACCTTCGCGATCAAAACCGCGAAAGACCAGAATCTCGGCCTTCACACCGAAGTTTCTTAGCAGCAAACCTTCTTCAATCAGACAGACACCCAAATGACGAATTCCCAGAGTTTCCAGAAAGCGCGCCAACTGCACGTCCCCATGGCCATAGGCATTGGCCTTCACCATCGGACACAAAAAAGGCACTTGCGGGAACGACCGCTGCAGCACCTGAATGTTGTGCTGAAGATGATCCAGGTTGATTTCCGCAAAGGTGCGTCGGTACATTTCCATTCTTAATCTCTATTCTGCGCTCACTTCAAACTCGGGACGGTGAGTTTCAGGGGCTTTATACAAACATATCTTATTTCCGCCCTTGTCCGTGATATGTAACAAGGCCTTGGTCGCGGTCTCATCCAAAGTTTTGGCGGAATCACACAACGACGGATACTCACTGACACCCAAGCTGACGGAAACTTTTATTCCGTTATCCAAGAACGAGGTGCTTTCGATAATTCTTCGCACCCGTTCCGCTCTCAGGGCCGCCCCCTTCTTCGGACAATGTGGCAAAATCATCGCCAGCTCATTGGCTCCAGTACGGCAGGTAACATCATTCGTTCGACTTGTCTTAGAAATGATCGTGGCAACGCCTTTTAGCAACTCATCTCTCACCGCTTCACCCAAAGATGACTCGATCTCATAAAAATCATCCATGGAGATCTTCACAACCGAAAGGGGTTGCTTCAAACGGCGGGCCCGGGACACTTCATCCCCCAGAACCTTTTGATAATAATTGCGGTTATAAACCTCGGTCACGAAATCCGTAACCTCCAGCGCATCCACCTTCTTTTCCAGGGCAAAATTTGAATAGCACAAGGACAGCAGGGAAAACTCCTCGCCCATCTTTGTGACTTCATCCGTTGGCAAATTGCCGGAATAAACAAAAACACCTTCCAACGAACTGTGCGCATACAATGGCAAAGCTTTAGGAGGATTAAATCGGAAGGCTTCGACCAGCATCTCTGAAAAACGCGGCGGCAAAAGGCCCACGGCCATCTGACCGCTCAGCTCTTTCATATCAGCCGACTCAAGCTGAACACCCACACCCTGGATGTCCGAGGCCGGGATTCCACTGGCATGAGTTGCAACAAACGAACGCACAGAAGGCAGAAACTTAAAGAACACACACAAGTTGCCGGGAATATGATTCAGATACTTTTGAATCAGATCCTCTTTGCTTTGTGCCGAACGATAATCGCCGATTCGGGTCGACAAAGCCGGTGCCGGGGTCTTTTCCGCCTCGGCCTGCTTCATACTTTTGACTGCGGCTTCATGAACCTGATCCATTTGCGCTTTGGTGGCATTCAAATCATCAAAAAGCTGCTCGTTCTGATAAGTCAGATACAATTTTTCACAGGCGCGATCCACCGCCCATACCAGACGTGATTCCAAAGCCACAGGCTCGTCGGAAATCACATCCACAAAGCCGTGCTCGTTATACTGCGCCAGGATATCAAACTGACCAATGGCGCTGACCGCGATAAAACGGATCTCTTCGTTGATCTTCTGCACCAACGTGACGAAATCACTCAGACTGCCCCCCAAGGCGGCCGTGGAGAAAATCAAAATATGGGGAGCGTTCTCTTTAAGTCTTTGTTCCAGCGTTTCGGGGTCCTGGAAGAAATAGGCATCATAGCCCGCCTGCGAAAGATAAACTTTCGTAGAAGCTCCAATATCCACGTCCGTGGTGAAGACAAAAACCGTAAATTGAGAACTATAGTCGCGAATGTTCAATTAGATCCTCTTTCCAGGGCGACGAATTTCAACGTGGTAACTGTCCAGTTTCGAGGTTTTGACCGGAGCTGCCGCTTTGGGTGGAACAATAAAGTTCACTGGCGTCAGCTCATCATCCATGGCATCCATCTCTGCCAGGCTTGCACCCGCCGCAGGTTCTGCTTTTACCGCAGTGGCTTTGATTTCCTCGGCCGCCACAGAGACTTCCTCTTCAACCTCGACTTCCACCTCAACCTCTTCTTCCTGAACTGCCTGATCTCCCATAAAGCCATCAATGAACGTCAGTTCATCTTCCGCCGCAGGGACTTGTTTTTTCACTTTCATCTTCTTCACAACTTTTTTGGTTGTGACTTCGGGGCGGGCCGCTTCTTCAGCAGGCTTGACTTCCGCCACCTCTGGCAACTCTTCCAGAAGGTTGTCGATGTTCACATCCAAAGGCGACGCCGGCGCCGCCTCCACTGCCGGTTGCTGGGATTCTTCGAAGTTTGCCACAGCTTCGGCGCGGTGCTCGGATTCCAGCTTTAAGCTTGGCAGATCCTGCATCACGATCACTTCTTCCTGAACTTCCGGTTGCGGGGCCACTGGCGCCTGCATCACCGGCACACCCATGGTCTTTCTGAACAGGATCATCACCTTGGTTCCCTGACCACGCTGGGATTCCACCCGCACTTCCGCGTTGTGTTCTTTTAAAATCCCGAAGGCCACTGACAATCCCAGTCCCATGTGGTTCTGGAACGAGCGGGTCGTAAAGAACGGATCAAAGATTTTTTCAATGTTGGCAGCATCGATACCTTCACCGCAGTCTTCAATGGTCAGATGAGTTCCACGCTCATCTTCGAAAATATCCAGTTTGATTTCCTTTTTCGCCATGCGCTCCATGGCTTCCACAGAGTTGGTCAAGATATTCACCAACGCCTTGGTGACGGCATCCACATCCATGTCCTTGGCAAAGGCATCCTGGAAGTTCTTGATCACTTTCACGCCTTTTTGCGAAAGCAGACTGTCCATTTCCTTCAAGGCACGCACCACGGGACCTTCGACACGGACGGCGTTTTTCTCTTTCACTTCTTCTCCGGCATAACCCAGAAGTTTATCCAGCACACTGCGGGCCGCACGGGTTTCACGCAAGATGGATTCCGTGCTTTGCACCACTTCGCTATCCGGATGCTTTGCCAGAATCATCTGTGAATAGCCCAGAATCGAAGCCAACGGTCCGCGCATTTCATGCGCCAGTGCCGACGCCACACGAGTGGCGGCATTCAGGCGTTCTTTGTGGGCAATTTCGGGATCTTGAGCGACAACTTTTTCAACCACAGGTGCTGGTGCCGGCTTGGCCTTGGCTTCAGCCAGCGCGTGCTCCAGATTTTCAATTTCCTTTTCCGCCGGGGAAATCACCCACAGGGCCGCCGCTGTTCCCACCAGCACAAGTCCCGCCCCCAGCAGAAGGAACTGCCACCACAAGCCGCTGCGCCCCTTCATGGCCTCTTTCAGCGGAGCCGAGCTCAACACCAGAAGATTGCTTTGCGGGATGGACTCATACATGCCGTAAAGTTCCTGACCGGATTTCAATTTGAAAACAGAACTGCCGTGGGATGAACCGCTTTTTTGTGCTTCCTGGAAAACAGGATCATCGCGCATCACCGTGCCCAGATACTCAGGCACCGAATGCCCCACGGTCAGACCCGAGGACGTGACGATCGAAAACGCGCTCAGGCTGCCTTTTTGTGCATCGATCATGGATTGGAAAATTTCGCCCGAGCCAAACAAAGCATAAGCACGGGAGCCTTCAATGAACACCAGTGCCACATAACGGCCGCGCTGCGCGTCCTGGAAAGGTTTCACATAAAAGCGCTCGTCACCACTTCGACCTGTCAGATTACCGATAGCCGCTTTGATGAATTCCTTGCTCCAGTTGGCAGCTTTGGAATTTTCACGCACAGACAAAGCCTGCGGATCAAGTTCATTGCCACGCACCGAGAAAGCCCCCACCGCGTAATAGGGAGCCAATGAATTCCAGTTCATTTTTCCCTTTTGGAAGTTGTCGGCATTCAGATTCGCCACCACCCGCTGCAGGGATTTTAGCTCCACCGCCAAAGAATGATTGATGGCCCCCAACTGCGTGCGTGTCTGCGCCTCGACCCAACTCATGCGATCACCATAGACGAAGCTATCGGTCCGCCACAAAACAGCACTGATAAACAGCGCCGCCACAGCAATCAGAACGACGATGAGTTTAACTTTCATTGAGGCAGTTCCTTCCCTGGAAAAATGAACGAGATACCTTTGATTTCATTGTAGTTTTAGAAACTGGTAAGAATCAAGCAAGAGTCCTTTGCAAATGCCACTAAAAGGAGTAGAAGATCCTCACTATGAGTACTCACCGCTGCGACGTTTTGATTATCGGCTCTGGCACTGCTGGATTGGCTTTGGCGCTGAAGCTGTCTGAAAAAGGAAAAGTCGTCGTCCTCGCCAAAGAAAGCGCGGGCGGCACCAATTCGGCCATGGCCCAAGGGGGGATCTCGGCCGTGATGTCCGAGGAAGACAGTTTTGAGTCTCATGTTCAGGACACTTTGGAGGCCGGAGCGGGTCTTTGCAAAGAAACTGTGGTTCGCGATTATGTAGAGCAAGCCCCTGAACGGATTAAGGATTTAACAAACTGGGGCGTCCATTTTGACGTTCGTCGCAAAGGCACCAAAGAGACCTACGAAATCGATTTGACGCGCGAAGGCGGACACAGCAAGCGACGCATCCTTCACTTCGAAGATCAAACCGGATTGGAAATTCACCGCACGCTTTTGGCTCGTGCCTTGGAAAATCCGAACATCACACTGATGGAAAAATTCTATGCGATCGACCTTATCGTCAACAAAGAGGTCGACCCCACGGACATGACCCCGGTGACCTGTGTGGGCAGCTATGCCCTGAATAAAGAAACCGGCGAAGTGCATACTTTTATAGCAAAAAACACCATCCTAGCCACCGGAGGCGCCGGCAAAGTGTATCTGTACACCTCCAACTGGAGCGGAGCTACCGGTGATGGCATTGCCATGGCCTACCGAGTGGGGGCACGCATCGCCAATTTGGAATTCATGCAGTTTCATCCGACCTGCCTGTACCACCGCGAATCCCGCAACTTCCTGATCTCCGAAGCCCTGCGTGGCGAAGGTGGAGAACTGGTGGACGCCCAAGGCAATGCCTTCATGCACAAGTATCACAAACTGGGCTCACTGGCTCCGCGGGATGTGGTGGCCCGATCGATTGATAAAGAAATGAAAAAGACCGGCGCGGAATGTGTCTATCTGGACATGACCAAGCTGGATCGTGAGTTCCTTAAACAGCGCTTCCCGACAATCTTCAACAAATGCGAAGAATTCGGCATCGACATGAGCAAACAACCCATTCCGGTGGTTCCTGCCGCTCACTATCTTTGCGGTGGCGTCCTGACAGATGTGACCGGGCGCACGGACATCACCGGCCTTTGGGCCATCGGTGAAACCGCCTGCACCGGCCTGCATGGAGCCAACCGCCTGGCTTCCAATTCTTTATTGGAATGCCTGACAACAGCTCACAATTGCGCTGAAGAAATTAAAGCGCACTGGAACTCTTACTCCTTGTACGCAAAAGAGCCCAAACCCTGGACTCATCCTCAGGAATCCAACGATGACGAGATGATCGTGATCAATCATATGTGGGACGAAATCCGTCGCCTGATGTGGAACTATATGGGCATTGTCCGGTCCAACAAACGTCTGGCACGCGCCCAGCATCGTCTTAAAAATATTCTTTCAGAGACCAAAGAATATTATTCCAACATGAAAATTCATTCAGACATTTTAGAGCTGCGTAACATTGCGATCGTTGCCGACCTGTCGGTGGAATGTGCTCTTCGTCGACATGAGTCCAGAGGCATCCATTACAACCTCGACTATCCAGAAAAGAGCAAGACCGCTCAGGATACAATCGTCGTTCGAGGCCTGAATTGACTTGCCCGTGTGGGTGGGGTCGCGGCAAGCTAAGACAGTATGTACAAAAGATCTGAAGGTTTCTTTAAAGGCTATCAAGACATCAATTTGTTCTTCCAGATTTGGGACAATCCCGAAGCGCGCGGAACGGTCATCATCACTCATGGCCATGGTGAACATTCCGAGTCTTATCACCGCCTGATCAAGGCGTTCGAAAATGACAAGTGGAGCTTCTATGGCTGGGATCTGCGCGGTCACGGTCGATCCGAGGGACGTCGCGGCTACGTTGCGGAATTTGACGACTACTGCAGGGACTACAAAATCTTTTTGAACATGGTTTTGCAACAGGAAAAAGTTCGCAAAGGGCCGGTGATTTTGTACTGCCACTCTATGGGCGGATTGATTCAGCTAAAAACTCTTTTGCAAAACTCTGATATTGATTTCACAGCTATGGTGATCAGCGCTCCACTGCTGGGACTGACAGTTCCCGTACCGGCGTTTAAATCCGCCGGAGCAGGTCTGCTGAATAAGATTCTGCCGCAGATCACAATGGGGAACGAGCTGACCAACGACATGCTGACACGTGATCCGGATGTGATTCGCGAATATGAACAGGATGCCCTTCGCCACACGCGCGTGTCCCCGGGTGCTTTCCTGGGCTTCCTGGAGTCGTTTGATTACGTCAATCCCCGCGCCAATCAATTAACAAAACCTGCTCTGGTGATTGTTTCGGATTCCGATCCGGTGATCAGCACGGCGGCCACCAAAGCTTTGTATGAGCATCTGGGAAGTTCTCAAAAAGAACTCTTCGTTTATCCCAATGCCAAGCATGAGCTGATCAACGATACCATCCGCCAAACAGTTTTTGCGGATATCAAAAAGTTTCTCGACGGTTTTTTGGAGTCCAAGTAATGAAACAACTTTTCAGTCTTATCCTTGTCACCCTTCTTTCAGCCTGTGCCACAACTTACGAAGTCACTCCTTCCGGCCGCACCTTGCGCACGTCGGATCAATACATGGAAGTTCTGGAACAGCACGCTGACAAGATCCGCAGCTATTCCGGTTTTTATAATGTTCTGGATGTTGAAGGCGTTGCCTTGAATTCCAAAGTGGCCGCGGCCCAGTTGGATCAGAACGTGCGTCTGTATCAATGGAGTGACAGCAAGTATCAGGAAGAAAAGATCAAATTTGAACAGCGCTTGAGCAAACAGGCAGAATTCTTTGTCAGCTTCTTCACTCCGGAAAGAAAGAACGACGATCTTTTCAAAGACACCACGATGTGGAGAATTTTCCTGGATGTCGATGGTCGCCGCTTTGAAGGCAAGGCCACTCGTGTGAAGCTTCCCCTGGCGGAAATTCAAGGGATCTATCCCTTCCACAATCGCTTTGCCACGCCTTATATTTTCACTTTCCCGGTTCCAATGCTTTCGATTGAAAGCAAAGAGATGAAGGTCACCATGACGGGTCCGGTGGGCTCAGGAACACTGACGATCAAACCGTGATTATTTCGATTCTATTCGATGTCGGGCCTCTTCAGGACTGACGTACTTTGAAAAGATGCGGAGGAAACTCCCATCTTTTTTCATTTCATCGAAAGCTTTTTCCAGCAACTGACGTTCCTGCTGACTGACCCGGCGCTTTGATATAAAAGCCCCAATCTCGACCCGCACAGAAGGGTCCTCCACCCGCGCCACCAGTTTTTCCATTTTTAGTTTGGCAATATGATGTGAATTGACGATTCCAGAAAAAAGAACCGCCTGCACACGACCGGCTTTCAGCAGATGAAAAGCTCCCTCGGGGCCCGGTGTACCCAACAGACGGCCTTCTTTCAAAAGCTGCTCTTCCTGCTCTTTGTCGATCATATTCCAGCCACCGATAAGATGCGCAAACTTGATCTTTTTATCCTGAAGATAGTCTTCGATTTTCCAGTCTGGTCGATGGCTGCTTTGCGCCACCAGCATTTCACGATAGTTGGTATAAAGGCGAACGAAGTGTCCCCCTTTGGCATAACCCGACTGCTCGGCCCCTAACAACACAATATCAGAGCGGCCACGGGACATATTCTCAATCCCCACCGGCATCGAACGCTCCGTCTCAATAAAGGTGCAGCCCAAACGGTTTTGAAGTTCGACGGTGAGATCATGAGCCAACCCCTGCAGACGGCCATTCTTGCGAATCGCCAGGGGTTCAAAATCACTGATATCCACAAGGTAACGGCGCGTGCAGGTCGCGGATCTTTTGACAGCCTCTTTATCCTGCGCAGGAACTTCGCGCACAAGAAACGCCAATAACAAAAAGAAAAAAAACAGCCTCGGCAACATCATCTCTCAAATCCTAACCTCTTCTCGGCAACCTTGAGTAAGGTTTTAAGAAAGTTACAGACTCTTAAGATTTACAGAGGCCTTGCGAGCATCAAGAGCGCTTAAAGCGACGAAGAACTTCCATCTCAAAAAGAGGCTTGGCCATCTTCGCAATTTTCAGCCCCACACCGGTCAAACCCGAGGGTTCCACGACTTCCAGATCATGCAAGATCGCTTCACGAATGACCTGGGCATACTTCATTGGTGAAATAGTGTCCGTAGGAACCTCGAAGTTTTTGGAATAAAGATTTTCGACTTCATCAAACATGCGGGTTCGGACCGCCGGCGTGATGAGCAACAGCGTGGACACTCCGGTATCCTTCAGCTCAAGACGAATGCAGTTTGTGAAGGCCACAACGGCCGCCTTGGAGGCAGCATAAGTCGAAGCACAGGGAAAATGCATATAAGCCGAAACGCTGGAATTATTGATGATTTTTCCGCGTTTTCTTTTCAACATGCCCGGCAGAATTCCATGCGTCAGATGCACCAGAGCGTTCACATTCACCTGCAGCATCTTGTAGATATCGTCAATCGGCTGCTTTTCAATCAATCCGCCCGTCAACATCCCAGCGTTGTTAAACAGAATATCCACCGGCACCTCCGCCAATTGCGCCAGCAGCGCATCAACACCCTCGCGCGTGGATAAATCTGCTTCATGCACAGTGACGGACTTAGCACCAAGCTCGGTCAACTCTTTAACGATTTCCTCGTCATACTTACGCAAAACCACATGCAGATGAGCCTTATCTTCGGCACACATCTTAGCAAAAGCACGACCGATTCCGCGGCTGGCTCCGGTGATCAGAATTTGTCTGTTGCTGATTTCCATAGTGCTTATCCTTCCTTGATTTCAGTTCCAGGGCCCAGACCCCAGGATTTCAAGATTTCGATTTCTTCAGCGGCGGACATGGCTTTTTTAAACTTGGCACCCGACTGGCCACTGACACGCTTTTGACATGAAGGCCAAGTGCGATGACGATACACCAGCCCCCCCAGATTGCTCAGATAGCTGAAGGCTTCTTTCTTCTTTTCGCCATTACCCTTCATTTCCGGCAACGCCGTGTTCGTGGGAACATTCAAAAGATCAATTCCATAGTGTTCCAGGTCGCCACGATACAACTGGATATATTCTTTTTTAGAAAAGGCCACCGCAATGCGATCACAGCGTTCATTCCCCGGAGTTCCCATGTGCCCGCGGGAATACAACCATTCAATTTTCCCTTGAGCTCCACGCGCCGCCACCACTTGAGAAATGTCCTCCCAAAGATCACGATTGGAAACTTCACCGCCCTCCGCGGTTTGCCAGTTTTTGCGGCGCCAGCCGAAGATCCACTGCGTGATTCCGCGGATCAAATATGTCGAGTCAGTATAAAAATGAATCGGCATTTTCAAGTGAGCCACGGCACGAAGGGCCTCCAGAGCGGCCGTCATTTCCATGCGATTGTTGGTGGTGGAGGATTCTCCCGCCCCCAGCTCCAGCACTTGATTATCAGGGAAAAGCAGAACGCTACCCCAGCCCCCAGGACCCGGGTTTCCAGAACACGCACCATCGGAATAAATCAGAATATAATCTCTCGGTTTTTGCACCCGATCATCCTCATCGTGTTGCCCGGGACTGTCAAGGCCACCCGTTTCTCAAGCCGGCCCCTTTTGGGGCTGGTGGCTAAACATTGGACAGTCCTGTGTGCTTATAATGGCCCAGGCTGAATTTATTACTGGCACCGTCTTCGCAACAATATTCACGGACAGGACTTTAGGAGCTTTTTAAGCTCTGAGGAGAAGCTATGGTTATTGCAATTCGTCCCCTTATTGGTTTTGTACTGACGGCGCTGATGGCAGCACCGGTGTTTGCCAATAACAATGCTTCTGTCACCTCCCCCACTTCTGTCATCCAGGCCCCTAAGAAAGACGGCCGCCGCTGGAGTGGATTTGTCAGCGCCAGCCGATCGACCAATTTGGTGAACCATGACGATGGCACTCAGTCCGACGTCATGGACTATCTGGCCCGTTTGAATTTGAAGCTGACCAACAATTTCTCCTTGCGCGTGCAAGGGGGCTATTCGCAAGACCTGAAAGACGCCCAAAATGATGACTTCAGCAACACCTCCGTATCCCTGCGTCGCGCACCTTTTGATCTGAACCAAAGTTTCAAAGGCACTTATCGTGTGGGTATGATTGCCCCGACTTCCAAAGATGCATATAAAAGACAGAACCTGCTGACCGGGGTCACCGCCGGTGGCGACCTGATGATCAACCCGGATCGTCTCATTACGGGACTGGACATCCTGGGTGGCGTCAGCGTTACACGCAACTTCCACCAATATGAAACTGCGCTGGATGGAGCCGTGAACACACAATACAGCTCTTCTCAGATGGTTTCCATTTCTTATTCCTTTGAATCGGGAATCGCCTTGTCCGCCACATTCACTCACATGAACACCTGGTCCTACCAGAACGTCATGAGAGACTCTTTCGACTTCAGTCAGGAAATTGGCTATGACATCTCCCCGTCCTTCAACATCGCCGCAGGTCACACCAACTCAGGTTCCACACTCAGACCCAACGGCACAGATTCCAACGTCAAATTGCTGGATGAGGAAAGCTCTTTGATCTACGCCTCAGCAACATTTGTTTTCTAGGAACCGTATGAAGCTTTGGCTGGCAGCATTCTTATTATTTGTGTGCATCCAGCCCGGGATTTCTCTGGCCACGCCTCCCGTTGATATTGTCTTCGACATCGACTGGACAACCTTTTATTCCATTGAAAATGCCAACGAAAATGACCCTCAACAGCGCACTGTCGAAGGCAAAACCTATCGTTATACGGATTTTTTACCAGAGGTGATTGAAACCCTGCTTCTGCGCCATCCCGAAGTGCGCATCAGTTTCTTCAGCGGCGGAGACAGATCCCGCAATGAAGCTTTACTGGAGCAAGTGCATTTATCTGACGGTCGGTCTTTGCGGGACATTGCTTATCGTGTATTTTCCAAGGAACATCTGAAGGTGGTGTCTCAAGACGAGACCATCCGATTTTCCAAAAGCAACAAAAAAGATCTGGCGCTAGTGATGCCCGAATCCCATCCCGCTCGCACCATTCTGATCGACGATCAAGTGGAGTTCGCTGTAAAGCCCTATAAGGCCGTGTCCTCGTTGGGGTTCTTCAATTTTAGCCCGGAATTCATAGCTCCACTGGCGGGGGAATCCTATGCTCCGAAAACCCGCGCTGAATGGCTGCAAGAGCGAAAGAAGGCCCTGGTATGGCTTCACCTTCTGGATGAAGCCCTCAAAGAAAGCAGAACAAAGGGGACTCACTTCGCTGATGAGGTTTCCCGTCTGTGGGATCTCAAATCCGCAAGCCCCCTGGCTCGCCTTTACGGAGCTCGCCTGATCAATTCCCCGCGCGCAGTTTCCTGCCAGAAGGTGTTTGCTCTTTAGCAGCCTCTTTTTTGATTAAATCCCTCATCGTGATCATGTGCAGACCCAGTTCTTCATTATACTCCAGCGTGTAGCGGGCTGGATAATATCCTGTTTCCGCGACAGCTTCGGCCATGGGAATGGGACTTTCAAAAGCAGTGGTTGTCTGGATGAACTCTTGGGTGATCATGGGCTCCAGGAAGTTCATTTTGCCGCCATAGAATCCGTAGATAAAGGTACTTGTGAACGGTTGCCCGTTGTATTCCGGCGAACGCGGGTCCACCCAATGCCATCCCATTTGCGGAACTGGCTCTGGTGTTGGCACATAAAACGGTGGAATCTGATTTGCGGGAGCCATCTGCATGCAAACGGCATGATCATCCCCCTGGCAGGTGATGGCTTCTCGCTGTGCCGGAGATATCAAATAGAAATGGAAATCGAAGTGCGGTTTGCCGTATATACTGTCAGGTTCATGTCCATGCGGCATCCAGTTTAAAACAATGTGATTGTAAGGTGGCAAGAAAACCACCGTCGGCAAAGACACTACATACTGACCCGGCTCGTGCTCAGGAAGTCCCTGCAATGCCTCTCGGGGAAACGCCACGCCAATAGCCAGAGGCTCCCCTGTGTCCGAGGCTTCAACAAAGGATCTTACAGTGGCGCCCCCCAGAGCCACTGGCGGCCCCCAGATCGTGACTGCCTGTGCGATAGATGAAAGCGCGAATGAAATCAGAAAAGCGAAGGAAAACCTTTTCATAAATAACCCCCATGTTTGACCATAGCTAAATCCGCGTCTCAATCTGAGACAAGATTCATCCCGAAAAATTGTCGGGAATCAGAACGGATCTGGGCTCAAATTTAAAAAGGCCCGAATTGTCCCCTGACTAAAATCTCGACAGCTTCCAACGCTGTAATGCAAATAATTCCAACTGGGACCAAAGCACCGTGGCACCTTCGATGCATTTATTCCTTTCAGGAGAGAGTCATCCTTGGCAAAGCCCCTATATTCGATATGGGCTTCAGAGGGTGACATTTTAGGAATGGAGAGAGTTATGTCTAACAAGACTCAATACGCAAAGGCCCTGACCGCTCTGGTTGCTTTCGCACTGTTTGCTTCGGGTTGTACGAAGAAAAGAGATGCGGCGCTGCCCGAAGAAGCTCAGGAATCCATCTTTGCGATCAAAGAAACAGATGCCTTGCAGGCTGAATCTGCAGATATGCAGGTCACAACTGACGAGCGTCTGACAAACTTGAGCTTGGGTGATGCCTCCAAAGCCACTGCTGAAAAAGGTGTGGTTGCAGTTACAGACGTTAAAGTTCCAAACCGTCTGAAGTTCATGTTTAAAGGGCTTGAAATGACAGGACAAGCGGGTCGCTCCTACCCGATCACTCTGTCTGTAGACAGACAGTTCGTCACAGCCTACAAAATTGTATCGGATGTTTCTGAACTTTCCATTCTTGAAAAACAGTTGGCTCAGGTGAAAGAAGAAGTTGTTCTGCAAAAACAACTGCAAAAAGCCAAAGACAACTCCAAAGTAAAATCTCTTCTGGCAAATCTAAAACAGGTCCGCGCTCAAAAAGCGACAGCTTTGGCTAAAAAAGACGCCAAGATCCTGGTTCCATTGTTCAAATTCAAAATCACTGGTTACGGCGTTCTGCAAAGAACAAAGAACCAACTGAATGAAGAAACCTCCACACTTCGTCTTAAAACAACAGACTGGGCGGATGCGACTCACTTCCAGATGTCCATCAATCCATCTGACCGTATGCCAGTGGGCATTGACGCCGCTTCCCGCGGTGATCTGGATCGCACTTTTGTCATGGACCGCATCAATAACAAAGTCATGACTGCGAAAACTCTGAAAGAAGAGTTCCAAATCCCAGTTGCAATGCAGGAAAATGCCCGCGTTCTGACTTTGTTGGATGTGGATGCTTTGCATGTCTTTGAAATCGGTCAAATCGGCAAAACCGAATTGAGCGATTCCCAAATGCAACAGTTGAAACTGGGTTCCAACAAGTCCAATGTGCGCCAGTGTTCTGCGGAGCTGGTGAAAACTCTTCCTGCAGAAGCTCAGGAAGGTTGTATCCTGATCCTTCGTTATGATGTTCCGGTTTCCTACGTTCGCGCTGAACTGCCAGTGGTGGATTATGATGGCAATCAGGATGCGACGGTCTCCTTCAAGCCAGTGCGCGCAGTTGAAAACACGGGTCTGGTACAGATCGAACAAAATGTTCAACCTAAGAAAATTGAAGCTAACAACGAAATGGATCCACGCACGACTCTTCGTGTGGCGGACATCAAAGGTAAAGAGTTCTTCTTCAAACGTACTTTGGAAGATGCTCCAGAAACAACGATCTTCCCTCCTGGTATGGCAGGTGCGTTGACTATTGTTAAATTCGATCTGGAAGAAAACCGTCTGGTGGTTCGTAAAGCTGATAAATTGTTGAACCATAAAAACGGATCTAACGCGATGGAATACGAAGAGCTGATGTCCATCCCGGTTAAGTACTTCAAACACGACAAAAAAGACGCGTCGGGTGCTGACTACTCCATGATCCGCATGACTCCGGCGACTCGCGTGGATGCTGAGTTCATTGAAATCGACTGGACTCGTAACACCCTGACCACCGACTATTCTCCTTACGAGTCTCTATATAATGTTTGCATCCGCTCTCTAGCCGACACACAGGTGTCTGACGTGGACATGAATTTGGAGAAGGGCTCTTTGAACTTCACATTTAACTACTCTGTAGGTCTTGCAGACTACTGTACCTCAGAGTATACAGTGACGAACAGCTACAACGGGACTCCGAATAAGTCGACAACGGCACGCCTAAAAGAGCGTATTTCCTTCAAGTTGAACGACAACAAAACTGATAAAGCTTACGCTCCAGAAGTTCCATTCCGTGCACAAAATGCGATGGGATACGGTGTTTGGACGATCGGTCAAATCAATCCGACTGAAACAGGTCTGTATGGCCGTGAAGGTCAAGAGCGCAATATGACGGTTGTTCACGACTTCCGTGATGGCAAAACTCTGTTGTACACAGTCACGGGTCTTGAGCCTTCCGCGAAACTTCAACCTGAAATCCGTCAGTTGTTCATCGATACAACCAAAGAAGTTGTTGACGCATGGGACCTGGCTTACAGACAGGCCTTCAAGGGCACTCCGTTTGAACGCACTGGCCGCTATGTTGAGGTTCAGTTCGCGGGTCAAGATGGTATCGAGGCCAAAGTTGGTGACTTGAACAGAAACATCATCCACTTCGAAAATAAATTCAACGACAATCACGGCGTTTTGGGTGTGTCTCAGGTTGGTTACAACCCACGCTCTGGTATCGTGGTAGCGGACTCCCTGATTGTTTACGCGGGCAACTTGCAACAGTACATTGCCGGCACTCAGCGCAACCAACAGATCACTGTTTCTTGGAACGACCAAAAAGAAGCCTTCCGTCAGGCGGCTTTGAAACAGCTGACTCAACAGCAAGAGGCCGAAGCAGCGGCTGAAAAGCAGGCAGCCGCGGGCGCAAAAGCTGGTGGCACGACTGAAGAAAAAGTTCAGACAGCAACTCAGTTTGCAAAGAAAATTGCCAAACTAGCCCTGGCTCACAAAAAAGAAGTTGGCACTAAGGTGCAGACTAAAAACATTTCTGCAGTAACATCAAATGTTAAAGCTGCGGCTCAGTTGCGTAAGTCGCTGGGTGGCGAATCCGCCTTCAAATATGCTTCGCCAAATATGGAAAGCGGCTGGTTGGATCGCGTTCTTCGCAAGTTGAATGAAAACAAATCCATGGATGTGGCTGAACTTGAAGGCCTGGTTGCCAAAGAAATGCTTGCTTCCAAAGGTGCCAAGCTGAATCAGCGCGACAGAACCCAGTTGGAAGCGATGACTCGTCGTGGGGACATCCGCACGAAGCTGAGCTCTCATTTCAAGAACTCTCCGGGCTGTATGCTGACTGCTCGTGAATCCTTGGGCCGTAAATACGCTCAAAGCTCTTACAAAGATGCTCTTCGTGAGATGTTGTACTTCGACTTGGCCCATGAAATGGGTCACTCTCAAGGTCTGACTCACAACTTCATCGGTTCCTTCGATAAAGCGAACTTCAATAATATGGACGGCTCTGAGTCCAAGCGTAACTATTCCTCTATTATGGACTACTACGCTCCAGGTTCCTTCAGCTGGGATGGCATCGGTAAATACGACATCCACGCTTTGCGCGCTTCCCACACAGGTTTGTTGGAAAGCTCTCAGGCTGGTAAATACGTACACGTTGACCAGATCAAGAATGCTATGAAGTCCTGGAATAATGTGACTACCAACGCTGTTTCCAAGTACTTGAAGCCATACAAATACTGCACGGACATCCACGTACAGCTTGAACCAACTTGCCAACGCTTTGACTCTGGTACCTCTGCGACTGAAATCGTGGAAAACCTGATCAAAGACTACGACGATGGATACGTCACGAACTACCACTCTTGGGGTCGTAACAACTTCTATCTGGGTTCTTCTGCAGCTGCTACGGGCAGATCCATGCACACCATGTTCTTGATGCGTCAGTTTATGGACGAGTTGTTCTACAAGCTGGTTCTGGGCATCGGCTCCCAGGAAGAGCGTCAGGACTACATGCAGGCGACATTGAAAGCGTACATCTTCTTCAATCAGTTGTTGAAGACTCCGGATGCAAACTCTCCGTTCTTGAGCGAGGAACGCTTCGAAGCGATTCCATACCAGTACAAGGAGACAAATGAAAAAGGTGAAGAAACTGGCAAAGTAATCACAGATATCGAAATCGTTGAAAAACGTGCTTTGCAGGACATGGCCATGGCCGAAGATCGTCTGGATACCGTGGGTATCGAATACGACAAATTGATGGCGATGAACTTCCTGACTATGAAAGGTTACCCAGAATACAAGTACTATGCGAACAGCATCCAGTTCTCTTTCCTGGATTTCGAGAAGTACATCCTGGGCATGTCTCCAGAAAGCAGCATCTATGTGAACACAATCACAGGTATGCTTCTGGATCAGTTGCAACCTTCGTTCACGAATGCTCACGCGATCCTGAGCCCGGCAGAAGGTTTGAAAGCGACTGTCACCCCAGCAATGAGAGCTTACGCAGGTATCTTCTCTGTCTTGAATCTTGAAGCTTCTACGCTGAGAGACAAAGACAACTTTGCGAACCTGTTCAAGGTAGGTACTTCTGTAGGTGCGGCTCCGACAGACCGTATTACCCTGAGCCAGTTGGGTGTTTCTGCGGACAGCAAAACACGCCTGACTTACTGGGCAGTGGACAACGCTTTGGCATCCGGCACTTTGTTGCAGGTTGCGGCGGAAAAGAACAACGTTCTTCAGGCTTCAGATGTTATCGTGCCAATGATCGAGAAGATGGTTGCTTTGCAAACTCAGGATCTTCTGACTCAAGGTAAGATGGCTGAACAGGTGAAAGCGGCGAAAGAAGCGCTGACTGCGAAATTGAATGAGCTGAACAAAGACGGAAAACTGGTTTCTGCGGAGCTTGTAAAAGCAAATCCACAGCTTTCTGTTGAAGGTCAGGTTGCAATGATGGAAGAGCTGAATAAACAAATCATCTCTGTATCCATCGCCCTTCTGACAGAGCAGAAAGGTGCTCAGGAAGCAGCTCAGCAACTTGCTGATCAAGCATCCCAGATCGAGGAAGTTCTGCCATTGTTCTCTCTGAACTTCACGGCTGTGAAGTCCGGCCTGGAAAAAACAGGTGCGGCTTTGAGCAAAAACAAAGGTTTTGAAGTTCTGGAACAATTGGGTGACGTGGTCGGTCAATTGGTGAATGGTTCCAACCTTGAAGTTTCCTACGGAATCATCATGAAGAACCTTGAGTTCCTCAACAAGCTAAGCTTGATGACGAACCCAGAGCTGAACAGACAATAATAAGACTCTCCGGCCCGGGCTCTTCTCTCTCTCAGAGCCCGGGCTTTTTTATGTAAATAAATAGTGAACAATACAATTGGAGTTTAAAATGAAACAGGTAATCTTTGGCATGCTTCTCTTGTCCGCTTCCTCGGCTCTGGCTTCCGCAGATCAGTTTGCGGGCACCTATCGTCTGACCAGTTCTCAAGTTGAAGGCGACACCTTCTGTTATGATTCTTTCACCATCGAGGTTAATGGCAATGAAGCTTCTTTCAACCGGGACGGATACATGATCTATTCAGGCGAAGTGAATGGTCCAAAACGTAAAGTATCCTATTCCCATGGCGAAGCGTTGAGCAGTACCAAGGGGTATGAACAGGTCACCCTGGAAAAAGGGGTTCTTTCCTTCCAATTCAAAGGAACCAGCTCTTTCGTGGGTGTTCCGGCCACGCGTGAGGAAAGCACCATTTCCATGAAACTTTCCCAGGACGGAAGCAAACTGACTTTGCTAAGAAAAGAATTTGAGGGCGTGGCCTTCGGTCTCGGCAAAAAAGCTGCCGCAAGCTGCCAGTACACCCGATAATCAGAATCTGAAAAGGCAAGGGAGGCTCTCGGCCTCCCTTTTTTTTATGCTCTCATTTTGGGGAACAAACCTTCCCCGCGTGTCACAAGTTTTTTCAACCAAACTCCGAGGCCATCCTCCGGTCCCGGCAGTCTTTCTGTGACAATCAATCCTTCATTGTGAAGCCTTGCGATCAGTTCTTTAATCTGACGGTCACTGTCGCCGCCGTGTTCGAAGCGGACTCCGTATTGCGGAATCTCGCCGTGCTGAAGCTTGTATACAACTTTCCCTTTAACTTCAACATGCTGCCCTTGGAAGTCCCAACTTACTGTGACGTCCTCATTTTCACTCATCGCCGGTGCTGATGACAGCAACAATCCCCCTAGAGAGATACTTTTCACGAAGGCCTTTTCGCCATTCACCATTCCCATATGATTAAAGTGATAGCGTGGAGCGGCTTCCCACCAGCGAGTGCGTGGATCAAAGTATACCTTCTGCACAGATGGAACCACGAAATACGCAACGACCAACAGATCCACCACTACAACCAAAATCAACAACAGCAATGTGCTCAGATTCATATTCGTCATGTAGCTATAGACATTTGAAGCCAGAACGATCAACAGGCATCCCAGATAAGCCCAGTAGCTCCAGCGCTTACACACATATATAAAGATTCCCGCCAGAACCGGGATTACAAGATAAATCAAAAGCAATGGTTTTGGCAGAACCTCAAACCAATACGTCCACTGCTGTCCCAGAGTTCTTCCGGAGCGCAGGGCATTCAAAACAAGATTTCCAACAGGGGCAAGTATATGAAGAAGTGCAAGAATGATCAGGGACCATGGTTTTGTTTTCATAACAAAATGATATGGAACCCTGAATTTCTATACAAGGAAATAGTTGTCGATGCTTCTCTCTAGCTGTTTGTTCAATTCCACGGGATCAGTCACCGTTTCGATCTTCACGACCTCGTCCATCGGATAAACCACAGCCAGCTTAATTTGCGAAACCCCTTGCAGATAGTTCATGCGGTGCAGAGCCCAGGTATAGGCTTCCAACTGACGGAAGGCCATATCCGAATACCTCTGCGACCCGGTCTTGTAATCCACCATCCACAAAGTTCCGTCCACAATACCCCAAAGATCGATCTGTCCCTGCATCAAAGCTTCTTTGTATTTCAGGGCAAACCCCCACTCTACAAAGCCATTCTCGATAATCTTGAGCAATGGAAGCTCCGAGGTCTGGGCCAAGAACTGCAACGGTTTGCGCAGATCCTCGTCTGAAATCTTTAAAAGCTCCTCAAAAGGTGTGAACTTCAGGGCTTCAAACAGACGATGGGCATTGGTCCCTTGCTGGGCCCGAGCCAGACCTTTTCCAAGCTGGGTCGCCTTGGGGGTGTACCCCTCCCCCTGCACATCTTCCGGCGTTACTAATTCTGTTACAGAAATATACTTACGCTTCTCCGAAACTTCCGCCCCAGACCATGGAGCACGAACGTCCTTTTCAGCCAGGTCCTGCTCCATCATTCGAACAGGTTGCAAGTTCTCGGCGCGGACAACATAAGAAAAATCTTTTTCCTCATGCAAACCCTCTTCCAAGTTCAGCGGACACTGGGCTGCCCAGGACTTTTTGCCGATCTTCTTATCCCACAACAACGTCACGCCGGACTTAGCCCGTGTCAACGCCACGTAAAGCACGCGGTTGAACTCTTCCGTTTCCCGGCGGCGCAGCTCTTCCACAATCTGATCGGCCAGAACACTGCCAGCCATGGCTTGCGTTTCTTCGTTGCGAATCTTCAAAGACCACAACCCGGTTTTTTCGTGGATACTTAAAACAGGCGCATGACTGGCGCGGGGATCACTGCCCATTCCCGGTAAGATCACCTGATCAAACTGCAAACCTTTGGAGGCATGGACCGTCATGAAGTTCACACGTTTGGGCTCAATCACCGGCGTGGCATCCGCATCCTCACCGCCTTCATCCGTAGACAAAGTTTCCAAACTCGCATCCAGGAAATCCAGATAGTTAAAGCCCGGGCGTCGCTCTTCCTGCGAAAGTAACGCCACCACCTTCCACAGATTGGCTTCACGCCGGCCCGTGGAATCAATGCGGGCCGAGTAATCAAACAGCCCCAGATCAATCAAAGCTTTTTTTAAGGTGAACGAAAGGCCTTTGGATTCGGCCTGCCCCAGTAGTGTCTTCAAAACGCGCAACGGATGCTGCTCGTCCCGACTGTCCATGTGCTTCTGTGCTTCCTTCCAGAAGGAGTGACGGAAAGAATGACAGTAGGTCACAATTTCAGAGTCCGGCAAAGCCAGCCACGGGGATCTTAAAAGAGCCACGAAATTGGCGTTGTCATGGGGATTGACCAAAAACTTCAGGATTGCCAGGGCATCCAGAACCTCTCGGCGCTCATAGAACCCGCTGCCGCTATGAAGCTGTAACGGAACTCCGTATTCCTGTGCGACCTTGGCAATGTCCTCCAACGTCTTGTGAGTACGCCCCAGAACACAAATCTGCTCTGGACTGACCCCCTGCTGCAAAAGCTCCTGAATACGGGAAACTGTTGCCAGCACTTCGGCCGAAGTCTCGTGTTCGTCGCCGGTTTCTGTCAGAAGAACCTGAACAACAGGAATGGCCGGGCCCTTTTTTTCTTTTCTTTCATCCGGAGTCATTGCCGCAAACTGCGGACTAAGACGTGTGAAATAATGGTTGAAGAACTCCAGAACCTCCGGCGATGAGCGGTAGTTCACCAGCTTTACTTGCACATCACCATTCTGAGCCGCAATCTCGTCCACTTTTTCCTTGAAGACTTCGGAACGAGCCCCGCGGAACAGATAAATACTTTGCTGGGGGTCTCCGACAATGAAGACCGGTCTTTCACCCACCAAGTGGCGCAACAGCTCCACCTGCACCGGGCTGGTATCCTGGTATTCGTCGACCATCCAGAAGTCCCATTCCTGGGAAAACTTCACCGCAGCCTCCGGTTGCTCCATGATGATTTTATAGGCCAGCGTTTCGAGATCGCTCATCGACAACAGACCATTTTCAATTTTAGTCTGCATAAAATCACGGCTGAAGTTCTTTGCCAGCTCTTCAAACAGACCGCAGTTGCGCTGATGGCGATCCCAATATTCGGGGCGATAGCGCGGCTCCTTCAAAAGGACATCAATGCGGTCGCGCACTTCTTCCAGCTCTTCGTTCAGGCTTAAACTGAACGGCGCTGATGCTTTGCGAAAAACCGGCTTGCTGGTGTGTTCCCAGAAGCTTTCCAAACGCTCAAAGAACTGGGCCCACTCCGAATTATTCACATTCCAGGAAAAACCGGTCATCGCACCGGCATACTCGATCCACTTGTCATTCGAGGTCTCCTGGGAAATTTCCAGACATACACGGCGCAACTGACTGGCAATCTGCTGGACAACTCTGACGGTCTCAGCTTCCAGTTCACCGCGGGAAATAAAGGTCATCCCCGGAAAGATCACATGCTCAGAGAAATACTTCAGCAGTGCGCCCTCTAAAGTCTGGAAGTCGTATTCTTCCAAAAGCTCCTGCAACTGCGGATTCTCCAGAAGATATTTGCGCATGATCTTGCGCGCGCCCTTGCGGATTTCAGAATCACTCATGATTTTGTAGTCCGGGGTCAGGCCGATCGCTGAACCATAGCGGGACAGAAACAGGCTCAGCACACCGTGAATGGTGGAAATCTGCACCTGAGACTTGGAACTGACAAACTGGAAAAGATCATCACGCTTTTCCTCCAGAGCTTTCCCTAAAAGACGCTCTTTCAGTTCCTGGGTGGCTTTACGGGTGAACGTCGTCACCACAATACGGGGGAACTTTCCATGCTGAGACTGAAAGTCGCTGGCAAACTTCAGAAAGGTCTGAGTCAAAGTGGTGGTCTTCCCCGCACCGGCACCGGCTCGCAGGATGATGTTTTTTAATTCAGATGTGGTGCCCGACATTGGCGCCTCCACTCACAGGTTGTACAAGTTTTATAATCCGCAGGACGAGCGTCACACTCGCCATTTTTGATCCGATCCAGTGTCGTCATCAAGATTTGACTGAATTCGGTCAGATAGCGCTCCTTGGCTTCATAGGTGGCATTTTTATCCTTGCGCTTGGAGGCCGGATAAAGGGTTCCCGCCAAGTCCTCGACCTTAAAGCCCTTGCGCTCAAAGTTTCTGAACACATAGTAGAACAAACCGATCACTTCACCCTGCACGTCTTCCATGAGGCCTTTTTCCAGAACCCACATATAAAAGAGCAGTTGCAGTTCGTGATTCTTCAGCCACGAGGCATGGGCGGAAATTCCGCCCGAGGAACTCTTGTAATCCACCACCACCAGGTGGCCATCACCATCCGAATCCACCCGGTCGATCTGACCGGAGATACGGAAGCAGTTGTCTTTGGCTTCGCGATGGATTTCCTCTGTATTTGGATCAAGATAGAACTCGAAGCGTTTTTCCCGTCCGATGGTTCGAGTTTTTTTAAACTCCTCGCGCCAACGCTTTTCAAAATCAAGGAAACGCAAACCCAGCTGGACATGACGCTTCTTCAAGGGGATCCAAAGACGATCATCTGCAAAAATCAGTTTCTTTTCGATACGGACCTTTTCCAGAAGCTCTTCCAGCTCCGACACGGTCCAATCAAAACGCATGGGTTCAATCGTCAGCTGTTCAAAGATCGCATGGGCCAACTGCCCCCGGGTGCGATGATCCACATCCAAATCAATATCCGGCAAATCCTTCAGTTTGAAGTATCTTTGGGCGGCAAAAATAAACGGACACTCCAGGAAACTTTCAATAGACGAAGCCGAAATTCGTGGAAGCTCTGCTCCCTGGATAGGGGCCGAAGGGGATTTACCCAAATCCTGTAAAATACGCTCTTCCACTTGCTGCTTGCGGCCTGCCAACAAAGGACGATCCCCTCGCTGCTGCGAATGTTGCAACTCGTCCCAGCGGGTTTCCAGAGGAACCGTCAGCTTCTCATGCTCTCCCTGCAGGCTCATCCAGAATGTCGCTGGCGAACACAGAGAGCCACTTAAGTCCGTTGCTCCAAAGCAGTACAGGTCCTCATCACTATCAGCCTGAGCCAATAATCGCAGCTCAAACTCCAAATCACTTTGATCCGGATTGTCCAGATAGAAGCCAATGTCCTTGGCCAACTCAAAGTAATCCTGGCCTGACAACTGGGTTTTATTTCGACCTTTCAAAGACTCATCCGTCAGGCCCAGGAAGATACGTCGTCGCGCTTTTTCACTGTGTGCCGACATCAGCTTTGTGACCATCACACCGCGAGGCTCCCCTTTTTCCAAAGTGTACTCTTTCGCAGCGACGATGCTTTCCAGATAGCTTAACCATTCTTTCCACGTCAAGGAGGTCGAACTCACGGCATTCTGAAGAAGCTCACGCAGAATGACCTGGACGATGTCTGTTTCATCCGCGCTCCAGGACATCAACGCCTTGGCCACAAACTCGTCGCGTTTAAGAAACCCGGTCAGGTCCATCTGCTCAAAGAATACTTTATGCACAATTTCATTCCGGGCCAGGTCCTCATTGACGTAAAGGCTTTTAAACAAGGCCCGGAATTCTTCATAGCGCAGTTGCTGGGCCTCTTCTTTTTCAAAGAATGAAATCTCCAGATCCGAACTGGAAAGACGACCGCTTTTGGAACGCAAAAGCGCCAGCCAGCGCGTGACAGAAGGAAGACTTTGCGCTTTGTGGGTGATGTCCTTCTGAACGGGAATTCCCTCTTCTGCCAGATAGGCCTGAAGCACCGGCCAGTAAGTTTCAATATCCGGTGCTATGATGGCGATATTATCGGGCGCAATTCCCTGTTCCACCCAGCGGCGAACTGTGCCCACACTGTTTTTGATTTCCGCCAGCATTCCAGAGAAACGCAGAACCTCGACTTTCTTTGTCACTTCGGCGGGTTTGGGCAGCTTTTCCGTCTTGGCGCTCTGAGCGCGCAAGTCATCATAGGGTTTCAGCAGGAAGTGGAAGTCTTTGCGCCATTCAGGGTTGGGCTCCAATATCACCACATCGACAGACCGGGAAAGTACGTGCAGTAGCTCGGCCTCAACCCGTGTGATCTCCCCGCTCAGATCCACAATCAAGGGGATGTTCCAGACTCTTTCAAGTTCGTTGAAGTTTTGCAGGTATGCGGTGATCCAATCCGCAGTGATCACACGTTGGTCCTGCAGAAGTTTCAGGGCGCAGAAACGCGCACGCAAATACCATTCCTTCCAGCGGTTCATCGCCTCGGGATGGCTTTCAAACCATTCTGTCAGGCGCTGAGTTCCTTCCGGGTGAAAGATCACCGCCGCCATCTGGTCGATATAACTAAACACGGTGTCTTCCGCAGAAGAGTTTACCCCGAGCACTTCGGCGTGTTCATCCATGATGGTGCGCAGAAGAGATCTGGCAAAAGGATCACTGACCAGACGCAACCCCGGATCCAGACGCTTCAACAACATCTTCCACAGGTCACTGGCACGCAAAACGGATTCGTCGACATATTGGCCGTCACGGCCCAGAATTTTCTGCTGAAGTTCAAATTTAGTGCGAAGATCCGAAACCAGCCAGGACTGTTCTTTCGGATTGTAGTTGGCGAAGATCTCGGAAATCTGAGATCTGCTTTCGATGGAAATAACTTTCAGCATTTTTGGATTACCGGCGTTGTTTCAGTTTTCTTTTCTTGCCGTTATTATCCGTGAATTTGAAGTTAGCATCAAAGCTTAAATCAATGCTGAGGCCCACCATAATGCGATTGTCGGCACTCTGACCGGGATAGACACCCAGCTCCTCTGTGTAACTTGCAGCATCAATGCGGAAAATGAAGAAGTCCATTCCCACACCATAGGACACATAACCCTGATTCACACCCGCGCGCAGATCCAGGAATGGCAAAGAAATCTCGGTCCCCAAGTGCAGCTTCTTTCCAATCTGAATATCGGGATCCAAAAGATGCTGGCCTTCCAAGGCAATCACCCAGTCAAGGCCCGGCAAATCCACGCCCAACGAAACACCTGCTCCAAGATTCTGCGGAATATGCGAGGGCGCATCGTTCCCCGCTGTTTTTGTGAAGGCCGTGTCCCCGATATCCTTCCACACCACCGTGAGAGTCGGATTTAAAGGTGTGTCCGCAACCGTCATCAATCCAAAGTCAACACCGTAACCTGTTCCCTTATTCTGGAACTCATCCATCACGCTTTGCAAATCTCCCGCATTGGCCACCGTGGAAAGCCCCAGTTCCTGCACATCCCCACCCCAGCGATTGATTCTCTTAAGTGCCAATCCCAACGAGGTCTTCGGCCCCAAGGGATAAGCGCCACCAATCACATAGGCTTCGTCATTACGGAAATAAGTCGTAAAGGAAGGATACCCAGGATTGTGCAGTTCCAGGGACACATTATAGTCTGTGTAGTATCCAAATCCGAGGAACGGCAACGCCACCGCCGCACTGCCGGTGGCATTGGCATAGATACGACGTCCGAAAAGATTATTGTAAGTGGAAGGATCATTTTCATCCAAGTTAGAAATCGCATCAAGGTCCTCGGTGGATAACATCCGGCCACCGACATTCACGCCAAGCAGGTGTATATCCAAACCTTCAATTCGATCCATCGCTGCGGGATTTACAAACAAAGCCTCAGCACCTCGGGTCGTCGTCAAAGCCGCCCCACCCATTCCCAATGACCGTATGGAGCGATAGCTTTGGTTGATCTCCTGCGCGGAGACCTGGGAAGACACTATTAAAATAAAAATCGCAGCAACAATTTTCATCATAGCACCGGCGGTTTCAATCTAATGCAGCAGTAAGCTGGGTTGTTCAAATCATCACCCACGTCATCCGGCATCACTCCCGGAGTGCAAGTCCCAAAGCCCATGGCTGAAGAATCCATTAACACCCGAATTGTATAGAGTAGCTCTGGAGTCACCGCTGCGACATTCGTCGCCGTGCAATTGCCAGCTCCGGCCACCACTTCACACTGGGTAAGGGCATCCTGCAGCGCCGTCAAGGTTGAGTTGCCGCCGCTTAAAACCGCTGCGAGAGCCGACATGTTTTCAAAAATAATCCCAATCCCCGAGGCAATCTTCTTTGCTTCTGTATCAGTAATTGCGCGCGCCGGAGACGCCACGGGCAGCGGAATATTTAAAAAATTTTGTATCGGATCACCCTGAGGCCATCCGTCTGTTGCTGCCGACCCCGCACCACCACTGTAGTTATGGCAGATGTTATAGTCTGTTTTATAAACTCCGTCCGCCACGCCATCTTGAGTGGGATCCAGCTTTGCTCCAAGGGTCGTGCCAATTCGTGCAATCCCCAGAATCGTCAGGAACAAATTCTGATCATTGGTTCTTTCCAGAACCGATCCAAACGAGGTGATAATATTGATCGACTGATCACAGGCGCTGGTGTCCAGAGCATTGCCGGCAAAAATACTCATAAAGAACGGAAAAATACTGCTCGAGGGACTGTTCTTCAAACCGTTGATAATGTCTACAAAGGTGAATCCGCATTTTCCCGCGTAGGCTCCAGCAAGAGCCTCCTGAACGTCCACTTGGGCCGCATAGCCATCGCTCATCTGATTTTCGATGATATCAATAGCCGTGTCCCATTCCAGCGCATCAATCTTCTTTTTGGCTTCAAAGAAGAGAGCCTCATCAGAGTCTGTTTCAGAGACATCCGTCAGAAGGTTGGGCTGACCACAGGAGGTGGTCAGAGTCAAAGATAGAAGTAATATCAAAGTCCTTTTAAAACCTGTCATGCTTCATCCTTAAAAGCGGTATGCAAACTTGAAAGTGTAACGTCTGTCTTCACGAGGTGAATCCGAGGTGCCGATCTCTTCGCCGTAAGTGGCGAACTGCCACTGAAACTTTTCTGAGGCGAGTTCCATGCCCGCTGTCCAATACCTCTGATTATATCCGCCTCTTAAGAAAAGCACATCTCCGAAGTTCAATTCGAGACCGCCGTGAATCAACTTGGCCTTATCCTCTTCATCCGCTGATGTTAATAAACCACGGTATTCCACTGTCCATGCCGATCTCACATATCTAGAATGAATCGGAAAGATTGCAGCTGCGACATCAACGTCCTGTTTGACCAAATTGGGACGGTCTGTTGTGCTCATTCGGACACCATGAGACTGATCGAAGCTGGTACCACCCACGTCACGCACCACCGCGGAGATGGTTGGAATATACGTCCAAGGTGCTGCCAGAATCAATCCCACATCGGTAGAAAGGCCCACGCCTTCCGTGCCGATGGATTCATAGTCCAACGGACCCGCCGCCGACAAAGTGGGATTGTCCACTTCCACACGACTGATCAGTTTGGTGTTAAAACCCAACTTCACACGCCCATCAAACAAGCGGAAGTTAAAGCCCAAAACAAAGGCCAGATCGTTTCTATAGTAGGTATCAATCGTCGATCCATCCTGCGCCATCTCAGCATCCAGAATATAATTTCCATACAAGCCGATGCCGAAGTTTCTTCCGACAAAGGATGGAAACACCTGAGCCTTGGCGTGATAGTAGGCGCCTCTTTTGGCATCCAGTGCCGCTTTTATGTCCTCTAGTGCATAAGGATTTGAAAACGCTTTTTCGCCATAGAAACCTTGCGTCTGATAGCCGAACTCAAGCTCTGGATCCAAGATCGTTCCATAGAAGTCACGAAGCTTGCCCAATGCCGCTGGGTTGACTAACAATGCGGTTTCATCATTCGTCACAGCAAGACACGCACCGCCCATCCCCTGGCAACGAACCCCACTGTAAAAACTGCGGCGCTCACGCGCGTTCCCATCCGGGGTGAACGCCATCAACAGGAGAGTTTGAATCAGCGTTATCCATAAAATCCTTTTCATAGATACCTCGCTTAAATTGGTTGAGATAAATCAATGGATATATCGGCAGAATGGGGCCTCACATTGAGACGTTTCACAAAAATACATTCCTAGGTCCCGCCATTTCGTGATGATTACGAAATTAGGAGTTCTAAATTTATGAGTTAAGGACCTTCGGATAGTGCCGATAAGTTCACTATACTTAGGACCGTTATAAGGAGTTCCAGGATGTTTTCGAAGAAAATGGCAACATTGATTCTAGGATTGGGTGCAGCACTTCTCACGGGATGTGAGGCTGAACAGACTGAAAAGGACATGATCGCAGAGGCGCAGTTCTGTATGGACAAGGCCCGCGATGAGGCTTCTGCCAATGCCTGTGTTAGTAAAATCGCAGGTCTGACATCCCCGCAAGCCTACACACTTCGCTGTGCCGCAGGCTTTATTTCAGCTGAAGTTACCAGCGCAGAGAATCTTTCAAAGGCTCTGGATGCCATGACGGATCAAGGCGCAG
Organism: Bdellovibrio sp. CKG001; assembly: GCF_055397465.1. Lineage (NCBI taxonomy): Bacteria > Pseudomonadati > Bdellovibrionota > Bdellovibrionia > Bdellovibrionales > Pseudobdellovibrionaceae > Bdellovibrio > Bdellovibrio sp. CKG001. The sequence goes on from NZ_AP029173.1 coordinate 2,976,527, forward strand.
GCGCGACTTCCATGCTGACGGTGCTTAACTTCAACAACGATATCGATCTGGCGAACCAGACGGCTTTGGACTGCAATCGCTCCGGCCAAAAAGGCCTGGCTTTGATTGGCGCTTTAGCCAAAAGCTCCACAGCTCTGGCTGATGCGGCCAGCAAACTAGGCCTTGGTTCCTGTGGCGCAGATCTAAACTCCTGCCAATCGGCTATTGAAGATACAATTGCCGATATTCTGCAAAACCCAAATAGTACCGCAGCAGTTGAAGCGGTGGAAGCTATCGGGGGTTCTATCCAGGCAGTCTACAGCGCAACTTGCGGTGGTACGAGTGTCGCCAACAGCTCCATCTGCTCTGACATAAATCAGGCTGCTGCTGCTGCTGGAATTGATATTGCGACCGAGCAGAATCTAGCCGAAATCGGCAAGGCCCTGCTAGAACAGTGGCAACCCACGCCATAAAAGGTAAAAGGTACCAGCTCACTTTTGCAGAAGCCTCGCATTAAAAAAGGAAACGGCCCACATAAGGGCCGTTTTGCTTTTTTCATAATCCGTATTTCGGGCAAATAACTCACTGCTTCTGCAAAAGTGAGCTGGTACCTCTTAGAAGTCTAGGTTTAGGCGTGTGGCGTAGACACGGCTTTCGATAGGCGTGTTTTTAGTTCCTACATCGTTAGCATAACTGACCAGATCCAGATTGAAGATGCCCAGTTCCGCTGACAGACCTGCCGTCCAGAACGACTCTTTCAAGCCCACTCGGTAGTGACCTTTCCACCAGGATGTCACTGTCCAGTCGAACTCAAAGCCGATGTGAACGCCTTTTCTCCAGTTGAAATCCGGATGGCCCAGATCTCTGACATCAAGCACACCGCGACCACCGAAGATCCACGCAGATGGATATTCCCAGCGCGTCCCCAGATCAACAACACGATAAAGTTTTTCTGGCGTGCCGTTCGTTGCTTCCTTGTTTAACAGTTTCAAGGAAGACCCAAAACCGGTTTCAGCAATATTTCTGACGACCATACCGAAAGTGGGACGTGCCAATCGCAACACCGACCAGAATCCTTGATCCGGCAGTTCCGGCGTCCACAACAAGCCTATATCGGCATCAATTGTATAACCTTCCAGCATGTCCTCTTTTTTCAGGATCTCACTGCCTTCAGCAAAGTCCGTGGCACTGATAGGTTTGCTGTAAAATCCGCGATTCACAAATTTCCCCGTCACACCCCAGGACAGGCGACCGTTTTCAACGCCCTTCATATCATCCGCATAAGCAAGACCCAAAGTCGTGTCGGCATAAACCGTCGTATTCACCGCTGGGCCCACCAGTTGGTGCATCGCCATTTCAATCGAGATATCAGCCGGAATCAGTGCAATACCCCAATTGGGACGAACCCAGAAGCCTTCCATCGGTGACAAACGCAAAGAATAGACTTCGCCGTAATTCTTTTCAATCAGCTCCAGATAGGCTTGTGTTTTCTGCTGTTCAGTCTGGTTGCTCTTGTCGATATCTGAAAATTCATTATAGAAGTCCATGGCTTTAGGCGTTCCCGCGGCACTCAAAGACAAGTTGATCTGACCGTCTTCGCGGCGAGCCAGACCTGCGGGATTATAAAAGATAGCCGAATAATCGTTGGCAACGGCAACAAAGGCATCGCCCATTCCCAGAGCGCGAGGAGCCTGATAGTGATGGTGAATGGTCGTGCTGATACTTTCAGCCTGTGCATTTGTGCCGGAAATCATCGCAGACAGGCCCGCGAGGAGCAGGAATCCTCTTTTAGACATATTTTTGCCTCCAAAATTCTTACCATTGATTGTAGACATAATTTATACTTTGTCTTATGCGAGTTTTTACCTGCCTGCTTTTTTTGACCTTGGTCGTGAGTTCAATCCAGCTTCATGCTGCACCCACAACCACGACTACTTTAGAAACATCTCCATTGACGGGAGAAGATGACGAATATCTCGGCACACTGAAGGCCTCGGACTTCCCTCCCCGAAAAGAATATCTGCTGAATTTTTCATTGGGCTATCAAAGTGGAAACTATCTTGAGCGCGACGAATGGCTTCAAGGCCCCTATCTGGTCGTAAGGCTGAGTTCCATCAAGCGGGATCCTCTCCCGGTCTGGGACTATGAGGTTTCTGTCAATAACGAGCAGTTCCTCGGCGCCGGCGTTGGTCACCGCTGGTATTTTGCTCCGGAGGATCGCTTTGTTCCCTACGCGCGCTTGGGAGGCCACGCCTATCTGGACACAGCCGATGGCATCACGGGATTCATCGAAATTCGCCGCTGGCGTGTTCACGCCAGTGTCGGTGCTGGCGAGACTTTCACCGGAGAATTCGGAACCGGTTTTTCAGTGACCGGCCCTGATCTATATGCGCAGTTCGGATATAATTTTCAGTTCTAATTCTTAAGACCGTCGAGCCACTTTAAAAGACGGTCCACCTCTCGAATCAAATGCTGTTCATCCCGGTTGTTATAAAGGACAAAGTCCGCCTGCTGCTCTTTGGACTGCAATGAGATCTGCGAGGCGATACGCATATCGATTTCATCTTCCGTCCACCCCTGGCGGCGCAGACGCTCTTTTTGTTGCTCTCGTGTGCAAGACACCACGATGACTGCATCGAACTGATCCTTGGCTTTGGTCTCAAAAAGCAAGGGGATATCATAAATAGCCAGAGCCGCGCCCATGTCCTCGTGCAGGCGGCGACGGCGACGGGTTTCTTCACGAATCAGCGGGTGCAAGATGGCTTCCAGCTTGTGCAACTGCTCAGGGTCACCGAAGACACGCTGCCCTAACTTGCGCCGATCCAAGCCCCCTTCTGCAGTCTGAAATTCGGATCCAAACTCTTGCAGAACAGACTTAAGTCCAGAAGATCCAGGTTTCACAACGTCTTTGGCAATCTCATCCGCGTCCACGACCGGAATATTGTGACTGCGAAGCATTCTGCTCACCGTACTTTTACCGCAAGCTATACCTCCGGTCAGTCCTATCCATTTCATCTTTGAAACTCCTTAAGGATTACTTTTATTTTACCGATAGTCCTCTCAAAGGGGAACATGAATTCATGTCTCAAGCTGTGGAACAGTTCGGTAAATACATTCTTCTAGAGAGACTCGCCGCCGGTGGGATGGCCGAAGTGTATCTGTCGAAATCCACAGGCGCCGTGGGCGTCAATAAGTTTGTCGCTATCAAACGCATTCTGCCCCAGTACTCTGACCACCAGGACTTTATTGAGATGTTTAAAGAAGAGGCAAAGATCGCCGTGAATCTGAATCACGGGAACGTTGTCTCAATTTATGATTTCGGTGTCGAGAAGGCACAGTTCTTCCTGGTTATGGAATACGTCGAAGGCCGAAACCTTCGCCAGATTCTGAATGAACTTAAAAAAACCAGCACTCAGTTCACCATCGAACAAATCGTTTACATGATTAAAGAGGTGGCTGCAGGTCTTGACCACGCCCACCGCTGTCTGGATGGGACAACAGGAAAACCTTTGAACATCGTTCACCGTGACATGAGTCCTCAGAACATCATGGTGAGCTTCGAGGGTGAAGTCAAAATCATCGACTTCGGTATCGCCAAAGCTGAAACCCAGATGGAAGCCACCAAAGCCGGGACCCTCAAAGGGAAGTACGGCTACATGAGTCCGGAACAAGCCGACGGTCAGGCGATCGACCCGCGCACGGACATTTTCTCAATGGGTATTGTGCTGTGGGAACTTCTCGCCAATGACCGCCTGTTCACTTCTAACAGTGAAGCGGCCATCCTGCGCAAGATTCGCGAGTGCCAAGTCCCTTCGATTCGCAAAATCAATCCTTCCGTTCCACCGGAACTGGAAAGAATCGTCAACAAGGCGCTGGCCAAAGACAGAAGTCTTCGCTATCAGACCGCGGCGGCTCTGCACCGTGATCTGAATCGTTTCCTGAACACCCAGTATCCGGAGTTCTCTCCGCATGACTTCAGTGTATTCATGAAAAACGCCTTCTCTGCCGCGTTCCTGGAACAGCGTCGCAAGCTCGTGGAGTTTGCGAAACTTCAGGCCCAACCCACGTCAGAGGATAAAACGATTGTCACACAAACGGACATGCGCTCGCCTTCCCGTCCCGCCCAGGTTCCGACCGAGGCACCGGATGGTGAAGAAAAGCTGGATCTGGACACTTCCACAGATATCCGTGTGAATCTGGACAATCTGAAAACTCCGCCAAAGCCTTCGATGCCGAAGGTGCCCGGAGTCAACGCCACAGATACCAATATTACTCACACACGCACTCAGGCGACCGGCACTTTCACGTCCGGGCCGAATGCAATGACACGCACCCCTTCAAGCCTATCGCAGATGGGGACCCGAACCTCCATTTCGAAGCATCAGGCTGGTTCCTCTATGGAGGACATCACCGGTCTTGCCATGAAAGCTGTCGGGGCCCTGTTGGTCGTTGTCGGTCTGTGGTGGGGCTACACCAACTTCTTCGCAAAAAAATCTGCTCCAAAAACAGCCGCGACCGCCGGCCTGACACCAAGCCCGGCCGGAAAAAATCCAGCGTCAGCTCACGGTGTGCAACAGACAGAACTGGCCGCAACGTCACCGGAATACACTGTGACCATTTACTCCAATCCGGGCGGCGCCCGTGTGGTGATCGATGGCGTGGATACTGGAGAATTCACTCCGGTTCGCAAAACCGTCAAAGCCAACACTCCTTACAGCCTGCGCTTGGTTAAGGAAGGTTATACAGATTTGGTAACAACAATCACTCCGACTTATGAGGCTTACTCTTTCACAGGAACTCTGCAAAGACTTCCACGTGTGGCCTCGCTGATCATCAACATCGTCAATGGGGGAGCCAACCCTGAACTGCGCATTGCCGGAGTTCCTGTGGCGATTAAACCCAGTGGTGATGCGTACCTGATCCAGGCGGAAGTTGGTGTTAAAATACAAGCTAGAAATAAGACGACAGGACTCTCTGCAGAGACCACAATTACTGTTCCTGCGGACCAGAGAAAAATTGTAGATTTGTATCTGAAATAATTCACTTCGTCGTTCGTTTGCAGCAACTGAGGAGTTTTCATCATGACGAAGCCCACCACCCTGGGACAATCCATTTTAAGCATGCGCAGCCGCAACCCTCATAACGTGGCCGTGCAATTTAAAGCCAACAATGCATGGAAAACAAAAAACTGGGCAGAGTACTATGCCGACATCGAAACTGTCGGTTGCGCCCTGTTGTCCTTGGGGATTAAACCAGGAGATCGCGTCGCGATCATGGCCAACACCCGGCTTGAATGGTCCACGTCAGATCTGGGAATCTTTGGGATCAAAGCCGTCACTGTCCCCATCTATCAGAATAACACCCCGGAAGATGTCGAATACATCCTGAACAACAGTGAAGCGCGTATTCTGCTGACGGAATCGCGCGGCCCTTTAAAAACCTTCGAAAGTGTGAAGGACAAGTGCCCGAAGGTTGAAAAGGTCGTGGTCTTTGATGAGACCTGTCCCGATCCTGATATTCTCACCTGGCCCCGTCTTATGGAACTGGGTAAAGCTTATCTGGCAAAACATCCGTCACAGTTCCACGAACTGTGCGGTTCTTTGAAGCCTGAAGATCTGGCGACAATTCTTTACACTTCAGGAACAACGGGTCGCCCCAAAGGGGTCGTCATGACTCATCTTCAAGCTATCAGTGAAGTGAGCGAGGCGTTTCCACTTTGTGGAGCAACGGAGAAGGATATTTCTCTTTCCTTCCTGCCCTATGCCCATATTCTTGGCCGTATTGAACACTGGGGTCACACTTACATCGGCTTCACCCTGGCCTTTGCAGAAAGCCTTGAAAAGATCCGCGGCAATCTTCCTGAGATTCGCCCCACCTTCCTGATCTCGGTCCCCCGCATCTTTGAAAAAATTTATGCCGCCATCTTTGCCCAGATCCAAACTCAGCCCATGAAGATGAAAGTCTTCAACTGGGCCCTGGACATCGGCAAAAAGGTCGGCGAATACAAAATGAGCGGGCAGGTGCTGCCCCTGGATCTGCTGTTGAAGTATGAGCTTGCGCGCAAGCTGGTCTTGGGGAAAATCACCGAAGCCTTCGGTGGTCGCCTGCGCTTTGCCATCAGCGGTGGTGCCCCGATCTCAAAAGAAATTGCACTGTTCTTCCATGCCGCAGGCATCTTGATTCTGGAAGGTTATGGCCTGACCGAAACCACAGCCGCTATCACGGTGAACACACCCTTTAACTATCGTTTCGGCAGTGTGGGTCGGCCCATTGGGGAAGTAAAACTGAAGATCGCTGATGACGGCGAGATTCTGGTCAAAAGCGACAAAGTGATGAAAGAATACTACAAAAATCCGGAAGCCACCAAAGAGGTGTTCACGGATGGCTGGTTCCACACCGGCGACATCGGAGAAATCCTGCCCAGTGGGGATCTTAAGATCACCGATCGCAAAAAGGATCTGATCAAAACCGCGGGTGGAAAATACGTGGCACCACAACGCCTGGAAGGTCTGCTGACCCTGTCACCCTATATTGCCAATGTTCTGGTTCACGGCGACCAGAAAAAATATATCGTCGCTTTGATCACCCTGGACCGTCCCGTGGTAGAAAATCTGGCGCGCGAAAAAGGGGTCGATCCGTCCGATTGGGTCAACTTCGTTCAATCCGCGTTTGTGCAGGACTTGGTTCGTAAAGCAGTGGCAGAAACCAATTCTCATCTGGCAAGCTTTGAGAGCATTAAAAAATATGTGGTCCTTCCCAACGAATTCACCGTTGAGGGAGGCGAGCTGACCCCGTCCTTGAAAGTAAAAAGGAAAGTACTGGATCAACGCTTCAAGGATAAAATTGAAGAGCTGTATCTATGAAAACACTCCTGGTCACCTCGGCGGTGACCTTTGTTCCCCACAACTACGACGGGTTGGTTCTGCCTCTGGCAAAAGACCCCCACATTGAAGCTCTGGTTGTTATTGATAACCGCAGCTTTGACATCGTCTTAAAAGCCCTTCTGCTGATCCTGAGTCTTGCCGCCCCCAGGATGGGATGGCATCTGCTGAAAAACTTCTTTGATGATTCTCTAAAAAGAAAAAAGGCCGCCTACCAAGCTGCGGGCAAGAAGGTCTTTGTGGTTGACGACATCAATTCAGAGCAAAGCCTGAAGCTGCTAAACGAACTGCAACCGGACTTGATTCTGAATGCCCGAACCCGGTCTTTCTTTAAGAAAAAACTGCTGGCTCTTCCCAAAATGGGATGTATCAATATCCATCACGGTCTGCTGCCGGATCAGCGCGGACTGATGTGTGATTTCTGGGCTCATCTGTTTGACACTCCGGCGGGTTTTTCCATTCACGAAATGACTTCGAAGCTGGATGACGGCTCCCTGCTAAAGGTCGTGGAAGTTCCCTCCGATAAAAAGGATTATTTGGCCTCCTTGGATCTTGGCGCCTCTTTGGAAGCTCAAGCAGCCTCGAACGTTCTGCGGGATATTTCCTCCCGCGGCAAGATCTTAGGGCAGGCAAATCTGAAAACAGACACAACAGTTTATAGAAGCAATCCGCGCCTGCGGGACTTCTACAGGTTGCGCAGCAAAGGAGTCAGCATATGAAAACCATCATTGCTCTTCACGGGAATCCGGGCCACCCCGAAGACTGGGATTTGCTTAAGCAAGCCCTGGGTCAGGACTTCAACCTGCTGGCCGTGGATGCCCAAAGCGAGGAATGGATCCGCCTGCTGACTCAGGACACTTCAAAAAAAATTCTGATCGGTCATTCCTGGGGTTGCTATCGCATCCTGAAAGCGTTGCCCAAGTATGAGCAATATGTTGAACAGGTTCTTCTGGTAACCCCTTACATCAGGCCCGAACGCGAACTTCCGGGATTGGCAAAAGGTCTTTTGAAGCTGCCTGTATTAGGGGACAAGCTGATCCAGTCCAGTCACGCCAAAGCCAAAGATTCATTTTTTGCTGACCTGATTCATCCCTTGAAGTCGGATGCTTTGCCGTATCTAAAAAAGGTGCAGGATCGTTTGCAGGACTGGAAGCTGTGGCAGAAGACTGCTTTTAATAAGATTAAAATGCAGGACAATCCCTGGAGCACCCGTGATGTATGCAAAGTCCCCGTGACGGCCATTTTCGGTAAAGACGACAAGATCAGTCAGGAATCCGTGCAGCTTGAAATCATCAAGCAATACCCAGCCCACAAGATCATCCATCTGGAAAAAGCCGGTCATGGCCTTTTGTGGTCGCATGTAGCCGATTTACTCAGTGTCGTGAAAGGGCGTCCTCAGACAGCCGCCGCAGGCCATAAAATTGGCTATTATCCCGACAGTGATGAACGCAACAACGTCATCACCTACATGGAAAAACATTTGCGTGAGTTCCCGGAAAGAGTCGCCCTTCGCTGGGCCAACCCACAAGCCTTGGCACAATGGGATGGCAACCCCAGAACTCCGATCAAACACGACGAAATCACTTACCGTCATTTTGCCGCCCGTATTAATTCCTTCGCCCGCGGCCTGATGGACATTGGCATTAAAAAAGGTGATCGCGTGATCATCTTCCTGCCGATGAGTCTGGACATGTACACCGCGATGTTTGCCGTTCAACGTATTGGCGCCATTGCGGTCTTCCTGGATTCCTGGGCTCGCAGCCATCACTTGGGCGCTTCGGCAGAATGCGTGGGTCCAAGAGCCATGATCAGCTTTAAAATGGCGTTCGATCTGGTGGAGCAGGTTCCAGAGTTTAAATCCATGCCGATTCGTATCTTGTACGGTCCGGGTGATAAGTTCACTCACAAATTTGAAGACTTACTGAAACAGGAACCCTCCCCTATCGAACCGGTTGAAAGTGAATTCACGGCCTTGATCACGTTCACCACCGGCTCCACCGGGAAACCGAAGGGTGCTAACCGCACTCACCGTTTTCTGTCGGCCCAGCACCACGCACTTTCTCACGTGATTCCGTACACAGAGAAAGACAAAGACATGCCGGCCTTCCCTATCTTTAGTCTGAACAATCTGGCGTCCGGTGTGACGACCATTTTGCCAGCCTTGAATCTGGCGGCTCCGGCCGCCCATGATTCGGCCTTACTGACCTGCCAGATTCTAAGTGAAAATATCAACTGCACAACCCTTTCCCCAAGCATGCTTGTGGGTGTGGCGAAATACTGCAAAGAAAACAACATCCAACTGACCGGGCTGCGCCGAGTGGTCACGGGTGGAGCGCCGATTTCCAAAGATGACGTAAAAGCATTCTATGAAATCGCCCCACAAACGGACCTGTGGATTCTTTATGGTTCCACCGAAGCTGAACCCATGGCCCACATCGAGGGACGTGACATGCTGAAAGAAAGCAATATCACTGACCCGGAAATCATCGAGGAAGGCGTTAACGTCGGCCATATCAGTGAAGATATCGACTATCGCTTTATCCGCATCAAGGATGGCCCGATTGAACTGAAGGACTCCCCATGGTCGAAAATTGAAGTGCCTGACGGTGAAGTCGGGGAATTTATCTGCACAGGGGATCACGTTTGTCGTGATTACTACAACAATCCAGACGCCTTTAAGACCACAAAGATTCTGGATGAAAAAAATCGCGTGTGGCACCGCACCGGTGATCTGGCCTATATTGATTCCGAGAAAAATCTTTGGATCGTGGGTCGTGTGAACAACGCGATCGAGCGCGCTGGCAAATACTACTTCCCCGTGCGCGCCGAGGTTTTACTGAAACGGATGGACTTCACTTACCGTTGTGCCTTCCTGGGCGTGGAAGACTCCAAGTTGGGACAAGCCACGTACGCTGTGGTGGAGCTCAAAGAGGGCATCGATAAAACCACTTTCGACTTTGCCGCCGCCAAAAAGGAGATCCAACGGGTCTTTGAGAAAAATAAAATCCCCGTGGATGAGATCAAATTCGTCAACAAGGTTCCAATGGATCCGCGTCACCATTCCAAGGTGGAATACAAGGTCCTGCGCGATCAACTGAAGGAGCCGGGAGTTGTGATTGGCTAAGTGGTGGATACTGATTAAAGAAAGATTCAGTCCCGCTTCCTATGTGCCCATGATTTTTCTTTTCTCCTGGGCCAACGGGCTTTATCTTTCCCAGTCATTTAAAATGGACTGGGATTGGGGCCGCTTTGCAATGGTCTTTGTGTTGTTGCTGTCCTTCTTTTTCCGCATGCGTCTGTTTGATGAAATCAAAGACTATGAAGTGGACTTGAAGGTCAACCCCACCCGCCCCTTGGCGCGCGGAGTCCTGTCAGTGGCTCAGGTTAAAAAGGCGCTGCTTTTGCTGATTGTCTTTGAACTTGGGGTGGCCGGATCGCTGGGCCTTTCCCCTTTCCTGATTCACGTCATCGCCATTGGCTACAGTCTGATGATGTATGAAGAGTTCTTTATCGGAGACCTGCTTCGTCCCCATCTGACCACTTATGCTGTGACACACACTTTCGTCAGCACATTGCTGGGCCTTTCTGCCGGAATTGCCATGACGGGAGCTGAGCTTTCGCAGCTCACCTGGCATCATGCTCTCTTTTTCCTGATGAACTGGGCCTTTTTCAACTTATTTGAATTTGCCCGAAAGACATTCGCCCCCGAGGAAGAACGGGACCATGTGCCGAGTTATTCCAACATCTTTGGCTGCCACGGCGCCTGGGCTCTTTCCATCAGCCAGGCGGTGCTGGGTGTGGGTGTGATCTTCTATTTAAAGCCGCACATCCTGCCTCCTCTGGCGCTGACTTTGTATGTGGCCGTCAGCCTGGCCTACCTGCTGCGCAAAACCAGAAAGACCGCCTCTCTGTTTAGAAATCTGTCCGGTGCTTACTTGTTGCTTCATTACATTATCCTCGTTTACATCGTGGGAGTTTAATCATGCTAGTCACCCCGAAATCGACCCTGTTTTTTGCAAAGAATGAGGCCGGAGGAAAAGGCTTTAACCTTTACCTGATGTCACAAGCAGGTCTGCCGGTTCCTGAGTGGGTGGTTTTCGGAAAAAGATACTTCCATGACTTCCTGCAATCTGCTGAGGTGAAGCTGAATCTGGAAAATATTCTGGATCGTCTGCTCCGTCAGGAAATCACGGCGGCTCAGGCCGAAAAAGACATCAATGCCCTGTTTGAACAAACCGCGTTGCCCCCGACTGTGGCGACTTCATTGGAGGCCGCACTGAAAGATCTGGGCGCGGATAAGGTGTTCTCGGTGCGTTCCTCTGCCGCCGATGAAGACAGCCTCGCACACTCGTTTGCCGGGCAACTTTCAAGCTTTCTCTATGTCTCTGGCAAAGAAGATATCTTGAAGTACATCCGCCAGTGCTGGGCTTCGGCCTTTTCGGAACGCGGCTTGGTCTATCGGTTGGAAAACAAAATCGATCTAAAAAAGATATCTGTCTCTGTGGTGTTACAGCGAATGATCGACCCGGATAAATCCGGGGTTCTGTTCACCTGTGATCCTGTGGCCAAGAAAACGGATTCTTATGTGGTCTCTGCCGTATATGGCGTTGGTGAGGGTCTGGTGTCCGGGGCGCTGGATGCGGATTCTTTCTGGCTGGATGCCAAAACTGGCAAACTGCTGCGGGAAGAACTGGTTGAAAAGAAAGAGATGATGAAAAAGTCCGCGTCGGGTCATTGTGAAATGAAGCCCGTTGCTGCAGAAAAGGTGAATACATCTTCTTTGAGTACCGACGAACTTCAGGGCCTCTATCGCCTGGGGCACAAGATTCAGGAACAGTATCACCGCCCCCAGGACATCGAGTGGGCCGTTGAAGGTGGCAAAATCTATATTTTGCAAACTCGTCCCGTGACCAGCCTGGATCAGGATCTGATCGGGTATCCGAATCTGTGGGACAATTCCAATATCATTGAATCCTATGGCGGTCTGACTTCACCTTTGAGCTTTAGTTTTGCCCTTCGTAACTATAAGGCCGTCTATGTCCAATTCTGCGAGGTTCTGGGGGTTCCCAACGACATCATCAAGGATATGGATTCCTACCTAAGTTACATGCTGGGTTCTTTGAACGGTCGCGTGTACTACAATCTTTTTAACTGGTACAAGCTGGTGGGTGTTTTACCGGGCTTTAAGCAGAACCGCGAATTCATGGAAACCATGATGGGTGTTTCTGAAGCTCTCAGTGATGAAATCGCCGACCGTATCAAACCTCACCCGTCGTGGGACACACCCATGGGACGCGTGCGCAAAATGGTGACGGGATATAACTTTATCAAGTATCACTTCACGATTCAAAAGGTGGTCGACGACTTCCTGACAACCTTCCATAAGGATTATGATCGCTTCCGCGCCATGCCTTTAAAGCGCATGCGGGGCGATCAGTTGATCCGCGTCTATATGGATGTGGAAAGAAACATGCTGGGCCGCTGGAAGGCACCGATCATCAATGACTTCCTGTGTATGGTGCACTTCGGTTTATTAAGAAAGCTCACCACCACCTGGCTGAAGGAGCTTGATTCCACGATTCAGAATGACCTTCTGGCCGGTGAAGGCGGACTGGAAAGTGCAGAACCGACAAAGGCATTGTTACGACTGGCTCACAAGGCCCATCAGAACGAAGGTTTGCGCCAGCTGATTGAGACCACGGACCCGAAAGAGGGCCTGGAGGCTTTGAATCAATCCCCGTACACTGAATTCTACAAGATGGTCCTGGACTATCTGGATCGCTTCGGATTCCGGTGCATGAGCGAAATGAAGCTGGAGGAAATCGATCTTCTGACGGATCCAAGCTATCTGTTTGTCTGCCTGAAAAACTACTTAAAATCCGGACAGGTTGAGGTCCACGACGACAGCCACGAAAAGAATCTGCGCCAGAAAGCCGAGGAAAAAGTCGCCGGACATCTGACGGGATTCAAAAAGAAGATCTATTTCTGGGTGCTAAAACACGCCCGTAAAGCTGTGAAGAATCGCGAAAACACACGCTTTGCCCGTACACGCATCTATGGCATTGCCCGCACCATCTTCCAGTCCATCGGTGAAGATCTGGCGGCGCTGGGAGCTCTGGATCATCCACGGGATATTTTCTGGCTGACCATTGAGGAAGTCTTTGGAATCTACAATGGAACCCTGCCGTCCTTTAACCTGAAAGCCTTTGTCGAGCTTCGCAAAAAGGACTACGCCGCTTTCGGCGAAGAAACCGATCCACGTGTTTTAACCCGTGGCGCCGTTTATTGGAATAATCAGTTCATCAAAGAAGAAGAGCTGCCTGCATCGTCTGAGACGGGTGATTGGGATCTGAAGGGTCTGCCTTGCTGTCCGGGAGTGCTGGAAGGCGTGGTGAAAGTCATCATCAACCCAAGCGACAATCTGGAACTCAACGGTGAGATTCTGGTCACGGCCAGAACCGATCCAGGTTGGGTCCCCTTGTACCCGTCGATTTCAGGCTTGCTGGTGGAACGCGGAAGCTTACTGTCTCACTCAGCCATCGTCGCCCGTGAGATGGGTATCCCCGCGATTGTCAGTATTCCGGGACTGACCAAGAAACTAAAAACCGGCATGCGCGTCCGTATCGACGCCAAAGCCGGAACAATTAAAATCCTCGATTAAAGAGGTACCTGCTCACTTCTGCAGAAGCGGCGAGTTATTTGTCCGAAATCGGAATCTTAAAAATGCGAAACGGCCCTAAAATGGGCCGTTTTCGTTTCTGCCGCAGAGCTTCTGTAAAAGTGAGCAGGTACCTTTTAGAGATTGAGGGTGCCTTGTTCGAGTTGGTCGAGGCCTTTGAAGATGGCCTTCATTTGGTCTGAGAAAACTGTGGAGACCTTTTCGTCCAGATCGACCGTTGTACATGGCACAGCACCAATCAACTTCTTCAGCACCTTACACTTTGTCACCGTCGAACAACGGGTGTTGTTACAAGCCACGGCCTTACCATTAAAGAAACTGAGTGTCGGGTTGTTCATAAAAGCCTGCGTATCGATAGCCTCAGAGCAGGCCTTGCGTCTATTGCCGCTTTTATCAGAAGGACACATCCAGTCCTTCACCGCTTCGATCATATCCGCACGGGAGGACTGCAATGAAAGGGGTTTCACCGTTGGTGTCAGCAATGTGAAGTGGATCGTCGCCTGAGGAATCAAAGAATCCACCGGAGAGAACACTTTATAGAAACCAAGACCGCGCGTGAATGTACCAAAGGAATCAACATAAGGAGAATTCACAGGTTTCAGACGAAGACACTTCTTCGTTGTACATTCCAGAGTTTTCTGAATGATTCGAGACGTCGTCCCGATGCGAGTGAGATTCTCAGGATAGTAACCCACGTCGTGATAGTACCAGTTGCCATCACTCATCATTTCCTGGAAATCAGAAGATGCGAAAGAACCAAAGACCGGACGACGCCACATTTGGGCTGCTGCCGGAGCCAAAAGCCAGCCGGAATTACACGAATGGAAAACCACAAAAGCGTTGGGAGCCAGAACTTTGCCAATTTCTGCAAATTCTGGGTCTTCGTGATCCAAACGATCACGTTTGTCCTGAAGACGGAAGCCATTATAGGTATTGGCGTGTCCATAGAACTGCAAAGAACTGACAGGCACGTTCAGATACTGCAGTGCCAGAACCAGGCGCTCTTTGCTAAGGTCGTCATTATCCTCTTTGCGAAAACCAAAGCCTTCCTTCGCCAGCATGGATCTTTCCATAGAGAAGGACTCGTTCACTGCACTGATAATCACACGTTGTCTTTGCGGGAAACGATCGCGGGAAACAGCGGCCCCCAAGATCGCCGACTTCAGGAACTGAGTGCCTTGATCGTTACCGAAGCCCGCGACAAAGACATCCGTCGGAACACCTGGGCGAAGCTTCGCCGGTTCAGAGGCAATAAAGTAGGCTTCACTTTTTTGTGCCCAAGAGCCCACCACCAGCGCCAGAGCACCCATCAGAAGTTTCATCTTCATAACAACCCCATCTAAAAAGAATTTATTTAAGCGAGAAAGGTTCTACCACACCCCGTCCCTTTTCCAAAAGCGCCCTCGGATTTCTGTTCTGGCACATGAAAAGACTTCAGCGCCAGACCGAAGAGTGTCAACTTTCTAGACAGTTTTGCTTCTCAACAATAACTCAGAAAAGTCACTTGTCTCGTTTTTTGACAGGCTGTAGGCCCTCATCTGTGCCAGAAAGGCCCTGGAGCCGGGCATAGAACTGGCAGCTCTCCCGGTGAGTTTAACTGCAATTATTGGAGTGTTTATATGAAAGTTCTGTCTTCTCTTCTTTTGCTGGTAGTGGGTTTTTCGGCAACAACGGCTTCTGCCTATGGTTTGGAGTGCACAACTCAGACTCATAAGATTGACTTTATGACCTTGGATCGTGACGGTGGCGAAGAAACAGTGACTGTTCACTATCTCAGCGAAAAGAAAGAGCGCTTCCTGGTATTGCAGAACAACAACGGATCTGTCGTGGCCGTTAAGGACAATGCTTTAGATGGCGGATATTCATCCCGCGGTGTGATTCTGAACTACAACCTGCAGACGGGTCGCGGCGTTCTGGCTCTTGATGGTGACGTCATCGACGTGACGTGCACCAACAAATAATCCTAAGTTAATTAATCCTTTTTGAAGATATGGAACTGGTAAACGCCAGTTCCATCTTTTTTTTGCGCCCACTGATTCGTATCAATCAGTTCAGTCCACCCCTTCAGATCAATCGCCGTTGGCGCCCGCATAAATGAGCGGATCACCATCTGAGTCCCGGCTTTGGATTCCGGATTCAAACGCTGCAGGATCTGATTGGCATCTCGCTGTTCCAGATAAGAAATCGTGTCAGACAGCGAAATAAAGTCATAGGCGTGCTTTGGAAGTTCTTCCAGCAAATTCCCATGCAGATAGCGCACTTCGGTTTTGGACTTCTTCACCGCGGCCACGATATGTTCATGAGCCTCCAAAGGCAGGCCTTCTTCATAGGCAATACGACCTAGGAAAAGAATCTGCATGAAATAATTCTTGCGCACCAATTGTGTGCGGAAAATACGATCGAACTCTTCCATGATAAACTGCCAAGGAGCGCGTTCTTCAGTTTTATGCTCGGAGCGACCACTGAAGTGGCCTTTGTACAGGTATTTGTTAAAGACAAACTCACTGGCAGCCACACGGATAAAACTGTTCCAACGGATTTTCGGCCAGTGCTTTTCATAAAGCTCGATCTGTTCATGCAAACTTTGAGCGGCAAAAACCTTGCTAAAATCACACTGTAAAACATCGCGGAAAAGATAACCCAGCTTCTGGAAGTGAGACTCCCAGCGCCCCAGCAGGATGAAGCCCTTTTCTTTCCAGCCGTCCACACGGTCATTCCAGTACTGCGTAGCTTCCGGCGAAAGCTTCAGGCGCTGATACAGCTCCACACGATTGTCGCCTTCGTCGTGGCCGCCTTGCAAAGCCCCACGATATCCCAGAAGGAACAGATATTCTTCATAGGTCAAAGTCTTCATCGCCTGCAAACGCAGTTCACAAAGATAAAGCTGGGACACAGACATATCGATGACATCCAGATTTTTCGGATTGCGTGCAATCAAAGGAAGACAGCGGGCACCAGAGCCCGCAATGCTGAACACACGCCCGGCATTTTCCGGCAACAGATCAAACTCGATGCGGGTGTCTTCGTTCGACAGAGTGTAGTTTAAATCTGAGAAGTATTCCTTTGCCATTGCCGACTCCTGTTAAAAAGGCAAGCTGCCTGTCATTTCCAAACGAAGGCCAACAACATAGCCTCCGGTGATTTGTTCATACATATCGTAAAGTCCGCCATCACTGCCTTCATAATTCTGGGCAAAGACTGACGTGGTTAAATAGTCCGTCCAGTTATAACCATAACTGGCATTCACAAAAAGATCGTTCGTATTAACATTCTGATAGACCTGCATGAACACGTCATGACGGCTGGGGTTCCACTGCGCGCTGACGTAATACGAGGTCTGGTATTCAGACTTCGTCAAACTGTTCACCTGAAAGTAAGTCACTTGAGGCAGCACGATCCAGTTCCCCAAAAACAGATCCATTCCCAAGGTCCCAAAGCTGCGATCACTCCTCACCGAATCAGGCAAAGTTGTATCGTCCACATACCCATATTCAAATTTCGGCACGGCATGCTCGAAGGCATAGTTGGCCGTCACACCATAGTGGTTGACGTTTAGAATCTGGGCCGTCATGGCTGACAGACTGAAGCCCCACAGATCGGCCTTCACCCGGCCGCCAAAACTGGTGTTTTTATCCTCTTTAAGATCAGGCACCGGGACCGGATATGTGGTCTCGGCCGTTTCTCCGATTCCGACCAGATCCAGGGACCAGCTCTCACGAGCAAAAGAAAATGAAACTCCGGTCGGATGAGTCAATTGATCCTGAAACGGATCAAAAAACAGACGTGACCAGCGACGGCCGGACCACACATCCAAAGAAGGCTGTGACCACATTTCACTCCAGCGAATGGCCTGACGACCGACTCGCACATAGAAAGAATCCAGTTTAAACTCCAGATAGGCTTCTTGCAGATAGCCACGCGAAGGTGATTTACGGATAAAGGCCTGATCCTCATTGGCTTCAAATTCACCAAAACCTTCCACGAAAACACCGAAAGGCCCCATATTGCTGTTGAGTTTTCCTTTGACGATCAGGCGATTGGCCAGCTCGTCTTCTTTCCCACGAATATACTCATAGCGAGGGGCAAACACCAGGTCCGCCCTCGCCATCGGAGTCAGCAATAAAAGAAATAACGGAATCAGGCGCAGCACTTTACTTCATGCTCTCCATATTACGAACTGTGAAGAAGGAATCATTGAAGTCCTTCTTATCCATGGAAAGAATACGGATGTGGCTGACCTGTTTGTTGGTGTCTTCAATTTTCAAAGTGGTCGGACGAACCGCACCAGAGATGTTTTTGTAGTCTTCAAAGCTGGCCCTCTTCAAAACCGTCTTGCCGTTAAGACCCAGGTATTCCGCACGCTGAGGGGCAAAGGTGCCCTTTTTCAACCACAGACGGACCCATGCATAGGTCAGATTGTCCTTGTTTCCCTTGAGCAGCAACTGCACTTCATCCTTGGTCTCGGCTTCTTTGGTCACATCGTAATCGCCGTACCAGCGTGTGCGCGAGATATCACCGTTGGCCACCTGACCGCTCAGCTTCTGAGCCAATGACAAACGCATGGAGCGTTTCAAATTCGGCACATAGGCATGAAAGTCACGGTCCAACATCAGCATGTTGCGACCCTTGTCGCGGGCTGGTTCTTTTGTCACGATCAGGGTTTTATCCTGACCTTTCAAGTACACCTGAAACACTGAGGTGTTTTCCGGGGTTTCCACTTTGATTTTCATTTCATAAGATTCAGCAGGGTTGCGAATATTGTCGGCCTTTTTCACCCACTCGACCGGATTTTCTGCAAATGCATGCAAAGAGATAAACAAGCTGCTGATCGCCAAAAGTGTCTTCATGACATCTCCTTATTTCTTTCTTCTAGATAACGCGAGTTCTCGGGTCAGGGCAATTTCCTTATCCGTAATGATCCCGGTGTGTCCCTGAATGGCAGCCAGTTGAACTCCATGTCGGCGCGCCATGCGATAGATTTGTTTCACCTTGTTCCATTCAATATCACGGCCCATGGTGAAGGGTTCATACTGCCCTTCCAAAGTCAGCAGGGCCGTTTCGGCCAGACAGGCATACACGGCTTTTCCCGGCAGTCCCATTTCAAAGTTCATTTCCACAGGTCCTGGCAAAACCACTTCGCCTGATTCAATGATTAAAACATCCGGTCGTTTCTTGGCATCTTCGATATCAAAATCCAACGGGCGTGAACAATCACACACCACGGCACCTGGCTTTAAGCGCATCACATCCACGATCTTTTGATCGAAAGCGGACGTCGCTGTCACCAGCACATCCGCGTCCGGTGCCAGCTCATTGGCGTCCGTGGTGATGATGACCTCGCACTTTGGTGACATGGCCTGAATTTCCTGCCTTAGTTCTTCCAAACGATTCAGACGAGGCGCCACCAGACACAGTTTTTTAAAAATCATGGACAGCAGTTTGGCAGAAACCTTCCCGATAGAGCCCGTGGCCCCGATGACCATCGCCATTCCATCCACATAGCCAGTTTCCGGGTTCTGTTTCAACAAGTGCATTCTTTGCACCACATCGGCCAGAGCCCACAAGGTTGCCGATGCACTCAGGCTGTTTCCGGTTGTCACCGGAATCGGACTGTTCTGATTGATAGTCACACCCTGATCACCCACAATCTTGGTGTACGCCCCCAGTCCGATCATTTTTGCTCCCCGGTTGGCGGCATCGTAACAGATGCTTTCAATCTTGCGATAGATCACCTCGGGGTCGGAGGCTTTTAAAACCTTGGGTGTTGCTGGCAGCGCATAGATTACACCATTGATCTCTTTTCCAGTTTCGGCGCTGATAATGTGTTTGATGTGACCATACACGAATGGCGGTGCTTTGGCAGCCATTCGATCAAAGGAATCATTCCATTCCTTCGGCATATGCTTCAACACTCCCAAACCCGGAACATGCATAAAGTCATTGTGAGAAAGTGCATGGATTACGAAGGCAAAGTCCGGTTCGGGCTGCTTGAATATCTTATTGCGAACAGAGTTGATCCCCTGAGATATCTTCGTCTGTGTTGAAGAGTTTCTTGTCATCACGTATTTACGCGCGACTTGACGGATTTCGACATCTTCGGTGATCAGCTGTTCCCATTCTTCAATGGAAAGAGCGGCTGTTCTTTTATGCGACAGACGCAGCATCGCATCCAGAACTGAGTAGTTCATGTAAGGATGCACGCGGTAGTTTTCAGGGAACAGATTAATAATGCTGCGAGGAGAGTACTTTTTCGCCTCTTCCTCCATCGCCGGATGCGAAGACCAGATCACCAGATCTTTCCCGCGCACGAAGTCCGTGGCCGCATCAAAGAGCAGCAACAGCGGCAGGTCACAGAAGACGTACTGCACGTCCTCCACCTGCGCCGCCAATGAGGATCGACTGATTTTCTGCAACTTGCTTTGCGCCAAAGGCGTGTTGTTTTTCAGATCCTTGATATTGGCAACATTCAAAGCCAGCTTTGAAATCGTCATCAATCCAGGGAATGGCTGAATCATCCAGGGAAGGCCCAGCAAAGAATACGCGTCACCAATATAGACAGATTTGCGATAACGATGACGGATGTACTCTTCAAGCTCTGTCGAAAGCACCGCCGTGGGGAAGAAAGTCCCCCGCTCCGGCTGAATGCTACCGGATTCAATATGTTTTACCAGCGAGTTGATATTGGCAATTTCACGCAATCCCGTCCCGTCACACAACGGCACCGGCGATGGTGTCGCCATGATCTCAAGATACTGCCTGTGCACATAACTTTTCTGATCCAGTTTGATCACCGGCGGAAGACTGGTCAATGCAAAGGCATCGACCTGGTTGCGCAGAGTTTCGATCAGGCGTTTGACAGATTCCACAGAAAAATTGGCACTGAAACGCTGAACCTCGTAATGGTCCCCGGCAAAATCAAATTCATAAGCGGCATCCCAATGCGGACGACCGAAACTGATCTCAGCGATTCGATACGTACGCTTCATAACCGCTCCAGAACTTTTGTTCGTATTGGAAGAATTCTGGACACCATGTCTCGCCCAGGATTGCCCGGGTGGCGGTGGTGTCATAGATGGGGAAATTCATCAGATAGTGCAATTCCTCTTCCGGGAATCGCGCGATGAAACTGGAAATTTTTAAAATCAAAGCTTCAGAAATCTTGTCCACCAGGACAACGCCCTTGTGAGGAATGGCCTGGAATTTCAAAGCCGACGTATACAAATCTCGCACTGACAGTCCTTGATTCGGAGTCACATGGAAGCTGTGATACCCCTGCGGTTTGTTTTGCACTGCCCATTCACAGAACTTTACAATCGCTTCCGCACATTTATCCACGGGCACCAAAGGCAAACGTGTTTTTTCATTCCCTGGAAGAGGCAATGACGTCGGAATGGATTCCACCACCGCGCGGATCTTATTAAACGCTTCGGCAGCATGATAAGGCCCGTCGATCCTTTCAATCGCCCCGGCCTTCGTGTCACCAACCAAAACGCCCAGACGCAGATTGATTCTTCCGGTGGTGTGTCCCACCGGCCAGTTCTGCAGGACCTGTTCTCCGTGAGCTTTGGATTCAGAGTACGCATCAGGAAAGGGTTTGGCGAAATTCAAGTCATGAGGTCTTACAACACCCAGACTGGAGTTGATTCCCGCCGCCACGGTGCTGGTGTTCACAAAGAAAGGAATGCGAAGAGCTTCGGCAACTTTTAATGCCGTGCCCATCGCAGAGATATTGTGCTGATAGCAGTCCACTTTCGCGGCGGTCAGATCGTACAGACCCGCCATGTGCAAAAAGACGGAATAGTTTTTTGAGCGCAGGGATTCCAGGTCCAGACCGGCATTCCACTGACACAAATCCCCCTGGACTTCTGTCTTGCCAGAACGGGACAGAACGTCGACTTCGAATTTTTCACGAAGCAAAGGAAGAACTCGCTTGCCAAGGAAGCCTGTGCCCCCCGTTACGAGAATGCGTGGTTTGGTCACTGTGACCTCCGAATAGACTTACTGCCGGACCATCACGGGAAGTCCGCGATGAATGCAGCGGACGGTGATGTCCTGAACGTCTCTGAGAAGGATCTCGCCATCCCCGAAGAAAGTCAAAGAACGCTGGGGATTCTGGCTCTTTAGTCTGAACTCTTTAAGCTCGAACGACTTGAATGCCGACGACTTTTCCACGGTGCCACGGCGGATATGATAAGCCGCCAAAGCCTGCGACGGAATATTATTGGTTTCAGATAAAAGTAAATTGACCGTTCCATCTGTGTTGGAAGTAAACGGAGCCGGCACAAAGCTGGAGCCGATCTTCTGCTGGTTGTTGACCAGGACAATGGGAGAGGTGGTCTCGACATTCACCTTGCCGGGAATTTCAATTTCCAATCCCCAGCCCTCAGGATTCCAGGTGCGAATCGCCTCGGCCGTCATCATGGAATATACGCTCGGGCCCATTTTCTTAACGGCATGATAGCTTTTCTCTGCCAGGAAACGATAGGCTTTCGCCGACTTCGGATTGTTGGCCAGAGCCTGCAAATTAGAACGGAATTTATTGGCCAGTTCCGCAGCTTTGGCCGGAAGACCCAGGCCTCCGTTGGTCAACATATAGGCGCGCTGATCCTGCGCGGATATTTCGATCACATCGATGTTCTTCACGACACCTTCAAAGATGTTGCGAACGGCGGTATCAATTCTATGAGAAACGCCAATTTCGTGCGCCAGATCATTCGCTGTTCCCGATCGAACAATCGCAATCGGAGGAATGTGGGCGCCATCCCGATATTTCATCAGGCACTGCAAGGTCACATTGATCGTCCCATCACCACCACAGATAATAAAGTGATCCGTCTTCTGAGCCATCTCTTCCTGAACAAAATCAAACATTTCCATCATCGTCGAAGGACGACAGAAACGCAGATCGCAGCGGAAAAGCGCTTCACGCACCTTCGCCTCGATCAACTCTGCATTCACAGAGCCTGCTTTTGAATTCACCAGAACAGAGACTCGCATAT
This sequence comes from Bdellovibrio sp. CKG001, assembly GCF_055397465.1. Taxonomy (NCBI): domain Bacteria; kingdom Pseudomonadati; phylum Bdellovibrionota; class Bdellovibrionia; order Bdellovibrionales; family Pseudobdellovibrionaceae; genus Bdellovibrio; species Bdellovibrio sp. CKG001. The sequence continues at coordinate 2,999,065 of NZ_AP029173.1, forward strand.
TATTTCACTCCGAAATAACGATGAAGCAAGTCTCGTACCGCGGATCGATCGCTATGGGAACCAATTAGATTAGATCTCAGACTCTAGAAGTGGGGCTAAAACGTCATTTTGGCACCGCTGACCAAAAAGTGATCACTTTGAGACAACAGATGACTCATAAAAAAGCGGCCTTCGTGGCCGCTTTTCTTTACGCTACTGTCATGGAGCTTAAGTGGATCTTAAAAGCTCGGGAATGGATTTCTTCAACAACTTCCACACCGGCCACAAGCTGGCCAGAACCGTGGCAATCATGGGTAACAACAACGCCTGGATATAGTGCCCCGCCTGAATATCCAAAAAGACAAAGAACTGCCTTGTGATTCCCGGAGCCGGAGGCATCGGAATTCCTTTGGAAAGCAAGGTCTTGTCCACCAAAACAGCCAGACAAATTCCCAAAAAGCCCCCCAGAATTCCCAGCAAACTGTTTTCGATCATCAGAATCTTAAACAAGCGACTGCGCTTTTCTCCGTTGGCGCGCAGGGCCCCCATCTCACCCGCCCGCTCTAACAAACCCACGGAAATCACATTGAAGATTCCCATGGCCACAATCACCAGAATAATAGAGCGGATGAAAGAGAACTGCGCATTGAGGAAGTCCACCGAGTTTTGATAGTAGTTCTTATCCAGAATCTCAAACGGCACAGCCTCCAGTTGTGGATTGGCTTTGCGCAGATCACTGTCCACCTGAGGCCACGTCTCGACACCTTTTGTTGCTAACGAGAACATCTCCACACGCTGGGTATCCAGCAACTGCTGGGCTTGCTTCAGGTCCACACGATAGAAGGAATCATCAATGATCTTTTTTCCAGTAAAGAAGATCCCGGCGACCGTCAGATCCGCGCCGTTCAGCTGACCATTCACTGTTTGTGTCAGCAAAGTCACCACGTCCCCGGCCTTGGCATCGATGCTTTCTGCCAGACCTTTTCCAAGAATGATCTGATCTTGTCCCTGCAGATCGTGACCTTCGATAAAGTTCATCTCGGTGAAGAATGTGTTTTCCCTTTCCGGGATCACACCCTCGCCTTTACCGCCCAATGTAATACCGCCCTTGACGATGAAGGAATAGAACGACACCCGCGGGAACACTTGAGTCACCGCCGAAGAGCTGCGAATCTGCTGTTCGATTTCCTCAGGGTTTTCAAACCACAACTTCCACGGGGTTTCATGGACCTTGCCATAATAATTCTGCGGGAACACCTGGCCATAGCCGTAGTAACCATGAATGACATTTTCACGGTACTGATTCATCACGCCGGTGTTGAAGCCCTGATAGATCAGCAAGCCTGCCGCCCCCAAAGCCACCGTACAAAGACTGGCCCAGGTTCTGCGCGGATTACGGAATAGATTTCGCCAGGAGATTTTTAGAAGTTCCAACATTACACAGCCCCTTTATCAATCTGCCCGTCTTTCATGCGATACACCGACTTGGCAAAGCTGACCAGATGCGAATCATGAGTTGAAAAGATAAAGCTGGTATTTTCAGACTTCTGCAGTTCCTTAAACGCGTTGATGGTCTTTTCCGCCGTCACAGAATCCAGGTTGGCTGTGGGCTCATCCGCCAGGACCACCGCAGGCTTTTTGGCAATCGCACGCGCAATCGCCACACGCTGACGCTGACCTCCGGAAAGCTCCAGAGGTTTCTTTTTCGCATGGTCCGCAAGACCCAGAAGATCCAAAGTTTCCATTGCCACTTTGTGGGCGTTGGACTGGTTGTAACCCAAGGAAGGCAGGAAGTAAGAGGTGTTTTCCAGCACCGTCAGGGTCGGAATCAGATAGAAGGCCTGAAAGATAAAACCGACCTTATGTAAACGAACATTTTCTTTTTCCGATTCCTTCAGATGTGTGACGTCTTCACCGGCGAACTCCAGATGGCCGTTGCTGGGAGTGTCGATCAAACCCAAAAGGTTCAGCAAAGTGGTTTTTCCCGTTCCACTGGGCCCGACGATACAGGTGAAGCATCCTTTTTCCAGTTCCAGATCAATGCCCTTAAGAACCGGCACCTGTTCGCCATTCCACAGATAGGAATATTCGAGTCCCTTAAGACGATAAAGAGCACTCATGCTGCTGACTCCTTTAAAGATAAAAACGGAAACCCAGAGTGATATAGCCGCCAGAAAGATTCAAGTCCCGGCTGTCGCCGGAAGCATCCGTGACTTTGTCGCCACTGTTGCCGGGGCCTTTGAATGTTGTGACGGATTTGGTGTATTCCAGATTGTCGATATTCAGTTGACGATAACCGAACTCCACCACAATCGTGGTCGTGTCTGTCAACAAACCCTCATACCCCAACGAAGCATTCAGCATCGTTGCAGAACCCTTGGCCTCGATCCCATGATCCGTGACACCCGGATAGGCGGCCTGACCGGCGGCGGTCAAAGTATAGTCATTTTTCAGGGTGATACTGGCGCTGCCCACACCGACGGAAACAAAAGAGCGAGAGGTGTTGTTCCCGTGCAGGTTCAACTCCAGAGCCAGCTTTGGTGCATATCCCAGAATTTCACTGTTGGCACTGTACAGCTCGGTCCCGGCATTTTCCGCACGGGAACCTTCCAGATTTGTAGGCTTTAAAACTTCAAATCCAAAGCGCAAACTGGCCGCCGGCCGGGAATAAATAAACCCGAACTCGCCCGCGTAATTGTAGTTCACCGTTCCGCTGTAACTGACAGAAGCAGAGGCCTCATTATCCAAAGCCGCAGTCCCCACCTGAGAACCTCCGGCACCGACACCGAAATAAGCTGCGAAGGATTCTTTGTTGATGTTGAAAACCCGGGCCTGTGCCGAGGTTGCCGTCAAAATCAGGGCTGCAGAGAGCAGGAAGTGCACTTTCACTTCCTACTCCGTGATCAAATCAATAACGACTTTGCTGGTGCTTTTTTTACCAGCCACCTGATAAACACGCACTTTGGTGTTTTTCTTCAGATCCATCGTCAGGTTCAAAGAACCGTCCACCGGGTCCAGACTCATCTGGGTGCGGGAAACTGCCAATGAAGATTTCATAATCGCGGCCAGTCTGTTTTGGTCCACATTAGAGCGAGGCATTTGTGCAAAGTCGATCACCAGACGCTGAGGATTCTTTTTCAGTTCGGCATAATAATATCCGGGCCAACCCTTCAAAGGAGCCCCGTTCATATCACCGACATCAAAGACCAAACGCTCGACTTTCTTTTTCGCGTCTGCAGTTCGGCGCACATCCATCAAAGTAAATGCACTGCCAGCCAAACCACCGTAGCTGGCTCCCTCGCCGCTAAGAATTTTTGTCGCGACAGGTTTTGTATTTTTAGAAGAAATCGCTGCCTGGCCAGGAACAGCCAAAAGCAGAGCCATTACACATCCAATGTACTTTATCATGGTCGACTCCTTTCGATCATCACCCTCTAAGCCTAAAGGGGAACAAGCCGTCTGCCAACCCCCAAACTCAGTTCGGACTTACTTTTGACAGAGCAAGTGTGCAGCCAAAAGTAAGTCCGAACCTTTTGGGGCGCCGAGTGACGATTTTGGGCAGCTTTTTGTAAAGTCTGGGGTTAAGGACGAATATATGGCACCTGAGTTTCTCAAAAGAAGGCACGAAACTTGGAATACAGATCCATGTTGAAGAATTTTTTAACTTTTGGGAGTGCTTTATGAAAAGGCTCATTTATTTACTTTTCACCGTTTTCGCTTTGGCTGCCTGCCAACCCGACAAAGATGGCGGCGGCGGCAATCAAACAACGGCCACAACTCCGTTGCAACTGAACTGTATCAATGGAACATCGAACTGTAATACGAATGCCTATGGGTACTATCAGGGCTTCCAGCCTTATAACTTCCCGTACATCAACGGCTATGGCTACGGCTACAATTACGGTTTCAACTACAATAACGTTTTCATCAATCAAGGTTTCTGCGGATGCCCTCACGGTTATCTTCCGACTTACAACGGAACGATGGGCCTGGGCTGTATCCAACAGAACCTGATCTATGACAACCCACCAGGACAGTTGTTCTATTGGTCTTACTCCAATGGCTACACCTATGGTTACATCTGGAGTTACGTTCCAGCCGCACCACAGGTGGCGACGAACTTCCCTCAGTATTCCAATATTCCATCGGCACCCAACAGCTTCGGTTCTTGCTCCCAGAACCTGACCCGCAGCTGCATTCTGAGCCAGGCCAATTCTTGCGACACAGGGGCGACCTGCCGCCAAGTGATTGCTGGCTCAAACTTGGGCGTCTGTGTAAAAAACTAGAGAGCCGCGGCGGACTCTCGACCGTTCTTACGGAATAATACGCCGCAACATCATGGGCCCTCAGAAGGTAAAACCACTGAGGGCCCTTTCTTTTTTGAATCTTCCCAAGGACGACGCCTGAGGGGGAAGGGAGGGGCTCCTTAGCTGGGGCACGGGCTCCTGCCCTCTGCCGGCACTCGCTTCGCGACCATCCCTGGGCCGGAGGCCCCATCTAAGGAGCCCCTCCCTTCCCCCTCAGGCTTGTTTCTCGTAAGAGCCACTCAAAAAGAGCCTTCAGTGGCGCGTGTTTGCTATGTGGATGGCAGTACCAAAGGATGGCCGTAAAAGCCTTTAAAGTACTGCTTTTTGGGCTGGTCGGTGGTGCCCTGTTGAGTCATTTTTTAATCCGTGGTTTTCCCTTTATTTCGCTCTGTTTTCATGGAAAAAAAGAGGGGTGTTTTATCACTCTTTGGAGGTTCCTATGAATACGACAAATCCTCTCTTAAAACCCTTCACAAACAAAGACCAGGCTGTGCCCTTTGATCTGATCAAAGTGGAGCACTACGTCCCGGCTGTAGAAGAAGCGATCAAAATTGCCAAGGACAATGTGGCAAAGATCAAAGCCAATCCTGCGGCTCCTGATTTTGAAAATACGATTGTGGCCCTAGAGGCCGCTTCCCTGCTGGCGGATCAGATTTCCACGATCTACAGCAACCTGGAAGTGGCTCATGCGGATGAGGCTTTGCAGGCTTTGGCCAAAGACATTTATCCAAAGTTGACGGCTCTGGCTTCTGATATTTCTTTGGACGCTGAAGTCTTCAATCGCGTGAAAGCGGTTTACGACAAACGTGCGACTTTGAATCTGAACGGCGAACAAAACCGCCTTTTGGAAAAAACCTACCTGTCCTTCACTCGCAACGGCGCTTTGCTGAACGAGACCGACAAGGAAACTCTTCGTCAGATCGATCAGGAACTTTCCGTTCTTGGACCCAAGTTCTCTGAGAATGTTTTGAAAGCGACCAACTCTTTTGAAATGATTCTGGACAAAAAAGAAGACGTCGACGGTTTGCCAGAAGGTATTCTGGAAGGCGCTGCGGCCCAGGCCAAAGCCAAAGGTCACGAAGGCAAATGGTTCTTCAACCTGCAGATCCCTTCTTACCTTCCGTTCATGACTTATGCGAAAAACCGTGCGCTTCGTGAAAAAATGTGGCGGGCGTTTTCTTCCAAAGCCTTCAAGGGCGAGTTCGACAACCAGGCCAACGTTCTGAAAATTGTTGAGCTTCGTAACAAACGCGCAAAAATCCTGAGCTTCAGCACACACGCTGATTTCGTTCTGGCCGAGCGTATGGCGAAGAGCCCTGAAACTGTCATGCAATTCCTGAACAAACTTTTGGCGGCCTCTAAAAACGCCGGAATGAAAGACGTGCAGGAACTGACAGAGTTCGCGGCCAAACTGGACGGCTTGACCGAGATCAAACCTTGGGACGTGGCTTATTACTCTGAAAAATTGAAAGAGGAAAAATACGCCTTCAATGAAGAGGACCTGCGCCCGTACTTCAAACTTGAAAACGTGGTGGAAGGTGTTTTTGCTCACGCGAAGAAACTCTATGGCCTGACTTTCAAAGAAAACAAGGACATCCCCGTTTACCACCCGGAAGTGAAAGCTTACGAAATCTATGAAGACGCTTCCGGCAAATACATGGGTCTGTTCTATACGGACTTCTTCCCACGCGAGACCAAAAAAGGTGGCGCATGGATGACTCAGTTCCGCAGTCAGGGCCTGATCGAAGGTGAAATGAAGCGTCCACACGTGAGCATCGTGTGCAACTTCACGCAGCCGACTCCGACTAAGCCTTCCCTTTTGACTTATGACGAAGTTCGCACTTTGTTCCATGAATTCGGTCATGCTTTGCACGGAATGTTGTCTGAGTGCACGTACCCTTCTTTGAGCGGCACGAACGTTTACTGGGACTTCGTGGAACTGCCTTCCCAGATCATGGAAAACTGGGTCGGAGAAAAAGAGGGCTTGGATATCTTTGCCCGTCACTATGAAACCAACCAGCCAATGCCTGCGGAATTGATCGAGAAACTGAAACGCTCGCAAAAGTTCCAGGCCGGCTACATGTCCTGCCGTCAGTTGCAATTCGGTTTGATGGATATGGCTTGGCACTCCACAGATCCTGCAACCATCAAGGACGTGGACTCCTTCGAGGAACTGGCGACGGCCGAAACCCGTCTGTTCCCTAAGGTGGACGGCGCGAATTCTTCTTGCAGCTTCGGGCACATCTTTGCAGGTGGCTACTCTGCCGGATACTATTCCTACAAATGGGCAGAGGTTCTGGATGCAGATGCCTTTGAGTACTTCAAGGAGCAAGGCCTGTTCAATCAGGAAGTGGCCAAGAAGTTCAAAGACAATGTTCTGAGCCGCGGCGGCACCGAGCACCCGATGGAGTTGTACAAGAAATTCCGCGGTCGTGAGCCGGATCCAAACGCTCTGTTGCGTCGTGATGGATTGATTTAATGAAGAAGAGTTCGATGAACAAAGACACCAAACAGAGCAAACTGATTCTGAAGGAAAACGGCAGCATTGGTTTGGTCTATCGCCTGGAGACAGCACTTGCGGTCTCTTTGGCTAAGAAAGTTGCGGAGTTTTTGAAAGAACGCGGCTTTGACGTCTTCACCTGCCCCGATCAAAAAGTCGTCGCAGGCACGAAGGCGGCAAAAACCAAAAAGCACATGGATGACCTGAAGCTGGTCATCGTGCTTGGCGGTGACGGGACTTACCTGCGTGCCGTGCGCCTGCTAGAAGGCCGCAGTGTTCCTATTCTGGGCTTTAACATGGGCTCCTTGGGTTTCCTGACCGCCCACAATGCCGATTCCTGCTTTGAGATCATCGAAAAGACTCTGGACGGGAAAATGGTGCAGCGTCCGCGCTCTATGATCTTTGCGAAAATTCTACGCAAAGGGAAAGTGCGTGAAGAGCACCACGCCCTGAACGACATGGTGATCGAAAGAGGCTCGATGTCTCAATTGATCAACACTGCTATTTATTCTGAAAAGTTCCTGGTCAGTCAGGTGAAGGCCGACGGTTTTATCGTCGCCAGCCCTTCGGGATCCACGGCTTATAACCTTGCGGCAGGTGGCCCTATTTGCCATCCTGAATCGCCGGTGTTTATCGTGACCCCGGTGGCGCCGCACAGTCTGACCTCGCGCCCTTTGATCTTCCCGGATGAAAAAGAGCTTTCATTTAAGCTGGAAGGTAAAACCCAAAAGGCGCACTTTATCGTGGATGGACAAAAAGTGACTGAAATCACCGCGGAAGACGAAGTGGTGGTCAGTCGCTCCTGCTACGATCACTGGATGGTTCGTGAACCCAATCACAACTACTTCCATTTGCTGCGTGAAAAATTAAAGTTCGGCGATCGAAACTGATCTTATAGGAAACAAAGATTATGTTACTTGAGTTGAAGGTATCCAATTTTGCAATTATCGACAGTCTGCACATCTCTTTCAAAGAGGGGCTAAACATCATGAGCGGTGAAACCGGTGCCGGTAAATCCGTCTTGTTAAAAAGCCTGTCCCTGCTTATGGGCGGCAAAGGCTCCAGCGACACCATTCGCACCGGGGCCACACAAGCCACCATCGAGGGTTCTTTTGATATCTCATCCCGTCCGGACATTCAAAAGATGTTGCACGATATGGGTATCGAGGCGGATGAAAACACTTTGATCGTTCGTCGCATCCTGAGCGCTGGTGACAAATCCAAGGTTTACCTGAACGGCAGCTTAAGCACTTTAAACAGCTTGCGTGACATCGTGGCACCCATGGTGGAGCTGGCCGGACATTCCGCCCCGCTGATTGAAATGACCGGTCAGCATGAAAACCGCAATCTGATGTCCAAGCACTATCATCTGGATCTTTTGGATCAATACGCGGGCACCTGGGACAAGCGCCTGCTTTTCACTGAAAAATTCAATCGCTATCATGCGATCTTTGCAGAAATCAAAAAGCTGGAAAGTGATGCAAAACAAAAAGCCCAGCGTCTGGATTTTTTGACTTATCAGCGCGATGAAATCGCCAACCTGGATCTGTCCCCGGGCGAAGATGTTGAGCTGGAAGTCGAAGTTAAAAAACTCAAAAACTCCAACCGCATTGGCTCCTTCGTGGATCAGGCTGAAGCCGCTTTGTACAATGACGACGATTCCGCCATCAGCCGCTTGAATGCCATCCTTAAAAAAGGTCTGGAGCTTTCCAGCGTGGACCCGCAAATTGCAGCCAAACTGGAAAACCTGGAGCAGGCTAAGACATTGATTGATGAAAGCATCTATGACCTGCGCCAGTATGCAAACAAGATTGATGCCGATCCTCAGCGTCTGGAAGAAGCCGAAGGCCGCTTGAGCGATCTGCGCAAGTTGCAGAAAAAGTACGGCTCCACCGTCGACGATATTCTGAAAGCTTTGATGGAGATGGAAATTGAAATCTCCAACCTGCAAAACTCTGAATCCAAAGTGGAGTCTTTGAAAAAAGAAGCCGCGGTTCTTCTGAAAGAACTGGAAACCCTGGGCGCGGAACTGCACAAACGCCGTCAAAAAGGAGCCGAACTTCTGGCGGACAGCGTGAATGCGGAACTTCTGGATCTAAACATGAAAGGCGTCACCTTCCATGTCATGACTGAAAAGCTTCAGGAGCTGGCATCCACGGGGATGAGCGATGTGGAATTCCTCAGCCAAACCTCGGCCAAAGACGCCAAACGTCCGTTGGCGAAGTTTGCCTCTGGGGGCGAGCTGAGCCGCATTCTTTTGTCTTTGAAGCGCGTGGTGGGCTCGAGCAATCAACCACGCACTTATCTGTTTGACGAAGTCGATACGGGTGTTTCCGGCGAAACCGCAGAAAAAGTGGGTCGTAAGCTACGCACTATTGCCAAAGGACAGCAAGTCGTCTGTGTGACTCATCTTCCACAGGTGGCAGCTTTCGGGGATATCCACTTCTTTATTCAGAAGTCCCCGCAAAAGGATTCCGTCAGCATGGTTGTGTCAGAACTCAAACAAAAAGACCGTGTCCAGGAGATCGCCCGCCTTATCAGTGGCGAGAAGATCTCCAAGACATCTCTGGCCCACGCAGAACAACTGCTGACTGACGCGAAATCCAGCCGCTAGAAGTCCTTTCCTAATTGTAAGTTCAGAACCTCCTTGTCTCCCAGTTACCATGGGTTTCTAACAAGGAGGTTTTTTTATGATTCTCGTTATGGGAGCCACGGGCAATATTGGCTCTAAGATCACCGCACATCTGCTGGCCAATGGGCAAAAAGTCCGCTGCGTGGCCCGCCATTTCCCCAACAAAGAGGCCTTTCGTGGTGCGGAGCTGGCGCAAGGTGATGCCAACGAAGTCGGCTTCCTGATGGATTGCATGCGCGGATGCTCCGCCATCTTTACGATGATACCTCCAAACATGTCCGCGAAAGAAGTGCGGTTTTATCAAAATAAATTCGGCGAAGTGATTGCCGAAGCCATCGAAGAAGCTGGCGTCAAAAAAGTCGTCAATCTATCAAGCATCGGGGCAGATCTTGAAAGCGGCACCGGACCGGTATTGGGCCTGCATGATCAGGAAGAGCGTCTGAATGCCATCACCCATGCCGACATTGTTCACCTGCGCCCCGCCTATTTTATGGAAAACCTCTTGGCAGGAATCCCCAGTATTCTTTCCATGAACCGTTATTTCGGAATCATTCCTGCCGAAGTTCCCATCTCCATGATCGCCACGCGGGACATTGCCGCACGGGCGTCTTTTCTTTTGATGAATCCGGACTTCAAAGGTCACAACGTCGAATACCTTCTGGGGGAACGGGAGATCAATCATCTGGATGTCATGAAAGCCCTGGGAAGAGCCATTAACAGACCAGACCTGGAGTATGTCGAAGTCCCTTCCGCTGAAATGCGCAATTATCTGATTGGGGCCGGCATGACAGAGGATTGGGCCGATGCCTTCATCGAACTGGGCACATCCCTGGGGAATGGCACCATCAGTGGCACCGTTCAAAGGGACAAAAAGAACACGACGGCGACCTCGATAGAGGAGTTCGCACGCACCACATTCCTGGATGCCTACAATCGTGCGGCCGGGAAAGAGGACCTGCGAAAATCCAGACCGTCTCCGTCAGGAGAGGCTAGACCTTAACAGCGGCAAATGCTTCCCACTCCCGGAAGACAATGATAGCTTTTTTGAATGAAAAGAAGTGTCTATCTTATTGTTCTTCTGGGAGTATCCTGCATGCACAAAAACTATCTTGATTATCCAAAGCCTGAAAAAATCACCACACAACTTTCCAAGCACGGTGACATCCGCATGGATGATTATTTCTGGTTGCGCGAGCGCGAAAATCCAAAAGTCGTCGATTATCTGAAAAAAGAAAATGCCTATACAGAATCCATGATGAAGCCAGCCAAAGAGCTGGAGGAAAAAATCTTCCAGGAACTCAAAGGCCGTGTCAAAGAAGACGAATCCTTCGTTCCGGCTAAAGATGGTGAATACTACTATTCCGCTCGCTATGAGGTCGGTCAGCAGTATCCCCTGCACACCCGCCACAAAGGCAGCCCTCAGGGTCCGGAAGAAATCCTGATCAACGTTCCCGAACTTGCCAAGGGCCACAGCTTCTTCAGCTCTACCGGTCCCCGCATGAGTCCTAATCAGCAGATGATGGCCTTTGCTGTGGACACCGTGGGTCGCCGTTTCTACACGATCTACTTCAAAGATCTCAAGACCGGAAAAACGCTGCCCGAGAAAATTGAAAACGTCACAGGCAATCTGGCTTGGGCCAATGACAACGAAACGATCTTCTATTCCGAGCAGCATCCGGAAACTCTGCGAACGGAAAAGATCTATCGCTACAATCTTAAAACCCACAAGAAGGATCTGGTCTATCACGAAAAAGACGACACCTTCAGTGTGTACGTGTATAAAGCCCTGTCCGAGAAATACATCTATATTGCCTCTTACAGCACTCTGACCACCGAAGTGCAGTTCCTTCCGGCAGATAAACCGCAGGACAAATTCAAAGTCTTCAATCCCCGCGAGCGCGCCCACGAGTACTCCGTCACAGACGGCGGTGATAAGTTCTATATTATTTCAAACAAGAATGCGCCCAACTATAAACTGATGGTGGCGGATCCCGCGCACACCGAAGAGAAGCACTGGAAAGAGCTGATTCCTCATCGCAAGGATGTCTATCTGGAAAGTGTGACGGTCTTTAAGAACTTCATCGCCCTGGACGAGCGTAAAAACGGTCTGACTCAGGTTCGCATTGCAGACCGCGATGCTCAAAATCCTTACGAGCTGACATTTGCAGACCCAAGCTACCTGGCCTCTGTCGGCGATAATCGTGAATACGACACGGACTGGCTGCGCTACAACTATGAATCCATGCGTCTGCCTGATTCCGTTTACGATCTAAACGTCAAAACCAAAGAGCAGGTTTTAAAAAAGACTAAAGAGGTTCCGAACTACAATCCGGAACTTTATAAAACTGAGCGTGTATTCCTAACTGTTCGCGACGGCACAAAGGTGCCCGTATCCCTGATCATGAAGAAGGACTTCAAAAAAGATTCTTCCGGTTCCATGCTGGTTTACGGCTATGGCTCTTATGGCGCCAATATGGACCCGTGGTTTAGCAGTTCTGTTTTCAGCCTGGTGGATCGTGGTTTTGTCTTCGCCAAGGCACACATCCGTGGGGGCTCTGAAATGGGCCGCCATTGGTATGATCAGGGGCGTACTCACAACAAAATGAATACCTTCTTTGACTTTATCGACATCACAGAAGCATTGATCAAAGATGGCTACGCAAAGCCTGAGCACACGTTTGCCATGGGTGGCAGCGCCGGGGGACTTTTGATGGGAGCCGTAATGAATCTGCGCCCGGATCTTTACAAAGGCATCGTTGCGCAGGTTCCGTTCGTGGATGTGATCTCCACAATGCTGGATGAAAGCATTCCCCTGACCACCAGTGAATATGATCAGTGGGGAAATCCAAACGTGAAGGAAGACTACGAATACATTCGCAAATACTCCCCCTACGACAATGTGAAAGAACAGGCTTATCCGAACGTTCTGGTGACCACAGGGTTCCACGATTCCCAGGTGCAATACTGGGAGCCCGCAAAATGGGTTCCTAAACTAAGAGAGCACAATAAGGGGACTTCGATGATTCTTCTGAAGACGGATATGGAATCCGGTCATGGAGGAGCTTCGGGCCGCTTCGACAGTTTGAAAGAAACGGCCACGGAGTATGCGTTTATACTAATGGTGAACGGGACTAAAAATTAGTCCCGAACATCCTGAACGATGATCAAAGCACTGAACGTGTTGAACTTCACAACTTCGCCCGTTCTTTGATTTGTCCAGTATTGTTTGTTGATATATCTCACGCTGCCATCTTCATTCAGCACCGGAGTTCCGTCCGGATTGATTTCAGGGATGGTGGCGCCTTCAGTGGCCTCGACACGCTTAAACAGCTCTTCAGCGGTTTTGCCATCCTGACGAGTGCATCCGCCGGAAGCACGGCTGCCAAGATAGTCAGTGTACTTTCTGTAAACCTCGTGCAACGCAAGACCGTTATCAACATCATAGAAGATCGCAAACGGCATTGAAGAGTCCCAAGAACTGGAAACGTGATCCTTGGAAAGGAACTTCGGAGTGAAGTATCCTGTCGGAGTCTGAGACCAGTAGGATTTTGCCGGAGCACCGGTACAAACCTTGTTCTTACGTTTCAGTTCCAGGCTTTCACGACCCGTGGACACTTTGCTGTTGATAATCTGGCGGCCATATTCATAAACGCGCATCGTCTGGGCGGTGCGGCCCCGGTCAGATTTATTGATCACGATCACATAGCGAAAATCGCGCATCCAGGGCTTGGAATAGAAATCGTTTTCGGAGAATTCCTGACTGCCCAGATGTTCGGTCAAGCGAGGTGTGACCATTTTTTCGTAGGCATACGTCTGACTGTATTCCTGATCGGAATACTTACAGTCATTGAACTGGTTTTTTACTTTTCCCCAGAACGAGGCCGAAGCCGTTTGGCTGATGATCATGACGGCTGCCACGGCACCGTATTTAAGAACGTTCTTCATATACACTCCGTTTCTTTTATAGAACGAAGTCTTCCCAGCAAATACTTTGCCACATTTTGAGACAGTGACTGACAACCTGGAGCATTTCAATAGAACAAGGGGGCTGTCCACCCCCCTGTTTTGTCAAATTGACTAAAAGTTCGACAGGACCGCGTTCAAGCCGCATTCAGCCCTGCAACTTGCTGGGTTCGCCCCTTGCCGTGGATCACCTCATTCAAGTCCACAGTCAATCGCTGCGAGGTCACCGCCATATCGTCGATCTCTGCGCTTGTGGCAGCAATCTCTTCCGCCGAAGCAGCGTTGCTTTGTGAGGCTTGATCTAATTGGTTCATCGCTTTGCTAATTTGCTGAATACCGGCAGTTTGTTCGCTGCTGGCGGTGGCGATTTCATTATTTAAATCCGCGACCTTTTTCACCGACATCACGATATTATCTAAAACCACACCACTTTCAGAGGCAATCTGACTTCCCTGCTCAACCTGAACAACAGATTCTTTTATCAGCAGACTGATATCCTTTGCAGCCAATGCACTTCTTTGCGCCAAAGAGCGTACTGCCTCAGCTACAACTGCAAATCCTTTACCCTGTTCTCCGGCCCGGGCTGCTTCAACAGCCGCATTTAAAGCCAGAAGATTTGTCTGAAAGGCAATGTCGTCAATAACGTTGATGATCTCTCCGATTTTTCGGGAGGATTTAGAAATCTCTTCCATCGAGGCAATCAGACGAGTGATTTCCTCCTGTCCTTTTTCCGCAACTAATCGCGAAGATGCCGACAGACTTGCCGCCTGCTTGGCATTATCAGAATTCATCTGCACCATCGAAGACAACTCTTCCAAAGATGCCACGGTTTCTTCCAAAGACGCGGCTGCTTCAGTGGAGGATTGGGATAAACTATTTCCTGCACCGGTCATTTGCGACACCGCACTGGCGACATGATGACTGGCATCTGTCAGTTTGGAGGAAATTGCAGAGATCGTGCTGGAGATGCGAGCCGCAATCAAAATCAGTGTGGCAGAGATCAACACATTCCCAATGATCGTCGTCAGGATATTCCACCACTTCACTGATGCCACGGCTTCTTCCGCCCAAGCCCCCTCCGTGTGCGCTTTGGCCTGATAGATCTTCAAAGCCTGTGTCGTGAAGGCCCCCAGTGTAGCACTCAGGGTGCTGAATTCGCCCTGCAAAATCGCCTCAGCAGCGCTCAAGTTGGCCGGCTCCTTGGTCTTCACCAGTGTCACGACCTTTTCCATATCCTTTATGAGCTGCGGGAACTTTTCCTTAACCCCCTCATACAAGCGGGCTTCTTCAGGTTGAAAGGTAGTTGAGGAATATTCCTTGAAATCCTTTTTATAGCTTTCCAACCCCTGAATAGCGGCTTCCATCTCTTTATCAAAGGCCTTGCCCTCTTTGGCTTTGGTGATGGCCGAGAAGATATTGAAAGCAAAGACATTCCTGCTCATTCTCAAATCGCCAATGACCAAAATATTCGGAATGATATCTTTATGAGAACTACGCAGAAGCTCATTCATCTCGGTCACACCGCGAACCGAGATGAATCCAACCATGATAAATGCGACGATGGGCAACGCTGCTGCGAAAAGAAGTTTACCTCTAATGCCATGAAACCAACTAGTAAGACTGTCCATAAACCGGATCCCCCTGTGATCCGATTTACTTTTCGGCCTTGACTGGAATTTAACATAGAGTCCAGATTACAATTTTTTTAAATTTGGAAGGAGAGTGGAGAAGTCTCTCCTTCTTTCGGGCGATCCAGAGCAAAAATCTCTAGACCAATTTCCGTAGAACATAATGGAGAATGCCTCCATTTTTGAAGTACTCAAGCTCCACCGCGGTATCGATGCGTGAACGAACTTGAATATCTTCGTGACTGCCGTCGGCGCGATGGATCGTCACCTTCACATCCTGCTGTGGTTTCATCCCTGTTTCGATTCCGCGGATGTCAAACGTTTCAGTGCCATCCAGGTGCAGGGTTTTGCGATCCGTGCCCGTATGGAACTGCAACGGCAACACCCCCATCCCAATCAGGTTGGAACGGTGAATGCGCTCAAAGCTTTCTGCGATCACCGCTTTCACCCCCAGCAGACGAGTTCCCTTAGCTGCCCAGTCACGGGAAGATCCTGTGCCGTACTCTTTCCCGGCGATCACCACCAATGGTGTGCCATCAGCCTGATACTTTACTGCCGCATCATAGATCGCCAGTGTTTCGCCACTTGGCAGATACTTGGTCATGCCACCTTCCACCCCGGCCAGCATTTCGTTTTTGATACGAATATTGGCAAAAGTTCCGCGCACCATCACCTCATCATTACCACGGCGCGAACCGTAGGAGTTGAAGTCATGAGGCTGCACCCCATGAGAAGTCAGATACCGTCCTGCCGGAGAATCCTTCTTGATACTGCCCGCCGGAGAAATATGATCCGTGGTGATAGAGTCTCCCAAAATAGCCAGGGCCCGAGCCCCTGTGACGTCATGAAGTTTTTCCGGGCTTCTGCTCATCCCCTCAAAGTACGGAGGATTTTTGATGTACGTGCTTTTTTCCCAGGAATAGGTTTGTGAGGCGGTCGTGTTGATCTTCTGCCAGTCTTCCGTTCCGGCAAAGACATTTCCGTAGCGCACATCAAACATCTTCGTTTCCACTGTCTTGTTGATGGTGTCTTGAATTTCCTGAGAGCTTGGCCAGATGTCCTTCAGGTAAACCGGATTCCCGTCAGAATTCTTACCTAACGGATCTTTGGAAATATCAATCATCATATTACCCGCCAGAGCATGCGCCACCACCAGCATCGGGGAGGCCAGATAATTGGCTTTCACATGGGGATTAATGCGGCCTTCGAAATTTCGGTTGCCGGAAAGAACCGATGCCACCACCAGATTTCCTTTTTCCACCGCGTGAGCAATGGGTGCTTCCAAAGGACCAGAGTTGCCAATACAAGTGGTGCAGCCATAACCCACAAGGTTAAAGCCCAACTGATCCAGATAAGTTTGCAGACCCGAACGTTCCAGATAATCAGTCACCACCTGGGATCCCGGCGCCAAAGACGTCTTCACCCACGGTTTCACTTTCAAACCTTTTTCCACGGCTTTCTTGGCCACCAAACCCGCACCAATCATCACCGAAGGATTGGACGTGTTGGTGCAGCTCGTGATTGCGGCAATCACCACGTCCCCATGCCCCAGGGAATAGGCCTGAGAATCCACTGTCACCGCCGAAGCCGCTTTCGATGCCTTATCCGCCGGCACCTGGAAGCCCGTGATCAGCTGCTTGGAAAAATCCTGGGCCGCCTGATCGAGCACCACACGATCCTGAGGACGCTTGGGTCCTGCCAATGAAGGCTCAACCGTTGACATATCCAGATGTAAAGTGTCGTTGAAATGATAGTGTTGTTCCGCCTCTTCCGAACGCCACAAACCGGTTTCCTTGGCATACGCCTCCACCAGTGCGATCGTTGCTGAGTCACGTCCGGACAGTTTCAAATACTTGATCGTCTGTTCGTCCACCGGGAAGAAGCCACAGGTCGCACCGTATTCCGGCGCCATGTTGGCAATCGTCGCACGATCCGCCAAGGACATGGAAGCCAGGCCCGGCCCATAGAACTCGACAAATTTACCAACCACACCTTTTTTTCGAAGCATTTGTGTGATTGTCAGAACCAGATCCGTTGCCGTTGTGCCTTCCTTCATTTTACCTTCAAGACGGAAGCCCACCACTTCCGGGATCAGCATGCTTAAAGGCTGTCCCAGCATCACCGCTTCCGCCTCAATACCCCCAACGCCCCAGCCCAACACAGCCAGACCATTGATCATTGTGGTGTGACTGTCCGTTCCCACCAGCGTATCCGGAAAGGCCGTGTGACCGTTCAAACCATTTTCAGACCAAACGGTTTTTCCCAGGTATTCCAGATTCACCTGATGACAGATTCCTGTGCCTGGCGGAACCACCTTGAAGTTTTGGAAGGCCTGCTGTCCCCATTTCAGGAAAACATAGCGCTCGTGATTACGCTCAAACTCCATCTTGACGTTTTCATCAAAGGATTTCGGAGAGGCAAAGGAATCGACCATCACCGAGTGATCAATGACCAGATCCACCGGCACCAGAGGATTGATTTTTTTCGGATCACCGCCCAGAGCTTTCATCGCATCGCGCATGGCTGCAAGATCCACCACTGCCGGAACGCCAGTGAAGTCCTGCATCAGAACTCGTGCAGGGAAAAAGGAGATCTCACGGCTCAAGGACTCTTTGCTCAGGCTTAGCAGAGAATCAATGTCCTCTTTACTGACATGCAGCCCGTCCTCGTGGCGCAGAAGATTCTCCAAAAGAACCTTCAGTGACACCGGGATTTTTTTCAAATTGTGATGGTGAATTTTATGAGGATTGAAAATCGTGTAGCTCTGTGAGCCCACCTGAAGCTGCGACTTTGTCTTAAAACTGTCTTTGGATTGAATGAACATGAGAGGCTCCTTCCGCCTCTCAATTCCACTCTCCTCTTAAAAATTTATCAAGCCAAAAAGCCCCGATCTGGGTTTTCACATCACTGACTTTTCCCTCGAAAACCAGGCGCATCAAGTCTGCTGGTTTTACTTCGACAACCTCAATAAATTCCCCTTGATCCAGGCGTTGTTCCAATTGCACAAGATCTTTTGCCAGATACAAGTCGATGTGTTCATTAGAGTATCCAATCACCGGATGAATTGTGGTCAGGAACTTCCACTCTTTGGCTTCATAACCGGTTTCTTCCAACAGCTCCCGTTTTGCCGTCAGCAGGGTTTCTTCGCCGTGATCACGTTTGCCAGCAGGGAACTCCATGAAGACTTGCTTCACAGCATGACGGTACTGATGAATCATCACGACATTTCCATTTGCCAATAATGGAATCATCATGGCCGCGCCCGGGTGCAAAATATATTCGCGGGTGTACGTTCTGCCGTCAGGAGCCTGCACCTGGTCCTGTTCGATTTTCAGATAACGTCCTTTAAAAATTTGTTTTGATGAGAGAGTTTTTTCTTCCAAATGCTTCATAAACACAGAATCTCATACAGGGACATTGTTGTCTCAATAATAGTGACTGGACTAAAGATGGTCCCGTCCTTTGTCCAAAAGGTGTATAATCAACATTGCTCATAGCTGTTGAATACACGAGTCTTGTATAGAATAAATCTGTACAAGATTCAGTTGGATAAGATGAATTTTAGAAGTCAGATCAGGAGGATCCCTATGAGAGCCTTGAATAAGGTGGGACTGTTTTTGTCCACCGTCATTGCTGTGTCCGTTATCTCAGTTCAAGACGCCAACGCACAAAGACGCTCCAGCCGTGGCCCAAGCCTTTCGGGCGACATGTCTTTGGGAATCGGTCTTTCAACTGTTTCGGCCGGACAGAATGACATGAATTCTTTGATTGATGCTGCCGGGGCCAGCGCGGCAGCGGCCGACACCAAGGATCTGGGAAGTGCTTGGGAGTTTTATGCCAACTGGTCTTATCGCTTCAGCAGCACCATGTACGCCTTTGTCTTCCGTCCCTCTTATTTCACTCAGACCACAGAAGGTAAGGGCAATGACGGCAGTTATGACTACAAGCTGACCGGTTACACCGTGTTCCCTATCTTCCGTATCTATGCGCTGGAAAACTCTTTCATCAAGTTCTATATGCAGACAGGCCTGGGTTACGGAAGTCTGAATGGTGAAATCACTGCTGGCACAAAAAACCTGGATTTCAAAGGAAGCGCCTTTGGGGCCATGGGTGGTATCGGCGTGGACTTCTGCTTTACCGAATCCCATTGTCTGACTGTAGAGGGCAATCTTCGATATATGCCGATCGAACGCAATCTGACCACCGGAGGCAACTGTGCGGCGGCCAACGATATTCCGGGCGTCAGTCAGTGTGGTGGCAGTTCCGAAGTTGAACGCGATGGCAAGGACTTGGCAACAACCATGTCTGGAGTTCAGGGCCTGATCGGCTATACCATGAACTTCTAGTAAGAAATTCGTCTTAAATCAGTACTCGACACACCCTAGGGTCTCTTTAACCGAGACCCTTTTTTTATTCCCGCTTTGAGACTTTAGTCCCCCCTCCTTTATTCCGATAATTTGAATAAGATGCGCACAAGGTACGTCAGTAAAATCGCTATTTTAGGATTCCTCTGGCTGATACTTGCAGGATGCTCTGACAGCAATCCGCAAGTGCAGGTTCTGCGCGCCTTGGATGATCTGACGTTCAATCCTCAATCGATTGTTACTTCCAGCCTCACCTCCGTACCGATACAAGCCCGCTGTGCACAGTATGTGAACACCATCGAAATGAGTCTGGACGGCGGAGCCACCTGGTTGTCTCCGTCCGCCTATGACAACTCCGCGGCGAGTTCCTGTAAAGACGGAAAGTTCCAGGTTCAGCTTTCCAACCTCAAAGCCCCTTGGAATACGATGAACATCACCTCCGGTCAGACGTTGAAGGTGAAGTTCCGCGCACAGCCTCGTCCCGGTCACTATTTCTACAAGGAAGTTGAAATCCAGTACACACCTTCCACCTCGCGCAGTCAGGACATGCTTGTCGGATCTGCGACCGAGCAAAATGGCTCGGGCCTGCGACTGAAAAGCCGTCTGCGCACCTCATCCCAGCATGTTGCCACGGGTGGAAACTTCCGCATCCAAGGGAGAATCACTGAATGACATCCCTAGGCAGAATCTTTGCTTTTTTAAGTTCTTTGCTTTTGCCAGCGGCCGCCCAGGCGGCTTCGCCCTCTGCGGGAGCAATGTTTGTCTATGAAGGCCTGCTGACGGACACGGCCGGCACACCCATCACCTCCCCGCAAACGGTGACTTTGCAAATCACAACTGGCGACAGCACATGCACCATGTACGAGGAAACTCACAACGTCGTCCCGGGTGGTCAGGGCGAATTCAGTGTGATTGTCGGCAGTGGCACACGCACGGATTCCACCAACAATACGGCCGATCGCATTTTTGCGGTCAGCGGCTCGGCAACCTGCACCTCCGGCGGCACGACAAGTTTCTCTGGATCCTACGCACAACGCCGACTGCGAGTGCAGGTCGGTGCCACCACCTTGACTCCGGATATCGTCATCAACAATGTTCCCTTTGCAATCAATGCCGCCCGCCTGGAAGACAAAAGAGCCAGCGACTTTGTTCAAACCAGCGCGAATATTTCACAAAGCCGAGCTGAGAATATCTTCAGCCGCTATTCCATTTTAGACTCACTTCTTACTTTGTATTCCGCCCCTGCAGGGAACGGACAGATTCTGATCGGCAACGGCACCGGCTTCAGTCCATCCACATTGACAGCAGGAGCAGGTATCAACATCACCAACGGTCCGGGTTCGATCACGATCAGTGCCTCCGGTGGTGCGGGCTCCGTGACCAGTGTGACGGCCCTGTCGCCGTTGGTGGTCAACAACGGAACCACCACTCCGGAGATCTCCATGCCGGCAGCCAATGGGACTTCCGGCGGCTATCTGACGGCCAGTGACTGGACAACCTTCAGCAATAAGATGGATAAAACTCTGGCTGACGGAAAAGTTTTTGTCGGCAATGGCGGCGTGGCCACCGCCGTTTCTGTGAGTGGGGATGCCACTCTGAGCAATGTCGGGACCCTGACTCTGAACTCGGTCAATACTGCCGGGACCTATTTTAAAGTTGTGACCGACTCCAAGGGTCGTGTGACTTCAGGCTCTGCCTCTTTGGTGTCTGGGGATATCCCGAATCTGGACTGGAGCAAAATCACTTCGGGCAAACCGACGACGATTGCTGGATACGGAATCACGGACGCCGTCATGAAAACCGGTGACGTGATGAGTGGTGCCCTGAATATGGGCAGTAACGACCTGGTCAATACCGGCCACATCGTCATGAGCTCGCAAAAAACCTTGCGCCTGGGAACTTATACCGATGCACAAGAAACCACTCTGACCGGCTCCCTGAGCGCGGTGCACGTGGGTTACAGCTGGTACAATTCCACCTCAAATCAGATTAAGTACTGGAATGGTTCGGCCGCGGTGGCGCTGGGCTCTGCCGGTGCGGGAATCACAAGTCTTACAGGTGATGTCACAGCTTCAGGTGCTGGCTCTGTGGCTGCCACAATTTCCTCCAATGCCGTGACAACCGGAAAAATTCTGGACAGCACAATTCTTAAGGCCGATCTGAACTTTGGCGGAACCAACGCGGCAACTTCAGGCATGATGTTTGTCGATAACGCTGGAAAGTTCTTCAACTTCGTGTGTTCAACCGCCGGACAAGTCCCCACTTGGACGGCCACAGGTTTCGCCTGTCAGATACCTGCGGGCTCCGGGGGCACGGTCACTTCTGTCAATGGCAGTGGCCCTGTGCAAGTGTTGAACTCGACAACAAACCCTACGATCAGTATCAACGACGCCACGACCAGCGCCAAAGGTGTGGTTCAGGTTGGATCCGGTCTGAATGTTTCCGCTGGGGTCATCTCCGCCAATCCATCAACTTTCCCCAGCACCGTACCGGTCAGCAAGGGTGGAACAGGCGTAACGACACTGGCGGCAAATAAGCTGCTGATGGCTAATGGCACTGGCGACGCACTCGCCGAGTTCAGTTGCGCCCTGGGGCAGATCATCACCTTCAATGCCTCAAACGTTCCGGGATGTACAACCTATACCGGGGCTGGCCTTCTTTTGAATGGCGGCAACAGCTTTACTGCTCCAATTAACATTGGCACAAATGACAACCAGCCTATGAGCTTTAAAACGAACAATGCCACCCGTATGACTTTGGATGAAACCGGCCGTGTGGGTATCGGCACCGGAGCTCCCAGTGCGCTTTTGACGGTCGCTGGCTCTGGCGAAGTCGCTCAGTTTATTTCAAACAGCACCGGCGGTATCGCCGTCGACACTACCGCCACCAATTACAATCCATCTCTGATAATGAAGAAGTCTGGCCTGAAACGCTGGACTATTATGGTAGATGCCAACCTTGAGACCGGTTCCAACGCCGGATCTAATCTGTCGATTCTGCGTCACAGTGATGCCGGATCTGTTCTGGGCTCAGCCATGACTATTGACCGCGCCAGTGGCAATGTTGGTATCGCAACGCCAAACCCACTTTACACTCTGCAGGTCACAGGAACTGCTGCTTTAAGTTCCAGCACGGCGTGGACCATGGCTTCAGACCAGAGACTGAAAGATGTTGATGGTCAGTTTGAATATGGTCTAAATGAAATCCTGCAACTTCGCACTGTTCGCTATCACTACAAAAAGGACAATCCAATGAAACTGCCTGCGGATCAACCGCTGACAGGATTTATCGCCCAGGAAGTTCAAAAGGTCATCCCCGATGCCGTTCGCACTAATTCGCGTGGCTATCTGGAACTGAATGTGGACCCGATTCACTGGGCCACAGTGAACGCCGTGCAGGAACTGCATGGCATGTGCAAAGCCTCTGAGGAACAAATCCAAAGTATCAACCGTCGCGTTGCTTCCTTGGAAACAGAGGCCGCGGAAAAAGATCAACGCATCCGAAAGCTCGAGGAAGAAAATCAAAGTCTCAAAAAAGATCTTGAGCTGATTAAAGCCAAATTGGGCCTTCAGTAATTCCCAAAGCGAAACCGCTCTTGTGTCTCAATGTAAAACGAGGGCCACGCTTTTCTCCACACTTCTTACATTTTTGTTAAACTTATAGGTATCTGACTGTCGAGGTACGTACGATGACAAAAATGCTTTTAGTCGCACTGTTGCTGATATCCCCTTTTGCATCCGCCAAAAAGAACAAGCTGGAGCAAGGTTCTTTGCGAACCCGCGGTTTGCTGAAAAAAATATCCTGCAGCTATCAGGGCCATGGGAAAACTCCGACAGGAGAGAGCATTGGTTCGATTGATTTTGCGGATCCCGAAAAAACGGTGTGCGACCCGCTTTCGGGTGAAAGCAGTTCTAATACCAACCAGGGGCTTTTTGCAAAGTTGATCGTCAAAGGACCTGAGATGACGACGCCGGTAAGATCGGTGATGGACTTCTATAACAAAGGCCTTCGCCTGGAGCAGGATTTATATTTTGCTGATGTCAATGTCCCGACTCGCCCGTTCACTTCCGGCTTTTCAACAAAGTCCGGAGAAGTCCTGCTGGATGCCAATGGCGAAAAATTGATTGAAAACTTTGCTATCGAATACACTTCCGTGCTGAAGCTTTCGGACCAGGATCGTGAAGGCCATTACGAAATTTCTTTGTTGTCCGACGACGGAGCGCGCTTGTTTGTCAAGGAGGGGGACAGCTGGAACGAGCTGGTGAATAACGACGGCAATCACCCGACCCGCCTGGGCTGCCCGTACCGAACGATTGAGTTGAAAAAAGATTCGGCCATTCCGATCAAACTTCTTTACTATCAGGGACCACGCTATCATATCGCCAATGTGATGTTATGGAAGCATCATAAAAAAGCCCACTCTTGGAAGAAGCCTGCCTCTCATTCCCTGTGCGGCATTCAAAGTAACACTTTCTTCTTCAATCCTAACAACGGTAAGAAGCAGGCCGCGATGAAGGTGCTGGAGCACATGGGCTGGGATGTTGTTGCCCCCGCCAACTTCCAGATGCCGGATTTAAAACCCAACCCGTGCGTGGAGCCGGATTTAGCCATCAGTAACTTCCAGGTGGCCTCTGTTTCGGGTGCCACAGCCCGAATCACATGGTCCACCAATCTGCCAGCTAGCAGTCAGCTTTATATCGTGAATATATTCACGGGTGAGGAAATGTACACCACGCTGGATTCCGAACTGGTCACAAACCACGTGGCCGTATTGGATGGCTTGATCCATGGTCTGCAGTATCAGATCCAGGCCATCAGTGTTGATGCCAAAGGAAAAGAAGTTCGCAGTCAGCCGATCTTGCTTCTGCCCTAGCTCTTATTTCTCATCCCGGTTTCAAGCTTGAAGCCGGGACCAAAAATACAACGACTGACAGAGGCATTTGGTTGACGCTTCCCGCATTATTCAGCTCCCCGGTTGAGGGGCATCCCAGTTGACTTTTGCCCCCGGGACCTGATTATCTGTCCCTTATGGAAACAAAATATCTGTCAGGTTTTGGCAATCATTTTTCTTCAGAAGCTCGCGCGGGCGCTTTGCCCGCCGATCAAAACTCTCCGCAAAAAGCGCCTCATGGACTTTATCCCGAACAGCTCAGTGGCTCGGCTTTCACAGCCCCTCGCCACACCAATCTGTACTCCTGGCTGTATCGCATTCGTCCGTCAGTCATGCACAAGTCTTTTGTGCCGCTAAAGGATCTGACAGCAAAGACCTTCTTCAAACCTCAGCATATCAATCCCAATCAAATGCGCTGGAATCCATTAAAGGCACCTTCCGTGCCTGTAGATTTCGTGGAAGGCATTCGCACTGTTTGCGGGGCTGGCTCTGCTCTTGAACAAAGAGGTTTGAGTGCGCACCTTTATGCCTTCAACAAGAGCATGGGTTCACGTTATTTCATGAGCGCCGATGGTGACTTCCTGCTGGTTCCTCAAAAAGGATCTTTGCAGGTAAAAACAGAAATGGGCTTCCTGGAGCTGGAGCCTGGTGAAATCGCCGTGATCCCCCGAGGAATGAAGTTTCAGATCAACCCTCTTAACGGGGATCTTTGTACAGGATACATCGGAGAGAACTTTGGTGCTCCTTTCCGCCTGCCTGATCTGGGTCCTATTGGCGCCAACGGTTTGGCTCATCGTCGCCATTTCCTGACTCCTGTTGCAGCGTTTGAAGATCTTGAAGGAAAATTTGAGTTGATCGGAAAATTCGCCGGTGAACTCTGGTCCGCCGAAATGGGTCATTCGCCTTTGGACGTTGTGGCTTGGCATGGAAACTATGTTCCTTACAAATACGACCTGCGCAAGTTTAACACGATCAACACTGTCAGCTATGACCATCCAGATCCTTCGATCTTCACGGTACTGACTTCCCCCAGCGATACGCCGGGTGTTGCCAATGTGGACTTTGCCATCTTCCCACCTCGCTGGATGGTGGGTGAACACACCTTCCGCCCACCGTACTTCCATCGCAACTGCATGAGCGAATATATGGGTCTGATCTATGGCGAATATGACGCCAAGACCGCAGGAGGCTTCGTGCCAGGTGGCGGAAGTTTGCACAACTTCTATTCCGCCCATGGTCCTGACGTGGACGCCTTTGAAAATGCCAGCAACGTGGACTTGAAACCGCACAAGATCGAAGCCACCATGGCCTTCATGTTTGAGTGCCGTTCACCTTATATGGTGACTGATTTCGCGATGGAAAAAGATTTCCTGCAAAGCGATTATCAGGACTGCTGGCAAGGTTTTAAAAAATACTTCAAATAAAAAAAGCCGGGGCAACCCGGCTTTCTATTTTTTGCTTTAAGGCTCATCTTCAGAGGGTAGATAAACCCACTCACCCACACCATTTTTCAGGCAGAAAACTTTCACACGTTCTTCAAACCACGAGCCCAGATTAATAGCGCGGACACGATGTCCGTTAATTGTTTCTGTGTGATCATCAAAGACATGCATGTGGCCTGATACAATCAGATCAAACGGCTTTTGCGCATAAGCCGTGGCTGTATGCCCGCGGATCATTGAGATCAGTTCACCTTCATTGGACATTCGGTAGTGCCCGCTGCGTTCACGACTTTTTTTGCTGGCTTTGTTACCCAGATGATCCCAGAATTTACCCGGCAAAATATTTCCCAACGGCTTGACGTAGGGATTGCGGATGATACTGCGGTATTTGAGATATTTCTGATCGTTCATATTGATCAGATCGCCATGTTCACAACGCACGCGAACGCCATCAATCAGATAGTACTGTGCCTCGACAAAAACTTCGATCCCCAGACGCTTCTGGAAATAACCTTCGACATGCACATCATGGTTGCCTTCGATGAAAGTGATACGGGCACCCGCCTTGCGCAAATCACCCAGAGCTTTCATCAGAGGATCAAACTTTTTGGCAAAGTAAGTGTGTCCGCCCACCCACAGATCGAAGATATCCCCGAGCATGAAAAGGTGAACTTGCTGCGGATTTCCCGCCAACAAAGAACGCAAAAAGCGCAACAGGATTTTCCCATTGCGCTCTTCAGCGGTTTTCAAGTGAATGTCGGATATGAACCAGGCTTCCACTATTCTTTATTCAGATCGAAACCTTGTTTCTTGCGGATGAAGGCAGGAACTTCAAGATTCTGGCTGGAGAATGGAGAGCTTAGAACTTCACGAGCCATGCGACGAGCTTCTTCCAAGGACTGTTGTTCATGATCTACGTTCATGGACAACTGCTCTGGATTGCTGTGCTTGGATTTCAAGTCCTGGCTTTCTTTGAAAGCGCGGGCTTTTGCCAACAACATGTCACGTGGAGACAGTGAAGATTCCACTTGCGGTTGAATCGGTGTTGCCACTTCCTGGGAAGGAGCCACCGGAGTCTGAGCAGCCACATTTTGTGCGGCCTGCTGAGCCACTTGCGGAGTCACGGCAGCCACAGGAGGAACAACCACAGTCTCAGTGACCTGAGGAGCTGCCTCTGTCTGCTGTGGTTGATGCGTAAAAGTCATAACCTGGGACTGAACCGCAGAGATCGGCGGAAGTTCAACCGCTGGCATCTGAGGCATCGCAGGCATTTGTGGCATGCTTGGCATTGCCGGCATTTGCGGGAACTGAGGCATTTGCGGCATGGTCGGCATCTGTGGCATTTGCGCCATTTGCTGCGGCATTTGCGGCATTTGTGGCATCTGCATGTTCATCCCGCCAAACTGCGCTGCATTTTGGTTCAGGAAGTTTTGCATTTGGTTCACTTGCGCCATGTCGTTCACTAGTTTCACATCGTGAGAATCGAAACCAGTCGCAATCACAGTCACACGAACTTCATCGCCCATGCTTTCATCGATAACCGCACCGAAGATGATTTCCGCGTCTTCGTGAGCTGCTTCTGTGATCAGAGTGGACGCTTCGTTCACTTCGTACAAGGATAGATCAGAACCACCAGTCACGTTGATGATGATGCCAGTTGCACCGTCGATTTTTACATTTTCAAGAAGTGGAGAGGAAATCGCTGCTGTTGCCGCTTCAACCGCACGGTTGTCACCTTTAGCAGCACCAGTTCCCATGATCGCAATGCCTTTGGAAGACATAACTGTACGGATATCTGCGAAGTCCAAGTTGATCAGACCGCGGATATTGATCAGATCAGAGATACCTTTAACAGCTTGCAAAAGAACTTCATCGGCTTTTTTGAAAGTTTCCAGAAGCGGAGTTCTTTCAGCTGCGATGGAAAGAAGTTTTTGGTTCGGGATCACGATCAGAGTGTCCACGTTTTCTTTCAGATCCGCCAAACCGCCTTCAGCGTGCTTGCCACGTTTTTTACCTTCGAACAAGAAGGGCTTTGTTACCACACCGATAGTCAAAGCACCCAGTTCACGAGCGATCTTTGCCACGATCGGAGCGCCACCTGTTCCAGTACCACCGCCCATACCGGCAGTGACGAACACCATGTCTGCGCCTTCCAATTTTTCAACGATTTCGTTGTAGGATTCAATCGCAGCTCTGCGACCCACATCCGGATTCGCCCCTGCGCCCAAACCTTTTGTCAGATCAAGTCCCAATTGGATTTTGTTCGGGGATTTGCTGGCATTCAAAGCTTGGATGTCTGTGTTGGCAACGATGAACTCCACACCGTTCATGCCGGACTCGATCATCGTGGCAACAGCGTTACTTCCGCCACCGCCTACGCCAACGACCTTGATATTTGCTCCGATATTGATATTTTCTTCCAATTCAAACATTTCGATCCTCCCCACAGAATCATCCACCAGCGCTAAGGCTTCGGCGGACACAGAGTAAAAAATTTAAAAAATCTGTCCAAAAAAGTCTTTGATCTTCTTAGTGATGCCGTCCAAGGATTCACCAATGTTCACTTCCTGCTGTTGTGCCTGAAGCAGATCTTTTCTCTGCCCCAATGCCCACATCAGAAGACCGACAGCGGCGGAGAATTCTCCAGACTTCACCACATCTGTCAGGCCGCCGATTTCGCGAGGAGCCCCTCTGCGAACCGGGATATCAAAAACAAACTCACCCATCTCAATCAGGCCATCCAGATTGCTGGCACCGCCCGTCAGCACGATCCCGGAACCCAGCATCGGCATCAGACCGCTCATACGAATGTCATTGGCGATCAGATTCAGAGTTTCCTCTGCACGCGCCTCAATAACATCCGCAAGATCTTTGCGAGGAATCACACG
This sequence comes from Bdellovibrio sp. CKG001, assembly GCF_055397465.1. NCBI lineage: Bacteria > Pseudomonadati > Bdellovibrionota > Bdellovibrionia > Bdellovibrionales > Pseudobdellovibrionaceae > Bdellovibrio > Bdellovibrio sp. CKG001. The sequence continues at coordinate 3,027,659 of NZ_AP029173.1, forward strand.
GGACTTGCGTCCACCGACACCTTCGACTTCGATAGTTTCGTTTTCATTAACCATGGAAGCCATGGCACAGCCATGCTTCTTTTTAAGCTCTTCCGCCGCAACCTGAGGGGTGCGAAGCCCCACAGCCACGTCGTGAGTAAAGTGCTGACCACCCACTGGAATCACAGAGGAGTGCGCCATGCTGCCATTGACGAAGTAAACGGCATTACAAGCGCCGCCACCCATATCAACCACACACACGCCCAGATTTCTTTCATCGTTAGAGATCACAGCCGTCGCCGAAGCGAGCTGAGAAAGAACCAGGCCTGCGATTTTAAGACCCGCTTTTTCAACACATTTAACTGTATTATTGATAGCACTCTGACCACCGGTCACAATGTGCACGTTGGCTTCCAAACGAATGCCCGACATGCCGATAGGATCGGTGATCCCGTCCTGGCCATCGACTTTGAATTCTCTTGGAAGAACATGCAGAACAGAGCGATCCGCCGGAACAGCCACCGCTTTGGCGGCTTCGATCACGCGGTCAATTTCAGAGGCGGTGACTTCGCGGTTTTTGATCGCCACCATGCCCTTGGAATCAAAAGAGGAAATATGAGAACCGGCAACACCCACCCAGACTTCTGAGACAGTGTAACCGGACATCAATTCTGCTTCTTCTTTTGCTTTTCTGATGGAATCCGTAGTGGCTTCGATGTTAACAACGACACCTTGACGAATCCCTGTGTTGGGAGCGGTGCCGACGCCTGCGACTTCAATTTTTCCTTCGGGATTGACTGTGCCGATGACGAAAGAGACTTTGGTAGAACCAATGTCCAAGCCAGCCAATACCGGAGCTTTGGGTTTCGATGTACTCATCCTTAAGTCCTCACGGATGCCTAAACTAATAAAGCTTCTGTAAGACCACCCGATAAAATCATTTCAAGGGGCTATAAAGTGGGGCATCTACCCGACTTTGATCGGTCTTCCAGACTTAAGCTTAGGGATCCTTACGCAACCTGACAAGGACTTTCTTTGACAGATTCGCGTCTATGACGCGCGCGTCAAACTGGCGGGATTCAAGATAGTCGACAACCTGACTGACTCGTGCAGACTTCAAAGACACTTGGTCTTCGCCCATCTTCACCTGGATTCCTGTTTTGATCATGGTCATCCAGAAGCCTTCTTTGTTGTCGTAACGAATTTCAGAAATTGTTTTTCGACTGAACGATCCTTCAGCAGGAATCTGCTCGACCAGATCCACGGCTTTCTTGCGCAGCTCTGCTTTCTTCATGAAGCTGTCGCCCTCAAGAAGGACAACATCCGGAGCCTGTTTGCTTTCAACAGGATCCAAAAGCTCTCCTCCCTTAATGATGGGAACCAGCTTTCCATTTTTGCCCATATAAAGAAGCTTCACTTCATAGGGACGAACACGCACTGACAAAGTTGTCGGCCAACTGCGCTTGATGTTCAGGCTTTCCACCCAGTTCATCGCCTTCACATCGCGTGACACGGACTTCAGTTTGATGTTCCAAAGCGATAGTCCCTTGTACTTCTCAAGCGAAGCTTCCAGGCGATCCACGTGAGGGCGCAGGAATTGCTCTTGGCCTGGGGGTGGATTTTCCAAAATAACTTCCACTTTACCAATATCAAAGAAGCCGTTTTTATTAAGATAGAAAAGCGTTCCCGCCAATGAAAGCGGTAAGATAATAAATCCAAAGATAAGTTTCAAAACGAACTTCTTCACTGAAGTGACTCCGCAAATCCTTTGCTGCCGTGACTTTTAGATTAGCAACAAGATCGCCAACAATGAAACGCTGTCCGCAAAACACGACCTAGGTCTCTGCCCCGACCAAGATCCCAATCTGTCAATTAAACTCATTGAATACGAATTTAGAACTATATTGTTTTTGTAATGTTCTCCGATACCTCCATGTCGAAGGAGTTCAGCATGAAGTTTGGCAGCAAAGTGATCCTTAACGTGGCAATATCGTGTGTAATTTGCACCATCGCTGCTGTTGGTATCTCTTATTCAAAGATCCACCAACAAGGTCGCGATCAGTTGATTGACAAGTCCCGCGCCATCCTTTCGCGCCTGGAGTCCATTCGTTCTTACATTGCCCTCAGCGACAACCTGCCAAGCGAATTCGCCCGCACTGTTGAAGCTTATCCCGATGGCAAGCTTCCCGAGGAGGTGCGCAAAAACCTTCTGCGCAAAGTTCCCATCTTCGCCTCTATCGTCGTCGGTTTTGAAAATGCCGAGCAGGATGGCTACAAGTTCCGCGTCTTTGCCGAGGCTCCAAGACGTGATCAGAACAAAGCTACCGCAACTGAATTGGAAATTCTAAAGCGCTTTGAAGCCAATCCTGAACTGAAAGAAATTATTGAAGGTGACAACAATCAAGTGATTGTCTATCGCCCGGTCCGCCTGTCCGAATCCCAGGGCTGCCTGCTGTGCCATGGCAACCCGGCAACCAGCCCGTGGGGGAACGGCAAAGACATTTTGGGTTTCCCGATGGAAAACTGGAAGGACGGAAAACTGCACGGCGTATTCGCCGTCACTTCCTCCACCGATGGTGTTTCCACCGCGGCCACCAATACCACCACGTCCATTCTGATCTGGGCCCTGATGATCACTCTGTTGATCCTGTTGGCATCCTACGTCCTTCTGCGCTCCCCTCTGAATGCCCTGCTTGCGGCTATCAACAAACTCAACTCAGCGGGGGCACAGGTTTCCACAACTGGAAACGAGATTTTCACCTCCAGTCAGAATCTGAGTGACTCCGCGGTGAAGGCAGCGGCCTCTATCGAAGAAACCTCTGCTTCCACAGAAGAGGTGTCCAGCATGGTTAAGATGAACAGCCAGCACGCCAACAAAGCCCGGGATCTGGCCCAAACCGCGCAGGAAAAAGCGCGTGTGGGTGAAAATGAAGTCCAAAAACTGACGACCTCCATGGATGACATCTCTTCCAGCTCCAAAAAGATTGAAGAGATCATCACCGTCATTGACGATATCGCCTTCCAGACCAACCTGCTGGCCCTGAATGCCTCTGTCGAGGCGGCACGAGCGGGTGAACACGGCAAAGGCTTTGCCGTCGTTGCTGACGCTGTTCGCAGTCTGGCCCAACGAAGCGCCACTTCCGCCAAAGAGATTTCTCATCTGATCAACGACAGTGTCGAAAAGATTGAGGCCGGACATGAGGTTGTTCGTACCAGCGCTGAATCCTTGAAAGAGATTGTTACGACCATCGAACAACTTTCCTCTTTGAACACCGAGATCTCTTCTGCCAGCACAGAGCAAGAACAGGGCATCACCCAGATCAATCGTGCGTTGAACGACATGGATAAGATCACCCAGGCCAATGCTGCCGCCGCGGAAGAGTGCGCTGCGGCCTCTGAAGAGCTTACGCGTCAGTCATCTGTGATGGAAGAAGCAGTCCAGCAACTCAATGTTATCATTACAGGAAAGCAGCAACAGGCTGCCTAAAGTCATTTCTTTGCCGCAGATATGATCTGAATCATGGACCCGCAGACTTAAAGTGTTATCCTTCATTCAAGACGAAGGAGGATAACACATGAGTTCCCATTCACTTCTAATCGCCGATGAGCTTGAGGGCAAAGACGAGGTCACTCTGAGAAGGTCCCAGGTCAATCGCAAATTCGCCTCGGACCTCTCTGTTCGCCTACAGTGCTCCGTCGACCTGATCTATGTTAAAACTCTTAAAGACATCCCCGGTCGTCTGTCTTTAAACGCCAGCGAAAAATCCAAACTAATTGCCCAGAAAACGCAACAGCTGGCTCCGGTGATGAAAAGCTTCACTCGTCCTGGCAAACTGATCGTTAAGTTTGGCTCGCCTCTGCGCGAGATCTCCAATGCCGTTAAAGATTCCCACAACATTGAGGCTCTGATTCTGGGCTCCCGCGCTTTGAGTGGCATGGATCGCTTCTTCCTTGGCAGCGTCGCCGAAGAGGTCGTTCGCTATGTCAAACGCCCTGTCTTTATCCTGGGCCCTGGAACACAAAATGATCAATACGCACTTTCAGAAAGAAAAGAACTGCGACTAATCATCGCCACGGATCTGACCAAGAAATGCCGGGCTGCTGAAACCTACGGAATCAGCTTAGCCAAGCGCTTGGGAGCCAAAGTGCTGCTCTATCATTCTGCTGCGGAAACTCTGCGCACGGTCGAGCAATATGTCTTTGCCTCTGGCGAAGCGACTCCCAGCATTGACTCAATCTTCGAAGACATCAAAAAAGACGCCATTAAGTCTATGGAAAAGCGAGTGACTCGCCTGAAAGCCAAGGGCATTGATTGTGAAAGCCACATTGAAATGGAAAAAACCCCCTTTGCCGACACACTTCTAGCCAGCCATAAAGATTCCATGGATCTGATTTGCATGGGCGATGATAGCAGTGGCGGCCTGTTCACTTCCCTGTTGGGAAGCAACTTGCGAGATATGATCGCAAAGTCGCCGGTTCCGGTCGTCGTCGTCCGGGGCTAGGCACATCAAAAGCGCTCCGTAATTTCAACGCGTCTCAATCTGAGACGCGTTTTTTTATCCTGCGTGTCGGCCCCTCTTCGTCACTTGTTCATCGGCTGGACGATCGTAAGCCCCTGGTTTTCCTATGAAGTGGACGGACTCTTGCACCTTCACAGGGCATGAAACGAATGTGTCTTGCGCTCACAAATATCCTGTTCACTTTTTTGGCTCTGGCCAGTCAGGCTGAAACAAAAAAAATCTGCACCATGACCCTGAATTCAGCCGACGAAAAGCAGGTTCTGCAAGACCTTTATGCATCGGAAAAAGTCGAAGTCATCGAGCTGGTTCCAAGCCAGAACAAAAACCCTTATTGGCTGCAGAATGCCTGCAACGCCGGGATCGAGTGTGACGTGCTGCTGGTTTCCGGTCACTTTGGCGGTGTGTTCTTTGGTGAAGGTGTCAGCACCACTTTGGATTTGAAAGAACTTGAACGCTTGAGCTGCTCAAACTCCTGTCCGGGAATTTTAAAGAAACCCAAAGATGTCTTCCTGATGGGATGCAACACCCTGGCCACCAAAACCCGCGACAAAAGGTCCATCGAAGAATACGTGGAAGTATTGATTAAAAATGGCTTTCCTCGGGATTTAGCCGAACGCGTGGCCTTTTCCCGCTATTCTGATTTCGGCATGAGTATCAGCCAGATCTTTGCGTCGGCCTTCCCTCATGCAGAACGCCTGCATGGGTTTTCCAGCACAGGCCCCCTGGGAAAGGTCGCAGGTCCCCTGCTGCGCCAGGCCCTGCGCGGAACCAGCGCGGAAACATTCTTCAGCAAAGGCCCGGATACCACCCGCCTGAATAAACTTTTTGCCGGAAGCAGTTACCGCATCGTGGAGCCGCGCAAAGAACTGGATCAAAACTATAAAACCCTGACTTGTAATGCCTTTTCCAGCAGCCCGAACCATAATCAGGATGCGATCGCCTTCCTGTCCCAAAAACTGCACCTGAAGAAGTATTATGAGCCCCTTTTAGAGGCGACCGAAAATCCTGTCTTTATGAAGCTGCTGAAAGAGACCCTGGAAAAATCCCCCGAGGTCGCCCGGAACTTTGAATCCTTCTTTGCCGAAATCAGCACTGCCCGTTCACTGCCGCTAAAGATGAAGATGCAAATCGTTGATCTGCAACACCAGTTGGGACTGCTGCCAGAGGTCGTGAAATTCGATCTGCAGGAACAAATGATCCGCCGGCGCCTTGGCGAGGGACTGAACTTCATCATCACAGATCAGTTCTGCGCGATGAAAGATCAGCTTAAAGAGATTGAACTCAAAGCCTCGTGGCTTCGCGCCTCCCCGGACGCCTTTCAGTTTATTCCCCGCCTGAGTCAGTGCTTCGGCGGATACGATGCCGGCGTTGAGGGACTGCTAAAAGAAATGATGTACAGTGCCGACCCATCCATGCGTCGAGAGTCTTTGCGTGCCTTGAAGGGGCACTTTCACTCTCAAGACTATCGCGAGCTACTGAAGGCCTCTGCCCAATGGCCTCGCCGGGACCGTTTTGAACTGAAGTACAGCACAGGACTGAACAGTCCCACGGAGTGGCTCAGCGCTGATGTTCAGGCTTGCCTGAAAAATGCCGCCAGGGGCAGCACCAGCTCGGATCGGGACGGTGCCCGCTGGAGCTGTTACAACAGCCATGATATATCCGTTGATTCACCGGTAAAGTGCCATGAATTTGCAGGTCAGTTTGAAACTCAAAGTGTGACCGGCATTGCCTGGAGCTGTTTAACCCGCTTTGAAACAGACATCCATCTGGGGGCCTGCCTGGCTTCAGCGGAACATATTGCTGATCCGGAAAACTCTGATGACGTGCGCTGGTACTGCTGGTCCAAATTGTCCCAGCAAAATCAGCTGAGCCGTTCCGAGTGCCTGGCCCTGGCGTCCTCGATGAAAATTCAAGGCAACCGCTTCAAGGCCAATTGGAATTGTATGAACCGTCTTAAATAAAATCCTTAGAGGTGATTAAGGACATCCAGTCCTAGCTTCCAACCATCTCCGGCACCGAGGGTGACAAAGACGTCGCCCTCTTTCAACATGCCCAGAATCTTCTGCGTCGCCTTTTCATCGCGCACAAAATAGTGAGCATGTTCATGCTTCATTTCCTGCGCCAGCTTTTCACTGGTCACACCAGGAATCGGGGCTTCACCCGCCGGATAGATATCCGTCAGAAGAACTTCGTCAGCTTCCATGAATGCCGTGGTGAAATCATGCCAGCAGTGCTGCGTGCGTGAATAACGATGCGGCTGGAAGAAAACCACCAGTCGCTGCTGCGGATACTTCTCACGGAAGGCCTGCAACACGGCACGCACTTCTGTGGGATGGTGTCCGTAGTCGTCGTAGATCTTGATGCCTTTTTTCTCGCCCTTGAAGTGGAATCGCCGATCCACGCCTTCATAGCGCTGAAGACCTTTGGCACAAGTTGCAAACGGAATCCCCGCAGCCACCCCTGCACAGATCGCCGCCACTGCATTCAGGGCATTGTGACGTCCCGGCACCTTCAGGTTGAATTCGCCCACCAGATGTTTCGTCCCCAGCAAACGGTCGTTGCGATGAACGGCATAGTGACCTTGTTCACCGGACACAACCAGATCGTTCTTTTCATCAAAACCATAGAACAAAATACGCTTCGGGAAATTTTCGAATATCTGACGAACCAACGGATCATCCCCGCACACAATCACTTTGCCATAAAAAGGAACTTTCAAAGCAAAGTCGTGGAAGGATTTCTGCACATTTTCAAAAGTTTTGAAATGCTCCAGATGGTCCGAATCAATGTTGGTGATGATGGCGATTTCCGGGGACAGCTTATGGAAGCTTCCATCGGACTCATCGGCCTCTGCCACCAGCCATTCGCCCGAGCCCAGCATCGCTGTGGACTTGATCAGCTCAAAACGTCCGCCGATCACGATCGTCGGGCTTAAGTTCGCCTCCAGGAAAATCGCGGAAGTCATGGAGGTGGTCGTCGTCTTGCCGTGCGTTCCTGCGACTGCGATGCCGCGCTTCAGTCGCATGATTTCGGCCAACGCCTCCGCGCGAGGAATCAGCGGAATCTGACGAGCGCGGGCCTCTGAGATTTCCGGGTTTCCGTACTGAATCGCACTGGAATACACCACCACATCCGCATCCCCCACATTGGAGGCCGCGTGACCTTTGAAAACTTTGACTCCCAGTTCTTTCAGTCGCTCCGTGTTGGCATTTTCGGCCATATCACTGCCAGAAACTTTCGCGCCGATGTTATGCAGAAGTTCCGCAAGACCGCACATACCGATACCACCGATACCGACGAAATGAAATTTAGCGTGCTGTAGTTTCATTGCAGAATTTCCTTTGCGATCACCGTCGCAGATTGAGGGATATAGAAACTCTTTATATTCTGAACCATCTGATCACGCAAAGCTTTATCACCGCGCAAAGATTGGACTTCTGAAATCAACCTTTCCGGGGTTAAATCTTTCTGCAGAATCATGCGGCCTGCGTTTCTCTCGACCAAACTTTCAGCATTCTTCTGCTGATGATTGTCCGCAGCGGGCAGTGGAATGATGATCGGAATAATCCCGAAGGCCGCGGCCTCCGCGATGGAGCTAGCCCCACCCCGACAGACGATAATATCGGCCCACTGATAGTACTTGGCCATATCGTAAATGAACTCAAACGGCTGCACCTCACAAGGCGCCCCCTTTTGATATTTCTCAGTGATGGCTTTGATATCGGCTGACCCGACCTGATGAACCACAGAAAGATCCTGAACCCAGGCTCCTCCCGCCATCACCGCATCACTCAGACAGTTATTCAGAACTCGTGACCCTTGACTGCCGCCAAAAGCCAGCAGGTGGAACTTTTCGTTCTGAGAACTTTGATGTACAGCACTTTCGATTTCCGCACGCACCGGCATACCGGCTTGTATGATCTGACTGTTCTTCAAATATTTCTTGGCTTCTGCAAAAACCACGAAACACTTGTCCACGAAGCGGGACAAAAGACGGTTGGCCATCCCCGGCATCGCATTAGGCTCCCAAATCGCCGTGTTGAAACCAATAATACTGGCAGCCAGCACAAAGGGACCAGAAGCGTAGCCACCCACCCCGATCACATAAAGGGGTTTCAGTTGCCCCAGCAAACGAACGGATTGCCACAACCCCACAGGGATCTTGAGCAAGGTTTTGATTCTTTGCAGAGGGCTTTTTACGTTTAATTTTCCGGATTCAATAAAGTGCAGTGGAAAGCCTTCGCGGGGGACAATCTTCCCCTCCAGGCCCTGGCTGGTCCCCACGAAATGGATTTCCAGTTCAGGATCCAGTTTCTGCAACGCCCGGGCAATCGCAATCCCCGGATAAATGTGTCCGCCAGTTCCTCCCCCGGCGATCACGATGGTTTTCTTAGAAGTCATTTATTATTCACCTTTGATGTCGTCCAACGAGAACCGAAGCGACGGGAAAACTTGTCCTCTTCAAATGAGTTCTCTATGTTCAGAATCAGACCAAACATAAAGCACAAGGACACCAAAGAACTACCGCCGTAACTTAGGAACGGCAAGGTCAAACCTTTGGTCGGAAGCAAGCCCATCACAACACCCGCATTGATAAAGACACTCAACCCAAATGTCACTGACAATCCCAAAGCCAAAGCTCTTTTGAATGGCTCCTCAGCTTTGACCGCAATCTGCATTCCCCGGAAAACCACAAATCCGTACAAAGCCAGAATCAAGACAAATCCGACAAAACCCATTTCCTCACCCAGCACAGCCAGTGTGAAGTCGGTGTGAGCTTCAGGAAGGAAGAACAATTTCCCCTGACCCTGACCCAATCCCGCCCCGGTCAAACCACCGGAATGAAAGCTCAGCATACTTTGAATCACCTGAAAGCCTTTTTGTGCCGGGTCCGCCCACGGATCCAGGAAGGCCAACACACGCGCTCGACGATAAGGAACTGACATCACCAGGAAGTAAAAGGCAGGGATCAAAACCGCCACCGCTGCGGCGATGTACTTCCACTGCAGACCGAAAGCGAACAACAAAGTCACACCCACCATCAAAATAATGGCGAAAGTTCCAAAGTCAGGCTGCTTCAGCAAAAGACCCAACGGGGCGATCATGGCAAGAATAAGCCAATGCCACTTCACCCGACCCAGGAAGTTTTCCTGACGACACAACAAACTGGCAAACCAGACACTGAACGCAATCTTCAAAAGTTCACCCGGCTCAAAACGCACACCGAATGGCAACTGGATCCAGCGAATCGCTCCACCCACTCGAACCCCCAGGCCCGGAACAAAGGTCGCCAACACTCCCAAAGTTGCTGCCAGCCACAAGGCCCAGCCGTATTTTTCAATGTAGCGGAAAGGAATGTGGATAGTCCCGATCAGAATACCCATTGCAAGAACCGCAAAGATCAGTTGTCGCTTGAAGAAGAAAAGACCGTCCCCGTAGGATTCGATCGCGAAGATAAAGCTGGATGAATAAACTTGAACAAGACCTATTCCCAAAAGAGTGATGATGGCAAGAAACAGGCTGCTGGACAGATATCTCAACATAAAAATGGACTCCCGACCTTTAGTTTAATCAGGAATCCATTTTATCGTCTATGACTGGTAAAAAAGCTGGACCCGATTATTCAGAGACAACTTCAGCGTCAGATTCTACTGTTTCCGACTTGGCTGGAGTGGCCGGTGCGGACTTCTTGGGCGCGGCCGCTCTTCTTTCGGAGCGGTTGGCCGTAGCACAGCAATAGATGACACCGGAATGGTCAGAAGAGTTTTTGTAATTAGTCACAGTGAAGTTTCTGCTGGAGTCACAGCGCTTGGCCATAGACATGCTTAGCTCCACATCCAGATCCGGGAAAAGATCCCCACTGACAAATTCGCAGTACATACCGGAAGAAGCAGCCAGTCGTTCACGCTCTTGCTGGCGAGCTTTGAATGTTCCGGAAGCACAGCCGGAAAGAATTAAAGCGGAAGTGGGAATTAAAAATAGAAAATGACGAGACACAAAGCCCTCCTGGCAGATTCATGTGTACATACTCAAAGGGCCTCATCCTCGAGGCCCTTTGCTTGTTTTTATCAGTGAAACTTTCTCACGATTTCTTTGAAATAATCGCCGCGTTCTTCAAAACTGTCAAACATGTCAAAGCTCGAACAGCCCGGAGACAGCAGAACCACATCGCCAATTCTCGACTTTTGGTAAGCGATCAAAACCGCCTCCTCAAATGTACCGATCAGGAAGGTTTCCGAGAAGTCACCAAGGTCGCGATTAATACGTTCTTTGGCTTCCCCGACCAAGATCAAGGTTTTCACCTTGCGTTTTACGGATGTGCGCAATGGCTCGTAGTTCAGATTTGTATCCTTACCACCCGCGATCAGGATCACGTTTTCATCAAAAGTGTCCAGGGCACGCAAAACCGCATGCACGTTCGTAGCCTTGGAGTCATTGTAGAACATCACGCCGCCCACCTTACGCACATATTCGATGCGGTGTGGAAGACCCGTGAAAGTATTGATAACTTTCTGAACCGCCTCACGAGTCGCCCCGTGTTCGCGGGACGCCAGAATCGCCGCCATGATGTTTTCCACGGAATGTTTCCCGCGCATTTTCATGCCTTTGATGCTGAAGCTTTCAATCTCAGGACCCGTGCGAACACGGATCTCATCGCCGATATTCACAGCACCACCGATATTCATGATTTGCGGCTCCAAAGCCGGTTTGCGGGAGAAGTAGAAAATACGACCGCGCTGAACCGCCGGGTCACGTGCCAGTTCAACCACGGCATTGTCATCCGCATTCAGGATGCTGGTTGTTGCCTGGTTGGTGTTTTTGAAGATACGGCGTTTTGCATTGACGTATTCTTCCATGGAGCGATAACGATCCAAATGATTTTCCGCCAGATTCGTGAACACGATATTGCCCGGATTGAAGGTGTCACAGTGTTCAAGCATGAAGCTGGAAACCTCTGCAATAACAACCTGAGCTCGGTCCTCCAGGCGCAGGTAATCCACGAGCGGCTTTTCATTGGCACCGCCCACCCATGTCTTAACACCGGACTCTGTCAGGATCGCCTCAGTGATTTTTGCCACTGTGGTTTTCCCGTTAGTTCCTGTGATACCGATGATTGGTTCTTTGATAAAGCCTGCAGAGAATTCAAACTCACCTGTGATTTTGATTCCTTGAGAACGCGCATATTCAAAGATTTTCAGATTGCTGGGGACACCCGGGGAAAGAATCACCAGATCCTGAGCAATGAAAGTCTTGGGACTGTGTCCGCCCAATTCAAACTTGATTGGCAAATCACCCAGTTGTTCCAACTGCGCAGACAATTCAGGCTTGGATTTATGATCCGTCACAGTCACTTGCGCGCCATGTTTGGTCAGGAAATGCGCCAAGGAAACACCTGTTTTCCCCAAGCCCACAACCAAAATGCGCTTATCTTTTAAATCACTATACTCTTTATACATTTTCTTACCTCAACTTCAGAGTGGCCAAACTTAAAACCGCTAACAAAATAGAAATGATCCAGAAACGAACGATGATCTTGGTTTCCGTCAAACCGCCCAACTCAAAGTGGTGATGAATCGGAGCCATTTTGAAAACCCTTTTCCCGGTCATTTTAAAGGAAATCACCTGAGTGATTACAGACAAGGCTTCCACCACGAACACCCCGCCCAAGACAAGCATAAGAAGTTCATTTTGAGTGATAACAGCCATCGTGCCCAGGAATCCACCCAAGGAAAGTGAACCCACATCCCCCATGAACACCTGCGCCGGATAGGCGTTGAACCACAAAAAGCCCATACCTGCCGCCACGATCGTGGCCGCCACAGGAGTCAGCTCCCCGGCACCCATCACGTGAGGAATTTGCAGATAATTCGCAATAGAGAAGTGGCCCGTCACATAGGCGAACAACCCCAGGGTCGCAGCCGAGATCATCACCGGCACAATCGCCAGTCCATCCAAACCATCCGTCAGGTTGACGGCGTTCGCGGTTCCCACAATCACCAAAGATGCAAACACGACATAGAAGTAACCCAGATCAATCGACACGGACTTAATAAAAGGAATTGTCACAGCCGTGCTCATACCGTGGAAGTGCACCAGCGCTGCCACCACCAGACCACTGATCAAAAATTCTCCGGCAAGACGGATTTTTCCAGACAGACCCTTGGAGTTCTTTTTGCTGACCTTGAGCCAGTCATCCATGTAACCGATCAAACCAAAGCCCCATGTGACGATCAAAACGCCCCACACCAAGGGGTTCATCATATCGACCCATAGAAGACATGGGATCAAAGTGGAAAGCAGAATCAATCCACCACCCATGGTTGGAGTGCCGGCTTTCTTCTTGTGGGTCTGAGGACCATCATCGCGGATCGCCTGACCAAAGTGCTTCAACTGAAGACGTTTGATAAAGTGTGGTCCCCACATCCAGCAAAGCAAAAATGCCGTGAAGAAGGCGATGAAAGTTCTGACGGTGATATATCTGAAAACATTCAGCGGCGAGAACTCATCTGCCATTGAATAAAGCCATTGATAAAGCATGTTGTGAAGATCCCCTGTTGCGACCTAAAAATTAAAATATTTCAGGAACTTAAAGGATTTAGCACATTCGCCAGCCTAAAATCAAGGAAAACTTGTTAAGTATATGATTTCACTTGGTTTTATATAATCTCTGATAGATGACACAGGTCATGTTCTTAACCTCAGGAAGTGCTAGACTGAGTACATCTAAGGAGGTCGTTGTGAAAATTGCTCTGAAAGACCATATGACAAGAAAGCTGATCACTGTGAACAAAGATGCCCCGGCAGCCGAAGCTCTTCGTCTGATGAATAACTATTGGATTCGCCATTTGCCCGTGATGGATACAGATGAGGACTATATCATCGGTATGCTTTCTGAGCGCGATCTTCTGCGCTCTCCCAACCCCGACACTCCGGTGTCTCAATTGATGACTTCTCCGATTAAGACTTTCCCTATTGAAGCGCCAATGAAAAGTGTGGTCGATGCCATGATCGAAGAAAAAGTTTCTGCATTTCTGATCACTAAAGAAGAAGAAGTCGTCGGCATCGTGACTTCAGAGGACATGCTGGTTTTATTGGATCAAATTCTAAAAAAAGATGAATCTTCGGACGCCCCTTGGGTTCTGGGGGATTTGTTCGTAAATCCCCTTCTGCAAAGAACCGCCTATCTGGTCGGCCAAACAGGCGTCTAAAAAAGAAGCGGGAACCTTTGGATTATTGCTTTTCTGCGAAGTCCAAAGGTTCACAAGGAAACACGAAGCGTTCCAGCTTGGTTCCACGCGAGGCTTTTACGACGGCAATGTCGTCTTTTTTCAGGAACTTTGCGAGATCCTGACCCGCACTTTCCTGGTAGTCTTTTTCAACCCACGACGGATTCTTATACCCGGCACTGGACAGGCCTTTGGAAAAGGCCTCCGCATCCTCGCCGATAAAATAGACCTTATCAAAACCGGCTTTCCCCACCCAAGTGCCCAACTCTTCATGCAATGCAGCTGACGCCGGTCCCAGTTCGCGCATTTGACCGAAGACCCCCACTTTGCGCCCTTGCACGGACAACAATTTCATATTGTCGATCAAAGCCTTCATGCTGTCAGGGTTGGCGTTATAGGCATCAAAGATCATCTGCGCGCCGGATTTTAAATGCACCAACTGATTGCGACCCCAGTTCGTTTTGCAAGCTGGAAGTCCCGCCCACACCTGTTCCGGAGTCAATCCCACCGCCAGACCGATAGAAGCTGCCGCCATCAGATTGGTCAGATTTTGCGCACCGAAAACCTGAATGCGCGCGGTGTTTTCAACACCCCCAATGCTTCCTTTGACTGAAATCTCGTTCATGTTCATCGAAGAGATCATCAGATGCACATCCGCGCGAGGGTCTTCAGAAGAGAACGTCAAAATCCGGGCCTTCGGGAACTTCTCGCGCGCTTTGACATACATGTTGTGGGTCTGCGCATTGTCCAGGTTGTAGATACGAATGGTCTTGTCACCGGCCGCCTCATAGATTTCCTCTTTGGCTTCGGCGATCTTTTCAATTGTTCCGAAGAACTCCATGTGCGCACGCCCCACCATTGTACAGACAACGACGTCAGGTTCAGCAATGTGCACAAGTTCGGTCAGCTCACCGGCGTGATTCATCCCCATTTCCACGATGGCGACATCTTTTTTGGGATGAAGCTGCAACAGTGTGAAAGGCACGCCCCAATGATTGTTGAAGCTGCCTTTGTTGTAGTGAACGTCCATCACTGAACCCACCAGAGCGGCCGTAAATTCCTTGGTTGTGGTTTTCCCGTTAGAGCCGGTGATCCCCACAATGCGCGCTGAGGACTCATGACGAGCCCAATTCCCCAGTTGCTGCAGGGCCTTCAGCGTATCGGGCACCAGAAGAATCGTGACTTTGCTTTTTAAAGAGGCCACCAAGGGACTTTCATTATGCACCAGAAGTGCCGCAGCCCCCTGCTCCACCGCTTTATCCACAAAGCTGTGGGCATCAAAGGCCTCGCCTTTTAAAGCGATGAACAGCTGACCTTGCAGGTTCATGCGAGTGTCGGTGCCGATGCCGGAAAACTGCGTATCCTTTTGACTTAGAACTTTGGCACCTGTGACTTTGACAATTGTTTGCAGATCCATTGCTCTCATCGCACTACCTTCCTTGCAAGGCCTCTTCGGCCACTTTCACATCGCTGAACGGGAATTTCTGAGTCCCAATAATCTGATAGTCCTCATGCCCTTTGCCTGCGATCAGAATCACATCCCCGCGGCGAGCTTTCTTCAAAGTTTCATGAATCGCCTCTTTGCGATCCACAATCGTTGTGGTTTTATTTTTTTCACCGCCTGCGACCCCGGCCAGAATATCCTGAATTATGGTTTCCGGATTTTCCGTACGCGGGTTGTCCGAGGTGATGACAACTTCGTCTGAATACTTCAATGCCATTTGCGCCATCAACGGACGCTTGCCTTTGTCACGATCCCCACCACAACCGAAGATAGTCCAGATGCGAGCTTCTGACTGCAGACTTTCGCGAACCTTGTTCAACGAAGTCAGAACATTTTCCAAGGCGTCCGGAGAATGGGCATAATCGACAAAGACTGAAAGGTCCTTATTGTTCGGCACTGACTGCAATCGACCCGGCACACCCGTGAATGAATTTAAAGCTTCGACACAGACACTCAAGGGCAGACCGGCCGACAACCCCGCGCCCAGCGCCGCCAGCGCATTCATCACATTGTGAACACCTGACATTGGCAGCTTCACTTCGCTTTCCCCCATCGGAGTCCAGACTTTAAAGTGTGTCAGCGCAAAGTCCATTTTGATAATTTCATAGCGAATGTCCGAGTCCTTGGCACCATAGGTCCAAAGCACCGCGGGGTCAGCCACGCGCAAACGACGGCCATACTTGTCGGCTGTGTTGATGATGGCAAAACAAGGACGCTTGTGAGTCTTCCACAGAAGATCCGTGAACAGACGCTGTTTGGCCTCAAGATAATTTTCCATCGTATGGTGATAATCCAAATGATCGCGGGTCAAATTAGTGAAAATCACCGTATTAAAGGGAACACTGTCCACGCGCTTTTGATCCAAGGCATGAGAGGAAACTTCCATCGCCACTGCCAGGGCCCCTTCGGCCCGGAACTCGCGCAAGCGGCGCTGCAGGAACACCGGATCCGGCGTGGTCATCTCTGACGGCCAGACTTTTTCACCCAAATGATGATTCACAGTCCCGATCACTCCAGTGGGAATTTTGCCATGATTCAAAATGGCTTCGGTCATGTAAGTCACTGACGTTTTTCCATTGGTCCCGGTCACGCCGACACAGAACAACTCTTGCCCCGGGTCCCAATAAAACCGACTGGCCAAAATATCCAGGACTTCGCGTGAGTTGGCAACCTGCAGGACGACGCCTGCAAATTCCGCCGGAACCTGACTGCGGTCCTCCACGACAAGAGCAGCAGCGCCTTTGGCAACCGCATCCGGCAAAAAACTGTGACCGTCTAACTTGCTGCCACGAATGGCAACAAAGACCGAGCCCGGCGTCACCAGACGAGCGTCATTGAAAACCCCTGTCACTTCGATATGAGCAAATGCGTTTTCAGGAATTCCCGGAAGAATGGAAAAGAGATGTTGCAGTTTCACGCACTAAGAGTAACTTAGGACTCAGATATGAGACAACTCGGAAAAATACATTGCCAAGAAATAAATCGCGACGACGATGCGCCCTGGGTCATCTGTTTCCACGGCTATGGCGCTGACGCCAACGACCTGTTTTCGCTGGGAGAAATCATTTCCACCAAGAAACCCTTCAACTGGCTTTTCCCAAATGGAATCTTGGAAGTCCCGATTGGCCCGGCTTGGACGGGGCGCGCCTGGTGGTCGATTGACATGATGGAGATTCAGCGCGCACAAGAGCGCGGTGAGCATCGCGACTTCAGCAATGACACTCCCAAAGGAATGTCCAAGGCTTATGACATGGCCATGGAAATGATTAAACAGCTGAAAGTTCCATGGAACAAAATCGTTCTGGGTGGCTTCAGTCAGGGCGCCATGCTGGCGACCGAGCTTTATCTGCGTGCCCCGGAAACCCCGGCGGGACTTGTGATCATGTCTGGCACTTTGGTGCATCAGGATGAATGGAAGAAGTACGTTCCCCAGCGTGCGGGCCAAAGATTCTTCCAAAGCCACGGTGAATACGATGCCGTTCTGGGTTTTAAGCAGGCACAGAAACTTGAGACCCTTTTGAACCAAAACGGTATGAAAGGTTCCTTGGTGGGCTTCCGCGGAGGCCATGAGATCCCGATGCCGGTTCTGATGAAAATCGGCGACTATCTCAACTCGGTGACCTTGCCGTAACCGCTCTGTCGAAGACTTTGACACCCTGGGGGGCCAGAATCAATAGGACCTCAGGGATCGTGGCACCGAGCTTGCTGTTAAAAGCCTCTATGCTTAAACGCCTTTTAGCCTGCCTTATTCTGACTTTCGCTTGGACCTCAACGGGTCATGCTTTCGGCGTTGCGGAGAAGGCCTCAGCCCTGGCAAAGATGAGCTCTTATCAAGACGGCCCCAATTGCTTCAACACCTCCCTGCGGGCCTTGGGCTACACCGACACACCACTTTACGCTTCCAGCGCGGAAATCAAATACCATCTGAAATACCACTGTCAGGAAGTCCCTTTAAGTTTAAACAATCTCGAACCCTTGACACTGCTGACTTACAGCGAAGATGGCCATTTGATTCACACCGCTGTGGCCGTAAGCGCGAAGAACATCCTGGAAAAAAACAGCCTGTATGGCAGCAAACATCAGGAAGTTTTTGGCGATCCCGCGCCGGGAAAATATCTTTTGCACGCGGTGAAAGAATCCATCTTTTTCAGTCAGATTGATAATAAAGAAAGCGCCCAGGCCAAGGCTTACCGCTGCCAGGACCCAGCCCAGGTATTAGCGCAGCAAACCGAATTTGAATCAGACGACAGCGTTCGTCGCCTGAAAGAATTCCTGATATTTATCGGGACATTGCAGACCGTCCAGAACAAGTCCGAACTGACAAAGAAGATCAACACCGAGCTGCTGCAGAAGTTCAGTTCCCTGCGTATCAAGGAAGCACTGGAGTCCACGTCGCCGTCAACTCAGAAGGAGCACTATCGTCTGAGTCTTGCAGAATCCCTGGCCTATCAATGGAATCTTCTAAATTGCTCGGAGGCTTACATGAAGTACGACGAATGTTATGCCCCTGAGATGCAAAGATCGATTGATACTTTGGAAGCCTTCTATCCGCAAATCTTCCGTTTGCGCGAAAAGCTACAGCTTTGAAAAATAAGTCTGCAGCAAAGGCACCAACCATTGCTGATGCAAAGAGGCCGTAAAACCTTCCCGTGACGCCTTGTCCACATTCATGTACCAGCTTGATGGGATGCCGAAGGGTGAGCCGACACCCCCACCTTCCTGCGATAAGAGTCTGGCCGATGTTCCGGTGACAACCTCAATTTTATGAATCAAGTCCCTGAGTGAAAAGGCATCAGCCGACGCAAAATTGTAGGGGCCGGTCTTTTTATTTTCCAGCAACCACAACAAAGCTCTGGCTGCATCCTCGGAGGTGATAAAAGAAAACTCAGCATCCAAATTAGGATAGTAGATCGCCTCTCCATTTTTCACCGCCCGCACCTGCCCCAGGAGGCGTTCGGTATAGTCATCTTCACCCACAACAACCGGGAAGCGCGCACAAGCTACCGGGAAGGCCGTCTGAGTCGTAAAAACATGCTCTGCCGCGCGCTTTCCTTCGGCGTACTGTTCAGCCGGATTTGTCGCCTTGCGAGGCCGATAAGATCTGGCATCAAAGGCCGATTCCGGCAGATTGGCGGCAAAATCATAAACCGACATGGTTGAGGTCATAAGGTAATAAGAAATTTTTCCAGCGAACAGTTTCACCGACAACTCTGCATCGTGAGCGGTCATGCAGACCTGATCCACCACAACATCAAAAGTGTGTCCCGCCAACACGGCCGACATCGCCGCCTCATCCCCGCGATGAGCTTTCAAACGCTGCACTCGTGAGCCAAAATCATCCGGCACATTCCCGCGCGAAAGCACGGTGACCTCATGGTTTTTCTCAAGCAGCTTATGAACAAGACGGCGGCCGAAATAGCGGGTTCCACCCATAATCAGAATTTTCATCGCAGGTACTCCTTTCTCATTTCCGCGGCACACTTCTGCATACTGGAAATATCCGCACTGGCTTTTAAAATAGCCTCGATCCGCTGTGAGTCCGATAACGGCAGATCTTTATAAAGATAGCGCAAACCAAAATCATGTTTCTGAGGACTGTGACGCAAACGCAGTGACTGAACAAACATCCCCACAAGGCGTTGATAAAACAAGTATGTGTCGATGTATTTGCCGCGCAGGGATTCCTTCAAAAAAGTCCTGTACAGAACTTCAAAATGGGCCTGCTGAAGTGGACCAAGTGGCGTTGCTTTCTCAAAGGTGGTCAGGGCGGAGGCTCTTTGCAGGATGCCGGACTTATCCCACAGAATATCAGCCTTGCCATGCCGATCCTGATTAAAGAACTCTGCCAAATCCTGCGCCTGATCCGTCACAAAGATACCGAAATCCACATAGTAGAAGTCCGGTGTGCCTGACAGAATATAGAACTTCTGAACAAAACCTTTCCACATGGCAGGCCCTGTGACAGGCCAGATGCGCTCAAGACCATAATGGCTCTGCAACGTGTCTTCCACCGCCTGAAAGATCCGCTCTGGATGCAATGATACGACGACCATATCGGTGTCTGAATAGACATCCTCGCTGCCCGTTGCACGCGAGCCCCCCAGCCAGGCGGCGTCCGCTTCGACTAAAGAGTTCAATGCTGCTTTTAGTTTTTCTACCAGTTGTTCCCGCTGAAAAGAAGTGCTCATACCCTATGATCGGCGAGCCCCGGGGGATTCACCAGCCCCGGTTATCAAGTACTGCTAATTGAAACCACAGGATCTATCTGTGCTGACCCAGCTCTGCCAGGACATCCCAGCCAAACTTTTCCAGCTTGGCGTCTCCGATACCATAGATGTTTCTCATCTCATCCAGATTGCGCGGATTCTTCTGTGCCAGATGCCTTAGGGTCTGGTCACTGAAGACCACAAAGGCCGGAGCATCCAGCTCTTTGGCTTTTTCTTTTCTCCAGCGCTTTAGCTGTGCCAGACGCTGCTCCTGCATTTCGTCCAAAACAATATCCTGGGCCCCGCCCTTGGCTTTTTTCGGTTTCGCAACGGCTTTGATTTTTTCAACAGCGATATCCAGCTTTTCCAGCGGTGTGATCACTTTTTGAACCTTCCGACTGGAACGGGCATCACAACTGTCACAGTGCCCGCAACGTTCGATACGTTGGGAATCCTTGTAATAAGTCAGAATCTCAGCATGGCGACATTCACCACCTTCAGAGTAATTCACCAAGGCGTCCAGGTTTCTCCAGCGCGCATCCTTGATATGATCCGGAGCCTCTGAACTGTGAATAAAATACGACTGCAAGCCCTTGTCTTTCTTTGCATACAAAGTCAGACAGGTGGATTCCTGCCCATCACGACCGGCACGCCCCATTTCCTGATAAAGGGCATCGATATTCGCCGGTATCTGGAAGTGAATGACCAAACGCACATCCGGCTGGTCGATCCCCATACCAAACGCATTCGTCGCCACCAGAATGCGCAACTTGCCTTCAGCATAGGCCTCCTGAGTCGAGTTGCGCTGCTCTGAAGTCAGCCCGGCATGATAGAAGCCCACCTGTGCACCGAACTTTTTTTGCAGGAAAGCCGCAATACTTTCCGTGACCTTGCGCGTACCGCAGTAGACAATAATACGCCCCTCGGGTGTCTGCTTGATCCCTTGAAGCAACAAGGCCATCTTCGCCTCTTCGTCTTCGCATAGCTCGACCTGATAAAACAGATTGGAACGATAGAATCCGTGAACCATGCGTTCGGGCTTTTTAAGCTGCAATTGTTTGGAAATATCATCCAAAACAGTCGGCGTCGCCGAAGCCGTCAATGCCAGCACCGGAACATCCGGGCAGAGCTTTTTTAAAATACCCAGTTGAGCATACTCTTCACGGAAATCATGCCCCCACTGCGACACGCAGTGAGCCTCGTCTATCGCAAACAGCCCCACCTGACGAGCCTGCACCCAGCGGTGAAAACCCTCTTTCTGCGCGCGCTCTGGCGACAAGTACAGCACGAAGGCCCCGCCCTTGTTGATCTCCGCGAAGACCTCACGCTTGTCGTCATCTGATTGCCCTGAGTGCAGACACCCTGCAGGAATGCCATAACGGCGCAAAGAAGCCACCTGATCCTTCATAAGGGCGATCAGTGGCGAAATCACAATCACCAGTTTTTGCATGACCACGGCGGGATACTGATAACATAAGGACTTTCCGCCCCCTGTCGGCAGCACCGCCAAAACATCGCGACCAGAGAGAACGGCAGAAATAATCTCCTGCTGACCACGTCGGAATCCGGGAAGATTGAAGTATTTTTTGAGCTGATTTTCCTGCGGATTGACGGCAAATTCCATAGACGACACTTTCATGCAAAGCTCCTTTGATAGCAACAAGATTGCATGGCTAATTTTGCTGCTGCGCAAGCCTTCCAGCAAAATCCAAACACCGCTATAAACCCTTGAAAATCCAACGGAGTTTCCTTCACTTCCGAATTTCAGACAGGAATATGCGAGACCTTTAAATGGAATTATGAGACGCTGAAACCTCTCAAGGAGTTGACATGAAAAGAAATCTTCTAATTTCACTATTCATATTGACTGCAGGGTGCTCATCTCCGGCCCCCGTAGGCAAAGCCGCTGCCACGGCTCCGCCGGTCAAAGCTGATCCGTATCCCGGCAAGGCTGTGTGTTTTTTGCTGATTGATGCACAAACAGGACAGATTCAAAAGTCCGTGAACGAAGAAAACTGCAACATCCAGCTTCCGGCCTGCTCCACCTTCAAGGTGCCTCTGGCGGTGATGGGCTTTGATTCTGGAATATTAAAAAATGAAACCACCAAATTTAAGTGGAATAGACAAAAGCATTCCATCGAAGCCTGGAATCAGGATCAAACGGCGGCGTCCTGGATGAAAAATTCCACGGTTTGGTATTCACAGGTTCTGACCGGAAAATTGGGCTATGAGAAGCTGCAAAACTATCTGCGCAAATTCGACTATGGAAATCAGGATCTTTCCGGTGGAATCAAAACAGCCTGGCTGACACCGGCTTCGTTTATTAACGAAGAAAAAGGATTTTCCCTAAAAATTTCCGCCTTTCAGCAAACCGACTTCTTGAAAAAACTTTTGTACGACAAACTTCCAGCCAGTAAACAATCCCAAGACCTGACCAAAAAAATCATCTTCCTGGAAACCACGCCAACAGGGAATAAATTCAGCGGAAAAACCGGCTCTGGCTATACCGACTCGACACTGAAACGCCGTATCGGCTGGTTTGTCGGGACACTCACCACCAAAGATCATCAATATGTCTTTGCCACAAATTTCACGGACACCGTGGATGTTGAAAATGGCGAATTCGGAAGCCGCTACGCCAAAGAGCTGACCATTGAGCAACTAAAGGAAGAAGGCCTTTGGTAAAATAAAAAAGGACTCTTGCGAGTCCTTTTTTTTATTTCAAGATCACCGTGATTTCCTTGTTTTCCGGAAGCTGTGATCCCGGAACAGGCTGCACATCACTGACCAGTCCCTGCCCCACAAATTTCACCTTCAAATCCTGCCCGCTGACCCGACGAAGAACCTCGCGAGTGCTCATGTTCAGAAGATTGGGAACTGTTTCACCGGTGGCCACCTCAGTCACTTTATCCAACTCGGCTGCCGTGATGATTGCCGGCGCCACAGTCACTTTTTTGGCCGGTTTTGGATTTTCCGCGGCGATCTTGCGTGTTTTCGGATTCACTGTCGATTCTTCGGCCAGCGGCAATGGGGCAATGCCCTCTTTGCGAACCGCATAGGAGGCGACTCGCGAGAACACCGGCGCCGCCACTGTCGAACCATAATAGGACTTACGCGGAGAATCCACAGCGATGTAGATCACAAATTTGGGATCATTCGCAGGAATAAATCCGCCAAAGCTGGATACATAAACACCCTTCAAGTAACCTCGGCCATTGGGGTTGACCTTCTGAGCTGTCCCAGTTTTACCCGCCACCATGAAACCATCAACACGGGCATTGCCGCCGGTTCCACCCTTCGTCGTAACCCCCACCAACATGGCCCGCATCTGAGCGGCCTGCTCTGGGGAAAGAATTCGGCGGATGGGTTTAGGCTGAGTTTCCACCAGTTCCCCGGTTTCGGCATCGCGCATGGACTGAACGATGTAAGGCGTGTTCAACACACCACCGTTGGCAATCGCCGCAAACGCGTTGGCGATCTGCAATGGTGTGGTGGAAATACCGTGACCGAAAGAGATATTACTAAGCAAATGCTGTCTCCAGGGAAGAGCCTGCACCATCCCGCGTGCTTCGCCCGGAAGATCCACACCCAAACGCTGGCCAAAGCCGAAATCCAAAAGGCCCTGACGAAGTCGTTCCTGCCCCATTTTAAAGGCGATCTTGGTTGTACCAACGTTGGAAGACACTGCCAGGATTTCTGACACCGTCAGATCTTCAAACTTTTCTCTGGTTTCAGCTTCCCGGATGATACGATCACCCACTTTGAAACTTCCCTTTTCACAGTAGAACTTGCTGTTCGGCTGAATCAGTCCATCGCGCAATGCCGCCGCAATCACGAAGGCCTTCATCGTAGAGCCTGGCTCAAAGGCGTCAGTGACAATCTTATTGCGACGATATTCTGCCGGGGCTTTGGCGGCTTTATTCACATCAAAAGTCGGAGCCGACGCCAGCGCCAGGACCGCAGAAGTCTTGGCATCCAGAATCACGCCCACCGCATGGTCGGCTTCAAAGGTGGAAACGGCATTGGCCAATTCACTTTCAAGCCGATACTGCAGATCAGAATCCACGGTCAGCTTCAGTTCACTTCCTTCCGGATTTTCAATGAACATCAGACCGTCATTAATCAAGGGACGGCCACGGGCATCACGCTTCACCATCACTTTTTTCTTATTTCCTGTCAGAGCCTGATTATAACTGAGCTCCAAACCCTCAAGCCCCTGACCTTCACTGCCCAGGAAGCCCAAGGTTTGAGCCAGCAGGGTTTCATTCGGATAAACCCGGCGCCATTCTTCAACAAAGGACAAACCACGAATGTCCCAGGATTTGATTTCATCGGCTTTGTCCTGCTCTAACATGCGCTGAATCCACACAAAGCGACGACTGCCGTCTTTGATTTTGCTGTAAATGGATTCTGGTGATTGGTTCAGAACTTTCGCTAACTTCTTAGCCACCTGTTTGCGATTTTCCAGAATTTTCGGATCGGCGTACAAGGAATATGCCGCCGCCGACATCGCCAGATCCCGGCCATTGCTGTCGACAATCGCCCCGCGACGGGCCGGCAATGAAACCTTGGTTTGAAACTGACGGTTCTGCAAAGAGTTCAGACGATCATTTGGCAAAAATTGCAGATAAGCCGCACGCATCGCCAGCGCGGACCACAGAACCAGAATCCCTACGAAGATGACAACAATACGTGATTTCAAACTACAGATCCTTTTTTGCGATACCTTTTTCAGATACAGAATTCATGTCGCTGGCCAAAGGACCGCCAAGATGAATGATCTGATTTGCCTGTACTTTTTTTAGTGTAAACTTCTGCTGCGCCACGGAATCCAGCAACTGCGGACGAGTGATTTTCGCCAGAGCAATTTCTTTGGTGCGCTTTTCTTCCCAGACTTTTTTGTGTTCGCGGGTCAGTTTCAGAACGCTGTAACCCATGCGACGTTCCTCCATTTGCAGGAAGACGATGGAAAACAGCGTGGAAATGATAAGTAGGATGCTGAAGAACGGTTTTAGCTGTTTAAAGTTTTCCTTGCTCATCCTGAGCACTCCTCTCGAAGATTCTCAATTTCGCAGATCGCGAGCGAGAATTTCTGTCACACTCTTCCTGAGTGGGAACAATTACTTTTTTAGTTACCGTGCGCCCCATATCCTCAGAGGCACGGAAAATATTCTTAACAATTCGATCTTCCAATGAGTGGAAGGAAATCACTGCCAAACGACCGCCCGGATTCAACGCCCGGATCATTTTCGGCAAGGACTCGGCCACCACCTCCAGCTCGGAATTCACTGCCAGCCGCAAAGCCATGAAGTACTTGGTCGCCGGATGATGACCCTTTACCTGCCACCCATCCACACGCTCAATCAGGCCTGCCAGGGCGCTCGTTGTCTGAAATGCTTTGGTTTTGCGATCGTGAACAATCGCACGTACGACTCTGGAAGGGCGATAGACCTCGCCGTACTCTTTGAAGATTCGAATGAGTTCATCCTCAGAAGCCGTATTAATAAGCACCTCAGCCGTCAATCCCTGCTGTTGGTTCATTCGCATGTCCAGGGGGCCATCGTTATAAAAACTAAAGCCTCGTTCCCCCTGGTCTAATTGCGGAGAACTCACACCTAGATCTAAGAGCATCATATCAAAGTTATTTAGATTGTGTTCTGAAAACTGCGAGAAATTACCGTGGATTATCTTTAACTGGCCCTTCTCGACTTCAGTCTGGAAGCGGGTTTGCGCGTAGGCAATAGCTGCCAGATCTTGGTCCATGACCGTGGCTTTGATCTGGGGGTAGGCAAACTTCATCGCCATGTAGTGGCCACCGCGCCCAAAGGTCCCATCGAAGTAACTCAATTCACTTTTGTGTCTTAGAGGATAGAAGGCCCCCAACACTTCCTGAAGCAAAACAGGATAGTGTTCAGGAGAGAATTCAAAAGGAAGCTCGACCTTGGGCGGGATCTCTTCTTCGTGACGTTCAATTTTTTCACCGGATTTGGGCTTATACTTCTTCATGATCGCGCGCTTTCGCTAGTTTGAAATTCCTGTGGGATTTTCAAGGTATGAATTATTCTATTGAGCGTCAAGTCGCTTTGTCTTACCCTGATTGCATGCTTATCAACTGCCCCCGCTGTGGTTTTCAACAACCTGAAGACAAATACTGTGCGCAGTGTGGCGTTGACATGGAGAGCTTCAAACCCGCAACACCACCCCTCTGGAAGCGCTTCTTTGGCAATCCGCTGATTCAGCTCTCATTGGTCGTTGTCGTCGCCGGCGGCGTCGGAATCACTTTGTATCAAAAAGGCCAGCAAAATCTGGAGCGCCGGGTGCAGTACCTGAAGTCCTCTGTGCAGATCAACTCCACCAATGGAACTCCGGATCTTGCTGAGGCTGCTCCGGTGGCCGAGAGCAATGTCGACTCCACGTCGCAATCCTCAGAAGCTGCTGATGGCGTGGTGGATGCCTACAAGGTGGAACCTCCACCGGCCTCGGCCCTGGCTGCGGCACCAACGCCGGGGACCTCGCCGACGCCGGCCCCCGAGACCGACAGCAAAAATCCGCGCAATGTGGCCAGAACCGGCGCCCACCTGATTGTTTATTATGCCGAAGTGCCGCGCAGCCGCTTGAACGCGATCTTTACAGCCAGCAGATCCACCGGTCAGTTTATGAACTTTAACGAATACACCGCCGGGATTCTGCCGGACTTCAAAAAAAATGTCCTGGATCAGTCCGACATTCAGATATTGCACAAAGAAGACCGAACTCTGAGCACCAGCCGCACCCTGCAGTGGTCCTATGCCGCCAAAAACCGCACGAACCCATCCATGGAGATCGGCCTGACGACTTTCTTCGAACTCAGTGATCTTGAAAACAACAGTCTGCGTGGCAATCTGGAGATTCAACGAAACTGGCTGGAGCCTTCCCCGAACGGATCCTTTGAACTTCAACGAAAATCCTTCCCCGCTATTTTTGAAATCGGCGGTGAAACAGGATTCTTTATGTCCGGCGTCCTGCCCCCAGGCTCCGGCATCGACCGCCCTATCGAAGATGATCTGATGAACTTTGAAATCTACAAAATCCTGCGCTCGCCCCGCTTCCGTGCTGGTCAGAGTGAATTTGTGATCTTTGTCGATTTTGAAAAAGGCAATTAAAACACCAAAGGCAACATCATGACATTTCAGCAGGAACTGGCTCATCACTATGGGCCGCAAGTGCATCTTATCGACAATCCTTTCTTGAATGGTCTTCTGGCCCGCCTGTGCTCCCCGGAAACCTTCCAGCCCGAAATCAACCGCATCGTGGAAGTTCTTTACACCCACATGATTTCGATCACGATCAACAATGAATTCCAGATCGAAAAATTCAAGCAAGACACGCGCATGACTGCGGTCCATCCCGAACAAAAGCTTTCCGGCAACAGAGTCCAGACAACACAAAAGGCTGTCAGCGTGAATCTGGCCCGGGCGGGAACTTATCCCAGCCATATCTGTTACAACTTCCTGCACTATGCCCTGCCTGCCCAGAATGTTCGTCAGGACCATATCTTTGCTGCCCGCGTGACAAACAGCAAAGACGCTGTGACAGGGGCCGAGTTTGGCGGCATGAAGATCGGCGGCGATGTCAAAGACGCCCATGTGATCTTCCCGGACCCGATGGGCGCCACTGGAAACACCATGGTGACCGCGATTGAACACTACAAGACCCATATCGAGGGCCCGGCCCGTAAATTTATCGCCCTGAATCTGATCGTGACCCCGGAATATCTGAAGAATGTACTGGCTGCTCATCCGGAGGTCGTAATCTATGCCTTAAGACTTGACCGGGGACTGTCCCCTCAGGCAGTTTTAGAGGCAACTCCCGGACAGTTTTGGGATCAAGAACGAGGCCTGAACGACAAACAATACATTGTCCCAGGCGGCGGGGGCTTTGGCGAAATCATGAACAACTCCTTCGTATAAAGTTGGAGAAAGGACCACCATGACGAATCTTTCCTTGAAACCCTACATCACTGAGGAGCAAATCCAGCAAAAAGTAAAAGAGCTGGGCGCGACTCTTTCCAAAAAATTTAAAAACGAAAAAGTGGTGGCGGTTTGTGTCCTGAAGGGTTCCTTCATGTTCTATTCCGACCTGGTTCGCGCAATTGACGCTGACATCACTTGTGAATTCTTCGGTGTGGCTTCTTACCACGGCGGGACTTCCTCTTCCGGTGAAGTGAAAGTGACTTTGGATCTGGCCAGCCCGATTGAAAACTGCCACGTGATTCTGGTGGAAGACATCGTGGACACCGGCCTGACCATGAACTACCTGAAAAATGCCATCCAGTCCCGCAAACCAAAAAGCCTGACAACAGTGTCTTTGCTGGAAAAACCGGACGCTTTGAAGGTGAAATGCGATATCGACCACGTGGGCTTCAAAATCCAAAACGAATTCGTTGTGGGTTACGGGTTGGATTATCAGGGTTACTACAGAAACCTTCCCTACATCGCGCAAGTTCAGAACTTCCAGTAAGATTCACTGGGATGAAAATAAAAAAGGAGCCCACAAGGCTCCTTTTTTTATTTTCAGAATCGTCTGTTGGTTAGAATGTGCAGTTGATTTCGGCCAGGGCTTTTTCAGAGAAAAGACTTTTCACAGAATCCAGCGCATAGCCCAAGGAAACAACTTTCAAATCCGGACTGACCTTCACCATCATCACTTGATAGTCCTGGCCAGAAGGACCTTCAGACGGCAGTTTTTCTTTTTTAGTCAGAACACCTTTTTTGTAAGTGATGCTTAAACCGGGACGCACCTGCAACACGCCCTCTTTCAAAGGCAGCTTGTCCGCGGGAATACGGATGGAGTCCGTGATCGACGTTTCCTTATCTGACGCCAGCGACACCACCACTTCATCACGGCCTTTTAAATCTTTACGGTTTTCAACCGAGTAACTGCACGAAGTGGCATCCGTCCCCAGAATATTGGAAAACCCCAAAACTTCTGTGGTGGTTTTGCTTACAACAGGCGCTGCCTGAGAGATAACTCCTGCCAAAAGAACAGTGAAGAACATGGTGGTTTGCTTTTTCATAATACTCCCACAGGCTGATAGAACTTAGAAACTGTGAGAGTATAGGAGCCCCAAGCCCCCCTTTCCAGACGCAATAATCGGCTCTGCGAAAAGGGGGAAAGACCTTTTGTTTTCAATCACTTAGGCTTTTGCAAAACTTATCTGTCACCTTTTTATACAGCCCTTAACGCATCAATATGCCGACACCGAACAAAACATACAAAGCGGACGACCCATAGTTGATCCACTTCATAGAGATTTTTTGCGTCAACTTTTCGCCAAAGACCACGGCCAAGCCATCGGCGAACAACATCCCCATCGTGGTGCCCAAAGTGACCAGAGTCAGACTTTGATATTTAGCCGCCAATGCCACTGTGGAAAGTTGAGTCTTGTCACCGATCTCTGCGAAGAAGAACAAAACTGTTGTCGTCCAGAAGGCTCCCCACTTCATATCATTGGTGTCGGAATCATCTTTGTCAGGAATCAGAATCCAAAGAGCGAATCCAAAGAAAGTCAGCGCCAATCCCCAGCTTAACCACTGACTTGGGATCGTAGAGGCGATCCATCCCCCCGCCCAGGCGGCCAGAGCATGATTTAATACTGTGGCGACGAAAATACCACCCATCACATGCCAGGGCTTTTTATATTTTGACGCTAAAACCAACGCCAACAGTTGGGTCTTGTCACCCATCTCTGTGGCGGCGACTAGTAAGAATGAATTGATGATTGCTTCCATCTGCACCCTCGATACAGTTATGACCGTGAGGCTGCTTCAAAAAAGAAAACGAGACCACACGGTGCTTTGTTAAAAACACTCGTGTCAGTCTCGTCAACAGCGGATCTTGAGGATCCTTTGCGTTTAAACCGGAGTTCATCACTCAGTATGTCGGCCTAAACAAAATCTGGGAAGATTTTCGACTACTCCCTAACTACTTGGCCAACCTACGAAAGGCCGAAATGAAAGTCAAAAGATAATTTCCCCGCAGCATGATGTTGCACATGCGATGCTACAGCTTGGCGGAACGCCCCTTTGGGTTTTATATACAAACAATGAAGTCCCTCAAAAAACAAATACTTACCGCTTTCTTTACCGCCGTCCTCGCTTTAGCCGCCTTAGGTGTCGGCTTGTGGTATTCCCAACAAGGCCCCCGGATGGGTGGAAATTTTAGCCTGATTCACGAAGGGAACATGTGGACCTTTTCTGAACACGCAAAACCTCTGAATTTGCTTTATGTCGGCTATGCGAAGTGCCCGGACGTCTGCCCGATGGCTTTAAGTTTTTCCGCACAGGCGTTTAAGATGCTGACCTCCAAAGAGATCTCTCAAGTGCAGTTGATCTTTATCAGTGTGGACGCCAAGAATGACACCGCCGAGTCCGTTTCCACTTATGCCAAACAGTTCAATCCGGAGTTTATCGGGCTGACTGGAACACAGGAAGCCATTGATCTGGCCATCAAACCCTTCGGCGCCACCTATATGGTTGAGGAAAATCCAAAATCCTACCTGGGCTATTCCATCGCCCATACGGATCGTATTTTTATTTTAAATAAAAAAGGCATCGTCGTGGATTCCATTCCAAGCCCACGCTCTGCCGAAGAGATTGTGCAAAAAATTAAGGAGAATTTATGAAAATGATGACTCTGGCCGCTGTGGCCTTGGCATTCAGTCCCGTGGCCTTTGCAGCCAAAGAAACCAAGAACTCACTTAACATCATTGAAGCGCGCATCTTTGCGCCACTGAAAGGCAGCTCGGCGACAGCGGGCTATGGCACCTTCACCAACACCACCGGCAAAGAGGTCGCCGTGACTATCGAAAAAGTGGAGCCGTTTAAAGCCGTGGAAATGCACGAGACGATCGAAAAGGAAGGCCGCATGGCCATGCAAAAAGTGGAAAAGCTGACAATCCCCGCGAAGGGCTCTGTGGATCTGAAACCGGGCGGCAATCACATCATGCTATTCGACCCGATCCGCGAAGTGAAGGCGGATGAAACTTTGAAAGTGACCTTCAAGGTGAACGGCAAAAGCGAAACCTATGACTTCAAAGTCATTCCCCGCGTAAAACCGGAAGGACATCATCATCACTAGAAAGCGGGGGACATTTCATTCCCCCGACGTTCGATCAAGGCATTCTCTACGAGCGACGCCTTTCCTCAAAATAAAAAAGGCGGAGCATTCACTCCGCCTTTTTTTGTTTTTTTTAAAACCTAGCGCAGATCAAACAGCAGGAACTCGGTTTCCTTCAGAGCCTTGATCTGCAAGGACTCTTCCTGCTCCACCGCCAGGCCATCGCCGGATTTCAACACCTGACCATTGACCTCCAGCTCGCCTTCTGCCAGTTGCAACCAGGCAGCGCGACCGGGACGAAGTTTGAATTCCTGTTCATACCCTTCGGTGAACACAGACGCATACAGGTTCACATCCTGATTGATCATCTGACTGCCCTCACGACCGTCTTTGGAAACAATCAGCTTGAACTGATCGAGCTTCTGCTCCCGAGTGAAGGACTGCTGTGTGTAACCCGGCTTAGCCCCGGCCACATCCGGCATGATCCAGATCTGGAACAATTGAAGCTCTTCTGTTGGTGACGGATTGTACTCGCTGTGGCGCATGCCGGTTCCGGCGTGCATGGTCTGAATTTCGCCTGCTTTGATCTGGCCGACGTTCCCCAGACTGTCTTTGTGCTCCACAGTTCCTTTCAATACATAGGTGATGATTTCCATGTCGCGGTGAGGATGAGTGGGGAAACCGGAAGATTTCGCAATCCAGTCCTGATTGATCACACGCAAATCACGGAAGCCCATGAATTTAGGGTCGTAATAGTCGGCAAACGAGAATGTGTGCATGGATTTCAGCCAGCCGCCAAATTCCGCATAGCCTCTGTCGGCAGATTTACGTTGATACATCATAAAGAACTCCTCTCTTCGAGCGCTACGCCATTGTAGCTATATTTTTGCGCCCGTACTGTTGCTTCTTTGCATAGTTGTTGGCGTCAGGAAATATCCTACAAAATAAAATGATCTAAAAAAATTATAATTTTTCTATTAACATGATCTAATTTTTTGATATACTTTCCTGGTATGACGCTGGATCAACTGCAAGTCCTTAAAACCATTGTTTCTTCCGGAAGCTTCCGAGCCGCTTCCCAGGAATTGCATCGCGCCCAGAGCGCGGTCAGTTACTCCATGCGCACTTTGGAAGACGAACTGGGTTTTAAATTATTTAGCCGCGACCAGTACCGTCCGACATTGACCCCCCAGGGCCGGGCTTTCTTAAAGAAAGCCAATGACCTGATCTTTCAGTTCGATGAACTGGGGGAAACTGCTGAGTTTTTAAAAAGAGGACATGAACCGATCATCCGTCTGGCCGTCAGTGCGCTGTGGCCCCTCCCGAATTTGGTCGGCGCGCTGAAGGAATTCTCTTCACGCTTCCCCCAGACGGAGATCAAAATTATTCACGATGTTCTCAGTACAGATGAACAACTGCTGGAGGACCATGCCGACATTTCCCTAGGCACGATCTTTAACGAAAAAGGACTCCTCATCACTGAGGAGCTTTTCACTGTGGACATGGTGATGGTGTGTTCAGCCAAGCATCCCTTGGCAAAACTGAAAAAACCCACCACCGAAGATCTGAAGAAGTATCCTCAGATTGTTCTTTCCAGCACGGTGAAAAGCTCCGACCGCTCAGGTGGTATCGTGAATCAGTCCAACACCATCAGCGTGCAGGATCTGCAAACCAAAAAAGTGTTTCTGGAGGGCGGCTTGGGTTACGGCCGCATGCCCGACTTCGCAATTAAAGAGGAAATCAAGAAAAAATCCCTCGTGACGCTGGGACAAAAGCCGATCACCCTTCACGCCAGTATCGCTCGACACTCCGCAAAGGATTTAGGCCCCTGCGGCAAATTCATCTGGAACTACTTTTCACGTGGACAAGGCAAGAAGCTAAAATAGAATGTTCGGCGACAGAAACACCCGCTTTTCACCGGGGCGGGCGATCGCAAGGAGGCAGAATGAAGCAGTATCATGATCTCATCAAAACAGTGCTTGAACAGGGTGTAAAAAAAGAAGACCGCACAGGCACGGGTACGATTTCCATGTTTGGGTATCAGATGCGCTACAACCTGCAGGAAGGCTTCCCCCTGGTCACGACCAAGAAGCTTCACACCCGCTCCATCTTCCATGAGCTTTTGTGGTTCCTTAAAGGTGACACCAATATCAAGTATCTTCACGACAACAAAGTAACCATCTGGGACGAATGGGCCGATGAAAATGGCAACCTGGGTCCGGTGTATGGTAAACAGTGGCGCTCGTGGGAAACCGCTGACGGACGCACGATTGACCAGATCACAAATGTGGTGGAACAAATCAAAAAGAATCCAAATTCGCGCCGTCTGCTGGTTGTGGCGTTCAATCCTGGTGACGTTGACAAGATGGCCCTGCCGCCTTGCCACGCTTTCTTCCAGTTCTACGTGGCCAACGGAAAGCTTTCCTGTCAGCTGTATCAGCGCAGCGCGGATATCTTCCTGGGCGTTCCGTTCAATATCGCCAGCTATGCATTGTTGACTCATATGATCGCGCAGGTTTGTGACCTTGAAGTGGGTGACTTTGTTCACACACTGGGGGACGCCCATTTGTATTTGAATCATCTGGAACAAGCCAAGCTGCAAATCAGCCGCGACCTTCGCCCGCTGCCACAGTTGAAACTGAATCCTGCGAAGAAAGATCTTTTCGACTTCACGTATGAAGACATTGAAATTGTCGGCTACGATCCACATCCGGCGATCAAGGCCGAGGTGGCAGTATGATTTTGACTCATGTGGTGGCTTGCTCTGAAAACCGCGTGATCGGGGCACAAGGGGGACTTCCCTGGCATCTTCCCGAGGACATGAAGTTTTTCCGCGAGACCACCAAGGGTCACATCATGATCATGGGCCGAAAGACTTTTGATTCCTTCAACGGTCGTGCGCTGCCAAACCGTTATCATATCGTCATCACGCGCGATCCGTCCAAACACAGCTTCCCTTCGACCGAATCAAGTCCTGTGGTCTTTGTATCTTCGATCGAAGAAGCCGTTGAACATGCAAAACCCCTGACTGAAAAGTGGGGGGATGAAGTGTTCATCATTGGTGGTGGCGAGATCTACAGACAAGCTATGCCGATCACGGACAAAATCTATCTGACGCTGATCCACCAAGAGTTTCCGGGCGACACTTATTACCCTGAAATTGACCAAAGTATTTTCACCCAGACTCACCGTCGGGATGTCGAAACGCCCATACCTTTTTCGTTTCTGACCTACTTGCGAAAGTAAGGTCCAGAAACAGGTCCCAATTTGAGAACGCACCATTTTGGACTCTACCAACACGATTTTTTCTCCGAGAATAATAGCAAGCACTTTATCCCGGAGAGTGTCGGATGAGTTCAAAGACAGCCGCAAAACGCTATAGAACAAAAGAGATGGCGCATATTGAAGTCTATGGCCACATCGGGATTTTGGTGGCCAAACTTCGCAATCTCTCGCAAACCGGCGCATTCCTGGAAGTGTCTCAAGGCGACTATGTCCCTCAAAAAGGTGATTTGCTAAATCTCACAGTTAAGCTAGACACCGTCGAACGGACTCACAACGTGGCCGCAGAAGTGATTTGGAGCAAAGGTTTGGGACTTGGCATTTGCTTTATCCATAAAGACCAAATCCTCGAAAGAATGATGGCCAAAACTGGCAGCTTCTAATATGATCTCTGCTTAATGCAGATTCACACAAATCAAGACCTCAGCTCTTCCAACACCCTTCAATTGCGCTCGCAAGCCGAGCATTACGTGGAATTGCATAAGCCCGAAGATCTGCACTTCTTATTGAACGATTCTCAAGTCAAAAAGATGAACTGGAAGATCCTGGGAGGCGGAAGCAACCTGGTACTCCCCTACAAGGTTCAGGGTTTGGTTCTAAAAGTCGCCAATCAAGGCTGGTCCCTGATCAACGAAGACACTGATTACTGGTTCGTCAAAGCCCAAGCTGGCGACATCTGGAACGAGTTTGTGCAATGGACCCTGGCACAAGGCTATTGGGGGCTGGAAAATCTGTCCTTGATCCCCGGAACCGTGGGGGCTGCCCCGATTCAGAATATCGGGGCCTATGGTGTTGAGGTGAAGGACAGCCTGTGGGAAGTGACCTGCCTTGAGCTGATATCCGGTGAAACGAAAGTCTTTTCGAACAAGGATTGTCGCTTCTCGTATCGGGAGAGTTTCTTTAAACAAGAAGGTGCCGGCAAGTATCTGATCTGGGATGTGACTTTCCGTCTGCCCAAGAAAAACACCTTACGACTGGAATACGGCGATATCCGTAAGGAAGTCGAACGCCAGGGTTGGACTTTGGATGCACGCAGCGTTGCCAAAGCCGTGATCAATATCCGTCAAAGTAAATTGCCGGATCCCAAAGTCATCGGCAATGCTGGAAGCTTCTTTAAAAATCCCATCGTCACACAAGAACTGCGCGATCAGCTTCTGATCACCTATCCCAATCTGGTCAGCTTTCCTTATGAGCAGGGTCAGTTCAAGCTAGCGGCAGGCTGGTTGATCGATCAAACCGGCTGGAAGGGCAGAACTCTTGGCCCCGTGGGTATGTACGAAAAGCAGGCGCTGGTGTTGGTGAATCACGGTGGCGCGACGGCAGAAGATGTTTGGCGGCTGGCAAGTCAGGTGGCCCTGGATGTGAAAAACAAATTCGGCGTGGATATCGAACCCGAACCTATTCGCTGGTAGCCCGACAAGCTGGACCTAGGTCGGCACGACTCTACCTAAGCCTTGTACCCTAACATAAAATCCTCTCACAATATGGTATCTGAGAATCTCAGAAACCCAAGGAGGGGTTATGAAAATCACTAAATGGCTGAGCCTTGTCGCCGTTGCAGCGATGGCACTTTTGCCAATCCAAAACGCACAATCTGTCGATACCAATCAATACTGGATGAAAGTTCGCGCGACCGACAAGTTTCAACGAAGCCTGATTGCCGATACCGGTGCGACGATTGAAACCACGCGCGAAGACTATGTGATTGCAGTGGGCAGCCTGGATGAAAAGAAAGCCATCGAAGAACTGGGGCTTCTGGAGGTCAGCTTTCCGTTGACTGAAGCCATGGACTTCCCAGCCAAGGATGCCGCTTTTCATAACTATGCCGAAATGACCGACAAGCTCCGCACCCTGACGCAGCAACACTCCGGCATTTCTCAAATGAACTCCATCGGAAAATCATTGGAAGGCCGTGACATCTGGGCTGTGAGAATCTCTGGGGACCTTGCTCAGGCGGATTCATTCCCGGCGGCGATCTTCATGGGCGGACACCATGCCCGTGAGCATCTGTCCATTGAGCTGCCAATTTATTACATCGAATACCTGCTAACGGAATACGCCAACGGCAATCCGCGCATCCAACGTCTGGTGAACGGACGCGATCTGCACTTCATCCCAATGGTCAATCCAGATGGCGCTGAGTATGACATTTCCACTGGCAGCTATAAATCCTGGAGAAAAAATCGCCGCCAGAACAGCAACGGCACTTACGGAGTGGATCTGAATCGCAATTATGGCTACGGTTGGGGCGGCGGCGGTGCCAGCACAAGCCCTGGCAGTGATACCTATCGTGGACCTTCCGCCTTTAGCGAACCGGAAACTCAAGCGATCAAAAACTATGTGGAAGCGCACGAGAATATCACAAGTCTTCTTTCCTTCCACACCTATTCACAGTTGATTCTTTACCCTTGGGGGCATCAATACGAAGGCATCGCCAACAGCCGCGACAAACAAGTTCATGAAGTGATGGCAAAAAAGATGGCAGAATGGAACGGCTATCGCCCTCAACAGTCTTCTGAACTATACATTGCCAGCGGAGACACCACTGACTGGTCCTATGGACAACACAAAATCATCTCTTTCACCTTTGAGCTGGATCCAGCCAACAGCGGCTGGGGTGGCGGAGGCTTCTATCCCGGTGCTCAAATCATTCCCGAAGTGCAAAGAAAGAATTTAGAACCGGTGCTGTACATGATCGAATACGCCGACAACCCTTACCGGGTGTTGGAAAGTGGCGGTCCGATCTTCAAGCCTTAAGGAAAGTAAAAACAAAATATACTCTGAAAAGGACGCTGAAATTGGCGTCCTTTTTTTGTTTTTTTGCACAGATACTCCTGCCAAGGTCTAATTTCTCAGATTTGGACTCTGTATTTTGACGGTACCAACTTCATGCTTGATGTATGCCAAGCATCAGCTATCAAATCATCCCACTTCATCATGTGTGTGATTCCCAAAAAGAGCTCCTCAATGAAGTCTTCGGACTTTGGGAAGAAACGTTCGGTCATGTGCTTAACAGCGCCGGTGTCGAACTGGATTACGATGACTTCTTCCGCTGTCATGCCGCCGGGGTGCTGCTTTATAAAAATGAAGTGGTGGGATTTAATCTATTCACCACTTTCGATCTGAATCTGCACGCCCACCGCAACCACAACTACTTCAAAGATCTTGATCCCCAGTTTGTAAAATCAGTCACCAAACAAGGCAGCAAGATCATGACGATGGAATACTTCACCCTGTCGCCCCTTTGGCGCAAGCAGTCCCAGGAAATTCCCTGGGGCGAGATCCTGACAGGACTGGGACTATTCTACATGGATCAATCACCTGCCGACCTAGTGGTCGGGACTCCCCGCGTGGATCTGAAAGTGGATTCCATGTGTGAACGCCTGGGGGCTACGATCCAGGGTCACATCGAGAAAATGAACTACAAATGCGCCATCGCGGTCTTTGAAAAAAAAGATCAGCGCCACTTCGCCAATCCTCTGACCCACCACTGGGTGAAAAAGCTCTGGGCCAAGTATATTCACAAGAAACAAGAAAGAAGCTCGGCATCACCACCACCGTTTGAGATGACCCTTGCCGACAGTCCCTCGTCCGTTTAGACTGTGACAGCACCACTTCAGCAATACCGGAGGTATTTTCGTGGCCTATCACGTTCACAGCGACAAGCCTTTCTTTGATTTGATCATCGGGGATAAAACATTTTCTTCCTGGTCCATGCGTGCGTGGCTGGTGGCGGTTCAGTCGGGCCTGCCGTTTAAGGAAATCAATATCACTCTGGATCAGCCTGACACGGCAAAGAAGATCCTGAAATACTCCCCTGCAGGCAAAGTTCCCGCCCTTCGCAATGGCAAAATCATCATCTGGGATTCTTTGGCGATTGCTGAATATATCAATGAACTTTCCCCTGAAGCGCAGCTGTGGCCTGAAGACATCGGAGCCCGAGCCCTGGCAAGAAGTTATGCCGCGGAAGTACATTCTGGTTTTGCCTCTTTGCGGGCACAACTAAGCATGGATTTGCAACACAAAGGGGACGTCAGACATCTGTCTCCGGGCACTATCAAAGACATTGAGCGCATTTTACAGATGTGGACAACCGCCCTTAAAGTCAGTGAGGGACCTTATCTGTTTGGTGACTTCTGTATCGCCGATGCCTTCTTTGCGCCGATCGTCTTCCGCTTCCTATCATACAACGTGCAGATCAAAGACAAGACGGTCCGCCAGTATATGAAGAACATCCAAGAACATCACGGTGTGCAGTTCTGGGTGGCAGAAGCTCTGAAAGAGAAAATCGCCCGTAAAGTCTTTTGACACTCCGGTAAAGCTTTCAAGGCCCCCCGGCCACCCCTTTACATAAAGACATGAAAAGGTGAACTTCTAGCGACGATGAAGTTCACCTTTTTTACTTTCTTGTTGAGCATTCTTTTAACTCCTGCTGCCCAGGCCGGTCGCGCCATCGTGTTCATGAAGGACCGCCAGGCCTTTGAAACCGCACGACTTCCCGTCAAGGTTCAAAAGCACCTAAAGAATTTAAACACCTTCATCGTCGAAGCCCCACACGAGTCGCAGCTGCAAGCTCTTAAAAATCTTCCCGGCGTCAGCTATGTGGAAAAAGAACATAACCATCCCCTGGGCCTGCGCCCGCAAAAACAATCCCGTTTGGCCAATATCGCCATTGACCGAGCAGAAAGAACCTGGGGTCTGGAAGCTATCAAAGCACCCCAAGCCTGGGACCTCGCGGGGAAAGGTCAGGGCATTCGCGTGCTAGTGCTGGATACCGGCATTGATCCAAAACACCCCTCCTTGAAAGACAACTTTGAAAAAGGCCGTGACTTTACCGGCCTGAGCAAAGGCGAAGACTTCACTGATCAAACCGGTCACGGAACTCACGTCGCAGGCACGGTGGCCGCGGTCGAAAACAATGCGGGCTTTGCCGGTGTGGCTCCCAAAGCTAAAATTCTAGCTGGCCGCGTATGCAGTGAAATGGGTTGCAACAACGTTGCGATGATTGAAGGACTGGATTGGGGCGTAAGTGAAAAAGTCGACGTGATCAATCTGTCTTTGGGCTCTACAAGTTCGTCCCCCGCAGAACAAGAGGCGATCTTGCGTGCGGATCGTGCTGGTATTTCTGTGGTGGCGGCGACGGGCAATTACGGCATCGACAGTGTTCTTTTCCCCGCGGCCTATCCTTCAGTGATTGCTGTCGGGGCCGTGGATAGAAATATGGAAATCGCATCGTTTTCCCAGTACGGACCAGAAGTGACCGTGGTGGCTCCGGGTGTGGAGGTGATTTCCACCTATCCAGTGGGCAAAGGTCGCAAAAGCTTTTTGACTCTGAAGGTGGGTGCCCGCCGGATTCAGTCTTCGATTGATTTGATGATGGGAACCACGCCCAGTTGGAATCCTCAGGAAATGACGGTGGTCGATTGCGGCCGGGGTCGTCCCGAGGATTTTAAGGGAAAAGATCTGACTGGAAAGATCGCTCTGGTTGCAAAAACAAATCAGAACTTTGCAGATCAGATCAGGTCAGCCATGCTTGCAGGTTCTCGCCACGTTCTGATCTACAATACGGATGACCAATACACGGACCTCCGTTTGTTTGAAAAAGAAAATTCGCTCTTTGCCAGCGCCTACTTGATTGATGCGAAACTGGGTTGGGAACTGAGATCTTTGCTTGCCGCCGGGAAAAATCCGGTCGTGTCATTGCAGACGATTGGGACCAATTACTTTGAAACGTTTGGAACTTCCATGGCTTCACCGCACGTCGCGGGGGTCGTGGCCCTGATCAAAGCCACCAACAAAAAGCTGACTCCCGCACAGATCAAGTCCCTGCTGATAAAGACAGCCCTGCCATTGACTCCGAATGATCATAACAAGTTCGGCGCAGGATTGGTTGATGCACAAGCCGCTGTCATCGAAGCCCAACGACTTTTGAAATAGTCGACCCGGGGTGGAGTCTTTCCAGCCAATAATGTGCCTGCTGTCAAATATTGAGACAGTCACTTGCCTTCAGGTAGCCTCTAAATGCATAAAAGGTTGGCCAGAGCCTTGCTAAATGGATGTCTGGATTCCTTGAGAGAGGTTTTTACGTATGTTGAAGTTCTTGTTGGCTGCTGCAGTT
Organism: Bdellovibrio sp. CKG001; assembly: GCF_055397465.1. NCBI lineage: Bacteria > Pseudomonadati > Bdellovibrionota > Bdellovibrionia > Bdellovibrionales > Pseudobdellovibrionaceae > Bdellovibrio > Bdellovibrio sp. CKG001. Next base: position 3,068,092 of record NZ_AP029173.1, read on the forward strand.
ATGATCGGATTTGGGTTGTCCCAGGCTCAGGCTTCGGGTCTTTGCCAGGTTTCCAAGACCGCCAAGCTTGCCATGGACCAACGAGACGATCTGCGCTTGCGATGCCTTAAACAAAAGAAACAACAGATCTCTGTGGCCCAGTGTCTTAACATCGCGGCCAACATGGAGTATTCTACTAACGCCGAAGATGCACGTTTGATTTGCCTTTATGATCTGCGCACGCGTCCGACGTTAAAGGAATGCCATACCATCACGAAGGCTATGGAGTTCCCAGACTCAGGAGATGAAGCCCGTTGGGAGTGCCTGCGTCACTTTAATAAGACGATCTCAAAGAAGCAGTGTAATAAGCTCGCCCAAAGCATGAGTTACCCTGCGAACGAGCAAAGAGCGCTCCAGTACTGCGATCAAGAGCTTCAGTAGTTTTCGTCGAAGAAAGCCTCACATTATTCTTAAGATTTTATTTACAAACATTACAGGTTTGTAAAAAACCAGACTTGCCCACGCGTCCAGACGAACCTATTCTGTCCTCACGGACTTCGGGTCCACAGAAAGGGTATTCGTTAATCATGATGTCACCGGAAGAAAAAACGAAGAAAACTAAGATTATCGTCAAGGCACCTACTCAAGAACGTTCACGCCAGACAGTTGCGACTATCTTGGATGCCTGTTCTCGCCTGCTAGTAAGTGAAGGCTTTTACTCTATCACGACGGATAAAATCGCCAAAGAGGCGGGCGTTAGCATCGGGTCTTTGTACCAATTCTTTGGCAACAAAGAATCCGTTGTTCAGGCCGTGGTGAAGAATATCCTGGAGGAAGACAAACGCATCTTCAGTGAGAAAATGCGCGCCGTCTCTCCACTTCCACCGGAACAGCGTGTGAAGGGAATGATCGAACTTGCTGTGGAGACCACTCGCCGTAACTCAGAACTTCGCTCTAAACTGACCACCATTCAGTACTATGTAGCCGAAGCTGCTTATATGTCTGAGTCCATCCGGTTCTTCCAGGAGGTTGTTCGCTACAATCTGCCTCAGATCCCGGGTCGCGATATGGAAAAGATCTCCTACATCATGGTCAATGCCTTTATCGGCCTGACTAACACCATGGCGATCGACAACCCGACAGCCATCCATGATGCGGCCATCGTTGAAGAGATCTATCAGCTCTTCCACAAGTATCTGGATATGAATGCAACGGCACCGGCTCCTGCGGCGACTGTAAACCGCAGCAAAGGTGACTTCATCTAAGATCGACTTTTAGAAAATAAAAAAGGGAGCTGCAAAGCTCCCTTTTTTTGTGCCCTGATTTAATTTCGGACTTATTTTCGTTCCATTGCCACCATGCGGTCACGGCGAGCTAGGGAAATCAAAGCCACATTGTACTTGTCTTTGGGAACGGCAATCACTGTTTTCGCAGGGATCGGATGACCTTTGCGGGCTTTGAATGTCAGGTGGGGATTGAAGATCTGAGCCTTGCGGTCATCACCGTCAAACCAACTGACGATCTCTTTATATTTCACTGATACTGGCAATTTCAGATCCTGGGCATCCAAAGGCTTGGACCACACCACAGAACCGAAATATTTGTTTGCGTTCTTTTCCACTTCCACTGCCGCCAAAAAGCTTGCGTAGAAGTTACGGGACGCAAAGCCGAAGCTTTTACGTGAACGAACATTGGCAATCAACTCACCCAACTCACGGGTTTTATAATTTTCCGTCATCTTGCGCACGCCCGTAGGACCATGGTTGTAACCCGTCACCGCCAAAGGCCAGGATTGCAACATGCCGTAATTCTGACGAAGAAGCTTCGCCGCCAACTTGGTTGCTTCCATCGGATGGTTTCGTTTGTCCACTGTCGGGGTAATCATTTTATAAGGCTTTGCCGTGTAAGGCATGATCTGCCAGATACCGCTCGCCCCGACTTTAGAGCGCGCCATAATATTGAAACTGCTTTCAACGAATGCCAGGCGAGTCAACTCGACCGGGACCTTGGCATCACGGAAGATCTTTTCCATCTCTTCAATGTAGCGACCGGAATAGAAGATCGCATCCTGCATACGATCCTTTTGACCCAACTGGAAGCGAAGACGGTCCCTTTCTTCCTGGGAAAGTTTTAAACCGATGACTTTTTTAACCTCATCGATCTTCTTCTGCTGGGCACGTTCACCCACAAGGCCTGTCAAATCGACCACTTCATAAACGGTCTCGACATTTTCAGCATCATGGATCACACCCTGATTCGTGGAGTACTTGGTATAGATATCCACCCAGAACTGAACCTGCTTTTCCATGCCCTTCGGGATTGCAAAAGCTTCGTCATGATAGCCTAAGAAGGACTCCTGACCAGAAAACACCGGCGCACGCCAAGGACGACTTTCCTCCGGGTTTCTTCCCATCACCTGTGGAACGACCTGAGAAGCAAGATCCCCTTGAGCCATCGCCATCGGCGCACTCAAAAGAACTGCGTATAGAATTGAGACACTAAATTTCATCATGGAGGTCCACCTTCCACAGTTTTATTCGGCTTATTTTACAAGATAGATAAGTAAATTATCAAAAAACGAACGAATCTTCGTCTCATCCGTAGAACCATTGTAAACGAAAGAGAAAGTCACAACTCGACCGTCCTCCAAACCCGCATAACCCGCCAAGGAGACAACGCCAGTCAGGAATCCCGTTTTCGCACGCACCCAGCGTTCGGCTGGAGAGTTTTTCATGCGCTTCTTCAGCGTGCCATCAACCCCTGCGATCGGCAAGGAGGTCAGGAACTCCGGCTGGACTCGGAAGTCGTTGCGTAAATGCTGCAGGACCTTCCACATAGCGAACGATGACATTTTGTTATCGCGAGTCAAACCCGACGGCGACTGCAAATGATACTGATCCGCCGGCACACCCAGACTTTGCATGTGCTCATTCAAAACAGCCACGCCATCTGCCAATGAAGCACCCTTTGTTTTTTTCACGGCCCCCATATTCTTTGTCAGCATCTCTGCCACATAGTTGTTGGAGAACTTGTTCATGTCAGCCACGATGGCTTCGATCGCCTTGCTTTCTGATTCGGCAACCAGTTCAGCCTTCTCTGGTGTGACACCATTTTTGATGTTTCCGGTGAGTTGAATTCCCCGCTGTGCCAGAAAAGATTTCAAATTGTAGCCTGCCCAAAGGTCGGGCTGCGTGATGTTCTTAAAGACAACAACCTCTTTCAGGCCCTGCCCGATGCTGCCGCCGACATGAATCACATCGCCATCGAACTTTTTGTCCTCCTGACGATCCGCCAGAAGTTTGTTCGCCGAACCCGCGACAGTCTTGGCTTTGTTCACCAGACGGATGTAATCATTTTCAGGATCAATGGAAACATCCGCCCCATTTCCCACACCGTTGGGACGAACGAAAATATTCACGGAGTTCCAGTTAAAGCTCATCGCCCCGACTGGCGCATCATAGGCGCGATCCACCCGCTCTTTTTGGCGGCTCATGTCGTAGCGAATCTTATCAAACAGAGAATCATCAACGACAATATCCCCTTCGATCTTCTTGATTTTCGCACGCGTGAACGCGTTCACCAGGAACCACATATTTTCAGAAACAAACGACGGATCACCGCCGCCTTTCAGATAGATATTCCCTTTCAAGGTGCCATTTTTGACATCCCCGGTGGTCAGCAACTGAGTTTTGAACTTGTACCCCGGCGGAAAAGACGCCAAAACCGCCGAAGCCGTCGCCACCTTGGAAATAGAGGCCGGAATCATCACCTTCTGACCATTCACGTCCAGCAAAGTCTTCAGCTCCTCCCCCTCACCAATAGTCGCATAGATACCAACATCCTTGGTACTCACCCCATACTTCTTAGCCAAAGCCTCAAACTCTTTCTGGACATCCCCAAACTTCTCATCGGCCCGCGCCGAAACTGCTACAAAAACAATCAAACAAACATTCAAAAGAAATCTCACGAAGTCTCCAATCCCAATGAGAAAAGCCAGCTCAGAAGCAAAAGAAAGCGGGTCAAAAAGGTTCAGCCGCAAGGCGGAGGGATGCCCTCGCAACGCAGGCGTGCCCGTGGCACGTCGAAGTGAGAAGGCGTCCCGCCAACGCAGTCGGATGGACCTTTTTCACCCGCTTTCTAGACGATGGTAATGAGAGGTTTTTTCGTTCGCAAGTCCTTGTGTGAATTGTTAGACTGAAGTGCATGAAAAAACGCGAATGGCTAATTGTGATTCTTCCTCTTCTAGCGACGTGGTCTTTGGACCGCATCACAAAAATATGGGCCACGGGCATCACCCAGATTAAATCCTTCGGTCCGGTGCACTTCGTTTTGCACCACAATCACGGTGCGATGCTGGGACTGTTTTCCGACCTTCCGTCTGTTCTGCGTATTGTGTCTTTATCCACCGGCGGTGCTTTCCTGCTAGCGACCTACGCCTTGATTCAGTATCTGCTGCCGATCAAGTCCCTGACTCTGCGTTCGGGTTTGTCCATCTTGATTGGCGGGATCATCGGGAATGTCACCGACCGTATCGTCTGGGGTTACGTGGTCGACTTCATTGTCCTGGGAACTCCGTCCCTGTCCAGTCCGGCATTTAACATCGCCGATGCCTTGCAATGGCTGGGCTATGGATTGATCGTCTATGCGATCATTCGTGAGGGAGAACTGCTGTGGCCGGAAAATAACGTGCGCAAGCAGTACTGGGTGAATATGCCTTTCCAGCTGAAATACTGCTTCATTCTGATGGGCGTGGGTTTAAGTCTGACTTTGATTTGCTCGGTGTTTTCCTACACCTATATGCGCGTAACGATTCAGGAGCTGGTCGGAAATAATGCTTTTCTGCTGAACAAGTTTCTGGTGCCGTTTGTAATCACGTTCCTGATTATCTCTGTCGCTTTCTGCGCGATCCTGTTCGCGGTCGGTCGCCTGATCTCCCACCGTATCGCAGGGCCTTTGTATGCATTTGAAAGGTTCCTGAATGAAGCCCTGGAAGGAAAAGCCAACGCCAATCTAAAATTGCGCGCCGGTGACGAGTTCAAGCATCTGGAAGAATTGGCGGAAGAGGTCAACAAACGCCTGCACCAGATCAAAAAAGAGCGCACCGTCAACGTCATCGAGTACTCTGAAAGCGAATAAGCCCAGGTATTTGTTACACTCCGACCCGAACTCATCTTTGAACCCTGAATAATTTCAGGGGTTTCGCTGGCTTTTCCATGGGCCTGTGCTATACCGTTCGCCATGAACGAAACAAAACCTCTGAAGGCAGTCCTTGTCGGCATCCAAACCCCTCGCACCACTTATGAAGAGACCCAAGAGTCCTTGACGGAGCTTTCCCGTCTGGTCACCACTTTGGGCTATGAGGTTGTCGGCCAAATGTCCCAGCGTCGTACGTCCACGAAGACAGCAACAGTCCTTGGGGATGGAAAACTGATGGAACTGGCAGAATGGACCGGTGGCACTGGAAAAGTGGCGCCGTCTTTTGTGAAGAAGAAACACAAGGCCGCCCTGAAGTTCAGCAAAAACAAAGAGGACGAAGACGATGATCTTTTCGGAGACAACGTCGAAGAGGTCTTTGATGTTGAACAAGGAGCAGAGGATCTGGATGCTTCTGCGGATACGGTTCCCAAAGAAACTGCCGAGGTTGTGGTTTTTGACTGCGATCTTTCGCCTTCCCAATTAAAGCTTGTTGAAAGCGCCACCAGTGCCAAGGTTTTGGATCGCACGGGTGTGATCATTGAGATCTTCAGTCGTCATGCCAGAACCAAAGCGGCTCGTTCCCAGGTGGAAATCGCTCGCTTAAAATACGTAGCCCCGCGCATGCGTGAGGCTTTAGGGGATGACGATCGCCAGGGTGGTGGTGGTAAAGGTGCCGGGGAAACCAGCATCGAATTGGATCGCCGTAAAATCCGCGACCGCATCAAAGAACTAAAACAAGAACTGGCCGCCGTATCGCAAGAGCTGGATCAGCGCCGGGCTCGTCGTGATCAGGAAATTTCCGTCGCTTTGGTGGGTTATACCAACGCTGGAAAGTCCTCTTTAATGCGTGCTCTGACTGGCAGTGATGTTCTTGTCGCCGACAAACTGTTTGCGACCCTGGACACCACGGTCCGTGTTCTTTATCCAGAGACCCGTCCTCGTATTCTGGTTTCCGACACCGTTGGTTTTATCAAAAAACTTCCGCACGATCTGGTGGCCTCGTTCAAATCCACTTTGGACGAAGCGGCCAATGCTTCGCTTTTGCTTTACACAGTGGACTGCTCTGATCCGACGTTCCGATCCCAGCTGGAAGTCACGCGCACGGTTTTGGCCGAAGTCGGTGCGGCCGATCTGCCAAGTTTCCTGATTTTCAATAAACGCGATCGCCTGACGCCGGAACAAGAAGCCGAGTTGGCAAAAGAATTCCCAACTGCTCACTTCATGTCTGCAAAGAACCCTGACGATGTGGCCGCTTTGCATGCCAAACTGGTCAAACACTTTGAAGAAGAGATGATCGAGGAAGACGTCCTGATTCCTTACACAACTCAAGGGGCCATCGGCGAAATCCGCAGCAAAATGCGCGTGCTTTCAGAAAACTATGAAGGCAATGGCGTTGTGCTGAAGATCCGCGCCCACAAACAGGATCTGGAACAAATGAAAGAACGCTTTGACCTGACCCCAAACAAGTCCAAAAAGAAAAGCAAACTTAGCTGGAATATCGACGAAGACTAAATCCAGATCACCTGGGCATCACTGATACGATTTAAATAGTATCTTTTATGCGACTGATCTTTATGGCAGAAGGCGTACAGATAGTCGCCATCGGGATTGCGAACGATGCCAATCGGTGTGACCCGGCGGGTTTCACCTTTGTTGGATCCACCTTCATAGGACATATCGACATCTTTTTTGGTCTGAATGGCATCGATCAGAGTTTTGATGGGCGCCGCCGTCAGCGCATTGATGGAGTAGTCTTTCCATTGCAGGTTCTTCCCCTGACTTTTGATGGCTCCGGCCAAAGTCATTTCCGGTGGCATCTTGGCAAAACAAGCCAGTCCCACATGCAGGCAGGCCTTAGCATCGTCGTAAGCCCGGTGCGCTTGACCGCCATCAATTCCCAGGTGCTTCACCAAGGTTTGCAGCTTGTGATTGTCCACGCCGTGAATCCACTTTCTGGACAGCAGACTGGTGCATAAAGCAGGCTCGGTCAGAACAGGCAGAAAAGCCTTTTCAAAATCAATGGCCATGAATCCCAGATCAAAAGGGGCATGGTGTGCCATCACCACAGCACCCTTGAAGAATTCGTGGATCTCCTGGATTTTTTCAGAGATTAAAGGGGCATCCTTTACCATCTCATTGGTGATGCCGTGGATGCCGATGATAAAGTCACTCATCAGTTCGCGCGGTTTGAACAAAAACTGCAAGCGCCCGACTTCTTCCCCCTTGTACCACTTCACGGCCCCGAACTCGACCACGTCAAATCCGATCGGATAAGCTCCGCTGGTTTCAGTATCAAAGGCAACATAGGTGTATTCGTTTAGGGGCAAATCCAGATTCATAGCGGGCCAATCTACCCGTCCTTGGGCTTTTGGTCCAGTTCCCGTTGCAGGGGCCCTGCGAAAACTTTGTTTTTCCCACGTCTTTAAGTCACAATGAGACGACTATCTATGCGAAGATACATTACTTTTACCGTTATTCTATTGAGCACTTTAGGGGCCTTAAACTCCAAAGCCAGCACGTCCCCCACTTTCGATCTTTCCGGAGACGTGAGTCTGCTTTCCCATTATGTGGAATATGGACTTTCCCAATCAGACCATTCACCGGCTTTGCAGGGTTCATTCTGGTTTAACTTTGGCTCGCAGTTCCGACTTGGAGTTTGGGGTTCCAACACAAACTATGAACAAGGTGACGATCATTTCAATCTGCGCCTGAATGCCGATATCAAAGTTGATTTTTCACCCAATGCCAATCTGATTATCGGTTACAGCGAAAGCCAGTTTTATAACGGTGGTGATCACAACGGCAACATTTTGAGTCTGCACCTGCATCTGTGGAAATCACGGATCATGTACGATGCCCTGTCCAACTGGGAAGCCAGCAAAGAACGCTCAGCACGCTTTGCTTTTGGCAACACCATGGATGTCTTTGGTAGCTGGAAATGGGATAACGAGGTTGGGTACAACACCCCCGAGGTGGATTCCATCAATCCTTACTTCGATGCCCGCACAGGGTTAGGACGAAAATGGGGGGTGATCTTCTTTGAAGGAGCTCTCACCGGAACCAGTGAAAGCTCTCAGTTTAACGGCGCAGGGGATTACTTCTTTATTCTGTCTGCGAAGACGGAGCTGTGAAGCCCGCTTCTTCTTTCAGATCCTGATCGACCTGTTGCTTTAGATCCGGCTTTTCCGCTTTCTTGCGGTTGCTGATCTGGTTCACAAAGTTGTCATATACAGACATATCCACACGCGAAGGCCCGAACAAGGTGTCCAGCTTGCGTGGCTTTCTGCCATCAGAAGTGATTTCCTTCTGGGCGATCTTCACACGAATGAAGCCCACCAGTTTTGCCGGGTCCACTTCCCCGCGTTTTTCTTTGACGTTGATACCACCGGAAACATCCACGGTGTTGTTTTCCAAAGAAGCCAGAATCTTGTTACGAACTATATCATAGCGTTCCGCCGCCACTTTGTTAGCCGTCATCAGGCTGGCATCGGGAACTGCCTGCACGAACAAACCGGAAGTCAGTTTGATATTGGCATCTTTCAAGCCTGTTGTGATGCCTTTGATTTTGTCCATGACCTTCACGAAGTTCGCATTCGGTGTCGCCGAACCACGTTCAAACAACATATAATCTGGAATATCAAAGTCATACCCTTCCGGAGTTACCGTGACGTTCTTCGCCACGTCGTTCATCTGATCCGCCAGATAAGCCGCCACCACTTTTGTGGAGCCCATATCCAGCAGGTTCGGAGTTTTGTCCGCCGGTTCCATGAAACTTTGGAAGGCCTTCAAAGGCTCATTCAGAATATCCAAGAACAATTTTTCAAGAGTGATTTCCGCACCGAAGTTCTGGAAGTTGTATTCAATAACAGACGGAGTGGAGAAATAATCAGAAACCGCTTTTTTGGTTTCTTCAGACTGCCCCACCAGCCACATCACCAGGAAGAAGGCCATCAATGCTGTCATAAAATCGGCCAAGGCCACCTTCCAGGAACCCCCGTGGTGACCGCCGCCCGATACGATAATTTTCTTGATGACTATCGTCTGTTTTTTTTCTGCCATAGTTTAGTTCCAGTCCAGTTGCGGGGCTTGCGCCCCTCCACATCCTCGGCGGGGCCGACCCAGTCCAGTTGCGCGGGCAGCGCCCGCTTCACTTCCTCGGCGGAGCCGATTACGCAGCTTTCTTAATTTCTTTTGTAGCCTTGTCGATCTCTTCAAAAGAAGGTCTTTCTTCTGGCATGATCGAACGGCGTGCATACTCTACGCATACAATCGGTGGTGCGCCTCTTTGCAACGCCACCATCGCAGCTTTGATACATTGAAGATAGCGACCTTCAGCATCGATATCTGCGCCCATTTTCGTCGCCGTGGGACCAATCAGACCGTAGGCTCCGAAAACCCCTAGCATCGTACCAACCAGGGCGCTTGCAACCAAGGCACCGATCTTTTCAACCCCGTCGGTCAAATGGGCCATCGTTTTTACGATACCCAAAACCGCGGCAACGATCCCCAGACCAGGGAAACCGTCAGCCACTGTCTGTACTGCGTGAACAGCCATGTGTTCTTCGTGGTGAATCGCCTTGATATCTGCATCGAGAAGGTCATCGACGTCATACGGAGACATCTCAGCAGACAATGTGATTTTCATCGTGTCACAAAGAAAATGAACGGCATGATGATTGTGCATAAAGCTGGGATAAGCTTTGAAGATGTCACTCTTATCCGGCTCTTCGATGTGTTTCTCGATCCCTTGAGGCCCTTCTTTTCTGAAGGCTTGGAAAAGCTGGAACATCATCTGCAACAACTCAACGTAATCCTGCTTTTGAGGCCCTTTGGCCGTCATAGCTTTGATACTGAGTTTGAAACCGGCTTTGATAATTTTCATTGGGTTGGCAATGATATAAGCTCCCAATGCGGCGCCCCCGATAATCATCAGCTCCAGTGGAGCTGCCTTGATGATCACAGACATGTTACCGCCTGCGATCAGGAAGCCCCCGAAAACCATCACAAATACGACGAGAATACCTACAAAACCCATAAGTTATGACCTCTCAGTTTCTCTATCGGACCGAACTGTGTTAATATTGAGGCAGTCGCAAATAAACTTGCCCATAGTCTGGAGACGGACTATGACGGGCCAAGAGGAAAAACATGAGATTCAGCCTGTTTTACGTTGTAGTTTTAATTCTCTCTTTATTCGCAAGTCCTAAGTCCTGGGCCGCTGATCCAAACGACACGGACCCTCTTTTGGCGGAAACCAAAGTCCTTCCCTATGAATGGAGCCCGGGTCAGGGCGGAAGCATTGAAATAAAAATGAAGCTGCCTGCTGGCTATCACGCCTATGAAGATAAATTCAGCGTGGTGATTCTGGAGCCGGATGGATTTAAGGTGGCTCCCTTTAAGATCGAACCGTTGATCACCTGGAATGACAAGTTTTCAAAAAAGATGCGCTCAGGGATAGTGAACGAAGCCACGCTGACGGCGCACATTGAAGCCCCTCACCGCTTCCTGAAGCGCCATACAAAAATGAAGATGGAGCTCACTTATCAAGCCTGCTCCGATCAGTTCTGCCTGTTCCCGACAGTAAAAACTCTTGAGGTCCCCATAACAGTCACCCAGGTCGAAGGCGAATCGCAGATCATGGAAGCCGATGTGCAACCCACGGTTGCACCGACATCCTTCTTTAGCATTGATAACTTCCAGAAGTATCTTGGCTCCAGTATGTTTGCCGGGCTGATCTTTGTATTCTTGGCCGGAATCTTTACCAGCTTCACTCCGTGCATCTTCCCAATGATTCCAATCACCCTGGCCGTGTTGGGAAATCATTCGAACGAACGCACACGTCTGCAAAACTTTTTCACCAGTTGTATCTATGTTCTGGGGATTGCGACGACCTATTCTATTCTTGGACTGATTGCAGCTTCCAGCGGTGGCATCTTTGGTGCCAGCCTGGGCAATCCTTATGTGCTTTCCGTTATCTGTGCAATCTTCCTGGCAATGGCGCTTTCCATGTACGGTCTTTATGATCTGCAAGTGCCAGCATTCCTGCGCAATAAGTTTGGACGTGGGACCCAGAAAAAAGGAATTGTAGGCGTCTATCTGACAGGATTGTTCGCCGGTATCGTGGCAAGCCCTTGTGTGGGGCCGGTGCTGGTGGCGATTCTGACTTACGTGGCCTCTACACAAAACAAGACCCTTGGATTCATTTACCTGTTCGTTTATGCCTTGGGATTAGGTTTGATCTTTATCGCACTGGGACTTTTCAATCAGTTGGCGAAAGCCTTGCCAAGATCCGGCACGTGGATGAATGCCTTTAAATTCATTCTGGGCACCCTGATGTTGTCGGCCTTCTATTACTATCTGGAGCTGCTGTTGCCGGATCGTTGGTTCGATGGCGCCCTGGCTGTTGGATTGATCATTCTGGCCAGTGTCTACGGAGCTTTCCTGCCAGCAGCGGGAAAATCCACATTGCAACACATTCAAAAGGGTCTGATGCAATCCGTTTTAATCGTGGGTATCGGATACATGGTGATTGCAACGTTTGATCTGCGTCCCTACATACGCAGTCAGATGATGGGAACCGCCAGCATCAATCAGATACAGAAAATGAACTGGCAACCCTATTCTGAGGCCCTGCTGCTTCAGGCTGCCAAGGATCAAAAACCCGTGATCATTGATTTCTGGGCTGACTGGTGTGCTGCTTGCCACGAACTGGAAGAACACACTTTCACAGATCCTCGAGTCCGGGCACTTTCAGAAAAGTTCGTCATGTTGAAGTTCGATGCCACAAAAGATTCGGCAGAACTCAAAGAGCTTAAGAAAAAGTACAATATCCAAGGACTCCCAACGGTTGTCTTTATCAATGCTCACGGTATGTGGATTGACGCTCTGACATTGACCCAGTTTGAAAAGGCGCCGGAATTCATCAAACGCATGGAAAAAGCGTCTCAATAGACTTTCAACCGGGGTTTTATGTCCTGGATCATATTCGAACAGGTCTCTTTGGGGATATAATTGTCCTATAAAAGGAGGCCTTTATGTCTGTCTTTCAAAAAAACGAAGGCTCATTAGATAGAACTTTAAGAATCGTCGTCGGGCTTGTATTGGTCAGTCTTGCTTTTGTGGGCCCCGCAAATCCGTGGTTCCTGCTGGGAGCAATCCCCTTAGTCACAGGTTTGGTCGGCTGGTGCCCCGCTTATCAGATTTTTGGACTGAACACCTGTCGATATAAAAAAGTCATGAAAATGTAAGCTCGGTGCTGGGTTTCCAGCACCCGCTTTTCTAAAAAATCCAAAGCACCTTGGCCTGGGGGACATTTTCAGTCAGGCCATCGACGCCATACTTATTGCTCCAGTATTTGTATTCCAAACCAGCTTTCAATGGCACCTTTTGGGCTGTCTTGCGACTCAGGTCGTACAGGAAGTTTGCCTGAATGTGCACGTTGTCCTTCAAAGTGCCTTCAACCCCGGCCCAATCCAAGAAGCCAGAAAACTCCAGCGGCAGCCAATCCCCACCGGCACGCTTTAACCATGCCACGGTCAATTGCCCCGTATGCCCGTCAATGCCCACAACATCCCGATATAGAAACTGAGTGGCCAGATAGTCAAAGCCCACATCTTTCCATTCCAAGGTCACGCCGGCCAAGTTCGCCCGCCGAGCAGGTCCCTGGGGGATCTCAAAATTCAACTGAAACAAGACGTCTTTCAGCCACGCATCCGGCGCGCTGAAAGCCCCCATCTTTCCCAGACTGAACGCAGGCGCGAACTCTCCGTAATAGGAGGTGCTGCTTTCGGTGTCAGGACTGACAATATCAAAGAAAAAAAAGTTGGAACCGTAGTCCCACGGACTCAGATGTTCAAATGTCACGACGGTGGCTGAGTAGGACGTGTCCCCGGGTTTCTTGTACGAATCACCGTGAAGGAACTGCACATTGGTCTGAGACCAATTGGCGGCCTGAGTTGTGATGGAAAGAAAAAGCGTCAGAAGAGTGATTATGTTTTTAAGCATGTCGAAATAGGTTAGATATCTCGACGAACTCAAAACAACTCGCATTCAGTTTTCTATGCGGAAGTACTGTTCAGTAGCGGGCAGCGCCGACAACGGTCCGCCCGCGAAGGATTCGGATCTTACAGACGCTTCAAGCGGGAGATTTCCATTTTGGCTTCATTCAAAGCCGCTTGGCTTGCGATCATCTGAGCTTCTTTTTCCGCGAGAAGCTTTTGCAGATGGTTCATGCGAACTTCAAAGCTTTTGATAACGTTATTATGACGATCCACCATTTCCTGAACTTTCAGATCCAAGCTTTTGCGTTCGTTCACACGCTGGCTGAGCTGAGTGATCTTTTGGCCGGCTTCTGTGGCAAGCCCGTTGTGGCTTTGCTCCAGGCGGTTCAGCATGTGGTGCTGTTTTTCAAACTTGATGTTGGATGTTTTGATCAGTTCATTCACGGTCGCAACGACCTTGTTCAACTGTTCTGCCAACGCCTGGTTTTGGGCTTTCAGTTCAAAAATCTGCCGGTCCGTATTCAAGTAGCTGTTCGGGGCTGTCCCCATGGCAGAAACGCTGTCCATAGCGGAACTCTTGGCCACTTTCTTTTCCCCAAACAATTCTGGATTCAATTCTTTATGCATAATCGGGCCCCTCCGTAGGACTTAAAAAATTCTGCCTTTCCAGTATATTTTCTCTGGACTAAAAATTCAAATGTTCATACTTTAGGGCCGACATGCAGAGAGGGGAAAAATGCTAAAAGTTGGACAGCTTTTGAAGTTTGTTTCTGATTTAAATCCGCAGAACACTCCGACGCGTCTGTCTTTTTTCAATTTCCTTCGTGGTTTCCCTCATCCTGATGACGTTTTGACTCCGGAACTGATCGAAATGTTCTTCAATTACTGCATGGACTACCCGCACTGGGCGTCCAATAAGCAGCAATTGGGCCATGAAGTTCAGTTTCTTTTGGAAAACTTCAATGGCTTTTATCAGCAGAAGTTTGACCTAACCCCGATTCGCTTCCCGCAAACGGTCCAACTTATTGAGATTGAACATTTCTCCGACCTTATTGACGCGGTGAGTTCATATATTAAGACCCAATGCGCTGAAGGTGAGAAGTTCCGTATCCTGCCAGATCAGAACAAACGGGCCGTGGCGATCATCCTTCGCGAAGACAAATCCCTGGAAGTCCGTACTTTTGATCGCAAGTTCACAATCCGCAACGGGCTTTTGGAGCCTTTGCGCAAGGATCTGGTGCTTTACTATACGTCTGAATTGGAACTCAGCTCCCAGCATACCCACAAAATTGAGGTGGCCCCCTACATCACCGCCCAGTTCCGCGTCGTGAATGACAAGGTGACGGGGTCTCTTTTGCGCGGCTACGTTTTCCAAAAGCTGCTTGAGATGAAAAATGAGCCTTTGCAGGAACAAACCCGTCTTTTGTTCCCGATCAAACGCCTGGAGCAGTTCTTTGTCGATCGCCGTACCGATCCTTATTATCAGGATCTGGTCAGCCAACTGGAAAGAACCTGTGCTCTTATCCAACAGGGTGACTCTGAAGCCCTGAAATGGTCCTCTATTGTTCTTTCCAAGGCTGAAACAGCCGTGGATAACGTCTTTTTGGGAGACAAACTCATGACTCTGCTGGCTCGTGACCTCCGCCATGCCATCGCCGAGTACAACCGCAAGAATATCTCCTCTTCCGGCCTCAGTAGTGATATATTGATCACTCAACAATTACCCGAGGCCGATGAAGAATGTCTGAAAATAACTCCTCTGAAAGAGTTCGACTTAATAAACTAATTGCTGACAGTGGCTTGGCATCCCGTCGTCATGCAGACCGCATGATCGAAGAGGGACAAGTGACTGTAAACGGTAAGCGCGTTTACGAGTTGGGTGTCAAAGTAGATCCGCAAAATGACCGTATTCTGGTTGACGGCAAACCTTTGCGCAAACCTCTGACTCAGAAAATCTATGCCATTCTGAACAAACCCACAGGCGTGTTAACGACAATGGAAGATCCTTTGGATCGTCCGACAGTGGCCGAATATCTGGCTGACATTCCAGTACGTGTGTTCCCGGTGGGGCGTCTGGACTGGGACTCTGAAGGAATGCTGCTTTTGACCAATGATGGTGATTTCGCCAACAAGGTGATGCATCCAAAGGCCGAAGTGACCAAGACTTATCTGGTCAAACTCAGCGGCAAACCCGAACCCGCGCAATTGGATAAACTGCGCAAAGGTGTTTCCATCGTGGGCGGTCGCGTGTCGGCCCGCCACATTGAAAAAGTCAAAAAAACTGGCGAGAACAAATCTGAAAAGTACGAATGGTACAAAATCGTGATCACTGAGGGTAAGAACCGTCAGATCCGTCAGATGTTTGCTAAAATCGGTTTTGATGTGATGAGACTTCAGCGCGTGGCTATCGGCCGTCTGCGTATGGGTGCCATTAAAACCGGCGAACTGGCCTACTTGAACGAAGCGGCCGCTCAACGTGTCTTCCTTGCCGACGATCCGGAAGAAGTAAAAACAAAACGCACCTATAAAGGACGCGCGACTTCCATCAAGAAGACGGCCAAACCGGCTTCCAAAGTGAAGACTCAGAAAAAACCAAGCAAATATAAAAACGGCCAACGAGTTAAATAATCCCTGCCTATGAAAAACATGAACCCACGTCTTCGCGGAACTATTGAAATATCCCTGGCGAGCGTGGGTTTTGGTTTTTTAGGAGTGTTCGGAAAATGGGGTTTTGATTCAGGCCTTTCAGTCGGCGAAGTGCTTTCCTATCGCTTCACTTTGGCGGCAGTTCTGATGTGGATCGGCCTGCTGTTGTTCCGCCCCTCATGGGTTCGCCTGACCTTGCGCCAGACCGTGATCGCCGCCTTGCTGGGAATCTTCGGTTACGCCTTCTTTTCCACTTTGTATTTCACGGCTGTTCAAGGCCTCAGTGTCACGCTGGCAGCACTCTTGCTTTACACCTATCCATTCTGGGTGAATATTTTTTCACACTTCTTTACGGAAGATAAGATTTCCCGTCGCGAGGCCCTGTGTCTGCTGGCGGCTTCCAGTGGTCTGGTACTTCTTTTATGGGGACATATCGAAGTTAAAAATATCTGGGCCGTCGGCGCCGGACTGGCTTCTGCGATCAGCTATGCGATCTATGTTTTGCTTTCTGGGCGTTTGCAGAAAAACGTCCGACCGATTTCTTCGTCTCTTTATGTTATTACTTTCGGGGCCCTGGCTTTGTCGCTCTTCCACCATCCGCACTTTTCAGCGATTCAGAATCTTTCCAATATTCAGGCGTCCAGTATTCTGGGCCTGGCCTTGGTCTGTACCATCATCCCTCTGACCTTTGAATTGGCAGCTTTGCAAAAATTAAAAAGCACCGAAGTCGCCCTTCTGATGATGATAGAGCCCATCACAGCGGCCATCATGGGAGCTGTTATATTTAAAGAGTCCCTGAGCCCTATTCAGATCCTTGGAGCCCTTGTGATTGGTGCGGCCCTCGTCATCAACACGACCACTCTCAAAGTGAGACAGAGCTAAACTCAGGGATCCCTTTTAATAGTGCAATCCAGACCCTAAAAGCTCATGTTTCTTGTTAAAAAACCGACAAGATAAGCATGAGAAGCGGTACGTACCTGATACAAATTATCGTGTTTCTGTGCGCCGGAATCGCCGGTGCGGCTCCGAATTCTCTGACCTATCAAGGGCGCATTATCAACAGTGATGGCAAAGGTCTTGAGTACAATAACGTCAGCTTTCTTTTTGAGATCACAAGTCCCAACGGAACTTGCGTCATCTATCGCGAGCAAAAAAATGGCGTGAACCTGCAAAACTCCGGTGGAGTTTTTGATGTTCCCATAGGTTCCGGCACCAAGATGTTCCCGACGGACCCGTTATTTACACTGCTGGATGCCTTCAACAACACCCTGGAGCACAACTGCGCCGGGGGCTCCAAGTATCAAGCTGTTTCCGGTGATATTCGTTTCCTCAAAGTGCAGTTTCATGACGGCTCCGGCTGGAAAGTGATTTCTCCGGCGAATGAAATTCGCACAGTTCCTTATGCGGCTTATGCCAAGTCCGCGGAAATGCTGGGCGCCAATGTCATCGATGACTTCTTTTTAAAATCTGACTTTCCCGTCTGCCCGGCAAATAGCTTCCTGACTCGCACGGGCAGCACCTTGTCCTGCGCCGGTATTTCTGGCGCCAATGGTGGTACTGTGACCAATGTCAGCTCTGGCAGCGCAGCCTTGACCATCACTGACAATGCAACAGCTCCGGTGATCACTTTGAACATAGGCCAAACTGCAGGAACCGTGGCAGCGGGGAATGATCCTCGTTTCACAGACTCTCGTGCCCCCATCGGGGCAGCCAGTGGGGACCTGTCTGGCAACTACCCTTCACCGTCGGTTGCAAAAATCCAGGGCGTTGCCGTCACTGCGACAGCACCGACCGCAAACCAGTTCTTAAAGTATGTTGGTACAGAATGGACACCATCGACAATCAGCCAAAGTGATGTCAGTGGCTTGTCAGCGACCTTGAACAACTACATGTCTGACGCCGAATTCAGTGCGGCTGTGGCGAACGCGGGCTGCAATCCGCATGAGACCATGTACTGGAATTCTGTGGCTGGATTCTCCTGTCAGCCGATCAATGTGTCTGTTGCCGGGGATGTCGGTGGAACTATCGGCGCAACATCTGTGAACAAAATAAAAGGTGTCCCCGTGGATACAACCGGTCTCGCCACCGGACAGGTCTTAAAGTATGACGGAAGCAAATGGGCTCCGGCGGCCGACAACGATTCAAATTCCGGCGGAACAGTGACTAATATAGCCACCGGTACCGGCCTGAGCGGAGGCCCGATCAGCACGACGGGGACGATCTCCCTGGCAAACACGTCGGTGACTCCGAACTCCTATGGTTCCACTACTCAAGTGGCCACGTTCACCGTCGATGCGCAAGGGCGTCTGACTGCAGCCGCCAATCAGGCCATTGCCTTTCCGGTAACCACTGTGGCCGGCCGCACGGGCGCTGTCACATTAGACGTGGGTGACATCGGCAATGGCGCAGGGAAATACTTTATCTATCGCCCTAACAATACAGCTTGTACTGACGGACAGGTCCTGAAATGGGTTGCTGCCAACAATCGATGGGAATGCGGCACGGATACAGACACTTCTTCCGGTGGCACTGTGACGAACATTGCCACAGGCACGGGCTTGACCGGAGGTCCTATCACCTCCACTGGAACCATTGCCCTGACCAACACGGCGGTCACTCCTGGAGCTTACACTCGCGCGAATATCACCGTCGATGCCCAAGGCCGTTTGACTGCTGCGACTAATGGTGCCGCCATCAACCTGGCCTCTGAAGTTACTGGGACTTTACCGATTGCCAACGGCGGAACTGGAGCGAGCACAGCTTTGGCGGCCTTCAATGCCCTATCCCCTTTGACGGCCAAAGGTGATGTTCTGGTTCGTGATGGCGCCAACAACATCCGTCTTCCCGTCGGCACAAACGGTCAGGTGCTGACCGCGGATTCCGCACAAGCTTCGGGTCTGAAGTGGGCGACTCCAACAGTCGGCACTGTGACCAATGTCACGGGGACTGCTCCCATTCAAGTCGCCACCGGCACAACCACACCCGTGATCTCGGTTGACAATGCAACCACGACAACCAAAGGCGTGGTGCAAGTGGGCTCTGGTATCGCCGTTTCTGCGGGTACAATTTCTGCGGATCCGGCCAACTTCCCTTCTGCAGTTCCATTGAGCAAGGGCGGGACTGGTACCACAGCCTTAACAGCTGATCGTCTGCTTGTGTCTAACAGTACGGGATCGGCGGTTATTCCGTTTACGTGCGGCACAACTCAGATGATCACTTTCAACGCGTCAGGCATCATGGGCTGCACTAATTTCTCTTCAGCCGGCTTCTTTGCCAATGGTGGAAATACTCTGGCAGCCAATGCCACACTGGGCACCAACGACGCTTTCTCTTTGAACTTTGAAACCACCAACATCACACGTATGACCATCCACAAGGATGGATATGTCGGTATCAATACAACTCCGGATACCAATGCTTCTCTAATCGTCAGAGCCCCAGCCACAACAAAATCAGCTCTTATTCTTTCAGGACCTGATGCTGGCAAAGTGGAAATGGAATACATCCGCGATTCCGCCTGGCTGGGAAATATCGGCTATACCGATGCCACCAATTCAAATCTCTATGTAACCAACGGAACCAACGCTCATATTATTTTTGATACAAACAATGTCGAAAAGATGCGTGTCACCAACGACGGAAAGGTCGGAATTGACACGATCAATCCAGGCGCTCGTCTGCAGGTCGGACAGTGGGATGCTACGGCCAACTACAACGCCGTATTCGTCGGCTCCTATCACAACACTCTGGGGCAGGCACAGTTTGTTGGTAACTGGAATAGCACTGGTTACTGGGGAATCGGGCCTGTGGCCAATCCTGCAAGCAGTACCGTGCGCTTGGGTAATGCCAATGCCCAAGGGGACTGGCGTTCGACTCAGGATTTGAAGTTGGTCGTTCCCGGAGGCATTGCCATCGGAAGTACCTTAACCAGTCCCGAGCGTGGCTTCCATATGAAGGGCAGCGGCGGCATCAGTGATGACCTGTACATTCAAAGTGTCGGCAACACGGCCGAAGCCGCTGTTGTTTTGACCAAGGCTCGGGACAATGCGGGTGCCGAGTCCCCTGTGTTGACGGGTGATTCACTAGGATTCTTGGCAATGCGCGGTTGGGACGGCACCGCTTACTCCAATAGCACGGCCATCAGCTCCTATGCCGAAGCCGACTATGCCACAGCCAAGTCTGCCTATATGGCCTTCTCAACCATCTCCAATGGATCCTACGGTGAACGCATGCGAATCACCAGCGGGGGACAATTAGGAATCGGAACAACTTCTCCGAGCGTGCGATTGCATGTGCAAGGATCCAACTACAATGCTTCTTCCGCAGCCCTTGAGCGCAATGAAAACGCCACCGCCGGCCCGGGTATTCAACTGATGAAGTCGCGAGGAACCGCATCAGCAAAAGCAGCCGTTCAAAGCGGCGACACATTGGGAAATGTGCTTTACAACGGTTATGGGGATGCAACGACCGTGGGTCTTGGTGCCAATATCTACAGTGAAGCTTCTGCCACTTGGACTTCAACTTCGGCTCCAGCAGATTTGGTGTTTGCCGTAAACTCTGGCACGGGCTCCATGTTGGTTCCCACAGAACGAATGCGCATCTCCGCTCTTGGATGGGTCGGAGTCGGTATGGCAGGAACTCCAGGGGCTCCCTTCTACATCAAGAACGCCACGGCGCCATACATCGGCTTTGAAGAAGTTGATGCGAACCAAAAATTCTTCATGGGTGTCGACGGCGGCAACTTCTGGATTCGTCCAGGCCCAACAACAGGCACCACGGACATTATCACGGTCACCAACAGCGGAAACGTTTATATCGGCGGCAACACAGGTTCGCGGAAACTGTTCGTCAATGGAACTTCCGGAGGAACCGCAGCCTGGGAAAACTTATCCGATGCCCGATTAAAGCAGGATATCGAAATCATACCGGACTCCTTACAAAAAATACTGTCTCTAAAAGGTGTGACCTTCAACTGGCGTCACGATGTCCGTCCCGATCTGGATCTGATCGACAAAAAGGACATGGGTGTGATCGCTCAGGATGTTGAAAAAGTCTTCCCGGAAGCCGTCGACAAAGATGAGAAAGGCTTCCGTGCCGTGGCTTATACCAAATTAATCGGCCCGATGATCGAAGCCTTTAAGGAACTCTATAAATCCATCTCAGGGGTTCAGGCCGAGCTTCAGGCCCAGAAGCGCGAAATTGCTTCCTTAAAGCAGGAAAATCAAGAACTGCGCGAAGCCATCTGCGAGGTCAATCCAAAGGCCAAAATCTGCCAAAAAAAGAAGTAAGATTCGTTAAATTCTTGCAGAAATTCGATAATTTACCTCTTTCGAATCCTCCGAACAGCCGATAAGTTAAGCATGAGAAATGGAACGTATTTATTAATATTACTCTCATGGCTTTGCGCTTTTATTGCTGAAGCCTCGCCCAATTCTCTGACCTATCAGGGCCGGATTATCAAATCCAATGGTCAACCGTTGGAAAATAGCAGCGTCAGCTTTTTATTTGAAATCACAAGCCCCAACGGCAGTTGTGTCATCTATCGCGAACAAAAAGATGGCATCAACATGCTTAACTCCGCCGGGGTCTTTGATGTTCCGATCGGCTCGGGAACCAAACTGTTTCCCTCAGATCCTCTCTTCACTTTGCTGGATGCTTTTAACAACAGCAAATCACACAACTGCTATGGCAACTCCACTTATCCCGCACAAGCCGGGGATACGCGTCTTTTGAAAGTGCAGTTCCACGACGGCTCGGGCTGGAAAGTCATCTCCCCGTCCAATGAAATTCGCACGGTTCCCTACGCAGCCTATGCCCTGTCCTCGGAAAAACTGGGGCAAAACAAAGCCGAAGACTTCGTGCTTAAGGGAGCTCTGCCAACGTGTCCCGATGGCACGTTCCTGAAATGGAATGGCACGGCTTTAAGTTGTGCGGGGGTTACCGGAGCCAATGGAGGAACAGTTTCAGAGGTCACCTCCGCCAATGGATTCATCACCATCACAAATGGAACCAGCACTCCGCAACTGACTTTGCAGGTGGGAAACACAGCAAACACTGTGACCGTGGGGAACGATCCTCGTCTAAGCGATGCACGAACGCCCTCGGGTGCCGCCGCAGGTGATCTGGGTGGAACTTACCCAAATCCCAGCGTTGTCGCGCTTCAGGGGACTGCTGTCTCCAACGCCGCTCCCACCAATGGGCATTTTTTGAAATTCAACGGCACCCAGTGGTTGTCCGCGCAAATCAACACAGCCGACGTCAACGGACTCAACACAACACTGAACAACTACATGACCGATGCGGAATTCAGTGATGCTGTTGCAAATGCGGGTTGTGGTGCTCACCAGACCATGTACTGGAATGCGGTGAGTGGTTTTAACTGTCAGGCGATCAATGTCTCTGTCGCTGGTGATGTCAGTGGAACCATCGGAGCTGTGACCGTGAATAAAATCAAAGGTGTTGCTGTCGACACAACCGGCCTCACGCCAGGGCAGGTTCTGAAGTATGATGGAACGAAATGGGCGCCCGCCGCCGATAACGATGCAAACTCAGGCGGCACCGTCACCAACATTGCCACGGGAACCGGTCTTTCCGGTGGACCGATCACGACGACAGGAACAATTTCTCTGGCCAACACCACGGTCACGCCGAACTCTTATGGGTCCACAACTCAAGTCGGCACTTTCACCGTCGATGCACAAGGGCGTTTAACCGCAGCGGCCAATGCTGCGATCGCCTTCCCTGTCACCAGCGTTGCGGGCCGCACAGGCTCCGTGACCTTGGATGTGGGTGATATCGGTAACGCTGCCGGAAAGTACTTTATCTATCGCCCGAACAACACGGCATGTACGGACGGCCAGGTTCTGAAATGGGTTTCTGCGAACAACCGCTGGGAGTGTGCAAATGACACCGACACTTCCTCAGGGGGAACCGTCACAAGCATCGCCACCGGAACCGGACTTACCGGTGGAACAATCACTACAACCGGAACGATTTCACTGGCAAACACGACGGTGGCTGCGGGGTCTTATACCCGCGCAAATATCACCGTCGATGCGCAAGGCCGCTTGACTGCGGCTGCCAATGGGGCTGCCATCAATCTTGCCTCTGAAGTCACTGGCACTTTGCCTGTTGCCAATGGCGGAACGGGTGCAACAACTTCTCTGGGGGCTTTCAATGCCCTTTCTCCTCTGACCACAAAAGGCGATATATTAACACGAGATACCAGTAATAATATCCGTCTGCCGATTGGATCCAATGGTCAGGTATTGACTGTTGATACCGCGACAGCTTCAGGGCTGAAGTGGGCTTCCCCCACCGTTGGAACTGTCACCAGTGTTTCTGGAACCGCACCTGTGCAGGTGGCCAGCGGAACCACAACTCCTGTGATTTCCGTGGACCCGGCAACAACAGGGGCCCGCGGGGTTGTACAAATAGGCGCGGGAATCGCCGTATCTTCCGGCACGATCAGCGCAGACCCTGCTAATTTCCCGTCAACAGTCCCTGTTGCCAAAGGTGGAACCGGCGTTGCCTCGATCACCGCCAATCGCCTGCTGGCCTCGGATGGCACCGGCTCTAGCATCGTGCCTTTCACTTGTGCTGTGGGGCAAATGGTGACCTTTGATGCCTTAGGTGTCATGGGCTGCACTAACTATTCATCTTCAGGAATCTTCGCCAATGGAGGCAACAGCTTCGGAACTGCGGCGGTTCTGGGAACGAACGATGCCAACTCTCTGACCTTGGAAACCAATGGCTCGCCTCGAATGACAATTCTTTCAAACGGCGCTGTCGGTATCAACGAAACCTCCCCGACGGGAAGTTTTATGGTGTCGGGCACGGGGGCCACAGACATTCGCCTTCATGACAAATCAGTGGCCAATCCCTCCACTCTGCGCATCCTGACTCAGAACGGAGTCAACTATATTGAGTCCGGCACTGACTTCACGAACACAACCTCCGCGGACCTGCACTTTACTGACATGATGGGAGTCAATCGCTGGATGACCATCAAGGCGGATGGAAAGGTGGGGATCAAGACAGCCACCCCCGCCACCAATTTTCAAGTCAAAGGTGGAGCCATCATCGGGGATCTCACACCGTTCCCTGCAGCTTATTCCGTCATCCCGACTGAAACTCAGATGGCGGTTTTACGCAACAACACCGAAACCTCCGGCAACCTGACTGGCAGCGGAGTCTATCAACGCTTCAACCCGTCTGCCAACTCGACACTGTCCACCCACGCGTCGGTCAGTATTGTTGTGCCGAATGTTCCCGCGGGTGTCACCGTCACCAGCACCAACGAGGCGCTGTATACAGCGGCGACCCGCAATCGCTATGCCGGCAATATAGACGCGGGGACCGTCAGCGACCTGCGAGCCGCAAGCTTTATGTACGGACACGAAGGCTTCGAAGCAGGCAACTCTCCCACAACAAACAATGCCATTGGGTTACATGTCTTACCCCAACTTCAATCCGGAACCATCGGAACCATGTACGATCTTCTCCTGGCAGCTCCGACAACAGGTGGTACTGCGACGAACCGATACAGCGTCTATCAAGCCAGCGGCACGGCTAAGAACTATTTTGCGGGTCCTACCGGATTTAACACCGCTTCGCCCCTGGCCAACGTGCATATTGGCAGCTCGGGTGCGGGTAATACGGCTTACTCTTCTTTCCAGATCGGCAGTGACGCCACTGTCACCAACAACTTCCACATCGTGAATGAATTTGGGAGTTCCCGTCGCCTGAATTTCTATAAAGGCAATTTGGGTTCAGGTCAGATGCTGATGTCTTTGGATGCGTCAGGCTTGCTGACTTTGGGTGAATCCGGCTCTAACGGGATGGGAATACTCAGCCTGAAGCCCGGCACGGGCGATCACACTTATATTCAGTTCTTTGCCCGCACCGCAAGCCCCACCACTCGAAGCGGTTATCTTGGCATACCAACCACGGGGAGCACACTATTTAACATCGCCAACGAGATGGAGGGGGGCGATATGCACTTCATCACGAAAAACGGCGGTTCGATATCTCCCAAAATGGTTTTGTCTGCTGTCGGAAATCTGACGACCGTGGGCACCGTCAACGGTGCATCGGACATCCGCCTGAAGAAAGACATTCATACTCTTGAAGGCAGTCTGGAAAAGATCCTTCAGCTCAAACCGTCCTCGTATCATTGGAAAGACCCCTATGCGGATCCTCGGTTGCAAATGGGCTTTATCGCCCAGGAACTGGAACAGATTTACCCTCATGTTGTCGATCAGAACAAAAGCGGCATCAAGTCCGTGTCTTACATGAACATGATCGCCCCGATCACTGGCGCTGTGCAGGAGCTTTATCACAAATTCAAAGCGATGCTCATGAATCACGAAGATCGAATTTCGGCGTTGGAAAAGCAAATGACCGCCTTACAAAAACAAAATGAGGATCTACGCCAACAGAATGAAGATCTAATGAAATATATCAGGTCTCAAAATGAGAAAACTCAAAGAACTCCGGCTTCCAGCCGATAAGTATTTTGTGCGGAGGTTGCACGTGAAATGGATCGTACTGGCTTCACTTATGATTCTTGCCACAGGATGCTCGATGGATGCGTCACTGGAGCAAATTTCAGAGAACTCTCCAATTAAATTTCAGGATCCTGCCAAAACAACCGGTTTGGTTTCCGGTTCCACTCAGACAGGAACCGCCACAGGTGGCGGTGTGACTTATCATGTGCAAAGCACTGTGGGTAACTACATGTCCGGTATCGAGCAGACCACCGAAGACAAGACCTACAAAGTCTACAGCTCTGTTCAGGGCGCCATCGTTTCCAACTGACGGACCTTCGGTCAAACCAAGGTCCAGAGCCCTCAAGTTTCAAAATAAGACAGCCGATAAAGGGAACAGACAAACCATGGAAGGGTTTTCTTATGATGTTCTTAATTGCATTCCTGTTGGGATTTTCGACGCCATCGCAGGCCGCTGACATGTCAGTGGTGGATGTGCGCAGAAACATCACGCTGTCTGAAGAAGACACCGTTTACAAAGACTTCTACATCAATGTCACTCCCGGCTCTGGCTTAAAGAAGAATCTGGTGGTCACCGCCGTCCGAAAAATCAACGTGCGTGATGCCAGTGGTGCCAATGCTGTTGGTGAAATCATGGTCCCGGTGGGACAACTTAAAATCATCGCCGTCTATGACCGTGTGGCCGTGGCACGCGAATTCACCCTGCTATCCAGGGATGAGCTCCCCATGCTGGAGCAAATTGGCATTATGACCGGCGACCGCATTGATCTGGGGGGCTCGTTTATTGACAACTCCAAACCCAAACGGCGCAAGATTGCCGAAGCTGATACCCCGGCCGCCACCCCCTCCCCGGCCGTGACCGTGGTTCAGACGCAGGTTATTACGACTCCCAACCTGGCCCCAGAGACCGCCAACCCTGTAGTTTCTGCAAACCCTCCACCAGTGACATCCACGGTGGTTCAGGCGTCCCTGCAAACCGCAGAAAAGCTTGAAAAATCGGTGGTTTCTGATAACACCACTCGGAATGAGTGACACAAATTCCTACTTCCGTATCCGCCTAAGCCAGGTTCCTGCTGAACTTGAAGACATCATCACCACACATTGCTTTGAATGTGGCGCTTCGGGCGTCACTGAAGCCTTGCCGTTCACACAGCCTGATCTGACTTATGATCCTCAAATTCTTCACGTTCGTGCCCATGAATTGGACGTGTTTTTTCCAGAGCGCCCGGGCTGCAATTTCTTTGATGGCCTGATCGAACTTAATGAAGACATCAAGTGGCATATCCATGAAGAAGAAACCAAAGACTGGTTGGAAGAATGGAAAAAGGGCTTCAAGCCGTTCAAACTTGTCGGTGACTTCTGGGTTGTCCCTTCCTGGCTGACGCCTCCTCCAGAATGCAAACATCCGATCTATATTGATCCGGGCATGGCTTTCGGAACAGGCACTCATGCGACCACTCAGATGATGGCTTTTTTCATTCACAAGCTGGCTGAAAAATACAAAGGTCAAATCGGCAACTGGACGATGTTGGATGTCGGCACTGGCACAGCCATTTTGGCAATGCTGGCCGAGATGGCCGGTATGGGCCTGGTCACCGGGATCGAAATTGACCCTGAAGCCCGCCGAGTGGCGCGCGAAAATATCAAGCTCAACAAGGTGGAACAAATCTCCATCCCCGAGTCTTTGATCGAAGACCTGCGTGAACAGTACGATGTGGTCGTGGCCAATATCATCGACGGCGTTCTGATCAATATCAAAAAAGACCTTATGCGCGTTCTGAAACCCGGTGGTCACATGCTGCTAACGGGTATTCTCGAAGAGCGTGACAACCACTTCTTCGAAAAGTTCCTGGAAGGCTCGGGCCTGACTGTGATCCGTCGCCTTGAAAAAGACGAGTGGGTTGGTTACTGGGTTCAGTCATGAGACGTTATTGGATCGACAAAAAAGATCTCTTTCAAGATCAGGTGAACTTCACCGGGGATGTGTTTCATCACATCTTCGATGTTTGTCGTCAGGAAGTGGGATCCAAATTTGAAGTGCTGACTGAAGACAGTAAAGCTTACTTCGTTGAAGTCACCCAAGTTTCCAAAAAGACTGCCACCGCGCAGATTCTTGAAACTCGGGATATCCCAGCTCTCAAAGAACCTCACCTTCATCTTGTTCTTTCCCTGTCCCGCTTTCCCGTGATGGATGCCATCATGGAAAAGGCGGTGGAAATGGGCGTTTCCAGCATCCATCCCTTCTTCTCTGAATTTAGCTTCTTGAGAAAAGGGGAAAAGCTGTCGGATAATAAAACCGACCGCTGGGATAAAATCGTCAAATCCGCCACTCAGCAAAGTGGACGTGGCGACCTGATGAAGATCCATCCGGCCATCCCGTTTGAAAAGATCTCGGATTTAATTAACCGAAATGACTCCGGTGTGGGTCTATTTGCTTATGAGGGTCCGGCGACTCTAAGCATCAAGGATTATGTCACCAAAGTTAAATCTGACCGTCCTCAAGGGATCAAAGACATCTGGATTATCGTGGGCAGTGAGGGGGGATTCTCTCACCGCGAGGTTGAGGAATTCCAAAAACTAGGCCTTCATCCAGTCACCTTAGGGCCCCAGGTTCTGCGAGTTGAAACGGCTTGCATGACCTTGGTCTCCGTCCTAAAGTATGACTTTGATCTGATGTGTTGATTTAAGGAGAAGGCATGGATCCTTTTGAGGAATTTGAGTTTAAGCCGCTCACCGATGGTTTGGGTTTTCACAAGAAAAAACAAAACAATGCATCCGCTCAGGATAAAGCTGAAGCTTTCTCTGTCAGCCCGGTTCTTAAGGATAAAGGTCTAGAGCTTATCGAAGAGGCTTCGACGGATCCTCTTCGTCCACCACTTCCTCGCAAAAAAGCCTCCCCTGTCCCACCAGCTCCGGGTTCATTGACCGAAGTGGGCGGTGATGGTGCGGCTTCATCCACAGCCGTTGATGAGATCCTGAAGACACTGCAAAAAAATCGCCGTTTGGATTTGGACAAAGCGCCTCAAAAAATCACTGGAACGGCAGCCAGAGAAGAATTCAAAAAGACGACCTGGAGCTTCTCGGCAGCGCTTTTGGACGGAATGTTGGTGATCGCTGCGAGCTTGCTGTGCATGATCATCCTTTTGGTGATCACTAAAGTAGATCTGATCGGCAATCTGACCAATCCAGATGCTCAAGGCATGATCTATCTTTCCACCTTCTGCCTGTTTGCGGGTGTGGCGTTCATTTATCTGACAGTGAATCGTATCTTTGTGGGCTGCACTCCGGGAGAGTGGGCGTTTGATCAAAGAATCGGCAAGCCGGAAGAGCTGAACAAAGCCGCTTACTCTTTGAAAGTGGTTGCCCGCAGCCTGCTCGTGATCGCGACAGGTTTCGTGGTGATGCCAATTCTATCTGTTCTGTTTAATAAAGACTTCGCGGGCGCTATCACGGGCGCACAGCTTTACAAGAAAGCATAAAAGACATCTATGGGTCAGGTTTGCACATTTGAAAATATTGAAGAAACTCTGGCCCCGATTCGCGCTCAAGGCAAAAAAATCGTTTTCACCAATGGCTGCTTTGATCTTCTGCACGTAGGGCATGTTCGCTACTTGCAGGAAGCCCAGCGCCTGGGCGATGTCCTGGTTGTGGGTGTGAACTCTGATGCCAGCGTCAAACGCCTGAAAGGCCCTACCCGCCCGGTCCAAATTGAAAACGACCGCGCAGAGATTCTGGCAGCCTTGGGTGCTGTGAATTTCACGGTGATCTTCACCGAAGACACTCCCGAAAATCTGATTCACAAAGTGAAGCCTGACATCTTAGTCAAAGGCGGCGACTGGAAAATTGACTCCATCGTCGGCGCGCCGTTTGTTATGTCCTACGGCGGAAAAGTCATGTCCTTGCAGTTTGTGGACGGAAAATCCACCACCAAACTCATCGAAAAAGCCCAAAAATAAAAAATCTACCCAACTAGATCATAAGTTTAGATCGGTCAAAAAGGTTCAGCCGCGAGGCGGAAGGTAACCCTCGCAGCGCAGGCGTGCTCAATGCACGTCGGAGCGAGAAGGTTGCCTTCCAACGACGTCGGATGGGCCTTTTTCACCGATCTAAAAGCGGAAGCCTATTTTGGCGCTATAGACCGAGTCCGAATAACGATCAATTTGCATCGCCAAGAACATCTTGGAAATATCGATGTTAAGCCCAAACACAGCGTGATCCTCTACGATATCCTGAGTCACCGTATTCTGATCGGCCGTGATGCCGTCCGCTCCACCGATGAAAGTTCCCGTCGCACGGACACGTCCAAATCCCGTATAGATGGCAAGTCGATCCATCGCCACGGTCGCAATCAGATCCAGCCCCATCGTGGAAACATTGATCAGGTTGGAAAAACTGGCTCCACCACCATACAACATCGCAGTCAGACTCAAAGGAAAGAAGCTGGCTTCATAAAAGCCCCAGCGCAACTGAGCGCCGTAGTTCTGCATTTTCTCGCCCTGAATCGTGGGTGTGAAATAAAACAGGGTGTCGATGTTGTAGTAAAGGCCTTTGCCGACAGTCAGGGTGTAGAAGTTAAACTCCCCTTTGTCTTCGGTCTTGCTTCCCAGACTTGCCAAATCTTCGGCGGGAATAAATTCAGAGGACAGTCCCACTTCAATTCCAGTGTAACCACCCAGAGGATAGGGATTGTCCAGAATCTTGGAGGCCGAACCAAATCCCAGTATCTGCAGGGCGCGTGTCTGATCTTTGGCATTCAAATTTCTAGGCAAATCTGTAGCCGCAAAGACCTGAGAGGTCCCAGCTATCAAAGTTATCACAAGAATGTTTCGCCAGAAATGAAGAAAGCCCATAAATATGGGCTTATTCTCGTCGAAAACAGGCGGGCCTGTCCAGTTTTAAAGAGCCGCAACGGCCGAGGTTTGGATTTGACTCAAGGCTGCAGAGGCCAAGCTGGCGATTTCACTGTCCTGGCTTTGCGCCAACTGCTGGAAGACGGGGATAAACTTCGCATACCCAGCCACAGAGTTAATAGCCACATCACCGCGAGACCCACGGGGATCATTCAAGTTCGTGCCCGCCTTAGCCGCCACATAACCTTCCATCACTACCTGAGTTGCCACCGTCACTAATTCTGAATTGTCGCTTTTCAGAACAGACATCAGAATTCCCATGCGACCGGAAACCGCATAGCTCAACATGTAGGAATGAAGCTTTGTCTGCACTTCCGGAGCCACCTGATCGAAATACTGAGCGGCCACGGCGAAACTTTTTTGACTGTAAGTGCCCTTGAGCGCCGCCAAGCCCAGATCCTGCGTCTCTGTTTTATTGCTGCGAAGAAGCTCTGTCACGATTGTATAGAACGTCTGATCATCCACTTCTTTTGCGCTGTAAGCGGCAATCAGCTTATCCAGGTTTTCTTTGGTCGGCTGAGCCTGCAACAGGGCTCTCCACTGGTCACCAGAAAGAGTGTTCTTGGTGTCAGTCGTATTGGCTGTATTTGTTTTGTTTGTATTTTGCTGATAGTTCTGCGGAACATTGCCATCACCCACGGTGATGTCGTCAGAGGTCAAGCCAGAAGCGGGTGCTGCATCGACCACATTCACTTCCACAGAAGGCTTTTTGATAGCAGTTGGAGTTTTTTTAGAGTCCGCTTTCTTGGCAACAGCTTTTGCCGGAGCCTGCTGAGGCGCTGCCGCCTTTGCCTCCACTTTCTTTTCGTCAGCTTTCTTCTTTGCAAACGGATTCTTATAATCGCGCGAAATCTCTCGATCCCCCAGATCAAACAACGCCGCCAGAATGGATTTAGGACGAGGCATCTCGTAGATCACTTCCATCTCGCCGATAGCGCTTTGAACAGGGGACTTCAGCAGATAACCCATCCCGCCAATCATAAGAAGGGCAAAGCCTGCAATCGCGATTTCGAGTTTTTTATCTGTGAAGCTCATAAGGGCCTCCTGTTCTTATCAGGAGTAAGAGCAGCGCTTATGCCACTTCAGAGCGAATATAAAGGTCTTGGCACGCCCCACCCTGAGACAGAGCCCAACAAGAGCACCCCCCTGTCAGAATTTTCGACAACTAGCCCGGGCAGAACCCCGGACGGGGGCCAATGGAAGGGAACTGACGGCAGGTGTCCGGGCGCTTCTCATAGACCGTACACAGGCGCGTTTTAGAATCTAAAAACAGGCAGTCCCGGTTGGCCTTCTGAGAGAGCATAAAGAACTCTGTCCCGGATCGATACGAGACGATAATGCCTTCTTTTATCAGTCTTTTTGCTAACTTTTTAATCGAGGTTTGGGCCTCATCCTCGGTGGCAACACCAAGTCGGATGAGGTCCGAGAGTTTGATTTCAACCGGCATTGTGCAGCAGCCGCCGAAGCAGCCATTGCACATCCCCGTCTTATAGGGCTTCCAGGTTGATGGACGATCGATATCCGTTTTTCTCATGAACTTTTAAAACTATGGCAGTCTTTTCTTAACCAGCTTGCTGTTGTATCGCGCAGACAAATCTGCGGGCTGAATTAGTACAATACTGTAGCCACGGTTGTAAAGCTCACGCAGGAACTGAGGCATGATTTCCGCCGTTTTCCTTTGGATGTCATGGAACAGAACCTGCCCACGGCCTCGCTTTTCAATCTCCGCGATTGTGGTGCGCAGCAGATTTTCATTCGTCTGAGCTCTCCAGTCATTGCTGTCGATCGACCAGAAGAATTCACCTGTGGAGTTGTTCTTCAGGAAGTTCTTAAGCTCCGGGGAACCCTCACCATAAGGGAAACGGAAGAACGGATCCACCCAACCAATCGCATCATAAACAGCCTGGTGTCCGCCTTTGATTTCAGCCACGGCTTCATCAAAAGTCAGGTTGCGACCATTGGTCTTACGGCAGGCAGAGCTGCTGCCCAAGCACGCGTGTGTCGTCGAGTGCGTTCCGATAGAGTGACCATCTGCCGCAACTCGCTTCACGATGTCAGGGTTTGCGCGGACCGCCTTACCCATGTGGAAGAAGATCGCTTTCGCATTTACTTCCCTGAAGGCACGCAGGATTGCATCAGTGTACTGACCATTCGGACCATCATCAAAAGTGATGATCACTTCCTTGCGCGCCACATCTCCGGTCACTGCGTGATAACCCTTGGACGTGTCACGTTTTTGAATATTCGTCGGGAACTGGAAGTTGTTGCCAGAGTAAACCGCCTTAAGGGCGTGACCTGGAACGTCCAAAGTCTCACGTTCTTTGTCGAAGTGTTCATCCACCTTCTGCAACAGCTCCTCTTTACAAGAGCTGACCAGAGCACGGTTATTTTCATCACGGATTTCATTCTCAAAGATCGTCAAGGACTGACCATCAAGTTTGTTCAGCTCCGTGCACAACTCTTCTTTCATGGCTTCACGCTTTGTGGAATCAACCATGAACTCGTGGCGCCAGTTGGCGAACAAGGCTTCCGGGTTGGCTTCAGAATTTTCCCATTCAACCAGGTTCTTAGCCTCTTGGTTGACCGTCACTGCCTGACGAACACTGCTGCCAATCTGACTTCCACACCCCACCAGGGAAGTCGCAGATAACAAAATCATACCCCCGAAAACAAACTTCTTCATAGTCACCTACTGCGAAACATCGGTCCCTTGACCGACATTAAGAACGTTCCAAGCCATCTTCTGCTGTTCGTCCTCGTTAACTTCATCCTTCTTGGTTTCCGGTTTCTTCAAACTAAACTTAATTTTGGAATTCTCAATAATCACCCGTGGATCCACAGAGTGATTGTCGAAAATAACCAGGTTGCGGGACGCCTGCGCTGTCACCACGTGCGGATTCCACAGGTAACGGAAATAAATTACCAAGGAGCCCACAAACTGACTTAATAGCAAGGACAACAGCCCCAGACTTAAAAGTCCGATCTGTGGCAATGTCGTCTCCCAACGAGCACGCTCCAACACTTCAAAACGAGTGTCGATGGAAATTTTCATCGCATCCAATTTGGTCAAAGCTGTGCTCAGTTCCTTATAGCGGTTGAACTCCAGCTCGGACTTCTTTTTCAGGTCTTCCACCATTTGCGCTGCGAACGGTAGATCCTTCACTTCCTTCTTCAAGCGCGCAATAGAAGCCTGCACCTGGCCAAGTTTCCCGGCCAGGATGTTGTTTTCAATTTTTAATGCTTCGA
Source organism: Bdellovibrio sp. CKG001 (assembly GCF_055397465.1). Taxonomy (NCBI): domain Bacteria; kingdom Pseudomonadati; phylum Bdellovibrionota; class Bdellovibrionia; order Bdellovibrionales; family Pseudobdellovibrionaceae; genus Bdellovibrio; species Bdellovibrio sp. CKG001. Next base: position 3,101,578 of record NZ_AP029173.1, read on the forward strand.
TACGACCACCAACACCATAAAGGGCACTTTCCTTCTGCTTCCCACGTCCTGCTTGAAGGTAGTCGATCATTTTTCTATTTTCTGCCATCTTCAGTTTGATCTCATTGGATCGCACCAAAAGGTCAGACACGTAATCACCCATTTTATCTTTGGAAGCCAAAGGTAAAAGGTTTTCATCTTTATTCTGCATCTCTGCCAGTTGCTTCCCAAGGGCCACCAGCTTCTGATCAGCATCGACTTTTTGTTTGGACATGAAATCTTCCACACGGTTGATTTCCGCCAGTTCCCGTTTTTTCAGCATATCTGCCGCCAGTTCCGATGCCGTGTTCGAAAGGAACAAGGACATGGATTTTACGGGGGTCACAGCTGCCACACGGATCTCGAAATCTGAATCCAGATTTATGCGAGTCCAAGCATTCAGCACTTGCAATAATTGAACCCGGCCTTCAGGGTTGCCTTCCAGGTCCTTCAAATATTTGTCACGGAAGATCTCAAATCCTTTACGTTCCTCTAGAGTGATTTCCTGGCTGTTTCCGCGCTCTTCAATGCGCTTTAAAAGGGCCTCATAGAACTCACGGGTTTTAAGGTATTCGATGTGTTTGGATAAGACACTACTGCCCTTTTTGGACTCTTGAACGGATTTTGAAAGTCCATAGAACTGATTGGAAAAGGCTTGCAAAGACGAGTTCTGGGAATCGTGAATAACTATCGTGGAATTCGCCACAAACGGAATTTTAACGATATAAACAAGAACACTGATAGCAAACAGCACGGCCGTAAAGACGGCAAACATCCGCCAATGAGATAAGTACAGTTTGATAATTTCGCCTACCGTGAGTTCCGGTTCCATATGCTGATCACTCATATTTCCCCACCTTTTCATCTAACAGACCGTAAGCATTGGTTGTGCCACCGTTTTTCAGCCTTGGCCTGTGTTTAATGTGCAATGAGGATTAAGAGTTTGAAATTACTTCACGGCAGGGCGCCCATTTGACAGCTTCCACAGCACAAGGACCGCCAGAATAAAAAGACCGCCCACCAGGGGGCCAAAGGCGAGACTCAATCGAAAATGTGTGGTTTCTGGCTCTTTTGTCAGCGCCCAGGTCAGGAGCTGTCCCGTAACAGCCAACGCCAACCCGCGAGAGATTTTGCCGACCATTTTCCAGACCCCGAAATACAGGCCCAGTTCGTCATGCCCGGTGCGCTCTTCTTCCGCCTTCACGATATCTGTCAGCAAGGACTCTAAAAGCACTGCCGAGCCCACCAGAACCCCACCGATTAAAGAGGCCCACAGCAGCGCCCACCCCACTTGCGCCACTGGCAGGATGGGGTATATAAAGCAGCTGACCATTCCCAACAAAAACACTCCCCACATCAGCGCTTTGCGCTTGGGCACATAGCGAATCAAATACAGCCAGCCCGGAATCGACAAAGTAAATGAAAGCAGGAACAACAACAGAACGGTGGTGATTTCCGTCTCAGAAAATCGAAGACCTTCCCGATAAAAGTAAAGCGCCACAGAGGAGTTAAAAGTCAGCCCGATATTGGCAACAAAGTACGCCAGTAAAAGTGGTACAAAGTTCTTATTGTGCAAAGGCTGCCACATTGAAAACTTGGCGCTTGCTTTGCCCTCTGCCAAAGGACGGTTGTACTTCAGAGCCGTCAACCAGGACACCAGCGTGCCGATACACAACAGCCCAACAATCATCCATGCAGCCTGCGCGTAAGGTTTGGAATCTCTGGCTATCAAAAAATACCCTGGCACTGCGATACCAAAAATAGCGCCAAGATTTCCAAATGCCAGTCGCCAGCCAATCAAACGAGAGCGTTCGGCGGAATCCCCAGCCAGATCACCAACCAAAGCGGAATAGGGCACACTTAAACAGGTGTAGGCCGTGTTCACCAAAAGGGAAAACGTCAGCAGATAGAAAAACTTCGACGCCATGGAGGTCATCGGAGGAGGATTCAGCAAACCCATCATGGAAACTGACAAAAATACCAGCCCCCAGGGTAAGAACGAATAACGCTCTCCCCGACGGGATCGAACGCGGTCAGAATAGTAACCGATGAGCGGATCAATCAACGCATCCCAAAAAATGGAGAGCCCCAAAGCCAATCCGGCCCACGAAGAGCTCAATCCCACTTCCTGAGTATAGAAGACCAGCAAATGTAGACGCAGGAAGATCTCAACGCAGTTGATTCCCAATTCCGCAAAGCCGTAGCCAGGACCTTTCATTTCTTTCCTATCCTGGAGACCGACGCCGCAATAAAGCCAAAGACCATCCAATAAAGACGATCGGCCATGCCCCCAATGGATAAGTGTATGTGATAGATAATGAGAATAGGAATATGGGACAGCAAATAGATCGCCACTTGCCGTTTAGAAATGTCAAAACTCAAAAGCGCTTTGAAAGAACCGACAACCATCAGAATCAATGAAATGCCCGCTAACACAAGAAGGGGCCAGCCACCGATCACCCCGGCCGAGATAAAGATATTGTGCGGATCCTTCATGGCATTGTAGTTGGAAACATCCACCTCATTGCCAGCCGCAAATTTGGAAAGCAGTCCATGCCCCAGCCAAGGCTCCTGAAGGAAAATCTGACTGCCACGCTCGACCTCTTCCCAACGAGAGGCAATGCCGTCCTGGGCCTCGCGAGATCCCAAAGAGTTCTGGCCCGTCGCAATCCCGCGGGCGAAGTCATAGACCTGATTCCCAAAGAACAGGGTGAAGGTCACAAGCAAAGACAAAAAGGCAAACTTAAAGATCCGCCCTTGATTGGTTGCCGTTTTATGCAGAACCATTGTCACAACAAAGGCCATCAGGGCAGCCGCCGCGGAAGAACGGGTTCCTGTCAGGATGATGGCCAGAAAACTTCCTGCAAGCACCAGGACATCCCAAACCTTATGTTTCATTTTACTGTCATCCAGCAAGGTTCCCAAAGAGAAAATAAAGGCCACGGTAGCACAGGTCACCATGTGGGGAATGTGTTTAAAAACACCGACAAAGCGTCCCCCCTTGAAGACGGCGCCACCGGCCACCACCCACAAAAGCAGAGAGATAAGTACCAGCACACCCGACCACTTCTGCACAAAGCGCATAAAGTCGCGAACATCCCAAAGACTTGGGATCAAAACCCCATAGACCACGATCATGAACAGGGACACCAGCAAGGCCCCCACCTGCATAACCGGAGATTCATCCGTATTCACATAGCTGATCTGTAAAAGAGTCTGCACAATCAGCGTCAGCATCAGAAGGAAGATAAAGAGCTTATAAAAGCCGCTGAGATGATGTCGGTCTCGGACCTTCAGCCATAACAAGGCCAGCGGAAGCCCCAGCAGAAAACACAGAAAGACGTTCACATACGGATGCAGCCCCTGCTGGAAGATCAGATAGGAAAAACTGTGTGGAACAGGAAGCAAAAAGCTTCCCAAAGAAATTTTGGAGATAAACAGCAGGGCCACAAGGGCTTTGATCAAAAATAAAATTCGACCGTCGCGGGCCCCAACCATCTTTACTTCCCGGTGTTTTTATCAATAAGGACAGCCGTTAACACAATCCCCAGAACCACAGAAACGATCGTGATCCCTCGGGAGGCCTCGCTGCTGATCCAAGGAGTGCGTGGTGGAACATAGACAAAATCATCCTGCCCCAGTTTCAGATTCTTGCCCCCACCAAACTTGATGATTTTTTCAGCATCGACTTCGTATGCGCCCTGGTATTCATTGATAGCCTTCATTTTGAGGTCCGCCCAGGATTTCGGCTCTGACTTACGCACCAGAATCTCGGAAAGGTCCCCGCCATTGGTGGTTCCACCAGCCAACGTAAGAAGCTTGAGCAATTCCGTGTTAGCCGGAATGTAATAGATCCCCGGCTTGTAAACCGCCCCCAGCAACTGGACACTGATCAAGGATTCTTTGGGGGAGGAGCGGAAAATATATTCCGATGATTGTTGAGGCGGCTTGATGTCACTTAGCAACCCCAGTTCCTGCTGTCCGTACGCGGTGCTTACACAAGTGATCGTCATTAAAACAGCCATCACAAACTGCAAAGACTTTTGGATACTCATTTTAACTCTCCCAAATCATGACTATTCAACACTGGACCTAAATCGAGAGGCTGGACTCATGTCAATAAATTTCGATGACTTGACTTCTGTCTGTGCCTCACAATGAAGTCTATGACGAACTCCGTTCCTGAGCACGAAAAACTTTTTGATGAGATCTGCAGCAAACTTAACGAGCTGGGCACCACCCCTGAAGAGGGTCTAGTCCCGCCTCCACCAAAGTATGAGCAAATGCAGGTTCAAATGAAAAAATTCCATTCAGACCTGAAAGGCAGCCAGGAAGAACTTCGCGAGAAGATCAAATCCCTGGAAAACGTGTCTTACGGTGCTGAAACGTTGGACGCACAACTGCAACAATTGGCAAACCAATTGATCGCAGAGCGCGCAAATAACACCAAACTCAGTGGTGATCTGGCGAAGTCATTGGAGCTGAGCCTTCAGCTTCAACTAGAGATTCAAGGCCTGAAAGCGCGCGCCCTGCAAATGCAAAGCGAAGAAAAGAAATACAGCCAGGCTTTGTTTGAAAAGAACAAACAACTGCAAAGAGACCTGGAACTGAATCAGGCCCTGAAAGACGAAACCGCGATGGAACTGATGAAAGCCAAAAGTGCTTTCACCAAAGAACAGGAACTTTGGGAAGAACAGCGCGAACAGTTTGAAAAAGAAATCCACAGCCTGAAGGAAGAACGTCAGAACCTGCAACAGAACGTCGAAGAGCTACAGATGACGGTGGCTAACAGAGACTCTACGATTTCCTCTTTGAACGAAGAGATTGAAAAAATCTCGACTTCCTTTAGCGAAGTGGAAGCCTCTGCCCAACAGCAGAACGATGTCCTGAAGAACTTGATGTCGGTGGCTGAAACCAAGATTGTGGAAATGAAACTGGCTCTGGATAAAAAGGCTCTGGAAGCGCAGGACTACTACAGTCATCTGCAACAGGCCCTCACCCAACTGGGGGTTCTAAAGCAGGAAAATGGAGCCTTGAAAGAATACGTGGCGAAGCTGAACTACTACCACCAACAGGCTCAGCAGGCGCAAATGACTGTGGCGCAGATGGCTCAAGCCGCTGCCGCTCAGGTTCAAGGGGGCAGCTCAGTACAAATGCAGCAACAGGCCCCGCAGCAACAGCAACAGCAACAATCCAATGTCTAAACGAAAAAAGCCCGGTAAGAACCGGGCTTTTTTTTATTCTGTCACCGCATGTGGTGGCAAGCTTGGGAAGGCTCGGGAAGCCTGCACTTTCTTCGCCGCCTCCCCTTTGATTCTGTAGTAAGGGATATTGGTGTTCACATCACCCAATCCAATTTTCTTAAACGGATTTTCAGAATCATTCCAGCTGTAGTGACCAGAGAAGAAATCAAAACGTCCCATTCCCTTGATGCCGCGCCCCTTATCCCGAATGACAAAATAACCGTTGTGTTTGCTTCCATCCGGAAGCTCCAAGCCAACAACTGCAGGAACGAAGATCACTTCACCGGGTTTGTAGATGGATAGATCCGCTGCCAAAGTATAAAACGGATCAAGACAGCTGCTGTTCACACCGTAACCGAAGCGACAACCATCTTCCGGAATTTCAAAATAGCGATCCTGCCCGTCAAAGCGGCCGATAATATTGAAGGTGTGCATTTTGCCTTTTTGAATGACACCGCAGGAACCCTGCAGGGAACATGCTGCTGCCGTTTTCGGGCAGACCTTCAACAGAGGCTTGCTGCCAGCTCCATGCAATGTTCTTCTGGTCTCTGGCTTACAGCCATTTTTATCTTCATTAAGAATCGCAAAGAAATAAACTGTGGGCTTCAAAACCCCAGGCCCAACCACTTCACTGCGAGGGGCATTGGGAGTTTTAGAAAGTACTGGTTCTTCTGTTTTAGGCGCTGGTTGGTCGCCCTTTTTAGGTTCGGACTTGGGCTCTGCTTTTTCTTCAGCAACCTCTGAAGACTTGCCAGGAGTTTTTTCCTCGGTCTCTTGTGCAGGTTCAGCTTCATTCTTGGCAGAGCTGGACTTGGTTGGTGCCGGCGACGTTGTCTTGGCGTCTTTTTTGTCTTTCGCCGGGGCAAGAGTTTCCTGTACCACCTCTTCGTAGGTGTCCATGGCCTCTTCATAACCATAGTAACCGCTGCTGCCCAGATCCGCTTGCTGCGCAGGCCCTTGATCAACCTGCTGCCCGTAAGGCGAGCCCTGAGAATTCGCTTCAAAGGAAGTGACACCAACATTCATATTTCCACAAGCCGCAAGAGCCAGAAGAGCGAAAATTAGTGTAGGTATTTTAATATGTTTCCCTGTCATATTTAAACTCCTAACCTAAAGACAAGAGCGAGAATAACAATTCCCTGGGATCTTGCGGGAGAATTACGAATCACTTGAAAAGAAGAAAAATCCGGTGCCGAAAATAGTTACCTGTGAAATATGGTGCCATGCTACACTTGTAAGCCTATGAGCACAGACACTTATCTCTCTATTGACTTCGGGACCAGCAACTCTTTGGTGGGTGCCTACCATCAGGGAAAACGTTACGAAGCCCTCACGTTGGACAAAAAAGCCAACGATCCCACCATGATGCGCACACTGCTGTACTTCCCCAATCCGGACCTGTGCTATTACGGATCTGAAGCCATTGAGCAATACATTGAACAGGACATGGAAGGCCGCCTGTTTAGATCCTTCAAATCCCATCTGCCGAACCAGAACTATCTGGGAACCGTTCTGGACAATCGCATCCTGACTTTGGAAAGCATGATCGGGACCTTCCTGCTGGAACTGAAAAAAAGAGCTGAACAAACTTTAGACACTTCGGTCGAAAAAGCCGTGATCGGTCGTCCGGCTCGTTATTCCATGGATTCCGTCGCAGATGGTTTTGCCCTTCATCGCATGCAGAAGGCCGCAGCCTTTGCCGGCTTTAAAGAAGTTCATTTTGTCCCGGAACCGCTGGCAGCAGCCTTTGATTATCGGCGTGAGCTGACAGCAGAAAAAATCGTTCTGATCGGTGACTTCGGCGGGGGAACGTCAGATTTCACCTTGATCAAACTTCGCCCTTCTGGTTTTTCCAAGGAAGATGTTCTGGCAATCGATGGTTGCCCCCTGGCGGGAGATGCTTTGGACAGTGTGTTCATGAGCCACAAGCTCAATGAGTATTTCGGCGCGAAATCCCGCTATCGACTGCCGATGGGAAGCAACGTGATGACGATGCCCAAGGGTGTGACCTTGCGTCTGAATCATCCGGCTCACATCGTTCACTTGAAAGAAAAAGACACCTACGAGTTCATTCGTGAGGTGAAGAAGTGCTCATTAACCGCCAAAGACGCCTCGGCGGTTGAAAGATTATTCATCCTTATTGAAGACCAGCAGATCTTCCCGTTCTTTGAGAACATCGAAAGAACCAAACGAGCACTTTCGAATTCAGAGGAAACTGAATTTACCTTCGACTATCCAGGCCTTGAAATTCGGGAGCACTTTACCAGCAAAATGTTTGTGGAATGGGCAGAAGAGACCCGACAGAATATATTCAACTCTTTGGATCAGTGCTTAAAAGACGCCAATGTCACCGTGGATCAGGTGGATTTAGTCTGCCTGACCGGAGGCACGGCCAAGGTGCCGTTCATCCAGAAAGAATTTGAAAAACGCTTCGGCCCACAACGTTTGCAGACTCAGTCCCACTTCCACTCGGTTCTTTCCGGACTGACCGAGGCCGCGGGATTCGTCGCCAATGGGCAGCAAGTTGTTTAAAAGATTGAGTTCTTACCAGACGCAGTAATATGTTGCGCCTCAAGAAGCACTTTTAAGCTGCATAATAGAGTAAAAGTGAGTATCAACCCCGTGTTGAGAGGTGATAAATGATTCAAGCATTCCGTATTCTAGGCTGGCTCGAAGGACTTTCTTTCCTGGCTCTTCTTTTGATCGCCATGCCCGTAAAATACATGGCCGGCAATCCCGCCCTGGTTAAGTCCTTGGGTCCCATCCACGGCTTCCTGTTCATCGGTTATGTCCTGATGGCGAACTTCATTGCCGGTGAATTGAACTGGTCAATGAAAACCAGACTTCTGGCTTTCGTAGCCTCTGTCTTGCCAGCAGGCACTTTCTGGTTTGAACGAAAGTATCTGGATAAAAAAGAAGTCGCTTAGTTAGGGATTGATATCTTCGCCTGTTAAAACAAATTGCAACGGCGCCAGGAAATTCACTCCCGTCTGCTCAATAAAGCCGCCTTAAAAGCCACGAGAACCAAGGATTCAAGGTCGGTCAAAAAGGCCCAGCTCCAACGAAGTCAGATGGGCCTTTTTCACCGACCGCTTAATGAATATAGTGGACGTACATTTTTAGGTAGAAACCCTCTGGAAATTGCATGAGCGTCGGATGATCTGCCGCGTGACCGCCGCGCAGAACGCTGCGAAGTTCAGCGTAATTTCTTAAAGATGCCTTGCGAATGGCATCGCGGAACTCTTCTTCTTCCAACAAGCCAGAACAAGAACAAGACGCCACGAAGCCGTTCTTTTTCACCAGACGGAAAGCGTGAGTGTTCATTTTCAAGTAAGCATGTTTTCCAATAGGAATATCTTTTTTGGACTTAATAAACGCTGGCGGATCTGCGATCACAATGTCGTAGTGTGTACTTGGAAGTTGAGTCAATCCTTCAGACACGTCCATCTCATGCACAATGACTTCAGCACCTTCACGTTCCGCATTCTTTTTCGCAAAGGCCAGAGCTGTCTTGGAGATATCCGCCAATGACACCTCCACCTCAAAGCCCTGAGATTTCAGCGCGCGTGTGATCTGCGTGGACCAGTGGCCCACATAACAGCATAGATCCAGAACGCGGATCTTGCGTGGAGTTTGAGTTTTCGCCCAGTTTTTGAAAAGCCCCACCGCCAGGAAGATATTATGAGTCTGATCCAGGAAGAAGCCCGTTTTTTGACCCTCCACCAGATCACAGTTCATTTTTACAAGGCCTTCATCGCCCGCGGCATTCAAAAGAATTTCGACATCGCGAAGATTCATCTCCGGAAGATCTTTGATCAGGCGCGGTTCTTCGACTTGCAGACCTTCCAGCTTACGCACACCTACGTCGTTGCGAATCACAACGGCTGTTTGTTCCCATGAAAACTGGGACAAACCCTGAGCATGGGCTTTTTCGGCCAAGCCTTTAAAGAAGCCTTCAGCATCCTTCAAAGCTTCATTCATCCCAGCGGTCACCAGTTGGGCTGCAAACAGTTGAGCCTTCTTGCCGTTTTGTTCTATGACGTAGTAATCCAGCACAAGGCCCGGAATAAAATCAGACTCACCAAAAGCCAGACGGAAACTGCCACGGAAACCTGCCGCTTTGCGCACGCGCCAAGAGTTGAAGATTTTTTCGTGAAGGAAATCAAAACTGGTGGGTTCTTTATCCTGACTATTAAAGCTCAAAGCCCGGAACGCAATCAAGGAATGAGGATTGCCGTATCCACGGGCCAGAAACTGCCCCTTTGCATCCTGAAGCTCCACCGGAGTTCCGGCAGGATGCCCTTTGGGACTTGCGGAAAGTTCATTGGAGAACACCCAAGGATGTCCGCTGCGAATTCTTTTATCAGCACCCGGACGAAGACGCCACACTGTCATCATAAACTATTCACCCTCAACTGCGAAAACCACTAACTCGGTGATTTCTTTTTTTGAAAAATTATTATCGGACATCACCAGCAAACTGCGACGTCCCTCGGAAAGTTTCGGTCCCCAGGACAAAGATTCAAAGTTTTGAACTTTTTTATCCTTGCGATCTTTCAGATCCACCTCAAAATCCACCAGCAGTTTTTTGCTGACTCCGGTGAACTTGGCCCCTTCCAGCTTATTGAAACCCGAAACATCACTGCCCTTGCTGAGATCCACTTCATACAAAGCCACGGTGTTGGCCCAGATCTTTTTGGGGAAAAGGCGAACGCCTCTTTCCAAAACCAGCAGCTTTGTATCACTGACCGCCAGAACTTCCGAAACCCCGCGGAAGACTTCCTTGCCGCCATGAGCATCCTTCAGAGGCTCAATGCGATAAGCGTACTCCCCCACCGGCTGAAAACCTTTTTCCGATTTCTCTTCGTACTTGAGAATTCGAATCCAGTCGCCTTTTTCTTCTTCGCCGATCACATAATCCTGAAAAAGAGAAGTTTCTACACCCACAAAGGCATGCTTGCCATCCGCGGTCACAGACAGCCCTTCAAACGCGGCGTTGTTCTGCACACCCTTTTTCTGCTGCCCCGTGGGCTCTGGCAAAAACTTGTCCGGCACAGGCAGATCCGTCTTCCACGTTCCCGCGGCAGAGACCTGGAAAACTCTTGGCATTTCGCGGGGTTTGGAGTCGTTATTGCCTTCAGAGGAAATCAACAGATCCCCGGAAGGAAGACCTGCCAGGCCCTCAGGGTCCAAAGAAGCCTTCTTTTCCCCAGTCAACGGAAGCCCTGAAATAAAATGAACTTTCTGTGGTTTTAAAGAGACCGCGGAAGACGATATTTTTAAATCGAACTCATAAAAACGCGGCTCGCCCATGCGACCCTTGTCATCAGAAAGCGCCAGCAGCCTGCCATCACGCCAGACGATACCAGAAAGACCGCCAATGGTGGTCTTTTGAAACTCCGTGCCTGTTTTAATGGATGTTTCCCCCACATAGCTCAGACTGAGTGCCTGAGCCTGTCCGCCTAAGAATAAAACCAGCAGAGCGTGGGGCAGAAAAGACATACTAACTTCTCCAGCGAAGCTCAGTTTCTTTAACCGGGTGATTGAAGTCGCGCTTTTCCTGAAGATGATCATGATACTCTGTCTTCAAAGCATAGTACCACTTCGCCTGAGTATCGGCATCTTTGATCAACATCAGACTTGGATCATAACGAAGACCATCTTGCTGTTTGGTCACCGCATCCATGTCCTGCCCCAGGAAGGTTTTAGAGAAGCTGTTGATCGCAGGCTTAATCAGACTCAACCATGGGATGTCCCAATACGCCAACTGGGTCACCCGTGTGTTGTTTTCATCCACCGGAGTCAATGCGGTGTAAGAATAGAAATTACGAGGCCCCACTTCGATGTGCTCAACCCGAACACATGGTAAAGTGAAAGTGATCTCGGTCGTCGGGGCTCCACCTAAAATTTTATAAGCCTTGGAATTCTTCGAAGGCTGGTGGCGCACCATCTGGAAGCCGTAATTGACCGGAGCAAACTTCTTTTTCTTTTCCAGCATGGTCTTTTCAGAACGCCAGAACCAGCTTTTATGCACGTAAGGCCCGTGAGCAGGATCCATCAAACCAATCACCGCATGATCGACGTGGCAAGGGAAGTTCACCACATAGGTCAGCTTCGGCTTCACGTCCGCAGGGAAGGCTTTCATCACCGGAATCGCCGGAGCCTTGGAAACATCGTAATCCTTGTCACCCACGAACACCCAGATCAAACCTTGAGCTTCGTGAACAGGATAACCGCGCACTTTGATTTTATTCGGATTTAAATCCTGATCAGGACACAGGGAGGGAATCTCTGTGCACATGCCGGTGCCATCAAACTTCCAGCCATGGTAAGGACACTCAATTTGATCATTCACCACACGCCCATAGCTCAGTGGAATTCCACGATGAGGACAGATGTCGCGCATGGCGGAAACTTTTCCTTTGGAGTCGCGATAGAACACAATCGGTTCATTCATGATCTTGCGAGAAGTGGCTTTGTTCACAGCCAGCTCTGCACTTGGAAGTCCCACATACCAAACATTTTTCAAGAATCCACTGAACATAAAATCCTCACGTACAAACTAAAATCCGGCGCGCTTTTCCGCCAGCAGACAGGTGTTCTGCAATAGCATCGCAATCGTCATTGGGCCGACACCGCCTGGAACCGGCGTAGCGGCTTTCACCCAGCCATCCAGTTCTTCAAAGCGGACATCGCCGCACAGTTTGCCGCCCTGACCAGAACCGTGCATTCCCACGTCGATCACGATGGCGTCTTTTTTAAAGTCCTCTTTACCCAGGAAGCGAGCCTTGCCGGCGGCCACCACAACCAGATCTGCCTGACGAGTCATCTCGGACAGGTTCTCTGTTTTTGAGTGGCACAATGTGACTGTCGCATGAGCCTCTGTCAACATGTGCGCCATCGGTTTGCCAACAATATTGCTGCGCCCGACGACCACGGCATTTCGACCTTGCACCGAAATTTGATAGTGCTTCAGAATCTGCATAACTCCAGCCGGGGTGCAGGGACTGACAAAGGGCCTTCCAGCAAAGAAGTACCCCAAAGAAGCATAGGTCAGTCCGTCAGCATCCTTTTCCGGGGACACCAACTTCAGAACCTCGTGGGAACTCAAGTGCTTCGGAAGCGGGAACTGAACCAGAATTCCATCCACCTCAGAATCAGCATTCAGCTTTTTCAAGGCCTCGTTCAACTGCGCCTGAGTCGTCGTCGCCGGCATACTGTGAATCGTGGAAGTCATCCCCACCTTTTCGCAGGCAATTTTCTTGTTTTTTACATAGGTATGACTGGCGGGATCGTCGCCCACAATGACCACTGACAAGTGCGGGGGCCGGCCGGCTTTATCTTTGAAGTTTGCAACCCGGGGAACGAGGGCAGAACGCACTTCCTTTGCGACTTCTTTTCCGTTAAGAATCAGCACCGAAAGACCTCCCGTTTTTGAAGTCTTAAATCTCCGCTATTTCCCAAAGAAATTCAATAGTTATTAGGAAAGTCCCCAGCCCCCATCGAGACCCACCAAAAAGGTTCATAGGCAAGGCGGAGGTAGGCCCTCGCAGCGCGGGCGGGCCCCACAGTCAGATAGGCCTTTTTCACCACTCTAAGGGGCTTTTTTTCTTGCTTCCGCCCCCTCCTCCGTTGTACAAACCCTTTAAAACACTAGGGGATTTTCGAATGGCTGAAAAAGTAAAACTCTCAAAAGACGGTAGTTCCATTGACTTCGTTCAATCTGACAGCCTTCCTACGTCTCTAAAAAAGTTCCGTCAAAGTCCTGAGATCGAGGGCTTCTATCGCTTTATCTTCGAAAACGACCTGCAAAAAGAAGCTTTCGATATTTTGGATCGTATTATCTTCCAGCGTAAGGCGAAGAAAGCCGGCGCAAAGAAAGAGGCGGCTGCCGCTGCTAAAGAAGAAAAAGCTGCTGCTAAAAAAGCCGAAGCAAAAGGCAAAAAGAAATAAGCTTACAAAGTCCGGATCTTCCGGACTTTCTTTTTTGGTTTAAACGCACCCCACAGCCGTACAGACCTTGCTAGGCCTCCCATTCGGAGGTTCTATGAAAAACAAGTCCCATATTAAAAATAAAAGAGGCCAAGGTTTGGTCGAATATCTGATTATCGTGGCGATCGTTGCTATCGGCAGCATCTCGGTCATCAAAGTTGTCGGCGCCAATATCGACGTTCAATTTGCCAATGTGGCCCAAGCATTGGGCGGTACGGACAGCCGCAAAAAGACTGCACACGCTGTGACTGAAAGCATGTATAAAAAACGCGATTTCAGTGATTTCTTTGAAGGCTCAGTCAACGACTCCAAAGCCGACAAAAAGTAAATCAGCATGAATTTCCTGAAGACACAACAAGGACAAGGTCTGCTGGAATCCGTGCTGGTTTTGCCCTTACTTTTCCTGCTGGGCAGCGTGCTGACTTTACTGCTGTATCGATCTTTGGTCTTTTATATCGCTGACTATCACCTGCACGAGGCTCTGCTTTGCGGAGCTTCCGAAACGACTTATTCCTGCGAAAGTCACCTGAAGAATCAGATGAGTAAAATTCTTCCGGCCCAAACGGTCGTGGCCGTGCGATTGCAAAAATACCGATCCTCCGGAGAAGTCACCATTCACCTTCATCCGGCGATGAAAATCACCAAAGAGCTGACTCTTCCACACTAGGACCCCTCATGGCATCATTAAAATCAAATCACGGCTTTGCTGCGATTCTTATTGTGTCTTTACTCCCTTGCCTGTTGGCGGGATTTTTTCTAATCACAGTCCTGATGAGTTTTCTGCAGATCGATCTGGAGCTGAAACATCGATGCCGCACGGGAGGACTCAGTGGCCAGGCCGCTGTCCGTCCTCATTTGACAACTCTGCTGGCGCTGAACCCTCTGGCGACAACCTTGAAAATGCAGGAAACCGTCTTACTGACAAAACTAGCGACAGCCACCGCCGCGGGGAACCTGCCTCTTATTGCTGCCTTGAAAGTCAAACTGGCAGCGGTAAAGCAGAGGCAGCAGGAACTGGACATCCGCCAAAAGCAGCTTATCCAGCAAAGCAATATTTCACTGGCTCGCCACCACAGCTCCACTGGCTATCAGATTCGACAAAGATCGATGGAAATACAAAACCGTTTTTTCTTTTTGAACTTAAGCCTTCGCGCTCTTCCCGAAAGCCCGCCTCGTCTGGCTGTCCGTCCGGACTCACCGGATATTGCTCCGACTTACAGCCCCGAAGAAAATTTTGAAACACGTCAGGCCCTGGCGCACCGTTGGCAGTACCAGCTCACGCCGCGCGGGCCTCTGTCTTACTTTCTATCTGGTTCATTCCAGTTCGAAAAAGCCTGCGCAGTCACACTAACCCGGGAAGTACGTGGATGGAGCACTCTGATAACAAAGGGCAAATACTCATTGAAGTCTGTCTGGTGATGAGCCTGATCTTCTTAATATTTTTTGCCGCTATTTCAAAAATCTCTGAACTTAAAACCGCCCAACGCAAACACCAGTTTATCAAGGAGAAGTCTTATGTTTCAAAAGACACTTTCCCAGTTAAAAAGTAATTGGCCTTTAACAGGTTTTATTCTTGTTGGATTGGTGGCCTTTATCTCAAGTCCAAAATCCGAAAAAGAGGATGCGCTTCAGACTGTTCCTTCACCGGCTTCTGTAGACACCTACATCCCCCGAGGTTTCGTGCTGGTGCCTTTGGAAATCAGCAACGCTGAATCCCTGGCTTCCCTTGTCGGCGACATGGGAGGCGTCGTGGATCTTTACCTGGCCTCCAACGATCGGCAAAAAGGCGGACTGAAAGTGGGCAGCAAACTGAAGCTGTTGCGAGCCCCACTGAACCCTGACCAATACGCCGTTCTGGTGAAAGACACCGAAAGTCCCCGTTTGCTCAGCTTCAACGGTCCCTTTATCGCAGTCGTGCAAAACCCCGAAGAGAAAGGCACCGAGGTTACCAAATCAACTTCTGTTCCGCGATTAAAAGTGGAATATCAAAACTAAGGAAGTTCCCATGAAAAAACTTATGGTTGTGCTGACGATGTTCTGGCCTTTGCTGGGCCAGTCACAAATTCTTGTACAAGGACCGGGCACTTCCCCGAAAGAGTTTGAAAATTATCTGAGCCTGAATCCCCGGGTTCAGTCATTTCAAAAATTCACTATCGAGGAAATGCAGAATCAACCAGCGCAAGAGCAAAAGCTTTTTGCTCTTGCGGATCTACCCCCCTCCGATATTCAATCCGGCCTTGAAACCGTTGAGCAAATCAATCGAAAGACCGCTCTTTCAAGCTTAAGTCTGCAATTTTTAAAAGACCTGCTGGGGCGCTGGCTTGCGGTCACACCTCAAAGCAAGTTCACCAAAAGTTCGGTCACTCAGCTTTCCTGCAAAGTGAACTTTCTGCTTGGGGAAAATGCTGCGTCTTCTGAATGTCCCTTAGAACAGGTGGACCTGAAAGAGCTGCGCATCAGAAACTCTTGGGCGGACACACTGATGGTGGAAAGTGTTGTTTACCCGTTAGAGGACAACCGTCGGCTTTTGCTGATCTCTTCAGCGCGCTATCACTTCACTCTGCTGTCCAATACGCACAAGCCCGTCAGTTTTTATGGCACTTATGCAGAGCTTAGGGCTCAACATCTGACAATCACTGGCTTGGTCTCTGGAACCTGCGAAAGCTTTCAGGCTGATATTGAAAACATGACTGTTTTAAACCAAGGATCTGTTTTTTGGGGTCCCCAGTGCCTGCGTCGCCTGCCAGAAGGACAAGACAGCGACTTATCAGAGCGAAGTTGGATTCAGCGCAATAAAGCCTGGCTTTATCCCACGGCAGCTTTACTGATCGGCGGTGGGATCTATGCTATGAAAGATAAAAAACTGGTGATTGATACGTCGTCATTCAAGTGACAAGGGCTTTCCATTGAAGTTGATTTCTTTGACGACGCCATCCTCAATGACTGTGTAAGAATCCGCAAAAGTTTTATCGGGATGCGCGTGCACAACAGTCAAATCACCCGTGAACTTACGGATCCTTTCTTTCGGGCTTTCATCCAATGCGATCTTATTGCGCCAGAACGAAGACGGCTCCACAGGACTGTCACAGCCAAAGGAAATTGGAATCTGCGCCGCGCGCAGCGCTTCCCACGGGAAGGCATAGGGATAGAGGTCTTTGAGTTTGTCCGACAACCACACCCGGTCGCTCAGCCAGTGGCAAGGCTGCATGTGACAGCGCACATGCAAAGGCTTCATCATCTGAATTGTTTCCGGACGCAGAACTTGGGCGTGTTCCAGATTCAAACGCCCCAATGCCCCCTGCGCCGAAATTTTGCGCGCCGTCTGCACGATGTGATGAGACGCCTCATCCCCGATCGCATGAACGGAAAACTCCAAACCCGCTGCCCAGGTTTGTTTCATGATATTTTCAATGTCCGCCAAATCCCACAGCACACGCCCCTGATTGCCACCACGAATACCGTTGTAAGGTTTGGATAACAACGCGGTTTCTGAACCCAAAGAGCCGTCATAGAAAACCTTGATGCCTTTGGCCCGCAGTAATGGACGCTCGTTCTGGCGGGCGTACTTTGCCAGTTTCAGCATGGTTTCAAAATCATTCATGTCGTGAGAGGTGAAGTTTTCCTCGATCGCCAGGGTCAGATCACCCGCGTCGGCCACTTCACACAGCATACTCCACAGGGATTCCGTGCAGCTCATATCGCGCACGTGCGTGAATCCGGCTTTGTTGAAAGTGCGGCAGGCTTGCAGGATGTGAGAGCGCTCCTGTTCCTTAGTGAAACCAGGAAGCTGGTCCCAGGCGCGCAAATGATCTTTTTCTGTCAGAATTCCATTTTCAGACTGAAGATTCATTTCTTGCAAAGCCTTGGAGTTCAACCAGCAACTGTGACCATCCAGGCGCGCAAAGAAAACAGGAATGTCAGGGAAAACTTCGTCTAAAAGATTCTTGTGTGGCTGTTCAGAGGCTGGCCACTTGCGCTCATCCCAGCCAAAGCCCAAAAGCCAATGACGGCGATAGTAACCCGGATTGGTTCGCACAATATTCTGCAAATCCTGCTTGGAGTTGACATCCTCCAAACGCAGGCCCGAGGCGAATTCGCCGGTGGCCAGAAAGTGAGTGTGACTGTCATATAGACGCGGGATTCTGAAAAGCATAAGGCCCTCTGTTTTAGCAGAGGGCCTTCGTTTATTTAACTGTTTTGTTTAAATTATCGTGCAGACGGGATTGGAGCAGTGCCGGTACCCGTGCCATTTCCAACTGGAACTGGAATTGGGCTGCCCGTACCACCACCGATTGGCGTTGGTACGACTCCGCCACCAATACCTCCACCGATGCCACCGCCGATTCCGATAGAGCCGCCAACGCCGCCCACACCGTACTGAACCTGCTGGATTCTATACAACAGACCATAAAGTTCCTGCTGCAAGCTTGCCACAACCTGCTGTCTTTGCATTTGTTGTTGCATATAAGACTGCTGCTGCTGGATGTACTGTTGGTACTGCTGCATCTGCATTTGCATCATCTGTTGTTGCATTTGCAACATACCCAAGCTGCCTGCCATGCCACCAGCCATACCGCCGGCCATACCACCCATCATCGCGCCAGGATATGCGCCCATCATGCCACCAGCAAGACCGCCCATTCCGACCATCGCGCCAGGGTAAGCACCCATCATACCGGCCATACCACCAGCCATGGCGCCCGGGAAGGCTCCCATGATACCACCGCCGATGCCGCCAACCATGCCACCTGGGAAAGCTCCGCCCATACCGGCCATGCCGCCCATCATCGCGCCAGGGTAACCACCCATCATGCCCATACCACCAGGGTATGCGCCCATAAGACCGCCACCGATGCCGCCAACCATGCCGCCTGGGAAAGCTCCGCCCATACCGGCCATGCCGCCCATCATCGCGCCAGGGTAACCACCCATCATTGCACCAGGATAAGCGCCGATAATTCCGCTAGCCAAGGCACCCATGCCCATCATTCCACCTGGGTAAGCGCCCATCATACCGGCCATACCACCCATCATAGAACCTGGGTAAGCTCCCATCATGCCGCCCATACCAGCCATGCCGCCCATCATAGCGCCAGGATATGCGCCCATGAGACCGCCACCGAAACCACCGATCATCGCGCCAGGGTAAGCACCCATCATGCCACCCATACCGCCCATAGGTCCGCCCATGCCCCAAGGACCGGCCATACCCCAAGGACCCATACCCGGCATGAAGATACCGCCGCCCATGCCGCCCATTCCAAGGCCTGCCATTGCATACGGGTTACCCCACATACCGCCAGCGTTCATACCACCATAAGGACCCATCATACCGTAAGGTCCACCGTTGTTACCGGCACAACCGAAGGCCCCCGCACCGATACCACCGCCGATAGAGCCGTAGATACCGCTACCACCGCCGATCATCTGACCGATACCAGTTCCGATCGCTCCCAACCCATAACCATAACCCGTGGATGCCCAAGGGTCTGTTGGCCAGCCGATGTTGGAGTTTGCGTCAGCAACCATTTGATTTGTTTTGTAACCAAGGAAGATCGAACCAAGGCCCAACGCCACGTTACCAACCACAGATCCCCAGTTTGTTTCTGGTTTCTGATACTGATAACCGGAACCTTGCGCGATACAGTCGATACAAACGCCACCTTCCAACTGCTCACGACGTCTTTCACGTTGTTCGTCAGCATAGTCTTCTTTGGCGATTTTGATGTCTTCTTTTCTGTTTTCGATAAGGGCTTTCAAAGCATCGATTTCACGAGTGACTTTGTTGCGTTCCGCATAGCTCTTTCTCATGTCCGTCAGACCTTTTTTACAGTCTGCGGTTGTAAAGCGGCCTTTTTCACCCTGACGATATTTTGGATTTTCACAGACAGCGCCGGAAACGGAACCATTTTTGTTTGCATCGCACAGACGCGCCCATTCCTGGATCTGGAAGCCGTACACTTCACGTGTGGCTGGCGCCTGGATGGAAGCATCACCTTCCTGTCCTTGAGCGATGAACTCATCACCCGCCCCCAGGCCTTTATACTCTTTACAGTTCACGTTGTTGGAGATGTGCTCGAACATGAATTCTGTGTAGTCACCGGAAACCACACCATTCACAGCGTCGCTAGAGCGCTTCAAAGCTCTGTCGATCTTCTTCAGTTCGGACTGCTTGGAGCGAAGCTGCTTTTGAGCTTCACTGATTTCAGCCTGTGCTTCTTTGATTTCATCAAGATAGCTGGAGGAACCGGCACCGGCGGAATAGTTATAAGGACATGCTTGCATGCCTCCGTACATCCCCGTACCCCACATTTGAGCTTGAGCACCACCTGCAATACTCATCACCAGTGTGACGGGAGCTGCAATGCGCATCCAAAACTTCATACACGATCTCCTGAAAAGGATAAAAATACTTCTATCGTCTTTATTATCGTCAGGAGTCGACTTGAACTTGACTCATTCTTGAGCAAAAGTATTGAAACATTGTGAAACTAGACTGATGGCCAGCATAGTTTTCTGCAATTTTTCCGCATCGTCATCCATGACAACAAACCCGCACAAAATACTTTGCACAGATCTTTCCACAATCCTACACTAGCTTCTATGACTAAGCACACAATTCTTTGTGTAGATGATGAAATAGATAACGTAGATGCGCTTGAGAGGCTCTTCCGGAAGAAGTACACCGTACTAAAGGCCACCTCAGGAAAAGAAGCCTTGGCTGTTCTCGACGAACATCGAGGTCCTGTTGCACTCATCATCACGGATCAAAGAATGCCGGAGATGACCGGGGTGGAATTTTTAGAGAAAACTCTGGAGTCTCATCCTGAGACAGTGCGAATTCTGCTGACCGGATACACGGATCTTGAGTCTGTGATCATGGCTGTGAATAAAGGTCAGATCTTCCGCTATCTGACAAAGCCGTGGGACCCGACGGATCTTTCCAATACTGTAGAACATGCGATCGACCGCTTTGCTCTGGGACAGGAACTCAAGCAAAAAAATCAGGAGCTGGCGCGCGCCCTGGAAGAATTAAAAAGTCTGGATGTTGCAAAATCCAACTTTATGATTCTGATCAATCACGAACTGAAGACTCCACTGACCTCCATCCTGAGCTTTTCGTCTTTGCTGGCTGAATCCAAACTCAATGACGAAGACAAACTGATGGTCAATCGAATCATGAAAAGCGCCGACCGGCTGAAAACACTCGTGGATGATGTTTTGCTGGTGGTTCGTGCGGAAACCAATCAGCTTAAAATCGATATGCAGCAGGTGGCGTTTACTCAGTTTGATGAGGCGCTTTCAAAAGAAGTCGTGGACCTGATCGCAAAGAAGCAGCAAAAACTTGTCAGCAAGCTTGAGCCCCTGGCCGTTCACGCAGACGTTCGCCTGATCAAACAGGTCATGTTGCGCCTGATTCACAACGCGGCGAAATTTGGAAATGACGGCAGCGAGATTCATGTGGAAAGCCTGAAAAGCGGCTCTAATCTGCGTTTTGTTGTTTCCAATATGGGTCCCCAGCTTCCCTCTTCCGTTTCCGACAAGATCATGAAGCCGTTCTATATCGACGAGGATGTCATGCATCACTCCACCGGCACCGGGCTAGGTCTGACCATTTGTCAGTCGATCTTAAAATCTCACAACTCAACCCTTCAGTTTAAAAACACCGCACAGGGAGTGATGGTGTTCTTTGAGTTGCCTCTGGTCTGATTGTCCGAAAGCCGTCTGTCTTCTCAAAAACTTAGGTCTTGATCATTGCACGGGGGTTGCTTCACAGCCCCCGTATGAAAACACTTCTTATCACTTTGACATTCTTTTGCGCTTCCTTTGCCTCGGCCCAGACAGAACTGACTTTGGGCCTCGGGGAACAGATCACCTTGTCCGTAAGGTCCCAGGATCGAATCTGGATTCAGGACAGAAACATCCTGACTGCCGAAGGCCAGGGACGCAACTTGCAAATCCGTGGGCGCCAGGAAGGGCAAACCACAATCAAGATTGGCACGGAACTTTATTCCGTTCAGGTCTTGCACCCCTCTAAAAAATCCTCGTTCAGCGCTTTGCAGACCCAGCTCAAAAATCACCTGGGCCTGAAAGCAGCCCTCAGTGAAGGAGACCTGCTGATTCAGGGAAATCTGTACCGCTTGCAGGACTGGGTGCAGCTGGCGGACTTTATGAAAAACAAAAGTCTTTCATACCAAATGCGGGCCCAAATGACCAGTGCACGCCAACAAGAGGCGCAGGCCTATTTCGAACAGCTCTTTCAAAAAGCCAAACTGCCCCCGCAAACTTTGATCTTTGAGCCCTCGCTGGAGGTACGCATCAGCTCCAGCGATCTGGCCTTTAAGAAATACGTAAAGTTGTTGACGCCCTATGGAGTTCAGGTCCTGCGCGATGAAAACAGTTTGGATGTAGCTCCCACCATCAAAGTGCAAATCACAGTGGCTGAGATCAGAAAAAATCTTGCCCTGAAGTATGGACTGCAATGGCCCGAGGCTTATTCGGCCCGCCTTTTGCCGGCCGGAGGTTTTTCGCAGGACGAGCTGCCATTTAACCTGCGCGCCATGGAACAAAAGGGTTTGGGGAAGATTTTAGCCAGTCCGAATATTCTATGCCGCAGTGGAAAAGAAGCCGAATTCCTGGCCGGCGGCGAGTTCCCCATCAAAATCATGAACTATAAAATTCAGGATATCGTCTGGAAGCGCTACGGAATTCTGCTGCGGGTGAAGCCCAAGGCCGATGCTGCCGGACGCATGAGTCTGTCGATTGAAACCGAGGTTTCCACCATGGACAAAGCCACTGCTGTGGGCGACATTCCGGGCATTTTGACCAACCGGGTTTCAAGCCACTTTGACCTGACACGTCCCCAGACGATTGCTCTTTCAGGCTTAATCAAAAACGAAGACGCCAAAGGCCATGAAGGTCTGCCCTTTCTGTCGCGTTTGCCGATTCTGGGCGCGCTTTTTTCCAGCAATGATTTTTTGGAAAATCGCACCGAGCTGGTCATTTTTGTTCGCCCCTCCATCGTTCATGAAGGGGAAGAACAAGAGGAGTCCCCCCAGCACCTGAAAACCTATCGCGGAGGCATTCAATGATTCAGGAGGCCCAAAGAATTTATGAACGCATTCACGAGGACATTCAGCGCCTCCCCTTGAATGAGTTTCTGCTGAGTAGTGATGATGAAAATCTGCTGCGCTCCCAAAGAGTGGAAAACCTTCTGGCGACGCACACGCAGACTGCCTCAGAAAAAGTCAAAGCCCGTGTCTTGAGCGAATTTCATTCGTGGGGGCCTTTGGAGAACTTGTTAGCGGATGAAAGTATCACTGAAATCCTGGTGAACGGTCCCATGGCAATTTGGTTTGAACGCCAAGGACAACTGCATCACCATCAAGATATTTTTTTCTCGGATCTCAGTTACCGCAATTTCCTGGATCGGATCAGTCATGCGGCCAAGGCTCACATCACCACCGAGTTTCCCTGCGCCGATGGGCGCTTTGCTGACTTCCGCCTCAGTCTCGTGGGGGCAGAGCTCACCCAAAGCTATCCACATCTGACTTTAAGACGCCATCCGAAGAACCCTTGGACCTTCCCCCGCCTAGCGGAACACCAATGGTGCTCGAATGAACAGGTCCATGCTTTGGCCCGTCTAATTGCGGAACGAAAGAACTTTCTGGTTGTCGGTCCCACCGGCTCTGGAAAGACCTCGGTCTTAAATTCGTTTCTGAATCTGATGCCTGCCAACGAGCGTCTTGTCGTTATCGAAGACACCTCTGAAATATCGCTGCCGAACAACGCCAGCCTGAAACTCTTAACACGCGAGGATCCGCAAGGTGTGCTTCCGTCCGTCGAACAAGGGCAACTGGTGCGTCGATCTCTGCGCTTACGCCCGGATCGTCTGGTCATGGGGGAAGTTCGTGGGCCCGAGGCCAAAGATTTTCTGATGGCACTGGCCACCGGGCACAGCGGAAGTTTCGGAACCTTGCACGCGCAAGATGCGGCGCAGGCCCTGATCCGTCTCGAAATGCTGATTCAAATGGGGGCTCCGCAATGGAGTCTGACCGCCATTCGACGACTGATTCAGATGTCTTTGGATTACGTGATCGTGGCCGAGCGCACACCAACAGGCCAGCGCAGACTCAAAGGTGTTTATCGCCTTTGTTCATTGGAAGAAAATGGATTTCTTCTGGAAAAGGAAATCTGAAACTAAAAACCCGGAAAGCGAGGGGCGCCTTCCGGGTTTCTATTTTTAAGCAACTTTAGTGGTGTCTTTCTGTGGCGTCAAAGGAGCGGCTTCCGCCCTGAGATCCTTTTCCACATAGAACAGCCCTTCATTTTCGCTGGCTTTGGTGAAGGCTTCTTCAGACTTGGTCTGATCCCCTTCCCGAGCCACGGATTTCGGATTATTGAAGAACTTCTGATTCAGGTCTTCGATCACCTTGAGCTTTTTGACTTCAGCTGGATTTTTATAGACGGGAGAGGCTTCCAGCTCTGGAAGTTGACCGGTCGCCCGCATCTCTTCCATTTGTTTGCTTAAGGTGATGCGATCTCCCAGCGAGTTCTTTCCCATCGGTCGCCCCAAGGCCAAAGCGCCGGGACGCGCAGGCTGGGATGCCGAAGTGTCAATCGCTCTGGTCCGCGCCGAAGCCGGCAGGATTCCGCTGATTTTTTCCATATCACACCTCCGTGTGTGCGTGTTTGAAGGCCATCCTGGTCTTCACTTCACAGGAAACGTATCGGAATCGAACGTTTAAACTTGAGACGAAAAAAGGATTTCTGGACCTAAGTCCACGAAATAAACTGCCACGGACTTGCCGGATGGCCCAGAAGCTTCTCGCAGATATTCTTCACCCGGGGGTCATCCGCCCCCGACCAGAAGGTGCGACCAATCAGAAAGCTCTGGGAAAAATCCATCCAGTTTTCAAACTTCCCTTCCACGATCGGTGCCAGCTTCAAGATTTCAGACCATGCCTGAATATCAGACAGATAACCTGCGACAAAACTGAGACGAACCAAGTGGATATAGCGGGAGACATCCCAGGCCAGAATACCCGGCTCTTTAAGATATTTGTTAGTCCGTTGCACCCACAGGGCCAGCTTGCTGTAGTCGGCCTCTGTCATCTGCAGATCCTGCCCGTCTTCCAAATCGAAATTGAAAATCTGACGGAATTTTTCCATAGAGACCGCATCTATGCTGCCATCCACAGGCAGAGCTGATCTTAGGACATTGAACTTTGTGCGATGTCCTTGGGTGCGGATATTTTCCAAAGTTTTTTGGCAGCTCTCACGATCCACAACGCTCCAAAACTCTTCAAGGATCCCGATGCAGTCAGCCTTGATCTCCGGACCGTAGTTCATATCCAAACGAAAGAAGTACTCGCCGATCTCATCCAACACCTGTTCTTTGGTTTCCGGGGACAATTCCTGGTCTTCACCAAGGTCATGTCCCAAAACTTGAAACAGCTCATCAAGAACTTGATTTTCTTCAATAAAAGGAGCACCCAGTGACATCAGCTTTCGTTCAAGATCTGTCTCTGGCAATATACGCTGCATACACTCCTCCTTATTTTCAGAAGCCCGACGACACTCCTTCATTCAATTACGTTTTCAATGCCTTTTCAATGTGTTAGTTTCTTCGCATGCTAAAGAAACTACTGATGGCTGCTGTGGCCCTTTTCTTTATTCTTGCTGGCGGACTGATGCTCTTAATGGGTTACGTCTTTAATAACCCGGGCACAGTATTCAATGCTTTCAACTCGGTTGCTGACCGCTTCTTGCAAGGTGAAGCACATGAAGAAAATGAGGAGTTTTTTCTGCAGGGCATGGAAGAACTTCAGCTTTCTTCACGCCGTGTTGAGATGGAAGTGCGCTTTCACAAAGGCAGTACTTTGAAAGTTCGTCTTTCAGGCAAAGTTCCCCGTTTTGAAGAGGGAAAATTCATCTTACAAACCACTGAGAAGAACCGTCTGCAAGTCACCTTCCTGGAGCCCCTGGCAAGTCACTGGATTCAAATGAACGTCAATGGTCAGGAACTGAGCAAGACGACAGATTCTCAACTTAAAGCCGAAATCTATCTGCCAGAATCCTACAAAAACCATATTAACATTGAAACCCAGGAAGGCGCCGTCACCTTGCATCTTCCGAAGGATGCTTTGTATGAATTGGACCTGCAGTCTGTGCAAGGGATCATTTCAAACCGCATGGAAACATCCCCTTCCCTGCAGGTAGAGCCGCAGAACGTCGGCCACATTCAAGTTCGCACCGTGGAAGGTGCGATCACAGTTGAACCTCAGGAATAAAAAAACCCGCCTTATCATCGGCGGGTTTTCGTTCACTACACCTTTTTTGATTCTTCCAGATGCTTTTCAGCCATGGGACTTAAGCGAATTCCCACTTCCGCCAACTGCTCGCGACTGACATCGCTTGGACATTCAGACATCAGATCTGTTGCTTTGGCCGTTTTCGGGAAGGCGATCACTTCACGGATCGCATCCGTTTCACAAAGCAACATCACCAGACGGTCCATTCCCCAGGCAATACCACCGTGAGGAGGCGTTCCGTACTTCAAAGCCTCCAGGAAATATCCAAACTTGTGCTGAGTTTCCTGCTCGCTCATGCCCAACAAACGGAACATGCCCTGCTGAATCTCATTACGATAGATACGGATACTGCCCCCGCCCATCTCATAACCGTTACAAACAAGGTCGTAAGCTTTGGCCAGCATTTTGCCGTAAGCCGCTTCGTTGTTGTTGATCAGGTCCTGAGCAAACTCATCCTTCGGAGACGTAAACGGATGGTGACGAGCCACCCAACGTTTTTCATCCGGAGAGTACTCAAGCAGCGGGAAGTCCACAACCCACAGGAACTTGTACTGGCTGTTGTCGATAAGACCCAGTTCTCGGCCCAAATGCAGACGCAAAGTGGACAAGGCCGCACAAGCGGTGTCGAAATCGTCGGCGACGATCAAAGCACAGTCACCGGGCTCCCCACCACAAGTCTTGAACATTTCAGCCAGCTTTTCAGGGCTGAAGAACTTGGAAACAGAAGAAGACAACGTGCCATCGGCTTCGGACTTGATCCACACCAGACCCTTGGCCCCCGCGCGTTTTGCCATATCCGTCAGTTTATCCAACTGACCGCGAGAATAACTGCCACCTTTTGGAGCCGCGATACCACGAACAATCCCACCGCGCGCCAGAACATCGTCAAAGACCTTGAATCCAGAACCCGTTACGACGGATTTCAGATCCTTGATTTCAACACCAAAGCGTGTGTCCGGTTTGTCGATGCCATATCTGTCCATCGCTTCCTGATAGGTCATGCGAGGAATGGCACCCACGTCGATGCCTTTGATCTCTTTCCAGATCATGCGCAGCATCTTTTCATTCATCTCCATAATGTCTTCCTGATCGATGTAGGACATCTCCATATCGATCTGGGAGAATTCCGGCTGACGGTCCGCGCGCAAATCTTCGTCACGGAAGCAGCGGGCGATCTGGAAGTATCTGTCGTAGCCAGAGATCATCAAAAGCTGCTTCAAAGTCTGCGGAGACTGAGGCAGCGCATAGAAATGCCCCGGATTCACACGAGACGGAACAAGATAGTCACGCGCCCCTTCCGGTGTGGACTTGTAAAGAATCGGAGTTTCCACTTCCAGGAAGCCATTGTCAGAAAGGAAGCGACGAACCAACTGCGCCACCTTGTGACGAGTGATCAGATGCCCTGCCAGACGTGGAGATCGCAAATCAAGATAACGATATTTCAGTCGCAACATCTCGTTGACGTTGGTGTCGCTGACCTGGAATGGAGGCACAGCGGATTCATTGAGAATCTCGCAGCGAACCGCTTCGACTTCCACTTCGCCTGTTTTGATCTTGGCATTTTTCATGCCGTCCGGGCGAGCACGAACCACACCTTCCACGGCCAGGACAAATTCGCCGCGAAGATTCTTTGCAGAAGATGTTTCAGGTTTGTTTGGGTCCAGAACCACTTGCACAATGCCTTCACGGTCACGCAAGTCGATGAAAACCAGACTTCCGTGGTCGCGTCGAACATCCACCCAACCCATCAATACAACTTTTTGACCTGCCTGAGAAAGGCTCAGACTTCCGCAATAATGTGTTCTTTTTAGCTCTTTAACAAACTTCATATATCTACCTTGTTCGTGGGCCCAGATTTACATATTGTGCCATCCCAGTCAAAAACCATATTCTTATATCCTCCATAACAAAACCTTCAGAGAGCCCCCTCGACCCCAGGCATTCTGCTTCATTTGCAATAAATTTCCCCTTATAATTTCAGAATTGAAACATCCCCGCCTCTGTTTCGGCTGTTTAAAACGATGCAGCCGCAAGGCGGAGGGGGCCCTTCGAGGCGCAAGCGCGCTCTAAGCACGTCGGAGCGAAGAAGGTCCCCCGACAACGCCGTCGGATGTGTCGTTTTCAACAGCCGAGGAGAAGAGATGCCTAAGTTTACTATTGATCATTCCAGCAGCCATTCCGCAGAGGAAGCTTACAAAAAGATTAAAGAATTCCTTTCGAACGATCAGGACATTCGACGCTTTGACCCAAAAATTCAGTGCTCCTTCGACGATGGAAGCAAATGCGCCAACCTTAAAGGATCCCAATTTAAAGCGGATATGACCGTGGCCACAGCTGGCGCAGGGAGCAAAGTCTCTGTCACAGTGGATCTGCCATTGATGCTGACTCCCTTCAAAGGTAAAGTCACCGAGACCTTGCAAAGGAAATTGGCTAAATACCTTGGCTAAACATTCATAATGGCGAAAACGAAGGCAAAATCCACCTCTTCCAGTAAAACCGCATCGGTTAAAAAAGCAGCTCCTAAAAAAGCTGCTGCAAAAACACCTGCGCGCAAATCCGTCAAGACCACGGTGGAATCCAAGCCTGTCGTTGCGGAATTGGTCGAAGACGTCCAAACCGACGACATTCGCCCTACGGTGGAAGCTGAAAAAGCCTACGCGGTTCCTGCCCCCGAGGAAGAGCTTCCCGAGATCGAAGAAGACAGCAAAGCCCTTGCTCTGGCGGATTCTTCCAAGGCCCTGACCTCGGCGGATCCGTTGGTCATGTATCTGAATGAAATACGCCGCTATAAAGTCCTGACCCGTGAAGAGGAAATGGCTTTGGCTAAGAAGTATTTTGAAAGCAAGGATCCCGAAGCCGCCCAGGCACTAGTCAAAGCCAATCTGCGTTTTGTCGTAAAAATTGCGGCTGAATACTCCAAATTTGGCTCCAAAATGATCGATCTTATTCAGGAAGGCAATGTCGGCCTGATGCATGCAGTTCGTGAATTCAATCCTTACAAGGGCGCTCGTTTGATAACATACGCCGTCTGGTGGATTCGCGGTTATATCCAGGAATTCCTGATGCGCCAGTACTCGATGGTGCGCATTGGAACGACTCAGAACCAACGCAAGCTTTTCTATCAGTTGCAAAAAGAAAAAGACGCACTGGATGCCATGGGTATTGAGCCCAACACAGCCCTGATCAGCAGTCGTCTTGGCATTCCGGAAGACGAGGTCCGCGACATGACCATGAGAATGTCCGGCCGCGATGTCAGTCTGGACCGCCCGGTTGACGAGGACTCCGGTACAAGCCTGGGGGACTTGCAGCGCCATCAGTCCGATCAACCCCTGGATGAAGCGCTGGCGCACAATGAACAACTGGAAATCCTGAAACAAAAGATCGAAGAGATCCGCCCGGAGCTTTCTGACCGGGAAAAGATCATCCTGGATGAGCGTATTTTGAATGACGATCCTCTGACTCTGCAGGAGATCGGTGAAAAATATGGAATCACCCGCGAGGCCGTCCGTCAGATGGAGGCCCGCCTGATGAAAAAGATCAAAGCCAAAATGGAAGAGAACTCCGAAGGCTAACGAAGAACTCCGCGACCACGCAAATGCAGGACAATGTCTTCCTGTGGAGTCAGTTCCAATTCCAAATCACCACGATGCAAACCTAAGTAGCGCGGCTCAAAAAAGACCCGAATGCGGCATTGTTGCCCCCGAAAAAGAAGGCGAGGGCAATTGTCGCGAAAACTGAAGGCGCCGCTTCCGTTCAAATCGAGGTCATTGATATAAATGGGAATGCTGGTGTTGTTGCGTAGATAGAAGTTCGCGCGTACTTCACGAAAAAGACGAACTCTTCCAAAGTTAAAATAGTAGTCCCTATCCTGAGCTTGGACTCCGTCACCAAAGACAATCTCATGGTTGTGTTCGTAAACGCTTTCGGACCCCTCTTGTGCCTGAACGGGAGAAGCGAGGAGAAGACCTAAGAAAAGAAATGGCAGAATTTTCATAAGTACCTCCTGGTTACCCTCATTCTGAAGGGTCCCTTGGACGACCGCAAAACCATTTTCCAGCATGAAGAAAATTTCATATCATGGCTTGGAGACAATTCGCCCCTTCGCCCGGGGTGATGGGCCCCTGCTGCCGCACAGTGCTTCAGAAAATAAAAAAGGATCTCTTCAGCTGGAAGAGATCCTTTCGGAATCCAGAAGTCCATCGCCATACTTAGCGACTTGGGTTTCTTCTTTCACTTCTATCTGTCTGTGGTCTTTGAGGCTCCTTTGAACTCCGCTCAGAGGAAGAGGAGCGCTCAGATCTTTCATGTCTGCTGCTTTCTTCTCTTTGAGTTCTTTCTCGGGATGAATCTGGCTGCTGTGGCCGGTTCGTTCTTTCTGTGCCCATAGAGTTCCTCCTTGGCTTTGATATAAGCTTGCTTGCTTATATTCTCTTCCCAAAGCAAAGACCCTGCCATGAGTTGTTTAACACAGGCTTCAGAAACAAAAAAATCCTCCCGAAAAAATATCTTGGGAGGCTTTTGCTTAAAATCAAATTATTTCAAAGGATGTTACGCGATTTCCAGTTCACCGGCACCGATAGTGGCCGCAAGCTTCGCACGCAATCGGGCGACAGCCTGTGCATGCAACTGAGACACGCGGGACTCTGTCACACGCAAGACCTGGCCGATTTCCTTCAGATTCAAATCCTCGTAATAATACAAAGATAGAACCAGACGTTGTCTTTCAGGCAGCTCTTCGATCGCCTGAGCCACAACTTCTTTGATGTTCTTCACATTCAACTGATTGAAAGGACTGTTCGTGCGGGAACCTTCCAGAATATCCATGATGGACTTTTTATCGGTATTACTAAAGCTCGTCGCCTGATCAATAGGCAACAAGCTGACCGGGCGAACCTGATTCACAAGATCGTGGAATTCGTCAATGCTGACATTCAACGCCTTAGCCACTTCTTCATCTGAAGGTGTGCGCCCCAGATCCGCTTCCAACTGAACCATGGTTTTATCCAAAAGCTTGGCTTTGTCACGAATCGAACGAGGCACCCAGTCCTGAGCGCGCAATTCATCCAGAATCGCTCCACGGATACGGAATTCAGCATAGGTTTTAAACTTATTGTCACGGGTGGAGTCATATTTTTCGATGGCATCCATCAAACCGATCACACCCGCAGAGATCAAATCATCCAGTTCGATGTTAGAGGGAAGTCTGACGGCAATCTTTTGAGCGATGAATTTAATCAACGGCGCATATTCACGTATAAGGTCATCTTTCTGAGTGGGAGCGAGCTTACGTGGCTCTTCCTTATATTTCTTCAACAATGCCGCATTTTTCCCCATATTTTTCCCTCTTGAAATCTATGTTATCAAACAGGTCGGTGCCCTAAAAGTCCAATTCTCTCAGAATTGGAAACTCGGACCTACGCACTTCCGACGACCTGGTCCCAAAACATCTGCATGCCACCGACGCACTCAATCTGTTTGCAGGACTTCTCCACCTGATTACAAATTTGACGAATAGCCTTTGAAGATTCCGCCCCGATTTCATGTCTCACAATGAGACGCTGCATTTGGTTTGCCTTACGCAGAACCACATCATTGGGAACCGAACCCCAATAATCCAGACCTATGTAGAGGAACTTATTAACCACATCATTGAAGCGTTGATACAGTCCCAACCCCTCCTGTTCATCACGCACTTGATTGCAGATGATGGAGAAATGATTGACCTTGTATTGCTTATGTAAAACTTTGATCAACGCATAGGCATCCGCAAAACTGGCAGGATCTGGCGTGATCACCACGGACACGGTCTGTGCCGCAGAGTTTAGGAACAAAACATTTTCAGCGATTCCCGGAGCGGTATCGATCAATAAATAGTCAAAGCCCAAGGGAAGTGCGCTGACCGCCTCCACCATTGCTCTTCTTTCAAAATGATTCAGATGATTGAATTCCACGATGCCACTGCCGCCAGGGATCAAGAACACATCCTTGGAAACTTCCATCAGGATGTCGCGCATCTCTTTGCGACCGGCGATGATGTCATGCAAATTTCCTGTCGGACGAACACCAAACAGAATATCCACATTAGCCATACCCAGGTCACCATCGAGGATCAAAACCTTTTTGCCTTTTTGCGCCAGGGTCAGTGCCATGTTCGCGACCAATGTGGTTTTACCCACACCCCCTTTGCCGGATGTGATACTGATCGTGCGCGTGCGCTGCATATTGAAAGAATTCATTCTGCTCATACAGCTTCAGAGTCCTGTTGTTTAAGTTTTGTGATACGGAAAATCAGATCCAGCAAACGTTCTTTGGTTGCAAACTCGAAGTCCTCTGGAACACGAGGCCCGATCCCGAACGAGTGCAATGGCACATCGAATCTCTTCATAAAGTTATAAATGGTCCCATGCTGGGTGGATTCATCCAAAGATGTGAAAATCACATCTTTATACCCCAGAACGGAATAACGACGACCCAGTTCAGTGCAGTCACTGTCCTTGGCATTGGTGGACAGAGTCAGATGAATGTTCGGGTTCAGTGCCGCAGGCGGCAGAAGACTCTTCAACATCTGAATCTCGTCGTTGCTCTTAAGGCTCAAACCTGTGTAGTCGACCAACACGCAATCCACATTTGCCAGATAACGCATCAAATTCGTCCAATCCTGCTGAGTGCGAATCACCGAGAACGGGACATTCAAAATCTGCGCGTAAATTTTCATTTGATCGGCCGCCCCCACCTTAAAGGTGTCTGTCGTGAACAAGGCAATCTTTTTGCCTTCACGAACCACCATGTGGCTGGCCATTTTAATCAAGGCCGAGGTTTTGCCGCTTCCTGCCGGGCCGACAAAACAATGAATCTTCCCCTGACCTGGATTGGTTGCGATCTTTGTGGCATCCAGAACATGACGAGCCACCCAAGCTTCGACCAAAGATCGATTCTTCAGCTTCAGAGCCGGAAGTGTTTCCTGTGCCTGAGTCAGGATTTCCGCCGCGATCTCGGGCGCCATTCCTGCACCGGTCAATTTGGAGTAGACAAAGCTCAGGTCATAATTAATGCCATAATCTGCACCCGGATGAGATCCGGCAAAGGTTTGAGGCATCTGCTGGAACTGGCTGATAACTTGTTTCAGACTGGCAATTTCATTTTTCAGGGCCTGAATTTCAGGCGTTTCAACCGCCACCGGAGCCGCTGGCCGTGCCTGCGGCGCGGTTGTTTTTGTCTGGGGATTGGTCTTTTTTACGGCATTTCCACCACGAGAGAATATTTCATCCTGCTCCTGGAAGGCATTCAACGCTCTTTGTGCCGCAGAACGCACTCGTTCTTCAGACACTCGGTTCTGCCGATTCAACTCATGTTCATCTTCGATATCAATGTATCGTCTTTGTGTGATGGGCTGAGCCTGAGCCGGCGCCGCCTTTTGCACATGCTTTTCCACCATCTTCTGGATCAGCTCTTTCTGCTGTCTGGCAGAACTGTTATTGAACTTAACCCGGTCCTGTTCGCGCAATCTGGATTCAGCAAACTTCTTTTTTTGCAAAGTCTCTTCAGAAACGGCGGCTGTAATCTCCACGCTGCCCTCTCCGACAAGACCGAAGCTTTTATTGTTGTCGCGCGCCGACAGGATGATGGCATCAGGCCCCAGCTGGGTCTTGACCATCTCCAAAGCTTCTTTCATGGTACGTGCTTCAAATTTCTTAACCTGCATGGCTCATCTCCACGAGTGCAACAGAGTTCACATCCGCATCCGACGACAATTCATTGTGTGAAAGCACAACCAACTGAGGAATAAAGCGGGACGTTAATTTATATAAATGACGACGTGACGTTGGGCTGGTCAGCAGAATCGGCTGACTGGCCACTTCAGGATGGTTTTCCACCGTGCGGGCAATTTCGTTGATCAAACGATGTGCCGTGTTCGGATCCATCACCAACTGCACCCCTTGCTCAGTTTGCAGCAACGAATTGGCGATCAATTCCTCAATATGAGGATGCAATGTCATAACCGGGATATTGCCCATCTCCGTCGTGTACTTCGCCGTGATACCACGAGCCAGAGCGCGGCGAACCTGCTCTGTCAGTACCTCGATGTCCTTCGTGCGAGGAGCATCATCCGCCAGTGTTTCAAAGATCGTCAGCAGATCACGAATGGACACTTGTTCCTTCAACAGGTTCTGAAGGACACGCACCACAGATCCCAATGGAAGCAGATCCGGGATCAGTTCTTCCACCACTTTCGGATGAGACTTCTTGAAGTTTTCAATAAGCGCCGAGGCTTCTTGACGACCCAGAAGCTCATGCGCATGGGTGCGGATGATTTCTGTCAAGTGAGTTGCCATGACTGTCGGCAGATCCACCACGGTGTATCCAGCCAGTTCTGCATCCTCTTTACGCGCAGGCGAAATCCAAAGGGCATCCAAGCCAAATGCCGGCTCTTTTGTCGGAATACCTTCGATTCTTTCAGCCACATTGCCCGGATCCATCGCCAGCAAAGCTTCCGGACGAAGAGTCCCGCCCCCGACGCGATTGCCCTTGATCATCAGGCGGTATTCGCCCGGTGCCAGTTGCAGATTGTCGCGGATGTGAATACTTGGAACCAAAATTCCCAGATCCAGAGCAAACTGCTTGCGGATGCTGACAATACGTTCAAGCAAGTCACCGCTTTGATCGGATTCAACAATATTGATAAGGCCATAGCCCACTTCCAGCTCGACCATGTCCAGCGGAAGCATCGTTTCGATGTTTTCTTTCTTCGGCGCTGACAAAGCCGCTTCGGACTGTCTTTTCGCCACTTCGGCCTGCTCGGCACGGGCTTTTTTAATAACCCAGGCAGTTCCACACAACAAACCACCCATCAACAAGAATGGGATGGTTGGAAGACCCGGCACCAGACCCATCAGGATCAAAACCGCACCGGAGATCATCACCGCACGAGGTTTCACAAACAACTGACCGGTGACTTCCTCACCAACGTCTTTTTCAGAGTTGGAAGTACGAGTCACGATAATACCGGCAGCTGTCGAGATCACCAACGCCGGGATCTGGGAAAGCAAACCGTCACCAATGGTCAGCATGGTGTAGTATTTCGCAGCCGTTCCGACATCAAGACCCTTTTGAATAACCCCGATCGCCAAACCACCAATGATATTGATCATGGTGATGATGATACCGGCAATGGCATCACCGCGAACAAACTTGGAGGCACCATCCATTGCGCCATAGAAGTCCGCTTCGCCTTCGACCTGCTTACGGCGTTTACGAGCCTCGGCTTCGGTGATATGACCCGCATTCAGTTCCGCATCGATGGACATTTGCTTACCAGGCATCGCATCCAAGGTGAAGCGAGCTGCAACTTCCGCCACGCGCCCGGAACCCTTGGTGATAACCATGAAGTTGATGACCATCAGGATCAAGAACATCACAAAACCGATCACATAGTTTCCACCCACCACAAAGTTCGCAAACGATGCGATCACGTGACCGGCGGCCTGCTCCCCTTCATGCCCGTGAGTCAAAATCAAACGCGTCGTGGCCACGTTCAGGGCCAGACGGAACAAGGTCGTCATCAGAAGCAATGACGGGAAAGATGTGAAATCCAAAGCTCTGTCAGTGTAAATACTAACCAACAGGATCAAAATGCTGATGGCCAAAGAGAAAGTCAGGGTCAAATCCAGCATTACCGGAGGCAAAGGAATGATCATCACCGCAAGGACTGCCAACAGACCCACAGCAATGAAAAGATCCGTATTCTTCGTGATCTTATCGAATCGTTTTAGAAACTGAAACAACTGATCCATTATCTTTTCTTCCTACGCAAACGGTAAACGTACGAAAGCACTTCGGCCACAGCCACAAAAAGCTCCCGGGGAATAACTTGTCCAATTTTCAAAGTCTTAAAGATCGTGCGCGCCAGTGGCTTGTTTTCCACGATCGGCACATTGTGCTCGCGCGCCACTTCTTTGATTTTTTCCGCAACATGATCCGCCCCCATGGCCACGATCTGTGGTGCCGGCAGATTGTCGGTGTATTTCAGAACCACCGCGATGTGCGTAGGATTGGTGATGACCACATCGGCCTTGGGAATTTCCGACATCATGCGCTTACTCGCCATTTCACGCTGGATTCGACGGATGCGGGATTTGATCAGCGGATCACCCTCACGCTGCTTGTGCTCTTCTTTGACCTCTTGCTTGGTCATCATCATTTTCTTTTCAAGATCATAGCGCTGATAGAAGTAATCCGCGCCAGCAATCACCAGCATCACGCCACCAACACCACCAAGCAGCTTCACCACGACAACACCCACGTAGGCGATGATCTGTTCGATGGAGTACGTCAGCATATAAGGAACCTGATTCACTTCACTGCGCAGAAGGAAATAGAGGATCACACCCACGGTGCCCATTTTCAGAATGGATTTCAGGGCCTCAACAACGGCACGAAGGCTGAAGATGCGTTTGAAGCCTTCAGCCGGATTCAATTTTTCAAAATTAGGAGAAACAGCGTCTTCGACCTGAAGGAAGCCGATCTGAACAATCGAGGAAGCAGCACCGATAATACCGGTAAACAGCAAAACGGGCGCCACAAGGATCATGGCTTTGATCCCGCAATATTTGAAAGCCTCTACAAAGTTTCCTTCTCGCACCATCTTGACCATGTCATCCCCGAAGGAATGCTGGAAGATCTCAAAGATGTTCTGAAAGAAAAAGCGACCCAAAGCATACACGCCACCAGCCGCGGCCAGTAAAATTACTGCCGACGCCAGCTCCTTTGTATGTGCAACGTTCCCTTTTTTGCGAAACTCTTCCCGTCTCGCGTCCGTTGCTTCTTCGGACTTTTCGCCGTTATCCTCAGCCATCTCGTTCCTTCCTAGAACTTAAAAGCCTTACCCTATAAGTGTTTCATCACATCGAACAGTTTGCTAGCTGTGATTTCAACAACTCCATTCATTTCCATAACCAACAAAGGAAGGCAGATGAAAACCACCGCCATTCCCATCATAATCGTCACTGGCATACTTGTGACCAGGACGTTGATCTGGGGCACGGCTCTTCCCAGAATACCCATCGCCAAATTCACAATCAAAATCGCCACCAGAATCGGGGCGCACATTTTAATCGCCATGACCAGAACCGCCTGGCCGTAAACGGCGATTTCTGCAAACGGCCCGATATTTAAAGCCAAAGAACTCACCGGAACCAGCTCATAGCTTTGCGCAATCGCGGTCAAAAGCATGTGGTGCCCGTTGATCGCCAGGAACACCAGGGTGGCCATAGCGGAGTAGAATTGCTCGACGACGCCCCCTTGGGAACCCATCATCGGGTTATAGATTTGAGCGGCACTTAAACCCACGCTCATGGAAACCAGATCCCCTGTCATACTGACCACAAAGAAGAACAGTCGGGTTAAAAAACCCAAGGTCAATCCAACCAGCAGCTCTCGCACGGCCAAACCGATGATTTCATTGGAAATTAGCCCATAATCAACATTTCCAACCTTCACCACTGGAAAAATAACCATGGCTAAAACCAGTGAAAGCAGGACCTTAATAGGTGCATTCACCAGCGGAGAGCCAAAGAACGAAGAGGACACGACATAGGCAATCATGCGCAGTAGAACCAACGCAAAAAGAAGAATCTGAGCCTCTGTCAACGCACTCCAGTTCAGCACTCTATTCCCTCACCATCACGGCAATATTTTCAAATAAATTCACGGTGTAAGTACTCATCACGTCCAT
Source organism: Bdellovibrio sp. CKG001 (assembly GCF_055397465.1). Classification (NCBI taxonomy): domain Bacteria; kingdom Pseudomonadati; phylum Bdellovibrionota; class Bdellovibrionia; order Bdellovibrionales; family Pseudobdellovibrionaceae; genus Bdellovibrio; species Bdellovibrio sp. CKG001. Next base: position 3,138,876 of record NZ_AP029173.1, read on the forward strand.
CATCCACGGGCCGGCCAGGATAAACACCGCCGCCACCACGATCATTTTTGGAATGAACGTCAAAGTCGCCTCATTGATCTGAGTCAAAGCCTGGAACACACTCACGGCCAGACCCACAACCAATGTGCTGATCAAAAGCGGTGCCGCCAACATGGCAGTTGTTCGAAGCGCATCCTGTCCCAGTCGAATCACCAATTCATCTGTCACTTTTCACCTCACCCGAAACTCTTAACCATGGAACCGATAAGCAGACCCCATCCATCCACAAGAACAAAGAGCATAATTTTAAACGGCAACGAAATGACGACTGGAGGAAGCATCATCATACCCATGGCCATCAAAACACTGGCGGCGACGATGTCGATCACCAGGAATGGCAGGAAGATGATAAAACCGATCTGGAATGCCGTCTTCAACTCGGAAACCACAAAAGCCGGAACCAAAACCATCGTCGGCACATCCGCGCGGGTTTTTGGTTTATCCACTTTGGAAAGCTTCAGGAACAACGCCAAATCCGAATCACGAGTTTGATGGAACATAAACTTACGCAGCGGAGCCAACGTGTTTTCCAGCGCCTGATCCTGAGAGATCTTCCCGGCCATATAGGGCTGAATACCATTGGTGTTCATTTCATTGAACGCCGGCTGCATCACAAAGAAAGTCAAAAACAAAGCCAGACCCACCAGAAGCTGGTTGGGTGGCATCTGTTGAACCCCCATCGCCTGTCTTAGGAAAGACAGTACGATGATAATACGGGTAAAGCCCGTCATCATGATCAAAATGGCCGGAGCCAAGGTCAGGACCGTCATGACCATGATAAGTTTCACAGCATTCACAACCTCATTAGGGTTGTCTGTGGTCTTAAATCCCAGATTCATTGTTGGCAATGTGACCTGCGCCAACGCAGGCGAACTTGCCAGAAAGATAGTCAGAGGCAAAAGAAGCAGACTCCAAAGAGCCCATTTATTCTTAATCACTGAAGAGACCTCATGCCTTTCAGGCGTTTGGAGACGATGTCTTTAATACCACTGATGGCGAACTCTTCATCCAGGTCCATGTCCTTGGCACTGCGCTTGCGGGGGGCTGGCACTTCTTCTTCGGTCTCATCAAAGTCCGCGTCTTGAGCGGACTGCCCCAGAACCTTCCCGAAGCTTTGTGGAGCCTCTTCCGGAACCTCATCATCCAAAAGAGACAGCGACTTGATCATGGAGATATTATGATCTGTCACGCCAATCAGGATGGATTCACCCGCCACACGCACAATCGCCAGACTTTTTTTAGGCCCCAGATAGTGCTGCTGCAAAACCTTGATCTGCGTCTGATGTTTCATCGCGCGCGGGATTTTGTATTTTTTCAGGAAGAAGTAAGCTCCGGTGCCCACAATACCCAACAGGGACAACGTAAACAGAATACGGAACACACCACTGCCTTCGTTGGAGGCTGTCTTTTTACTTTCCAGATTCAGAAGAATTTCTGACTCTTTGCGATTGTCCACTTTTGGCAGATCTTTTGGATCCGCCGTAGCCGCCGCTGACAGCTCCTGGGATTCAGAATCCACCGGGGCCGTCAAGGTCGTCTCCTCAACAACAGCGCCTGCCGTCTTTTCAGAAGCCTGGGCAGAAACTGACACAACAAGGATCAAAGAAAGCAACCAACGCATTTTCATACCTCTTATCTGAGCTGTTCCACACGCTCAGCAGGAGAAATAATATCAGTCAAACGCACACCGAACTTCTCGTTCACCACCACGGCCTCACCGCGTGCGATCAACTTGTCGTTCACGTACACTTCCATCGGCTCCCCCGCCAATTTGCTCAGCTCAATCACAGAGCCTTGAGTCAGGTTCAAAAGCTCGCTGACCGGCATTTTGGTACGCCCCAGCTCCACGGAAACCTTGAGAGGAATATCCAGGATCAGGTTCAAGTTTCTGTCTTTATGTGTCGGCATTTCGCTGGAGGCTCTTTTACTGCCAGCTTCAGCCATTCCTGCGGCTTCGGCCACCAGCTGATCTGCCAGGTTGTCCAATGTATCGTCGCTCATTCATCCCCCTACTTTTCCACCGGTCTGGTCACTTGGACAGCCACGGTTCCATGATGTATTCCGTAATAACCTTTAAACTTTCTAACACCTTCGACAGCCACGTCGAATTCACCGGACGCATCCTGATCCAACGGGATCACATCGCCCACCTTCAGATTCATCAGATCACGCAACTTGATTTCGGTTTCACCCAGGTTCACTTTGATTTCCATATCTGTTTCCAGCAACTGCTCCTGAATGATCGCCGTCCAAAGCTTTTTGTCCGTCTGGTCCGTTTCCACCTGGAAACCAGTCTGTAGCTTCTGTTTGATCGGCTCGATGGTCGCGTAAGGAATCACGATGGAAATCGTGCCCGTCGCATTTTCCAATTCCACGTCAAATGTGGAGGCAATAACCACGTCCGTCGGTGGCACAATCCCCACGAACTGCGGATTCACCTCGGTACGCACAAAAGAACAACCGATCTTTTCAATGGAGGCCCAGGCCATTTCCATGTCATTGATCGCCAGCCCCACCACCTTTTGGACAATCGAAAGCTCAATCGGGGTGAAGTCTTTACCGTCAATTTTTGTATAAGGACGATCCGCCCCACCGAAGAAGCTGTCCACCAGCGCGTAAGCCAGCTTGCTCTCTATAACAAACAAGGCAGAACCACGCAGATTACCGAAACGCAGAACGCTCATGCACGTGGGCATGGGAAGTGTATTGATAAACTCGCCAAACTTTAAGAACTCTGTGGAGGTCAGTGTGATAGACGCGATCTTACGAAGCGCCGAGGACAACGACACCCGGAAGGCCCGCATGAATTTTTCGTAGATAACTTCCAATTGAGGAAGACGGCCACGAATAATACGATCCTGACTGGTCAGATCGTAAGAAACGATCTTGCGCTCGTCCACCTTGCCGACGTTCTGAGCTTCGGGCTTGGATGTTTCTGAAGAGGCGACATCCCCATCGGAGACCGCCGCTAACAGAGCATCCACTTCACTTTGTGAAAGAACCTGATTCATAGTCCTGCCTTAGTTATAGATAAACTCTGTGAAGAACACGTTTGAAATCTTCCCCTGGACCAGGAAAGAGTTAATGGTGTCCTTGATTTCACTTCTTAAGCTGTCTTTGCCTTCGCGGGACGAAACTTCCGCGTAAGTCTTGCTGGAAAGGATAATAATAATGATATCGCGGATCTGGGCCTTGCGCTTTTCCAGTTCCTCCATGGCATGGGTGCCGGTCACTTCCAGCTCCATGTTCACCTTGGCCACCTGACGGCCTTTAGAACCAGCCAGATTAACGATAAAGGTTTCCAAAGGAACCACCTTGCCGATGACTTCCTTCTCTTCGGTCGCTTCTTTGTGTTGAGCTTCCGCCTCACCTTTAATGACGTGTTCGATTTTAGGCTCTGCTGCCTCTTTTTTTCGGTTTGAATAAAGCATGAAACCCACGCCGGCAACGACGAGCATATTAATGACCGCCAGGGCAATAAGTAGTATAGGCTTTTGTCCAGATCCCCCGCTCGGAGCTGACACTGCTTCCGATGCTGCCGCTTTTTCTTCAGCCACTTCATCCTCCATGATGAATGACCACATAGTGGTCCTATCAAGATTGAAAGCAACAGAGATGCCAACAGGACCCAAGTCCTGTCAGGAAGACTGCGGTCCAACACATTTGATTTCAGGCAAAATTTGCCCCTGTAGTGAATGTTTGCCGGGTAGTAATTCTATGACAGTAGTCAAAGTTTTGGCGCAGAAATTTGACTATTTGACCAAACGGGAGCCTCCTAAAGATAGCCGAATCCACTCAAGGAGGTACTTATGAACAAAGACATATTCCAGGGAAAAATTAAAGAGATCTCTGGCGAGATTCGCAAAAAATGGGGCGCCCTCACCGATGATGACATCCAAAAAACAAAAGGCAATTTGGAAGCATTAAGCGGACTGGTTCAACAAAAGATCGGCCTGTCCAAAGAGGAAGCCTCCCGTCAGGTCAAAGACTTCATGTCGGGCCTGGATAGAAAATTTACCAGCGGTGCAGATAAAGCCAGCGACAAAGTGAATGAAAAAATCGACAAAATAAAAAGTAAGTTGTCTCACTAGCACATCCCGACCCAGGTCGAGGAAGGAGCATCTATGGACAAGCAATCCTTCGAAAATAAATTCGGAGCTTTCTCCAGCGCTTTGAAACAGAAGTTCGCAGGTCTTAATCTGACCGATGAGGAAATTCGAAAAGCCTTAAAGAACCCCGACGAGCTGGTGTCCTTGGTTTCCGCTAAAACCGGCATTCCCCGGGACGAAGCGGACAAGCGTGTTCATCAGGTCATGAGCACTGTCGGCATTGATGACTCAACCGTCAAAGGCTTCATGGAAAAATGGGGCGACAAAGTGGGCGATAAATTAGCTGATATCAAAAACAAACTCAGCCACTGACCCGAAGAATAGGAGAGGCAACCCCTCTCCTATTTTTTTTGCGAACACCAGGTGCAATAGAGCGAATTTCCGTCCCTTTTTTGTGTTTTATTCCTGTCTAAAATCCTGACAGTTTTCATTCTGTCCAAGCCATACTATAACGGGTTCCTATTTAGTAGGAGACCCAATGAAATTGTATTTGAATCTGGTTTTAGGCGGACTGATTTGCACTCTGGGGCTGACGGCCCACGCTCAATCTTCCGGTAGTGCCATCACCAAAAAGATCCTCAGTGCGGGGGTTCCGGCCGACGCGCTCTCTCGACTGACTAAATTCATGTATGAAAACCGTGGCCGCAGCTTCAATCAGGACACCTACATCTGCGAAGGAAAAGATCCGGCCAGCGTCCGTCCTTGTGAAGAAAACAAGCGTATCCGCAGCAGCAAGACGGTCACGCTGCAAAACCCTCAGTATGTGGCTATCGTGGATTATACTGCCCCTTCCACTCAACGTCGTTTTTACTTCATAAATATGCGCACCGGGGATGTGCAGAAATATTATGCCTCTCACGGCATCGGCAGTGGTGAGGGCAACTACGCTTATAAATTTAGTAACACCAAAGATTCCCGCCAGACCTCTCTGGGTTTCTACCTGACGGGAGAGATCTACACAGGCTCTTACGGCAAGACCTTGCGCATGTATGGTCTGCAAAAATCCAATGATCAGGCTTATAACCGTGACATCGTTGTCCACGGAGCCTGGTATGTGGGCGAGGACTTTATAAATATGAAAAATCCAAAGACCGGTCAGCCTTTCGGCCGCCTGGGGCTTAGCTGGGGTTGCCCAGCACTCTCCCTTTCCATGGCTGACAAACTGATTCCTTACCTGCAAAAAGGCAGTGTGATTTTCCACTACCACTCCACTTTGCTGGATGAATCACAAAGCGGCCGACTGGTCGTTGGCACAAATCCAAAGTAACCGTCGATCTTTCTAGTTGGTGCCTTCGCTCAAATGGGGCACCAGCACCTTTTGTATCTCTGCCACCATCGCCGCATTGCCTGCCACTATCGAATTCTTATAAGGCGTGTACTTGTCTCCGCGATAAGTCTGCACAACACCACCGGCTTCTTCCACCAGCAGAATTCCCGCAGCCGCATCCCACGGCTGGATATTTCGTTCCCAGTAGCCATCAAACACACCCCGAGCCACTTGCGCAAGATCATAGGCGGCAGCCCCAGGACGACGCACACCTCGGCATTTGCGGACCATCTCATCGAAGATGCGCAACTGCTCTGAGATCACATGCTCATGCTCTGACACAAAACCCGTCGCCAGCAGACCTTTTTTGAGTTCCGTGTTTTTGCTGACACTTAAACGGCGCCCGTTGACGAAGGCTCCGTGGCCACGAATCGCCGTGTAAGTTTCCTTTAGAATAGGCACATCAATCACAGCCAACTGAATCTGACCGTCAATTTCCAGCCCTAGACTGATGCAGAAAATCGGAAAGCGATGAACATAGTTCGTGGTTCCATCCAGCGGATCGAGGATCCAGCGCCCGTTGGGGCCGGCCTTGCTCAACGCGACATTGGTCCCGGTTCCATGAGAAGCGGCAAAGGCTTCCTCGCCCAAAAATTCAATTTCAGGAAAATTTTTCCTAAGATGCTCTGCGATGACTCTTTCTGATTCTTTATCGGCTTCACTGACAAGACCCGCCTGGAACTTTTCTTCCACGTGCTCTAAGTTACCGAAATAATTGAGAAGCACTTCCCGCCCTAGACTGACAGCCTTGATAGCTTGACCTAAGACCTGCTTCCAATCCCTTGATTTTACGCTGTTTTCCACGCTTTCCCCTTTGGGCCAGACCCTTGGATGATTGACCAGTTTAGCGGATTAACGCTACCATGTTTGAAGGGCCAAAGGAAGGGCCCGAAACTTAAGCATTCAAGCGGGTTTAAAAATTATGAGGATTGAAAAAATGGGTTCTAAAATGGATGTCGTGGTAAAACTAACATTAGTTTTCTCTATCTCTTTGTTGTCCTTCTCCATCGGTATTTTTGCCGGCAAAAAGTATAGTGACAACCAACACGCTCTATCTGCTTTGGAGCCGCAAAAGTCTTCTCACACTGAACGCGAAGTTGCATCTGTTCCTTCTTCTGAGCCGACCTCTGAAGGCAAAGTGGGCGCAATGACAGATGAAGAAATTGCCAAACTGGCTGAAGAATTTGTGGCTGACGAAACCACGCCGGTCGCTGCTGGCGAAGCCACAGCCCCTGCAACTGAAGGTCACCACGCTGAAGTGGCTGAAAGCAAAACTGAAACAAAAGTAGAACCAAAAGATCCGCACAAACCAATGCCTATCAAAGCCGACAAGACACCTGTGACTCAGAACCACGAGCCATCTGAAGCGGCAAAAACTGTGGCAGCAGGCAAGTCCCCGGCCTCTTTGGAAGCTGTAGATAAAAAAGTGGCTGCCAAAGAAGACCGTCTGCCATCCTCTTTGCCGAAAGATGTCGCTCAGTTCGCAGTGGGCAAATTCACTGTGCAAGTGGCTTCTTACGCGGATGAAGGAGAAGCACAGAAAATGGCTTCTGACCTTAAAAACAAAGGCTACAGCGCCTTCTACGTTCCTGCGAACATCAAAGGCAAAACCTGGTTCCGCGTCAGTGTTGGCCAGTTCGCCACACAAAAAGAAGCTCAGGCTTACCGCACAGAGCTTGTGACGAAAGCCAAAGTTGGCTCTGCAATTGTTCAGAAAATCACTGAATAGTTTTTAGAAGTACCGCTTTTAAAATTCCTTAAAGAAGCCTCGCCACAAGCGGGGCTTTTTTATTTTATAAAGGCAGAACCAAACCCAGGCGCAGAATAACGCCGAAGACTGGATTGGGATCAAAATCAGGGCCCATCAAAGCCCGAGTCTCAAGAGCCGCCGAGACGCCACCATAGCGGCCGGTCATAAACATCTCCAGGCCAGCACTTGCTCCGCCCATCACTTTCATTCCGGTCTTGTCACTGCGGGAGGAGCCCATGAAAGTCGTAATCACTTCCTCTTCATAGCCCCCCAGTCCCGCCCCCAGATACACAATACCACGCATATGCTCTTCGGCTCCGGAAACCAGATTGTAACGCCCCCACATCAACAAGTCCTTATGCTTTCGTTCAATGGACGAGGTGCTGTTGCCGGTCTCATTAGAAAAATGACTGTATTCAAAAAGCACACTGTAACGACTGCGGTGATAGCCCAATCCGAAGTTAACAGGCTGACGGCTTTCAAGATCCTGGGAATTACCCCGCTCATAGCGCATTTCATAGGTCAGGGGATACAGAGCCAGCAAAGACACGGTGTCTTCAGCTTTGATCTTCATGCGGGATTCCTGAGCCCCAGCCCCTCCTGATATCGCCAGAATAAGTAGTACGATAAGAATTCTCATTCCACAACTTCCTGAGAGCTGATGGTGTTGGATTCAATACTCAAGCCCGACGCGTTCTTCTTGCAGGAATATCTTGTGTTGGCCTCATCGGTGGAATCATTCATAACACCAGCCAGGAATTCACATTCTGCCTGCTTCATTTCCGGAAGTTCCTTGGCAAAGCTCATGACATACTTTTCAGCAGGATAGTAGGGAGCTTCACCTTCAATCAGTTCAGTCTTTAAAGTGCTCAACGTGCGCAGAATCACTTTCGCCACGTCCTTGCGGGCTGCTAATGATTCCAGTCCGCGTTCCTTGGCTGAAACTTCCGTAAAACCTTTCAACATGCGGGAAAACTGCGTCCCGATAACATATGCATAGCCAGTCACATAACTTTCAAATTTCTTGGTATCACCGGCTTTATAGAACACCTGAATGCTGTTTTTAATTGTGGTTGCACTTGGCAGTTCGTAAGTCGCAAAGACTCCATCCACATTCATGGAACGATTCATTTTTTCTTTCGGCAATGACTGTGCGATGAAGTCCGGATTTCCGGTGTACATCCAACCCCAGTAATCCGCCAGGCCTTCGTTCAGACCGCGCAGCATTGCTTGGCGATAGTATTTTTGCAAAGAAGCCTCTTCCAGATCAGCCCCTTCAATGTCAGAAGGCTTCAGCCGGCCTCTGGCAGTCAGATCTTCGGCCACAATCGACGTTGTTCCAATGAAGTTCTCAAGAGTGTGCGCAGTGGCTTTGGTTTCAGCTGTGTCTTTGATAACCACTTTGTAGAACAGGGAGTGGAAGTGTTCGTGAGCCAGAATTCCGCCATTGATCGCAATCGGCAGACCCGCTTGATTGTATGGCACCACCAGCATGGAATCCGTGTCACCGTCATAATAGGCATTGTTGTTCTGCCCACCCTTGACGCGAACACCGACACCCACGTCACGCGGCCAGCTATTGATGCCACCAGCCCCCAGCTCATCATCCAACTGAGCCAGTCGCTGAGTGTGGGCATAGATTGCCACCAACTGCTGGGTCATCTCATTTGCCGGAATAAACTCGCCCTCTGGGTTTTTGATAAAACGGCTGACGGCCGGGCGGCCCGTGAGTTTGCCTTTCACGATTCGAGGGCTCATAAAGAAGCGCACAAATTTACCGGACACGGTTTGCAGATCACTGATCCCTAACAAATCCACCGTCTTTAGCGCATATCCTGATTGGGAATCCGACTGTGGAGCCAGAACACGGACCGTGCCTTTTTCCTCGGCCGTTTCCGACTGAGGAGCGCAGGCACTTAAAGTCCCGACAGCTAAAATTGTTGCGGTGATCCGGCTAAAAACGCGCTTCACAAAGTCCTCTCTAAGCTCTATAAACGGGAGGGTTCTCTCGCTCACTTGACTTATTGCGTTATAGTTATAGTGAAAAAACTCCAAAACCTCAATAAAAACTTAGAGATAGACAAACTTTGTCAGTCTCACTACAAGTTTGACAGCCCCGAGAACGCAGGTGAAGGAAGCCGCCATGGATGTACTTGATTTTGTTACCAAAAATCTGAACCCCGCCCAGAAGGATGCCGTTGAAACCCTGGAAGGCCCTTTGCTGATTCTTGCCGGTGCTGGTTCTGGCAAGACCCGCGTTCTGACTCACCGTATGGCCAATATCATCGGTCAAGGGGTGGCCGCCCCGGACGAGATCCTTTGCGTGACCTTCACAAACAAGGCCGCCAAAGAGATGGAGCACCGTATTTACAAGATCCTGTCTGACATGGGCGCCATGATTCATTCCCAGCTTTGGATCAGCACTTTCCACAGCTTCTGCGTGCGTGTCCTGCGCCAACACATCACTTTGCTCGACTACAAACCCTTCTTCGGGATCTATGATTCTTCCGATCAGCTCAGTCAGATCAAGAAGGTCATGACGGCTCTGGACATCAACGACAAGATGTATCCGGCGAAGAGCTTTCAAAGCCGCATCAGCAGTGCGAAAATGATGGGACTTTCTCCGGACGGGCTTGAGAAGTCCTCCAAGCGCCTGATGGATCAAAAGACCGTGCAGGTGTACAAGGCCTACGAAAACGAAATGAAGAAGGCCAACAGTTTGGACTTCGATGATTTGCTGCTGAAGACTTACGATCTTTTCCGCATGTATCCGGATGTTTTGCAGATGTATCAGAAGAAGTTCCGCTACATCATGGTCGACGAGTATCAGGACACCAATCACATCCAGTACCTGCTGGTGCAAATGCTGGCTTCTGCCCATCGAAATCTTTGCGTGGTTGGTGACGAGGATCAGTCGATCTACAGCTGGCGTGGGGCGGATATTAAAAACATCCTGGATTTTGAGAAAGACTTCCGCGATGCCAAGGTGGTGAAGCTGGAGGAAAACTATCGTTCCTCTGCGAATATCGTCAATGGCGCCACGGCGGTTATCAAAAACAACTCTCAACGAAAAGATAAAACTCTTTTCACCTCCAACGATGCCGGTGACTTGATTCACGTTCGCGAAGAAAAGAACGAATACGAAGAAGGACGCTTTGTTGCAAAGACCATCCAGTCCATGATGAATGAAGGCGAAGGGTCCTATAACGACTATGCGATCTTCTATCGCACCAATGCGCAGTCGCGCGTGCTGGAAGAACAACTTCGCACCATGGGGATTCCGTATCGCCTGGTCGGTGGCGTGCGCTTCTATGAGCGTATGGAAATCAAAGACATGCTTTCTTACATGAAGCTGTCCATCAATCCGGCGGACGATATTGCCTTGAAACGTATTATCAACGTCCCGGCACGTGGTATCGGCAAGACCACGATCGAAAAGATTGAAGAGTACGCAGCCCATAAAAACCTAAGCATGTTCGAAGCGGCCTTTAAAGCCTGCGATGAACGCCTGTTCAATGCGGGAACGACCGGCAAGATTCGTCGTTTCCTGGAGCTGATGACCGAGCTTCAAGCGAACGCCAAGGACTTCAAGTTGGTGGACTTCTATCATATCGTTCTGGATCGCACCGAATATCTGGCGGCCCTGAAAAAAGACGAATCCCCGGAAGCGCAAGCGCGGATCGAAAACTTGGAAGAGTTGGATAATGCTATTGCTCAATTCGTCAAAGAGCGCGGTGAAGAATCCACTTTGACAAGCTTCCTTGAAGAGATGGCCCTGGTGAACGATGTGGATTCTTTGGATCAGGAACAGAACTCGGTCACAATGATGACTTTGCATATCTCCAAAGGCCTGGAGTACCCTTATGTCTTTGTCGTTGGAATGGAAGAGAATCTGTTCCCGAGTGCTCGCAGCGCTGAAAGCGACAGTGAAGAGGACGTCGAGGAAGAACGCCGCTTGGCATACGTGGGCATGACCCGCGCTCGCCAGAAGCTCTGGCTGACCTACGCAAAAATGCGCCGGGTTTGGGGGCAGGAACAGTTCAATCCGCCATCCCGGTTCATCAAAGAGATCCCGCAGAATTTGATCGATTTCAAAACATCGGCCGAAGCTCCCCGCTTCGTATCCCGCTATGGCTCCAGTTCTTACGATTCAGACTTTGGCGGCGGCGCTGGCAAGTGGGGCAACACCGGCGGCGGAGGCTTTGAGCGCAACAAAGCCCGCAGTCAAAGCTATGATGATGTGCAGGACTTCCCGGACTACGATGGGGACAGTTCTGGCGGCGCCCCGTTTTCAAAAGGCATGCGCGTCCGACACCCCACCTTTGGGGTGGGCACTGTCTACGCAACGGAAGGCACTGGCGAGAACTTCAAGGTCAGTGTCATGTTCACGGACAATACGGTGAAAAAGTTTGTCGTTAAATATGCCCGACTGGAGCGCGTCTAAGCGCGTTTTGGCTTGCCAAAAAAATGAATCATGACAGACTTCTTTGGCGTACAAACTAAAGGAGTCTTAAATGAAAAAACTAATCGTGGCTTTGTGCCTATTGTCTTCTTCCATGTCCTTTGCAGCTAGAAACGTGGCTGCCTATTCCGGTAAAACAGCAAGCATCAACCTGGGTATGTCCAGCTCCGCTTTGAACATCGGCGGCAGAATGGAATTCGACAACGATCAGGGTGCCTTGGGCGCTTACATCTTCCTGCAAACTGAAAAGAAAGATGCCAACGTTCCTCAGGTTCTTACTTTCGGTGCTCACTCTATGTTGAGACTTGTTGAAGCCTCCAATGCCACCGCTTATCTGGCGCCAGGTTTTGGTATTTCCATGATCAAGATGGATGGCATGGATGATAAAACTGTTGTGGGCCCAAGCTTCCGTTATGGTGGCCAGTTGAAACTTCCCAACGGCGCTGGCGCTTTAGGTCTTGAGCGCTTCGAAGCGTGGAACTGGTTTGACAGCGACACATTCTCTAGCACAGCCTTCACTTCGGTTGTGTACTCTTTCAATTTCTAATTGCAAGATACAATCACGTTCGCGAAAGCCCGGCACCCCCGGGCTTTTTTTTACCTCACAAATGTTATTCGTCCCCCGAAGATCTCTCCGAGGAAGCTTCACGATCATCTGGAAGATAGCTGGCCGAACAATTCTGTAAGAGGAGAATTCGTCCAGTTCGCCAACGCATTCAAAATGCCGTCAAGTATTAGCTCATGTCCCTAGGGCAATCACCCGATGCGATGTTAAGTTATTTTAACATCTTCAAGGGAATGTGATGATCAAGTCGTGGAGTTTAAAAGCAAAGTTAACATCAATGGGCCTGTTTGTGGCTTTGCTTTCGGCAAGTAGCGGCGCAATCGGATTCTACTTCCTTCACAAAGTCAGTGCCGAATACAAAGTTGTCGCCCAAGACAACCTGCCCTCTTTGAAAGAGCTCGCCGACTTAAGATCCACCATCCGTGAACTCCGCATCCATGTTCGCAGCATAGGCCTGGCAGGAAATTCACAGGAGGATGTAGACCACTATATTGAACAATCCAAAATGCAAATCACTTCTTTCGAAAAGCACATAGAAGCCTACACTCAGATTGACCGCCAATCTAAGAATCGAAAAAGTTTTCAGGAGTTCCTTAAAAGCTGGCAGGAGTTCAAGGAGTTTGGAACCGAGGTCCTGACTCTGGCAAAGGACTATAAAAACAATGAGGACCGGATTGTCACCTTGATCCGCGATATCTGCGAAGTCAAGGCCGCAGCCATCTACAAACCCCTGCTGGTAGAAACAAAATATCAGGTGGACTATGCTGACAGCTCAGCTGGTAATGCTCAGAATGCCGAAGCGAATGCCCGATCATGGGTCAGTATTTTCTCTCTTGTTGCTATCGCACTTGCGGGAATTGTTTCATTCCTGGCTTCGATCTCTATCGCAAGAAGGGTCAAAAATATCTGTGATGCTTTGGCTTTGAATTCCACGGAAGTCCACCGCGCTGCAAGCAACCTTTCTGACGCAAGCTCAACCGTCCATGATGGAGCCAACAAAGCGGCCTCAATGCTGGAAGCAAGCACAGCCTCCATCACACAAATTGAGTCCATTGTCAGAATCAGCAACGAAAACGCCCTTCACGCCAAGCAGGCTTCGGAACAATCCATGACTTCTGCAGCAGATGGTTCGAAAACAGTTCACCAACTGATGCAATCGATGAATGAAATAAACTCCAGCTCACGCAAAATGCAGGAGATCATCAATATCATCGAAGACATCGCCTTTCAAACAAACCTACTGGCACTGAATGCTGCTGTAGAAGCCGCACGCGCAGGAGAAGCTGGCCGAGGCTTTGCTGTTGTCGCGGACGCTGTACGAACCCTGGCGCAAAGAAGCTCTGTTTCGGCCAAAGAAATCTCAGAACTCATAACGGCTAGTGCCCACTCGATCCAAGATGGCGTCGCCAAGGCCGAACAAAGCCAGAATGTCTTAACGACCATTCAAAAGAGCATCGAACAAGTATCGTCCTACAATCAGAATATCGCCTCCACCAGCGAAGAACAAAGAGTGGGCATTCGACAGGTCAGTGATGCTTTGCTCAGCCTTGATTCCACCTCTCAGGACAACACCAAAGCCTCTGAGCAGGTGTCCCAGATTGCTCGGGACCTCAACGAGAAGACCGAGGCAGTGGACCGATTAATCACAGATTTGCGCGATCTGATCGAAGGACATAAAGCAGCATAAAAAAAAGGGGGATCTCAAACGAGATCCCCCTTTTCATTAACGGAGTTTCGGCTAGCCAATCAGCTTGAGTGCCAATTGATTTGCCTGATTTGCTTGCGACAGAACCGAAGTTCCTGCCTGCAATAAAATATTATTTCTAACCATCTCGCTGGAAGCGGCCGCTACGTCAGTATCACGGATACGGCTGTTGGCAGCGGACAGGTTTTCCTGCGTCACACCCAAGTTGTCTGCTGTGGATGTCAGACGATTCTGCAAAGCTCCCAAATACGCTCGGGTGCCACTGACATTTGTCTGCGCATCATCCAATCTCTTCAAGGCTGTTTGAGCTCCCTCTTTTGTAGAGAAGTCCAAACCGTCCAATCCCAGGGCATCCAAAGTAGCTGCGTGCTTACCTGCTTCAAAAGAAATTCGATCTGCAAACGGATCGTTGCCAATTCCCACCTGGAAATCGAAGTTCGGCGCAGAGCCATCCAAAAGCTTCGTCGTCCCCCAAGTCGTGGACTTGGCGATTCTTTGCATCTCGCTGGTCAACTGCTGCACTTCTTTGTTGAGCATGCCACGTTCAGTTTCACCGACCGTATCAGAAGCCGCCTGAATACCCAGTTCACGCAAGCGAACAATGATGTTCCCCACTTCGTTCAAACCACCTTCGGCCGTTTGAATCATGGAAATACCATCGTTTGCATTACGCTGTGCCTGAGCTGCGGAACGGATCTGCGCCTTTAAGCCCTCGGAAATTGCCAAGCCTGCAGCATCATCTGCTGCTTTGTTGATACGACTTCCGGAGGCGAGCTTGGCCATTGAGTCATTAACGACTCTTTGCGCGCCCACCAGATTTCTTTGTGCGTTGAGTGCCGCAATGTTGGTTGTTACTCTCATTCCCATTTCTTACTTCCCCATCAGTCTGTCATCATCATAGCCACGGCCTCCCTGTACAGTTCATCGCCAACATCCGAGTTGACGACTTGTTCCTTACAAAACTTTTCGGGAGTTCAGCTAAGTACTTCACGAGACTATGGAACGAATTTTACCGGTCGTTAACAAGACACGACCTCTGCGAAGGGCTGATTGTTCTACGAGAACTTGTTTTCTTTCCCGGAAGAATACATCTCCGTTGTCTCAGACCGAGAAGACTGTTGGGCGTAGGAAAAGAGTTTTCTTTTTTAAGAAGGACCGGATTTACTGTTTTTCAAGTGCGCCCATTCGGCTTCGTACAAAGAAGCATCGGGCTTGCGGATTCTTTCCGGAGCAGGGCTGATGTACTCGGCTTTGACGCCGTCCCAGCCGACATAATGGCGAGTTCGACCCTCCTGCCCGACCTCAAAGTTCGGAACAAGGTAAGTTTTGCCACCGCCGTTGGGAATATCCAAAGACAGATTCGGCATCGCCAGACCTGACAAATGCCCCCACAGCTCTTTTTGAATTTCCAATGAATCTTCCACAGAAGTTCGCAAATGATCTGTGCCTTGTGACGGGTCACACTGGAACATGTAATACGGCTTCACGCGCAGATATAACAAGCGACGGTTTAAAGCCTGCACCAGCGCCGGATGATTGTTGATTCCATTAAGCAGAACCATCTGATTCATTACCGGAATTCCGTTATCCACAAGCCTTTCCAGAGCCTCGACCGCTTCCGCCGTGAGTTCTGCCGGATGATTGAAGTGGGACATCAGGAAGACAGGCTTATGCTTCTTCATGATTTGCACCAGATCGTCAGTAATACGCATCGGGCACACCACAGGCATACGCGAACCGATACGGATGATCTCGACATGTTCAATCGCACGCAGATCTGTCAAAACGCGATCCAGCTGCTTGTCGCTGACGGTCAGCGGATCGCCGCCTGACAGAATCACCTCGCGCAATCCTGTGTGCGAGCGAATATACGCCAGGGCCTGCTCGTATTCTTCATTACGGATAAAAGCCTGCTCTTGTCCTGTGAAGTGTTTTCGCGTGCAGAAACGACAATAGACACTGCAAATATCCGTGATCAAAAACAGAACGCGGTCAGAATAGCGATGGATCAAACGCGGTGCTGCTTTATTCACACGCTCGCCCAAAGGATCCAGCATCTGCTGATCGCCTTCTTCGATTTCAAATCGATGTGGCATCAAAATCTGGCGCAACGATTGCCCGTCGGGACCTTGCTTGGCAAGGCTTGCATAATAAGGCGTCGTTCGAACATTGAAGAGTTCTTTCCCACCGACAAACGCCGCTTTTTCATCTTCGTTCAAATCGAAGTGAGCCGCAAAGTCATCCTGCGTTTTAAGTGAATGACGAAGCTGCCAGGTCCAATTATTCCAATCGGATTCTGCAATAGATTCTGGGCGCGGGCTTCGCGGGAAATGAAACTTCATGGCTGTTTTATGAAGGAAATGGCTCTATTTAGCAAGGAGAAGGCCCTTTACCTTGCAAAAAGTGACCGAAAGGGGCGCTTTTCAAGGGCCGTCACAAAGTCAGCCCTTACTGTTTTAACTATATGAAAATGCGCGGTTTTTTGTGGTTCTCAGGCTGGGACACCACAAGTTTTACAGTCGTCTTCGGGCCCATGTGCTTTCTCAACATGAGAACCCTTAGGTATTTCATGCGCTTAGAACCTGTGGCACAGACACCCCCTTTTGGCCCGGCCTTCGCTTTACATCTGAGTAGATAAAAGGGACTGGATGTTCCCTTCACACAGGAGGACTTATGAAATTCACATACCCACAAAAGAAATGGGTTCTGACAACGGCCTTACTGGCTGTTTTAGGTGTTAATGTATCTTTCAACTCTCACTCTGATGGGATTGCTTCCGCAGACTTCGCTTCCACAAGCGGTGATCTGATGGAAAGCAAGGTGTACACTGCTGACGGTGTTATGCCCGTTAAATACATTGATAATGGGGATGAGGAAGTCCTGGCCTTGGTTCCAAAGAAGACAACTGAAGGCAAAATCTGCACAGACAAATGCGGATATGACACTATTACTTTGAGTGTTAAGAACAAATCCGACATCGATTCTCTAAATGTAGAATTGATGAAGCAACTTGCCAAAGAATCCGCCGCTTCCAAAAAGAAGGTCGTAAAGAAAGAAGAAGTGGAGGAGGATGCAGTTGAGGCCACCGAAGAAGTCGCCGAGAAAAAGAAAGTCGACTATTTCGCTGGCATCCGTCAGGCATGTAAGAACTCTGACTCTGATATAGAGAAGACCGATTGCTATGCCGAAAGACTTCCGGATCTGCTTGAAAGTAACAAAAAAATTACAACCCAAGAAGCAAATCAGTTCTTTACCAAGGAAGTTCAACCATCGTTGTTGCGCTCTTTGTCTCAGGGAAGAAATGCAGCGTACTTTGCTGCGCATGCAGCAAATCTGAACAACCCAGCGTTCAACACGTTTGAAAACAGAGAATTGGTTGCCGAAGGCCAAAGCAAGCTTGCTGAAATCCTAAGCAGCTATGAAAAGTTCATTTCGAATATGCCAGCATCGCATGAAACAATCCGCCAAAAAGTATTTATCGCCCAGTCAGAGATCCTAAAATACGAAGCTTCTCTGCATCAGGACATCGTGAATAGAATCAAGGCCTCAAAGGATCCTAATGAGACCGCGGCACTAATCGTTGAAAAAGATAAAATCCAAATTGGCGCTTCATCCCTTGCAAACTCTTTCACAACAGCCAACAACGAGGCCATCTCCGCAGGACAGTTCATTGGTAATATCAGTGATGCTAATGCAAAAGCTTATCGCGAATTATTGTCACGTCTAAATATCGAAGCTGCCAACATCCACTGGGGCACAACACCAGCAACTCAAGTGACCGTGCCAAGCATTGACCTCAGTGCCCGAATGCAGAATCCAGGTCGCGGTGCTAATATCGGTGTCATTCCAGGTGTGACCCCTGTACAGAACTCCCAGATCGGTGTGATTCCTCAACAAGGGACAACAACTGTTCCAGCAGGAACCAATCCGGTATCCACCAGAACTGGAGCGACACTCTCGGCACCACTGACTACAAGCGGTGGCGGAGTTTCCTTCGGAACACCTCGCGAAGCGACAGCGGAAGCTCTGCAAATGAGACAACAGATCCGCGGTCGTCAGTAATTTGTACGAATGAAAAGTAGATTTGATCCTCCGAAGGGCCCACGACGGGCCCTTTTTTCTTTTTAGCGCATCATCACGCGCAGGCGAACCGGCTCTCGGGGACGCAGAGTGGACAGGTACATTCTAACGTAGCGAACCTTGGATTTTTGGAACATATCGGTTTGCTGCATTCCGAAGCGGTAATCGCCTTCCAAACGCCAAGCTGGCAGTGACCACCCGTTTTCTGTGATGACTTCAGCCCTTTGAATGCGGGCGCCACCTGGATTCATCACTTGAACCATGATTTCTTGATATTCGACCTTGCTTTTACGCAGAACGATCTGCTGATACACAGGATAGTCGGCAAAGATTGTTTCATAGGCCACTTCCGTCCAAGCCTGAGCGGAAGAAGTGAAACCTGAAACCCATAGAAAGACCGCCGATAGAGCGAAAGTTTTCATAGATAGCCTCCTGGAATCCTGATCTTACAAAGATCCCAAAGCTTGTCTAGAATGTTTTAAGGCAAAAAAAAATCCCGGGGGACTTTCGCCCCCCGGGCCCTGCTCACCACCAAACAAGATGTTTCAAGTAGTCATCAAGCTGTCGTACAAGTTGCAATCATGCTGTAATCAAAAGCTGATGGCGGCTTTAGATGCAAATCCAAATGTAAACCCGTTTTCCAGGTTGTCATTGCCGTTCTTCCAAGCTTCGCCTGGGAACAACAATCCGACCTGATTCACCCACTGGATACGATCACTGTGTTTGTAAACCACGTCGATATCCCATTCTAGGCCCAGATCTTTTGAAGAATCAACAGAAGAATTTTGGGTTTGCATCAATTGTGCATACACCAAAGTGTTACGAAGATCGATTCTTTCGGACCAAGCATAGTTCACGGACGGAGCCAAGTACATCGTGTTGCTGATAGATTCATCATCCGCAGAATTCCCGATGCTCATTGTGCCGTCTTTAACCACATTGGTGTTCAGGAAGTCTTTTTGCCCCAAACGTTGGTTGAAAAGAAGCATTGCCACGTCATAGTTGCGGTTGAAAGCATATCCACCAAAGTCATTTGAAGAGTCATTCCCTGTTGCCATACCCAAACGAACTCTGTAGTCCCATTTGGATTCTTTTGCCGGAACATTGAATTCCATCGCCAACCCATAACCGTTCAAACCGATGTCTTTCGTGCCATTTGTCACACCTGTTTCACCGGATTGGAAACCCGCTTCGAATTTGAAGTCGAAGGAGTCAAAACCACGACCCAAGACGAAGTTGGTTCTTTGTACGTTCATGTTGGAATTAACACTGTCGCCACCATAAGCAGCAATTTGATCCGCAGAATAGTTCAGTGCCTCTTTCACACCCTTGGTTGTTTCCTGATAGATACCAAGAAGAGACTTGTTTTCTTCGCTTTCATACTGAAGCTGGAATCCCATGGTCGTAACAGATCCACCCTGACCAAAACCTGTGGACTGCTTACGTCCAACAGATGGCATAAAGAACCAGTCACCCACGACAATTTTGTAAGCAACCACGTCGCGAGTGTCGTACCAGTGATCAAACATGCCCTTGCCAGAGCTGTAGGTCATGCCCAAACCGAAATCAAACGGCGAACGACCCACGATCAGAGCGCCGTATTCTTGGTTCACAGTCAAATACAACTGGCTGACCTTCACATCCGCAGAGCCCTGGTTGTTAGAGTTGGCAGGCGCACCTGAGTTCAATCCCCAGATATCACCCAATTGAGAATTCGGATACGCCTGACTGTTCAAAATATCGAAGCGGGAAACAACGTTCACGCCATCCGCCGCGATTACTTTCGGACTCAGGTAAAGATAGTTGGTACCGTAGGCTTTTCTTTCTGTCGGCGTCCCCAAGGACGGACGATCCACCTCTGTCCATTCAAAACGGTAGCCGCCGCTCCAGTCCAAAGACATCGCATGAGCCGCTGGGGACAAAAGCGCCACAGAAAGACCCAATGCTTTCAGAAGATTCTTGTTCAACATTTTCATTCCTTTACTTAGAGACAACGCCCATCACGTCGCCTTCGCGCAGGATGATGAGGTCTTCGTTTTGAATTTTGATTTTAGTACCGGCATATTCAGAGAAAACGACTTTGTCGCCCACCTGAACATCCATCGGACGCAAATGGCCTTTTTTGTTGATGTGACCACGTCCAGCCGCAACGACATAACCTTGCAGGTTGCCGGAGGTGTCCGCCACCGTATCAGGGATGTACAATCCGCCCGCAGTCATCTTTTCCGCACCAGAAACCTGAACAATCAGACGATCATCCAACGGAGTCACAAAGTTGCTAAGATCCAATTTCTTTGCCGGAGCTGTGTTTTTGATCAAATGAGCTGTCGGCATAGCCACCGTTTTCGGCGCCACAGACTTCTTCGCTGCTGCCTTTTTTACAGGAGCTTTCTTAGCCGCAACTTTCTTTGGAGCAGCCTTCTTGACTGCTGCCTTCTTCACCACGGCTTTTTTCACCGGCTTTTTAGCGACCGTTTTTTTGGTGACGGACTTTTTCACAGCCACCTTTTTAGGCGCCGCTTTCTTGGTTGCGGATGATTTTTTTACGGGAGCTTTTTTGGAAGGCGTCTTTTTAACGGCCTTTTTTACATTGGCTTTTTTTGCAGAAGATTTCTTCTTAGCCACAAACAATCCTTTCACAAAGGCAACTTAATGAAAAACATTTCAAAGGTTGTTCAGCAAGTGAGTTTCGTACTACGCTGTTATCTATGTTGCGACCACGATTAAAGACTATTTTATTGGCTTTTACAATCCTTCTGACGCTTGTAATCATCTGCGGACTTGGGGTTGGTGTCTATTCCTACTTTGCTCTGGAAAAGGAACTTGTCTCCAAATTGGAGTCCAAGAAGTTCATTGTGCCGACCGAGTTCTATGCAGCTCCGCCGACTTTTCAAACACAAAGTCTGATTCAAATTAACGACGTCGAAAAACAACTTTTGCGTCAGAACTACCGCCGTCGAGATTTTGATCAGCGGATTCTGCCGGGGGATTACTTTATTGCCGATCGCGAACAGTGCGCAGCCCGCCTGCAAGTCGGCCTTGATGAAAACCAAGAGGCCTGTATTGGTTGGGTGACTCAAGACACACCGACGCAAAACAGTGACAGCTCCTTGCAGGTTCTGGTCATTCAGAAGGACCGCCTGATTTCTCGAATCTACAAAGGTGCCCCCTTTGTGGAGGTTCACGAGGCACTCAGCGAAGCCCCACTGCTTGCTCAATATATCGGCAACGAACCCTTGATGCAGAAGACCGTCAGCCTGGGGGAAGTTCCCCCCATGTGCTCAAATGCGATCATGTCCATCGAAGATGCGCAATTCCTAGAACACGGAGGAGTCAGCATCAAAGGCATCTTCCGCGCTTTGGTAAAAAACATCACCACCGGTCGAAAAGCTCAAGGTGGCAGCACCATCACCCAACAGCTTGTGAAAAACTACTTCCTGACCAGCGAACGTACTTTAAAAAGAAAATATCAGGAATTCATCATGTCCATTTTGCTGGAGTCTCGCTTCAGCAAAGACCAGATTCTGGAAACCTACCTGAACATCATCTATTTGGGACAAAATGGCGCCTTCCAGGTTCGTGGTTACGGCGCGGCTGCACGTTACTATTTTGGCAAAGAACTGTCAGATCTTAACATCAGTGAGTGCGCACTGATGGCGGCTATCGTCAACAGTCCGGGCCTTTACAACCCGTTCAAAAAACCGGTCAATGCGGAACGCCGGCGCCATCTGGTTTTGGATAAAATGAAAGGCTATGGATACATTTCCGAAGAACAGTTCAACGAAGCCGATCGCCAACCTTTGCCGGGGGCCCCACGAAGCACGGCCTCTGAAACCGCCCCTTACTATCTTGATGCTGTTCGCAAACAACTGGCCAGCCAAGGCATGAATCCCGACGGACTAAAAATTTACACCGCTTTGGATCTGGAGGCTCAGGAGGTCGCACAGGACTCTTTGCGCAATCACCTGGAAAATCTTGAAAAGTCCAACAAACACATCGCTGGCTTGAAAGCCAAGGGCAACATCCTGGAAGGCAGTGTGCTGGTTGGCAATAACAAGACGGGTCTGGTCAGTGTCGTCGTCGGAGGGCGTAACTTCCGCATGACTCAGTTCAACCGCGCCATTGATGGACATCGTCAGATTGGCTCCATCATGAAACCGTTCGTTTACCTGACGGCCCTGATAAACAACAACCCCGAAACGGATCAACCCTATACTCCCATCACTTTGCTGAACGACGAAAAGTTCACATACAAATACGAAGGGCAAGCTTGGTCGCCAGATAACTACGGCAAAAAATATTTTGGCTCGGTTCCGATGTTCTATGCTTTGAAAAACTCGCTGAATGCTGCAACATCGTCCCTGGGTTTGGCGGTGGGGCTTGGAAATATCATTGATGTAACCCACACCATGGGGGTGACCTCCGAGCTGAAATCCTTCCCGGCCATGACATTAGGGGCCTTTGAAATGTATCCCCGGGAAGTTCTGCAAAGCTATATGAGTCTGGCGGCCATGGGGCAAAAACCCGCCCTGTCCTTCATTCGCAGGGCGCTGAATTCTGATGGTCAGGAAGTCTATGTCCACAACCCGCGTCCGACACCAACAGTTGATCCTGCAGCGGTGGCAAGTCTGGTCAGTATGATGAAACAAACCATTTTGTCCGGAACCGCCCGTTCCATCACTTTGAATGGCTTCTTCAATCCCGCCGCAGGTAAAACCGGAACAACCAGTGACAACAAAGATGCGTGGTTTGCGGGCTTTACACCTTACATCACCACCGTGGTGTGGGTGGGTTATGACAACAATCTGCCGCATAAGTTGACGGGCTCCAACGGCGCCGTGCCCGTGTGGACTCAGTTTATGAAAAAAATGGGGACACGCTTCCCTGCCGATGACTTCCCTTGGCCGGAAAACACCGAAAAAGTAGTGCTGGATCAACAAACTCTGGAGTCCCTGAACGCCTACAAGGAAGGCGACCCGACACAAGTGGAACTCATTTTTGACAAAGCCAAAGCTCCGGACCTTTGAACGGAAGTTTCTTTTTTTCGCCCGGATTCAACTCCTTCCTCTGATACGCTCTTAGGAAGGAGTTTACAAAAACCGGGTCCCCCATCTTGATTTTACGCCGTCTGAAGAACTCGCAAGCAAAAACATTTCATGAACAGAGTGCTGGCTGCTGTTTTATGCCTTGGATTTCTGGGCTTAACCGGTTGCAACCAACTGGGCCTGGCTTTCCGCTGGGCTGACACCTACATCGCCTCCAAGGTCGACGACTACTTTGACATTTCCTCCAAGCAAAGCGCCTCTTTAAAGGACGGCCTCAAGAAAGATCTGAAGGACCTCAAATCGGACCTGATCCCTCAGTGGGTCGCCCGCTTTCGCAGCATTCAATCCGAGATGAAAACAGGGAATCTGAATCCCGAACGCACTCAGTTTTATTTCGATTTGTTCATGAAAGACATCGAGCATATCAATGGCCGGTTCTCAGACACCGCCAATGTCTTTATTTCGAACACCCAAAACGACCAACTGGAATACTTTGCCAAAGCCTTCCAGAAAAAAACACGGGAGGATTTTGAGAGGTTTCAAAAAACCACTCAGTACCGCAAGGACATGCGCGAAAAATATCTGGAATACTTCGAGATGTTTCTGGGCTCACTCAACAAAGATCAGCAGGCCCTGATCGACGCCCATTTAACCGAGGCCCCATTCCCCGGAGAACTCAAGGCGCGCAACAAGGCTCACATCATCTCGCTGTACCTTCAGGGCAACAAGACGGCTGAAGCCCGTCGCCAGTTCCTGAAGCAATACTACAATGATCCGACAGCCCTGAATTTGCCCGAATACCAGAACGCCTATCAGAATTATCAAAATCAGCTAAAGAAGCTGGTGATAGAAGTGATGGTCACCCTGACCGAACAACAGAAAAGAAACCTGATTGAAAGTTTGAATGAAAAAACCGCTCAGCTGGAGCGTATCGCCAACGCGGGTTAACGCCCGCCTTAGATTTTGATCTCGAATCCTTCGTAGGCAAAATCCCAATCCACTTCAGGCAAAACACCTTTATTGGCAGAAGCAAACCGCTGCCGGGATTCGTAGTATTCCCGGGTCTGACGCTTTAATTCCATGACATGCTCAATCCGTGCCCCCGGATCATGATGCGCGAACAACACCTTCTGAATGCCTTCACGAAGGGCAATATCAAGTCCCACCTGAGCCGCACTGTGCCCCCAGTTGGCCTTCTCCGCCAGCTCGGGAAGAGTGTACTGAGCATCGAAGTACATCAAATCGACATTCTGATAAAGCGGTAAATCCTCACCCAGCTCCTCACGAGTAATACGGGTCCCCTCCGTATCCACGCAGTGAGCATAGGCCTTTCCACCAGACTCGACCTTCAACCCCCAGCACGGATCCGGATGATCCAGCTTGTAAGGAGTTAAAGTCATATCCTCCAACTGCACGGGCTTGCGCGGCTCCATCACATGGAAGAAGATCTTGGCCTTTAAAGCCTCAAACGGCACAGGGAAGTACGGACGACAGAAGATCCCACGAATCAGCTTTTCCAGTTCCGGCTGCACAGCATAGTAATGCACCTCGCAACCAGGAATAAAATGTGGAGTAAAGAATGGCAGGCCGATCACATGATCCCAATGGAAGTGGGTCATGAAGATATGAAAAGGTCCTTTGGCCCGGCCGGTTGTGCCGGTCATAATGCGCTCACTGAGATTGCGGATACCGCTGCCCCCATCCAAAATAATCTGCCCTTTGGCACTTTGGATTTCCACGCACGTTGTGGCAGCTCCATAGCCTCCGACGTTAGGGACTTCAAGGCTTTGAATGTAACGGGAAATCTGGGACGGGTCACGATAGCCGGCAGAGAAGAAGTTCCTTAGAACTCCTTCTACATGGTACGTCCAATCCGTCGGTGGAGGAGCGGAAGGTAATGAACCTCGTACGCCCCAAAATTTAATCGTGAGAGACATATATGGTTAACAGGATGAACTGTTTAGAAACACGAATCAAATACATATTATCTGGTCGGGCTTTTGTCGTAATTCACTATCACCCAATCAGACGATGGTTGGGCCTGACAGGTGCGAACAACTCGACTTCCCTCGTGGTCTTCTGTTGTTGAGCCCGTCTCAATGACCGCCTCACAGGTTCCACAGTGCCCCTCTAGGCAGGAATATGGGGCGTTCAACTGGTTCATCAGTGCAATGTCTAAAAGACTGCGTCCAGTCTCCCCTTCGACTTCTATCTCTTTTTTCCCGATTATATATGTAATCTTCATGTAAATATCACAGCACCCCCCTGACATGAGGACAATCCCTTTCTAGTGCTGGGCATAATTTAGGCAAAACCCCCTGATGTAGAGTTTTTGCTTTGTGTTTTATGGGAATCTTTATTATCTGTCTTGCCGAACTGTAACGCATTTTTTATCGAACAGTCGTTGCGGTTTCGTTCATGGATGTAAAAGGAGAGCTTATGATGCTCAAAAAAAGTTTCCTGACGGCTATCTTGGCCGCAGGAGTTTCTATTCTGACCTCAGTTCCTGCTTCTGCGGGCTGGGAAGTTCTAAAACCTGCCAATGCCTGGGAAAAAATCAAAAAAGAAGTCGCCAAACAAGAAATCGGCGGTTCTTTGACTTTGGTAAATGCTGACATCATTGACGGTATTTCCACTTCTCTTCGCTATAAAATTGAATCCGAACCCTCTTATGTGGACGGCTACTACACGCGTATTGATAAATACATGATGAATATGGGTGTGAATGTCGGCGATCTGATCAACGACATGGATAGCCCCATTAGCTTTGGCATTGATAAGGGCACTGAAATCATCTTCGCCCGCCAGTTCAAGTCCCAGAAAGACTCCCTTTTGTCCCTTCCTTACACGATGAGAAATCTGCCCCTGACAGCAGAAAAAGCCATCACTCGTCTGGTTCCGGGCGATTTCGTGGCTTTTGAAGGAAAGTTAAGCCTGGTTCTGTCTTTGGGTTACGACACTCTAAAAGGGACCTTTGAAGCGGGTGCATCGACCCACGCTTACTTGTCTGGCAACTTCATGGTTCATATGTTCCGTATGGCCGACAACAAAATGCGCGTGAAACTGATCGCCGTACGCGGTGAGGGTGTTGGGGCCAACGCCGGTGTTGAAATCGAGGACTTTGAAGTTCTGGGTATCAGCGTTCTGGATAACCGCCTGGAAAAATGGCTGAGCTTCACTCCCCTAAAGGCCTCCACAGGCCTGGGTAAAAACGACGTGATCATGCTCGACTACGTGTTTGATCTCAACAACCCTCAGGCCGCACAAGCCTACGACAGCCTGCTGCAAAACAAAGTTATGTTCAAGGACGTGAAGATCCTGAATCCGCTGGCTTCCCGCACAGACCTGCAGAATCAACTTCTGGCAGACCTTTCCGACGTTGAGCAGATTGCTTTGGAAGACTCTACCATTCCTGCACAACAGCGCCGCATTGATCGCATCTTCAAAGGTTCTTCTGAAGGGATGTATCGTGATGCCAAGACCAAGTTCAGCCTGAGCCTGTTGAAATTTGAAGCTGGCCGTGCTTACGGGGAAAACAAAGTTCTTTCCTTCGACAAATACGATCAGCAGCAATACTTCCTTCTGGACACTTTCTCTAAATTCAAAAAGAGCAAGATCCTGTTCGGTTTGTTCGGCGAACAGACACTGAATACATCCAATCTTCTTTTCACTGCGGACAGCAAATGGGCACCGGCTCGATTTGTGACCCTGACTTCAAGCAACGAAATGAAAATGCGTGATGTTTCCAAACACGACTTCCGCGAAATTCAAAAAATCGTGCAAGAGACCATCGGCGACAAGGAATTCAACAAGATTCCATGGAACAACTGGTCTTTTGCCAACGGCAAGATCGTAAATGGTTACTTCAAGCAGGAAGTCTTCTTCAACCCTGAGGCACTGAGCATGCTTCCGAATCTGAGCAAGGAAGCCCTGTCTGTACGCTTTGAAAAATACATCGCCAGCAAGACCCGTCCGCGCTCTGGCCCGTCCATCCGCGCTATCATCCCTAAGGGCTCTATTGCCAACTGGGTGGCGGCATTCACTGGTGACATCCGCCGTGTGGGCGCACGCCTGGCGGTGATTGTTGATCCTAAGACGAGTGTTGAAAAACGCTTTGAGGCCTTTGATGACCTTCAGGAAATGGGCATCTGGAGAGAGCGTGGCATCGGCTTCCTGATGTCTTTGATCCCGGAAGCGTCTCAGCACCAGCTTCTGCGTTACGAGATGGTTCTTTCTGCCAAGGGCGTAACTCCGATCCAATATGGTTTCGGTTCCTTCGCTGAAGAAAAGCTATACCGCTCTTTGATGTATATCCAAAACATCATCCACAACCGCAGCTTCGACCTGCGCCTGTATGCTGATGAAAATGGTGAGTTCCGCACTCACACAAAACCAGCCCCGCTGATGTAGTCAAAGAAGCTAAAAACCCGACAGAAGATGTCGGGTTTTTTTTGGTTTATAAATCGGAGCCATCTCTATCAAAGGAAATGCTGGTCCTTGAGTCGGATCCAACGGCTATGAATAGGCCCCAGCCTATTTCTATAACGAAGCGTTTTTTCTCACAAAATCGACTTTCTGAAGCTGGTTTCTGCTGACCAGAAGAACTCCTCGTTTAGCGGCAAGATCGTAAACCTCTCGATTACCAACCAAAGCGGAACAAACAATCACCCTATCAAAGCGATCATTGGAAGCCGCATCCAAAAAATCAAAAGCGGTGTCGCTATCACCTTCGACCAACAGTTCAGAAATAACTGAAATTTTTCCCGGGTTTTTCCCTAAGAATTGTCCTGCCTCTGCAAAAGAGTTGAACTTTTCCAGCTGAATGCCCAATCTGACCAAACGTTCCGAATTGGCGGCAAGAAAGTCTTCTCCACCAATCAGGTAAACGGTCCCAACAAGAGAAATCTTAAGCAGCTCAAGACTTGTCGGAATCTTTATACTGAAACAAGCGCCCGATGAAACATTATCACAGAAAATACTTGCACCATAGGATTCCAACTCTTCTCTGACCTGGAACAAGCCCAGACCTGTACCACCAGCTTTGCCAAAGGTTGCCCGTGGTTTAAATAGCTGCGAACGTATTTCATCAGCAATGCCTACTCCATTGTCACTGATGAGCAAAATTATGTAGTCACCTTCCTCTCTTGCCTCTAACCGCAAGACGGGGTTTGTTTGAGCCTGAGCACAGGCATCAATTGAATTTTGGAACAAGTTACTTAACGTTCTTTGCAACGAATGAAATGGAATTGCAACACGAAGATCCCCCACACTGTTTTCCACTTTTAGAGAAGGGCAGACTTTCACGAAGGATGCAACCAGGCTGGATACCACATCGTTTACAGAGGCGTCCTGAAGATCGCCAACACCGTCTCCCTTGCGAAAGCGCATGAGTGTATCTTCCGCGATAAATTCAATTCGATTCGTCGCATCTTCAAAAAGCCCGCGCACTTCTTTTGAAACATCCTCGCTAAGATATTTGCCTACGATCCGTAGAGCCATCAGGGGGCTGCGAATATCATGGGAGATTTTTGCCGAAACTCGCATATGAGCTTCCGAAGCAGCGGCCAGAATCATCGCTTTTGACTTCATTCTTTCATCGACTGCTCTGGCTTCACTCTCATACTTTTCCTTGGTCTGTCGGGTGATCGTTCTGTGGTATCGCACAGGCAGAATCAAGTATTGCGCAACCATTCCCACCAAAGTCACCCGCGCTGAATCCATCTCAATAGAGCCCCAACGAAACACCATTGCTCCGACAAAAAGATATCCAGCAATCATCAGCAAGCTGACAGGTAAAGCCTGTTTTATTGGCAAGAAAAACACGGCACCAAGAACAGCAGCCAGTCCAATAAAAATCCACAACCGCTGCAGCAAAAGAGTCGGGCTTTTTATATATTCTCCCGAATACCAGTTGGTCATATAGTTCGCGACCAGTTCATAGTCAGCAGTAAACTCTTTTTCAATATCGTAACTCCCGAACCATTTCAAACGACCATTAATGCCCGGAGTTGAATTGAAACTGTATAACCAAAGTGTGCCCACCAGCAGGGCCTTGCCTTTGAACTGAGCCGCCACTTTTTCAAGTTCATTCAGCGAGGACACCTTCTGAACGTTCCATTTTTCCCGCGGCCATATCTTCATAAAGACCTGGATCGAATCCAAGTATTCAAAAGTTCCCTTAAAGTCTGCGGGCTGCAATGACTTGCCAGCAAACTCACGGATCTCCTCACCCGCATAAACCGGATTCGAACGATCACTTCCAAAGTACAGAACTATCCGACGTGAAACTTTATCAAAATAAGAATCGTGCGAAAGTGTGAGGTACAGCCTCTGCTCCTCTGGAATTTTAGAAACAAATCGATTGAAGCTGGTCTCTTTAAAAATGGTTCCATTTGTAAAGAAGCGGACCTTCCTGTAGTCGCTTTCCGCAGCCAGATGTGGAATGGTCACATCTACTTTTTCAACCTCCCCTGATGACAGCAACAACCCCACGGACCGAGGCTCTGACCGGACCAATATATCCAGGATATTCCGCAATCTATTTTCAGAAAAGGCATAGGGAGAATCTTCCTCCACATCAGCCAATCCCGTGACGTCCACTAAAACAAAGGGATTTTCGGGAGGATCTCCGTTCATCAAAATCTGGTGCCAGTCCAAAAAGAAGTTATCGGCCGACGGCCACCGCACCGTGGCCGCCCCCCAAGCAAAAAGACCGCAAACCAGAAAGAAAATAAGGTATTTTTTGAACATCAAGCCCCGCAGTTGCCGCAAACAGATAATAGTTTCTCCGATTTTTCGGCCTTGTTGAACCTCTTTCTAATCATGAAGTAGTTACAAATCGCACCACCCGTCTGGCCAAAACCAGCCCATAGGCAACCCTAAGTATATGTTTTTACGTTATATTTTACATCGACTGAGGGTCTCAACTTGGCCCATTCATTGCACACTGGAAGGGGGTAGAGACAAAGGGTCACCAGATGATTATGAGAAGACACAAAGACATTGTAGCGTTCAAAGCCGGCGCAAGTGCACCGATTGCTTTCCATGCGCGCAATCTCGAGGTCGCTCAGATTTCCCCGGAAGCCTGGAACTCCATGGCTCCTTCCACCTTTTCAAATCCTTTTTCCGTCAATATGGAAGCTACCGAAACGGGTGTGGAACCGACCGCTCTGCTTTCTTTGGAAGACTGGCACCAGGAGAATAGCTCGGAGGCTTATACAAAGTCGTTCGGCAATACGGTTAAAACCCTGACTTTGAATGTAACCCAGATTTGCAACCTGCACTGTTCTTACTGTGCTGCTGGTGGCGATGGTACTTATGGCGACCCCGTGGCCAAAATCTCTTTGGAAAAAACACTGCCTCAGCTGAGCTACTTCATCAACAAGCTCAAAGCAAACGAATCTTTCTCGATCATCTTTCTGGGCGGTGAGCCCCTGTTGTACCCAGATGCTCTTAAGCATATCGCTGACTATGCCAAACAACTTTGCCTTGAGAAAAGTGTCACTTCCTCCTTCTCTGTGATCACGAACGGCACTCTCATAAATGAGAAGGTTCTGGATATTCTTTGTTCCATAAAAGCACACGTAACCATCAGCATTGATGGAGCACCGGAAGAGCACGACAAAGCTCGTCCTCAGAAGAACGGTCAGGGGTCTGCGGAACAAGCCTACAAGGGACTTGAGGCCCTTTTGTCACGCAAAGGAGATTTGGGTGAAATTCTTGTTCACTCGGTCTTCAGTAGACAGAACCTTGAAGTTGAAAAAGCATACAAATATTTGTCCCAATTTCCCGTGGATAAATTTGAATTCACATTTGACGTGACTGAGGCGGACGCGGCGGCCAATCAGAAATTCATCGCTGAGATGTCCAAAGTGGCCGAAATCGCCTTTGCCAAAGGTGGTGAGTCAGCGCTTCGTAGGATTTCGATGTTCAACGCCTACTTTGATGCGCTGGATTCACAAAGAAGAACTGAAAATTATTGCGGAACAGGCAAATCATTGCTGAGCATTGATTCCAACAACAAGATTTTCGCCTGCCCCCTGGATGTAGGGCATCGCCAAGAGCAGGTCGGAGAGGGTTCCAGCCTAAATTCTGAAGCCCTGGGTGATCTCAGCCAGAGCTTGGTTGAGAAGAACAACTGCCAAACCTGCTGGGCTCGATTCCTGTGTGGTGGCGGCTGCCTGTTCGTTCACAAGTCATTAACTGGAAATAAACATAAAAAACATGTGAGCTTCTGCGAAAGAACTAGAAGCTTGATAGCCCTGTCACTTTTGTATTATGAAAGAAGCAGAGGCTAGGAAGGACTAACCATGACAGAGAAAAAACACATCAAAAAGGTTACGCCGAAGAAGCCTGTCCCCCCAACCAGTAAAGGCCCTGGTGGCGGCAGTGGTGGCGGTTGCGTTCCTCTCGGCACATAATCTCAGGCTGAAGTCATTATGTCATTACCTCCATCTCTTGATGAGAAGTCAGGCCTGAGTCAAGGCCTTCGACGACATACCACATTGGCATTGAAGCTCCTTTTTGCTTCAATGATGACTTTTGCTTTGTCCCAACTGAATCTCGACTATATCGAAAGCCTCTTCTATGATCTCCGGTTTCGCACGAAGCCGACATCCAGCACCTCAGACAATATCCAGCTTGTACTATTCGACACCAAATCCAGCGGCGAACTAAAAAGCAGCATGCGTGCTGAGCACTTACTAAATGCTCTTGAAAACATTAAATCATATAACCCCCGCTACATACTCTTGGACCTTCCACTGGAGGAGCTGGAAGGTTCGGAGAAAGCTAAGAAGGAACTGGCACAGGTTGCCTCTTCGATTGATGGCCTATTCCTTCTGACCAACAATCTGGCAGTTAAGGGTGAGTCATCTCTCCCACGCTTGAATGCCCCCTACGAAAAGATCCCCCTGGCATCAGGACCAAAAACCTCTGACTCCAAGATTTTTGCCCAAGATAATGTTACGCGCCGGATGTTGCTGGCTTATCAGGGAATCCCCCTGATCCACACAGAAGTAGCCCGGCACTTCAACCCAGAAGTAACAGCTCTTTCCAACATCAAAGGCCAGTTTGAATTTGCGGGCTCCTCGCAGGTCTTCATCGACTTCCATCCGACCGGAACCTATCCAAAGACGTCCTTTGTGGATCTTTTGCGCTCAAAAGATGCGGCGGGCCCTATGGGCGGTAAAATAGTTATCGTCGGGAATGACACGGGTTTGGATTCCCGGGACTACATTCTTACTCCTTACTCTCGTGAAATTACCGCAATGACGACGGCCGAAATGCACGCCAACATGCTGGATACGGTTATCCGCAATTCCGCTATCAAGAAAAACTCTAAATGGATCAACATCCTACTGGTCTTTCTTATTTCTCTGCTGACTCTTCATGTGGTCCTGACTGTCAAACCCGTCCGTGGCTTGATTATTCTGGGCACCACTCTGCTGGGCTATTGTACTCTAAGCTATCTTGCCTTCTGGCTGTTCTCGTACTGGATATCCATGGGGACTCCGCTTTTGGCAGTAATCCTCTGCTACTACTTCTTCATCCCCTATCGCCTGATCGTCGAAAACCGCCGCAGTTGGGAGTACTACCAGAAGAATAAACTGCTCAGCCAGGTGGAAGAACTTAAAACCAACTTCATTTCGATGATGTCGCATGACTTGAAAACGCCGATTGCGCGAATTCAGGGAATGACGGACGTGATCCTGTCTGACAATGTCGCCCTAAGCGCTCAGCAGCGCGAGGCCGTCGACACGATCAAACATTCCTCTGACGACCTTTTGAAGTTTATCAATGCGATTCTGAGCTATGGGCGTATCGAAAGCCAGGGTGTACAGCTGAACTTGCAAAGCAAGGACATCAACAACCTGCTTCAGGAAGTCATTCGCAAGCACGAATTCCTTGCAAAAGTGAAACGCATCCAGATCGTGTCTGAACTGGAGCCGATGTTCCCTGTTCCCGTGGACCCTGAACTGATGAAGCAGGTCTTCTCGAACCTGGTTGAAAACGCCATCAAATACAGCCCGGAAGACACGAAAATCATGGTCAGCAGCGAAGAGACCGACACCAAGGTCATCGTTCAAGTGGCCGATCAGGGACCGGGCATCCCACAGGATGAATTGCAGAATATCTTTATGAAGTTCTTCAGATCCAAAAACGTCAAATCCTCCCCGATCAAAGGGTCTGGATTGGGCCTGTATCTGGCGAAATACTTCACGGAGCTTCACCGGGGAAGCATTTTTGTAGAATCTTCCCATGGTAATGGCTCCACATTTACGGTAGAACTACCCATCGAACAAGGGGGCACTCATGCTTAAGGTTTTGGTTGTAGACGATGATCAGGGCTTAAGACTTTCGGTAAAGTCCGCACTTTCGGTCACTCAGCGTTTCGAAGTTGATGAGGCTTTCGATGGCGTCAATGCCATGGAAAAAATCAAAGCTGGCGACAAGAAGTATGACGTGGTGATCCTGGACGTGGACATGCCTCGCATGAACGGTTTGGAAACCCTTCGCCAGATCAAAGAACTTGATCCGGGCACAATTGTCCTGATTATGACGGCGCATGCGACCCTGAACGACGCCATCCAGGCCGTTAAAGATGGTGCCTTCAACTATCTGCAAAAACCGGTGGCTGGTGAAGACCTGATTGCCCTGATCGACAAAGCCGTTAATGCACACACCCTGATTTCCAATATCGCAGCCTCCGCCCCTGTTATGGTTGAAGAAGGCCGAAAAATCATCGGTCACACTTCGCAAATGCAAAAAGTCTTCAACATTATCCATCGTCTGGCTAAGGTTGACACTCCCGTTCTGATCCGAGGGGCTTCCGGTACGGGTAAAGAGCTGGTTGCCAAAGCGATTCACTTCAACTCGGCCCGCAAAGACGAAAAGTTCGTTGCCATCAACTGCTCTGCCATTCCTGAAAATCTGTTTGAATCTGAACTCTTCGGTCACGAAAAAGGTTCGTTCACAGGGGCAGATCAACGCAAAATCGGTAAATTCCAGTTTGCCGAAGGCGGCACCCTGTTCCTGGATGAAGTCGGCGATATGCCACAACTGATGCAGGTCAAGATCCTGCGTGTGCTTCAGGAAAAACTGTTCACTCCCGTGGGTTCCAACCGTGAATTCCCAACCAATGTTCGCATCATCGCTGCGACCAACCGTCCGTTGGAAGAAATGATCAAAGCGGGCACTTTCCGTGAAGATTTATTCTATCGCCTGAACGTTGTACCTATATTCCTGCCAGCCTTGGCGGAACGTAAGGACGACATGGAACACATGGTGAACATCTTTATCCGCAAGTTCAATCAGGCTCACGGTAAACGCATCAATGGAATTGCCCCGGATGCGATGGCGGTTTTGAAGAAACATTCCTGGCCCGGAAATATCCGTGAACTTGAAAACGTGATCGAACACGCTTTCGTTCTGGAGATGACCAACATCATCACGATTGCTTCTTTGCCGGAAGCGTTGTTGATGGCGACAGGCACGAACCTGATCGACATCCCGCCTGTTCAGGAAACAGCGCAGACGGTGGCAGCAGCAGGTCTTGGTTCTGTGGCTCAAGCCCATGCGACCTTGGGTGATGACGAAGATGGTGACATGGGTCTGGATGCGGATGATCTGGAAGATGGCGAGATCGTGCCGTACTCTGGTGAAAACCTGGATTTCAATGCGCAGAAAGAAGCCTTTGAAAAAGAATTTATCATCAAGGCATTGAAAACCTTCCGCGGTCGCATCAATCAAACAGCATTGCATGCGAACATCCCGAAGAAAACTCTTCTACGTAAGATCGAAAAGTACGGAATTGTCGCGAAAGACTATTCCAACTAGATTCACTTAAAAGCTGCCGGGACCTCTCGGCAGTTTTCTTTCTTCCAATGGCTGCCAAATGGGGTTTCGTGCGAAACACATTCACCCCGGAAAAAGGCGAATCTCATTGGCGTTCCGTTAAACACGAAAAAGTTGAAATCAAGAAAAAGTTTTTCAGAAACAGAGCCTTTCTGCGTCGCCTCTAGTTTTGTAATAGGCAGACAGGCCCCCTATCTAGAGATGCATATTTTTTGAGCACATAATGTTTGGAAATAGTGCCGAGTCTGCATTGACTCAAAGTTATGAACTCTGTAGTTTGGGCTCCCTCACCCGTGGAGTTTTTAATTAATGACCATGAATCCGTTGCCACCACAGGCATACACGAAAGAGACGATGCTCAAAGCCTACCAATGGCTTATGGTGCAGAACAGCTCTATCAAGGAGATGGCGACGACTCCGGACATTCTGGTCAGTTTGTATCTGAAAGCCACTCGCGACGGTGATCATTCTTTGGAAAGACCTTCCATACAGAATTTTAAAAATGAGCTGAAAAGTCTGGCAGGCATGATGGGCGAGCTCGACAGACCTGTCATGACGGCCGCCGCTGCTGCTGCCGTTCAGGCACAGCCAATGATGGCTCCGGCTCAACAGACGGTCATGACTCCCCATACTCCGGTCGCTCAACCGGCGCCTGCGGCGTCTTTGCCTGCCACACAAACCCATATGTCCTACACCGAAAAGACGCTGACCACGACATCCCACACGCAGGATCTGGTGGATCTGCTGGATTGTGGCTCCAAAGCCATGATTCAGGAAGTCAAAGCTGAATTCAATCTGAGTTCAGACCTTGAAGCCCTTCGTATGCTGATCAAAGTCGGCTACAGCCGTTCCAAGGCCCTTCTGAAGTAAACTTATATCTCTACGAAATCATTTAATATCCGACAGGAGTTGGGCTATACTGCCCCCCATATGAAGAACAAATATATCTGGCTTGTGCTTATTTCCGGCTTCTTGGTAGCCATGGATCAACTGGTGAAAGTGTACGTCCATACACATTTCCACCTGGGTGAGTCCGTGATCGTCATCCCGAATTTCTTCAACCTAACATATGTAAGAAACTTCGGCGCAGCCTTCGGCTTCCTGGCAGAAAGCCATCCTTCATTCCGTGAGATCTTCTTCCTATCCATGCCACCGATTGCTATGGTGATCATCCTGGGTATCTTGCGTGGAGTGAAAGACACTGACACGAAACAAATTATCGCTCTTTCCAGCATCTTTGGTGGCGCGATTGGAAACTACATCGACCGCGTGCGCTTCCGCTATGTGATCGACTTCCTGGATTTCCATCTTTACAACCGCTGGAGCTGGCCAGCGTTTAATATCGCGGACATGGCCATTGTCGGCGGAGTGGGACTTCTGCTGTTATTGATGTTCCTGGAAAATAAGAAAAAAGATAATAACGAAAAAGAAGAAGGCGCCACATAGGCGCCTTTTTTATTTGCGGGGAATGTTTTTGCGCAGCTTTCTTTGCAGGCTCTGACGATGCAGTCCCAGCTTCTTGGCAGCCTGAGTGATGTTGCCCTCAGAGCTTTGCAGAACATAGTCTATATATTCACGCTCCATGCGCGCCAACGAGATCTCTTCTTCCGGCAGTTCGGTGTCGCCGCCCTGATCGGAGAAGGCCCGCAGAATCATTTCCACGGTCACTGGCTTGGCGATAAAGTTGTGTGCGCCCAGTTGCATGGCCTTCACTGCCGAGGCCACACTGCCAAAGCCGCTCATCATGACGACTTTGACTTCCGGAAAGCGACTTTTAAGCTCTTTCAGAAAATCCAAACCGTTTTCACTGCCCACACGCAGATCCAGCAACGCCCAATCCAGATGTGGGACTTCAGCCCACTGTGGGGTTTCAGCAAAGGCCTTGACCTGAAAACCGCGCTCTTGCAGCTCTTCGGTCAGAACCTCACGGAGGCCTTTGTCGTCCTCCACAAGCAGAATAGTTTTCGCCGTGTGCAGCTGTTCCATATTATCTCTCCTCCAAAGGCAGACGGATTTGCGCCGTGACGCCTTTTCCAGAAGTGTTATTGGCAATCGTGAAATCGCCCCCCGAAGCCTGCGCCATCATCTGCGCGGAATAAATACCCAATCCGTTGCCCGCTTCTTTGCCTGTGACAAAGGGCTCTCCCAATCGCGACAAAATTTCCTCTGAAATTCCCGAACCTTTGTCGACCACCTCTAACACCGCCCAGGAATCCCTTTGATAAAGACGAACATACAAGATTGCTTCCGCTGCGGAGGCCTCCAAAGCGTTGTCCAAAAGATCAAACAGAGTCTGCGAAAATGCCAGCGTCTGCAAACGACAAGGCAAAGCGTCTGTCGTCAGATACGCTTCCACTTTAACCGCAGGATTCTCTTTTTCCCAGACCGCCACCAGATCTTTTACCAAGGTCTGCAACTCAACATGCTGCAGTTCGCTTTGTGATGAGCGGGAAAAGACAGAAGCCATGTGCTGAAAAACGTTTACACACTCATCCAGGGAACTCTGCGCCTTTTGCAATTCCTCCCGCGCCGACATCACATCGGTGTCCAGTTTGCGCAAACCTCTTTCCATTCGAAGTTTCAGGGAATTCATCGGAGTTGCCAACTGGTGCGAAAACCCCGCTGTCAGTGCGCCTAACGATTTCAGGCGATCCGCTTGATGTTGACGATCCTGCAGCAGGCGGATGCGACGCTCTTTCTTAGCCAGAAGTGCCGAGAAATAATGACTGACAAACCACGAAGCCGTGATCAACACCCACTGAGATAGAAACCGCAACGACAGTTCCGAAAAATCCACTCCCACTGTCTTTTGCGCATCCAGGTAAGTTTCGTACTGTAAAATAAGAAGCAAAAATAAAACAGAAGCCCCGAACAGGTAAGAGGCCTTCTTTCTTAAAAGCATTCCGCCAAGGAATGAATGAATGCAGAGAATACTGACAAACGGATTATTGGCAGAACCGCTCACAAACAGCAGTCCCACCGCCGCCAGCAGATCCACCCACAAGTGCACCAACACGTGCTTTTGACTGTATTCTTCTTTCTTCGGCCAAATGCCCTGCCCCAGTACATTCAAAATTCCCAGCAGCACAAGCACAGCAATGATGTACGGAAAATGACGCTTGTCCAAATAGCCCCACTGCAAAAGTGGGATGGTTCCAAGCAACAAACAGACAATGGCAATCCAGCGAAAACGAATCAATCCAGGCATGCCTTCTTGTAGCCGAGCCCACCGGGCTCCGCAACCGCAGACTCTGAAATGCAACGATTCGCTGCCCCCTCTCCGAAGCCCCCTCTCCGAAGCCCCCTCTGTTGCTTGTATATTCAGTTATTTCGAACACTTACAAATACACTGAGCTGAGTCTCTCTTCACCCTTACGTCTAAATGCAAATGTCTTGCATTTAAAAAGCGAGAATGCTACAAGCAGAATCAAGATCGAACACCAACATCTTTCCATCACAGGATGCTCACGAATGAAATATCTCATAGTTGTTTTTTCGCTTCTCACGTCTGTTCAAGCGCACTCTCAAGTTTTGCAGAACATGCAGTCAGCTGCTGCCCTCGACCTCGTCGCCCCTTTGCACTTCGAGGATTCTGCTGAAAACAAATTGGATGTCCGCTCGGCTGAACTGATTTTCTTCGGCCCACTTGATCCGACCTTTGATGCCACTTTGAACATCGCAGCTCACAGTGAGGAAGGCGAGTTCGTGGCAGAAGTACACGAGGCCTATATGGGCTCCAGTAAACTTATTCCTAACTCAAGATTCCGCGCGGGAAAATTCTTCCTGGGCGTTGGCAAACTGAATCAGACTCATCGACATGACTGGGCCTTTATCTCCGCTCCCCGCGTCCAATCGGACTTCTTTGGAGAAGAGGGTGTTGCCGACACAGGAGCCGAGTTTTCAACCCTATTGCCAACAGACGCCTATTGGGACATCACCGTCGGTGTGACCAACGGCTACACCTTTGGAACTCATGAACACCACGATGAGCCTGGTCACGAGGAAAGCGAAAGACCACACGTTCCCACCCACTATCTGCATGCTGTGAACTTCGTCGACATGGGTGAAAGAGGAGCTTTGCAGTGGGGCGCCAACTATCTTGGCAGAACCGATGCCGAAGAGCTAAAAACGCAGCTCTACGGGCTTGATTTTGTTTTTAAGAAGACAGAAGGCAAGACGACTCAATTGCTGGTTCAATCTGAAATCTGGTATCGCAACCAAAGTGGGCCAGGACATGAGACCAAGGAAGAAGTCGGTGCCTATGTGTTTCCACAAACAGCCCTTTCTGAAAGAATCTTCCTGGGTCTGCGTATGGACCTATTCTCAGAGCTCAACCGCACGTCACTGAGCGATGGCTCCAAACAGGGCAACTTAAACTATGCAGCGGTACCAACTTTGACT
This sequence comes from Bdellovibrio sp. CKG001, assembly GCF_055397465.1. NCBI lineage: Bacteria > Pseudomonadati > Bdellovibrionota > Bdellovibrionia > Bdellovibrionales > Pseudobdellovibrionaceae > Bdellovibrio > Bdellovibrio sp. CKG001. Next base: position 3,178,215 of record NZ_AP029173.1, read on the forward strand.
TTCAAAAACAGTGAATTCTCGTTGTTACGTGTTGCTTATACTTATGATAATCAGACTTATCAGGGTGAATCCGACACCATCAACCAAAAGCTTGAGCTCCAGTGGGTTGCCATTCTGGGCGCGCACCCGGCACACTCATTCTAAAGGATGACCATGAAGTATTTTATCTGCTCAATCATTATCAGCCTGGCCGTTGTCAGCGAAGCAAAAATCAAAGTCGTTACAACCACTCCGGATATTGCTGAAGTGGTTCGAGCCATCGGTCAGGATCAAGTGGAGGTTCAAAGCCTTCTCAGTGGATCTGAAGATCCCCACTTCGCGGAAGCGCGCCCGGATTATATCCTGAAGGTCAACCGCGCCGACGTTGTCTGCGCGATGGGCCTGGAACTTGAAATTGGCTGGCTTCCTAAAGTTCTTTCAAAATCTGGCAACGCGAAAGTCCAAGAGGGCGGCACTGGCTCTTGCTCTCTGGGCAAAACCGTGAAGCCCTTGGATATTCCCAAAGGCATCATTGATCGCTCTTTGGGTGATGTTCATGCCCACGGAAATCCGCATTTTAATCTGGATCCGATGAAGCTGGCAGAGGGAGGCCAGGAAGTTGTGCGCGTTCTTTCGACACTACTGCCCGCGCAGAAAGCTTTCTTTGAGAAGAATTATGATACGTTTAAAAAGAACATGTCAGATCTGCACGCCCAGGTGAGCAAAAGTCTTCCGAAGGTGAAAGTGATGGAATACCACAAAGAGTTTACTTACTTTTTCAGCTCTTATGGACTGCCATCCGCAGGGTCTCTTGAAGAAAAACCGGGAATGCCTCCTTCAGCAGCTCGCATGGCAATGGCAGCAAAACTAGCCAAAGAGCAAAATGTGAAAGTTCTGCTGGCGAGCCCTTCTGCGCCTCACAAGACACTGGAAAGATTCCAAGAGCTTTCGGGGGTCAAAGTGGTGACTGTTCCTTCCTATGTGCAAACCAAAGGTGAAGCAAAATCGATCGAAGCCCTTCAGAAAATTTTAGGAAACGCGATTCAATGAAGTCCTTGCTGCAAGTTGAAAAAGTCCGGGTTCTAAGCCCGGAGGGAAATTTTCTGTCCCCAGAGATCAGTTTTGATCTGGCGGAAGGTGAAGTGTTGCTTTTAAAAGGTGAAAACGGATCCGGGAAAACTTCTTTCCTGAAAACACTGCTGGGTCTGCACAAGCCTTATAAAGGATCTTACAAGTTTCACGTGCCCTTGCAGGATGTTCAGTATCTGCCGCAGTTGGGAAACTTGCACTTTCATCTGCCACTTACTTTACAGGATGTACTGGGCGCTGTTCCCTCAGATCAAGGACTGCTGAAGAATCTGGATCTGACTAAAAAATGGAACACCGCCAGCGGAGGAGAAAGACAAAAGATCCTTCTGACCTCCGCCCTTGCCAAAAAGCCGCGCCTGCTGATTCTGGATGAGCCTTTCAATCATGTTGATCAGGAGTCCGGACATATTCTGGAAGAGGCTTTAAGTTTTTTCCTCAATGAACACCCTCAAAGTTCTCTGATTCTGGTATCTCATCGCCCATTAAGTTCCGTCTGGAAAAACCTTCGCTCGTTGGAGATTCGATGAGCTCATTGCTTCCCCTTCTGCAAATCTACAAGTGGTCACTTCCCTCTTCGGTTTTTATGGCAGGTGTTCTGGCTCTGGTCGGCGCACAGTGGACGGCGCGCGAAAAAAGTGCGCAGATCTTTGTTTTGGGACAAGGAGCCTCCCTTGGGATTGTCCTGGGGCTTGTCATCAATATCCTTTTAGGAACTGACTTTCATGGTATCAGCCTGCTGATCGGGCTGTCCTTGGGATGGGTCACATTGTTACTGACAGATTTACTTATTAAATCGAAGTCCGACCGCAACCATATCTACCTGACCTTGTTCGTTTTCTTTTTGTCTTTGACCTACTTGGTCAGCTACATGACTCCGGCATTGGAAAGCCATATTGCCGCCTCTTACTTTGGTGATCTGGCCGTGATGAGTGACACCGGCGCCATTGGCTGCCTGTTGGCGGCCCTGGTTTTTGGATTCTATCTAATCACCAACTGGCACAAACTTTCTTTGCGCTCTTTTCAACTGGCCAATCACAGCGCCATACATAATAGCTGGAAGAATCATCTTTTTGACCTGGGAACCTTGCTGCTAACCACGATGGCCATTCAAAACATGGGCTATTTGTATACGATGGGAAGTCTTTTCATCGCAACTAGCTTCGCGGCCTCACGCAGCCGCAACTTGAAAGGTTATCTTTTAAGAATGTTGGTGATTGCTCTGGTAGGGAGCGGAGCTGGGTTTATCGTTTCTCTACAATCTACAAATCTGCCCACAGTGCCTTGTGTACTGCTGGGGCAGATGCTGATTGGATTACTGCTTTATACAAAGAAGTAATGGAAAGAAGGCTGGGCCTCACGCTTTTGTCCGTCAATGTTAAATAGACAGATCACTTCCGTGCGAACGCCTTTTTTTACGTTGAAGATGGTTAAATCCGCGTTTTCAATGATCTGATGCAGTCCACGACCCGCGCCACCTTTGCCAGCATTCATACTGCCGGCCTGACCGCTGTAACAGCTAATCAGATAATCGATAATAATATCCTTGGTCAGAGATCCAAATGGATCTTTGACCGCCACTGCCAACAACACTCCGTCACTGGCATAGCGCAACTGTGATTGCTGATGGGTGTCCAACTGTATTTCCTCTTTACGAGAAACATGGTTAAAGATGGACTTACCCTGCGAATCCACCGGAGCATCGTAGATGGCATTCATCAACATTTCTTCAACGACAGTATTCACCCGATCCAGGACCGTCGAACGCACACCCATCTTCTTGAAATAACCGTAAAGATCTTCTCGCAGCGCCTCGCGCTGATTGGAACAGGACACCCGTTTGCTTTGAACTTCCACTCCCCATGTCAGATACTTCTCGATTCCGAAAAGATCCTTGTTCAGAAGTTTCCCCAAAGCCGTCAGAATATACCTGATGGTGGTGTTGCGATCTTCCGCATCGCGAGACACGATATGATCCACATGACGATTTGTTTGCAGAATCTGCAGATTCCCCTGCACATCTTTGCTGGTCAGAAGCACGGAATAGTTGGCGGCCTTCTTATCATGAACCTCTTGAAGGATCTCAACACAGCCTTCCTCGCAAAGAACCAGATCATACTTGTTTTCCGCCAACAACTGGCGGGCACCCTCTGAATCATTGGCAATGTCCAGCTGAACACCAGTGCCACCCAAGGCCATGCGCACGGGAAGTTGCTGTTTTTTGTCGGGCTCCACCAAAAGAACACGACCACCGACTTTTTCAATTTTCTGCTGAGCCTCGTGAAGCTCACGATTCAGGATTTCAAAAAGTCGTGCTTTTTCATTGGTTTTGACCAGGCGCTCGGTCAGAACATTACAGTAGATTTGAAATAGAAGAGCTTGGAAACGATCTTTGTCTTTCGGATGAACGTGTGCAAAATCCTCGGTGCGAATGACGAAACATTCCACCGCCGTTAAGGCCCTCACCGTGGTCGAGGTTGGATTTTTTGTGATAACACTCATTTCGCCGAAGACTTCACCCGGGGTATCAAGTGTGGCAATCACCTCAGAGGCCAAAGAAACTTCCACTTTGCCTGTTCGCAAAAAGAATAAGGAACTGTTTGTTAATCCCTCTTGCAGAAGCATGGTTCCAGCTGCAAATGATTCGGTATGAATCATGACAGAGGTTTGCAAAAGCAAATCATCCGTAAAGGATTTGAAGAAAGAGAAATCCCGAATTTCTTTGGCAATTTCAGCCGGATGCAATTTCATATAGGAACTATTATGTATTTAGTTACAGGCCCTTGACTAGAATCGTCTTGAATATTTCCTGTAATGAAAGAAAATTAAGTCTATCGTCGGTATAGCGGAGGAAGCTTGTTTCCCACCATCTCAATTTCACCCAGTCTATCAATACCGACCTATTATCTCATTCTGAGCCTGACCGTTTGTCTTGGCCTTCTCTGGGTTGCCCGTCGTGCCGACCAGCGCGAACTTTCCCGCAAAGTGTCTCTGGACTTAAGTCTCATCATCATGATCAGTGGTTTTATTGGCGGACGACTGTTTCACGTCTTCTATGAAAGTTATCCCTACTATCAAGAAGACTATCTGCGCATTCTCTATTTTTGGAATGGCGGCTTCGTCTTTTATGGCGGGGCCCTTCTGGCCACTGTGTGCAGTATTTTCTATCTGATCTTTATTGCCCGGGTTCCCTTTGAAGATTATCTGGATTTGTTTGCACCCGTGATGTCTTTATCTTACATGCTGGGCCGGATAGCCTGTCTTTTTGCGGGCTGCTGCTATGGTAAAACATGCGAACTTCCCTGGGCGATAGCAGGCCGCCACCCCACTCAAGCCTATACTTCTTTATGGGAACTGGGGGTCTTGTGTGTTCTGCTCGGAACTGAAGCCATCGCACGACCCGTTCGTCCGCGGTGGCTGCAAAATCCTGGCAGCATCTTTTATCTGTGGATGGTTTTGCACGGACTGGGCCGATTGATGATGGAGTCCTTCCGCGATGACTTCCGTGGTCCTTCGCTGGGACTTTCGATTTCAGGATGGATCAGCGTTCTGATCGTAGTTTTAGGACTGTTTTTGTTAGTGCGGAGACCAGCAGGCCGGGGGACGACAAGTTCCACCTAGCTGACATTTCGCCCCCGCCACATAAGTATCCAGCCGACACTGAATTGACGGATAGACATTGCGCAAAAGTTCTTTCGCCGTCGGAGCCGGAGTTAACAAAGAAACCGCATCGGTTTTTTGCGAATCATACTTTTGAAAGAATTGAGTCATTGCCAAACCAACCTGAGCTGTGCGGGCACAAAGTAAATTGCCCTCACAGACGGACTTGGCTTCCTCACTGACATTCTGGGCCAGCTCAGGATGAGCACTTAAGAACTCAGGTAAACACGTTCTACCCGTGAAGAAATCACTTTGCCCTTCGGAAGAAGACCACTCGGCCCCAGCAAAGGTCTGACGAGGTTCTTCACCCATCGTGTGACCGATCTCATGACAGAGAATGCCCGCCAGGATTTCCATTGAAGCCCCCGGGGCCCGCGCCAATCCGCCCCACAAGATCACCTGCAAATAAGTCCCCTTGTCCATGGAACCACCCGCAAAATACGGATTGACCCAATCATAGGAAATAACCAAAGGTTTTCCGGTTTGCTGATAGACACGCATCATGTACTTACTCTGAAACTCTGCAAGGAGCTGACGATACTGTTCTTCCGTCACATCAGAGACATTGGCACTGCCCGGTGGAAGATAGAAGTATCCCGCATCCTGAGCATACGAGATACTGGAGGATCTGGCTTTCAGGGGCTTTTGTGTTTGCACCATCACAACCAAGCCCACCAACAGGATCACAGCCAAAATATAGGGTAAGTACTTCTTTGTCTTTTTGCTCATAGCGGCCGGTAATCTATCACAAGTTCAGTTTTTCTGTAACCCCATAGCTAATGATTGCAATTCGATTCCGGGATTTGTCACTCACACATGCGCAGGGAGCTGTCTTGATTTGAGACACTCTCGCAAGCCTACGCTTTTTTGAGGGAATTGGCTGTCACTGCCTTCTCTCAGAACAAAGTGACGCAATTTGGCCGTGCTCGGTAAAGCTTAAACACAGCTGCCATGATCATTACGGGTTTATTTGCATCCGGCCGCGTGGATGCGATGGCACGACTCCTGTATTGCACTAGTAGTGAAGAGAAGTCTTGAGAGAGAGGTTTATTATGAAAAAGCTTTTAGCTTCGATGATCGCGATCTCCACAGCGCTGTTTGTAGCGGCGTGTGGAAAAAATGGTGGCGGCTCCAACAACGGAAATGTTCCGACGTGTGCTACCGGCACAGTATGGAATGGCAGCGCCTGCGTGGTGCCTAACGGCGGCCCAGGCGGCGGCAATGTAGTCACGACCACGGTGGGTTTTGCTGATGGCAGCACCTCCTTCCAAATGGGCGGACGCCAACTGAACGGCAACTTAAGAATTACTAACAGAAGCGCTTATGAGGCCTTCCTAAGAGATGCCTTCTTCATCTGCGATCGCAACATCTGGGGCTGGGAAGCTGGCCTTGCCAAGTGCGCCAACTGGACTACCGGTTACTTGTTCCTAAGCTTCACTATCGGGCCATCTATGGTACCGGCGGTCACTTTGACCGCATACCCTGCACCTAACTGGTACAACTATGCTTTGAGCTTCGGCATCAGTGCCGGTGGTGCGGCGTACAACCCGCTTTACCTGAACAATCAGAATACTTTCAACTTGATCCCGGACAAAGACGGTAACCACAGCCAGGCATTTGAAATCCGCGCTCAAGGAGCTTTCGGAACTCCGGCTGGCAGATACCTGATCCAGATCCAAGCACACAAGGGAACACTTGCAAATACCAGCATCAAGTATGATCTGGGCTACAAGTACGGAAACCAAAACGTAGTCTTCGCAACAGGCACCCTGCAGCGTTACCAATAAACTCTGCGTCTTGCTTCAACAGCAGGACATGGAATAAATTTCGACTATGACCGAATCTCAATCTCGACAGGTCAAATGCCCGCAGTGCGGGCGTTTGGCTTTGTACTCAACCGAAAATCCCTTCCGTCCTTTCTGCTCTGAAAGATGCAGACTGATTGATCTTGGTGAATGGGCCAGTGAATCCTACAGAATTCCCGTCAAGGACTCTTCAAGTGATGCTTTAACTTCCCTTGATGATGATGACTATCCAGGCGAAGACAAACACTAGAAGCCGCGCGGAGAGCCGCAGTCAGAGACCTTTTCATATTTTGCTATTGACGAATTTGCCTTTTTGTCTTTTCATGAGGCTGTCATTGGATGACGAAGAGTTATCATCAAGATTTTATTATCAACATCGGATACACAAACGTATCCAAAAGAGGAGTTCAAATGAACAAAGCTCAACTTATCGAAAAAATCGCAGCTGAAACAAAAGTTTCTAAAGCTCAAGCTGAAGCAATCCTTGATTGCGCAGTAGAAAACATCAAAAAATCCGTTAAAAAAGGTGACGATGTTAAGCTTGTTGGCTTCGGTACATTCACTAAAGCTAAACGTAAAGCTCGCACTGGTCGCAACCCACAAACTGGTAAAGCGATCAAAATCCCTGCTGCATGGGCTCCGAAGTTCCGCGCAGGTGCTGAATTCAAAGCTATGGTTAAGTAATTAACCAGAACTTTCGATTTCCTGGTAAAGGCGTCCCACAAGGACGCCTTTTTTATTTTGTCTATATCCTAAAGCTCCGGTAGCCTCTTTGCATGGCTCAATTTCAAAAGCAAATTCAAAAAATCGGTGTGTACACAAGCGGTGGCGATGCCCCAGGCATGAATGCTGCGATTCGCGCGGTTGTTCGTGTTGGAATCTCTCAAAAACTTGAAGTTTACGGCATTCACAACGGCTACGTTGGAATGATGGAAAACAAAATCGAACCATTGCAACTTCGTGATATGGCCAACATCATTCAGCGCGGTGGAACCATCCTGAAGACAGGACGCTCCCCTGAGTTCATGCGCCCCGAAGGCCGCTCCCGTGCCGCAGCCAACATCAAAGCACTCGGAATAGACGCCTTAGTATGTATTGGTGGCGATGGTTCATTCCGTGGTGCCCACTCCCTTTGGGAAGAACATCAAATCCCCGTTGTCGGCGTCCCAGGAACTATCGACAATGACATTTTCGGCAGTGACAAAACCATCGGCTTTGACACCGCCGTCAACACGGCACTAGAAGCCATTGACCGCATTCGCGATACGGCCGCTTCGCACGATCGTCTGTTTATTGTTGAGGTCATGGGCAGAAACTCAGGCTTCATCGCATCTCACGTAGGACTTGCAGGCGGTGCTGAAGAAATCTTCACACCCGATGCCAACACCACCGTGGAAAAAGCCATTGATCGCATCATGGATGCCAAAGCGCGTGGCAAAACCAGCAGCATCATCATCACGGCCGAGGGACAAAAGCCAGGACGCGCGTACGATCTAGCCGATGCCATTCGCAAAAAATCCGGCATGGACGCGAAAGTCTGCATCCTTGGACACCAACAGCGCGGGGGATCCCCGACAGCTGCGGATCGCATTCTTGCAAGCCGCATGGGTGCTGCCGCTGTGGACGCTCTTTTCAAAGGCTACTGTGACGTGATGATCGGAACTGAAGGCGAAAGACTTATTCAGGTGCCTTTGGATCTTGTCGCGAAGAACGAAAAAAAGAATCAATTGGATTTGATTTCTTTGGCCAGCGTTTTAGCGACTTAAAACTTCCTCACGTTTTATCTTGACCTCTGCTGTAGATGCTTGAATTCTATAGGATATTCCGTTCAAGCAACCACAGCGAGGTCCTCATGAAAAATCTTTTCCTAGCATTGCTTTTGACTCTTCCGCTTCTGAGCGGATGTACCAAAAAAGAAAATGAAATTGTTATTGGTGAATATGACTCCCTGACTGGAAGTGATGCCACTTTCGGTCTAAGCACCAACAAAGGCGTTCGTCTGGCTTTGGATGAAATCAACGCCGCGGGTGGAGTCAAAGGTAAAAAGATCAGCCTGGTCACTTTGGACGATCAGGGAAAAAATGAAGAGGCCGCTTCTGCCACCACTCGCTTGATCACACAAAACAATGTTGTCGCCATTCTTGGCGGAGTCGCCAGCGGTCGCTCCAAAGCGGCGGCTCCGATTGCGCAATCACACGGTGTCCCGTTTGTTTCCCCGGCTTCGACAAATCCGGATGTCACAAAGGTGGGCGACTACGTCTTCCGCGTTTGCTTCATCGATCCGTTCCAAGGACTGGTGATGGCAAAGTTTGCCAGCGAAAACCTGAAGGTAAAAAAAGCCGCCATTTTGCGTGATGTGAAAAACGACTACAGTGTGGGCCTGGCTGATGTGTTTTCTGCCGAATTTAAAAAACGCGGCGGCGAAATTGTTTCGGACCTGAGCTATCAGGCAGGTGACATCGATTTCAAAGCCCAATTGACTCAGATCCGCTCGAAGAACCCTGATGCCATTTACATCCCAGGCTACTACACCGAGGTCGGACTGATTGCCCAGCAGGCACGTCAACTGGGTTTGAAAGTTCCCCTAATGGGTGGAGACGGCTGGGACTCTGACAAGCTGTACGAGATCGGCAAAGAGGCGATCAACGGCAACTACTACTCCAACCACTACACCACTGAATCCACAGATCCTGCTGTGACGGAGTTCATTAAAAAATTCAAGGCGAAATACAACGAAACTCCGGACGCATTGGCCGCTTTGGGTTATGATGCGGCAAAAATTCTGGTGGCCGCGATTGAACGTGCTCCCGACTTGTCAGGAAAAGCCATTCGTGATGAACTGGCAAAGACTAAGGATTTCCCTGGCGTGACCGGGAAGATCACTTTAAATGAAAACCGTGACGCTGTTAAAAGCGCCGTGGTGATTCAGGTGGATGGCAACAATCGCAAATTCATCACCACCATCAACCCGTAAGGATTGACATGCAAGATTTCGTACAGCATCTGATCAATGGAGTGAGCCTGGGTTCTATTTATGCTTTGATCGCTCTGGGTTACACGATGGTGTACGGAATCTTAAAAATGATCAACTTCGCCCACTCAGATGTTTACATGGTGGGCGCCTTTGCCGCTTACTACTTCGCACGCTGGATCGGAATTGAAAATGATCCGGGTCTGAGCACTCTTTTGACCCTGATTGTTGTTTCCATGATCTGCTGCAGTCTGCTGGGATTGGTCATTGAGCGCCTGGCTTATCGCCCTTTACGCAACTCTCCCAAATTGAATGTGCTTATCACCGCCATCGGTGTCAGTTTGTTCCTGGAATATTCCGGACAGGTTGTTTTCGGTGCCGATCCCAAAGTCTTTCCCGAAGTGATGAAAGATTTTGTGATCTTCACCATCGGAAATGTCGAAGTTCGCTCTTTCGATGTCACGGTTCTTGGCGTGGGCATTGCCGCCATGCTGGCTTTGCAGTTTCTTTTGTTTAAAACCAAAATCGGACGAGCCATGCGGGCCGTCAGTGCCAACCCCATGGTTGCCAGTCTGATGGGCGTGAATCCGGATCGTATTATTGCCTTCACCTTTGTAGTTGGCTCATCCCTGGCTGGCATCGGCAGTGTACTGGTGGGAATGAAGTACCCGAAAATTGATCCTTTGATGGGCATGATGATCGGACTTAAAGCCTTCGTTGCTGCCGTTCTGGGTGGCATCGGAAACGTTGGTGGCGCAGTGATCGGCGCCATGATCATGGGACTTTCTGAAGAAATGGTTGTGGCCTATCTTTCCAGTACCTACCGCGACGCCTTGGCCTTTGGGATTTTGATTGTCATTCTGATCTTCAAGCCTGCAGGTCTTCTGGGCAAATACTCTGTGGAGAAGGTGTGATGAAAGCACTTAAGAATCCCGCCTTAGCTCTGTTGGGTTTGTGTCTTCTGGGTCTTGCGCTGAATTTTGGCGTGAATGCTTATGTTCAATTGATTCTTCTTTTTGCGGGCGTGAACTGCCTGATGTCGATGAGCCTGAATCTGGTCAACGGATATACCGGCCAGTTTTCTTTGGGTCATGCGGGTTTTATGGCTATTGGGGCCTACTTTTCGGCCTACGCCTCCACCCGCTGGAGTTTTGCTCCATCATCCCTGCTCATAGTTCAATATTTTGTCTTCACTTTAGGGGCCGGCCTTGTCGCCGCAGCGGCGGGATTCCTGGTGGGACTGCCCTCCCTGCGACTGAAGGGCGACTATCTGGCAATCGTGACTTTGGGTTTTGGTGAAATCATCCGCGTCGCCCTGCTGAACATGGACTTTTTAGGAGGCCCCCGCGGTCTTTCAGGAATTCCGGGGTTTGGGTCGTTTCTTTGGTCCTTCTCATTTGCCTCTTTGTGGATTGTGATCTGCTTCTTCACCATCTGGCGCATCATGAGATCCAGTCATGGCCGTGGCTTCCTTAGCGTGCGTGAAGATGAAATCGCCGCGGAAGCCATGGGTATCAACACCACTCGAATGAAGGTGAAAGCTTTTGTCCTTTCAAGCTTCTTTGCTGGTGTGGCGGGGGCCCTGTTTGCGCACTTCACTAACTTTATCAATCCCTCATCCTTTACCTTCCTGCAAAGTGTAAATGCCGTCATCATGGTGGTTCTGGGAGGCATGGGTTCCATGACCGGATCTATTGTGGCCGCGATCATTATCACAATTCTGCCCGAAGCACTGCGCCCCTTGCAGGAACTGACCGGCGTGGATCTGCGCATGGTGATTTATTCCTTGTCTTTGATCTTGATGATGATTCTGCGACCCAAAGGTCTTTTCGGCGACATGGAACTTGGCGATGTTTGGAGAAAATATGTCAGACGTTCTGCTTGAAGCCCGCAAGATCACCATGCGTTTCGGCGGCCTCAAAGCCGTTGATTCTTTGGAGTTCCAAATTAAAAAAGGTCAATTGGCCGGCCTGATCGGCCCCAATGGCGCCGGAAAAACCACCGTATTTAATATGCTCACCGGCGTCTATCAACCCACTTCAGGCGAAGTTCTTCTGGAAGACCAAAGTCTGCAAGGTCTGGCGCCTTACGAAATTTCCCATCGTGGTGTGACCCGTACATTTCAGAACATTCGTCTTTTCAAAAATCTGACCGTCCTGGACAACGTTTTAATAGCTGGACACCAGCACGTGAAATACGGACTTTTTGATACGCTCTTTCAGACTGAAAACTTTCGGACTGACGAAAGTCGTTTGCAGGACAAAGCCATTGATCTTCTTAAGATCTTTCACTTGGAAGACAAAGCTCACAAACCCGCCAGCTCACTACCATATGGAGAGCAGCGTAAACTTGAGATCGTCCGGGCCCTGGCGACGGATCCAAAAATTATCCTACTGGATGAACCCGCGGCCGGAATGAACCATTCCGAAACCCATCATCTGATGGAAACCATCGCCAAAATCCGCGAAGAGTTCAAACTGACCGTTCTTCTGATCGAACATGACATGAAGTTAGTGATGGGCATCTGTGAAAACATCATCGTATTGGATCATGGTGTGAAGATCGAAGAAGGGACCCCAGCCAAAGTGCAAAGCTCTGCCAAAGTGATTGAAGCTTATCTGGGCGTGGAGGAAAAAGAATGAGTTCCCCGCTTTTAAAAGTCGAAAACCTGGATGTCTTCTACGGCTCGATTCATGCCTTAAAAGGCGTCAGTTTCGAAGTCAACAAAGGTGAAGTCGTTTCTTTAATCGGCGCCAATGGCGCGGGTAAAACCACCACCTTGCGTGCGATTTCCGGGATTGTTCCCTGCTCTGGAAAACTGCAGTTCAAAGATCAGGACCTTACAGCCGTTGCCACGTTCCGTCGAGTGGGGTTGGGCATTGCTCAGTCTCCAGAAGGTCGCGGCGTTTTCCCACAGATGAGCGTCTTGGAAAATCTTGAAATGGGTGCTTATTCCCGCAAGGACAAGGCCGAAATTAAAAAAGACCTGGACATGTGCCTGGAACTTTTCCCCCGTATAAAAGAACGACTGACCCAAATGGCAGGAACCATGTCCGGGGGCGAGCAACAGATGCTGGCCATTTCACGGGCGCTGATGGCGAAACCACAATTACTTTTGTTGGATGAGCCGTCTTTGGGACTGGCCCCCTTGATCGTGGCACAGATTTTTGACATCGTAAAAAAATTGAATCAGGAAGGCATGACCATTCTGCTGGTCGAACAAAATGCACGCATGGCTCTGAAGATCTCTCACCGAGCCTATGTTCTTGAATGTGGTCGCATGGTGATGCAGGACTCAGCACAGAATCTGCTAAACAACGACGTGGTTCGAAAGAGCTATTTGGGCGTCTAAATTCGAGCTACTTACTGATTTACTGTCTTTTTACTGGACCAGTGTCTGTAAATGTTCCTCAGCTTCGCGCACGGGAACTCGAAGCGTGTCTCATTGCGGGATTCTAGCTGACTAAGCCTTTATAATTGCTCCCAAAATCCGAAAAGACGAGCATGATCAGGATCGTTCTCGCACTCTGCACAGTTTGGCTCCTTAGTTCTTGCACCACCAAGAATGACATGTCGTTGATCTTCTCAAGCGAAAACACACCCACACTGACCCTCAAGTTCAACGAGGGCAAAGACTACACCAATCAAACTTCTGTCCCATTGCAGATCACGACCTCCAGAGAAACCACAGAAATGACTTTCTCTAACAGTTCCGTCTGTTCAGACATCTGGGAGCCTTACAGTTCCTCCCGCACGGTCACGCTTCCGAACGTCGAAGGTCAACACTTTGTCTCTGTAAAGATTCGCACCAAAGACGGTTTTAGCAGTCATTGTGTCACCAGCAAAGTGGTTCTGGATAAGTCCGGTCCGACAGTCAGCGACAGCATGAGTTTGTCCAACACCCGTTCCTTGACAACCCAATCCCCACGCCTGCTGCCGCCAGTGACAACCGACGCTTATTCCGGCGTGGCCAAGTATGAAATCAAACTGATGAAGACAGCCGGCACAACTGTTGTTAAAGACTGGGAAGTAAAAGACAAAGACGCCCTTTACTTTGATGGCTTGACCTTGCCGGATGCTGAAACAGACACCTATTACTACCTGATTCGCGCCACAGATAACGTCGGTAACGTCAGCTTGGAAAAGCAGTCCCCGAACTTCGTAGTGGGACCGATTGTGACCTTTACGGGCCTCAACTCTTATGATCAGTCCAATGCCATGGGTGAGATCTCGGTTCAACTTTCGCGAGCAAGTCCCAGCAGCACGACCGTCGCGTTGAAGGCTGTTTCGGGCTCTGCTATTGCGGGTCTGGACTTTCTTTACCCGGATGTGATTCCGACTGAAGTCACAATTCCTGCCGGTGAGACAACTGCGAAAACCTACTTTTCGATCATGACGTCCATCCTTCCTGGACCGACAAAAAACTTTAACATGCAAATTGCGTCGACCATCAATGCGGTTGCTGCAGATCCATCCACCTTAAATGTCGAATTGATCAATAGCAAAATCTCCACCACAGCCCAAGTGGCTTCCGGCTACCGCGCTGTTCGCGGAGCCCGAGGACACATGTGTGGCCTGCGCACCGACAACAAACTCGACTGCTGGGGCTCCACAGGATACGCCAACGGATCTCTGTTCCTGGAACTCACCGCCAAAGAGATCGTTGGGGCCTCTAACATTCGAGACATCGCCGAAGGTTATGGCGATCATACTTGTTATATTGATAATTCCAATAAACTTTACTGTTTTGGGCTTAACGGGTATCGCCAGCTCGGCAACAACTCAACGACTTCATCTACAACTCCAATTCAAGTCACGGGCACGTCATTCAAGCGCGTGGCCGTTGGTGTGAACTTTACCTGTGGCATTGATTCCTCGGACCAAGTTATATGTTGGGGTGGCAATAACGATAGCACTGCAGGGCAACCCTCATCGACCTATGTCAATACACCTACACTGTATCCTTCTATCACCAAGGCACTGGATATAGCTGCTGGCTATCGAATCGCCTGCGCTATCGATGAAGTCACCGGTGTACGATCGGTGAAATGCTGGGGAAGAACTCAAAGCACCTCCAGCGAAGTTCCTGTAACCGTCACAGGATTGCCTGCAGATATCTCGTCTATTTCCGTCAATGGCAGTATCGCTGCCGATGTTCGACACGGCTGTGGGCTGTCAGAACAGGGCTTGGTTTACTGCTGGGGCAGTAACTTCCGGTCCCGCCGGGGGCTTTCAAGTGGGGCCGTGACATGGACCTCCGCCAATCCTGTGAGTTTGCCGGTGAAAGCCGTCAAGGTCCAGGCTGGTACGGACACAACGTGCGCCTTGGGCGAAGATCAGAATCTTTACTGTTGGGGTTCTGGCCTGCCGGCCGCTCAAAGTATTTACCAATATCAAGAAAGCTATGTGCCAGTAAAAATAAATATCTCTGGTGACTTGGTCACAGATTTTCAGCTGACGGAGTTCATCAGCTGTGTCGTCACCACCACTACAAACATTAAGTGCTGGGGTGTTAATAAACGCGGCGAAATGGGTAATGGGCAGATGGCTGACACCTCCAATTCAGTGGCTTTAAATGTCGCAGGGTCATTTGATAAATACACACAAGTTGTCGCAGGGTTGTTTTCCACTTGCGCTTTGAAAGAGAATAAGACAGTCACCTGCTGGGGCAGCAACGACTCGGGGCAACTGGGCAACAACTCTGAAAGCACCTATTCACGCCCTCAATACACCTTGCCGATCTCGAATATCAAAAAATTGGCAGGTCACTCGTCCCACTTCTGTGCGCTCACCACAGGAGGCGGGGTTTATTGTTGGGGCTCTAACAGCAGCGGTCAGATTGGTAACAATCTGAATACGACGTCTACAGATAAAGTCTTAGCCCCTTATCTCATTCCCCCAACCTACTCAAATGGTGTGACGGGACTTGCGGCTGGGGTCAAAGATATCGCCGTCGGCGCCAATCACACGTGTGCAATCACAGGTACAGGGGGACTGACTTGCTGGGGTAACAACAGTCTCGGTGAAAGCGGTCACGCCGGTGGCTCGCTGAGTTACCCACAGCCTATTGCCAGTTTGTCTTCTGGAGTCGAAAGTGTCTCTTTAGGCATCAACAACTCTTGTGCCGTGAAAAATACCGGATCCACAAAGCAGGTCTACTGTTGGGGTAAAAACATGAACAATATGCTTGCCGAAAAGATTCCCGCCAATGATAGCACGTCAACGCCACAGCTGATCGATACTATCACAACCACCAAAGAAGTGACGGTCTTTGTAGGATATGAGGGCGCCTGCTATATACACGATGGCACAACGAAGTGCTGGGGCTATCGGAATGTTTTTAAAGCTATGCCGGTGGACGTTCCGTTTGGAACTAATGTCAGCACTCCAACAGCCGTACCAGAACTCAGTGGGGCGACCTCTTTGGCGCTGAATTCCTTTACCGGATGCGCCCTCTTCACCACGGGTAAAGTGAAGTGCTGGGGAGCCGATTACAGTGGCATTGTAAAGACGACTCTTGATCCATCAGCTTGGATTGGCACTCCGGAAGAGCCGCCGGCAACTAAATATGCCAAGATGACATCGCTGACTCTTGGTAGGACCTGGTTTGTATCCACACCCATACATGCCTGTGCTGTGACTTCGTTAGGAGATCTGAAGTGCTGGGGCTCCAGTGCTTACGGCGAAGGCCATGATCGCTACTTCCACCAGCAGCCAGCCTACGTCCTAAAATAACCAGCCGTAGCGAACTTCAAGATGGGTTTCGAAAATAGTGACATTCGAGTTGTCTTTGTCATCGGAGCCCGTGTGCTTTCCTTGGAAGAACGTTCCGTAGGTATAAACCCCTACAGAGCGTTCATATCCCAGCGGTCGTGCAACACCCAGGGAACCGGATACCCCCAGCCCACTGTATGTATGGTCTATGCCCATGTATAACGGATGCATCCTTAAAGAAACATCGGTGTACCATTTATTATCATGCGAAAACAGTTCCGCATAACCACCCGCCGTGGCGCTGATGTGCTGACCCACGCCAATACCAGCTTCCGACGCACTTTTTACAAATGAATAAGGTCGTCTTTCAAAATCACCACCCACCAGATAGCCATACTGCACTTTGAACAGTGGATTGCGATATGTCCAGTGACGTTTGGTCATAGCCAGATCTCCTTTGATATTGAAGATGCGCTCTGTCCCCGAGGTCCCCAGTAGGTTATTAAATGAAAAACTGCTGGTATATCCATTCACGCGGATGGATCTGTCTACCTTCCAGTTCCACCGTCGCTCAAACGAAAAGGTGTCGAAGGTAAAAGACTGTTGATCCAAAGTTGTTATAATCGGACTGGTATCCTGCTTTTGTGCAGCCCCCATCAAACCCACTCCGGCCCACATTAGGTTCCGTGAACAGAAGTCCTTACCAACCTTATCCAAGATCGGCTTGGCCGTAACTTTCATCTCCCGACTGATGTCTTTGATCTGAATCAGATACCGGAAGCGGTCGGTACCAAAAAGCTCCAATGGCACCGCGATCATCTGCGCGTTCAGGGGGACGTTCAGGGAAATCAGGAACTTTCCCGACTCACCCTTCAAAGGCAAATTCACCAAAGGTAAAATCACCGGAGCCAGTGGTTTTTTATCCTTATCGTAAAGAAGAATACGGCGGCTCCAAAAACGGATGTCCAGATCTTCCCGAAGTTCTCCAGATATCTTTAATTGCATGACTTCCTGATTGGGCATCTTGATAGCTTCAAACTGATCCCACACCGCCTTGGGCTCCCGCAGAATATTGCGGCAGTCGGTCTGGAAAGGATGAATGTGCTTTTGCAAGGACGAAAATGGAATGACCTCCACCGCGGCTTTGTTCATCATGATTTGCTCGGCCTTAACAGCCTTCTTTGTCTGTTGAGCCAGAGCAAATTCACCAAATAACACCAGAAGTGACGTGACAAGACACTTACTTAGAGACACCAAAGTAGAACACTCCTGTTTCGCTCCAAGCTGAAGCCCGGTATTGATTTCTTCCTCGCACCCGGAAGTACCACTGTCCATTTCTTATTGGTTTCTTCAGAACATATTCCTGCGCTTCCACTTTGATATGGGTCGCGTTGGTGAATTCCGGATTCTGGGCCATCTCCAAGGCATACCATTCATTTTCCGGGGATTCTGTCCAAGAGAACTTGATCGACACAGGAACCCCACGCGGAATCAAAAAGACCTCATTCTTCTTTGGTGTGATCAAATTCGGCGTGATCAAAGGCACTGGCTTTCCGTAGGAAACAGCCAGGATCGGAGTCGGCACCGGGAAATACTTGCTGTTATCACCCACCGGCCAAACCCGGAAATAGTACCAGCCCTCGTCTGTGACACTGTGGAAGAACTCGACATTTTCTGTCTCGAGCATCTGGGAGTTGGCCAGTTTCGGATCCCGGCTCAGCTCGACCCGGTACTTGCTGGCCGCCTCACGATGAGTCCACACCAAGTGAAACTGAGGTGTGCTGTCAGGCTTCTCAAAGAGTGGTGGCAGTACTTCTTTCTTTTCAATGGAGGGTCCGCGCAAAACACCTTTGACCTGATAAATATCCGAAGGTGGAGAATACTCCCCTTCCGGAGACCGCGCCACAACCCGCATATAACCTGGAACAGTTTCATTGTGCTTTAACGTATAAGGGGACTTGTCCACCACCAAATTCTTTAGCACTCTGGTGAACTTGGGGCCTTCACCAATCTGGACGAGATAATCCAAAGCATAGGGCACCGTCGTCCACGACAGACCCATTTCCACCATCCCCGCATCATTGACCTTTTCATCCGTCTTGGAAAGAATCGGAGCCGTTAAAGGAGGACGCACAAAAATCTTTTTTTCATCTGACCAGTCTGAATAGAGATTGCTTCCGTAAGCCTTGCGTACACGAACACGATATTCACCCGGGGAATCAATAAAGCTCCTCAGCGGAGGCTGGCCTTCGTATTCATCAAACAACTCTTCAAAGCCTTTGTTCTTTCCAACTTGCAGATGGAACTTTTCCCCCGCCTTGGCTTCTTCCACGGGAACCATCATCTGCCATTTGCCGCGCTCTTTGAAATTTAAGACCGGATCCCCGATCTTGTTGCCTTTCAGGCTCTCCAGGCGGAAGCTGCGGGTTTCTGAGAACTGCGGCACCCCCTGATCCTCCACAACCAGGCGCCAGAAGTATTCGCCGGATCCCATATCCTTTGGCAGAACCGCCTCTTTGGTGCCGGTAACATCCAAGCGCTGAGGTTCAGTCAGGAAGTCGGCAGTTCTGCTGTATTCCAGAACAACTTTTTTATCCGGGATTTCCTTCCATCGGAAAAACTCCAGATGCTGCCCGTAGATCACCTTCTTCGCAGCCGGTTCCAGCAGAACAATTTTCTCTTGTTCCACATCCTTTATTTCAATTTTCGGCTTTGCCGAAGTCACAGCTGTGCTACCGCCGCCGTCGGATTCTGTGCCCGGTGCCCCCGCGCTCCCTGTACTCCCGGTGCCAGGTGCCACCGCGGCCCCGTCGGGTTTCGCTGGTTCGACGGATTTCAACTCAACGCTTTGTCCCGTTGTTAAGTCCTTGCGCAGTCCATCCCCTTCCAACGTCACTTTCCCCGAGGACAGCGACAACGTGACGTCACCAGAGGTGTCTTTCTTTGCAAAGATCCCAAACGCAGAGTCAGACTTTAAAGTCACTTCTGCAGAGCCCACGCGCAGATTCATTGGCTTGCCAACACCGCGCCCCTCGACCTGAATCTGACCTTGTTCCAAATTTAAAGTCAGACTGCCACTGGAAGGATTCTCGGTAATGCGCAACAACGTCTTTTCCGGAACCAGGACAATATCCTTGTTACGCATCTCAATCTTGGCCTCGGAGGAACTTCCGGTAAAGATTTCTGATCCATCAAAAAGTTTTTGGGATTGGGTCGCATCGGCCCAGAAGAAGCTCGAAGGATGTTTATAGCGCAGTTCATTTTTGACCTGACGCACTTCTGCTAAGGTTGGCCCCAGATTTTCAGTATCCAGCTCGGCCTTGAACAGAAACTGCTTTGCCAGAAAAAAGGACAAGACGGTAATAACAAGAAGGCATCCAATGAGAATCTGTTTTTTCATAGAAGTTCTTCTATTATGTCCGACTTGAAATGGACGGGCCAGATATTTTCCGGTTCCTAGACACTACTGGAACTCTGACCTTGGTCGAAGCTCCAGCAACATTCATAGTGCAGGCCCTTAAGACATTTTCTGAAGAAGAACTTCGAACTCTGTTCCTTTGCCATCCTTTACGGGACTGCGCACGGAAACTTTTCCATCGTGAGCTTCGACCACGGCTTTCACAAATGTCAGCCCCAGGCCCATGCCATACTCAGAGCGACTCTTGTCGCTGCGGTATAATTTCTGCCAAATCATGCCGTGTTCATCCGCAGAAATACCGGGCCCGGTATCTGTCACACGAATAATCACGTTTTCGGTTTGATTGATGGTCTCAATGGTAACCTGACCTCCAGAAGGAGTGTATTTATGAGCATTATCCAGCAAATTGGCGATCACACGGCTGATGAGTTTTGCATCAACCATGGCCCAGTCGTGATTGTCGAGTTTCTGGATCACCTTAATGTCCTTTTCCTCAAAGGCCATTTCGTACAAACTCATAATTTCTTTGACCAGATCGCTGATGAATTTCTTTTCCAGCTTCAGGCGTTTGCTGCGATTTTCCGCCTCGGTGATGTCTGTCAGAACCTGCAAGAAATTCAGAATTTTATCCGAGTTCTCGTAACAGCTCTGCAAAGCCTCGCGGTAGGACTCAACATCCCCTTCACTGGTCAAAGCCAATTCCGCACGCCCCCGAAGCCGGGTCACCGGAGTCCGAATATCGTGGGCCAAATGATCAAAGGCTTCTTTGAGGCCACTGACCAGGCCTTCGATCTTGTCGAGCATCTTGTTGAAAAGAACTTTGAGCTCTTCCAACTCATCATCGCTCCCCCCGATCGGAACCCGCGTCGAAAGAGATCCGCTTTCAATTTTCTTCATGGAAGTGATCAACTCACGCACCGGACTGAGAGTTCTATTTGAAAGGAACAAGCCCCCAAGAAAGCCGATCAATGCCACCGGGCCCAAAAGCCACCAAAAGATCTTTTGTAGATTATGCAGCTGCTGGCTTAAGGCTTCGCGGCTTTTCCCGACGATAAGACGGCTTCCATCTTTTAAAGTCGTGCCCACCACAAAGACGGCATCACCCCCATGTAGAGCCTGCATAACAAATTCGAAGTTTTGCCCCCGATGGGTATCGAGTTCCTTTTTTAAGGCGACTTCATCCAACTTGAAGCTGGGAAATGGTTCATGAAAGAAGCTGACCTGGCCTTTGGGTGCAAAGACGGTCACCAACAAAGCGGCATCCCTGTCATAATTGGGAATATAAAGAAAGTAATCGTTAAATTCGCTCAGCCCCCGCACCTCAATGCGGTTTCGATACTCTTCCAACTTTGACGTTAAAAGATCTCTTTCCTGGTCTTGCAGTCCATGGCTGATTTGAAAATAGAGAAAACTGAAAATAACGGTGGAACTCAGAATCAGAACCAGTGAGTACGCAAGTGTCAACTTGGTGCTGATTCGAAATAGCGTCGGCTTAAGACGACTTGAGAACATATCCTACACCTCTAACCGTATAGATAAGGCGTGTAGGGAAATCTTTTTCCAGCTTGTTTCTGAGTCTGCATACAAGTACGTCTACCACGTTGGTTTGGGGATCAAAATCATAGTTCCAGACTTCCTTCAGGATCGTCTGCTTACCAATGATTTTATTAGGATTGCTCATGAACAGGTCAAGAAGAACAAATTCTCTTTCCTGAAGGTCGAGTTTACGACCCGCGCGAACCACATCACGATTCAGACGGTTCAACTTCAGATCCTGGAACACCAACTGAGTCACTTCAGAAGCTTTTTGGGATCTTTTCAAAAGATTCTTCACGCGGATCTGTAGTTCAGCCATTGCAAATGGCTTGGTCAGATAGTCATCACCACCCATGCTCAAACCTTTGAGGCGGTCATCCAGCTCGCGCAATGCACTCAGGATCAGAATTGGAGTGTTCACTTCTTTTTCACGCAACGACTTTGCGAAAGTGTAACCGTCCATTTCCGGAAGCATAAGGTCCAATACAATGATATCGTAATGATTCGTCAGTGCACGTTCGTAAGCACGGCGACCGTTGGACTCAACTTCGACTTCGCCTTCCAGCTCGCCCAAGCCCTGCTTTACGATCGTTGCAATTTCGTTATCGTCTTCGACTACTAAGCATCTCATCTCGAGTCACCTTTGTTTCGGGTTCCTAATGTAATATCTGTAAGCCAATTTATAGCAGATTTGTTTCTAAACAAAAGGATGAATATTCATATTGTAGCCTGAAAAGCTCATTATTACAGAGATTTAATCGCTCCCCATCAAAGGATTGCCGAGATGAAACAAATCCACCCTTGAAACTTGCTTGCAATGCCAAAAAAAACAGGCTCCTGGTCAGGGAGCCTGTGACATGGTCTTTTTATGGTTTAGGGCAGATTATCTAGAATTAACGCTTAAGCTGGATAACCTCGTTCAATAGTTCGTCTGTCGTCGTGATTGTCTTCGCATTGGCTTGGAAACCACGTTGATTTTGGATCATGTTTACGAACTCTGTCGCCAAATCAACAGTGGATCTTTCCAAGGATTTTGCGAACAGCTTACCACGACCAGCAGCGCCCGGGCCGCCCAAAGACGCTGTGCCGGAATCTCTGGATTCTTTCAAACGGTTGTTACCCACTTTGAACAGAGCTTCCGGATTTTCGAACTTCGCCAGAGCGATCTGAGCAAGGTCAGAAGCCTGACCGTTGGAGTAAACCGCTGTCAGGATACCGTCGTCATTGAATGACAAACCAGTGATCGTACCAGCCGCCGCACCATCCTGGTGCCAAGAGATCAGATCAGAGTTTTTACCGTACTGTTTAGTACCGTCCAAACCTTTACCACCCTCTTTAATCGCATCACCGAAGTTCAACTTCACTTGTTGGTCCTGCAAAGCACCACCTTTGAAGTTGAAGTTTGTGGAAGTTGTTTCCTGAGACTCCAACTTACCGTCAACAGTGAACGTCAACTTACCTGCAGCAACTTCCGACATTTTTCCGTCTTCGCCGCCAGTGACTTCTTTACCATCAACCAAACCTTTGAATTCCCATTCACGGTCATTCACTTTGTTGAAGAAGAAGCTGACAAGATGTTTGTTACCTTGAGAATCGTACATCTCAACACCCGTAGAGTAATGAGAAGTGGAGTAAGGATCGTTGATATCGAACTTCTTCGTTGGCTCCATACGGGAATCCAGGTTCAGATCCAACTTCAACTCTTTAGTCGCTTTGGCAGGGATCAAGGCACGAGGGAACTTGATATCAGTCATTTTATTAACGATATTGCCCTTTTCGTCTGTTGCGAAACCTTGAACTTTCTGATTGTCGTTAGTCACCAGGTAACCTTCGCGGTCAAAGTGGAAGGAACCGTCACGAGTGTAAGACTCACCATCAGAACCTTTAACTTTGAAATAACCGTCACCGGAAATCGCCAAGTCAGTCACTTTTTCTGTCGCGTCGATATTACCCTGAGTCAGGATTGGATTTACGGCACCGATCTTCACACCACGGCCGATTTGGTTACCACCAAGGATACCTTTAAGATTTTTAGAGATGATGTCCTGGAACTCTGCACGGCTGGCTTTAAAACCTGTCGTGTTGGCATTGGCGATATTGTCCCCGATAACACCCAAAGCCTCGCCTTGAGCAGTCATACCGGAAACACCCGTGTACAATGAAGAAAGAATACCCATGTGACCTCCATGTCGTTGGCAGTTCTAGTCGAGAACCACCGTTTTGGAGGGCCTCCTCTACGAGGACCAGCCCTAATATTAAATTGTGCAATCATTGCTTATCTGCCTCTTCCGGACAGCTTCACAATTTATCCGCCGTAGCTCATTCATGAGCGAAGGAGGATTCCACGCTTTATCCGTCTCTTCAGGACAGCTTCAGCGCTTGCGTTTAAAGCACCACTGTTGAGTCGATGTTCGTGAACACATTTTCTTTCAATGCATTCTTGTCCATCACTGTCACAACCGTGTTGTTTTTAACGCTGACGATCAGTGCCGAGTCATTCATCAGAATCAATGAATCCTTGGAGCCTTTCGCCGCCGCTTTCGAAACCGCCTCTGAGAGTCTTGAGATGTCCTCCGGTGAATAGTTAATTCCCCGTGTTCTCATCCGCTCAATCGCGTGATTCGAAAACTTCACTCCTTCAACAGCTTTTGCAAGCCCTGGAGGTTGCATCTGTCCCAGATTCTGAGGCTTGACGCCGCCGACCTGATTCAGTGTCTCCTGGAAGGAGGGTCCCCCAGCCAGATCCGGTTGTTTCACCTTCCCTGGTTGCTGCGGGATGAGTTGATCAAGAGTTTGTATCTTCTTTAAATCGACCATTACTTCGCTGTCTCCTTAGCGATCTTTTCCATCATGTCGCGGGACAAACCCACAGTGTTCATGATGTTAGATTTTGCTACAGGAGCAGGAGTCATGGAAGAGTTTTGTAACTCTGCATTCCCCTCTTTTACAGTTTGTCCTTTAGCATCATCTTTCTTCAAGTCTAGGTTTGTTACATCATTTACTTTCTGGTCAGTGGTCATAAGACGTGGGTCCGTAATCTTCTTCACGTCAGAGAAACGAATCGCCTGATTCCCCACGTGCAGAACAGGGCCCTCAGAGGAATAACTCACACCTGTGATCATTCCGTCGAAGTCTGTCTTAATTCCCATCTTTTTGCCATCTGCTGTCTTTGCTTCCGCCATGAATTGGTATTCACCGGGAAGGGACTTCATGCCTCTTTCATCCTCACCATTCCATGTCAGTTTGTTCGCACCTTGCTTCAGGCCTTTCAAGTTGTACGTGCGCACAACAGTGCCTTCTGCATCGCGAACCTTCACTGTCACTTCACTGGCTTCCATTGGCAGATTGAATTTAAAGTCATGCTCTTTATCATTCACACCGCGCACCACTTTGGAAGAATCCCCGGCAACGGCTTTGCCGATCAGATTCAATGCCTGGAAATTTTCAGAAGGCTTTTGGCCATTCTTCATTTCATCAAGTGTACGATTCATGTTCTGCATCTGCTCAAGTGACGAGAAGTTTGCAAGCTGTGCCGCCATCTCGTGACTCTTCAACGGATTCGTAGGATCTTGATTTTTCATCTGCGCCATCATCAGGCGGAAGAAAGCATCCTTATCCAGGTTTGGATTTCCAGTGGTACGAACTTTTTTCGCAGGATCCTGCCAGTTGGCATCGACAATCTTATTCAGAACCTCGCCGACATTTTCGCCGCCAAGCTTATCCTTATCGTGGGCACTGATATTAGAAGTGCCAGCGTTCTCGGGTTTCACCTGAGTCGCTCCGAATGCATTCACTCCTAATTTCGGATTCACCATTGTCATTTATGCTCCTTTACTGCTGCTTCAGCTTCCGCCCCTGCCGGGGCTTCAGCTTTGCCGGCTGTCGCCGCTATGCCACTAGATTAAGACCACTGCCTTTGCCTTCAACTTTACGAGCTGGCGCCGTGGAGCGCGTCTCGATCGGCTGAAGTGGATCCCGACGTCCGCCGTAACCTTTCAACGAAGGCATATCGGTCAAAGATTCACGTCGTCCCTGTGAACCGAAGTTTTCATTAAACTGGTTCCAGAATTGACGGGCTTGATCTCTTTGCTGATTGCCGTTCATGTTCGTCTGGTTTTGCGTCGCCGTATCTGCGGAAGTCGAGTTCACAACGTCCACCTTTACATTCTCCATGGACAATTTGTGAGCAGCAAGACTGGTTTTCAGTTCAGCTAGACTAGACTCGATGGTCTTTTTAGCCTCCTGAGTATCTGCTGACATCTGCAGGTTCACTTTGCCATCCTGGAGCATCACTTTAAGGTGAATGGTTCCCATGCCCTCGGGGGTCATCTGAACCTTCATTTCACCGCCACCGCGCTTGATCAGGTACTGCGCCTGATTCATCAGCTGCTTCACCGCTGCTTCGTTTTCAGCGGGATTGGCCTGCCCTTGCGGAGCCATGCCGGCAACCGGAGCCGCACTTGTCGGCACACTTAAAGTTTCGCCCTTGATCGGAGCGCCATGAATGCCTTCAAGTCCCTGCAGACTTTGTTTGAAGTCCGCTGACTTGATGTTCATTTTGTCAACGACCGCCTCTTTCTCAGAGCCTGTTCCCTGCTGCATGAAATTGTTGGATTGTTGCATCATTGAACCTTGTGATTCATTGCGCATCAGATCCTGCATTTTCGCCTGCACTTGCAAAGGATTCAGAGCCTGAGAAGTCGGCACTTTCGGAGCCTCCGGTGCTTTCAGCGCCTGGGTGAACTCCGCCATCAACTCAGCCCCCTCTTCGGAAGCGGCCATGCCCTCAGCGACGCCGGCTCCTTGAGCTGCCTGAGCCTCAGCGGCCTTCTTCGCCGCCAATGCCGCCAGCAACGCCGGAGACATTACTTCCTGCATCTGACCTTGCAGATGTGGAGGAAGCTCCGGAAGTTTTGCCATCGGCGCCTGAGTCGGCATTTCCGGCAAAGCCATATCTTCCGCCAAAGGAAGTTCCGTTGGCGTTTCAAAAGAAGCTTCATCCAGATCCATATTCTGCATCATGCCCGCATCAAGATGGGACATTGCTGCCGACTGAGGCTCTGGGGACTTCCAGAATTTTTGATTTAAACGATCCACCGTGGCACCCAGCATATCCTGCTTGGCTTGCGCCTGATCCACGCGCATCTGCATGCCCTGCTGGGTCACGCCAGTGCCTATCGTGAACTGCGGCGCCTTTGCCGGCGCAGGAGCCTGCTGCAATTGCACCAACAGGGAAGCGTACATCGCCTGAGCTTTGTCAGCGTCTTCCTCTGGCAGTCCCAATTGCGCGATCACAGCTTCTGCCGTGTCTTCCGGGGATTGTACTAGTTGGGTGTCGTCCAGCTGGGCCATCGCCTCCACGAGTCGCGTGGGGGATATCTCGAATTCACTCTCGAAGGAGTCCATGAATTCTTTAATTTTTTGCTGTCGAACCGTTCCCTTCTTTTCTATCTTCCCATCGCTTTGGCTGACCTCGGGTTCTTTCCCCTTCTTCGCTTCGGTTTGTTCCGGCTTTTCGTTCTTTGCCTTCACTTCCCGTTGCGGAGATTCTTTCGCTTCCTTCGGGCTTTTCGAAGTTATTTTCTCTTCGAGAGCCTTTCCGAATGAAGAATCGGATCCGGAACCTTTGAAGTCTTTGTCCCCCGATTTACCGGGTGGTGACTTCATCTCGGTCGCACCCGCCATAGGGGGTACGATACTTTGTAACAAACCTTCCTCCTTCCGTGGAAAAAATCGTTGTTACTATTTCGCGCTCGCAGGAGCACGACGCTTATAGCCCGCAAACATCTCAGACAGGATCTGAGCTTTTTCAGGCTTCAACAAATTCATAATATCAGCAGCATTCTTCTTTTTCATACGGCCAAGTATCTCAATGGCCAAATCCTCGTCCATCGTCTCAAAGACTTTGGCCGCCTGTGGAGGCTTCATATTGGTGTACATCTGTACCAAAGTATCGACTTTCTCCGCATCGGCCTTCACACGCTCTTCCAGGATGGATGAAATACGGGCACGCATTTCTTCAAGGTCCTTCAATCGCTTTTCCAGCTCCACCTTTTGAGTTCCCAGTTCGGCTTCCATGCGGTTTAGCTCTTCCTCGCGCGCATCAAGCTCTTTTTTTCTTTCATTCAACTTTTGCAGATGATCAATTTCCACACTGCTTAAAGCCGCCGGAGCTTCCGTTTTTTCCAACTGAGGTCCCGCATCTCCAGGAGCCGGAGCGGATGGCTGTGCCGGTGCCTGAGCAATGGCTTCGCCTGTCATCTGAACTTCGACGCGTTTAACGATATTTTCGACTTCTTCGTAGTTCTGGAATCCCCAGATCGCCACCAGCAAACCCACAAAGGAAAACACGATCATCTTCCAGGGCACCGGAACTTTCTTGGATTTTTTTGGAGCCGACATTTTCATGCGGCGGCGGATCTGCTGTTCGACGTCTTCAGAAGCCAAATCCAGATGAAGTTTTGCAGACTGCGGTCTTTTTTGAAACTTTACACCTGATTTGTTGTCCGCCACCTGACGGGCATTCTTAAAGAACTGATCGTATCCGCTTTTCATCGACTATGATTCCTTCACAGCTTTGAACCTCAGAATGGACTGTTCATCCATTTCCTTCTGGTCATTAGAAAGACGCTCAGCCCGATATTCTTCGAACTTGTTCTCACGCATCTTCTCCATAATTTTATATTCCAGAGCGGCTTGTCGCAAAATTTCTCTCTTGGACTCGACCAATTTCTCGATTTCTTGTACTTTTTGCCTTTGACGCTGGATGCGGACTTCCTGACCTTTCAGGAATTCATGAATCTGACTTAGGGCTGGACCTTGAGCCCCACCCGCCTGCGACAGGCTTCCCGCCTGCTGATGGGCGTTTTGCACCTGCCCTAGCATGGCCTCCAGCCGCCCCTGTTCTTCATTGAGCTGGGTCACCACCTCTTGGAAGTCCTTTTGCGCCAGATTTTCCTTGATCTTGCGATGCTCCAGAACTTTCTGAAGGGGAAACTTAAACTTCATTGTAGAACCTCATGGGACCATTAAGCGTTCATTAGGATTTGCTGCATTTGGCGGATCGTCTGCGTGAAGTTGGTCGGATCCTCCACACGTTGCTTCAGGAAGTCGTTCACCGCATCGATCACCTTCACGGCCTTATCAATTTTCGGATTAGAACCCGGTTTATAAGCTCCGATATTGATCAGATCTTCGGCGTCTTTGTACACCGCCAGGGTTTCACGCAGCTTCTGCGCCAGCTTCACATGCTCTGGTGATGAAACCGCCCGCATCACACGGCTGGCACTTTGCATGACATCAATGGCCGGGAAGTGTCCCTTCTGCGCCAAAGCACGACTTAGAACAATGTGCCCGTCCACGATGGAACGTACAGAGTCCCCGATCGGGTCATTCATGTCATCCCCTTCAACCAGGGTCGTATAGAATCCGGTGATGCTGCCTTCGCCCTCAAAGGAACCGGCACGCTCCAACAACTTCGGCAAGGTTGCAAACACGCTCGGCGTATAACCTTTCTGAGAAGGCGGCTCGCCTGTGCTCAAACCGATTTCACGCTGAGCCATGGCAAAACGAGTCACCGAATCCATCATCAGCAGAACGTTCTTCCCCTGAGAGGAGAAATATTCAGCCAAGGCCGTTGCCACGTAGGCTCCCCGCATACGCAGCAGAGGACTTTGATCACTGGTCACACAAACGACCACGGATCGTTTCATCCCTTCAGGTCCCAGATCATGTTCAATAAATTCGCGCACCTCACGGCCACGTTCACCAATCATGGCAATCACGTTGACATCGGCATTGGTGTTCCGGGCCATCATCCCCAGAAGGACGGACTTACCCACACCAGAACCCGCCATAATTGCGACACGCTGGCCTAGACCTGCGGTTAATGCGCCATTGATGGCGCGAATCCCCAGATCAATAGGCTCGCGAATAGGTCTGCGCTCCAAGGGATTTCGGACTTCACTGTATAAAGGAACTTCTTTGAAATTTTCGACTTCACCCAGGGCATCCAGGGGACGACCCAAGCCGTCCACAACACGCCCTAAAAGCTCTTCCCCGGCACGGACCGTGGCGATCTGGCGGGCCAAAACGATCTTGGACCCCAAAGCAACGCCTCTCATATCGTTGAGGGCCATCATCAGTACGTGCTTGTCTTTAAAACCGACAACCTCAGCCAGGAAAGACTTTTCGGTCCCGCTGGGATTAATCGAAACGATACTGCCAACACTGGCTCCGGGCAGATAACCCTTGATAAGCATCCCATTGACTTCCGTGACCTTGCCACTGTCCTTGGTCAAATGGATGGACTGAATCACTTCAGAATACTTATCCAGATTCAGTTCAAGCTCGCTCATCAGCCGGCAATCCTGTCTTTTACTTTTGGCATGTTTTCAGAAAGCACAGACCACAACTGTTCTATGCGCTGTTCAATGCGGGCATCGACTTCACCGTAATTGGTTTCCACGATACATCCACCTTCAGCCACATCGGGGTTGGGTTCGAAGTTGATTTTCTTAATAAATTCAAACTCGCGGCCCGTTTCCTGCTTCAAAGTCTCCAGGAAATCAAATTGCGCCTGCGATACATGAACGGTGATCTCCTCTTCGTCCTGCGCCAAACCAACAGCATCGCGCAGGATACCAACCATCGCCTCATTATTACTTTGAAGTTCCGTTTTCGCCAAGCGAGCGGCCATCTGGAACATCAACTTCAACAAATGAGCTTCGTTGAACGAAGTCATGTCCTTCTTCAGATCCTTGATCGTCAATAGCAGCGTATCCAAAGAGGACATGCGCTCGGCAAGCTCTGCAGAAATCTGCTCGAACGCCTCTTTTCGCCCTTCTTCCAGACCCAGCTTGTAAGCTTCCTGGTAAGCCGCCTCTTGTATTTCCTTAAGCTTTTCCAAAGCAGCGACTTCTACTTTTTCCTCTTCGCTGCCTTTTTCGACTTCGTCGATGCCCGTCTGCACACGCACGGCATCGTTCATGCGGAAGTCCGAACCTTTCTTCTTTTCAGCAAGATAGTTCATGGCCTGCTCGGGTGTCCCCAAGTCAAAGCGCATGGGAACAAACTCAAGAACTGTGTTCTCGGCAAGCTCCTTAGGCAAGACAGACTTAGACGCGCGATTAGACCATTGCATCTTCTGAACCACCTCTTGCGATCAGGATCTTTCCTTCGGCTTCCAGACGGCGCGCCACATTCACGATCTCCTGCTGTGCCGACTCGACGTCGGACAGACGCGAAGGTCCCATATTCGACAGATCTTCACGCAGCATCTCGGCCGCACGGGCAGAGATATTCTTGAAGATCTTCGTGCGAATCTCTTCGCTGGATGTTTTCAGTGCCAGCAGAAGCTTGTCGTTGGCCACTTCCTTAAGAAGAGTCTGAATACCACGGTCATCGATTTTAACGATGTCATCGAAGACGAACATCAACTTACGGATCTCTTCCGCCAACAGAGGATCTTTTTCCTCAAGACGGGACATGATCGCCGTTTCCGTGTTTTTATCCATCACGTTGAGCATTTCCGCCACAGGATGAACACCACCCAGAGCCGCCTGTTCAACTGTCGCTGTATTGGACAATTGATTTTTCAGAACGCGGTCAATTTCAGCAATAAGCTCAGGGTCCACGTGTTCCAGATTGGCCATACGCAAAACCACTTCGGCCTGTAAAGCCTCTGGCAGACGTTTCAGAACCTCGCCTTTTTTCTCTGGTTCCAAATGGGCCAGAATCACGGCCACTGTCTGCGGGTGCTCATTCACCAAGAAGGTGGCCAGTGATTTCGCATCGACCATCTCCAAGGACTCTAAAGAGCGAGATCCACCGGTGGAGATATTCAACCCCCCCAGGATGCCTCGGGCTCTTTCCTCGCCCAGAGCATCCACGATGGTGTCCTTGGCAGAGATATTTTCGGAGAAGATATAATCTTCTGTCTCAGAGATCATTTCGTAATACTCTTCCAGAACACGCTTGGTCACATGCACCGGCACCACACGCAGTTTGCTCATCTGATTGATCAGCTTGCGGATGTCAGAGTCATCCATGCGGCGCAGAAGCACCTTCACGGCATCTTTGCCCAGGTAATTGATCAGGATAGCGGCTTTGTCGAAGCCTTTGAGATTTTCATACTCAATATTCTCAGCCTTATGAAGTTTCATTAGCCATCCTTCCTAACCAGCCACATTCCAAATGCATTGGCTGCTTTTTCCTCATCACGACTCATTGATGACAGGATACGATCTTTCAACAATTCACTTTCAGCCTTCTCAGGATCAATGGATTCCTGAAGCACCGGCAAAGCCGTCGACATGCCTGGAAGGGTGTTATCCACCGACTGAAGCTCTTCCAGCTCTTCGATGGTGCGCGGGAGCATTTCTTCCACAGAGTCCTGGAAGCTGTCAGTAATCCACTGCATGAATGGACGAACCACGATGAAGAAGAACAACGCCAAACTGAAGCCCAGCAATGCCCATTTAAACAAAGCATGGATCAGCTTTTTTCTTTCCAGTGTCGTCAGGATCTTTTCAGCTTCTGAGAAATCTTCCGGCTGGAACTGGATGTTTTCAATCTTAACACTGTCACCACGAGCGGTGTTGAACCCGATGGCATTCTTAACCAGGTCTTCGTATTTTCTTAGCTCTTCCGCAGAACGTGGTTTCCAGGTGGTTTCTGTCGTGCCATCTGCTTTCGTTGTTGTCGTCATCACACCATCAACAACGACGGCGACGCTGACACGCTCCAGATTCCCGGCAGATTCACGGATATTGCGGACCGTCTTTGGAACATCATAGTTTGTCGTCTTGATTTCCTTCTTAACATCCTGACGGAAGCCCACCGTGCCTTGATCCTCCGCTCCCGGCAAATTGGAACGGGAACCCGGAACTCCGGCTGGATTTGTACGCGAACCATCCAAAGATTCCTCTTCGGACTGTTGGGAACGGATCGCGGTTTTGTCCGGATCCACAGATTCTTCCACAGAAGAAATCACACGGTGATTCAAAGTGGCATCGACTTTAGCCACCACCTTCGCATGACCGACAACTTTGGACAGGATGTCTTCAATACGGTCTTCCAGGTCACCTTCAATTTTTGCTTTCAAGTCCAGCAGTTCATTGGATCCGCCGGTAGTTCCGTCTGCCACGCGGGTTAGAACCTTCCCACGCTCGTCCAGGACTGTCACTTTGTCAGCGTCCATGCCTTCAACAGAGTTTGCCACCAAATAGCGAATGCCGCGCACCTGTTCCGGTGCCAGTTCTTTGCCTTGGTGCAATTCAACCACAACAGAGGCAGAGGCCTGACCGCCTTCTTCCAGGAAGGTTTTTTTGTTCGGCAAAGCCAGAATCACCTTGGACTGCTTTACGGCCGTCAAGGTGTTGATAGCGCGCATAAGCTCGCCCTGCAAAGCTCTTTGATAGTTGATCTTTTGAGCGTACGAGTTCATGCCGAAATCTTGTTTATCAAAGATCTCAAGACCGATAGAACCCATTTTAGGAGAACCGATTTCCGCCATCAAAGTCATTTGCGTGGAATGCAAAAGCTCTTTTGGAATAGCGACAGTTTTTCCGCCATCACGCAGCTGGAAAGGCACATTCTTTTCATTCAGTTTTGCCACGATCGTGGAAACCTGCTCAGTCGGAATGTTCGTGAACAGAGGTACATAGTCTTTCCCTGAAGCCATAAACAGCATCGTGAAAAGTGCCACCGCCGCAATAACAGTAACCGCAATTACTGAAAGTCTTTTGGTCGGACCCAGGTTTTTGAAGAACTCGCGAAACTGGACAACCAATCCACCAAAAATCTTATTCAAGGAAACCCCTCCAGCCTAAGAAACTAAACCTGCATCTTCATAACTTCTTGGTACGCATCAATGATCTTGTTGCGCACTTGCACCATCACCTTCAGGGCGATGTCTGCTTTTTCCGCGGCGATCATCACATCGGCCACATTGTCCGTCTTGCCAGTTGCGAGATTCTGCATGGCTTTGTCTGAAGCCTTCTGCATTTCATTCACACTGCCAACGGCGTCTTTCAGGGTGTCGGCGAAGCTTTTGCCCGTATCGGATGTCGGACTTGTTGAAGGGGTGTTCTCGATGCTTAACGACTTGGAATCACGAACGATCCCAGTGTCGAGAAACCTGTTTGCATTTGATACAGTAAAACCCTCCATGGCTTCACCTTCTCCTTATGAAAATTGTAATAAACTAAAACAAAAAAGTCCCTAAATTTTGCCGGGGTCTAGGAAGGAATTACCTGCCTATCTCCAGCGCGGAAAGGGCCATATCCTTGGACGCCTGCACCGCTGTCACGTTGGCTTCATAAGAACGCGACGCCTGTATCATATTGGTCATTTCTTCCATCAGATTAATATTCGGATAGGCCACATACCCTTCTGCATTTGCATCAGGATGGTCCGGCTCATACTTCATCAGCGGAGCCTTTCGGTCAGATATCACATCCGTGACCTGGACTCGCTGGAAGCTTCCTGCGGGATCCGTCGAAGAAATGATCTCACCAAAGTTCTTCGCATCGGGCATGGATTCGAACACCACGTCTTTGCGACGGTACGGACCACCCTCCGGCGTCTGGGTCGTGTTAATATTGGCGATATTGCTGGCAATGGTGTTCATGCGCATTCTTTGCGCTGCCATCCCACTGCTGCTGATTCTCATGCCGGTCAAAAAATCAGCCATCTATTACCGCCCTTCCGTAGCCGCATACTTCAAAGCAGCCATTTTCTTGTTGATAAGTTGCAGGGCTGTTTTGTAAAGGATCGCATTCTCGGATAACGCTGACATTTCTTTTTCAACGTCCACAGTGTTACCGTCGTTGTTCACCGCCCCTTCCGGATCATCGTAAATATCCGGACGGGTTTTAGCGACGGAAACACCGCCGACAGAGAAGTGTTCGGGATTGCTGGTGCTCAGGCTGTTGGCGCCATCCAGATCCAGAGCTCGTTGCAGAGCCCCTTCAAAGTCCATCTTCTTGGCGTGATAACCAGGGGTTTCCGCATTGGCAATGTTTGACGCCGTCACATTGTGACGAAGCTGCCTCATGTGCAATGAGGTCGCCAGTGCGTTGGTTGTTTTATCGAATAGACCACTCATAAAACACCTTCTTCCTTGTATTCATTAAGTTTATTTCTCAATGTTCGAATGCTGATTCCCAGCATCTGCGCCGCACGAGTGCGGTTCTGGGCCGTCAGCTCCAAGGTCTGTAGAATAAGACGCTTTTCAACCTCGGAAAGGGACATGCCCGGAGCAAAATCCAGGTCCATATCCGAAAATTCAGCCTCAAATTGAATACATTCAGGGCCGATGTCTGAAGTTTTTGCAAGAACCACGGCTCTTTCCAGGACATTTTCCAGCTCCCGGATATTGCCAGGCCAATTCCAGGCATTCAGGCGCTCATAGGCCTCGGCCGTCAAACGCAAGCCCGACTTACCATGCATGATCTGGGATACTTCCAGCACAAAGTTCACGATATTCTGGAAATCCAGACTGCGATCTTCCAGTCTTGGAATTTCCAAATGAACCACCGCCAACTTATAGAACAAATCCTGACGGAACTGCTCTTGCTTCACCAAGGAACGAATGTCGCGACGACTTGTTGAAATAAAACGAGGACGGGTGCCGTCAGTTCTTTCCACCAGTTTCATCAGATCATTTTGCAAGGCCACAGACGCACAATCCAAATCCTCGATCAGTAAAGTGCCACCATCCACACGCGAAAAATCAAAGCCACCGGCGTTTTTGCAATCCAGACAATACAAACGGGAAGAACGGCTTTTTGTGTAAATATAGCGGGCCAGACTTGTTTTCCCCGAACCGGCTTCACCTACCAACAACAAACTGGCCTGGGTGCCGGCCAATTGAAGACTCAACTGCTTCACTTCGTGCATTCTTCTATCTTCGATGTGTAGGGCATCAAAATCAAAGTACGACATCCAAACTCCTATTGGCCTTGTTCGTTCTCAGACATAGCTGGAATTCTTTTGATATATTTCTTGTAACCGTCTCTCCAGTCCGAATTCTGCAGTTGTTCTTGAGCCAGCTTCTTCCAGAAGCCGCTCTTATCACCTTTGAACTCGTTCCAGACTTCCGCCGCTTTCTGAATCTCACCTTCCTTGAAGTAGATCTGACCCAGCTTGTAGCGAATGGACGAAAGAGGACGACTGTCTTCATATTTTTCCAGAAGCTTTTCATAAGAACCTGTAGCCAGATTCCTTTGCTTCTTTTCCAGATAGATATCGCCCATTGTCTCAAGAGCTTTCGCGTGGATCACAGGCGCAATATTGCCGGAATCGTTTTGCAGCTGATCAATCATCTCCAAGGATCTCAGGGCCTCATCTGACTTCCCCTGCTTGATCTGAAGATCCGCCAGCTTCAGGTACGGCTCAGCCACCAGTTGTGGCTGTCCCTTCCAAGTGCGCAACAGCTCACCCAAGTAACGAACAGCGGAGTCATTGTCGCCACGCTTTTCCAGCAAGCGAACTGCCACATTCACTCGCTCAATCTGAGAGTTCTCATCCATCTTCTCTGGATTTTTGATATTCTTTAGATAGTCATAGGCCTGATTGTATTTTTGTTCTTCAGTAAAGACTGTTGCCAATCGCAGATTCAACTCATCCTCGGAGGGCACCTGTTCTTTTACCTGAACTTCCTTGGCTTCCGGAGTCCCGCGGATCGCGTAGGTGCGATTCAAAACATCTTTGTAATAACGTTCGGCTTCAACAGGAACGCCCGCCATCTCAAATGCGCGTCCCACGTTGTATTTCGTATCCAGTCTTCTGGAGTTTTTCAGCCAGTTGTCAGCATATTGACTGTGTGTCTTCAGAGCCGCAATAAAGTTACCGGCATTGACCTCAGATTCAAGTTTGTCGTTGATGTTGGACACAATACGATTGGTCAACAAAGGAACATCCACTGACGTCGGATGCTCTTTGTAATACTTTGACAGCAGGTCAATGGCCTTTTGATGCTCCTCACGATTGGTGTAACCATCGGCCACCATCACCGTTGCAAACTGTTCAATGTTAGGAAGATCAATCTTCTTTGCCAAAGACATGATTTCTGCCACGGCATGGTTCACTTCCTTCGGCTTCATGCCTTTCATGCGTGCACTCAGCAAACGCAAGCGCGCAATCACAGCATTCGGAGTTTCACCATAGCGGAAATAAGTCTCCAGATAAGCTCCCATGACACGGGACTTGTCTGCGCCGAAGATATCCAGCAGTTCTCCCATGCGTGTCATGGCAAAAGCCGAATGATTGCTGCTTGGGAACTTTTTCACAAATTCACGGTAAGTATCCAGACTTTGCTGATACTTATTGGTCATAAACAGGGATTCCGCCTGATTGAAGAAAGCATTCGGATAAAGTCCCTGACCTTCCGGATACTTTTTCAAGGCGCTCTGGTATTCAGCGATGGCTTTTGGATAGTTTTTGCTGCGAACCCAGACATCGCCACGGCGGTAAGCCGCTTCCACTTTTAGATCACGATTGAAAGCGTCTTTTTCAACCTGATTAAAGTGCGCAATCGCATCGTCCCACTTGTTCAACTTCATGAAATCCAAACCCATTCCCAAACGGGCCAGATCCTTGGACAGGGATTCCTTGTCAGCGAAGTTCTTATTTTCAATGTGTTCCTGGAAGAAACGCAGTGAATTCAGATAGTCACCTTTTTCAAAAGCCAGATAGCCCAGCTTCAATGAGGTTCTTTCCGCCAAAGGAGACCGCGGATACTTCGCCACGGCTTCTTTGTATTTCTGAATCGCCTGATCGTAATCTTTTACACGACCCTCTTCCTGCCACATGGCCAGATGCACATCGGCGGTCATAAAGTCGATGACTTCATTGTATTCTGATTGCGGATACTTATCCTTGAACCACTGCTGGGTTTTCAGATAAACGCCATAGCGCTGCTTTTCAAACAACGTCAAAAGCAGACGAGCCTGTTTGTTTTCTTCCGAAGATTTCGGCGTGATCTGATAGATTGCCGGCGTCACCTTCATCTTCTCCCAATAGCTGACAGGAGTTTCAAGCATCGGGAACGGGATATAATAGTTATCCTTGGCGCGAATCAGGGCATCTTCTTTGATCTCATAATCTTTAATAGAGAAGCGCTCGTACTCTGGATCTCCTCCGTCAAAAATCCCCGACTTCACACTGTCATTCTGAGCCACCGCCACGCCGCCCTGCTGAGCGATCGCCAAAGTGTCCGCTGTCGCGGGCTTTCGATTCTTGTCTGTTTTGCTTTTTGCTATAGGTTTTAAGACCTTAGCTGGCAATTCCGTGGGAAGTTGTTTCTCTTTTTCCGCCACAGTTTTTTTGCTCGATTTGGAGGCTTTCGCAGACGGATTCACATAAAAGTCCATAATCAAACGCGACGGCTGATCAGTCAGGTAATCAAAGGTATCAATGTCTTCACCAGACAAGGTGAACTGAATCACGTTCTTGCCATCCGGCCCCTTGCGATCCACGGCCACGGAGGTCACAAAATCACTTTTAAAAGAAGAAAGAGAATCAATAGTGGATTCATCCAGAGCAGGCACTGTCATCTCTACAACGGTCTGGCCCTTTTTATCCAAGCGCTTAACGTCGTAATCCCAGTTCTGCTGACCAGTCAGCTCCAGGTGAACCGTGTCCCCCTGAAAATTGATCACGCCATTGACCTTGTTAGCTTCTGCCGAAGCTAGACCAAAGAACAGGCATCCTGCCATCATCACAAATCGTAAAGTGTTCACTCCTTGAACCCCTTCTCTTCCCTTCGCTTTGCTGTTGCACATACAGTGCCACCCCTTTCAAAGGCCTGATGGCAAATAAGTTCAAGCTGGGCAAAAAGTTTCATAGAATTTCCAACACCTCCGCCAAAACAATGACGGCTTGACGACCCGGCCCTTGGCGGAGGGCTGAGGGGAGGCCGCCGCTTCGGACAGTCCTCGCTGACGCGCCCTTCGGGCTGCTGCTGCGGAACTTGCGTCGGACTCCCCTCAGCCCTCCGCCAAGATCCTGGTGTGCCGACATGTTTAACATCGCGAAACAGAATGGCTCGGATACTTCAAGCTTTCTGCCGCGAAGATGGACTGCGGCTTGGTGCGCCAACAGCAGAGGAAAGTGCATTGTTTAAACGACGAGAGAGCTTGGTCTAGGGGAAAGGGGGCCGTGAGCGGATCAACCCCAAGTTCCGCAGCAGTAGATCCCGCAGGGATCACGTCCGCGAGGATGTGTCCGAAGGGGATGAGCCGCTCACGGCCCCCTTTCCCCTAGACCGAGGCACTGTTTCGACGGACAAGCTCTGGATTTTTCCTCAATTTATTCCGATGGATGGGTGCTATGAGAAACTTCTTTGGTGTTTGCATCTTGAGTGTGCTGCTTACGAGCTGTGTGTCGGTGAATTTGCCGGGCCGGAAATCCGTGCCTGCCAAGGGGGTGGAGTTTTCTGCTCCTCGGGCGCCCTTTAAAGCTATTGATTCCGCTTCTTCTGACAAGGCTTGGCTGAGTGAGGCCACGGGCAATACCATTTCTTTTGTTTCTGACTGTGGCGGGGCGGACCCTTCGTTGCAGCAGATGGAAACGGAGTCCCAGGCGGCTCTTTCGAATCTGGATGTGAAGAGCTCTGAATCTGTGATGTTTAATGGCCGTGAGGCCCGTCAATCCGTGGCCACGGGCACTGTCGACGGCATACCTGTTCAACTGGCTTTGGTTGTCTTTAAGAAAAACAACTGCAACTACACTCTTAGCTATGGTGGCGTTCAGAAACAGTTTGCGGCTGAGCAAAACTATTTTGAAGAGTTTAAAACAAAGTTTAAGGCACCCTAATGAATAACCTCGCACTTCCTCTGACAGCTTTTATGATGGAAGTCTTCCACTTTATCGGTGGAGTGGGCTTGCTGAGCCGCGATGTTTTACGTGAAACCATTCACGGCCGCATCTATTTCAAACTGATCGCCGAACAAATCTATCAGATTGGCATGCGTTCTTTGCCTTTGATCGTGATCACTGCCGTCAGCATTGGCATGGTGATGTCCCTGCAGTTCGGTCTGGGGCTGGAAAAATTCGGTGGCAAACTTTATGTCCCAAAACTTCTGGCCGTGACCATCTTGCGTGAAATGGGTCCGGTCTTTACAAGTTTAATGCTGGCAGCGCGTGTCGGCGCCGGAATCGCCAGCGAGATTGGCAGTATGGTGGTGACTCAGCAGATTGATGCCATCCGGGCACTCGGCACCTCGCCGATCAAGAAAATTGTTATCCCCCGTGTGCTGGCTTGCCTCATCACCCTGCCTATTCTGGTTTCTATCGCCAATCTGGTCGGCAACCTGGGAGGTCTCATTGTCGGGGCCACGGAACTGAATCTGGACCCAAACTTCTATTTGCTCAAAGTGATGACCACCTCTTCGATTCAAGACTATTTGTCAGGGTTTGCTAAAACCTTCTTCTTCGCTTTGTTTATCGCGATTCCTTCTTGCTACTTCGGTTTGAATGTAAAGGCCGGAACCAAGGAGGTCGGCATCGCGACCACCAAAGCCGTGGTCGTTTCATCCATTCTGATTGTTGTGGGTGACTTCTTCCTGTCAAAACTTTTCTGGATTGTGGAGAAAATGATATGAGTAACGAACGCAATGGCGTTATCGAAGTCGTTGATTTCCATAAATCCTTTGGCAGCAAAAAGGTTCACCAAGGTGTCAGCTTCTATGTGCGCAAAGGCGAATGTCTGGGACTGATTGGAGGTTCGGGCACCGGCAAGAGCGTTCTGCTACGCAGCCTTGTCGGCCTGGAAAAGCCGGACAAGGGCCAGATTCTGATCAAAGGTACAGATATCACCCCCATGAACGAAACGCAGCTTATTGAGATCCGCAAAAAAGTGGCCTATGCCTTCCAAGGCGGCGCCCTTTTTGATTCGATGTCAGTTTATGAAAATCTGGCTTATCCCTTGCGCGAACATTTCAATTTCACGGAAGAGGAAATTGCCAAGCAGATCCATGATCAATTGCAGGAATTCGGTCTGCCTGGTTCGGAAAATCTTCTGCCAGGAAATCTTTCCGGAGGGATGCAAAAGCGCGTGGGTCTGGCTCGTGCCATGATGATGCATCCGGAAGTGGTTCTGTATGATGAACCCACGGCAGGGCTGGATCCCTACAATACCAAACGTATCCAGGAATCCATCTTAAATCTAAAAGCCAAAGGTGTGACTTCCATTCTGGTCACCCACGATATGCCGACAGTTTATGCCGTCTGCGACAAGGTGGCGTTGCTCTTGAATGGAAAAATCGGTGAACAATACACAATTGAAAAGCTCAAGCAGGAACCTGCTGGTGTTATGAGTCAGTTTATTAACGGAGAAAGTGCTTAATGGAATCTCACTTCAGCACCCAAGTCAAAGTCGGCATCTTCCTGACCATCGGGATTTTCCTGATCTTAGCCTCGATTTTTTTCCTCGGGGCCGACAAGGCGATCTTCACGTCTTACGTTCGTGTTCACGCCCATTTTGATCAGGTTCAAGGGTTGGCCGTGGGCAGTGTCGTTTCCCTGTCCGGTGTGACTGTCGGAAATGTCGAATCCATCACCTTCCTGCCAGAGAAAAACTCTTTGGACGTAAAAATGAAGATCAACGAAGACTACATTGATCGCATCCGTCAGGGATCACAGGTGGAAATCCGCACTCAAGGAGCCTTGGGTGACAAATTCGTCTTTATCATCCCGGGCGACCCGCGCGCAGAAAACCTGAAAGAAGGCGATATCCTGGCGGTGGCCAAACCCACTGACGTGCTGGGTATCATCGCCGAACGTGGCAATGAGACATCGCGCATTTTTGATATTATCAATGAGCTGTATAAAATCACCCACGCCATGAATGTCGACAACCGCATGATGCGCGTGATGAACAACCTGGACACCGTGGCCAGCAGCCTGGCACAAACCAGCAAGGACAGTCAGAAATTTGTGGCGGGATTGAATTCACATGGCGGCGGCGAAAAGCTGGCGAAATCCATCGACAAACTGGATGCCATTCTGTCAAAGATTGATCGCGGAGAAGGAAGCCTGGGCGCTTTGATTAACGACCCTTCCATTCACAACCGCCTGAAATCCATGCTGGGCGGTTCAAACCGCAAAAACCACGTCGAGTCGCTTCTGCGAACATCGATCGAAAAAGAAACCAAAGACTAGTTAAAGCTGGCCCTAGGAAATGCTTCTGGGGCCTTCTTCATTTTAATTCTGCAAGCTTCCTCCACTAAGTCCGGAATTGCGAAGAACCTGAGTGGAAAATCACGGGCCGCCTCTCTAGGCTCAGATTCATGGAAAGATCAAAAACACTCGAAGCAATTACAATAGGCATCACTCTTCTTCTGATTCTGGCAGGCACGGCACAAGCCAAGGAACACCGTATGGAAGTGCCCCTGCCTGGACTTCAGGAGAAACGATTTGGCACGGAACTAATCTATCACGATGAAGAAAGCGCCGAAGACGAGAAAAGAGAAGTCCGTTTTTCATGGACTGAGACCTTCAAAAAAGCCCCTATATCCGTTCAGGTCTCAAGCCTGATGAACACGGAAAACTTGGGGGCAACAGCCCAGATCAGCTGGGATTTTTGATCATTTCGCGGCACTATCTAACTTTTTGACAGGCCGAAGGCGGTTATCTTCAACTTGGGGTGTGTTGCTTTTTTGCATAGAAGCCACCTTATGAGAAAACTGCTTATATTCGGACTTTTACTACTAACAGCCTGCCAAGAAAACCTGCAAAATGGCGAGATCTCGCCTTTACCTGACGACGCCATTGTCGGTGGTCGCCAGGTGGATGATTCAGACCCCGTCTCCAAACAAGCTCTGAATTTCCGTGTTTTCCATTCCCCTACCACGAAACAAGACTCCGAGAGCATCACAACCTACTATAAAGTCGCTCAATGCACCGGCAGCGCCATCGGCTCCCGTCTGATCCTGACGGCCGCCCATTGCATTATTCCAAGAGAAGATGCCACCCATCGCGTGGACATTAAAAATGGTGACGGGCAAAACATCACATACAAAGCCCTTCAAGTGGCAATTCATCCAAAGTATCTTGAAGGTGACAAGAACTTCGATGTCGCCCTTGCCTATCTGGAATCAGACCTAACCCCTGATATTGAGATCTTGAATCTGCCGCAAAAAGACGTCCCGATGCTGCTGACTTCGGTCACTGCCGCGGGCTATGGCAGAATGGATGGGCGCCCGTCGCAACCTGGAAATGCGGGTGTTTTGCGCACAGTTGACCTGAACGTATCGAAGTATGATCCGACCCTT
The DNA here is from genome assembly GCF_055397465.1 of Bdellovibrio sp. CKG001. Lineage (NCBI taxonomy): Bacteria > Pseudomonadati > Bdellovibrionota > Bdellovibrionia > Bdellovibrionales > Pseudobdellovibrionaceae > Bdellovibrio > Bdellovibrio sp. CKG001. The sequence goes on from NZ_AP029173.1 coordinate 3,220,662, forward strand.
CCTTACTTCATGGTCAATCAGACAGAAGGAAAAGGGTTCTGCCAAGGTGATTCCGGTGGCCCGGCAATAACTCTTATCAACGGTAAGAACACCGTTGTGGGTGTCGCCTCAAAAACAACTCACAAGTTGGAGTGGGCACCTGATGAAGAAAGGAATCTGTGCATGCTGGAAGGTCAGTACATGAATGTGCAGTTCCATCTAGACTGGATTTTAACGGAGTCCGCGAAATTCATCATGCAATAGTCCGAACAGCTGGCACAGGTTTTTCAAGAGTTTTACTTTAATTTCAAAAGGCGCTAAAACTGCGCCTTTATTATCAATATAACGTTCTTGAGGATGATGCTGTGAACTTTCGGGCATTGCTTGTAACATTTTGCGGACTGATGAGCTCAATTTGCGCTCAGGCCTTGATGTCCACAAGCACCTTGCCCGAAGGAATTAACAGCCCTTCTTTCCGTTTCGGCATCATCGACGGCATCGGTCAGAAGTACACAGAATCCGGCAGCCTGATGAATCTGGGAGATTACAAATCTATAGTCTTTGATGCAAAAAATCTGGCCAAATTTAATTCTGATGCCAAACGCCTGATTGATGCTTTGAACCGTTTTGGCGGCCACGCTTTAGGGGACTCATTCAACCTGGGAGTTCTGCGCGTTGATACAATGCCACGTGTTCAGTATTCAGCTCCGGTTTTTGCCCGGGGAATCACCAACCGATGGACCGTCGGAGTTGGTGTTCCAATTATTTCTTATACTAACAAAATCTCCCTTTCGCAGGAATTTTCCAATATCGAATACTATCGTCAGCAGTTCTCGGGTCTGAATCCTGAGCTGGATGACGCCCTGAACACGGACTTGAGCAAAGCCACCAACGAAACTTTGACTGGCAAAGGCTATAAAGCTTTGAACAATCGCGATGAAACCTTCGTCGGTGATATTCAGGTCGTCAGCATGTACAAACTGTACGAAAAGAACGAAAAGGTCCTGACCTATCAGGCGCAGGTGAATCTTCCGACAGGGCCGAAGTTTGATCCCGATGACCTGGCTTCTTTGAATGTTTTTGGTCGCACCAATATCACCAACTCATTGGCTTACTCACAGTACCTGATCGGTCGTCTGTCGATGGTGCCTTATGTCTCGTACCTGATTAATATTCCCGACACTGTCACGGCCCGGGTTCCGCTGAATGAAGACGACACCCTGCCAGACGCCAACACCAAGGAAGATGTGACTCGCACACTGGGAAACATCGCCACCGTGGGCGGCAATCTTTTCTATGAAATAACTGACAGTTGGATGGTGGGGGGCGGTTATGACTACTCCACCAAAGATGCTGACAGATACACTGGTGAGCGCGGAACTCGCTACGACCTTCTGGCCACTAACTCCGCCTCCACAGCCCACCGGGTGAAGGCCGAGATCACCTATAGTTCGGTCAAATCCTATTTCAAAAAAACAGCCGTGATCCCCCTGATGGTTTCCTTCCAGGTGTCTGACACTTTCTCAGGCGTGAATATCGAACGTCAAACCGCTCAGGAAATGAACCTGATGTTGTTCTTCTAGAAAGGAGGGCGTATGAAAAAGTCTTTAAACATATTGCTATCATCCGCCCTTGTCCTGAGTGCCTGTGCCCCCAAAGTCGAAGATCGTGTCTTTGACCAACCCAAGACCACATTTGGACCGCAATCCAAAGACACGCAGCTCAATCTGCGTTTGCGCCAATACGGTCAGGCTGCCCCGTCACTAATTTGGAAGGACACTGTTTCGTCCGCCACTTACTTTGAGCAAGCAGAGACCTTGATTGAGTTGGGCGAAAAAACTTCGCTGGAACAACTCAAAGACACCGGGCTTTCCTGGATCCGAAAGTTCTATAAAACACCGGATTCCACCCTTTCCATTGAGCTGGCTAAATCCCCATTTGCCGCTCTGGCCACAGGCCAAACCCAGGAACAGGTGCGCACCACACTTGGGGAAGTTCTGGTAGAACTGGAAGCCGCCCGCCCCACAATCCGCACTCACATTCTGAACCTTGGCGGAGGACTGCCACAAACTCCGGTCACCGGGCTTGGGGCGATGCTGACTCGAGCGGAGATGTTCACCAATATGGTTCTGGCCGAGATCCCACGCATGGGGCTTACACCCACAATTGAAGACGGATTGAAAGTGGGTCTGATCGACACAACCAAACCTCTTTTTGCCGATGCCCGGGCATTCCTGCAGCGTTTGATGGCGACAAAGACGCTGACACAATCCCTGGCTTTGATTGACGAGGCCATCTTAAAGTTCGAGATTGAACTGGATCCCGAACTTCAAAAGAGCATGAAGCAAGGACGCCAGCTGGCCAAGGGCCTTGATGGCATTAACGGACCGCAGACTTCCTTGGCCGTTCTGGTGGACATCTGGCGCATCCTGACGCCGGAAGAGCGCGCGCAGTACTTCAAGCCGGTGAATGAGGATCTGTACGACTTCCTGACAAAGCAGGACGCTAAAGAACTTGAGTGCCTGCAGACCGAAGGATGTCTGGGTGGCATTATCAACGGTATTGCCAAGAAACTTTTCATTCTGCCGAAGATTAAAAAGTACGGCATCGACAAACTTCGCACCGAAATGAACGAAGCCACCCGAGGCTATGTCATCAGTTCGATTGAATCGTTCGCGGCTGAGTTTGTGAAAACCATGCCACAAACCTTTGCTGACAACATCGATGCGGCCATCATCGACAAGGCCGCGGCGATCGCTCGTGTGCGCGATGGCTATGGCAACTACGTTTCAAATCTGTTCAAGGTCTGGCAGAAAAAAGTGCTGCCAGAATCCGAGGGCCGCCTGCCTGGTTTTGAAACCCACCGCGTGAAGGTCAATATCGCTTCGGGGAAAGAAACTGAGCTGAGCACTGTTGCGGCTTCCCTGAATGTCTCTGGAGAGACGGTGGGGGCCGGGCTTTCCGCCAGTGCGGAACTTCTGATGAAAGACGGAAATCTGGGACCGATGGCATTTTCGCATATGCTGGCTCAGGTCAACAAACTGGTGGCAGTCGGTGGCTACCGCGATGTCGACAATAATCTGATTCCATCTTTATTGGCGCCAGTCCAACATCGCGGCAAACTGCTGGACATTATGAACTTCGATGAATCCAAAGATCCGGATTTGTCTTTCCGTATTCCTGACACCATCGCTTTGCAGGACCCCTATCATGCCGATCCTAGTATGATCTATGAACGCGACTTTTCGGCTGCGGCTTTTGCCGCCCAGGTGCGTGGGCTGAGCCGCATGATGCGCCTGACTCGCGACTGGGAGAAAACCGTCATGGACCAGCAACTGGGGCACATCATGGCTCAGGATCTGACCACCGATGCAGAACACGACGATCTGAAGCAGCCTTTATTCCCCAAGGACATGCTCTTTGCCTTGAATCTGGGAAATGCGGCCGTTCTACTTCAGGACATCACAAAAAAGGCGACACCCGTCTTCCTGCTCACGACAGAGAACAATCTGCTTTGGGCTGACAGCTATGGCAGCACTCCGGACACAGCCATCATGGCCGGCATCGTGGACATTAAAAAAGGGGAACGCCTGAATTTTGTGACCACCAAGGACACTGCCCAGTTCCTGCTGGCCATGAGCGAATTCCTGGAAGCCACGGAAGGTGTTGAAAAAACCAAATCCTCTATCTTGCTGAGCAAAGATGCCAACAACGAAGCGCCTCTGGATGTCTTGCTGGCAGGTCGCAAAGATATGAAACTGCTGGCTTTGGCTGTGGCTAATTTCATTTCCAATCAGTTGATTCAGGAAAACAAACTGGCAATCACACAGATGGGTCTGAGTGATCGTAAAGCGGTCGGCAAAAAACCCTTCCTGGTGGTGCAACAGGCCTATGCTATCCGGGCTCTGCTAAAAGCGTATCAACTGACGAATATTGATTCTTACCTGTGGTCTGCACAGGAAGTTTACTATGCAATGAACCGCTCTTTGTTCAGTGCCAAAGAAGAATTCTACATCAACAGCGATGGCAGCAAACTGAGCTTCCCGGAACGCCTGCAAACTCTGCTGGCGTTACAAGATCTAAAACCCTACTTGCCAGCAGAAAGCCGTCCGCAGTTGGAACGTCTGATGGCCCCATGGTTGGAAGCTCTTAAAAATTTAAAATAGAACCCTGTTAGTCATCATCACTTTCAGGAGCAATCTTGGAAATCATCTCTTTGAAATCCGTCTGATCCTGCGTTGGAACTTCACGGCGATCCAGAGTGAACTTGATATATTTTACAAAATTATTCTGAAACTTCTGGTTGATGGTGTCGCGAATAGGATCTTTCATAAAGATCATCTGCTGCATCCACGAGGAATTTCGCACCCAAACGTACAATACGCCCCTCTGGAAGCCCACGGGCTCGGCGTTTTTTGCAATTGTGGGCCCTACGACTTCATCCCACTTCGCCCACAGCTTCCAGCGCATAAACTGCTCGGACAATGGCGACTTGCCATTTTCGAAAAGTCTCTGTAGTACTTCCGAGCCGATAGATAATTTGCCTTTGGGTTTCTGATTGGGATCCATGTAAGAAAAGGTCTACCACAAAGATGACAAATTTCACTCAAAATCAAAAAATTACAGTCGTTGGCGCAGGCCTTGCGGGCTCAGAGTGCGCTCTACAGCTAGCTGACATGGGATACAGTGTCGTACTTTACGAGATGCGCGATAAAACCATGACCCCGGCGCACAAAACCCACAAATTCGCAGAACTTGTGTGCTCCAATTCTTTTGGCAGCTTGGGTGAACACTCTGCTCCCGGCCAACTGAAATGGGAGGCAAAAAAGCTGAACTCTCACATCCTGCAGGCCGCTTTTGAAGCTCAGGTTCCTGCCGGTCAGGCCTTGGGTATGGATCGCGAGGTCTTTTCTGCCATCATGACTGAAAAGGTCAAAAATCATCCCAACATCGAAGTTCGCAACGATGTAGTGAAGTCCTTGAACGACATTCCCCGCCCGGCCGTTATTGCCACGGGGCCTTTGACTCATGACGATCTGGCCGAAAGCATGCGCCAGCATTTTGGCGACGAATTCCTGTATTTCTTTGATGCCATTGCACCGATCATTGATGCGGATTCCATCAATACGGAAATCGCGTGGAAAGCGGACCGCTATGACAAAGGAACTGGCGATTACTACAACTGTCCGATGAACAAGGAAGAATACAACCGCTTCATCGAGGAAATCCAAAAAGCGCGCAAGATCGAGCCGAAGGACTTCGAGACTACTGAGTTTTTTGAGGGCTGCATGCCAATTGAGGTGATGGTCGAGCGTGGGCCTCAGACGTTGCGTTTTGGCCCGATGAAGCCGATTGGTTTGGATGATCCTCGCACGGGCCGCTATCCATGGGCTGTCGTGCAACTTCGTCAGGACAACAAAGAAGGCACCGCCTACAACATGGTGGGTTTCCAAACCCGCATGGCCTATGGCGAACAGGTGCGCGTCTTCCGGATGATTCCTGGATTGGAAAATGCCGAGTTCCTGAAGCTGGGAAGCATTCACAGAAATCTGTTCATCAATTCGCCGAAGCGCCTGAACAAGGACCTTTCCAGCAAGAACGACCCTTGGTTGTTCTTCGCCGGACAAATCACGGGTGTAGAAGGATACTTTGAATCCACGTGCACGGGCTTGATGGTTTCCCGCTTCCTGAACCAAAAATTGAAAGACCAGCCATTCAATCCACCACCGCGCGAAAGCGCCTTTGGCTCTTTGCTGGAAGCGATCACCGACCCAACGCGGGCGGAACACTTCCAACCAACCAACATCAACTTCGCGTTACTGCCACCCTTGGCTGAAAAAGAGCGCGATAAAACGATTCGCAAGGAAAAGCAAATCTCCATCGCCAGAGCTGCGATGGAGCAGTGGAATCCATAAAAAGAAAAAGGCCCCACAGATGGGGCCTTTAATGCAATGCTTCTGCAAAGGTGAGCAGGTACCTTAGGAGATTTCCATTTCTCGTTTTAGTTTCCAGTCCATCGTGGGTGCGTCGACTTCCGGTTTGAAGTGCTGGCGGCAGCGAGCTTCGTAGGCATCGTGCGTGCCGACCAGAACCTGGCCATCCCCGCCCGCTGTTCTTTGCGTGCGGCTGGCCGGTGATCCGCAGACCACGCACACGGCATGCTGTTTGGTCACACTTTCGGCGATCGCCATCAAGGTCGGCATCGGCTCAAACGGCTTCCCCTGCCAGTCGGTATCCAGGCCCGCGATAATCACACGCAAGCCCCGGTCCGCCAGGTCCTGACAGATCTGCACCAGATTCTGAGAGAAAAACTGACCTTCATCAATGCCAACCACTTTGGTGTCGGGCTTCAATAAAGACCAGATTTCTTCGGCATCCTGAATGGGTGTGGATTTGATGGTGGTCAGATCGTGAGAAGTCACAGCCATGTCGTTGTAGCGTTTATCTATAATGGGCTTAAAAACCTGAATCTGCAGGCGGGCGAACTCTGCACGACGAAGACGGCGAATCAGTTCTTCCGTTTTCCCGCTGAACATGGAACCTACAACAACTTCAATCCATCCACGGCTGTGGACATAGGAAAACTCAGACACCAAATCCCCCCTTAGTGACCCTCTTAAAATCACGATTATGGAATCTGACAAAGCTGTCAACGCCCGATCTGGCCTAATTTTGACAGTCATGCGTTAGAAAAATGAGTGAACTGAGACTTTGTGACGCCCTCCTGTAAGAGCTGTCGGAGCCTGTACTTTTTTACAATTCAGCGACGAATTTGTGCAAGATCCGTAAAGTTTTCGCATTTAAAGACGGAAATGAGGTGCTTATTGCTTGCACTGGCGCCGCGCCAAAGGATACCAAAGCCCCACGCTATGGGAACGATTTTAAGATTTCGACAGAAAATCGCCCGGGCTCTTTTAGTAGGAGCTCTTGGGTTCACGACCGTCGCCATGAATGGCTGCGACGCCATGATCTGGGACGAACAGGAGAGCCTGGCTCAGGTTCAGTCCAAAGGTGAGATCGTTGTCCTGACCACACAAAGTCCTCTTATATATAGTAAGCCCAAACGTGGCGACGCCTTCGGGATCGACCATGACTTGCTGGAGAACTTCGCCACTCATTACAAACTTAAACTGAAGTATGTAGTTCTGCCGGATGAAGACTCGGTGATGCGGGCGCTCTCCAAAGGTGAAGGAGATATCGCAGCCGCCCGCTTGAGGACTCCTCACAATAGTACGGGGGCTTTGACGGGCCCAGCTTACGAAGAAACTTACCTGAGTCTGTACTGCCAAAGGAAGGCCCAGATTCAGAACATCAAAGACTTGAACGGCAAAAGCATCTCGCTGCTGAACAAGGACAACTACCTGGGACTGTCCCAACGCCTGAACCAGCTTTCCCCGCAAGTGCGCGTAGAGATTCTGGAAAACACAAAAACCCAAGATCTGATGGCCAATCTGGCTCAACGTAAATCAGACTGTGTGATCGCCGAAAACTTCAGTGGCGACTTCTACTCCCGCTATCACACCTCGATCGAAAAAGTGACGACTCTGACTTCCCCCTACTCTCTCAGCTGGAGACTGTCTCCGGACAATGCTGCATTATTGCATCTGATGCAGTCCTGGTATCAGCAAGCTTCGCGTGAAGATGAAATCATGCAAACTCTGGATCGCTACAAAACCTATCTGGCCCAGTTGGATAAACGTGACATTGCCCAGTTCTTCAAAAAGGTACGTTCGACTTTACCAACTTATAAGGACACCTTCCGTGAAGCAGCTCGTGAGCATAATTTGCCATGGCAGTTGATCGCCTCTGTTGCTTACCAGGAGTCTCACTGGAACGCCGAGGCCCGCAGCTACACCGGCGTGCGTGGTTTGATGCAGTTAACGACGGATACAGCCCTGCATGTGGGAATTGAAGATCGCACCGACCCCGTTCAAAGCATCTGGGGTGGAGCCAAGTACCTTCGCTATCTGATGGATCGTGTCCCTGCCCACCTGAATCCCAAAGATCGCCTGGCCTTGGCTTTGGCAGCATACAATGTGGGCCTAGCCCATCTGAAGGACGCACAAAAGTTGGCAGAAAAAATGGGCCGCAATCCTCATTCTTGGAGACACATGCGGGAAATCCTGCCATTGCTGGCAGATCCCGATTATGCAGCTGAATTGGAATACGGTCCCGCCCGTGGCTACGAAACTGTGGACTTTGTTGAACGTGTGAAGTCCTTCTACAATCTTATGAACTCTGCCAGCTAAGGGCTCTCCCTCTCTGGCCCAAATCATCCGACATTTAGTTTTCTTACCGATCTAAAATTTGAATTCTGAAATCCAGAAAATAGAATAGCTCAAAATGGCCGAACGCCTGTTGACTGCGACTATTTTTATTACTGTCCTTCTGGTAGGCCTTTTTGCGGGCTTCGTGACCTTCTTTGTGACAGTCGTTAATCCCACACTGCTTGCCATGCAGCTGCGCCAATACATCGAGTTCCATCAGACCGCCGTTCCCATCTTTGAGCCCCGGGTGCAATCGCTTTACATCGCCATGATCCTAAGCACTTCGCTATGGCTGATTCTGCGTCGGCGACTCTGGAAGAGCTTTGAATTCATCTGTGTCGCAGCGACCTTCTTCTGTCTTGTCGACGAAATCATTCTGTCATACTGGGGGCACTACAAACTTAACGAAATCCTGTACCGGGCCAATCCCATGGCACCAGAGCCCGTGTACTGGATTTCGATCCGCAACGAATGGATTCAGTTTATGTACCTGCACATGATGGTCATGGTAGCGGGATTCATCCTGATTCTGATGGCTCTTTATTTCAATCGCCAAACTATGACTCCAAAATAAAAAGCCGGTGATATCCATCACCGGCCCCAGTCTTTGATAAAAAAAATGTTTTTTGAGATCTATTCTACGGTGACGGACTTCGCCAGATTTCGTGGCTGATCCACGTCGTACCCCAGATTGCATGCCAGGTGGTAAGACATCAACTGCAATGGAATCACCGACAAGATCGCATTCACAGTCCAGTGAGCCTTCGGAATCGCCAGATAGTATTCACTGATACCACGAAGCTTTTCATTGTCGCCTGTTCCGATGGAAATCACTTTACCGCCGCGAGCACGTGCTTCTTCTAAATTGCTGATGGTTTTTTCGTACAGATGATCTGTCGGAGCCACCATCACAATCGCCATGCGTTCATCGATCAGTGCCAAAGGACCGTGCTTCATTTCACCGGCGGCATAACCTTCCGCGTGCATGTAGGCCAGTTCCTTCAGTTTCAGAGCGCCTTCCATTGCGATGGGGAAGCTCGTGCCACGGCCCATGTACAAGAAGCCGCGGAAAAGCTTCAACTTAGAAGCTGCTTCCTCAAAGTATTTGTCGTAAGCCAAAACACCTTCCATCTGGCTTGGAACAGCCAGAAGGGATTTTACCAGGTCTTTTTCCTCTGCCTCGCTCATCACACCGCGAGTGCGGGCCATGGCAATAGCCACGGTATTAAGAACCGCCATCGTGCTCGTAAACGCTTTGGTGGAAGCCACACCGATTTCCGGTCCGGAGTTCATGTACAAATGTCCATGCGCCTCACGATCAATCGTGGAGTTCTTCACGTTGCAGATGCTCAAAGTGATCGCACCCATTTCCTTGGCCATGCGAATAGCTGCCAAAGTGTCAGCCGTCTCACCGCTTTGAGAAACTGTCATCACCAGACTTTTTGGCGGGATGACTGGGTTGCGGTAACGGAACTCACTGGCAATATCCACTTCCACAGGAACCTTTGCCAACTGCTCGATCAGGTATTTTCCGATCATGCCGGCATAGTTGCTGGTCCCGCAGGCGATGATAAATACGCGCTCAATGCCCTTGAACACTTCCTGCGTTTTAGCCCAGTCCGCTTTGCTGTCGAGTTCTTCCAATTTCTGAACCGGATGTCCACCGAAGCCAATGTTTTTCAATGCAACAGAGAAGGTCTCTGGGTTGACGTGCGGCTCGATCGCCGCCGCCACGGCACGGGGTTGCTCATAGATTTCTTTGAGCATGAAGTGCGCATAGCCCTGCTTTTCCACCATCTCAGGGTTCCAGTTCAGTTCCACGATTTTTTTCTGAATCGGGAAACCGTTGGCAGAGAAGAACTGCACATCCGTACCCTTGATAGAGGCTACTTCGCGGTCCTCAAGATACACAAAGTTCTTGGTGTACTGAATCAATGCCTGTACGTCGCTGGCAACGAAGATCTCTTTTTCCGCCAAGCCGACAACCAGCGGTGGGCCGTCTTTAAAGGCCACCAAACGATCGGGCTCTTGCTCCCACATCACCAAAATCGAAAACGCCCCACGGATTTTTTCCAGAGTGTTCTGAACTGCCTTGAACAGATCCTTGGTGATTTCCACCTCTTTGGAAATCAGGTGGGCCACCAGCTCGGAATCGGTGTCGGAAGTGATCTCCGCCCCTTCGGCCAAAAGCTCCTCGCGGATTTCCAGATAGTTTTCGATGATACCGTTGTGAACCAGACTGATGCCACGAACCTGGTGGGGATGGGCATTGCGCTCAGAAGGCTTTCCATGAGTCGCCCAACGGGTGTGACCAATACCGATGTGACCGTCGAATGTTTCTGTCGCCAGTTTGTCTTCCAGGGCTTTCAATTTACCAGGCGCACGCACACGCTTGGTTTTCCCCTGATTCAAAATAGCAACACCGGCACTGTCATAGCCGCGGTATTCAAGCTTTTTCAAACCGCTGACAATCACATCTTTAGGGTTTTGTGGTCCCAAATAACCGACAATTCCGCACATAAACTCACCTACTCTTTTTCTTCAGCCACTGGGGCTTTCGCAGTATAATTTTCTTTTACAAACTGTTTTCCACGCGCCACAGCCAAAGCCTTGGCTGGCACGTTCTTCGTGATCGTGGAGCCGGAACCGATGATGGCATCATCACCAACTTCGATGGGAGCCACAAACTGAGTATCACTGCCCACGAAGACACGATTGCCGATCTTCGTTTTATATTTCTTTTTATCCGCAGCGTAATTGCAAGTGATAGTTCCGCAACCCACGTTCACTTCTTCGCCGATTTCAGCATCCCCCAAATAAGTCAAATGACCGGCCTTGGATTTTTTGCCGAACTTCACTTTCTTCATTTCCACGAAGTTCCCGACATGGGCTTCTTCGAAGATCTCTGTTTCAGGACGAAGACGCGCATAAGGTCCGACAGACACTTTGTTGTGCAGCTTGGAGTTTTCCAAGTAGCTGCCCCCACGCACCTGAACACTGTCGCCGATCTCTGAATCCGAGATAAACGCATTGGATTCAATCACCGTGAAAGAACCGATCTTGCTGCGGCCGCGGATAAAGACATTGGGATAAATCACAGTCCCGGCGCCGATTTCCACGCTGTCTTCAATATAAACAGTGCGCGGATCGATCATCAGCACACCTTCTTCCATCAGACGCAGGGCTTTGCGCTTAAACAGCAAACGTGTCGCCTTCGCCAGTTCCACCTGATTGTTCACTCCCACAGCCACTTTTGGTGTGGACTGAATCGCTTGCACACGGCACTTGTCCTGAATGCACAAGGAAATCAGATCGGTGATGTAGAATTCCTTTTTGGAGTTGTTATTTTGAATCTTCGGCAGATATTCGCTCAGAATAGACGCCTTCACCACGTAGATGCCAGTGTTGATTTCACGGATCTTCAAGGTTTCCGCGGAAGCATCTTTGGCTTCCACAATCGCCGCCAGATCACCCTTGTGGCGCACAATACGACCGAACTCCGCCGGATTCTTCAGTGTGGCCGTCACAACCGCCAAGTCACATTTTTCATCACGGAAGATGCGCACAAAATCCTTGATATCCGACGCTTCGATCAGCGGATGATCCCCGTTCATGATCACGACGATGCCTTCAATCGTCTCAGGCTTTGCACAACGAACGGCGTGGGCCGTTCCCAACTGCTCGTCCTGAACATAACAGGCCACGCCCATGGGCTCCACCACCTGACGCACCAAACTTTGACCATGGCCGACAATCACGCGCACTTCCGCGGCACCCGCCTGTTTGGAAGCTTGAATCACTTTTTCAATCATGGGACGGCCCGCGACAGGATGAAGAACTTTTGGCAGCGGAGACTTCATACGCGTCCCTTTTCCTGCCGCAAGAGCGATGACCGTCAACTTCTCAAATGCATTTGCAGACATGTTTTAAACTTCCTTTTAAAAGCTTTTCTTCTCTGAAAAAAACAGGCTTAATTGTCTCATGCAAGCAGAAATTTTTCATCAAACTTCTTGGGCCACAACAATTCGGGGAACGCCGATTGAGCTGTATAAAAAAACACACAGTCTCAGTGGTTTTTCCGAGCGTCCTGTGCTCTTCGTTGGCGGTGTTCACGGTGATGAACCCGAGGGTGTCCGCCTGGCCGAAGAATTTCTGCAATGGCTGAAACAGGCTGAAGCCACCCGCAGTGCGGAAATCCGCCCCTGGATTCTCATTCCCTGCATCAACCCGGACGGCTACGCGCAAAATCAGCGCACCAATGCCAATGGCGTGGACCTGAATCGCAACTTCCCCTGCCGAGACTGGAGCCCGGAAGCCAAGGCCCCTCGATATTACCCTGGCCCTTCGCCCGGGAGTGAAAAGGAAGTTCAGGCATTGGTAAAACTCATTGAGGACGAAAAGCCACAGCTTATAGTACACTTTCATTCGTGGGAGCCTTGCGTTGTTTACACGGGCCAACCCGGAAAAATAGCAGCGGAGATTCTTGCAACCGGCACGGGCTATGAAGCCCGCGAAGACATTGGCTACCCGACCCCTGGCAGCCTGGGACAGTACGGCTGGCTGGAAAAACAAACACCGGTTGTGTGCATCGAAGAGCAGGAAAATATCGATCTGAATCTGGTATGGCCTCACTTTAGAACGGGCCTCCAGATGCTGATCACAGGACGGAATTCTTGATGAAATACAAAAGCCTCGCATTTGATTTGGATGACACTCTTTTGGACACCTCGGGCCTGCTGGTTCCGATGGCGTCCCGACGTGCATGCGAGGCCATGCTGGCGGCAGGCTTGCGCTGTACTTTGGATGAATGCATGCAGGCGCGCGCCGAACTGGCCACTGAGCTTTCTCACACGGAAATCTTCACCCGCATCGTCAATCGCTTTGGCACCAACCAACAGGGTAAAGCCGTCCACGATGCTCTGGAAGAATTCTACAACCCTCAGGTTCCAGAATCCCTGCCGCTGATGGCAGGCGCGCTGGAAAATCTGAAGACTTTGAAGTCCAACTACAAACTGTTTCTGGTGACGGTCGGTTCGATCCCTTCCCAGGAAAAAAAGATCAAGGCCCTGAACATCGCCCCGTTCTTCGACGGAATCTATATTTTGAACGGTTTTCTGGGCGAGAAAAAAGACAGCGCCTTCCGCGACATCGTTCGCAAACAGGGGCACGACCCCAAACATCTGCTTAGCATCGGCAACCGATTGTCCAGCGAGATCCGTGACGGCAAGCGCATTGGTGCTGACACCTGCTACTTCGCCTATGGAGAGCACGTCGGCGAAAAACCGCAATACCCTGAGGACCATCCGGATTTCACCGTTTCCCACCATAAGGATTTGATCGCCACATGCGGACTTTAAAGGCCGGATTTTTGTTAATTGGCCCCTGGGATCCACGCCTGCAAGAGCTGGGTGCTCACATTGCCACGGACTTAAACCAGGCCTGGCACTGGATTCAGGATTCCACCTATGACGTGGTCGCCCTGTCCGTGACATTGATTTTGGGAAAGAAGTTTCGCGAGTTCTACGACGAAATAAAACGCGCCCATCCCGCAACCCAGTTTATCGCCGTGGTGCCGGCGGATTTTTCCGCCAACCAACTGGCCTTGCTGCACGAGGAATACTCGTTCCTGCGTGTGATGGAAAGCTTTCAGGATGCTGATCTGGAACAACATTTGTTTTCCGCCCTGGAAGAGGCCAATCAGCGCAAGCAGGATGAAAATCTGGCTCTTTTGATACGCGAACAGACATCGCAACTAAAACGCCTGCAAATTGAACTGGAAGAACGTGTTCAAAAAAGAACCAAGTTCCTGACGGAAGCCCGCCGCAAACTCTTTATGACGAACTCCCGTATCGAAGGCTTCAAACGTGCCCTGATGGCGGTGCATGAAGCCAGCTCAGTGGTGGAAATCGAACAACTCTTGAATGATTCTTTGGCAGCGACGGTTCAGACTTCATGGATTCGTCTGTTCTTTCATCCACAGGACGAACTTTTTGCCAATCAGGTACAAAGCCAGCTGAGCTTTACCCAGTACCAGGTGCCTCTCTTCCGTCAGCACGAAAAGGTTGGTTCGATCTTTTTCCTGCGGGCACAGGATCATCCCTTTTCCCGCGAGGAAAGTGACTTCCTGAACCGTGTCGCCGAAGCCGTGGCTTTGGCACTGGATCGTATTCAGAAACTGAAAGAATCCGAGTCCCTGAAAGAACAGTGGGAGGCCACGTTTAATTCCATGTCCGATCCGGTTGTGTTGATTGATACGAACTACGACATCATTCAGTCCAACAAGGCTCTGGAAGAACGACTGGCAGAACAGCCGCACCAGGAAACTTCACGCAAGTGCTTCAAGGTCCTTTACAACCGCGACGAGCCCTGCCCCGGATGTCAGCGCGGCAGTAACTTCCGCGTTCAGTCACGCAGTTCCTCTCCGCGCACCTTTGAGGTCTATTCGCAAAGTTTGCTACTGGATTCGGAAAAACCACCGGTGTTTGTGAATCTTTACCACGACATCACCCAGCAACTGAAAATGGAGCGACAGATCCTGGAGTCTGCAAAAATGGCAGAGCTGGGAACCATCGGTTCCAGCATCGCACATGAACTGAACAATCCTCTGGGGGGCATTCTTTCCTTCACCCAGCTGATCAAAATGGACATGGACCCGCAGCATCCTCTGTATCCTGATGTCGTGGAAATGGAAGCCGGTGTTCAACGCTGCAAAGAGATCGTGCAAAATCTTTTGGGTTTCACTCGCGATCCAAATGCCGATCGAGAAGGCGAAGTCAGCGTGAAAGAAATCTGTTTGCGAGCCCTGAAAATTGTCGAGCTGCAAACGAAGTCCCAAGGTATTGAAGTGAAGCTGCACTTCCCGGCAGATGATGTTTCTGTCAGAGGACATTTAAATTTGTTGGCGCAGGCTTTGAAGAATGTCCTGCAAAACTCCATCGACCGCCTGACAGATAGAATCCGCCAGGAAAAAGGATTTCGAGCTTTTCTCGACATTGAAATCAATGTCGAAACGGAATCTGCCGTTATTTTAATCAAAGACAATGGTCCTACCGATAAAAATCCAAGTCTTCCTATGGGCTTAGGAGTTTCCGTGGCATCACAGATTCTGCGAGATCACGAGGCTGAGCTCGAATTTTCCTCGGCTCTAGGCCAGCCTTATATGGCAAAAATTTCCTTCCCCCGTCCAGTTTTGAGGTCCTGAAAGCCTTGCCAGGCGCGGATTTTTTGACAGTACCGTCAAAAACCCCCTATCCTAAATCTAGCTGAAAATTCAGCTGGGACCCACCATGGAAGGAAGGTTCATGCGTAATCAACGTGTGCTTATATTAGATGACGAATCCTCGCTCCGCACAGCTCTGTTCAGAGTGCTGGATCGCAAAGGCCTGAATGTCATCACTGCCAACAAAATCGAAGAAGCCAAAGTTCTGTGCCAGGGCGACACCCCGGTGGATCTGGCGATCGTCGATTTGAATCTGCCGGATGGCGATGGCATCGAGTTCATGACTTACCTGAAATCCCTGACCCCTTCCACGGAAGTGATCATCCTGACCGGTCACGCCACTATTGAGTCTGCGATTCGTGCGACTCAAAAAGGGGCCTTCCACTTCGTGACCAAGCCCTTCAATTTGGAAGAGCTGATGAGCTTGATCGAAAAAGCTCTGACTCACAAAAAACTGCAGCAGGAAAACCAGCAGCTGCGTTCTGAGTTGAACAAGAAATACAAATTCGACCAGATCATCGGCAGCAGTGATCAAATCCAGAATGTTCTGCGCATGATCGAGCGTGTGGCGGATTCAGATTCCACAGTACTGGTCACCGGGGAATCCGGAACCGGTAAAGAATTGATTGCCCGCGCGATTCATTACAATTCTCCGCGCGCGCAAGGACCTTTTGTACCGATCAACTGCGGCGCGATTCCGTCTGAACTTTTGGAAAGTGAACTTTTCGGACACATGAAAGGCGCCTTCACCGGAGCCATTGCCAACCGCGTGGGTCGTTTTGAAATGGCGGACGGCGGAACGATCTTCCTGGATGAAATTGGTGATCTTGAACCGTCCTTGCAAGTAAAGCTGTTGCGCGCCTTGCAAGAGCGCAGTTTCGAGCCGGTGGGATCCACCAAAACTGTCACCGTCAATGTCCGCGTGATCGCAGCGACAAACTTGAATCTGGAAGAGGCTGTTGAAAATGGGCGGTTCCGTGAGGACCTGTTCTATCGCCTGAACGTCATTCCCATCACTGTTCCAGCTTTGCGCGAACGTAAGAGCGACATCCCGATGCTTCTGAATCATTTCATGGATATCTTCAATAAATCCAAAGGCCGTGGCCTGACAGGCATCACGTCCGATGCTTTGGACTGCCTTGTGAACTATCCTTGGCCTGGAAATATCCGTGAACTGGAAAATCTGGTTGAACGCATGACCATCCTGAAAGGTCAGGGCCAGGTGGACATATCTGATCTTCCTTTGAAATATAAATCCGGCAAGACGGCTTCAGCGGAAGTCGGAGGCCTGGAGATCCCCGACGCGGGCATGGACTTCAACTCGGCAGTCGATGCTTATGAAAACGCGCTGATTCTGAAAGCCCTGGAAAAGACCGGCTGGAATCGCAACCAGGCGGCGGCCCTGCTAAGACTGAACCGCACCACTTTGGTGGAGAAGATCAAAAAGAAAGGCCTGACTCCTCCAAACGAAGTCACCCCGACTTAAAAAAACAAAACCCGCTGTTCCTGCAGCGGGTTTTTTCTTTTTAAGGGCTCTTGTTCAGATTATCCCGAATCAGCGGATATTTGCTTAGATCCCCCGCCAGTGCTTTCCGAACCGAGGCTTCGATCCTTGGAAGGTCCGGCTTCAGCTTTTTATGAAAGGTCAGAAACAAAGGCAGCGTCAAAAAGTCTTTCTTCCCCATAACCACCTTTCCCTTTGCCGCTGGATAGGCCTCTATCGCACTCAGTCCCACTTCCCGAATCGCCAGAAAGTAATCAATTTTTCCATCCACTAGCAGGGCCACGCTTTGCATGGGGTTCGTCGTATGGATAAACTTCAAACGTCGGCGAGTGGCCTCCAGCACCAGAGCATGATTGTTGATCGAAATGCCGCCCTTAACTGCCTTCAGCTGATCCTCTCGAAACTTCGCGTCGGATCCCCGATAGAAGGCTCGTCCGCTGGTTTGCATCAGAGGAAAGGATAGCGAGACCGTCTGATCCCTTTGTTCCGAGAAGGATTTGTCATCATAAAGAATCGCATCCAGTTTGCCTTCAATGAGAAGCTCATACGGTCTTTGCGCTGGAGTGTTCTGAATAACAACGCTGTAGCCCGCATCCGCCAAGGCCTGACTTATAAAATCCTGGAACTCCATGATGGATTTGACCCGTTTCACTTGAAAAGGAACGCCCATCACCAAAGGCTTCGGGGTGGAGACCTCTTGAGCGACCGCCGTCGAACACAGACAAAACAAAAATATAATTAGTCTCATGTGCCCATCCTAACAACCCTGCCCGGAACTTTCAAATTATGAAAAATAAAGAATTTCTCAAGTTGTCGTCAGTGTTTTTGTCTGCAAATCCAATCCTCGGACAGGGCCTATCTTGAAAATGGCCTCTCAAAACTTTCACGCAGGGATCCTGCCTTGCACACGCAAGACATCGAGGTGTTTATGAGATCTGTGAATATAATTGTATTTATCTTGAGTTTTTCCGCACAGGCCTGGGCGTTGACTGAGATCCCGCCAACTCCTGATCAAATGGCCTTACGAGCAGAATGTGACCGCGTCGAAGAATCTTTTCCGGATTTTGCCTGTCTGCGTTTTGAACTCTATCAAAGCTCACCACAAGCCTTATTTCAGGATTTGGAGGAACTCAAGGACCTCAACGACTGGCGTCTGCAGCAAGCTTCCTGGCCCCTGCTGGTCGAGGCTCTGATGAGTTCCATGAATCATCAAATCAATCGCTATGAAGATCCTGCAGATCGAATGATCATGGAAAAAACAAGAGCCAAAAATCACTGGTTCTTGCTACAGCTCAAACAGGGGTTGGAGCATTTTTGGGTGGACCCCGACACTTACTGGTTTCCCAGCGTGAATGCCGTCAGTTTTATCGCCGTGAACATCAACAGGTCACAAATTCTGGTGATATCCCACGGCGAACGCAATTAGTTACTTCTTCTGAAACAGGTGCAACATCTCAAACAGGGCGTCCATGCCGGCCAAAGCTGTGATGTCGGCATGATCAAACGGAGGTGAAATTTCCACCACGTCGCCACCCACCAGGTTCGGGATTTTCAAAGCACGGAAAATCCGTTGCACTTCATAGGTGGTCAGACCACCCGGAACCGGAGTCCCCGTTCCCGGAGCGCAACTTGGATCCAAGTTATCAATGTCGTAGCTAATATAGGTCGGCGTTTCATCAAACGCCGGCAGTGTGCGCAGGAAGTCATTCAGGGGCTGATTGCGAATTTCATCCACTGTGATGACACGGATGCCGTGCTTGTTCACAAAGTCCAGATCATCCCCGCCCGCCAAAGGGCCACGAATTCCGATTTGAACCATTTTTTTAGGATCGACCAACCCTTCTTCAACCGCATGACGGGCAAAGGCACCGTGATGATATTCCTGCCCCCAGGCCGCCGGATAAGTATCCAGGTGGGCATCAAAGTGAATGAATGCCAGAGGTTGACCGTACTTTTTGCGCAAAGCTCGCAGCACCGGAAGTGTCGTGGAATGATCTCCTCCCACGGCCAGGAAGCGTTTGTTGTGACTTAATACTTCACCCACAAACTTTTCAATACGCTCGTAAGTCTGATGCTGATCAATAGGAACTGTCGGGCAATCCCCGATGTCCGCAACCTTGAGCTTTTCAAAGAAATTTTCCATACGGGTCATATGGAAACCACGTCCCAAACTGGAAACCTCGCGCACCTTGGCCGGAGCAAAGCGCCCGCCGGGACGATAAGAAACTCCCCCGTCATAGGGAATGCCAAAGATACCCACCTCGTAGTCAGCATCCACAGAGACATAAGGCAATCTGAAGAAAGTTTTAATTGCAGAAAAACGCGGGAACTCACGCCCGCTGAGAGGTTTGTATTCCATGATGAACTCCTCCATCGAAAGTAAGTCTTATCCTACCCCTCAGGCCGGAGTTGGGCAATGACGCTCCCCCGTTTTGGGGCCAGCATTGACTCTGCCATGACCCGACGACTAAATTACCGCGCATGACGGCCCCATACGATTACAAGACAGATCACAAGCAACTGACCCAGTGGTACAAAAAGAATCATCGCGCCCTGCCTTGGCGGGAAAATAAAAATCCTTATCGAATCTGGCTATCTGAAGTGATGTTGCAACAAACCACCGTGGTTGCCGTGATCCCTTATTTTGAGAAATTTCTAACAAAGTTTCCCACCGTTCAGGATCTGGCAGCAGCTCCGGAAAGTGAAGTTCTGGAAGCCTGGGCGGGTCTTGGTTATTACTCGCGCGCGCGCAACCTGCACAAAGCCGCCAAAGCTTTGGCCGAAAAAGGCTTTCCACAATCCGCAGCAGAGCTTTTGCAACTGCCCGGCTTCGGACCCTACACATCCCGTGCGGTTGCCAGCATTGCTTTTGGTGAAAAGGTCGGCGTTCTGGACGGCAACGTCATTCGTGTGCTGTCCCGGCGATATGGATTAAAACTGGAATGGTGGAGTGGTAAGGGACGTGATCAACTGCAAAAGATCTCTGATCAGCTTTCCCTGTTAGGACAAGCCGACGTGGTCAATCAGGCCCTGATGGAGCTCGGAGCGACTGTCTGCACACCACAAAAGGTGACTTGCATGCTGTGTCCTTGGGCTGCCAGCTGTGTGTCCCGGGAAAAAAATCTGGTGGACAAGTTACCACTGAAAAAGCCACGCAAAGAATCCGAGGTCTGGGTCTGGAAGCCCCTGGTCGCGATCAAAGACCATAAGGTGGCTTTGGTACAGAATGACTATGCTCCATTCCTGAAGGGACAGTTGATTTTCCCCGGGGAAATCAGCATGGAAAAAAACAAGCCCAAAGCCTATGATGCCAAACACAACATTACCCATCATGATATCTTTATTCAAATCACCCAGAAGAAGTCCTTGGCAGGTAAAAATCTGCAGTGGGTGAATTTGAAAGAACTGAAGAAGGTGAATCCTTCTTCACTACTCCAGAAAGTATTGCACAAGGTTGAGATATGAAGTTGTGGTTCAGTCAGGCGATCGGGGCTCTTTGTTTTCTTTCCGTGGGGTGCTCCCACCTCAGTGTGACCAAAGATGTTCTGACTCCGGATTACCTGCTGGCCAAGGGTTCCAAACAGATCACTTTCCTGGGCGACAACAATCATCCGCGATTTTCCGATGATGGCGGCAAACTGCTTTACAGCAGCCGTCAGCGCAACGGCCACAAGGGCTCGCAGATTTACGAAATGGATCTGGTGAAGAACAAAGAACGCAGAATCACGTTTTCTGATGGCGATGCCTTCGATGCGATCTACATCAGTCCTTTTGAAATTCTGTATTCTTCAACCACTGATGAAATCAAGGAAAGCCCCCTGCTGAACAAAAACTTCGACAAAGAAGTTCCTCCGTCAGATCTGTACATGAGCGACCTGTATGGCACACAGATTTTGCGCCTGACCCAACAACCTGGCTATGACGGTCAAAGCAACTTCCTGCCTCACCCCAGCAAGCCTGCCATCCTATTCACCTCTCGTCGAGGTGGCCTGACCGGGATTTACCGACTGGACCTGAAGAATCTGCCGGTCAGCCTGATCTCTGCGGAAAAAGACAAGGAAAAGCGCTTCCCGGCATTGACCCCGGACACCAAGCAGGTCGCGTGGGTTGAAAAGAACTTAAAGACCCACGAGGAAAGCCTGGTGCTTTTCAAGTTGAAAGAAAGAATCCCGTCCGTCCTGAAATCCAATGAGGGCGAATATCGCGATTTGTTCTTTGCGCCCCGCCCCCCACTGCGTCTTTTCTATAGCATCGTACGCAAAGGGGAAAAGCACAGCCAGCTTGAGGTTTATGACATTGAAAGGCAGTGCACACAGGTCGTCTTTAAGGGAAATGACTCGTTAGCGGCCCCAACCGTGTCCGATGAGTCCACCGAACGCCTGGCCTTCACGCGTAATTTTCAGGACAAGAAACAAATTTACATTGTGACTTTGCCATCTGATTTAGGCCCTTGCTTGGAACCACCTGCTCAAGCTACCATCAAGGAGTGAAGACCTTTATTGCCTTTCTTTTTTTAACTCCTGTCATGTCCCTGGCGGCGCCTTACCCGGCGACCAGCTCCTCGGCCTTGACCAATCCGGAAAAAGGGCTTTATTTCCTGCATAAGGGCTTTACGCTGAAAACCGAGGGCACCTCCTGGGTGCCCCAAGCCAACTCTGAACAAAGCATTCTGGACACCGTCCGCTTTGCTGCCAAGGAAAACGGCAAAGGCACTCTGAGTATTCGCACCGATAAAATCGCCAAGAATGCCTCTTTGGATCTTTACACACGCAAATGGATGCGCGATTACCCGAACTATGGTTTCGAGGTGATCTCTGCCAAGAACTTTGAACTCAATGGCAGTCCGGCGCTGGTGGTTGACATGTTGTCACGCTCGAAGAACAAACAAATCCGCCAGGTGATTCTGAAGCATGATGACCGTGTGGCTGTGATGACCTGCCTTGATGACAAAGCCACCTTTAGCGAGTCTTTGAAGAACTGCAACCAGATCATGAAGTCCTTTGCCTGGTCCAAAGAAGACGAAAAAAAGACGGCCACCAGCGTACCAGCACCAGAGACTCCCGCTCCGACCCAAAAGCAATAAGTCACCTCAGAAACAGACCTTCCGCAGTGCCCAAAGGTGTCACTCCCGGTGAGGCTTAAACAGGCGCCACGCCTTCAGTACAAATATGCCCACATTCTCAACTGGCATAAACCGCGCAAGCCCTTGTTTTAACTGCTTTAACAAAAACACAAGGAGACTTTCATGATGCGCAAACTTCTTTTCCTGACCGCTTTGCCCTTTATGTTCGCCACCGCCGCACAGGCTAAACAACGCGCTGCTATTATCGTCAGCGCCTACAACGAAATTACGATTATCGACCAAGCGACGAAGATCCCTGCCAATGTTCTTCTCACGGATAAGATCTGCTACATGGGGACCCTGGAAGAAATTGAACAGATCATTCAAAAGACCATTAAAAACAGAGGCGATTTTGCACTGACCGACATCAGGACCCTGGAGCTTGCCACGAAAACCCTCATCATTGCCCAGATCGACACGGGCATACGGGTTTACGACATTAAAATGGCTCCTTGCAGCCGATAAAAGCGGGAGCTCGAAAAAAGAAAGGGAGTCCTTCCGACTCCCTTTTGTTTTTTTAGTTCTGATTTTTTCTGAGCCACTCGGCCATCGGCAGAGCAAAGTACGTGAAGATCACATCCGCCCCCGCACGGCGGATAGAATAAAGCGTTTCCACCATTCCGCGTGTTTCATCCATGATCCCGGCTTTGTGACCGGCTTTGATCAAACTGTATTCACCACTGACGTTGTAAGCCGCCACCGGAAGATGGGTGTGCGCTTTGACTTTCGCAATCACATCCAAATAGCTGAGCGCCGGTTTCACCATCACCATGTCAGCGCCTTCGGCCACATCCAGATCAATTTCACGAAGAGCTTCGCGCGTATTGCGGTAGTCCATTTGATAGGTTTTTTTGTCGCCAAACTTCGGCGCCGAATCCAAAGCATCACGGAACGGGCCATAGAAGCACGAGGCATATTTCACAGAGTAAGAAAGAATCCCGGTGTTGATAAAGCCCTCATTGTCCAGAGCTTCACGAATCGCTCCCACGCGCCCATCCATCATATCCGAAGGCGACACGATGTCCGCTCCGGCACGCGCATGGACCACAGACATCTTCGCCAGAAGCTCCACCGTTTCATCATTCAGGATTTTGCCATTTTCCACAACGCCATCATGACCATCCGAGGAATACGGATCCAATGCCACATCCGTGATCAATGTCACATCGGGGAACTTGTCGCGGATCATTTTCAAGGTCGTTGGCACCAAACCATTCGGATTCAAAGACTCGGTCCCGTATTTGTCCTTCTGTGTTTCCGGAAGCGCCGGGAACAAATCGAAGGTCTTAACCCCTAAATCCACAGCTTTGGATACTTCTTTCAAAATCATGTCGGGGCTCAGACGGAAAATGCCCGGCATTGTCTTAATCTCTTGCTGTTCCCCCTTTCCATCGACTAGAAAGAGCGGCAAAACAAGCTGGGAAACCCTTAAATCGGTCTCCGCCACCATTTGGCGCAAAGCTTCAGTATTACGATTTCGTCTCGGTCTTTGAGTGAGCTTCATATATGGCCTCCACCCTGGGGTCTTATATTGAGTCATTGCCTATTTTTTAGGCTTCATTTCCGCAGGGTCCATGACATTTCGATGACACTTTAATGAAAGGTTAGTGATAAACCTAACGTACACATGGAAGATATACTTCTCGTTCACAGAAAATCCAATAGAAACTTCGCGGAAGGTTTTTCGGCTTCACTTCAAGACGCTGCCATCTTTAAAACCTGCCTGCGCAAGATTTTGTTCTGCACTGAAATGGAGCTGAACAACTATGCGGATATCATTGAACCAGAAGACACCATTCTTCGTGGCGAAAACGCATTAAGCTTGTTGCTTGAGATTCTGTGCGGCCTGCATTCACCGATCATTGGTGAAACGGAAGTGTTCGGCCAATTCAAACTCTTTGTCGAATCTCGCAAACAGGCTCAGGACCCTCTCTTCGGTGACCACCAGAAGTGGTTGAACTTTGTCATGGCTGAAGTGAAAAAGACCCGCGCCCAACATCTGGTGGGACTGGGCTCACAAAGCTATGGCAGTCTTTTGCGTCGCTACACCAAAGACATGGACTCTGTGACCATCTGCGGTTCCGGCCACCTGGCTCAGGAAATCCTGCCGTGGCTGGCCCTGAAGAAGTCCAATCAGGTGATCTGCCGTGATCCTGCCAAAATGCAGGTCTTCGCCGACAAATACGACAACCTGACTGTTTCCACTTACAATGATGCTTATATTCACGGCGAAGCTTTGGTAATTGCTGCACCTCTTACTGATGAGCGCATTGTCGAGCTGATGATCAAACAAGACACCCGTCCTTCTGCGGTCTATGATCTGCGCGGCGAGGACAACCGTCTTGCTGAAATCGTGGCGACACAATTCCCTCATGTGGCTTTCATGGGTCTTCACAAATTCTTTGCGGAGATCGAGGAAACCAAGAAAGATACAACAACTAAACTGGAGGCCCTTAAAGCCGCTCTTCTTGAAAGAGCCCTGGCCTTCACACAAAGGACAGAGCTTCGCCCACTTGGTTGGGACGACATATGCGCTTAAGAATTTCCGCAAGGAAAAGTGATCTGGCCCGTCTTCAGGCCTACATGGTCGGAGACGCTCTCAAAGAAAAAAATCCAGACATCGAGATCGAATACCGCTTCCGGGAATCTCTGGGGGATAAAAACCTCACAGACCCTTTGTGGAAAATTCCCGAAAAAGGCGTCTTCACTGAAGACTTCTTCGGCGAGCTTTTGCGCGGCGAAACCGATCTGGTGGTTCATTCGTGGAAAGACCTTCCGACCGAACACAAATCTGAAACGGTGATTGCCGCGACTTTGCCGCGCGCCGATCAGCGCGATCTGTTGCTGGTGAAAAAATCCCACTTCGACAAAATCAAAAGCAGCAAGACATTGAATGTTTTCAGCTCTTCGCCACGCCGTGAATACAACCTGACGGGTTTCTTCAAGGAACATCTTCCCTTTGGTCTTCAGCAGGTCAAATTTGAAAGTGTGCGCGGCAACATGCTGACTCGTGTGCGTAAGCTGATTGAATCACCGGAAACAGATGGCCTGATCGTGGCCAAAGCCGCTTTTGACCGCCTGTTCAGCGCCTCTTTGCCCGAGTTCCTGGAAGGACAACAGCAGCTGCGCCAGTACTTCAAGGAACTGAACTGGGTGGTGCTGCCTTTGTCTGTGAATCCGAATGCGGCAGCACAAGGAGCCCTGGCTGTGGAGGTTTTAAAAACCCGCACAGATCTTCTGGATATTCTAAAAACCATTCATGATCCCGAAACATTCCACTGTGCCCAAAAAGAACGTGATGTTCTTTCCAGTTTCGGGGGCGGCTGCCACCAAAAAATCGGTATCGCCGTGCTTTCCCGCCCTTATGGTCGCATCACCTTACTGAAGGGCCTGACGGACGCAGGCCAGGTGCTGGATAAAAGAGAGCTGGAGTTAAAATCCCCTGCGCCTCAATTTGCTGCGGACGAACTGTGGTCTTCTGACGTCACGGCCGAGCGAGAGGCGCTTAAAACCTACCAGATTCCAGCTGGCACCAGAGGGCTTTTCGTTGCACGCAGTGAAGCCTGGCCTGCTGACTTGAAATGGTCGGATTTTGTGTGGACTGCGGGTCTAAAAACATGGAAAAACCTCTCTCAAAAAGGTATATGGGTGCACGGATGTGCGGAAAGCCTTGGCGAGCAGGAAGAAGCCCGTTTGGACATCCTGGCCGGTGAAAAACTGACCTGGGCCAAGCTGAGCCACGAAGACGGTTATGACTCTGCTCAAGCAAACATAACCCTGGTTCCGACCTACACCCTGAAAGCGCAACAGGATAAGAACTCCCTGCAGGGTAAAAAGTTCTTCTTCTGGAGCAGCGGCAGTCAGTTCCTGAAAGCGGTTGAAGAGAATCCCGAAATTCTTTCCCAACACCACGCTTCAGGCCCCGGCAACAGCCACCAGGTGATCCGCACTTACTTGGAAAATAAAAAATCATACGATCCCAAGCGTTTACATATATTTTTGGATCAGGAAGACTGGAGAAAACAATGCACAAAGTAACATCGGAAGAATTATTCCAACGCGCTCTTAAAGTTGCCCCTGGTGGCGTTCACTCTCCGGTTCGTTCCTTTAAAGGTTTGGATCGCGCCCCTGTGTTTTTCAAACAGGCCGAAGGGGCCTTCCTGACTTCTGTTGAAGACAAAAAATATATCGACTTCTGCCAAAGCTTTGGCCCGCTGATTCTGGGTCACTTGGATGCAGAGGTAAAAGAAGAAGTTCACCGCATGGTCGACACCGCTTGGACGTTCGGCGCCGCCGAAGTTTATTCTTTGGAGCTGGCGGAATGGATCACCAGCACTTTGCCGTTCATGGAAAAGCTGCGCTTTGTTTCTTCCGGCACAGAAGCCGTGATGAGCGCCTTGCGTGTGGCACGTGCGGCAACTGGTCGCACAAAGATTTTAAAGTTTGAAGGCTGTTACCACGGTCACGTGGACAACTTGCTGGTGAAAGCCGGTAGCGGTCTTGCCGGAACAGCAGCTTCCTCCAGCGCGGGAATTCCGGCAGAAGTGGCCGCACACACCGTCGTGGCCCCGTTGGATGACGAAGTGAAACTGGCGGAAGTGTTTGCAGCCCAAGGCAAAGACATTGCCGCCGTGATCATTGAACCTCTTCCGGCGAACTATGGTCTTTTGGTTCAGCGTCCGGAGTTTTTGCGTAAAGTGGCTGAATTGTGCGAGAAAAACGGCAGCTTGCTGATCTTCGATGAAGTGATCTCGGGCTTCCGCGTAGGTTTGGGTGGCATGGTTGAAAAAACCGGCATTCGTCCTGACCTTGTGACTTACGGTAAAATCATCGGTGGTGGCTTCCCTGTGGGTTGCTACGGCGGTAAAGCGGAACTGATGAACATGGTGGCGCCAAGTGGTGATGTTTATCAGGCCGGAACCTTGAGTGCGAACCCGATTGGGATGCGCGCGGGTCTGACCACGCTTAAAAAAATGCAGCGTCTGGATGGCTGGAATGTTCTTGAAAAAAGAACTCACAAGTTCGCACAGACTTTGAAAGCCGGCTTTGCGAAAAAAGGACTGAACCTGGAAGTCAGCCAGGTGGCCTCTTTGTTCTGGATTCATGGCCAAACACCGGCTCCGATCCGCTCTATTGATCAGATCCCGCAAAACCAGGGTGGCACTTTCAAGAACTTGTTCCTGAAGTCCCTGAACAACGGCGTGTATCTGGCACCAAACGCCTACGAAGTAGGTTTCGTGTCCATGGCCCATTCCGAAGATCTTCTGGATCAGGCTGCGCAAATCATTATTGAGGCGGCAGAGTAACATGACCAAATCCTTCATCAAACCCCATATCAAGACGGCATTGGCGATCCTCTGGTTCGCCTTTACGTTCTCGCTGGTGGGATGGTGGTGGATTTACTTCCTGATCAAGCTCAGTCCGGAAAATGCATCCCTGGAAGAGATGAAGTTTTCCCATCGCATGTTTGCGTGGGAGGGCTCCATCCTTTTGGCAGCAATCTTGTTTGGCGGCATTGCGCTGGTGATCTTCACGTACCGTGATCAAAAGCGCCACCAGCGTCTGCGTTTCTTCTTTTCGACCTTCAGTCATGACATCAAGACCTCCATCGCCCGTCTGCGCCTGCAGGCCGAAGTTTTGGAAGAGGATCTGAACACCACTTCCCATCCCGTCATGAAACGCCTGATTCAGGATATCCAGCGCCTGGATTTGCAGCTTGAAAATTCCTTGTTGCTGGCGAATCTGGAAGCCGGAACTCTTTTAAAAGAGCAGGTTTCCTTGAGTGAACTTCTTTCCAGTCTGCGCAGTGAGTTTTCTGAACTTACTGTGGAGCTTGAGCGTGAAGCCAAAATCCTTGGCGATCGCCGTGCCCTGCTGAGTGTCTTGCGCAATCTGCTGCAAAACTCAGTTTTGCATGGAAAAGCCACTACGGTAAAAATCAAAGTCCGTCCGCATGGCGAAGGTCGTATTGAGCTGACCTTGCAGGACAACGGCCTGGGCTTTAAGGGCATTCTAAAAAAACTCGGTTCTGAAATTCTGATGTCGCAGGATGTTCGCAGCAACGGTATCGGATTGCTTTTGACCAAACGCCTTCTGGAAAAGATGAAGGGCGATATCTGGTTTGAGTCCAAGGAAAATGAAGGCTTTATATCTCACATCGAACTGCAAGGAACTTTGCCATGAGAAAAATTCTTCTGGTCGAGGACGATATTTCCCTGGGTGAAACTCTGAACGAACGCCTGAAGCGCGACTATGATGTCGCCTGGGCCAAAAATCTTTCAGAGGCCTGGTCTTTGTTCTCAAAGACCAAGGATTTTGATCTGGCGATTCTGGATGTGGGACTGCCTGATGGCAGCGGCTTTGAACTGGCGGCAAAGATCCGCCAGACTTCTCCGATTCTGTTCCTGTTTTTGACGGCTCAAGCCGATGCGGAATCCCGTCTGAAGGGGTTTGAGCTGGGCGCGGAAGAATACATTCCCAAGCCGTTCCATTTGAAAGAACTTCTGATCCGCGTGAAACACGTTCTGGATGCCCATGCGCCGACGCGTGAACTGCAGCTTGAGACCTGCACCGTGAACTTCACGCAGATGTCGGTCACAAAAAAAACCGGACAGATCGAATATCCGCCGGTGACGGATCTGAAGATTCTGCAGCTTTTGATTGAAAAATCACCCCGCGTGCTAAGCCGGGATGAAATTATGAATGAAATCTGGGGCGTTGATAAAAACCCCAGCCATAGAACTATCGACAACATTATTGTGCGCTTGCGCCAGCTTCTGGGCGACGACGGAGAAAAACACATCCGTTCAGTTCGCGGGGTTGGCTATCAGTGGTCCACAGAGGAGGCAACATGAATCCATTATTCCAAAACGCTCTTAAGAGAACTCCTCAGGCGGTGCCACCTATCTGGTTTATGCGTCAGGCCGGTCGTTATCACAAACACTATCAAGGCATGCGCGCGAATCATTCTTTTGATGAACTTTGCAAAAAGCCCGAGTTGGCAGCGGAAGTCGCTCGTGGTCCGGTGGCAGAGTTTGACTTTGACGTGTCCATCCTGTTCAGCGACATCCTGTTCCCTTTGGAAGCTTTGGGCATGGGTCTGGAGTACACGGATCACGGTCCGCAACTGGGCTTTAAATTGAACCCGGAAACCCTGGGTCAGCTTGGCGGCGTGGAAGAAGCCGTCAAGTTCATGCACTTCCAAAAGGAAGCCGTTCAGGCAACCCGCGCGGTTCTGCCTTCCAACAAAAGTCTGATCGGCTTTGTCGGCGGCCCTTGGACACTGTTCGTTTATGCGGTGGAAGGTTCTCACGCTGGCTCGTTGATTCAGTCTAAAAAACTGGCTCCGATGTTCCCGCAGTTCCTTGAAAAGATGTATCCATTGCTTAAAGAAAATATCCGTCTGCAACTGGAAGGCGGCGTGGAGATCGTGATGATCTTTGACACTGCCGCTGGCGAAGTGTCGCCTCTGTTCTTTAAGGAATGGATCCAACCGGTTCTGACTCGTCTGTCGCAGGACTACCCGGGCAAAATCGGTTACTATTCCAAAGGCACCCAGGCCGTGTTCTTTGACGAAGCCTTCCGCGCGCTTCCTTGGGCGGGGCAGGGCTTTGATCACCGCTGTTATATCCCTGAATGCTTCAACATCCAGAATAAGGGTTTTGTGCAAGGAAACTTCGATCAAAGCCTGTTGTTCATGGAAGAAAGCGATTTCAAAAAAGCCGTTCAGACCTTCTTGAAACCAATGAAAGACATGAGCATTGAACAACGCGCAGGCTGGGTTTGCGGCCTAGGCCACGGGGTCTTGCCAAAGACCCCGGAAAAGCACGTAAAGCTGCTCGTAGATACTGTTCGTGAGGTGTTGTCATGATGAAAGATCTTTTAGCAAAATATGATGTTCCGGCTCCCCGTTACACTTCCTACCCGACAGTGCCTTACTGGGAAACCAACCCCACCACCGACCAATGGGTGCAGCATCTGCGCGCGACCTTGAAGGAAGGCACTGGCGGCTGGTCGTTGTATCTGCACATCCCGTTCTGTGAAAGTCTTTGCACTTTCTGCGGATGCAACAACATCATCACCAAAGACCACAAACGCGAAACACCTTATGTGGATATGGTGCTGAAAGAATGGCAGCTTTACCTGGATCGTGTTCCCGAGCTTCTGGAAAAGCCGCTAAAGCACATTCACTTGGGCGGCGGAACGCCGACTTTCCTTTCTGCAGAAGCCTTGACCCAGTTACTTAAGCCCATCTTGTCCCGCGTGAAAATCGACACAAAGGATTTTGAAGGCTCTATCGAAGTGGATCCCCGTCGAACCAATGTTGAGCAGCTTAAAGCACTGCGTGAGCTGGGCTTTAACCGTGTCAGCATGGGTGTTCAGGATTTCCACCCCGAAGTTCAGCGCCTGGTGAATCGTATTCAACCCCTGGAAATCACTCAGAAGCTGACTCAGGAAGCCCGCGATATGGGCTACACTTCCGTGAACTTTGACTTGATCTATGGACTGGCAAAACAAACTCCAGAATCCATCACAGAAACAGCCAAGGCAACCGTGGCACTAAGACCAGATCGTATTGCCTTGTACAGCTTTGCGCTTGTACCGTGGATCAAGCCCGCACAGCGTCTGTTCAAGGACGAAGATCTGCCAAAGTCTGCTGAAAAGCGTGAGCTTTATGAGATCGCCCGCGGCATTCTGCTGGACGGCGGATATGTTGAAGTCGGCATGGATCACTTTGCTCTTCCAACCGACAATCTTTGCATCGCCATGAATGAAAAGCGTTTGCATCGAAACTTTATGGGTTACACGGATCAACGCACCGACGTTCTTTTGGGCATGGGTGTTTCCTCTATTTCTGAAACACCTTACAGCTTCCATCAAAATGAAAAAGTTCTGCCACTGTATGAAGCCGCTCTGAATGAAGGACGCCTGCCGAC
This sequence comes from Bdellovibrio sp. CKG001, assembly GCF_055397465.1. Classification (NCBI taxonomy): domain Bacteria; kingdom Pseudomonadati; phylum Bdellovibrionota; class Bdellovibrionia; order Bdellovibrionales; family Pseudobdellovibrionaceae; genus Bdellovibrio; species Bdellovibrio sp. CKG001. Next base: position 3,251,689 of record NZ_AP029173.1, read on the forward strand.
CCTGCGTGGTCATATCCTGACTGACGAAGACAAGGTCCGCCGCGAGCAAATCCTTCAGCTGATGACAAACTTTGAGGTGTCATTCATCAATGAAGAACAAGAGGCCAAGTCCAAAGAATTCCTTGCTGAAATGATCAAGGATGCCCTGGTCGAGGTCAAAGATCACAAACTGTTGGTTAAAGAGGAGGGTCGCCCCTTCCTGCGTAACGCTTGTGTCTTTTTTGATGAGCGCTTGAAAAACAAACAACCTCAAACGAAGATCTTCTCTCAATCCATATGAAAACAGTGCACGTGATCGGCGCGGGCTTTGCGGGACTGACGGTTTCGCTAAGACTCGCCCAAAAAGGCTTTCAAGTTGAACTCTATGAAACCGCCCATCGGGTCGGTGGCCTTTTGGGCACCGATCAAACGGAGTACGGTATCGCTGAACGCGCTGCCAATGCGCTGATCCGCACCGAAAAATCAGAGGCGCTGTTTAAAGAACTGGGAGTTCCGGTCAGCCTGCCCTTGGAGTCTTCTAAAAAAAGATTCTTGTTCCGTGGCTCACCGAAAACATGGCCTTTAAGTTTGTTTGAAACCCTTGCGACTCTGGCCCGGGTTCTGCCACAGGTTTTTCTGCGGGGAAAAAAAGGCTTTAAGCCGCAGGCCGGGGAAACCCTGCAAACCTGGGGCGAGCGTCACCTGGGGAAAGCCCCCACACGATTTATTCTGGGACCGGCCATGCAGGGCATCTATGGCAATGAAATCACCGATCTCAGCGCCAGTCTGATTCTGGGGCCGATTTTCTCCCGAACCAAAAAAGGAAAATACCAAGGTCTTCTGACAGGCCCGGGAGGCATGCAGGATTTGGTGAATCATCTGGAGCAGCGCCTTCGTAAATTGGGCGTGAACATCCACCTGAATACAAACATCAAACTGGAAAACCTGCAGGGCCCTGTTGTGGTGGCCACTTCCGCCAAAGCCGCTGCCGAACTGACCAAGGTTCGTTACCCCAGTGTGGCTCAGGTTCTTTCGCGCATACAGATGTCGTCATTGATGAGTGTGACTTTGTTCTTCGCAAAGGCCCAGGACAAGTTCAAAGGATTTGGCTGCCTGATCCCACGTGGTTTTGATCTGAAAGCTCTGGGAGTTCTGATGAATTCCTATATCTTTAAGGACCGCGACAAAACTTACAATGAAACCTGGATCCTGGGCGGCGCCAAAGAAGAAAAGCTTTTGGATCTGAACGATGCGGATCTGCTTAAGCTGATCGCGGAAGAGCGCTTCCGTATTCTGGGACAAAAAGACAGTCTGCTGGATTATCGCATCAACCGCTGGAAGAATGCCCTTCCCTATTACAATATGCAGCTGGAAGAATCCCTGGCAGATCTTGATCAAGTGGAGCTGCCAAAGGATCTTCACCTGCATGGCAATTATCTAAGTGGCATCGGATTAAGTAAAATTTTAGAACGCAGTGACCTCATTGCAGAAAAAATTGCGAGTCAACATGAGTAAAAAAGGTCTTTTGCTAATTAATATCGGAAGCCCTCGCTCTTACGAAGTCGAGGATGTGAAGAAATACCTGACAGCCTTTTTGATGGATAAGGAGGTGATCAATCTTCCCTTCCTGCTGCGCTGGCCTTTGGTAAACCTGCTGATCGTGCCTCGCCGAGCCCCCTTTTCAGCCGAAAACTACAAAAAAGTCTGGATGGACGAAGGCTCCCCAATTGCCGTTTACACGCGTCGTTTTGCCAATGATCTGAAAAAACATCTGGGCGATGACTATGTCGTTAAAATCGGTCTGCGTTACAGTGAACCTTCCGTGGAAACAGCTTTACAGGAACTGGTGGATGCCAAAGTTGATGAAATCATCGTGGCTCCGATGTTCCCGCAGTACGCGGAAGCCACCAATGGAAGCTCCTTCAATCTTGTCGATGAGCTGGTCAAATCTCAGGGAATTAAGATCCCTCTGCGCCGACTGCCGGCCTTCTTCGACCAGCCCGCCTTTATCGAGCCCTCTGTCGAAATTGCGCGCGAGTCCTTACAGGACAAGGAAGTCGATCACTATCTGTTTTCCTTCCATGGTCTGCCGGAAAGTCACATTCGCAGAATTGAAGGCTGCCTGATCTCCGAGGACTGCTGCTTTGAGAAGAATGCCTGCGCTAAAAACTGTTATCGGGCGCAGTGTTTTGCCTCAGCCACCAAGATCGCAGAATCCCTGAATCTGCAACCAAGTCACTGGAGCGTTTCCTTCCAATCACGTTTGGGACGAGCCGAGTGGCTGAAGCCTGCAACGGATCACAGTCTGGAAGTCCTGGCGAAAACAGGTAAGAAGAATATCGCAGTGATCTGTCCATCCTTTGTCGCCGATTGTATCGAGACATTGGAAGAAATCGGCATGGGAGGCCAAGAGACCTTCCACGAGTTCGGCGGTGAAAATTACTATCTGGTTCCTTGTGTGAATGAAAATCCACAATGGGTTCAAGGCTTCGCCAAGCTGATTCAGAACCTGCCGACAAAGTCCGTCTAAGGAATGAAAGATAAAAGCAGTGGCACCAGAATGGCCGTCATCAGGCCATTCAATGCCATGGCAAGACCGGCAAAAGCCCCCGCCATTTCGCTGATCTGAAAAGCACGCACAGTTCCCAGACCGTGGGCGGCCAGGCCCATGGCAAATCCTTTCACCACCGGATCCTGCACCCGCACCAGCTTCATGACGGTCGTTGCGATGATAGCTCCGGCAATCCCGGTGATCATGACAAACACGGTGGCCAGCGAAGGGGCGCCTCCGATCTTTTCAGCAATACCCATGGCAATCGGAGTCGTCACGGACTTCGGAGTCAGCGCCAGCAATACTTCATGCGGAAGCCCAAACAGCGCACCGAAAAAGACCGCACTTAAAATACCCACTGTCGAACCGATCACCAAAGCCACCATCAAAGGGGCCAGTACTTTTTTTAGCTTTTCCAGCTGATTGTATAGCGGCAACGCCAAGGCCACGGTCGCCGGTCCCAACATAAAATGAATCGGTCGTACTGCCTGGAAATAGTCTTTGTAGGGAATTTTACTGACAAGCAGAACCAGCACCACCGCGAGCATGGTCAGCACGGGTGGACTTAGCAACGGATGATCTTTCCCCCAACTGCTCAGACGACGGGCGACCAGATAAAAACCCAAGGTCACAATCAGTGCCAGAAGCTCAATCATGCTGGGCCCCCTTTGGATCCAACCTTCATCAACTGGTGAAAGATCATAGCTGTCACTCCCAAAGTGATCACCGTGCTTAACAGAACCGTCACCACCATGCCCACACCATAGCGCCCGAAAAGATCAAAGTAATCTATGACACCGACCCCGGCTGGAACAAAAAACAACGCCAAGTGTGCCGTGATAGAACGACTGAGAGACTCCACCTTGTCCTTCAGTGACGGTTTCAGCACCAGAGCGACAAAAAAGAACACCATCCCCAAAACCGGCCCGGGAACAAAAAGATTCAGGAAGTGCACAACGGCTTCACCTAAAAGCTGGAAGGAAAGCAGGATCAATAAAGCTAAAATCATGATCTTCGCACTATACCACTATCTCATTTTGAGACAACTGCCGAGGTCGTATCCGGGTCTGCGATTTGCAGTCACTTAAAACAGATTCAAAGAGAGTGAGCTTATCTATGATTAAGATTGGAAGATTCCTGGCATTTGCGGCCGTGAGCCTGACCTTCGCCTCCCACGCCCTGGCGCTTTCGGCGGAAGCACTTTTGGCCCGCGACCTGCGTGCTGCCAAGATTCAGTTCGGACAAGAACAGCGCCTGTATCATTACTTTGATATCTACCGTGAAGAGGACAGCTCCACTCAGGCCTTAATGACCTCTCCCGAGGGACGACGAAAGATTATGCTAGACCGCATTTCATATGCGACCTCAAAGTTCTGGGCTCCGGCCTCCGCTGCCAAAGGGCTTTTTGCTGGGGAAGGGCTTTATCTTGCCATTGATCCCAGTGTTTCTGAAAGTTACGGAAAAATGCTGATCGAATTTAAGGTCAAACCTTCGACCTTCTATATTAACCTGGCTCGCGGAGTATATCTTCAGTCGGACACCGTAAAAGCCATTTACGCCGAACACCACCTGACAGCTGATCCAGGTTTTGAAATCCCCGATTCCATGCGTATCTCGGAGATGACCCTGAACACGATTCTGCGCCCGGAAAATGCACGCTTCCGCTCTTTGTTACAAAGAGCCTTGAAGGCCGAAAACATTATGATGGCCGAATATCTCTGGCGCTCTGACTTGGATGTCATCTGCGGGGAAGAGTCTCTGCAAACAGCCTTCGTCTATATTGGAACGGACTCCACTCTTCCCGAGTTCAGCTCCGTTGAAATGGCTGACGTCAAGCAGGCGTATCCTTCCCTTAACCTGACCAGGTCGGAACAGATTGCCTCGATTGAAGCCCAAAAACTGATAACCCTGATCCGGGTGAATCAGGATGCGGGATCTCATCTGGAAAAGGTTCAAAATGCCCTTTCCATATATAAGTCAGAGCAAAGCCTGCATAAGACTCTGGGCACCCTGCACGGGTGTTCCCCTTAGCTCCCCCAAGGTGCCGACAAATTGGGGCACCTTCGTCAACGGGATGGACATCTTCGTTGATTCTGAGGTGGCTGAGGAGGATCTCATGTTGGTACGGATTGTGAAATAACCGGATTGTCTCAAAGGAGAGGTTGTTGATGTTTACAGGTCTAACCAAAAAAATACTGCACGTTTCTGTTGGTACGCTCCTGATTAGTTCCGCGGCATCTGCCAAGGTCTATCTGAATTCTATGTGCCACATGGCTGCGAATTCAACTCAAGGTGCTGTTCAAGGTGACAAGAACAAGGATGATAAGTTCCCACTGGCGTCGATTTCAAAAGTCGTAACCGCACTTTGGGCCATTGATCGTCTTGGGCCTGACTACCGCTATACAACCAAACTCCACATCACCCCGACAGCCAATGGTTCAGTGGACATTCATATTGAAGGCAGCCGCGACCCTATGTTCGGTCGCAATCTTAGCTACTTCCTGATTTCAGAGCTCAACCGCATGAAAATCAAAAAAGTGGAGAAGATGACGTTCGATGAAAACTTCCTTCTGACCTGGAAGGCCGAGGAAAAACCTTTGGTGGCCGGCACGACTCCTAAATACGAAACGGTGGAACAACAAGCCTCTGTCGTGCGCAGTACGATCATCAATGCTTTGGGCACGGCTGTGCAACCTTTGATGTACCAGTCGCTTAAATCCAAAGCGGCCCGTATCGGCGTTAAAATGGAATCGTTGCCAAGCCTCAGTATTCGCAACGTCGCTTATGTTCCAAAAGCAACATTCAAAAAAGATGCGCAAACAAAAACAGTTCTTTTGAGATCGGCACCTCTTCGTTCCATTCTAAAAAGAATGAACAATCAGTCCAATAACTATATCGCAGACACCCTGTTCTGGAATCTGGGTGGCACTGATAAATTTGAACAGTATGTAAAGACAACTTTGGCAGCCAGCGATGAAGACATCGTCTTCTACAATGGTTCCGGAAACAACGAAGGTTCCGTTGCCAGACCAATTTACAACGAAGCCACTTGTGAAATGATGGTGAAGGTTCTTTATCGTCTTGATAAAAAACTGGCTGAAAAAGGATATGATTTAAGTGATGTGATGGCTGTTGCCGGGAAAGATCGTGATTCCACAGTTAAGAACTACAGCGGCGTCATGTCAGCCTCCACGATTGCAAAGACAGGCAGCGTGAACAAAGCCAAGACTCTGGCTGGCAGTATTTCCACTAAAAATGGTGAGATTTATTTTGCGGTTCTTATGCATACCGATCAGGACAAAAATCGTTCTGACTGGGGTGTTGCCAGCCAGCAGATCAAAAACAAAGTGGCTCAGCTGATCAACACCAACGGTGGCCCGAAAAGAATCAGCTACACCGAGCAGTTGCCTCTGCCATTTGATGCTAAATCTTATCTCGTAGCCGCAGCTGCGCCAGCTGTGGTTGCGAAAAAATAGAGAAGGTGATTTATGAGCAAGAAATCCATGGTCCTGGCTGCGCTGATCTTCTTCTTCGCCGGACTTCTTCACGGAACAGCCTTTGCCGGAACCGGCAAGGCTTCCGCGGCTCTGAACGAGGCTGCTGAGCAAGGTGATCTTGCCAAAGTGAAGTCCTTGCTGACGAAAAATAAAATCGATCTTAACGCCCAGGACAGCACCGGCATGACACCTTTGATGATGGCATCCATGGGCGGGAACCTGGATATCGTAAAGTTTCTTCTTTCTAAGAAAGTGAAACTGGAACTAAAAAACAACGGTGGTGAAACAGCTCTGGCTTTTGCTGTCACCAATGACAACTATGAAGTGGCTCAGGCCCTGATCGCCGCTGGTGCCAACGTGGATATTACCGTCGCCGGTGACGAGCAGGACACTTTATTCATGAGAGCCGCCGCCAACGACAAGAAGACGGCAGAAATCATTCTGAAAAAGAACAAGGCTCTGATCAACAAAACCAATAAACTGGGTGAGACAGCTTTGTTCTCGGTAGCCCGCTATGGAACACCTGAAGACATTCAGTTCTTGATCAAACACGGTGCGAACCTGAAGCTGAAAAACTCCAAAGGTCAGACTGCATTGGATGTGGCAAAAGAAGCCAGCAATGCGGACACGACGGCTCTTTTAGCCAAAAAAATTAAGAAGTAAAAATTAGAGTCATTGAAAATAAAAAAGCCTGCATCCATTCGGAGCAGGCTTTTTCTTTTTTCAATCCCCGGAAAGGATTAAGAGAACAGACGCTTGAAGAATCCTGCGACCTTTTGGCCGATGGATTTCTGCGCCGCCACTGGAACTCTTTTCTTGGCAGAAGCTCCCTGACGTTGTTGCGGTTGACCGTGCGGCTTGCGAGCCTGCTGTTCTTGTCTTGGTTTCTGCTCACCACGTTTTTGGTCGTGTTGACGTTTTGGTCCGCCTTCATGCTGTCTTTTCGGACGGTTGTCCTGACGGCCTGGTTGACCTTGGCCTTGACCACCGGCCTGCGCAGACTTCTGCTGACCTTCTGGACGTGGACCACGCTCTGGACGAGGTCCGCGATCACCGCGTTCACGGCGAGGGCCACGGTCGCCTTCACGGCGCGGGCCTCTGTCACCACCACGGCCGCCTTCACGAGGCGCACGTGCACGATCCAAAGACTTTGGATAATGACCTTCGAAGTGGGAAGACATCGGTTTGAATTCTTTGACCAGCTGGTCATTTTCCAGATAGCCCACTTCGATTTTGTGTTTCAAATAGTCTTCGATACGAGCCAAAGATTCGATATCTTTGTCACCCACCAAAGAAAACGCCTGGCCCGTTGTACCCGCACGACCAGTACGGCCAATACGGTGAACATAGGATTCAGAGTCCATCGGAAGCTCGAAGTTCACAACCATGTCCACACCCTTGATGTCCAGACCGCGAGCCGCAACGTCTGTAGCAACAAGAATGTTCATGTCGTTTTCAGCCTTGAATTGTTCAATCACGCGGTTGCGCTGAGCTTGAGTCAAAAGGCTGGAAATCGCCATCGCCGGAATTCCGTTTTCAGTCAGGAACTTCGCAATTCTTTCCACGCTCATTTTAAAGTTCGTGAAGATGATGGCTTGTTTGGGATTATGCACTTTCAGCAAAGACAAAAGGTGCTGAGGCTTTTCATCGCTTCCCACGTGGAAAATCTGGTCTTTCACGTTTTCTGCTTTGGCCTGGTCACGACTGATGTTGATTTCAACCGGCTCGGAACCGAACTGGTAAATCGTGTTCAAAACATCAAAGTTCAAAGTCGCACTGAACACCAGCAACTGACGTTCACGAGGAACACGTTGCAGGATGTATTTCATGTCGTCCTTGAAACCCATGTCGAACATACGGTCGGCTTCGTCGAAAACAATCGCACGAACTTGTTTCAAATCAACAAGGTGCTCTTTGTACAGGTCAATCAAGCGGCCTGGGGTTGCCACGATAAACTCAACACCGTTTTTAAGCGCCTCTTTTTGTTTGTCGTAACCCGTTCCACCGTAAATCGCAAAACCGCGAAGGCCTGAATCCACACTCAACTTGTTAATGTTGTCCTGAACCTGCTCGGCCAGCTCACGTGTCGGCACCAGAATCAGAATAAAATTCTGAGGTTTCCAATCCGCGAAAGCGCGTTTTTCAATCACGGCTTTTTGTTCTTCAGAAACTTCACCCTGAGCCGGGCGAGCGCGCAAAATACGCTCCATCAAAGGAATCAGGAAGGCTGCCGTTTTTCCGGTGCCTGTTTGCGCAAGACCAGCAACGTCTTTGCCATCAAGAACAGGAGGCATGGCCTGTTCCTGGATTGGGGTGCAATCATCGTAGCCAATTTTTTGGATTGCAGATACTAATAGGGAATCTAAATTCAATTCTGAGAATTTCAACTTTCATTACTCCGGTCTGAAGCTTCCAAGCTACTTAGCAGGAAGCTAAAAGTCAAAGCAGGGGCTTAAAAGCCGCCCACAAACATTTTCAAGGCTTCTGTAAAAGCCTGAGGTTGATCTGAGTGGACCCAATGTCCAGCTCCGGGGATTACGACGCCCTTCATCATAGGATTGCTAGCCAGCATCTTGTCGTAATTTTCCTGCGATAGTTCCTTGGAGTTGGCTCCTCGCACCAGCAGGGTCGGCATTTTCAGGGACTTCACCTCATCCCATCTCTCGCCCGTTCTTCCCAATCGAACGGATTCAATAATGCCCTTTTTCGAAAAGCGCCAATCCACAGTGCCATTGGGCTGCTCGGTCATATTCGAATAGAAATAATTGGCCATGACCTGGATGTTCTCGCGGGTCTTTGCGGTTTTCACAAAGTCCTCAAAGAAATAGCGTTTGGCCTCTTCTCGGGTGGCAAACGGCGTCGGCACCAAATTCAATAAATATTCGTAATACTCGTGAGCCTGGGGGTTGGCTTCTGGTCCAATGTCCTCAATCACCAACTGGGACACATATTCCGGGAACCGTGAGGCAAAGTTCAAAACATTGCGCCCTCCCATGGAATGGCCGACCAAAACGAACTGATCCCACCCCAACTCGTCCACAATCATTTTGAGGTCATCGGCATAATCTTCCGGGCTGTAACCTTCTGCCGGTTGGAAAGACCGGCCATGGCCCCGTTGATCGAACGCCAGACAACGCTCGGTCGCCTCCAGCCCCTGAATGATCTTGCGCCAGTTCTGCCCATAGCCCATAAGGCCGTGAACGAAAACCCATTTGCGCCCGTCTTCGGGGCCATAGACATGATGGTAGAAATTATTGAGGTAAGACATAACTTTTTATACTCCTCCGAACCCGCGCCGTCATGTTGATTTATTCAAAAGACCCTCAATTATTTCAAGGACTTAAGATCAAAGACTTGTCCTGCGGGTCTTTTATTATTCACGTTTGAATTTTGATGCGAAGGGATGTAGATTCACCCTCAATGACTGCCCAACAAAAACCCCAGCTCCACGAGGACTGGATCGACTCCTACGCATTAAGAATTGTTCGGAACCTTCAAGACGCCGGTTTTGAAACCTACCTTGTCGGTGGTTGCGTTCGAGATTTGCTTGTAGGGATTCATCCTAAAGATTTTGATATTGCCACCAGTGCCCACCCCAATCAGGTGCGCAAAAAAGTTCCCAATGCTTACGTGATTGGCCGCCGCTTCAAGCTGGTGCTTGTCAAACGCGGTGATCAACAGTTCGAGGTCGCGACCTTCCGTCGCAATGTGACCCAGGAAGAACTGGCTGAGCAAGGTGATGACAGTGTTGAAGGTGACAACTATTTCGGAACGGTTCAGGAAGATGCGGTTCGCCGCGACTTTACCTGCAATGCGGTCTTCTATGATCCAGGCGCTCACAAGCTGATCGATTATTGCGGCGGTATTCAGGATATCGAAAATCGTGTCTTGCGCATGATCGGCGATCCTAAAGAGCGCTTCATCGAAGATCCAATTCGCATTCTGCGCGCCATTCGCCTGTCGCACAAACTGCATTTTTCCATTGAATCCAGCATGCGTGCAGCGATTGCGGAATGCAGTGGCGAACTGAAAAAATCCGTTCTTCCGCGCCGTCGTGAAGAATGGCTGAAGTTCATGCGCCTGAAAGAGCCGCACCTGGCCTTCATGGAGCTGTTTGATCTGCATATTCTGGAACAGATCCTGCCGGGCTTGCAGTCTGTGTTTGTAAACCCCGCGAAGATGGAAACCTTTGAATTGCATATGGCTCGCATGAATACCGCCGGCATTGATAAGAATGATCCGACGGAGCTGTTTGCCGCCTTTATGATGGGCTTTATGAAAGCTCAGTATGGCGAAGATCCGTGGAATCACGATGAACTGGCCAACGATGCCAAGCTTGCCTACTTCATGCGAGAGGAAATGGGCATCTTCAAACAGGAAGCCGCTGTGTTCTTTAAAGCCTTGCACGTCATGCAGGGCCTTCACCGTATCGAGCAGTACAGCCGCAAAGGCGAACGCCGTCAGGCGGCTTTCGTGATGAACGAAGCCTTCCCACTGGCGATGAAGCTGGCGATCATGGATTTCTCGTTGTCACCGGCGCAGATGTTGTTCTGGAATCAGCAGCTTGAGAAGTTTTCCCGTTCCGGCGCCTTTGCCCGGGCCAAGCACGAAGAAACCCACCACTAAGTTCCCTCAGCGTCTCAATTCAAGTCATTTCAAATTGAATTGAGACCAACTTATTGAAGCTCCCCTGTGAAAAGCAGATAATAAAGGCAGTGTCACCCAGCGTGGACTGCCTGAAAGATCCACGTAAAACGATGGAAGGTTTTACCCATGGGACGGAACGACCAAAAGAAGAACACTTTCCTTATTGTCAGCGGCGATAAAACGCGCATCCATAAATGCACCGAAAGCCTGCAACGGAATTTTGAAAACTGCTCGGTCTTTCATGGGGCGGAATGGTTTGAAGCCAAATACAAGCTCGACAACGTTCACCCCAAAGCGGTTCTGGTGGATGAGTATCTTCCCAAAGGGTCAGGCTTTGACATTGTTTCCAAAATTCTGAAAGAGAAAAACAACGACGACATCGCCATCATCATCATGTCTTACGTCGCGGATCACGATATTTTCAAAAACGAAGTGGCTTCGGGTCGTGTGCAGTTCCTGACGGAACCGGACCGGGAAAAAGCGCTGGTGGACTGTGTTGCAAAGATCATCTCGCCCAAGACAGACACCAATCAACCGCAGTATGAACTGAAACAGCTACAGCCCGGTGATGTTCTCTTCAAAGAAGGTGACATCACGGAAGTGGCTTACATCGTAAAAAAAGGCAGCCTGCGCGCCTACTCTGAGGGAAGCGATGGCGACAAGGTGATGTTGGGGGAAATCATGCCTGGCGAGTTCGTCGGCGAAATGGGCCATTTCAATCACGAACCCCGTTCCGCCACCGTCGAAGCTATCACAGAGGTGGAGTTGATTGCCATCCCCAATGGCTCTTTGGACAACGTGATCTTCGCGCGTCCTTCGTGGGCCAAGGCATTGGTGAAAACACTATCCCAGCGCCTTAAAAAGGCCAACAAAGCCCTCACAGGCTAAAACGCCGGCCAAGCGGGCTGCAAGGCAGCCCTTATTTTAGCTTCTCCCACAGATAGCTGTATTCCAGCGTGTTCCACAGGATGGCCTGTTCGATGTTGGCGCTGCCCGCGTGACCACCTTCCATGTTTTCATAATAGTAAACCGGATGTCCCTGTTCTTTCATACGTGCCACCATCTTGCGTGCATGCCCCGGATGAACACGATCGTCCTTGGTGCTGGTCATGATCAGCACTTCTGGATACTTGGCATCCTTCTGCACGCGCTGGTAAGGCGAGTACTTCAAGATCGCTTCGCGCATTTTGGGTTCTTCCGGGTTTCCGTATTCATCCATCCAGCTCGCGCCCGCCAGCAGTTTGTGATAGCGAAGCATGTCCAACAACGGCACACCCACGATTACGGCATTGAACAGATCCGGACGTGTTGTGAAAGTCGCCCCTGTCAAAAGCCCCCCGTTGGAACGACCCGAGATCCCCAGGTGCTGTGGGGACGTAATTCCACGACGGATCAGATCTTCAGCAATGGCAATGTTGTCCTGATAAACTTTGTAGCGGTTTTCCTTCAGCACTGCCTGATGCCAGGCGGGGCCAAACTCTCCGCCGCCGCGCAGATTGCTCAGCACATAAACGCCACCTTTTTCCACCCACACTTTGCCAACAAAGTTCAGATACGAAGGCTGCATCGGTGACTGGAACCCGCCGTATCCATAAAGGAGTGTCGGATTTTTCCCGTTCAGCTTCAGATCCTTCTTGCAAACCACAAAGTACGGAATCTTTGTTCCGTCCGCACTGACGGCTTCAAAGCGCTCGGTCTTCATCCCTTCGCTATTAAAGCGCTCAGGGGATTTTTTCAAAAGCTCCAGGTGATTCCCTTTATCAGAAGCATTTCCGATATAAGTGGAAGTCGGCGTCAGAAAATCCACATACTGCGCAAGATAGGTGTCACTTTCCTCTTCTGTAGAGGTGACGTAGGCCATGCCGTTTTCACCCAGCTTCACGGGTTCGGTGGTCCAGGTATCCTGCGAGGTGAACGTCACTTTTTCAATGCGTGACAGAACATTATCAGTTACATGCAAAAGGATATGATTCTTCGTGGGATTTAGCCCCTGAATGAATCTTTTTTCTGTCGGCACAAATAAGGCCTTCAAAGACTTCTGCGCAGCCTCGCCTTTTGTAATTTCACTCAAGGGCATAAACACGATACTGCCAGTTTTGAAAGAGCCCAGATCGGACTTCAGTTCAAAGAACAGCTTGCCTTCAAAAACACCCCAGAATTCGGAATCTTCAGGCATCGGCAGGCGAATTTTGTTGCCACTTTTGTCTTCATACCAGTTGGCGCTGCTGTAAAAGCCTTTGCGGATGCTGTGGAAAACATAACGTTTGTCATTTTCATCCATGATGTAGCTATAAGCGGACATGTCTGTCGGGGCTGCTTCCTGAACCACCGTTGCTTCGGACAGCGGTGTGCCACGCTTCCATAGCTTCACAATACGGGGATAGCCTGAATCGGTCAAAGAGCCCGGGCCAAAATCAGTTCCGACAAAGACAGTGTTTTCATCCTTCCAGGACATATTGGTTTTGGCTTCCGGTAAGTTGAAACCATCTTTGACGAACTGTCGTGTGTTCATGTCAAACTCACGCACAACCGTCGCATCTTTTCCACCACGGGACAGGTACACCAGCGCACGATCATGTTTCGGCCCCAGAGTGCTGGCGCCCTTCCACACCCAGTTCTCCTTTTCCTTTTTCGCAAGTGCATCAATGTCCAGAATCACATCCCATTTGGGTTCCGCCGTTTTGTAGCTGCTCAAAGTGGTTTTGCGCCACAGGCCGCGCACATGCTTGTCATCCTGCCAGAAGTTGTAAAGCTCGCCCTTTTTCAGACTGACACCGGGAATGCGGTCTTTAGCCAGCAGAATCCTACGAACACCCTGCTCCACTTCTTTGTAGGTCGAGGTGCCCTGAAAGTGCTCCAGCGTGCGTTTGTTTTCTGCCTTGGCAAACTCCAAAGCTTTCGGACCTTCCACTTCTTCAAGCCAGATATAGGGATCATTCAGATTCATAGCCTCAACCTCATTTCTTACCACAGACGATTTGCAACCAATGAACAACAAAGACGACAAAAGTAACACTAAAGATTTCTGGGACACCGACGGGCTCCTTGCGATCCGGACATTTTAGAAAGCAGATCCTAGAAAGGGCAATAAAAAACCCCCGCAAAAGATGCAGGGGTCTTATCTGAAAATTTGTGGATTGTTTAAGCTGCGTTACGAGCTTGCAGTTGATTCAGCAGATCGTTGGCGATGCGATCCAGTGGCAGCACTTTGTCCGCCGCCCCTAAAGCCACCGCTGCGGCAGGCATCCCGTATACCACACAGGTCTCTTCGTTCTGAGCCACGGTGTATGCACCGGCGTTCTTCATTTCCAACAGACCTTCCGCGCCATCCTTACCCATACCGGTCAGAACCACACCCATCGCATTCTTACCAACGAACTTCGCCACGGATTTCATCAGATAGTCCGCCGCCGGGCGCACACTGTGCAATGCCGGCCCCTGGTGAAGTTTCACATAGTAGAACGCACCACTTCGCGTGATTTCCATATGATAGTTGCCCGGGGCAATCAACACACGACCGGGAACAACCTGATCCCCTTCTTCAGCCTCTTTGACTTCGAAAGGGAACATCTTATTCAGATTTTCAGCAAAGGACTTGGTAAAACCCGGCGGCATATGCTGCACCACCAAAGTTCCCGGGATATCCGCCGGCATTCCGCTCAAAAAGACTTTCAAAGCTTCGGTTCCACCGGTCGAAGAGGCCACGGCCAACAATTGGTGCGTCGTGCGCGCCAACGAAGTCACAGGCTTTTTGACCGCTGCAGCCCCTGTAGGCACCACAACTTTTACCGGATTGATGCGGGCTTTTGAAACGGCTTTAACTTTTTCAATAATAGATTGGGACAAAGACTCCAGACTTTGACTGACGTCGATGGAAGGCTTTTCCATGATTTCAATCGCCCCAGCCTCCAACGCCCGCAGATAGGTTTCAGAGCCTGTTTTCGCCAAACTGGAAAAGATAATCGTTCTTGTCGGAAAGTGCTGCATGACTTTTTCCAGGAAGCTGATGCCATCCATACGGGGCATTTCCACGTCCAAAGTCATTACATCCGGCTTCAGAGCCACCAGCTTATCGCGAGCGATATACGGGTCTGAGGCCGTCCCCACCACTTCGATGTCCGGACAGGTGGAGAAAATTTTCTCCAGCAACTTACGAATCACCGCCGAATCATCCACAATCAAAACACGAATTTTTTGAGCCATAGGGGCCTCTATTTTTAAAGTTTTTGATAAACCGCGCGCGACATGGGCTTCAAACCAGGATGCTTCACATTGCCTGATTCAGAGTGCCCCAGGATCAAGTAACCACCCGGTGCCAGACAGGACACCAGATTGTCGATGACTCTTTTGGTGGTCGGCTCATCAAAGTAAATCAGTACATTTCGACAGAAGATCACATGGAACTTATGCTGAAACTCGTACTTGGGATTCATCAAATTAAACGGAGCAAAGCGAATCATGTCGTGAATCTGATCCTTGGCTCTCCAGTATTCATCCCCGTTAGCCTTGACCTTTTCAAAGTAACGAGCACGCTGCGCAGGGGGAAGCCCCTGCATTTCGCGATCTTCATAGGTGCCCGTCGAGGCTTTTTTCAGAACCTGCAAATCAATATCTGTCGCCAGCACCCGGGGTTTCGTGGACGGTGGCATCTCTGCAGCCGCCTCATTCAAAGTCATCGCAATGGTGTAAGGCTCCTGCCCTGTGCTGGCCGCAGCACACCACAGGCGCAAATCGGACCCAAACTTCTTCGCCAGATCCGGCAGAACACTTTTAAGAAAATCAAAATGATTGGACTCTCGATAGAACGACGTCATATTGGTCGTCAGTGCCGAGATAAATTCTGACGTCACGTCAGAACCGCCCCGTTCCAGCATGGACCAGTACTCTTCATAGCTTTTCAGGGAATGACGACGCAGCAACTTCACAATACGATTGCGAATCAGAGCATGATTCTTCGGCGTCAATGGAAGATCCACCCCTGCCAGACTGTACATGCGCTCTGCGAACTTCAAAAACATCTTATCTGAAAGCTTGATCTCTTCAAAATCATACAGAGATCCTACAATTTCGTTCTTCTTAACAGCCGTCATGCTGCGATCTCCCGACCTTTGGACACATTACTCACCAACGCACCAGGTTCCAAAATCAGAACCGTCTTACCGTCACCCAGAATTGCAGCACCCGCAACCTCCGGAATATCCTGACCGGTGGTGATTGGTTTCACAACCACCTGCGCCTGCCCCAGGACATCGTCCACCGGGAATGCCATCTGGCCTGTCATGGATTCGATAATCACCAACATGGTTTCTTCACGGCGCGCACTTAAAGAGTTCTCGCGACGTTGCGCCAACTGCGCATCTTTCTTGTTCAGGGCCCAGTTAATAGAACCCAATGTTTTTGTCACATCAATCACCGGCAGCAGATGTCCGCGGATGCTGGCCACTTTGCCTGCGCCTGAAACATGCGTGTAGTCCTTTGGCAGAACACGCACAATTTCGCGAATCGAATGAATCGGAAGAATGTAGCGAGCCCCATCCAAAGCCACGATGATGCCATCCGTGATTGCCGTGCTCAGTGGAATGGTCAGACGGAAAGTTGTGCCCTGACCTGCTTTGGAATAGATGTTGATTTTACCATTGATTTTATCAAGATTCGATTTCACCACATCCAGACCGACACCACGACCGGACAGATCCGAGATCTTATCCGCCGTAGAGAATCCCGGATAGAAGATGTATTGGAAAACCTGTTCATCCGGGATAGACGCCGGATCCACACCTGCCGGTACAAAGCCTTTTTCAATAGCTTTCCCTAAAACCTTTTCGCGGTTGATACCACCACCGTCATCAGAAATATCAATAATGACATTACCACCTGATTGTTTGGCAGAAACCACCACTTTGGCAGTTGCGGGTTTGCCACGCTCCTGGCGAATTTCTTTTTTCTCCACACCGTGGTCCATCGAGTTGCGCACAAGATGAACCAAAGGGTCCCCCAAAAGCTCAAACACGGTTCTTTCAACCTCGGTTTCTTCACCAATCAGTTGCAAATCAACCGGCTTGTCCAGAGTCAAAGACACGTCACGAACGATACGTTGAATTTTGATAAACATGGACTTCAGCGGCGTCATGCGGATGCTCAGAGTTTTCTCATAAAGCTCGCGCACAGCCTTGTCCAACTGATCCACGATGGCTTCCAGGCGCAGATTCACTCCACTGCGAACTGTTTCGTCATGCACCAATTGATTTTTCAGAACAACCAACTCACCCACAGCATCCAAAACAGAGTCGACACGGCCGGTATCCACCTTGATGGTGCTGTTCAGGTTTTTGCCGCCTTTATTGCTGCCGCCGCCACTGTTACCCGCTGAGGCGCTGGCCGCTGGGGCTGGGGTCGCTGGAGCAGATGGAACAACCTTTAAGGCTGGAGCTGGCTTTTCAACAACAACAGGCTCCGGAGTCGCAACAGCCGCCACCGGAGACGGCTTTGGCACTGCCTCATCGGCCGCTCGTTTCGCGGCCTCTTCTTTGGCGTGGAACTCGGCCTGATCTTCGGGTGACAATTGTGCCAGAAGTTCGGCTAAAAGATCGTGATTGGTCACATCGTCTTCGACGACGGGAGCCACAGCTTCTGCTGCCGGTGCCTGCGCAAAGAAATCATCAGGCGCTTCAATCTTGGGTTCATCAGCAGAAGGCGCTGCAACCTGAGAGTGCTTCGAAGTTTTACCCGAAAGCTGTTCAGTCAAGGTGATCAGCTCAGTCGTCAAAGCCGAAGGGTCCCAGGGATTATTCTGTCCCTGCTGCAAAGCTCCCACTCGATTTTTTAACTCATCACCGGATTGCAGAAGCAAAGAAATCACATTCGAGTTCACCAGTTCCGGACGGGAACGCAGCAGATCCAAAAGATCTTCCATCACGTGGGCGAACTTACAAAGATCCGCAAGACCGACCGCTGCGGCTCCTCCTTTTACCGAGTGCGCGACACGAAAAATATCTGTCAGGTCTTTGGCTGGATCGACACTGTTTTCCAGTCTCATCATGTACTCTTCGTACTGCTCCAACATAAAAGCGGATTCATTCAGGAAATCCATCTGTAGTTCTTCAAAAAAGGCATTATCACCGCTCATGGTCGCTCCAAATAAGGTAAGAAAATCACAAACCTCTATCGGAGACTCCGCAGGTCTTCTATTTACAACCTTGGTCCAGAATGAGACTGGTTCCACCCAAGGTATAAAGGTTGTCACGTTTGACAGGACTATTGACCCAGGATGAGGCAGTCCAGAACCGAGAATATTATTTTTTAACCCCCCTCGAGAAATCCTCTTAAGTCGTTCGCCCTTTTTCGCGATGAGATCAGGGTCAAGCTTCCTTTACGACTTTGAAAGGCTATAAAAATGAGCGATGTATCAATGAAAGCAAAACCGGGCCAGTATCTGACGTTCCAACTTATGTCTGAACAATATGGCGTGGCCATCGAAACAGTGCGCGAGATCAACCAGTTTGGTGAAATCACCCCTGTTCCAAGAACTCCGGACTATGTGAAGGGCGTGATGAATCTACGCGGTAAAATCATTCCTGTTGTGAATCTGCGCATCAAGTTTGGCATGCAGGCGCAAGATACAACTCGTGACACTTGCATTATCGTGATCGACACCTCCATCGGTCAGGTGGGTATGATCGTCGATTCCGTGAAAGAGGTTGTGGATCTTCAGGAATCACAAATCGAACCATCTCCGGTTCTGGGGAATGAACACGCCATGTCCTTCGTGCGTGGTATGGGTAAAGTTGACAACAAAGTGGTTATTCTGGTGGATATCGTTTCGGCGTTCTCCCAGGATCAAATGGGTCAAATTGCACAGTTCTCCCATCAGGACGAAGCCAAAGCGGCTTAATAAGCTCTTAAAAACAGCAATTTCCACGAAAGCCTGCGCCGAGAGCGCGGGCTTTCTTTTTTCAGTAAATACAGCAACTTAGTCCACTCCGCAGCGGGCCCCCAGATCGTCACCACCGCGGAACCAGCAAAAAACTTCACGATTTATTCCGCTAACAGAATTATAAACAGACTTTTCATCAAAGTCTTGATAGGCAAGAGCCCATCAAACAAAGGACTTAGACGATGAAAACAGTATTTTTCGTGACTGCGATGCTTTTCTCCAGCCTTTCTTTTGCAGGACAAAGAGTATTTGACTGCCAGGCAACCAAGCTTTCCAAAAACCCTGAAATCAATGCCGATTTCAACATCCTGAAGAACCCGACAGTTCTCTTGATCGAAGATGCTAAGAACTGGTCCTTGAGCGTTGGTGATTACTCTGTCTCCACTTTGGATATGAACGGTCCTGCACTGGAAAGAGAATCCAGTTCCGCTTCCGACACTGAAGTTCGTTATGACTTCTGGGTTGAAGGTTCTTATGAGTTCGAACTGGTCATCAGCGTTGTCGACCACACTGCCAAAGTTTACTGGTGGGGTTTGGGCGAACAAACTGAAGTAGGCACTTTCGCCTGCGAAGTTTCCGTCAAATAAGCCTGCGCACAGCTAAGCTCATTAGTAAAAAGCCTTTGGGACTTCCAAGGGCTTTTTTATTTTCTGACACTGGCCGGATTAAACTTGAAGTACAGACTCCAGGCCTCGATCATGGAGCCATCTTTAAAGCGGCAATAATCATACTCCGTCCCGTCATCGGATTTGGCAATGCGGTTCTCACCACCAGCATCCAGACAATAGCGAGCTGCGGGGTTTCCCCCCAACGCTTGAGGCAGATTTGTTTTGGACGCTTTTTTCTGAGCCACCTTCCAAGCCTCACAATCAGGTTTTTGCCCCTTGAAACATTCCGCCGAAAGCTTCAGTTGCTGATACTCCTGCACCTTAAAGGGCTGATAGCTTTTCCCATCAAAGACTTTTAAGCTGGCTTCAGCCCGCAAAGTCCACATCAGCATAGAAAAAATGACGATCATCTTTTTCATCATTTCCCCTTTGGCTTATCTTCGAGCCAGGCCAGCATCTCGGTTTCATAGCCGGTGTACTTTAAAAGACTTTCGGCATCGACCCAGCCGCCGTCATGCATATCCTGCCATGCCTGTCCCCAGCTGTTATGAATCTGAAGAGCGTCGTAACACTTGTTGGCCTTATCACAGACACGACGATAACCAGAAATCACCGTGGCATGCTGGTTTCCACCTTCAACACCGGGGGCTGAGCAATCCTTTGTGTACTTTTCATTCAGGCAGATTCCGGAGATCATCACCGGATGGCCGTTGCCAAGTTGCTTTTTAATTTGCGCCATAACACTGGCATAATCTGCCTTCTGGCCCTTTTGTGGGAAGACTTTTAATTCCGTCGAGTCTTTTCCCTCGAAATAGGCGCGATTCTTGGCGCGGCTGCACTCTTTGGGATAGATCAGGCGATCAAAGAACTTTTCGTAAGTTTCCTCACTGAAAGCCTTCAGCAATCGAGTCGGATCTGTATCCAGATTGAAATCCTTATCCATTTCGGTCTTGGCGGTGGCAAAGAAGTCTGTGAGGCACGTCTCACAGTTCCTATCTATCTTCTGATACTCATCATACTTTTTGCGAAGGCGTTTAAATGCCGCCAACTGAGCATCCGTACCAAACTGTGCGCCCCCCATTTTACCTAGGATCTTATCGAGCGACAGGCATTCCTGCGAAGCGGAACTGCCCACGAAGGTCCCCGCAATTTCCAAGGTGAATGCACCGGGCCCACCTTCCCGAATGCCGCGATAAGAAGACTCAAATCCCACCTCCCCATCCGGCTGATTGCCGAACCGGGCCACATCCACCGGAGAGAAAATTTCAGAGTCTGGAAGACTCTTGCAGTCTTTTTTCATAATCCGGCAGTTTTCAGCAGTTAAGATGGCGGAGGTGGCAAAGGAATAACAAAGTCCCAGAGTATCCTGAGACTGCACCCGCGGCATATTCACAACAACTTCAGACTTTGGCTGAACCGCAAACGCGCTTTTTTCAAACTTCGTAAATGCAGGCATCGTGGCCGCCCACACAGGAGTTACAGAAAAAAACAACGCCAGGATGCACGACACCTTCATAGGCTCCTCGGGAAACACAGTTTCTTATCTCTATTTTTCCCGAGGACCTTGCACCCTACTAGTCCCGAGTTCTGTTTACGCGACCAAAGCCTTGCATACAAAAAAACCCACAGCGTTTCCACTGTGGGCCTCAACATTACAATTTTTAAGATCGCCCCGTGAGCGCTAATCTAGAAGAAAGATCCGGCTGTTTCCACGATGGCCGACGCATCGATCTTGTGTTTGCGGTACAGATCCAAGGCCGTATAAGCGCTCTGACCGAACTCACCTTGCACACCCAGGCTTTTTGCTTTCATCGGCACATCGGCCGTCAGCAGGGCATGGCACAACAACTGGCCAAAGCCGCCCAACAACTGGTGATCTTCCACTGTGATCAAGTGACCTTGTGTTTTACCCAAAGCCGCTTTGAAAGTCGCCACGTCCACGTGGTTCACACAAGCCGCATTCACCACAACAGCACCCACACCTTTGGTTTCCAGATCTTTAGCCGCCTGTAAAGCTTGAGGCACCAAAGAACCCGTTGTAGCGATAGTCACTGACTTCGCTTTGCCGGCTGTTGTATCTGCCAGCACCTGCGCTTTTCTCAAGTCGTAAGTGGCACCCGCCACATAGGATTTAGGGAAGTTTTCACGCCCCAGGAAGAACACCGCTGAATTGGGAACCTTGCCTTCTTTGCGAGCTTTGGCAAAGTTCTCGATCACGGAATACATCAAAGCGTCGGCTTCTTCACTGCACGACAACGAATAAACATCCACATGAGGGATCGAAGAAGTCATCGCCACATAGCTCAACGCCTGGTGAGAAGCGCCGTCGGCCGCATCCTGGAATCCTGTGTGAGAATACACCGCAATGATCGGCGCTTCAGACAAAGCCCCCATCGTCAAAGGCAGAGCCCCTTTAGTTACACCAAACTGAGCGAATGTGTCCACCACCGGGATGTAACCCAACTTGGAAAGACCCGCTGCTGTGGAAACCATGTTGCTTTCAGCAATACCGACGTCAAAAGAATCCTGAGGGAATTCTTTACGGAAGCCCGCAACCCCTGTGGAGCCCGGAAGATCTGAAGTCACACTCAGAACCGGCAAACCCGCCTTACGGGCACGAATCATCGCAGAAGAAATACCCACTTGGATTTTCTCTCCAGAGTCTTTCACGCCACTGGCTTTAATTTCCGCTTCCCATTTCAACAACTCAGAAATCCACGTGTTGTAAACTTCGGGCAGTGCCGCGCCATTGTAGATTTCTGTCAAAAATGCTGGCAGCTCCGAGGGACTTTTCAGAGGGAAACCGTGACCGCCCGAAGCCGATTCGGCAGTTTTCTTTGTGCCGATCCCTTTGATGGTTCTTGCATGAATCACAACAGGCGCTTTTGGATTGGCTTTGGCTGTCTCGATCGCAGTCACCAAAGTGTCATAGCACTTTTGCAGATCATTTCCTTCAGGAAGATGGATCACATCCCAGCCCAGATCCTTCAACGACGCAAATGTCGGAGCCATCGAGAAAGATTCCGCATCAATACGACCGGACAGTTTTGTGTTGTTGTCGCTGATGATCAGCACATAAGGACCCATCTTACCAATTTTGGCCAAACCCGGAATGGCAGCGAACGCTTCTTTCGCCTCCCCTTCCATGCAGGCGCCGTCAGAGATGGTTGTCACTGTCACACGATTTTGACCGGACAAAGCCTCACCCATTGCGACACCTTGAGTTTGTGGGAACGCAGACCCCAGAGGGCCGTTAGAAATAAACACACCTTCAGGGAAGCAGTGAACCTCTCCGTGACCTGTCAGACCGCTTTCGATGGAGCGGAACTTTTTCAGGCTGTCCAAAGTCAAACCCGCCATTTTGTAGTTGGCCTTCAGGGCATACAGACCATTTTCACAGTGACCCGCATCGTTCACGATATGGAACAACTCATACCACTGCTTGCCTTCGCGTTGAGCCACATCAAAAACATGTCCATGCAATGCGGACATGAGTTCAGCCAAGGCCGCAGGACCACCGTAGTGAGAAGCTGCTCCACCAAGGACGGCGTTCATATCCATCAAAGAAACTAGTGCGCGAGTCGCGTTAGGATCGGCCACTGGAATCTGACGTCCGTCTTTGCTTTTCACAAAGCTTTTGAATTGGGGTTCTTGGGTAGGATTGCCTGCGAGTTTTGTTTTGATCTGAATAGGTTCTGTCATAGGATATAGTTTTACTGCCCACAGCGAGGAACATCAAATGGAAAGGCTTTATTCTCACAATATTCGCGACATCCTGAAGGTGGATCTGCATCGCCATTTAGACTGCTCAGTGCGTTGGAGCACCATCTTGGAACTGGCCCCCCAGGTGGGAATTCCCTTAGCCCCCACTTCACAGGGACAAAAGGATCAGTTTTTGATCACAGGCCCCATGAAAGATCTGGGATCTGTGCTGAATAAATTCATGAACGCCCAAAAGGTGCTGGCCAGTGAAGAGATCCTGACCCGAGTTGCCTACGAGGCCTGTGAAGACGCTTTTAACGACGGCGTGCGCCTTTTGGAGTTGCGTTATGCGCCGACTTTTATTGCTGACGGGCACAAATCCCTGACTTTTGAGAAAATCCACCGCTCGTTGCTAAAAGGCATCGATAAAGCACGCAAGCAGTTCCCTATGCTTATCGGACTGATTTGCATCATTCAAAGGATCAAATCTTATGAGATCGCGGAAAAGGTCGTGGATTTCGCCATCGACAACAAGGACAGCTTTTTGGCTCTGGATCTGGCGGACAATGAAGAGGGTTTTGACCCGAAAACATTTGCTCCCCTTTTTCAAAAAGCCAAGAAAGCAGGCCTGCGTATCACGGTTCATTCTGGCGAAACCCCACAGCCACAGTCCGCATCCTGGGTTCGCGACAGTATCGAGATCCTGGGGGCGGAACGCATCGGCCACGGGATTCAAATTATCAACAACCCCTCTGTGCTCGAGTTTGTGAAGGACCGTCGTATTCCGTTGGAAGTCTGCCCGATCAGCAACTACCTGACCCAGTCCTTCCCAACCTATGAAACCCATCCAATTCGCCAACTGATGAATGCCGGAGTTTTGGTGACGATCAACTCGGATGACCCAGGCGTCTTTGCCACCTGCCTGAGTGATGACTATGAGGTTCTTCACCGCGTGCATGGATTCACCGCGGCTGATTTCCATCGCTGCAATCAAATCGCCTTTGACGCCAGCTTCTTCCCGGAACAAGAAAAAAATCGTCTGATGGCGGAGTTCTTCGGATGACCTATGCAGAAGAAATTCTTCATCTGATCCGAGAAGACGAAGCCGTGCGAGAAGTCCTGGCCAGTACGGGCGAGCTTTTTCACGGCTATCACCCGCAGATGGAAAAGATTCATCTGCGCAATGCCCACCGTCTGCAGGAATTGATCGAAAAAAATGGCTTCCCGACAATTCCACTGGTGGGTGAAGAGGCTTGCACTGCGGCCTTAAGAATAATTCTGCATGCGATCAGTTGGCCGGAATTCATGCGCGCACAGGAACCGGTATTGACCGATCTTGCAAAGGCCGGGCAAGTTCCCAAACCCTACGTGGCCTTTATGATAGATCGCATTCGTTTTTACGAAGGCCGCAAACAGATCTATGGCACCAATGCCGACTGGGACGAAAACGGAATCCTGCGCGTTACGGATGTTGAGGACGAAGAACTTCTTAACACCCGTCGAGCCGAGATGGGTCTTTCGCCTTTGGAAACTTTGGTGATCACGCCCATGGACGGCGACTATCACCCACCCGATCCCATGAAACGACACAAAGAATTCATTGAATGGACTCATAAAACAGGTTGGAGGAAAGCCTGATGAAAACAACAAAGCTGCTCGTGCTGTCACTTTCTGTTTTGACTCTCAGTTGTCAAAGCACGAAATCAATTCAAAACCCGGTCATTCGCACTTCTCAAGAGCGTCCCGACCGCGCCACGGCGGAAGCCTTCGGCACCCAGTTCGCCATTTCCACCCAAGGGCGATACTCGAGCCAAGCGGCAGAGAAAATGTTTAATCTGGGTGGAAACATCATTGATGCGACTGTGGCGGCATCGTTCACTGTTTCAGTTGAGCGCCCGCAATCCACGGGCATCGGCGGTGGCGGTTTCATGATGTTCCATGAAGCAAAAACCGGAGACACCTATGCCATCGACTTCCGCGAACGCGCCCCACTAAAAGCCACACAGAACATGTACATCGGAAAAGACGGCAAAGCGGATTCCAAACTTTCCCAAGATGGCATCCTGGCTGTCGCTGTTCCAGGAATGGTGGCAGGTCTTTTGGAGATTCACAAAAGATTCGGCTCTTTACCTTTGAAAACCATCATGCAACCAGCTATTGAGCTGGCTGAAAACGGTTTTGATATTTATCCTGAGTTTCACCGTGCCCTGATGGACCGCGCGGACGTTCTTGCCAAGGATCCCGCCGCCAAAGCCATTTTCCTGACCAAGGACGGAAAAGTTCCCCCGATCGGCACAAAACTTGTGCAAAAGGATCTGGCAAAGACACTCAGACTCATTGCCGAAAAAGGCAAAGACGGTTTCTACAAAGGCCCTGTTGCAAACTCCATCCTGAAACTTTCCAAACAAAGAAAGGGACTGCTGACCCAGAAAGATTTCGACACCTACGAGGTTAAATTCAGAAAACCCGTTGAAGGCAAAGTCGGCAAGTTTGAGGTGATCTCCATGCCACCTCCAAGTTCCGGCGGTGTGCATGTGATTCAGTTCCTGGATTTGCTCGAGGAGGATTCTTTGGCCAAAGCCGGTCCCCTTTCCACCAAGTCCATTCATTTGGCGGCTTCAGCCCTGCAGTCTGCATTTGCAGATCGTGCCGTTTATCTGGGTGATCCTGACTTCGGCCACGTCCCGGTGGAAGGCTTGCTGTCGCAGGATTATCTCAAACAACGCCGCTCCCAGTTTGAAGAAAAACGCGCCCGCAAAGCTTCGGAAGTGTATGGTGGCGATCCTCTGAAATATGAATCCACTGACACCACTCATATGTCCTTGATCGACAATCAGGGCAATGCTGTGGCTTCCACGCAAACCATCAACGGCTGGATGGGTGCCGCCATTGTGGCGCCAGGAACCGGGATTGTGCTCAACAACGAAATGGATGATTTCGCCGCTCAAGTCGGAGCCTCCAACTTGTTCGGCGCCATCGGTGGTAAACCCAACGCCATCGCTCCCCGCAAAACTCCCCTCAGCAGCATGTCACCGACGATCTTGCTGGAAAATAATAAGCCCGTGATGGCTGTGGGAGCTCCCGGCGGGACTCGCATCATCAGTTGCGTGGCCCAGACCATCCTGAATTATGTGGAGTTCAAACTTCCGCTTTATGAATCTGTCGCGATGGTTCGCTATCACCAGCAATGGCAACCCGATGTGCTGTTCATCGATCCTCCAGGACCAAGACCTGAAGTGCTGAAAGAACTGAAGGACATGGGCTATGACGTTCGCGTGGAACCTATTCCATGCAACGTGATGGCCGTGACCAAGGAAGGCGACAAATTGCACGGCGTGGCTGATCCCCGCGATATCGGCACCAGTATTGCCAAATAAGCTCCCTCAGGATCGGGGTTGATTCTCAACCCCTTCTTTTCGGCTCCGCGCATTTTGACTTAAAGACTAATCTGCGAGAGGCTTTTTGTCTCTCACAGCGAGGTTAATATGCGCGAATTTTATCCAGCCATCGAGCCTTACAACAAAGGCATGCTGAAAGTTTCTGATATCCACACCCTTTACTGGGAAGAGTGCGGCAACCCCCAGGGAAAACCCGTCGTCTTTCTGCACGGGGGACCAGGTGGCGGCGTTGCGCCGGATCACCGGCGTTTCTTTGATCCAAAGGCCTACCGAATAATTTTGTTCGACCAGCGTGGCAGCGGTCAGTCCACTCCTTGCGCAGAACTGCGTGAAAATTCCACGTGGGACCTAGTGAAGGACATTGAAACCATTCGCGAGATGTTGAAGATCGACAAATGGGTGGTCTTCGGCGGGAGCTGGGGTTCAACCCTGGCACTGACTTATGCAATCACTCACACTGACCGCGTAAAAGCTCTGGTTCTGCGCGGAATCTTCCTGTGCCGTCCTTCTGAAATCAAATGGTTCTATCAAGAGGGTGCTTCCAACATCTTCCCGGATGTGTGGGATGAATACCTCAAGCCCATTCCGCAGAACGAACGCCATGATCTGGTTGCAGCTTACTACAAACGCCTGACCCACGAAAATGCCGACATCCGCCTGGAAGCGGCCAAGGCGTGGAGCAAGTGGGAGGCCGCCACCTCCCGCCTGATCGTGGACCCTAAAGCCGTGGATGAATTCGATGATCCGGAATATGCCTTGAGCTTTGCCCGTATCGAATGCCATTACTTCACCAATAACGCCTTCTTCACAACCAATAACTGGATCCTGGAAAACGTGGATAAAATCCGCCATATCCCCGGGGTCATTGTTCAAGGCCGTTACGATGTGGTCTGCCCGGCCACCTCTGCGTGGGAGCTTCATAAGGCCTGGCCGGAGGCAAAATTTACAATCATTCCTGACTCAGGCCATGCGGCGGCCGAGCCCGGAACTCGTTCAGCTTTGATTGAGGCCA
This sequence comes from Bdellovibrio sp. CKG001, assembly GCF_055397465.1. Classification (NCBI taxonomy): domain Bacteria; kingdom Pseudomonadati; phylum Bdellovibrionota; class Bdellovibrionia; order Bdellovibrionales; family Pseudobdellovibrionaceae; genus Bdellovibrio; species Bdellovibrio sp. CKG001. The sequence continues at coordinate 3,279,016 of NZ_AP029173.1, forward strand.
CCGACAGCTTCAAAAACCTGTAAGTCTTTCAAGCCTAAGGGGGATAAGTCCCCCTTATGTTTCTCATTAGTATTATCATCTTGTCATGTGGTGCCAAAATGGGGTTTATTCAGCCCACGAACTACAGTATTTGTAGATCGCAATCCGGGGGGATTTTAGTGAAGCTGAATAAGTTGCTAATTTCGGGGATCCTAACAAGCTTGGCTCTCACAGCCTGCTCACCTCAAGCGAACAATTCCAGCGTTATCACAAATGGAGACGGAATCATCGGAGGCACCGAGGTACAAGCCACCGACAAGATTCAAAACAGCATCGTCGCTGTTTACGACGCCTTCGAAGGCGAAATCTGCACAGGGTCTTTGCTTCCAAACAACATCGTTCTGACCGCCGCTCACTGTGTCGGCTACTTCACTGAAGACATGTATGTCTTCTTCGGTACAGAAATCAATGCCCTGAGCGAGCGTCGCCAGGTGGATAAAGTTGAGTTCTCCCCTTACTGGGAAAATCGCCAGAATGAAGAATTCGACACGGGCGATATCGCCATGATTCACTTCACCGGGACGGTGCCTGCTGGATACAAGCCTGTTAAATTCTTGCCAAACAAACGCAACTTAAAAGCAGGCATGGAAATCACAGTTGCAGGGTATGGCATTTCTGACGGCGTCACGGGTGAGGGTGTAGGCCGTCTGCGATCTACCAAAGTCACCATCAGTAACTTGAATTACAGCACTTCAGAGTTCCTTGTTGACCAAACCAAGGGCACTGGTGCCTGCCACGGTGATTCGGGTGGTCCTGCCTACGTTGAAATCAAGGGTGAGCTGTACCTGATGGGTGTCACCAGCCGCGGAGTGAAAGACGAAAACAACGACTGTTCGCAGTTCTCCGCCTTTACCAGCACGTTGTACTACAAGATCTGGATCAACCGTATGGCCACCAAACTGTCCAAATCCCTGGTCAATCCGGAGCAAGCTCTTTAATAAAATAAGCATCTAATTTTTTCACAATCGCCAAGGGCTGCTACTCAAAAAGCAGCCCTTTTGTTATTTCATGGGCCTATTTGACCGAGGGACTATGAAAGCGAAGTTGTACGTTGGCTCTTTGATCGTTTTAACATTGTCTGCCTGTGCGGAACCTCAGGACAGTTTTTCGCCTGTCCCTAATGACAGCGCTATTGTCGGTGGTGCGAACACCACCAAAAATGACACCGTTTCCAATTATGTCGTATTGATCTATGACAACCCGACAAAGACCTATTGCACAGGCACTCTGATCAAAAGAAATCTGATCCTGACAGCAGCTCATTGCGTGGGAGCAAATGCTTCAGACCTGTCTTTGGCTTTTGGGATCAATCCGCTGACCGGCAACTATGTTCTGCGCCAGGCTTATAAAACCGCCACACACGATAAATACAAAAAACAAAACTCCAAAGATCGTAACGACCTGGGACTGATCTTGATGAAAGAGCCCGCTCCTTCAAACTATCGCCCCGTAGAACTGGCCGACGCCTCTTTCCCGATTCGCAAGGGGCAGGTTTTCACGGCGGCTGGTTATGGGCGCATCTCCGGCAAACGCAGCACTCCGACGGACACACAGGGCTCGGGCCAGCTTCGTCATGTGGATCTGGCCATCCAGCAGTTCAGTCAGGATGAAACTCAATTTTACATCGATCAAAAAATCGGCAAGGGCATCTGCAGTGGTGATTCCGGTGGTCCAGCGTTGATGCGATATCAAGGCAAGGACTATGTCGTGGGTGTAGCCTCTGCTGTGTCCTGGACAGTTCCTGACGAAGTGAAGGCCGACGAACGCAATCAGTACATCCAAAACAAGGATGTCTGCAAAGAGAAGTCGATTTATATGAACGTTAAAACTTTCCGCACCTGGATCGACACGGAATCAAAGAAGCTTTTGAACTAACTGCCGAATTCGTTCGCCCAGATCCTTGGGGCTGTCGAACAAAACACGATGGGATGAGGACGGAATCACTTCAAACTGGAAGCCGGCCACCTCATCCTCGATACGCTTGGACATTTCCACAAACTTTTCATCCCGTTCACCGACCAGCCAGATCAGTTTCTGCGTCTGCTTGGCCAACAGACCACGCATGTTCTTTTGTTGAGCCAGGGACCACTGGGTCAGCGCCAGGCTTAACGTTTCCCGGGAATAGTCTTTCTCCAGACGCAGGGGTTCGGCCTCCCCACCACCGAATACAGGCTGCGCATTCCAGTTACGCAGCACCATGTCCCACGGGGCTTTTAGAAATTCCTCCGCCCAATAGGAATCATTCATCCAGCGCTGACGACGTTCTTCAGAGATAGGGTCGAAAGCTTCATGAACATCATTGAAGCCGGGATTGGTCGATATCAATACGACTTTATAAAACAGGGCGGGCTTCTTTTCCAGAGCATGCAAAGCCAGGCGTCCCCCCAGGGAATAGCCCACGACAATGTTTCTTTCCGCCGCAGATCCGTGGGTTTCAACCAGTTTAACGAAGTTCTCTGCCCAGCTTTCAAATGAATTGCTGGGCCCCAAAGACAGTTCTTTAAAATAATCAGGCGTATAAATGCGCAGTCCTTCAACTTGCGGAAGGTGCGCTTTTACCTGCGCCCAGTCCGTCGGTCTTCCTAAGAAGCCATGAAGAAAAAAGAGATTCACTCTTTCCACAACGAGTCGTACTCCTTCCAGAATTCTTGGGTGTGCTCCCAGTTCGGACAGAGCTCAATGATCTGGTGATCTGCAAAGTCCAACGTCACAGCCTCGTCTGGAATAGTATGCCACTTCTGATAGGACCAGTTCCACATCTTTGCCCATGAATCGAACGAAATCTGGTGTTTGTTTATGAAAATCTCTTTCTTAAACATGCGATGGAAGATTTGGCCTCCTCCATTGTTGATGACCACGATACGCAGTTTTTTCGCATCCAACTGGGAAGTTGCCCAAAGTGACGATAAATCATACAGCGCGGTTAAATCTCCAACAAGACACCAGTTTTCAAGCTCTGGATGAGCCCAGCCCAGGAAGGTGGAAATCTGCCCGTCAATACCATTGGCGCCGCGATTGGCCGCCACACGCGCCGGAGGGAAATCGTGCGACGAACTGGAGTCCCATTCCCGAATCGGAAGCGAGTTCCCCAGATAAACCGAAGCCCCCTTCATACGTTTTGAAAGCGCGTAGATCTGCCCTTGTTCTGAGTCAGGATATTTTTCCAGCAGCTGGCGAATCTGCAAGGCCCGCGCAGAATCCTCGATATTGATTTTTACATTTTCATGGTGAGGATAATTGAATTCCACCTGACTGAGCAGATCCAACGAGTTGCAATGCTGCCCCGGACGGCTCAGACCTGTGTAGTGATTAAAGCTGACAGAGAAAACCGGAAGATCCTTGTACTTGCTTTCCAGATCACGCCACACACGTGCCGTCGGCACCCCGCCGATGCGCAGGATGGAATCACAAACCCCCATCCCCAGAATACGATGAATCATTTTTTCGCCCGAACGGATCTCAACATCCTTGATGTCCGGATGGCCGCGCAAACTGGAAATACCTTCGCAGTAAACCGGCGCCTTGTACTGCTTTAAAAACTCCAGCACCGTGCCATAGGCTTTTTCCGGCAGAATCCCCACAATCACCAATGGCTTGTGGGAGTTGATGAAGTCTTCCATTTCCTTTAACGTGCCCAGCGGAATCTGAGCCGGCAGCTTGGTTCTTTCTGAAACGCTGGGAATATGAATTGTCGGCACCGGACCGTCGATCAGAGGCTCTTCAAAACTCACATTCACATGAATCGGCTTTTTCCAGGACAGGGACTTAAACGACAAGTGCGAGTTTTCACTGTCCAGATCCAAGGCCACTTCATTGTAGTAAGAGAAAATACCCACCTGCTCAATCGTCTGAGGCGCACCTGAGCCGCGATAATGCTTCGGGCGGTCTGCCGTCACCAGAATCAATGGCAACGAGGAATAAGTACCTTCCACCGCTGCCGGCAAAAGTTCTGCCACCGCTGTTCCGGAAGTGGTGATCACCGCCACCGGACGACGAGTGCTGGCAATACGACCCAAAGCGAAGAATCCAGCCGAACGTTCTTCAAAGAACGAGTACACCTTCAGATTTTTACATTCGTCCAGAATGTGAACCATGGGGCTGTTGCGGGCTCCGGCACACAGAATGAATTCTCTCACTCCGGTGTGAACCAGTTCCTGAATGACTTTTGCTGCCAGTTCCATGTTTGTCATACTTCAAGCCCCAATACTTTTTTTACTGACAGGCGCTTTTGATAAAGTTCCCGCCATTCTCTTTCCAATTCGCTGGCTGCCACAACACCGCAGCCGGAACCAATCATCGCAGAGTCTTTGCTCCACTGCAAATTGCGAATCGCAACAAGACACAGAGCCTCCTCCGCATTCATAAATGCAAAAGGCCCCCCGAAATAGCGTCGCCCCTCCTGCCCCGGAAGATCTTGCATCCACAAGTAGCCTTGAGAACGCGGAGCCACGCCCAGCGCTGGTGTCGGGTGCAGACTTTTTGCCAAAGCCACAAAGTCAGGGCGCGTCTGACACTGTACCTGAATGTCGGTTTTTAGATGATACAGAATCGGCAACTCCAGAATGTGAGGCCCCTGCGCCTGCACCTCGCCCCACTGGCCCAGAAGTCTGGCGATATCTTCCACCACCAGCTGATGTTCTTGCATTTCCTTGGGATCTTTAAGAAGAGACTCCCGCTCGGTGCTTTCGCTTTTGGGGCAGGTCCCTGCCAAGGCCATGGTCTTCAGGACACCCTGCGAATAGTCGAAAAGAACTTCTGGTGTCGCTCCCAACAGTCCTTCGCCCTGTTGCCAGAATCCATAGACATACAAGGTCTGTGGCGCCTGAAGAAGTTGCAAAATCATCTCGGCCCGGTCGCGCGCTGCCACTGTCTGCGTTGTGCGCGCAAAGACTGCAGGGACTGCTTTTTGAATTTCATTTTTTTGAATTTTGCTCTGAATGACACGCAAGGCTTCGGCAAAATCCTCCTTACGCGGTTCCGCCCACACGGCCTTCGCTAAGGACTCCGCAATAGAGGGCCCTTGAGCCAAGTACTCCTCACAAATCTGGCGTAAATCTGCTGAAGACAGCCTATGGACGGCCTTTCCGTGCCACAACGCGGGCCTGTTCAGGTCATAGAAATCGGGGCAAAACACTGAAATTTCGACACTATCCGGGCTCTTTGCCGCTCTGAATGGGCCTTCAATGAGAATCCATTGGTTTCTATGTCGCAAGAGGGCCCCTGCCTCCAAAAAGTTTGTAATGCCTTCCAGCGTTATGCTATTCTGCCGTTCCACAAAAGGACCCTCTTTTTACGACTTTCAAGTTGTTAAAACGTTAACCAGGGTGAGAAGAAGTTCGTATTATGGAAACGCTAACTATGCAAACAAGTCCCTCAACCCAAATCGTCAATGTTGGCGGTTTTTCTATCGGGGGTCCTCAATTCACTGTGATCGCCGGCCCATGCTCCATCGAGAGTCATGCCCAATTCCTGGAAACTGCTTCCGGAGTTAAAGCCGCAGGCGCGCACTTGCTTCGTGGTGGTATCTGGAAAATGCGCACCTCTTCCAAAGCCTTCCAAGGCCTGGGTTCCGGATCCTTCGACATCGTGAAATCCGTTTGCAAAGAACTGAACATGAGCTTGGTGTCTGAAGTCACCGACGTCAGACAAATCGAAGAAATCTATGACCTGGTTGAATGTTTCCAGGTGGGTTCGCGCAGCATGCAGAACTACGAACTTCTGAAGGAACTGGGTCGCCAGAAAAAGCCTGTGCTTTTGAAGCGTGGCCTGGCTGCTTACATCGAAGAATGGATCAAAGCCGCTGAATACATCACCAATGGCGGAAACCAGAACGTGATTCTGTGTGAACGTGGCATTCGCACTTTTGAAACTGCCACTCGCAACACTTTGGATCTAAATGCCGTGGCGTTTGCGAAAAGAAACACCAACCTTCCCGTGATCGTCGATCCGTCCCATGCCGTGGGCATCCGCGCCCTGGTTCCGGATCTGGCTTACGCGGCGGCCGCTGTCGGCGCTGACGGTATCATCGTGGAAGTTCACCCGCGCCCCGAGGAAGCTCTTTCCGACGGCATGCAGGCCCTGACTTTGAATGACTTCCAGATGATGATGCGCAAACTGGATAAGATCCTGACTGCGATTGACCGCCCTCTTCACAAGGTGACCGCTCATGCACACTAATCAAAAGCACTCTCCAAATCCTGAAATCATCCGCTCTATGTTTTCAAAAGTGGCGGCGAACTATGACAAGGGCAACAATGTCCTTTCCATGGGGATTCACCACTTGTGGAGAAAAAAACTGGTCAAATACAGCGGCGCCAAAGCTGGCCAACAGGTTTTGGACTGTGCGACTGGCACGGGTGACCTGGCAATTGAGTTCAAGAAGACGGTGGGAACCGGGGCTGTGATCGGCACAGACTTCTGCCCTGAGATGATGATTCCAGCACCGGGTAAAGCGCAAGAACGTGGTCTGGACATCAAGTTTGAACAAGCCGATGTGACGCAACTTCAGTACGCGGATAATAGCTTTGATATTTGCAGCATCTCTTTTGGTATCCGCAACGTCGGTGACCCGGTGAAAGCACTCAAAGAAATGGCCCGCGTGACTCGCCCTGGTGGTAAGGTCATGGTCTTGGAGTTCGGCCAGGTCAGCGTTCCTGTTTTCGGGGCGCTTTACAACTTCTACTCCCAGAACATTCTGCCTAAAATTGGCGGCCTGGTAACGGGTCAGAAGGAAGCTTACGAGTATCTGCAAAAATCCTCTGCAGCCTTCCCGTGCAAAGAAGGTTTCCTGGAGCTGATGAAAGAAAGCGGTGCTTATTCTGATATGGAATACATCTCTTTGACTGGTGGAATTGCCTACATCTACAAAGGCACTGTGAAGTAGTTCTTTGATAAAGACATTTGAGAAAACAAAAAAGACTCCGTTAGGGAGTCTTTTTTTATGCCAACATTCGTCGCTGATCCAGCCGTGGCCCCACATGAGGGGCCTGACCGTTTTGTCTTAGTATCTCATCATAACGCATGACCTGAGGCTGTGGAGGCGTTGGGTCCGGGATATACTTCTTCGTCGGGCATCCCCAGAATGCCAAGCCTACAGCCGCCAGCAATACGAAGAAGAGAACGAATTTCATGCCTCTATTGTCTCTCTGCGAGCCTAATAGAGGCAGATGTTTTCAGACACTGGATGACTTACTTAAGGCCAGCCTTAGTAACAGTCTCAACGGTACCAGCCAGACACAATGTTTTACCACTCACACTGCCTGCCGTATCACCGCTAGCATATTTGAGGGACACATTTATCCCTTCGATACATTCAGTCGACTCATTTACAGAACCATCAGTTCCAATCACCTGAAGTGTAACAAGTCCTTTACCTTCAGAGTAATACTGAACATAGCCCGACAAGGAAATAACACCTACTTCATCCGAAGCGAAAGTTAACCAAAATGCAGAGTATTCATGTGCCTCTTCTTTAGATTTGTCATAACCACCCTCTTTTGAATTGATCATCAGAGTCCCTTTTGCCATATCTAAAGTCGATTTGAATGAGAAATAGTACTGACCATCTGTAGCACCACTGGCATTCTTCGTAATCATGTTACTGGAGTATGCAATACTAGCATCCGCCCAGAATGTTGTAGTATCTGTATCCTTGGACTGAAGGCTGGCAGTCATATAAGAGGTTCCTACTCCCTCTTCCGACTTAGTTACTTCACAATTGGTAGCCTTAACAGAAGCATCATCCAAGAAACGATCGTGATCTGCATCAATATCCCAACCTTCATTTGCTGTGATACAGCTTTCTCCTGCACGCACAGAGGATAAAACCTTCAAAGCAGGGGACATACCCGTCGTAGGAAGCTCAAAATCATCAACCATATTCTGCACAGCTACCTGAGTAGCCGCTTCGTCAACGGTGCCTAGAATCGTACCCAACTCCGATGCAGTACCACTGGCTTTAGTTGGTGGATTTGTGATAGTCGGCGTCGGGTTCGCAACATCACCGCTGTTGCTGCCTCCGCCTCCGCCGCCGCCACCGCCGGAGCAGGCTGCGAGTGTGAGTACCAATGCTGAGAATAGAATCTTCATCCCTGTAGATTTCATTTTGTGGCTCCTTGCCATTTTTGTTTTGTGATCAAACACAGATTACAAGAATTAATAGCAACCCTCGTATTCAAGAAAATCTCAAATAAGGTCTAGTTGAGTGACATGAAGCTCGACGAAGTTCCTGTGAACAAAAAAAGGAGGATATCTGTCCTCCTTTTTCGAAGCGTATATTCTGTTATTGCTGAATCTAGTAGTGCCAAGGGAACTTGGAGAAGTCCTTCGGACGCTTTTCCACGAAGGAATTACGCCCCTCCACAGCTTCTTCCGTCCCGTAAGCCAGACGAGTCGCCTCGCCCGCAAAGAGCTGCTGACCGACCAAGCCGTCATCAATCATATTGAAACCGTACTTCAACATGCGCATCGCTGTCGGACTCTTGGAGTTCATTTCATAAGCCCATTCCAATGCGACCTTTTCCAGATCCTTGTGCGGAACCACCGCATTCACCATGCCCATATCGAAGGCTTCTTGGGCAGAATAGTTGCGTCCCAGGAAGAAGATTTCACGCGCACGCTTTTGCCCCACCATGCGAGCCAGATACGCAGAACCATAACCACTGTCGAAGCTGGCCACGTCTGGATCTGTTTGTTTGAAGATGGCATGTTCCTGACTGGCGATCGTCATATCGCACACGACATGCAAAGAATGACCACCACCCACAGCCCAACCAGGAACCACGGCCATAACCACTTTAGGCATGAAACGAATCAAGCGCTGAACTTCCAGAATGTGCAAACGCCCCAGACGAGCCAGATCCATTTTTCCTTGAGCTTCTTTTTCTTCGTACTTGTAACCGTCCTTACCACGAATGCGCTGATCACCACCGGAACAGAACGCCCAACCACCATCTTTCGGTGAAGGTCCGTTACCTGTAATCAAAACCACACCCACGTCCGCCGTGATGCGTGCGTGCTCAAGAGCCGTGTAAAGCTCGTCCACCGTTTGCGGGCGGAAGGCATTACGAACTTCAGGACGATTGAAGGCAATACGCACAGTCCCCTGATCTTTAGCGCGGTGATAAGTGATATCTTGGAACTTAAAACCAGGAACTTCTGTCCACCATTCGGGATTGAAAATATCTGAAACCATCATTACCTCTTATATTCTGTCTGTTCTAGACCACAAATAGTGATCTGCCAACACCAGCCATGTCATCGCCTCTAAAACCGGAATCGCCCGGGTCACGATGCACGGATCATGTCGACCTTTCTTAGCCACATCCAGGATAGAACTGGTGGGCTTGAAAGACACGCGCAACAAAATGCTTTCACCGGTGGAAATCCCACCCCGGATGCCCCCATACTGTGAACCTGCGCTGTTTTGATGAAACTCGGTCCCCTTCACCTCGGAGGCCTCAAAGCCCAGACCCAACTCAAAGCCATTGGTTGCACCGACACTTAGAAAGGCCATAGCCAAATCAGACTTCAGCTTATGAAAAACAGGCTGACCCAAGTAGGCCGGCGGATTCTGTATCAGAATTTCAGCAACACCGCCGTGGCTTTCGCCGTTTTCCTGGGCTTTTTTTAGAAGCTCTCCCACTTCGGCATCTCGGTCCGACGGAAAGCGAGCCTGGAAGGAATCTATGTCTTTTTTCTGAACCTCGGCGCGTTCCGCTGATGTCAGGGTGATCGGACCGATCTGAGAAGCGTAGCCGATCACTTGGGTCGGCGCACTGACATGTTTCAACATCATCTGCGCCACGGCCCCTGCCATCACACGCGACACTGTTTCCCGCCCTGAGGAGCGCCCGCCACCACGGTGGTCGCTATGGCCGAACTTCTGCTTCCACATATCATCCGCATGCCCCGCACGCGGAGAAGTCTTGATCACACCGTAGTCCTGAGAACGCGCATCCTGATTGCGCACAATGATCGCCATCGGAGTTCCCAAAGTCTTTCCCTCAAAGACCCCGCTTAACACTTCAGGCAAATCCCCTTCCTGACGACCAGACACAATCTGACCTGAACCGTGATTCCCGGGACGACGACGCTCCAGTTCTTTGCGCAACAAAGCTTCGTCAAATTCAACACCGGCGGGGCACCCATCAATCACCACACCCAGAGCTGTCCCGTGACTTTCACCAAATGTCGTTATCGTAAAGCGAGACCCGAACTGACTTGCACTCATGATTTTTCCTCAAGCTTTCGCCAAAATGCTCTTTGTCCTTGAGCCTGCGCTGTGAACATCACCAAACCAGATTGATAATTAGCCCCACAGCGCTGGGCGTACTCGCGCCCCATTGAATCTTCTTTATAATTTAAATCAAACACCATCGCAGGACTCCAACCGGCCGGAGGCAGCTGGGTTTCTGCGGATCTCGGGGCGGCCCAGATCACGATCTTAGGCTTCAGCTCCGCGGAAGCTTCCGAACACGCTCTGGGCTGTCCACTGCGCGATGAAAAATAAGTCGCATGGGGCAGGGCCTTTTCAATCATCTCCAGCACTCCGCCACCGCCCCAGACAAAGATTTCCTTCTGCAAAGGCGCAATCATACCTACGCCCTCGATCAGTTCCATAAAGCCCTGATCATCAGTGGACGTGCCTATCCAACGATGGGCCTTCCGGTCGAGGTATAAGGTATTCACAGCTTTCAGATTTTCATGCTGGCAGCTTTTCGCCGCGTTCTCTTTATGCGGTGATGTCACTGCGGCATGTGAAAGCCCCAGGGCTTGCAAGACCGGGAAAGCCTGATCCCATTCGTCCCGGTAAATCGCCACTGCGAACACCGGCAGATTCATCTTGTAAAAGAAATCAGAATGTTCCATGGGGGTATAGCTGTGCACAACAGGATCCCCCAAAACCGCAGCAAAGGAAGCCGGCCGGCCCGGTGTCATCATCCAAGCCCACAAAGAAGGCTGATCCCCCGCCGTGCCATCCCCTTCTCTCCAGAAGTTCAGCAGTTGTCGCCCCTTTTGCAAACGGCGATACCATTCCCAGCGACCTGTGCGCGACCTCGGCAGATAGCTGCGACGAGACTCATCCTGCGCCTGCCACTGATGCCCGACCCAAAGATCCCCAAAACTTTCCACCAAAGGCGCATACTTCAAATGCGCCACTTGGTTGGCAAAAACCTGCCACAAGTCTTTCAACTTTTCTTCATGCAGGGACAGAATCACTTTCGTACCTGGAACGACTGAAAGCAGAACTTCCGGACTCCCGAGCTCAATTGCCCAGTCCACCCAAGACACTTTTTTTAAAAGCTCCAGCAGGGACTGCTCAGCCGGAAGGTTTTCCCGGGCTGTGCGGAACGAATAGATAAAGTTTTCTGAAGACATTTCGGTCAGAGCTTTTTGGATCTGCTCAAAACTTAGCAGATCATCGCGCAATTCAAAAAGATCCACGCCTTTGCGGGCGAAACGGGTCTTAAAAAGATTCCAGCGCTTTTCAGATTTAAAAATGTCCGGCGTCAAAGTCAGAACGCCAGAAATATCCTGCAGGCTGTGAGTCAGAAGGGCTTTTTCAACTGCCATCGCATGATGGCGATTTTCAAAAAGACCCTCTGGCATCAGATACACTTCATCGGCATGGGCCCGATAGTTTTCCTCGCGTACAACCGCTCTTTTTTGGAATTCTTCCAACGGAGACATCTCAGGATTCAGGCGCGGACGATTCAGAAAAATACGTCCATCCAGATCCGTCTGTCTGCGCACCCACAAAACGCGCACGGCTTCAGGGATGACCGTCAGATCAAATCCCGCCCCCACAACCAGATACATTTCCGTGTGTGGCTTTTGCAGGGTTTCTAAGAATAACTGACGCTCCAGCTCGCGAAAGTAGGCCTCTCCATGCTCCATAAAGAGTTCAGGAATGGTTTTGCCGATTTTCTCTTCAATTAATTCATCCAGATCCACGAACTCAACCGAAGCGTCCCGCAAATAGTTTTGCATACGTTTCATCAACTCGGTTTTTCCCGTTCCGCGGTGCCCAACAACGACAGTGATCATGGTTTGATTCCTATCATGCCCCAGAACTCGGGGAAACTCTTATTGATCGCCTCGGGATGCTCAATCTTGATCTCGTGGCCTTTTAGCTTCATCAAAGTGGCCGCCATCACCATGCGGTGATCTTGATCAGGATTAAAGACAATTCCCTTCTTTAAAACCTGGCCCGGATCTCCGTGAATGATCATGCCGTCTGGCAGAACTTCATGTGCTACACCGAGCTTTTGAAATAGATCCGCCACCTTGGCAATGCGATTGGATTCTTTCGCTGCCAGATGAGGCGCATTGTACAGTTTGGAACTTCCTTGCGCCCAACTGCACAGCACCGCCAAAACCGGGAACAAGTCCGGCGACTGGAACAAGTCACAGTCCGTCGCACGCAGTCCCGCCGAGGAGCTGACGCAAAGACTTTGCTCTTTGAATTCCCAAGCGATGTTCATTCGCTTAAAAATTTCCAGAAACACGACATCCGGCTGAGAACTTCTGATGGGAAAGTTCTCAAGTCTTGCCCCACCGCTTAAAGCCCCGGCCGCCGCCATAGTGAAGGCAGAGCTGAGATCTGATTCCACCCGGTACTCAAGTTTACTGATACGCTGACCGGCCGGGATCAAATACTTATTTCCCTGCACCTGAAATCGCATGCCCAGTTCTTTCAACATCTTTACGGTCAGTTCGAAATAAGATTCAGAAACCTTCTCACCCACCAATTCAAACTCAAGATCAAAATCCAGAAGCCAGGAGTTCAGGATCAACGCCGAAGCATACTGACTGGATTCGGAGGTGTTGACCTTGATGGGTGTGCGTGGACGCTTCCAGCCTTGAGAGGCGATAAATAGCTCACGCCCTTTGACTTGAGTTTGCACGCCCAGCTGAGACAGCAGATCGAAAAGTCCCTGCTGTGGCCTTTGCAGCAAGCGCGCCGTCGCCTCCAGCGTGTGCATTCCCGGCACCCGAGACGCTCGAAGTGCCATAAAACGGAAAGTGGTGCCACCCTCTCCGCAATCAATACGACTGCGTTCGCGGATTCCCTTCAAGCCCTCACGCATAAAGCGAACATCATCGCATTCAGCGTGACCTTGCAAATCCAACACCGGGAAATAGCTTTTTACAATCAAGGCCCGGTTGAAAATGGATTTGGAACCCGGAATCTCTCCGCGAAAGCGATACTCAGTCATACCATTCATCTTCTTTCTGCCGAACAATTTCCATCAGGATTTCGTCCACGGGAACTTCACGAATCACACATTGTCCCGGCTTTTTTAGAAACACAAAACGCAGATCCGAAGAACTTGTTTTCTTTTTATCACTTAGAAGCTGCCTGCGGAAATCCTTCAGAACTGATTCCTTGCTTTGCAACAAACCATCTCGTACAGGTGACAGCAAGTAACCCATCACCGGCGAAAGCATCAGCTTTTCATAGTCTTTCGGAGTGATGATTTTCTTATGCAGACTAAAACGCAAGGCAAAGTCCAAACCGTAATTGATCGCAATCCCGTGCGGAAGTTCATTGAAAGATTCCAGAACATGCCCCACGGTATGCCCCAGATTCAGAACATGCCGATGGCCTGACTTTTCTTCAGGGTCTTTGGCCACTTCCTTGTACTTGGCCTCGATTGACCGGGCCAGATACTTCCACAAAGTATCAGCATGAACTTCGTATTCTTGAGAAAGATCCTTCCACAAAGAACCACCCGATATCAGGGCGATCTTCAGCAGCTCTCCGAATCCTTCAAAGGCCCGAGCTTCGGGCTGGGACATCAAAAGGGCCCTGGAAAGAATGATTTTCTGTGCCGGATAGAATGTCCCAATCTGGTTCTTCGCAGAACCCACATTCAGCGCCGTCTTACCGCCGTGAGCGGAGTCAATAGCCGACAGCCAGGTACTGGGCAGGTGAACCAACCCCACACCTCTTTTAAGGATGCTGGCCACAAAGCCGCCAAAGTCACCCACACTGCCTCCACCTGCCACAACCAACGTCAAACGGCGCGCCGAAGCCCCTTCACAGAGCTGGACGATTCTGGCGATGTGTTCAGGGAACTGATCAACAGATTTTAAAGACTCTCCAGCCTTTACCGGATAACGCAACGGGAACTGTTTCATCCACTTGCGGAAGGCCGCCGATTTCTTGGGAAGAATCTCATCGTGGATCAGTAAAAGCTCGTCTCCCAGATCTGAAAGACGAGGCAGGTCCTTAATAAAGAGCAATGAGCTTTTTTTCATTATTTTTCTTCAGACAAGTGGGCTTTGGCTTTGCCATAGGACTCGGAGATTGCATCCCACGCCTTGCTCATACCAGCTTTCATTTCACCCCAGGCTTTGCCAGAGCTCTTCTTCAGCTTCGCCAAGTCCTTTTTCATTTCCTCTTGTTTCTTCTCCAAAGCCTTGATCTGGTCATTCATTTCCGCCTTGGCTTCGCCGGTTTTCTTGGCGGCTTCCGCCTTCATTTCAGCGATTTCTTTTTTCATGGAATTGAGTTTTGTTTCCATGTCTTTTTGGAACTCTTCTTTTTGTTCTTTGGAATATTCAGCCGCCGCAGATGCAGCTTCCGCTGTTTTCTGTTTCACTTCTTCCGCCGAAGTGGCCAGGGCATGAGACGACAATGAGATAAGAGCAAGAACCAGAACAAGACTGCGCATAAAGATCTCCTTAAAAGATGGAGACCAGTTTACAACGCGGGCTTATTTCACATCAACAATATTGAGCTGACCTTGCTCCGCAGTGACATCCACGGCCTTTTGGGTCTTCAGACTGGACTCGAGTTTTTTCAGTAACTCGGCAAATTGCGGATTGCTTTTGGGAAGATAGTAAGAACCCTGGTGCTTGCTCAACAGCACTTTGACACCATCCTTATCGCTGCGCAGTTTTCTAACCACGTCCGCCACCTTGACGGTTTCAACGCTGGCAATAATTCGAATCGCCGGCCCAGCCTCGGACCTTTCTGTGTGAGAGACCACCAACCCCAGAGACACCATTGCCACCGCCAGAAGCCATCTCATGATACTCTCCTTCAGATTAAAGGTTCTTCTATAATCTTAACCAAGGCACCACCGCATAGCTAGAGCTTTTGCACCTTTGAATCGGTGGAATGACATTTAAATCCTTTGGAAGGTTACCAAAGAAGACCTACACGTACCAGGATGAGAGCATCGGTTTTTGCAATTGAACCTAGGAAGGCTTCGTCAAATCCCAGTCAATTTCACCAAGTCCCTTGGATCTCAGATAGGCATTGGTTTTAGAGAAGGGCTTGGTCCCAAAGAATCCTCGATGCGCTGACAGCGGAGAGGGGTGCACAGATTCCAAGACCAGATGCTTCTTACGGTCCACAAAGGACGCTTTTTTCTGCGCGTAAGAACCCCACAAAATAAATACCAGATTTTCTTTTTCGTCGTTCAGCACATGGATGATCTTATCCGTGAACTCTTCCCAGCCTTTACCCTGGTGAGCCGCCGCTTTGCCATCTTCCACAGTCAGTACCGCATTTAGCAGAAGCACACCCTGCTCAGCCCACTTGGTCAGCGAACCGGTTTGAGGGATGGGGAGCCCCAGATCACTGTGCAGCTCTTTGTAGATATTCTGAAGAGATGGAGGAAAACGAACCCCCTCACGCACTGAGAAGCAAAGGCCATGCGCCTGCCCTGGACCATGATAAGGATCTTGCCCGACGATGACGACCTTCACCTTGTCAAAAGGAGTCAGATTCAAAGCTGCAAAGTATTCATCCCCCCGCGGGTAGATGGTCTTGCCGGCTTTGTACTCAGAAGCCAAAAAACTTTTAAGCCTCTTCATGCGATCCGTTTCGAATTCCAGATGAAGATGCTGCTTCCAAGATGAGTCTAATTTTATTTCGGATTTAATATTTTCCATGATCTCAATCTGACACAAGCCTATGGTCCAGGTTCGGGATTCTAATGCAAACCTATTCGATTTCAAATTATTTTTTGAATGCCAACCTTCTTGACCAGACAAAATTCGACCCCATTGTTACACTATAACTACGAGGAAAAGGAGGCCGCCTATGACGACCCTTCTCAACCCCACCATTGAGCTTATTGAACAAAATCCTGAGGTTAAGTCCTTTATCTACCAGCAGATCGCGGAGTTCGAGCACTTTGTAACTCCACAAACAGTGGTCGCTGTCGTAGCCCGGGACCCAAGAAAACTGGCGCTCCAGTATGAAACAGAAGGTCGCGAGTTTACCAAGGAAGGATTAAAGAAGCTGTACCGCATTGCGATCGTTCTGAACGAAAGCGGCGCGAAGGCCGAGGCTGAAGGCGTTCACGAGGACATCTTTGAAGCAATTCGCATGGCTAAACACAACCTGATGCAAAAGCTGATCGCGATCCAGGACTCTGTGGTCAGTCAACAAGACAGAATCGTCGAAATCAATCATTACTTGCAACATCCGGTTCTTCATTAAGATAATGGGGCTTCTGCAAGGAGGCCCTGATGTTCAATCCTAACATGCCTTATCGCAGCGTTGGCCGTTGCGGCTTAAAAATCGGCGCCTATTCATTGGGCGGCTGGACTACATTTGGTGGCACCGTCAAAGACTTCACTTCTGTGCGCAGCATTCTGCGTGTGGCTTTTGAGGCCGGGATCAATTTTTTCGACATCGCTGACATCTACGCCAAAGGCGAATCCGAGCGCATCATGGGGGGAGCCCTGAAAGACTTCCCTCGCCATGAACTTGTCATTTCCTCAAAAGTTTTTTGGCCGATGAGCGAAGACATCAACGACAAAGGTCTTTCCCGCAAACATATTTTGGAATCCGTGAACAAATCCCTGCAACGTATCGGCACCGATTATCTGGACATCTACTTCTGCCATCGTTATGACCCTGAAACTCCCGTCGAAGAAACTGTGCGCATCATGGACGACTTGATTCATCACGGAAAAATTTTATATTGGGGAACAAGCGAATGGACCGCCGAACAGATTCAGGAAGCCATGGATGTGTGCGATAAAGGCGGCTATTACAAGCCGCAAGTCGAACAACCTCAGTACAATCTTTTGGTGCGCGACAAGTTTGAAACCAACGTGCAGCCCAAAGCGCAGCAACACGGAATGGGTTTAGTGACGTGGTCTCCACTGGCATCAGGAATGCTGACAGGGAAATACGACAAAGGCGTCACTGAAGGTCGCCTGTCACGCATCGACTGGTTGAAAGACACGTTCTACACAGAAAAAAACTGCCAGCGCGTATGGGAACTAAAAAAGATCGCTGACCAGCTAGAGTGCAGTCGCACCCAACTAGCCCTGGCCTGGACGGCCGCGCAAAACGGCGTCAGCAGTGTGATTCTGGGGGCCACCAGCATCGAACAACTGCAAGAAAATCTCGGCGCTCTGAAAGTCGAAATCACTCCTGAGATCGACAAGGATATCAAAAAGATTTTCTCTTACTAAAAGTCTGTCCCGCGACCGTCCTACATTTGTATCGAATACGATGAAACACTCACCTGTTCAAATCTGACAGTGATCCTGGCGGATTTGAATAATATTATTATTCACCTATTAAGTAAACCAACACGACTCCGATAGATGCCCCCGAGTTTACGGCAAAAATACAACTCTGGTTGATTCCGCCGTATTCAATAAAAAAAAGTCATATATAAGGGGCTTCGGTATGTTTGCAAAGTTGAGTTTAAGGGCGAAATTGTTAACAGGGTTTGTGGGGATCTCATTGCTGCTCCTGGTGGTCGGCGGAATCGGCTGGTGGTCCAACAGCAACGTTGTTTCCATCTATAGCGTGATCACAAACCAGAACCTGCCAAATGTACAAGCTCTGGGACGCATTCGCTATCGCGCGCAAGAAGTCAACCGCACCATGCTGCGCGCAGTGATGGCAAAAAACCCCAATGAATACGCTATGTACGAAAAACAGTTCGAAGAGTCTTTACAGATTTATAGCGACTTCACAAAAAAATATCTGGAAACTCCTTTTCTTCCTGGCGAAGAAGCCTTGTTCAATAAAGTCGATGACGTCTGGAAAAAGTACGTGTCAGCCGGAGAACGCGTGTTAAAGCTTGCCGCACATGAAGATCAAAGCGCCCTGGCCCAGAAAGTTTTGGACGAGGAAGTGCGCGATCTTCGCAATGAGCATGTCGCAAGCCTTGATGCACTACTGAAGTTCCACGAAGAAGAAGTCCGCAAATCAAAAGCTTCTGCCGAAGCCACGTCTCGACGCGGGGAAATCCTGGTCATTCTGACTATCTCTATCGGTTTTATCTTTGCTTCTGTGCTAGGTTTCCTGTTCGCCAACTCTTTGGCAGGCACTTTGGGACGCATCAGTGGTGATATTTCGGGTGCTGCAGAACAGACCTCTTCAGCCGGAACACAACTTTCTGCAGCCAGCCAGCAGCTGTCTTCAGGTTCGTCAGAAGCCGCAGCTTCACTTGAGGAAACAGTCGCATCGTTGGAAGAGCTTTCCAGCATGGTAAAACTGAATGCTGATCATGCCAAAGAGGCCAATGCTCTTTCAGCGAAATCACGTGATTCTGCCGAAGAAGGCGAACGCGAGATCAATAAACTTATCGGCGCCATGGAAGACATTGCCAGCGGATCTAAAAAAATCGAGGAGATCATCACAGTCATCGATGATATCGCTTTCCAAACGAACTTGCTGGCTTTAAATGCGGCAGTAGAAGCTGCGCGCGCTGGTGAACAAGGAAAAGGTTTTGCCGTAGTCGCTGAAGCCGTCAGAAACCTGGCACAACGAAGCGCTGCCGCTGCCAAGGACATCAATTCTTTGATCAAAGAGAATGTATCAAAGAGTGAAAACGGTGCACGTGTAGCAAGTCAAAGTGGTACGGTTCTGCATGACATCGTAATGTCCGTGAAAAAAGTGGCCGATCTAAACAGCGAGATCTCCGTCGCCAGCCAGGAACAATCCACAGGGCTTGAACAGATTTCTAAAGCGATGAATCAGTTGGACCAGGCCACCCAAGGCAATGCGGCGTCATCTGAAGAAGTCGCAGCATCCTCTGAAGAAATGTCATCTCAAGCCGTCTTGCTGGCAGATCTTGTGACAGACCTAAGAGTCCTGATAAATGGAGTCGGCGCGACCAAGTCTCGTGAAGCTTCCCGACCAATAAAAAAATCCCAGCCGCCGGTCAAGGCGGCCTTCAAGCCAACGCTGGCGAAGCATCCTAAGAAGGAAGCAGAAGATATCCTGCCTCTTGAGGATTCAAAAGAACGTAAAATCGGAAATGTTTCCGGTTTCTAAACAAGCCGCACACTAAAAGTTGTCGGGATTTTGGAGCTGCCAAAGTCCCGACAGCCTCAATAGCCACGGTGCCCAACCTCTATTCGGTCCCGTATTTTTTTCACCCACATCCCGAAGGCCGTTTATATAGCAGATCTGGGGTTATTTTAACTGGCATACAAGCTGCAATTCCCTGTCGCAAATTCTGCAACAAAAATAACACGAATCGCCCCGATACAGTGTGGGGGCTTTTCTTCGGAGTCCTCTCAATGAAACATCTATTAGTTATCACCTTAGCACTTGTTCCCGCCTCATCCTGGGCGCATGAATGCGAAAAGTTCCTGTCTTCAGGATGGCATTCTGACAAGGGGTATGCCTGCACGGTCGGCGCAGAGGTGCTTCAAGACCGCAAACTGCACCGCCTTGAAGTGTGCATTGGGAATGTTCCCTATCTGGATGGCCAGCGCTATGCTCATGCGGAGCTCAAGTGGATTCCACTTTCTCAATATAACAACCCTTTCAACAAAGACGCCGGAATCAACGACAAGTTCTTTGAGACCTTTTATACGGGCTTGGCCTTCGCGGGTCAGGAGCTGCAAGAGGATTCCAAGAGCTTAAAAATGCAATCTTTCTTCGAAGGCTCTTCCCTGACCTATGATCCCGACATTCGTTCCCAATTGGAACTAGACAAACGCACTCTGAAAGCCCGCCTTGTGGTTCAGTCTCGTGAAGCCGCATTGGTTTTCCAGAACAAATGGGAAACTCGATGGGACCTTCAACTTCAGTGCGAAAAGATCCGCTAATTCCTTCCACAAATGGGGTCGTCCCGACCTCATTTGCGACAATTCTTCTGTTTAAAATCACCATTGCGCCGCACAAATTTGTTTGTAAACGGTTAGTTTTCATTAACTTCTTGCAAGGCGCAGATCTTTTGGAAATAACTTCACTGTGATTTTCCCCGTATATGTTGCGAATAGGGCGCAGCGTTTCTACCAGGCACCTCAAATGCCTGACTATGGAGGTTTTAGTGAAGGCCACTTTGATTTCTCTTCTGGTTCTCGTTACGACACTATGCGGACAGTTGGTATTTGCAGCTCCCGCTTCCAATGAAGTTCCTTATTACGGCGAACAATTCTATCGCGATCTGGGCTCTGGAATCTCTAACGATGATCTAAAAAAGAATATCAATTTTGTTCTTCGCAGTTTCCACCTTCGTGTCAATGGCAGCTACGATCAGATTGTGAACGGCTGCAACGGTCAAAACTGCTATCAGCATGTTTCCCTGGGTTATGATGGCGCCCGCACCTTCCTTCTGGGCAGCTTCTACCTGATCGACCAAGGCAGCGGCGACTATGCCATCAAAGATGTTTACTGTGACAAGATCAGAACTTCAGATGATTTCCGCGGCGGCAACGCTCCTCACCCCGGCACGATTCCAGACGGCAACGTTGTCAACACTGAGCACACCTGGCCACAAAGCCGTTTCTCTGGCCGCCACAACAAAAACATGCAAAAAGCCGACATGCACCACTTGTACCCTACGGACAATGAAATGAACTCCATCCGCGGCAACAATCCATTTGGCGAGGTTGTACAGGATCGAAAGACATTGAAATGCAAAGTCTCCCGCTTCGGCCGAGGGGCTTCCGGCAGTGGGGATGTGTTCGAACCACCGGCAAATCACCGCGGCAACGTGGCTCGTGCCTTGTTCTACTTCTCAGTCCGCTATGACCTTCCAATTGATTCCCGTCAGGAATCCACACTTCGCAAATGGTCCAAAGAAGATCCGATTGATGAAGAAGAGTTAAATCGTAATGATGAGATTCACAAAATGCAGGGAAACAGAAATCCATTCATCGATTTCCCTGGCCTGGAAGATTCAATCAGCGATTTCTAGTGCTCAAGCGCTACCGGTAAAAAGCTAGTTGGAGAGGAGACGTTTGATGTCTCCTCTTTTTTTTTGCCGTTTTCCAGCATCACCAAAGAGCCGATAATATCCTGAAGCTGCTCAAAAGGTGCCAGATTCGGCGGCAGATTCTCTTTTAACTCCATCGTCAACACAGGAGTCTGTCTTTCAACCCACATGTAGCGCCCCAGACTGCCAGGGTAATTCCCCAAAGACTTCCATGGCAGATAATCAAACTTCGGTGGTGGGGACACTTTTGGTCCATCAAAATCAAGCACCTTCAAAGGTGTGTGCACAGAAACGATAAAGTCGGGCTGGAAATCCTCAAGGTGCTTCAGTGCACACTTTGTTTCAGGCTCACTGCCCCCTTGGTTGCCCGGGAAACGACGCGGGTTGGAGTTCGTGGACCGACGCCATGCCGTCAAAGCCCCCGCATCCCAATCTTTTGTTGGGAAGTTGCGATTGATATCGATCTTATTGGCGTTGTAGCGGGTTTTATATTTCACGCCATCAGGATTCAGCATGGGAATCACACGCCAAGAGTTGCGCGGATCTATCCCTTCAAGTCGTTCCATCCAATAACGGCCCACAGTGCCGGCCGGAGTTTCATCCCCGTGGATCAGACTGATGACCAGAACCTTCTTGGCTCCAGTTGCAGATGACATTTTGTCATAGTGATAGATGGGGCGCCCTTCGGCGCTAACACACTGGGAATCAATTTGTACTTTGTCACAAGCTTGCTTAAGGAGTTTGTCATCCCACGCACCAGGAAACTTTTTAAGCTCGTTCATACACTCTTGTTGAAGATTGGGGAACTCGACGGCTTTTGCCCCCAATGACATCAACGTAATCGCGCTCAAGATAAATGCTTTCATAGGCCTCTTCACCACTTAGCTATTATCTCTGGGTCTTTTGATTCTCTCAAGATGAGAAAGTGCCTTTTTTTGAATCAAGGTGAGAATCCTTACAAATTGACTAAAGTCTTGCAGGCTTTCGTCCGTAAAAGAAAGGGTGTGACCATTAGGACTCAGTGTGGAGGCAGTATGATGAATAAGGGCAGTTTTAGTTTCGTAGCGATGCTGGTGATAAATCCCGTAGTGATACTTTTCTATCAGAATTGCTCGATGGCCCCGATCAGCCACGCCAAAAACACCACAACTGTTCCAGTGATCACCCGCCAAGTGGCTTCTGAGTCACAACCCGTGGTGGCTGACATCAAGCCCACCTGCAACGACGAGAAAAAAGAATGCCCACGTAACGAATAAGTATTCGTTACGTGCATATTCGAATTCTTTATATGCCTTTTACTCATCATGGGGGCCTTTGTTAGAACTGTACGTTAAGAAGTAACAGTTCATAACAAGGAGGCTTCTATGAACAACACTTTCGGACTCATTCTCGCCCTTTTCGCTTTTGTGGCTTCTCCTGCCCATGCTTTTCTTGCCCCTCAGGATAAGGCTCAGATCCTTAAAACTTTGAATGAAGAAAACCTGAACCCAGGGGTTCATTTTCAGGACATCCGCTGTTCTTTGCGCAACCGCACTTGCCTTGTGAAGATGGAAATCCAGCAGCAGCGCAAAACAGGCTGCATGATTGAACGCATGACTGATGCCAGCGACCTTTATACGGAACACAGAGATCCGCAGGGGCACTCTCGCATGGCCCTGTCCCCTTACGCAGAGCAAACCTTGGCGGCTTGTTTGGCCGCCCAGCTTTAATAAAGCTGGACTTGCCGTCCCTTCGTCCGCCTCCTAGCCTTTAAGGCTGCAGGAGGTCCCATGCTTAAGTACGTCAGCAGCGCGTTGTTTATTTGCCTTTTCTCTCTGTCTTCAGCTCATGCCACCGATAAAATCAAAATGTATTTCAATAACGAAGAGCTTTCCAAGGTGATCGAGATTTACTCGAAAGCCACTGGCCAGAAGTTCGTTTTGGATCCTGGCGTGCGCGGGAAGATTTCGATCTTCAATCAAGAACCTGTCGAGCTGACCGAGGCCTTCAATCAATTGTCCCTGGCCCTTTCCACCAACGGCTTTGCCATTTCCAAACAGGCCGACGTGATGGTGGTGAAATCTGCACGCAGCATTCAGCGTGACCTGATTGATGTGACGACAGAGGTTCCATCAGTGACACCACAAAGAATGGTGGCGTGGGTCGTTAAACTGAAAAATATTTCTGTCGAGGACGTGATGCGCGAAGTGCGTGTTCTGCCATCCAGGGATGGCGAGATGAATAGCGTTTCTGCCACCAACCAGATCATCTTCACGGATTGGAGCAGCAACATCGTCCGCATCGCAGAAATCCTGAAAGCTCTGGATAAGCCTGTTGATTCGGCGACCAAGAAGTTGATCGACACAGCCCGCAAGGATCGCCATGCCGCCCGTCGCCACAGCGTTCGCGAGGCTCAGGGGCCTGCGGAACCACCTCCAGCACCCCCTAAAGGCCAATAAAAGCCTTTCTGGGCGCGAAAAGGACGAAGGACTGGCCCTTGGGCTGGTCCTTTCTTTTTTTGAAAATAGCCTATTGACTTACATATAATTTACACTGTAAGTTCGTATGTAAGTTATGACGATGAAAACGCCCCTCCCCCCACTGACGCCGAAAGAAAAATCCGTTCTCGAGTTTATCGAGGCGCACATCCTAAGCTCAGGAGTTTCACCGTCGTATCAAGAAATCAAGGATCACTTCGGTCTGGCTTCGTTCAACTCTGTTCAGAACTATCTGAAGCAGCTGACGAATAAGGGATACATTTCCAATCCCCAGAACTTGAAGCGAGCCATTCAGGTGCTTCACTCTGCTTCGGCAGTGCAAGAGCATCTGCAATCGAAATCAGTCTCGACGAAGACAGGATCTCCTCGCACTCAGCTCCTCCAGGCTCGTGATGAGGTCCTGTCACTTCCCCTTCTCGGGAAAGTGGCGGCGGGCCAACCTATCGAAGCCATCAAACACGACGAGTTCGTGGACGTTCCCCCTTCCATGGTCAGAAATCCTTCCAAGTCCTTTGCACTGAAGGTGCAGGGTGATTCCATGATTGAAGACGGGATCTTTGATGAAGACATCATCCTGATTCAGAAACAAGATTCTGCCAACAACGGCGATATCATCGTGGCGACTGTAGATAACGAAGCCACCGTGAAGCGCTTTTATCTGCGTCCCCGCCCGGAAACTGGGGCCGCAGATAAAATGGTGGAGCTACGTCCGTCCAACTCCTCAATGAAATCCATGTGGTACTCCCCGGACGAAGTCTCTATCCGCGGTATCGTCGTGGGTTTAATCCGTAGGTTCTAATATCTGATCTTGTGCCACAACTCGTGGCACCCCCCTTGCTCTTTAGGTCCTCCGAGTAATCCAAATGGGATATACGCGGTCCGGACCAAGAATTCCGGCTCATTTTCTTAAATCAAGTTCTGGATTCTTGGATTTGGGACGGAATAAGGGGTAGTAATATGAAAACAACAATCAAACTTTTGGGCGTTCTGGCAGCAATGATGGCACTTTCTGCATGCGCTGGGGGCAGCGGTGGCGCCGAGGTTCACACAGTGCCCACTCAGAATGTGAGCATGGATTCAGCTGGCAACTGCAGCTTGGATTTTGTTTCTAGGTATAATGATATTGTCCTCGAGGCCAGCCTCCTGAACATGAAAGTTGCCTCTCGCAGTTCTGAGTCCGAAATCATCTCACAAATTCGCGTGGTTCATAACGCCTGCGAACAATTCCTCGCCAAGCACAGCGATGTCTCATGCAAAGCTAAACTGGATTACAAGGAAACGACCATTGAAAGTACAAAGGTCAAAGCAGATTGTGACAAAGTGAAATCCGCTCTAAAAGAATTCGATCGCGGCTAAGTACAGATACTGAGCTGCCCCCTGCGGCAGCTCCTTTAATCAATTCCACTTTTGTGATAACCTTCGTTCATGCATCAATCCAACAGAATCAGCTATGCCAATAAAGCCAAATTTTATTCAGAACTTCTTTCCGAGGCGCAGGGTCTTCGTGAAAATGAATGGTTTGTGAATCTTGCAAATTTCGCTGCGCTGTTGAATCAGCATTTGCCCGACATCAACTGGGTCGGATTCTATTTGTATCACAACAACGAATTACTGCTGAGCTCGTTCCAGGGACTTCCCGCCTGCACCCGCATTGCAATCGGCAAAGGTGTCTGCGGGACTGCGGCGAAGACATTACAAACTCAACTTGTCGCCGATGTGGATCAGTTCCCGGGGCATATCGTGTGTGACAGCGCTTCACGCTCTGAAATTGTGATCCCCCTGATTCATGAAGGGCGGCTTCTGGGAGTATTAGACATCGACTCTCCAAACCTGAATCGCTTCGACCTTGAAGATCAAAAAGGACTGGAGCAGTTTGCAGAGATCCTGATCAAGGGCAGCCAGTGGCCTTCGACTTTTGCCTGAAGATCCGGCGAACCCCGCCTTTAACGCAAATTCACCTTTGCTAAATACCGGAAATAAAAAAACCGCCCTTGAACAGGCGGTTTTTAAGTTCACTCACTAAGATGCAAAAGAAGAACTAGTACCAATCGCTGGGACGCTCTTCGATTGGAGACAATCCAGAGCCTTCAACATAGAGAACCACACTGTTGGACTGCAAAGAGGGATGGAACACCTGAACTGTGCAAGAGCTCCAGTCCGCACCCGGAGTCCAAGCCACTTTCACTTCATAATCTTGTGTAAATGTCTTCGTTGCAGAATCAAATGAGCTGTTCAAAAGGATCACGCGCTGAACATCACAAGTGAAACCGTCTTGCTCAGAGGTCACCACCGCTTTTGGATCAATCAAGTTCAAAGCTTGGTTTTTAACAACCACGCGCAAGGAAACAATGCCATCCTGGCTGGAAGCGCCCACAGCCTCAACCGCCACGGTGCGACCATTTTTAACGTCTACGTATTTATCACTCCAGGCTTGAGCAGAAGATGTGACCAACAATGCCGCCACAACAGAAAGAACTTTCATCGTTTAACTCCTTATTAATGACTTTTGAATGAGGCGCTTATAGCACACCCCACCCTCACCACCAACGCAATGAGTTAACTCATGGTAATTTTACAGGTATTCACAGAACAAACTTGAAAGGTTGATCAAAATAGCCCAGGCGCAAGGCGGAGGCGGCTCCCGCAGCGCGCAGGCGTGCTCCAAGCACGTCGAAGCGAGGACAGCCACCGACAACGCAGTCGAAGGGGCTATTTTCGTCGACCGCCCCCAAAA
Source organism: Bdellovibrio sp. CKG001 (assembly GCF_055397465.1). NCBI lineage: Bacteria > Pseudomonadati > Bdellovibrionota > Bdellovibrionia > Bdellovibrionales > Pseudobdellovibrionaceae > Bdellovibrio > Bdellovibrio sp. CKG001. The sequence goes on from NZ_AP029173.1 coordinate 3,305,427, forward strand.
ACAAAGGGGATGCTGCACACTCGTGCCCATCCCCTTTTCCCCTCGAGAAATTCTAAAACTATTATATCGCTGCTAATGCAGAAACTAGCGAGCGTAGCGCTTGTTCATGGATTCGCGAATCTCAGCACCTTCGATGCTTAGGCGAGTCCAAGGAATTGCCAGAAGTCTTTCCGGCTCGATAGGCTCTTCGGTTTCTTCACAGTAACCGAAAGTTCCGCCCTCAATGCGAGCTAGAGCGCTTTCAACTTCCATCAATTGACCACGCATTCTTTCATGCATGCTGAGGAATTCTTGTTCCGCCAGTACACGAACGGTTTGATCCCCTTCGTCCCCGCCTTTTTCCTCATTCTGATCCAAGTTCAAACGAGCTTCTTTCACTCTGTTGAGGATATCTTGCTTCGTTTGCAAAAGTCTGTGTCTGCATTCGCTGACAAGCTTTTCAGAGATAGCCATATTGCCCCCTCGAGTTCCTTCCAGCTTAAGTGCCAATTTGGAACTGACCTATTAAGTTCTACACCTGTAAAATTTGCAAGTAAAAAATCTTACATTAACTTAAAATTAAATAAAGCGTTGTAAACCCTAACGATTCCCTGACTGTGGCCATGGAAGCGCCATAGCGGACGACCGCAGTTTTTCATTCTTAAGTCATCTTCTTACAATTATAACCTGAAGCTTGATTACATCCAGCCTCATAATTGCAACGCGTTATATTCTAGCCTTAGGCTTAAAGAAAAGAAAAGAGCAGGCCCCTGAAGAGCCCCCATTTTCTCAAACTGATTCAGAAAAACTGCGCATCGACACAGGCGGGACCGCCGAAAATCAAAAGAAAAGGCGACCTACTTCAATTCGGTCGCCTTCGAGTTCAGAATGGACTCTCCCCCGAGAAGCCCATCCCACAGGATGTATTTATAAAATAACGTCTTAATTACTTAAGACAGGAAGCCACTCGAGCCAACAAATCCCCCGTGGCGTTGTTGAGCTGAGCAGCCATTTTTTTCCCCTGAACACCGCGCTTGCGGAAGGCTTGGGCGGAATCATCCATATCCTGAGAAACTGACTTGACGGTCGCCCCCTGCGCCGATTTCACAGATACAGAATATTCTTCCATCGAAGATGCGAAAGTTTCGTGATTGCTCACAAGACTTGCCATGATCTGCTGTTGCGCCTTTTGCATGGCTTTCAGTTCCGCTTTCAGCTCAGCACACTGACTTGCAGCCATAGAGTTGGAAGCAAAAAGAAGAACTGCAAAGAAGGAAGCAATCGTTTTCATGTCAGAGCCTTTCGTGTCGATGACTCTGACCTAAAGCAATGAGTTTGCCAGCTGAGATCGGCTTATATTCGATCTCAGGTGACATTTTAGGCTAGGACTTTAGAAATTTTTCAAACTCGTTCTTGGTTTCGCCAGCTGTGTAGGGCAAAAGCAGACGGGCCACGTGGCGTTTACCACGCTCGATACTGCGCTTTCCGGGCTGTTTTTCTGCGGATTCAAAGAACTGCAGGAAGGTGGTCGCCATCGCCAACAGGGATTCAGCGATGTACTGCATTTCAGAGACTTCGGCGATCTTGATCATTTTGCCGTCCTTCACCCATTGGCGGTAAAGGATGACCATCAGCTTCATCATTTTCTGGATATGGTTGCGCCACATCTTCGCCAGCTGCTGATCCTTACGGCGAAGGGCGTACATTTCCCGATGGAAGAAGCGATAGCGCCAGTACAGATCAAAGTTGTCGCTGATGAAGGCCAACGGCGTGTATTTCTTGGTGCGGCTGGGGCGCCAAACATCGTAGGTCTCTTTCGCCATTCTCTTAAACAGCTCAATCAGGATCTCTTCTTTGTTGTCATAGTGAAAATAGAGGTTGCCTGGGCTGATATCCATGGCCTTGGCGATGTGATTGGTCGTGATCGCCACCACACCGCTGCGATTGAAGAGTTCAATGGAGGTAACGAGAATGCGTTCTTTGGTCTTCATGTATATTAGTCTTTAGTCCAAGTCCCCTCGAGAGTCACGCAAGAATGCCCCGAAAAGCGCACCAGAATGGCATTTCCCGCGCCTTCTTCTGAGAATGCTCTTGAAAGCGTTAAAAAATTGGTGCTACCATAAAACAATGTTATCTAAAAACAAATCTAAGTTACTAAAACTGCTCGTTTTTTCTGGAGCCAGCCTGATAGGCCTTTACTCTCTTCTGGGTTTCACGTCCTCTGCCGACAGTCAGGAAGCTCAAGCTCATCAGAAGATCCAATCCCAACTTGAACAGCGCACTCAGCTTGCCAAAGCTCTTGGTGAAAAGATTCGTGCAAACAACCTTCCAGAGTCTCTTAAACTCCCTTGGAATGGCGACAACCAGGCCGTCAAAATCAGCTACACGATTGATGAATCTCTTCAGCGCGAAGCGGATCGCCTTTTAAAAGCCTACAAACCCGATTACGGCGCCATCTTTATGATCGACGCCATGACGGGCGAGGTTCTGGCAATGTCCAGCTATCAGCGCGACGATGCTCATGCTCCGAATCTGAATCTGCAAGCTACTTTCCCGGCGGCTTCCGTATTTAAAGTTGTGACCGCCACCGCGGCCGTGGATAAGGCTGGCGTCAGCCCGGAACACAAGATCCGCTACAATGGCGGCGCTTACACACTTTACAAGAAAAACGTTCTTTCTGACAAAGTGACCCGTTGGACCAATGTGATCACCCTGAAAGACGCCTTCGCTCGCTCTATTAACACCGCATTTGGTCGCTTGAGCATCGAGAATCTTCACCCCGAAGATCTCAACGAATACGCCAACCGCTTCATGTTCAATCAGGAAATCCCCGCAGACTTCCCGGTTGAGATGGGTGTGGCCTACGTTCCTCCTGGCAAGGGTTTTGAAATGGCCGAAGTGGCTTCCGGCTATAATAAAACCAACCGCATGAGCCCGGTTCAGGGTGCGATGATCGCCGCCTCTGTCGCTAACGATGGTCAGGTCGTGGTTCCTTATCTGGTTCGCACCATGACGGATGAAAAAGGTCAACCGCTGTACGAAGGCGCAACTTTGAACAACGGTCACATCATGACAAAAGAGTCCGCAGCAAAAGTTCGTGAACTGATGGAGCGCACTGTGATCGCGGGAACTTCCCGTCGTTCCTTCCGCCCCATCACCAAAGACCGCAAATTCCGTGAAATTGAAATGGGTGGCAAGACGGGACACCTTACCGGTGACAATCCTCGTGGCCGCACAGACTGGTTTGTCGGCTACGCCTTGGATGACGAACGCAAGATCGCTGTGGCCGCCATCACCGTGAACAAAAAGTTCTGGACGGTCAAGTCAGCGCACCTGGGACAATCCATGTTCCGCAAATACTTCGGCCCGGTGGTTTCAAACCAATCCAAAGGCGGCCGCGTCGTTTCTCGCTAGTTTTCACCAACGCCAGAAAAACAAAAAGCGAAATGAGACTCCTCATTTCGCTTTTTTTATTCCCACTTTTTCAAGGGTGCTGAATCAACTCTCTCCGTTTGGGTTGTTTTTTTCGCTCTTCGTGTCGTGAGTAATCTCCAACGGGGTTACATCCAGAACTTCTGCGTTGATCTCCCGCTCCTCACGCACTTCCTCAAAACCGGTCCCATTATTGCGGAACTCATAGTACCTAAAGCCACCTGAGCTGTTTGGACCGCCGCCCGTCCCCATGCCCGCGCCAAATCCGAAGGGGCCGCCAAAGTTAAACACTCGCGCGGACCCTTGAGCCATCTTCTTGGCCATATAGAACTTAAATCTCCAGATAGCAAAATGACGAAGACCCGGCAGGAACAGCACCACGGCCGCCACTCGTGCAAAAAAAGACGGAATCAAGAACAGCAAACCAGAAATAAATATGGCCCCGGAATGCAAAATCTTATTCGCAGGCAGCTGCCCCCGCATCATCGAGGTTTGCAGATTCATCATCGCCAGACGCCCGACTGTTGCCACGATCAAAAAACCAAGAAGACAAGGCAACAAGTACAAACCCAACGTGTTCAGAAAGCCCCACTTCTGAACCGCCAGAATGAAAATCACCAGCTCGGCTATCACAAAAGGAAATGGAATCATCAGCATGGGGACTCCTTCGGATTAAAAGTCCAATGTGGCTACGACCGGACAGTGATCAGAGCCCTCAACTTGTTCGAGAATATCCGCTGAAGACAGGTATTTCTCAAGACCTTTTGAAATACAAACATAGTCAATGCGCCAACCGCGATTGGCAATGCGGCCGAAAGTGCGCATATCCCACCAGGAATAACGCTTTGCTTCGGTGGGTTTGAAATAACGGAAGGTGTCGATAAAGCCCAGCTCCAGGAACTGATCAAACCAAACACGTTCTTCTGGCAAAAAACCGCTTTCCTTCGACAGACGAACCGGATCAAATACGTCGATATTTTCGTGAGCCACGTTGTAATCCCCCACCACAATCACCTGACGACCCGTCTGCAATTTTTCCTTCAGGTGAAGGTTGAGATCCTTCAAAAACTGCTGTTTGAAGTTGTGACGTTCAATGCCTGATCCCCCGTTGGGGAAATAGATGTTGTAAAGATCAAAATGACCATGGTCTGTCATCACAATACGTCCTTCGGACTCATAGTCAGGAATCGCATTAAAGTGATACTGCACATTTGCTGGAGGTGTGTGTGTGAACGTGGCCACACCGGAATAACCTTTGCGTTGGGCCGAGGACCAGTAGGAGTGCTCCCAGCGCAGCGTGCGTGTTTCGGTCTCAACCTGATCAATGTGAGCTTTTGTTTCCTGAACACAGAAAATATCCGGTTTTTCCGTGTTTAAAAAATCCATCAATCCCTTCTTGTAACAAGCTCTAATTCCATTCACATTCCAAGAGACGATTTTCACAGTTTCTCCTTGCCTTTTAAGGCCCACCAAAGGCATCAATTAATAGCAAGGAGACTTCTGTATGCCAATGATTAATCAACCCGCTCCACAATTCACCGCACAGGCTGTTTTTGATGGAGGTGAAGTTCGTGACATTTCCCTAAATGACTTCAAAGGAAAATGGGTTGTCCTGTTCTTCTATCCTTTGGACTTCACATTCGTCTGCCCCACAGAGTTGACTCAGTTCCGTGAACACATCACATCTTTCCAAAAAGCTGGAGCCACAGTCATTGGCTGCAGCGTGGACTCTGTTCATTCTCACAAACGCTGGTTGCGAGATGATCTGGGCAACCTGGGTTATCCTTTGATGGCGGATCTGACAAAGCGTATCGCCCGCGATTACGGTGTCTTGTTTGAAGAACGTGGTATCGCGACTCGCGGCACCTTCATCATCGATCCGGATCAAAAAATTCAGTACATGGGCATTCACAACACGTCCGTGGGTCGCGACGCGAAAGAAATTCTGCGCGTTCTTCAAGGCTGTCAAAGCGGCGAGCTTTGCCAGGCGGGATGGAAAGCCGGTGATGATCACATCACACCACTGAAATAACCATGAACTTGAAAGCTGATTTCATCCAACAGCTTCGTTCTTCTTACAAGGGGCTTGCCAACGAGCCTCTTGAGGATCTGGTTTCCGAAAATCTGATTTCTCCCTTTACCGTCACCCTGCCTGAAACCGTGATCAAAAAAGCCGAAAAAATTGTTTCTTTGCTTTTTAATCTGCGTGAACAGTCTTCATATCTGAAACACTACGATAATCTGATCGCAGAAAAAGGTCTGAAAGACCCGGGCAACAAGTCGATCATGATGAGCTATGATTTTCACCTGGATGAGCATCAGAATCTGAAGCTTATCGAGGTGAACACCAATGCAGCCTTCCTGATTCTGGGCTATGAAATGTACCAGATGAAAGGTCATCCCCTGCCAGTGGCAGACTTCACGCGCGATGAAATCCGCCACATGATTGAAACAGAGATGTCCTTGCAGGGTAAGACAGTGTCGGCCCCCCTCAAAGTGGCGATCACTGACGAAACCCCTTCTCAGCAACGTTTGTTTGTGGAATTCCTGGCTTACAATGAGTTGTTTAAATCCTATGGTTGGGATTCCCGCATTGTGGACTATCGCGATCTGTTCAAGGACTTTTCGCCGGACTTTATTTACAACCGTTACACGGATTTCTTCCTGACCGAGCCTTCTAGCTCCGTTCTGCGCGAAAAGTTCCTGAACGGTGCTGTCTGTCTGTCTCCGAATCCATTTGAATATCTGATGCTGGCTGATAAGCAGCGTCTGATTGACTGGGGTGTCCCGGGCTTCCTGGAAGCTCAAGGACTGTCAGGTTCGGATCTGGACCTGATCCGCACTTCCGTCCCCGAGTCCTACGACGTCTGCGAGTCCAAGGCGGCGGAGCTTTGGGCCGATCGCAAAAGATTCTTCTTCAAGCCAAAAAATGCTTTCGGCTCGAAGCAGTCTTATCGTGGTTCTTCCATCAGTCGAAGTGCTTTTGACAAGATCGTCGGCCACGACATGATCGCACAAGAGTTTGTTCCGGCACCGGAGCAGACTTTTGAAACGCCCGAGGGGCCGCAGGCCTTCAAGTACGATTTGCGCTGTTATGCTTACCAGGGGCGCATGCAGCTGATTTTGGCCCGTCTGTATCAAGGACAGGTGACGAATCTGCGCACGCCATATGGTGGCTTTGCAACAGTACTTAAAGGTTCATAGTTTTTTTGAGCGAATCCACAGGCGCAACGGCGTCAGTTCTTTTTCCGTCAGTCCAACAAAGTGAACTTGAATACGGTAGAATGTCTCCGTCGTTGTTTTGGTTTCCTCGCAAGCCGTGATCCGTAAGGGCATCTTACTGATTCCAATATCATCATAAAGACTGCTCGACAGACGCAAAACCATACCTAGCGGCATCGGCACATTGGACTTAATCACCATGCCCAGCTCAGAAACAGTCATAATTTCCGTCTTGGTTTCCCATTCGGCTTTGACATAAACCGGAGCTTCCACAAAGTGAGCTGTGTCTTTTTCGCTTTTCGCCAGAAGATTTTTAATTTTGGCCAGCAACAGTTCGGGATCAATCGGTTTGACCGCATAGTCGTTCGCACCGGACTCAATGCCTTTTTCAACATCCGCCTTTTCGCGCTTTCCGGTCAAAAGAATCACCGGCATCTTGGCAATCTGGGGATTGTTGCGAACGGTGCGAATCAGGGCGTAGCCCGTCGCGCCCCCCGGCATGATGGCGTCCGTGATCATCAAATCAAACGGCTCAGTGGTCAGGCGATCCAAAGCATCGATGGAATTCGTACAGGACGTGACAATATGATTGTCCTTCAGAAGCAAAGCCTCCAAAGTCAGCAGGACACTTTTTTGATCATCCACAATCAGTATCTTTGCCATTTCACGCCACCTTCGTTCTGGCAGAGTACATTTTTAGTTCCGACAAGCTTTCAAAGAACTTTCGCTCCACTTGTTTGAGCAGGAATTCGGCCTCCACAAAGTCTTCGATGTCTTCCAACTTCTGACATAGTTCAGCCACAGTCTTGGCTCCCAGTGTTGCCGAGCTGGATTTCAGGGCATGGGCAGCTTCAGAAACCCGCTCCCGGTTGGATTGGTTGATGCCCTCGCGAATCTCATGCAACAAAGCCGGGCCGGACTGTTCCAGATCTTCAATTAAAACATCCGTCAGATCACGATCCTGTGACACCAGATCCTTCAGGTTTTGCAAAGCCTTCAGATCCAAAGTTTTTTCCGTGGGTTTGTTCCACCGGTGTAAAACCTCGATCAGTCTATGAAGCTCCAAAGGCTTCGTCAAAAAGTCATCCATCCCCGCTTCGAAGCAGGACTTGCGCTCACCGCTGGTTCCCTCCGCGGTCAGGGCAATCACCGGGGTTTTGCGAGCTTTCGTGTTTTCCAACAGGCGCAGTTGACGTGTGGCCTGATAGCCATTCATCACTGGCATCTGACAATCCATAAAGACCAGATCGTAATTCTGCTCCTGAAGCTTCTTCAAAGCGATTTCGCCATTGCCTGCAATATCCACAGTCAAACCCAGCTTGCGCAGATAAGACTCTGCCACACGTTGATTGACCACCTGGTCTTCGGCCACCAAAACATGACCTCGGAAGATTTTTGCAAAACGCGTTTCCGAGGATTGTGTCAATTCATCTTCCGCACAGACAGGGAGTTCCACCTGAAACCAAAAATTTGAGCCTACACCGGGCACACTTTCCACACCGATAGTTCCGCCCATCAGATCCACCAGCTGTTTACAGATAGAAAGGCCCAGGCCCGTTCCGCCAAACTTCATCCCGGCACCAGCCTGGAAGTATTTCTGGAACAACGACTTCTTTTCGTGCTCTTGCAATCCCTGCCCGGTGTCTTTAATTTCAAACAACAAAGCGGTTCTTCCGTCATGATCACCGCGACTGGAAACCTCGATACGAACAAAACCTTTTTCAGTGAACTTCACTGCATTCCCAATCAGGTTCACCAGAATCTGGCGCAACCTTCCGCCATCCCCCCGATAGTGCCATGACACTCTTCCATCAAAACGACATTCCAGGCCGATATTTTTTTCCGCGGTGGTGGGCTTAAACATCTCGAGCACATCCTCAACCAGGAACTGCAGATCCAGCGGCTGCGGCTCCAAACGGATTTTTCCGGCTTCAATTTTGGAATGATCCAAAAGATCGTTAATCAACATCAATAAAGACTCTGCCGAACGTTTGATGTTCCCCACATAATCCTGCTGTTCCGGGTCCAGGTGGGTGTCACGCAAAAGTGTCGTCATCCCGATCACACCGTTCATGGGGGTGCGAATCTCGTGGCTCATCGCTGCCAGGAAGTCCGATTTTTTCTGCGAAGCCTCGACCGCCGCCTCCCGCGCCCTGATCCATTCTTGTTCCACCATCTTACGCCGACTGATATCTTTAAAGACGATCAAAGCGCCAGAGATTCCACCGTCAATGTCATTCAACGGGCGGCTGCTTAAAGAAATATACATGCCATCAGGATGCTCCTGATTCTGCACAAAGATTTCCAGATCATCCACTCGGTCACCACTTAAGGCGCGATACAAAGGAAGCTCTTTGCGTGTGTAGGGACGCCCTTCTTCAGGACTATAGAAGCCCAGGGCCTCCACACTGGATTCAGTGGAAATTTCTTTGATTTTGGATCCGATGATTCTTTGCGCGGCCGCATTGTAATGCGTGAACCAGCCATTTTGATCAACCACGATCAGGGCTTCGCTCATACTGTTCAAGATTGTGTCCAGCAGAATGGATTTTCCCTCCAGATTCTGCGTAAGCTGCATCCGCTGCCGTAGCTCTTTTCTTTGCAGCACACGACTGACCAGAATCAGAAAAACCGCAGCCCCCAGACCCCACAAAAATTGAAGCCCCTGGGAGGTCGGCTTGAACCGCAAGGGCGCTGAAGCCGCTTTCATTTCGATAAGTTGATGCTGAATTTGATATTTGGTTTTCTCGAGGGACTCTTGCGCCTGGGCAGGTTTGCGCCCAGGATTTGTCATTTGACCGTTGGCCGCTTCGATGTGCTGACGAATCAGATGCCCCAGCTTCACCGCTTCCGCTTGAACGGGGGGATCTTTTTTAGTGGCTAGCGACAAACGCGCCAACTGCCCATTCAAGGACGAGATACTTTCATTGTACTCCTGCAGGTCCTGAGCATTTCGGGTTCTCAAAAAAACCTTATGAAAATGATCCGCGCGGGCAACAACACTTTCCACATTGTTCAGAACATCAGCCAGTTCAGTTTTGGGGCGCTCTGAATACTGACTCAGCTGCAGCAGTTCTGGACGCTGAAAGGTCAGGTATCCCAGGGCCATCAAACCCAAAAGGCCGATCTCAACCCCGTAACGAACAAGCAATGTCCTAAGAATGGATGCGGATCCCATAAAAAAACCAACCTCTGCCCTACTTATCGGAGAGGCTATCTCAGCGTGAAGCAAAAAACTGAGCTGTCCAAAACATCGTCATTTCCCCCCAAATTTTGACCCGGCAATCCCTTCCCACTGTGTTATGATTCTTTGTGAGGTGAAAATGCATCTGCAGGACGTTGTCTGGGAATCCCTTCAGGGACCGGGTTTTGAGCATTTGGTCATAAAGAAATCAGGCGAGAATATCTTCGCAGACTCGCTGCTGGTCTGTCCTGACGCCAATGGAAAACTGCAACGAATCAAGTACAGCATCACCCTGGACGATTCCTACAGCGTGCAAAACTATCACGTTCATTCCCTGACAGAACCAAGCAAGAAAGTTGGCACCTCGGACCTGATTGAATCTCTATTCGTGGACATCTATCCCTCCCCCTTCACCAACACCCTGCCGATTCAATGGATGCGCTCGCAGTTCCTGCAGGTTTACGAGCTGGAAGTCACCTGGGTGGATGCTCTTCAGTTTAAAACAAAGATCGCCACACAACGCTACACAGAGCTTCAGGTGGGTGCCGAGCAAAGCATCTATCGCTTTGAATCCATCGACGCAAAAACAAAAGAGGTCCACTTTAGTGCGGACCTCAAGGTGGATAAAGATTGTCTGGTGCTGGAGTACCCCGGCTATTTTCGCCGCAGGTTTTGATCGACTTAAGGCCTGAACGGCACAGCATCGTAGCGAACTGACAAATACTGGGACGTGTCTCCCTCTTTCTTGACCAGCATCAGTTCAAACTCGGAGTGAGATCTTTGATAGATCTTGTACTGCGCACCGCTGGCTTCCAGCCACTCTTCCAGATTTTCCCCCTGAGGCATCGCTGCACTCTTCAGGTTCCAGAAGGAAAAGCGCTGAGCTTCTGTCAGCAGCTGAAACTGCCAAAGACTCTGGCCGACGCGATGTTTTTTATGCGTGTCGATCAAGGTCGGTGCCAATAAAGAAAACCTCTGGCCAAGGTCCTGAGAAACATTACCACAAAGGATTTGCGCGGCACTGGAGCTCTTTAAAAAGGACTGATAGCCATGCAAACGAGTCTTTTCCGCGCCAGAGGTGCTTTCCACATAGTATTCCACATCACGCGCCACCAAAACCGTTTCTGGTAAGCGTTTCAGGGAGCCTACAAGCTCGCTGCGAAGCTCAGTCAGAAACTCGGGTCGGCTGCCACAGGCCGGAGCCGCCGTGAACTGCGGGCGCAGAAGCTTTCCTGGGGGTGACCCTTTGAAGGCAAACGAAGTTGTTGAGATCAGCACCAGAAGTAAAAAGCCAGATGTCTTCATTGTTTCCCCTTATTATGTCCAGTCTAGTATTCGGAAGAACTTTTTTAGGGCTTAATATTAAAGTGCAGGCCAGTCTTGCCGATATGGAGAGTGTCTCATTTTTCTACAAGGATGGTGGAAGCAACATGACGATGAAACATAGTGGCACTCGAAAGTTACAGCAACTGACGAACTTCTATTCGTCTTTCGATCAACTTAATGGTGTGCATCCTTGGATGGATGCAGTCAAAGACGGGTTTGTTTCCTACAGGGTTCGGGAACTCAACACGGGCAAGGTCGCTTACTTCAACTTCATACTCGCAAAAGAAATGGGACTGATCCCACCTGATCACCCCCATCAGATGAGCGAAGAGCTGCAACAAAAACTCATAGAAACTTTCTCTTTGCAGATCATCAACGAATACGACGAACTTACTCAGCGTCGCATTGATCCCGCCACCATTCGTCCTCACAAATACATGGCCACCCGCTATCTGCAACTGCAACACAGCAACAAGCAGGGTAAAACATCCGGCGATGGCCGCGGCATCTGGAACGGAACTGTCTATCACCGCGGCACCACTTGGGATGTATCCAGCCGTGGCACGGGCGTGACCTGTCTTGCCCCTGGAGCAGTTCAGGCCCAGAAACCTTTGAAAACCGGTGGCACCGAGTTTGGCTATGGCTGCGGCCTGGCTGAAATCGACGAGCTTTTAGGTGCCTCCATCCTGGCTGAAGTCATGCACCTGCAAGGCATCGGCACAGAGCGCATGCTGTGTGTGATTGATCTGGGCAAAGGTTACGGCATCGGTGTTCGCGCTGCGCGAAATCTGATCCGTCCGGCGCACTTGTTCCTATATCTGAAGCAGGAACGCTGGGACAACCTGAAAGCGGCAACCGACTATATGATTGATCGACAGATTGATAACAGAGTCTGGGACATCAAGGCAAAAGGTTCGGGAAGATACGATGAAATGCTGATCGAGATTTCCAAATCCTTCGGTGAATTCACAGCTATTCTGGATACGGACTATATCTTCGCATGGCTGGACTGGGACGGCGACAATGTGTTGGCCGATGCCGGTATCATCGATTATGGCAGTGTTCGCCAGTTTGGAATCCGCCACGATAAATACCGCTACGACGATGTGGAAAGATTCTCAACCAATCTGAACGAACAAAAGCAAAAGGCCCGTCTGATTGTGCAGGTCTTTGCTCAAATGGCCGACTATCTGAAGACAAAAAAGAAAAAACCTTTGCGAGAGTTCGCCCAGCATTCGGCAGTGCTGAACTTCAACAAGGTCTTTGATCAGAAGCGCGCTGAACGTCTGTTATATCGTATGGGCTTCAACGAAACCCAGCGCAGTCATATCATGGCCAAAGACGGTTTGTTTGAGCGCTTCGATAAAGAATTCTCGTTCTTTGAAAGAGCCAAAGTCAGCGGCAACACCGAAAAAGTCGCCGACGGTGTCAATCATCCGGCTCTTTACAACATGCGCACCCTGATGAAGGACTATCCGCGCTTCCTGATGGAAAGCCCGCTTCCTTTTGAAAAACGCTGGATGACGGAAAACACTTTCTTTAAGACCGTGCTTTCAGGTTTTGCCAAATCCCGCGACGCTCGCATGGGCGAAAAACAGCGCCGTCATATCGAGGCCTTCCAACGTGTCTATCGCGAACTGGTGGAAACCGCCGCTGGTCGCAACAAACCGGAACATATCCTAAAAGGAATCTGCGAACGAGCCGAAAAACTGAATTCTGATAAACGCATCACCGGAAATGCCTTGATCGAGATGGTTGAGGAAATCATCACCGAAAAGAAAAAAGGTCTTCCGATGGAGCAGATTCAGAAAATCGTCGACAAGCTGGTTTATGAGCAAAACGGCATGCCCGAGATTCCGGTCAGCCGATTCTATCGTGACCAACTGGCCACCCCCGCAGTCAAAATGGATCTTTACGCCAAACTTTTAAGTCTGGTGGAAGAGCACAAGGAATCCATCTAAGAAAAAAGGACCTGGCTGCAAAGCCCGGTCCTCAACCCCAGGGTTGTATTTTTCATCCCCTCCGTTGAGTTCACGCTGCGAAAGGATTAGAACCTCCCCTCGAATCAATACCAAAAGGGGTTGGAATGAGTCCGGAACTTCTAATGCCAGCAGGCTCTCTTGAAAAGCTAAAGTACGCTTACAACTTCGGTGCCGACGCAGTTTACGTCGGAGTCCCGCTTTTTAGTCTGCGCGCCCGCGAAAATGAAATGACCTTTGAGGATCTGGAAAAAGGAATTCAATTCGCTCGCGAGAATGGAAAACAGATCTATGTCACGGCCAATATTTTTGCCCGAAATCTGAAGCTGAAATCCTTCCGCGAAAACTTCAAAAAATGGGTGAATCTGAAACCGGATGCCTTCATCATGAGCGACCCCGGCCTGATGATGATCGCCAAAGAAGTGGATCCCGATGTCAACATCCACCTGAGCGTTCAATCCAATTGCATGAACTGGCAAAGCGTGAAGTTCTGGCAGCAACAGGGTGCCACCCGCATCATCCTAAGCCGCGAACTGCGCCTGGAGGAAATCAAAGAGATCCACGAGCGTGTGCCCGACATCGAGCTGGAAGCCTTCGTGCACGGCTCGATCTGCATCGCCTACTCGGGCCGATGCCTGCTGTCACACTACATGAGTTATCGAGATGCCAATCAGGGGGTTTGCGACAATAGCTGCCGTTATGGCTACAATATCTACAAAGCCGACACCAGCAAAGAAGAGGAGTTCTATCTGGAGGACTTGCGCAACAAAGGCCAGTTCTACCAGATCGATGAAGACGAAAACGGCACCTATATCATGAACGCCAAGGATTTGTGCGTGATCGAGCATCTGCGCGAACTGCGCGACGCCGGGGTGTGTTCCTTCAAAGTCGAGGGACGTACAAAATCCATCTACTATGCTGCGATGGTTTCACGCATTTACCGTAAAGCCATTGATGATATGATGGCGGGTAAAGAGTTTGATCGCAGTTTGCTGCTGGAGCTGGATAAGATAGCCAACCGTGGCTACCACAAAGGTTTTGTGGCTGGAAACCTCAGCCATCATGCCCAGGAATACCGCCACTCAACCTCCAGAAACTACAGTCAGAAGTTTGCAGGTGTCGTGATTGGCGATTCAGATCAGCCGGGATTTGTAAAGATTGAGGCCCGGCACCGCCTGCGCCCCGGGGAGGAGATTGAAATCATCTCTCCGGAGGGCACACAAAAGGCACTTGTCGGAAGAATCACCAACGACAAGTACGAAAGTGTCCCGCAAGCCGGCGGAGGAGGTTTGATCTATCATCTGGAACTTCCCATCAAACCCCAGGCAAATTCCTTGGTCAGTCTGCTGGAAAAAGGCGGATTCTAAAACAGGAAATGCACCCTCTTGAGGTGCATTTCACATTCTTTAGGCCGACTTCTTGGCTGCAATTTCGCCGTACTTGGTGTCAATACCCATAATATGAGCGGTCAGCCAGGTCTTTAGGAACTGAAAGAAGGCTTGAGACAAGGTGTCCGTCTTTTCAAACTCTGCCTGATGGCCTTTCAGTCGCTCGATCAGATCCCGGTGGATTTTTTTATGAACAGTCGCATGAGAATACGGAAGTGTATCGAAAAACTTTTCCTCGTGTTCAAAGTGAGTCACCGTCCAACTGGCAAGCTCACGCACAATCGCCGCAAGCTCAGCCTTGCCCGCTTTGTTTTCGTTGCGATCGTAAAGCTTGTTCATGATTTCAATCAGCTTTTTGTGCTCATTGTCCATGGCATCCACATGAGTCGTCAGTCGACTTTGATCCCACTTAAAGAATGAATCAGACATCTTTTTCCCCTTGGTCCGGTTTGTTAAATCTCTGTAACATCTAACTCATCGGAGGGGTGGATAGCGGACTACATGACGGCCATCATAAGGATCTAATTTTTTCTGAGGTCAGAAAGTTGGTCACGAACCCAGCGTCTTATTATGGGATACTCTTCTTCTTTCAAAGTGTGATCTTTTTCCATCTCAACCCACTGGACCTTGAGCCCGGCGTCTTTCAACTTCTCCACTCCAAATTTGGTTTCTTCCAATGGCAGAATGTCGTCCTGATAACCGTGCGTAAACAACCACGGAGTCTGCTTGGCCTCTAAGGACAGATTATTACGCCAGCGCGGATAGAAATTGAAGTAGCCACTGATGCCGACAATACCCCCCAGCTTTTTGGGATAGTTCAACCCGACATCGGCACTGATCAGGCACCCTTGAGAAAAGCCAAACAGGAAGATCTTACGACTGTCCCAACCCTGGTTTTCCAGATCGTTGAGCAGATCAAAAAGCTTTTCCCGAATCTTCATCACCCCATGGCCCTGGAAGGGAGGCTCACCATACCAGGTATAGCCATCCAGGAACTTTCTGGGAGCATTCAGCAACAGATAGTTCATCTCTGGCAGATTCAGTTCTTCATCAAAAGAAAAGAACGGACGAATGCTGTCCCCGCGACCATGCAGAACAATCATCAGAAAGTCTGACTTCTTTTTTGCGGGAATAAACTTATGCTTAAAAAGGTTTGTCGTGATCATAGCCCTGCCCTAGCGACCGCTTTTGTGCAAAATAAAATCTGTCGTGCTTTTGTCATTTGCATATCTTCAGAAGACATTGCGTCCTCCATCTCCAGACAGTCGCCAGTGGCGAAAGCTTTCCCCAGCATACGAATCTGTCGTTCCGGTGCACGCAGCGGATGAATGAACTGTTCCGCCTCACGCACCACAGAGATCTCCTCAAAGTTCACCGCCACGTCAGGCTCAAGGCCCTTCATCTGCGGGGATCTGCCCGAAGGCAGATAATAGAAGCCCTTGGTTTCAAACAAGGCGATCTTTTTGTTCTGAGACCAGTACTCACCCTCCTGGAACGAGCCCTTGCCGAAGGTGCGTTCACCCACCAGCACCGCCCGATTCAGATCACGCAAGGCGCCCGCCACGATCTCAGAAGCACTGGCGGATGCCGCGTTGATCAACACCGCCATCGGCAGATCAAAACGTTTTTCCTCGCCACCATAAAATTCTTCTGCCTTTTTGCTGGGATCCAGGTAACGAACTTCAAAGATTTTTTCATCCGGTCCGACAAACAAGCTGGCAATGCATGCGGCTTCTTCCATCTGACCACCCGGATTGTCGCGCAAATCCAACAACAAACCACGAACATGGGATTTCTTTAAAATATCCAGCGACTCTTTCACTTTTTCGCAGGCCCCGCGGGCGAACTTGTTGATGCCGATCACTGCAATGGGCTTAATGCCTTCAATCACACGGGTTGAAACCGTGGCAATAGTGATCTCCTGACGGCGCAGACGGAACTTGAGTTCTTCACCATCTCGCAAAACGCGGATCTTAACGATCTCTCCAACTTCGCCTTTCAGAAGTTCCGACACACGTGCCTGCAAAAGGCCCTTCACTTCAGTGCCGTTAATCGATAACAGAACATCGCCCTTTTGCAAGCCCGCCAGCTTGGCCGGACTGCCTTCAGTCAGCTTACGAATGACATATTTCCCATGGGCCGTGCCCAGAGAGATCCCCAAACTGACAGAGCGACTGTCCGCACGGGAAATCACTTCTTGGAACTGGGACACCGGCATGAAGTAGGTATGAGGATCGCGGAAAACAGAGATAAACCCATTCAACCCCAGCCCGATCATCATCGCACGCTGAGATTCAGGTATGTACTCTTCCTGCAGCTCATTCCACACCTTCAGGAAAGAAATCTTCACGGCCTTGTCTGTATTCTCGGCAAAGAACTTCTGCCAAGGCTCCAGTTGCTTCTTCTCAGAGCTCATGTCGGCGGACAATGACTCGTGAACAGGCACAAGTTTGCCATTCAATCCAAGACTGAGGTTGAAGCGATTGGCAACGGTCAAAATGGAATTGGCACACGCCAGGAAGTAGCGCTGCGAGCTGCTGCAGGTCTGATCCTGCAAAAGATCCTCCAGAGCCGCCGGCCCCAGTCCCGTCTCTGCCCAATAGTCTTCTGTGGTTTTAATCCCGCGGCCTTCCGTGCCAGAGACACGCCATAAATACAGGCTGGCCCCCAGAACCAATACGGAAAGTGAGATTGTAAAGAACCTTGCTGAACTGAGCACTCAAAGCCTCCGACCCGACGGCTTTCCTAGAGCAACGGCCATGCCCGCTCAGATCGAATTGGTTGCACTTCGGCGGTGTATTTTGGAAGTTTTTTCCTATTCGCCAAGGCCCTAAACAACGCCCCCGGCCTTGAGCTTTCCCAGAGCCTGTAATACCTTAAAATCACTATGATTATCGTAACAGGTGCAAACGGTTTTATTGGCAGTGTGATGGTGTGGGAACTCAACCAAAAGGGGTTCAACGATGTGGTCGCCGTGGACTCTGTGGGTCTGGGCGAACGCAACCTTCTTCGCAAACAAAAGATTTCCAAATTCCTGCTAAAGGATGAGCTTTGGCCTTTTCTTGAAACCGATGAAGCCAAAAAGAAAGTCACTTGGATCATTCACATGGGGGCCTGTTCTTCCACGACTGAAACCAACAAGGACTTCCTATGGGAAAACAACACCCACTACACGCAAAGAATCTTTGAATGGTGTGCCGAGCATGGCAAATCCATGATCTATGCTTCCAGTGCGGCAACCTATGGCGCGGGCGAGTTGGGCTTTGACGACACCACCGACCCGGAAAAACTTCGTCCACTGAACTTGTACGGCGAATCCAAAGTTCTGTTTGACCGTTGGGCGGTGAAACAGACTAAAACTCCGCCACACTGGTATGGTTTGAAATTCTTCAACGTGTTTGGTCCGAACGAATACCACAAAGGTCCGATGTCCAGCGTGGCTTTCAAAGCTTACAATCAGATCAAAGACACCGGCGCATTGGGTTTGTTCAAATCCGCTGATCCCAAGTACAAAGACGGCGAATTCATGCGTGACTTCGTCTATGTCAAAGATGTCACGGGCTGGATGGCCGAGCTGATGGATAAAAAACCTGCCAATGGCGTTTACAACATGGGCTTCGGAAAACCGCGCACCTGGCTGGATCTGGCGGGAAGCGTGTTTAAGGCCATGGGTAAGGACATGAAAATCAACTGGCTGGAAATGCCGGAAAATATTCGCGGTCAATACCAGTATTTCACGGAAGCCAAAACTGACAAGTGGCTGGCCGCGGGGATGAGTCCCGCGAAATGGCCTTTGGAAAAAGCCGTGGCCGACTATGTTCAGAACTATCTTTCCAAAGACGACAAAGACATTTAAGAGAGCGTAAATATTCATGGAGACGGACTTTCTACCGCCACACTTAAGAAAATACGTCGTAGAACAAAACTACGAAAAATACACGGCCATTGATCAGGCCGTGTGGCGCTATATTCTGCGCCAGCTCAAAGCCTTCTTATCCAAGCACGCACATGAATGTTATGTGGAAGGGCTGGCAAAAACCGGGATCGACATCGAACGCATTCCACGCATTGAAGACGTCAGCAAAAAATTACAAGAATTCGGCTGGAGAGCTCTTCCAGTGAGCGGCTTCATTCCGCCGGCCGCTTTCATGGAACTGCAGTCTTTGGGAGTTCTACCGATCGCCTCTGACATGCGCACGCTGGATCATTTGCTGTACACGCCGGCCCCGGACATTGTTCACGAGGCTGCAGGACATGCGCCGATTCTGATTCATCCGGAGTTTTCTGATTACCTTCGCAGATATGCACAGGTGGCCAAAAAGGCTATCATCAGCAAAGAGGATCTGGATCTTTACGAAGCCATCCGTGATCTTTCCGATATCAAAGAAAATCCAGCCTCAACACCAGAGCAGGTCAAAGCCGCGGAAGAGCGGCTGGAAAAAGTGGGGAAAAGTATTTCTCATATTTCCGAAGCATCTGAGCTTTCACGCATGAACTGGTGGACGGCAGAGTACGGCCTGATTGGGGACCTGAACAATCCCAAAATCTTTGGTGCCGGCCTGCTTTCCAGTGTCGGTGAATCGAAATGGTGCCTCAGTGCCAAAGTTAAGAAAATCCCTCTGACCGTGGACTGCATCAAGACCAGCTACGACATCACAGAGCCGCAACCACAATTGTTTGTGGCAACCGATTTCAAAAACTTGGTGCAAGTCCTGGATGAAATGGCTGATCAGATGGCCTTCCGTGTTGGAGGCCTCAAAGGTCTGAACAAAGCCATCCAGGCTGAATCCGTCAATACGGCGGAACTTAATTCAGGTATTCAGATTTCAGGTCAAATCGTTGAAGCCATCACAGATTCTGCCGGAAGCGTTGCCTATCTTCGCCTGCAAGGACCTTCACAACTGTCTTATCAGGATGCGGAACTTTCCGGACATGACAAGAATTATCATGCGCATGGATTTGGAACTCCCATCGGCTTCCTGAAGTCTCATCCGGGCCAATGTCCGTCCACTTTCACTGACGCTGAATGGTTGTCTTTGAATGTGGCCCCCGGAAAAACCGTGCACCTGGAATTCACTTCCGGTGTGGTGGTGACGGGCGAGGTTCAGTCCCGCATCACTCGTGATGGCAAGACTCTTCTTATCAGCCTGACTCAGGCTTCGGCCCAATTGCAGGACCGTGTTTTGTTTGCTCCTGAATGGGGCACCTTTGACATGGCCGTGGGTTCCAGCGTGGTGTCAGTCTTTGGTGGTCCGGCCGATCGCGAAGCCTATGGCGAAACCACGGATTTTGTCGCCAAACGTGTGCCCGCTCCCAAGTACTCGGACCTTGAACTGAAACGTCAGGGTCTGTATGCAGCTTTGAGAAAGGCTCGCGAAGACAAACTTCAGGGCGAGGCTTTGACGACGACCTTGGAAAAGCTTCTGGCCGAACACAAAACAGTGGCCCCGCAAGACTGGTTGTTGTATTTGGAAGCTCTGGAGCTGGTGCTGGCACGAGCTCCACAGTCTTCACTCAAAACCCAGCTTGAAAAAGATCTGTCCCAGCTTGCCTCCAAAGATGAGAAAACAAGCGGTCTGATCGCCGACGGGCTGGTACTGGCGGGAGCCCTTTAGATGAAACGTCCTTTTGAAGTTCGCATTGTTCTGGTTCGCACAATCTATGAGCGCAATGTTGGCGCCACCTCCAGAGCCATGAGCAACATGGGTGTTGAAAAGTTGATTCTGATCGACCCCAAATGCGAACTGACCTATGAAGCACAACAGGCGGCCGCGACCGGACAAACAGGTTTGCAAAACCGCACGGTGTACAGCTCCTGGGACGATTTCTTGGCCAAAGAGCCGGAAAGCATCAAGGTCGCCTTCACCGCTCGTGATGGCAAAGGTCGTCAGGTCCGTGACATGGAAGAGGTCTTTCAGGACATCGCCACCAAGTCCCCGCAATTCCAAATTTCAAGTGATGTTCCCTACGTTGTGCACCTGATTTTCGGACCGGAAGACTGGGGCCTTGCCGGAGAAGATCTGGAACTGGCCAACTTCTGCGCCTGCA
Organism: Bdellovibrio sp. CKG001; assembly: GCF_055397465.1. NCBI lineage: Bacteria > Pseudomonadati > Bdellovibrionota > Bdellovibrionia > Bdellovibrionales > Pseudobdellovibrionaceae > Bdellovibrio > Bdellovibrio sp. CKG001. The sequence goes on from NZ_AP029173.1 coordinate 3,325,985, forward strand.
TTCCGACGTTTGGTGAAAACTGGAGTTTGAATCTGGCTCAAGCCACTCTGCTGGGGATGTTCGGGCTGCGTCGAGCATGGGGCGGCAACCGCACCAAGCTGGATGGCGGTAAAGTTCGCCGGGTTCCTCAGGGCATTGAAGGCATCAATCCCGAACAGACACTCAAAACCTGGCTGGAAGAAATGGGCTTTGATCTGACTCGCCAAAGAAAGATCAACGTCTTTACAGTTCTTCGCCGCATGCTTTTACAAAACACACCGACGAAGAAGGAATTGGTTATTCTGGAAACCGTCCTTCAACAAAGCATTCGTAAATTGCGTGAATGGAAAGAGTTCCAGAAGCGCACTCCAAACCAATAGGCTGTTCAAAAAGGTCCAAATCCAAATACGGGTCTTTATCAAATGCCTAGGGGGTTTTGCACGAGCGGATCTTCATCAACTTTGCATCAAACGTGAATTCCACAACCTCTTGCGACTTTAAGGCTTTTTGCAGACAACGATAGTCCGCCCCTTTATCAACCTCCAAAGGGGTCGATATCGTGGCCATCGTCACCAGATAGTTGTTTTTCAATGGATTCTTTTGCAGGCTCAGGACCTTGCCCGTAAAAGCAAAGTCCGCCATCGCCACCAAAGGAAGAAGCCCCCACCATCCCATTAGGATGTCAGAAGCTCCTCATTCAATCGATCTTCCTGTTCCCGGATGGATCTTAGTTTCTTATCCAACTTTTGCAGGGCTTGAGCCATGCTTTGCCCCAGATCATGAAGTTCGTTGATACGATTCATGGTTTCGTCCTCTGGACCACCCACCAAACGCAGACTTTCCAGTTTGGCTGAGTTCAAATCAATCTCTTTGGACAGGGATTCAAGCTTTTGATTGAGTTTTTTGCGATCCTCCACCAAGGCTTTGGTCATTTCCCGGATCTGATCCAGATCCAGAACTTCCAACTGCCCGCTGGCGAACGCATCTTGTGAGTCTTTTGATTTTGTTTCTGCTTCATTGTCTTCGCCTTGGAAAGCCTCCAAAAACAAAGACCATTCGTTTTTAAGGGATTTTACGATCGACCTACTACTGTCATCACCCATATATATTAAAATACTCCTGCGCTCTTTGAGCGACTTGCGGATTCATCGGCCTTGGGAATTAAGAAGTAACAAAGGCCGTATCCCAGAATCGCGGCTCCGAAGGTGACCAGTAAAAACAGAACAAATCCCGTTCTTACGATCCCCACCTCAATCTGGTATCGTTTAGCTATTCTAGCACAGACTCCAAGGAGCTTTCTATCTAGAGCTTGGTCCAGTCTGTCGACGCGGGGCAAACAGATCGCCAGGATCAAATAAAACAAGATCCCAGTGCCGAACCAGAGAACTGCAATCAACCAAATGACGCGCAGCATCCATGTTTCAATACCTAAAGCATCGCCCAAACCCTTACAAACGCCAGCTAACGCCCCTTTGTCAGAGCGAACCCAACGATAGTCCAGTTTCTGCGCATTTTGCTCCATCACTCCCCCGAATAAGCAGCCGATTTCCAATAGGAATCGTTTTAGCATCTTTGTAGAGGTTGCACTATTAAAAGTACGGAAGGGTTTAAAAGGTCCCCGTAATCATGAAATCGTTACCGAAAGTCAGATAACGAGGGTTGCGAATCTGTAGTTTGTCCGCCATGGCGCTGATCCGGATAGTTTCCGTCCACGAACGCGCCCCGCCCGAACCCATGATGATCGGCGCCTGGAACATATAGATACGATTCACCAGGGCTTCTTTGATAAAGGAGCTTGCCGTAAAGGCACCACCTTCCACCATCACAGACCGGATGCCTTTTGAATAAAGCTTCGCCAGCAGATCCTGCAAATCCAGATCCCCGCCAACACGAGTTTTCACATAGACAATCTGAGGGGCTCTTACCAAGGACTGGAGAAGAGCTTCGACTTTCTCCTGAAGCTCTTCGGCCACACACCAGAAAACATCGGCCGGATCATGGACATCCGCCAACTTCAGGTGCGCAAACTTCCCCAGCAACTCGGCCTCTCCGTCGATCACCACAACTTTGTTCTTTTTGCTGATCGTGGGATGCCGAATGTTCAAAGACGGGTTGTCGAATTCAATGGTGCCCTTACCGACCAAAATGGCGTCATGGCAGGCTCGGATATAGTGAACATATTCACGGGATTCAGGACCTGTGATCCACTGGCTTTCACCTGATTTCAAGGCCACCTGACCGTCCAGACTGGAGGCCATCTTCAAAGACACAAAAACTTTCTTCTGTCGGAAGTTCCACAAGAAAGCTTCACAAACTTCTTCCAACGCCAGCTTCAGCTTTGCATCCAAGGCAGGGTCTGCAGAAGAGAACACCTCCGCCTCGATACCCGCCTGACGAAGAATTTCGGCCCCTTGACCTGCCACCAACGGGTTGGGGTCAATCAAACCGAAAGTCACTTTCTTTAACGGCAGCTTTGCCATCATCTTCGCGCAGGAGGGAGTCTTTCCTTCATGGGCGCAGGGCTCTAGAGTGACAAAAGCGTGAGCCCCTTGAAGTTGTTCGGGCTTCAGATCTTTCAGTGCATTCACTTCGGCATGAGGGCCGCCGTAAAATTCATGATACCCGGCCGACAAAAAGCCGCCTTGAGCATCCAGAATCACGGCCCCCACCAAAGGATTCGGACTGACTCGCGTGGCTCCTTTGTAGGCCTCACTGATAGCCAGCCTCACGGCCTCTTCAGCCGAAAGCTTGGTACCCAAAGCCGGAACAGGAACAGAGCGAATCATATCCATAAATCACCTACGTCAAATAACCGCGTTCGCGCTGGTCACGCTCTATCGCATCGAACAGGGCCTGGAAGTTTCCATCACCAAAACCATCATGGCCCTTACGCTGAATCAATTCGTAGAAGATCGGACCAAAAGTATTTTTGGTGAAAATCTGAAGCAGGTAACGGCCTTCTTTATCCCCGTCCACCAGAATCGCATTCTTTTCCAAACGGGAAATATCTTCGGTCACACCTGGCACACGCTCTGGAATCATTTCATAGTAAGCATGCGGAGGCGGCGTCAGGAACTGAATGTCACTGTTTTTCAAGGATTCCAAAGAATAATTGATATCGTTCGTCAGCAAAGCGATGTGCTGGATACCGGAACCTTTATATTCATCCAGATATTCCTGAATCTGGGACTTGTCTTCTGTCGGCTCATTGATAGGTACCGAGAACTTGCCACATGGAGATCTCATCGCGCGAGACAAAAGGCCCGTCTTGCTGCCGCGGATATCGAAGAATTTTGCTTCATAGAAGCCGAAAACATCTTCATAGAACTTTTGCCACTTGTTCATCTCACCTTTAGGCACATTGTTCGTGAAGTGATCCACGACAGTGAAACCCACGCCCGCAGGCGCTTTGTCTTCCGGCTTCACCTGGAAGATTTCGTTATAAAGTTTATCCTGATTCTTTTGGTCCATGAAGTAGATCAAAGAATCCCCAATGCCATAGATCGCCGGAAAAGGTGTTGCCCCTTTTTGATGATCGTTGCCTTCGTAAGGGCGCGCCCCGCGAGCCACAGCTGTTTTGAAAGCATGCTCAGCGTCCACAACACGGAAACCTGTCGCGCAAACGCAGGGGCCATGAAGTTTGGCAAAGTCAGTTGCGAAAGTTTGAGGCTCACAGTTCAAGATGAAGTTGATGTCACCTTGACGGAAAAGCTTGATGTTTTTGCCATGAACCTGGCCCACCTCTTTAAAAGCATAACGCTTGAAAACTTGTTCGAAGAAATGAGCGTCAGGGCCGGAATATTCGATGAAATCCACCCCGTTAAGTCCTACAGGATTTTGCTCTGTGATCTGAGCCATGAGTCCTCCATATTTACTTTGATGGTGCTGACAGTAGCCCTATTTTTAAGCTTATTCAAGCATGATTAAATTTAGGAATATCAAATATTTAGACATCTTTTATTACACTTCATTCATAATGCAGGATCATCTATGTAGGGGATATTCACATTTTCAAAAACAACCGATACTAAACATGTCGTGGTTTCCAGTATCAACATCAGCCACTCGTAACCTACAACTATGAGGACTGCCGTGGAAAAAGCCCCGCAGAAAAAACTATCGCCCTGGTTCTATGTGGCGCTGGTCGTACAAACATTGCTGATTATACTGGTGATCGGGATGTTGCGCGATCTGATGTGGATACTTTAATAAGCCACATTACTGGAAAACATAAATCCGTAACTTGAATAGTCCAAAGTGTTATTGGCTTCCTTAGGGACAGACGTCATATAGTAGCCACCTAAAATCAACTCACTTCGTCCACGCACAAACGCCACTCCGGCGCTGCTTAAGTGGTTGGTCACATTGCCGGTCGCAGAATGACTGTAACCCGCCATTGGCTGCCAGGATTCAAAACTCTTATTTCTCCATCCAACAGAATAGACAAAAAAGGCCTCGTCACTTTCAACCTGCCCGTCGGCGTCCTTCGTCGTCGATTCTGAAGTGTAGGTGACATCAATAAAAACATCATTTCCTGCCAGCAAATTAAATCCATTGGCCAAACGCACGCAGTATGGAGAATCCCCGACTGGTTGGTAGGACACGGTTTCTTCATTCACCGTATTTGGCGTTGCCACGGCATGCACCGCTGTATAGTCCACAGCCGTGGACTCCAACAAAACCGGCATAAGCTGCGCGGAAAGTCCGACCGTCCACTGAGCGACAGGTTTAAACTGCAGGCCAGGTAAAACAAAAACTCCTTTTATTCTACTTTCCGTTTCCGTGAACATCGTCGCATAAAGGTTTCCCCCGGTGCGCAGTTTGGTATAGGAGTGAGATCGAGAGTTTCCCAGCTGCAAACCTGAAGAAATTCCCCAGGCAAAATTCTCGCTTCGGGAGGAGCCAAAGGCCGCCCCCACCTTCAAGACCTGGCTGTCCAAACTGGTTAAAGAGGACACGTCATAGGCGCCACTTGGAGCCCTCAGCAAGCCATTAAGACTTAGCATCATCGGACTTGTCACAAAAACAGCACCCGTTCCCCATGAGGTCGGATAGATGCCCGACGCCATCAACGGTCGCACGGAATAGTCCCCTGGACTCAAATCGCTTTTACCACTTTTCATTTCATGCTGAGTTAAGGCGGTGCCACTGACGGAAAGGGACAGCTTGTTCGTTGCTCGAAACCCCAGACCCGCAGGGTTGTACAAGGCATTTCCTGGCGAAGACTCCATTGCTCCGCCCGCATTACCCATAAAGGCTTCTCGATGCCCCGCTGGCAAAGGAAAATAAATAGCATACGACACAGAGGAAAACACGGTCACAAGAACTGCACTTAATAAACGCATTACAAACCTTCAAACTGCTTATAGAACTGCAAAACTTTCGGGTCCACGATGATGGATCGTGGATTCCAACCAATCAGATGAAGCCCCTCGGCGCTGCGCAGGCGACTGAGCGCCACGTAGGCCTGACCCGGTTCCCACAGTTGACTGAGATCACACCACAAATCATCCAGCGTCGCTCCTTGGCTTTTATGGATGGTCGTGGCGTAGGCCAAAGTCAGCGGGAACTGCTCCACCTGGGCCATAACCATGCCTTCGGCGTCCTGCAAAGCAAAAGATGACTTGGACACCTGCACTTCGCGACCACGCTCTTTGCGAACCGTGACTTGATCAGACGTGATATCGGTCACCGTCCCGCGGGTGCCATTCACCCAACGGCGTTGCGGATCGTTTTGCAGGAACATCACCTGGCAACCAATTTTCAGAATCAGCTTTTCCGCGATGGGCGAAGCTTTCTTCAACATTTGAATGTGGCGTTCAGAACCGGTGTATACCGATTCGATCACCACCTCCTCTTCGTCGATTTCGTAGAGTTTTTTTTCGTTGAACTTTTCGGCGTTGATCTTGCGAGGAAATAATCGGGTGCCTGGATCGTCTTCATCGTGAGTCTGCACATGATCATTCAAAAAATCGCGAACTCGCTCTGTGACCTGCCCATGGCGAACATCACTGAGCACATCTAAAAACAAATTTTCCGAGACCCGCTGATTGTGGGACAAAATCGCCGTCTGGAAGCCACTGGCTTCCCACACACCATTTAAAAAACACCAGTCCCGCGCCCCACTCTGTGTGACGGGAGGTAATTGTGCAAAATCACCCACAGTGATGATTCGCATACCGCCCCAAGGCAGTTTGGATTCCCGGGCCCGTTGCGCCAGCGCTTCCGCAATCATCAGGGCCTGACCGGGGATCATGGAAATTTCGTCGATGATCACACCTTCGACTTTTCTGAGACGCGACATCAGACGTTTATCTTTGGAAGCGCGCTCATACGTCGCATCGGCACCGCCTTCCATAATACCCAAGCCAAAAAAGCTGTGGAAGGTCCGGCCACCCAAAAGAACTGCGGCGGCCCCGGTGCTGGCCAGAATGGGCATTTCTTTCGCATCCAGTTCACGCATGAACTGACGAATCAGAAAACTTTTTCCACTGCCCGCCCCACCGGTCAAAAAGACATTTTCCCCGGATCTTAAAAGATCCAGGGCGGCAGCTTGTTCAGGTGATAGATCGACGGAAGGATTTGCCATGAAGCGAATTAGCGAGAGAACTTACCGTAAAGATTGATATCGTTCTGGTAAAACTCACAGACTTCTCTTGGCGGGAAGTTGGGACCGCCACCTTCCCAACGGCAGCGTCTTTCCATGTACCGACGCTCCAACAAAGAAAGGCGAATCGTGCGATAGTCTTTACTGAAGGACAACTGAACCTCACGTCCATCGATCATGCAAAGACCCGGATCGAAATAGAACCCGACACTTTCCACCGCACCTTTGCGGGTGACGTAAGCCCACTTCAGGTTGTTGATGGAAGACTGGCACTGGGACGCCAGCAAACTTTCCCCTCGGGAGTCCTTATACAGAAGCAGCGGCTTATTGCCTTCAAAGGTGATGGTCAACTGGCCGGAACGACCCTCGAAAGATCCATGATAAACACCTTCCAGCTTTTTGGCGCGCGCCAGGTATTCATCAGGAACTTCACCATTTTCAATTTGAACAGTTTTACAAGCGGTCAGAGCCATCGTTGCCACAAGCAACATCAGAAAACGTTTCATCTTTCCCCCTTTAGTCTGGTTTACATCTGGCCTCTTGTCTTGCCAACTTCGTTCTTCTTAACGCCGCCGATCAAATGCTTTAAATGACCCTATTTGCCGGGTACGATTGAATCTCGAAAAAACGAACAAAGGATTGTTACTGATGATGAAGCTCCTACTGCCGACGTTGTTGACCGTGCCATTGATGGCCGCTGCCACACCCAAAACAACCGCCCCCAGCTCTGTCATCCCGGCCAAGCGGGAGTTTCCTGTCAACACGGACGTCAATCCCTGCGAGGATTTCCACAAGTATGTTTGCTCCAAAGCAGAAAGCTCCTTCAAATTGCGCGATGACCGCAGCCGCCACCTTTTTGCTTTCAGTGATTCCCGCGAGCGTCTTCTTGAAATTCAAATGAAGTTCATGAAGGAGCTTCCCAAAAAGAAGAATCTGGACCCCCGCACCGAACAAGCACGTGACTTCTATATGGCCTGCATGAACTCCTCTGCCAAAGCCAAAGCAGAAAAAGCCAACGTGAAAGCAGTTCTGGCAGAAATGGCCAAAATCAAATCCACCGATGATCTGGTGAGCTATGCCCATGCCCTTCTTCCTCAGGGAAAAGAGGGACTGGTTCGCCTTTGGCCCTCAAACAATCTGGATGATCCAAAGAAGAATGATGCCATGATGCAGGCCAATCTGATGGATCTTCCTGATCACAAGTACTATGAGCAAGAAGCCTTGATGAAGGACTATGAAAGTATCCTGATTCAGTTCTTCCAAACCATTGATCCGAAAATCAAAAAAGACGAGGCCAAAACCCGGGCCCAGGCACTGATCGCCTTGGAAAAAGACTTTGTCAAAATCTATCCTGTCACCGCCGTTCGCCACCAGCGCTGGAGCGAAAAACGAGTGGCCTCCCAGAAGGACCTGGCTAAGAAATATCCGAATCTAAAACTGGATCTGATATTCAAAAATATCCCGGAATCACTTTTGATCAGCACACCGATCCCCGAATCCCTGGACTTCCTGAACACGGAGATTCCCAAACGTCCTTTGCAAGTCTGGAAGGATCTGTTGCTGACACGTGCGTTGCCGGACACGATGGATGACGGCTATCCAAAAATGTTCCAGGCCTTCTTTGATTTTGAAAAAAAATACTTCGGTGGCCCGGCAGTCCGACCCGTTCGCCAGGAACGCTGCACCTCTGCGGTCAGCGGCATGTTTTCCAAGGAACTGGATGCAGCTCTGATAGATCAGGTGTTTCCTAATTTTGACGAAAGCAAGGTCCATGAGGTGGCCTCTCGCGTACGCACCAGCATTCTGCAAGGATTAGAAAAAAACAAATGGCTAACCAAAGACGCCAAGAAAGAGGCCCTGGCCAAGATTCGAGTGGCCCGATTGCAGCTGGTCAAGCCTCACAATGAGCGCGAATGGGATTTCCTGCCGTTGAAAACATATTCAAAAACAGATGCCATCAAAAACCGCATCTTGCGTCGCCAGGCCCGCTGGGAAAAATCCATGCAGGACCTGCGTGAACCCGCAAATCTGGATGCCTGGGCGATGAGTCCTCTCACCGTGAATGCCTACTACAGTCCCAACGAAAACAAGTTCGTTCTGCCCATCGGAATCTTGCAGTACCCTTTCTATGACAAGGACGGTTCCGTGATCGAAAATCTCGGTGCCGTCGGAGCTGTCGTCGGCCACGAACTGGGTCACGGAATTGATGACAGTGGCTCCAGGTACGACTCCGAAGGTCGCCTACGACAGTGGATGACCACCAAAGACATCATGGAGTTCAACCTGCGCGGGCAAAAAATGATCGATCAATTCAATCGAATAGGTCACGACGGCAAACTGACCCTGGGTGAAAATGTCGCCGATCTGGTGGGCGTGACCTTTGCCTACAATGCCGCCTTCCCGGACGGAAAAGGTTCTGAAAAAGACAAGAAAGATTTCTTCGTCGCCTATGGTCGCCTGTGGTGTGAAGTCATCCGCCCCGACAATGCGGCCTTACTGCGCAAAACCGACCCCCATTCCTCGGGTCCGGCGCGCATCAATGAACAGATCAAGCAGCAGCCGGCGTTTGCTGAAACCTTTCAGTGCAAGGCTGGCGATCCCATGACTCTGCCGGAAAAAGAACGCGTTCAAATCTGGTAAAGCAACAGCTTCTTCAGGATCGTCTCAACCAGAGACGATCCTGCGAATATTTTCCTACATCTCCTAAACTCTCGTCACATCACTCTTTAATATTTATTAAGAGATTCCGAAGAGTTTGCCATGACTGAACGTACTCTGCCTATCTTGCCATTCTGCTTTGCCTTTCTGCTTTTGTCCTCCTGTACACTGGATCTGAAAAAGGAAGACGGCAGCAAAAACCCTGATGATGTCATCGAAGAAACCATCTATTCCTGCCCCGAAAACTATGTTTATGTTCCCGCGCCAGCCGGATCGCCTCCTCCGGGATTCTGTGTGGCAAAATATGAAATGAAAGATGTCGGCTCCGTGGCCACATCCCAGGCTGGAGGCAGCCCCTGGGGTTCCATCAATCGCAGTGATGCCATTGCCGCGTGCCAAGCACTGGGTGCGGATTACGATTTGATTTCGAATGCGCAGTGGAATCAGCTGGCACAGAATCTGGCGTCTGTATCAACGAATTGGAGCTCCGGTGCCGTGGCTTCGGGCGCGCTGAACCGTGGGCACTTTAATGATGACTTCGGATGGCTGCTGGCCGCGGGGGGCGACGATCATCCGTGCTTTGGCTTGGATTTGGACGAGGACTCAACCCCAGACAGCCAAGCCGCCCTGGATGCCGTGTGCAATCCAACGTTATGGCATAAAAACCGTCGCACTCACCAGTTGTCCACGGGAAAAGTCATTTGGGACTTCGCTGGCAATTCCTGGGAATGGACCAAGGACGACTACTCTGCAGGGGCTGCCACTGCGAACACCTACATATCTGAACTGATCTCACAGGCTGATTCTTTCACCACATTGTTCGCGCCACCTTCCAACCTGCTGTGCTCCGACCCCAACTCAAATGACTTCTGTGGAATGGGCCATGCCTGGATCAACGCTCCTGGCGGAGCGGTCACCCGTGGCGGCAGTCTCTACAACGGCACGCAAACAGGGATTTTCTCTGTCGATCTGGATAACAGTGCGTCTTATTCAGCCGCCCATTTGGGCTTCCGCTGCGTTTCTGCGGCCACCCCGGTTCTGCCATCTGCTTCCAATTGATTTTCAGGTCCTAAACCACTTAGGACCTAAATCTGCCCTGCGCCGAGCCGGACTGGTTCTTGCTGTCTTTTCCGGCAGATGTTATGGTTAGAGTCTTGGCTCTGGTGCCGGAGGAAATCATGACAGTGAAATATGTCAGCTTCGATTCAAAAACTGAGAATCCTCATTATGAAGGTGTTTACGATATCGGCCCCGCCGAACTTCTACAAAAGAAGAACGACGTGGTGATGATTGATGTTCGTCAACCCGAAGAATACGTGGGTGAATTGGGTCACGTTGCTGGTTCCTCTTTGATGGTTCTGGACACTCTCCCTGAGCAACTGGGCACTTTGCCGAAGGATAAGACGGTTGTCTTTATCTGCCGCAGCGGAGCCCGCTCTGCCAAAGCCACGGCCTTTGCCAAAATGAACGGATTTGAAGAAGTATTTAATATGCAAGGGGGCATGCTTCTTTGGAATGACCTCCAGCTCCCTACTGAAAGATAAGAAACGAAATATGCCTGGAAAAGTATTTGTTAACAGAACCCTGAATTTGAAAAAAATCCGCTACATCGGCGTGGACATGGACCACACGCTCGTTCGCTATAATAGCGAAAACTTTGAGCGCCTGTCCCACACCACCATGATCGACAAACTGGTGAAACGCGGCTATCCGGAAACTTTGCGCAAGCTGGTTTTCGACTATAACTTTGCGATCCGTGGTCTTGTCATTGACCGTAAAATGGGAAATCTGCTGAAGCTGAATCGCTACACGGCCATTCGCGCCAGCTACCATGGTTTGAAGCCACTGGATTTCAAAAGCCATCAAAAGCTTTACAAATCCACTTATATCGATTTATCCAACTCCGACTATCTGGCGGTGGATACATCCTTCTCCATCTCTTTGGCGAACCTGATTGCCCAAATCGTGGAATTGAAGGACACCGACACGACCAACAAGTATCCTGAATACGCACAGATCGCCGATGACGTGTTGGATGCTTTGGATGAAGCCCATCGCGATGGTTCTTTGAAAGACGTTGTGAAACAGAACCTGGATCACTACATCATCAAGGACCCCACTTTGGTGGCCACGTTGGAAAAGTTCCGCCGTCACGGCAAAAAGATCTTCGTTCTGACGAACTCGGACTTCCACTACACGAAGCTGTTGCTGGATTATGCGATTCAGCCGTTCCTGAAGGAACACAAGTCCTGGGCGGATCTTTTTGAATTCGTGATCACTTTTGCCTCCAAGCCGAAGTTCTTCTATGAAAATCAGAAGTATCTGATTGTAAATCCGGTGGACGGTTCCATGACCAACATGGAAGGCAAACTGACTCCGGGGATCTATCAGGGTGGTAACGCCAAGAAGTTCACATCTGACCTGGGTCTTGACGGGGATGACATCCTTTATGTCGGGGACCATATCTACGGTGACATCCTTCGCTTGAAGAAGGATTGCAACTGGAGAACCGCGATGGTGATCGAAGAGCTGGATGTTGAAGTTGAAAACAACAAAAAGGCCGAACCGATCAATCAGGAAATCGAGGCTCTGATGAAAAAGAAAGAGCCGCTGGAAGATGAACTGACCGACATCATGACCCGCAAGATCGAAAAGGAAGTTCCCGCGAACGAACCGCAGATTGAAACTTTGCAAAAGACAATCTCGGAAATCGACGCTCAAATCAGCCAGCTGATCAAAAAACAACAGGCCATGTACAATGGCAACTGGGGTCAGTTGATGAGAGCCGGAAACGAAGAAAGTTATTTCGCGTATCAACTGGATCGTTATGCCTGCGTTTACATGCAGAAGCTGAGCGACCTGCTGGATCTTTCTCCGCGCACATACTTCCGAGCTCCTCGTCGTCCCTTGGCGCACGAGATCTTCTAAAAGGTTAAGTCACCGACGCATCAAAGCCATCTCTTCGGAGATGGCTTTTTTATTTTCTTTTTCAGATCACGGGACGTACCATTGAGGCATGAATACAAAAGCAATTCTTGCTGTCCTTGTTCTTTTCGGCGTGGCGTTTGGGTCTTACAAGGCGGGCCAGAAATCAATTCCGCAAAATTCCAACCTGGAAGAAGTGAAAAATAAAATCAGTACCGATCTGGTGGCTTTGACCCAGAAGGATTTCGAAGAGTATCAAAACCTCAAATCACTGGAAGAACGCTATCAGAAGGCCGACGAGATACTAGGAAAGATCGTCACCGTTTTTTTGGCCGATCTGGGCGTAAAGCTGGCGTTTAAGGCCACCAGCGCCGACACTCTTGAAGGGTCCTGTAATATTTCAACAAGTCCGACAGTGGCGACAGCACAAGCCTCAAGCCCACTCCCGTCAGAACCGACTCCGGCGTCAGCACCCCCCATCGCTCCTGCCAAGCAGGTCAACGAATGGATTGTTCATGAAAAGTCCCTATTGGAAGTTCGCGATGAAAGACAGGCTTTCGAGGACCTGAAGAAAATGGAGATCAAGGATCTTTTTTCTTCTCTTCGCCAAAGCTCAGCTGTCTCTACCAAAAATTCAGAATTCATCCTGGGGGTTTATTCCGGCGAAATCACATTCTTTGATCGTAAAAAACACAAATCCGACTGGCTTATGTCCTGGGATGTACGACTAAGAAATCCAAACAAAGAAGACGCCTTCGCCCTGATCATCCTGACAAACAAGGACAACGGCAAAGTCATCAGCCGTTCACAGACCTCCAGCGGACCGCTGCGCGACTATGTCACGGTTCCGGGCAGCAAGGCCCTGATCGTCAATATTCGCGCTGATGCGGCCTATATTCAGATTTATCCTTTGAATGGAAACACCCAGATCTGGGTGGGCAACGTTTATGAACAAACAAAACTCGGCGAATACGCCATGGTCGGTCAGGTTCGCCTGACAAAACAATAACAATGAGAGCTTTATCCTGTCTCCTTACCTTGTGCTTTGTCTCTTCTGCGGCTCTGGCGCAATCCCTGCCCGTCGGCCTTTATGAAGGCATGATGGCCAATACAGGTGTTGCCACAACCAGATCCAAAGCAGCTTCCTATTACAACCCCAGCCTTCTGCGCCAACGCCAGGACAACGCCTTTAGCCTGAATGGCAACTCGATTGGCTCTATTAATTCCAAAAGCGAAGGCTCGACGTTTTCTTCTTCTCTGGGACTGGCTCCGTCTTATCTGAGCAATCTGGTGGTGGGCGACAGCCTGGTTCACGAGTTCTTTGTCGCCAACACACTGCAAGGCTTGTTTGCATGGGAATCAAACAGCAATGAAAACTCTTTTGATGCCGAAGCGAATATCAACCGAATGGTGTCGGGCTATTCCATGGCCTTCAAATCCATTCCGTTGGCCATCCAATTTTTGGCTCGCTACACCGAAGTTAAAACCTTCGGTGTCAGCGAAAGCTCCTATCCAGCTCAAGACATTTACGTCATTTCAAAAAATAAATCCGATTATAAGAATCTGAACGTGGCTCTGGGACTTTCGACTCATTTTCAGTTTGATCACTACACCTTTGGCGTGAACTTCAATTCGCGAGGATTGTCCTTGTACAATCTAAACAAAGGCACCGCCAAAATATTTACCCATGGCTCGCCCAATCCCGGCGACTTTACGGTGAGCGAAAGCCAGAGCGCCAGAGCCACCGTCACCAACGAAGAAGGCAAACTGCTTATTGGACACGGCTTTAAGATTGGCAATCACGAGTTCTTAACCGATTCGGCCTTCACAGAAGAGTCCGGCAACCTGGATCGCTACACCTTCGCACAAAGCTTTGGCTATCGCTACGGGGCCGCTGACGGCCATCAACTGCTGTGTGGCTTCTCTCACCGGTTTGGATCTGATGTGGACTACTTTGGTCAGAACTTCAACACATCGGTGGGATATTCGTGGAAGACAAGATCCCTGCGGTCTGCGATGGGCTTTTATTATGGCAAAGAAAGCACCACCATTGAAAGCTCCACGGTCGGTGTTATTTTCGGAAGTGAATACGAATATTAGTTACCAACTCAGCGGCTCACCATCGCGGAAGAAGCCGCCGTTCGGGCCCCCTTTGGGAAGAGTCGCTGCCCATAAGATACCTTTAATTCCCTGATCGAGAGAACGATCCGCATTGGGCCCACCCATGTCGGTGCGCACCCAACCCGGAGAAACTGAGTTCACACAGATATCTTCACCCTGCACTTCCGACGCGAAAAGATTGGTCACCATATTCAATGCTGTTTTGGAAATACGATAAGAAGCCGAAGATTTCTGCTTTTCTGACAACTGGGCCATATTGCTGGAAACGTTGACAATACGACCATAACCTTCCTGCTTCATCAAAGGAAAGATCTTCTGTGTTAACAGGAACGGCCCCATCGTGTTCGTGGCAAAGCTTTTTTGCAAAGTGGAGGCTTTGGTCTTAAAGATCGAGGAATTACCTCCATCTTCACTGTCTATCAGGATGCCGGCGTTATTCACCAATACATCGACAAAACCGTACTCGCGTTTGATCGCCTCCACAAAGTCGTGGATGCTTTTTTCCTGCGAAACATCCAGTTTCATCGGAACCACATCCAGACCCTTCATCGTCAAAGTGTTCAAGGTCTTTTGGGCTTTGTCAGGATTTCTCATCGCCATCAGAACTTTGAAACCTCGCTGGGCCATGGCCTCACTTAAAGCCAGACCCAAACCACGATTTGCCCCGGTAATGACAGCGATCTTCTTCATAGACTTTCCTTTATTGAGGACGAGGCACTGGCATTTCTGCCGCCGGGAACAACTCGTTGGTCACCCAGTTTCTTTGAACAATCACACATTCAGACGAAATCACACGCCATCTTTCAACCGGAAAGTGGTACACACTTTCGACCCAACCCCAGCCATTCCAATCAATTGTGCGGCGATGATGATAACCACCATTTCCGTCGCGCACGGATCTGGTTTCGCGATGGAAGGTCAAAAGAGGATAATGCAGCTTCAAAGTGCCTTCTGTGGTCAGTTTGGCCTGTGCGGGTTCATCAAACACGCAGCCATAGTAACCATCGATACTGCGCAGACGCCCCTGCAGGGTTTCGCCAGGCTGAACATCCCCACGCACGGGCATATAGAACTCAAAGAAATAGTCCGAAGGAGCACCGTTGGAATAATAGCTGCGCGTATTCAAAGTCAGCTTGCCATTAAACTCAACGAAACGAACAACCTGATTGCCATCAGCTGTCTGCCAAGGCTGCTCCATCACACTGCGAGCTTCCACAGAAAAACCCGCGAAAAGACTCAAAATAACCAATAACTTTTTCATACTCTTTCCCTTTCAGCAAACGCATGTCAGCCAGAAAAACTGGGGTGGGCCCTCCTGTGGAGGGTGCCCCAGCAGGCACCTTTTGGGTTTAGCGAGGGCTGGCGTTGCGGTTTAGCAGGATGATGTAGTCTTTGGCGCCGGATTGTTCCATCATTCCTGAGTATTTATTTTCTTCAAACTTCTTGCGATACGTTTTGCGTGCAATCTCACGAACCATGCAGCCCAGATGACCTGTTCCCGCAAGATCACGGCCGGCATCCAGTTCACACAGGGGCAGGAAACCTTCTTCCTGCTCGCGCGTCACGGGGAATTTCATCACAGAAAAACTGGTGACGTCGATTTTGTGCTCTTCCTTCAAACGAAGGGCCGGTCCCTTCTTCACAAGTTGCGAAGAATAGATGTAAGGAACTATCGCGGCAACTCTCAAACCCTGAGCTTGCGCATTTTTAATGCCCTCAACAAAGCGATCCATTTCATTTTGGATATCCAGACGCATATTTGAAGCAAAGAGCTCCACGAAGGGAAGCTGCGGATCCACTACGATCACGTCGTACTTGGAACCCTGTTGCTGATTGGCTTCCAAAAAGCCTCTCCACAACTCCAGATCCTCAATTTGATTTGGCGTCACACCCAACAACACCACCGGAGAGCTTTTGATCTCCATGCGAAGGCGCTCATAGACCCCTTTGCCCAACTTTTCCGGAATGTCGACCTGGGAGAATTTAATTTTCGGAATAGATCTTTCCTGAATCTGAAAGTTCATGGAAAAATACACACCCAATGCAACCACGGCAACTGCGCCGACCCAATATAAGTACTTCATAGGTGCGACCATCCTGCATTTCACAGGCTGAGTCCAGCGCCGCGCAATGCGGCAACCCGGGAGTTTCCCGCAAGAGATTTTAAGAGCGAACGAACTCTAAAAGTTCCTTGTAATTTCGACTGTCCGCCAGGCGCAGGCTGCGAATATAGCGGGCCCGGGCCTCTCCATGCTCTCCCAAGGTGCCCATATTCAGATTGCTCCCCCATGTGAACCGTTCA
This sequence comes from Bdellovibrio sp. CKG001, assembly GCF_055397465.1. NCBI lineage: Bacteria > Pseudomonadati > Bdellovibrionota > Bdellovibrionia > Bdellovibrionales > Pseudobdellovibrionaceae > Bdellovibrio > Bdellovibrio sp. CKG001. The sequence goes on from NZ_AP029173.1 coordinate 3,342,577, forward strand.
TGTCCCAACGAAAACAACAACACATCCGCCATCACTCGCGCCCAACGACCATTACCATTGGGAAAAGGATGAATCCAAACCAGGCGATGATGAAAACGAGCGGCGATCTCATCCATGGGGTAAGTCTCATGCGTGATCTGATACTGAATATCCCCCATCAGCTTATTGATCTCCGAAGGGATCTGAAACCACTCGATACCGATGGACTTATTGGAGGTGCGATAGGTGCCCGCCCACTTCCATACCAGCCCGAACATTTCCCGGTGCAGTTCACGCAGAAATTTTTCTGTCAGAACATTCTTTCTTCTGCGACTGAATGCCCACTGCTCCCCGCGCAGAATATTGTCCTGCTCGACGGCGTTCAGCTCTTTTTGCGTGGAAATATACGTCGGCACCAAACCTGCCAGCTCATTCGGATTTAAAGGGGTCGCCCCAGGTGGGTATTCCAGTTGAAAACTCATGGCTTCCTCCTCCACAGGCGGTTGTCGAGTTTGTTTTTCAGCTCCGTCGCAAGCTCGTGGAAGTGCAGTTCTGTTTCAGCTTTGCCTGCACGCTGCTGCTCAAGCTCCATCGTATGCAGAGTTTTTCCCAGAATTTTTTCAGCGGCCAATTTGGATTGTTCATCCACCATTTTTTCCAAACTGTCTTTGGGCACCAGCGCGTACACCAGCTCACATCCCATGGCATGCGCGGCTCTTTGCAATGTCTCCAGGGTGACTTTCTTTTCGGCTTCCCGCTGTTCCAGCAGACTGACTCCGGATTGCTGAATGCCCATGCGCTCTGCCAGCTGTTGGGAGGTCATTCCCAGCGATTCACGAATGGCCTTCACCCAACCCGATTTGGGATTGATGACCGTGCGAGCTGAGCGGAAAGACTTCAGCTTTTCATCCAAACTTCGTCGTTGTGTTTTGATCAGAGCTTTGTTTGTTCTCATGGTTTTTATTATATCTTATAATAGATTAAAAATACATCTATACATCTATTATAAAATATCAAAAATATATTTATTCATCTATTATAGAATATATTAAATCACCACAGATCACAAAAAGCCCTTTGATTTAAAGTATTTACTTTAAAATGCCACCAAACAGTCGCCAATAACCTCCAAAAATCATGGACTTACGTCTGATCTCAGTTCGGACTCCGAGGCTTTGTTTGGTTGCTATCTGTTAGAATTGTGTTAGGTTGCGACTATTACAGAGGACTTGATCCCTTAAAAGACAGGTACCGAACTATATGAATGCGACAACGACTTTATCTTACTCTTATCTTATTATTGGTGCAGGCCGTGTCGCCCGACATCTCGCACACTATTTCCAACTGCTCAATTTAAATTTCACAACTTGGGATCGCAGCCAAAGCGAATCTGCTTTTCAAAACAAAGCCACCAACGCCACACACCTTCTGGTGGCCATCAGTGACTCGGCCCTGGAAGCCTTCTACAGTGAACATCTCAAAACTTTTGACGACAAAGTGTTGGTGCACTTTTCCGGCGCGCTCTATTTCAAGGGCATGATCGCCGCTCATCCGCTGATGACCTTCGGAAATGATCTTTATGATCTGAAGTCCTACCAACAAATTCACTTTGCCCTGACCGGCTGTGATGAGCTGAGCGAAGCCCTGCCGGGACTTCCCAACTCTTTCTCGTCCGTGTTTGCTTTTGAAAAAGCCCGCTATCATGCCCTGTGTGTTCTGGGTGGCAACTTCACCACCTTATTGATCGGCAAAATGCTTGAAGGCTTCGGTGAAATGAGAATCCCTGCCAGCGCCGCCAGGCCCTACATTGAAAAGGTTGTTGAAAATACACTGGCCAATCCTGGCGAAGCCTTCACAGGTCCGCTGGCGCGCAAAGACGCTGTGACCGTCGAAAAGAATCTTCAAGCCCTGAACAACGATCCTTATCAGGCGATTTACAAAGCCTTCCTTGAAACCCTTTGGCCCGAATATCCACGAAAGTGAGGTCTTATGAAAACCATCCTCGATTTCCATGACAGGAAAGTGAAACAGCAAAAGATCTCCATGATCACCTGCTATGACTATACGTTTGCACGCATTCTGGCTGAAAGTGATATTGACTGCCTGCTGGTCGGTGATTCGTTGGCGATGGTCATGCACGGGCACAAGACCACTCTGAATGCCTCTGTGGACATGATGGCCCTGCACACCGAAGCGGTGGTTCGTGGAGCCGGGGAAAAATTTGTCGTCGCCGACCTGCCTTTCCTGAGCTATCGCAAAGGTCTGACCGCCAATATGAACTACGTTGAAAAGATCATGAAGGCCGGAGCCCACGCGGTAAAACTTGAAGGCGGCGCGGGCAACATTGAGCTGGTTCGCCACCTTGTGGATTCCGGCGTGCCGGTCATGGCACATCTGGGGCTGACCCCGCAGTCTGTAAACCAGCTTGGCGGATTCAAAGTTCAAGGCCGCGACGAAAAAGCCCAGAAAGTTATAAAAGAGCACGCCCTGCAATTGCAGGATGCCGGGGCCTTCTCTGTCGTGCTGGAATGCGTACCTTCTAAACTTGCCAAAGAAATCACAGCGTCCTTGGATATTCCGACTATCGGGATCGGGGCGGGCTCAGACTGCGATGGCCAGGTTCTGGTTCTTCAGGATATGCTGGGCATGAATCAGGGATTCAAACCGAAGTTTGTCAGAACCTTCTTCAATGGTTTTGAAGCCATGAAAGATGCTTTCAATCAGTACCACAAGGAAGTCCACGAAGGCACCTTCCCGACGGAGAAAGAGAGCTACTCATGACAGTCATCCTAAGATCACCCCAGGAGTTCCGCACCTGGAGAAAACAACAAAAAGGTTCTGTGGGTTTCGTGCCTACCATGGGGGCTTTGCACACCGGACACGAAGAGCTGCTAAAACAAGCTCGCAAAAACAACGATGTTGTCGTGCTTTCTATTTTTGTAAATCCCACCCAGTTCAACGACCCTAATGACCTGGAAAAGTATCCCAAAACCTGGGAAGCCGATCTGGCGATGGCCGAAGCCAATAAGGTCGACGCCATCTTTTATCCCCGTTATGACGAAATGTACCCGGACAATTACCGGTACAAGGTGACCGAGAACAGTTATTCAAATCTTTTGGATGGGGCTCACCGCCCGGGTCACTTCGATGGCGTTTTATCCGTGGTGATGAAGCTGTTTAATATCGTGGCTCCCACACGCGCCTATTTTGGCGAAAAAGATTTTCAGCAAATGACTTTGATTCAAGGGATGGTGGAAAGCTTCTTTATGGATCTGGAAATTGTCCCCGTGCCGACGGTTCGGGAAGAAGATGGTCTGGCAAAAAGCTCTCGCAACGTGCGCCTGACCTCCAGCGAGCGCATGAAGGCACCGGCTATTTACAAAGCCATCACGGAAAGCCAGACCGCTGAGGAAGCGGCCGAAAAACTGACTGCCCAAGGATTTATCGTGGACTATGTAACGGATGTGGGAACCCGCCGCTTCGTTGCCGCCAGACTCGGGGACGTGAGGTTGATAGACAATGTCCAAATCTAAAGTCCTCTTTATGATGACAGGCTCTATTGCCTGCTACAAAGCCTGCCACGTGATTTCCCGTCTGGTGCAGAACAACTGTGACGTACAGGTGGTGGCCTCCCCTTCAGCCCTGAAGTTCGTCGGCAATGCCACTCTGGAAGGTTTGACCGGTCGCCCGGTCATCAGCGACATGTATGCCGCGGGCAACGTCATGGATCACATTCACTTGATGAGATGGGCCGATCTGATTCTGGTCGCTCCGGCGACAGCGAACTTTCTAAATAAAGCCGCACAAGGTGTTGGCGATGATCTGCTGCAAACACTGTTTCTGGCCCATGACTTCAAGAAACCTTTCCTGATTGCGCCGGCCATGAACACCAGCATGTATCTGCATCCGGTAACGCAAAAATCTTTGAAAGCCTTAAAAGAAATGGGCTTGCAGATTCTGGATACAGCTTCCGGAATTCTGGCTTGTGGAGAGGAAGGTTGGGGTAAGCTGTTGGAGCCTGATTTGATTCTGAAAATGGCTTTACAGGCTCTTCAACAAAAGCCCGTGGCTGAACCTGGCTCCAGCGTTGCGCCGAAATCAGCCGCCTTGTCCAAAGTAAAGGTTCTAATCACCGCAGGGGGCACCCAAGAACCGATCGACACCGTCCGAGTCATCAGCAACCTCAGTTCCGGTCGTACCGGCATTGCCATCGCGGAATATATGACCGAGATGGGTTTTGATGTGACCTTGCTGCAGGCCCATGGATCACCCAAGTCAGAGCACGTGACCCGTCGGGATCTTTTCGTCAGCTTTGCCACTTTGGATGAAAAGATAAAACATTATCTTTCCAGCGAAAACTTCACGCATGTGATTCACGCAGCCGCCGTCAGCGACTATTCCGTGGATACCATTGAAGTGGATGGTCAGCAATATCGCCCGTTCGAAGTAAAAAAAGTCAGCTCGGATGCAGATTCCATGCACATTCATCTGAAGCGCAATCACAAGATTGTGGATCGCCTGAAGGACTATTCTCAGAATAAGAGCCTGAAAGTGATCGCCTTTAAACTGACCAGTCACGCCAGTCCTGAACAAAGAACTGCCGCAGTGGAAAAGCTCTTTGCCAATTCCAATGCGGACTTCGTCGTTCACAATGATTTAAGCGAAATTGATATTGTTAAACGCACTCACAAGTTCACTCTGCATGACCATCACAGCGCTGTCGCCTGCGACAATCTGGATCAACTGACCAGCGAACTGGTGCGCATTCTTATGCCAAAGGATACCTTATGATTTTATGTCTTGATGTGGGGAACACCCAAATCTATGCCGGACTTTTTGAAAAGGACAAAATGGTTCTTTCTTTCCGCAAAAACTCCAAAAGTGGAGCTTCTTCGGATGAAACCGGCATCTTCCTGCGCACGGCCATTCGGGAAAATGGTTTTGATCCGGCCAAGATCAAACAAATCGCCATCTGCAGTGTCGTCCCGGAAGTGATCTATTCCCTTCGTGGGGCCTGCATGAAGTACTTCAACATCAATCCATTCATCCTGCAGGCCGGTGTGAAAACGGGATTGAAAATCAAGTATCGCAACCCTCTGGAAGTCGGCGCAGATCGCATTGCAAACTCCATCGCCGCGACACATTTGTATCCGGGCAAAAACCTGATTCTGGTGGACCTGGGAACGGCAACAACTTTCTGCGCCGTCACCAAGGACAAAGACTACTTAGGCGGCTCGATCGTGGCCGGCCTTCGCCTTTGCATGGAGGCTCTTGAAAGCAAAACTGCCAAGCTTCCTTCTGTGGAAATCGTTTCCATGCATGAAGCTCTGGGCCGCTCCACCATCGAAAGCATTCAGTCGGGTCTGTATTACGGTCACTTGGGGACCATCAAAGAACTGACAGAAAGAATCACCAAAGAATGCTTCCAGGGTGAAAAACCGACGGTTATCGGCACCGGTGGCTTCTCGTATTTATTTGAAAAAGAAAAAGTTTTTGATGAGATTGTCCCTGATCTAGTACTCAAGGGCATGCTGATCGCGCTTCAACATAACGCTTAAGGAATAATGTATGAATATCTCAATGCTAAGAACCAAAATCCATCGTGCAACTGTGACGGGCGCGGATCTGAACTATGAAGGCTCTGTGAGCATCTGTCCGGATCTGATCAAGGCCTCTGGCCTTCTGATCAATGAACGTGTTGATATCTATAACTGCAACAACGGCGCCCGCTTCTCCACTTACGTAATCAAAGGGAAAAAAGGCGAGATCTGCCTGAACGGAGCCGCCGCCCGCCACGTGCAAAAGGGCGATCTGGTGATCATCTGTTCTTATTGCGGCCTGAGCCTGGAAGAAGGAAAAAAACATGAGCCCACAGTGGTCTTTGTGAATGCAAAAAACAAAGTGACTGAGAAGCGCAAAGAAGACCGCAAAAATAATAAATAGCTTCAATCCAGAAGACAGGAATAAGCCTTCCCGCCTCAGGGAAGGCTCCATTCCGGCACACGGGTGCCTAAGCAGCTTGACCCTGCTGCAAAATTCCTTCAGTTTAGCCCTATATGGGTATCACACTTTTACAACTGCAATCCGGCCACAAAGCCTTTGGCTCCAAAGTTCTTTTCGACGACGCCACTTTCGCCATCAATGAAGGCGAACACGTGGGCGTTATTGGGCCCAATGGCGCCGGAAAATCCACACTTTTTAAGATCCTCGTCGATCAGGAACATTTGGACGAGGGCATCGTCACCAAGTCCCAGCAACTGCGCCTGGGATATCTGGAACAGGAAGCTGACTGGGATGTGGATCAAAAAGTTGAAGACTATCTGGAAAAGAACTGCCTGAAGCCCTTGTGGGAACTAAAGCAGTTTGGTCTGAAGCTGGGCCTGACAGAGGCTCATTTTCAATCGCACCTCAAGCAGCTGAGCGGGGGCTATCGTATGCGCGTGAAGCTTTTGTTCCTGATCGGACAAGAGCCGAATCTGCTGCTGCTGGATGAGCCGACGAACTTTCTGGATCTGGAAACCTTGTTGGTGTTAGAAAACTTCCTGCAGGAGTTTAAAGGGGCCTTTCTATTGATTTCGCACGATCGTGAATTCCTGCGTCGTGTGACGGATCATATCCTTGAAGTGGAATCCGGCGACATTGTGAAATTCCCGGGCAGTCTGGATGACTATTTCGAGCAAAAACAAATGCTGAATGAAATTCTGCAAAAGCAGATTCTAAGCCAGCAGGCCAAACGCAAATCCATCATGGACTTCGTCACCCGCTTCGGGGCCAAGGCCACCAAAGCTCGCCAGGCACAAAGCCGCCTGAAGGCGCTGGAAAAGATGGAAGTCATCGAAATGAAGGCCGCGCCGACTCATTCCCATATTCATATTCCGCCGGCCGTGCCCACGGGAAAAACCATTCTGGAAGTGGAACATGTCGATTGTGGTTATGGCGACAAAGTGATCCTGAAGGACGTTTCACTGCGCCTAGAGCGTGGAAATCACTTGGGTATTGTCGGACTCAATGGCGCCGGAAAGTCCACTCTGCTAAAATCCCTGGGCGAACAGATTCCGCTTGTGAAGGGCTCTATCAAATGGGGCCATCAAGTCAGCTTCTCGTACTTTGCACAACACACCCCGGAGGCTCTGAATCCCGAACACTCAGTCTTGGAAGCCATGGCTTCGGCGGCTCACAAAGAAGTCACGCAACAGGATGTTTTGAATATCGCCGGAAGTTTGCTGTTCTCTGGTGACAATGTTCATAAGAAGGTCAAAGTGCTCTCGGGAGGCGAAAAATCCCGTGTGGCCCTGGGACAGATTCTTTTGCAGAAGTCGCCTTTGCTGTTACTGGATGAACCGACGAATCACCTTGATTTCGACACCGTCGAAGCTCTGACCACGGCCTTGGAAAAGTACGAAGGTACGATCATCACCGTCAGCCATGATCGCGGCTTTATCGGGCGTGTGGCCAACAAGATTCTGGAAGTGAACAATGGTAAACTGACTTTGTATCCCGGCACTTACGATGAGTACGTTTGGAGCTTGCAGAAAGGTTTCTTAGCCGAGCGTCAGACCGAAGAGGTCCACCCGACGCAAAGGGCAATTTCCGCCAAAGAGACGGACAGTCCGAAGTTCAACTACAAAGAAGAGCGCAAGCGCATTGAGACACAGATCAAGAAGGCCCAGAAGCTGATTGAGGATTGCGACAAGAAGATTGCCGATCTTTCCAAAAAAAGAGATTCTATAAATGAAACTTTGATGACTGCGGCCGGCGATAAAGCCGCGGGACTATCCAAAGAGCTGTATGAAATCAGCGGCGCCATCGAGGATCTGGAATCCACGATGTTGCAAGCGATGGAAGATCAGCAAAATTTTGAAGTCGAGCTTAAGGGCCTGATCGGTTAACTAAGGAGTCTGTTTTGAAGTCCGTTTCCAAATCACTGCTAGTTGTTTTGATGTTGTCTGTTGTCGGCTGCACCAGCTATTTCAAAAGAAAGAACTGCGAAGAGATCAACTGGTTTGAACACGGACAGAAAGTCGCCATGCGCGGTCAATGGCTTAACGCCGACAACACCCTGAACGAATGCCGCAAGGTCGAAGCAGACATTCAGGAATCCCAGTTGGATCGAGGTTTCAAAAGTGGCGTCGAGAAGTACTGCTCGGGCCCAAACACTTATCTTATTGGAAAGTCCGGGGATCTTTTTTCCCGCGATCTTTGTGAAGGGTCACAAATCAATGTGCTAGTCGCTGAACACCAAAAAGGTCTTCGTGATTACTGCGCGAAATCCAACGGCTATACGGCAGGGACTTCGGGCAAACGCTATCAGAACGTCTGTCCGAAAGATCTGGAGGCCGCATTCCTGCCTGAATACCGCAAAGGACGTCGCAAGTATGTTCAGTCCCTGATCGAAAGCAAAGACAAACAAGTTCGCAGCATCGACATGGATATCACGGCAAAAAGGAATTCACTGTCCTTTGCCAAGGGCTCTTTGCATATGCTGGAAACCCAGAAAACCAGCCTGGAACACCAAAAAAACTCAGCGTTAAGTTCGAAGCAGTCTTATTTGGTGACACATTTTGAATCTCAGATTCAATCTTTGGATTCCGATCTGTCTCTGAAGCGTTCCGAAGTGTCCAACCTGGAAAGCGATATCAGAAATCTGGAATCCAGCCGCGATAAGCTTAATCAGGAAATCAACAGCCACCGCGAAGAACTTCCCAGCCTGGAACAACCTTAGTTCGGAACGCGGAACCACTCGATAGCGTCGACGTAGGCCTTCGGTTGATAAGCGTTGGCCTGCTCGCTCCAATGAACTTCCCGCCAGCCAAGACTTTTAAAGGACGAACTTTCCACGTCGCGTTTTTGAATGAATTCAAAGACGTTGGAAACCTGTTCCAGCTCCGCCCTCTTCATCAACAGTGACGGCAGGTGGAACTGCACAAAAGCCGTTCCTTTGTTTTCAGCACCAAAACCTTCGGCACCTTCTTTAAGATAGCGGCCATAGTGGACTTCTTTGTTCAAATCACAGTGATCCACCACCAGCAGTTTTTCTGTTTCGTCGGCATAATCCATGACATAGCTGAAGTTGTAGCCGCCACATTTTTCAACGATGGTTCGGGTGGACTTGATTTCACCAAAAGACTTTACCGGAATTGGATACTTGGACGGCAGCATCCATAGATTTTCATTATCCCGCAAGGCAATCTGAATTTTGGGCTGAGCCTTGGCAATCTTCATAAACTGCTTCAGAACCGCAGATTTTTCGGTCAGATCACCATGGGCGATGAACAGAATATCAAAGGACGCCTCGGCAAAAGCATCCTGGAATCCGTTGCCGCGCAGTTCGTTGGTGAAGTTGGCGACAAATACGCGATGAGCTTCCGAGTCTTTAATCGCCTTGGTCTTAGAAACAAACATATTGATGTTCTTAATGGCTTCCGCTGCCTTTAACAGCGTTGTGGTTCTTTCGCCCACGAAGGCCCCACCCACAATGGGCAGTGGCTCGGAATGCTCTGAACGCAACAAGGTCGGGATCATACGGTAGAAGTCAAAACGCTCCTTCATGGAAAGCCCACGGTAGGCATTCACCCAGCTGGTGACCAGCAAGGGACGAAGACTCATTTCCACAACCTGATCTGCCAGAATCTCACTGGCTTCTTCTTTATCCTGACACAAACCAAAGTGCTCAGACTGCTTCCATGAGGAATCACAGTACGCAGGAACTGACTTCAATACATAAGGCCACTTCACTTTGCGCAAAGCCGTTTTCAAGTGAGTGTTCGGATCACCGATATCCAGATCGCCCAAATCCAGATAGACCAGAAAATCGGTGAAGACTTCTTCCATCAAAGCCTGCTGCGCGAAGAAGCCATCGTTGCGTTCACGATACCAAACCTTGGCCAGCGCCTTTTCCAGATGACCCGGAGCTGCCAGCAACTTCTCTCCGATAAAGACATGATGACCTCGAACCTTGAACAGATAAGGTCGGTCCTCCATGATAGTCAGCTGCACCTTTCTTTCAAAAGGCTCGATGCTTTCCAAAAGACGCTCGATCTTTTGAATTCGATAGGTCAGATCCCGGCTTTGTTCGCTGAAGTAAGTACTAAACGGCGTTTCCTTGTTCACGGCACAACGATAAACGGTGTCGGTGGATTGAACCCCCAGCCTGTCGATTCTTTCGACAACCTTGGATTCAATACAGAGCGGCCTTCTTGTCATCTGAACGACAAAAAGGCTAAGTAGGCCAAAACACAGGAAACTAAGGGCGGTCAACCAACGAGCTAACATAACAATCCAGACGGATTGCAAAGGCCGGGCCCTTAACCTAGATCTATCCGGTAACTCACTTCCACGGCCTGCAAGAATTTTTCATCATGCGAAACCACCAGGAGAGCTCCCTTAAAATCGAGCAGAGCTCGTTCCAAAACCTGCAGGCTGTCCAGATCCAGATTATTGGTGGGTTCGTCCAGAATCAGAAGTTGGGCTGCGGGGTCAGACAGAAATATCTTTGCCAATGATGCTTTCAACTTTTCCCCACCACTTAGTTCACACACCTGCCTGTTCACCGTTTCACCCATAAACTGGAAGCGAGCCAGCTGGTTTCGTACCAAGGCCGGATCACGCCGACTCTGCTCCATCACGTTTTCCATAACCGACTGATTCGGGTTCAGTAGCGAGTACTGCTGATCTAAGAGGCGCACCTGCACATCCCCCAGATGACAGACTCCGGTGCTGGCGGACAACTGTATTTGTCCCATCAAAGCTCGGATCAAAGAACTCTTTCCAGCCCCGTTTCTTCCCACCAGAGCCCAGCGCTGGGGGCCCCGCATGGTCCTCGTCAAAGGGTTGGCCCAAAGAAAGTGCTCCTGACCTTCAAAGCGCAAATTGAAATCCTGAAGCTCGAAAATCAATTTGCCGTCGGGGATCTCTGTGCCACTTAAATCCAGCCCCAGATGGGTTTCCATCTTCTGCGACTGAATCAGGGAGTTCAGTTCTTCTTTGGATCTTTCCACACGCTTTTCCTCGCGTGCCTGAATCCTGCCGTGCGTTTCCTGAGCTCGGCGCTTCAATCCTCCCACCAGAATGCGCGGCAGGCCGCCTTTGTCGGCAAGGGCCTGGCCCGCGCGCATGCGCTTTTCCTGGGTGCGCAACTTTTCCTGATGTTCCCGCTCAACTTTCTTTTTATCCCGACGAGCCCGATCGATCCGTTCCGCCAGCAGTTCACGTTCTGCTTCTTTTTGCTCTTCATAAGCCGAGTAGGATCCGCCATAGCTTTGCAAACCCTGACTGGAAAGCTCCCAGATTCCATCGACTTGCTCCAGCAGTTCCCGATCATGGCTGATCACCAACACAGAACCCGCATAGCGGCGGACAAAGTCTCGAATCACTGCGCGCGCCTCACGATCCAGATTGTTGGTCGGCTCATCCAGAATCAAAAGCCCCGCTGCCTGGGAAAGGGCTTCAGCAATCCGCACCCGGGTCCATTCACCACCACTTAGTTCAGTCAGTGGTTTGTCGAGCGCAATGTCTTGCAGTAAAGGTCCCCACACTGCGGGATCCGCCAAGGGACTGTCCCACAAAGCCAAAAGATACTCAGCCACGGTGGTTGCGGGACGCTCCTGCATCTGAGCCAGATACACGACGGCCTGATCCACCAGAAGCTCCCCACTGGTGGCCGCCAATTGTCCTGAGATAATCTTAGCCAGTGTGCTTTTGCCAACCCCATTTGGGCCCACCAAAGCACAGCGCTGAAAATTCCATGTAAATGAAATATCCGAAAAAAGCTTTTCCCCGCGGGGAAGCTCATAACTCAGGGACCTTGCCGTCACCTGAATGAAATGATTTTGCATATTAATATATCCGTCCCTAGCCCGGTGCGGGCCTCAGAGTGTTCTTGGAAAAGGAATAAGACGACGGATTTAATTTCTCATAGACGTCGGGTTTAGCGCCCGACAGTCATAGACTACTACAATTTGTTCCGGCTCACAAGCCCCCCAAACAAAAGCCCCGAAGATTGACTTAAGAAAGATTTGTGAGAAGTTCATAATGTTTTGAAGAAGCTGATTATCTGTCTTTTATTATCATTTGCCTTGCACCTGCTGGCCTTGGGGACCTTAAGGCTTTCCACGCCCTCTTCTCATCCTGAGATCGGAGAAATTGTGGATCTTACTGTCGTCAACCCGGTGACGGCGAATACTCCCGCCGCAGCCGCCTCGGCCCCCGTGGCCGCTCCATCTACTCCTCCGGCTGTTCCCAGTTCCTCCAGCGCACCAACGACCTCGTCTGAAAATCTTGCCGAACACTCTTCCGCCGCAGAATCTGAGATGGGTTCCGACCAGTTCAGTGACGACTCCACCCCCGTCGTGGGCTGGAGTGAAATCACCCGCCTCCCCAAGGTGAAACGTGAAGTGAAAGCTCAATATCCTGCCGAAGCCAAAAGTGCCGGTGTTGATGGTCCCGTTCTTCTTGAAATCCTGATCGACCGCCATGGCCAGGTCCGACAAGTCAAGGTCCTGAGCGGTCCCGGATATGGGTTGAATGAATCCGCCGTGGCAGCGCTGAAGAGTTTTGAGTTTCAACCAGCTTTCAAAGGCAAGGAATCAGTTGCCGTTAAGATCCGTTACACCTATAGATTTAAGCTGGAAGTAAATTAAGTCCGTACGTCTAAAGGAATTCAACGTGAAATACTCTGTTCTTCTTGCCGGCCTGCTTGTTGCGACTATGGTTACGGCTGTGGCCGCTGCTCAGGAATCTATTCCCAGCTTTGAAACCGTGGTCGAAGATGTTGTGTTTAATACATCCAACAAGGTCGTGATCGACGAAAAAACCATCAAAGAATCCCGTGCGCCCAATATCACAAGTCTGCTTTCCAGTCAGGCCAACGTCACGGTTGTCAGCACGGCCTTTCAACCCAATTCAATATTTATTCGTGGTGGTGATTCCAGTCATGTGATGATCATCGTTGACGGTGTTCCTTTTTATGATGCTTCAACAATCCAAAGAACCTTCAATCTGAACTCTTTGGATATCAAATCCGTTCGTCGCATTGAAATCATCAAAGGAGGACAGACCGTCCTTTATGGTGGCCAGGCCCTCAGTGGCGTCATCAAAATCGACACCATTCCGCAGGAGTTCAAAACGAAAACAGGCCTGCAAGTTCAGGCCGGAACTCAGAACTTCCGCGATATTACGGCTGTTCACACCGAAGCTCTGGATGAAACCCACGCTTTTCTGATGCGTGGCCACGGCTCCTGGAAAGATGCAATGTCTCCGGTAGAGGACTCGGATAAAAGCTATGCCCAAAACAACTGGAATGGTGACGCAGCCTATGCCTGGAAGGGCTCGGTCGAAGGGCATCTGAAAACCAGCTTCTTGCAGGACCTCAATTACTCTCCGGGTTCAGACCGCACTTCCAACAGAATTTATGATACGGAAGGGTTTGAAACTTACACTCGTCAATCCGCAGCTTCGGCTCACCTGAAGTTCAATGACCTGGCGTGGGAACCGCGCCTGGCTTTGAGCATGCAAAACAGCTTGCGTAAATACGAATGGCCCGCAACCACTCCCCCGGACATGAACAATCCCACCGGCACTGATCAGCGCTATGGCGCCAATCTGAAAACAGCGCGTGTGGATTTCACTCCCTATAAAGGGGAACAACTGTCCGTGAACGGCGGCCTCAGCTATATCTACGAAGACTTCGTTTACAGAAACAAAGGCACAGAAACCGTGAATAAGTTCAGTGAACAAAGAGGTCTGTTCTTAAAAGCCGACTACACGTGGACACCCGGTTTTGCTGTGGCCGTGGGTGGCCGCCTGGAAAACTGGGACGATCAGGATGCAGTCTCAACTTATCAACTGGGCTTGACCTTGTTTGAAAGAACCAAGCTTGAAGTTGCTTCCGGCTATAAAATTCCGTCTTTGTTCCAACTCTTTTCTTCTTACGGAAACCCGGATCTGAAAACGGAAAAGGCAACTCAGTACAGTCTGATGCAGGAATGGGCTGTTTCAGAAAGACAGAATCTGTCTGTGACCTTGTTCTATGCAGAGTTCAAGGATCTGCTGCAGATCACCGGCACGTTCCCTGCTATGAAGTACAACAATGTCTCCAAATCCAAAACCCGCGGCGTCGACATCACCTACACCATGCGCCCGTTTGAGAATGGAACTTTGATGGCCACCTACGGATATCAGGAGCCACGCGATGTCGACAACGATCGCTGGCTGCTGCGCCGTCCACTGGTGAATGGAAGCCTGAAGTATCTGCAGACACTTGACAGGCACACAGGTTCGATCGAACTCATTGGTGCTGGAACTCGCACAGACTATGGATTCCAATCCGTTCCTACTGTAAACCCAGGCTACGTGATCGCCAATGCGGCTTATTCCTTTGCGTGGACTTCAGATCGCACCGTCTTCACACGGTTGAACAATCTGACCAACAATCGTTACCAAGACACCTACAGCTACCTGGCAGATGGCTTCAACGCCTCTGTGGGAGCGGAGTTCTGGTTCTAGACCTAAGATCAGCGCAAGGGATTTCAAGTCCCTTGCGAATCTCCCGGAACAGGACCATATCGTCATTTGACACAAACTGGCCTTACTTATCAGAGTGTTCTTCATGTAAATTGAAAAAATGAGATCCATTTTACTTGGGGCCCTGGTCTTCTCTCTCCACTCGGTTTGTGGTGCCGCTTCTGATACAGAAGCCGTCATGCCTATTGGAGCCATTCCCAAGAATTCCTCTGTGACCTTAAAACCCGTGAACGAAAACACCCGCTTCGTCAGTCCTCAGTATGAAGGTGGCAGCGGCTTTTTAAAAAAGGTTGAAAACAACAGCCTTTACCAGGTCACTGAAATCAAAGGCACCGACAATTCCTCGGACAGCGCCGACCTTCAGGCTCTGGCTAAGAATTCTAATCTCGTCGTTCAACAAGCAGACCTTACCACCGAATCCGCAACCTGTTCTGGCTCAGGCTCAACCACCAATTGCACCCTGAACACGGACGTTCCCGCTTACAAGACCGGCAGCTTCAACCTGATTGAATGGTTCCTGGGGCTGTTCGGTCTGGGATCACAAAAATCCACAGCCCCCGCCACCAAAGGGGTCGAGGTGAATGAGTCCGTCGCCATGGCCAAAGCCATGACTGAAAAGATTGATAAGACCAACACGATGCTTAACTCCAATACTGGCGGCATCTGTGACGAGAAAAACTTCCCGACAGCTCTTCAAAACGACAAAATGCTGAGCTGCGGATTAAAGCAGGCGATCGAAGCCCTGAAAAAGAATAAAGACAAAGTCAAAGACGACATCTTTATCTTCAATGACTTTTCCAACGGCGGCGTGATGGGTAAAATGTGGATCTTGAACGCCGATGGTTCCATGGCCTCGGTGCTGGATAAAAATCCCCTGTGGGTTTCACGCGGTGAAGGCGGCTTTGGGAATGGCAGAGGATCTTTAAAGACTCCCAATGGCGCCATCATGACCAAGGCCTACAATCCCCCTCGTAGCGGAAACATTCGTGACGGTATCGAACTTGTTGGTCTCGAGCCTGAGAATCAAGATATCCACAGTCGTGGAGTTCTGCTGCATGGTTGGGATCCTTACACACCGACACAAGGTTGTCTGGGAGTTGCGGGCACCTTAGACACCCGCGCGCGAGGCAGAGCCACGTTGGGTTCGGCTCCGCCTTACCTGGATCAACTCAAAAAAAGTGTCCTGAAAGACGGCGGCACCATGATTTACAACTTTACTCCCGCTAAAGCCAAGGCCTGTCAGGGCTCTTAATTTCCATCTCAACCTGAGACACTTTCCCCGCATTTAAACAGGTCCTCATTTTCTTTTGCTTAGGCATCAAAGGGTACACTTAGTGCACTCAACCCTAAGCAAGAGATATGAAAACAAACCGGTTCTCAACTTTATTAATGATTTCAAGCTCCCTGGCCCTGATCGGGGCGGTGGCGGGCTGTTATTTCGATGCCGGTTTTGGTCACATGCTACAAAATGTACAGGCCAGCCCCTCCCCCGTCTCGCAGGAGCACAAAGAGGCGGCGGAGCTATTTATTCAACTTAATGAAAAGCACAATTTCTTTGCCGCCCGCTATAAGGGCTGTCATATCGAACGCAACGAAGTTTTGTGCAAGAGCTTCTATAAAGACAAGAGAGCTTCTGAGAACCCCCAAGATCTGCGCCTTAAAGCCCCTGAAACCGTCAAGCTGATCCGCCAGAAAAAATGGGATAAAATTATTAATAGTAGCGCCTCGGAAGGAATCAAGACCGTCGCGCGCTTGAGCGCCAAAGAACGCCAGCAGCTTTCTGAGCAGGTCACAAAAAAATATGTCTGCCTGTCACCACATGTGATTGCCGCTTTGGCCTTTAAGCTGGAAGAAAAACTTCCCGATCCAAAAGTTCTGAATGAAACAAGAGCCCTTTATGCCCGCGCCATGGAATGTGGATCAGAAAAGGAAATCAGCGAGCTGGGGCTCTATCGCGGCGGTTTGCTTGAAATCTGGCAGAATCAGCCCGAGTCCGCGACTCGTTTCCTGAAAAAGCTTTCGGAAGTTTCCAAGGATGTGGCCCTGACTTCACGGGCTCAGTTCTGGATCAATCATAACGAACGTGAACAGGGAAATGATGTCTCCGAAGGCGCCATGGAAGATCATTTCACCAATTTCCCATTGAGCTATCACATCCTGACTGACTACGCGACAATGGAGGATGGTCCTTACCAAAAAGTTTCAGAACTCCGTGACCAGCGCATTCAGACCCGCAGCTCTTTTGAAGATCTTAATGGGGCGATTCAGTTGGTTGAACACTTCCTTGAAAAGCAAAAGGATGCCCTGGCAAAAAGAACTCTGGAGTTCATCGACTACGCAGAACTGGCGGAGGCAGAACCTGGCTTTCAGCTTTATGTCGCCACTTTGTTGGCAAAGTTCGAGGACATGAATCATCAGCGTTTCACCGTTCTGAGCCGTCTGTTCCAAAGACACCCTCAGTACAAAACACTGAAGAATCTATCTTACTACTATCCCCTGGCATTCTCGGATCTGGTGCTGAAACACCATCGCGATCAGGATCCATTCCTGCTGATCTCTTTGATGAGACAGGAAAGCTCCTTTAATCCCAACACCAAGAGCCCGGTGGGTGCTGCAGGCTTGATGCAGCTTATGCCTCGTACAGCCAGTGACCTGCGCCGCCGTGCTATTTCCGACAAAGAGCTGTTAGATCCGGCGACCAACATCCAACTGGGGTCCCGCTACTTTGCAGCACTGGTCAAAGAGTACAAGAACGACCACATGAAAGCTCTGGCTTCTTACAATGCCGGATCTGGAAATGTTCGCAAGTGGATGAAACGCTATCCTGTGGACAATCCTTTGCTGTTTGTGGACCTGATACCCTTTGATGAAACCCGTGAATACGTCGCTGGTATCCTTAGAAATCGTTACTGGTATTCCAAGCTCTATCCGGAACTGGCCCAAAAGACCGAGATTGCGGGACAAGTATCAGCCCGACAGAATAAGTAGATTCTTTGAGCTGAAAACAACAAAGGCACCTTTCGGTGCCTTTGTTCATTATGATCATTTCACTTTAAAATTTACTTTGCTTGACCAACAGTCACATTCAAACCGTCAGCGACGGCTTCAATCTGCAAACTCAAACGGAAAGCCCCGGTCGTGCGATATCCCATGCTAACAGCCTCCCCACCTTCTGTGGAGTACTTAACATGGCTTCTCAAAGCCACATCCAGATGCAAAACTGTACGACCATCGCGCTTCAACTGATCGCGCTGTTTCTGATTCATGAAATCAATCGTGCGCACGTCGATCGCCACATTCTTATTCAGTGGCGCCAAACGATAGTTCTGCCAAGCAGCGTCCACTACCAAAACCTCTGGAGCCAAACCTTCTACAGAATACACTTTACCATCCAAACCCACGACCGTGGAATTCAGGAACTGCTCTGAGGAAATTTCCTTCCAGCCTTCAGATGTACATTTTAGAAAACCAGGACTGAGGAACAAACGAGTCTCACCGTGGCCAAGATTCACGGCCTGAACACCCTCAAGAACAAAGCCCTTGCTGTTCACATCTTTTTCTTCTTTGCAGTACACAGACATGCCATCAAAGACCTTGCGTGTTTCAACAACATCAGCAGAAGCCGCACCGGCAGAGAAAACAAGAGACAGGAACAAACTCGCAGTAACTTTAAACATAACCCCTCCGAAAACTTGATTGGCCTTTTCTACACCAAAACCCGGCGTTCCGGGCAAGAAAAATCAGAACTTTTTCCACACCCCGTTTCGCGGGAAACACCGCGCCCTGTCTAGTTTTCCTGTGGCTCGCCACTTAAGACTTCAAAGATGCTCTTTCCCCCTCTAAAATTGAATCCATGGAACTTTCAGAAGCCAACCAGTACGTCCTGTCTTTGATTAAGAGCCATTTGGGAAACATTCAAACCCGAAACCCGCAATTTTCACTAAGATCATTTGCTAAAAAAGTGGGGGTCAGCGCCTCAACGCTGTCTCAGGCGCTGCACGGCAAAAGGGTCATGAATAAATCGACCGTAAAAAAAGTTCTCACTGAAATTGCCTCGGCTGACTCGAAAGCATGGGAATGCTTGGAAGCCTTTAAAGACTTCTACCCAGCCACCAAAGCCCCACCCCAGGAAATCCTGGCAAAACGTATCCCCGAAGATGAATTGATGTTCTTTAAAAAATGGTACCACCTGGCGATGGTGACCTTCTTTGATTCCAGTCACTATGACGGCAGCGTTAAGAGCATCTCTGACTATTTCGGAATTTCTTTTGCAGAGGCGCAAGAAGCCGTTGAGCGCCTGAAAAGACTGGGCATCGTCGAAGAACACAAGGACCGCCTTCGCAACACAGCCCAGTTCTACTTTACCGACCGCTCTCGCCTTGCCGACAGCATTCACACCAGCAAGACAGAAGCTTTGAAGAATGCAGTACAAGTTTTAGAAAACCAAACCGCCAAAGAGACCTCGGACTTCAGCATGATGTTCACCGTTTTTGATCCACGCCTTGTGCCCGAAGCGATTGAATATCTTGATAAAATGAAAAAAGGGTTCGTCAAAAAGTTCAAAGGCAAAGGGGACAAAAGCGCCGTTTATCAGCTTTCCATTCAACTCATGCCTTGTGGTGGCGCCCCCGCAGAACTCAATACCTTGGAATAGATAAGTACAGTTGACAGTCCACCTTGGACTTTGGACTGTCAATTCTCCTCCCTCCTATCCGATAAGCCTCAAGTAGGAGTTTACATGCGCAGTTCATCTTTAATGTTCCTCTTGATCCTTTTGACGTCCAATGCCGCCACAGCCCGATCCTTCACGTTGGCCAAGGGCTCCGGATACTCTGTCGAACCTCTTTACGGCTATGAAACTGTTTATCGCTCTTACCCCAAGGATCACCTTGCCACTCGCGCTATGTACGGTCTGCGCCTGACGGCGGGGAAAGACATTCTGTCTGCCGAAGCCGAGTACACACGGGCCTCGGACACCGAAACCTATTCCACAGCGCCGGAAAAAATCTATCATCAGGACGACAAATACAAACTGGGTGTGCGTTCCACCTATCGCTTTAACAACTATTTCTTTTCAACCGGACGCCTTGGGGCCCAAGCCACTCAAGGCAAAGAAGAAACCACTTCCGGTGGTGTGGTGACAACGAAAGAGAAAGAACTGAAGTATGACCCCTATGCAGGTATCAATCTGGGGATTCGTTTGGGTGTCTTTTCTTTGAATGCAGGGACAACCATGGTCTTTAAAGACTACCAGGACATGTCCAAGAATGAATTCCAGCACACTTTGTCTTTTGGAGTGGGCTACTAAAGAAAAAGCCAAGGTTTTAGACCTTGGCTTGAACTTTCCCCAGCGGCTTTAGCTTGCCGACTTTGCCGACCTTTGAAGGAAGTGGGTGCTGAATTTTTTCAGCCATCCACGGATTGATTTCAATCAGCTTATCCAAATTCAATCCCGTCTTCACACCCATACCATGGAACATGTAAACCACATCTTCAGTGGCCACGTTGCCCGTCGCCCCCGGAGCATAAGGACAACCCCCCAGGCCCCCAAGGCTGGTATCAAAGACGGTGATGCCCAGCTTGTACGCCGCCAGGATGTTGGCCAAAGCCTGCCCGCGAGTATCATGAAAGTGACCGGCCAGTTTCTTCGCCGGGATCACTTTCTTCAGTTTGCGGAATAAAGATTCCACCTGCCCTACATCCGCCACACCGATGGTGTCACCAATCGAAAGCTCATAGACACCCAACTTATGCATCCGCTGAGCCAGCTTCACCACTTTGGCCTCAGAAACTTTTCCTTCAAAAGGACAACCAAAGCACGTGGACAGATAACCACGGACTTTGATTTTATGCTTTTTCGCCAAAGCCATCACGGGCTCAAAACGTTTGAAGCTTTCATCGATGGAGCAATTGATATTTTTCAACGAAAAAGATTCTGAACAAGCCGCGAAGATCGCGACTTCTTTCACACCACTGGCAATGGCATCCAGCATGCCACGCTCGTTGGGAACCAAAACCGAAAACTCGGTCTTCTTAGGGATGTCCCCGGCCTTCACCAAGGCAAAAGCCTTTTTCACCACCTCTGCTGTGCCCGCCATCTGCGGCACCCACGTCGGCGAAACAAAGGCGCCAATTTCAACTCGCTTTGTTCCAGCAGCAATCAATCGTCTTGCGAATTCCACACGAGTGTCGGCATCCAGAACGGTTTTTTCGTTCTGCAGACCATCTCTTAATCCCATTTCCACAATAACAACTGACTTTTTCATAGAACTTACTTATCGGATGCTGGTTTGATTTTCACAAGAGTTTTACCCAGGGCCACTTGCTCACCCACAGCACAGTTCATGCTGTCGATGGTGCCGGCAATCTCGGCCTTTAAAGTGTACTCCATTTTCATGGCTTCCATCACCAAAACTGCCTGACCTGGTTCAATGGGCGCACCCACGGCCACCAAAAGTTTGGTGATCTTGCCCGGCATCGGCGCCATGATCTGGTCAGATGAACCTCCGGCACCAGCCTTTTTACGGGACTTTCGGCCAGTGGAAACATCCTGAGTGAAAACACGGCCATTATAGTGGACCCACAACGTGCCTTGAATCAATTGCGCCTGCGCCTTATGGTCAACGCCGTCAATACGTACTTTCACTTCCATTAGATACCTCTCCAGTAAGACGCCCATGGGGATTGAGATGTCGTGGTTGCTGAAGTTGCCCCACCACGCAGCTGCAACAACGCCCCGGCCGCCACTGTTTTCTCAATATCGGTCAATGCCGGTTCTTTCAAAGATTCGCTGAAGTATGTTTCAATGAATCTTGTTGTCATCGTACCCATGACAAATTCTTTGTGCGAAAGAATCTCGATCAGATACGGAATGTTGGTGTGAACACCAAACACGACAGAATCCTTCAACACACGGATCATTTTCTGAATCGCACGCGGACGGTTTTCATCCCAAACGATCACTTTCGCAATCATCGGATCATAGAACGGTGTGATCGTGTCGTTCGCATCAAAGCCGTACTCATAACGACGGCCCGGGCCTTCCGGCCATTCCACATGCCCCAAAAGACCTGTGGAAGGAACACCCCCCTGATAAGGATTTTCAGCATAAATACGGCACTCAATGGAATGCCCGCGAGGAGCGCGAATCTGTTTTACATCATGGACATAGTCCCCTTGCGCGGTCAGGATCTGCATTTTGACCAGATCCACACCCAGAACCTCTTCCGTCACCGGATGCTCGACCTGCAAACGGGTGTTCACCTCTAGCAGATAAAACTCCCCGTCCTGCAGAAGGAATTCCACTGTGCCGGCCCCTTTGTATTTACCCAAAGTGGCAATAGCGCAGGCGGCTTCCCCCATGCGACGGCGCAGTTCATCTGTCAAAGAAGGTGATGTCGCCTCTTCGATAATCTTTTGGTGACGACGCTGAACCGAACACTCACGGTCAAAGAAGTGCTGAACATTCCCGGTGCTGTCTCCAAAAACCTGGAATTCAATGTGTTTGGCGCGATCCAGATACTTTTCCAGGAACACCTTCGGCGAACCAAAGGCCGACTGCGCTTCACGCTGAGCAGACTCAATCAGTTCACGCGCCTCCGCAGAGGATTTCAAAAGCTTCATGCCACGACCGCCGCCACCCGCTGCCGCTTTCACGATCACCGGATAGCCGATCTTTTCTGCTTGTTGGATCAGATGATCCACATCCTGATTTTCACCCTGATAACCAGGTACCAGTGGAAGACCGGCCTGCTTGGCCAGTTCTTTACAGTGAACCTTGTCACCCAAGGCGCGAATGGCTTCCGGTGACGGACCGATGAACGTCAGACCGGCCTTACCCACAGCTTCGGCGAAATCCGCATTTTCTGACAAGAAGCCAAAGCCTGGATGGATCGCTTGCGCGCCCCCGGCCAGGGCCCCGTTGATGTTGGCTTCGATATTCAAATAACTTTCTGCTGTCGGCGCCGGACCAATGCAGATGGTTTTAGTCGCCATTCTGAAAGCGCGGGTGTTGATATCGGCTTCAGAGTGCAAAAGGACGGTCTCAATTCCCATTTCTTCGCAGGCTTTAATAATACGAACAGCCACTTCACCACGGTTGGCGATGGCAATACGAGTGAACTTTTTCATTAGGAAAGTCTCCATGCAGGCTCACGTTTTTCCAGGAAGGACTTCAGTCCCTCCTGCCCCTCAGCGCTGGCACGACGTTCAGCAATCACTGTGGTCGTGCGACTGCGCTGCTCAGCCCAGCTCAAGGTGTCTAGATCATTAAGAAGTTTTTTGGTTTCTCGAACGGCTTCCGGCCCGCACTGCATGTAGTTGTGCAAAACCTTCTGCAGCACCGTGTGGCCCTCACCCGCCGCCACCACTTCAGTCACAAGGCCAGCCTGGTGTGCCACATGGGCGTTAAAGACCACCCCTGAAAGCATCAAGGGACGAACCTTACCAGTCACGGCCTTCTTATTCACAAAAGCACTTATTACGGCTGGCGCAATCCCCAGCTTCACTTCACTAAAGCAGAACTGCGTGTTGTCTTCAGCAATCACTTCATCACAAACCGCCACAAGCCCCAAGGCACCGCCAAAGGCCGCACCATGGATCAAACCAATCACCGGCAAACTGCACTGGGCAATGGACTCAAACATGCCATAGAGCTTTAAAGAATCTTCGCGGTTTTGTTCGAAAGAAAAATTCACCATCTCTTTCATCCAGTTCAGATCGGCCCCGGCACAGAAGACTTTTCCTTCTCCTTGCAGAACCACCGCACGCAGATCTTTGCGAGACTCCAGATCCGTAAAGATCTGTGTCAACTCAGCAATCATCTCGGGATTGAAAGAGTTCCGAACTTCCGGCCTATGAAGCTTGACGTAGGCCACCTGATTCATTTCTGTAACTACAACAAAAGACATAATTACATCCTGAAGACGCCCTGAGCTTTTTCACCCCAGGACTTGTTAAGGCTTGCAGAAATTCCCAGCGCCAGTACACGGCGGGTGTCGGCTGGATCAATGATCCCGTCATCCCACAAGCGTGCTGAAGAATAATAACAAGCGCTTTCTTTTTCGTATTTTTCCAAAGTCGGACGTTTGAACTCCGCTTGTTCTTCCGGCGACATGGTTTGTCTTTTTGCCGCCATCTGATCCATTTTCACTGTCAAAAGCACGTTCGCCGCCTGCTCTCCGCCCATCACACTGATTTTGGCATTTGGCCACATCCACAACTGACGAGGCTGGAAGGCGCGACCGCACATACCATAGTTTCCGGCACCATAAGACCCACCGATCACCACTGTGAACTTCGGGACATGGGCGTTGGAAACGGCCATCACCATTTTAGCTCCGTGTTTGGCGATCCCTTCATTTTCGTACTTCTTACCGACCATGAAACCTGTGATATTTTGAAGGAAGATCAATGGCACTTCACGCTGTTCGCACAGCTCGATAAAGTGCGCGGCCTTCAGGGAACTTTCGCTGAACAAAACACCGTTATTGGCAATGATCCCCACAGGCATACCCCAGATGTGGGCAAAACCCGTCACCAAAGTTTTTCCGTACAGAGGTTTGAATTCATGGAATCTTGACCCGTCCACGATACGCGCAATCACTTCGCGCACATCAAATGGAACGCGGCTGTCTTTGGGAATGATTCCGTAAAGTTCTTTTTGATCGAACAGAGGTTCTTCCACTGGAAGAGTTTTCAACTGCACAGCCCGTTTGTGATTTAAGTGCGCCACGATGGAACGTGTGATTTCAATCGCGTGCTCGTCATCTTCGGCAAAGTGATCGGTCACCCCGGAAGTTTCACAGTGCACTTGCGCGCCCCCCAGTTCTTGCGCGTCCACAACTTCGCCAGTTGCCGCTTTGACCAACGGAGGTCCACCCAGGAAAATAGTCCCGTTTTCTTTGACGATGACAGTTTCATCGCTCATCGCCGGAACATAAGCGCCCCCGGCCGTGCAAGACCCCATCACCACCGCGATTTGCGGGATGTTGGCGGCGGACATGCGGGCTTGGTTATAGAATATTCTTCCGAAGTGATCGCGATCCGGGAACACATCGGCCTGCATTGGCAGGAAGGCTCCACCCGAATCGACAAGATAGATACATGGCAGACCGTTTTCAAAAGCGATTTCCTGCGCGCGCAGATGCTTTTTCACCGTCATCGGGAAGTAAGTTCCACCCTTCACCGTCGCATCGTTGGCAACAATCACACATTCCGTTCCGTGGATCACACCGATCCCCGTCACCACACCCGCGCCCGGAGCCTGACCTTCGTACATGTCCCAGGCTGCAAGTGTTGAGAACTCAAGGAAAGCGGTGCCACCGTCCACAAGCGCCTCAATACGTTCGCGCGCCGTCAGTTTGCCGCGGGATTTGTGTTTCTTCGTGGCTTCTTCGCCACCGCCTTGTTTCACCAAGTTTACACGTTCACGCCATTCGTTGACGATGCTAAGCATAGCCTCACGGTTAAGTTTGAACTCTGGGGAACTGGAATCAATTTGTGTCTCTAAAATTTCCATAGAACCTTGTGCTTATTCTTCCACGCCCGAGCTTAAAGCCGGTGTGTGTTTAAAACTCATTTGCAAACGGAACTCCGCCACAGCCTGATCGTTGCCATCAAAGACCTTCAGCTCGGCATCGGCTTTGGACTCACGACGGTCACGGATTTCTGCCAGCACCACCTCACGTGTGGTTTCAGGAAGTTCCATACGGATACGACATTCCTCACTGGTGACTTTGAAAAATTCAGACTCCAAGCGGGAGACATGAATATCAAAAGTTCCCATCGGGGCATGGCGGGCCCACAGAAGTTTTGCCGCCTCGATCGCCGCCGTCGTCAAAGCCCCTTCGTGCAAGGTTTTGACTTCATTCAGATTGCGTGTACGAGCAGGAACCGCCATCTCCACTTGCGTGTCAGAGAGGCGAGAAATTCTCAAACCCATCCCGGCAGAAAAAGGGCGAACAATATCAAGCGCATAACTAAGCGCAGCATGAGAAGCCTTGGGCGACACCTCTTCCAAAAGCGCTGCCAAGTCAGCGGCACTCAGGCGAATTCCCCGATCTTCCAATTGAGATTTAAGGCCGTCTTTGGCGTTTTGTAGCTGCTGACGCAGGTTTTGCTCCAGCTCAATCCCCTTAGACATTAAGATTGTCAGCCATTGTTGGTTCATGAGATACCCTCTCTGTACGAGTGTTGAAAAAAACGGAATATCATGCTCGGATAAGGATGTCAGTTTTATCACACTGAGTAAACCGAGAGAGGACCCTTGAGATGAAGAAAATTGTAAGTCTGGTAATTTTCATTGCTGCCCTTGTTTGGACGTGGAATGTGATTCACACCTCCCAGGCTGTAGGATTCGAGACGCACTCCGGCATTCAGACGAAGCTGGCTGAACTGATCACTCAGACTCTGACAACTAAAAAACCTCACGCCAAAGACTTGGCAATCACTCGTTTGTGGACTGAAACCTTGAGCGACAACAAGGTTCGCGCCGTGTTTGCATACAAATTCACAGACGTTGCCGAAGATGGCGAATCCATGGAGCAAATCATTGAAGGTGAAGCCGTTCTTTACCGTGACGTTTCCGATCAGGAAAACGTGGATAAGTGGGTTCTTCAGTCCGTAAAAACCACCAATGACATTGTTGTTTTCACTGAAGGCTCCACGATCACTCCGGGCGCAGAAGAAGTGCCGGCAGAAGCTGAGCCGACTGCGACTCCAGAGGCGACACCGGCACCAACTGCAACTCCGGCGCAATAATGCCAATCCCAAATCAGTTCCTTCAGATTGACGAAGAGGGCTACCCCCTGAGCCGCGAAGTTCGCATCCAGGACCCTCTGGCTGGCCAGGAAATCCTGCAAAATCTGAAGGTTCATGAAGGTGGAACTTTGCTTTCCACCTTCGGCGGAACTCCTGTCATCGTTGAAGCCTTTGACGAACCCTACGTAGCCTCACAAGTTGAACTCAAAAGCGACAAAACCTGGGAAATCCAACTTCCGTTCGGGGTGCACTACGCCTTTGAACTGGAATCACTTTCTTTGGACGAATGGGACCGTTTTCACGGCTACACCGCCAACAAAGTTCCTTTTGTCATGTCCCGCAAAGCTCAGGCGAGCTTCTTTAATCTGCTAGAAGAGTTCGGCGACGACTTCATCGAGTATAATGGCAAGACCTATGACATTCCGATGTACTGGGCTGCAGATAAAGATGTGGAAAAGGAAACTTACTGGAGTCAGATCTACGAACAAGAAGCCAACCCCGGCTGGAACCTGGGTGAACCCGCCGAAGCCCTGAAAGACATGCTTCCCCGCCTGAAGATCGCTCGTTCCCGCGTGCTGGTTCTGGGCTGCGGTGAAGGTCATGATGCCGCTTTGTTTGCAGCTTCGGGTCACTTTGTGACGGCGGTGGACATTTCCCCTTTGGCTTTAGAGCGCGCGCGCAAACTTTATGGTCACATGCCCAATTTGACCTTTGTGGAAGCTGATCTATTCAAGCTTCCGGCTGACTTTAATCAGTCTTTTGACATCGTCTTTGAACACACCTGTTATTGTGCAATCAATCCCGAGCGCCGCAAAGAATTGGTTAAAATCTGGAACCGTGTTCTGGCTCCAGGGGGCCACTTGATGGGCGTCTTCTTCACATTTGAAAAACGCCAAGGCCCTCCTTATGGAGGCTCAGAGTGGGAACTGCGCCAACGTTTGCGCAGCTCATATCAGCCCATCTTCTGGGGCCGCTGGCAAAAATCAGTTCCACGCCGCCAAGGCAAAGAACTTTTCATCTACGCAAAAAAGATCTAAAAAGGTACCTGCTTACTTTTGCAGAAGCAGCGCACTCAACGCCACGCTTCTGCAAAAGTAAGCAGGTACCTTGGAGTGTTTATGCATATTGAGTTTACGCAGGCTGATGACAGTCACGTTGAAGATTTAGTGGCCCTGGTTAATTCCGCTTACCGTGGAGACAGCTCGAAGGTCGGTTGGACCACCGAGGCGGATTTGTTGGACGGCCAGCGGGTTGATGCTCAAGGCATTCAGGCGCTGATCGACAAAGAAGATTCCGTGATCTTGGTGGCTGAGGATGACGACACCGGTGATTTGCTCGGATGTGTTCACCTCGAAAAACAAGGCACAAAAATGTATCTGGGCATGCTGACTGTGTCCCCGGAATTGCAGTCAAAAGGCCTCGGCAAGATGCTTTTGAGCGAAGCAGAAGCCCTTGCGGAATTCTGGGATTGTAATACCATTTTCATGACAGTGATCTCAGTTCGCACCGAGCTGATCGCCTGGTACGCAAAGCACGGTTTCAAGGACACTAAAGAAACCAAGCCTTTCCCGTATGGCGACGAGCGCTTCGGCATTCCCAAAGTGGAAGGGCTGCAGTTCACCGTGCTGGAAAAAAAACTTTAAATTAAGAATGCAAAGCCTCTCACTGACGAGAGGCCTCTTTAAGGAGTCACCATGATCAAGGGATTGATCCTCGTTCTGTCTCTTTTTGTCTCTACCACGGCCTTTTCCAACGAAGAAAAAAGTGAAATCCCTAACGACAGGGATGTCCACACACAGATAGGCACCTGCCACCAGGAATTTCTGCCGACCAACTTCAATCTTTTTGTCTGGAATATCAAAAAAGCCGAAGCCCGTGATTCCTGGGCCCGCGACTTTGAATTCTTCGTTCCTAAATCAGACGTCGTTCTAATTCAGGAAGGCATGATTGATTCCTATATGCCCAAAGTTCTGCAACGCCAGAAAAACTTCTGCTGGGACTTTATCACCAGCTTCATTGAAAAAGACGGCGATCAAACCGGCGTGGTCAGCGGTTCTTACGCCGGCCCCCTGATGGTGCACTTCCTGCGCAGCCCGGGCCGTGAACCTGTCATCAAAACCCCGAAAATGGTGCTCGTCACGGAATACGCGCTGGCCAACAGTTCCCAAACTTTATGGGTTGCCAACATCCATGGCTTGAATTTCGTTACTGATCGCCTGAACAGAGAACAAATCGAGCAAGTGGCGCAATTTCTGAAAAAGCACCAGGGTCCCCTGATCTTTGCCGGAGACTTTAATTCATGGAACAAAAACCGCCTGACCTATCTGGATCAGATTTTAGGTCGTCTGCAGATGCGTAAACTGGCATTTGCCAATGATAACCGCAGGTTCAAGCTGGATCACATCTACGTCCGCGGCTTGGAAGCAGTTTCCACCAAGCTTCACAACGACATTGAAAGCTCGGACCACAAGCCCCTTTCTGCTGTTTTCCGTCTGAAATAGTTCCCCCAATTCGACCGAACAGAGCTACAAACCTCTCTGTTCGGTGATGATTCATTTTTTGTATAATAAGTTCTTTTCTATGTATTAAAAATTCTCTCAGTTTCGGCGCATATTCACCTCATCAGGGGGGTCTAAATGTCTTTGAAAACTGCATTCACAGCACTTTTGGGGGTTATGGTTTCCTCTGTGGCCTTGGCAGATCAGATGGGTCCTAACGGAGACAAGTTCTACGAAGAAGCCGCCCACTACGAACACGCTTGCCAGTCCACACCTTGCAAATCCGGCTACTCCAACGAAATCGTGTACAGCCAAAAACAAAGATTGAACAAACTATCCCAAGACACCCGCGCTGCTTTGAAGGCCGTAGCTGTTGATCAGGCTCAGGTTTGGGGTGACACGATCCTGGAAGGCGACTACCACGCGGCGGGCCGCACTCGTTTGGACGAGGTTATGGCTTTCTATAAGAACTCTCGCCTTATCGGATACAAAATCCAGTACTCTGAAAAAGCCTGGTATGTGGGGGACTGCGATTTCAACGGAAAACGTGAGTCTTTAAAGGGTTGTAAAGAGGGTCGTATCGTCGAAGGCAGTTATGTTTCCGCCGATCACCAGACTTACTTCAGTGATGAGGAACGTTACGCAGAGTTTTCTTTTATCAACAAATAAGTTCTAAGCTATAGTCGCCCCTATGGCGATAGTAATCGAAACGAAAGAACTTTCCCGGGTCTATCAGACCTATCAAAAGCCTGAAGGGTTTATCAACTCCCTGAAGGGCTTCGTAAACCGCAAACATGTCTCCAAAGTGGCTCTGGATAAGACCACATTGCAAATTGAGTCCGGCCAAATCGTCGGACTTGTCGGAGCCAATGGCGCCGGTAAAACCACCTTGCTAAAAATGCTTTCGGGCCTGGTCACTCCGACCAGCGGCGACGCCCGTGTCCTGGGCTACAGACCCTGGGAAAGAAAAAACGAATTCCTTCGCCAGATCAGCATTTTGCTTGGACAAAAGAACCAGTTGTGGTGGGACATCTCTCCGGCGGATTCGTATTCTTTGCTGGCGCGTATCTATGATCTGGATCCCCAGCAGGCGCGCAAACGTGTGGATCATCTGGCCGAAATGCTTCAGTGCACTCATGTCCTGCACACCCAACTTCGCCGCCTCAGTCTGGGCGAGCGCATGAAGATGGAAATCATCGGCGCTCTGTTGCACGAACCCAAAGTTCTATTCCTGGATGAACCCACCATCGGTTTGGACATCGTGGCCCAGGAAACCATTCGCGAATTCCTGGATCAGTATGTGAAAGAAAAAGAGCCCACTGTGATTCTGACCAGCCACTACATGGACGACATCGCCAAGCTTGCCGACAAACTGCTTTTGATCAGCAAGGGAAACATCGTCTATCAGGGCACGGTCCCGGAATTTGTTGCTAAATCAAACACTGAACTGGCTGAAAATGAAGAGGTCGATTTTGAAGATGTCATTCGCCGCTTTTTGGAAACGGAATCTCGCGTTCGCTAAGCTCGCGGTCCAGTCCAATCTTGAATATCGTCTGAACTATTTTGTCGATGCCGTGGTTCAACCGTCCCTGACCACGGGTATTGAGGTGCTGCTGTGGTTTGCGGTCTTCAAAGGTGCAGGTGCCACGGAGATCGCCGGTTTTGGTCGCGAGTACTATCTGGCTTATGCCCTGTGGGCCGCTTTCTTCGCGCGGATCTGCACCAGCTGGATGTACGAATATCGCATGATTCAGGAGATTGATTCAGGCTCGATCAACAGTTTGCTGGTCCGCCCGATGACCTTTTATGAATACTATTTCTCGCAGTTGATGGGATACAAATTCGTCACGACCGTCGTTTCAATGCTGATCCCGTTTGCGGCGATTTTGATTTTCAATCTGCCCACCAAGTTTGAACGCCTGCCACTGGCGTTTGCACTGGAATTTTATTATCTGATTCTGGTTCATTCGATCAGCTTTGTGATTGCTGCCGGGGCCTTCTATTTGAACAAGGTCTACGCCATCACCGGAGCGAAGAATCTGGCTTTGTGGCTGATGACCGGCGAACTTTTCCCTCTGGATCTGATGCCGGAACCTCTCAAATCCATCATGATCGCCCTGCCTTTCAGTGCGGGTGTCTACGTGCCGGTGGGCTACTTGACCGGCCGTCTGGAAATAGCCTCGGTATGGCAGGCCTTTGCGTCGGTCACCGTGGGTATTGTTATCGTGAATCTGCTGGGGGTCTGGCTGTGGCGCAAAGGTGTGAACGTTTACACGGGAACAGGAGCCTAGGGTGAAGACACTTAAAAAGTATCTTTCTTTGTACGCCGCTCTTTTCCGCACCAGTTTTATTGCGGATCTGGAATACCGGGTAAACTTTGTCACTCGTATAGCCACGGATATTTTCTGGTATCTGGCTCAGATCATGACTTTTGAAGTTTTGTTCCGCCATACGCCCAAAATTGGCGACTGGAATCTGGAACAAATGCGCGTCTTCCTGGGCGTGGTTTTTGTCGTCGACGGACTTTACATGATCATCCTGTCCGAAAACCTGGATCAGTTTTCTGAAAAAGTTCGCAAAGGCGATCTGGATCTGCTTTTGGCCAAACCGATCAACTCGCAATTCATGATTTCTCTACAGAAGGCTTCCACCGCGATGATAGGAAACCTTCTGATTGCCAGCAGTTGGTTCATTTACAGCATCATTCAGCTTCCCAATTTCGAATGGCTGCGTCTGCTGTGGCTGATCGTGCTGATCCCGTGTGGACTTGTGGCCCTGTACGCAATGAGATTCTTTATGGCTTCCACGGCCGTCATCTTTGCCCGTTCAGAAAACTTGCAGTTTATCTGGTATCAGATTTATCGTCTGGGAATGCGCCCGGATTCAATTTACGTCCCATGGTTTAAGTGGATGCTTTTGACGGCTCTGCCCGTCGGGGTCATCGCCAGCGTCCCCGCACGAGCTCTTTTGGAGCCGCCGGATCTGGCACTCTTTGCCTGGGTGGTGGTGTTGTCAGGAATATTGATTTATTTAACAAACAGATTCTGGAAGTTTGCGTTGCGCTTTTATTCCAGCGCAAGCTCCTGAAGAAAGGCATTTTATATGATTAAAATTTACGGATCTCCGCTTTCAAGTGCAGGCCGCTGTTACTGGATGCTCGAAGAACTGGGTCTTCCTTACGAACAGGTTCCTCTGAACATGCGCGAAAAGCAGCACAAGTCCGAAGAGTACCTAAAAATCAACCCGAACGGAAAAGTCCCTGCGATCATCGATGGCGAGTACGTGCTGTGGGAATCCATGGCCATCACCAATTATCTGGCAAAAAAACACAACAGCCCGATGGCGGCGCAGAATGCAGAGGAAGAAGGGCAAATGTTGCAGTGGAGCTTCTGGGCTCTAGTGGATCTGCAAAAGCCTGCGGTGGACTGGCTGATTCAAGCCATGTTCGTTCCGGCAGAACACAGAAACCAAAACATCATCTCTGATGCGCAAAATATCCTGCCACGCTATCTGCAAGTTCTGGAAAAAGGACTCAGCGGAAAGACCTATCTGGTTGGAAACCGCTTTACAGTGGCTGATATCAACGTGGCCTCTGTGATCGGAATTTTGCATGCTCTGAAATTTGATTTGTCGAGCTATCCAAATATCACCAAATGGAGCCAGACGTGCCACAGCCGTCCGGCCAGCCAAAAAGTTCAAGCCATGAGATCCAACCCGCACTAGGCTGGATCTTCTGCAAAAGCTCGTCCTAACCCAGGGCGAGCTTTTCAAAGTCTGAAATCTTCTTGTTGATCACGGAAATGGACTTCTTCCAGAACTCAGGACGACGGATGTCCTCGCCTAAATGTTTCTGCACCAGATCTTCCGCACTCATGCGTCCCGTATCGCGCAGGATATTGATGTAGGTCTTCATGAAGTCCTGACCCAACTCCTGACGGCGGGCATAGACACTCATGCTGAACAGATATCCAAAGGTGTACGGATAGTTATAGAAGCTGATACCGGACATCGCAAAATGCAGCTTGGTCGCCCAGAACATCTTGTCGTTGGCACTTAAGGTCGGTCCATACCACTTCGTCCAGGCTTCGTCTGTTAACCGTGTGAGCTCATCCGAACTCAACGTACGCTGGGCCCGAAGGTCATAGAAGCTTTTTTCAAAATCAAAGCGGGCTGGTATATTCAAAAGGAAGCTGGCCGCACCTTCGATTTCTCCCCAGGCAAATTCAATTTTTTCTTCACGCGTCTGTGCTTTTTCCAAAAGCACATCGTGCAACAAGGTTTCAGAGAAGATACTCGCTGTTTCAGCCAGCGTCATTGGATAACGGGTCTGCGCACGTGGCATGTCCCTCATCACCCATGAATGATAGGCATGCCCCAGCTCGTGCGCCAAAGTGGAAATATCACTGTTGGAACCCATATAGGTCATGAACACCCGCGGCTCACGACGTTTTTGGAATCCTGTGCAATAAGCACCGTTGCGTTTGTTCGGAAGAACACGAGCCTCGATCCAGCGTTTGTCGGCCATCATGCCGACAAAGTCAGACATCGAGGCATCCGCCTGTGCGAAGGCCTCTTTGATCATGTTCAGGCCCTCGTCATAAGTGCGCTCTTTCTTAGAGGCAGAAATCGGGCTTTGCGCCAAAAGATCCCATGGATCCAATACCTTTTTGCCCATCAGCTTCGCCATGGCCATAGGAGCCTTGCGGGATTGCTCGACATTATCATGACAAGCCGACAACATCGCTTCCAGTGTGTCGCGAGTGATACGGCTGTAGAACAAGGACTGATCCAGATAGTGAGAAGTCACGGTGTGCGACCGCTTTTTATTTTCTTCGTGGCGCCAGCCGGCCAAAGCATTCAAGATGGCCGCTGCTGATTCCTTATGAACGGTCCAGGCTTCCTGAATGGAGGTCCACGCGACACGACGGGTGTTTTCTTCCTGACTGCGAGTCAACGCCGCTGCTTGAGCCAATCCCACAGTCTCCGTGCGATCCGCGTATTTTAATTCACAGCGCATGGAGCCACTGAGTTTTCCATACAGTTCTCCCCACGCATGCAGGCCTGGTGTGGAAATGGCCTGCAGCAGGGTTTCTTCCCCATCCGACAGCATAAAAGGTTTCAAACTTCTTTTTTCCGCCCAAAGGAAATCACTGGCCGCCAGTTCCGGATGCGCCAGGATCTTCTTTAAAATTTCATCCGAGCAGGCTTTGACAAAGTTATTCACCGGCACCAATGCCTGATACATACGAGAAATCAAATCACTGACCTCTGATTTTTTGGCCTGCGCCTCATTCAGGGAGCTGTCCACAGAAAGATGGCACATCAGATATGTGCTCATGTTGGCCAAGAGCACCTGCGCCTGATCTGCGTTTACCAGGATCTTTTGAATGGATTCAATCTGTGCATCCAGAGGTTCGCGCAATGCTTTGACGTCTTTCTCGATCTGATCAACCTGAGACTTCGTCAGATCAAATTCAGTCTGAAATTCAACGGAGTTATAAGAAGGGTATTCTGATTCGATATTCCAAGCCATTTTTTCCATGACCGGATCATACCCTAAAAAACAAAAAAGCCGAAGTTTTGCTTCGGCTTTTTCACATTAAATCCTATCGTTTCTCGATGTCGTCCTTGGCTCTAAGTAGCGTGGCTCCCAGATCATTGATAATCCGGCTCAGCTCCGGTGACAGGGTCTTGCCCGAGATCTGCAACTGCAAGCGCTCTGTCTCGTAGAAGGGACCAACCTGCTTGTCATCATTCCAAGCGGTCAGGAACTCTTCTTCAAACCCACCAATAACTTTTTTATCGAAGATCTGCGCCCCGAATTCGCGGAAGCTGCCCTGTAGGGTGTCTGGATTCAGATTGGAAGAACCCACCAGCATCACCTTGCCATCAACAGACGTGATCTTGCGGTGATTTTCCTGATGATACCCTTGTGTTTTCCCGTTCGGGAAACGCGCCTCAATGCCCAAAGTGCGGCGGGCTCTCACTTCCACCCCATGACGAATCAACTGATCCAGGAACAACGTGTTTGGCAACCCACCCATCGCAAAATTTCCATTGTGATCAGCCAGAATACGAACCTTCAACCCTGGCACTTGTGCTTTGCGCTTCATCAAAGCATCGTTGATGTATTTATCATAGATAAACAGATGCTCCATGTAGATATGACTTTCCGCCTTGGAGATCATATCCACCAGCATGTTGCGCGTGTCCTTGATCTTGGCATCGACGTTGGCTTCAGCCAGTCGTACCGACTGGTCACCCACGGCCGGGAATGTCATGCGCTTAAGCTTAAACCAGGAAAGAATCTGATCGCGATTCTTCAGGTAAGCTTCGTTGGAATAGCCTTGCTCCTTATAATAGAACCACTTGCGCTCGTTTGCGTCTGTCGTCAAGGCAGCATCGACGTCATCATAGTACGCGGCCTGCACCAGGGCTGCCGCCGGGCCTTTGACATATAAGGCGTTGTCATAATAGTAACCGCCACTGTGATCCGACCAGTTCTTCGAGCCAAAGTACGCCTGAGGCGCATCGGATTCCGCATCCACGACGATCACCTTACTGTGATCAATTTTGGATTCATAGTATGTGTTGCGTTTTTCCAGGGACTTGAAGGTTTCCTCTGTTTTGGGAATCAGATTGGTGATGCCAAAAGGAATGCCCGGTGGATGGCGTTGGATGTTGGCCTGAAGCAGATACACAGACCCTTTCAGGCCCGGATCTGTTGCCGCACGATTTTTGATGTACTCAAAGATCGGCATCATCTCGTCCTTCATGTTGTAGTTGGTTGCATAGTCATGCAACATGAGCACCTTGAAGTTCGGATTGGCTTTTTTCTTGATGACTGTTTGATCCAGCAGGAATTTGCTCAAAGTTCCACCCATTGTGCCTCCGAAAAGGAAGATATCAATAAAGATGGATTCTTTCGCAGACAGAATCATATCGCGAATCTTGGCAAACATCGGATCTTTGAAAGACGGATGCCCCTCGTCGTCGTTATGTAAAGGCATCTTCATATAAGGCTGGCTGAAATCCAGCTTGCCCCCGGCAAAGATTACACGATCATTGAACCACTGAATTCTTTCCGGAGATACTTCATTGTGACTGACCAACTCCACCACATTGCCCGGCACAAAGCCACCGGCCACCAGAGCGTAGTCATCCATTTCCGGGAAACGACGTTGCAGATTCTCGGTCAGCTCCACGCTGCTCAGGCTTAAGTTGCGCGCTGAGGACCACGAGGTCATCAGACTGCGGGCTGCTGACTGGGCCGCTTTGTCTTTTTTGAGCGGATGGTCGGCATAGTCGCGCAAGGCCTGCAAACGGGTCTGCAACCAATATTGCAAAACCTTGGATTCATTCACCGAACTTTTCTTTACAAACTTCCAGTAAACCAATGGCAGAAGAATTTTCTCGGGAACCTGGCTTTCATATGTCTTCACAAAAGCACGTGCCCGGCTTTGCTCTGCCGTTGGCAACTTTTTAATTTCACTTAACAGGGTTTCAACACGACGGCAGGCTTCGGCGCCAAACATCATGTCAAAGTTGGATTTATGGAAATCCATTGCTGCAATACGCTCTTTCAAAGACACCACAGGGGCCTGAGCAAAGGACGTCGAACCCATTAACAGCGAGGTCAAAATCAAAGCGGTCTTTTTCACAGAACACCCCCCTGCACCAGGGAATTCAGATTCAGATACTTTTCCATCGAGCTTTCACACTTTTTCAAATAATTACGACTGGCACTGGAAAGAGCCTGCTGTCCGTCTGCGGCGTTCTCTGTATGGAAGCGGGTGTTATAATCCACCAGATCCACCTTCGTGCGACTGCGGTCCAGCTCCCGTTCTTTCAGGTCGTAAACAATCTTGCTTAAATTAAAGATCACCTGACCTGAGGAGTTTCTTTTTTCCTCAACCTGGAATGTTCCCGTCGGAACGGACTTACCGGTTTCTTCATAGGTATCCGGCATCAACTCTCTGCGACCTTCATTATGGGAAGCCAGAAGTCCCGGGTAGATCTCAAGTGTTTCCTCGGTCGGAATCAGGTCTTTCAGGTTGAAGTTCTTGTAAAGATCGACGGTATAGAACAAAGGCACGCCCGGTCCGGCTGATTTCGCTGACAAGGTATAGCCATCGCAAACAACCGGCTTCTGAAGGGCATGGTTTGAACGATAGTAGCGGCGATAGCGCACAAAGCCTTTCACGCCGTACTTTTTGATACTGGGCACACCAATGCCGATATCCATGATCTCAATATAGATCGTCATAGAGCCACCGATATAATCCGCAGCCCCCTTGGTCACTGGCACAAGGGCCGAGTTGTTATAGACAGTTCCCGTCACCGTAGCTTTTTCCAATTGTTCCCATTTAGAGCTTAAACGGCCTGTTTCACTCAAACGCACCAGTTGATTGCTGTTTAGTTCGGCAGAGTAATCATTTTTCTGATTAAACTCTGGATTGAACATCAAATCCACCTGCAGACCGGTATTGATGATCTTATAAAAGCGCATTGTTTTAACGAAGTTTTCAATCAAGGCATCTTTGATATTGCCGCCTGCGATCTTGGCCAGACCCTGCTCAGGAGCGTCCGAGCCCAGCGTTTTAATCAAAGCCTCATTCAGGGCTTTGCGTGCGGTTTTTGAAAGATACTTCTGATCTCCATTGGTATGAAAATGCACGGACATCTTATGGCGGTAAGGATTCAAAGGAGAATCCCCACCCATCAGTTCGCCCAGCGCCTGAGCCTCACCATCTGTGATGATTTGTTTCACGCTGGCTGGCTGACGGACTTCTTTATGTGTACAGTGCACAGCTGTCAAAGCGGCGCAGGCAATCAATGCAGACTTGATCATCAACTTCATATAGTCACATCCTAAAGATTCTGGAATTTTCTGAATTCGGCGTAATGCGAATCATCCGCTTTCAACAACAGACTTAAAGAGTACGGCAAATCCTTGTAAACACGCTTACCACCGTAATACATAATCACCGGCTCAAAGATTCTTTGATTGCCGATCGCCAACTGCGCGACATTGTCAGGACTGATGGTGTAGCGGCGCAAAGTTTCTTCCAAAGGCCATTTCACGTCCTTATAAACCACATAGGCAATTTCCGAACAGACGATGCGTGTGTGGGTGTGGACGTCGAAGTTAAAGTCATACTCTTTTCCGATCTGGGCGATCGCCTGAAGGACTGCCTCGCGACGGTACTCATCTGTGATATTCGAACGAGTGTCGCGGATCACCAGGAAGTCATCGATGTTCAGGAAATGCTCCAGGGTGTTAAGTTCAACTCCCGGACGCAAAGCTTCGACAATACGATGACCAGATCTGATTTTGGCCTGAATATTTGCCGGAATCCTGTCCCAGACTTTCAGTTCTTTCAGCTGATCTTCCGTCCCCAGCCAGATCGCAACGTGGCCATAGTGGCCCGGGATCATCTTATCCGTCAGACGGAACGGAGTTTTTTCCATCAGAATATCCAGGGGTTTCATTTCAGCGATCAAAGCTTTTTTTTCTGACTCAGGCATATTGATCAGATGACCTTTACGGGTTTCCACCATGCCGACCATATTGCCAAAGCCCATGCTGACCCCGTAGGAAACAGAACGAACCCCGCGTTTTCCTCGCAAAGTCAGACGGTGCCATAGATTCGCAATGGCATCTTTAAAGGCGCTGCTGTCTGTTCCGTTTTTTACCGCCAAATACCAGATGCTTGATTGAGTCATTGCATACAATTGACTTTCTTCAGGGCTGGTCGAAATTCCCTGGGAACGCCGCCATGCCATCACGGAATCAATAAATTCAATTCCTCTTTCCAGCTGAGATCGGCGCGAGATGGATGAGTATGAATCCGCCAAAGTCTGCAACGCACGTTTTTGAGCGACGTCATAGTTCAAAACATAGCGCAAGGAAGCGTTATCGTTGAACGGCTGGATTGCCACCAGATAGTTGTCCATCAGCATGAGCGCAGAAGCCAGGGCCATATGCATGCGGAAGATCTGTCTTTCCCCTTGAGCATCTTTCGGATCAATATTCAGGACTTTATAATCCTGATAGAAGTCCTTACGCACCTGACGGGCTTTTCTTTCAATTTTGGTCCCGCGATACGGGGTCAGCTTCACCTCGTTAGTTTCAGAAAAGTACTCGCCCTCGGAAATCGCCAGGTCCAGAAGTTTCTGACGGGTTTTTAGGTAGTCAGTCCCCATGGCGCGCACCCACTCACCTTCAGATCGACTTAAGGTGATATTGCCGGTTTCACCCAGTTTCTTTTCATCGGCGAAGCGCAAAGCCGTGGATCTAAAGGTCAAAGCCTCAGACAACAAAGCTTGCAAATCATAGTACTGTGGATCGACATAATAGGCTGCTGCGGGAGCTCTCTCACTTGAGGATTTAAATGATGAGCACGCGCCAACGAAGGTTGTGACTAGACACAACGCCAGCAATTTAGAGAACATGGGATTTCCCTCCAATGTTCTCAGAATAAGCTAAAGATCCCTCGCAAACGGAAATGATCTTGTCGAAGGACAATGAATCTAGTCCTGCGTACCAGTGCAAAAAGGCCCTACTAGGACCTCACAGCCATTGGTCTGTAATTCGGTCAAAAGAACTGTGAAGTGGAATCAAAATACGAAGATACCTCTGGTTCTTAGAACTTGCAGAGTCATCTATAAAGAAGGCGGGATCTCGGTTTTGCTATAAGCCGGATTCTGTCCCAACTACCAGGTCCCATAATTTGCCCCGATAATCGTGGATGATCATTCCTCTGGGAGTGGCATTACTGACACCCTCAAGCGATCTTACCCGGTGACTACGGGCTGGCCGCCCTACTAGTGTCACCCTATTTGATCTTGCTCCGCGCAGAGTTTGGCTGTTTTCACTCCAGCGGCTCCCCAGACCCTCCCGTTCCCGGTGTCTGGCTCAATGCCCTGGACATTCTCTCTGTTCCACTGTTCCTAACGTTACCGTCGAGGGGCGTTACCCCTTGCGCTGCCATATGGAGTCCGGACTTTCCTCTCTAATTTCAGGAATTTAGAGTATTATTAGAGCAATCATCCGCAAAACCGTGGGGATTTCTAACACCATCCAGCATTTCGTGCAAGAAGGTTTTCTTAATCCCAGTTTTATTTTACTTTCTAAGCATCGTTTACAAAAGGATTAAATCATGAAGATCTTGGTATCTCTATTTGCGTTCGTTATGACTTTGACTCTTGCTTCTGCTTCTTTGGCTGAAGAGGCTCACGGTGGTGGCGGTCATGGCGGTGGTCATGGTGGTTTGACCGAAAAAATGAATGCTTTGTTCCCTCAGCCAAAAGCAGACCCTACAAAGAACGAGGTTCCGGCAAAACCGCAGCTGGAAAGCCCTGGCTACTACCAAGCGATCAAAGCTGACAAAACAACTCTGACTTGGAAAGCCGTTGCTGGCGCTGACGAGTATCACGTGCAAGTTGCGACTGACGCTAACTTCAAGTGGTTGGTGGCCAACGAGTACTCTGTTAAGGGGAACTCTTTTGAAGTGACAGGTTTGGAAGCTGGCAAACATTACTTCTGGAGAGTTGCAGCTGTTAAATCAAACAACTGGAGCACCTTCCGCAAAAGTTTCTTTGCAATGTCCATGTTCGAAACTCCTGCAGCAAAATAAGTTGTTGCGAAATTTTGATTGCACACTCCAAGAGCCCTAACCCAAGGGCTCTTTTTTTTTGCGCTTCGACAAACTCCAGGTGCAATTACAAAGTTTTAATCCCCAGGCCGTTTTGTAATTTTATATCTTTGTAAGAGTATAGATACACTTATGCCATGACTCATTCGGTGTATGAGGCGCTTCTCAATTCTAACGCAGTGATAGAGTTCGACATCCAGGGAAATATTCTCTGGGCCAACTCCAATTTCCTGAACTTACTCGGGTACGAGCTAAGCGAAATTCAGGGAAAGCATCATTCTTTGTTCCTGCCGGAGTTTCACCAACATGAGCTCGAATATCAAGAAATGTGGAATCAACTTGCTGAAGGACATGCGCAAGCTGGAGAATTCAAACGTCTGAGCAAAACGCAGGAGATCATTTGGATCCAAGGCTCTTACACTCCTGTAAGAAATGCTGAAGGCACCATCGTCAAGATCGTCAAAATGGCGGTCGATATCACAGAAAAGAAAAGTCTGTCTGAAAATCTGGAGAAAAAGAACCGAGAATTGATCGGAGCCGCCACCAAGGCCCGCGCAGCCACACATGCCAAATCCGTCTTCTTGGCCAACATGAGCCATGAGATCCGCACGCCCCTGAATTCCATTATCGGAATCACGGACACCCTGGCAGAAACCACTTTGGACGACCAGCAGGCCTCGTTTGTCGAAATCCTTCAGCGCGCCAACCATCAGCTTATGACGATCATCAACGACATTCTGGATTTGTCCAAAGTCGAAGCTGGCGAAATTGAACTGCGCCCCCTGCCCTTTAAACTTCAGGGGATGCTGGATGATCTGGTGGCCGTTCTTGGTTTCCGCGCCAAGGAAAAAGGTTTGCAAATGAACATCGAGATTGAATCTGACGTCGAGGAGTACTTCGTCGGAGATGCGGATCGTCTGCGCCAGGTGCTGATGAATCTTCTGAATAACTCGATAAAATTCACCCAAAGCGGCAGTGTTTCCCTGCGAGTCGCCGTGAACCGCACTTCGCACCCGGGAAATCTGCTGTTCTGTGTTTCTGACACAGGCATCGGTATCTCCAAACAGAAGTTCAAAGACATCTTCCAGCCTTTCACGCAGGCGGATTCCACCACCACGCGCAAATATGGCGGCACCGGTCTGGGACTTTCCATCACAAAAAACATCGTGCAACTGATGAATGGCCATATTTGGTTTGAAAGTGAACTCAATGTGGGAAGTGCTTTCTATTTCACGATCTCAGTCCCCACCACCACGGAAAGAAAGACAGCGATGCACAACCCATGGCAGGGCCGCTATCAACTGACCGATATCAGGCACAATATCTCCAACAGCCGCCTGCGCATTTTGGTGGTGGACGATGTGGATGACAATCGCAGTCTGTTTGGAATTTATCTGCAAAAGACCATTCACGCTGTCAGCTATGCCAGCAGCGGATCTGAGGCGGTGGAAATGGTGAAAAACGAACACTATGACATCATCTTTATGGACGTGCAGATGCCAGGAATGGACGGTTATGAGGCCACCCGTTGCATCCGGGCCTTGGAAAAAGACCTGGGCCGCACTCCGGCCCGCATTTTTGCCTGCACCGCCAATGCCTTCCAAGAAGACGTTCGCAAAAGCCTTTCAGCCGGTTGCGACTTGCATCTGTCCAAACCCGTGCGCAAGGACACGATGCTGAAGGCCATCCATTCTTTCTTCAGTGCTCCAGAGGCGATTTACTAACTTTCGCTCACTAGCTCATTCAGATTCCACTGATCCAGCACGGTCTGCCGGGACAGACCGCCTTCTTCTTTGACTGAATAATACACCTTGATCGAGTGAGGATTCCTTGAGCTGTGATAAATCATCCCTGCGCACATCTTGCAGGGTTTGTGAGTGGAATATAAGACTGCACCTTCGGGTATGGCCTGGCCGCTTTCTCGATAAAGGCGCTGAATCAGGTTCACTTCCGCATGCAGGGTTTTGTTTTTAGAGTTGGAGTTCACCCCATAACCCAGAATCTTTCCGTCTTTATCCACCAACAAGGCGGCGATATTTCGGTCGAAATCGTGCAAAACATCTCCCCGCGGCACCTTTTGCGCCAGGCGGGTTAAACTTTGCAAAAAAGCCTGCTTGGAGCCGGGCTTTTGCTCTAAAAACCACTGTCGGATGTCCGCCAAGGGAACCTGATTTTCCCGGTTCAGATGATGGCTGACTGGCAAAAGCTCACTTCCCGCACCGATTTCAATCATTGGCTCCAAAATGGGAATCTGATGATCACAAGGAACAATCCCGGCGGTCACACGCTTGGCGACGACCTTGACCATCCCCCGGCACATTTCCGTCAGATCCGCGCTGGTGTAAATCCGCTGGCGCAGAATAAAGAAGCTGTGATCGACAAACTGCTCAAAAAGCCCCTGCAGCAGCTTCACCACTGCCGAGGACGGCCGTGGTCCTTTTGCCCGAGAATGGCGCGAAAAGTAGATCCTGCCCTCGTGCTCGACGAAAGCGACGTCCTTTTCTTTCTCAGCAAGTAAAAATGCTATATGTTCTGCCCTTTTTTCTGCCAACATCCAGGAATTGGTACCATATCCCGTCCAAATTGTCTAAAAAGCCCCCATGGACATGATCAAAAACCGCTTGGAAAAGAACTTCAAAAAACTTAAAAGCTGGGCCGAACGCCATCAAATCGAAGCTTTTCGTCTGTATGATCGTGATATTCCCGAATATCCCTACATCGTGGACATCTACAAAGATCACTACCTGATCTATGACAAAAGTGATTTGCGCGACAAAGACAAAAACCACCTGCCTCACGTTCAAGAGGCGCTCAAGACGTTGTTTAAGTGTGATGACTCCAAGGTCGTAATCAAAAAACGCGAGCGTCAAGAGGGCC
Organism: Bdellovibrio sp. CKG001; assembly: GCF_055397465.1. NCBI lineage: Bacteria > Pseudomonadati > Bdellovibrionota > Bdellovibrionia > Bdellovibrionales > Pseudobdellovibrionaceae > Bdellovibrio > Bdellovibrio sp. CKG001. The sequence goes on from NZ_AP029173.1 coordinate 3,385,868, forward strand.
TGAAACAGTACGAAAAGCTGGATGCCAAAGAAGACACCTTCGTCGTGCGAGAGTCGCAAGCTTTATTCAAAGTGAACCTGTATGATTATCTGGACACCGGCTTGTTCCTGGATCACCGCCCGATGCGCCAGAAGGTCTTTAAAACGGTTCAGGGGAAAAGATTCCTGAATCTGTTCTGCTATACCGGGTCTGTCAGCGTGTTTGCCGCATTGGGCGGGGCCCGCACGACCAGTGTGGACATGTCGCAAACTTATCTGCGCTGGGCTCAGGACAACTTCCAGCTCAACAATATCGACTTGGATGGACACAGTTTCATCAACGCCGACGTGTTGGAGTGGCTGCGCACACAGAAAAATTCGAACACTTTTGACGTTATTTTCCTGGATCCGCCAACGTTCTCGAATTCCAAGAAAATGGAGGACACCTTCGAGGTCGAGCGCGATCAGGATTTCCTGGTGGACAGTTGCATGCAAATGCTGGCTCCCGAGGGAGTTCTGTATTTCTCGAACAACAAGAGGAAGTTTAAGATTTCCGACAACATTCTGTCCAAATACAGAGTGAAAGAAATCACCACCGAGAGCATCCCACAGGACTTCCATGATAAAAAAATTCACAACTGCTTCGACATCAGAAGCAAATAAGGGCTCCTAGGGCCCTTTTCCAATTTGGGGACAAAAATACCTTGCCCCCGCCACCAAAAAGCCCTAGAACCCCCGCTTTAAGACAACTACTAAAATCAAAAAGATCCCTAGAAGATCTTAGCAATATAAGGTCACTCAAAATGCCCCAGGCGCAAGGCGGATGGGGTATTTTCAGGGGCCGTTGGAGGAATGGGAATTGAAAGCACTTGGCCGTCATATTTTGGTTGAATTCAGTGGATGCAACGCTGAGGTTTTGAACGACGTTTCCATCATCGAAAGAAGCATGGTTGAAGCGGCACAAATCGCAGGCGCGACAGTCATTAACTCCACTTTCCACCACTTCTCCCCTTGGGGTGTAAGCGGTGTTGTTGTGATCCAAGAAAGTCACTTGGCGATTCACACATGGCCGGAATACCGTTATGCCGCTGTGGATCTGTTCACTTGTGGTGATTCCGTGGACCCTTGGGTTTCCTTCGAGCACCTGAAAAAAGCCTTCCAGGCAAACTACTCTGCTTTGGAAATGAACCGCGGCTCTTTGCACGTGATCCAAAAATCCGACTTCCAGCCGAAGATCATGCGCGAAAAACCTTCCTTCGATCTTTCCAAAGGTTATCAGATCGACCGCAACGTCTGGTTCACCGACAAGGATGAAAACCAGGCTCTTTCCCTGCGTTACACTGGTGAAGTTCTGTTTGATGAGACAAATCCGTTCCAGCGCGTGCGTGTTTTGGACTCTTACTCTCACGGCAAATTCCTGGCGATCAACAATATGGTGATGTGCACAGAGCGTGATGAGTTCCACTATCACGAAATGATCACTCACCCGGTGATGCAGGCGCACGGGAATGCGAAGAACATTTTGGTTATCGGCGGCGGTGACGGCGGTACCATTCGTGAATTGTTCAAATACGATCAGGTTGAAAATGTAACAATGGTGGAAATCGACGAAGCGGTTGTGCGCGCTTCCAAGCAACATCTTCCAAAGATCGCTTCAGAGTTTAACAATCCGAAATTGAATCTGATTATCGGTGACGGCATTCAGTTCGTAAAAGATGCTGCGCCAAACTCTTACGACGTGATCATCGTGGATGGTTCTGATCCGGTCGGTCCGGCAAAAGGGCTTTTCACTGCCGAATTCTACACGAACTGTAAAAACGCATTGAAAGAAGGCGGCTTGGTGATCACTCAGGGTGAATCCCCGATGTTCCATGAAGGCACTTTCGTTGAACTGAATCAGTGCTTGAAAGGTATTTTCGGCAAGAAGAGCGTCCACACGATGTTGTTCCATGCGACCACTTATCCGTCAGGAATGTGGAGTTTGCAGATGGGTGTGAAGGGGACAAATCACCCGGCGAAAGACTTCAACAAAGACCATGCGCGCCAATTCTCTCTGGCCAAAGGTCTGAAATACTACAACGAAGATCTGCACACAGCGGCGTTCTGCCTGCCGACGTTCGTTAAAACAATGCTTGGCGATAACGCCTAGTTTATCTAATTGAGATAGACCGCCTCCTGTTTTCATTATAGTTTCATCTAGAACTAAACAAACAGGAGGCGTAAATGTTCAAACTTCCACAACTTCCCTACGCAAAAACAGGTTTGGCTCCTTTGTTCAACGAAGAACAAATGACTTACCACTACGACAAGCACCACAAAGCTTATATCGACAATCTGAACAAGTTCATGGAAACAGATGCGTCTTTGAAAGGGAAATCCCTTGAAGAGATCACTTTGACTTCCTCTGGTGGCGTGTTCAACAACGCGGCTCAGGCCTGGAACCACACCTTCTTCTGGTTTGGTATGACTCCGGCAGGTCAAGGCGGCCAGCCTTCTGCTGAGTTGTCTGCAGCGATCACTCGCGACTTCGGTTCTATGGATGAGTTGAAAGCAAAGTTCGTCGATGGCGGCGTAAAAACCTTCGGTTCTGGCTGGATCTGGTTGTGCGCGGATGCTTCCGGCAAGCTGTCTTTGGTTTCCACTTCTAACGCAGCGGTTCCATTCACAAACAACGGTCCAACTCCATTGTTGGTTGCTGACGTTTGGGAACACGCTTACTATGTGGATTACAGAAACCTTCGCGCAAAATACCTAGAAACCTTCTGGAGCCAAGTAAACTGGAACTTCGTTTCCGAAAACTTCGCTTCCAAAAAAGTTCGCGACCTAACTAAGTCCATGACTTAAAAGGTACCTGCTCGCTTTTGCAGAAGCACTGCTTTAAAAAAAAACAAAAGGGACTGCTATACAACGGCAGTCCCTTTTTTTATTCAAGCTTCTATTGCGCTGCTTCTGCAAATGTAAGCAGGTACCTTTTAGAGTTCGAAGAAGGTGGTGGATAATAGGAAGAGGGTGTTTCCGGTGTCGGGAGTGTAGTAGACGCCGACCGAGGGGCGGGAGAACATTTCTTTTGGACGGAACTGAGACCACGCAATACCTGCGCCGGTGTTCATGTCCTCGTAAGGGGAAATCCCCGCTTCACGCAAGTGACCCCACGCAAAGGTCAACCATTCGCGGTCCTTGATCTGATACTGCAAATCCAGACCCCACTCCGATTCACACTTCAGAGAATACACAAATGTCAGTGTGTTCTTGGAATCAATATGCCCGCAGACATTGTTCAGGAATGGCGACAGGGTGACGTCCTCCAGCTCCACCGGGCGATAATTAAAACCAATATGGAAAGAACGCAGAACCAGATCCGGTGTCTCGACCACTTTGCCATCCAGCCTTACTTCGGACTTAAAGCGGTTTTCTGTGAAAGCCGCCGCCCAGTCGAACTTGTCGCCGCGATAAAAATTTAACTTGGCTGTGTAGTTACGGCTGCCCGGAACCGTGGCATAAAAGATCGGAACCGTGCCCAGTTCCACACGTTCGTGCACCCCCACACTCAGGGCATTGGCCAACATGTGAGAATTGATGTTCGCACCGCTGGTTCTTTGAAAACCAAACTGCCATTGAGCCAGCGTGCGAGCCGACGTGCTGACAACTGGGTTGAAGATCACGCGCTTCGGAGGAATGACGTCATCAAAGCCCGCAAAAGCCTGAAGTCCGGAAAGAAAAATGAATGATAAAATAAACGCGCGCATGCCCGCGAGCATTACAAATAGGATGCCAAAAGAATCCCTCTGAGCCATCGCTTATTTGCAGCTCATAGCTCCGCACCCTTTTCACACCGGTACAATTTTCACTGTGACAACAGTTTAGACAGCTCTTCTACGAACGCAACCACTTGCGACGGGCATCCTTCTTATCCACAGGCCACAACGCCCACTGGACATTCAGATCACAGGCCTTCAGAAGATTTTCCACAATGAGCTCGGCGTCCTCTTTTTGCCAGAAGTCTTTAGCATGTGAACTGGGACTTTTTAATGCGATATCAGACACCAACGAATAGACCATGCCGCTCATGGGAGGAATCAAAAACCCCATCGTGGAAAGCACCCCCTGCAAGCGGGACAAAATCCCCTTTCCGCCCACGGAGTGCATTAGAACAAAGACAGCCGCAGGTTTCCCTATTAAAGCACTGGTGCCCTCAAGTTCCGTCATCTGCTCCAACAGCTTTTGCATGGGGCTGCCCCAGGAATCCCAATATGTACCGGTCACAAAGATCATGGCATCCGCATTCGAAATTCTTTTTTTCAGGGACGAACTGTAACCGGACTTTGCCAGCGTCACCACATCCACCGACACTTCCTTTGGGAAAATCTTTTTCATGCCTTTGATCCAAAGCGCACAGTTGCCCTGATCACCGGAAGGGCTGCCATTTAAAACAAGAATCTTTTTCATCGGGAATCACTCCATGCCGTTGGGGATGAAGTATTATGACCTGTTCGGAAGAAACAATCCAAGGACAAAAATAAGACAGGCGTCTGGGATCAGACGCCTGCACATGGAGGGATGGGAAAAGGACCGCACCTTAAATTGTGACAACTTTCATCAAGACACCTCCTTTAGGTTGTCTTCTTGGATCGTTGTTCCCCTGTCCAGGGGGAACAACACTTCATAAGCAAAATCAACCGAGACCGGAACTCTGCGTGGCGGGTCTTTGATTTCGATGAAATTCAAAACATCCTGCACACCGGACAGCTCCCAGGCCGCGGCGACGGCCAAGGCTTTCAAACGAGGTCTAAACACCTCACCATGAAGCTTCACAATGCCGTCAGCGACCTCAACCTCGATGTGTTCTCCACCGATTTTAATCATCTCTGCCAGCTGCGCTTCAAGGATACGAAGAATCTCCTCGTCTGATCTGTAGTAGTCCGTGGGTACAACAATGCGGTCTTCAATCGCCCAGACACCTTCCGTGTCTGAGATGACCTCCAAGGCCGCATTCTTTTTGTAAGACGTATCCACGAATCCACTGACAATGACCAGGTTGCCCCGGGCAACAATTTCAAGATCAGCTGCGCTCACTCTTTTATCCCATTTGATTCGATCGCGTATTTTTCGACCGAGCTCATTGTCGATCTGGTTTTTAAGAAGATGCGTGTTCATTAGGCTGCTCCTTGCTTGTTCTCGGGTTTTCCTTCAACTCAGGCCACCCCTTCCAGTGTGGGTGGCTGATAGTTCAGCATCGGATCATTTCTGCGATGCTGGGATTTACGTGAGGATCGTTTGCTCAGCACCACTTTTAAAGCGGACACTGTCTTCGCTACACATCGTTTGAAGTTTTCGTCGCTCTTGACGACTTTAATCACACTTTTTGAGCGTGATGGCTTCAAGATGACCTCACACATGTAGCTCGGCTTGCGAGTCTGTGTACGATGTCGATCTGTCTCGACACGCACGGTGAGGTGAGCACCACTGTCATACTTGAAGAAATCTCCGACAGCGTTTTCCACTGTCTCCATCAGGTAAGATTCGAGATTTTCAGTTTTAGTGATGTCTCTGTAGTAGATGTCTGTTTGCATATCTACCTCCTTGTCTTGCTCTCATTATCGTTGAAATCGACAAATTCGTTAAATATATAATTTAGAAGACATACTTAGGTTAAAGTTATATATTTAGGTGGTCTAGGCGAAGATTTCCAAAAGGAACTCATAACTTACAGGAACGCATCAAGAGCCTAGTTCCAAAAAGGCGCCAAAAAAACCATGTTATTCGGAGGTTTTAGACCATGTTTAACTACAATCATTTATATTACTTTTATGTAACCGCCCGGCTGGGTGGAGTCAGCAATGCCGCCAAATATCTGCATATCAGCCAACCCTCACTCAGTTCTCAGATAAAAGTTCTGGAAAGCACGTTGGATCAAAAACTTTTTGAAAAGCGTGGAAGAAATCTGCATCTCACACCCGAAGGAGAACGCACTTTTGCTTACTGTAAAAAGATGTTCGATGTTGCCGCCGATTTCGCTGAATCACTAAAAAGCCCCTCTGAAAAACAGAGTCAGCGCTTTCGGATCGGCGTCAGTGATCAGGTGGAACGCCCCTTCATCGCCGATCTGCTGGCTCCGTTGATTCGTGAACAAAAACGTGGCATCGAAAAACACTTCTTCGTCAGCTCCGCCCCCTCCGACATTTTGGTCAATCAACTGCGCAGCCAGGAAATTGATCTGCTCCTGACGAACAAACCCATCTACGCCGATGATGTTAAAGAAATTGCCGCCGCAGAAATGCCGGTAAATCTGATGGTGTCGACCAAGAATCTAAAAGATCTGAAGATTCGAATCTCACGCCATACCTCAGTGCTGGAATTCTTAAACGCCGTCCCGTGGGGCCTCATCATCCCGTCATACAAGATGAAACTGCGCCATGAAACGGATTTATTCTTTCAGGAAATTCACGCACGCAAAAAAGTGATCTTCGAAAGCGACATCATGTCTGTGGTGGGTCGAGCCGTGATCGATGGCGCTGGGGTGGGCTTTCTGCCTGTTCCCTATGTGATGGATGAAGTTCAGTCCGGCAAGATCACACTGATTGGCCCCAAAGCCGGATACTGGAAACACACACTGTACCTGCTGGCGCGCAAGGATCAAAAGGAAGATGAAACTTTGATGGATCTTAAAAAGACCATCCGACGACTGGAGAAGTTCTAATAAAAAAGCCCGCCTTTAAGAGCGGGCTTTTGTTCTGAACTTTAATTTTGGGTTTAATACGGCTGACGAGCATCCGAGTTTGCCAGATCCATCCCCATCACCACCGCAATTTTTGTATAAGCGGCTGAATGTTTGAAGTTGGATTCCGGCGTGATCACATCGCGGGTCGTATGGATGTTTTTGTTACTTTTGCTGAATGTCGCTTCAAACGGCATCAAGGCAGGATACCCTTGGCGATTCCAGGAGGCATGATCGCTGCAACCATAACCACACTTATCATCCACGATGCGCGCGTGGATGTAAGTTTCGTTTGCGGCTCTTAAGTATTCACGCAGCCAGGCGCTGGTGAAGTCCGTCATGCTGCCGATAACCAGTTCACCCGAACCGGGGAACAAAGTCATGTCCAACTGAAGAACTGCCACCACGTCTTTCTTTTCCGCTTTGTACTGCTTTGCAATCTCTGCCGAGCCCAAAAGACCGGACTCTTCCCCCGCATACCAGAAAATTTCAATGGAGCGTTTGGGCTGAGCTTTGCTCATCAGAATACGCAGTGCCTCGATCAGGTTCGCGGAACCGGAGGCATTGTCGTCAGCACCGGGTGCCGTCTTACCACCACCCCAGCTTTGATTGATGGAATCCAAGTGACCGCCCAGGACCACGATCTCTTGGGGGCGCTCACTACCCACCAGGCGCACCTTCAAGCTTTTCTGTTTTGTGGAGGTGTGGGTGATCAGTGAAATCTCATAAGGGATTTTGGATTCAGCCAACATTGCTTCCAGACGCGTCTTCATCTCATCGACGTGGCGGTTCGGTTCCGCATCACGGTTGCTACGGCTTGGGAAGGAAGACAACCAAGTCACATAAGAACGAAGATTGTCCTCGCTGACTTCGGTCAACGCAGCTTCGATTGCTGCACTCTTTTCCAAAGCCAAAGGGGCAAACGGCGCCCGGTCATAGAGGGCATTCTGCTCCTGAATTTTCGCCAAGTTATCCAAAATGCTGTTAAATCCAGCACCCTGAACGTGCATATCCAGACTCAGATCCTCAAAGCCACCGCATTTGCCGACCTGATGGGATCGTTCCTGAATTCTTTGCTGCATCAAGGGAGTCACAATCGCGTAACCCACTTCGATGCGTTCGTCTTTAGCTAAAACAGGGATATTGAGAGCGCGTAGATCCTTCAAATCAGCCAGAATCGGCTTTGTTTCGAAGTTTTCCAGATCCGGAACGTGCGCCGTCGCAGTCGTTGCAACGAACAATAACAAAGCCATCGTGGCAGTTTTCATATTTTCAGTCCTTTGAAAAGCATTACCGCAGATTAATGCTATCGAATTTGTCCTCATTTTGGCAAAGACAATTCGCTTATTTTTTAAACATGCATTAGGATAAGTGCCTATGACGACAGACATTTTGCTGGTTACTTTGAACTCCACCTACCAACATAGCTCCTTTGGTTTGCGGTACCTTTATGCCAATTTGGAAGAGCTGCAATCGCGCGCCCAGATCCTTGAGTTCACCATTGCCCGGGACCCCAAGGACATCGCCGAAAGTCTTCTGCGTCACAAACCAAAGATCATCGGAATCGGCGTATATATTTGGAATGCCCAAGAATCTTTGGAACTAGTGTCTTTACTTAAGCGCATCAGTCCTGAAACTTTGGTGGTCTTAGGAGGCCCCGAAGTCAGTCACGAATCGGAAACCAATCCGCTTTGTCACATCGCGGACTATGTCATCAAGGGTGAGGCCGACTTCCTGTTTAGAGACTTCTGCAGAAACTATCTGTCCAGCGGCACCCTGCCCGAACAAAAGTTCATTGCAGGCATTCTGCCGGACATTAAAGCCATCAAGTCGCCTTACGAATTCTACAGCGATGAGGACATCAAAAACCGTGTTTTATATGTCGAGGTTTCCCGCGGTTGTCCGTATCGCTGCGAATACTGCCTGTCGTCGTTGGATAAATCCGTTCGTAATTTCGATGTTCCTCAATTCTTGGCCGAAATGCAGAAACTGATGGATCGAGGCGCCCGCCAGTTTAAGTTCATCGATCGCACCTTCAATTTGAGCCCTTCAACTTGCACACAAATTCTGGAATTCTTCCTGAAGCGTATCCATTTGGGGCTTTTCCTGCACTTTGAAATGGTGCCGGATCGGTTGCCAGTGGAAATTCGCGAACTGATCAAAAAATTCCCCGCAGGCTCATTGCAGTTTGAAATTGGAATTCAAACGTGGAACACCGACGTCGCCCGACTGGTCAGCCGTCGTAACGATCTGGAAAAAGTGAAAGACAACTTCCGCTTTCTGGCCGCGGAAACAGGTGTTCATACGCACGCCGACCTGATCGTCGGTTTGCCTGGTGAAGACATTCATAGCTTTGCCAAGGGGTTTGATATTCTGGCAGAACTTCGTCCGGATGAAATCCAAGTTGGTATTCTCAAACGCCTGAAGGGCGCACCTATTTCCCGACACGACAAGGAATGGGAAATGGTCTATTCAGCCCATCCGCCATTCCAGATTCTGCGCACGAAGTCCATGGACTTTGCCACGTTGCAGACGATGAATCGTTTTTCCAAATACTGGGATCTGTATGCCAATAGCGGCACTTTCAAGAACTTCGTCGACAGCCTGAAAGCTGCGGCCCAGGACAAGGAACACCGGTCCTTCTTCTGGGAGTTCTATGAGTTCAATGGCTTCATGTCACAGCGACATGCCCAGTCCCATGGAATTTCCCAGTTAAGTCTTTTTGAATCTGCGCTGATTTACCTGACAGAACATCGTCACTGGCCTGTGGAAAAAGCTAAGGCGCTTTTGGCTGACGACTATAGGGCGACAGGTAAAAAAGAGCTGCCACGGTTCCTGAAAGCCGGTGAGACCACGGAAGCCTCTGGTGGCTCGCACGACACGGGAGCGAAAGGAAATCTGCCTAAGCGGCAGCAAAGGCATCTGACGGCGAAGAGCGAACAGGCTTCATCATAAGGATTGAAGCCAGAAGCAAGGAAAACCCCGCCATCAGCAAAGCACAGCGGATGTACATAAACCACAGCCACTGAGAGCGAATATCCATCCAGTCCGGTGGCGGCGACATCAGATCCCAGTTTGTGATAAGCTGATTGAGCGGAAGATTTCCCAGGTACGTCATAAGCAATTCATTCAGAACGCAGACCACTGCAAAGGCAATCAGTACGAACTCCATGGACTTCCAGCGAACCCGGCTCAGGTACAGGCTGGCCGTCAAAGCCAGCAGAACCACCGAGTAAACGATCGGGCTCATCATGGAAAAAGAGTGATTCCAACTACGATGAAACTCCAGGTAAGCCAAGATCGACAGGCTTTCCAGCGTGGGGCCCACTCCAACAACCAGAGCAAAAGAGCTTCCCGCCATCAAACCCAGCAGCAGCAAACCAAGATATTTCAAACCCAGAGATAAATTCATAGGAGGATCATATATTCTTTTGTTTACTATCACTCAAGTTTCATTTTTTTAATTGAAAATTACCGGTTATTGCACCCGCACCTTCTTCGCAAAGCCTGTATAAGCAATCAAAGGAAGCTTGGTGAAGGTGAACTTGAAGTCTTTGGGCACCTCACCAGAGCGCAGAAGTTGCCACATCTGCTTTTGTAAAAACACCGGCCGTATTCCGCGGATATCCGGTTGCTCCAACTCAAAATTCTCCATCCACATCTTCAGTTTGCCGGGCTCAATGAACAATGAATACACATGATAGTCCGGAGGTGTATTCTTCACAAACCACTCCATCCCCTTAATCACAACCAACCAAGCCAGGGGATTCTTGTTGAAGGTGTTAAAGAAAAACAGCCCCCCGGGGCGCAGAACTCGCGAGGCTTCTGCTATCACCTTCTGCGGATCGGAGACGTGCTCTAACAAATCCATCGCTGCGACGACATCAAAACTTTCGTTGCCATAGGGAACCTGATAGACGTCCCCTTGATGATAGTGGACTGAATGGGTGTGATCGCGGGATTCGGCCACTTTCAGACTGGAAGTGGACAAATCAATTCCCGTCACCTTGTGGCCGGCCTCGGCCAGATCATTTGCCAGAAACCCTGCCCCGCACCCCATATCAAGAATTTCCGCATGATATCCGATGTGTTTGCGAATGGATTCCAGAATCCATGGCATTTCAACCTTGTGCTGATTGCGCAGCAGAGCGATGGGATCATCCTGAGCCTCATACCAGCGCTCTGCCAGGTGATCATAAGCCTCATTGTTGACGATTTCCCGGTCCACTTTCGCAAGTTCCAAGTCCATGGAAACACCTCCAGCTCTCAAACACGCTAGCAGCCAGGCGTTCCGGCGGGGAGCTTTGACGAAGTCCAGTGGTAAGAATCAAGGCGTTGTTGATCTGATCGACGGCTTCCGCTACACTCAAACACATGATTGATTATATCGAAATTGCCTGTCGATGGATTTTAGGTCTGCAGATGTTTTTCTGGGGACTGAACGGTTTCTTTCATTGGGTGAAAGTGCCCCCTTCAGATCCGGCCATTGACCGCTTTGTGCAAGCTTGTATCGACACGCGCTTTATCATGCCGACCGTAAAAATTGTTGAAATTTTCTGCGGAGCTCTTCTGGTTTTGCATCTCGGTGTTCCCCTGAGTCTGGCTATTTTGTCTCCGATCATGTTTGTCGTGACCGGACTTCATGTTCTGCACAATCCCAAGCCCTGGGGGGTCCTGGTGACGACAACTCTGCCTTATGCGGCGTTGTTGTTCTTTCATAGCGCCACTTTATTACGACTTGTTCACTAACGGCTTCAACAACAAATAAACTCTCGATGAATCTTTCGTAACTTGAGGAAAAACAAGATCTCTCAGTAGATACTCCTCAAGCTTATGAAAAGACACAGTGCTAACTTCTCTACCTTTTGTCTCGTGGCCGGCCTCGTTGGCCTGGCTTTGGCCTTTTCCTGGCTCGTGGCCCTGACCCCCCAAGCCCGGAACATCGAAATCATTCGTCCCGATCTCACGGTTAACACCCGGGCTCTGTCGTCTTTTGAATATCTTAACTACAACACAGACCGTGAAGGCTTGTACTGGCTTAAGTTTGAAACAGAGCCCATGATCTATCCCCTGAGTCGCCTTAAGATGCGCACCATGAACTGTGTGCATGAAATGAGCACCAGCCACGGCGAATGGAAGCTGCCTTCGGGACTTCAGAACGTCTGTGACAATCGCAAAGGTCTTTTGCTGGTGAACACCAAAGACTCACTTTCACAAAACACACAATGGCATTTTGCGGGCAGCACCCGTGGCGACAGTTATGGGGTTCTGCTCGAAAAGGACTGGACGGATCTTCCCGTCGCCGCCGGCTTGATCGCTTTGACGTTGTCCCTGGCTCTGCTACTTTACGCCAGACTTCCCGCTCGTCACCTTGCGGAACGTCTGTTTGTGATGACCTTTTTGATTCTCGCTTTTCTTTTCCGTTTTTGGCTGGTGTTCATCGAGGCTCCGCCACAGTTCAGTCTTTTTTCAGATATGGGCGCCTATTTTTCTCGTTCAGAGGAAATTCTTAACGGTCAGTTCAGAATTGATCAGCTCTTTCAGCCCATTGGCTTTACGCTTTGGAGCTTGTGGCTGCGCGAGCTCGGGGACTTTGAACTCTTCAACTGGGCTCAGGTGTTCTTTTCCTGGGGCACAGTGATACTTATCTATCTAATGGTCCGTCAGCGCTTCGGAGCGCTCGCCGGGGCTTTGAGTGCTGTGATCGGCACAACCTATGTCCCCTTGGCGGGCTTTGCGACTTTTCACATGGCAGAAAATGCGTATGCCTTTTTTATCTCTTTGATTCTGTGGTTGATCCTGAGAACTTTAAACAACCCACAGCTGCGCGGATTCTTTTTAATCGGACTTTTAATGGCGCTGGCCTTTTACTTTAAAGGAAATCACGCCTTCTTTATTCCCATTTTTGCACTTTGGCTGCTGTATCAAGACCGTCACCAGTTTAAAAAGGGCTTTAGCAAAGTTGCGGTGATGGGACTGGGGTGTGCTCTGGTTGTGGCCCCCCACATGGCTTGGACCTGGCAGCATTATGGAAAGCCCCAGCTGGGCCCGACAGCGGGGGCTTTAAATTTCGTCGAAGGCAAATGCCCCAGCAAAGACAACGAAGATTCCACCGGCGCCCGCTGGATGTCACCTATGTTTGGCTTCACCAACGAAAGACTTTACAAAAAATGGGATCGCCCCTTCACAGATCAATCCTATTTCTGGAAGGCCGGCGTGAATTGCATCAAAGAAGATCCTTTGGTTTTAATCGAAAGCCTTCGCTACATCTACTATCTGGCCTGGGGCAATCCCCTGTGGCCCCATATTTCCACAAATGTTCAGGACCTTTACTATCCGTGGGAAAACTTCTTCTATTATGGTTTGCTGCCCCTGACCTTGCTGGGGCTTTTGGTGCTTCGCAAGGATGAAGAGGCCTTCAATCAGGCCTCAGCTTTGCTGATGCTGTCCCTGTTTCTGACTGTGTGGTTCTTTAAATCGGAAAACCGCTTCCGTGTCCCCTTCGATGCCCTTTTAATCGCATGGTCTTCTGTGGGAGCTTCGTGGGTTCTGTTAAAAGCTTGGGCCCTGTCAGGACGCCTGACTGTTTATCTGCGAAACCTGCTCATTAAGACTCCAATAGTCGTACAGGTAACCCAACAGGAAAAGTCCTCCGGTGCAGAGCCAAATCAGTCCTGAGATCCATTTTCCCATATAAAAGCGGTGCACGCCAAAAACTCCCAGGAAGGTCAGAAGAATCCAGGCAATGGTGTAGTCAACGCGGCCACTGCGATAGTTTCTCTGTGCCTCCCTTTCCATTGCGGGGATCAGGAAAAGATCAATCAGCCAACCCACGCCCAACAGACCGAAGGTGAAAAACCAGATCGTGCCCGACACGGATTTACCAAAATAGAAGCGATGAGCGCCCATAAAACCGAAAATCCAAAGAATATAACCAATAAAAGTTGAATGTGTCGCCTGAGCCATGACTTCCCTTCTTTGCCTTAACGGACGGCCTGCGGTCGTTTTAAATACAGACCAAATTTATACATAACCCAAACATGAAACAACGCCTGAGTCCATCTGTACAAGAACCAAGGCATGCGGGGCTTGAACTCATGGATGGCAGCAATCACGGCTTTGCCACCCAAAATTTCCCGAAACTCCAGACGTCCACGAACTGTCTTTTGCGCCAACAGTCCGCCTCGCACATAGAAGAGCTGGCGGTGAGACCAACTTCGTTCCGGTGAGTACTCCAGAATGAGAAGGCGCAAATAAGGAAAGCTCCAACTGAAGTTCACCCAGCGCCCACTGACTTCCACTTTCATAAAGCCCGGACGCATTGTTGGCAGAAAGTCCATGTAGGCCTTGGCAACCTGGGCCGCCGTCAAACCTTCCGGAATCAAAAGGCGCTGGACCGAACGAACCTCGTAGGACCCCATCGGATTCTTCTGAAAAGCCAGGGGCTTGCGATGCTCTTCATAGCGATCAAGTGCCGCTTGCAAAGCCTGTTCAATCGGCGTGAATGAATATCCTGGGATACTCAGGGCGTGCCCAGGCCGAACGGTCAGCGGAACTCGCAGCCCTTCCACCAGCGGTCGCACCAAAGCTCTTGGGGCCCCCGTCACCAGACACACCCACAAGGTGGACAGCTCCGGACTTAAAAATGGAATTGGTACCAAGGCTCTTTTCTTCCCCAGAATACGGGCGATCATCTTCATCATATCCAGATAGCTCACCACATCCGGACCGCCCAGATCGTAGGTGTGATCCGCGGTGTTCGAGGCATCAATACAATAGTGCAGGCTTCGCACAACGTCCTTTAAAGCAATCGGCTGACTTCGCGTGTGAGTCCACTTCGGGCACACCATCACCGGCAGGCGCTGCACAAGGCGCACCATCATATGGAATGATGACCCCTCAGCCCCCAGGATCACGGCGGCTCGCAGAAGGGTTGCAGGAATTTTGCTGGCAATGAAAAGCTCTTCGACCTCATGCCGACTTTTCAGATGGCGCGACAAGGTGGGGGAATCCTCGGGATACATTCCTCCTAAATAAAGAAGCCGTTTGACCCCACACTTTTCGGCGGCCCGAACAAAGTTGTCAGCCACGATAAGATCAAAGTCTTCAAAACTTCCTTGCGTCAGTTGAGCTGAGGGTCGCATCGAGTGAACCAAATAGACAGCCACGTCACAGCCTTGCAAAGCCTTTTCAGCATCAAGCAAACTGAACAGATCACAAGAGCGCCATTCAATTCCCGGGGTGGTGCTCACCTTAGCCGAACGACTCAGAGCCACGATGTCGTGATGCCCCTGCAGTTCCTCTATCAAGGCCTTGCCGACAAAACCACTGGCGCCCGCGATTGCCACTTTCACAACTACCCCCACCCTCTTAAAATTCTATATTCTATCACATTTGTCCCAAACCCAAGTTGGTAATTAACAAAATAAAAGGACCGCCTTGACAAAGAAAAAACCGCGCACAGCTTTGTAATGTGAGAAAGAAACCAACAAAGGAGGTTTTTAATGAGACTATTAACACCTTATTGGCCAACTCGCCGAGCTACGACCAATCTTTTCGACGAGATGGATCGCTTGTTTGATAACTTCGCAGCGCCCGCTTCTTACGAGGCTTATGAACGCACACTCACTCCGGCATGCGAGGTGTCTGAAACCCAGGATCATTATCTGTTAAGCATGGATATACCGGGATATAAAAAAGAGAATGTAAATATTGAAGTGAACGGAAATCTTCTGACAATTTCAGGAGAAAGAAAACGCGAAGAGAAAGTCGTTAGCACTTTCGCACGCAGATTCACCGTTCCCAACAGTGTTGATGGCGAAAAAATCGAAGCACATCATGAAGATGGAGTCTTAAGTATTTATCTGCCAAAAACACCGGTTGCCCAAGCCAAAAGAATCGAAATCCAATCTAAAGGGGGTTTCTTCGAGCGCTTAGGATTTAAAAAATCCTCCGAAGATATCAAGTCTGAACCTTCCCACTAATCCTCCTCCTTCCAAAGAGGGCTTGATCCCCCGTCAAGCCCTCCTCTTTTTTAGTTTCCGGTTGCCACCCCATCAGTGAAAGCAGATACTGAAAGCTGCAACTCATTGAGGTAATCACGTGGACAAGAAAAAACTGATTGAAACAATCCGCACACAACTGGAAAACGACATCGCTGCGCTGAAAGAATCCGTCAAGGCCACGATTGATGCCGCCACTAATGAGGAAAGCAAAGCGGAAAATGAATATGACACCCGGGGATTGGAAGCGTCTTATTTGGCCCGCGGTCAGGCCAAACGCATCGCCGACATTGAAGAGGCCCTGTTGCATCTAAAGCATGTGAACTTGAAATCTTTCGGGCCGAACGATCCGATTTCCTCTTCCGCAGTCATTGAAGTCGAACACAATGGCAAAACCAGTTTCTTTCTGATTCTTGCCAAAGGTGGCGGCGTCAGTGTGTCCTTTGAGGGAAAAAACATCCAGGTGATCACACCCAACAGTCCCTTGGGTGAAGCTCTTCTGGATCAAAAAAGTGGCGGAGTGGCCGTGGTTGAAGCCGGCCCTCAGATTCGCGAATACGATATCATCAATGTCTGGTAGCCTCAAACGCTCCGCCCAACGAACCCCTTTTCTGGCATTTCTTGCCAGTCCCGGAAAGTTGACATAGGATCGCTAACCATGGGCACACCTATTCAAGACGTTGTTATTATTACGACCGGCGGAACTATCGAAAAAACATATAATGAGTTCGATGGATCCCTGGAAAATCGCGGCACCAGTATTAAGAATCGCATTTTGTCAAAAATGCGTCTGCCATACACGAACATCTCCGTCTACCCTTTGCTCAGCAAAGATTCTTTGTACATGACGGATGAAGACCGCTCGCTGATTTCCGCCACGGTTCGCGATCAGATGCAACGCGGTTGTCCGATTGTGGTTTTGCACGGAACAGACACCATGCACGTTTCGGCTGAACACTGCTTTAAAGAAATCGGCACACCGAAAGTTCCGGTGGTTTTCACCGGCGCCATGATTCCCATGGGTTTTGACGACAGCGATGCCGCCCAGAATGTCACAGAGGCGTTGCTTGCCGCAAAACTTCTGCAACCGGGGTTTTACATTTCTTTCCATAATCAGGTCTTCCACGTTCCCAATGTTCGCAAGAACCGCGAAAAGGGAACTTTTGAAAGCCTCTAGAACTTCTCACATAGACCGTCTTATTTTGAGATTTCCTCTCTCAAAGCATTAAGACGGTCCGCCTATCTCCGAAAAGGAACTGTTGCACCCGTTTCGTTCCAGGAGATAACCCGTGAAGTTTATTGCCTCTGTTCTTACCATTCTCGTTTTTACAACTTCAGCTTGCACTCATCTGTCCAAGGTAAACCCCGACAAGGCCTTCGTGGACCATCCTGTGCCGTACTCGCAAAGTCACCGGCACCCTGCCAATAACAATCTTCCGTGGTGGGCCGCCAGCGAAAAGCAGGTTCAAAACGCCTACTGCCGCCGCAAGCTTCCCACAACCAGTGCCGCGATTGCCGCTTATTACAAGAACCTGCCTCTAGGTCCCGGCTTTGAAGAAGGCACCTATACAATTTCCGGCATTGAACTCCGAAATGAAAGACCTGAACTTGTGCTGGCTCTGAGCCGTCTGCTGTTCCCGGCGGACCCCGAGGAAAAAATCAAAGAAGCTCCGGCAAACTTTCAGCAGGCCTTTAAGATCAGTCCATCCTGCGACAAGGCCTTTTGTGTCGCACAAAAAATCTTTGGTCCCGAGGTGGGTCCACAGATGCTATATCTGATGGATCAGTTTGATATCAACACATCCCCTTACGCCTTTATCAACGCCTCACCTTTCACGGCAGCAGAAATCGCCGATGTGATTCGCACGCTGGAGCTGGTTCATCCGAATCAGCTTCCCTTTGGCAGCAACAAAAAGCTGATTCGCTTTAAGCGAGGTTACACTCGTGCGTCTTACGGCGATGATGGCGGAAACGTTGTCGCCAATGCCGCCATTGAGCTTTTCGATGCCTGGACAGAACAAAGCTCCATCATGCGCCAGTACACTCTTTACCATGAAATTGCCCACAACCATTCGGACAATCAGTTCTCGGACTATGACCGTTCGGCAAGCTGGTTGGCTATTTCCGGATGGAAGGAAAATAAAGACGGCCAATTTGAATCTTTGCGCAAAAAAGCCAAACAAGGCCACCCCTTTGTCTCTCGCTACGGTGAAACAAATCCTTTTGAGGATTTTGCCGAAAGTCTGACGGCCTATCGCTTTAACCCGTCCTGGCTGAAACAAAAGTCCCAGGACAAGTACAATCTGATCAAACTTCTTGTGCATGATGGGCTGGAGTACACCTCCAACCGGGACTGTCAGCAGGCCCCGGTTTCTAAAACCTATCAAAAAAGTATTGATCAAAATGGGGATCGTCTGACTCCGGCGGAAAAGGACTATATCCTTAAGTCCTGCCGCAAACCTTTTTATGAATCAGTCCTAGGCCATATGCCCACCAGTTTCTTTGATGCTTGCGTGAACTTCGAAGCCACTTTGCTGTGGCAAAAACAGAATCAGCAACAGTATCCGGATCTGGTCCAGCAGTCGCTCTTTGACCCTGCTTTGCGCGTATCAATTCTGAAATTTAAGAAAACACGCCAGGAGATTGCTGAGAAGCTTCAGCCGGAAATGACAGACTGGCTTTTGAAATCCATGGAGACCTACAGTTACCAGATGAACTCAAGCCAATCCAATGCCGAGTACTGTGATGTCTGGGCGAAGATGGAACATCGAATCTATCCCGAATTGTATTTGGAAAACAAATGGACCAGAAAAAGTCCCTTCAGCTCCCGCCAACTGAGCCCTTCCGCCGGCGCGGCCCGCGGACTGTGTCTGGATCTGGTGCAGGGCTTTGTTCCCACGGCCAAGTCAGCAAGATCCACCGTGACAAACTGGCTCAGAAAAAGCACTTATCTTTCAGACGACACCAAGGTCAGCGAGCGTGGTATCACGCGCGAATCTCTGATGATCTACATCAAAGACCGTACTCGCCTTTACGAGAAGTAGTTCTTACTTGTTCTTTGGGGATCTTCTGGGCGGAGTCAGCTCCGCCAGGTCTGAAAGAATTTGCAACCAGCGTTCTTTCAAAACTGTCTTGGTGCGCCCATCTTTGATCTTTTCATGATTGAACACCAGAATACTTTTATCGTCCCCACGTTCGCCAAGATAAACCTGCAGAATGGTCGCTTTCGGCCAATCTGTATCCTGCCAGGTCATACGCAGACGCACGCCCTCTTTCATTGTGCGGATTTCTCCAAAGACACCGTCTTCTGTTTCAAATACATTTTTGGGTTTGAATTTAAACGGCGACAACGGTTTCAGCCACACCGCCTGCCCTTGTGGGGACTCCAGCAGGTCCCAAAGCTTATCGGCACTGACATAGAAAGTGCGTGTGGCCGCGGTCATGTACTCGCCCTTGGCATTACGTCCCTCAAACTTGCGTCCGATATGAACTTCATAAGCCGAAGTCACAATCTGCTGCCACCACGGCTTGATCTTGTACTTCTTCCCCAGAAAGGCCACGATCTCTTTGTGGGTCATGTGGGTGGCCCCCTGAGTGTCCAGAATTTTCACCCACTGATCCCAGTTTTTTCCGGTGTGTTTGGCCACCGACTCCGCGGAAACCTTGTTCAGTTTTTCAATCACGCCCACGGGAACTTTTTTGGCCATACACTTATCCGCTGACTAGAGTGCTTTTTTGATATGCAGGCTTCCGGCACCCGATTTCACAGAAACCTTGAACTTGGAATCCGAGGTTTCACCGATCTCATTAGTTAATTTCCCTGCAGGAGAAATAAAGCTGGTGGTAAACTTGGCATCCGCTGGCATTGTTAACTCCACCAGGCCGCTGCCGGATTTCAGATCGAATTTGCCTGAAACAGGCACCACTGCGTAAGTGATCTTTGCAGTGCCAGATCCCATTTTCAGATCCACATTCCCGGCTAAGGACTTCACCGTGATTTCGCCTCTGCCGCTGGAGCCTTCGAGTTCATGAACGTCAGAATCAATGCTTAGATGACCGCCGCCGATCTTGAAGTCAACATCACCCTTGGTCCCCACAATGGTCACATCCCCTGCACCGTTTTTGATTTCAAGATCGATCACTTTAGGAACCAGAATCGTAAAGTTTGTCGTGCAATCAGACTTTTTAAATGCACCTTTGCGATGAACTTTAATATCCAGATCCGAGCCCTTTTGTTTGAACTCCAGCGCACAAGACTTGGTAAAATCAATCTTTTCGGTCGTTACGACCAGTTTGTCTTCATGCCCGCCTTCGATCTTCACAGAACCTTTGATGTTCTCCAGCTCCAAAGACCGGATAAGCTTGGCATCAAAGTCTTTTGTTTCGGTCTGAGCACCTGCAACCGATCCGGCCAGCAGCAAAGCCATCATCAACATTGTTCTCATATTTCCTCCTAAACAATTCCTTAATTTAGCTCCCGAAAAAGGTCCTTTTCAAGCCAGAAACAAGAGTTTTTTTCCAAGGCCAGAGGGGTTCCCAGTAAAGGGTTGCGTTTCTCTTAGGGAACACGTACAAAAACAGCTTTCAAAAGGACCTCTGTTCATGATCAGCACATCCAATGTCAGTTTGCGTTTTGGCGGGAAAAAACTCTTTGAAGACGTGAATGTCAAATTCACTCCGGGGAATTGTTATGGACTTATCGGTGCCAATGGGGCCGGCAAATCCACGTTCCTAAAAATCCTTTCCAAGGAGATCGAGCCTAACACTGGCGAGGTTCATATTGCCTCAGACCTGAGAATTTCCATCCTGAAACAGGACCACTATGCTTATGACGAGTTCCCTGTTCTAAAAACCGTCCTGATGGGAAATGAGCGTCTGTACAAAGTCATGCAGGAAAAGGACGCCCTTTATGCTAAACCTGACTTTTCGGAAGAAGACGGGGTTCGTGCGTCTGAGCTTGAAACCGAATTTGCCGAACTAAACGGTTGGGAAGCTGAATCCGAAGCGGCCGTCATGCTGGCTGGACTGGCCATCCCTGAAGAGCTTCACGGAAAACTGATGAAAGAACTGACCGGCGGCGAGAAGGTCAAAGTCCTCTTGGCGCAGGCCTTGTTCGGTCGCCCCGACATTCTGCTGCTGGATGAGCCGACGAATCACTTGGATATCTATGCGATTCAATGGCTTGAACAATTCCTGGAAACCTTTGAAAACACTGTGATCGTGATTTCGCACGATCGTCATTTCCTGAATAAGGTCTGCACGCATATCGCGGATATCGACTTCGGCAAAGTGACCACATACAGCGGAAACTATGATTTCTGGCGTCAGTCCAGCGAACTCAATCAACGCCTGCGCGCCGATCAGAACAAGAAGAGCGCCGAAAAAGCTGAAGAGCTTAAGGCCTTCATCGCGCGCTTCAGCGCGAATGCCTCCAAGTCCCGACAGGCCTCTTCCCGTCAGAAACAATTGGAAAAGCTTGAGTTCAATGATCTGCCCGCCTCTTCGCGCAAACAGCCGTTCATTGGCTTTGATATCAAACGCGAACTGGGTAACGACATCCTGACCGTCGACAAGATCACCAAAACCTGGGAAGGTGAAACTCTGCTAAAGAACGTCAGCTTCACTCTGAAGAAGGGCGACAAAGTCGCTTTGCTGGGAAGAAACGATCTGGCGAAAACACTTTTGCTGGAAATCCTGTCCGGCGAGATGGCAGCAGACTCCGGAACATTTAATTGGGGCATCACAACCTCCATTTCATACTTCCCAACGGACAACTCCAAATACTTCAATGGGGATGAAGAAACGTTGGTGGACTGGCTGCGCCCGTTCTCGACTGAAAAAGATGAAACGTTCTTGCGTGGTTTCCTGGGTAAAATGCTTTTCAGTGGCAGTGACGCCCTGAAACAGCCCAAGGTTCTTTCCGGGGGCGAAAAGGTCCGTTGTATGTTTGCCAAGATGATGCTGGCTGGTTCTAACATTTTGATCCTGGACGGACCCACGAATCACTTGGATCTGGAAAGCATCACGGCCGTGAATGAGGGCTTAAGCCGCTTCAAGGGCACGGTGATCTTCACATCCCACGACCACGAACTGATTCAGACTGTCGCCAACCGCATTATCGAAATTGACACTTCGGTTGTGTACGACAATCACATCACTTACGAAGAGTACCTGGCGGCCAAGATCAACTCGAAAGCCTAGGATTCTGTTTCAACGGTCCTTTTTCTTTCCTGGCGAGAGTTATAGGCCCCGTTCTTCTGTTCAGACATCCGCAGATAATCAAGTTGTCGTTCAACCAGCAGATCAAACACTTCCAACAGATTGTCGTGCTGTCTTCGGGCGGTCTTAAATCCCCGACTGTGACCCAGGATCTCAATTGTTTGATGAATCGCCTCGATCGTTGAATAACAAAAGTCCGCGGGCTGCTTGCGCACCCGGAAGCTTGACGGTTTTGTCGGTGAAAAGCAGACCTGTGGCAAAGTCTTCAGATTCTGACTTTCGCGCATCATTTTTTTTGCCGTGGCCCAAGTGCCATCAATCACAAACACGGTCAGCTTTTTTCCCGCTGGCACCAGGTCCGTGCGCTGGCCTTCTGACATCAGGGAAAGATTCTGTGAGTCTGGCCCCGGGTACAGGATCACACAGTGCCTATCGGAATCACAAATCAGCGCATTCACCAGTTCATTGTCGGAATAGTCCTGCCCGGAAATCAGGTAAGAGTTCTCCAAACAAAGATAAGACATTCGCCCCGTGGCAATTCTTCGGCGCATTTCAATCGGGTGAATCAGGATCACAAAACTGATGTGAGGATCAAAACGCTGGATGTGCGGACAGTAGCACCCCTTCAACGGTTGTATGCACACGGGACAGTGCTGACGATAGACAGCCTGATCATGATAGTTTTTTAGTGCCAAAAGAACTGCCCCCTCAACCTCGAAACGCTGGGGCATCCTTCCCCAATACGAAAAACCTCGGATTTATCAACACGACTTCCGTGTCCAAGTCTTTCCACTCTATCACAATTCACCTGTTACATGTCTTAATCTGTGCTGATTTTTTTAGATTTCTGTCCCCACAAAGTACAATGAGGACAAGTACAACTCACAACGGATGAGGTGTGACATGAGAACACTAAAACAAATAACAGGCGCAATCACAGCTCTGCTATTTTTGACAGTCGGCACGGCCCAAGCAGAGCCAATAGAAAGCATGAAAAATCACGAACCCAATGTCATCGAAGAGATCAACCCCTTTGATCCCAATATCGAACAGATTCTGGAAGAATTCGATAGAATCTACGAAGAAGAAACGGGCCAACCGTCTCACCTTCCAGAAAGCTTTATTGATGAGATCATCGGCTTTGCCAATTGCTTCCGCAACAGCTGTGCCGTGTGGGCGCAGGTTGTGAAGTCCACTCAGCGCATGTACCTTTATGTCAACGGCAGTCTGCGGGGGTCTTGGTTGGTGTCGACGGGTATGTCCGGTTATACCACCCCCAATTTTGATCGACACCCGGATGGTCGTATCTATGACCGCTACTCCTCAAGAAAGTATCCAGGTGGAGACTATAAGGGGTTAGGCAATATGCCCTATGCGGTCTTTATCACCGGAGGCTTTGCTCTGCATGGCACGCCTCAAGGAAACTGGTCCAAACTGGGCACCAGAGCATCTCACGGCTGCATTCGCATGCATCCTGACAATGGTTACATTTTCAACCGCCTGGTCCGTCAGTATGGCAAATACAATGTCTGGATCACCGTGCAGTAGTTGAAAGTAAAAAGGGTCTTCGACCGAAGACCCTTTTTTAGCGACGCCTGTGATACGTTGTGGGGATTCCCTTGGCGCTCCACTTGTGGGTTTTATAAGACCCACCAGAGCGAATTTTTTCATAAGAAAGCTCGACGTCAATCAAAGCATTAAAGTCGGCCTTCACCGTCATAAAGGCCAGACGCAACAAAGCCTCTTCACGATCCTCACAGTCCACGACCTTTAAAGCCGCTTCTTTGCGGGAAAAATTGCGGGTTTCCTTGCTTTGGTCTTTCATAAAGACGGCAATATTCTTCGCCGCTTCCATGGTTTCGTTGTAAGTCCCAAGCTCCGGAACAATCTTGGCATCATAACATGGACCACAATAAGCCCCATGAGATAGAAACTCCGGAACCTCTTTCAAGAACGAAAAGCTTCCTTCTTCTAAAAACTGCGCACACTTCTTACAGACAGGTTCTTTACAAGCTCCGCACTGAAGGGTGGCTTTCGGCTTTTGGCAGACACAGCAATTCGTATTTTCCATAGGAACAAACTAATACATTTGCCGTCCGAGTTCGACAAGATTCTATTCTCGCCCTGAAAACATCACCGGCCGATTCGGGTCCTTGGGGGCGGTTTTAGGCTTTTTCCTCCATTGGAAACGCCTCATGTCATTCCGAGGGGACTCTGAGAACTCCGTGGTTGCCTGCATGATGCTTCTTTAAGCTATACTTTCGTGAGGGGGAAAAGTCACATGTCGAATTCGGAAAATTCTATCGAGTCAGGTCCACTGTATAAGTTTCTGCTGAAAGTTGAAAAAGCGGGAAATGCGCTGCCACAACCTGCTCTGATGTTCCTACTTCTCACGTTCCTGGTGGTTCTGCTTTCTGCCGTTATCAGCGGTCTGGGTATTGAAGCTGTTCATCCCGTAAAGAAAGAAACAATCACCGCGGTCAACCTGCTGTCTGTGCAGGGGTTGCATATGGTGCTGACCGATATGCTTAAGAACTTTACCGGATTTGCCCCGCTGGGCACCGTGCTGGTGGCAATGCTGGGATTCAGCCTGACTGAAAAAAGTGGTTTGCTGGGGGCTTTGCTGCGTTTGCTGGTTTTAAAATCCCCGAAACAACTTCTGGTACCAGCGGTTCTTCTGGCGGGGATCATGTCCCACACCGCAGGGGATATCGGATATGTTTTGCTAATTCCACTTTCAGCCATGGCCTTCCATAGCGCCGGTCTTAATCCCTTGGCGGGCTTGGCCATTTGCTTTGCCGGTGTTTCCGGAGGTTTTGCCGCCAACTTTATGCTCAGTGTGGCGGACCCAGTTCTTTCCGGATTATCGCAAGAGGCCGCACGAATCATTGATCCGGCATACACTGTGACTCCGGTTGTGAACTGGTATTTCATGTCCGTGTCGTCCATCCTGATCATCGGCGTGGGAACCCTGGTCGCCAAAAAAATCACGATCCCGTTCCTAGGCGAATACAAGGGCTCTGCCGAACACACCTCCCCAGAACCTTTGAATGCCTATGAAAGAAAAGGCCTGCGCTGGGCCGGGATTGTCTTCTTTGTTTTTATCGCACTGGTTCTTCTGGGTACCGTCCCCGAGACTGGGTTTTTGCGTAATGCTCAAAACGGCTCCCTGCTAAATTCCCCTTTCCTGATGGGTATTATTCCCATGGTCTTTTTCCTGGCCGCCTTAACAGGTGTCGCTTATGGATTTGCTGCCAAGACTTTTAAATCCCAATCTGATGTGACCAATGCCATGCAGGAATCCATGGCCACCATGGCGCCTTATTTGGTCATGGTCTTTTTCGCCGCTCAGTTTATTGCGCTCTTTAATTCCTCGAACGTGGGATTGATCCTGGCTGTGAAAGGTTCAGAAGTTCTAAAAGACATGCACTTAAGCGCCATTCCTCTGATGATTGGCTTTATCATTCTGACGTGTGTGGTGGACTTGTTCCTGGGGAGCGCCTCCGCAAAGTGGGCCCTGATGGCTCCGGTCTTTGTTCCCATGTTCATGCTCCTGGGTATTGCCCCGGAACTGACTCAGGCTTCTTATCGTGTGGCGGACTCGGTGGTGAATATTATTTCTCCGTTGATGCCTTACTTCCCTCTGATTCTCGCATTCGCCAATAAGTATGACCCGAAGGCTCGCATCGGCACCTTGATTGCATTGATGCTTCCTTACTCCATCGCCTTCACCATCTTCTGGTCTTTGCTGCTCTTTGCCTGGATTTTACTGGGCTTGCCCCTGGGACCAGGAGCACAGCTGCACTTCGTGATGCCCGGTCAGTAAAAAAAAAGCTCCCCAGATATATTTCCGGGGAGCTTTTTTATTTTCACTGTTTGTAAGAACGATACCAAACTGCGTTGTCTGTCCCCAACACAAACACCAAGGTTCTATTTTTCGCCGAAGAACTTGCATCAGGCCCCGAAGTCAGGACTCCACCCAAGGATTCCCACCCCGACCATGAACCATGGAACCACTTATGCCAAAGAGCATTGTCGGTTCCTCGCACATACACATCCAGACGACCATTTCCCCATGACGATACCCCCGGCGATGACGTCAAGACGCCACCCAAGGATTCCCAGGACGACCAACCGCCCGCATACCATAGGTGCCAAAGGGCGTTGTCTGTGCCGCGCACGAAGACGTCAATACGATTCGCGCCCCAGGACACAGCTGCGGGGTCCGATGTCAGAACACCGCCAAGCGATTCCCAACCCGACCAAGCACCGGAAGAAAACCATTTATGCCAGAGGGCATTGTCGCCACCACGAACAAAGACATCCAATCGTCCACCCGCCCAGCTTGCTGCCGCCGGACCCGAAGTCAAAAATCCGCCCAAAGAAACCCACGGTTGCCAAGCTCCATTGCGGAAGGTGCGCTGCCAAAGAGCATTGTCTCCGCCTCGCACAAACACATCGATACGATTGGAACCCCAGCAAGCGACCGCCGGTGAGGAGGTGAGATAGCCTCCCAAAGACTTCCAGGAGCCCCACGAGGTTCCATTCCATGCACGATACCAAAGAGCATTGTCTGTGCCTCGTACAAAAAGATCTGTGCGATAGCCACTACGTGAACACGAAGCCGGGTCAGAGGTTCCAACACCTCCGATGCTGGACCAGGCGGACCAACCCGGAGGTTGTGGATCATCATGTTCAGGGGTGATCGGCCCCTGAACAGATACGGGGGGTGTGATTGCATCGGTCATCACAAAAGCCTGTGCCCCTTGTGATGCGCCGAGTGCGAAAGAAATTAAAAGTAAGCCTGTTGTGACACGCATATCATCCTCCTGTGATTCGAGCGTTGGTTAATCTTTTCTTCACCGCCAAGGTAACCAATGCCGAATCAGAACAGGTAGATGATTCGTTCGCTTTGCCAAAATGCCTTGCTAAGGCTTGCTAAAGAAAGCCCTTGTGCAAAAGAGCACTGGACTTTCAAGCATCCGTCTAGTCGAACAGTTCTTCCAGGAATGACTTCCGCTTATAGGGCTTTTGCTGATAAGGACCCGACTGAGGCTGGTGATAGGAAGGCTGTTCCTTCTTAGCTTCAAATTCTTGTGAGCGTTCAATGATTTTATCCAGCTCTCCACGATCCAGCCAAATTCCACGGCACTCGGGGCAATAATCAATTTCAATTCCTTTGCGCTCGGAAATCACAAGATTCGGTTCTTTACAGGTTGGACATTTCATTCTTTACCTCCAGATCTTTTAAATAAACTACTAAAGGCTCAGTCTTTTTGAAAATCGATAATATTTAATAAAATATTCGCTTAAAACAATTAACTAAAAAGCGAATCGGATGTGAACACAAACAGACGATCCGAGACGAAGTCGCGTTCAAATTGAAAAAGGGATAAAGCAAAACCTTATCTTGCCCGTCTTGTCGGACAGGCGTAGTTATAGTTTCTATGACATCGTCTTCCTCATCTCCCCTGTCCCGAGGCTTGGTTCTTCTTCTTGCCGCAGCTGTTGGTATCACTGCTGCCAATCTTTATTATGCGCAACCCATTGTCGCCATGATCAGCCAGGCTCTTGGATTAGCACCCGAAGCAGCGGGCTTGGTCGTCACACTCACACAAGTGGGGTACGGCTTGGGGGTGTTGCTGATGGTTCCCCTGGGGGACATGCTGGAAAACCGTCGCCTTGTGATGGCGATGATCGCGTTGACGATTCTGGGACTTCTTGGGCTGGCTTTTGCAACGCAGTTGATTCCCTATTTTATCGCCGCGTTCGCCACAGGCTTGGGCGCATCAACGGTTCAGATCATTGTTCCTTACGTAGCCCACTTCGCCCCGGAAACACGACGTGGTCAGGTTGTCGGCAGCTTGATGAGTGGCCTTATGATCGGCATTATGCTTTCCCGCCCAACATCTAGCTTGCTGACGGATCTGTTCTCGTGGCATGCGGTCTTTGTTCTGTCCGCCTTTCTGATGACTGTTTTAGGTGTCGTGCTTTATTTGGTCTTGCCCCCGCGCCCTCCCTCGAACAAAGATCTGCACTATGGGGCTTTGTTAAAATCCATGGGGCGTCTTTATCTGACGACTCCTATTCTGCGGCGACGGGCCCTTTATCAGGCTTTTCTTTTTGGCGCCTTCAGCTTGTTCTGGACAGCCAGCCCCTTGCTGCTTGCGGGACCCGACTTCAATCTGTCCCAGACGGCCATTGCCGTTTTTGCTTTAGTGGGCGTGTCGGGCGCCATTGCCGCGCCCTTAGCAGGCTGGGCGGCTGACAAAGGCTGGAGTCAAAAAGCCACAAAAGCGGCGATGCTGATTTCCGCCGGATCTTTTTTGTTGAGTCATATTTTTACTGCCGGTTCACAGGCGGCCTTGGCCGCCCTGGTGGTTTCGGCCATTCTGCTGGATGCTGGAATCACCGCGAATCTGGTTTTGGGTCAACGGGCGATCTTCTCTTTGCAGGCTGAATATCGCAGTCGCCTGAATGGGCTGTTTATCGCAACCATTTTTGTTGGCGGCGCTATTGGTTCGACACTTGGAGCCTGGGCATATGCCTATGGCGGCTGGAATCTGACATCATGGGTGGGCTTAGCAATGCCCACTCTGGCTTTCCTGGTGTTCCTGACAGAGAAAAAGAATTAAGTCAGACCCAAAAGGGACGCAACTGAGTTGGCGTTGGCTTTTCAATGGCTCTGTGGTGTTCTAAGGTAGATCAAGCAAGGAGTGTCTATGAATGTTCAAGACCATGAATTCAAAGCCCTGTTGGAAAAATACCGCAAGTTTTCCGTCTATGGACTCAGTCCCGACACCACAAAACCCAGCCACTATGTTCCGGCCTACATGAAAGATCACGGGTGGGACATTGTCGGGACTTACCCAAAAGCCCATGATGTAGGCGGTTTTAAAATTTATTCTTCACTGAAAGACGTTCCACCTGAATATCGCAAGTTCGTGGACGTTTTCAGAAGTTCCGATCGAATTCCCGATGTCGTTGATGAAGTTCTTGAAGTGGGCGGCGTCGAGGTCTTGTGGTTACAGCTCGGGATTTCCAATCCGGAAGCCGAAGCACGCGCGGAAAAGGCCGGAATCAAAGTGGTCTCAAACCGCTGTTTGATCATTGAGCACAAGAAGTGGTTCTAACAAAGAAGAGCCCTCAGCTGGCTCTCGCCCAACTGTTGCAGAGACAGCAACTCTGCATATGCATCCCCTTTGATTTCCAGGGCCGCTGCGAATGCAGGTTCCGTCTTAAGTCCATCGCCTCTAAGACCTTGAACTTTTCTGAGTAACGTCGGCCCACCATGACACAGCAGACGCTCTTCAACAAGAAAGTGTCTGTTTGCCGCTTGATGAGCCGTGGGGGTCTTCTGTGCGAAGATTTCAAAGGGAACATCATAAAACTTAAAAGAGGCAACTAGAGAATCCACGCCACTGACAGCGGTTCGCCTCACAGTAAAATCAGCATAAGAACTCAGATGCTGCTGAAGGTTGTTGTGCAAAGAATCCATGTCTGCGGCTGACAGCAAGATATCCACATCTGATCCAGGCACATCCAAATCCAAAGGAAAGGTGCCCACGATACGCGGGTCATAGGCCCTAAAGACCTTCAACACCTGAGATTCTTTGATTGCTTTATAAACTGAGGACTTCTTTTCAAGACGAACAACGGATTCCAGAGACAACGGATGAAACTTGATCGCAAGAGCCCCCAGATTGATCTCCAGCTCTTGATTGAAATCTTTGTTTAGGCCTGATTCGTTAAACTCACAATGAGGGTAGCGCTCCTTCAGTTCAGAAAAAGTCAAATCACTGACCACTTCCAGATGTTCAAAGCCTTCAATCGTTACCTTGCCTGGCTTGGGAGCTGGCAGTTCGACAACGTCAATGCTCCAGCCCTCAAAATGCACGGACTTTCTGAGCTTGTAAGTGGCAATCGGGCGACCGTTGACATCACTTTCAATCAACAAATCAGCAAAACTTGCGAAAGACTTTTTAAAGTTCTCATAGGACTGCAGTGAGGCAGCACGATAGCAAAGGTGATCAATATGCCAGTGTTTCTCAAGAACCACCTTCTGCGCCACAAGCATTGCAAAAATCTGCTCAAGGAAAGTCTGTGCCTCGTGATAAAATGTCGCTGTGTTCATGGTCGTTCCCCTTACTGTCTAAGCTGTATTTTCAGACAGAAGCTTTGTCAAAAGCTACGCTTTTGACGCAGCCCTTGTGGATTTGACCCACCAGCAGACTTCGACTATTTCTTGAGGACGGGAAAGAGGGTCTAAGTTCGCATGCAGAGACAGTGGGTGTTAATTAGAGGGATCATGAGCGAGTCCTACCATTGGTGGAACTTTCTTCCCCAATTGCAAGAACGTTTTCCTCTGGACCAATTTCACACCGCCGACATCCTCGGCAATGGCCGCTTGAATAGTCACAAAACTCCTTTAAGCCTATCCAAGAATATCCAAGCTTTGCGTGACCAAGCCCCCACAGATGGCAAAAAGATTCTCTTTGGTTTTTCATTGGGTGGAATGCTGGCTTTAGAGTGGGCTCACCGCCACAACGATGAAGTCGCGGCCGTGATATTGATTAACTCAAGCCTGAACAACTCTCCGTTCTATAAAAGAATGACGCCTTATTCATTTGGGCGCATTTTCCAGTCGGCCCTGCAAAAAGATCTGCATAAGCGTGAAGAAATGATCCTTCGTATGACGACCACGCAAACGCCGCAGGAATCCGTCAGCGAACTTGCCAAGCATTGGGGGGCACGCAGCCGGGAACTGCCCGTGCGGCCTGCGAACTTCCTTTGGCAGTTGGGTCTGGCGACTCAGATACGCCAACGAAGGGAACCACCGGCTCCGGTTCTGGTCCTTTCGTCCGCCAAAGATCGCGTGGTTCATCCTGAATGTTCTGAAAAAATCGCCCGCCAATGGAATGTACCACTGGTCAGACATCCTGAAGCAGGACATGATCTAACTCTGGACGATCCAAAGTGGGTTTTGGATCAAGTAAGTCAGTTTATCAACTCAGGATTAAAAGCATGACTATCGCCATAAAAATTGGACTGACCGTTGCTGCCGTGGGACTGTGGCTTTTCACTCAAAAGCTTTTGGGACAGCGTCAGATGCCATTCAAGGATCGCATCGGCGACTATTTCCATGTTCTGACCGATCGCTGGAGCCAGTATCTGAACCGCACCCCCAAAGTGGCCAACGGACTTTTGATTTCCAGCTCTCTGGTGATCGATGCTGTCGGTATCTATCTGATTGCGCAAACACTGCTGGGACCCAGCATTCGCCCTTTGTTGGCTTTGCTGGTACTGTTCACCTTGCGACAGATCAATCAAGCCGTCACTGTTTTACCAACCCCTGAAGGCATGATCTGGCGCGATCCTGGGGTCCCATCGATCTTTGTGACCTATGGAGTTTCCAACGATCTTTTCTTTTCCGGGCACACCGCCTTAGCAGTTTTGGGAGCACTGGAGATTGCCCAACTTGGCGGACCCTTCTTTATGGCTTTGGCTTGCGCGGTTGTCATTTTTGAAGTGGTCGCAGTTCTGTTATTAAGAGCGCACTGGACGATGGATATCTTTGCCGGCGCGATCACCGCCCTCTGGACTCACGAAATCGTCAGCAGATACGCCCCTTCTGTTGACGCTTGGATCAATACAATTTCGTAATAGTAAATCCCCTGTCGTGACAATCCACGCTGGCTCCATCGGCTTATAGACACTGCTCTTGCCCGCAGTTCCAATTAAACAACAACAGATGTTTATACTCTCTGGCCCTGGGCTTGCATCATTCCGATCTCCGAATAGGAAAGATGCTTATGAAATCAATCTTTGCTTTGCTTATGACTCTAAATCTTTCATCGGTTGCCAAAGCCGCTGGTGATGTCGTCGTCTATGATGTGAACGTGACCTCCACGGGTCAAACCTCCGACAAACGGCTGAGCTGGAGCTCTTTAGAACCCCAGATCCGTCAGGCCATTTTAGAGCAAAGCCGAACCTATGAACGCTCCGTCTCTTACAGTATTAACACAGCTCCTGACCGACGAATGGTGGTGATGACCGCCCCCAAAGATCCCCGACAACAGCCTGTTCGAGTTTTCGGGTTTACGGAAAAAGACGTTCTGGCGATGGATGGTGATCCAAATGGAGCCGCCTGCTCACGCCGACATATCCATGATGACTATTCAAACCGTTGGTGCCACGGGTACTTTATCAAGCTCGCTGACACCTATTTAAGATCCAAAGGCGTCAACAAGCATCTTGCAGCAATCATTGCCGCTTCCACTTTTGTACCTAAAGAGTATCTCTACGACAAAAACCCTTCTATGGCAGACCTGGCCGTGGTGGAGTATGAAATTTACCGATCCGACAACCCCCGAAAGTCCACTCGGGTCACAATGACGTTGTTCGGGGATAAAACAGCGTTTGTAACCATGGAACGCAAGTTTTAGACAACGGCTTCTCAGAAATGTCACCCTCTCAACATGAGACACTCCCTTTGGTCTGCAAAGGAATATAGTCGTTTATAGCCCTAAATCCTCCGGCTCGGTTGGCACCGACCTTGCCTCTATTCATAGTGAGACAAATTTATTTGGAGGATCTATGAAACGTCCATCTGCCTATGTTCGCTTGTTTACTGCGGGTCTGGCGGCCAGTGTGATTGCAATGGCTTGTGCGCCTTCGGCTCAGGCGTTCGACCTTCCCTGGAAGAAAGCTCAGGCGGCAGCACCGGCGGCACAGCAGGTTCAAACTGTTGTTCTGGCTGTGGATGGATTCAGTTACTTCGCATTTCTTGAAGCACAAAGACAGGGACTTTTTAAAGAGTTCACTAGTGCCGGCGCCCACATCGCTCCATTCCCTTCAATGACGGACTTGTCCTGGTCGGTGGTCACTGATACCGCCAATCTGTTCGGAGCTGCGGGCCGAATCAAATCCGTCGAAGCCACTTACTTTGATGAATCGTCTCAATCAGTTCAGGGTGATCCCCGTGACTACTATCGTCGTCTGGCGTTCCCAAAGTACTACATGGGTGCCTTCGATGCTTTCTTTAATCCTTATGTTGAAGCTTTGATGTACTTCCCGACAGAAGAAGTTCCCAAACTGGAAGTCAAAACAGTGATGGATGATCTGTTGGCAGCAAAACCCAAGAAATTCATGACAGGTTACATCGGCGCCGTGGATTCCACCGCACACACCCAGTTGGATCGTCTGTATCCCATCCTAAAAACACTGGATGCAGAGGTTAAACGCCTGATTAAATCCTTCAAAGAAAAAGGTCAGGACGTGGAAGTGGTTCTGGTGTCAGACCACGGAAATATCGGACGCTTCCAGGAAGGCAAAAAAGAACAGGAACTCATCGGCATTGACGTTCACAAAATCGTCGAGCGTGCCGGCCTCAACTCCGTGCAACAGCTTCAGTCTGACAAAGACGTGACCATGCCTTTGATGGCATTGGGCACCTGGGCTCCGGTTTATCTTAAAGATCGTAACAACATGAAGAACCTGATTTCTGAATTCCGCAAAGAATCCTGGTTCGACATGGCAGTCTACATCAACCGCAACAATTCCTCTGAGACCCTGATGACTGTGGTCACTCAAACGGGTGAAGCAAAAGTTAAATACGACAAGAAAAAGGACCTTTACTTCTATCTTCCTGTCACTGGCAATCCCCTGCAGTTGGCCAAAGCGCTGCATTCCACGACAACGCTTGCCAAGCCCATCACGTCCAACGAGGCCATGAAAGCCTCTGACATGACACCTTATCCGGATGCTCTGTATCGTATCATCGAATCTGCCTCTGAAAGAAACTTTGATTTCCCGGACTTTATCCTGACTTTGAAAGACGGTCACTTTATCCAGAACTCCCTGGGGGCCTTCACGAAGATGTACCGCACTCACGGCTCATTGACGGCGGCTTCTTCTTACGGTCTGGTGGCTTCAACAAAACGCAAAGTTCCCGGCCAAATCCGCTCAAAAGACATTCTTTCCTTCATCGGGGTGTCCGCAAAAGATCTCTTTGCTGATGCCGTCAAGAAACACAACGATTCTGGCCAGGAGGCCCTGAAACAAGTCATTACCAATTCTCGCCAGGGCATTCAAACTGACGCCAAGGACCTGAGTCAAAAACGCATCTTCCGCCACTTGACCAAATTCGTGGCCGATACACGTCCTTACTTCCTGGTATCTGAAATGAAAAGCTTCATGGAAGCCTTTAAATTCGATCCGTTCAAAGATCCTTCCGGGCGCAGCATGTCGCCAATGAACTTTGACGTTTCCAAGTTTGATGTCACGACGATGATTTCCCCAGAGGACATCGGTGCAGTGACTGACGCTGTCCTGACAGCGGGTTCTGTTGAAAATCTGATGAATGATCCACGCATCGCCAAAGTAAAAGAGAAAGTCGGTCTTTTGAAAGACCAGAAAACGGCCAATCTGGATCTTCAGAACGTCAACCTCGATGGCGCAGACAGTGATATTGTCGATACGATCAAAAGAATTCTTTTGCCGGCCAAACGCGCTGTCA
The DNA here is from genome assembly GCF_055397465.1 of Bdellovibrio sp. CKG001. Lineage (NCBI taxonomy): Bacteria > Pseudomonadati > Bdellovibrionota > Bdellovibrionia > Bdellovibrionales > Pseudobdellovibrionaceae > Bdellovibrio > Bdellovibrio sp. CKG001. The sequence goes on from NZ_AP029173.1 coordinate 3,420,299, forward strand.
TGAAGATGTATCAATTGCCTTATCTGCTGGAAAACTCCATCGTGGTTCAAGAAAAGCCATTCCTGCCTGAAACGCGCGACATGCAGTTTGCCCGCAAATGGGTTTCTGATAAAAAGAATACCAATCAATCCTTCAAAGCTTTGACCAAAGCGGACTCCAAAGGACAATTGTCTCTTGCGCAAAGTCTTTTGAAGGAAGCCATCAAGGAAGCGGACCTGGAAGGCCGAATCTATCCGACACCGCTGACAAAGATCTATAACCAAAAACTGGAAGACCTGACGATCGTTTATGTACCGGGCATCTATAACAGCATCTTCGACAAAGAGATCTTCAGTCTGGGGCTTTCAGCCCTGAGCGACGAGATGGGTTTGCGTGTGATTCAACCACCCGTGGAAAGCACTTGTGGCGCCGAAGTGAATGCTGACATCATTCTGAATTATCTGCGCCAGGACTATAAAGCACGCACTCAGCGTGGTCACGCAGCCCCAAAGTATCTGTTCCTCAGCTACTCCAAAGGGGCCGTGGATACATTGCACGCTTTCCTGAAAGCTCCGAACTTTATCTCTATGACGGTGAAAGGGATGGTTTCCATCGCGGCCCCCCTGCATGGCTCTAGCATCCTGAACACCACAGACGTTCCGTTTGCCCTGGTTTCAGCCCTTTCCGAAAAACAAGGACCTGAGATCTGCCAAACAGAAAAAACAGCCTCCAAATCCATCACCCCGACAGCCATGGATGCATTCTGGAGAAAAAACGAGCGCTCTTTGACTGGTTTGACCCGTTACTTCTCTGTGACTTTTGAAAGCGCTCCAGAAGATTCCCATATCTTCATGAAAGCGACGAAGCTCATTGGTCAGTTCGACGAGGACAATGACGGCGTTGTGACGGTGTCTTCCTCCAAGTTCCCGGCAAATTTGAAAGCCGTGGATCTGGGTACCATTCATGCGGATCACTTGGCAGGTATTCTGTCTTCCCGCTTCAACCAAAAAGCATTCATGAAAGGTCTTGTGAATACTTTGGCGGAACTAGACATCAGCAACGACGAAAACAACTTCAACTGGAATACGCAGGTGATTTTATCAGCGGCCAATGCTCACTATTTCAAAGACAGAAGATACTACCGTGTGAAAAGCCCGGGAATAGTTGCTCAGCTCGGTGTGGGACAGGAACACTTAGTCGAGCTGATCCCTTACGGCAATACCTACGAACTTTCCCGTCAGGTTCTGCCAAAACTAAATGATCCGGCAGATAACTATGAGGTGAAGGTGAAATTGCCTCAATCTGGTCTTCGCTATGATCCCTACCAAGTTCTGGATGTAGCGAAGCTTGGGGATGTCATGGCTGGCATCAAAGTCAATCCCGTGACCCGCCAAAATATGCCAGAAGGTATCCGTATCGTGTACGACCATAAAAACATGGTTCACTTCCGCATGGATCACCAGTTCAACTATGAGTCCCGCTCTCCAGGTGGTTTGGATGACAACAAAAACTTTGGTTATGCCACTGCGGAATACGAATATGAAGGCAACAAGTGGGCCTTGATGAAGAGTGAAAACAACTCCATCCGCATGACGAGCTTGGCTTACAGATTCTCTCCTGTGGAATTCCCGGAGATGAGTCTGAAGCTGGCAGTAACGAAAGATGTTGTGGGAGCTGATCCGGTAAAAGGTAAAACTGGCAAAGATGATTCAGCCTTCCAGGTGTGGTTCACGATCCGTGACGGTCGCGCGAACGGCGACAGAACCGTGATCGACGCCAAGAACGACAAAGTCTTCTTGTTTGGCTACTACTATGGAGGTGCCGTGGCCGGTGAAAACCGCAAAGCGGGCGATATCTTTGAAAACTGGTACTCCAACAAGAACGTAGTTGTCGCGACGTTGCCGGAAGCAAAACAGTTGTTGCTAAACAACTCAGACATGCTGGGCAAGATACAAGACTACAAACGTGACTTGGCTGCAGACTTAAAGCGTGCATTCCCTGATAAGAATGTCCAGGATATGGAAATCGTGGCCATTACAATTCAGCACGACTCAAATGACACATCCTCTGCTTCTGAGGCTTACTTCAAACATCTAAACTTTTTACCGAAGTAAGTTCTAAAGAAACCGAACCTTCCAAGGGCTTGATCCACGCGGTCAGGCCCTTTTTTTATTTCAACAGCAGGCAGTACTCAAATGTCGCATCTGGATTGGTGCGATCATAGGCTGCAGGATAAATGAAAAGTTCCTGATTGGCCCGCAAAAGTTCCCCAGACTGGGGAAGCCATTCGGTCAAAGCCCTCATTGCTGTTTGCCCGACAAGCTCTGGCCGGCCCACATGAACAAATCTGGCAATTTTTCCCGCTGGAATAGTCATCTGAACAAATCCTTCGATGTCAGTAAACTCTTCAACTTCAAAAAGCGCATGATAGACAGACTGTTCTTCAGCTGGCAAAGGAAGGTCCCCTGTGATCAAGGCCATACGCTCTTGATTCTTCCTTTGTAGCTTTCCCTGTTGGGAAGCAAGTTTCTGCCAAAGTACGGGAACTTGAGTCATGTCATTTCGGTCTTCTCGACTTAGGCGAAGCGTGGTCTTTAGGCCCATTAATTTCAGCGAAGTCATCATCTCAACTTTTGGATTCATCTTGTCGCTCCCCTGACGCTACCTAGTTTACCTAAGTCCATTGTAGAACAACACCGCATCTCGTCGTCAAAGGTTAACAGGGGTATGATCCGTATAGGAGGCAATTATGGCTATGCAAACATCTTCCGCAAAGACTCAAGGAAAAACCGCCACCACAAGCTTTGCCAAAGTCATCGGGGCCCTGTCGGCCAAGAACTTCGCCAAACCTGACGAGGTCCGCGACTTCCCCAAAGGCAGACTTGAGTTGGTTAACTTTGGTGACGCCGTCATCGGCCGAGCCACCCTGCAACCGGGCTGGCGTTGGTCCACATCCGTGAAAGAAATCGCAAAAACCGACAGCTGCGAAGCTCCTCACTTCCAGTATCATGTTTCAGGAACTTTGTGCATCAAGATGGACGATGGCAAAGAAATCATCTGCAAACCTGGTGATGTCTCTTTGATTCCTCCAGGACACGATGCCTGGGTCGTCGGCAATGAGCCCGTCGTGTTGGTTGATTTCCAAGGAATGGTGGACTTCGCCAGCAAGGCTCCTCATACGCATTGAATGTACACGCTGGCACCCTGTCTTGAACAAGGGCCGGGTGCCTACCCTATGCCCATAGCCTTTAACTGCGCCTTTTGATAACTTGCAAAGAGACCTTCAAAAAGGCAACGCACCAGCGGATCCTGCATGACATCTGCCTCTGGAGCGCCAGGGCCGTCATTGATTCGCATATACATCGAAGTCAAAGACTCCCCCAGCTCCAAGGCGGCATGCAGCTTAGCCAAAGGAACTTCCGTTTGCCATGCGACGGACTGCGCACATTGCGCCTGTGTGGCTGGCCGAATTTTCCGACCTTCAATTAGATAACAGAAAACTTCCGCGTTTCCTTTGTCGTCAAAGACAGACAGCTGCCACAGACAGGGCTTCTCGAAATAGTTCTCGTCAGGTTCGGTCAAAGATCCGTATCGTTCCGGCAGTTCAAATCGACAGTAGTTCTGAACTCGGGCCCTGACCGCGTCAGACGTGGGCCCAAGATTTTGCGCAACTTCTGCCGTGCTGGGAATAACTTGTTCGGCATCGTACTCGTAATCCACCTCTTCTGTCGCCAGCCGCGACATCCAAGGCAAGGGCGCTGCGGCTAAGACACTTTCCTTTGATAGCTCGATCGACAAAGAGGGATCTAACCTAACAACCTTTACAGAGGGCAACGCCTGCACCAGTTCATGCCTGAACTGCGCATATGTGATCGGGAAGAAGGCTTTGTTATACCAAGACCAGTCTTCCATCTGAAACTGGCAGGAGCTGGGGATGACGGACTTGGGGTTTAGACGCTTTAACTGCTCAATCCATTCTGGGGGCAGTTCACCGCAGGCGGGTTCTGCGCGCGAGGGCGAAAGCACTTCGATTTCTCGCATCGTCTGAAACGGCCACATGATCAGATCCCAAGGGCCCTGTGCCACCAACAGATCCAACGTGTCGTAGTCGATCCAGGAATCCACGACATTAAGAACATTCAAGCCCTCGGCCTGAATCTGGAATAAAGAATCCACATCTTCATCCAAAGCACGACGAGGCGTGACCGTAAAACCTCCAACCTGAACGGGCTGATTGAGTTTTAATGAATGTACTTCTTTAAAACCTAGTTTTTTGGTCAAAGAAAAGAATTCATCAAAAACACAGAATCCATAGATGGGCGTTTCTCGATCCAACAGCGCCAGACTGTCCAAGGACCAGTGATCATCGTGAAAGTGTGAAATGAAAACCGCATCCAGCTTCAATTTCCGAATCTGAGCCTGATCAAAGCTCACTTTCGGAAATGCATAGCAGTTTCGACTGAACGGGTTTTCAAAGATTGTATCAAAAGCGATCTGAGTCCCTTTACTTTCAAGAAGGTAGCCTGCATGAAGGATTCGCGAAATTTTCATCCCTGAACTATAGCGCGCTTGCTTCCCCATAGCAATTACGCCATTGTAAGGTCATGAAACTGATATCCTGGAATGTAAATGGCTTGCGCTCGGTCCACAGAAAAAACTTCCGTGAATGGTTTGAGAAAGAAAAGGCCGACATCGTCTGCCTGCAAGAAATCAAAATCAACAGCGATGTGATCGAAAAGGATGAGACTCTGTACCATCCTGCACGCTATCATTCCTCGTGGGCTTTTGCCGAAAAAGCGGGTTATTCCGGGTTGGCACTTTATTCGCGCAAGGAACCAGACGACGTTCGCGTTGGCTTGGGTATTCCCAAATTCGACAGTGAAGGCCGTTGGCTGGAGGCTGATTTTGGCTCCATCACACTGGTGAACAGCTATTTCCCCAACAGTCAGCGCGAACACACACGACTGCCATTTAAGCTGGAGTTTTGTGCGGCGGCAGAAAAACGTTTACAGGCTTTAAGAAAAAAAGGACGAGAGGTCATTATCTGCGGTGACTTTAATATTGCACATAAGGAAATCGACCTGCGAAATCCCAAGACGAATACGAAGAACGCAGGCTTCCTGCCAGAAGAGCGCGCCTGGATGACCCACTTTCTGGATAAGCTTGAATGGGTGGATAGCTTCCGCAAATTTGAACAAGGCCCGGAACACTACACATGGTGGAGCTATCGCCCCGGAGTTCGCGAAAAGAACATTGGTTGGCGACTGGATTATTTCCTGGTGAATAAGGAGGCTTCCGACCGCCTTAAAGCAGCCGCGCACTGCCCGGACGTTATGGGTTCAGACCACTGCCCCGTGCGCTTGACGCTGAAGAAATAGGTTTAAAAAATTATTAGCTCTCGGGCTTATAGTTGCTGATTCTTTCGAACAACTTTTCCATCCGATAATAAAGCTCAGCGATGTTTTTGTCCGGATCTTTCCCGGCAAGCATCGCATTCTCTTCGATCTTATCAATGCAGCTCAGATCCTGACAGACGAAATAAGAAGTGCTGACTTTTGAACTGATTGCGACCGACAACAAACCAATTTCCTCGGTCGAACCATAGGCATGGCACCAACTGCAAAGTCCCCCGGTGGGTTCTCCACTGCTGGCCGTTCTTTTAAAGGCAACGCCTCTAGGCAAATCCCAGTTCGGCAATTTAAAAACCAGATAGGTATAAACTCCGGATGGATCCTTCCAGGTCATGTAAGAACGAACGCGAAAAGGAAATCGAAGCCGTTCAGGGAAAATCAGCTTTTTCTGATCACGGGGACGAAATGACTTAATCAGATCTGCTTCTGAGTCGATGGCAAATTCATTTTCTTTTTGATAGCTGTGGTCTGCACTCATCTTGACTCCGTGATATCAGATTGAAGAAGGTTCGTAAACCCTCTTGGTTGTGAGCGTAAATACTGCGGCGGGCACTTCACAGAAGCATTTAATTTTGCAGCCGCATGCCAGGGCCAGTGGGGATCATACAGCACAGCCCGGGCAAGTGCGATCGCGTCCGCCTTGCCTGCCTGCAGAATCTCCTCGGCCTGTTCGGGCTCTGTGATCAGACCCACGGCAATGGTTTCAATTTGCGCCTCGTGTTTGATTTTCTCCGCAAACTGCACCTGATAACCAGCTCCCAAAGAGATATTCTGTTTTGGATCAAGTCCACCGGAACTAACATGAATGGCCGGGCAGCCCAGCTCTTTTAGACGTCGGCTGAACTCGATGCCCTCTTGCAAGGTCCATCCCCCTTCAACCCAGTCCGTGGCAGAGATGCGCACCCATACAGCGACATCGTCATCAACCGCTTCGCGAACGGCAGCAAACACCTCTAACGGGAAGCGCATGCGATTTTCTAAACTTCCGCCATATTGATCCTGGCGTTTGTTTGAAAGTGGAGAGAGGAACTGATGGAGCAAATATCCATGAGCCGCATGAATCTCGATTCCCTGAAAACCCATGCGGGACGCTCGCTGGGCAGATTCGACAAAGGCTTTTTTAATAAGGGCGATATCCCCAAGAGTCAGTTCCACGGGAGGATGATCCCCTTCATGGAACGCTAAAGCTGACGGAGCCACTGTCTGCCAGCCGTGATCTTGCGAAGGAGCAATCTGCTTGCCTCCAAGCCAAGGCTTTTCCGTCGAAGCCTTTCTGCCCGCGTGCGCCAGTTGAATCGCCAATGGCATAGAGGTGTAGCGACGCACTTCTGTGATCACATTTTCCAAAGCAGCTTCACAATAATCATCGTAAAGCCCCAGGTCCCCCCACGAAATACGTCCCTCGGGAGTCACCGCCGTGGCTTCAAGGATCAACAAACCTGCGCCGGAATGAGCAAGAGATCCTAAGTGCATAAGATGCCACGACGAGGCCTGCCCGTCCTGTGCGCTGTACTGGCACATGGGTGCAATCACGATGCGGTTTTCAAGTTCAAGACTGCCCAAGTTCCATTTTTCAAAAAGCTTTGCCATCTGTCCTCTCGATCTGATGATAATTTGCTCATAGGTCACCGGGGATGACAAGACGGACAGCTCCCAGGACATAGGTCCAAGTCGCACGACCCGACGTACTACCGGAACGATTCAACATTCAGCAAACCCCTTCAGTTCATCACAAGATTTTGCGAGCATCAAAAAATGAACAAATTTCTATATATTTTTCTCGCATTCATTATGACAACGACCACTGTCGGCTCCCTGACAGCCTGTGAAGCCAAGAAAGAGCCCGAAGAAGAACTTCCCAGCACGGGGGACGGCGACACAGGGGGCGGTGGAGGTGATAATGGTGGTGTCACTCCCATCACCACCCAAGAAAACTTCCGCATTATTTTTGTGACCACCACAGAGGTGAATGGCTCAGGAGCCTCCTCGGGTACCGGTTCTGGATTGGCCTCCTTCGACGCCCTTTGCGAAACCGAACGAGTGGCCAAAGGGCTTCCGGGTGTTTTCAAAGCCCTGATCTTCACAACGAACCGTCGCCCCTTGGGATCAGACTGGATTCTGCGCAAAAACAAAGAGTATCGCCGCGAAGATCTGACCACCGTCATCGGCACCGCGGTCGATGTTCCCGCTGAAGGAGTCAAATTCGACTTCCCAGACACTCCCCTGACAAACACCATCACGGCGGCCACCAAATATGTTTGGACAGGATTCAAGAATGACTGGACTGCCTCGGACATGACTTGTTCCAATTGGACCACCTCCGACTTTGACAATACCAGCGCCACCATGGGTTCTTACGGCAAGTCCTCTATCAAAGAGGAGCTTGTGGATCTGGGTTGGACCCAATACCAAGGTGGACCTCTGTACTATGATCACGACGCCAATTTGCTGGCGTGTTCGGCCAAGCACCCCGTTTACTGTGTACAGACCCGCCAAGCCCCACCCGCAGGAACGCAGAAGATTCTTTTCCGGTCTGTGACGACCCGTCAGGGCAATGCGGGACTTTCGGGTTTTGATTCTGCCTGCGCGACAGACGCGACAGCCAAAGGGCTGAGCGGGACTTATAAAGCCGTGATCGGCGCCCGGGATCCGGGTGACTTCAGCCCGACCCCGGCGATCCTTCGTGGGCCTTGTTCAAGCCATGACTGCGACAGTGCCACCGGCATGTCTGAAGCCGTCAACTGGGTGCTTTTACCAAATACGATCTACGTGAATGAAGATAAAACTTATCACTATGGTAAAACCAACGAACACGGCGTTTTCAGCGGAGAGCTGGAAGAGCACCTGCCCACCACCGACACTTGGACGGGCTTAACCACTGGCTGGATCCCGTACACGACTGATAACTGTATTAATTGGACCTATCAGCAGGCTGACGGCAATGGACGTGTCGGAACAGGCACCTCTTTAAGCTCGGGCACAGCGATTTCCAGCGGCGTGAGTGCCTGCAATCAGAGCCAGCACCTGCTCTGTGCCGAGCAATAAGCCCGATAAATTTTCCAAGAAGGCCCTTGAGGCCTTTTTCCTGATCGAATCCCGGGGCCATCCGTGTTAGGGTCGGCCCCATGAATAACTTCGCAAATTTCGGCCTTTTACCTTCCCTGATCAAAACCCTGACTGCAAAACACATCACCAAACCCACGGAGATCCAGAGCAACACCCTGCCACTGCTTATGAGCGGCCAGTCCGTTGTCGGTGTTTCTGAGACAGGAAGCGGTAAAACACTGGCTTACGCTCTTCCTATGCTGCATCTACTGAAATCACTAGAGGACAGCGACCAGCCTGTCACAGCCGAATCTTCTCCACGCGCCATCGTCATGGTGCCAACACGCGAATTGGGTGAGCAGGTTTCAAAGGTATTTAAAACTCTGACCCACGACACTCGTTTAAGAGTGCGTCCCGCACTGGGTGGCATGGCCATGGAACAAGCCCGAAGAAACACTTCTGGCATGTTTGAAATTCTTCTGGCGACCCCTGGGCGTCTGGCGCAGTTGATGGACATGGATAAGATTGATCTTAAAGACGTGCGTATGCTGGTCTTTGACGAAGCCGATCAGATGATGGATCAGGGCTTTTTGGCGGATTCCAACAAGGTTTATTACTCTTGCCCGAAGGATGTCCAGTTGGCGCTTTTCTCGGCCACGATTTCCCCCTCCGTGCAGGATCTGATCAATGATCTTTTTGCTGACGCCGAAGTCATTCGCAGTTCTGGCAGTGGCAAGGTCGTCAAAAGCCTGACCACCAAAAACCTGATCGTGAAAGATGGTGATCGCTGGGCCCACCTGGATAAACTTTTAGCCCAAAAAGTCGACGGCGGAACCATTCTTTTCACCAACACACGCGAACAATGCGACAAACTTGCAAAAGATCTCGAAGCAAAGGGGCACGAAGTGGCTGTCTATCGCGGCGAAATGGAAAAGAATGATCGCAGGGCGAATCTTAAAAAGTTCGCCGACGGCAAGATCAAACTTCTGGTGGCTACTGATCTGGCAGGCCGTGGCTTGGATATTCAGAATGTCGACCGGGTCATCAACTTCCACCTGCCTAGACAAATGGAAAATTATCTTCACCGTGCCGGCCGTACCGCGCGTGCGGGACGCAAAGGGACCGTCATCAATCTTGTCACTGAACGTGACGAGCTTCTGATCAACAAACTGGAAGGCCGTGGCGGGAAAAGGGACATTGATTCTTCAAAATACAATTCCCACCCTCGCGCTAAAGCCAAAGCGGTTGCTGTAAAAAAACCGGCCGCGACAAAGGCACCTGCTAAAATTAATCCGTTCAAAAAGCCGAAGAAAAAGCTGGGTTTCCAGCGTCCGGCAGCGAAGTAGTCCGATCGGGCGGTCTAAATTATGGCCGCCCTGCAATACAGGAAAGACCTCCTCTTGAGGCTCGCAACAGCGAAACACATTTTTTAGGTTAAAACACATTTTACTTTAGATCAAGATTCGCTCTCCCGAAGAGTTTCTTGTGGAACTTTTCAGAACCGTCGTCCTCTGGGCCTCTTTATTTTATTTGGTACTGGGCAACCTGGGCTGCTCTTTGGATGCTTCCATTGTGGCTCAAATTGGATCACAGATTAATGATGGCACAACCGAACCCTCGTTCGTTGTCTCAGGAGTTCCCGCGCAAGCTACCATAGATAGCTCATCCATCTTGCAAGTAACAAGCTCTCAGTACACTCACTATGCTTTCCAATTCGGACCATTGCCACTGGACTGCTCTGATCTTTCAGCATATTCCAGCGCCGTCGAGGTCTCTTCAACAAGCACCCTCAGCCATACCACAGATCAAAGCTATCAGCTATGTGTAGCCCCAGTTCAGGACAATCTGATCGATGGGTCGAAAGCTGTATCAAAAGTGTTTGTGCGAGACACCTCCCCAGCCATCATAGAGCTAATGAATTTTGATCAAAAGTTGTCGAAAACAACCAGCCAGATCACGATCACTTTAAAAATCGACACTGCGAAACCGTATGACGTGCCCGTGTCATTCAACTTCTACGGATCAGACATAACAGCCCACAATAAAATCATTCCCCCTTTGGAAATTCTTTTCCCGGCCAATCAAACCGTTCATAACGTCACTGTTCCCTTAGTTTCTGAAGGACATCCCCAGTTTGGTCCTCTTGAAAAGGACCATCAGCTTCTTTTCAATGTCACCGGAAGCAGCTTGAAAAACATCTCGGTCGGTCGGGTCGGATCGGCTCGATATATTCTTTCCAACAGAGCTGAACAGCGGCGCTATGTGGATGTCGAAGCTTCTCTTAATCACACTTGTGCCCTCGATACCAACAACCGACTTTACTGCTTCGGGGCCAGCACCAAGGACTTCCTGGGAACTTCTAGCGATGCCAACAGCCCACGCGAGGTGGATTCTAACCTACGCTTTATCGATATCGCTGGCGGCTATGATCATAGTTGTGCAATCAGAACCGATGGCCAGGCCATGTGTTTTGGAGTGACCAATAATCCCGCCTGTGGAACAGGTGCTAACCCCAATGACTGCCAGACTCCCACACTGGTTCAAGGTGGACTTCAGTTCACCGAGATCGACGCTGGCACTCAAACGAACTGCGCCATCGAACAAGGGACAAATCTTCTTTATTGCTGGGGTAACAATACCAACAATATTGCCTCTCAAACCGCAACCGCATCCCTGGGTGCCCCAACACTCTATGATGCCACGATCCAGTTTAAAAAAATCAAAGTGGGCGACAAACATGCCTGTGGAATAGATTCCAACAATAAAATTCTTTGCTGGGGTGCGAATAACTACGGTCAGCTTGGGACCGGGAACACCACAGCACAAAGCACCCCGAACTATGTACTACCGGGCACCAGCTTCAAAGAGATCGCCAGCGGAGCTGATTTTAGCTGTGCAATTTCCATCGACAATGAACTTTACTGCTGGGGTCTTTACTTCCACGAAAATCCTTCAGATGCCACTGACGCCAACTTACAAAGTACGTCGGCAACTAAAATTCATGCAGGCACCTTTTATGACAAAGTTTTCGCCGGACGAAATCATCTTTGCGCACGCAATATGAACGACCACGCATTGTATTGCATGGGGGACAATGGTTTTGCGGATCTTGGTACTGGGAGTGGGGTTTATCACTCAACACCCACACGGATGCTTGGGGATCATCAATTTGTAAAATACGATTTCGGAATCGGTCACGGGTGCGGGGTCAGTACCGAGCAGGAACTTTTGTGTTCGGGCAATTACAGCAACGGGCAAACCGGACAAGCGCGATCCGGAGATCAAATATTGATCACCCCGAATATTCTTTTGCCCTCGCTGAAGAAAGTCACTGTCGGCGGGTTTTCCACCTGCGCAATTGACAACAATGACAACGCTCTTTGCACGGGTCCGAATGACCGCGGCCGTATTGGAACTGGCTCCCAACATTGGCGCCCGACCTTCTTCCCGATAGTTTCCCCTTGGAAGTTCAAAGAACTTACCAGTGGAGAGTCTTTCCATTGTGGACTTTCTTTTGACGGGACCGCCTACTGCTGGGGGCGTAACTTAGAAGGTCAGATAGGCGATGGCACCAAAGACCTGCGCCTGATTCCGACAGCCGCCCTTACCAGTGAAAAATTCACGACGATTGTTGCTCACCGACGCAGTGTCTGCGCTCTTTCGACGAATCAAGATGTGTATTGCTGGGGATTGAACGTTTGGGGTCAACTCGGTACAGGGGACTTCACAGAAAGGCTAATTCCCACAAAAGTCAGTGGCACCGATAAGTTTAAGTTTCTGACGGCTTCATTCGCCTCTACCTGTGGTGTGAAGACCGATGATACAATTCGTTGCTGGGGTGGAAACTCGGGAGCCCTGGGGCTGGGGGCTGATACTGCGGATAAGTCGATTCCGACCGTACCGGGCTGGAGTACACAATATGATCAAGTTGCGATTGCCATACAAAATGCCTGTGCCATTCGCAAATCTGATAAACGCATCGAATGCTGGGGACAAAACAGCCAGTATGAACACGGCAATGGAACAACAACGGCCAGCACCGTTCCCACTCTTATCAACAGCACCGAGACTTTTGCAAAGATCTATGGCGGAACGAACAACTTCTGCGCAATAAGCACAAGCCAAAAACTTATCTGTTGGGGCTACAGCTACTATCATGATATCGGCAAAGGTGTCTTGGATGCTGGATCTACCTTTTCAAGCTATCAGACCAACCCGACCGAATTAATGCCTTCCGAACGCTTCGTGAACGCCTCTGTACAAAAAGGGCACAGCTGTGCCGTCACCACTTCAGGAAATTTGAAGTGCTGGGGCGGAAACGTTTATTCACAAATGGGAGATGGTTACATCCAGGCTTCTGCCCGAGCACCTGTCTATGTGCTACGAGATGATTAGTGCTTCCTGTCAGATTCAATTGTAGCAAAAAATTCATTAAGCTTATTGATCTCTGCCACCGGCTTAGAGTGGCATAACACTTAGGGACACTTTTCCTAATGAGATCACCAGTCCCTGCTGGTCCAGGATCGGGAAGATTGTGGACTGGTGTTTCACCGCGACTCCCCGGATCACAAGAACTTCCTCGAAAGTCATGGATTTCAGAGTTCTATGCACTTCTTGCTCTTTTTCAAGGATTGAAGTGACAGATTCCGGAGCCATAAAATTCCGGGAGTTTTGACCAATCAACAAGTCTCTGCGAACCCCCACGGCGCTGGCAAAGGACGTGTTGCAGCTTGTGATCATGCCATTGTTATCTTTCACCACTAACAAAAACGGTGAAGCATCCAGAATCTGCTGGATACGGTTTCTAAAATTCCGTTCCTCCGTCACATCCCTGGCAGAAGCGAACCTGACTCCAAGCTCCGTATCTGCGGCGGCACTCCAGCTTAAGGTTCGGTAACTGCCATCTGCGGCACGGTAGCGGTTTTCAAATCCAACCGTGCGGACGCCCAGATTCAGGGTTTTAATGTTTTCCCGGGTGGCTTCCTTGTCTTCTGGATGAATAAATTCAAAGAAAGGTGTGCTTAACAAAACCGCTTCACTGTATCCCAAGGTGTTCACAAGGGACTTGCTGACTTTCTTAAGATGACCGTCTTTCCCGGCGACAGCCATCAGATCGCTGGCAATCGAAAAAAAGCGATCCAGGGTGATCTGTGAATCCTCGGTTTCCGCCAGGCGCGCCAGCAGTCTTTCGTATTCTTTCTGAGTTTTCGCGGATTCAAGATTGGATAAGTGACAGGTGGCGATCCCAAAGCAAGCCAAAGCTGGGATCATGACGATAAAGGCAACTATTTGAATGGTGCTGATTTCGGGAAGGGCCAAACTTCCGATAACAAAAAGAGCCGACAAGAACAAAATGGCAACTAATGATCCCAGGGTAAGTTTGTTCTGAAGCTTCCAGAAACTAAAATACTCTGATGATTTTATCTTTTCACGCAAGTCCAATGAGATCCTCACAACCCATTCGTTGGATGATATACAAGCCCGAAGGATCATTCAAGAAAACTGCGCAAACGGACATGAGGGGCTGGCTGCACCAAAGTCGTGACGGGACTGAGCCCAATCTTAACTTCGCATTTGGTTTCGTCAGGGGCTATTTCTGTCTTTTCTTCCATTCATCCGTGGGCAGCCCTTCAAACCCCCAATCCTCGTCCGCAATTTCCTGAATGACGATATGGGTGTGCTCTGGCTTTTTGCCAAGGACTTTCACCAGAGACTGGGTGATATCGGCGATGATTTGCGCTTTTTGTTCTTTAGTCGCGCCCTTTGTAATCTGAACATTAACGTAAGGCATTGATCCCCCGGCGAATATCTGAAGCTATATATCTGTAGAACTCTATTGCGCTTTGTTTAAAAACACCAGTCCAAATCTTGACGCTCAAGTTGGCGGGGCGTCTGATTCTGCTATGAAGAAAATGGATCTTCGCAAAGCATTTACTCTTATCGAGCCCGGCCCGGTAACTTTAATTACCACAAGTGACGGCGGCAACAATAACATCATGACTGTTTCATGGACGATGGTGGTGGACTTTACACCTAAATTTGCCATGACCACCGGTCCCTGGAACTTTTCTTACAAGGCACTAGCGAAGAATCGCGAGTGTGTCATTGCCATACCGACTGTGGATCTGCTGGATAAAGTGGTTGGCGTCGGCACTTGTTCCGGCAAGGACACTGACAAGTTTGATCAATTTGGATTTACGCCTGTTAAGGGGAAGTATGTCGAAGCCCCCTTAATCAAAGAATGTGTTGCCAACATTGAATGTAAAGTCGTTGATATCATCAAGAAACACGACATCGTCGTGCTTGAGGGAGTGGCCGCTTACTTTGACACCTCACGAAAAGAAAAGCGCACCCTGCATGCCGTAGGTGATGGCACCTTTGTAGTCGACGGCAGAAAGTTTGATCGAAAGAAACAGATGCGCTCGAAGCTTGTGGGCATTTTTTGAAAATGACCACCCCGTCCATTTAAGGATTCACTTCTTTCTGACGAATTTAAGCCTGCGGAACAGCAGCATGCGGTTGTTCGCTGGCATTTCGTAGTCTTTTACAAACTCAAAGCCATTCTTAAACATCGCCGCCAGGACATCTTCGAAGTTACGGATGCCACTTTGTGGGTCCTTTTCACGCAGGGATTTATCAAACTCTTCATTGCTGGGGGTTGTGAACTTGCCGTTATAGTTGAACGGCCCGTAGATCAGTACCTTCCCGCCTTCTTCCAAGCGGCCCGCAATCAGTTTGATAAAGGTCTTACACTCTTTCCAAGACATAATATGGAAGGTATTGATCGTCAGAATCACGTCGAAAGTGCGAATTGGAAAGTCGTCTTCTCCGACGACCATACGGAACGGGGTTTTGATGTTCGGAATCCCGCTTTGCTTGATACGCTCTCGAAGCATCGGCAAATTGTCGGCCACTTCGGTGGGGGTCCATTCCATCTTAGGGAAAAAGGGTGCCAAATAAACCGCGTGTTGGCCCGTGCCCGCACCAACTTCAAGCAAGTTGCGATCTTCGGGACGAAGGACTTTCTTAAGAACTTCCAAAATGGGCTCTTTGTTACGATCAGCGGCGGCAGAGAATGGGAGTTCCATAGGAGTTCCTTTTTTTAAGATAGCAACTTGAGGCATATAACCTCTATTTTCAATCTTTCTATTACTAAATATGAAAGGGCACTGAAAAATCTCCTACAGTCGATAGGATCTCAAAAATGCTTTGAACAAAAAGCGCGGCCGGTGCACAGATAAAAAAGATCCTAAAGCACATTAGAGGTCATTTGAAATTGTCCCAAAGAGACTTTGCAGAGGAGCTTCGGGTGTCCCCAGCTACGGTAGCGCTTTGGGAAACAGGCAAGAGGAACCCACCAGGTCCAGCCCTAAAACTGATTTGGATGTACTTGCAGGCGGCAAATGAGATTCAAATTTCAAGCTACGGCAATCGAGGACACTCTGCCTATTTTTGGTGCAAGACCTTGAGAGTGAAATACAAACATCTAGTAAAATAGACATTAATCTCAGTATCATCGGTCCCAGCTTTTCCTAGACCTTATCTGGTAAAGTATTTTTTGTTTTTTCCGAATATTGCTTTATGAGCAATGATCAAAACGCCAAAATTGCAAAAGACCAAATTTTAACGCTTCAATCACTTCTTGGTAAACTACCTGGCCCCACGGCTCTTCAAACGATTGGTCGCGCCTCTTGCCATGTCTTAAAAAATGAACCCAAACTTTTGCTCTCCGATATTCTGACGAAGGATTTAAAACCTAAGTGGAACGCAGCAAAAGATCTTGGGAATGGGGCCAAAGCTTTCGGAAATAAATTAACAACTTATTTCGCAAACGTAAAAAAACAAAGTGAAGATAATGGCATTAAATCAGCTCTTTCCTACATGAAGGAAGACATTAAACAAACATCTGCAAATGCTAAAGAAAACACTCTTAAGACCCTCGAAGAAACTCCAAAAACAATAAAGCAGATTCAATCATCCCTAATTAGTTTTTCGGATCAAATTGTTTTAAATTACCAATCTTTGGAAACAGAAGAGGAAAAGGGAGCTTACCTCTTCAAATTAACCCTATATTCTTCACTCCTCGGAGTTAGTTTCTATTACGGACATGAGCTACCTGATTATGACTTTGCTCTTTGGGGAGCCGGAGCACACCGAAGCTTTTTGTCTCATAGTGCTCTTCCTTTCTTAACCGTTAAGGCGGTCGCTACTGCAATATTGCGATTACTGGAACGCTCTGATTTACATCTCCAGCGAGATCCTGCAGCGTTAGCTTTATCAGGGGAAATGCAACAGTGTCTAAAACTACTCGTTTTCGGATTTGGCGCAGGAACAACATTCCACTTATTGGTAGATGGCCTTGTTCAGACCGACGGAACGATTCGACTCCATGGCATCTTCGATGGTAAATCTTCCGGCAGCATCATTTCAGGAACTAGAATTGATGATATGGCATACACAACCCTCATGGGTCTCTTTAGTGGCTATGAGACAAAAAAAGTCTCTGTCGGATAAACTCGAAAAACGTCAATAGGATCCTTTATGGCTAGTAAATCGTTGAAAATTTTTGTTACAGGCGAATCACCTAGGTCTTTAAAAAAAATCACTCTTTTTAATTGGTCTGGTTTTGCTTTCCTTGGGACAAGGACCCATAAAAAACAAATTGAACAAAGAGAGGAATTAAGTGGCACTGGTCTTTACTTCCTATTTTCAGATCCAGAAGATGGAATCGTAAAGATGTACATTGGCGAAACCGATAATTTCCATAATAGGATAAAACAGCATATTATAGATTCAGATAAAGAATGGTGGACTCATTTCATCGTATTTCAAGCCAACGAAAATTTGAATAAAGCCCACGTGAGGTTCTTGGAAAAGTACTACTGGGAAGTGGCATCTAAATCTCCTCAAATCGAGGTAAAAAACAGTGCGCCCGCCAGTGGCGCTAACTTATCTGAAGAAGATCGAGCTGATCTAGATATTTTCAAAGACAATATTCTTTATATTTTAGAAGCACTCAATCTCGGATATTTCCAAACTAACGGAAATAAACAAGTTAAAGAGTCAAATGGCTTTTTTTACACAACAAATACCTTGGCCAATCATGATGTCTGTGCGCTCATGGAAAAGATAGATGATACTTATATTTTAAAATCTGGATCGCACATCTGCTTAAAAGCGAAAGATAGCTTTCAAAATAATCATGGTTCTTATTACCAAAAATGGAAGGAGCTGGTCGACTCCGCCGATGTTAAAAGAATCAATGATGAGCTGGGTGTGTTGCAACGTGACTTAGAATTCACTTCTCCATCTGTCTGCGGCGCCTTGGTTAAAGCTAGAGCTACAAATGGACTAACAGCATGGAGAAATAAGGAAACTGGCAAAACTTTAAAAGAAGAGCTTGGCGAATAGCAGCCAATAAAGAAAGAACACAATCCATCCTTAGCAAAGTACAATTTTTAAGATCAAACTTATTTAACTTCATCACAAATGAAACCTAAACGTCGGGAGTCGTAAGATGGGCATTGATAAATCTCACCAAAAACTTCTCATTATTGGTGCCGGCGCCTCATTTGGTGCAAGAATGTCACATGCCGAAAGGCCGCCTCTAGGGAAAGATCTTCTATCGTTCATAAAGGAAAAAATTTTCTATTTGAAATCACGATATTCAAGCGCCCTTTTTTACTTAGGGCAACATTCGAATGTTGTTGAGGACCTTCTCAAGACTAACAAAGAACAAAATTTTGAGAAATTTATCGCAACTCTTGATAGAACAAGTCGAGAGTCTTTACATAGAGTTCTTCAGATACTGTTTTCTGATTTGTCAGATGATAAATTCGATTTTGGTTTTAATGAACGGCAAGATGACTACGACACTCTAGTAAAAATGATGAGAGTAGAATCACCACTCAGTTGGTCAGTCGTGACTTTAAACTACGATATACTTTTTGAACAGGCCCTAAAAAGATGCGGAGTTGAATTCCATTACCCTCAATTTCCTAGAGTACTTGGGCAGGCAGAAAAAGAGGGCGTAAAAATCTATAAGCCTCATGGTTCAATAAATTTTTTCTGTAAAGCTGACATTAGAATTTCATACGGTAAAGAGCCTGACCATAATGGCCAACCAAGTTCTTTTAGAACAGCCAAAAATGGTGATTTGATTGTCGAAAATCCAATTCAATTTTGTGGAGGTATTGACTCAAAAGATATCATCCACAAAGCAACAGAAGGGACACTTTCGCCGGTAATTGCAAATTTCACAGAAGGAAAGGAGGCAGACTACAATCTCTCATCCCTTGAAGCTGTTAGATCTGACGCCCTGATGATCGCAAAGGAGTCTTCATTCACAATCGTCATTGGCATAAATCCGAATACTTCTCGTGTGGACGATGAATTGGTGTTCAATATGCTTCGAAATCTTAAAGAAGATCTCTATATTTCAACTTACGGTAAGGCCGATGAGGATGCATATAGACGTCTATTTCCAAATGCACTGATTGATGGGTGTGGCTTGGATACATTTCTTAAGAAAATAAAAATCTTTACGTAGTCCTCCACCCCAATAGCTACGGCCATAAACTACAATTCCCTGCAAACCCCGTGACTTAACGTGATTTAGCATGACAACAGAACAAGTGCTTCCGCGAATCAAATTTATTTAAGTCATTAATTTCACTTTGCATTTCTGATTTCTCCCCGTTTGAAAATGGTGGAGGCGAGTCGCGAGTTATCGAAACTTCCTCCAGGGCCAATCTGAAGTCTATCTACTTGAAATTACTCAAGGGATAGAGGCCCAAGATTGAAAGAGATCTGCTTTCCCTACGCTATTGGAGGAACGGAGGACAATTAAGTTTCTTCCATCACGTTGTTCTTATGATCTATTTTCTTTGATAAATTTAATTTTAAGATCTGGAAATTCCTGTTTAAGCTCGTCAGCGATCTCCTTCTCTGTCTCTTCGATCGCAATTCCATATCCCTGATGTGATGACGCCAAATTCCGCAATTTTTCAAGTTTGGTCGAATTGTGACTTACGCTCTTCTCGGTGTCATAAGTAAGAAATACGACTTCACAGTCCGAAACTAACTCTTTTGTGCCAATCTCGCTCTCCCAAATTACACAATTTTCTATGGGTGATATATCACATATCCATTGAGCAAAAGAAATTGACACCACATTCTTAGACATTTTATCATCGTACCTATATTTCAATGTAGCTGCATTTCTCATCTTTCGCTTAAAATAGCTTAGATAAATCTTCCTACCGAAGTTCCTGCCATCTTTACTATCAATATACTTCACTTTCTTTGGATTAAATTCCTGTCCATCATCCATAAATATAATGCTATTTACACCAACTTGAATTTCAACTGATTTTGCTAAACCATGCCTAAATGAATTTTCCGAAATTTCTTGCAGCAAGGATCTTGTCATAGAAGCGAAGCCTGAATCCAAAAGATTAACTAGTGGATGAGATTTAAATAGGCTAGCTATTTTGGAACTATCTTCCTTGCAACGCAGATCCAAAGATTGAGGTAAAAAAATGGGAAGCCTTCTCTTTCTGAAATCAGGGGTAAAATCTATTTTAGTATAAAGTTCAGCATCAAGAAATTGGCGAATTAAAACTAGAACTTCAATTCTCAATTGAGCAAGTTCTGCAATTAAGTCTTTTCTCTTCAAAGTTTTGATTTTTACATCGTGAAGAATCTCCTCATTCTCATAGTGCGGATCTCCTATACTTAAAAGATGTAGATTTTGATACTTTTCATTTAATTTATGCTTAAAGAACATCTCGACAGTTTCTTTATACTTGGTCTTATCAAGGCTTGAAGTGACCTGTACGGAGGTCTTTAGGTTCTGGGAAGCCAAATCAATTGCCGGAAAATTTGCCCTTAAGTAATTTGTATTCAGAAAATCTCGTCCATATATTAGCGTAAAGAGGCAAGCATAAAAGTCCTCCGCAAGCTTGGCTCTATCGAGCATAAAGAGATCGTTGCTTGAAAGGACCTTACTTTCAAAAATATGCAGATCTTCTGAAATTGACTTTAATAGTTCTTCACGATTCATTTTGATTCCTGATCTCTAAAATTAATAAAACAGATTCTTTTCTAAAATTTCTTGCGTAGGCGCCGCGCCATCACTAGCTTCTTCAGGTCTGCCTTTAAATTAAATTCTAACACTGTTGGTAGAACATTCATTTAATATCCACGCTGCTCTTCAGAAATTAGAGACTAACCCCCAAAGCGCGACGCAGTTGACGTAAACCCTCTCTGCTTAATCTCATCTTAAAACCTCCGTTGTTATGAGACTTGCTGCCGCAGCTGATGCTGCTTGGCTTTGGGCTTATCGATGGAACAATAAAAAACGTCCATTTGGGAAAGGCTGTTTATGTGGAAAAAGCCTGACCGGTTGCAGGCCAGTTTCGGGCCAGTTATATTCCGAACTAAATAATTTCATATAGATAGAGCCGTCGAAAATATTTTTAAGATAGTTTTTCGACCTTCGTCTGAACCAAACATACTGGACAATAGATAGCTAAATACCCAAATATCTAGTCTCTTCTATTTAATAAACAAACCGATATATATCCACAAATTAATAGTGTTTGTTTATAAGAGGGCCCCATGAAAAATCTGTTTTTCTTAGAAAACTTATCTCATAGAAGTCGCGACCGAATTAAAGACCTCGGTGAGGTATTCACCCCCGAAACATATGTTGAAGACATGCTAAATTTGTTAGCGAAAGACAAACGTGGACTCTGGTCTGATGAGGAAACCGTATTTTTTGAACCTTGTGCGGGGCACGGAAATATAGTCATCCCAATTTATAAAAGACGACTTGATGGGATTTATAAAAAAGCAATAGCTCAAGGCTTGTGCGGTAGATCTGAGGCCCCTTTATATGCAGTCGCCAATGCCCTTAATACTTTGTGGGCAATTGATATCGATCCTAAAAATGTAGATAATTGCCGTTCCCGCGTATTGTTGGCGACTTTGGATTTCTTAAAAAGAAAGTTAAAAGTCGAAAACGATGCAATTCTATTTTCAAAAAAACGTAACTTCTTCGCCCACGTTTTGTCGGCGATCAAATGGCACATCGATGAAAATGAAACCTTGTCCGCATTAAGCAACTCGGAAAATGCTAAGACACACGCCCAACTCACAAAATCAGGGGGCAAGTGGTTTTCACAAAATGGCCACCAACCGATGAACTTTGATTTATCGTGGGTAAATTTTTATGAGTCCTGTGAAGCCTCCAAAACAATTCCCTTAGAATATGAACGATCAGTTCGTTTTATTGATGCCGTCCTTTCAGGAAAACTAAGAGGCTTTGAAGACTATGGATTTGCCAAAGCAGTAGTTGAAATCACTAAACCACATGACACCGCTCGCAAGGCAAGCAGATCACTTTTAGTAGAGGCTTAATTTAATGAGTGCCTTAGCGATCAAACCCACAGCCCATGTCGTTGATGTTCTCGGTAATGTGATTGGCCGAGATCAACCTATTTTAAGAATGGAAAAGGCCCTTGAAATGATGGCCCTACTAGGTGAGGAACTATTCGCTGATGAAAATGTGGTTTTCTTTGATCCATTCTGTAAAGCAGGAGAGCTACTTCTTGCATGTGCTTTTCATAGTTGCTGGGCTAAATCAAAAGGTAAACGCGAACTTTTAGATTTGGAGATGGTGAGGAAAGAGGTTTACAAGTCAAACAGATACTTTGGCCTTGCGCCGGACGAGCGACACCATCGCCTGAGCATACGCACTTTTTTAGGTAACGAAAATTCGCACAACGAAGACTTTAACCACATCATCCGTGATGGACATTATGTGTCCGAAGAAGACGGAAAACTAGATAAAGAGAAATTTGAAAGGGAGTTCAAATCCATGATCGAATATATCAAAAGCACGTCGAAAAATAAGCGAATAGTCTCTATAGGAAATCCTCCATATCAAGAGTCAGACGGCGGATTCGGAAAAAGTGCCAAATCAATATATGGCCTTTTCACTGAAAAGCTTATCAGCACAGCTAAGATAAGTGAGTTCTTGTTAGTAATTCCCGCAAGATGGTTTGGCGGTGGTAAAGGTTTGGATGATTTTAGAGACTTAATCCGAAATTCAGGACAAGTAAAAAATCTTCGCTATTTCAAAAATTCTAGTGATGTATTTCCTACCGTGGATATCAACGGCGGCGTTTGCTTTCTTCATTTTGATAAAGCATTCAATGGTCAAACGACATTTACTGATGGCAAGCACCAAGTTTCCTTGCACCTGAATGAATTCGATATAATCGCAGATGACCCAAAAGGCTATGCGCTTGTTCGCAAAATTTTGTCTCAATGGAAAGGCGATTTTATTTCTTCGGTTGCTTGGTCAAGGAAGCCATTTGGTCTTGCAACTGACCACTTCTCAAAAGTAAAACCACTAAAGCAAACTGACAAAAATGCCATTCCTTGCTTGAGTAGAAATAAATCAATCAACTATGTGGACAGGAAAACCATTGAAAAAAATGCCGACAAAATTGATCTTTATAAAGTTTCAGTTCCAGCCGTAGCAGGCGGATCGAAAGGAAACCGCAGATCCACAATTCCTGTCAACCAAATTTTTCTTTTGCCAAAAGGTACAGTATCTACTGAAACATATAGTGTAATTGATGCCTTTAACTCCAAACAAGAAGCAGAAAACTTGATCGCATACTTAAAGACCGATTTCGCTCGCTACTTTTTGGGCCTCAGAAAAATCACGCAACATTTACCAAGAGATCGTTGGGAATGGGTTCCATATGTAGACACTAAAAGAATTTGGACGGACACCGATCTATTCATATTATTCAAACTAACAAAAGATGAGCAAAACCATATTAGGGCAAAGGTAAAAGAGTGGTCATGTTAGAACAACTCAAACTATATGCCTACACCACCGAAGAATATAAGAAGAATGGTTGGATAAAAGTAGGCCATACAAAAGTTGGTGAAGAACGGATTTGGAACCAATTTGGAACATCAAATCCTGAAAATCCCGATTATCAAATGATCGGGATGCTTCCCTATGGAGTTCGTGACCATCATATTCATGCCCAACTTATAAAAAATGGCTGTAAAAAAATTGAAAATGTTCCCGGACAGGAATGGTTCCAGGTCATAAACAAAAACGACCCATTCAAAGATGTCCGTCGTGCCTACAATGAAATTGTAAATGGAAGTTCCCGCACAGAACATTACAAGCTCCGTAAAGAACAAGCAGGAGCTATAGAAAAAGCGAGCAAATGGTTTAAAAAAGACTATCCTTTAGAAGTCATCGGCGCAGCCACCCATTCCAATCGTTTTCTTATCAATGCCAAGATGCGATTTGGTAAATGCTTTACCAGTATTCACTTGGCTAAAAAAATCAACGCTCGCAATACATTAATCGTAACTTACAAACCCGATGTTATCGGCGAATGGATTGATACGGTAAATGAACAGGTTGACTTTGACGGATGGACAGGCATTAGGGCAAAGCCAAAATCAGACCGTCCAGCTGATCCAGCACTGAATGATAGTGGCGATTTCCCACGGACAAGTGGCCCGATAGTTTTATGTGTTTCTTTACAAGACCTGTGGATCGATGAAGATGGAAACACGAAAGAACGCTTACATAAAATCCCAGAAATTGCTTGGGACTTAGTAATTTTTGATGAGGTTCACTACGGCAGTAGAACCGAGCGGGCAAAAAGCATTTTGGAGAAAATTAATTTTAATTACCGCCTAGACTTATCAGGCACACCATTCCGCTTGATTGAGCAGGATGATTTTTCATCTCAACAGGTTTACACCTATAGCTATCTCGATGAACAAAAAAATAAAGGAGATGAAATTGACGCAGATCCACAAGAACTAGAGGAGAAAGTTTATCGCTTGATGCCCGATCTCAATATCTCGGCCATTGAAATCACTGACGAGGACATTGCAGAGCAACGGGAAACTTTCAAAACTGACGACATCGATTTTTCACTAAATAGACTTTTTGAAACCAATGAAGAGAATCAATTCGTTTATCAGGAAGCTGTTGACCATTTTATTTCGGGTTTAACAAAATCAGGCCACGATGCCCGCTCCATTAGTGTTTATGGAAGTCTTGGTTCTCAACTAGGATGCCCACCAAAACGTCATACGGTTTGGTGGATGAATAGAGTCGATTCAATTTCTGCCCTCATTGAAAAACTTCAATCGCATCCATACTTTTCTAATTTCATTCTGATAAATGCTTCGGGAAGCGATAGTAAGAAAGATGAAGATGACCGCATTGTGGCCAAAGAAAAATCATCAGTACAAAAGGCCATCACTGAAGCCAATGAGAACCCCAATAAATTAGGAACCATTACCTTTACATGTGGCCGATTTTTAACCGGGGTTACTATCAAGGAGTGGGACAGTATCTTAATTTTAAACGATATTAAATCCGCCGAAACCTATTACCAAGCAATCTTCCGTGTGCAATCTGCCTGGGTG
Organism: Bdellovibrio sp. CKG001; assembly: GCF_055397465.1. Lineage (NCBI taxonomy): Bacteria > Pseudomonadati > Bdellovibrionota > Bdellovibrionia > Bdellovibrionales > Pseudobdellovibrionaceae > Bdellovibrio > Bdellovibrio sp. CKG001. The sequence continues at coordinate 3,445,219 of NZ_AP029173.1, forward strand.
AACGAGAAAACAAAATCATCGCTAAAACCTAAAGCCTGGGTTTTCGATTTTGCGATCACCCGTTGTTTACAAGTGACCTATGATTGTGCGAGCAATATCGCCGACCAGATTGACCAGCAGGAAAGCTATGAGCAACGGACGGATGTTAGTAAGGACAACCTAGAAATCGTAACCGAGGGTTTATGCGGCACCTTGGATATTAAGCGGTTTTATGAAGGCAGTCTGACCAGCACACCCACAACAGCCAAGGATATTTTTGAGGTCCTCAATCATGAGGGATCTCGTATTGCCCTTGCCCGCAGAATTACATCCAATGTTTTAGTAAATTTTGGAAAATTGAAGCTATTGGAGGAACACCCACACCTTTTAGCAATCCTAGAAAAAGTTAAGGGCTACCGTAGTGGTGAGTTTTCAGCATCCATTGAGGATTTCGTTCAGATCGGACGAGACGCCAGTGATTTAGAGCAAGTAAAAGGTGACCCGAATCTTACTCGAGATGAAAAGGAAAAAATCATCGAGGATTTCGCTGAAAAAGACAAAGACGAGGAAAGGCAAACCAGAAAGAAGTGGTACGCCACACAAATTAAGAGATTGGCCATCTGTATGGCTGACTTTATCTATATGACTTATGAACGTGAATACAACATCGACGATGTCATACAAACCAAGTCACCTCAATTTTTTGAGGTAATGACAGGAATTTCTAAGAATGATTTTGTCGAACTTTGTGACAAGGGGTTTATGAATAGATTCGCACTAAATCGCATTGTGCGTGAATTTAGGGACCAAGAAAATACTTCCTTAAGTCCTGAACAATACATTCTTGAAAATTTAAAGAAGGCTGTCTCCTAAAGACCTATTTGCAAACTACGGTAAAACTACCATCGACTACAGAAGTCGTGAACCCCTGTGAAGCAATTCACACTACGTTGAATCGAAAATCCCCAAGCTATCTCTATATTTCTTATTAATATATTGGTCTTACCTTCACCCCTGCCAATCAGGGGGAGGTAAAATGGTGGAGGCGGGGGGAATTGAACCCCCGTCCGCAAATGATCCACGATAAGGCGCTACATACTTAGTCAGTGTTTTAGATTGGTCCTCGGGCTTCCACAGACAAAATCCCTAAGACCTCTCCCCCAGTAAATTTAAGCATGTCTGCTGGAGAAAACCCAACACGCCGAGGTCCCTAAATGACGATCAATCCAAGTGCGGAACCACCACAAGGTTGATCGTGCTGCTTAATTAAGCTGCAAGTGCGTAATCGTTGCCAATTACAAAATGGACGTTTTTAACGAGGTCCTCATCCGCCCCGGTATGCTCCTTATGCTTCAGCACCCACGTCGAAGCCAGTACGCCCCCATAGTGTGAAAACATATCTTTCTCATTGTCTCGCATTTTGCGGGAAAATGAAAATCGTTTATCCTTCCCATTTGGACCCCCGTTTTCAACGATTAAATTTTTCGTGACGCAGGACTTTTGTCTTGCTTGGGTGGTGTCATCCTAACGAGATCCTAACGTTAGCAGGGGACAATTTACGCCAAATGATTGAGATATCCACCATTTATGGGTCTATTCCACAGAGTTATCCACATTGCTGCCTGAAAAATGGGGCAAAACTGACACCAAAATTTAAGAATCTTAAATTTATCCGAGGGGCCGTCATGTTCGGTGACAGCCCCTGGATTGTGCAAAATTAACGGAAAAGGTCGGCAGCGGACGCGGCCGTAGCGGCAAGAGAGCTCACATTTGAGCGTTCATTCTTCTGTTCTTTGGTCACTGGCGCTGGGGCTACCGGAGCCGCCGCCACTGGAACCACGGGGGCTTGTTCAACCACCACCGCAGCCGGGGCTTCGACAATCGGCATCTCGGTCACGATATCCAAAGAGGACTTCATCACCGGAGCTTTCACCACTGATTCCACCGCGTTGGTCACTGGGAACAACTGGATATTAAGCTGATAGACTCTTTCCCCTTTGTCCTTCATGCGCGCAATGGAGTTGTCCTTGTGCAGGGCTTTTCTCATCTGACGAAGCTTGAATTTGATTTCTTCAAACTCTGTCTTGGTCAAAGACAAGGTCAACGTGCCGAATTCACGCTCGGTCGGCTGATCCTGGTACAAGGACTCAAGCCCCAAGTACATCAACTGGGACTGAAGTTTACGAACCAACGCCACCGGGATTTCTTCCGGGGATTCAGTCAGACTGCGAGCTTTTTTAAGCTCTCCTGTCACTTCATCACGGCGCAGATCGCCTGAGCTGATCAGAGTGGACAGAGCATGATCGATTTCATCTTCGGAAGCCTTGCCACGCAGAAGGTTCTTCAAGGTCGCCGTGTCGAAGGAAACACCTTCCTGGTCGATCATCGCATAGATAATCCAAGCCACCCAGTTCGGAACCTTTTCCCAGGTCTTGCGATCGATTTCGCCAGACTTCAGCTTCCCAGCCACACGGTGTTCGCTCAATTTCTTGAGGTACATGTTGCGTTCCGCAGGGTCCATGGCTTGAGTGAATTGAACCAAAAGACGGAATTCTTCCGTTTGTTCCTTCATGAAACCCAGCGCCTTACCGAATTTGCCGATCATATCGTCGGAAAGATTTCTTTTCCCTTCGATGATCATTTTCAAATAGTTCGGGGACTTGATATTGGCTGCTGCAGAGAAAACGGCATACGTATAAGCACGCAAAGAACCCTTGGAGGCTTTACGTTTATACAGATAAAAATCGCCCAAGAACTGGCGATAGTTCATATAATCAGATAATACGGGCGGAACGAGCGAACCCTTTGAAATTTCTTTGCCTTTGCTAAACTCTGGCTGATGGTTTTGCATAGAAACGGTTCTCCTTTGCACCAAACTAGTTCACCTGATTTGAATCCCCAAAACAAGCGGATTTGTGCGCGAAGATCGTTACGTTATCGCAAAGCATAAAAAAAGACCCTCGAAACCGAGGGCCTTTCTAAGTCGATCAAGTTTTGAAAGCAAAAATACTAGCGACGAGTCAGCTTCAAAGTCACCGCGCGCACATCCAAGTCTCCGCGAGTGTAAAGAACGATGCTAGAAGCTGTCTGACCGATCACAGCATTTTGTGGGTAAACAGACTGACGATGACTGTAGCGATCCACTTGCAGTGTTTGACCTTGATTGAAACCATTGATCAAAAGATCCATCAAAGCCATGTTGTAAACTGCATTGGCTTCGATTTCGATGGCCTGGATTCTATAACCACGGTAGCGGTTCATATCCAAGTACATGCCCAGATCCAAACGATCATTGCCATACAAACGACGGTTCACATACAACGGAACATCGATCGTGCGACCTGGATTCGTTGGAGGCTGGTAAGAACGCTCACGCAAATTCACAGTCACAGATTCGATCTGTGCATTGCCACGAATCTCCAACTGCAATGTGCGGATGTCTTCACCCAAAACCGCGCGATAACGCGGGCGAAGCAACACGGCGCCTTGCGGGGAATAAACAGACTCATTCATACGACCGTCTGTCAGCAAAGCCACTTCGGTGTTGTAACCGCTGCTGCGGAATTGAGCTTCGACGGATTCCACTTCATAACCGCGATAGTTTTCACCAATCCCTGCCAACTGGCGAAGGTGCAAAGTTTCGTTATTCACGCGACGGTTAAGATAAACAACCTTGCGCTCCTGACGACCATAGCCGCCGCCATTGCCGAAATCATCCTGACCAGGATAGCCGGGACCGAAGTCACCGCCAGGGCCAAAATCACCTGGGAAACCAGGGCCGACATCAGGAGTTGGGTATGGAGTCTCTGGGCGAGGTGCCCCTGGTACAATATAAGCCTCTGCTGCGGCTGCAAACAGAGTGATTGCTGCAAATGAAAGTAAAAGGCTGCGTTTTAGAGTCATTATGTCCCCCAAGTGGTTAAGAAGTTCCCCCACTTCCCGTTAAAGCAACCAGCGTACCAACTATTAAAGAGACAAAATGACCCCGAAAGAACGAAAAAAGGCCACTGATCTTGGAGGAAATCAGTGGCCGGCATAAGAAACATACCCAACGAAGGGTCTTTTAGGGCTATTTCAAGTTTTCGTCGTTGATCTCAACCAGAGGTTTGATCTTACGCATGAAGGTCACAGCGAACTGATCTTGAGCATAAGACGCACGCTTTCTCATTTTCAAAGCAATGCGGATCTGACCCAAACCGTTGTTGGCGACCAAACGAGCCTCACCGATCCAGTTTGCATAAGTCAGCTTAGAGTTGCCCAAGGAAACCAGATCCAAAGAGTCTTCCTGATCTTTCGCAATACGAGTCAGCGGAATATTCACACCCGTCCCCGCTTCAGGAGCCAGCAAAGGACCCGCAAATGCCAGAAGTTCGTTGTTCGCACCTTTAGTCACAACCGTGAAGCCAGAACGACCATTCACAACTTCGAAAGAATACAAGCCCACGGACTTGATTCTATCCACGGTGTTTTCTTTTCGAATCGTGTTTTTCACATAATCACGCAAGATCAGATACTCTGGATTGTCAGAGAACTGCTCTGGCAAATTGAAATACAAGTCAGCAGAAGAGCTTCTGAACACCACGTTGATGATCGCAGAAGAAGGACTGGAACCGATCTTCAAACGTGCAAACACGTTTTCACAACCGCCATCCAGATCCAGACACTTCACAGTGCCTTCCAAAGCGCGTGTGCCTGTTGTTCTTTCGCCGTTACCAGCACCAACAGATCTCACCGGAGAAGCCGTGCCTTCGCCTTGAGAACCCGCGACGTTATAAACTTTGATATCGTTGCCTTCTCGGACTTTCAAAGTGATGATCACATCGCCAGACATGCTGTCCACGGAAAGCTTCGCATGTTGAACAGAGGCTGCCGCTTCCAAGTTCAAGCGACGAGTTTCATAGCTGACTTTTTCGTTACGAGCTCTAAGGAAATTCAAAAGCTCATCCGTGCCGGAAGACGTGTAAACCAGGCCATCAGCGGTCACACCACCGGTCATACGTTTCGTCAAATTATCACGAGTCACGTTGGACGGATCATTATATCTGTAATCGCCCGGAATCACATGCGTGCCCGGAGCTGGTGCTGGACGAGTGTCCACCACTGCAGGAGGCGTCGTCGGATTCACAGGGGCTTGTGGATTGATTGGCGTTGGAGGTGGCGGAGGAGGAGTTGTTGGATTTTTCCCCTGACCTTGACCTTTGTTTGGAATCGGAGACGGCTGAGTCGTGTCCTTACCGTTACTGCCCGGAGCAGGCAGACCACCACCGATTTCACCGTTGGTATTGTCAGTCTGGCTCGAGTCCGTTGGCTTAGCTTGTTTATTAGGCTCTGAGAAAACGTCTTTTTTCTTACCGCAAGCAGTAAGGGACAACGACGCCAACAAGGCCGCCGTGATCAAGGTATGCTTTTGAAGCATTGGCAACATGAGAAACCTCCAAGTATTCTTTCAATAAACCAATTCGCAAAGGTCCTTAAGCAAGGCCTGGGCCAGATTTCGTCACCCCTCAGCAGGCCTTGTATTTCAATACAGTTAGGTTTTAGACTGAGCCTTGGAAGGAATTACATGCCTGTACAACAATTCGGCGAGCTTTTGAGCGACCCTAAAAAACTGACCCAACATCTATTGAAAGTTATTCTTGTCAGCTTCGTGCTGGCCCTGCTGGCGATGTACTTCGTGGACCAGCAAGTATCCCTGTATTTCGCTGAAAAAGAAGTCACAGCATTGTGGAGAAAACCCGCACGCATCCTGACGGACGTGGCATTGTCTGAATACTATTTTGCAGCCGCCTTGATCATCTGGGCCTTCTGCAAATGGGTCGCCCCGCACGTTGGCGCTTTGAAATCCCACCTGTCCCGCGTCGACTACTATCGTCGCTGGGGTTTGAATCTTCTGGTGTCTTTATTGGTGGCGGGCGTGATCACGCATATTATTAAGTTCACCGCCGGCCGTCAGAGGCCTCACAAAACACCGGATTTTGATCCGCACATCTTCACTCCGTTTACGACGCACTGGCACTGGCATTCGTTTTCTTCCGGCCATTCCCAGGTGATCTTCACAGTGGCAACGATGATGAGTGTCGCCTTCCCGCGCTTTCGCTGGTTCTGGATTCCGTTTGCGATGCTGGTTTGCTTAACCCGCGTGGTGGTGCATGACCACTTTGTCAGCGATATCATCTTTGGTGCGTGTGTGGGCTACGTCGGCACCTTGCTGGCCCTGCAACTGATGCGTCAAAAGACTCAAAACGGACTTTATTAGGATTTTTCAGAGAGGAATTCCACCAGATACTGGGATTCCCTCATGGTTCTGACGATGTCCTTGTAATTAGCGACATACTTTTCGACCAGACCCCAAAAACGATCTGAATGGTTCATGTGCTGCAAATGCGCCAGCTCATGAACAATCACATAATCAATCACCTCTTCGGCAAAGACGATCAGACGCCAGTTCAGGTTGATGATCTTTTTCGAGGAACAACTGCCCCAGCGGGTCTTTTGTTCACGGAATTTAACCTGTGACGGGCGCAGGTTCATCTGCTCGGACCAATAGGCCACACGCTGACTTAAAAAGTCCACCGCTTCGCGCTTATAGAAATGACGAATTTCCTTCAGGGCTGTGGGATGCTCTTCGATCAGGGAATCTGCGCTCCAGTCATTGCGTGGGATATGTAAAAGCAGATGTTCATCGGTGATCGAGACAAAAGTTTTTTTGTGCAGGGTGATCACCACTTTGAGCTTTCGCTCGGTCCCTTTAAACGGAAAATTCTCGTAAGCCCTGATGCGCTTTTCCGGGAACTTTTCAGCGATCTCGGAAAATTTCACGAATGTTTTTTCGATCCAGTCTTTTTTCGCCATCAAAAAATCGGTAATGATTTTCTGACTGGTGCTTTTTGCCGCCACGACCTTGATCGGTTTATTGGGGTACAGATAAATAGAAACCGAGCGACGAAAATTCCGTCGATGCACCTCTACGGGCCATTTTGCGAAGATAAAGGTTTCTTTGCCGCTCATCAGTCAGAGAATGACTTAAGCCTTAAAAAGTGGCAAGATCAGATAATGGATAAAAGCTCTTCTTTCTATAGTTTAGACCCTGAAAAAGTGCTTCTGGCGACAGAACATGCTGGCCTTTATCCAACGGGCGAGTTTACGCAGCTAAATTCCTATGAAAACCGCGTTTTTGACATCAAGCTGGAAGAGCCCTGCACGCCCGGGGCTTTGAATAAAAACGTCATCGCCAAATTTTATCGCCCCAACCGCTGGAGCAAAGAAGCCATCCTGGAGGAGCATGAGTTTTTGCTGTCCCTGAAGGCCGAAGGCATTCCCGCCGTCGCCCCTTTGCTGCAAGGCCATGATTCCACCTTGTTGGAAGTCGATGGAATGTACGTCGCCTTCTTCCCGAAAGTTCTGGGCCGCATGCCGCAAGAGTTCCTACAAGGCGAACTTCACAAAGTGGGCCGGCTGATGGCGCAAGTTCACAATGTCGGCGCGAAGAAAGCAGCTCCACACCGCCCGGTTCTGGATACCAGCTACTATGGTGGCTGGGACACTTTGGATTTCCTGCAAGACTGGATCACCCCGGAACTGCGCCAGCGCTACAATATCGCCGCCGAAGACATTCTGTATGCTATTGATGACAACTTTGATCCGTCAGAGTTCATCCGTATCCACGGGGACTGTCACAAGGGGAATTTGCTGAATAACGGTCAAGAATTCTTCCTGGTGGACTTTGACGATTTCGTCAATGGTCCGGTGATTCAGGATTTCTGGATGTTATTGTCTGGCGACGAAGACAGTTTGGATGAAGAAAAAATGCAGATCATCCAAGGCTACGAAGAACTGCGCGAGTTCCCGGATCATCAGTGGTCGTGGATTCCGATGTTGCGAGGCCTGCGAATTGTGTCTTATGCCGGATGGATTGCCAAACGCTGGGAAGACCCGAGTTTCCCCCGCCTGTTCCCGGAATTTAACAAATACACCTATTGGGCTGAAGAAGTTGAAGCCTTGGAAAAAATCGCCTGGAAAATCGGATAAAGAAAGACCCGCTGACAAACAAGCGGGTCTTTTATTTTAGCGCGTTCGCGAAGACGGATTAACTTGGTTGGAAGGTCCACTTTCCCTGCGCTGAGCTTCCCGAAACTGCGTCGAACTTGTTTTGCCGCCGCGACGGGAAAGTCGCATTTTCGGCTGCAACGTCAAGGTGTGTGAAACTTCTTCAGTTCCTGACTCTGGCAAATCAGGATACTTCGGCTGACGTTTTGTTTTGGTGGAAGCGCGAGTGGCAGAAATACGTCGAGTGCCGCCATGTGCGGAAGACATTTTCGATACTCCAGCTCGTTTGGATTTTGCAGAAGAACCGGAGACTTTGGGTTTACGAGCCGATGTCGCAGAAGCGCTTTTTTTGAGTTCGGCTTTAAATTTTTTGAGACTGATACCGAGATGATTCATACGATAGCGGATTAAGCGTCCACTGCTTATTTTGGCTGAACCACGCCAAACATGCGCCAAACTTTCTTTATCCTTAAGTCGAACTTTGTAGCTGGCGATCAAACGTTCACACCGGGCAATGTGCGCATTCAATCGGGCTTCCGACAGATGGTGAAGAGTTTCTGGAAAGCTGTCTTTTACAAGTTGATATTCAGCCCGCGGGAAGTTTCGGCGAGCAGTTTGCAATTCGTCTCTCATACCTGACTCCTTGTTGTGAGGGTCCGTTGAATCAATTTTCATTCTAGAGAAGTCTGACTTGATGACCTTCACTTTCATAAGCCTCTTGTTACAAAACAAGGGCCGCTGCTGCGGCCCTTGAGGAAATCAGTGCTGTGATAAGCGCCTTACTGGCCCAAAGTCACCATGTTGAGTTCCATGGTTTTTACTTTTCCAGAATCTCCGTCGGTCTTGATCACTTTTACAAGGCCAAACGGAACATCACCCCACCACATGGTCACTGTATCACCTTCATGGTGACCGCTCTCCCAGGTCTTCGTCATTTTGCATGTGTTGTAAGTTCCAGCCGGAACCGTAACTTCTTCCATCACACCTCCATGAACCACACAGTTGGTCATGATCTTTTGCCACTTCTCGGGCGTGTAAAGGTTCTTCATTTCCTTGGTTTCACAGCGTTCCCATTTACCCATCTGCATCCAGGATTTCACCAGCCACTTCATCGTGGTCGGATCCTGACTGAGCACCTCTTTGGAACCTTTTATTTCGGTTGAAGTGCCGTCGGTGCCAACCACAGTGCCGGTCCATTCCACTTTATCCCCCACCATCGGATATGCCATCGCATAGGTGGATGCAAAGAACACGATACCTGCAAATAATTTTGCTGCTTTCATGAAAGACCTCCTAGTCTTGTTGGTTTGATTTTGGAAGCCTAGGTTGAACTGAAGATTTTTTTACGTCTGCGATTTTTTGTCTGATCTGCAACCTTACACCTGACTGGCAAAAGTGACTGAAAGAAAACAAAAAACCGAAGGGGTTTCCTTCGGTTCTATGTGAAATGAATATGTTGAATTTATTTAGGGGTGCTTTAAAAACCAATCTGTAATCAGATCTGGGGCTTCTTCCAACCACTCATGCCGAGCCCAAGGGCTGACAAATGCAGCTGTCTCAATTCCCTGCGCCTGCAGACTTTCATAATAAGGATACATCGTGCGCACAGGAACCACAGGATCCAGACGGCCGTGCAGGAAGATCGTTGGCGGATGATTTTCCGGCATCGCTTCAGGCACAAAACACATCGGGCCACCGCAAGTGGCATAGGAAGCCGAATGCACCGCCAGAGCTTTAAACACTCCCGGGAAGGCCACGGCCATGCGACTGGAATGATATCCACCGCTGGAGATGCCTGTGGCATACAACTGCGCCATGTTCAACTTCCCAAACTCCCCATTCGCCATGGCTTTTAAAAGCTCTGAAACGAAGAAGAAATCTTCAGAAGTGTTGTAATCAACACCCACAATATTGGTCATCCATGCAATGCCTTCGATGGCCGGTGGTGCAATCACCGCAAAACCGTGATCCAACAAAGACTGAATCAGGCGGATCTCATTGTATCCGCCTGCGATCATCAGACTGCTTCTGGAAAACTCCACCGGAAACAGACTTCCCTGATACAAGACAACTGTCGGCCAACCCGCCTTGGGAGCACGCCCTTTCGGTAAGGAGTACTTGACCTGACGGGTGAGGTGAGGCCCCGCAATTTCCTTTACCAAATAAGGACAGGTCAGACGATCCACCAATCCGCTGACTTCACAATTCGAGCGCGCCTGTGCCGACATTCCCAGGGACAGGACACTCAAAATTCCAAGAGCCAGCGTTTTCATTAGATCTCCTTCAGCGGACCTCAGGTCCGGGGACAATATAATCGCAACCACAGCGCTTTGTCCCCTAGAACAGTTGACGGTTTTCTGATGCTTTTGTCAAAAGGACCCTTAAAACCGCGACCCAGAAGCCCCAAGTATCCACCTGCTACTGGCAATACCAATCAGTACCGTTTCCGGTGACATACATGCCCTTCACCTGCATGACCTGCAGTTTCATGGGAACTCGGGCTTTCAATCCTGCTGGAATAGAGTGATTCAGGATCATCATAAACTCCAGCCCATTGGCGCCTGCGAGGCTCGCGACCAGTTGTTGATCATTGTAGTTTTTTACACTGCCCGTCTTACCGGCCTCTTCACTGGATCCTTCATAAGTATATTCCACATCCGAACCGCAGTTTCGGCTTGGGCACTTGCCCGGCACCCAGACTGAATAGCTGTATTGAACCTTGCCATGGTTGTCATACTTCAGCTTCAGAACTTTTTGACCCGCAGCTGTGACGGGATCGCCGTTCAAAGAGCACGTGATCTCTTGAGGAAAATAACACTGATAAGAGCTGGCGCGATCCGGAAGGCAGTCTGCCTGAGCTGTCATCGCCGAAAGAGTTACACCGAAAAGAACAATCCAAGATTTTAGTTTCATCACAACCTCCTACGTTGTTGGAGGCGAAATTATTTTCAAAGAAAGTATTTGTATAATTCATATATATCACTTTATTATCATTATTAATGAGTTTACTAAGCCCTTCCCTTGAAGCTTTCTGGGCCGTTGTTCAAAAAGGCACGGTCCTGGAAGCTGCTAAAATAGTAAATCTCACCCAGACAGGGGTGACCCAACGTATCCGGAGCTTGGAAAAGCAACTGGGTGTGACGCTGTTCACCCGCTCCCGTAAAGGCATGCGTCTGACCCAGGAAGGGGAATCCCTTCTGCGCTATGTCCAGGCGGCCCGCGATCTCGAAGGGGACACCCTGTCTAAAATTTCCGGAAAAAAAGAGTCGGCCTTCTTTGAGGTCTGCCTCAGCGGCACCTCCACCCTGATGCGCTCGCGCATCATCCCCAAAGTCAGCACCGTCGTTAAAAAAAATCCCAAGCTGCGCGTGCGCTTTGATATCACCGACACCGACAGTGTTTTGGGAAAACTAAAAACCGGCTTCGCGCAAATCGGCGCCCTGCCCGCAAATCAAGTGGGGCTGGAGCTGGATTCCAAGGTGATGGCGCCAGAGCGATATTACCTGGTCGGACCCTCGGCGTGGAAAAAACGAAAGCTCGACGACATTCTTGCAAACGAACCCATTATTGATTTCGACCCTCAAGACACCGTCACGCTGGATCTGCTGAAGAAATATAAACTGGCAGGAAAAGCGCAGAAGCTGCGCCACTATGCCAACAATATCGATGCGCTCACCTACATGTTGCAACAGGGGCTGGGCTATTCGTCTCTGACAGAAGAGTTTGCTCGCCCGTTTATCAAAGATGGCAGCCTTTGTTATCTCGCCGATGAATTGCATTTGGATTACTCTGTCGCTTTGGCATGGTATCCCCGCTCGGAAATGCCTGCGTACTTCAAACAGCTCATCGAAGTTCTGACAAAAAAGAACTAAATTTTCACCATCACAGAATCAAGGTTCCATCTTGGAACTGGCCTCCACAAAGGATTTCAAAAAAATCAGTTTACTTTTTTTGAACAATCCTCGATATTGGAATTATCTCTAATGAAAGGAGGCCATCATGATTATTATGATGATTCAAAATATAAATATTTGCGGATCTACTAACGTGGACGTGGCCTCTGACATTCATTCATAGGTCACAGATTCAATCCCACGACAATTGAACTGCATCTCTAAGCACGTAAAGTGTTAGTCACTTTTCGTCTTTAGATCTTAACCCAAAATTTAATTTTAGCTCTGGCGACGCTTTGGTCTCATTGTACTGAATGAGGTCCCCAACACCTGTGTCCGTACTTTGATTCTGAAGTGGTGTCATAGCTGAACTTTCAAACAACCCTTGCGCATCTATCTGTCAAAACGGCCTTTTGCACAGAGCTGCCGCAAGCATTATCAATCCTGAGGAGGAAGCTATGAACGCACTATTGCGTAGAAAAAAACAATGGGAATTCCAAAACGAGCGGTACTTATTGAAACTCGTTGAAACCTCAACTGATGTGTCTATTGAAAGCGTAAAAAAGGCCGGTCAACTTACAAGCTTCCTTCTGTATCTTGCTTATAAGAGCACGAGGATCATGCTTGCGTTAGCGTCTGCTACATTGAGAGGACCGAAATTGGTACGCTATTCAGCTCCGGAACGGAATCATGAAGTTCTGGAAGTACAACTTCAGCAACTGGAAGCCCGCCTGCAAAATCCAACGATCTTGCAGCGATAATCGCAAGGGGGAGCTTAGGCTCCCCTTTTACCCAGTTCATAAACTTTCTTAAGATAGGACTCGATCACATCTTTAGGACGATCTTTGATTCGATCTAACTGCGTGACCTTGACAGGTTTGATACCGCAGAATTCCAGAACCGAGTTCTTCATCATGCGGATCACGGGATCGCGCAGGACAAACTTGTTCCACCATGATGGCGCATCCGTCGTCACAATCAGTCTTCCCGTTCGTCCCTTCAACAACCGGTCCCACCATGGGCTGTCCTTGTGATACTTAAAAGCAAAACCCGGCAAAAGAACACGATCCAAGAAGCCTTTTAATAAGGCTGGCACCGAGCCCCACCAGATTGGATGCACGATCACAAGATGTTCCGCCCATAAAAGATCCTTCTGCGCCTGAACCAGGTCAGGCTCCAGGTCCTGAATCTTTAAGTAGCCTTTATGTAAAACAGGATCGAACTTCAAATCCGAGAGCTGCACCAGACGAACTTCAAAACCGGACTCTGTGGCTCCTTTTGCGTATTGCTGCGCCAAGGAAGAGCACAGCGATGTATTGTTAGGATGTCCATTTATCACCAGGATCTTTTTCATAAGATGGCTCCCACATACAAAGCGACAATAAAGAGAATCTGCACCGCCCCCCGCTGCAGGACTGACAATGGTTTGGCACCTCGGAAGTGAATGTTGCTTTTAGCGGCGTAGTAGTTGGCTGGGAACATTAACACCAACAGCGCAATCAAAGCCCATCCTGTGATGGCTCTGTTTTCAGGATTCATTAAGTCCCAGGCGCCCAGCAGCTCCAAGGCCCCTGTTAAGTAAACCAAAAACATCTTGGCTGGGATTTTCGGAGGGATCATTTTCACGAATTCATGGCGTAAGGACGTAAAGTGACTGACCCCCGCCAAAAAAAAGACCTGAATCATGATCCACAGCGGAACATCCTTCCACTGCGTAAGAGCACCGCCAAACTTTGCGGCCACGGCCAACAGGGTGAAAATCAAAAGAAGACGATAGAACGGATTTAGCTTTCTCATGTTTACAATGTTAACATTAATGTGACCATTGTAAACATAGAAAAAACCTGCTAGTCTTTTTTTCATGGCAAAGACGTACCATCACGGCGACCTTAAAAAAGCCGCCATTAAAAGAACCGTTGAAATCATTCAGAAAAAGGGCGAAGCAGACTTCACTTTGCGCGAAGTCGCCCAAAGCCTTAAAGTGAGTCACACGGCCGTCTATCGCCACTTCGCCTCAAAAACAGATCTTTTAAGTCACATTGCTGAAGAGGGGTTTCTGGCTATGAACCAGAGCTTCACCGAAGCCCTGAGTCCGCTGAGGTCACCCCGACAACGCCTGAAGGCACTGGGGAAAGCCTATATTGAGTTTGCCGAAAAGAATCAAGGACACTATCGCTGCATGTTCCATCAGGAACTTCGCTGCAGCCCGGATCTCAGACCGGAACTTGAAGCTGCGGGGGCAAAGGCATTTGCCACCCTTGAGGAGACCTTGAAAGACGGGATCAAACAGTCAGTTTTCAGAAAGGCAGACCCCACAATCACCGCAAGGTCTGTCTGGTCAGGAATTCACGGATTTGCCACTTTGCTGATAGATGGACAGTTTCAAAGCCTGGATTCAACGTCGGCTGTCAATGACGCTATCGACAGCCATCTTTCTTTTCTAGAACAAGCCGTTCTTAAATAGCCCGGTGACTACTTGACGGTGTCATCATCGCCACTCAGCTCATCATCGTCATCCGCATCCACTCCAAGGTTGGACTCGGTTTCCAGCCCTTTGGTGAAGCAGGTGTAGATATCTGACGCTGAGGCATCAATCAGCGGACACGGATTCACCGCGGGCAGACGGTTCTGTTCATCAATCACAACATCCGACGTCACCGCCGAAAGATTGATTTTCTTGAAAAGACTGGCCACTTGAATACTCATCAATATATTGGCGCTTTCAGAGATTCCAACGCCGTTCTGTCCACCGAGTTCAAATTCATAGCCTTCCCGACTTGTGATCACCAGGGAATGTCCGCCGACCGCTCCACTCCAGTAAATGCTTTTATCCAGCATTTGTGCCGGCGCACCGGCCGGAAGTGTGTCGGTGTTATGCAACTGCATCTTCACACGACGAACCAGCGAGGTCGCAATTCGAGCCTGTCCCAGCGAATCCGGCTGCGATGAAAGCAGATCCACCACAAAGGGACCTTCAAAACTGACATCCTGACCATCGACTTCATCCTGATCGGCAACTTCCGTGGCCTTGAACTCGATCTCTTTCACAGTGATCCACGCATGATCCAGCGTCACTGTCACTCCATTGGCGTCCGTCATTGCAGGCGGAGGCGGCAAAGCCAGCGCCGGACGCAGCAGAAGATTCAACCAAGGAAAACGCGAGACGTAAGATGCAATCGAATTTGCCGGCGAAGACGACGCCGTCATCTTAAAGCTGATCATAGGGTTCCCGGTGCTGGTCCCACCGTCACTGCTTTTCTGACAAGCAGAGATGATCGTGATAGTCATAAGACCCATGGCCAAACGCATTCTCATAAAATCTATTCTCCCATAACTTCGTCGTCTTCAGCGACTTTTTTTGTCAGAGGGAAGGCTGCCAGCTCAATGTGGTATACCTCCCCGGTGGGATCTGCATCTGCGGCGTCCACCTTTTCCAACGACGCCAAGGCATCGCGCAGGATCGTCTGGACCGCTTCAAACTGACCTTTCGTCAATGCAGCGGTATGCCCCAGAAGAAGACGCTCGGCCCGCGGAACCTCTTCAATCGAGGTCTTGGCCCAATCCAGCATCTGGCGGTGAAATTCACCCAGAGAAATCTTGAAGACACCCTCGTGACAGTCCAGTTGCTTTTGAATCACTTTGTACTTCCCGTCAGAATCCTTATCCACGAAGCCAAACTTCAGAAGGAAATCCAAGGCATCTTCGACTTCTTTCTGAGAAACTCGACCCCGGAGCTTTTGCTGAATCCAAACCGGATCCGCTGAAAATTCCGGAAGATTCACCAATTCCCGGATCGCAACAAAGTACCACTTGCTTAAATACTGATGAACCTCAAGTTCGTGACGGTTGGACTCTTTGTAGTCTCGGAGTTTCTGCAACCCGGTCAGGGCCTGGACCCGCTCTTTAGGGTCCTCCGATTCGGCAATCACCTGCAACAAGTCCAGGTATCTTTCTTCCTTCGGAGTCATCTTCAAGTGGGGCTTCAACTTCGCAAGAGCCCGCCGACTTAACTTGCGCTTTCGGGCAAAGCACATAGGAAGGTAGCCGGAGGCCATCCCGGCCTCCTTTGCCACCTGTCTTAGACTGAATCCCTTTTCCCGATCCTTGAGATATTCAACCCAGTCTTTTAAGAATTCCAGGTAGTCGTGATATTCCTGTATAAGGGGTCTCTTAACTACCGTTGCCATAAAACTTTCCCCTGCATTAGTCTTCTACTTCGTCTTCATGTTCTTCGATTTCACAGTCGCCGTCATCGTCTTTGCCAAGTTTTGCTGCCTGCTCAAGACCTTTTCTGAAGCAAGTGTAAAGATCGTTGGCTGATGGATCAATCAAAGGACACTGATTGACTCCCGCAACTCGATTCGCTGACGTGATAGCGACATTCGAAGTCACACCGGACAAATCGATCATCTTAAAGAGATCCGCCAGTTTAATCGCCATCAGCACATTGGAGGATTCCCCCAAGTTGATTCCACCGGCCCCGCTGATTTTAAATTCTGTTCCATCATCTGCAGAGTAAGAAATCTGATTCCCCGCCACAGTGGCTTCGAAGTAGATGCTGTTTCCAGCCAGCCCCATCGGCGCTTCGGCAGGCAGAGCCGCATCCTTTTCAAGCTTCATCTTGATGCGACGATAAACACCCGCTGGCACTTCCGCCACCCCAAAAGAGGTCGGAGTTGGAGAAAGCAAATCCACAACGAATGGCCCCTGGAACTCAACACCATCCTCATCCACTTCACCGACGGCATCTGATTCTTCCATCTCAAGTTCAATCTCCTTCACCACCACCCAGGCCTTGGTGAGCGAGACATTGGCCCCCGAAGCATCCGTCATCGCTGGTGCTGGCAGAGCCGAAGCCTGCGGCATCAACAAACTGAGCCATGGGTGCTGAAGTTTATATTTCGCCAAAGTCGATGCTTGGGACGAACCCGTCATCGTCAAAGACGTCGCCACAGTCCCCGATGAGGACGGCGCCTGCGAACATCCCATACTCACTGCGGCGAAACCTGCGATCACTGACTTTACAACCTTGCTATTCATATTCCCTCCCTGTTAATAATTCGACATCCTGTCTGGCTGAATCTTCGGGCTGAATCGGCATCGAACTGCTATCTGAAATCAGGATAGTTGATTTATCGGGATTCTTCAGAAAAAGTTCACAGTTGTGATCACTTTTTAAGTTTCGTTTTTAGATTGTCATTTAATATCAATGGTTTATATATCGATTTTTATCGTCTCATTCTGATTACTAATTATTTTGTGATCACCCAAGGAAG
This sequence comes from Bdellovibrio sp. CKG001, assembly GCF_055397465.1. Classification (NCBI taxonomy): domain Bacteria; kingdom Pseudomonadati; phylum Bdellovibrionota; class Bdellovibrionia; order Bdellovibrionales; family Pseudobdellovibrionaceae; genus Bdellovibrio; species Bdellovibrio sp. CKG001. The sequence goes on from NZ_AP029173.1 coordinate 3,462,413, forward strand.
GCCTTTTTCCAGCTATGAAACGCACAACTAAAGGCTTTGATGCCCTGTTTTCCTTTGTCTTACAGGCGGCACCATTCTATATTTTCAGGGCGCTTTTACAATCCCATCACAAAGGACACGACTTATGAAAAAAATCAAAGTTGCCAATCCCGTCGTTGAGCTCGACGGCGACGAAATGACAAGAATCATCTGGAAATTCATCAAACAACAATTGATCCTTCCATATCTTGATATCGACATTAAGTACTATGACTTGGGCATGGAGCACCGTGATGCTACCAACGACCAAGTGACTGTTGACGCTGCAGAAGCGATCAAAAAGTACAACGTGGGTATCAAATGCGCGACGATCACTCCGGACGAAGCTCGCGTAAAAGAATTCAACCTGAAACAAATGTGGAAGTCCCCGAACGGCACTATCCGTAACATCCTTGACGGTACTGTGTTCCGCGAACCTATCATCTGCAAAAACGTTCCTCGTCTGGTTCCTAACTGGACAGCACCAATCTGCATCGGCCGTCACGCTTTCGGTGACCAATACCGTGCAACTGATTTCGTAACCAAAGGCAAAGGCAAGCTGACAGTCACCTTCCAACCGGAAGATGGCAGCGCACCAATCACTCACGAAGTTTACAACTTCAAAGGTGATGGCGTCGCTTTGACCATGTACAACACCGACGAATCCATCACTGGCTTCGCACGTTCTTGCTTCAACCAGGCGTTGACTAAGAAATGGCCGTTGTACCTTTCCACTAAGAACACGATCCTGAAAAAATACGATGGTCGCTTCAAAGACATCTTCGAAGACATCTATCAAAAAGAATTCAAAGCGAAGTTCGATGCTGCTGGTATCACTTACGAACACCGTCTGATCGACGACATGGTTGCTTCCGCGTTGAAATGGAACGGTAACTTCGTATGGGCATGTAAGAACTACGACGGCGACGTTCAGTCCGATACAGTAGCTCAAGGTTTCGGCTCTTTGGGTCTGATGACTTCCGTACTGGTCACTCCAGACGGTAAGACAATGGAATCTGAAGCCGCTCACGGCACAGTGACTCGTCACTACCGTCAGCACCAGCAAGGCAAGCCAACTTCCACGAATCCAATCGCTTCCATCTTTGCATGGACTCGCGGTCTTGAGCACCGTGGTAACCTGGATAACAACCAGGAGCTTGTGAAGTTCGCTCAGACTTTGGAAAAAGTCTGCGTTGAAACAGTTGAAGCTGGTTTCATGACCAAAGACCTTGCGGTTTGCATCTATGGCGACAAGGTTCCAGCTGACAAGTACATGAACACTGAGCCGTTCCTGGCGAAGTTGGATGAGAACTTGAAAAAAGCTCTTTCCATGTAAGCCGTAGGCTGAAAGAAAAAACTAAAAGAGGAGCCCGTGAAGGCTCCTCTTTTTTTTATTCCTTTACGTGCCAAATTCTTTAAATTCAAGATCCACAACTTTTGCCCCAGGTGTTGGCTGTTTTATCGCCCACACCGATATGCAAAGAGGCGCTGCCATAATGACCGATGGCTCTGAGACGTTTGGCCTTGCGCATTTTGCAAAGTTCTTTAAAGGCGCGGTCCGCTTCGCTGTTGCTGGCAAATCTGACGTCGATGGATGTTCCATAAGGATGTCGACCAGCGGCCCCGCCCACGTTTTTATTATAAGGTTCAGGTCTCCACCAATTATAGATCTGACTGATCTTAATTCCCTTGGCGGAAAGATCCTGCAAGATACGCACTCCCGCAATCGGATACTTCCAGGTGCTTTCGTCGGGATGAATCAGATTATGCACCTGACTGGAGCCATAGGTGCAGCGGAAGGTGTTCACACTTTTCGGATTCGGACGAACCACCTGATCACACCAGAAGGAACCGTTGGTTTCCTTTGAGCACTTCTGCAAAAACTCTTCTTTTTTGGAGAGCCCCAGATTGACCTGTGTTTTCTGCGAAGAGGACGCCTTCACACATCCCAGCGCCTGAATTTCTTCTGAGATGCCGAAATCATCATGAACATGATCAGCGATATCCTCACCGTCTGTCATAGCTGTGTCGGTTGTATCTGTCAGATTTTGATTTTCGTTTTGCATGGAAGACGACTCAACGTAGTCGTTGGCTCCCCCTTGGCATCCCAGCAAACCCACTCCCAGAGCAAGAACCAAGGCGACGGTATTTTGTTTCAATGTCATCTGAACCCCTTCACTGCCGATTGGCAGGCGAGTGTTAGACTACATTGCTTACATTTTTTTCATCTACAGGACTGGGCAAGATCCGGAACAAAGGACAGGCTAAAACGAGTGATGTTTTGGTAAACCCCGCTTTTCAAGGTACATTCGTCAGAAAGAAAACGAGATTACTCAGAAAGAGGCAAGACCAATGGCGAAGCTGAGCGTTTTTAATCTGATCACTTTGGATGGATACTTCAAAGGGCCTAACGAAGATATCAGCTGGCACAACTTCGGCGAAGATGAACAGGGTCTGTCCGACGAAAAATCCAACAGCGGCAACACCCTGGTCTTCGGCAGAAAAACCTACGAGATGATGCAGAGCTATTGGACCTCTAAGGACGCGTGGAAAGACGACCCCTTGACCACCCAGGGAATGAACAGCTCGAAGAAAATCGTATTTTCAAAGACCCTGCGTGAAGCCACGTGGGAAAACACAACTCTGCTAAACGGGGATCTGCTGGCAGAAATCAAGCGACTCAAGGCCGAAGACGGGACCGACATGACCATTCTGGGAAGTGGTCAAATCGTCGCTCAACTGGCCGAGGCAAATCTGATTGATGACTACTCCATTTTGTTAAATCCGTTGGCACTGGGCGAGGGCACAACCATGTTCCAGAGATTGACTCGCCCACTCCGTTTGAAGCTGGTTTCGGCAAAAACCATGAGAAGCGGAAATGTCCTGCTAAACTATAAAAAGATTGAGCCTCTTTAGAAATAGCTGGAAATTTCTACTACTTGATACGCGTCTTGATCTTCACTTTACTTTGAGATCGGCACGTGGACTCCATAGAAACTGTGGCGCACGTCATCTTCCCACAGTTCAGGGTCAGAACCTGGTTTTCTTTATTAAGCTCTTTGGTTTCAGCCTTCCAATCAGCACAGGCCTTCTTCCAATTCAAACGAGCATCTTTCAAAAGCGGAGCCGCATCCCCTTCGATCTCATCTTCACTGGTGACAACTTCATATTCATTTTTAGCTTTGGAGCCTTTTGTAATTTCAATCGTCGTCTCTCCATCCGCAGGAATGTCTTTCACCCCCATGGTCTGAGCAAAAGCAAAAGAACCCAGCAAACAAGAAACCAATACCATCTTCAACATACGAATCACCTCACATTCCTAAATGCTCCCCCACCCCCAACTAAACAGCAAGCCACGACCCACCCCCCCACAAAACTCCCCCCCACCCAGCGGCGCCCCAAAGGGGCCAGCCTGCCAAAAAACACCACCGCCCCCAAATTCCATGGCCAAAACCAGAGATAACGTCGGCATAGAAGTAAATTTGGGGGCAGATCCCCGGAGTGGGACCTCCAGCGGGGCCCGGACGGCCCGAACCGGGGCCAAGGGCCCCGGCGCTGGCAGAGCCCGGAAGGCGTGTCCCACGGAGCGGGAGCTGCCCCCAAACTTACTTCTATGCCGCACCCAGTTATCGAATGTAATCCCCTCTCCAATGGGTTACATCCAGCGGTGGCCGGGTCCCATACAATAGCTCTCTTGACGAATCCCGCTAGGTCCGGAAGGAAGCAACGGCACTCGAGGGACTATGTGATATGGGGTGCTCGGCCACTTTTTTATCTTTCGCACGAACCGAGAAACGAACTATCAGGGGTGGGTTTTGTCTTATCAGGTGATTGCACGCAAATGGCGTCCCCAATCATTTACCGACGTTGTCGGGCAAAATCATATTACCCAAACACTTTCCAATGCTTTAAAAAACGGTCGTCTTCCGCATGCTCTGCTTTTCACAGGCCCGCGCGGAACAGGTAAAACTTCCTCGGCTCGTATTCTTGCCAAAGCTCTTCGCTGCCCCAATGCTCAAAACTTTGTTCCGTGTAACGAATGTGATTCCTGCAAAGAAATCGCCGGCGGTTCCAGCATTGACGTGATCGAAATCGACGGAGCCTCCAACAACGGCGTGGATGCAATCCGTGAACTTCGCGACACTGTGGCGTTTATGCCCTCCAGTGGTAAATACAAAATCTATATCATCGACGAAGTGCACATGCTTTCCACCAGCGCCTTCAACGCCCTGTTGAAGACTTTGGAAGAGCCGCCTTCGCATGTGGTTTTCATCATGGCGACAACCGAGGTGCACAAGATCCCGCAAACGATCTTGTCCCGCTGTCAGCGTTTTGATTTCCGTCGTATTTCCACCCGCTCTATCACTGAGCGCCTGAAGCTGATCTGTGATCGCGAAGGTGTGACGGCGGAGGATGAAGCCCTGTGGGTGGTGGCTCGTCAAGGTGACGGGTCCATGCGTGACTCGCAAAGTTTGCTGGATCAGGTGATCACCTTTGCCAATGGTCCGCTGACTCGTGCTAGTGTTGTGGAAATCCTGGGCCTGACAGACCGTGCGTTGCTGTTTGAAACTCTGAACGCTTTGATTGATCGCAATTCTCAGGCGATTTTGAAAGTGATTGAAAAGATCGCAGCCGCGGGCTTTGAGCCTCATTTGTTCTCGCAAGATCTTCTGGAAATGATTCGCAATCTGCTTTTGATCAAAGTGTCCGAAGCCCAAGCGTCTCAGATTCTGGAAATGCCTGATTCTGAGCTTCAAGCTCTCAGCGAAATGGCAAGCCGTCTTCCTGAGGAAGACATTCACATGCTTTTCGACATGGCTTTAAAGGGTGGCAACGACATCCCGCGCGCCCAAGATCCTCGTATTGTTCTGGAAGTGACTTTGCTTCGTATGGCTTCAGCTCCCAAACTTGTGGACCTGAAGACGTTGTTGCAAGGTGGAGCTGCAACCCCTCAAAGCGCAGGTGGTGCCCGGCCTTACGTTCCGCCGGTAGCCCCCACAGTCAAAGGTCACGATCGCATTGAAGAAGCTCAAAAAGTTTTAGACGGTCCCAAAGGACTGGAGGCCATGAAGGCGGCTTTGAACAAAGCCAAGCCTGCGGTATCATCCCTGTCGACACAAAAGCCTGCTGCCACCACCTCGGCAACAGCGCTCAGTGCTCCGGCACCTGCCCCAGCCCCCCAAGCCGCGCCAGTTGCGGAAAAACCGAAGTTGGCCACAGGGTCTTCTGCCACAGAACGCTGGGTGAACTTTGTGGAACTGCTTCGCCAGGACGATGCTTTGTTCGCTGCCAAAGTCGAAAATCTTCTTTTTGTGAAAGAAGAAGGAAAGCTGATCAGCCTTGGCGTTCCTGTGAAATTGGCCTTCCTGAAAGACCAAATGGCCGACGCCCAAGTGCGCAAAAAACTACAGGGATTTATTGATTCATACTGGGGTGCTGGGTATTCTTTTGAGGTATTAATGAGTCGTGATCAGGTCGGAGAATCCGCCCAGGCCATCCAGCAGAAAAAAGTGCAGTTGGCCGAGGAAGAGCTTCGCAACAAGATCAACGAAAACCCCATGGTCAAGGCTGCACAGACCGTGTTCAAGGGACAGATCAAGTCCATCGTTGAACTAAATAAACGCGGCCACTAAAAAGGAGAATTCTATGAAGGGTATGCCCGGCGGAATGGCTCAGTTGATGAAACAAGCCAACCAAATGCAAATGAAGATGAAAAAAGCCCAGGATGATCTTGCCAAGGCTGAATACGAAGCAACTTCTGGCGGTGGCGCTGTAAAAGTAAAAGTGAACGGCAACCACATGATCACTTCTTTGAACATCGATGCTGAAGTTTTGAAAGCCGGCGACGTGGAAATGCTTCAGGACATGATCCTGTCTGCAGTCAACGAAGCCGTTAAAACAGCTCGTGATACTTCCGCAAAAGAAATGGAAAAAATCACTGGCGGTTTGAATATCCCAGGAATGTTCTAGGCCTGTGGCCACAGTGCTGAGGGCACCGACAGGTGTCCGAAGCTGGAGTAGCGAGTGTTACATATCTCTGCCCTTGAAAAATTAGTCCACGAGTTGAGCCGTCTGCCTGGTATCGGGCCCAAGACTGCTCAACGTCTGGCTTATTTCATCTTACGCACGGGGAACGAATACCCAGAGCGTTTGAGCGAGGCACTTTTGCGTGTGAAGGCCGAGGTGCATGACTGCCCTCGCTGCTTTAACTACACGGACACGGACATCTGCCGCTACTGCGAAGATGCGCACCGTTCGGACGAATCCATCTGCGTGGTGGAGGAGCCGGCGGACATCATGCGTATTGAATCTTCCGGCGCGTTCCGGGGTCGCTACCATGTCTTGCACGGGGCCATTTCCCCGCTGGAAGGCATCGGTCCTAAAGAATTGAAAATCAAAGAGCTGATCGACCGTGTTGATGATGGTTTGAACGGCACCGGTCCGGTTATCAAAGAAGTCATCCTCGCATTGGATGCCGATCTTGAGGGCGATACCACGATTTTGTACCTGGCAAAGCAGCTGCAAGGCAAAGGTTTGAAACTTTCTCGCATTGCCCATGGAGTTCCTATTGGCAGCGACATCGATTTCATAGATGATAGAACTATGGGTCGTGCCCTGCAAAACAGAGTGGAGCTGTAATGTCCTTTATTAACTACAATGCCAAAGAGATTCACTGCAAAGTCGTGTATTACGGCCCTTCCCTGGGCGGTAAAACCACGAACATTCAGTGGGTTTATCAAAAAACGGCCGAGGATCAAAAATCCAAGCTCGTGGCATTGAACACGGATATTGAGCGCACCTTGTTCTTTGACTTCCTGCCTTTGAACGTCGGCGACATTCGTGGCTTTAAAACCCGCTTCCACCTTTACACTGTTCCTGGTCAGGTGGTTTATGATGCTTCCCGCAAGCTGATCCTAAAGGGTTTGGATGGCGTGATCTTCGTGGCGGACTCTCAAATCGAACGTATGGATGAAAACCTGGAATCCCTGCGCAATCTTGAGAGAAACTTGGAACAACAAGGCTATGACATCCGTGAGATTCCTTTGATCATGCAATACAACAAGCGTGATCTGCCGAATGTCGCATCCTTGGCAGAGCTAAGAAGTGCTCTGAACCCTTATAATGCTCCTGAAATCGAAGGCTGCGCCTCTGAAGGCCGTGGCGTCTTCGAATCCCTGAAAACTGTCTCCAAATCCATTATCAACGTCCTCAAAGGCGGAACGACTCTTTAGAACAAGACCGCGGGGCTGGCTTAAAACAAGCTTTGCCCTTCGGACAGTCCTCGCGGACGCCATCCCTTTGGGATTGGCTGCTGTGGAACTTGGGCAAAACTTGTTTTAAGCCATCCCAGCTATTTGCTCTAACTACGTCTGGCGGGGGTCATGCCGGGACCTTTGTGGGGTTGCTTTTTGTGCCTGTCGTGCTATATGAGCTTTTTCTGTGTTCATCTGGGTTACAATAAGGCCCGAGGTTGATTATGGCTTATGATATTGCTGCTGATATTCAGCGACTTAAAAAAGAGAAAAACGCGGTTATTCTGGCTCACTACTATGAAGAGGGTGATATTCAAGACATCGCGGACTATGTCGGTGACAGCTTCTATCTGGCCAAGATGGGCCAACAGGTCCAACAGGACACCATTTTGTTGGCCGGCGTTGTCTTCATGGCTGAAAGTGTGAAGATCCTCAACCCTACCAAAACAGTTCTGGTTCCGGATATGGAGGCCAGTTGTTCTTTGGTCAAAGGGGCTCCTTACGACAAGTACCTGGCTTGGCGCCGTCAGCATCCCGATGGGATTGCGGTGACTTACATCAATTCCAGCGCGGAAGTGAAATCCATCTCTGATGTGATCATCACTTCTTCCAACGCTCAACAGATCGTCGAATCCATTCCCAAAGATCGTAAGATCTTGTTTGGGCCGGATCAGCACCTGGGTCGTTGGCTTTCTAAAAAACTCAATCGCGAATTCGTGTTGTGGCCGGGAGCTTGCGAAGTGCACGTGCTGTTCAACGCCAAGAAATTGTATGAGCTCATTGCCCAGCACCCAGATGCGGTCGTGATTGCGCACCCTGAGTGTGATGAATCCGTATTGCAATATGCTTCTGTCATCGGCTCCACGTCCCGCTTGCTGGAAGAAGTTCAAAAGAATCCGGCGAAGAAGTTCATCGTAGCTACCGAGACCGGGATCTTCCACCAGATGCAAAAGCTGCGTCCGGATGTGGAACTGATCCAAGCTCCTGTTTTGGATTCAGGTTGCTCTTGCAACAACTGCCCTTACATGAAGATGAACTCCATGGAAAAGATCAAGTACGCGCTTGAGACCTCCAAACCTCAAGTGGGTCTTGATGAATCCCTGCGCCTGAAGGCCAAAGTGTCTTTGGATCGCATGATGGATATCACCAGCGGCAAGCCCGTGACTTGGCCCGCGGAATTCACTGTTTAATTTTCACCCCAAGGACTCACTGCCGATGATTATCTCTGAAAGCACAATTGAGTCCTTCCAAAAGATCCTTCACTGCCCCAGCTTACAGATTTTTGCGCATCCGGATTGGGGCAGTCACAATCCCAACCACCGGGATCTCTTGCGTGCGGAAATCCAAAAACGCACTCAAGGAAAAACACTGTATCACTCCGTCTCTCACACCCACGACCTGGGCATGTTTGCTCTGTGCGAGTTTCCGATTGGGGTGGACTTAGAAATCACCTCCCGCGTACAGGAGAAGGTCGTGGCACGCGTATCTTCCGACGAAGAACTCCGTCAAAGCCCCAGTGCGGCTGCCTTGTGGTGCGCAAAAGAGGCGTGTTTTAAAGCGCTTAAAACCTTCGAGCAACCGTCGGTGGTTTCGCGGATTTCTATAGGGGACTGGCAAAATATTGATTCTCAGACTGAGACATTCACTCTTACGAACGCCACAGAGTTTAAATCCTCCTCTGAAGGACGCGGAGTTGTCAGACAAATTTCACAGTGGAGCTTCTGCTTTTTTGTAATTCCCTCTTAACTTTGGTCGAGTCCTGCCGAAGAGTCTTATAACCGACACTAATGTAGTTTGTTTCAAGGTAGGTGAAAGATGGGAAGTACAAAATACAACCGCAGAGTGGCTCCAAGGACCGAAGTCTCTCCCATTCATATTTCGTATCTCACATCACTGGATGACTTTGCCAAAATCGCAAAGAACAGTGAGATCATCGAAGCTTCTTCAACGGGACTTTTGCTTCTGATTAAACGCGAAGACCTGATTCCTTCAGCTCTTCGCAAGAATCTGAATCTGGATTGCCTGATTGGCGACCGGGTCTTTATGCACCTGGAAGAAATGAATCTGGAAATCTCGGGTGTGATCACACGCACGCAGCTTCTGGGTAAAAAAGGCTTCCATGTCGCGATTGACTATTCAGAGGAAGCTCCAGAGTACTGGCGCGAATGTCTGATGGACCTTCTGCCTCGTCCGGGCGAGCTGGATTAAATCACTGCCAAAACCACTTGTCGCGGGATCCGAAGATCCCGCGACTCTTTTTCGAAGACTCAAGAATCCTGCAATATTTTCAGCCAGACACCATTTGAATAGTCGATCCGCAAGAGTTTTGTTTACTATCCCGGCCCATGAAGATTTCTTTGGCCCTTCTTATTCTCACCATTTTGTGGCCCGCTCACATCGCCTTCAGGCACTCGTTGTGCCCGGCTTTGCTGCCAGCTGCGGCTTTGAGTGAAAAGGCTTCTTCCCAAGAAGAAATCTCTGAAATCCAGTTCCATCAGCTATTGGATCTGTTTGCACAAAATTATTCCGACCTTATTTTCGAAGGCAGTTGGGCCAACAACACTGTCAATGCCCAAGCTCTTCGTTTTAGTGACATCCGCTTGGTGGTGATCTATGGCGGTTTGGCTCGACATCCTTCGATGACCTTGGACAGTTTGACGTTGATGATCTGCCACGAAGTCGGTCATCACAAAGGTGGCGCCCCCTATTTCCCCGACATCCATGGCAATGTCAGCTGGGCCTCCGCTGAAGGGGCTGCGGACTATTACTCTGTTCAAGGGTGCTTCAATCAAATAGCGCAACAACTAAGCTCATCACCACAACAGGTCGCAAACAAAGATGAAATGTTGCTGGAGCAGACTTGCATGGCTCAAAACCCGCAGATATGTCCTCGGGCTCTGCTGGCCGGGTTGATCACAGCAAAGCTGCAGTGGACAGTTCTGCCGAACAACGATCCCTCTCCCAGTCTGGAGAAAGCCGAAACCGACATCGTCCAGACAACCTTGTTAGACTATCCCAGTCCCCAATGCCGCCTGGATACGTTCCGCGCCAGCGCTCTGTTAAAAGAGCGCCCGGCCTGTTGGTATCGTTCTGAAGAGTTCTAAAGACTAAAGATCCGTGAAAGTCGGAAGACCGATTTCAGAGACCAGCACCACAGAATAATGCGGAGGCAGGAACCAGCTCAGAGCCTCAGCAATGCCCTGATGTTCTTTGGTTGGAGGATTCCCCAAAGATTCCAAAGAAAATGCCAGATCATAGTGCTTACGATCCGGGCTCATCACCAGAATGCGTGGACGAAGAACGCCCTGATCACGGAAGAATTCTTTTAAAATATTACGAACATACTGCGGAAGATACTGTGGAGAAGGCGGCCCCGCGTGCAAGCCCTGACCTTTTTCCATTTCCACGCTGCCCACCGAAGCCTGTGCCGCCTCTTGATAGAAACGACCGGTTTCCTTGAAGTTCCAAAGCATGCCGTAAGTAAAAACATAATCCGGATAGGATTTGCGTGGATTGACAACCAAACCCACACCTTTCATCGCTGCCCACTGCATGACTTTGTTCGCAGGCTCTGTGGCGTCTTCACCGGTTTCGACCAAAAGATAAGGCCAGCCATCCGGCCCCTGCTGAGGAGTTTCCACCAAAAGCTTGATGTTGCCCTGAGTGACGGACATGAAGAAATCAATCTCCCATTGGTGATCACGTTTTTCATCGGGCACATTGACGATTTCAATCAGGTTCATGGAAAGCTCCTAAAAACAAAAAAGGCCGGGATAACCCAGCCTTTTTATGTCCGTTTAGGGAGCAGGTCAAGCCACGCTCCCCTGTGGCGTGATACTAGTATTCCTCAACAATCACGATTGTTTCGTAGCCCTGTTCATAGCGAACTTTGCCGTATTCATCACGTTTAGGCTGACCCGTGCGGGTATCCAGAACTGGCACAGAACCCTTGCCCGCGGCAGTGACCGCACGGTGGATTGTTTGGATCTGAGCCTTGTGAACACGCACGCAACCAGAAGAAGCCCGCTTCCCCAGCATTGCCTCGCCTGCCGCCTCACCACCAGAAAGATCCGGCGGCACCTGATGGATCGCCAAACCACGAGTTTCATTGAAGAACATCGCATAAGGCATCTGGAACTTGGATTCACCAGAACGGTAGTTGTAACCGTGAACGCGTTTGATTGCATAGAATCCGCGGGTTGTGTGTCTCCAGTGAGAAGACGTGGTGCCTTTGAAGATCTTGTTCACAACACCACGAACCTTGCTGATGTATTCCAAATCCTCACGGCCTGTGGAAACATAAGTGGAAAGCTGAAGCTGGCGGTTTGTATAAAGACGCAACGTCTGCGCCTGAGGCCCTTTCGCCGCCTTGTTGATAACAATCACATTGGTGTACTGGCTCAGGTATGTTTCGCCGCGAAGATAGGCTTGTTCATTGAACAGACGACCGCGAGGAGCCTCGTATGAATCCTCAACCATCAGTCGGCGCTCCAGCTCGGAGCGAGATTGCGCAAAAGCATTGAAAGAGGCCAAGGTGGCAACCAAAAGCAGGCCGAAAATAGCCATCATACGATTCATGAAATCTCCCCATCTGAAATTATTGCCATTAGCGAGGCAAAATTCGTCTTTTTGATGGGTCAGCTATCTAGCAGAAAGATTACAGGGATCGAACATATATTGCGCGTTGTGTAACATTTCGTCAGAAAATTTTTACACACCTTGCGAAGAAAGCCGGGCCTCCCAAGAAGAGGCCCGGCTCAAAACCATTTATTTCAGATCAAAACGGTCCAACATCATGACCTTGTCCCAGGCCTTAACGAAGTCATTGGCAAACTTCTCTTTACTATCGGCGGAAGCATACACCTCAGCGATTGAGCGCAGCTCAGAGTGAGATCCAAAGATCAGATCCACCGGTGTGGCCGTCCACTTCACAGCATCCGTCTTTCTGTCGCGACCTTCATAAAGACCGTCTTCAGAAGATTTTTGCCACTTCGTCGACATATCCAGCAGGTTCACAAAAAAGTCCGCGCTCAAGGCACCCGGCTTCTGAGTAAATACCCCGTGTCTTGAATGGCCCGAGTTAACATCCAGAACACGCAGACCTCCCAACAGCACCGTCATTTCTGGAACCGTCAAGGTCAGCATATTCGCACGATCCACCAAAGCCTCTGCCGGAGAAAGATAGTTTCCTTCGCCGTAGTAGTTACGGAAAGCATCAGCTTTCGGCTCCAGAACGCTGAAGGATTCCACGTCTGTCTGCTCCTGAGTGGCATCCATGCGGCCTGGCTTGAATGGCACAGTCACCTTATAGCCGCCCGCCTTGGCTGCGTTTTCAACACCGACGGCTCCACCAAGCACGATCAAATCCGCCATTGAAATTTTTCTGCTGCCCTTGTTAAAGCCTTTTTGAATTTCCTGAAGCTCCGCGATGACTTTAGAGATCTCTTGCGAATCATTCACTTTCCAGTCTTTCGCCGGAGCCAGCATGATGCGCGCTCCATTGGCGCCACCACGTTTGTCCGTCCCACGATAGAAGGCCGCTGAAGCCCACGCCGTGCGGATGAGATCTGAATTGCTAAGACCCGAACTTGCGATCAACTTTTTAAGGTGTGCCACCTCAGCGCCACTCACAAGCTTATGATTGACAGCAGGAATTGGATCCTGCCACTTGAAGATCTCCTTAGGAATATCCTTCCCTTGATAGCGCGCACGCGGGCCCATGTCTCTGTGAGTCAGCTTGAACCACGCTCGCGCAAATGCGGCTTCGAACTCTTTGGGATTATCCAGGAATTTTTTGGAAATCTTGTTGAAGGCAGGATCTTCTTTCAACGAAAGATCCGTCGTAAACATAATCGGTGCATGACGTTTATTCGGATCATGAGCATCAGGCACCTGATTGGCAGCCGCGCCCCCCTTCGGAATCCACTGCGTCGCACCCGCCGGGCTCTTGGTCTTCACCCAGTCAAACTGGAAGAGGTTCGCAAGATACATCATTGAGAATTGAGTCGGCGTCGGAGTCCACGCCCCCTCCAGACCACTGCTCACGGTGTCTTTACCGCTGCCTGTACCACATTTGTTTTTCCAACCCAGGCCCTGCTCTTCCAACGGCGCTGCTGATGGCTCTGCCCCCACACACTTGTCCGGTCTGTGAGCGCCATGCGCCTTACCGAAAGAGTGGCCGCCAGCGATCAAAGCCACGATCTCTTCATCATCCATCGCCATTCGGCCGAAGGAGTCACGAATGTCCTTGGCTGCCGCGATCGGATCCGGATTGCCATTCGGGCCTTCAGGATTCACGTAAATCAGACCCATCTGCACCGCCGCCACTGGCGACTTGTCCAAACGGCCTTCTTTATTGCGACGTTCATCGCCCATCCACTTCTTCTCAGCTCCCCAGAAAACAACATCCGGTTCCCACTGATCTTCACGACCGCCGGCAAAACCGATGGTTTTGAAACCCATGGATTCTAAAGACACGTTGCCCGTGAGAATCATCAGATCCGCCCAGGAAAGACTTTTGCCGTATTTTTGTTTTACCGGCCACAGCAGACGGCGGGCTTTGTCCAAATTCACGTTGTCAGGCCAACTGTTCAGCGGCTCAAAACGCTGCTGACCACTTCCTGCGCCACCGCGACCGTCACCCACTCTGTAAGTGCCGGCGCTGTGCCACGCCATACGAATGAAGAACGGGCCATAGTGACCATAGTCTGCCGGCCACCAATCCTGAGACGTCGTCAGGACTTTAGCGATGTCCTTCTTTACTTCTTCCAGGTTTAATTTATTAAACTCTTTTGCATAATCAAAGCCCTTCCCCATTGGGTCAGATTCAACGGAGTGTTGACGAAGAGGAGCCAGATCCAGACGCTCAGGCCACCAGAACTTATTGGTTGGAGCTTGCTGAACATTGACATTTTTATCTGAGGACGCTGCAAATGCAGACCCAGCGTGAAGGCTGAGTGCGATAAGAGCGGCGCCCATAAGCGGTTTTTGCAACACTGATGTTCTCCTTTGTGATTATAAAATCGGTTGTTTGGCCTCTCTAGTGTTTGCAAACCTCTATAGAATGTAAAATTGATTCTCCCTAATGATCGATAGAGGAAATCTATTTATTTTCTGTCCCCATAATTTTTATCTAATTTTTGGCCGCAACTTTTGGAGGCCTCAATTTTGTCTCAAGCCAAGACATCCGCCGGGGTCCTGTAAAAGGATTCCCAACATTTCTTCCTCACTGCATATTTAAGCTTTTGATATTGCTTGTAGTTCTTAAAACAGGACCAGCCCTTAGACAATGTAAACAGAAGCGACGCTCCTATGCACTCAGATGCTTATAACCTGGCACCCAGGTTGCTTAACGAACATTACGGGGGAATCAATGAAGTTTAAAAATGGTGCTTTCATTCTGGGCTCAATCACTCTGGTCACCACCTTTCAAAACTGTGCGCCACAACAGGTTCAGTTCGCCGACATGGCCTCCCTGGAGTCAGCCGGAATTCCCGAAGCACCCATCTGCCGCGAGATGATCACAGAAGAAGTCAAACCCACTCTGGACTATGCGTGGGACCCCGAAGCCAGTTTGCTTCCGGAATACAAACAAGTCATGGCTGCTCCTGTTGTGGGAGATCTGGATGGCGACGGCACTCCAGAAATTCTATTCGTCACATTTAAAGATGGAGCCTATGAAAGCGACGGCATCTTGCGTGTGATCAACGGTCGCACAGGTGAAACCAAATGGAGCGCTTCAGAGGACAGTATTCGCCCTTATGCTTCGACATCCCCTCTGCTATTGGATATTGATCGCGACGGCCGTCCTGAGATTTTCTATCTTCAACAGAAGAAGAACTCCATGGTTGCCCTTAACAATGATGGTTCTCTGCGCTGGACTCTGGCTTTGCCGACGGCGCTGGGTGGATGCAAAGGTGGTTTTGCCGGAGCTCAATTTTCGAATCCGGCCGGATCTTCAATCATTGCCGGTAACTATATTGTCTCTGAAGATGCCTCGAAAAAACCCTCTGTCTCTTTCCGTTTGGATGAGCAGACAACTTCCTGTGACACCTATGCAACCAGCCTGAGCACAATAAAAGGCAGTGCACCTTATATCGTGAGCAACACCGCTGTATACGACGAAACAGGCAAAAAGCTTTGGTCCTTCAAACGCACGGGCACCCCGGCTTCCGCTGATTTGATGCCAGAAACAGCAGAGCTTGAAGTCGTTGTCACGGGTGGTGGCTATCTGACGATCTATAATGGTCTTACCGGAGAAATCCTTTCTGACAAAGCATTGGCAGAACATTCTGATCTTATCTGTAGGCTGGACGCCCAAAAGCGACCCGTTATTGGCGGCGGCCAGGCTTCGATTGGCGATTTTGATGGTAAGTCAGACACTTTGGAGATCGCCATTGCGACAGGGAAATCACTGACTATCTTTGATAACTATGGAAATAAAATCGCTGGAAGCGTGACCCAGGACTGCAGCTCTTTGGTTACGGGCATCACCTCTTTCGACTTCAATGGCGATGGCAAACCGGAAATCATCTATGGCGACGAACAATTCCTGCGTATCTACGAAATGGACAAATCCGGCGACCTGAAAGTTGTTTGGTCAACCATCAACCCTTCAGGTACTTTACGTGAATATCCAGTGGTGGCCGACGTGAACGGCGATGGCTATGCAGAATTGGTGGCGGTGGCCAACAACTATGGCGTGAGAGGTCTGTACAAAGTAGATGCAGAGAAAGAGATCGCCCAAACCATCACAGGCCTTCGCGTCTTCAAGCCCGCCACCGCAGGTTCGTGGATGCCAAGTCGTAAAGTCTGGAATCAGTATGCCTACTTTAACTCTCACATCAATGACGATCTGACTGCGAATGCCTCAACCATGCTGAATTCAACCAGCGGCAAGTCGTTTAAAGTCAACTTGCAAGGTCGCAGCACGACGATCACTTGTCGCGAGAAATAAAGTCAGGTGTTAAACACCAAACTGGAAATCCATAAAAATCACAAAGAGCTAATTTAGATAGCCTCTGTAGGGTTCTGAACATAAATTAACTTATGATCAAAACCCTGTGCTTTCTTTGTCTCTGCTTAAGCATAAATGCCTATGCTCAGCCGTATAGGATCACAGGCAGCCCGTCATATCCGCCCGTATCGTGGCAGAAAAGCGCTACCGCCTTAGAGGGCGTGGGGGTAGACCTGGCTCATCAGCTATTCAAAAGCTTGAAGTTCGACTAAAGGGTCAGTTATTCAGGCCCCTGGAAACGGGTTCAGAAGTTGGCAGAAGACGGCCACGTTGATTTTTTAATCGGGCAGCACAAGACAAATGAAAGACTGGCCTATCTCGATTATCTTGAGCCTCCTTATTTGAAGGACAAGGTTGTTATTTTTTTTCGTAAAGATGCGGGAAAAATCAATTCAGGATCTTTATGACAGACCCGGAGCAGGTTTAATTGGTGATGCAGGAATCGGGTTATTTAAAGACTATCTGGCCGAAAAGAATATCAACTACAAAAAGAAACTGTATGAAGTCCCCGATATCGAATCTGTTTTTAAACTATTAGAGGCGAACCGAGTTCAATACACTGTCTACGGCCTAAATGCAGGGCTGTGCTATATCAAGAAGTCCAAAGTGATTTCATATATGGACACCCTCTTCCCCGAAAGAGAAATCTATTTTGCTATTGCCAAAAAATCCAAGCTGATGAGTAAGAAGAAAGAAATTGAAACTCAATATGCCGCCCTTCTTAAAAAGGTGGATATAGATAAAATGGTAAAGATTTATTTGGATATCTGGTCCGCAGAAGCCGACCATCAGAGGAAATAGAACGCAGCCATAAGGCGCCGTTTCAATTTTGATGGAGGAAGAAGGACAAATAAAAAAACCACCTCGAGGGTGGTTGATTTAAACTTCCTAGAAGAAGTTTGGTAGGGAATGCCGGATTCGAACCGACGACATCCACCTTGTAAGGGTGGCGCTCTACCAACTGAGCTAATTCCCTATCGTCTTGAGAGGACCATTTCTAGCAATGGTCCGTCCCTTAAGCAATATCTTTTTTAATAAAATGCTATTTTTTTATGTCCTCGATGCAGATTCTTTGGCTCAAGGTGGCTGAAATCTTCACAGTTTGCATGTGAACCATTTCATCCGTACCCCCACGCTCCAAAGTGCCGATGGAAAGGACCATAACTTCGTCCATAGGCATGCCCTGCAGCGGCGGTACCGGGGAATCTTTTTGGCTGATGGCCGTCATTTGAACGCGGTAAATAGCCCCACCCTTGCTGGTCATTTGCGCCAAAACCTTCAAATGATTCTCATGGCCCACCCCTGTCGCCAGGACTTTGCAGGTTTCACCGTCAAACTGCTTCACCTGAAGCTGACGAACACCCGTGGACTTCTGACGAACCACCTTCAAGGCGAAGTAGGAAACGTAGTCCCCTTGCTCGACTTTCCAGATACCCTGGATGTCTTGCCATGGGAATGGCTGTGCCAAGTGGAACGGCCATGGAACCCAACGGTCGTCACTGGCTGGCATGATATGTTCTTCGACTTTGGCATGAGCCCCTACAGAGTAAGCCATGCTGGATAAAGTCACCAAAGTTGCGATCAAAATTTTGCTCAACATGAATCCCCCCTAGTGCTCGAAATGAACTCGAGCCGCTTTATTCATGTAATATCCATTTTTGGCTCTAAAGATATACTTAGGCTTTTCATAATCCGGTTCAATCAGCTTACGCAGACGTTTGATGGTCACGTAAATCTTATTGTCGTGGATGGCAGGATCATACGGCTGCTTCCACACATTCTCAACCAAGAATTCCTTGGAATAGATCTGCCCCTGATTTTGTACGAACAAACGCAGCAAATCCAAAAGGATAAACTGGTTTTTGAAGTCAATTCGACCCAGTTTCTTCTCGATAACCGAGTGATTGGCCTCATCAAATATGAGGTCAAAATTAGTTTGAGTCTCGCCGCCGATTTTTTCGGCAAGATTTTTCACCATGCGTGCCAGACGTTTGTGGTTTTCACCATCAACAGATCTTTGCGCCAAAGTGATGTATGTGCGAGCCATGTCCTTGTCGCCGATTTCAAAGTACGTGTCGGCCAAGGCACCCATCAGGTAGTTGGACATAACCACGTTGCGAGTCTCACGAACGATGTCGTAAGCCTTCCACAAAACCTCGATGGCTTCGTCATACTTTTTCATCTGCTTCAAGATGTCGGCATTCAGGAACAAAGAAGACGCCTGAAGATCCGGCATCTGGTAAACCTGGAAGAAGACCTGAAGATTGTAGATCTCTTTCAAAGCATCGGAATAGCGCGCAGAGGACGGATGTGAATAGCACATCGCCAAACCAAAAATCGCGTGACAGATATCTTCTTTGTTGTCGGATGCAAGAGCGATCGCCAGGGCCTTTTGGAGATAGTCCATAGCGGTGTCGATCTGGCCTTTGTAGGAGGCACAAACTGCGAGTGTGTAGTAAGTTTTGGAATTAAGCTCAAAGCCCTCTTTAAGAACCAGATCCTGAAGCTTTTCTTTGGCCAGGTTGATTTCTTCAAATTGCTCGCGCTCAGCATAGATGCGCAGAAGCAGATTGATGCACTTCAAGTATTGAGAGAAATTCTTCTCGGCAAAGAAAGCTTTTGTCGCTTCCTGAAGATTGTCCACGGCAGGCGTGAACTCTCCTCGGTCGTAATAAAGCTTGCCGAGCTCGAAAGCACGATCAGTTGGGTTCATAAGTTCCTAAAACTCCAAAACAAAAAACAAATTACTCGCAGGGGACAGGTTTTTACAGATTGTCAGGAATACGTCAATGCAAGACGCGGACGGTTGCTCACAAAATAGGCATACTGAGAATTGATTTCAGGAATGTAATGAGCGCCCGCAACACAAAGTGATTATTCTGCGGTGTGAGAGACGAAAAAAACGCTAGGAGAGCGGTTTTCCGGCCTTCTGGAAGCGCTTCCATTCTTGTTCGGTCATCAGCGTGACAGATTCTGTATTGGGATCAAAAACAATGCGGACATGGCCTTTTTCAATCTGCTTTTGCAGCTGTTGCACCTTGGTTTCATGGGCCACTTCATTCACGCCGTAGTCGGTGCCTTCGCGCTGAATGAAGTTTTCTATCACCCCACGCAAAGCCGCATCACTCAGATCATCTTTTGAAACTTCAATCGGCGGGGCCGGATCTTGCGAATTTTCTCTCATACTTTCTTCCTAGCTGGTTCTCGGCCAATGACTGGGTTGGGTTATAACAAAAGAGGCCCAAAGACGAGTTCTTACTTTTAACATAAGGAATTTTCCAAAGTAGGTCAAAAATCAGTGAAGATTATATAAAACCACAACTTGTGAGGACTCCGAAATGCCGAAACTGCGCGTGTGTTTGCTTTGCCTGGCTTTAACGACATTCTTAGCTTCTTGCTCCCAGTCTTCTTCGGGAAAGAAAACCTCGCCAGACAATCAGTCCTCGGAAAACCCTCCCCAAACAACACCACCGACAGAGTCACCTAGTCCGGAGCCAACTCCGGAACAGCCTGCTCCTGCTCCTGCGCCGGAAGAACCGACTCCTACTCCTATGCCCGAGGAACCAACGCCAGCACCGATTCCAGCGCCACCACAACCTGTTCCCGCGCCAGAAGAGCCAGGACCTACTCCACAACCCACGCCGGAAGAACCAGCACCAGCGCCGACACCGGCTCCTACTCCGGCTCCAACACCTACGCCCGAAGAGCCTGCTCCAAGTCCAACGCCGACTCCGCAGCCAGTTCCGGAAGAGCCCGCTCCTGCTCCGACACCGGAGGAGCCGGCGCCGACACCAACTCCAGAGCCAACTCCAGAGCCAACTCCAGAGCCAACTCCAGAGCCAACTCCAGAGCCCATTGGGGTTTGTCCAGATGGGTATGAAAAAGTTGCGGCAAACTCCGTCGTAAAAACAGAGGCCTATTGTATCGCGAAGTTTGAGATGAAAAAGGTCTCTGGCAAAGCCGTTTCCCAAGCCGCCGGAAGGCCCTGGTTGGCAAACAAAGCCACCGCACAAGAAGCTTGTGCTGCTTTAGGAGCCGATTACCGCTTGCCTACCAATGCCGAGTGGAATGCGGCGGCCCTGGAAATCTATGACAACGCAGAAAACTGGGTCGATCACAAAAAGAACAACACACTTTACACAGGATTCTACTCCGGCTGGACCGAGCCAGTTGAAGTCAAGGACGTCACCAATCCTTACGATGGCACCGGCAAGAAAAAAGGCGAAGAGCGCAGAACGTTTGTCCTAAATAGCGGCGCGATCATCTGGGATTTCGGTGGCAATGCCTGGGAATGGGTCAGTGACACGATCTATGGAAGCTCGTACACGCCGGATCTTTCCAGCCACTACGGCCGTCGGTATCACAACAACAATTGGGACGTAAAACCTGGCTCCCAGCAGCTCTTTGATTTCACCGGCATGACCGACGCCGGAAAGAAAGACACCTACATGGGGAATCTGTTCGGGGGCAGCACCGGAAAAGTCATTCGTGGAGGCGCCGTCTGCATCCACTCCAAAGGAGTGACGGGCATCTTTGCCGCGAACATCGGCGACATCACGGCTGATGATCTGCAAGCCCCAGCGTCGTGGAATCTGAAAATGAACAACATCGGCTTCCGCTGTGTGACCCGGCCTAAATAGTCCCTGACCAGAATATCGACAGCCCTGCAAAGCCCTCCTCAAACAGAGTGAGGGCTTTTTCATTTTTATGACGGCATCTGATTTGCTCCCTACACAGCCGAATTCAACTAGTAAGGAGTGTTCCATGAGATTACAGAATATCGCACGTATCACATCTGCCCTTCTCACAGTTTCCAGTCTTTGGGCTTCCCCAACGGAGGCCAAAGAAGCGCCCACCTCCAAAAAAGAATACTGTGCGATGAACAGCCAAGACTATAAAGACCTTTTGATGAAGACAGAGAATCATCTGGCCTTTGTAAATCAAGGGGGCATCGGCGATCAGGGCGTGTGCTGGTGGCACTCGATGTTCACACGAAACGCCACGTATCTGGCAATCTATCGCCCGGAGCTGCCTCGCCCCACACGCTCGGAAGCCCTTCAGATTATCAAGGACATTTCTGCCAACCGGGGTGTGGTTGATATCCCAGGGTTTAGAAATCTGGAAGAGTTTTCTGCCGTTCACCGAGATCAAATTCAGACTGAGCTGAACGCCGGCCAAATCGTCGATGGTGGCATTCTGTTTGGTTGGGTTCGTGGAGTCACAGGGAAGCATTCCGTGCCGGCCCAGCAGCTTGAAAGCATGATGAACAATCTTTACAGCGAAGTGCGCAACGGTCGGGTGGCCTATCAAATGCTGCAAATCGAAGGCATCATGGCCCACGCCTGGCTGGTGGTGGATATGAAAAGGGACGGCGATGGATTTATTCTCTCGGTATTAGACAGCAACTATCGCGACATTCAAACCGTCCAATATCGGCGCGGCATGACCTCTTTGCAGGAATACGGCTCTGTCCCCTACACCAGCCGCAATGCCGTTGATTATCAAGGCTACAAAAACGCTAAATCCCTGTACTGCAAACGCAACATCAACGCCAAAGACCTGCGCGACCTGATCGACAAACGCTAAACCTACAGTTACTTCAAATGCAAAAGGCCGATATTTCTACCGGCCTTTTGCATTCGACTCTCGTCAAATTTCCAATCTCTAATTTCCAACCACTCTTAGTGGTGGTGTACCGACTGACCCGTGTACTGAGCTTTGATTCCGAACTCGCGCTCCTTTTGAATCTTGAACAATTCTTTTGGAGACTTGATGTCCAGAGCATTGATCAGAACCTGATCCACATGGTCCACCAGGATCACCTTCAGATCCTTCATCACATCCTTAGGGATGTCCTTAAGATCTTTTTCGTTCTCCTTAGGGCAGATGATCAGCTTGATGCCACCGCGGTGAGCAGCAAGGATCTTCTCTTTCAGACCACCGATGGCCATCACACGTCCACGCAATGAAACTTCACCCGTCATCGCCACTGTGCGCTTCACAGGGACTTTCATGATCGCTGATACGATGGAAGTCGTCAGTGCGATACCTGCAGAAGGACCGTCCTTAGGAACTGCACCCTCTGGCAAGTGGATGTGCACATCTATATTCGAGAAATATTCTTTGTCCAAACCGAACAAAGGACCTCTGGATCGAACATAGCTCATCGCCGCCGCACAGGATTCTTTCATCACATCACCCAGCTGACCGGTCACAGTGAACTTGCCTTTACCAGGCACCACGCTCACCTCGACTGCCAGAAGGTCACCACCCACTTCCGTCCAAGCCATACCGTTCGTCAGACCGATTTCGTTTTCAGTCTCGATCATACCGAACTTGTACTTGTGCGGCCCCAGAAGCTCGACCAGTTTCTGCGGAGTAACCACATAGCCTTCGTTCTTCTTCGTGGAGGTCTTCGCTGTTTTGCCGCCTTTTTTGGCAGCCACAGCTTTTTTATCTGTTTTAGCTTCGGCTTTGAATGTTTCCAAAGTTTCGTTCATCACGATGTCTTTGGCGACCTTACGAGCCACGTTGGCAAACTGTCTTTCCAGGTTACGAACGCCCGCTTCACGAGTGTAGTAGCGGATCACATCGCGGATGGTGTCATCCTTGATGGTGACTTTATAGTCTTTCAAGCCGTGGTTTTCCAACTGCTTCGGAACCAGGTAGTTCTTCGCAATGTGGAATTTTTCCTGCTCGATATAACCTTCAAGGTTGATGATCTCCATACGATCCAATAGAGGTCTTGGAATCGTGTGCAAGGAGTTCGCTGTCGCGATAAACATCACTTTAGAAAGGTCATATTCAAGCTCCAGGTAGTGATCCTGGAAATTGCTGTTCTGCTCAGGGTCCAAAACCTCAAGCATCGCAGCAGCCGGGTCACCTCTGAAGTCATTGGCCATTTTGTCGATTTCATCCAGAAGAACCAATGGATTGCCTTTATCCACTTTACGCAGGGCCTGCAGGATTTTACCTGGCATCGCACCCACGTAGGTTTTTCTGTGACCGCGAATTTCTGCTTCGTCACGCACGCCACCCAAAGAGATACGCGCAAATGGACGATTCAAAGATTCCGCGATGGATCTAGCCAAGGAAGTTTTACCCACCCCTGGAGGACCTGCCAAACAAAGGATCGGCCCCTTCATATCTTTGGAGATCGACAAGACTGCCAGGTATTCCAAGATACGGTCTTTGACTTTTTCCAGACCCCAGTGGTCTTCGTCAAGAATGCGCTGAGCATTTTTGATGTCATGTTTTTCTTCTGTGTAATCAGCCCATGGCAAAGACAGAACCCAGTCGATGTAGTTGCGAACCACAGTCGCTTCCGCAGACATCGGTGACATCATTTTGAGCTTTTTAATCTCTTTCATGACCTTGTCTTTGGCTTCCTGGCTCATCTTCTTGTTCTTGGTTTTGATCTCAAGATCTTGAAGCTCTGCCTGGTAGTCGTCTTTTTCGCCAAGTTCCTTCTGGATCGCCTGCATTTGCTCATTCAGATAGTACTCTTTCTGAGAGCGCTCCATCTGTTTCTTCACGCGCGTGCGGATCTTCTTTTCGACTTCAAGGATTTCGATCTCGCCCGTCATCAGGTTCAGAAGGTGTTCCAGACGTTTGGAAGGATCTATGATCTCCAAAACAGTTTGCTTGTCTTCCAGCTTCAGATTCAATTGAGCGACGATGATATCCGCAAGCTCCCCTGGGTTTTCGATGGTGGAAACACGCATCAAAATCTCTGGTGGGATACGCTTGTTCAGTTTCACGTAGGTCTCGAACGTTCCTTTAACGGAGCGAACCAAGGCCTGCGCTTCAACGATATTCGTAGGATCTTCATCAAGGGCCTCAACAGCCACTGTGAAGAAGTTGTCGTTGTTTACGAAATTCTTAATCTTTACACGACGTTTACCTTCCACCAGAACTTTCACAGTTCCGTCAGGCAAACGAAGTAATTGGATGATCGTTCCAACAGTACCGATAGCAAAGATGTCTTTGGGTTCGGGATTATTGGTTTTGGCGTCTTTTTGAGCGGCCAAAACGATGTCGGTTTGTTTGCTCATCGCCTCTTCAAGAGCGTTGATGCTCTTTTCACGACCGACAAACAAAGGCATCATCATATGCGGAAAAATGATGAGGTCTCTTAGGGGCAAAAGTGGTAGTTGTTGTACTTTTCCCTCGCTCATATCCTCTCCCTCCCTGTGGGTTAACGAGCAGGCTCGCTCCTACTTAGAACCGAACCAAATCTGCTTCGGTTAAAAGATCCATCTCAAACCATGAGCAAATTCTTATACTCAGTCTAACGATGTGTATGATTGCTGGGAAGTAAATATATTGCAGAAAAAATGACTTCTGGTCCTGGCAGCGAGTCCAATTTGCCCTTAAAATAGGCATCATAAGCACACCTAATGCTAACCGATAATTATTCTAATAAGTGTTGGAAATTGAGAATCTTTCCTAATTGTAATTCCAGGGCCCAACATTTTGATACCCTTTTAGTCCATTTGGTTCGATAAGTGCTATGTGACACCCAGAGACAGCAAAAGATGGTTAAGCACCAACTCGCTTTCCCTCAAGCTCCTTATAGCGACTTGGGCGGTCAGCTCGTTTGCGACACTGATTCTTACCGCATTCCAACTTATCATGGACTATCAAAGAGATTTTGATAAGTTGCAGAACAATTTTACCATCATCAAGAACTCTTACCTTGATTCCATGGCCGAGCATCTGTGGTCATATGACACTAGACTTCTCGAAATTCAGCTCGATGGTCTGGGGCGTTTGCAGGGCGTAAGCTATCTGCGCCTGGTGGCTGACAATAAAACCATCTATGAAACTGGGAAATCTGATCCGACCGAAGAAAGTCACAAACGCTTTGATATCTATCACAAAAACACCAACGAGGTTCTGGGTGCGTTGGATGTCGAGTTGGACGTCAAAAGCCTGCGTGAAAAATACTTCCAGGAAGCGATTTGGATCTTCGTTCGTCAGGCTGCTAAAACCGCGGTCGTGGTATTGTTCCTGTACTTCATCTTCAACCGCATTCTGGTCGTTCATATCCAGCATATTGCCGGATACTTGAGTGAGAATCGTGGGCGTGACGCCAAAGATCTGGAGCTGAAACGCCGACCGCACAAAGGACAGGACGAGCTGGATGTTTTGGTCGAATCCATCAATCTGTTCCGATCTGAGCTATTAGAGGCCAATCAAAAACTTGAAAGTTTGAATCAGGCCTTGGAACAAAAAGTGGCAGAAAGAACCCGCCAGTTGACGACCAAGAATGAAAGCCTTGAAAAGGCCATGCTGCAGATCAAGCGCATGCAGGCCACTTTGGTCGCCCAGGAGCGCCTGGCCTCGTTGGGAAGCCTGACGGCCAGCGTGGCACACGAGATTCGCAACCCCCTGAACTTTGTTTTGAACTTCTCCGAACTTCTGACGGACTCTGAAAATCTGGAAGAAATCAGAGAGATCAGCCGTGTGATCCTAAAACACAGCCAACGCATCGATCAGATCGTGCGCTCGATGCAAATTCTTTCGGGTTATGACAGTGATGTTCTGGAAACGGCGGATTTGAACGAAGTCGTCAAGAAAGCCTATCAGGATACGATCACGACTCGATCGCTGGGCTCCAGCTATGTGCCTCCGAAGGTCACTTACCGTCTGGGTGAATCCATTCACGTGCCGGTCTATACGGCATCCCTGCTGCGGGCGCTTTCCAACATTATCGACAACTCTATTCATGCCTTGGAAAAGAAAGTTCGCAGCAATAAGAACTTTGAGCCGGAACTCATATTGTCCACAGTCGTCCGCGGTGATTCTGTTGAAATCATCATCCGCGACAATGGTGTGGGGATCCCGACAATTTTGGGTGAAAAAATCTTTGATCCATTCCTAACGACAAAATCGGCCGGTGAAGGGGCTGGACTCGGACTGACTGTTGCGTTTAATATTGCCCAGAAACACGGCGGCACTTTAAAATACAACAGCGAGTTCGGGCAATGGACAGAATTTATCATGTCCCTGCCCCTTATACACGAGAGACCGAATTCATGATCCATATTGTGATAGTCGACGATGAGGCAGACACACATCTGCTTTACAAGCTGAAGTTCAAGAAGTTGTTCGCCCATTGGGGTGAATTGAACCTGGTATCGTTCCTGAACGCACAGGATTGCCTGGATTACCTTAAAAACCCTGCAAATCAGCAAGTGGATCTGATTCTTTCAGACATCAATATGCCCGGCATGGATGGCTTTGAACTCCTCAAAGAGGTTCATGGAATGCACTTGCAGATGCCCTTTTACATGGTCAGCGCCTATGAGTCCTCTGAATTCCGCACTAAAGCCGAATCTTTGGGGGCCACCCGCTTCCTGAGTAAACCCGTCGACTTTCACCGACTGGGCGAAGCCGTGCGCCAGGATCTGAATCTTTCCGAACAATAAAAAAAGCCCCAGGTTTCCCTGAGGCTTCTGAATTTCTTTTCTTCCAAAAAGCTCTGTCCTATGCAGAGCTTTTCTTTTTTGCTTCCTCTTCAGCCTGAATTTCCTCATCCGTTTTATAGACAAGCATCGGCTGAGCTCCTTCATTAATCACGTTTTCATCGATGACCACTTCCTTCACATTTGTTTTGGAAGGAATGTCGTACATCACATCCAGCATCGCTGTTTCGATCACACCACGCAGACCACGGGCGCCGGTTTTACGTTTCAGGGCCATCTGAGCCACCGCACGCAAAGCTTTGTCCGTGAACTTCAACTCAACACCTTCATAGCTGAACAGCTTCTGGTATTGCTTGATGATCGCATTCTTAGGGCGCACCAGGATGTCGAGCAAAGCTTCTTCATCCAATGGCGCCAGAACTGCGATTGCCGGCAAACGACCGATGAACTCCGGGATCAAACCGAACTTGGAAAGGTCATCCGGCTCCACTTTAGAAAGCAGATTGGCGCTCTTTTCCACTTCTTCGGACGTGCGGATGTCCGCCGCGATACCCATCGTTTTGTTCGTCGTTCTTTGTTCGATGATCTTATCCAAACCTACGAACGCCCCACCCACGATGAAGAGGATGTTCGTCGTGTCCACCTGGATGAATTCCTGCTGAGGATGTTTACGACCGCCCTTTGGAGGCAGATTCGCCACGGTGCCCTCGAGGATTTTCAGCAACGCCTGCTGCACACCCTCACCACTCACGTCACGCGTGATGGATGGGTTTTCAGACTTTCTGGAGATCTTGTCGATCTCGTCCACGTAGATAACACCTTTTTGTGCTTTTTCCACGTCATAGTCAGAAGCCTGAAGCAGGTTCAACACCACGTTTTCAACGTCTTCACCGACATAACCGGCTTCCGTCAAAGTCGTCGCATCGGCCATCGCAAATGGCACATTCAAAACCTTGGCAATTGTCTGAGCCAACAATGTCTTACCGGAACCTGTCGGACCGATCAGAAGGATGTTGGATTTTTGCATTTCAACGTCAGTGGACTTTTTCCCCTGAGCCATCGCGTTCACACGCTTGTAGTGATTGTGAACCGCCACCGCCAGAGTTTTCTTGGCCTGTGTCTGACCGATCACGTAATCATCAAGGTAAGTTTTGATATCGGCTGGTTTTGGAACTTTGAAGGTCCCCTTGACCGCCGTCTCTCTTTCTTTTTCCTCGTCAATGATGTCATTGCAAAGATCAATACACTCGTCGCAGATGTAGACGCCAGGACCGGCGATCAATTTCTTGACCTCTTTTTGGCCCTTGCCACAGAAACTGCATCTCAAAGCACCGTTGGTATCTTTCGTCGTCATCTGCTCTTATCCTTTTTTTGCCTTACGGGATTCAACCACATGGTCAAGCAATCCGAATTCCTTCGCCTGATATGGATCCATGAAGTTATCGCGTTCCATAGCTGCTCTCAAGGTCTCGTAATCTTTGCCAGTGTGTGTCTCATAGATACGAGTCAATTTCTCTTTTGTCTTAACTAGTTCTTTCGCGTGGATCTCGATATCAGTGACCTGACCGGACAAACCGCCACCGGACAACAATGGTTGGTGGATCATGATGCGAGTGTTCGGCAGGCTGTAACGCATGCCCTTTGTTCCCGCCGTCAGCAACAATGAACCCATGCTCGCAGCCATCCCCATACAGTAGGTCGCCACGTCACATTTTACGAACTGCATAATATCGTAGATCGCCAGGCCCGCAGACACGCTGCCCCCGGGGGAATTGATATACAAATGGATCGGCTTTTCAGGGTTGTCCACTTCCAGGAACAGGAACTGTGCGATGATAGCGTTGGCCACCTCGTCTGTCACTGCCGTACCCAGAATCACGATACGGTCTTTAAGTAGTCGGGAGTAGATGTCATAGGATCTTTCACCCTTTGAGGTTTGCTCGATGACGTAAGGAATGAGTGCCACTGCTGTCTCCTGTGGTTGTGATTGAGGTGTCATTCTGTGCTACCTATCGGAATACTGGCGCAGGACTTTATCAAAAAGCCTTTGACCCTTAAAACTGCTGTGCTACATCTAGTAACGCACAACAAAACCGAATAATTTTAAGGGGTTTTTATGGCTTTCAACTTGCTCAACAAAGACATCGACACATTGACCTGCCCGGCTTTGGTCGTGTTTTCCAAGTCTTCTTCTCAAAAAGACAAGCTCGCAAAAGTGACTCATTCTGAGCTTCACAAAGCTTTGCTTCCATCTTTGGAAGAAAAAACAATCACAGGCAAACACCAAGAAGCGGTTGTTTTCCGTGAATTCAGCTTCAAGGGCTTCCGCCACATCATCGTGGTGGGTCTTGGCAAAGAAAACGAAATCACTCACGAATCCGTTCGCCAATCCATGGCTTCTGCTTATGAAGCAATCAAAGGTTTGAACGTGACTGAAGCCGCTGTTCATTTCGATGGCGTTGCTTCCGGCAAAAAAGACGCTGCTGACTTTGCAAAAGCAACGGCAGAAGGTCTGATCCTGACTTCTTACGTTTTCAACGAATTGATGTCCGGCAAAAAAGACACTAAAGAAATCAACGTGCATGTTGCTTCCAAATTGGGTAACGACAAAGCCGTCAAAGCTGCTTTCAATGAAGGCACAATCCTGGGCTCTGTGGTGAACTTCTCCCGCCGCTTGGGGGACATGCCAGGCAATCTGATGACTCCGACGATCCTAGCAGACTCTGCGGTTGAAGGTGCCAAAGGCATTGCCAATCTGAAAGTGACTGTTTGGGACAAAGCTCGCATCAAGAAAGAAAAAATGGGCGGCCTTCTGGGCGTTTCCAACGGTTCTGATCAAGAGCCACGCTTCATCATCATGGAATACAAAGGGGCTGCGGCTTCCAAAAAGCCTGTGTGCTTCGTGGGTAAAGGTCTGACCTTTGACTGCGGTGGTATTTCTATCAAGCCAGGCGCTGGCATGGAAGAAATGAAGTTCGACATGTGCGGTGGCGCGAACGTTATCGGCACCCTGCTTGCGATCGCAAAATTGAAATTGAAAATCAACGCCGTGGGCCTTGTGGCATCCACTGAAAATCTGATCAACGGTTCTGCGACAAAACCAGGCGACGTTCACACTGCTCGCAATGGCAAAACATTCGAAGTGAACAACACCGATGCGGAAGGTCGTTTGATCCTGGCGGATGCTCTTTCTTACGCTACTGAGCTTGAACCACAAGTGATCGTCGATGCTGCCACTTTGACAGGTGCGATGGTTATCGCCTTGGGTAACACTCACACTGGTTACTTCACTCGCAACTCTGCTTTGAAAACGAAAGTTGAAAAAGCCGCTGCTCAATCCGGTGAATGGGTTTGGAACATGCCTTTGACGGACTTCCACGTAAAAGACATGAAGGGCACCTATGCAGACCTTTCCAATATCTCTTCCGGTAAAGGCGCAGGTTCTGCAACAGCAGCCGCCTTCCTTGAGCAGTTCGTGGGCGAAGGCATTCCTTGGGCGCACTTCGATATCGCGGGCACTGGCTGGGCTGTAGGCAACCGTTTGCCTTATTGCCCTAAAAAAGGGGCTTCCGGTGCGATGATTCGTACTTTCGTTGAAATTGCGAAGCAGTACACTTAGTCTTACCTGAGCTAAAAACAAAAATCCCCCAGGCTGTTTCAGCATGGGGGATTTTTTTTAACCAAACGATTCTAATTTTATATTACCAGCTAAAGACGACCGGATGCCCCAGAGTTTGGGCAACCTCGGGACCTTCAACGACCAACGCCTCGGAAGCGCTTTCATTGACCAACTTCACGGACTTCAACAACCAAGTGCGAGGCCAGTCATCGGGAAGATTGGTAAAACGAACTGTCACTTTGGGACCCTCGTTGAATTGGAATTCTCCATCGCCGGGACGCTCCCCAAGGATACGGGCCACCGGCACATACAAAGCATTGATCCGGGACATATCTTCAGAGAAATCACATCGACCTTCCACTTCCATTTGCGGTTTGTCGCCACCAATAGAAACACCTTCAGCCTCGAAGTTCAGGAAGACCTTTTGAAATTCCTGACAAGCCAGCTTTTTGCTGCCGCGCTCATCGACATACACAAAGTGACCCAAGGCAATGCCTGCCCCTTGTGCGTTCTTCTTGATTTCCAAACCGGTTAACAGTCTTTGCTTCACCGCCTCTTGAAGCTTTTCCCCACTGAGGTGAGAGAAATCAAAACTATTCCTCACGGCTGCGGGATCACGATTGATTTGAAGTTCATCTGTATTGGACTTTAACAAGCCATAGCCTGCCAGAAAACAAAACGCAAAAAGCCCGGCCCCACCTAAGATTTTTCTCATAATTAAAAGTGTCCTTTTGATTAGGATATCATGGTGATTTTTGGGCACATTCTATTTTGTTTTTTTGCTGGATTTTGGTCGCGAAAAACACCCTTTCTGACACTTTTCCGAGCCCACTTTCCCTACCTAAATCCAGTCCAAAAGCCGCCATTCTGCGTGAAATATTTTCGTCCTTTTCAAGGCGGCAATGCTTTTTCGCGTGAAAAGTTGGTAATTACCAATGCGAATGCCTCTCTGGTTTGAGGGCACCCATTTGGCCTTTGACACCCCCGGAAGGCATAAGCGATATACCCTCAAATGAACAAGACATCCGAGTTCTTATTGAACGAATACCAGAGACGACGCAACACCGCGCCGGAACTCACCAATGCTCAATTTGCCCGAATTTTAGGTATCCCCTCCAGCCGCCTGAGCGACTACATCAATGGCCGTCGCATCATGACTATGTCCATCGGCAAGCAGATCATCAAAGGACTCGGGTTGCCCGATTCAGAGTTTGAACACCTTAAGGGCCTTATCGAGTTCGACAAGCGTAAAATCAAAACACTGCAGCCGGAAGTACAACTGCGAGAAGATGAATTCGCTGTCATCAGTGACTGGTATCACTTCGCCATCCTGGCTCTGGTGCCGGTGAAAACATTCCAGCCAAATGCTGAATGGATTGCCGATCGTCTGAATATCCCCGTCGAAGTGGCTCATGCTGCCATTGAACGTCTTTGCCGCGTGGGTTTGCTGGAAGTGTCAGGTGGTAAATTCCTTGTCACTCACAAACAACTGGAAACCACCAACAACATTCCTTCCGAATCTTTGCGCCGTTCTCACAAACAAACGCTGGTGCAGGTTCTGGATTCCATGGACCGCATTCCTTTGGAATACCGGGACATCACTTCCATCACCTTTCCCATGAATCGTAAAAAGATTCCGGAAGCAAAACGTCTGATTAAAAACTTCCGCAGGAAAATGGCGACCCTTTTGACCCAGGGACCTAAGACCGATGTTTACAATCTGAATGTTCAACTTGTGCCTGTAACAAAGGTTAGAAAATGAAACGTATAAATCTGCTTCTTGTTGTTGCGACTGTATTTGGCGCCCTGTGCGCTCAGGCCAACAATTGGTATGATCGCGGCAATGCCGGCTTTGTCCTGGCCTGTGTTGGCAAAAAACCTGTGGTTCTTGATCTGCACGAAAACGAAACTCGACAGTTGGGCGAAATTCAGTTTTCCTCTCAGTCCCACACACAGTCCAAAGCTTTGGATATCATTGCCCGCTTGGAATCACATGATAAAGCACGTGCCTCCCAATACAAATCCTGGGCCTTGGCTTTCTTCAACGAAGTGCTGTGGGTGCACGACGCCGCCCTGAACCAGACACCCGATCTGGGCATGGTCATCATTCCAAACAACTGCCAGCTGGAGCAGGTGGTATTCCAAAGAAATCCATCGATCCTGAACAGCAAACGCTACATGATTAACCAGAATCTGTGGAATCAGCTGGATTCGGACAACCAGGCCGCGCTGATCGTTCACGAGATCATTTACCGCGAGTTCATGAATAGCGTTACCCAAGAACCCGCGTCTGAAAGAATCCGCGTCTTCAACCTGGTTCTTCATACGAACTTACTCGCAGGCCTGACGCTGCCTGAATACATCGCTTTGCTTCAAGAACTTCATTTCACCAGCTACACCAGCCAGAACCTGAAGTTTGCCATCGGCTATGAGTCCTCGAAAAAAGGTTGGTTGAATATCCCCATCACACTGAACGAGGCCGGCCACGTGATCGAAGGCACCTTGGCAGCGCAGCAGATGTTTATTCGCAAACACATCAGCTATAACTGCCACTCCACAGATCTGCCAGCTTTAGGTTATGTCCAGCTGGACGACAATGGCACCTTACGCCGCCTGAATGTACACAAGGACTTTGACACCAAATTGTGTGGACTGCCTTCCACCTTAATCACTGATGATGAAGGCCTCCATCGAATTTCAGGAAGTCGGTGGACCTTCGACGAACAGGAACGGCCGGATTACATTAGTGACCAGTTGCCTCAGTCAGGCCACAGCCTGAAGTACAAAGGGACGACTTACATCGTTCATTCCAGCATTCTTCAGGAAACTCCGTACTGGAGCAGTTACTACTTTGACAGCGAGTTAAATCTGATCGCACTGGATCTGGGAGGCCACCCCTGCCGGGATGAGAAGACTCGGAATGTGATCTTCTATCGAACTGTCAACGATGCCCCGTCACTGCTACTTTCGCTGGATGCGGCTGGAAACATCCAATCCCATCTGCCAGCTTGCTACTAATAAAAAAGGCCCGCTCTTTGAAAGACGGGCCTTTTTTCTTTTCTGAATGAACAGCTATTTGCCACAGCCAACAGGTGTATAACCTTTGAAAACGGCACCCATTTCCTGGGCCTCCATTGCGATGGCCAACAGACCCAGTTTCGCTGTCCAGCCATAAACGTTTTCCTGGGGACAGCCCGGCGTATTGATGGCCAGATCTGACACACACAAGCGCTTATAAACCGCACCGGGACTGTTTAAGCTTTCGGTCGAGCTTTTCTCCGCATGTGTGCGCAGGAAGCCCCCGGCAAGTTCACAACCAAGCATGTAGATGACGGGCTCAGCACTGGCTCCGTCTGCTTGCACAATTGAAGGAATGCCTTCCTGAATGATCACTTCCTCGACTTCGCGACCGCCTTTGGCCGCTTTCATTTTTTTGCGGGACTTGTAGGACCAGGACTTCACTTCCTCGCCGGAACCCACTCGAATCACAGCCAAACCATAGGTGCCCGCATTGTTTTTCACAAACACGAACGGCTCCTGTGTGATACCGCGCTTTTTGTATTCTTCGCGCAGACGATGAAGCATCTGATCCACTTTTTCCGCCAAGGCATTGCGACTGCCCTCGTCGCCGATATCGAAATGCTCAAACAGTTCGGTTTCTACCCGCAGCAGGAACGGATCAATCTTGGCCACTTCGGCGAACTCGCTGGCCAGCTGATTGTAGTACTTAAAGTAGGTGCTTTTTTTTCTTTGATACCAACCCAGTTCTCGCGGCGGATTCATGGGGAATTCGCTCATGGTGGGTGCCCACTCTTCATAGGCCTCAGAGAAGTCATTATTGCTGATGATCAAATCCGGCGTAAAGGACTTCAGCAGCTCGCCGTCTTTCAAGGCGGAATGAACAATCACTTCGTTCCCAGCAGAGCTGGTCAGCTTCAACGGCTCTGGCAGTTCACGTGGAATCGCCACCTTGACCGCACGACCCGTGGATTCGATCAAATTCCGAATGGTGTGGACGTTTTCCCAGTAAAAGGCATTGTTGGTGTGTTCCTCTGTCACCAGCATGATATTTTTGATTCCGGCGCCATAGTGCTTGGTGATGTACTTTTCAACCAATGCCACCGCAGATTCCTTGTCGGTCGGACAGATATTGTTAAATCCTGCCGGGAAAATATTGGCATCCACGTTGGAAATCTTGTATCCCGAATCGCGGATATCGTAGCTGGAATAGATGGGATAGGACATGTTCGCCGTCTTGGAAGCAAACCAAGCGCAAATCTCATTCATATTGGCGAGTGTTTGTTGGTGTAGAATCAGTTTCGCCATAGTATCTCCTTCGTACAGCAATAACAGAAATTATAAATTAGGATCTTCCGAGGGAACCACTTTAGGGGGAAGAGGTATAGTGGACTTCTTCTCCTCAGGCAAGAGCACGTCGACTTTGACTCGCCCGGCCCTTTTCAGACTGTGCAGACGCTGGGACTCCTCTGTCAGACCCATCGTTTCACCGGCGTTGTAAATAAGCAATTCAGTTTTCTTTCGGACCTCTAAGAGATATGCAAAGAACTCAGATTCATAAGAGTTCATATTCTGACCGCTGAGGGGTCTGTAAAGCTCTGCGCGCTCCATCAAACCCAGCAGCTCGGCACCGAAGTGGGACTGAAGCTGACGGGATTCGGTTTGCGCTTCCACTTGCGTGTAAAGATCACGATAGGTTTCCATCAAGGTCTTGAGCGCACGGGCGGACCAGACACTGTCCCCCAGACGAAGAGCTCGAAGTAAGTACACCTGCACCAACTTCTGCCCACGGATAAAGGCCGCAAAGTTGTCCGCTGAAAGTTGATTGGTGGAAACACCACCCATTTGCACATACGTTTTAACCAGCCAGTCTTTCGGAAGTTCAGCACCTTTTTCCGCCTGAACCTTCTCGATTCCATGCTCGGCTTCGTTTAAGTAGGCCACGGCCTCATTTTCACGATCTTGTCGACCATAGACAATCGCCAGACGCGCAGGAATTTCAGCAAGGGCCGTTTCCAAAGGCAAATAACGCCCCAGATTTTTTGCATCTAGCAAGGATGCCACGGTTTTAGCGTCATCCCCCAGGGCTTCATAAGCAAAAGACATTCGGTAAATGGCCTGAGCTGCAATCTCTGGCTGATAGATGCGTGTTTTGACAGCGATATCACGATACAAATCCAAGGCTTCGTGCCACTTCCCCTGCCCTGCCAGGGATTGGGCTTCCCCCAGACGAGACGCCTGCAAATATTGTGATTGAGGATGAAGCCCCTGGAATTCCTTAAACAAAATCACCGACTGATCAAAACTGCCTGCCGCCAAAGCTTTTTCCGCATTGACGAGCTGAGCCTGCTCCTGCGCCTGAACCTGACTTGTATTATCTGGTTGGCGTTGAAACAAGGAACATCCGGAAAGCAGAAACACCGCCACTGGCAAAAGATTCTTCATGCTTTCTTTTCTCCTTCGACAATCAGGGCCCCCAGCTCTTCCAGTCCCGAAAGATCGGAAATGTCCTTAACCAGGTCTGGAATGCGAAACACCCGTGCATCACCTTTCATGCCTGCTTCAAACTGGCGATAAAGCTGATCCCTTTGATTGTAGTAGGAGCGCATCTGGGAATACAACTTCACAAGGTCTTCGTGTTCTTTTCCGGGATCCTGAGCCGTGCTGAGGTCCAGCCAGTAAGGGAAGATGCGGTTTAAAACAACGGTTCCCAGATGGTATCCGCCTTTTTTGATTTCCTTGGAGAAATACTCGGCTTCCTTTAACTTGGCCTGATCAAACGACGTCACCAGACAGAACTGTGTCGTGGGCGCTACCAGCATACGGTGAACATCCACGGTTCGGCCCAGAAGCTTTTCCTGCCATTGCTCGATGTTGACAAAGAAGTCTCCTAACTCGCGAATGAAATTCGAGCCCGTCAAAGATTCCAGGACCTTCAAAACCTGTCGCGTCCCGGACTGCAACAGATGGCCGAAGAATCCACCTTTTTTCCCCTCGGGATCACGGAACCACTTGGCCACTCCTTCATTAAACAAGGCTGACAGTTTTTGAGGGGCGTTCAAGAAATCAATAGCGTGCTTGGTCGGTGGTGTATCCAGAATGATCAGATCGAATTCACCGGATTCGTAACAGGAATAAAGTTTCTCCAAAGCCGTGAATTCCTGGGAGCCACTCAGGTTGGTGGAAAGCTGCTTGTACAGGCTGTTATTAAAGATCTTCTGAGCTGCTTCGGTCTTTCGCGCCGCCCGGGCGACGAAGTCATCGAAGGTCTTCTTGTGATCTATGACCGAGGCAAACAGCTCCCCTTTGAAGCTTTGTCCCGGCACACGGGTGATATCTTTGCTGCCCTCAATACCCAGGGTCTGCGCCAAACGCTTGGCCGGATCAATGGTCAGAACCAGGACACGTTTGCCCTCTTGCGCCGCCAGCACCGCCAAAGACGCGGCCACCGTGGTTTTTCCCACCCCGCCACTGCCCACGCACACCAGAACTTTTGTGTTTTCAAAAAGTGATATCATCGAAGATTTCCCGCCACTTTTTCCACCAGAACCCACGGCTGATTTTCAAAGTACAAAGGCACCCTGGTCAGACGAACTCCCATTTTTTCAGCTGCTGACCACATCTGCTTTTGACGTTGAATATGGCTTTCAAGATATTCCGCAAACTTCGCCAGATCTCCGCCCTCATTTTGCACAGCCTGCAGCTCGCCTTCGGAAACCGAGGTCTCCATCATTTTGTTCAGTATCAATTCCGGAGCAATGGAAAATTCTGCTTTCAGTCGCGAAATCAACTCGTCGGCTTCTTTCAAAGGAAGTTCTTCCGGTAAGGTCACAATATGGTATTTGCAAATCTCAGGATTGCGCAGATGGGCGTCGATACTGCGGCTTTGCTCTCCCATCGGACCAAACTGCACAGCCTCGGCCATCCCTTTGGGGGCTTCCAACAAAGCAATGAAATGCCCGGTGGCAAAAGCATCAACCACAACACAGTCAAATGGCAAAGGCGGCCCGTGTTTGCGGGGACCACTGGTCACTTTGCCCAGGATCGCCAGCTCGGGAAGGGCCGGCGCCACGTTGATGAAGGCTCGCATGACGGCGTTTTCAAAGAAAAGTTTTGCCAGACTTTCAACCTTGATGAAGTGCCTTGCATACTCTTGCAGACAGGCCTCGCCCGTCCAAAGAGCCAAAGACAGATTCGGGCGGATCGAGGTGGGCTGAAAACCGACCTGAGGTACGCCGAAAAAATCTTTGAAAAAACTCTGGTCGCCCAGCTCAACAAGAAGGGTCTTTTTCCCCTCCTGACTGAGTTTTAAGGCCAGGGCCGCCGCCAAAATGGACTTCCCCACGCCCCCTTTTCCTGTCACAAAGTGAATCTCTTGCTTCATAGGTTCTAAGAGTGTCTCTGACCTCTGATTTATAGGCATTACGCACAGCATTACGGTTGCCTAAAGTCGGCCTGTCTTCTACTATCCACCAGTTTATAACGCGTCGGCGTAACTTAGGAGAAATAGACATGAAATCAAACGTAGAAAAGGTCTCTAATCTTTCTAGAAAGTTGAACATCGAAGTTCCTGCAGCGACTGTTCAATCTGCTTTCCAAAAGATCTTCAATGGCATCCAAAAAGAAGTAACAATCAAAGGCTTCCGCAAAGGTAAAGCTCCATTGGCAACAATCAAAAGTCTTTACGCTGACCGCGTGAAACAAGACGTTGTTCAAGACTTGATCCAAAAGCACTACTCTGAAGCTTTGAACGAACACAAGCTTGAGCCTATCAGCTATCCTGAATTTGAATTCGCAGATCCAACAGAGAACAAAGACTTCTCTTTCTCTGCTGCTTTCGATGTTCGCCCGGAAATCGTTTTGAAAAAATACGAAGGTCTGGAAGTTGAAAAAGAAAAAATCGAATTCGATCCTAAGAAAGTCGAACAAGTTCTTGAAAACATCCGTGCGTCCCGCGCAACTTTCGAAGTTGTTGCTGAAGACCGCGCTGCCAAAAAAGGCGATGTTGCAGTTATCAACTTTGAAGGTTTCATGGGTGGCGCGCCACTTGAAAACGGTTCCGGCACTGACCACAACCTTGAGTTGGGTGCCAACCAGTTCATCGAAGGCTTCGAAGACGGCATCGTGGGCATGAAGAAGGGTGAAACAAAAACTCTTTCTTTGAAGTTCCCGGATCCATACCACTCTGCAGAGCTTGCTGGTAAACCAGTAGAGTTCAAAGTGACTTTGAACCAGATCAAAACAAAAGTTTTGCCTGAGCTGACAAACGAATTCATCGCTTCTTTGGGCGGCCCTTCTGACCTTGATGCTTTGAAAAAATCCATCCAGGAAGATCTTGAACAAACTGAAACCAAACGCGTTGAAGACGCTTTCAAAAACCGTCTTTTGAAAACTCTTGTGAAAGAAAACCCAGTTGAGGTTCCACCGTCTTTGATGAAAGAACAAAAAGCTTCTTTGGTTGAAGACTTCAAAAAACGCATGGCTGAACAAGGCATGGGTCCTGATGATTTCGCATCTTACGTTGAAAAATGGGATGGCGATTTCGAAAAGACTGCTGCTGAAATGATCCAGTCTTCCTTCCTTGTGGACGCTATCGCCAAGAAACACGATTTGTTCTGCAAAAAAGAAGACCTGGAAGCTAAGTTTGCTGAGTACGCTCAACAAACAGGCATCGAAGTGTCTCGCATCAAAGAATTCTACGGTCGTCCAGAGCAGGCTTCCCGCCTGACTTACATGCTGACTGAAGAAAAAGTGATCGCTTTCCTGAATAAGTCCGTGAAAGTGAAAGAAGTTCCAGCGGGTTCTTTGAAAGAAGAAAACCACTAGTTTCTGATTGATCATGGCCCGTCAGGCCTTTGTCTGACGGGCTTTTTTTTGCCCGGAATTTACTTATGGAGTTCGGAAAGCTTTCCTCCATCGCGAATGTTGACTGGTCCTTGCCGCCGGATGATGGTGCATCTCTGGCCTATTTGAACAAGCTTCCCCGCACTGAAGGGCCCACACGTTTTCTTCTGGGCACCCCGGCCTGGGGACATAAAGAATGGATCGGCAAAATCTATCCGGAAAAAACCAAAGCTGCTGACTTCCTGTCTTATTACGCACAGAACTACAACACCATTGAACTGAACACATCCCACTATCGTATTCCGTCCCACGAACAAGTTGTAAAATGGCGCGAACAAGTCACCCCCAATTTTCAGTTTTGTCCGAAGGTGTTTCAGGGCCTTTCGCATTCCGAGCAGGGCCTGCTGGACAAGTCACTTCTAAAAGAATGGCTGCGTTTTGTGGAAAGCCTGCAAGAACATCGTGGGCCTTGTTTTGTTCAGTTCCCTCCGCACTTTGACTATTCCCGCAAGGCGACGCTGTTTTATTTTCTGCAGCAGTGGCCTCAGGAATTTGAACTCGCGCTGGAGTTCCGCCATGCAAGCTGGTTTAAGGACCGACAGATTCTGCCAGCATTGACTCAGTACCTGCAAAATCGCGGACTGGGACTGGTGATTACCGACGTCGCGGGCCGTCGCGACCTGGCTCACACCTCAATCAGCGCCCCTTTTACTATGTTGCGGATCATTGGCAACGACCTGGATCCCAGTGACTACACCCGGTCTCAGGAATGGGCGCGCCGACTGAATCGCTGGAGCCAGGCCGGTCTGCAAAGAGTCTACTACTTTGTGCACCAGCCGGACGACATCAAAAGTCCCGAAATGACTCAGGCCCTGATTCAATATCTGAACGAAGAATGTGATGCCGACTTGCCACCCTTACAATGGTGCGCCACCCTTTAGAGGTTTCACTTTAGTCTGTGCATGTTTTTACCGAAAGAACACCCAATGCACAGATCTATTCTTCTATGTCTCATTTTGGGAATCTTTGGCTCTTCTGCCCTTGCTTCGTCACCCGGGCAGGAACTTTTGTCAGAAGCTCAGGAACTGGCGGGTGCTGATCCACGCAAAGCTTTTGAAATGATCCAAAAGATCGAATCAACCATCCCCGTGACAGAAACCCGCCTTCATCTTGAAAAAGATCTGCTGAAGTGCGAGCTGCTGGTGGACAACAATGATCCGACCGAAGCCCTCAAGATCACCCGAAAATATGCAGGGGCCGAAAGCCTGAACGCAGACTTGCGTCTGAAAATCGAACTTTGTCACTATGCCGCTCTGGAAACCATGGGTGAATCCAAAACTGCCTTGGAAGGACTGATGAATGTTCTGGAAGTCAGTCAGCGTGAAAAGCTGCCCGAGGTGGAAGCCAAAGCACTGCTGAATCTGGGACAACTGCTGTCCTATCAAAATCAATTTTCACAAAGCCTGAAAAGTCTTCTGACAGCACGAGACCTGTTTGTCGCGCAAAAAAACACCAACATGGAGCGCATCACTTTAAATTCCATCGCGGTCCTGTATGGACGTATGGGTGAAAACAAAAAGGCGCTGGAATACTTTGAAGAAGTTCTGGAAAGGAACCGCTCACTGAACAAACAGCGCAACATCGCAGTGGTCCTGAGCAATATGGGCCGCCGCTATGAAGATCTGGGTGACTACAAGTCAGCTCTGAGCCATCTACAAGAGTCCTTGAGCATTCACAAAACCCTGGGGAACGTAAAAAGTCAGGCCGTCGTGGAACGCGCACTGGGTTCGCTTTACAACAATATGAATCAGCCGGCCAAAGCCCTTGGCCACTTGCAAAGCGCCATTCACACGTTGCAAGACATGAATCTTCCGAAGTCCTTGGCCCAGTCCTATCTGGAACTGGGACGAGCACATCTGAAACTTGGCAACAACAAACTGGCCCTGGAGAACCTGAAGAAAGCGGCTTCTTTTAACCAAGAACCTTCATCCGTTCAGCTTGCCATGGAGATCCGCGAAGAAGAAGCCCGCCTCTTTGAAGGAATCGGCATGTGGAAAGAAGCCTATCTTTCCCTTTTGGATTTTAAGAAGCAATCGGACCGCCTTCACAAGATCAAAGCCGACGAACAGTTGCGCCAGTTGAACTTCAAGTTCGATCTGAGCAAAAAGGAAGAAGACAACCGCATGCTGAAGGCCAAAAACGAAGCTCAGCTGGTGATTCTTGTTCTGACAAGTTTGCTTCTGGGATTGACGGCTCTTTTCACGATTCGTCAGATTCGCACGGCTCGTCGTATGCGTGAACTGGCTTTGACAGATGAGCTGACTCGCATCCCCAACCGACGCCATATCCTGGATTTCGCAGAACAGTCTTTAAGCAACTGCCGCCGCCAGAAGAATTCTTTGGCCGTGATTATTTTCGACATCGATCACTTCAAGAAGATCAACGACACTTATGGGCATGCCATCGGTGATGAGGTGATCAAACGAGTGGCGAAGCTGGGCTCCAAGAGTCTGCGCCGCGGAGATATGATTGGACGAGTCGGTGGCGAAGAGTTTTTGGCAGTTCTGCCCTTTACCAATCCGGCCGCAGGTCAGGATGTTGCCGAACGCATTCGCATGGAGATCTTAAATTGTGATATGTCGGATCTTGCGCCGGGTTTGCGCGTGACAGTCAGTGCTGGAGTGGCCTGCATTTCAGGAACAGACTGGAACGGAAATATAGACGGCCTGATTCACCAGGCCGATGAGGCGCTCTATCACGTCAAGAAAAACGGCCGAAACGCCGTCAGCCTGTCCATTGCCTCTTAAAATCAGACAAGTGACCTTATTGGCAGTTGTTAAACTCGCGGAAGTAGCGTTGGCAGACGGAATACTGAGAGCTGCAGTCGTTGATATCCGTGGACTGATAAGTCGTCGCCGGACATTCTTTGGGAACGCTTTTATTGACGACCGCTGTGAAGGTGCCTTCAGCATATACAGCATTGCTTCCCAATAAACGATAGCTGATCTTGTTCGTTCCATTTTCAAGCAGAGGCTTTTGGAACAAAGTTGAAATCCACAGATTAAAAGCATCTTCGCTGCGACCGCGAGAGCCTGAATAGCTTTCGGTCTTGCTGCGACTGGAGCCATCTTGATGAACGGCTGTCAGTTCAACCTTCGTGGCTCGGCCATCGCGAGGACCCACGAAATAGTCATAAGCGTTTGGTGACATCACAAGATCTCGGCAAGTGTAAACTGCAGATCCACTGCCGTTGAATCCACCGCACATCACTCGAACTTGTCCTTGAATGGGAGTCACTGTGAGAGAGTTGCCTTTTTCAAATCCAACATGCTGAGCCTGAGAAACTGAGCCCACGAACATGCCTAAGGCTATGATAAACTTAGTCTTTTTAAACATGAAAGGCCCCCTCTGCCTTGCTTGTTGCGGTAGAGTAGGGCCTCTAAATTCCTTAATCAATAACTAGCGCGTCAAAGCTTTCAGCGTGTCCCAAGCCTTAAGATAGCTAAATGCTTGATATGCCTGATAGTCTGTCTTGAACAGTTTGTCGCGTGGCGAAAGCTTGTCTTCTTTTTTTGATCCCACGTCTTTCCACCAAGCTAACGCACCCTCTTCGGCGCCTTGTTTTACGTCAAGTTTTTCCGCGGCTTTCTCGCGATCACCCTTCAGGTGTCCTGCGATGTCGCCCTCACGCGTGGTCACGGATTTCACGATCGCCTTTGAAAACGCTTCTGTATCCACATCTTCGATTTCGATATCAGGATGAATACCTTCCGCCTGGATCGAAACTCCGCTTGGTGTGTAGTAGCGGGCCACAGTCAATTTCAAACCACTGCCATCGCCCAGTTTGATCACGGACTGCACAGAGCCTTTGCCGAATGTTCTTTGACCGACAATCAAAGCACGTTTGTTGTCCTGCAAAGCACCGGACACAATCTCGCTGGCACTGGCCGTGTATTCATTGACCAAGATCACAATCGGGAAGTTGGTGAATTGTCCTTTTTTAGTGGCTGTCGCAATTTCCTTGTCATTCTTGTTACGACCGATGGTGCTAACGATGGTTCCTTCTTTCAGGAACATGTCACTGACTTTGATCGCCTGATCCAACAAACCACCTGGGTTTCTTCTCATATCAATAAGCAAACCAGACATTTGGTTTTTATTGTTCTTCATGTGATTTTCAACAACCTTTTGCAGATCCTTGGCTGTGTTTTCAATGAAGCTTGTGATTTTCACATAAGCAAACCCATCACCCAAATCAGTGTACTTCACAGACTTGATTTTCACGCTGCCACGAACCACCGTGATATCCCGTGGTTTATCTTCGCCATCACGAACCACGCGCAGAATGATTTTGCTGCCTTTTTTTCCACGCATCATCTGGGACGCCTCCACCAGGCTCATGCCCTTGGTGCTGGTGCCGTCGATACCCACAACTTTATCCCCCGCCTTGATTCCCGCCTCCCACGCCGGAGCGTCCTCAATCGGTGAAATAATCGTCAAGATGCCGTTTTGAATCGAGATCTCAATTCCGAGACCACCAAACTCTCCGCTGGTTTCAGTTTCAAAGTCTTTGAACATGTCTGGTGGCATAAAGTTGGTGTGGGGATCCAACTCGCGCAACATTCCTTTGATGGCGCCGTAAACCAGCTTCTTGGTGTTAACCTCTTCCACATAGTACTGCTGAATCAGGTTCAGAACCTTACTGAAGTTCTGAAGATCCGCATACCTTTCCTGCGCAAAGGCTCTAACCTGGAAACCTGTTTCTGCCATGATGAACAAAACCAGCAGAAGGGCGCCGCCCAGTATGTAGGTTTTCCAGTAGCGTTTAAGTGATTGCATAGTGTTAGAGTCCTTTCATCCACTGTTGCGGGTCGTAGGGTTCGGAAAAATGTCTAATCTCAAAATAAAGTCCAGAGGCGCCATCCATCGGAGCCTCGCCCACCTGAGCCAGAATCTGTGAAACCGTGACTTCATCGCCGGTATTCACCTTCACATCCTGAGTATGGGAATAAACGCTGTAGTAGTGATCACCATGATCCACGATCAACGTTGTTCCAAAACCGGGAATTTCGCCCACATATGAGATCTTTCCATCAAACACGGCTTTGACATTGCTGCCCCTGGCTGCGGCGATGAAGACACCTTTGTGTGTTAAAGTATAGGGGTGTTCTTGGCCTTTCATAAGTCCAAATTTGTGAGTTACCACCCCTTCAAGCGGAGCCGGCAACGCCCCTTTTTGATCTGCAAAAGACGGCTTGAAGAGCAGATCAAAAAGTCCAGCATCCTCAATATTGAACTGCAG
Organism: Bdellovibrio sp. CKG001; assembly: GCF_055397465.1. NCBI lineage: Bacteria > Pseudomonadati > Bdellovibrionota > Bdellovibrionia > Bdellovibrionales > Pseudobdellovibrionaceae > Bdellovibrio > Bdellovibrio sp. CKG001. Next base: position 3,506,913 of record NZ_AP029173.1, read on the forward strand.
GGACTTTTCACGAAGGCCGTTGATCTTATTGATGGCAAACATCTTATTCTTACGAATTCCATCCAGAAGCTTGCTCTTCAGGTCCTGCTCTTTGCGCAAAGCCTTTTCCTGATTGGCGATCTTCAGTTCCACCGACTTCAACCCTTCCAGCTTCTGCGCCAGACTTTTCCTTTTTGATTCCAGATCCTTAAGGTCTTTGGTGTAGTTTTTAATCAGCTCCAGATCACGTGCAGCCACCACACCCAGAATTTTTAAATTCCGTTCCAAAGAAACGGAGCTGGAGGAGGAGAAAAGAAAACGCGCAATCGAAGGTCCACCTAACTTGTACATCGCGCGCAGACGTTCGGCTAGCAACAGGCGCTGTTGTTTGGATTTCTGATCCAGCTCTTCAACCTTCGCGGTCAGATTGCGCACACCGACTTCCAGAAAAGCACGCTGTTGGGAAAGCTCCCCTTTTTCCGTCACGATTTTTTTGATTTTCTTATTTAACTGATACAAAGCCGACAGAACCTGACGCTGTTTGATTTCTTCGGCTTCAAGCTTTTTTTTGGTGGCCTCAAAGTCCTTGGCAAGACTGTCCACGTCCGTCGATGCTTTCGCACCCGCAGACAACATAAGACTCAATGCCAAAAGAACTCGCCACCACATCAAACTATGTCCCCTGACTTCCGGCAAACCCGTCATTAATTCGGCGCACGCACAGATAGGATCCCAAAGCTCCCAAAGCGGTTCCCATAAGAATAAAAGCCACCAGAACCACCGGCCCCAGGAATTGGATGTGTTGCCCCAGTTGAAGGAAGCTCAGTTTGGTGGTCAGTAAATTTTTGATGCCGACATAGACAACAAAGCACAGCCCCATCGCAATAACGGAAGAGGACACTCCCAGGAAGGCGCCTTCCATCATAAACGGTTTGCGAATCATCGAAGGTGTTGCGCCAATCATTTCCAGTACGACGATTTCGTCCTTGCGTGACTGAACCGAGGCTCGAATGGCGTTGGACATGACAAACAACGACGCCAGCAGGATCACCACACACAGGGCCTGCAGAGTAATTTCAATAGCGCTGACCAAAGCCGCATACTTTTCGACCCAGTCCTGCCCATAGCTGACTTCTTCCACACCCTGAAGACCCCGGACCTGTTCGGAAATTTTTTGCAGCACCGGCATCTGATCCGCGGTGGCCACGGAAGGCTTCAGTTGAATCTGAAAACTGGCCGGGATCAAACGCAACAGCTCTTCATCCTGGGAAATGTCCGGAGCATAGCTGGCCATCTGAGAGCGAAAGTCCCCCAGGGCTTTTTCCTGAGAAATGAACGTCACCGTCCCGACTTCTTCATGCTCTTTCAGTCGGGCCTGAAGATCCTCGCGCCCTGCATCGGAAAGATCCTGCGCCAGATAGACAGTCATCTGCACGTCTTCGCCCCACAAAGTCAGGATGCTGCGGAAATTTTGTGAAATTAGCAGGGCCGCTCCCATCACAACAAAACAAGCTGTGACAACGACCAGAGTGGAAAGCTTCAAGGCCCAGTTCTTTCTTGGAGGTCTCACTTGGTGTCCCCCACGATCATTCCATCTTGAAGCAACAAGGTGCGCTTGTTGCGGCGCTTGACCATTTCGTGGTCATGGGTTGCCACAAACACGGTCGTTCCCTGCGAACAAACCCGCTCCAAAAGATCCATGATTTCTTCACTTAAGCGGGGATCAAGGTTTCCCGTCGGTTCATCGGCAATCAGAACACCCGGTTGATGGATGATCGCGCGGGCAATGGCTGTTCGCTGCTGCTCACCACCAGACACAAAATCGGGATACTGATCGTGTTTGTGAGCCAAACCCACTTGTTCCAGCACTTCATACACCCGACGCTGGATCGCCGGAGCCTTGTCGCCACGAACCTGCAGCGGTAAGGCTACATTTTCAAAGATGGTACGATCTTTCAGCAGTTTGAAATCCTGGAAAATCACACCAATTTTTCGGCGGAAGAACGGAATATGAGAATCCCGAATGGTCAGCAGATCATGGCCGGCCACTTTCACGTCACCGGAGGTCGCCACATCGTAAGCTGAGATCATTTTAAACAATGTGGTTTTACCCGCCCCGCTGGGCCCGGTCAGAAATACGAACTCACCCTTGTCGATGCGCAGATCAACATTTTTTAAGGCATGAACAGGGCCAGGATAGGTCTTATAGACGTGAGAGAATTCAATCATCCCTTCATCTTATGAAAGATGGGGGCTGATGAATACTCGCCACAAGTCGAGGTTTTAGAGAGAAATCCTGTTTTTTGGGATTTTACGGCATGCTTCCCGCCATCAATGTATCGATGACGGTACTGTGTTGGCGTCGTAACGCCAACTTGATGGCCTCTTCTGACTGAGTCGACCCGAGTTTCAAGACGGTGTCGTAAGGTGTCTTAATGGTCTTCAGGACCGCACCGTTGCAGAAAATTCTGCTGACCAGATAGGGGTTCTGTACTCCCCAATCCTCTGTCTGAATGTGGTACTTCTGCCCTCGCACTGTAATGTCTGAATTAAAACCCTTTTGCACCTTCACAAACCTCGAACAGAAAATAGCAGATTTTGCTGTGTTTCTCACCACATTTTTCTTGGATGAGGGTCGAAAAAAATCTAGAGTCAAAGCCTGTCTAAATAAAAGGAGATTTTGCTATGAAATTGTTCTCATTGTCGGCAAGTGTTTTCGCTTTGCTTTGTTCCTTCTCTGCTATGGCAGCAGAGCCTTTCACCGGTGAAGCAGAGGCAGGTGCGGTTGTCGTCAGTGGCAACAGTGACTCCCAGAGCTACGCTGCCAAAGGGAAAGCTGTCTATACACACGAAAAAAATGTGTACACCACTTTTGGCCGTTACTTGAAGACGGACTCTAATGGTGTTGAAAGTGCGCGCAACTGGGAAGCCGGGGCTCGTTATGAACGTGAATTGACAGATTATCTTGGAGTCTTTGCGGGGCAAAAAGCTGAAAGTGATGTATTCAACGGATACGTACAAAGGGATTCGACGGATCTTGGTTTGAAGTATTCCCTGATCAAGAGCGATGCCATGAACTGGTTCTTCGAGGTCGGTTATCGTTACCAAAAGACCTTGTCCACAGCCGGAACAGTTGCTAACGACAACATGGGTCGTTTGTACTCTGAGTTCAACAAAGCACTGGATAAGACTTTGTCCTTCAAATACTGGGCGGAATATCTGCCTAACTTCACTGAACCTGAAGCATATTTGTTCAACACAGAGGCTTCTTTGAACATTATGTTAAACTCCGTCTTCTCTCTGAAATTGGCTTACCTATTACAATATCAGAATGAATTGCCAGCAAGTGGCAAGTACACGACAACTACGACTACAATGAACCTTGTTGCGAAGTTCTAAGAAAGGAACCACCATGTTTAAAGAGTTCAAAACGTTTATCATGCGCGGCAATGTCCTGGACATGGCCGTGGGTATCATCATTGGTGCCGCCTTCGGCAAGATCGTGTCTTCTTTCGTTGCTGACATCCTAACTCCGGTCTTGAGTTTGGGACTGGGAAAAGTTGATTTTTCAAACTTGTTTGTTGCTTTGAATGGCGAAACCTACGCAACTCTTGAAGCCGCCAAGCAAGCAGGGGTCGCGACCATCAATTATGGACTGTTCTTAAATATCGTTTTGGACTTCTTGATCGTGGCTTTTGCCATCTTCCTGATCGTTAAAGCGGCCAATAAGATGCAAAAGGCTCCTGAGGCGGCCCCAGCAACAACCAAAGAATGCCCGGAATGCTGCTCTCAGATTCCTGTCAAAGCCCGCAAGTGCCCGAACTGCACAAGCGCTGTTGCTTAAGACTTACCAAAGCCCGGTTCCCACCGGGCTTTTCTCATTTTGAGACGTAAACCTTTTGATCGCCCCTGCCGATAATTGGTACTGCACTTGCATCAGTAACCATCATCGGGGAGGAAATCAAATGAGTACGATTTCAAACTCTAAAAAAAGATCAACTGTCAAATTAGTTATCAATCTTCTGAGCATGTCTTCCCTTGTGACTCCTGTTGTGTCTTACGCTCAACCGACGGCTCCAGGGGTTTCTGTTCAAATTTCGCCTGAAGCCTACGAAAACACAATGAAGAAGCAGGAGTGCAACAACGCTCGGGATAAAATTGCTGAAGCGGAAAGAGCTATCGGTACCGCCTGCCGTAAAGCCGGATTGGGTAGCGGATCAAACTGTGTGGCCAAGGCAGAATCCTGTGCTGAAACCATTGGGAATGAAGAGTTCAGCACCACCGACGCCATCGGCACAGTTCTGGGGCTTCCGGTAAATTCCAGTTTGGGCTCCTCCTGCCCTCAGATGAATGGTCGCGATTACTTTGATGAAGTCAAACGTCTGAACCAGGAAGTTAAAGATACAGAAAAAGATATTGCGGATCTGGGTCAGGAAAAGGCGGATATTGAGAAAGAGTTCAACGAAAAGATCGCGGAACTTCAGCAGGCTCTGACCGACGCCCAACAGGAGCTTGAAAAAACCAAAGAAGACCTGGACGCCGAAGAGCGTGAGCAACTGGCAAGCTTCCAGCAAGCTCAAGTTTCCAACAAAGAACAGTTGCGCGCCAAAGGCAGTGAACTGATTTCACTGCGAAGTGCTCGCACGGCAGCTTTGCGCAATAAAGCGACAAAGATGCTGGAGCTGACGGCTGAGACCAGCAAATACACTTGCAATGGAGAGTATCTGAAAGCCGCAAAAGAGTACGGCAATGTGAGTGGCAATTCCAGCAAAAACCATATCAGCAAAGCCAAGGCTCAAAAGGCGGCCGCTCTTGATGCTTTCCAAAAATGTATGAACCGCTTCCAACAGGCGCGAATCAAGGTCAGCGAGGACACACAGGCAGAAGTTGAGGCTCTGGACGACAAAATCCGCTCTGCAGAATCCAGCATGGATGAACTCAATGACACATTAAATCTGGCGGCCACTCAGCTTCAACAGATGAAGGATTCCACCTCTAAGAAGAAAACGGCTGCTGAAAAGAAGGTTACAGACCTGATGACATTGACCCAGCAAAAAATGACGGCAGCACAACAGGAGCTTCAAACTCGACTTCAGGCTTTGGCAACTCGCCAGGCCAGTTTGCAAAAAGCCCTCACAACTGCCTCCAACGAGCTGATGACTCTGAAAAGTTCGCCAGCGCCAAAGAAAAGTGCTGAATACACTGCCGATGAAGCTTCGGCTGAGATTTCTGGCGAAATAGCCAAAATCAATGGCGTCATCGCCAGCGCGGACCCCGACTGCAACCTGGAAAGCTCTTTAGCCTCGGCAAAAACAAAAAGATCCGCACGCGAGAGCAAAAAAACCCGAGGGACGCGCAACTAGCCTTCGGGCCAGTGTCCCTAGACCCTACCCTTTCACACTGTTAGAATGGGGGCTTATTAAAGGAGCCCCCCACAGTGTTAAAAAAGATCCTGCTATTCTTCGTCGCCCTCGGTCTTATTGGCATCCTCAGTGCGTATCTTATTATCCAATCAGTAAAGTCCGGCCTGCCTCAACTGATCACAGTCAAAGACTATCAGCCCTTGCTGGTCAGTCAGGTCTATGATCGCAATAATAAAAAAATCGGCGAGTTCTTCCGTGAAAGAAGAACTCTCGTCCCTTATGACAAGATTCCCAAGAATCTAATCAATGCCTTCCTCGCAGCCGAAGATGATCAGTTCTTCTCGCATAAAGGAATCAACCCTCAAGCCATCTTCCGTGCGGCTTTGGCCAATCTTCGCGCCGGCCGATCGGTGCAGGGTGGATCCACGATCACTCAACAGGTGGCAAAAACACTGCTGTTATCCTCAGAAAAAACTCTGACTCGTAAGTTGCGCGATATCCTGCTTGCCATGGAGATGGAACGCAACCTGAGCAAGGAAGACATTCTATTCCTGTACCTGAATCAGATCTACTTCGGTCAAGGGGCCTACGGTGTCGAACAAGCTGCCCAGACATACTATCGCAAGCCCGTTTCCAAACTGACCCTTTCAGAAATGGCAATCTTGGCGGGACTTCCCCAGGCGCCTTCGCGCTACAGTCCGGTCAGCAATCCCCTTCGCGCCAAAGAACGACAGATCTACGTTTTGCGTCGTATGGCGGATGTGGGATTTGTCAGCAAAGACGAAGCTGAAGCTGCCATCCAAGAACCCGTCAAAGTTTATGTGCGGGAAAATTACGAAGAGTTCGCTCCGTTCTATCTAGAGACTGTGCGCCAGCTGCTTGTGGCTCAACTGGGGGAAGACCTTGTTCTGGATAAAGGCCTTCGCATCTACACAAGCCTTGATCTGACCAAACAAAAGGCGGCTCAAGAGGCTGTTAAAGAAGGTCTGAAATCATTGGACAAGCGTCAGGGCTATCGTGGTCCTGTGAAAAACATCTCTGACAACAGCGACATCGAAGAGTTCCTGAAAGAGACCCAAAAAAAGCTGATCTCCGATTTCACTCCCGAGCGCATTATCATGCCCGATGGAAAGTTTGCTGACATTGTCCCAGTGAAAACGGCTCAGGACATGAAAGAGCATCCTCTTCTGCCCCCGTACATCAAGCTGAAAGACTCCGTCAGTGGTGTTGTGGAGAAGATCGACGATGCGCAAGGCTTGGTCTATGTTCGTCTGCCTGAAACCATGGGTCTGATTGATATCGACACGATGACCTGGGCGCGCAGGCCGGATTCAGACCAGCGCTGGGATTTAGCCTCTATCAAAAAGCCGTCCGAAGCCTTGAAAAAAGGGGACGTGATTCTTGTAAAAGTGGTTGCCGATCAGTTCTCTTCATCCCGTTTGCAGGGGAACTCCAAAAAGAAAGGTGTCACCACAGGCACACCGGATCTTAGCAAGTTCGTTGGACTTGAGCTGGATCAGGAACCCTTGGTGGAGGGCGCTTTGATTTCCTTTGACCAACAAAGCCAGGATGTCCTGGCGATGGTTGGCGGTTCTAACTTTGCCAAAAGTGAATTCAATCGTGCCATCCAGGCCCCTCGTCAAACAGGCTCTGCGTTTAAAGCCATCGTCTATGCTGCGGCTTTGGAAAAAGGCTACAATCCGGCGACTCCGGTTATGGATGCACCCATTGTCTATGAAGAAGGTGGTTCAGCAACCGACGATGCCGAAGGTCAGGGCGACTTGAAAGTTTGGAAGCCATCCAATCACTCCAAGAGCTTCGGTGGCGACATTTTGTTCCGCAATGCGCTGGTTAAGTCCCTCAATATCCCGACTGTTAAGATCATCGAGGATGTTGGAGTTCCTTGGGCGACGGAGTACGCAAGAAGACTGGGCATCTACAGCCCGCTGAATCCGGACTTTACGTTGGCTTTGGGCTCCAGCAGCGTGACCTTGTATGAGATGACGAAGGTGTTTTCTGAATTTGGTCGCTTGGGGAAAAGACTGTCTCCGATGCTGATTCACAGAGTGGATGATGCCAACGGAAAAACTTTGCTAAAAACAGTTTCGCTGGATGCCCGATTTGAAAAGGAAATCAAATCCATCGATGACGCTTTCGAAGAGCGCCGCAAAAACTACCTCGAGTCACTGAACGCCGGGAACAAAGAAGAGGACGCGCAAAAAGATCCAAAGAAAGCCAAGTTGGATGACAGCATTTTCTTCCAGGACCCGGATCAACTGATTCGACCTTCCACAGCTTATGTGATGACGACTCTGTTAAAAGGCGTTGTTGAAGATTCCGGCGGTACAGGCGGTCGGGCTCGCGCTGTCGGTCGCGAGGTCGCTGGTAAAACCGGTTCCACCAACAACTACTTTGACGCGTGGTTTATCGGATACAGTCCTCAGATTTCAACAGGTGTCTGGGTGGGCTTTGACAAAGAAAAGAGTCTTGGCAAGGGCGAGGTTGGCGGACGCTCTGCTTTACCGATCTGGGTTGACTACATGAAAGCGGCTCACGAAGGACTTCCTCAGATGACTTTCCCCGTGCCCGACGGTATTGTGTTTGCTAATATCGATAGCGAAACTGGCAAGTTGGCTTCGGCCGCTACTAAAAAAATTATTCGTCAGGCATTCGTCGAGGGCACTGAGCCAACAGCTGCCTCCAACAAGGCTGAAGAAGCCACTGACTTTTACAAACAGGATTTCTCTGAATGAAGGATATTCACCTCTGGGGGGTGAAACAAAACAATCTTAAGAACATTGAGGTCAAGATTCCTGTCGGTTCAATGACAGTCATCTGTGGCCCCAGTGGTTCCGGGAAGTCTTCCCTGGCCTTCGAAACACTTTTCGCCGAAGGACAGCGTCGCTTTATCGAAAGCATGTCGAACTATGCCCGACAGTTTTTGAACAAAGCCCCCAAGCCGGATATCGAGGGGATCAACAACATCCCCCCGGCCATTTCCATCGAGCAGAAGAACACGGTGAAAAGCTCCCGCTCCACCGTGGGCACAACGACAGAGATCATTGATTACCTTCGTCTGCTGTACGAAAAGATCGGCAAGTCCTATTGCCCCACTCACCACTGCCCGACTGAAAAAGAAAGTGTCACTGAAGCTACCGACAAAGTTTTGAAAACATTTGCCGGAAAGCGCGGTTATCTGATGGTCGAGATTAATGCGGAAGGGCGTGTGGCAGAAGGCAAAAAACTTCATTCGCTGCTTCTGCAGGACGGTTATCTCCGTATTTATATTCCCAAGGTCACAGAGTCGCCTAAGAAAGCCTCAACGACCAAAGCGGCCGGAAAAAAGAAAGTTGCCAAGAAGGCATCTAAAAAGATTGAAGCTGAAGATGCTCCAGTCCCAAGCTCACCCAGCGGGACAACGACTGAAGAAATGGGTACCGTCGTGGAAATCGGCGATGCCGCTGCCATCAAAAAAGGCCTGCCAAAGGAAACATTCTATCTGGTGATCGACCGTATGAGCTTCAATGAAGACGAACGAGGTCGAATCGCCGATTCTTTGACTCAAGCCTATGATGCCAGTATCAAATACAATACGAATCTGATTACCCGCAGAGCCACAATCCTGGCCACGGATGGGCAACGTCTGCAGGTCAGTGAAGAGGCTTCCTGCCCGGTGTGTGGTTATACTCCGCCACCACTCAGCTCCAAACTTTTTAGCTTTAATTCTCCAATCGGAGCCTGCCAAACCTGTAAGGGCTTCGGGAACATTCTGGATATTGACGAAGAAAAAGTGGTCCCGAATCCTTCCTTAAGCTTGGCGCAAGGGGCCCTGAGCCCCTTCTGGATGCCCAGTGCAGCACATGAGAAGAAACAACTTCTGGCATATTGCAAGAAGGCCAAGATTGATCCTCACACGCCGTGGAAGGATCTTCCTAAAGATCACCGCGATGTGATCTGGAATGGAAACAAGGATTTCTTCGGTGTTCGAGGCTTGTTCGAATATCTGGATCAAATCAAATACAAGATGCACGTTCGCGTCTTTATTTCCCGCTTCCGCAGTCCGTTTCAATGCCCCACCTGCAAAGGTGCCAGACTGCGTCCGGAAGCCAATCACGTTTTGATTTCCAATGCGAACATCAATGAACTTTCCAACATGACCATCGAGGACCTCAATGCCTTCTTCCAGAAACTGGAGGTGACTGCTTATCAGCAGGAGGTTGCTGGGGAAATTCTGAAACAAATTCGCTCGCGCCTGGAGTTCCTGATGCGCGTAGGGGTTCACTATCTTTCCTTGGGACGTGAAACCCGCACACTTTCCGGCGGGGAATATCAGCGCCTCATTTTGGCGAATCAGCTGGGCATGGGGCTGTCACAAGCCTTGTATGTGCTGGACGAGCCCACAGTAGGCCTGCATCCGCGTGACAACGATCGCCTGATTTCCATTTTAAAAGACCTCAAAGACCTGGGAAATACACTTGTGATCGTCGAACATGATCACGACGTTATCAAAGCCAGCGAAAACATCATCGAAATGGGCCCGGGATCAGGTTATCTGGGTGGTGAGGTTGTTTATTCCGGACCGACAGAGAAGTTCTATAATTTTGCAAAATCCAACACGGTTCCTTATTTGAAGCCCTCCAAAGGCGCTCAACCACTGAGGGCGGTTCGTCCCGTGGATGTCGATAACTACAAAGTGAAGATCGAACTGAAAGGCGCCAAGGGTCACAACCTGAAAAATCTGGATGTGGTGATTCCCTTGAATCGACTGGTCACGGTCACTGGTGTCAGCGGCTCTGGTAAATCCACTTTGATCTCTAAAACTCTGTATCCCGCCTTGGCGCGGGCTTTGGACATTGAGTACCTGCCGTCACAGGAGTATTCCGGACTGGATGGTGTGGAGAACATCAAAAATGTTTTGTTGATTGACCAGTCGCCGATTGGTAAGTCGGCACGCAGTTCACCGATCACATATCTGAAAGCCTTTGATGCCATCCGTTCCATCATGGCAACAACGCAAGAGGCTCAAAGTCGTGGTTATACCGCAGGCACATTCAGTTTGAACGTGGACGGCGGTCGTTGCCCGGCATGTAAGGGTACTGGCTATGAAGAAATCGACATGATGTTCATGGATAACGTGGTTATCCCCTGCGACGTCTGTGATGGTAAAAAGTACCGTCCGGAGATTCTGGAAATTCAGTACAAAAACAAGAATATCCACGAAATTCTTTCCATGACCGTGAACGAAGCCATGAATTTCTTTGTGGCGCATCCGAACATTCGCAAACCGTTAAGCGTTCTAAAAGAGGTCGGGTTGGATTATCTGCAACTGGGGCAACCGGCCAGCTCTTTGAGTGGTGGGGAATCTCAGCGTCTTAAGATCGCTAAAGAGCTGTCTCAAGTCCAACAGAAGTCCACTTTGTACATTCTGGATGAACCGACTACGGGTCTACACTTCCGCGAAGTCGAGCTGCTTATGAAGGTTTTGAGCAAACTGATTGAAACCGGCGGCAGCGTCGTGGTCGTAGAGCATAATTTGGACGTGATCCGCGGGTCAGATTATATTATTGACCTCGGCCCTGAAGCGGGTAAAAAGGGCGGAAACATCGTGGCAACGGGCACTCCAGACGACATCATGAAGGTGAAAAAGAGTCTGACGGGCCAATACCTCAAACGATACGTTGAAAGCCACAAGAGCTCATAAAACTGGAAAAACATAGATGTTAGTTGCACAAATTAAGAAAATTCTTGGCGAACTGAAACCTCACAAAAGACTTATCTTCATCGTCGCAGTTGCCGGAGTTATTCATGCCGCGGCCTATAGCCAGCTGGCCTACATGATCAAACCCCTTTTTGACAATCTGGCCGGAGCCGAGTTCAACCAGGTGATGCGTCTGGTTCCCTATGCTCTGGGTCTTTCCCTGGCGGCCGCCGTGGGACGTTATTTCCATATCTATCTGATGAACTATGTGGCTGAATGCGTGGTCCAGGGCATTCGTCAGAAACTGCAACAGAAGTTCATGCGTCTGAATCTTTCTTTCCATAACAACTTCACCACCGGCTCTGGGGGTTTGATCAGCCGTATCCTGAATGACATCAATGTTATTCAAGATGGTCTGCGCATGGTGGCAGATATCTTCCTGCATCCTCTGCTTTTTGTGGCACTTATTTACAACTTACTGCGAATTGATTGGAAGCTGACCCTGGCCATTCTGCTCTTGGTTCCGGTCATTGGGGCCTTCTTGAAGAACATTTCCCGCAGCTTGCGCAAGTATGTCCCGATGGGGCAACAGGTGCTGGAGAAAATGACCTCTACGATCAAAGAAAGTCTGGATGGGGTTCGTATCATTCAGTCCTTCAACCTTGAAAAAGTCATGGCCGACCGCCTGACGGATGAATCCAAAGAGTATCTGGCTGCACGCAAACTGGTGCACGCACGCACAGAGGCCATGGGACCTGTCACCGAGCTTTTGGCTTCTGCGATCTTCATGTCCGTTCTTTTATATTCCACATATGAAGTTTCCCAAGGTCGCGCGACACCGGGAACCTTTGTGGGCTTTATCACCTCGTTATTGATGATCAACCAGCCTATCAAGAAGTTTCAGGAATCCTATCTGCGTATTCAGCAGGTGGTCATCGCTTCTGAGCGCGTATTCAGTATCATTGAATCCGATCAGGAGGTTCCGGAAAGTCAGGCGAACAAACCTTTCCCTTCTCAGTGGGAAAAGCTTGTTTATAAAGATGTGAAGTTTGGCTACGGCAAAGAAATGATCCTAAAAGGAATCAACCTTGAGATCAAACGCGGTGAAGTCATAGCGTTGGTTGGAGCCAGCGGCAGTGGAAAATCCACCATCGTCAATCTACTGGAAAGATTCTTTGATGCCTCTAGCGGAGAAATTCTGATCGACAACACGAATATTCTGGATATCAACCTGAAAGACCTACGTCGTAATGTTGCACTGGTTACTCAGGATGTTTTCTTGTTTAGCGATACGATCGAAAAGAATATCCAGGCTGGCAACTTTGATCGGTCCCCGGAAGATATTCCAAGAATGGCCAAACTGGCCAATGCCCATGAATTTATCATGAAAACTCCGAACGGCTATCAGACACGTGTGGGTGATCGCGGAAATCTTCTTTCAGGTGGCGAAAAACAGCGCATCAGTATCGCACGGGCGATGTTCAAAGACGCACCAATTCTGATTCTGGACGAAGCCACCAGTGCGCTGGACACGGCCAGCGAGATCGAGGTTCAAAAGGGCATTGATCACCTGATGGAAGGTCGCACAGCGATTGTCATTGCTCACAGACTGTCCACCATTCAAAAGGCGGACAAGATCGTTGTTCTGAAAGACGGAAACATCGTGGAGATTGGAAATCATCAAAGCCTGCTGAACCAAGAGGGCGAATACTTCCGCTTCCACAGTTTACAACACACTTAATTCTATGATCTAAATAAAGTATGCCTACTTTATTTGAATCAGAACTTAGCACCGCTTTTCTTAATGCCGGCATTGCCACAGTTATTATGATTGTGGCCCTGTCCCTGATGGGATGGCTCTTCCCCTGGTTGCAACTAAAAGTCATGGCTCTTCGTGATGGTCGCATCCGCCCTCTAAAATTTCACAATTTTGAAATCATCACTGCACAGGCAATGGTGTCGGGCATCTGTGGCCTTCTGAAAGCCCTTCGCGTGGTGGCGACGTTACTGGTACTTTATTTCTATTTCTCTTTGGTTTTGGCTTTCTTCCCGGAAACCCGCTACCTGTCCGAAAATATGCTTCATTATATCCTGACGCCTTTGCGCGAGGTTTTAAAGACCATTCTGGATTATATTCCCAAGGCTTTCTATATCGTCATTATCGTCCTGGTGATGCGCTATATTCTGAAAGTCATCCGCATGTTCTTCCAGCGAATCGAAAGCGGATATCTTAAAATCGAAGGCTTCCATGCTGAATGGGCCAAACCGACATACAAACTGGTCCGACTTCTGGTCTTCGCCTTCACCTTGATCATCATCTTCCCCCACCTGCCAGGCTCGAGTTCGCCAGCCTTCCAAGGGGTTTCAGTCTTTCTGGGGCTGTTGATTTCCCTAGGATCAAGTTCTGCTATTTCTAACATGGTGGCCGGATTGGTTATCACCTACATGCGACCTTTTCAGATCGGGGACCGCGTGAAAGTCGGTGCAACAGTCGGTGATGTTGTAGAAAAGAACCTGCTGGTCACACGCATTCGCACCATCAAAAATGTGGATATCACGATTCCGAACTCCAACATTCTCAGCAGCCATATCATGAACTACAGTGCCGTAGCGGACTCGCAAGGACTTATTCTGAATCCACGCATCACTATTGGATATGACGTCAACTGGCGACAAGTTCATCAGCTGATGCTGGACGCCGCGGCCCGAACCGAAGGTGTGATGAAAGACCCCAAACCATTTATCTTCCAGACCGATCTGGGTAATTCTTATGTGGAATACGAACTCAACGTCTACACCCGCCTTGCGAACAAGTTCGACGATATCTATTCCGATCTTCGCAAAAATTTACAAGACTGCTTTAACGAAGCCAAAGTCGAGATCATGTCCCCGACCTATCATTCGCTTCGCGATGGCAATGAAATGCACATTCCACCGGAATATAAGTCTTAACCTGAGACACTTCTTCCAGCCCAAGGTCCAGGTTTGCTCGGTCTTTAGACAGTCACCCTAAAGTTCGTCTAATTTCTTGACGATAAAAGTATCGATACTTTTGACAGTCACTGAAAGGACGATACTTATGATTAATTGGGATGAGTTTGAACATATACATGTCATCAACAAGCTCAAACAGATTCTCAGCGCGTGGTGGAACATTGACGTGGTTTTCACGGATGAGCGTGGAATGTTGAAAGGCTATGACTCTGATAAAGTCACCTTTAACAATCCTGCAATCACAGCTCTTGTAAGAAAAGAAGCTGGCCAGGCAAGTATTGCAGAACTTGTGACCAAATCCCTGGATGATCTTCGTACTTCCCAGAACAGATTCAGCCTGCGCAAGTGGGATATGGTTGGTTTTGATGTGGGTGTCTTCCCAATCATGATCGACAATGACTGCGTTGGTACGGTTGTGGCGATGGGCTTCTTCCGTGATTCCAACTACACTTCCCGTCTGACAGAAATCCGCGAGCGCCTTGCAGCCTTCGGCCTGTCCGGCGAAGTGATCGAAAAATGTCTGGGCAAACTGAAATTCCTGGATGACCAGGAGCGCGCGCACTTCAACGAACTGTGTGAGCTGGTGGCTCAGGAAATCGTGACTCTTCATCTGGAAATTTCTTCCCGCGAAGACCGCATCAAAGAGTTGAACAAAGAGCTGGGCAACCGCTTCAAGTACGACAACATGATCGGTAAATCCAAACCAATGCAGTCCCTTTATGCTTTGCTTGATAAAATCAAAGGTGCGGATTCCACGGTTTTGGTTCAAGGTGAAAACGGTACCGGTAAGGAATTGATCGCAAAATCAATTCACTACAACTCTCACCGCAAAGACAAACCATTCGTTATTCAGAACTGTTCTGCTTTCAATGACAATCTTTTGGAATCTGAATTGTTCGGTCACGTTAAAGGCTCGTTCACGGGTGCTCTGAAAGACAAAAAAGGTCTTTTCGAAATGGCCGACAAAGGAACTTTCTTCCTGGATGAGATCGGGGACACTTCCCCACAAATGCAGGTTAAACTTCTGCGTGTTCTTCAAGAGGGCACCTTTATGCCTGTGGGTGCGACAGAGTCCCGAAAAGTGGACGTGCGCATCGTGGCGGCGACGAACAGAAACCTGAAAGAGATGGTTGAACAAGGCACCTTCCGTGAAGACTTGTACTATCGCCTGAATGTTATCAACATCCGCGTTCCACCTCTGCGTGAAAGAAAAGAAGACATTCCATTCCTTGTGGACTTCTTCCTGAACAAAATTCACGACCAACAAGGCGGACCAAAACGTCAGATCACAAAACGTGCTTTGGAAAAGCTTTATGATTATCCATGGCCAGGTAACGTTCGTGAGCTGCAGAATGAAATCGAAAGACTCTGTGTTCTTTCCGGTGACGAGACAAAACTGATGGCGGAACTTCTTTCTCCAAAAGTTCTGGAAGCTGGGGAAAAGAACAAAGTTCAAGGTTCCCGCCTGCAGGGCAAGCTGAAGGATGCGTTGGAAGATCTGGAACGCGAAATGATCCGTGAGGGTCTGCGCCGCACAGGCTGGAACAAATCCAAGCTGGCAAAAGAACTGGGTATCAGCCGTGCCGGTCTTATCATGAAGGTCGAAAAATACGGCCTGGATAAGCGTAAACTGGCGCGCTAAAAAGGGCACCGACCCTAAATAAATTACCTAAATGATCGAAACTTAGTGGGCTTTATGAGGAATTCATAAAGCCCACTTTTTATTTGTTTCACCCTCCAAGTTGCTGAAACTATAAGATTTTTCCCTAACAGCCTGCTGTTGGCATTGGTCTTGTATTAAAGGGCTCTGTGTAAGGGGTACGTGGTTTTATGCAGACAACATTGGATAGCTCTTTTGTAGAAAGACTAAAGCAGATTCTGGCCAACCGCTATGGGAAGGGTTTACAGATTCGTCAATTGATGGATCTGTCTGACATTTCAGACGCTGACGAGGTATTCACGCGGGGGCGTGACCTTCATATTCCTATTCGGGTGAATGGGAACTTCTTAGGAACAGCTGTGGTGCCATCCGCAGATGATCTCAATAGTGAGAAGCGCTCTGGAGTGGCTCAGTTGGTAAGAATGGTCCTGGAGCCCGCAATGTACAAATGGTATCTGGATCAAAAAGAAGCCAATCTTGAAGAGCTCAACAAGATCCAGCCGAATCTGGAAAATGTCCGACTCTTTGGTGAATCAATGCCCTCTATTGATGACATTCTTAACGAGGACTCTCCGGCACTGACCGAAAGTCCAGCCAACGAACTGGTTTCTCACCTGATTCATTTTGAAGGTCGCTCTGAAAACAACAACAAGAAAGTCGCGTTGCAACTGCATGAACTGACTGGCCGTTGGGCTTTCGTCCCTTTTAACGACATCAAAGGTCAGCTGCATTCTTCCATGGACATTGCCCGCCTGGGGGGCATGACGATCTTTGTGGAAAATGTTGAAAATCTGAACCCTTCCGAACAAGAGCTGCTGATGGAATACATCAGCGAAGAGCACCTGGCCGATGAACCTTTGATTGTGACCAGTTCTCTGAAGAATCTGGACGAACTTGGCTCTGTTTCGACTCTGGAACCAAAGCTTGTGGACGAACTTTCTGTCAACTGCTTCGAAGTGGATCGCGCACCCTTGACCGCTCAAGGCCTGAAAGAGGTGCTGGAGCTTTTCTTCCTGAAAGACTCTCCTACGAACGCTTAATTGCGACGGAGTTTATTCCTTGAAAATACCGTGAGTGTCTGTGAGAATTTTTCTCATGGTCACTCATGATGAATTTTTAGTTCCTTTTCTGACGCAAGCCCTGAAATCCGATAACTACAAGGTGTTTTCCCTTGCCGGTGATGCCTCCAATCGTCGCTACTATCGCGTCGTTCAGGATCATCAATCCTGGGTTCTGATGCGCTGGGAACCGTTTGATCCCAATAACTATCCCTTCCTGAGCGTCCTAAATCATTTTGCAAAGAATGGCGTGCATGTGCCCACGGTTGTTGCCATGTCCCCACAAGAAGGCCTGGTTCTTCTGGAAGATCTAGGGGACCTGACCCTGGAAAGAAAGTTCTGGGAAAGTCAAAGTCAGGAAGCTTCTTTGGAGTTTTATCAGATGGCCATTGATGAAATCGTAAAGATCCATCATCCGGCCACATTGGACAAATCAGAATGCACGGCCTTCAAAATAGAGTTCAACACTGAAAAGTTCCTTTGGGAGATGAACTACGGCAAAGACAATCTGCTTTCCGGCGTTTTAAAGTTTCCATTTGGTGAATCTCTGAACAAAGAAATCACCGATATCTTTGTGGATATTTCCAGCCGCCTGGATAAAGAACCCAAACGCATCGCTCACCGCGATTATCACTCCCGCAATTTGATGATTAAACTGGATCAAATGAGTGTTATCGACTTCCAGGATGCCCGTCTGGGACCGATTCAGTATGATCTGGTCAGTCTGATGCGCGACTCGTATGTCGATATGAATGATTCGATGGCAAAGACTCTGATCAACTACTATCTGGATCGTTCCAAAGAATATCTTCCGAAAGATTTCTCACGCGACCAGTTTGATCATATCTATGAACTGCAATCCATTCAGCGCTGCTTCAAAGCCTGCGGAAGTTTTGCAAGCTTCTATCACCTCAGACAGGATCGCCGCTACCTGAAGTATCTTTCCGGAACCCTTCGACGTGTTCTTAAGGCTATCAACGAGTTCCCGGAATACAAAGTCTTTGCCGATGTGCTGATTGATTCCGGCGCCTTGGAAAGAAAGTACGAAACACTATGAACGTCATGTTACTGGCGGCGGGCGAAGGCACAAGACTTCGCCCCTACACTTCCATTCTGCCTAAACCCGCCATTCCATTTCTGACCATTCCCCTGGCCGCTCATGTTTTGAATTTTCTGGGGGATTTAGAGATCAACAAACTGGTGGTAAACACATTCCACCTGCCACAGGGAATCCACGATCTTTTCCACACTCTGCCGATCAAAGCGCAATCTGTAATCTTTTCTGACGAAGAAGGGTTTATTCTGGGCAATGGCGGGGGACTGGGCAAGGCGGCTTCCCATTTCAGAGGCGGCGGGGCCTTTCTGTTAATGAATGCTGACGAAGTCATCCTTCCAAAAGAAGAAGATGTACTACAGAGGGCCTTGGCTCGTCACAACTCCCAAAAAAATATCGCGACCTTGATCGTCAAAGATCATCCCGGTGTCGGCACCAAGTTTGGTGGCGTTTGGGTGGATGCGAACAATAAGGTTCTGGGATTTGGCAAAACCCCTATTACAGGATCCGTGCGCGCCTGGCATTTTGTTGGCGTCCAGATTCTGGATGAAAAAATTCTGGAATATATCCCCGCAAATGTTGAATCCAACATTCTCTATGATGCGGTGACTGTTGCAATTTCCCAAGGTCACTCGGTTGAAGCTGTGCCTTTTGAAGGGACCTGGTTTGAAACCGGCAATCCCCAGGACTTTATGGAGGCCACCAAGGCGTGTCTGGAGTTTCTCACGGGTGAAGAGTCTTATCAGAAGAAAGCTCTTCAGCTGGCGCTGAAAAGATATTCCACGGAAAGAACCACAGCGACCCGGACCGTTTCATCTTTGACTCTAGTTGCCAGCACTGCTCAGGTGAAAATTTCCTCTATTCAAGGCGTTTTCTGTGCAGGCCCCGGCGCCATTGTCGAAGAGGGTTGCGAGCTGACCAACGTTGTGGTTGGCAAATATGTTCGTGTTCCTGCGGGGACCAAAGCCTCTAATACAATTTTTCTTTAACAAGGATATCAAATGAAACTTGGTCTTGAAGTTCTTCTTAGCAATGCAAAAATGCTTAAAAGTCTGAAGGGAAAACGCGTCGGCTTGGTTTGTCACCCTGCCAGTGTGGATGAAAGTTTGCAGCACAGTCTGGATTTGCTTTCAAAAAAGATCAAACTTTCCTGTGCCTTCGGGCCTCAGCACGGTGTTCGTGGCGACAAACAGGACAATATGATTGAAAGCCCGGACTTTATTGATCCCGTCCATAAGATTCCTGTTTTCAGTTTATATGGTGAAGTGCGCAGACCCACAGCCGAAATGATGTCCCACTTCGATGTTGTTTTGTTTGATCTTCAGGATCTGGGTTGTCGTATTTACACTTTCATCACGACTTTGCTTTATATGATGGAAGAATGTGCAAAGCTTGGCAAAACCGTGATTGTTCTGGATCGCCCCAATCCTGCAGGCCGTCCTGTGGAAGGCTTCCGGATGCTGCCTGGCTGGGAATCTTTTGTCGGGGCCGCTCCGATTCCGATGCGCCACGGTCTGACCGTTGGTGAGCTGGCGTTGTACTTTGCTGACTTCTATCAACTGGATCTGGATCTGCAGATCGTAAAAATGAAAGGCTACTCTCCGGACAAGGGCCCTGGCTTTGGCTGGGATCTAAAGCGTCCATGGGTGAATCCATCCCCAAATGCGGCTTCCCTCAACATGGCTCGCGCCTACTCGGGGACTGTGCTGATCGAAGGCACCACTTTGTCCGAAGCTCGCGGCACCACCCGTGCGTTGGAAATTATCGGAGCCTCAGATATCGACTTCCACGAAGTGCTGGTACGGATGAAAAAGAAGGCCCCGCAGTGGATGAAAGGTGTGACATTGCGTGAATGTTTCTTTGAACCGACCTTCCACAAACATGTCGGCAAGCTTTGTCACGGTTTCCAGTTCCATACCGATGGCATCAGCTACAAGCATGATCAGTTCAAGCCCTTCCGCCTGACCGCCTTGATGTTGAAAGTGATCCGCGAAATGCATCCGAAATATCCGATCTATCGCGATTTCGCGTATGAATATGTCAAGGACCGTCTGGCCTTTGATGTGATCAACGGTGGCCCCGCTTTGAAAGACTGGATCGAAAATCCCAAGGCGACTCCAAAGGATCTTGATTTGGCCCTGGCTAAAGATGAAAAGTCTTGGGTTAAGGAAAGAAAGAAATATCTTTTATATTAGAAAAGAAAAAGCCGAGTTCCTTAACTCGGCTTTTTTGTTTCTACTTCTGCAGGGCTAATTCTGCATCCGTAAAGAAGGATTCCTGGCTTTCTTTGACTTTGTATCTTCGAGTCATCATCAGGAAGATACTGTCGGCAGCAACTCCGATGGGTTCGCCGTTATAATTTTTTTGCATACCCGCCAGGTTGGCTGGATCGCGATTGAAGGCACCAGAGCCCCCTAATCCACTGCCGCCCGAGCCGGAAGATGATCCCATGTCATCAGAAGAGCCCAGGCCTGCGCTGAATCCGCCACCGCCCCCGCCGCCACCTTCATCGTAGCCGTTAGCAGCAGTCATGGCGCCAAGCTTGAGTTTGTCATATTTTTCTTTGGCCTTTTTTTCCACCTGACTTGAAAGCTCCATCAAGCCCGCAATCGCACCTGGGGGAATTCCTGCTGCAGCCATGGCCTCTTTGGAAGCGAAGTCAGACATCTTGTAGGTTTTGTCACCCACCTTTGCGGTCCCTGTCTTGGAATCCAAAACACCCATTTGTTCAAGCTTTGAGATATTTCCTTTGATCGCTGCAAACTGAGGGTCTTTATTCAAGGGATTGTTTGGATCATCCAAGCCATAGGGCTCATTGCTGGAATTTCCAGGCAAGTTCCCAAAACCATCGGTATTAAATCCAGTACCGCTGGCCTGTCCGGCAGCTTTACCGTGAGCACCACCTTGCGCCATGGACAACATCCCTAACATCACCTCAAAAACACCTTTGGCAATTGTGGGGTAATTACATCCCGCTGGCGTCGGACAAGGAGCCATCCCGGTCTTGATGTCAGTGTAGCCCATCGTCAAGAACATCCCGCCCGTCAGATACGACATCGCCTGTCCCATCGAGTTGGAATCAGACGTCTTATCCGCGGAATCATTCACCGATGGCCCCGAGGGGCTCTTGCTGGCGCCGGACTCCACACCTTTATCCCCGGATTCTTTTTTCGTGGTTGTTGTGGCCTCAGCCGAATATCCAACCACAGGGGCAAAAACCAAAGATGCTGCGCAAATATATTTAATGCAGTCCTTTTTCACAGCAGTCTCCTTTAGTTATTCAAGAGTGTGTTCTTGTTATCACGATAGCGTTCTCTGACTTTTTCCCAGTTGGACTTGCCACCTTGACCGGTGACTTCTTTTGTCCAAGCCTGCTGACCCGCCAAGCCCTGTGCTGGGTCTTTGGCGCCACCGGGCAGATACGCACGGTATTTAGAATCAGAAGCAGCACCTCGGTAGCCACCAAAGCCACCGCCTCCGCCACCACCGCCGGAGCCAGAAAGAATGTCTGTGTTCAGACCTTTTTTGGCGGCCTCTTCTTTGCCGCCGCCTCCGCCGCCACCCGAGCCACCGAAGCCGCTCAAGCCGCCGCCACCACCCATGGGTGCCCCAATTCCGCCAGAGTCAGAACCACCGCCGGCACCGTTTTCACCCAAAGTACTGCCGTCACCACCAAGCCCCAGTCCACCAAGGCCGTCTTTTCCACCAAGAGCCGCAGGATTGACATCCGCACCCGAAGCCGTCAGACGGGAATCACCACTTTCGTTGGCTTTCTGATAGGAGTTCGCACAACCTGGAGTTCTTGGATTCGCTTTACAGATACACTCTGGAAGCTGAGCATTGGCTGGGTCTTCGCACTTGTCTTTGGCTGCAGCAGCCACAGTCCCGCCGG
This sequence comes from Bdellovibrio sp. CKG001, assembly GCF_055397465.1. Lineage (NCBI taxonomy): Bacteria > Pseudomonadati > Bdellovibrionota > Bdellovibrionia > Bdellovibrionales > Pseudobdellovibrionaceae > Bdellovibrio > Bdellovibrio sp. CKG001. The sequence goes on from NZ_AP029173.1 coordinate 3,528,611, forward strand.
TCCCGTTTGTGTCTTCATCACACTTCTGACCTTGCTTAAGTCCATTGATCATAGAGGCAATACCAGTACCCGCTGAAAGGATCATGCTGGCATATTCGTAAGTGCAGGCTTTGTTCTTTAGAGCAACAGACTTCTTATCTGTTTCCTGAAAGTCGTGCGGCAACACAGTGCCATCTAAGTACCCCTGGGTAGTGCTAATTGAAGCGTCCAATTTACCACAAGCGACTATGATTTTTTGTGCCGTTGGATAGTTAGGGTCCGTTGGCAGCGTGGCCTTCGCAGCCATCAAACTTTCGGAATGACAGTGCAGTGATCCAAACTCAAATTTAGATAGGCGTTTTAGATTATTATAAACTGTCGCACAAGAGGCCTCGCAGGCCGCCCTCGCGCTGGAACAGGCCGCCGTATAAGCGGTTAAAGCCATCTGGCCAAGTTTAGCTATCTTAGCAAAGTTACTACACGCATCCTGGATAGCTGCGCCGGAAATCATACCAACGACAGTATTGATTTGATTTAAACCCTCCTGCAGTTGAGGACTCGTTTTCTCCCGGCACATCCAAGACGCCGTGGATTGAGTCTTAACACAGGTGCCATGGAGTCTCTGGTAGAAGTTGGTAGCTCCGGTAAGATTTTCCAAAGCAGCGGTATTGATAAGATTTGCATTCAAGCTAAGGGCTTCTTTCGCCGCGGTCGCAAGTTGGTCCACATGCCCTTTTAATGTATCGGCCTGTGCAGTATATCCATCATCTTCGGCGCCATTCCGTGCATCTTGAATATCTGACTTAGAGGTTTTGTCAGATTTCTTCAGTTCTGCAGACTTGGTAAGATCTTTATCAGAGGCCTGAGCATAGGTGCCGCCACCAAACAACCCTAGTAATAGAAATGAGGATGCTCCAAAAGCAAAGATCAAATTTCTCATAAATTCCCCTGTCGTATTCTTTTCGGACAAAGGTCGTAGAATCTTAAGTTTTTGGCGAACGTCTCAGACTGAGACAATCAGATGCCTTTAACTTAGAACTCGCTGTCATCAGGTGGAGGATTTAACAACGGACCACCGCCGGTGTTTTCTCCCCCAAGCTTCAGATCCTGTGATCGCAAGTAGTTGGAAGAAACCATTTTAACCGCGTAACCCGTACTGCCACCCACGACGCAATTTCCCGTTGTTGGGACCACGCCACCAGAACTATCCGCCGCAACAGGTGCCGCGCATTTGCCAAACTTGGACGTATCCAAAGAATAGTCCAACAATCCCTTCGGAGCCCAGCCCGTCAGGACATTCATCCAATCCATGGACATAAAGGTAAACTTATCCTTCACGGGAACAATAAAGCCTGGTTCCTTCAGCACGTTGAACTGACTTATAATGTTGTATTCCTCGAAGTTGTAAGTGCCTCTTTTGTAGTCCTTGTGATAACCAAGATCCGGACGGAAGCTTCCAGTAAAAGTGGACCCTGGTCCCTTCAAATAACCATTTTTGATTTTCTTATAATAGTTATTATAGAAATCCGGCTCGATCGAATAGTAAGTCATATCAAACAGGTCCGGCAGAATCGCGGCAGTTTCAAGATTTCTCATTGCGGACGGAACATCACGCACGGAATCCCAGGACAGCAGATCACCGATTTCATTAATTCTGTTGGGAATATGATCCCAATGGGCAAAGTTCGGAGCGCTGTCGCCTTCATAGATGCTGTTACCACCGTATGGATTTGGATCCGAGGACCACTTCGGATCCAGCTTGTAAATGGCCTCGCCATAGTAAGCCAGCATTCTGAAAGTCTTTAAACCATACTTATCGCCCGGGAAGCGACTGAAGTTTGCCGCCCGGATGGCATTGTTCGCCGTATCGGTGCTGATAGAGGAAAGCAAAGATGTGTCCGTAACACGCGGTGGAAGAAGAGGGTCTGTTTTTGGACCACCTTCAGAGAAGCCAGAGCCGCGGTTCCAGTTTTGATTGTACCAAGGACCGATTCTGCCACCGAAGGGTTTATAGAAAGCTCTGGCTTTCAAAGTGATCGTGCCAAACGGAGAGAAAGGAATTTTCGGGGAAGTTGTGGCGGACACGCCCACATAGGCCATGCACCACGGATTCTTCTCAACTCCAATAGAGAAATTGTAGTTGTCATTTAAATTGCTACGATAGCCGATAAAATTCGCAAGCTCTGTAATAGGACCCTTAAGAGCATTCACACTGTCAAGATGGTAAGGAAAGCTGGAAGCATGGCCGGTCAGCTCTTTAGGATCGGTCTTGATATTGTAACCATCGCACTGGGTATCGGTGTATCTGAATCCCGGATAGATGCGAACAGCACTGAGCCATTTCGCCGGCTGATCTGGCGCCTGACCCGAGGCATTGCAAGCATCCGTTCCCAAAGAGTTGAAGACCTGCATTTTCGGATTCCCGGCCTTGTTCGGTGGGGTCAGATTATTAAGGAACGTATTCTCAATACCGACGCTGGCTTTCTGCCCGTCCAGATCATAAAAGTCATCCTTGGCCATACTTGAAGCGCGGGACAAGCTGGCAATCATATTCATACGATCGCGCTGATCCAGATTGAAGCTGACTATGAATTTTCCCAGCATGAAGTAGTTATAAGAACCAAACACCCGACAACGTTCTGTGGCGCTGCTTCTCATCACGTCACTGGCATTGCTGATACTTTTGGAAAACGCCTGGTGGAATGCAATCACCGGGACATCCTGCCACAGCATGACCTTTGTGTACGAAGCCATGTAACGACAGGTGTTCTCTCCAGGAGGCATCGGCTTAAAGGGAATATAGGTAATACAAAAAGCTGGAGCTTCCTGAAGATTGCGCGAAACAGAATCCGAGGTACTGACAATATCATCAGTCGGGCCTTGAATTGCTTTCAGGGGCTTTTTGAAAGGATGCCGCTCCCACTCCCCCGCACTTCCGAGCATGCGATAGCGCCACGCCAACAATTTCCAGCTTTGCCGAATTTGATAGTTTATGTGCGCAATCGCGTTCATATTCTCTGCCTGTCTCATGGCTCCATAGTAGGCCGCAAGATCGACAGAGTTCTGCAAGTTGACTTTGTGATGCACAAGAAGTCCGACATTGATCACCATTGCAAAAAACAGGAAAAGAATCTGGAAGATCAATGCAACGAACAGGGCGATCTGACCGCGCCTGTTGTTAAGATTCTGAATAAAAGTACTTCGTGCATTAAACATCTGTGTCTCAACATTGTCGCGTAGGTTGCCGGTTGTGGCAATAACTCGACCTCGAAAACTTTGACTTGTTCTATAGTGAGATGACAGACTTTTATCCATAGTTCTAAGAAGGAAACTCGACAATGGTCCTAAGAATATGCCTTACACTTCTGTTTGCCATGGTCTACGCGGGAACGGCCCGCGGGGATGTTCTTTTTGAAGGATACGCCAAGGTCCTTTCCGGCGAAGAACACATTGGTTACGTCATCAGCCGCTACGAATTTGACCAGAAGAAAAAACAGTTCATTTCCACTTATCTTTTAAAAACCGGCAAGGGTCCCAGCGAAACCACAGAAAGCCTCAAAGCCTATGCCGATGCCGAACTGACTCCGATTTCTTACGAATACACGTCCCTGGCAGGCAAAGATTCCAAACTGATCGATGCAAAATTCAAAAACGGCAATCTGAGTGCCGTTGTAAAGAGCAACGGCAAAGTTTCCCGCATTGAAAAGAAAATTCCCAAAGGCACCTTTCTTTCCACATTTTTGGTTTACCTGATGCTGAAGTCCAAAGAAGGACTGAAGTCTGAAACCAACTATGAATACCAGGCCATTGCAGAAGAGGACGCGGCCATCTACAAAGGCCAGGCCTTGGTGGGAAAAGAAGAAACCTACAACGGATTTAAAGCCTTCAAGATCCTTAACACATTCAAAGACATCAAGTTCCTCAGCTACGTCAACGAACGTGGTGAAGTTCTTGGGACGAATGCCATGGGCCAGGGAATCGTGACCGAATTGGTGGCAACACCCTCTGAAGCCATCGGCACAGTCCCCTATAGCGCCGCGATCTTAAAAACACTTTTCGGAAAAGTTCCTGAGGGCGACAGCAATGTCGTTTCCCGCCAAAGAAAACTAAAAGCAAGTGAAGCCAATGCGCCCGCACCGACGAAGCAAATTGGCATTCCTCCCGGCCAAGGCATTCTGCTGAAAGGCCAACCGCAAAAGACAGAAGACAAAGGGAATTAGTTCATGAGTATCAGCCACATCATTGGTCAGCATATGTTTATCGGCGTATCCGGACACGCTCTGACTGCCGACGAAAAGAAATTCATTGTAGAGCACAACATCGGGGGGGTCTGTCTGTTCGGCCGCAATGTCGCTGACCCCAAGCAAGTCCACGAACTTTGCTCAGAAATCCAGTCTTTGCGCCACAAACAAGTGGACAAGGCGCCGCTGTTTATTGGTATCGACATGGAAGGCGGTCGCGTTCATCGTCTGAAAGCCCCTTTCACGGTCTGGCCCCCATTGCGCCGCTTGGGTGAGCTGGATGCCCCCACAGTGTCCTTCCACTTCGCCAATCGCATGGGCTTGGAAATGAAAGCCGTGGGTATCAACCTGGATTTCGCCCCTTGCGTGGACATCTTCACCAATCCGGGCAACACCGTGATCGGGGATCGCTCTATCAGCTCTGATCCGGAAATGGTGGCAAAACATGCCTCGGCCCTTGTTCGTGGATACATCAAAGCTGAAGTCATCACGTGTGCTAAACACTTCCCGGGCCACGGCAACACCTTGGTGGACAGCCACGAGGACCTTCCTGTGGAAAATGCCGATCTGGCTCGTTTGGAGTCGTGCGAACTGATTCCTTTCAAAAAAACCTTCAAATCGCGCGTCGACATGGTGATGACCTCTCACATCAAGTTCCCAAAAATTGATCCGGAATGGCCCGTCACACTGTCAGAAACATTTGTCAGAAAAATGATCCGCGAAGAAATGCGTTATCGCGGCCTGATCATCACCGATGACCTTGGTATGAAGGCGATGACCAAACATTATGGCATAGAGGAAGTGCCCGTCCGCGCGCTCAAAGCCGGTGTGGATTTGCTTTTGTACTGCAATGATCCCGAGGTTCCACCGCAGGCTTATGACGCAATTCTGGAGGCTGTGGCCCAAGGAAGTCTGCGCAAAGAAGACCTGGAACAAAGCTATCGCCGCATTATGGACTTCAAAAAAGCCAAGATCCCGCATCCGGATCCAATGCCATTGAATGAGGCGATCAAAATCGTAGGCCATGCCGACCACTTAAAGATCGCCGCAGCCATTGCCGCCGGCCAGATCCCCGACGGATTGCTGCCTGAATAAGGGCTGACAATCGCCCTAACACCCCTGAAATTTATACCCGGCCCCTGCTTGTGAAATCCACGCAGGGGCCTTTTTACATGGCCCGGGAATTGATAGTGCATCCTTGGATAGCACTAGGAGTTTCTATGGGTTTCAACCTCGAAAATGACAAGTCCAAGAATGACGATCAAATGAGTCTCTTTGACTTTCAAATGCCCAAAGCTGATTTTGCGAATTCTTCCCAGAAGAGTTCCGCCGCTCAATCGGCTATCGACTACGATGCGTTTCTTCTGGCTCACAGAGAACCCGAACAAAGCAAAACCTCTCGCTTCATGACTTTGTCCGCCACCCTGCACGCGGCTATCGTGCTGGTTGTTGCCATGATCAGTGTTCCATTGGTGGAAGAGATCAAAACCGAAACCATCACGATTGAAATCGAAGATGTGCCCACCCCCAGACTTGCTCCTCGCGGAGCCCGCGTTCCCCCTACTCAAGGTGGTCTGCCTGTCGCTGCTGACACTCCTCAGGTAGAAAAACTGGAAGACGCCGGAAGTCCCAGCGATGTCGTGATTGCCAAACCCAAAGCGGCTGCTAAAACCGCTGCCAACAAAGCTGTGAAGACGGCTTCAGCCAAGGCAGCAAAAGCCTCTGCCAAAGCTCAGGCCGTGGCCGCAAAAGGTGGTCGCAGCATTGCCCCTAAAACAGAATTCAAAGCTGTTCCAATGACCATTGATGACATCGAAGCCCCTGAACTGGATGAGGGAGCTTTGGCCAAACACGCTGTCGCATCTAATATGAATGCGGACTTCAATGAAGACTTCGACAACATCGACAGTGCTCAGGGTGCCGCTGTCGAAAATGAAAGACGCTCTATGGAGGCCCTGGCTGCTGCGATGGCTGCTGAACAGGATGAAAGCTTAAGCGCCCTGGAGGCCGACAATCAGGCCGAAGCTGAAAAGCTTGCAGCCATGCAAAATGAAATGCGCCAAAGAAATGCCAAAGTCATCTCTTCAGCATTGGCCAATGAACGTGCGGCCGCCTTGGCCGCTGCAGCCGCCAAAGAAAAAGCCGCCAGAGACGCCGCTGCCAAAAGAGCAGGCTTGGGTGGAGAAGGTAACGGACGGGGCATGGGTAAAGGCGCTGGTGCCGGAAACTCGGGCTCCCCAGGTCAGGGCACCGCTCTGGCCGGAGAACCTTCTGGAGTGCGCAGCCTGGATCAGCTTCGTCAGATGCCGGGCAACCCTCGTCCCCGCTATGATCGCCAGGAACGCCTGCGCGGCGACCAGGGTGCCGTGGTGTTTTATGCCTATATCACCAAAGAAGGATATCCCCAGAAGTTCCGCATGATGCAGTCTACGGGATTCAGAAATCTGGATTCTAAAACTCTGGCTGCCCTGAAAAAATGGCGCTTCTATCCTGGTCAGGAAGGCTGGGTCGAGCTTCCCTTCCGCTGGGACTTAAAAGGTGGAGCAATGGAAGACGGTGGCTTGTTGCGTCGAAACGTGGGGAGCCGTTAATCACGGATCCAAATCATGAGAATAAAATAAAAAAGCCCAGGGACGTCTCCATGGGCTTTCTTTTTGTCTAAGTACTTAAAATCTTAAGGCAATTAGTCTTTGAAAAGAACTTTTGCAGATTTTGTAGTGCCTTTAGTGCGAGCAGCAGCTTTACGCTTTTTACCGCTAGTCGCTTTTTTTCTTTCGCGAATATACTCAGTCTTTTGTGTTTTAGATGCCATTTTATTCCCCTAGGTTTTAACGGAATGAGTTAGTTATCAAAATGGAATCCCCAAGTCAACTGAATGCCGGTAATCCCCAGACTCCCGAGGATTTCCTTCATAGGCATAGTTCAAAGCGAATCTAGGGCCTTTAAAGCCCAAGCCAGCCGTAATTAACTCCCTGGAATCCTTGGTATTATTCATATAACCGAGGCGGCTGATAACAAATCTATTCACGTAAGTCTCCAGGCCGGTCATGAATTCGGATTCGGAAGTGGCATCCGCGCGCATCCTGACGGTCCCTTTATAGATATAATTAAAACCCGCCCCTACAGAGGTTTTTCGGCGCAGCTCTTTCGGAGCCGCCGTATCTTCACCAAAAACATTGTACGCCACCAAACCCCATCCAATATGAGACTGCGGTGTATAGACCAATCCGATATCCGCGTTCGTCTGACGGTAAGACTGGTTCGGAAGCTTCTGTTCGCGATGATGACCTGTAATACCCATCGCCCACTGGTCCGTGGCAAATTCTGCCAGACTCAAAGTCAGATCACTTTCTTCAAGTCGCCCCAACGATACATCGGATTTTTTCTGCACAAATCCCAACGCCGCCGGCAGCATGCTGTCTTGAGTGTTATCACTCAATGCCACGGCAAACTGATTTTCTGCAAACGAAGAGAAAAGCTGACGACCTTTTAAGTGCACCAAAGTTCCCGGATTTAAAAACGCTGCATCCCCCGCTTCCACCGCCGCACGTCCAGTTCCGCCGGTCGCAGCGGAAATAGAGGAATTATAAACTTGGGCTGCTGCCGTGTTCACGATAAGATAAATGCAGAAGAAAACAGGAAGTTTAATAAAGCTCAAAGGATGGGGCATCATGAATTTTCACCTCGCAAGCATCGTGAGTGCGTTTGTATTGGCATTCACATCCTATCAATCGGCGAACGCCGGAGCCAACACTTTTACTGCAAAGCCTGTGCGTCTTGGCGACAATCTTATCTCCATCATGCGCCAACACGGATTTACTCAAAGTGAACGCGAGTCTGTCATCGCCTCCAACTCAAAACTGCGCAGTCTGTTTTTGACTCTGGACACGCGCTATCTGGTGCGCGGTTCCGGAAGAAACATCGAACTTCGTATGTTCGACTCTCAAACATCTGACGCTTTCCGCATTATCAAGCAATCCGGAAAGGTGCAGGCCCTGCCCTACAATCCGACATACAAAATCAGCTACGCCCGGGTCGAAGGAAAAATCTATGGCTCGGTTTTGGGAAGTATCCTGGCAAAGATCAACAGCAACTGGGTGGCGACACGTTTTTTGGATGCCTATGCCTTTGATATCGCCCCCCGCGCCGTCAGCCGTGGCGCCTCATTCTGGCTGGAGGTAGAAAAGCTTCATGATGCCGGACAGTTTATTAAATACGGAGAAGTTTTAAAGACTTCCCTGACCATCAATGGAACGCCTGTTCAGAAAAAGTTCGTGCGTAATTCCAAAGGTGGTGGTGTTTTCTTTGCCGCCTCTGACTTACTGGAGGAAAAGCCATTCTATGCCCCGGTGGATTACATCAAGATCGCCAGCCGCTTTAAACCCAACCGCGTTCATCCGATCACCAAGCGCCTGCAACCACACCTGGGAATTGATTTTGAACTGCCCGTGGGCGAACCCGTCTATGCCCCTCGAAAAGGCACCGTGGTCCGCTACGGACGCAATCATGCCGCCGGCAATTACATCGTGCTTTTGCATAGCAATGGCATGGAGACCGCCTACAACCACCTTCATCGTATCGACAAAAGAATTCGTCAGGGTCTGAGAGTTTCTGCAGGCGAACGCATTGGCGAAGTGGGATGCACGGGTTATTGCACGCGACCTCACCTGCATTTTGCAGTAAAGAAAAAGGGCCGAATGGTCGACCCTATCAAATACATTAAATCTTATCCTTCACACATGGAATCGATGCTGGAAGAACGTGTCGCCAAAAACTAATCGCGGGTGCAGATTGTCACAAAATGCATGCAACGACTGTTTGGCGTTGCGCCCGCAGGATAGTTTCCGTTTTCACGGAAACAGGATTTCGTAAGATCATACTCCACAACCGGTGCACCATTCACCGATTCCTCTTTATAACAGGACACACCTGTGCGAGGAACCACGCAGCCATACTGCACATTCACATCCCATTGGTCTGAGCGCAAATGACGACGGGCAATTTCCATCTCGCGAACGTAAGTGGCATTTCCCGCGATATCGCTATAGCTCTGGACAGGACACTGAGCTGCCACATCTTCCTTCCTCACGACACGGTATTTGCGAGAACAGTTCCAGGATTTTGTAATCTGAGTCGGCGACTGCAAATCGTACTCACTCACAGAGGCCAGGACATTTGCCGGGTTGTTTGAAGCGGCACCTGCGGCCGGAGCCTGCGAGAACACAAATGAATAACCCTTACCATAAGCTGTTTTCACCGGCAGAGCAGAACTTGGCGCTCGCACCTCGTGAATTTCACCGTTATTCACCATGTAGGTCAGACTCATCACCGCCGAAGTCATAAATTGCTGACGATAGGCCTCCGCCAAAGTTTCGCTGGAATTCATGTTCATGGTGGCTTCCATCACGCGTGATTCAGGCGAGAACGGGAAATAATTCGCCGTCACCCCTTTTTGCGCAAACGCATCCATGACCAAAGAATCTGTCAGCGGCGCCACAAGCGGGATCACATCTGTCCAAAGGGTCAACTTCCCTGTGGCCGTATAAACATTGGCAAGATTGCCTCTGTCACGAATAGCCACGGTGGCCACGGCCCCGTTGTTGGCTGGCGAGTCTGCCAGATAATCTTTGTACTGATTTTCAGTCAGGCTGGTTTCAGGATAAACAGGTTTGAAATTGGAATCCGTATAATCAAAGAACTCATTCTTAAGTTTGATACCACCCGAGGAATGGGCCCCGGCCTTCAGTGTGAAGAACGCCGGATTATTGCGGAGATGAGTGTCGGCACAGGAGTTATAGGTGATCGTGTCAAAACCAGCCTCAAAAGCGAAGGGAATAGCCGCAACTTTCGCCCCGTCTGTGGCCCCATACTTGGCCGCCAGCTCTGCGTCAGACAACCCTACATCCGCTTCACTGCCTAGATCAGAGTCGAAACCTGCCTTGCCGCAGTTTTGAAAGGACACTATCAGTACGAAGGAGGCAAGAATTCCTCCCGCCGCACGCCAGGTTGTCTTTTTAAAACGCACTTTCATGGAAACTCCCCTAAATACTAGACTAACAATCTTTTCGGCAGATTTGCGCAAAACCGCAGCTTTTTTCATATTGAGACAGGCCTCGTTAGGGCTTGTCTTAAAATGAAACGTTTGAGATTTTATTAGCTATGCAAAAAGTAAAAAAAGCCATCATCCCTGCGGCAGGCCTGGGAACACGTTTCCTCCCAGCCACCAAGACCGTGCCTAAAGAAATGCTGACCATCGTGGACGCGCCGATCATTTTGTACGTCGTGGAAGAAGCGGTTCAAGCCGGAATCGAAGACATCATCCTGATTGCCGGTCGAGGCAAACATGCCATTGAAGACTTTTTTGATACCTCGTATGAACTGGAAGACAAACTGGCCAAAGATGGCAAAGAAAAACTTCTGGAGCGTGTGACTCGCATCCGTGATTCCGCAAATATCATCAGCATCCGCCAAAAGCAGGCCATGGGCCTGGGGCATGCTGTTCTTTGCGGACTTCCGATCGTCGGCAAAGATCCATTTGCCGTTTTGCTGGGCGATGAAATCACCATGGGCTTCCACGGTGAAGCCAACGTCACTTCTCAACTGGTCAGTTCTTTTGAAGAGACTGCCACTTCCACGATTTCGGTGATGAAGGTAGAAGATAAAGATGTTTCCAAGTACGGAATCGCCGAGGTTGAGGAAAAGTCCACGGGCTTCTTCAAGGTGACGTCCTTGGTGGAAAAACCAAAACCGCACGAAACCAACAGCCGTTGGGCTTTGCCGGGTCGCTATGTCTTTGACAACGCCATTATGGATATTCTGAAAAATGCCAAGCCCACTTTGAACGGTGAAATTCAACTCACCGACAGCATGAAAGTGCTTTGCGCTCAACATGGTCTGAACGCCATGACGTTTTCGGCTCAGCGCTATGATGCCGGTGACAAGCTTGGATATTTGCAAGCCAACATCGAACTGGCATTGCAGAATCCGGAACTGAAACAAGAACTGACATCTTACCTTGTCAAACTTGCAGGTCGCCTGCAATAAGGGGTTTTTATGAAAAAGATCGCTGTCACCTTAGCCCTCTCTGTGCTTTGTCCGGCCTTGGCTGTGGCTTATATTCTGCCCACTCGCACGATCTTGCAGAAAACAAGCGAAAATGCGGGATCGGGGATCTATGCGATTGAACAAGAAGTGCAGTTCACCAGCGGCGAAGAAACGGTCATGGTCAAAGAAACCTGGTTGGTGGACAGCGATCGCACCATGCGTCTGACAGTCACAGGTGGCAAAGACCTGCAAAGCTCCTTCAAGCTCCAGTTCCTTTATAATGGCGGCCAAAAATGGAGCATGGTGGACGGCCAAAGAAAAGGTGAAAAGCTTCCTGAAGAGTTCCTGGAGCGATTCTTGAACATGAGAAATCCCGAAATCTTCGCCAATGCTTTGGCGCACTTTAAAATCGTCCCGACAAATGCTTTCCACAAAAAGCCCCTGCCGAAGACAGCCAATGAAATCAAACATGAACCTGAGCACTGGGTTCGCCTTTCTCGCACTGGTGGCGTGGTGAACTATGCTCTAGGTGCTCCGACCCCTGTGGAACAGGAAGCAGGATCGCCAGGCATCTGGATTCAGCAGGATGAATTTGTTGTGCGAAAATTACGCCTGCCTTCGCAGGTGGAAATGAGTGCGAACAATTATAATAATTTTGCCCGTGGACTTTCTTATCCTCGCTCGCGCACGATCCGTTGGGGCAACAACACTGTGACCATTCGTCTGATCAGCGCTTCGGCGCGCCCCCAAACGGCCGTGGCCTTGTTCCAGCCATCGTCTTTGGATACGAATCTGAAATGGGATGGCATCGCGGATCTGCCGGCCAAAGACGTGATCACGGAGTTCTACAAGAGGTTTAGATGAGTTCGACTCAACTGTGGAGAGTGGCTGCCGACGCTCCTCTTCCAGAGGCCCTGACCTACAGTTCGGACCTGCCCTTGCAACGAGGTCAACTGGTCACGGTCCCGCTGGGCCGTGGTGGGCGCAAAGTCCATGGCCTTGTGCTGGGACCCACAGCGGAAGTTCCTGAATTTGAAGTCAAAGCTGTAGATTCCATCGTTGAGGAATACCCCCCGCTGCCAGAGCCCTATGTGAAATGGCTGGAGTGGCTGGCACAGTATTATCTTCACCCCGTGGGACAAGTCGTTCAATCCGCGTTCCCGCCCTTAAGAAAATCTGAAAAGCAGCGACAGTCCAAACGCCCGCCGGTCATTCCCCAACTGGAAGCCGATTCAGCACTGGACCTGACGCCGGAACAAAAATCCTGTTTTGAAAGCATCGCTCAGCACTCGCAGTTTTCCACTCACCTGCTTTTTGGGGTGACCGGATCTGGAAAGACCGAAGTTTACCTGCGCCTGCTGGATAAAGTTCTGGCCGAGGGTAAACGCGGGGTCGTACTGGTGCCTGAGATTTCCCTGACGCCGCAACTGATCCAGCGCTTTGCCCGTCGTTTTGGTGACAAGATTGCCGCACTTCACTCGCAGCTGACCGACCGTGAACGCACCAACCAATGGTGGGATATTGTCGAGGGACGCAAATCCATTCTGATCGGTGCCCGCTCTGCCCTTTTCTGTCCGATCGACAATCTGGGGCTGATCATTGTTGATGAGGAGCACGAACCCAGCTTCAAACAAGATGAAAAGCTGAAGTACAACGGTCGAGACGCCGCTGTGATGTTGGGTAAACTAATGAACTGTCCCGTTGTTTTGGGATCGGCAACACCCAGCCTTGAAACCTGGAAGAATGCCATCGACGGAAAATATCATCTGCATCGCCTGACCCGCCGGGTGGCCAATCGCGCGCTTCCTGATATTGAAGTAATTGATTTGCGCAGGCTTAAAGACGATGACGAAGAAAAGCAAAAGCTCATTACAAAGTACTCGCATTTGCCTTTCTGGCTGAGCCCCACGCTATACGAGCGCATGCAGGAAGTTCTGGCGCGCGGAGATCAGGCGGCTTTGTTCCTGAATCGGCGCGGGATTGCGCAGATGGTGGTGTGTCCATCCTGTGGGCACACGCGGGAATGCCCCAACTGCGACATCTCTTTGACGTTGCATGCGCATTCGCATCTGATTTGCCACTATTGTGACTATCACGAAAACTTCAAAACCAAATGTCCGGATTGCCACGAAGGACAACTGGAGGCCATTGGCCTGGGCACTGAACTTCTGGAAACGGATCTGACCCGGTTGTTCCCAGGGAAAACCATTGCTCGTGCCGATCGCGATGAAATTCAAAGTCGTGCGGATCTGGAAGATCTGATTGGCAAAATGGAAACCGGTGAAATCGATATTCTGGTCGGAACGCAGATGATCGCCAAGGGTCTTGATTTTCCAAAATTGAAACTGGTGGGACTGGTGCTGGCCGATGTGGGCTTCAACCTTCCGGATTTCCGTGCCACCGAAAGAAGCTTTCAACTGATCACTCAGATGAGCGGTCGCTCTGGACGACACGTGAAAGAAGGCGAAAGCCCGGGGCTTGTGATCATTCAGACCTTCAACACTGAACATGACAGCATCACTTTTGCCAAAGCTCATGACTTCGAGGGCTTTGCCGCCCACGAACTGGAAATTCGCAGTGCTCTGAACTATCCACCCATGGGACGCTTGGTGAGCTTCCGAATTCAAGGAACTAAACTGGGAATTGTAGAAGAAACGGCCCGACTTTTAGCCAGAAGAGCTCATGCTCTTAAAGCTCAGTTCCCACAACAGTATGGCGCTATTGAAGTCCTGGGTCCGGCCGAAGCCGCCCTTTCTAAATTGCGAGGTCAGTTCCGATACCATCTGCTCATTAAAAGCACTCAGCCCGCAGCCGCCAATCCCTTTTCAAGACAGTTACTGGGGGACCAGGAGTGGGTTCCATCCGGAGTCAAAATATTAATCGATATTGATCCAATGAGTTTGCTTTAAGACCGCAGCTTAACCTAAAATCATAGGTTAAGGACCGAAGAATGATTCAATGCCCTCGCTGCGGAATACAAGTTACTGAATTGCACCCGGTGGATCCGGAGCTTATTTCCAAGCTTCAGGCCGCTGGCGAAAGCAATTTGCCTCCACAGGTTTGTGCGGGCTGCATCTCGGATTTAAAGCGCACGGTCGCCACCAGCAGTGGTGGTGTGTTGATGCAGCAGGAACGCGCCCGCGAACAGCATCGTCTTCAGTTGTGGAAAAGCCGTGTGATGCTGATCAAAAAAGCTCGCATGTGCATGACTCAGAAACTGTACTCTGAGGCGGCGATTTCCTATGAGAAATATCTGAAAATCCTGGATATCGTTTTTGACATCAAAAAAGGTGAAATTCTGAAACCCGAGGCTTTCAAAGAAAGCGCACGCACCACCGAACTGACCGTGGTGGCTTCGGTGTATTGGGATTTGATGCGAATTTACGATACACATGAAAAGTATCAGGATCGCATGATGAAAGCGGCGAAGCAGCTTTCCATGTTCATTCAGTTCACGCCGATCTACCCGGACATTATCCGCAAAGCCGAGTCGTTCCAGAAAACGGCCAAGAACCCCCATATCGTCAAACAGTTCCTGAAAATGTCCGACAAAGAACGTCCTCGTTGCTTTATCGCAACGGCGGCCTTTGAAGACCCGCGCTCTAGCGAAGTCATGGCTCTACGGGCTTTCCGTGACATGAAATTGCGTAGTCACATCTGGGGCAGAAAATTTATTGCCACCTACTATCGGTACTCTCCTCATATTGCGTGCCTACTCGATAAGCATGCCTGGCTCAAACCCTCAGTCAGAGCCGCTCTCCGCGTTTTGATCAAATGCGTTAGCTAAGATTTCGTCTGTTTGCCGCTTGCAAAGAGTCTTCCTTTTGAGGAAGGTTAAGTCATGGCTCATATCTACGATTACGCAATTATTGGCAGTGGACTTACAGGACTTAGCATCGCAGCGGCACTTAGCCGTGAAACCAAAAACATCGCGCTTATTGAAGCCGCGGACGTTCCTTTTGGGGTCAACAGGAAGGTGAACTTCCCGACCGGTCCGATGAATAACGGACTTCGTTTTGTTCCTGATTCCGTTTCCGCTGAAAAAGCGATGCGCTTTTTATCAAATCTGATTAACGTTGAAGTCGTTCAGGACGCCTCTGAAGAATCCCCGATCACTTATGAAGGTGGAAACTTCAAAACCTTCCTGGGCTTCGGCGACACGCCACCAGCTTTCTATGAAGAGTTCAGTTATTTCACTGGCGCCAAAAGACTGAATTTGGCGGTAGAACCATTCCAGTGGACGCAGA
Source organism: Bdellovibrio sp. CKG001 (assembly GCF_055397465.1). NCBI lineage: Bacteria > Pseudomonadati > Bdellovibrionota > Bdellovibrionia > Bdellovibrionales > Pseudobdellovibrionaceae > Bdellovibrio > Bdellovibrio sp. CKG001. Next base: position 3,544,122 of record NZ_AP029173.1, read on the forward strand.
TGCTGTTTGAAAAGTTCAAAGGCGACTTCCTGCCTCGCTCTTATGTGACCAAGTTCCACCAGGAAGGCGAGCGTGTTACACATGTGACTATCAACGGCTCTAAAACTTTGCACGCACAGAACTTCATCTTTGCTGGCACAGTGAAGGATTTGGCCCTGCTTCTGCCTGAGGATGCGATCTCGATCCGCGCCCGCACAAAACTGGCAAAGAACACTTACTGGACAGCACTGTGTTTGGATATCTGTCATGCCAAACCGGTGACGGACTCAACAGCGATGCACGTTCTCAACGGCACAACTCAGGATGAAATCGGTCCTTGCGTGGGCAAATTCCACGCTCCGGTGGAAATTGAAGGGGAAACTCTTCAGGCTTCTCAATGGATGACTTTCATCGAACAAGAAGTTACCGAAGACAGTGAAGTTGTCGGCATGGCCCTTAAGAAGATCAAACGCCAGATCAAACGCGCTTATCCCGAGGCTCTGGACAACCTGAAGCTGGAAAGAATCTTTGTCGCTCCGATCATCGCTGGCAATGGCGACATCAAGCTGAGCGCAAACATGACAATGCCGGAACTGGAAAACCTGTGGATCGCCTCTTCCACAGTCAATGACCAGAAAAATCTGATCGGCTCTTTGTTGCAGGCTGAAATGATCGTGGCTTCCCTGGGCTTCAAAGTAGAAGCTACAGAGGACTCTCCGGCTGCCATCGAAGAGCCGATGACCGAAGCCGTTCTCTAAGGTGATTTCGCACCAAGAAAAAGCCCGAAGACAACTTCGGGCTTTTTTATGCCTCATCCAAAGGAAGTGTGAAGGAAAAGACCGTGCCTTCGCCGACCTTGCTGTCCACCACGATGTTCCCACCCATCAGCTCGACCAGATTTTTACAAATCATCAGCCCCAGTCCCGTGCCCCCGTGGGTCCGCGACACCGTGGCATCCTCCTGCACAAAGCTTCGGAAGAGCTTGTTTAAGTTTTCCTTTTTAATTCCCCGGCCCGTGTCGCGAATTGCCCAATGATAGCGCGACTCCACAAGCGGATCGCGGTGCAAGCTGACGTGAATAAAGCCCTTGTCGGTGAACTTCACGGCATTTCCCACCAGATTCATCAAAACCTGACGCAGACGATGCGAATCCCCCAGAGCGAAGTGAGGAATATCCTCGCCCAGATCTACCCGCAGTTGCAGGCCTTTTTCCTGACATTTCACCGCAAATATTCTGTGGATATCTTTGTGGAGTTCCTTGATATCAAAACGATGGCGATCAATCTGCAAAAGCCCGTTTTCAATTTTCGAAATATCCAGAACATCGTTGAGCAAATGCAAAAGCGAATCCGAGCAGCGATGAATGGTGCCAACATACCCCTGCTGTTCTTCGTCCAGCGGCGTATCCCTGAGAATGTCGGCAAAACCAATGATGCTGTTCAAGGGTGTGCGAATTTCATGGCTCATGTTACTAAGAAAGCTGGATTTGATGGAGGACAGTTGCAGCGCCTCTTCGCGGGCCTTCATCAGCTGAAACTTTGAATAGGCCATTTCCTGCAACTCGAATCGAAGACGTTCAATACCGATTATAAGGATGATATCTTCAAGCAGGATCCACAAGCTGTGCTCAATCCAGCGCCACTGAGCATGCTCTTCCTGTCCATACAAAGACATCGGCAAAACGTGGCCGCGCAGAATGTGATCAGCAATCACGATAAAGGAGGCCCAGCCCAGGACCCCGACATCTTTATAAAAGGCCAAAGCCGCCAGGGAAACAAACACGTGGAAGTGGGACTCGATCCTCCCCCCGGCCAGATAAATAAAGAGGATCGAGAAACACATCTGTGAGGCGGCCACCAAATAACGGGTGAACCTTTCCCCGGGAAAGACATGGACACAATAAATAGCCGGCAAACTGAACAGCCCCCCGAAAATCAGCCCCACCAGAGCGTTTTCGACGGCCCCACTAAAGGACCCGACCCACGTCGAGGGAGTCACCAAAATACCCACCACGATTGCCACAAGCCATTGAATTAAAAGAAGTATTTTAAAACCTCGGTCCACTCGAATATGGATTTCCCGAGACTGCTGATCAAAGATCTTTTGCACTTCAGGGTGATTGCGCTCACCTTCTGACTGTTTCATTTCCCACCACACACGTTCTTCATTAGGGATTGATTAGGTAACTTATCGGCCATGACTCGTTGTATCTAAACAATATTTAATGAGTCCAGGGAGTTGTAATGAAGATGTCTCAAAAAGGTTCTTGAAAGACTGCTTGCGGTCAATGGCGCCCTGTGATATCCCGAGAGTCCAACAATAAGCACCCACAGGCATTAACTGGTCCCCCAAGTACTGAAAAAGGGGGTCTTCCGGCGAACAAAAGAAGCTGGCTCTACCTGCGGGGACGTTTTAACCAGAAAGGAAGTACTACCATGGCACAAGTGACCATGAAAGAAATGCTAGACGCTGGCGTCCACTTCGGACATCAAACACAGCGTTGGAACCCAAAAATGAAACCTTACGTTTACACAGCTCGCGGCGGTATCCATATTATCGACCTGCAAAAGACTGTTGTACGCGCTAACAAAGCTGCTGAGTTCGTAAAAGAAATCGCTGCTAACGGTGGTCGTTTGATCTTCGTTGGAACTAAAAAACAAGCGATCGAACCAATCCAAGAAGCTGCAGCAAAATGCGGTCAGTACCACGTTACTAAACGTTGGTTGGGTGGCATGATGACGAACTTCGAAACGATCAAGTCTTCTATCGATCGTCTTCGCAAGATCGACACCATGAAAGAAAAAGGTGAATTCAACTACCTTACTAAGAAAGAGCGCGCGAAGCTTGAAAAAGAATACCTTCGCCTGACTGAGTTCTTGGCTGGTATCCGCGACATGAAAGAAATGCCTTCTGCAATGTTCGTAGTGGATCTTCCAAAAGAACACATCGCAGTTGCTGAAGCAAAACGTCTTGGTATCCCTGTAGTTGGTATCGCTGATACAAACTCTGATCCAGAGTCTATCGAGCACGCAATCCCAGGAAACGACGATGCGATCCGCTCTATCAAGTTGTTCGCTAACTTGATCGCTGATGCTTACCTTGAAGGCGCTAAAGAGTGGGAAGGTAAACTTCGCACTATGACTGACAAACAGTCTGACGTAGCTAAAGAAGCAAAAGCAGAAGGTAAAGAAGAAGCTCCTAAGCGCCGTGGCGCTGCAAAAGCTGGTGCTAAAGAAGCTCCTAAAAAAGCTGCTGGTCCAGCGGTTGTTAAAGCCACTAAGGCTCGTAAACTTGTTGCTGCTGGTACAGCAGAAGAAGTTGAGATCCAAGCTGAGCTTGAACAAGGTCAGTCAACTGACGAGTCTGCAGAGTAATCTACAGACATCGCAAAGAAGGGTGGCCCAGCCACCCTTTCTTTTGTCCTTTACGTATTAAAACTTAATTTATCTTGTTGTTCCCGGCCAACGGGAGACAAAAAAACTAAGGAGTCTTCCTAATGTCTATTTCCGCTACTCTTGTTAAAGAACTTAGAGAAAAAACCAGCGCAGGTATGATGGATTGCAAAAAGGCGCTTGAGGCAACTGCGGGCGATTTCGATGCCGCTGTTGAATGGTTGCGCGTAAAAGGTCTTTCTTCTGCTGCTAAAAAAGCTGACCGTGTTGCTGCTGAAGGTACTGTCTTCGCGCAAACAGTTGGTAACACAGCAGTTATTCTTGAAATCAACTCTGAAACTGACTTCGTTGCTCGTAACGAAGGTTTCAAAGGTTTGGTTCTTGATGTTGCTCACCACATGTTGAACGCAGTTAACGCTGCTGGCGACATCCTGGAGCAGGCTTTCCACAAAAACCCAACTAAAAAAGTTGGCGAAATGTTGAAAGAAGCTATCGCGACTATCGGTGAAAACATCGTTATCCGTCGTTTCGAGAAGTACGTAGCTTCTGCAAACACAGTGGTTCACACTTACATCCACGGTGAAGGCAAAATCGGCGTTATGATCGAAGTTGCCGCTTCCAAACCAGAAGCGACAAACAATCCTGCGTTGAAAACTTTCGCTCAAGACGTTGCTTTGCACATCGCTGCGATGAACCCAATGGCTATTTCTTCTGCTGAAATCCCAGCTGATGTTGTAGCTAAAGAAAAAGAGATCCTGACTGCAAAAAATCTTGAGTCCGGCAAAAAACCAGAAATGATCGAAAAGATCGTTGAAGGTCAAATCCGCAAGTTCTTGGCTGAAAACTGCTTGGTTGACCAACCATTCGTTAAAAACCCAGACTTGAAAGTTTCTGACTTGGCTAAAGAAGTTGGCAAAGAAGTTGGTGCTGATGTGTCCGTGAAGCGTTTCGTACGTTTCGAATTGGGCGCTGGTATCGAGAAAAAGGTCAACGACTTCGCAGCTGAAGTTGCTGCTCAGATGAAAGGACACTAGTTTGAAAGAGCCTGTTTATAAGCGTATTTTGCTAAAATTAAGTGGTGAAGCCCTGGCTGGAAAGCAAGGGACTGGTATCAATACTGCGACAATCACACAGATTGCGCAGGACGTGGCAGAGGCTTACAGAGCAGGCGTTCAAATCGGTCTGGTAATCGGTGGCGGTAACATCTATCGCGGTGTTGCCGCTTCTGCTGAAGGCATGGATCGCGCAAGTGCTGACTATATGGGTATGCTTGCGACATGTATCAATGCCCTGGCTCTTCAGGACGCTTTGGAAAAACAAGGCGTTCCTACCCGCGTTCAAACTGCCATCGAAATGGCTGAAATCGCGGAACCTTATATTCGTCGTAAAGCCATCCGCCACCTTGAAAAAGGTCGTCTGGTGATCTTCGGTGCCGGCACCGGAAATCCATTCTTCACTACTGATACGGCGGCTTCCCTTCGCGCTATGGAGATCAACGCTCAAGTGATCATGAAGGCGACCAAAGTGGACGGCATCTATGACAAAGACCCTGCCAAACACGCTGACGCGAAGAAATTCGACAAGATCAGCTACATCGACGTGTTGAACCGCGGACTTCAGGTGATGGACTCCACGGCAATCAGCATGTGCATGGACAACAAACTTCCTATTATCACCTTTGACCTGACTCAGCCTGGAAATATTCTGAAGGCGGTTCAGGGCGAAACCATCGGTACACTGGTACATTAATCGCGCCCACAAGACGTGAAAACGGATTAAGGAGACAACTATGGCAATCGCTGATGTTAAAAAGAACGCACAAGCAAAAATGGAAAAGACTCTGAATGCTTTGTCTGAAGAACTAAAAAAAGTTCGCACAGGCCGTGCTCAGGTTTCCATGTTGGACGGTATCCGTGTAAATTACTACGGAACTCCATCCCCACTATCTCAGGTGGCATCTATTTCCACTCCAGATGCAAAATCCTTCCTGATTGCACCTTGGGAAGTGGCGATTCTTAAAGATATCGAACAAGCTATCATCAAGTCTGAGTTGGGCATGGCCCCAATGAACGACGGTAAAGTGATCCGCTTGAAAGTTCCTGATTTGACTGAAGAGCGCCGTAAAGACCTGGCGAAACAAGTTAAAAAGATCGCTGAAGAAGCACGCGTGGCTGTTCGTATGGCTCGTCGTGATGCCAACGATGAAGTTAAAAAACTTCAAAAAGATAAGGCTGTCAGCGAAGACGAAGGCAAAAAAGCCGAAGCAGACATCCAAAAAGTGACTGACGATTTCATCAAAAAAGTCGATCAGGTTGCTGAAGAAAAAGAAAAAGCGATCTTGACGATCTAATCCTCAGGACCCGACGTGAGTTTGCCAAAACATGTTGCTATTATTATGGACGGAAACGGGCGCTGGGCTCAGCTCAAGCGTCGTCCGCGCACGTTCGGCCACATCAAGGGCACTCGCGTTGCCAAGAAGATCATCACGGCGTGCTCGCGCCGTGGGATCAAAAATCTGACCCTTTACGCTTTCAGCACCGAAAACTGGTTCCGTCCACAGGAAGAAGTCAGCCTGCTGATGCTGATCCTGCGCCGCTATCTGAAACGTGAAACTGAAAATCTGGTCAAAGAAAACATCCGCTTCTCGGTGATCGGGGATCTGTCCCGCATTCCTCTGGATGTTGCCAATGCCATCGAAAAATCCATCGAAGCCACAGCTCAATGCACAGGTTTAAATCTGGTCTTTGCCTTGAGCTATGGCTCTCGCCAGGAAATCACTCAGGCTGTTCGCGATTTGGCGGAAAAAGTCGCTGCCGGAGAGCTTTCTCCCGCAGACATCGACGAATCCATGATCAATTCATCCCTGAGCACTTTCCCCACTCCGGATCCGGATCTCATTATTCGCACCAGTGGCGAACAACGACTTTCGAACTTCCTATTGTGGCAAGCTGCCTACTCAGAGTTTTATTTTACCGAAACTCTGTGGCCTAACTTCACCGAGTCTCACCTTGACGAAGCCTTGCAGGCCTTCGCAATGAGACAACGCCGTTTCGGCAAGGTCTCAGCAAATGACAACGTGGAAAAGCTTTCTAACTAGAGCCGTCTCAGCCCTTATCGCCCTGGCCATCATCACCGGACTTTATGTTTCGATGGGAATCAACGGTCTGAAGATCGCCGTTGGCTTTGTCGTCGTGGTGGGCACTTGGGAGCTGACAAACATCCTTTTCCATCGTGAAAAGTCTGTCTTACTGAAAATTCTTTTTATGGCGATGACCGTCTTGGTTTTTGCCGCCTCCATCACATCCCTCAGCACGGGGTCCATCATCTATGCGATTTCCACTATCGCAATGATCATTGCTGTTCTTCTGACGTCACACAAAGAAGGCAATCTGGAGCTTATGGCGTCTTTCCAAGCCAAATCCGCCTTGGGCTTGTTCTACATGGGGCTTTTGCCTTCATTTGCCTTTCGCTTGTTGGATCAGGCCTATGGTCTTTCCTGGTTTATCTTCCTGCTCGCAGTAGTCTTTGCTGGCGATACGATGGCTTACGTTTTTGGTGTGCTATTTGGCAAAACCAAAATCATGCCGTCTGTTTCCCCTAAAAAATCCTGGCAGGGCTCTATTGGCGGCATTTTCGGTTCGGTCTTCGCGGGTCTGATTTGTTGGTTGTTCCTGTTCCCGGAACACCAACTTCCCATGTTCCTGGTTTTAGGCGGTCTGTCCGGTTTCGTCGGTCAATTCGGAGACTTCTTCGAATCCCTGTTGAAACGAGTGGCCGACGTTAAGGATTCCGGCAAGATCATGCCAGGCCATGGCGGTGTCTTGGATCGAGTCGACGGTGTCCTGTTCGCAAGTCCTGTTGTTTTGGCCGGAGTTCTGATTCTCTCTCATCTTTTGTCCTAAGAGAAACGTCGAGCCGCAGGGAGGAAAACCCTTAATTTTCTACCCCTTATTCCCGGCCTCCCTTTACAATGAGTGAATGGATATTTTTTCATTCTTACAATCAGGCCTTTCCGCAATCGTTCCCTTTGTCATCCTTCTCGGAATCCTTATTTTTGTTCACGAGTTAGGTCACTTCCTGGTCGCACGCTGGTGCGGTGTTCGCGTTGAAGTTTTCAGTCTGGGTTTTGGTAAAAAACTTCTGACTTACAAGCGCGGTGACACTACTTACGCCCTTTCCCTGATTCCACTGGGTGGGTACGTAAAGATGTTCGGCGAACAAAACGGTGAAGGCATCTCCGAAGAAGACAAGAAGGTTTCTTTCACACATAAAAATGTGTGGCAGCGGATTGCCATTGTTCTGGCCGGCCCTCTGATGAACTTCTTCTTTGCAATTTTGGTCTTCTTCGTCGTGGCTTTGATTGGCGAAGACGCAAAAACTCCGGTCCTGGGTGATGTGGCGGTGAACTCCCCAGCTTATACGGCGGGCTTCCGCTCTGGGGATCAAATCGTTACCATCAATCAGAAACCCATCACCACCTGGGAAGACGTTCAACGCGCACTGAGCCTGAAAGAAAGTCACGACCTGCATCTGGATGTCGATGTGAAGCGTGAAATTACCGGCGAATCCGCAGTGATTTCCGTCACCGCAAAACCTGAACCGAATCCCAATGTGCTTTCCAGCTTCGACTATATCGCCAACGTGGAAGGGATCTCCCCTTACTCTGCAGGCACAACGGTGGGCGTCTTTGCCACGTCCCCCCTACATGCTTTGGGTCTGCGCACGGGTGACAGCATCACCAGCATCAACGGTGTGAAGGTGTCTTACTGGAGACAGCTGGACTCCACACTGGCTAAGCTGAACACGCAAGAGCCTTTGACCCTGGAAGTCCTGGGTCAGCGCGAAGGCGACAAGACGGCAAAAACCATCACCATCACCATGGCCCCGTCGGCTTCCCTCAAGTCCTTCTCTTTGCAGAACCTGGGTCTTGAAAGCTCAGAGCTGTATCTGGCGCGTGTTCTTGAAGGCTCTCCGGCTCAGGCCGCGGGTCTTCGCCCGGGCGACCGCTTGGTGAAAATCAATCAGGTCACTTTGCAAAAATGGGAAGATGTCCTGAACAACATCAAGTCCTTTGATGGACAAAAGCCTGTCGCACTTTCTGTGGTTCGTGATGGAAAAACCATCGATCTGGAAATCACTCCGAAGATGACAAAACAGATGACCGCGGCAGGTGCCGAAGAAAAGCGTTATACGATCGGGATCTCTCCGATTGCCAATATCGCCATGCCGGAACTGATGACCCTGCGCTCGTCCAATCCAATTGATGCCTTGATTCGCGGCACGGAGAAAACCTGGGAAGTCTCTGTCATGACGGTGATGAGCTTCGTGCGTCTGTTCCAGGCCAAGATCTCTCCGAAAAATATCGGCGGCGTGATCTCTATCGGTCAGGCAGCAAGCGAAACCTTCAAGATCGGCATCACACAGTTCCTGCAAATGATGGCCATTATCTCTGTGAATCTGTTCATTCTGAACTTGCTTCCGGTTCCGGTGCTGGATGGCGGTCACTTGGTGTTCTATGTGATCGAACTGGTCAAAGGAGCCCCTTTAAGTCTTAGAAAAATGGAGATTGCACAGCAAGTGGGTCTGGCCATCCTGATGAGTCTTATGATATTTGCTCTGTTTAACGACTTCACACGTTTACTGGGCCTATGAAAATACTAGCTATGGAAACCAGCACCGCCGTCGGCGGTGTTGCGGTTATTGTTGATGGAAAAGTGATTGCAGAGGAAACCACTCTGCGCCAGAAAACCCATAGCGAAATTATCAGCCCCTTCACCGAACACTGTCTGAACAAAGCCGGACTTCGCCTGGAAGACATCGACGTCTTTGCCGTGGGGCAGGGACCGGGCAGCTTCACTGGCATTCGTGTGGCTGCCAACGCCGGAAAAACCTTTGCCTACAGTTTCAGTAAACCCATGGTGACGATTGATTCCCTGGTGCTGCTTGCGGAAAGGGCCCGCGGATCTGAAAAACCGGTTCTTTCGATTATCAATGCCTACAAAAACATGGTGTATCTGGGTTTATTCGACATGACTGGTCCAGAGCCCCGCTATCTGCAAGGTCCGGCGGCGATCCCCGTTCGTGATCTGTCTCAGCATATCCGTCAAGAGGTGCTGGTGGTCGGTGATGGCTGGGAAGCTTACAACGAATACTTTCCTGAACCTCTGCGCAGCCTGATGCACAGAAATTCTGATATTCCAGACTATCCGCTGGCTTCCACTCTGGGCTTGATGGCTGAAAAAAGAGCGCAAAGCGGTCAAACTTTGGACTGGAAATCTTTTATTCCTCTTTATATTCGCGCGTCTGAAGCCGAAGAGACTAAAAAAGGGATTCTTATCACCCCACTGAAATAGCAAAAAGAGGATGCATCCATGGATCAGGCTGTATTGGACTTTAAAACTTCTCGCACAAACAAAGAACAAGACACAAAGCTATGGGTTGTCGCCTCTGGTAAAGGCGGAGTGGGAAAAACTTTTGTTTCAACTAGCCTGGGCATCACGCTGTCCAAACTTGGACATTCCGTAGCGATTGTGGATCTGGATCTGAGTGGTTCCAATGTTCACACCGTGTTGGGGCTGCAACCCTCCCACATGAATATTCGTCATTACTTTGAAGGTGCCAAAACCCTGCAAGAGCTGGTGATCCCGACTCCGTTCCCGCATCTTTCTTATGTTCAGGGTTTCTGGGATTCCTGGACTCCGACAGACTTTTCCTACAATCAAATTCAGAATCTGATTCCAGAACTGAAAAATCTGCGCGCGGATTATGTCATTGTCGACATGGGCGCGGGCGCTTTGGAGGCTCACCTGGAGCTCTTCAAGGCTGCTGACGAAAAATTCCTGATCACAACTCCGGAACCTACCAGTATTGAAAAAACCTATCGTTTTATCGAGTCCTTCGTTTGCCACTCTTTGAAAGCCAACGCGACTCCGGATGCCTATGGCAACATGATTTCCACTTTGCGTAACCACCGTCAAAGAACCCTGGCAAAACCGTTCTCCTTCCGCTCTTATCTGAAGGATGCCTCGGGTATTCACTATGATTTCTTTGAGGCGCTTTCCTCCACGCCAGTTCGCTTGATCGTGAACTCTTCCCGCAATCAGGCCAATGAAGAACTTGGCTTTTCGATGAAAAGCGTTTGTAACAAATACTATGATTTGGGAATCGACTACGCAGGCGCCATCGATTACGACAATGCAGTGTGGCAGTCAGTGCGTGTAAGAGAACACGTTCTTGTGGCTCAACCATTCACTCCGCTTGCCGGACAATTTTTGGCAACCTGCAAACAACTTATTGCACCCGAGGAGCTTCGCGCCGTAGTATAATAGCTACGATGCAAGCGACGTCTCGATACAACTATTACGAAGTTCTAGAGCTAACGGCCAACGCTCCTCAACACGAGGTGACGACGGCGTATGAGCGTGCTCGTGCCACTTATTCTGGCGACAATCCTGCGATCTACACTATTTTCTCTGAACAAGAGGCGCGTGAGCTTCTTGTGGTGATCGAGGAAGCCTATCAGGTTCTGGGCAACAAGATCCTGCGAACAATTTATGATCAGCGTCTTTTGAGCGGCAGATCCTCTTTGAATGATCTGACTTATGCCTCCATCCTGGAAGCCAGCAAACAGGTTTTCCCTGAAGCCAAAGCTGAAAAGAGCACTCCGGCCTATCAGAAAAATGAAGCTTTCGAAAAAGAAGTCGCGGCCCGCACAGAGTGGGATGGCGAGTTCCTTAAGAAGGTTCGTGAATACAAGCAAATCTCTGTCGCCAAAATGAGTGAGATCACAAAGATCAATTCCTACTACGTCACTGCCATTGAGAATATGGATGCCGGTAATCTGCCCGCCATCGTATTTGTGCGCGGTTATGTGGTACAAATTGCCAAAGCCCTGGGTCTGGACGATAAAAAAGTCGCGGACTCTTACATGAAGAGCTTTAAAAACAATCTTGGAAAATAAGACTTCGACGACGACCATTCAAGTCACTGCCACCGCAGAGATGAATGGGCTGCGCCTTGATAAAGCCATGGCCCTTATTGAAGAGGTGGGGACTCGCTCTCGCGCGGCTCATCTTTTGGAGTCCTCCGCGGTTTTACTCAATGGCAAACCTGCCAAAGCTTCTGTTGCGGTTAAAGAAAACGATCTGATTGAAATTCAACTTCCCGAACCAGAACCGACAGAGCTTCAGCCCTATGATCTGAAGCTGGATGTCCTTTTTGAAGATGAAGATCTGATCGTCATCAACAAACCCGCTGGGCTGGTGGTACACCCGGCAGCCGGGCATGCGCACGACACTTTGGTGAATGCGTTGATTGCTCACACCGATGATCTTTCCATGAAGTTTGGCGAAGAACGTCCCGGCATTGTTCACCGCCTGGACAAAGAAACCAGCGGTGTGATTGTCATTGCTAAAAACGACAAGGCCCATGAATCTTTGACCTCTCAGTTCAAAGAGCGCAGCACACATAGAATTTATTATGCCGTCTGCCTTGGAACGGCCCGCACTTTGAGTGGGACCGTCAAAAGCTTCCTGGCTCGCCACCCCGTGGATCGCAAAAGATATGCTTCTGTACTGGGAGAAGATCGGAAACCGATCACCAGTCAGGAAGACGCTCCTGACATCGGAAAATGGGCGGTCACCCATTATGATGTTCTGCAAAGAAAAGGCGGTTTCAGCTATATGCAGCTGAAGCTTGAAACCGGTCGCACCCATCAAATTCGCGTGCATATGTCTGAAAGCGGACTGCCCATTGCCGGAGACATCCTTTATGGTGCTGACCGAAAAATCAAAAGCATCGAAGCCCGCGGATCCCAGGAAGATGTCCGACAGCTTTCCCGCTTCCTGCTTCATGCAGCCGAATTGGGCTTCACCCACCCTCGCACGGGTGAAAGAATGTTCTTTCAAAAAGACTGGCCGGAAGAAATTCAAATCCTGCTAAAGAAATGGGGGTTGGTATGAATCTAAAGCAAACTCCTTTGGGTTATGAACTGCGCACGCCGTACATCACCGCTTTGTTCGGGAATGCCTCGGCTTCCTACGCCGACATCCAGAAAGCCTATCCTCAATTTCGCACCGTTCGTTTAAAGCAAATCCACAGCGATGCGGTGGTGGAAAGTCCCGACAATTCTCAGGACTATCAGGTCATCGCAGATTCTCACTTTAGCACGACCAAAGATCTGGCTTTGTGTGTGATCACGGCCGACTGTGTTCCGGTTCTTTTCTATCATCACACGACTGGATTGATCGCCGGGGCCCATGCGGGATGGCGCGGAGTTGCCAACAGAATCGTGCCCAAGACCGTGCGAATGCTGGTTGAAAAAGGGGCTGTAGCTTCCGAATTGGACGTGATCATCGGTCCGCACATTCAAAAAAACAGCTTTGAAGTCGGCAACGACGTTCGCGATCAGATCCTGACAAGCCTGGGACCGCTCAGCCCCCAGGAACGAAGTAGCTATTTTTCGCCTTTGGAAAATGGCAAGTCCCTAGTGGATTTAAATCTGATCGTGCGCCAGCAGCTAGAGCAAGAAGGCGTATCCATGGACCGTCTTTTTGATCTGCATATCGACACCGTCACAAACAACGAATTCCATTCGTACCGTCGCGACAAAGAAAAATCCGGACGCCAGGTCAGCTTCATCTGCCGCACATCATGATTCTGCCCCAAGAGTTCTATTTTGAAGACACAACATCGGTGGCCCAATCGCTCCTGGGGAAAGTGCTGAACATTCGCACCGACAATGGAATTCAAAGTGCGCGCATTATTGAAACGGAAGCCTATCTGGGTGTTGAGGATCCGGCCTGCCACACTTTCGGGGACCGTCGCACCGAGCGAACCCGCTCGATGTATCTGGACGGAGGACATGCCTATATCTACATGATCTATGGGATGTACTATTGCCTGAACTTCGTCACACGGACTCACGAACATCCCGAAGCGGTTTTAATTCGCGCCGTTCAACCTTTGCCCGCGTTGCCAGATGTGAAGAAGAAGGACATCAAAACCAACGGTCCCGGAAAGCTCTGTAAGTTCTATGGAATAGATCGCAAAGAAGACGGTGTGAAGCTGTGGAAGAAAAGTTCTCCCCTTTATGTAAGCGAGGATGCTTTCAAGGTTTCATCAAAATCCATCGTATCCCGTCCGCGCATTGGTGTGGATTATGCCGGCGAAGCCGCCCGGTGGCCGCTGCGATTTTACTTAAAAGATCATCCGTTTATTTCGAAGAAATAGTTCATCCGCTCTTAAGGTGGCCAGAAACGAAAAAACCCGCTGATGAAGCGGGTTTAGTTGCTTTGAACTTTTGAAGAAAAATGGTGGCTTGAGACGGAATTGAACCGCCGACACAAGGATTTTCAGTCCTCTGCTCTACCAACTGAGCTACCAAGCCACTGGAACTTATGCGTTCAAAGAGACCAAAGGTTTATCCATTGGCCCCCAGCCTGTCAACAGTTAAGCCTTATCAAAAGCAGTTTTAAGGTCGGCAATCAGGTCGTTCAGGTCCTCTACGCCCACAGAAAGGCGGATCAGGGAATCATCGATCCCCAAAGCCTTGCGGTTTTCAGGCGGAACGGAGGCGTGCGTCATAATCGCCGGATGCTCGATCAGGGACTCAACCCCTCCCAAACTCTCGGCCAATGAAAAGACATTCACGTTTTCCAGGAACTTACGAGCCGAATCCAGGCCGCCCTTGATGTAGAACGTAATCATCCCACCGAAACCATGCATTTGTTCTTTCGCCAAAGCATGCTGAGGATGGCTTTCCAGACCTGGATAGATGACTTTGTCCACTTTTGGATGAGATTCCAAAAATTTCGCAATCGCCATGGCATTTTCCTGATGGGCCTTCATACGAAGTGGCAAAGTTTTCAAACTTCTCAGGAACATGAAGGAATCAAACGCCCCTTGAGTCGCTCCGATACCGTTGCTCAAGAACGCCATTCTTTCTGCCAGATCCGCGCGGGATACAACGACCATGCCGCCAACAGTGTCACTGTGGCCGCCGATGTATTTCGTCGCAGAATGAACCACGATATCCGCACCCAACTCCAAAGGTCTTTGGAAGTAGGGGCTCATGAACGTGTTGTCCACGGCAACCAAAATGCCTTTGGCTTTGGCGATGGCTGCGATTTTTTTGATATCCACCAGCTTCAAAGTCGGATTGGTCGGCGTTTCCAGCCATACAAGCTTCGTGTTTGGCTTTACGGCTTTTTCAAAGTTTTCAACCTTCGTCAAATCCACGAAAGAAAACTCAATGCCGTCATGCTTTAGGATTTTATCGAACAAACGGAAGGTGCCGCCGTACATATCATCCATCGCAACCACATGATCGCCACCTTTAAGAAGGTGCAAAACCGTGGTTGTTGCAGCACATCCGGAAGAAAACGCAAAACCGTGTTTCCCACCTTCAAGACTTGCCATGCAGCTTTCATAAGCGTGACGAGTAGGATTGTGCGTGCGGGAATACTCCCAGCCCTTATGCACACCCGGAGATTCTTGTACGTAAGTCGAGGTCAAATAAACCGGCGTCATAATTGCGCCCGTGGATGGATCCGGAGCTTGTCCAGCATGAATCGCACGCGTTGAGAAACCCAAATTTTCCGTTACTTTTTTCATATCATCACCTGTTTATTACTTTTTAAGATCTGCCAAAGCTTCTTGTGCAGTGACTACGCGGTTAAAGACATCTTTCGTCTCAGCCGCAGTCAGGAATTCATTTTCCACCATCCATTTGTCGTTGAAGGCCTTGCTCAGGTAAGCGCGACCGCTATCTGGGAAGATCACAACGATGTTGGAAGGTTTTTCCAGCTTTTCAGCCGCTTTCATCGCACCCACCAATGCCAATGCACTGGAAGGCCCCACTAACAGACCTTCTTCAGCCACCAAACGGCGGGTCATCGCAAAGGCCTCGGGATCAGAAACGCGTTCAAAGCCGTCATAGATATCCAAGTGAACGTTGTCAGGGAGCATGTCCTCACCGACACCTTCCACTTTATAAGAGCCCGGTGGATCAACGATCTTTTTATGGTAGTACAGATCATAAAGGATGCTTCCGATCGGATCGGCACAGATCGCTTTGACCTGTGGATTCATTTCTTTCAAGTAGCGAGTGATACCAGAAAGAGTTCCACCAGTCCCCGCTCCCCCGACAATCACGTCCACTTTTCCATCCATCTGCTTCCAGATTTCTGGACCTGTGGTGCGATAGTGACGCTCAGGGTTGTCAGGATTGTGGTACTGATTCACCAAGAAGGCCCCTGGAGTTTCTTCCGCGATCTTTTTTGATACAGAATAATGACTGAGAGGATCTTCCGGCTCCACCATCGGTGTGATGACAACTTTGGCGCCATAGGCACGCAAAATAGCTCTTTTTTCTTCGCTCATTTTTTCCGGCATCACAAAAATGCACTTATAACCTTTTACAGATGCGGCCAAAGCCAGGCCCACCCCAGTGTTCCCGGAAGTGGCTTCAACAATGGTGCCGCCGGGCTTTAATTGACCGCGCTTTTCAGCTTCCTCGATCATCGCCACAGCCACGCGGTCTTTGATGCTGCCGCCGGGATTGAAGTATTCCACTTTCGCAAAGAAGGTGTGCTTAGAGCCCTTAGTAACGTTATTTAGACGTACCATCGGGGTGTTACCGATCGCTTCCAGAATCGAACCATAAATTTGTGACATGAGAACTATCTTTCTAAGTCTCTTCTTCTGTTGGAGCGAAGATAGACTGTGTTCATGGACTGCAGAACCGTATTGATTTGAGTCATCGGGTCCAAGGAATAAGGCATTCCAAGCTCGGTTGTGAGCTGTTTGACGAGCTGACGACTGGGTTGATCTTTCATCAACTCATCCACCAGTTTTTCAAGAGCAGCTTGCTTTTTGTCAGCCTGAGCCATAGGAATCCTCCAACAAAGGGCACTCTATCACCCCCCTCCCAAAGAGTGAAAAAAATTTTGAAGAAGCGGACCAAAAAGGAGCATCAGGAAGGCCGGAAACTGAAAGAGCAATAAAGGAATCAGCAGAATAAACGGCAACCGTGCAACTTTATTTGATATTTCCTCCTGGCAGGCCTCCACCAACTCTGTTTCGAGCTGCAAAAGCACGCTATAAATGGCCTCGCCCCGCAGCCCACGCTCCAAAATCTGCAATAAACTGCGTCGGTACAGCGATGAAAGCTGCATTAGGCACTCTTTGGTGTCTTGTCCTTGTTGCAAAAGCGCCAACCATTGCGCGACGACCGGGGTTAAATCGTCTTTTTCGTTTTTTAGATAACTCAAAACACCCTGACGCACGGATTGACCGCGTTCCACCGCGCGTTTTACGTCCAACAAAAGCTTTAAAGGGGGCGCTACACCTTCCATTGCATCCTCCGACCGATATAAAAAATGGAAAATAAGCCTGCTACGAACACAAATGTGGAGCCGAGCAGCAGAGTTTTGTGTTTTTGAAATCCAAATTGCGCAATCACAAAGACAAAAAGCGCGAGGTAAAGGGCGGTGACAATTATCGCCTGCATCTTGATCTGCTGACTGACTTGTCCGGACCTACGTCGAAAATCTTCAAGCATCTTGTAGTGCCGGCGAAGTGCTTTGACCTGATCCAAACAGCGGCTTTGCGAGCGATCAATATCCCGAAGCTCGGACTGGAAACCTTTGAGCAGAGCGGATTTCACGCCGATGGCTTCATCGGATTGCTGTAGCGATTCAAAAACTTCCAACAGCTGCAAACGCACCCAACCGGTTTGCGATTCGATGCCCGCATGAAGCGAAGAGCGGAAAGATTTTCCCGTTTGCAAACCCAGAATCACACAATCAAGCAGCGGAATCAGTGCACTTTGCAGTCGTCGAATCAGGAAAAAACGCAAAATCTTGGGAAAAAACTTTAAAGTTATCCAAAGAATGCCGATGAAAAGCCAGAGCAAGGTGGGTGTTGAGGCAACACACGCGATGAAAAAGCAGATCACAACCAAGTTCATGATCGAAAAAGATCGAACCCAGTGTTGAGAGAATGCAAATTCCCGCGCCACTGATGAAAGTATTCGGTTAACGAGCGCATGTCCGAACAGCGAAATCGAAAAAACGATGAGCAAAGGGCACCTCCAAGAACCCGAATGCTCGCAAAAAATATGCAAGGTAAATTTTTTGTTGACGTCAGTGGTCGAATTGGGAAAACTTAAAGCAAGTACAGTTTTGTAAGTTAAGAAACAACAACAACGTTTGCATCCTAGGAGGAGCACATGGCAAAGAAAGCAGCTAAAAAAGCTACAAAAAAAGCAGTTAAAAAAACTACTACTAAAAAAGTAGCTAAAAAAGCTACAAAAAAAGTAGCTAAGAAAGCTACTAAAAAAGCTACTAAGAAAGCTGCAAAGTAGTTTTTCTTAGGAACTAGTTTTTAGTTCTAAAAACTAAACCCCAGAGGCAACTCTGGGGTTTTTTTATGCCCTAAAACCCGCCACCAGAGCCATTCTCCAGTCGACAACATTTTTTCCTAGTAGATAAAAAGTCTTTCTGAATTCAAAAAAGAAAACTAAAGACTCCCCAAGAAGCGACTTGCAAAGCAAGCAGCGCCCGCGACTCGCGAAGCGAGAGCCAGAAACAAAAAGACCAACCCGAGAATCAAGGTTGGTCAAAAGGGTTCAAGCGCAAGGCGGAGGGGTTTCTCCGAAACGGAGGCGTGCTCCAAGCACGTCGAAGTGAAGGAGAGGCCCCGACAACGCAGTCGATTGGGCCCTTTTCACCAACCGACTTAGAAGTAATAGAGGGCTCCTATGGCGCCTGTTGGCAACAACACAGATCTCTTCACTTCATACATGGCCATCAGTTCTCCGAAGATCGAAACCCCGCGGAAGTCGCCTGAAAGCTGATTATATTGCAGTCCAAACGCTGCATTCACAAAATCTGTGCCAAAACGGCCGGTTCTTTTCTCTTCCGTGGTCAAAACACGGTCCAGAATTCCGGATTCTTTGGCGGCGGACGTACTTCCGTTGGAGTTGTACCAGCGGGAATATCCGGCCGTCATATAAGGGGCCAAATAGTCACCTTCAAAAGCATGTTTCCAAGCCAGTTGGAAAGAGTTGTAACCGTGACCCGTTCCAAAACCGGCCAACGCCCCATCGGCGTCTTCGATGTTAAACTCCATGTTGAACCCCAGAGTTCCCAAAGCGCCCCCGACTGACAGGCCGGCACCAACTTTTAGTTTGTCGCGCATACTAAGAGTGGAGGCAAACGTGTTTCCAAGGCGCTCGTCGCGCATGCCTTGAGCGTATTCCGATTCGATTGAACGGGCTTTTGTGTTAATTGAGGTGGAGTCCGCACCCAGAAAAACTTCGGCTTGAGCCTGCGTTGCCGCGAAGAAGACGGCAGCCATAGCCACTTTACGGATAGATATTTTTAACATAGGACCTCCCTTTGATGCGGAGATCTTAGAAAACTCGGGCTTTTACACCTTCTTGCTGCAAGAACTTACGGATGGTCGGACCATCCAGAGGTTCCAGCCTGAAAAGAAGCTTATGAACCAGTTCATAAGTCTCTTCCGCCTTCTTCGATCTCATTTTTCCTGTCAAATATGCCACGTCATCGCTGATTTTAATCGCGTTATCAAGCAATCTTGCCATTTCTTTGTTCTTGGTCGTTTTATCCAAGAGCACCAGCGTTTTGTTGAAGTTGGTGGTCAGTTGATTCAGTTGCTGGATCATACTGGTCACTGAGCCTTCATTTTTTTCCACAAGTTCAATGATCTTTCCGGCCAAACCATACCCCTGAGAGATCAGCTGATCCACTCGTGGAGGATCTTCACCGCGAACATAGTCGCCCGAGGAAAATTCACCCGAATCCACTGATCCTGGAGAGATTTCCAGAAACTTTTCCCCAATGACACCGGCCAGATTGATGAAGAATTTGGAATCTTTCCGGACGCTGGTCCAGGCTTTTTTATCGACGGTGATGGTCAGACGCAATTTCACCTCTTCACCGTCCGCGGATTTGTATCCCGGATCGAAAGTGATGGATTTCACCTTGCCCACTTTAATACCCATGACCCGCACCGGAGATCCTTCTTCGATCCCCCCCGCATAGTTGTACATGACATTAAGTTCTTTGGTGTTGGAGAACGGCGAAATGAATCCCATGAAATAGGCAAAGACCACAATCAATACAACTGAGACGAGTGCCAACAAACCGACCTTGGTTTCAACCTTCATACGTTCCCCTAATAAAGATAACTAAAAGTATAGGACAAAATAAAATCAATCACAATGATAGCAACAGAAGACACGACCACCGTGTTTGTCGTCGCTCTTCCGACACCTTCGGCACCTTGCTGACATCGGAATCCGAAATAGCAGGCCACCAGTGGAATCACTCCGCCGAAGCAAGCCCCTTTTATAATCGCAAAAATCAGATCCTTGAAATCCACGAATCTTTGCATGGATGTCAGAAACATGGAGGGTGTGTAGCCCAGATAAAGCTGACTGACTGCCATGGCAGAGAAAATACAGGCCATATTGGCCACAATCGTGATCATCATTCCGCCCAGAACACAGGCCAGGAAACGTGGGACCACCAGATAGTTGATTGGATCAATCCCCAACATTTTCAGGGCATCAATTTGTTCGGTGATCTGCATTGATCCGACTTCAGAGGCATATCCCGCCCCCACACGGGAGCTCAAGAGTAGAGCGCTGACGATGGCTCCCAGTTCACGCAGAATCAGTAAAGCTGCGAAGCCCGGAACCATCGAGTCATTTTGAATGACCATTTTCATATGGAAAGAAGACTCCAGAATGGTCACGACTGCGGCAAAACACACACAAAAAACCACAATCACAAGGCTTTTGTTGCCGACAAAGTAAAGCTGCTGGAAAAACTCTTTTCTTCGAAACGGCGGGGTCAATAGACCGGTCATTGTCTCTGCAATCAATGCAATCATGGTCTGTACCCTCGTATCATTGTCAGAATGATGTCACCAATGAAGCTGGTCATCCAATCCATGACCACAATACAGATCATGGTTGTGACAGCGGTGGTAACAACAGAGCGACCCACCCCTTTCGCGCCACCAGTGGTGGAATAGCCCTGATAAGTGCAAACAGTCGCCAAAACCAGGGCGAAAGTACCGCATTTTATCAGCCCGGTAAGAATGGATACTGGGCTGACAATCAAAGGAACATGGCGCAGATATTCTTCATAATTCACACCGGCGAAGAGCTCGCCCATCATAATGCCGCCAAAAACGGACATCGCCAGGCCGGCGGCCAGAAGGAAGAAACTGGCAACAATAATCCCGATAAAACGCGGGACGATGATTTCCTGCAAAGGATCGGCCCCTAAGCAGCGAACGGCGTCGATCTGCTCGGTCACTTTCATAGTTCCCAGCTCTGCCGACGTAAAAGCTCCCACTTTTCCGCTTAACATGAAGGCGATCAACAAGGGACCGATCTCGCGGAAGGTTCCACTGGTGGCCAAAGCCCCCAGATATCCCAAAGCGCCGAATTCCTTAAGTTGCAATCCAAACTGAACGGTCATGATCGCACCGACAAAGAATCCCGCCATCGCTGTGGTTGGAAAGCTATCCACAGTGACCTTCCAAATCTGTTCAAAGATCTCGTGTGTTTTTAGTTTCTTAAAGAAAATCGTGCGCAGAATCTTCTGAAGGAACATCAGTGTTCCACCCATCTGATCCAAAAGGGATATTACTGTTGTCATGCTTCCAGCACCTCGGCCAAAAAGTCTTTTACCAAGGGATGCTCTGATTTCTTAAGTTCCTCAGGTGTTCCCAAAGCAACAATCGAACCCTTATCCAAGACCACGATTCGATCCGCAATTGCCAGGGCACAGTTCATGTCATGGCTGACCACCAATGAGGTGGTCTTCAGCTCACGCGACAGATCTAAGATCAACTGATTTACGGCCGTGGTCGTGACAGGATCAAGACCCGTGGTCGGTTCATCAAAAAGAAGAATCCGCGGCTCTAGCGCCACGGTTCTGGCTAGGCTGACTCGCTTTTGCATTCCGTAAGAGATTTGCGCTGGACGCTTTTTTTCAACACCCTGCAAGTTCACCAGACGGAGGGCTTTGGTCACCTTCTCGCGAATGACTTCTTCCGAAAGCTGATAGTGGCGACGAAGTCCAAAGGCCACATTTTCATAGACACTTAAAGAGTCAAAAAGGGCCGGATGCTGAAAGACCATCCCGCATTTTTTACGAATGGGAAGATATTGCTCTTCTGAAAATTTGGAAACCTCTTCGTTGTCGATCCAGATTTCGCCTTCATCAGGGGTCAGAAGACCCACAAGGTTTTTGAGAAGTACGGATTTCCCTGTCCCGGATGTCCCCAGGATAAAGATGATTTCACCCTCGCGGATCTGCAGATTTAATCCGTTGAGCACTGTCCTTGTACCGAATCTTTTCACGAGGTTTTTGAACTCAATCACCTTCTCATGTTAGATGGGCTCAAGACAGTGGGTCAACCGGCAATGTGAGCCTTTCGTCAACGTCCAGTTTCTGAGCTTTTAGAAAGAATCAGGCAGTGGTGGTCAGAGGACCTTGCAAAAGACCCCTGACAAACTGATGCACACGAGGATCGGCGTGATTTTTTGTCTGTTCTGGAGTTCCGGTGATGATTAATTCCTGATCGACAACCACACCGATTCGATCTGCCATTTGGAATGCGCGATTCATGTCGTTGGTGATCGCAACAATGGTGGAGCCTTTTTCTTTCTTCAACTTCAAAATCAGCTCAATGATCTTTCGTGAAGTGATCGGATCCAGGCCCGCAGTCGGATCATCGTAAAAAATAATCTCTGGATCTAGAGCAAGTGCTCTGGCAATACCCAGGCGCTTTTGCATCCCACCGCTGATTTCATCGGGGTACAAATCACGAGCATGAGGAATGCCAACAGCATCCAAGAAGTACTCTGCTTTTTTTGTTATTTCCCAGTCCGAAAGCGGGGTGGTTTCACGCAGCGGAAAACTGATGTTCTGAACACAGGTCAAAGAATCGAACAGGGCATTTTTTTGGAACAAAATACCCACCTTTTTTAACACCGCAAGGCGCTCTTTTCTGCCCAGCGTTATCCATTCCTTTTGTTCAACAAAAACTCTGCCATTTTGAGGGGTTACAAGGCCTGCCATGACCTTCAGCAGGGTTGTTTTACCCTGCCCGCTGGGGCCCACAATGACGAAAGACTCCCCCGCCGGAATTTCCAGGTCGATCGACTTCAGAACCGTGTGGTCTTCAAAGCTCACTGTGACGTCTTGCAGGCTGATGATGCTCATTTCCGGTCCAGATTCTCTCTCCAAGCGCCTCTGCGCCGAGCGGTAATTGTTGTCTCTAAATACGATTTGATATTGAATGGGTCATCGAACGCAAGTTTTTATTTTTTCTATTCATTTTAAGAGCTTGTAGGGGAATGACCGCACTTGCGAAGTCCACTTCGTCGGGGTCCTTGTCCTGCAAGCTCTGATGCCTGAAGGAGATTACAATGGCACACAAAAGAAATAAGATCGCCGTCATTGGTGCGGGATTCGTTGGTTCAACTACTGCTCACTGGGCAGCTCAAAAAGAACTTGGAGATGTTGTAGTTCTTGATGTGAATGAAGGCGCGGCTATCGGGAAGTCTTTGGACTTGGCTCAAGCATCCGCTATCGAGATGTTCGACACCAACATCAAAGGTACAAACAAATACGAAGATATCGCTGACTCTGATGTTGTGATCATCACTGCAGGTATGCCACGCAAGCCGGGCATGAGCCGTGACGAGCTTGTTGGTATCAACGCGAAAATCGTTAAAGATGTCTGCGAAGGCGTTAAAAAGTTCGCTCCGAACTCTTTCGTTATCGTTGTTTGTAACCCAATGGACGTTATGGCTGTTTACGCAAAACAAATCCTGGGCTTCCCTCGTGAGCGTGTTATCGGCATGGGTGGCTGCTTGGATTCGGCTCGTTTCCGCACCTTCATCGCTGAAGAGCTGGGTGTATCCGTTAAAGACGTTACTGGTATCGTGATCGGTAACCACGGTGATGCGATGATGCCACTTGTTCGTCATGCATCCGTATCCGGCATTCCTCTGACAGAGCTATTGCCTGCTGACAAAATCGCGGCGATCGTCCAAAGAACAAAACAAGCGGGTGCTGAAATCGGCGGCCACTTAAAAACAGGTTCTGCTTACTATGCTCCTTCCCGCGGTGCGGTTGAAATGGCTGAAGCTATCCTGAAAGACCAAAAACGTGTTCTTCCAGTTGCAGTAGAGCTGACTGGTGAATTCGGTGTGAACGAAGGCCTGATGGTGGGCGTTCTGGCAACTGTGGGTGGCAAAGGTATCGAAAAAGTTCACAAGTTTGAAATGACTCCTGCAGAACAGGAAGAGTTCAAAAAGTCTGTGGATGCAGTTCGCACTTTGGTGTCCGCTCTTAAAACGGTTCAGTAATCGCGCTCCGGCGCAGGATGTGCTGTCATCACAGGTGGCAGCACTGGACTTCTTTTTAAAACTATAAAAAGGGAAAATCTAAATGAATATTCATGAGTATCAGGCGAAGGAAGTCTTGAGAAAATACGGAGTAGCCACCCTGAAAGGGAAACTGGCGCATTCTCCGGAAGAAGCTGTGGCTGCAGCAAAAGAAATCGGCGGAAGCGTTTGGGTTGTTAAAGCTCAGATCCACGCTGGTGGTCGCGGTAAAGGCGGCGGTGTTAAAGTTGCTAAGTCTTTGGACGAAGTGGCTGAATTCACCAAAAAAATGATCGGCATGACTTTGGTGACTCACCAAACAGGTCCTGAAGGTAAAGTTGTTCAAAAAGTCTTTATCGAACAAGGTTGCAATATCGCCAAAGAATACTATGTGGCGTGTCTGATTGACCGTGCCACTGGCAGAGCCGCAATGATGGCTTCTTCCGAAGGTGGTATGGACATCGAAGAAGTGGCTGAACACAATCCAAACGCGATCAAAAAAGTCGACATCAACCCGACAGTAGGTTTGATGCCATTCCAGGCTCGCGAATTGGCCTTCCAAATCGGCATGGATCCTTCCCTTGTTAACAAGGCTGTGAAGTTCTTCCAGGGTCTTTACAACGCATTTATCGCAACTGACTGCTCTATCGCAGAGATCAACCCTCTTGTGGTAACAAAAGAGGGTGACGTATTTGCTTTGGATGCGAAGATGAACTTCGACTCCAACTCTTTGTTCCGTCATCCAGATATCGTTGAAATGCGTGACCTGAACGAAGAAGAGCCTTCTGAAATCGAAGCTTCCAAGTTCGATCTGGCGTTCATCAAGCTTGATGGTAACATCGGCTGCCTTGTGAACGGTGCAGGTCTTGCGATGGCGACTTTGGACATCATCAAATTGCACGGTGCGGAACCAGCAAACTTCCTGGATGTTGGCGGTGGCGCTAACAAAGAGAAAGTGACTGAGGCGTTCAAAATCATCCTGAAAGATCCAAACGTAAAAGGAATCCTGGTGAACATCTTCGGTGGTATCATGAAATGTGACATCATCGCTGAAGGTGTGATCGCAGCTTCCAAAGAGTTGGGCCTGAAAGTTCCATTGGTTGTACGTCTTGAAGGTACAAACGTTGAACTTGGTAAGAAAATGTTGAAAGAGTCTGGCTTGAACATCACTCCAGCCGACAACTTGACTGATGCAGCTCAAAAGATCGTTGCTGCGATTAAAGGATAAGCAAACATGGCAATTCTTATTAATAAAAACACGAAAGTAATCTGCCAGGGTTTCACTGGTGCTCAAGGGACTTTCCACTCTGAGCAGGCATTGGCTTACGGAACTAAAATGGTGGGCGGCGTGACTCCAGGTAAAGGTGGCACAACTCACATCGGGCTTCCAGTGTTCAACACTGTGAAAGAAGCCAAAGCAGCCACGGGTTGCAACGCTTCTGTGGTTTTCGTTCCACCTCCATTTGCAGCTGATTCCATTATGGAAGCCGTTGATGCTGATTTGGATCTTGTAATCTGTATCACTGAAGGCATCCCTGTTTTGGATATGGTGAAGGTAAAAGAATACATGAAAGGCAAGCGCACACGCTTGATCGGTCCAAACTGCCCTGGCGTTATCACTCCGGGCGAGTGCAAGATCGGTATCATGCCTGGTCACATCCACAAACCAGGTCGCATCGGCGTTCTTTCCCGCTCTGGAACTTTGACTTACGAAGCTGTTGGTCAGTTGACCGCACTTGGTATCGGCCAGTCCACTTGCGTGGGCATCGGTGGTGACCCAGTAAACGGCACAAACTTCATCGACGTTCTAAAAATGTTCAATGAAGATCCAGACACTGACGGCGTTATCATGATCGGCGAAATCGGTGGTACGGCTGAAGAAGAAGCTGCTGAATACATCAAAGCTCACTTCAAAAAGCCTGTCACGGCGTTCATCGCGGGTGCTGCGGCTCCAGCGGGTAAGCGTATGGGTCACGCCGGCGCGATCATCAGCGGTGGTAAAGGTACAGCTGAAGCGAAGTTCAAGGCTCTTGAGGCGGCTGGCTGCAAAATCTCCCGCTCTCCGGCAGACATGGGAACCACAATGGCTTCCATGCTGAAAAAGTAGTTCTAAATTCAATAGATCTTACTTCCAAACCCACGGCAGAAATGTCGTGGGTTTTTTTATTGTCATTCCACTTGAAGATCCCAAGCCTAGGACCTGTGCCAGCCATCAACCGTGCCTGGCAACAGTTCCCTATTTGAAAGACTACAAACTTACCTGATTCATTTTGCCGCAGTCTTTCTCCAGGGCCAGAATACCTGAGGACGATAACAGTTATTCACCCTGCTCAGGAGGAGCTTGTGGCTGGTCCCAATCTTATATTAGCTGACGATCTTGCCGCACAGACCTCCACTGGAAGAAAACGCTCCCGTCTTCTTCAGGATAATGCCATCCAACTTGCGCAAAAACTTAAGCTCAACCTAGAGATCGTCTTTGTCGCCGATCTGAAACCTTCCTGGTTCAAAAATGAGAATCTAAATTTCATCATGAGCGAGTTTGACGGCATTCGCTCTCAAGTCCTGAAGCGAATGAAAAAGAGCCAGGTCACTGCCAAGCTCGATCTAAAGTATGGCATTCCCGCTGAGGAAATTCTGGCCGCCACCAAGAGTGCGGCCGACTGTCGAATGCTGATTATGGGGACACAGGGGAAAAAGGGCCTTAAAAAGCTTCTACTGGGCAGTGTTGCCGAAGAGGTGATTCGCAACGCCTCGCTGCCGGTTTTCGTCCTGGGTCCTGTGGCCCAGGAAAAAAATCGTATCATCAACTTTAGGAAGGAACTGAATGTCCTGTTTCTGACAGATTTCAGCTCTTCTAGCATTAGCGCTGAAAAATTTCTGATGAATTTTTCCAAGGAAGTTCCGACCTCGGTGCAAATGGTGCACAGTATTGGCGAACAGGTCCTGAAGATAAAAGAAAGTTTCTACCAAACCGGCGCCATCCCCTTTGATCTGGAAAAGATGTTCAGCCAGATGAGTGATGATGCCTATCGTGATCTCCAACGAACAGTGCAGCGCTGGGAAAAGAACGGACTGAAGATCAACTTCAAACTACTGACTCGTGAAGCGCATCTGGAGGACTCCTTGCGGGGTCTGCTGGATGAGGCCGATCTGGTCGTCATGGGAACTCACGGCCGCAACATGGTGCTTAGGGCTTTTTTAGGGAGCATCGCTCGCAGAATCATCCTAAAGTCTCCGGCCCCCGTGATTGTCATCAGGGCCAACAACACCACCCCTCGATCAGGAGCAAAAAAATGAAAAACGGAGCCGCCTTTATCACCGGTGCTGGGTCTGGAATCGGTCGCGCCACAGCTATCGCCTATGCTCAAGCCGGCATTCCGGTGGCAGTCGTGGACTACAATGAAGAGCACGCCGCTGAAACCGTGGACATTATCAAACGAACGCTGGATGTCCCTGCGGCTCACTTCACCTGTGACGTCAGTATTGATTTGGAAGTGAATACCGCCTTCTTCGCGGCCGTAGAAAGATTTGGATCAATTCAGTACGCCTTTAATAACGCCGGAGTCGAAGGCGAAGAAAGCGCCTTTGAAGACATCACCGACGAAAACTGGGAAGGCGTTTTAAACACCAACTTGCGTGGAGTATGGCTATGTATGAAGTATCAGCTTTTTCATATGGCCAAGGCCGGAGGTGGCAGCATCGTGAACTGTGCCTCTATTGCCGGTCTGGTCGGATTTGAAAAGATGGCCCCTTATGTTGCCAGCAAACATGCCGTTCTGGGTCTTACCAAAGTGGCAGCTCTTGAATATGCGAAAAAGAATATTCGGGTCAATGCGATCTGCCCTGGTGCCATCGCAACACCGATGTTGGATCGGGTCTTTAAACACAACCCTGAACAGGCCGAACAACTTACCTCATCTACTCCGCTGGGTCGCATTGGACGACCCGAGGAAATCGCACAGGCCGTATTGTGGTTGAGTTCAGAAAAAGCGTCTTTCGTCACAGGCCACGCCATGGTTGCTGACGGCGGTTGGACTATTCAATAACCGATACTTTTTACGCCCAAATGATTCGGAGGGTGCGATGGAAAGATTTAAGGACCGAGAGAACGCAGCCCAGGTACTTGGCAGACTGTTATTGCCTTATCAGGATGAAGACCCCCTGATTCTGGCCATTCCCCGCGGAGGCGTTCCGATTGCGGCGGGAATTTCAAAAATTCTACACTGCCCGTTTGATCTTCTGATGGTTAAAAAGATCGGTGCTCCCCGACAACCTGAACTGGCGGTCGGGGCTGTTAGCGAAGATGGAAAACCCATCTATAACGATGGACTGGTGAAGACACTGGGTCTTAGCTCCACCTATCTGCGCCAGACGGCCCAGCAGAAGACCAAAGAAATTCAAGAACAGCTGCAAAAGTTCAAAGTCCATCGTCGCACACTGGATGTCAAAGATCGCACCGTCATTCTGGTTGATGATGGCATAGCCACGGGATCCACTCTGTTTGCGGCTATTGAATTTCTCAAAGGAAGAAGGCCGCGAAAACTGATCGTCGCGGCTCCTGTGGGGGCTGCCGATTCCATTGAGAAACTTCGTCGTGTGACGGATGTTGTCGTTTGCCCTCTTGTGCCGGATGACTTCAGAGCAGTGGGCCTTTGGTACGACAGATTCGATCAGGTTCCCGACGAAGAGGTCGTCCGACTGCTCGGAGAGGCCCGCCTGGAAAGCAAAAACTATGAAGAAGCCCTGACCATCACCGATGGCCCTGTCGAACTTCAAGGGGACTTGCAAAGAATTGCGCATGGCCAAGGTCTAATCATATTCGCCCATGGAAGTGGAAGCAGTCGCAAAAGCCCACGTAACCGCAAAGTGGCTGCAGAACTGAACAAGCTCGGGTTCAGCACTCTTCTTTTTGACCTCTTAACCCCTGAAGAAGCCGAAGATCGCAGCAATGTATTTAACATTCCCTTGCTGTCCCGGCGTTTGCTTCGCGCCACAGAGGCCGCAGTTCAGGCCTTCGCAGGAGAAATGATGCCTATTGGATACTTTGGCGCCAGCACCGGCGCTGCCGCCGCTTTGGCAGCCGCAGCTCAGTCAGCACATTCTATCACTGCCGTTGTCAGCAGAGGTGGACGCCCTGATCTGGCCGACGAATATCTTTCACGTGTGCCTTGCCCCACCCTTCTGATCGTCGGTGGAAAAGACACCAAGGTGCTCGAATACAACGGGCTGGCGGAAAGAAAGATTAAAAATGCCCGAATGGCCATCATCCCCCGCGCAACCCACCTGTTTGAAGAGCCCGGTGCCATGGAAGAAGTTGTGGAACTGGCTGCAAACTGGTTTAGCAAACATCTCTCCAGTCCCATGGAAGAACACCCGATGGAGCAGATTGTACATGACCTTAAAGACAAAGGACATGCTATCACAACCTATGAAAGCCTGGATGACCTTATTAAAATCATGTCCACACGACGGGTGGTGATGCTGGGAGAAGCCACTCACGGCACGCATGAATTTTACAATATTCGACGGCAGATTTCAGAGCGTTTGATTCAAAATCACGGCTTCAAGTTTATCGCTGTTGAAGGCGATTGGCCGGATTGCCAAAAGCTCAACGATTATATCCAAACCGGTGCCGGAGGCTCTGCTCGTGAAGTCATGAAGCAGTTCCATCGCTGGCCTACCTGGCTTTGGGCCAATGACGAAACGGCCTCATTGATCGAATGGATGAGAAACTATAAAGCCGGCTTCTATGGCCTGGATGTCTATTCCCTGTTTGAATCCATCGAACATGTTATTAAATTTGCCTCCGAGCAGGATCCCAAACTTGCGCAAGAAATCCGCAAGCAGTATTCCTGCTTTGAGCCCTTCGAAAGAAACGAAAAATCCTATGCAAGCTTTCTGGTCAAATTTCCCGAGGGCTGTCGTCATGAGGTCCTGGCCGGATTACGCAATCTTCTGCGAATCCATTTAAGCGATCTGCCGGCGAATGGGAAATCCCTGTTCAATGCCCAACAAAATGCCCGCATTGTCGCTCACGCGGAAAACTATTATCGTTCGATGTTATTCGGGGGACCGCAATCCTGGAATGTCCGGGATCACCATATGATGGACACCCTGGATCTTCTGCTTCAGCGTGAAGGGCCTGACAGCAAGTGCATTGTCTGGGCCCACAACAGCCATATTGGGGACTATCACGCCACCGATATGCTGCATGAGGGATATGTCAATCTGGGAGGCCTGGCTCGTGAAAAATACGGCATGGACCAAGTATTCCTTCTGGGGTTTGGCACCTACGAAGGAAAAGTTCTGGCAAGCCCCGCTTGGGAAGGACCCGAATCGTCCATCGCTCTCCCTGCAGCTCAAGAGGCCTCCTTTGAAGACTTCTGCCATAAGGCAGCCAAAGAGATTCACGCCGGGCGTTTCTATGTTGTTTTTGATGATGAGGCCCGCAAGGGAACACTGGGAACCCGGTCTTACGGCCACAGGGCGGTGGGAGTTGTTTATCAAGCCCAGTTCGAAAAAAGGGGCACCAACTATGTAAAAACAATTCCGGCACAAAGATATGACGGTTTCTATTTTGTAGATCAAACCACGGCGCTTCAGCCTATTCCCACAACCAAAAGCAAGCTGGACCTTCCTGAGACTTGGCCGGGAGGTGTATGAGTTCTGCGCAAGCTTTACTTCGCTGCACAGATCTCAAAAAAGAATATCAAATGGGTGAAGTCACCATTCAAGCCTTGCGCGGGGTCAACCTTGAACTCTCCGCAGGGCAGTTTGTTGTTCTTTTGGGTCCTTCAGGCAGCGGCAAGTCCACTCTGCTCAACATCCTGGGAGGCCTGGACACGGCCTCCTCCGGGGACATCTATTACCAGGACACATCCTTCAGGGGACTGAGCCCGGAGCAACTGACACTCTATCGCAGAAATCATGTCGGTTTTGTTTTCCAGTTTTACAATCTGATTCCCAATCTATCCGCAATAGAAAATGTCGATCTCGTCACTGACATCTCGGAAGATCCGATGCCCGCTGCGGAGGCTTTAGGGCTGGTGGGTCTCAGCGAACGCAAAGACTTTTTCCCCTCGCAGATGTCAGGCGGCGAACAACAGCGTGTCGCCATCGCCCGGGCTATTGCCAAACGTCCTTCCATACTTTTTTGTGATGAGCCCACCGGGGCTTTGGATCTGCAAACAGGAAAACTCGTGTTAAAAGCGATCGATCAGGTTCACAAAGAACTGAATACCCTGATTGTCATTATCACCCACAACTCCTCGATTGCCGGAATTGCCGACAGAGTCCTGCACTTCTCAGATGGAAGAATCTCCAAGGAAGACTGGAATTCGCAAAAGATCTCCATCGACGAGGTGAGCTGGTGAAGGCCTTGAGCAAAAAACTTTTACGGGATATTCAGACCCTGCGATTGCAAATTATCGCTATGTCTCTTCTGATCTCTTGCGGAGTCGGTGTTCTTCTGGCTTCGTGGAGTTCTTATGATTCTTTACGAAAAGCCCAGCAAAGCTACTATCAGAAATACAATTTTGCAGATATCTTCGTGGATCTTTCCCGTGCGCCACAGCACCTTGTGGTACGGGCTCAGCAAATACCCGGCGTACGCATCGCCGAAGGGCGTATCGCTGAAGATGCACTGATCGACCTTCCCAATCAGGATGAACCCGCTTTGGGACGGGTTCTGTCGTACTTAGGCACTTCGCGACTGAATAAGATTTATCTGCGCCAGGGCCGCTTCCCTGAAAAAGCAGCCACGCTGGAAGTGCTGGTGCATGAAAGCTTCGCCAAAGCACATGATCTTCTTCCTGGAGACTCCTTTGACATCGTCGTAAAAGGACAGAAAAGAAAGGTCCACGTGTCAGGTATAGGAATTTCTCCGGACTATGTTTATGCTTTGAGTCCCATTGCCATGTTTCCTGATGATCAGCACTACGGAATATTTTGGATGGCAGAAGAAGACCTGGCCCAAATCAGTAACATGCAGGGTTCTTTTAACAGCCTGACCCTGCAACTGACCAATTCCCACTCTGATCAAAGCGTCAAGTCACAGCTGGATACGCTGCTGGAGCAGTTTGGCAGTCTGGGAGCCTATGATCGCAGTCAGCAGATCAGTCATCTTTTCGTGGAGGACGAAATACGACAGCAACGCTCCATGTCCTTTACAATACCCACAATTTTCATCGCGGTGGCCATCTTTATTCTTCACACCGTCATAAACAGACTGATTGATCTGCAACGAAGTCAGATTGCCGCACTGAAGTCTTTGGGATATTCATCAAAAGAGCTGGCCTTCTATTACTGGAAGCTGATTTCGCTTATTCTGCTCTTTGGTCTTGGACCGGGCGTGATCTTCGCCATCGGGATCGGCCGCTGGTATGCCGTTCTTTATGAACAGTACTTCCGCTTTCCTCAGATCAGTTTTGCTATTTCTGCTCAGGCTTTCGGTATCGGGGTGGTCGCTATATTTTTGCCAGGGTGGCTGGCCACCCTGCAAGTGCTCTATCGCATTTTTCATCTTCAACCAGCAGAGGCCATGCGTCCTCCGGCACCCGCAAACTACAAAAAGAAAGCCTTTGAAAGCTGGGGCTTCTTCAGACAATCAGGCTTTATCGCCAAGATCATCATCCGCAACATTGTCTCCCGCCCCTGGCGATCCGTCTTGTCGGTTCTGGGATTGGCGGCTGCGACTTCGATCGTCGTCAATGGTGGATTCTGGACTGACATCATAGATTTCATTATCCAGCGACAGTTTTTTGAAAGCAGCCGCGAAGATCTTGAGGTTCGCTTTGTACATCCACGGCGCATCGACGTTCTTTCGGAAATATCACGCATCGAGGGGGTGTATCTGATCGAGGGGGCCCGTACGGTTCCGGTTCGCTTGCGCTTTCGTCAGATAGAAAGAAATACCGCTATCACAGCTTCGGAAAGTATTTCGACACTGCGAAGAGTTCTGGATAAGAATGGCAGAACCCTTATACCCAGAGAAGGCCAAGTGCTGCTAAGTCAGTACTATAGCAAAAAATACGATCTCAAGGTGGGGGACGAGCTGATCTTTGAAGTTTCGGACAAAACCAGGCCGCCCTTTACCGCGCCGATCGGCGGCTTCGTCGAAGACGTGGTCGGCTCTGGCATCTATGCCACAAAAGAGGATCTGACTCGCTGGCTTCAGGAAGTGCCCAGCATCAATACGGTCTATCTAAAAACAGACCCCAGTCAAAACAGCCGAATTTACATCCGTCTCAAGCAGTTTCCCGAAGTGCTTTCGGTCGGGATCAAAGACAGCGTACTAAAAAGTTTTTCGGCCACCCTTTCTGGCATGATCTTTACCTTCACATTAATTCTGATCGCTTTTGCCACTTTGATTTCCGCATCGGTCCTGTTCAATATGATGCGCATCAATCTGTCGGAAAGATCGTGGGAACTTGCCAGTCTGCGAATCATCGGCTTTTCGGTGTCGCCGGTTTTCCAGATCCTTTTTCTGGAGATCGGGCTGCAGGTCATCACGGCCTTGGCCCCAGGATTGGTGTTTGGCTATGGCCTGTCGTATCTCAGCACAAAATGGATTCATACTGATGCCTTTGTTTTTCCACTGGTAGTTAACAATAAGACATATGCTCTGGCTACGGTGGTCATCATTTCGTGTTATATTGTTGCAGGTATCTTTTTATACACCAAGATTCGAGCGTTGAATCTTACAGCGGCGCTAAAGGCCAGGGAGTAATCCATGACGTCGCCGAAAGTTTCCTTGTCGAAGGTCGTTTACTCCATCATCGCATTGGTGGCGCTGATTGCAGTATGGCTGCTGGTCAGAACTCCACGGGCCGAGGTGGATATAATCACCGTTACCAAAGGGCCCTTTATCGAAAGCCTACGCATTGACGGCACCGTCCGGTCCAAAACGAACATGACCGTGTCTGCCTTTGCGACCGGAGATCTAGAGCAAGTCCCCTGGAAGGTCGGTGAAGCTCTTAAGAAGGGTCAAATCATCACCCACCTGAATTGGGACTATCGCAAGCCCGTAACATCACCACTGACAGGGGTTATCAGCAAAATCTATCGCGAATCCGCTGGTCCCATAGCACGTGGTGAGCCGATTCTGGACGTCATAGATCCTCAAAATCTTGAAATCTTTGCCGAAGCTTTAACGACCGATGCCACCAAAGTTCCTCTGGGGGCAAAAGTGCAAGTGTCAGGACTGGGCACCGGCGAAACACTTCAGGCCACTGTCGTGCGCATCAGTCAGGCCGGTTTTGTGAAAATGTCCGCTTTAGGCATCGAGGAAGAGCGCACTGAAATTGTCATGGCTTTTCAAAAAAATCCTCCCCCCAAAATCGGCAACAACTTTCACGTCGAACTTGAGATTGAGATTTCAAATAACGAAGAGGCCCTGCAGATCCCGCTGGGAGCTCTGTTCAAGGACGGCCAGCGCTGGGCTGTCTATCTAGTCCAAGACGGCCGAGCAAGACTTCGTCACGTGACGGTTTTGAAACGAAGTGCCACTTCTGCCTTGCTTTCTTCAGGCCTTGAGCCCGGCGAACAGGTTGTGCTCTTTCCCAGCGACAAAGTTGCCGACGGAGTCAAAGTTCGAACGCGCAAAGGGACTGCGCCCTGACAGGGCTGATTTTGCGCAACTTCTGTCACGAGTCGTTGAGAATGTCCAGGACGCTCTGGAGAATTTAAATAAGGAGCTCCCATGCCCTCTTCCATTCTGGCCACCGATAACATCCTAGCCCAAACCAAAGCGGGACAACAGCGCTCTCAGGAGATCCGGCTGCTCACTTCTCAGCTTGCCAAGGTTTTTAAAATGACACCTCAGTTGTTATTCGTGGAGGACCTGCCGGCAAATCTGCGGAAAAGAAGTTCGCTGCTTCGCCTTGATCTTCGCAATCCCGCCCTGATCGAAGATCTTAAGAACTCACTCAAGGCGCTTCATCCTTCGTGGCAGCTGCATTTGGAATCCGGTGATTCCATTGGACAAATTCTCAAGGGAATCAAGGAACTTGATCCTCTGTTCACCGTCATTGCCACCCGTGGAAAAACAGGTATCGCCAAATTCTTCCTGGGCAGCGTGACTGAAGAAGTTGTCCGAAACTCCCCTTCACCAGTCCTGGTTTTGGGACCCAAATTCAAAAGGGCTCCCATCCCCGCGGACCCCAAAAAGGGCTTAAAAATTCTGGTGCTTTCAGATCTGACTCAGGCCAGTGCCCGAGCGGAAAACTTTGCAATCACCCTTGCTAAAAAAACTGGTGGCCAGGTGACCCTCATGAGCTCGGTGGGGGACACCATCTTGCACCTAAAACGTGTCTATTACCAAAGCCGAATTCCCCCGCGCTCGATGAATTCACAGATTCGGGAAATTAAGAAGTTTGCCCAGCTTTCGATGCAAAAGCGAGCCAATGCCTTCTTCAAACAGGGAATTCCAGTAAAGACCAAGCTTAGAACCCGCGAGGTGGAAATCGAAAAAGACATGCTGGAGGAAATCAGCTACGGCTATGATCTTCTGCTGATGGGCACACACAGTCGCAACCGTTTGCTCGCCACTTTTCTGGGAAGCACGGCAAGAAAGGCCTGCTTGCTTTCCCCTATCCCGGTCCTGATTCTTCGCTCCGGCGGCTGACACGGGAAATATTTTCAGACCCACGATTGGGGTCGGGACCTATGCGCGCTGACCGTTCATTGCAGAGATAATTATTGTCAGTGACCTGCCCGGCACGATAAGTCCTTTGCATGCTTAAATTCTTCCTCTTTATCACATCCGTTGTATTTGGCTTTTCTGCACTGGCTCTGGAACCGGACTGGTCCGCGGGAGCTCCCGTTCCCTCCACCGGACGCGCAAATATTTATGCTTGGTCAGCCGAAGAATTTGCCCACTATCAAACACAAGGAAAGATTCACGCACAAGTGTATCCTGTCACAGTGACCGGTCTGCTGCCACCCTACGCACCGGTCCGCCGATTGCTTGAAGAAGACTCTCGCAACCCGTTCAGAAATTGGATTCAGAGTCTGATGAAAGGTCTCAGCGGCTTTAGAACTTTCAACGATGTATTGAAAGATCTGGGCCTGCATGAATACCCAAAAGAATCCGAGCGTGGCGTTTACGCCGTACCTTATCCCAACGGCGTTCGTCCCCAAGAGTTAATGGGTTTTGGGTTGATTGAAAGAAACGGAGCCCGGGGATTCACCTTCAGCTGCGCTGCCTGCCATTCATCCAATCTATTCGGCAAAACCGTCCTGGGAATGACAAACCGATTCCCGAAGGCCAATGAGTTCTTCATCAAAGCCAAGAAAGTCGTGCCCTTGATGGACCCGCATCTATTCCAGGCCTACTCTGGGGCCACCACCGCGGAACGACAGCTTTTAGAGCAAGCAAAAGACCGCCTCAAAGCCGTGGCCCTGAAGCAACCTATTGCCCTGGGTCTGGACACATCATTGGCTCAAGTCAGCCTGTCCCTGAACCGTCGCGCTAAAGACCCCTATGCCAGCTTTAGCGGATGGCATGAACGCTTCCCACGCGAAGACGCTTTTCTTGACGATAAACCAGCGGACTCCAAGCCCGCTGTATGGTGGAATCTGAAATATAAAAACCGCTGGCTGTCAGACGGAAGTGTCCTGAGTGGAAATCCCATTTTTACGAATTTGATCTGGAACGAGATCGGACGTGGTGCGGACTTGCACGAGTTTGAGCAGTGGCTGACTGAAAACGAAGAAGTCATCAAAGAGCTGACGACCGCCGTGTTTTCCTCGGAAGCCCCGCATATCACAGATTTCTACCCGGCAGAGAAAATTGATCTGGGCCGCGCCAAAGCCGGCGAGCAGATCTTCAATAACAACTGCGCCAAGTGCCACGGCCGTTACGAAAAAGCCTGGAACCTTCCTTATGCTCTGGTCCTTTCCTCGGCAGAACGTCTGAAAACAGTGGCTGTTCACTACAAGGAAAAAACACCTGTGGTGAATGTCGGGACCGATCCACATCGTCGCCTGGGCATGAAATCGCTGGAGCAGCTCAACGATCTGGCAATATCCAAAAAGAACGGCATCGTGATCAAGGCGCAAGACGGTTATGTGCCTCCTCCTCTTGTGGGTATCTGGGCCCGTTGGCCTTATATGCACAACAACTCGATCCCGAATCTTTGTGTCCTCTTAACACCGGCCACGCAAAGACCGGTGACTTACTATTCCGGTGAAGCACTGAACACAGAAACAGATTATGACTTTGACTGCGCAGGTTATCCGGTCGGAGCAAAAACTCCGAAGTCCTGGAAGACCCGCGAGCATCTCTATGACACCCGCCGTGTCGGCATGAGCAACGCCGGTCACGACATCAATATCTTTATCAAAGACGGAAAAGAAATCCTGACGGCCGAGGATAAACGCAATTTAATCCAGTTCCTGCAGACTCTGTAATTTTCGATCCGGGGCCGCTTCTGGGCGGTCCCTGAATACTGTCTTAACACCTTTTTCTTTGCTTTCTTGGTCCTCTCTGACTTAACCCCCTGAAATCTCATGTCGAAACACCTTGGCACCTTTGCTGCATTAGGGGTCCTCAGCAAATAAAGCCTAAAACCTAAAAGGAGTTTCCATGAAAAAGTCCCTGATTATCGCGTTGTTGTTGTCTGCCACAGTTGCTCAGGCCACAGAGATCTCTCAAGTTTATTCTGCTTCAGTCACTTCCACTGTCGACTCCATCCTTGCAATCCCGTTGATGACAACAGGTGGTGTGGTGGCGACGTCCGCTTCGATCTCTGGTGAGACCTTGAAGCTTGTCCTGGAAGCAAAAGAAGATGCAGCAACAATGATCGCCTCTGACGGTGCTATCCGCGGTGTGTCTTTGCAAAAAGCTCTTGAAGCCATTCGCGCTGAAAATCCAAAGCTACAGGCTTCTGATCTTGAGATCGCTGAAGGCATCTTGAAAATGTAATTTCTAATTTTGATTTGTTACCTCCTCTCTTCTCAAGAAAGGGCTGCCCGTCTGGGGTGGCCCTTTTTTTCACTTTGCAGTGTCTCAGAATGAGCCAGTTTTGCTGATGACAACCAAGGCCATATGTTACGAGATTTAGACACTTTTATGCCATCAACACGAAATTAGGGGGCCTAGAACCTGGTCTGATTGTCGCAATGAAAAGCTCTGTTGAATCTTTAGAAAAACCAGAGTCATTTTGCCAACGAGAGGCTTATGAAGAAAACAGGTTTTATAATCGCCGCCTTACTGACCATGTCTTGTCACGCTCAAGCATTTCAGTACGTGCTGAGCAAAGGTCCCTCGGACAAAGCGTTCCGCAAGAACGCCCAGATTCTTCTGCAACAGGCAGAAGCCCTGCTGCCTGCTTCAATCAAGCAAGCCTTCAAAAAGCCCGTCGAAGTCCGCTTTGAGAGTCTTAAGGAACACGGCGATCATGCCTTGGGTAAATTAGCCTGGGGATCGATCCGGATTGATCTGAAGGCCGTGCCCGAAATCCTGCGCGGGGAAAAGAACGCCACCCCGACGAATCGCACCCACCAGACTTTCTATCGAGAGATTCTTGCCACCGTTATTCACGAAACCATTCACGCCTATGACCGCCTGAATGTCCACGACACCCAAGAAGCCCGCATGATCGAGCAGTGCAAAGAGGAAAAGGAGCGTGATCACGCTCAGCGCACCAGTCCGGAATGTCGTGCTTACGAAAACATGTACCGCAGCTATTCGCAAAACCCCTACTTCACCATGATCGCAGGATTCGTCGACAGCGATGAGTCCTGGATGAAACATCGCAGTCCGGATATCTATGAGCTGACCAGTGCCTATGAATCTTTTCCCGTGAATATGGAATACTTCCTGATGGACCCCGACTATGCCTGTCGTCGCCCATCCCTGTATCATCTGTTCCGCACAAAGTTCAATCACACACCTTTCCCGAACAGCCGATGCCAGGTGCCCTTGAACTACGTCATCCCGGATTTCAAAGGGAAAAACAGTCCACTGCGCACCATTGATCCCAGCCGCATTTATCAAATTCACTATCTGCTGGCCGGAGAGGGCGAAGCCATGATGAGTGGTTGGGGTCACTCCATGTTCCGCATCGTGATGTGTGCCCCGGAAAGAAAAGTCGTGGGCCCGGAGTGCCTGAAAGATCTCAACGATCATATCGTTCTTTCTTATCGCGCGTTCGTAAACAGCATCCAGATTAACACGCTCAAAGGACTGACGGGCGACTATCCATCCCGGTTATTCCTGGTGCCCATGAATCAGGTGATCGAGGAATACACAAAAACAGAGTTGCGGGATCTTAACAGCGTTCCGCTCAATCTGACTCGTGATGAAATTCGTCAGTTTATTATTCGCACGATTGAAACCCACTGGTCGTATGACGGAAAGTACTACTTCACGTCGAATAACTGCGCTGTGGAATCCTTGAACCTGATGAAAGGTTCCATCTTCCGTCCTGGTCTGATGGAGGTCAGCATCAAGACCCCGATGGGTCTGCAAAAAGAATTGCTGAGACTGAAAATCGCCGACAACCGCATGCTCTCCAACCGCGTTCAGGCCATCAACAATGGCTATCTGTTTGATTCCTACAAGGATCGCTATGAAATGAGCTTTAATGTTCTACGTCAGTCTTTGAGGCTGGGGCACAAGGACTTCCAGGAGTTCCTGAAGCTACCTGCGGCTCAGCGCGCGCAGATTTATGCTCGCATCAGTTCATTGGAAGGCAAGACCCGCACAAAATCCGCTGCCGCGATCGTTCTGCTTGAAAACGGTGCTCATCGCTTCTTAAAGGCGGATATCAAGGCGCAACTGACTGCACAGGTGATGGCGGAAGAAAAGAAGGCCGCCAAAAAAGGGATTACCACAAGACAGAAAGAAATCGTGACCGCGCTGACTGAAATCAGTGACATGTTCTCGCAACCAGCGGCCTTTCTGAAAGGGGCCTCTGGATATGGACTTCCCACCGAGCAGGACTGGGAGCAGATCCAGAGCGTTTCCTCCAGCAAGCAGTCTCAGGGTTCAGATATCTACAGTGAAGTGGAAAAGAATGTGGAAAGCCTGATCAACTCGGTTCAAATGAAAGAGATCGAAGCCATCAATGCCAACGTGCAGTTTGCACTGAAGTTCATGCGCTCTCTTTAAGATGTTCACGGATTGAACACCCTGGAAAATTTTATTTTGAATTCAATGAGAACCCATTTAGCCAACGAGATGTGATAAAACCTCCAAATGGAATACGCCAAAACGCTTCTGAAATTATGTGTTCTCTTCTCGGCCCTGACTGCAAGAGCCGAGACACACTCGTTCAGCAACCCTTCAGAAGGTTATGCCCGCGGTGTAATGGTGGCGGTGGACACCCGTGACCACAAAGCCTGCCAAACCACCAAAGAATACGTCAGTCTGCTGGTGCCGTTTCTAAAAGAAGATATTTGCGCGCCCGATGGTGAGAATCACCTCAGCGTTGTCGTCATGACTTTCGACACGACGGAGTGGGACTTCCAGGCCGAGGTTGACCTTTCCCGCAAAGCACCCCGCTCCGTCCGTGACACCAATGTCGGCTTCGTCCGCGGTGGACGGGCCGGTCTTTTGTTCCTTCTTCCGGCAGCAAGGGAAAGTGATCATTACACTCGTGTGGCTCTGAAGCGCGGGCAATTGAGTGTTGCGCATGTTCGTTTGGCCGATTTGTCCATGCTCAGAGATATGGGCTTTTCAAACATGTCTGTTCCCTTCCTGCTGATGCGCAGAGATGCCAGCATTGATGAAAATGACCGTGAAGCGACCGAACGTATGGTTCGCCGTGTTCGGATCTCGCGAGCCCATTCGGCTTCCGCTCAAAAGGACGAGTCCGATGCTTTGTCGTCCCTGAATATTCTGGATAACCTGAACATGGTGCCTTCTTCGGATAGTCAGAACCGCTTCGAAATGGACCTTTTCATTCCAAAGGATGAATGCACCGCCGGCAAGTCCACAGGGCGCTGTGAAAGAGACAGCGTCTGGTGGTTGCCTTCCGGAATCGGTTTTAGTTTTAAAATTATCTTCTAAAGAGCGTAATTTTCAGGCCATCGAATATCTCAGATCGAATATAGAGTAGAATGTGACCCCTGGCGGCAATTTCCCATTGACAGTGGCCGATCCGGGGCCGTATTTAAGGGCCTCCCAGGAGTGCTAACATGAAGAAATTATTGGTCTTTGCCTTACTGGCCAGCAGCACGGCTTTTGCCGGAAGGGTCGATGAGATCCAGATCATGACTACTGAAGATGTCGAGTTCACTTTGAGTCTTTGGAATACACCGGGCCGCACTTACGAGATCACCTATCAAAACTTCACAAAGCCCAGCGAAGGTCACGATCTGGCCGTGGAAACAAAATTGATTGTCAGTGATGCCGATCAAGGAAACCAAGAGTGGACATGTGTCACTCAATTCGCTAAAACTCCTAAGTTCTTCGAAATTACTAAAACAGTTTGTCATTAAAACAAGGAGACACCATGTCTATCGAACAAACATTCTCTATCATTAAACCAAATGCCATGAAGAAAAACGCTATCGGCGATATCGTGAGCATGTTTGAAGCGAACGGTTTGAAAATCGCTGCTGCGAAAATCACTGTTCTTTCTAAAGCTAAAGCAGAAGAGTTCTACGCTGAACACAGCGCACGTCCTTTCTTCGGCGAGCTTGTTTCTTTCATGACTTCCGGTCCGGTTATGTTGATGTGCCTTCAAGGTGAAAACGCAGTTTTGAAAAACCGCGAAATCATGGGTGCAACTGATCCTAAGAAAGCCAACCCAGGCACAGTTCGCGCTAAGTTCGGTGACAACGTTGGT
Source organism: Bdellovibrio sp. CKG001 (assembly GCF_055397465.1). Classification (NCBI taxonomy): domain Bacteria; kingdom Pseudomonadati; phylum Bdellovibrionota; class Bdellovibrionia; order Bdellovibrionales; family Pseudobdellovibrionaceae; genus Bdellovibrio; species Bdellovibrio sp. CKG001. The sequence continues at coordinate 3,585,725 of NZ_AP029173.1, forward strand.
GAAAACGCAGTTCACGGTTCTGACTCTGTTGAGTCCGCGGCTCGCGAATTGGCTTTGTTCTTCGAAAAACACGAAATCTGCAACGTTTAATCGTTCACAGATTCCATATTTGAAATTGCGGTTTATCTAATGTCTGCAAAATCAAACCAAAGGGGAGCGAATGCTCCCCTTCTCGGTTCCAAGATCAAATTGAAAATTGAAAAGCTTGCCATGGGTGGTGCTGGAGTCGCTCGACACGAGGGCATGGTCGTCTTCGTTCCTCAAGCAGCGCCCAATGAAGAGGTTCTGGCTGAAATCACTTTGGCCAAAAAGAACTTTATGGAAGCCCGTATTGTGGAAGTCCTGACCCCGGGTCCTTCTCGTCGCGAACCACCTTGTCCCGTGGCACACACCTGCGGTGGTTGCAACTGGCAGCACATCCACGAGGATGAACAGCGCCGGCAGAAGGAAGCCATCGTTTTTGAGACTTTGAAGAAGTTCAACCGCGATCTGGAATTCAATTATCTGCCCCTTCAGCCAAGTCCGCGTGTTTTGCGCTATCGCAATCGCATTCAGCCAAAATTCAAAAATAACCGCTTTGGCTTTTTTGCGCGCAACTCGCACCAGATCGTGGAAACCATGGATTGCCTGATCACCGAAGAGACCTTGACCAGTCGCTTTGCCGAGGTCAAGAACTGGGCCGCCGCCAAAAACGCGAAGGATCTTCTGCGTCTGGAGATGTACATTGCCGAAGATGGCGAGGTTCGCTATGGCCTGATCACGGACGAGGACGACGGCATTGGTTTTTCTCAGGTGAATCGTTTTCAGAACGAGGATCTGCTACGCACGGCTTTGGACTGGGCTGGGGATCATGCCTATAAAAAAGTGTTCGACCTCTATGCGGGTGCCGGGAACTTCACCTTCCCATTGGCACAAAAATACGCTGACGCCGAGATTATCGGTGTGGAGCTTAATCCCAAGCTGGTGGAAAGAGCCCGCTCCAGAATTCAAGACAAGCGCATGACCTATTTCATGTCCGACGTGGAAACCTACATGCGCCGGGCTGCCATCGACAAAGAGGACCTGGTCCTGCTCGATCCTCCCCGGGCCGGAGCCAGTGAATATACGATGCAGACTCTGGCGGCAGCACAGCCCCGAAAAATTATCTACATCAGTTGTCATCCGGTGTCCCTGGCGCGTGATCTTAACTGGTTCTTTGCGCATGCGCAGAAGCTGGGGCTTTTCTATAAGCTTGACCGAGTGCAGGCCTTTGAGATGTTCCCGCAGACGGATCACGTCGAAACTATTGCGGAACTCAGGGTTGACTCTTAAGCCTTGAGTGATACCTTTTTAACATGCGTAAATGGATTCTCGCTCTATGTGCTCTTTCACTGCTCGGTTGCGCCAGCAGCAGATCACAGGATAAACAAAAGGCTGAACTTCATCTCCGTTTAGGGGCTGCCCACATCGAAAGTGGCAACTATCCTTTCGCCCTGCAGGAGCTTCTGAAGGCCGAAGAACTTGATCCCCAAAATCCGGCCATTCAGAACAACCTGGGACAGGTCTACTTCTATCGCGAACGCTATGATCTGGCAGAAAAGCATCTGCGCGAAGCCCTGAAAATGGAGCCGCGCTATTCCGATGCGCGAAACAATCTGGGGCGCGTTCTGATCGAAGCCGGAAAATATGCGGACGCGGAAAAAGAGATTCGTGCGGTTATCAACGATCTGACCTATGGAAGCCCTGAGAAGGCGTACATCAATCTGGGGTTGTTGAAGTTCAATCAAAAAGAGTTCAAAGCCTCCCGCGATGCGTTCTCCAAGGTCCTGCAAACACAGACCGATGATTGTGTTGCCAATACTTACTACGGGCGCACTTTGTTTGAAGAAAAGGACTATGGTCGTGCTGCTGAGGCGCTGGATCGCGCGATCGGCTTCTGTCAGAAAAGTTTGTATGACGAACCTCATTACTACAGCGCTCTGGCGTACTATCGCCTGGGGGACAAATCCAAGTCCATCGCGCGCTTTGAGGAATTGATAAAATATTATCCCACCGGTACATATCGCGATAAGGCCAAGGGAATGCTCAGCTTGATTCGAAAGGGACACTAATGAAAAAAACCGGCGAACTTCTAAAGAAAGCCCGCGAGGAAAAAGGCCTCTCTCTTCACGAAATCGGTCTTTCTTTGAAAATCAGCAGTAAAGTTTTAAAGGCCATCGAAGAGGGTGACGACCGCCAACTTCCAGCCAAGACCTTCCTGCGCGGCTTTGTTCAGAGTTATGCAAACTTCCTGCACCTGGATACTGATAAAGTGCTGGAGGTTTTCTACGAGGAAATGGGTTCCACCAAGCCGAAACCTTACATCCGACCGACTGAAGACGCCAAAGGAGCCCCAACAGCTGTTTCCGAAACTGCCACGGCTGAATCTGAAACGCGAGAATCCGCCCCTGCTGTCGAAGCCACGGTCACTCCTATTCGCAGAGCGACACCTCCCCCGGAAACCAGCTCTTCTCACGGCATGCAGTCTTTGCGTGAAAACAAAAACACCAAGACCTACATCATTATCGGTCTGGGCATTGTCCTGGTGGGTCTGATCATCTTTACCAAAAAGATGATCGACAAGTATTCCAAAGAAGCTGAAGTTCCAAGCTCTGAAGTTGCACAAACAATGGAAGGTGCCACTCCCGTGGTGGTCGAAAATCCCGTTGAAGGCACTTTGACTCAGGTCGAACCGACTGCCGCACCAAGTCCGCTGTCCAATCTGACGGCAGCACCGCAGGCGACTATTCCGGCGTCCGTACCAACCCCAACACCGTCGGCGACACCGGCTGTGACGACCCCAGCGAAACCAAGTCCCACTCCAACACCGACCCCGACGGTAACACCGTCTCCAACTCCGGTAGCGTCACCCACGCCCACACCGACACCAACTCCGACTCCGAAACCGGAAGCTGGCAAACCTGTGGAGTTGATTGTGGAAGCTTTGGATTCAGTTGAAATTGAATACTCCGCACCCAACGGCAAACCTCAGAAGATCCGCCTATCCGCTGAACAGGTTCACACGTTCAAAAGCAAAAGCGGCCTGAAGATCAATTTCTCCAACGGTGGCGCCGTGAATCTGATCCTGAATGGAAAAGAAATCGGCATCCCCGGAGACCTGGGTAAACCCATTAAGTTGAGTTACTAAGCCTTGAAAGAACTTCTGCGCATCTGGTGGATCAGTCTTGCCGTGAAACTTGTTTTGTCAGCATTGATTCCACTCAGTGCTGACGAAGCTTATTACTGGGTATGGTCTCAAAGGCCACAACTCAGCTATTTCGATCACCCGCCTCTGGTCTCATGGCTGTTCTACTTGGGGCACTTTCTAGAGCCCTTCCTGCACGCTGTGCGCTGGCCGGCGGTCCTTTTTGGTCATCTCCTGATTGGCATTTGGATTGTGCTCTTAAAGGACAAGCTGCCTTGGGATAAGATCAAAATCTGGGTCTACCTGGTTTTATTCTCTCCTTTGTTGGGATTCGGTTCTTTGATTGTGACTCCGGATCTGCCGGTGATGACCTTCTGGTCACTGGCTTTGCTTTTGACAGTTCACGCTCTTGAAAAGAAAAACCTGGGCAGTTATTTGGGACTGGGGATTGCGCTGGGACTGGGCTTTTGCGCGAAATACCATATTGTCCTTTTCGTTCCCTGCCTGCTTGCTTATCTGACCTTTGAAAAACGCTGGAAAGAGGTCCGCCCGTCCGGTGTCCTTCTGACCATTGTGACGGGCTTGCTGTTCTCGTCACCCGTCATTGTTTGGAATGCGCTCAACGGTTTTGCTTCGTTTGAATTTCAAATCAAACACGGTCTGGAGAAAACCTCTTACAACCCGGAGTGGACACTTTCTTATATTCTGGGGCAGATCTTAATCTTGTTCCCATTGGTGTTCTGGGCTGCTCTGCGTGCCAAAGTTCCCAAAGACTTGCGCTGGCTTCATTACTTCGGATGGGGGCCCTTGATCTTCTTTTTCCTGACCTCCTTCCGCGCGCTGGTTGAGGCCAACTGGCCGATCATCGCCTATCCTGCGGTTTTGGCGGCAGCCCTGTTTCATCCAAAAATTCAAAAATGGACTCGCGCCTATATGGTCTTCTGGGGACTTATTGTCGTCCTGGTGGTCTCAACGCTGTTCACACCCTCTTTAAGAAAGTTAAGTGACAAAGTTGAAGAACCTTACGTCTTTCAAGAGCTCAGCTCTCTGGCCCGGGATTACAGCCCCCTTTATGCCAGCAGTTATCAGATGGCGTCCTCTTTGTGGTACTTCAGCAAGATTCCTGTGTTCAAGCTCAAAGACATCAGCCGTTTTGACTTCTTTGACACACTTCCGGAAGCACAGCCACAAGGAAAGGTCTTTTATTTGGTGAAGCGCAAGACAAATGGTTTACCTGCGTGGATTTCCGAACAACAATGGCAGATGAAAGAGATCAAAACGATCTCTCCTGACTTTGTCGTGTTGGAATTCACAAGGCCATGAAAGTAATTGCGACCCTCTCTTTTCTGCTAGTGACCTTTTGCCTGTACGGATTTTATTTGAATCAGTACGAGTTTGCCGTTGTCCCTCAACAAATCAGCTCCGAGCATTCCCGCAACCTGTACGATTATAAGGGTGTGATGAATGCTCACACCGATTTGTCCAGTGGTTCCGCTCCGGCCAGTTTCGTGATCACTTCGGCCAAGCTGGCAAATCTGGATTTTCTTTTCTTCACTGACTACAACATTTTTAATGTGCCCACGACATTCGAATCCTATCACGGGAATCTGCTGGTGTTTAATGCCGGGAAGTACAGCTATCTGGATTCACGGTTGATTTACTATTCTTTGAATCAGGAAAGCATCGGAACCAATCTTGGCGATGCACAGGTCAAATTGTCGGATCTGCTGTCACAAAAGACAGGGGCCAGCAAAGACACCCTGACTATCCTTGCCCATCCTTACAAAGCCGGTTTTTCCTGGTCCGGTGAAATTCCCTCGGGCCTGGATGGATTCGAGCTGGTGAATCTGAAAAGTTTGATCAATCGTGCCTGGGAAGAATCCAAAATTTCCACGATCTGGAGTTTGATGATTTATCCCTTCAACCCTCGCCTGGCCTTTGTGCGCCTTTACACCGAGCCCACGGATGAAATTGCCTTGCTGGATAAGCTCAGTCAGCAGCGCAAGATTGTCGTATATGGCGGAACAGAAGCCTCGGCACGCGTGATTCCTTTGGCGAACTACTTCATTCGCTTCCCAAGCTACAAAAGATCTTTTGAATTTATGAGCAACCACGTGGTTCTGAAGTCAGAGCTGACGGGCAGCTTCAATAGTGACCGCTTGAAAATCTTCAACGCTTTAAAAAATGGAAACTTCTATATTGCACTGGACACGCTGGGGGATCCAAAGGGGTTTTCTGCCACCATCGAGGAAGAAAACAAGTCCCACATGATGGGTTCTGAAGTGACCCTTTCCAAAAACATGACTTTGAAGGTGTCCCTGCCGTCCAAACCCCAGGAATTTTTTGAGATCATGATTATCAAAGATGGCGAGGTTCAGGCGCGAGTGAATGAGCCTGAAACCGTTTACGAGATCAAATCCCCGGGTACTTATCGGGTTCAAGTTCGTGTCAGCCCGATGTTGCCTATCCCGGATGCTAAAAAATGGATCACTTGGATTTACACTAATCCGTTTTTTGTAAGGCCTTAATCGTCTGCCAGAGGAACTTCCATCACCAGACCGTCGACAGGTTCGATCTGACAAGCCAGCCGCTCTGATGCCTGAAAGGCCCTGTCCTGGGCCATCTCCGCCTCGATATCGTTTCTGGGGCCTAATTTTTCCAGACCTTGAGTGACAAAAACACGACAGGTTCCGCAGGTTCCATAGCCGCCACAGGTGTGATTTAAGGCAACCTTCGCACGCAGGGCCACGTCCAAGACAGAATGATCTTTTTGACTCACTGGGACATCCCTGTGTCCGGGCAAAAAGCTTATAAATTTTCCAGACTTAGATGACACAGGTAGGAACTCCTTCATCGGGCCACTCTTTAGTTGAAACACCCCTCCCCATTTTGTATCAATGTTTTCATGAGATTCATAGCTTTTGACTTAGAGACCACAGGAACCGTTCCCGGTGTAGATCAAATCGTAGAAATTGGTGCCGTTCGCTTTATCGACGGTCAGCCTGAAGCGATCTTCGCCACACTTATCGATCCTCTTCGCCCGATCCCGCCGGGCGCCTCTGCAGTGAACGGTATTTCTGATGACATGGTTAAAGGCAAACCACTGATCGACACCATTTTGCCATCTTTCGCAGAATTCTGCGGCGACGATATCTTGGTGGCTCACAATGCGCCGTTTGACTCTCAATTCCTGATTGCGGACATCAAAAAGCACGAAACTGCAGCTCCCAAAGGGGTCATCCTGGACAGCTTGCCAATCGCAAGAAAAGTCTTCCCAGGTCTTCCCAACTACAAACTGGGTACCTTGGTTCAACACTTAAAGATCCCAACCTCCAACTTCCACAGAGCGGAAGAGGATGCGACTTATCTGGGTCACATGTTCTCTCAGATGATGAAAAGAATTTCTATCGGTGGTCAGGCTCCGCAGATTGCAAACCTGATTGCGCTAACGGGAAAACCCGAACTGCGCTTCCCGCAGATCGTACGCCAACCAAAACAAATGGACTTCTTCGGAGGTCTGTAAAAAGAAAAAAGCCCCTGCAAAGGGGCTTTGGCTTTTTTTTATATCTCACGCGCTCTGTGTGCCAGTGGATAACGGCGACCACGGCCGAAGGAATGTCCTGACACCTTCAACACCGGAGGCGCCTGCCAGCGCTTGAATTCCGTTCGCATCAAGATCGGCAGAAGCCACTTGTCAGTGGCTGATTTCGCCACCCCTGATTTTTCCACCAGATAGACAACAGACTTATCCAGCTCGTCGTACTCAGGCAAAGAATCCTGATCTTTTTGATTTGGACGAAGCTCCGCCGACGGCGCGCGATCGATAATTTCCTGCGGAATCACCTCACCCTGTTGGTTGTAGTATCTTGCCAGTTGGTACACCTGCGCCTTCGTCAAATCCCCAATCGGCGCCAACCCACCGCACATATCCCCGTACAAAGTGGAATAGCCAGAGGCATATTCACTTTTGTTACTGGTCGTCAGCAACATGCTGTTTTCTTTGTTGGCCCAAGCCATCAACGTCATTCCACGCAGACGTGCCTGCAAGTTTTCATTCACCACGCTGAACCCTTGAAGATTCAAACCTTCAGTCAATCCTTTCACAGCCGAATCATACATCGCCGTGATATCAACTGTTCTAAAATCTATGCCCAGATTCTTGGCCAGATCTTTTGCCAAAGTCAGGCTTTCCGGCGCATTGAACGGTCCCGGCAGTCCCATGCCCGTCACCTGAGCCGGCCCCAGGGCATCCACGGCCAAGGCCGCCACAACCGCCGAATCAATCCCGCCACTAAGACCCAAATGCACTTTCTTCAGACCCGTCTTTTCGCAGAAATCACGGATACCCAACACCAGAGCCTGGCGAAGTTCCTCCACCGGCTGAAGCTTGGCGGTTTTATGCCACACTTCCATCGTGTTGATATCAATCACGTTAATATCTTCTGTGAACTGCTGACAGGTCAGTAGCTTTTTGCCTTTCTTATCCAGCACAAAGCTTGCGCCATCAAAGATGATTTCATCCTGAGCCCCCACCAGATTCACATACATGATCGGCGCATTGAAATACGCCGCCGTCTTCTGGGTGACGTATTCCCGCTGCTTCATTTTGCCCACGAAGTAAGGCGAGGCACTCAGATTGATCACCATATCAATTTTCTGCTTCTTTACCTTCGCCAGAGGATTTTCTCTGTAAGGCGAATGGCCCTTGGCATCCGGCCAAGCCCAGATGTCTTCACAGATGGTCAGGAAGAACTTCTTCCCTTTCCATTTGAAATAATTTTTCGAAAAGTCACCGGGCTCGATAAAGCGCGCTTCATCAAAAACATCGCCCGTTGGCAAAAGCTGCTTATGAAAGAACTGCGGCTTTTTACCCTTGGCAATCAAAGCGGCACTGTTGAAATAGGGACGGCCTTTTTTCTGCGGGTTCTTGGTGATCAAACCCATGATCACGCCAATATCCTTAGGCAGTTTCTTGATAAGGTCTTTGAATTCCGCCTCCTGCTTAGCCACCAGTTGCGAACGCTCCAAAAGGTCAAACGGGTGATAACCAAACAGGGTGCACTCAGGGAACACCACAAGATCACACTTGCGTTGAACAGCCTGGTTGACGAAATCGAGGATTTTTACTTTGTTGAGCTGAAAGTCAGCTAGGACCGGATTGATTTGGGCGACTGCGATTCTCATTCAATCGTTATACGCCCAGAAAAGCCATCTTGGTAGCCATGCCAGTGATTAATTTCAACTTCTGGATACTTCCAACAATAGTAGCCTTCCCCATTGTCAAAATCAGCCATCCAAAGACCCTTGGGCTCAGCTCCCAGTTTTTCGATCTTGATCTGCCAGCGGTCAATAATGGCGTTGATATCGCTTTCAATAACGGCCACGGAAGGGTGGGATTTGTCAGAAAAAGCTTCAATACGGTTCAGGTGAAGTTTCACCTCACGTGCGGATTCTTCCGTCATACGATAGATGATAGGGAGCAGTCGGCGCGCCTCTTCCAAGCTGAACGTTTTACTGCGATTGATCTCAATCACATTTTCCAATGAATCCCCCATCAATGAACTGATGAACGGTGTATCCTTTAAACACTGGAGGGTTTCAAGAAATTAACGCCATGACAGATAACTTAAGAATTTCTATGAAGAATTTCTAAACGCAACGCAGACTATTTTTCAAAGCTCTTCGACATCTGAAGTGCCTGACCACCAATGAGCAGAACCAGAGCAATGATAATGGCCGTGATGAAGAGGATCCTTATAAAATTTCCAATGGTGAAGGGCTCTTCCTCTTTCTCGAAGGTCTGAACCACCGGTGGCTTCACAGCCAGCTTTTTAACCGGAGGTTTGATGCTTTCACCCGTGACTATCGTCGCACGGCCCTCGCCGTTGGCCGCTTTTTCAAGCCGCTTGCGCTCCATTTCGGTCATTCCGGAAATAGCCACCGAACGCTTTTTCACTCCGGAACCACTATAAGTACCTCCATTGCTGCCTCGGAAGAAGCTGCCACTGCCTCCGCCATCCAACGCAATCTCGACCACCCGGCCCTGGGCCGCTCCGCCTGCTTCCACACCGCTGGACGGGCGTCGATTGCGGTTCATGAAACGACTGCCACCGCGGGAGGCCGACCCGGCATAGGTGGACCCCGAAGACGATCCTCCCCCACTGCCCGAGCTGCTGTCACCGCCACTGGAATTCTTGGAGTTTCCGTCGCCTTTGCCAGAGGAACTGCCACTTCCCGCCCCATCGCGCGGAGGCCGCCCTGCCGCCAAGGTTCCCGGCTGAAAACGGGCATTACATCCTTCATCAGCAACGGTGGTGTCCTCGCTGCCGATCGCAGGAAGCTCTCCCATTTCCAACAAACATTGAACGTATTTTCCCATGTAGTTGTCCAAAAAAGCCTGCATGGGTTTAAGAATCTGAGATGTAAGACCAATAACAATAGCCACAGTGATCACGAGTATCAGAGTGTACTCGATCACGGCCTGACCCCGATTATTGGGTAGTCCAGATGTAAATTGAGATTTCTTCACTCGCAAGAGCATTTAGGTCATAATACAACATATGCCCAATGGACTGAATTTCAATCGACTTACATTTACCGTGTTCTTGGCTTTTGTCTCATTGTGGGTCACCACGCCCTCTCGGAGTTTTGCAGCCGAACCGACCAAGGACGAGTTCTCTCTTTTTGAAGAAGAGCTAAAAGAAAAATCCGCGTCACCTCCGACCAGACCCACGGCTCCGACGGTAAACTCCCCGAAAGTCGATAAACCACAAGTAGCCGCCCCCGCCGCTCCTGAAAAATCCACGATGGAATCCCCCAAGGTGGCAACCCCGACAAAACCAACGGAGCCGGTTCCAACCACCACCGCAACATCAGCACCGACAGGAGAAACTGCGGATCAGAAAATTGAAAGACTGAAAGCCGAGATCCGCAAAAGCCCCAAAAATGCCGGCCTGATTGTGGATCTATCTGATGAGCTTTACAAAAAAGAGGAGTACGAAAAAGTCACTCTGCTGCTCTGGAAACATATTGATAAACTGGATCGCCGTGGTCTTTTACTGCTGGCCAAAGCACATGAAAAGCGCAAAGAACCCAGCGAAATGATCCGGGCCCTGAATGTGTTGATCGGAAAAGACGACAAGGACTACGAAGCGCACAGTCTGATGGGCAATGCCTACGTCCTGCAAAAAAAGACCCGCGACGCGATGGAAAGCTACAAGCGCGCCATCGAGCTCAACCCCAAGTACGAACCCGCCTATGATGGACTGGTCGGTTTGTATGAAAATCGTGATGTGCCAAATCTGTATGAGCTGCGTATTCTTTTCCAGGACATGGTTCAAAGCATCGGGCCACGTCCCCAGTACCTGCGCAAACTGTGCGAGATCAACACCATGGACGGCACCTATGAACCCGCCGTTCAGTCATGCAAAGAAGCCATCCAGAAGGACCCTAAAACCGCTGATGCCTATGTCTACCTGGGCATCGCCTATAAAGAGCTGGGACAAGACGACACCGCTGCAAAAACGCTGAAGAAGGCCTCTGCCGACTTCCCCCGCTCTGAGCTGGCACAGTTCAACTATGGACGTCTGCTGGAGGATCAGAAGAACTATATCGAAGCCATGAAGGTCTATAAAGCCGGGACCGAAGCCAACGCCAAGGCGGCCCGCTCGTGGCTGGGACTGGCCACCACGTCCTTCGAGCTTCGCAAATATGACATTTCACTTTTGGCTTATAAGAACGCCTGCAAGTATGACAAAAAAAATGCCGTGGCCTTTAGAAGAGCCACGACAGTTTTAAGAAATGCCAAGAATAGTAAATGGACGGACCAGTTTGAGGTCGCCTCTGACAACTGTACTTTCTAGTTTTCAGTGACGATTTCACCGATGAGGTCGTATTCCATGTTGTCGGTGATATGCACTTTCACCATATCACCCACCTGAGCCTGCCCATCATTGATCAAAACCACACCGTCGATGTCCGGTGCTTGACCCCAGAAACGGCCCTGCAACAGCAGGTCTGTTTCTTCAGAGAAACCTTCCACGATCACATCCAAAGTTTTACCCACAAAGTCACTGTGCTTTTCGCGGGAAATGTTCTGCTGAACTTCCATCAAAGCATCGTGACGATATTGTTTTGTTTCTTCGTCGATCTGGTTTTCCATACGACCGCCCGGAGTGTTTTCTTCAGGCGAGTACTTGAAACAACCCACACGGTCGAACTGCTGTTCAGCCACAAAGCTCAAAAGCTCTTCGAACTGCTCTTGAGTTTCACCCGGGAAGCCCACGATGAATTGCGTGCGGATCACCGCCTCAGGAATGTGTTCGCGGATGTTCATCAAGGCCGTTTCGATTTCATCACGGGTCATTTTGCGGTTCATGCTTTTTAGAACGGCATCATTGACGTGCTGAAGTGGCATATCAAAGTACTTAACAATTTTTTTGCTGTTTTTGATAACCTGAACCATCTCTTGAGTGATTCCATCTGGATACAGGTACATCAAACGAATCCACTGCAAACCTTCAACCTGATCCAGAGCCTTCAAAAGCTCCACAGGACTTTCTTTGCGAGTTGGATCCTTGCGGCGGATATCAAAACCATAATCAGTGAAGTCGTGACTGATGATGATCAGTTCTTTCACGCCACCAGCAACCAGCAGTCTTGCTTCTGCAACGATGGCATCGATAGAACGGGATTGAAGGTTTCCACGAATCAACGGGATCGCGCAGAAAGCACAACGCTTCATGCAACCTTCAGAAATCTTCAAATAAGCACGATGCCCCGGCTGAGAGTTCACGCGCGGAGTTTCTTCCTGCTGCAGATAAGTCGGCAGATTGAAGAAAGTCTTTTGTTTGTCGCCGCCATCAGAGTTTTTCAGAATCTTGGCGATGTTCTGGAATTCACCGGATCCGACAAATAGATCGGCCTCTGGCAAACCTTCCACCAGTTCGTCTTTATAGCGCTGGGTTAAGCAACCCGCGACAACGACTTTCTTGATCTTTCCTTCTTGCTTCAGGTCGCTCATGTCCAGAATGCGCTGGATGGATTCTTTTTTCGAATCCTCGATGAAACCACAGGTGTTTACGATCACGGTGTCGGCGCTTTCCGCCTCGCCCACGACCTCATAGCCATCTTTCATCAAAGTGCCGGCCATGATTTCGCTGTCCACAAGATTTTTCGGGCACCCCAGAGAGATGAAGTGAACTTTTTTGTTTTGAGTGGTCTCTTGTTTCATAGGTCCGTTACCTGTGCGTCTTTTGGCGGTTGATATTTGAACAGTTTTTTATTTTCTTTTTTTAGAAATTCGATTTTGCTGAAGTTCATCGTTGTCTTGTTGCCGATGTCATCCAGATAAGAAACCGACTTCAGTGTGTTGTCTTTGGCGTTTACCACCAGCTTCATCGACTTCACCGTCAGGTCCTCGCCCCGCACGGGTTCGACATCAAGGTGAATCTGACTTCCGTCTTTCTTCTCGCTGACAACCTTGAAGGTTTTGGCCAGATCCTGCCCCAACAGCGAAGAGATCAGGATATGTGAGCGGGTCTTCTTATCCACCTTGCCCTTGGCCACCTGAACCGGGCCACCGAATTCTTTCGGCGGTGTCTGCACGCTCCAGATCGTAGAGCCATCAAACACCAACAGTGTCTGTTCTGGTGTTGTGTTTTCCCAGCGGAACTTGCCGCTAGCCAGATAGATTTTGCCTTCGTACTTGGTTTCTTTGCCAAGCAGTTCGGACGTCACAACCTTTTCCACACTCATTTCCACAAGTTTGGAGGCGCGATATTTTTTACCGACTTTTTGAAGGGTTCCATTACTTGCAGTCGCGGCAATCGACACCCAAGAGAAAAGGACAGTGAATAGCAGAGCTAAAGAGTTTCTAAGCATCCGGGTTTTATAGCAGATCCGTGGACGCTCCGCAAGAGAGGCTCCTCTCTGCCAAGACCCAAACCTCAAAGTGAGGAGGCCTTCCAAGCGCCAGCTCCGCCGCACGCGCTGTAGCGCCTGTTGTGACGATATCATCGACGAAAATCCAAAGGACCTCTGACCAGTCCTCAGGCATGACTGTATTTTTTTCAATCAGCTCCATCTCAATCAAGGCCCGGTCACCCCGGGTGCCTCCCCTTTGAGACTTCTGTGAAACCTTTCTCAGACAAGGGCAGAAATCCGCCCCGCACTGTTCAGCCAGAGCCTGGGCAAAGAGAAAGGCATGGTCGCGCCCACCCGTCTTGGACGGCGCGGGTACCAGACGCAAACGCCGGCCCGTCGGAAGTGTTGGGATGTATTTCTGCGCGAAGGCGGCAGCATAGAAGTTCCACGCCCGCTGAGATCCCGCCCCTTTCAGACTTAAGATCAAGCCGGACAACAGATCACTTTCTCCCGGCGTCCAGCGAAACAGAGATTTCCAACGCCTGGTGGTCTGAATTCCCTCCAGAACCCTATAGGTCAGCAGAGTTTGTTGGCAAGGATCACAAAGCAGCCCCGGCAGTGCCTGTAATGATCCGCAATGCAGACAGACAGCAACCCGGGATCTCATTAATTCCATCAGATTTCTCATGCTTATGCGTCACTGCAAATTCTTTGACAGCCCATTTCCTCAAGCCTAGAAACATAGCAAGTGAGGGGAATATGAAATCGCTTTTCATTTTGTTGGTGGCTCTGACAGCGTCCGCAACATCTCTGGCAGGTCTTTCACCTGTTCGGCATTCCGATGAAACCTATGAGGCGGCCAGTAAACGCAGTCGCCGGAATCACGCTTACGACGCTTCTCAGGACTTCCTGGGGCGTACGACTCCCGAAAAAGCCAAAAAACCATTGGCTGAACTGAATCTTCAGGACATTCCGGATGTCGGCTCTTACGCGGATTTGGAGCGCGAGTTCAAGTATGTTCGTGACACACGCTTTATCACCGACGTCACTCCCTTTGCACGTCGACTGACCTGGCTGTATCCGGATGATGGCTGTTACGCCCGTGCGGAGATGGCCTCCATTGCTTTGGTGGATCACAACTTCCCCGCTCCGAAGAAGATTTTCGTGTTTGGCAGTCTGAAAGCACTGACGAAAAATTCCCCGTATGGATCCGTTCAGTGGTGGTACCACGTGGCTGTGACCTATCGTGTGGGTGCCGAGGCGTATGTGTTTGATCCATCCATTGAACCGGCAAGACCTTTGACTCTGAAAGAATGGAACAAAGCCGTTGGTGGCGAGAGCGCTTACGTGAAGTACGCGATCTGCTCGAATAAAGCTTATGACCCGGGCTCGGACTGCATGGCTTCTCGCGGTTTGCCGGTGGAGGAAGCTATCAGCGAACAGAAGGGCTTCTTAAGTCCGGAATGGTCTCGCCTGCTGGAGCTGCATAGAAATCCTGAAAAGGAACTTGGCAACGAGCCACCTTGGCAGAACTAGCTCTTAAATATTGTGATACGGAATTTTTTTGATGATCGTAAAGGCCCGGTAGATTTGCTCTAAGCTCATTGCCTGGGCCATCAGGTGATTCATCACCATGGGCGACAACGCCACCTTCAGGTCCGCTCTTCTGCGAACTTCTTCATTCACCCCGAAAGCTCCGCCAATAATAAATATAGCGCGCTTCTTCGAGCTTCCCAGAATGTTTTCCACTTTTTTTGAAAATTGAATCGAATCAAGGACCGAGCCGCGCTCGTCAAAGAGCACGACATAGTCATCGCTGTTGATATTCTTAAGAATTAAATCGGATTCTTCGTTGCGCTTGAAGTCCGCATCTTCGCGTGCGGACTTCTTGGCTTTTAAGGACTGAATATCAAAGGGAACAAAGAAGGAAATCTTCTTCTTGTACAACTCGCTGACCTCGTCCGCCCAGGCTTCCTTGGCCGTGGCGAGATTGTACAGAATGAACTTCATCTATTGCACACCCTTGCCGACATATGGATCCTTCAGACCCATGTCTTTGCCTTCTCTCCAAAGGTTTTCCAGATTGTATTCCTGGCGAACGAAATCATAGAACACGTGAATGATCAATGAACCGTAGTCCACCAACACCCAACGACCTTCATCCACACCTTCGATGCTTTGTGGATGAATGTTGTATTCCTCTTTCACCGCTGTCACGATGTTTTCTGCCATCGCAGCCGCGTGACGAGTGGAGGTACCGGAAGCAATCAGCGTGTATTCACTCGGAGCTGACATCTGAGTCAGATCAAAGCCACGGACGTTGATACCTTTTTTGGCAAACAGAACATCAGCGCAGAACGCAGTGAACTTCTGGTAGTCACCAATACGGTCGCCCAGGTTTCTGTATAGCTTGTGTTCCTTGATGTAGGATTCAACCGCCAATGGCAGATACTTTTCCACAGGTTTTCCGGAACGAAGCCATTTGCGAACTTCGCTGGAGGAAACTTCCACATCACGCAGGGTGATGAACTGGATGTTCCTGCCTGTGTTCAACTCGATAAAGTTGAAATCAAATTCCGCCACCAAAGGTTTCAGGAAGCCTGGCATTTCTTCCAGAGATTCTGGAATGTCGTAACCCGGACGGGTTGTGACAATCAGATTCGCTTCGGTCAGTATCTTTTGATAGTCTTTCCACTGCGCCAGCTCTTCGAACTTATCCGCACCCACCACCAAATAAAGATCATTGGCATCGTACTGTTTGCGCAGATTCAAGACTGTGTCGATCGTGTAGCTCATGCCACCACGAGTGATTTCCTGATCGTCTACAAAATAAGTGTCACCGTATTGAGAGAACGCCAGACGCGTCAGCTCCACACGTTGTTCTGGAGTAGGTCCTTCCACCGGAGTTTTCAGAGGATTCTGAGCGGCGGGAACAATGTGAACTTTACCCAAGCCCGCTTTTTTAGCCACTGTTTGAATGGCGTTGATATGACCCATGTGTGGAGGATTGAAACTGCCCCCGAAAATACCTATTTTCATTACTGTTCCTCTTTATTATCTTCCAAAATCTGACGAGCCAGTTCCTGTACGAACTCTTTAATATTTTTTCCAGTCACAGCCGAAATCGCATAAGGCTCAGAACCTGAGGCCTCTTTGAACTTCTTCTTCAACTTCGCCAGTTCATTTTCACTCAAGGTGTCGATTTTGTTCAGAACAACAAACTGTGGACGCGTGGAAAGAGGGAAGAAACCCTCTTTGTCCTTGTTGTTTTCATCATACATCTTAAGTTCATTGTTAATATCCGCATAATCCTCAAGAGGATCACGTCCCGACATCCCTGAAGCATCAATCAGGTGGATGAACAAACGCGTGCGTTCAATGTGTTTCAAAAACTGAATGCCAAGACCCACGCCGGCGTGAGCGCCCTTCACCAGACCCGGGATGTCCGCAACCACAAACGTGGAATAATCCCCCGCTTTAACCACACCCAAGTTGGGCGTCAGTGTTGTAAACGGATAGTCTGCGATCTTTGGTTTCGCCGCCGAGATGCGAGAGATCAAGGTGGATTTACCCGCATTCGGGAAGCCCACAATTCCAACGTCAGCAATCAGCTTCAGTTCAAGTTTAACCTCAACCTCTTCGCCGTCTTCGCCTGGCTGTGCATAATCAGGTGCCTGATTGACGCTGGTTTTGAAGAACTCATTTCCTTTTCCACCGCGACCACCTTTAAGCAGAACATGCTCATCGATGTCGGTCATATCGACGATGATTTCACCGTCCATATTGCGGAAGATCGTCCCCTTGGGAACAATCATAACCAGATCTTCTCCGTCGTGACCCGCTTTTTGACGGCCCATTCCCATGTGACCGTTTTGAGCTGCGTATCTTTTGTTGGAACGAATATCGACCAAAGAGTTGATGTGGCGAGATGTGCGAATAATAACATCGCCGCCTTTGCCACCATCACCACCATCCGGACCGCCACGAGGCAAACCGGATTCACGGCGAAAACTGACACACCCCGGACCGCCACGGCCCGAAGCTAAGGTAATTCTAACTTCATCGATGAATTTCATAAGTGACCGTTTATACAACAAAAAAGGAGCCATGGAATGGCTCCTCTTCGCATTTTGAAAAAATGTATCGGTACTATCTTACTACTGATTAAACAGCTTTAGGATATACGCTAATTTTGAAACGCTCTTTAGAGAAACGCTCAAACTTAACAAGACCTTCGATTACAGAATAAATCGTGTAGTCGCGACCCATTTTTACGTTGTTACCAAGATGGAATTTAGTTCCACGCTGACGAACGATGATAGTCCCTGGAAGAACTTTCTCGCCACCGAATCTTTTTACGCCCAGTCGTTTACTCTGTGAATCACGACCGTTCTTTGTACTACCACCGGCCTTCTTACTTGCCATGACGAACCTCTCTTACGAAATAAAATTAATTATGCTTTCTTAGAAGTTTTTTTGGCGACTTTTTTCTTCGCGCCAGCTTTAGTCGCTTTTTTAACAGTCTTTTTAACTGCTTTCTTAGCAACTTTCTTCTTCGCTACTTTTTTAGCCGCTTTTTTAACAACTTCTGCAGTCCCTTTGTTCGCTGCGCGCTCTTTACGAGCTGCTACGCGAGCTTGTGCTTTTTCTGCACGAACTGCTTTCACGTCTACTACTTTAGCTGCTTCGTCAGTTTTAGCTGTTTTTCCATCGAAGGAAATAGCCTTAACAAATAGTTCAGTGAACTCTTGTTTGTGAGTTGCGAACTTTCTGTAACCTTGACGACGCTTCTTTTTGAAGACGATCTCTTTTCTTGTCTTAGCTTGTTTAGTAACAACAACAGTTACTTTCGCACCTTTAACAAGAGGTTGACCAACAGCAGTGGACTCACCACCAACCATCAAAACTTCGTTGATTTCAAACTCTGCACCAAGTGCTTGTTCAAGTTTATCAACCTGAACTACGTCACCAGCTTGAACTTTATATTGTTTCCCGCCAGTACGAATAATCGCGTACATGTAAACCTCCAGCTACCCGAATTAAGCCAATGGTAAATGCCACTTCGCACTAGGCTTTGTCAACCTAATACATGCTATTTTTTTCAGCTTTTTACGAGAGAAAGAGAGGTTAGCTTTAACCCCCCTCAAAAGCAAATATTTTTGGAAAAAGTTGGCAAGGTCTAGTCGGCAGATAAAAGCCCATATTTTCAGCAGGTTAGCCGAAATCACGGCTTTAAAAGTTCCCGCTTCCAGGCATCGCCCAGTTGAAAACTCTTATTATTAGTGACGGCTTCGATCAACTTTCGATGGTCCTGATAGTTCTTTTGAGCTGATTTACTGCCCGGATTCTTGGAAGCGATCACCCGCAGCTCGTTCTTTTCCCGGTTGAGGGCCTCAAAGATGTTCTGCGCCCTCACGTCACTGCGAGCTGTCGCCTGTTCCGTTTTAATGAAGTATTCCGCTGCCTTATCATATCTCTCCGCCGCGGCATTAAGCTTGGCTCCCACCCAATAATCCCGGGAAGACTTGGCCGCCTTGGGGTCTGCAATAAACACCTCATAAGAGTCAGACGCTTTGCGGTAACTTGCTGTAGATTCTGAGATATTTCCAGACACGCGGAGCTTATCGGCCTCCAGGCGGGCTTTATTGGCAAAGTCTCTGGCGGCTTTGGTATCTGACAGGCTTCCGGCCAATCCCTGGCGAAGCAGGGCCTCGCGTTCGGTGGCGTTAAATCCAGCTTGTTGCAGGATCCGGGTCTTTTCCGCAATGTCGGCCTTTGAATAGGTTCCATACCCGCGCCCGGTCCCGGCCGCCACCTCATGGGCCTTGATCAGGGCCTTTTCCTGCTGCTCCGTGAGCTTTCGGCCTAGTGACTTTTCAGCCGCCAGCACACGCTCACTATTAGAAAGCTTCGCGGCTTTTGCCAGATCCGCCGCCGACGCCACAGTTCGTGTTGCCACGGCGGCCTTTTCTGCATCGGCACTGACTCCGGCAATTTTCATAATGTTCCGAGCCTTCGCAGCTTTCAGCGCAGCCCCCGCGGGCCCCCCGGCGAAGGACGCGACCTCTGCGATGGCTTCACAAACCATGGCAGCAGCTTCTTTAGAGTTATAACAATCAAGCTGAATGCCCATTTCTTTCAAGCGAGCCTTGGCCATGCCCACCAGATCCATCTTTTGTGACTTCGGCGCATTTCCCTGAACCCAGTCCATGTATTCTTTTTCTTCCGCAGTGAAGTTGGGGGCTTTCAAGGATCGTTTGCGGGTAATCGCTGTCAGAGCCTCGTTCTTCTTACTCACAGACTGCAGATGCAAGATCCCCTTCACGGTCGCGCAATTGGCCTTCTGAAGAACATCTGCTTTGGGCATGGGAACCTGAAGGATCTTGGGGACTGAGCCGTTATATTGCTTAAAGAGATTCACCTTCCCCTGAGGGTCGGCCTCACAAGCGGCATTAGCCGCCTTTTCCGCTTCCATATCCATGACGATCTTCGCAGCACCTTCGCCGATGGCTGTGCCAACCGCAACAAAGCTGTCTTTAACAAAGGACCATCCCCCCGTTGCGCATCCCGAGGTGTAATCCCAGGACGCCTCAAAGGCGCGCGACAAGGAACTTTGCTTGGCGCACTTCAGAGCTTTTTCCTCAGGCTTTTCCCCATTGGCGCGCATCTTGGCAAACAAAGCCTGACACTCCTTCGACTGCAGCGTCTGCATACAAGTGTTGCGGGAAACATCCGCCAAAGCTTTCACCTGATAAGGATTCCCACCGCAGAAAAGCGGTTCTGCCTGCACAACCAACGAAAATAGAATGCCAAATAGAAAACCCAACAGATGTTTCATAAAGCATCTATCGGAACACCCAGGACCCGACTAAACCACCCAAAGTCCAGCAGTCCCATTTTCTTCCAAAAATTCAGCCGTCATCCAAGCGATCCAACAAAGCACCAAGAAAGAAGCAAAGTTAAAGGCGGGTCAAAAGGGGCCCGACAAGAATAGCAGGAAGCTATTCTTGGGCGTCAGCCCGAAGGGCAAGGGCAGGAGCCCGCAGCACAACGCAGTCGATGGGGCCCTTTTCACCCGCCGTTTAGACGAAGAAGATTTCGTATTGTTCTAGGTGATAATTCGGTTCGATCTTGAAAGCAACGGAGCGGCCGAGCTTCTTCTCAATACCTTCCAGTGTTTCGCCTTCAACTTCATAGATCCAATCCACGACTTCGCTATGGCAGTGAATCACCACGTTGGTCTTTTTATTGATCAGCATGTCAGCGTCACGCTCCAGCTCGCGGAAGATCTCGTTGGCCACCGTGGACTTGCGTTTGATATAGCCTTTTCCATCACAGTAAGAGCACGGTTCACACAAGGTTTTGATCAGACTTGGGCGAATGCGCTTGCGGGTCATCTCCACCAGTCCCAACTGGGACATGGAAACGATATTTGTGCGAGCGCGGTCTTTTTGCAGTTCTTCAGCCAGGGCCTCCAGAACCTTTTCGCGATGGGATTCTTTTTCCATATCGATGAAGTCGATGATGATGATCCCGCCGCAGTTGCGGATGCGCAACTGGTGTGCGGTCTCGCGAACCGCTTCCAGATTGGTTTTTAAGATCGTGTCTTCCAGGTCTTTTTTGCCGACGAATTTTCCGGTGTTCACATCAATCACAACCAAAGCTTCGGCCTCATCTATGACGATATAACCGCCGGACTTCAGCCAGATCTTTCTTTCCATCGAACGGGAAATCTCGATATCAATGTCGTACAAATCAAACAGCGGCTTTTTCTCTTCATAAAGGACGATGTTTTGTTTGTATTTTGGCATGAATTGGGACACGAACTTCACAACTTTTTTGTGAATCTCGACATCATCCACCCACACGCTGGTGACATCTTCACTCATCAGATCCCGAAGGGCACGCAGCTCCACATCCAGCTCTGTGTGCAAGGCCCCGGGTTGCTTTTTCTTTTCGTACATCTTGAAGATTTCTTTGCTCATACGATCGAGATACTCGATGTCGGCCTTCAACATTTCCTCGGAGGCGCCATCACCCGCAGTACGCACAATCACGCCACCGGATGGATTGATCTTCTGCACCAGTTTTCTTAGGCGCTCGCGCTCCCCTTCATCCTCAATACGTCGGGAAATCCCCAAGTGGCGCACGGTGGGCAAAAAGACCACGAAACGGCCTGGCAGCGATAGATGTGTCGTTAAACGCGCGCCTTTGGTGCCCAGCGGATCTTTAGAGACCTGAACCAAAATGCTCTGGCCTTCCTTCACCAGCTCTTGAATGGGCGTTTTATTAGTGTGAGTCAGCGGCTTGTCGTCGTCCCCCTCATCCAGGGGCTCTTCCCGGTCCACCGCAGAAAGGAAGTTGTCGTCCACGTCTTCGCGGATGTCGCCCACATACAGGAATGCCGCTTTTTCCAGACCAATATCCACAAAGGCGGCCTGCATGCCCGGAAGAACACGGATCACGGTGCCGCGATGGATAGACCCGACCAATGTAGGGGATGTTTTTCTTTCGATCTTCAAATCAGACAGAATTCCCGCATCGACATAGGCGACTCTGGTTTCTTGGGGGCGAACATTGATCAGAATTTCAGCGGACACAGTGGCTCCTTTACCCGAGAACAGGGCCTGGTCTTAGTTCAATAGTCCAGAAACAAGACCGTTAGCAAATAATATTTAATATTGAAACATATCTGACCGAAAAGATCACTGAATTAGAGCCCTTAGGGAGAGAACGATGGCAACAATTGATGAGCTGTTTAAACTCATGGTCGAACAAGGTGCTTCCGACTTGCATATCACAAGCGGGGCAGCCCCTTATTTGCGCCTTCATGGAAACATGGTTCCATTGAACTATCGCGAACTCACAAATCAGGACGTGCAGGGTCTGCTTTTTGAGATCCTTTCAGAAAAGCAAAAGAAAGCTTTCGTTGAAAAGTGGGAGCTGGATTTCGCCTACACTCTTCCCGGCACAGGCCGCTTCCGTTGCAACATCTTTATGCAACGCAAAGGCCTTGGCGCCGTCATGCGTATCATCCCTGAAAAAATCAAAACAGCGCAAGAGCTGGGTGTGCCCCCATCTGTGATGGACATCATCGACTGCGATCGTGGTCTGATACTGGTAACGGGTCCGACCGGCTCCGGTAAGTCCACCACTTTGGCAGCGATGATCCACCAGATTAACATGACCCGCGAAGCACACATCATCACGGTGGAAGACCCTATCGAGTTCGTTCATCCAAACTTAAAATCCCTGGTCAACCAGCGCGAAGTGGGAAGCCACACCAAGAGCTTTGCCAACGCCCTGAAAGCGGCTCTGCGTGAAGATCCGGACATCCTGCTGGTGGGTGAGTTGCGTGACTTGGAAACAATCTCTTTGGCACTGACGGCCGCAGAAACAGGACACATCGTGTTCGGAACTCTGCACACCAACAGTGCCGCGAAAACCATTGACCGTATCATTGACGTTTTCCCTGCGGGACAACAACAGCAGATCCGCACGATGCTTGCAGAATCCCTGCGTGGAGTGGTGGCTCAGACTCTGTTCTCACGCGCCGACGGCCAAGGCCGTGTGGCCGCTTACGAGATCATGAGAAACACCAAAGCGATCTCCAACTTGATTCGTGAAGGTAAAGTCCACCAAATCCCTTCTGCAATGCAGACCGGCTCCAGCCAAGGGATGGTGTTGTTTGAAAAGTACATCGAAGATTTGGTCCGAAAAGGAAAGGTTTCTGCTGCGGATGCGAAAACCTTCCTGGGTCAAGCCGGTGGTGGCGACACCAGCGTGCAGACAGCTGTGGGCGGCGCCGTCGGTGGCCCGCGCACCAAAGTGGGCTGATCTTAATTAGAACTCAAATCCAAACTGAACAATTGGAGGGGCCTTGGCGACAGTCGTTGAGGCCCTTCGGCTTTTTTGGTCCCATCCTAAGTTCTGTGAATATTCATAATTAGGTGTCGCTGGGCGCGAGGAGTCATAAACAACATAGCCCACCCCCGCAACAAAACCCACTAAGGCCCCCAGGCCGATGTTGTCGGTGTGTTCTTCTGGATGACCGTAAAAAGACAACGTGCTTAATCCCAAAATAGCGCCCCCCAGACTGGCAAACAGGACGGCCGCCGTATTTCGTTTAAAGGCTCTGTCGGCTTGCGCAAAAGACGCCGAGGAAGTGAAGATCAACAATGCTGCCAGAAAAAACGAGGTCCACTTCTGTGGTGTCATGATTGCCTCCTGCAATGAACTGAGATACTTTTGCTATTTAAACATTTTTGAGGTGCCCCGTGCAACTAAGTCGTTATATTGACCACACTCTTTTGAAGCCCGAGGCTCAGCTCTCGCAAATCGAAAAGCTTTGTGCTGAAGCCAAAGACCATTCTTTCTTCAGCGTCTGCGTAAACACCTCTTACGTCAAAACCTGCGCAGAACTTCTTAAGGGCTCCTCTGTGAAAGTCTGCTGTGTGGTGGGCTTCCCATTGGGTGCCATGGACACAGAAAGCAAAGCCTACGAAACTTCGACCGCCATTCGCAATGGCGCACAGGAAGTCGACATGGTTATTCAGATCGGCGCACTGAAAGACCGTCGTTTGAACTATGTTCGCGACGACATCAAAGCCGTCGTGCAGGCCGCGCAAGGTCGCACCGTGAAAGTGATCATCGAAACTTCCCTGCTGAACAACGACGAAAAAGTCCTGGCCTGCAAAGCCGCACTGGAAGCTGGCGCTCACTTTGTAAAAACCTCCACCGGATTTGGAGGTGGTGGCGCAACTGTCGATGACGTGAAACTGATGAAGTCCGTCGTCGGCAATCAAATGGAAGTGAAAGCTTCCGGCGGCATCAAAGATGCCCAACAAGCACATGCAATGATCGAAGCTGGAGCCACCCGCCTTGGCACAAGCTCCGGAATCACAATTATTCAAGGCGGCTCTGTACAAGGTGGTTACTAATGTCTTTTCTTCCTGCTGAAATCATCAAAGCCAAACGCAATGGCCAAGAACTGAGGTTTGATGAAATCAACGAATTTATTCTGGGCTATGCCCGTGGCCACATCCCCGATTATCAGATGTCGGCTCTTTTGATGGCGATCTTCTTCCGTGGCATGACAACGGAAGAAACTCTGTCTTTGACCAAGGCCATGCTTCACTCCGGCGAGGTTGTGGACTTCTCTTCCGTGAAAGAATTCAAAGTGGACAAACACTCCACCGGTGGAGTGGGCGATAAAACCAGCTTGATTCTGGGACCTATTGTTGCGGCTGCAGGAATTCCGGTTCCAATGATTTCCGGCCGTGGCCTGGGTCACACGGGTGGAACTTTGGACAAACTTGAATCCATCCCCGGATTTAATACACAGAAATCCTTGCCTGAATTCATTGAACTGGTGAAGAAACACAAGATCTGCTTCATCGGTCAGACCAAAGAGATCTGCCCTGCCGACAAAAAAATCTATGCTCTTCGCGACGTAACAGCCACAGTGGAAAGTCTGCCATTGATTTGCGCTTCCATCATGTCCAAGAAAATGGCTGAAGGCATCGACGGCCTGGTGTTGGATGTGAAGTACGGCTCTGGGGCATTCATGAAGACCCCTGTTTTGGCAGAGGAGCTGGCCCTGAATCTGATGGCCATCGCCAAGGGCTACGGCAAAAAAGTCACGGCACTGCTGACGAATATGGATCAACCACTGGGTCGCTTCGCTGGGAATTCACTTGAGGTGGATGAGTGCGTGGCTATCATGAAAAATGAAAAGTTCATCGGCCCTGCAGGGTATGATCTTTACGAAGACACGCGCGAGCTGAGCTTGCGACTTTCTGCTCACATGTTGTTACTTGCGGGCGTTGGTAAAAACGAAGAAGAGTCTTACAAAATTGCCACAGATATGCTGGTGTCCGGCAAGGCGATGGCGAAGTTTGAAGAACTCTGCTCCATTCACGGTGGAAATTTGCAGGCATTGCCAAAACCAAAACATTCCATTGCGGTCACATCAGAAAAAGCCGGTTGGGTTGGTGGCTTCCACACTGAAAGCATTGGGGTTGCGGGCATTCTTATCAAAGCCGGTCGAGCTCAGACAACGGACATCATTGCACCAACTGCAGGCATCGAATTCCATGTGAAAGTTGGTGATGAAGTGAAGGTCGGAGACACGGTCTTTACATTGCATGGCGACGACAAAGATCTGCTTCAATCTGCTCTGCCTATGCTTCGTTCAGCGATGACAATTTCCTTGCAAAAGGTGGCAAAGCCTAGTTTGATACTGAAAACTTTGAGCTAATGCTCTAAGTCTTAAAAAGGGGACGTCGTTTGGTACTCAATAAGCTTCAAGAATCCATGGCCTTTATCCGCACAAAAACTTCGGCAAAACCGAAGATCGGTGTCGTGTTGGGTTCCGGTCTTGGCGCTTTCGTAAAAGAAGTGGAAGTTGAAACAACCATTCCTTACAAAGACATCCCCCACTTCTCCCCGCCGACTGTGGAAGGTCATTCTGGAAATTTGATCTTCGGTAAAGTCGGTGGTCAGCCGATTGCAATTCTTCAGGGTCGCAATCACTTCTATGAAGGTCACAGCATGGAAAGTGTTGTGTTCCCGACAAGAACGCTGGCGATGCTGGGTGTGGAAACTTTGATCCTGACAAACTCTGCCGGCGGTTTTGGTGAAAACATGCAGGCTGGTGATTTCATGATCATCGAAGATCACATCAATTTGATGGGCACGAATCCTTTGATGGGTCCGAACATCAAAGAGCTGGGTCCTCGTTTCCCCGACATGACTGAGGCTTACGACAAACGCTTGATCCAAACAATGGAAGAAGTGTTGATGAAGCAAGGTACGCGCTATCACAAGGGTGTATACTGCGGCGTCAGTGGTCCCACTTATGAAACTCCAGCAGAAGTTCGCTACCTGAAACTTATTGGTGGCACAGCCGTGGGCATGAGCACAGTTCCTGAAACCATCGCAGCCAATCACTTGGGTCTGCGTGTGGCGGCACTTTCTTGTATCACGAACTTGGCAGCGGGAATTTCTTCTCAGAAGCTTTCCCACGACGAAGTGACAGAAACTGCGAAGCAAGTCGAGTTGCAATTCTCCTCGTTTTTACGCGAATTCATCGCTCACATCTAATGGATTGGACCTGACAAAAAGGTCCAGTCTAGTTTCGAATTTTTAGCCTCAAAATAAGACATATAATGACCGAAGAGCTAACCGGTCGGGCCTTTGATATGCGTCCCATTGATGGGACCTCTACGGCCCGCACAGGGAGTGAACATGGATGTTCAGAAAATTCTCTCGGCGGTCGCTTGCGTCTTTGTATTAGCAGCATGTAGCAAAAAATCCGCTGAATCCGTCTTTCCAGAAAATGGTGCTCTTGACTCAAGTGCATGTCGGGGCCAGGCCATCGAAAACAAATTTATCGTCCAATGGGAGGACGGCAGTTTCACAACTGAAACGGCTGCGAACGCCGATGAATTCAAAGAGAACTTCATCAAGCCACAATTAGAAAATATTAAACACGTGGATTACGATCGAGTGATTCAACTGCAAACCTCTAATGAAGTGCGCACCTCGGGCTTCACCGACAGCTGGGGGCAAGAGCGCATTGGAGCCCCTTCGGTCTGGAGTCAGGGCATCTATGGTCAAGACGTTAAAGTCGCTGTGGTGGACGCCTACGTGGATGTCAGTCACCCCCAACTTCTTCCGCGCATTGCCGTGAACTCGGGTGAAATTCCCAACAACGGCAAAGACGACGATGGAAATGGGATTGTTGATGACTACTATGGAGCTGCGTTCGTATCCCAGCCCGGCAGCAATCAAACACCCAGCTCGCATGGTTCTCACGTGGCTGGCATTATTGCAGCGGATTCCCGCTATGGCAGCGTCGAAGGCGTAGCCCCTCAGGCCCAGATCATTCCTGCGCAGTTTATCTCAAATGATGGTGGTGGCTCCTTAGGCGATGCCGTTTTGGCTTTGCAATATTCCGCCAAGCGCGGTGCAAAGATCATCAACGCCAGCTGGGGGGGAGCTCCTTGTGTGGCATCTCTGCGCAATGCCTTTAACGAATTGCAACGTCAGGGCATCCTCGTGGTGGTGGCCGCAGGAAACGATGGACGTGACGTCGACGTGTATCCTGAATTCCCGGCATCCTTTAACATGTCCAATCAGATCACTGTGGCGGCAGCCTCCGTTTCTGATTTCATGACCTCGTGGTCGAATCGTGGCTTCAATCTGGTGCATGTGGCGGCTCCGGGCGAAAGAATTTTAAGCACGGTTCCAGGAAATTCGATCGCATATATGGAAGGAACAAGCATGGCCGCTCCGTTTGTCAGCGGGACTGCGGCCCTGCTTTGGAGCGCCAAACCTGAGGCCACCGCAAGCCAAATTAAAGAGGCGATTTTGCGCTCGGTGGACGTCGAGGCCGGACACGAGTTTAAAGTAAATACTCGAGGGCGTATCAACGTCGAAAAGGCCCTGACCACTCTTCGTCAGTTAGTTCCATAAATTCAATAAGATAGATCGCATCGTGCGGAGCGTAAACAGTGCGCTCCGCGTCCTAGTTTTAAGATGATTCTTTAAGCTCTCATGCTAGATTGATTCCCTGTTTTTTGAGGATGGTTCCTCATTAAGAAAAGGAATTGTATGAGCACAGAAGTTTCATCTGGCATTCAAGCTCGCTTGGCAGATCTTGAAAAAAGAAACGAAGCCGCAATGGCTGGTGGTGGCGCAGCTCGCTTGGCCAAACACAAACAAGGTGGCCGCCTAACAGCACGTGAACGCGTGGATGTTTTATTGGATCCGGGCAGCTTCGTTGAAATGGATCGTTTCGTTTCTCACCGTTGCACAAACTTCGGCATGGATAAAAACGTGGTTCCTGGTGATGGTGTCATCACTGGTTACGGTCGTATCAACGGCAAGCTGGTTTATTTGTCATCTCAGGATTTCACCGTGATCGGTGGATCCATGTCCCGCACTCAAGCCAACAAGATCTGCAAAGTGATGGATCTGGCCATGAAGAACGGGGCCCCTTTCATTTCTATCAATGACTCTGGTGGTGCACGTATTCAAGAGGGTATCGAATCCCTGGGTGGTTACGCAGATATCTTCACTCGCAACACCATGGCTTCTGGCCTGATCCCTCAGATCACCGCTATCATGGGCCCATGCGCAGGTGGTGCGGTTTATTCTCCGTCCATCACTGACTTCGTGTTCATGGTGAAAAACACTTCTTACATGTTCGTGACGGGTCCTGATGTAATCAAGACGGTGACTCACGAAGATGTGACAAAAGAAGAACTGGGTGGAGCAACAACTCACTCTGCCAAGTCCGGTGTGGCGCACTTTGCGGCGGAAGACGATAAGCACTGCTTGCTTCTGATCCGTGAAATGATGAACTTCCTTCCGTCCAACAATCTTGACGATGCTCCAGTTCTTCCGACCAACGATCGTCCGGACCGCCTGACGGAAGCACTGAACACCATGATCCCGGAAAATCCAAAGAAGCCTTATGACATGATCTCTGTGATCACCGAGTGCGTGGACGAAGGTTACTTCCTGGAAGTTCACAAGCACTTCGCACAAAACCTGATTGTGGGCTTTGCGCGATTTAACGGTCGTCCAGTGGGTATCGTGGCCAATCAGCCCAACATCCTTGCTGGCTGCTTGAACATTGAAGCGTCCCGCAAAGGGGCTCGTTTCATCCGCTTCTGTGACGCCTTCAACATCCCAGTGGTTTCCTTCGTGGACGTTCCGGGCTTCTTGCCAGGGAAAGATCAGGAATGGAACGGCATCATCACTCACGGTGCAAAATTGCTTTACGCTTATGCGGAAGCGACAGTGCCTAAGATCACAGTGATCACCCGTAAGGCTTACGGTGGTGCTTATATCGTTATGGGCTCCAAGCTTCTTCGCTCTGACGTGAATCTGGCATACCCTTCTGCGGAAATCGCGGTGATGGGTGCTGACGGTGCGGTGAGCATCATCTTCCGTGAAGAGATCAACAAAGCCAAAGATCCTGTGGCCGAGCGCGCTCGCCTGACGGCAGAGTACGAAGCGAAATTCAGCAATCCGTATGTATCCGCTGAATTGGGCTACACTGATGAAGTGATCGAGCCAGCAATGACTCGTAAACGTATCATCGACTCTTTGGAAATGTTGAAACATAAACGTGATATCACTCCGGCTAAAAAGCACGGAAACATCCCCCTGTAGGAGCGAACATGGCATTGTTTAAAAAAATCCTGATCGCCAACCGTGGGGAAATCGCCATTCGTATCACTCGTGCTTGTCGTGAGCTGGGGATTGCGTCTGTGGCCGTGTTTTCTGATGCGGATCGCGACAGCTTGCACGTCTTTTTGGCGGATGAGGCCTACCACATTGGCCCGTCCCCATCGCGAGAAAGCTATTTGAACTATAACAAGATCATTGAAGTCTGCAAAAAAGCCGGCGTGGACGCTGTTCACCCGGGTTATGGCTTCTTGTCTGAAAACACCACTTTTGCCAAAGCTCTGGAAGAAGCTGGTATCACCTTCATCGGTCCAACGGTTGCAAATATCGAGGCCATGGGTGACAAGCTTTCTGCTAAAGCGTTGATGAAGAAAGCCGGTGTTCCGACAGTTCCGGGCTCTGATGGCGGCGTTGAAACCGTTGAAGAAGCCCAGAAGATCGCAGAAAAAATCGGACTTCCGATCATCATCAAAGCTTCGGCTGGCGGTGGTGGTAAAGGGATGCGTGTGGTTCGTCAGATGGACGAACTGGAAAGCGCCTTCCGCGCCTGCCGCTCTGAAGGTCAGAACTATTTCGCGGATCCGACTGTTTACATCGAAAAGTTCATCAACGATCCAAAGCATATCGAGATTCAGGTGTTCGGCGATAAACACAATAACCACGTTCACTTGTTTGAACGTGAGTGCTCTGTTCAGCGTCGTCACCAAAAAATCATCGAAGAATGTCCGTCCCCTTCTGTGCCTCACGAGGTGCGCCTGCGCATGGGTGAAGCCGCTGTTCGCGCCGCAAAACAGATCAACTATGTGGGCGCGGGAACGATTGAGTTTATCTTTGATAACGCCACCAAAGAATTCTACTTCATGGAGATGAATACGCGTCTTCAGGTGGAACATCCGATCACGGAGATCGTGACGGGTTATGACCTGGTGAAAGAGCAGATCTATGTGGCTGCTGGCAAACCTTTGAGCTTCAAACAAGAAGACATCAAACAAAAAGGCCACGCGATTGAGGCCCGCATCTGTGCAGAAGATCCAATCACGTACAAACCACACCCTGGTGTGATTCGCGCGTGTCGTCACCCGCAAGGTCCGTTCATGCGTGTGGATTCTTATGCGTATCCTGGTTATGAAGTGCCTATCTTCTACGATCCCATGATCGCAAAAGTGATCACCTGGGGTGAGACTCGTGAAGAGGCCATCGACAGAATGCAACGAGCGCTCAGTGAGTTCGTGTTGACCGGAATTAAGACCAATATTGTTCTTCATAAAACAATTCTGGACCATGCGAAGTTCCGCGACGGCTCTTACACGACTCAGTTTATTGAAAAGAACTTCGAAGTTATCGAACCGAATCTTTTCAAGGAAGTTGAAGACCCTGTATTCCTGATCGCTGCGGCCATCACCGCTTACAACGATCGTAAATCCAAAGACGTTCGCCAGCTGAACCTGACTTCCCATTGGAAACGTGTCAGCCGCAAACTTCAATTGAGGACGTAACCATGTACTTTGAGGCAGAACTTAAAGGTAAGAAATTTAAAGTGGATGTGACCGAGCAGCGTACGACCTGGAAGGTTTCCTTGCAGGAAGAGGGCAAAGACTGGGTTCACTATGATATCTCCAAAAACGATTACAAGCAGGCTGAGCAGTACATTAGCTTCCTGTTTGGCGGCAAATCCTATCTGATCGACGTCATCGGACAGGACACAGAGTACACGGTCTTTACGCGTAACTCTTTCCGCACCATCAAAGTCTTCAATGATGAAATGCTTTTGCATGAGTCCCTGAAGAAAGGTGGCGGCTTCGGAGGCGATCAGGAACTGAAGTCCGGTATGCCAGGTAAAATCATCGAAATCTTCGCCAAAGAAGGTGAGATCGTGAAGGCCAACAAGCCTTTGCTGATCATGGAAGCGATGAAGATGGAAAACGAAATGCGTGCGACTCGCGATGTGAAAATCAAAGAAGTGCGCGTAAAACAGGGTGATTCGGTGGAATCCGGCGCCGTTCTGATCAAGTTTGAAGAGCCTTAATCAGGCCTCAGACTGAAGAACAAAAAACCCGCATCATCACTGGTGCGGGTTTTTTTATTTCTTATTCTCGTTCATTAATAGCGTAGGCTGCTTCACGCTTCTTTTCAAAGATACCGACAATCAGAACTGCCGCTTCGAAGAGAATCCACATGGGTGCCAGCATCATCACCATACTCAGTAAATCCGGCGGCGTGATAATCGCGGCTATCACCGCAATCGTCATGATGGCATAACGACGGTTCTTGCGCAGGAAGGCCTGGCTGACGATTCCCATCATGCCCAGAACAATGATCACTAGCGGAAGCTCGAAAGCCACACCAAACATCAAACACATCTGAGTGAAAAAGCCCATGTACTGATCAATGGAGATCATGGGCTTGTCGACATCGCCCCCGTATGTCATCAGAAACTGGAAGGCCATGGGCAAGGCAATCCAATACGAGAAAGCTGCCCCCAGCACAAACAAGCCGGTTCCGGAAATAATAAAGCCCATCGTGTATTTACGTTCTTTTGCATAAAGACCCGGAGCCACAAACTTCCACACCTGGTAAAGCCAGAACGGACAAGACAGCAAAATACCGCAAACGAAGGACAGCTTCAGATGGGCGATAAACTTATCCAAGGGACCTGTGTAGATCAACCCCCCGCCCGGAAGATAAGGACGAATGGGTTCTCTGACAAAATCAAAGATCTTTTCACTGAAGCCGTAGCAAATACCAGTGGCGATCAACAGAATCCAAACACAGTTGATCAGCATCTTTCTTAGGTCAGCAAGGTGCTCATACAAGGACTGGGCTTTGGAATCGAGTTCTTCGCGTTTCATTTATTCTTTTGCTCTTCGGACTTGCCATCAGCCTGCGGAAACTCCAATTGCTCGGGATTTTCGGCGGAGGCCGTGGTCTCAGGAGCCAAGGGGGCTGTGTCTTGTTGTCCTTGATGGTTGTTCAGATTGGGATTGCGAATAGTTTGGTTAAGATCAATTTTATCCATGCGCACCTGTTGTTTCAGTTCATCACCCAAAACATTGGTGCTGCGTTTGAGTTCGTTCAGGAAACGACCCAAAGTTCTTGCAAGCTCCGGAAGTTCCTTCGGCCCGATCACAATCAGGGCCAGAACCGCAAGAAAGATAATTTCAGACATACCTAGGCCAAACATGGCGCCAGAATAGTGGAATCAGCTCTGCTTGCCAAGCTTTACTTGATCCTGAGGAAGAGTCAAAACACCCATTTCAACCAGCTTTTCACGAGCCAGTTCCGAGCCCGTGCGCATATAGCGCTCATAGAGCCTCAGGATGCTCTCATCGCTTTTAACTAAGGAATGATGACTGATGTAGGTCAGGACATCCACGAATTCCAGGAAGCGTTCGGCAAAGACATTATACACCCGGGCTAGTGTGTCCTCGCGGGTGCAATGAGCCAGGGAGGCGTAAGCAGCTCCACCGATTTCCGCATAGTAGTCCACATCCACAATTTTTCGCGACAATGAGTCGCCGAAGAACCCGCTGATGTAAAGAGTCCGGTCCCCCAGCTTTCTTAACATTTCCGCACGCACCACGCTGTCGGCATTCTGAGCCGTCAGATACATCTCTGCCAGGGTTGTGGGATTCTTTTGACCACCTTCGGTCGCATAGGCCGGATCGAAAAGATTGCGGGCATCCAAATAATGCTGCAACAAATTTACAAGATAGGTTTCAACCAAGGGATACGTCTGAACCTTTCGCTGGGATAGTCCCTTTTGAACGAGTTCCTGAAAGTAGCCCTCGGGGCTTACAAAAAGCTCAACTGTCGGTGTCGTCGAACGCTTTTCCCGCATACTTATAGTCTAACAAATTTCAGTTGGCTTCCGGTTAGTTGTTTTTGTGAAAGCTGGTCAAAAGTCTCAATCTGAGACACCCCCCCTGGGCACTGCCCTTGCTACATCTCCCATGAGCCACTTTGCAGAGGAGCAGATCGTATGTATTTGAAAAGGCTGGTTATCTTTTTTGCAGCGCTCAGCCCTTTTGCGTCAGGGTCCGTCCATGCCTTCGGCGGCGAGCAGTGCGGTCCGATTTTCTCCTCGAACTATGCCCTGAATGGGCGCATTGAAGTTCGCCCTTCCGCCTTGTACGGACCGGCGGCGGCAGATTTTGCCAAAACAATTCTACAAGTGGATTCCTTGCTGGCTCCCCTGCAGCCTGCGACGGAGGCTCGCGTATTCATCGACAACGTTTTTGCCTTTTCACTTTTTGATGCCAGGGATTTTTCCATTTCCGTGGGACTGCGCCCTTCAGCGATGGGAAACAAACATCCTGCCATCAATCAGAACATTCTGATTCACGAGTACTCACACGCCGTTTTTGAAAAAAATCTGATGCGTGACCTGGAAAGCTACAAACATTTGCGCCAGGAAAATCTTGAACTGCTGAACAAAGAAGACATCCTGCACGCCGAGGCTGATGCGCTTGGAGAGCAGGCCAGCTGGGCCACCGGAACCGAACAGATACGCCTGAAAACTCTGGCTGAAGAAAAAAGGGCCGAGGCCATGTTTGTGACGAAACGACTGCAGCAACTGACGTCCTTCTGGAATCTGCGCAGTGGTTTGCACGAACTCTTTGCTGACTCTGTAACCCTGGCCACCACCCGTGATCCCAGAAGCATAAGTGATTTATTAAAGAATGCAGAGCAGAGATCCCGGGACCATTCTCCGGAAGAACTCCTCCTGCGGGACTTCGGTGATGGTCGTCATCATCTGAATCGAGCGGCCTGGAAGAAAGAACAAAACCTCGAATCCAAGTATGCGACGGATGTCTATTACGCTTTCCTTCCGGCACGCTGGGAGCTGTGGAAGCTCACCAAGAGCCGCCTTAAAAGCGACAACTACCGCAAGAATTTGATTCCGAAGGTTTTTGAGATTCTTGAAAGAAATCTGTCAGAGATTCTGACCAAGAAGCCCGATGAAATCGGACCTCTTGGCATTAAGGAAATTGAGAGGGTCAACCAGCAGATCATCGAGGATTTCCGCCGGGAGCTTTAGAATCTAACCGGCCTTCACATCCGAAGGTCCCACCAGACTGACAACTGAAGGCTGCGCAAAGATCCTCTGCGCCAGTTTCCGCACATCTTCCGCCGTCACTGAGAAGTACTTGTCGGCGACATCCAGGCTTTCGCGATAATCCAGTCCATAAATATCATCGAACAAGATGGCATTGCCGATCGTGCCCTTACGCTGCAACTCGATATCGTGGCGTCCGATCAGGTATCTCTGAGCACGAACCAGTTCCTCTGCCGGAACCATTGTGGTTGCCAGTTTGTTGAATTCCTCTTTCAGCATCTGGATGGCTTTGTCTGCTTTCTCTGGTGAACAACCGATATATCCACCGAAATATCCACATTCGATGCCTTCCATGTGCATCGGCGAAACAGAATACGCCAAAGAGTTTTTATCACGAAGCTCCAGGAACAATCTTCCTCCCTGACCACTGAGGATGGACTGAATAATTTCCAGTGTGTAGCGTTCCGGACTTGAAAGTGTCAGGCCCTGATATCCCACGATAATGTGACTTTGTTCTTTCTTGAGCTCGCGATAAAGATGTTTGGATTCTTTGATCACGGGAGCCGCAAAATGATTCTTCACCCGCTCCCCTTTGGGAAGCTCTTTGGTGATTTCGTTCAAAGTCTTCACCCATTTTTCTGTATCAACATCTCCGACCACAGCAAAGGTCAGGTTTTTAGGGTTGGCAATTTTCTTATAGTATCCACGCAAGGAGTCGGCTGTGATGGCATTTACACTGGTCTCACTTCCCACCAGATCGCGTGCGTAAGGATGTCCCTTAAAGATCTCCTGCATGAAGCTTAAGATACAAAGTTGTGCCGGATTGTCATTGCGGGCTTTGATTTGATTTTTCAAAACCACTTTTTCGCGTTCCAGAATGGCATCAGGGAACTGCGGCGCCAACAGAGAGTCCGCGTAGATCTCCAACATCTTATCTTCAAACGGCGACAGATAGTCCATGGAAAGACCCGCAGAGTTTCTGCCTCCGAATGCCCCGATACCCGCTGCCAGTTCATCCACACGAAGATTGATATCGTCTTCAGTGAACTTTTTAGACCCTGACAGCCAGTTGCGCGCAAAGAGCTCGGTCAGACCACTTTGCCCCTCTTCTTCCACGCGTGCGCCCCCCAAAAAGGCGGCCTTCATTGCCACGTAAGGCGTGTCACTTTGTTCGCGAATCAACAAAGTGGCTCCCGAATCCAGCACAATGCGTTCGGTTTTTGGGGACTTGCTGTCGGCCCCCACATTGATGTTGAATTTTTTTGCCACAAACCTCGCTGGCTTTTGTTTGCTGACCTTGGCTTCCTTCAAAGCCTTCTTCAGATCTTTGGCAAAGGTCTTCAAAATTTTCTCTGCCCCTTTTTTGGCCATATTAGTCATCATGGAAAGACCAAAAGAATCCGCTTTCAGATATTTTCTGGCGATCTTCAGGATGTCTTCAGGCTTCAGGGCGTAAACCTGCTTCATGTACTTTCTATAATAGTCATGATCGCCATAATAGAACTCATTGCTTCCGGCTTTGCGGGCAATGTTATCCACCGTTTCCATTGAATAGACTTCGTGGCTGGCAAAATTAGTCATGGCTTTTTGCATCTCTGCCACCGTGGGTGGTTCGGTCACCAGTCGCACCAGTTCCGGGATCAACGCGGTGAGGGCTTTGCTCAAATTTTCCTTTTCCAATCCCAGGGAAACCGCGAACAAACCATCATCCTGCATAGAGTAAGCAAAAGAGCCAACAGAGTTGGTCAATGGCTCTTTAATACGCAGGGTCTGCATCAGACGACACGAATCCCCTTGCCCTAAAATCGCCGACATCACTTCCAAGGCGGCGATGTCTTTGTGTTTTACATTCGGAATACGCCAGGTCAGATAAGCCGTCGTCTGTTCAAATTTCGCCTGCTCCACTTTGATGCGGATGTTCTTTTGCGCTGGTTCTTTTTTGCGGGCAACTTTGCGCAGCTTGAACGGTTCAAAGCCCCCGAACATTTTCTGCACGCGGGTTTTCATGTCTTTGGATTCAAAGTCACCCGAGACTACCAGGAACATATTCGACGGCACATAGCGGGACTGATAGAACTCGCGGATTTTTTTAGCAGAGACTTTCTTTACGACTTTGTCATAGCCAATCACCGGGATGCCGTAAGGGCTTTTTTGAAAGACGTTGGTGAACAGCAGCTGGCTGGCTCGGCGGCCAGGGCTGTCCTGCCCACGTTTGATTTCCTCGATAACAACTTCGCGCTCGTTGTCGATCTCCTGGGGATCAAAGGTGGGATAACCCATCATCTCACTGATCACGTCCAGTGCCACATCCGAGAACTGCTTGGAAATAGTCACATAGAAGACCGTCTGGTCAAATGAGGTGTAAGCATTGAGCTCCCCGCCGGAGCCCTCGACCGTGGCCGCGATCTCGCCCACCTTGTATTTGCGGGTGCCCTTAAAGACCAAATGCTCGATAAAGTGAGAAATCCCCTCTTCGCCCTTTTTTTCATCGGCAGAGCCTGTTTTCACCCACATTTGCACTGAGACCACTGGAGACTTATGGCTTTCCAGGAAAAGGACCTTCAGACCGTTTTTTAGTTGAAATTTCTTAGACATACTCTACATAACTCCCATGGCATTTGGCGTCTATATCCACATTCCCTACTGCATTCAGCGTTGCACTTACTGTGACTTTGCCACCTATGAGCAAAGCAAGATTTTGCCGCCCGAGCAGTATGTGGAACTCCTTTTCAAGGAGATTCGTCAGAAGCACGGCTATTACACCCCACAAAGTCTGGATACCATCTACTTTGGTGGAGGCACACCTAGCCTCATCCCTGCTCATCTCATTGTAGCGATTATCAAAGAGCTGGGTAGATATGGATTTACAACTAGACCTGACACCGAAATCACCATTGAGATCAATCCGGCAACCGTCAACGAAGACAAACTGAAGACGTATATTGATAACGGCGTGAACCGTTTCAGTGTGGGTGCTCAAACTTTTGATGATCGCCTGTTGAAGATGGTTCATCGCGAACATTCCGCGAAGCAAACCCTGGAAACGCTCGACCTTTTACGGGCCCACAATCTGAACTTCAGCTTCGATATTCTGTTTGCGTTGCCGTCCCAAACTGTCGAGGGCCTGCGCCGGGATGTGCAGATTGCCGTGGAACAGGGAGCGCGTCACATCAGCCCTTATTGTCTGACGGTTCCTGATGGGCATCCCCTTTCAAAAGGGCGTCCGATTGATGACGAACAGATTGAAATGTTTGATATCATTGCCGACGAGCTGACAAAGACCGGATTCAGACAGTACGAAATTTCCAACTTTGCGCTGCCCGGCTTCGAGTCCCGTCACAACCTGCTGTATTGGGTGGATGAGCCTTATTGGGGCCTGGGGCTGAGTGCCCATTCTTATTCCAAGGAGTCCTCGTGGGGCACGCGGTATTGGAATATCAACAACATCAATGATTACCAGAAACAAGTTCTGGCCTTTGACGGACAGCAGTTTACTTCCCCGGCTCTCCATTTGCCTGAAAGCCAGGTGGAAGTTTTAGAGATGCACCAAGCGCTTACGGACTTTTGTCATACCTCCATGCGTCTGATGCGCGGACTCAATATTGCGCAACTTCAGTCCAAGTTCCCTGCGGGCACCTGTGACAAAGTGGTTCAAATTCTTTCGAAACTGGAAGAAAAGGCCTGGATTCAGCATGACAACGGGCATTGGTCTCTGACTCGCGACGGCCTTGTGTTGAGCAACCGAATTTTTCAGGAATTGACCTTCCTCAAGGAAGATTTATCACAGGACTAGGAGTTTTTCTCCGACCCTCCTGACATTGACAATATCTCGTGAATACACAATCTTAAGTATTGCGAAAGGACGTCTCATGTCAGAAGAAAATAACTCTCAAAATACGAATATTCCTCCTTCAGAAAATGCCGACAGTGCTTCTGAGATCCAAAAGCTTCAAGAGCAGGCTGAAAAGTTCAAAAACGACTTCCTTTATATGCGTGCTGAGTTTGAAAACTACAAACGCAATGCGATCAAAGAGCGCTCGGAAATGATGAAATACGGTGGCGAGCGCCTGGTTCGCGACCTCTTGGAAGTTGTGGACAACTTCGAACGCGCCTTGAGCGTCAATATCAGCGCAGAAAACTTCCAGACCTTCAAACAAGGTGTGGAAATGACCGCCCAGGAACTGCGCAGTCTTTTGCAGCGCCATAACGTCACTGAAATTCCGGCTCAAGGGGTTCCGTTTGATCCGGCGGTGCACGATGCTCTCAGCAGCGAAGCAACTGATCAGGTAGCCCCTGGTCATATCCTGCGCGTATTTAAAAAACCTTACAAACTTCATGACAAAGTGATCAGACCTGGCCAAGTCGTCGTGGCGAAGAAGCCAGAGTAAGTGAGTGTTGATTGTCTAAGAAAGACTTTTACTCCATTTTGAATGTTTCTCGATCTGCCACTCCGGAGGAAATTAAAAAATCCTACCGTAAGCTGGCGATGCAGTATCATCCGGACAAAAATCCGGGCGACAAGAAAGCCGAAGAAAAGTTCAAAGAAATCACCGAGGCCTATGAGGTTCTCAGTGACACCAAAAAGCGTGAAATGTACGACCAGTTCGGCCACGCCGGAGCCCAGGGCTTCGGCGGCGGAGCCGGAGGTCCCTTTGGTGGAGCTGGTGGCTTTGGTGGATTTGGTGGAGCCGGATCCTCTTCTCAGGGTGGGGATCCTTTCCAGGATATTTTCGGGGATGTCTTCGGCGATATCTTTGGTTCGGCTCGGGGTCCCGGGGCTCGTCCGCGCCGTCCCAGCAAAGGCACAGACCTTCGCTACACTTTGAATATCTCTTTTGAAGAGTCCGCGCTGGGCTGTGAAAAAGTCATTAGCTTTATGAGACAACGTGGCGGCCGCGAAGAGCCCGCCAAACTGTCTGTGAACGTGCCTGCCGGCGTGAAAGAAGGTCAACGCCTGAAGCTTGCCGGTGAGGGTGACGCTTCCGCGGGAGCCACCGCAGGGGATTTGTACGTCATTATCAATATTCAAGAACATCCCCTTTTCAAACGCAGCGAAAATGACGTCACACTGGATCTTCCCATCATTTATACCGACGCCATTCTGGGCACCAACATTGAAGTCCCAACACTAACGGGCAAAGCCATGATTCGCATTCCTCCGGGCACCCACTCCGGTCAGACTTTCCGTCTGAAAGGAAAGGGTTTCCCGAAACTTGGTGGATTTGGATCAGGTGACATGCTTGTGCGGATTCTAGTCGACACACCCAGCACTTTATCCAGCCGACAAAAGGAGCTGATGGAAGAACTTGCTAAGAGCGGCGAATCCAGTCCTTTGGTTAAGGCCTTCCAGGAAAAAGTATCCCAACTTATGAGGAATAGAAAATGAAGTCCACCTTCTCGCTTCTGCTTACGGCCGGTCTTTTGGCTTCTTGTACGACAGTGGCAAACAAGCGCGCCCCATTAAAGCCAGCGGCAACCACAACAGCGTCAGCGAAAAAACCAAAGACCCTCGGCGGAATGACAGCCGGGAAGCCGCCAGAGCAGATTGTGTCGGAACATATCTCCACTCCTACGGCATCGGGTGATATTTTGAATCAACTCAAAAGTCTGGTAACCCAGACAGTTCAAGCTCCAAACAAACAGGATCAGGAGTCCTTCCGCCTGCGCGCCATTGATGTGGTGGAAAACAAGCTGAACGAAGACCAGCTTGAGGATGTTGCAGACGATTCTGATTTTGGTTTCCTGCGCGGACACGCCATGTTCCGTCTGGGAGAGATTTCCCTGGATAAAAAAGACACCTCCGATGCGCGCAAATACTTCAACTCCGTGACCGAATTCATCCCGGGAAGCGACCTGGCCTTGCGTGCGCAGGAAATCATCCTGCAGCTTGATTCGGCTAAAAACGTTCAGTCCCAGACAGTGGGTGTTGTCCTGCCGCTCAGCGGGCGTAATGCTCCTGTTGGTCAGCGCGCGCTGCGTGGGCTGGAGATGGGCCTGGGCCTACATATTCCGGGCTCTGGTTTTAAGCTGGCCGTGATGGACAGCGAAGGCAATCCCGACTCTGCCCGTCGTGGAGTTGAACGCCTTGTGAAAGAGGACAATGTCATCGCGATCGTGGGAAGCCTGCTTTCAAAGACAGCTCCGGCCGTCGCAGCGAAATCCGATGAACTCGGTGTTCCGACGATCGCCCTTTCTCAGCGCTCCGGACTGACAGAAATTGGTCCGACTGTGTTCAGAAACTCCCTGACCAGCGGCATGCAGGTGCGCGCCCTGGTTCGTACTGCCATGGAAGATCTGGGCATGAAGAAGTTTGCAATTCTTTATCCCAACGATCCCTACGGCATTGAATTCACAAATATCTTCTGGGATGAAGTGCTGGCTCGGGGTGGGGAAATCACTGCGGTTCAGACCTATTCTGTAAAAGAAACGGACTTCCGCCTGGTGATTCAACGTCTTGTGGGCACCTATTTTGGCGAAGCCCGTCAGGACGAATTCAATCTTCGCCTTAAAGAACTGCAACAGTCCGGGAAAAAACACTCCGTGCGACAATCCAATCTGGAAAATGTTTTGCCTCCGATTGTGGACTTCGACGGCATCTTCATCCCCGACAGCGCGCGCGCGATGGGTCAGATTTCTGCGATGCTTTCCTATAACGATGTTCGCGGCGTAAAATTGCTGGGCACTAATCTTTGGAACACCAAAGACATTGCCAAACGTGCCGGGAACTTCGCACAAAGCCTGATCTTTGTAGACAGTATGAGTCCGTCTTCCCAAGACCGTTCACGTTTCGTGGGGGAATACCGCTCTTTGTATAACGAAGAGCCCTCCCTGATCGAGATTCAGGCCTATGATGCGGGTTTGATCCTGCGCCAGCTGATCGCCGCAGGCGCCAGTTCGCGCGAGGACTTGGTCAAAAAGATGTCCGAGCTCAACCGCTTCCCTGGAAGCCTAGGAAGCCTCAGTATTAATGCTGAACGCGAAATCGAACGCCCGGTAACCACGCTAACTATCGAAAAAGGCGAAGTTATTCCGCTTAGAATCCGCAAATAAGTCCCATAAGTTAAATTAATGGCGATTTTTTAACCCCCTTCGGATGGTGCTCTGTCTTAGGAACACCAGCGACAATGAGTGTCGCAAAATCTAAAGAAGGGGGCCGTTATGACAAGTCGTATCTCTGAAAACGTAATGATGGAGTGCAGAAGAAAACTCCTCACCGCAAAACAAGATGTTTTGAATCGCTTTAGAACAGCCCAACGCGAGTTGGTTCACCAGGAAAAAGGTGGTGATGAAGCTGATCAGTCTGTCGCTCACATCGAAGAACATTCTTTTTTAATCTCCCAAGCGCGAATGAGAAATCAACTTGTCGAGATCGAGATGGCCCTGGCCCGCATCGAACAAGGCACATTCGGCATTTGTGAAGAAACAGAAGAACCTATCGAAACTGAAAGGTTGTTGGCAATTCCATGGACTCGCCTAAGCATTGAGGGCGCAGAGATGCGAGAAGCGGTAAGTCGTAAGTTTGCGCGTTAAATAATCACGCAGTGCTTTTTTAGTGACAGACATTCATTCCCCCGTAATATGCGATCAATTTTCGGCCAAGGATCATCATATCGGGGGGTGAGATGAACGCAACCGAACTGACAGAAGTTGAACTACAAAATTTGAAAGAATCTTTGCTCTTCCAAAAGAGCACGATCCTCAACAAAACTCATGAGTTTAAAGAGGAGCAATCCAGCATGGCTGCGGTTGCGGATGAAGCGGAAGCCGCTTCTCAAGATATCTCCAACAATATCTCTATTCACTTGCACGAACGCGATCGCACCGCTTTGTATGCGATCGAAAGAGCTCTGGGTAAGATTGCCGACGGGACCTATGGCCAGTGTGAATCCTGCACTGAAATGATCAGCGCTCGACGCCTGCAAGCCAGACCGTTCACAGCCCTTTGTATTGATTGCATGGAAGAACAAGAGAGCCATTCGAGTATTTTCCAATAAGTACAAATTTATCTCATTGGATGAGGTCCACTGACATGGATGTCAGTCCAATTTTTTAAATTTATCCGGAATTGCAGTTTAGAAAAAACTGTCTCACACCGAGAAGACTCATACCAGAAACATAAATTCCCGCATTTTACGCGGAGGAGCGGTATGAGTTTTGACGATAAAGTCCTAGAAATCCCACAGACCCTTCCCATGCTACCTGTGAGAGACATCGTAGTATTCCCCTACATGATCATTCCTTTGTATGTAGGCCGTGACGCCTCTATCCGCTCAGTTGAAGAAGCCTTGGCGAAAAACCGCCTGATCTTCCTGGCATCACAAAAAGACATCACTGAAGAAAATCCTTCTCCGGACAATATCTACACTGTAGGTACAGTGGCGATGATCATGAGAATGAGAAAACTTTCTGATGGTCGCGTAAAAATCCTTATTCAAGGTGTGGCTAAAGGCCGCGTGAAAAACTTCACTAAGACAGCTCCTTCTTTCGAAGTGGCGGTTGAAAAGATCGAAGAAACTCCGGTTCAAAAAACCGTCGTTGAAAACGAAGCCTTGATCAGAACAGCCAAAGAGCACATCGAACGCATCATCGCGTTGGGTCGCCCTCTTTCTCCGGACATCCTGTTGGTGTTGGATGATGTTTCTGATCCAGGTCGTATCGCTGACTTGATCGCTTCTAATCTGGGTGTGAAAGTTCAGGATGCTCAGAAAGTTCTTGAAACTTCTGACGCCACAGAAAGACTGAAACTGGTAAATGAAATTCTGGCTGCTGAACTTGAAGTGATGCAGACTCAACAGAAAAATCGTCCGGGCAATGCCAAGGATGATATGTCCAAGTCTCAACGCGAGTACTTCTTGCGCGAGCAAATGAAGGCTATAAAGAATGAGCTTGGGGAAGGCGACTCCAAATCTGAAGAAATGGACGAGTTGCGCGAAAAGCTGATCAATGCCGGTATGCCTGCCAATGTCGAGGCAGAAGCTTTGAAACAGTTGGGTCGTCTGGAGCGTATGCATCCGGATGCTTCCGAAGCCACCATGGTTCGCACTTATCTTGACTGGATGGCGGATCTTCCTTGGAGCAAAAAATCCGAAGACCATATCGATCTTAAACGCTCCAAAGAAATTCTGGACGAAGATCACTACGAACTGGAAAAAGCCAAAGACCGTATCATGGAATTCCTGGCCGTGCGCAAGCTGAAGCCAAATCTTAAGGGTCCAATCCTATGCTTCGGTGGTCCTCCGGGCGTGGGTAAAACATCCCTGGGTAAATCCATCGCTCGCGCGATGGGACGTGAATACTTCCGTATCGCCCTGGGTGGCGTGAAAGATGAGGCGGAAATCCGCGGTCACCGTCGCACTTATGTGGGTGCAATGCCGGGTAAAATCATCCAGGCTTTGCGTCAGGCAAAAACAAACAATCCAGTGATCGTACTGGATGAAATTGACAAGTTGGGCTCTGACTTCCGTGGCGATCCTTCTGCAGCAATGCTTGAGGTTCTGGATCCGGAACAAAACGCCACTTTCCGTGACAACTACTTGAACGTCGATTTCGACCTTTCAAATGTGTTGTTCATCGCAACAGCCAACGTGTTGGAAAATATTCCACCAGCATTGCGTGACCGTATGGAAATCCTGAATATTCCAGGATACACAGAAAACGATAAACTTTTGATCACGAAAAAACATTTGATCAAAAGACAAATTGAAGCCAACGGTATCACTGAGGAAAACATCCAGTTTACCGACGAAGGCATCAAGTATCTGATCGCTGGGTACACTCGCGAAGCAGGTCTTCGTAACCTGGAGCGCGAAGTGGGATCCGTCTGCCGTAAAGTGGCGAAGATGGTTGTGATGGGCGAAGCAAACTTTGTGGAAGTAAATGCCACAACAGTTCCAGAGCTTCTGGGCCCGCCAAGATTCCAGCGTGACGACAAGATTGCAGACTCCCAGATCGGTGTGGTTCAAGGCCTTGCCTGGACTCAGGCTGGCGGTGAAGTTCTGACGGTGGAAGCTT
Source organism: Bdellovibrio sp. CKG001 (assembly GCF_055397465.1). NCBI lineage: Bacteria > Pseudomonadati > Bdellovibrionota > Bdellovibrionia > Bdellovibrionales > Pseudobdellovibrionaceae > Bdellovibrio > Bdellovibrio sp. CKG001. The sequence continues at coordinate 3,630,019 of NZ_AP029173.1, forward strand.
TGAAAATGAAAGGTAAAGGACATCTTTCTCTGACAGGTCAGCTTGGCGATGTCATGAAAGAATCCGCTCACGCCGCGATGTCTTATGCTCGTGCTCACCAGGAAGAACTGGGTATTCCAGAGGACTTCTTTGAAAAGTACGACATTCACATCCACTTGCCAGCAGGTGCGATCCCGAAAGACGGTCCTTCTGCAGGTATCACTCTGACAACAGCGCTTGTCAGCTTGATGACAGGCACTCCGGTTCGTCACGATATCGCGATGACTGGTGAGGTGACCTTGCAAGGACGCGTACTGCCTGTCGGTGGTATCCGTGAGAAGTGTCTTGCCGCTTTGAACTTGGGTATTACAAACATCATCATCCCAATGGCTTGCCAAAAGGATCTTGCTGACATCCCTAAGATCTTCAAAGACAAGATCAACTTTATTCTGGCAGAAAACTTGGACGAAGTGTTCGCGGTTGCCTTCGATAAGAACGCAAAAGCAACTACAGACAAGAAAACTGCTGCGAAGAAAGATCCTAAGAAATCCAAATCACTTGCGGCTTAGTCCGCGAGTGCGCATCGCCCCTCCCTAGAGTTATGCGTTCCCAAAGAGAGCTGGTAATACCGGCTCTCTTTTTTTGTTTCAATCCGAGACAAACACATCCTCTACCTTAGTCCGAGGTCCGAATCCGACTGTTAACTTGTTTGTATATAGGGAACGATCTAAGATTGTTCCATGAGGTTTCACAATAATGGTCAGAGCACCCTTCTGTTTGTCACTGTCTTATGCGCAATAGGCGTGGTCTTTGTACTGAACTCTGCCGATATCCAAAAAAGAAACTACGAATACAAAACCAAGGATCACGATCAGGTCTTGCTCAACGAAGTCACCACTTCGGCTTTTGCGGTGATGGAATCGGCCTTGGCTCGACGGCTGTGGGAACCACCTCCTGATAACAACTGTCTGAAGTCTGAATCTTTCAGTGTCGAAGGAAAACTAGATGGCGGCATGACCTGGAATGTGACCGCGAAATACAACTTCACCACCAAAAACTACGAACTGGTTTCTGAAGGTCATTACCGTGATCTGAAAGCTATTTACATCAAACGCATCAAGGTTCTGGATGTGTCGGACTATCTGCTGTTCTCGGGGTCTGATGCCCCTCTGACTTTACGTCGTTTGTATAATCCCCAGTTTCCGACCGCACTCATTGCCAGGGATCGCCGCATTTATACCAAAGGCCCCTTGCAGATGGGCGGGAACATCGCCCGGCCGGTCAACAATATGATGAACTGGAATGGCTCTCCCAGTGTATGGCCTGGGGAGTATGGCACGATTATTCAGGGCGACCGCATTCAGTTTGGTGGCGGTCTGCAGTACATTCAGTACTCCATTCCCAAACCCAACCCTCATCCCAGCAACATCGAAAACCTTCTAGCTCCTTATGGAAGCGACATAGGCGCACCTAACTCTCACCACAGCCAATTCGGAGGCGGGTCAACAATTATCACCCGCGACTTCAATAAAGCCACAACGCTGAAGCAGCAGGTGGTAAGCGGCACCAGCGGCCCACTAACCAAGGCCTCCGTTCGTAGCGAAATATATCCCATTGCACTTTTTGGCGGATCTATTCCATTGGAATCCTGGAAAGCCTCTGACAACGGTTCCTATATAAATGACCCTGATCGGTACTCTATATTCACCTATGGATATGCTGGCGCCAACAACTTCGGCATTCGTATGGATGCTACATGCATATCAAAATCTGATGCTGCCTCGACAAAAAAGGTTTGCTCCAACTCTGAACATTTCCCCCGGGGCTTCAAAGCATGGAGAAGAGACGCGGGACTGGATGGCACACTATTCACCTCTGACGCGGAGGAAATTCCTTCACCAAAGTTGAATTGGGACAATATGGAGGCTCTGGAAGAAGATGCCCGCCAGTGCGGCCATGTGATTTCAGCACCCACAAACTCGTATACCGATTGTCCGATTTGGGATGCCCAGTATCTGAAGCGTTACGCAAACGGTGACAGCACCTGTGACCAGGTCTCAAGCATTGACCTTAATACACTAACCCTGAACAATTTTAATGTGGCCCAACTGACCGACGCAAGCCTGAAAGAACGACTGCTACGTCGGGTTGTGTACACGAAAGTTCCTACTGAATTTCGTCAGAACTCCGCACAAGGACTCATGACAGGAATTGTGCCTTCAAATCCTGCTCGAAAGAATTTAGCCCTTTGGGTGATTAGTGAGGATACGCTGGCTCTTCGTGGATTCCAGCAGGACACATCCTCACCACTCAGCACCGATCCCGGACGCCTTCGTGAGATTGTATTTAACAGTGATGCCACAGGTGGAGGACGCGAGCCCATTCCGATGGTGATACTCTCTCCAGAGCGCGTACACTTGCTGAGCCCGCAATACGTGCCGGCCACTCCAACATACATGAGCACTTACTGGCCTGTGGTGGGTGGAAAGATTCGACCGGTTCTGCATAATTACACCGACTATGTTCGACAGGAGAACGATGGCTTCCGCTATGGCTATCGCAGTTACAAAGTTAGCAGTATCAGCCTTGTCACCAATGCCAGCATTGACACCAGCAACCCATTTGTTCTGCGTGGGCTCTGGAGTGGTCCGGACTCTACCGCGGATCAGTTTCCATCCAATTTGTGTATGGTCAGTATGGCTGGATACAATCTGGAAAAGGTCACTCCAGCGACGGGGCTTTATTCCACCGCAAAGATTCCTGCATACCACTCTATACCCAACTCGCCGCTTCCACCATTAAGCTCCAATTATTATAATGGAACGACATCGCAGTTTCCCTACGGTTATTATCCATCTGTATTTCATGTCCAAAGAGCTGCAGGCATGGCTGCTCGTGAAGAGTCTGACATTATCTATTCTGGCATTCGCATGTACACGGTTTTTGATTCTTTTGTTCCCACTGGAAAGAGGGACCTCAATGCGCCCGTACACGTCCCCGTCGAACTGCGCAGCAATCAGGGGGCTCCGATCACTCTGGAGCATAAGAACTTGATGTGGGACAATCCCTTTTACTATGCAGATATCCCAGCTGGCTCTCCCTGTATCCCAAGCTCTTTCAAGTCGCGCCAAGCTGGCTATCCAATCAATGGCATTTCAGAAACACAGCCAAGCATCAACAACGGACGCTATATATTTATTCACACGGATCCCCCTGTGGATTACCGCAACATCGGTTCTATTATTGGCGTCGATCAACCTATTCTGGAGACACGGAACTAGATGAAACTTCAATTGAACAACTTGGGTATGACACTTATCGAAGTCTTGGGGGCCGTGGCTATTTCCTTAATAAGTCTGTCTGTCCTTATGCAGCTGACTCTGTCCAACAGAACGCACAAATCAGGTGTCGATCGTTCGATTGTCTTTAAAGAGGTCCTGACAAATAATGCGATCGAACTGAAGGGCGCTTCTGTCGATGATATTCCCCTGCCGGGCAACTGTATTGTGCGCAACTATGATTTTCAGATTAATTTCTTGAATGAAACCACTCTCAGTGGCTCTCCCCCGGCTTGTGGTGCGGCCTTGCCGGGAAATAACACCATTCAGGTTGTCTGGGAAGTGGAGCCGGCTTCGAACATACAAGCCGACTTCAGTTCAGCTAGCTTAAAGCTGCCCAAGTACTCCAACAGCCTGAAAAAAGTTAATATTTATGTGCGTGGCTATCCAAATGGGACAGGGGGACAGTTGATTCAAAACCAAGTCACCTTGTTTAAAAGATGAAAAAGAGTTCCGGCTTCTCCGTCATGGAGCTTCTATTGGCTGTCAGCATCTCAACGATGGTGATCGGTATTGTCACCTATTTGATCCATAACTTTTTCACTGAACAGAAGAATATGGAGACCTGGTCCGCCGGTCAGCTGGAAATGTCCATGGCCCTCAGAACAATCGAAGGCGATATTCGCAACGTGATTCGCATGGACCCGGTTGAAAATCTGAGCAACAGCAGTTCGGTGGAGTATTTCGGCTTGACGTCCCTCTCTCCCGGAATGGAGCCGTCAGTTTGCCTGAATGATAATGGCGCCTCGGTGATTCGTTATACCACCTTAGATCGTAAGCAGAGATCCGAACGTGTTCTTCGCGCCTGGTCTGAAATGGCTGACTCCAACAAGACCGGAGCTTCCCATGAACTGCGCCTGACGGCGGATGAAACAGAGGCTTCGATGTTCACAGCGACCAAGATGCCTGTCGAAGTGGTTCTTGTGGATGCCGATAGGCGCTACCTTCGCCGATACACGGTGGTATCCAAAAGAATGAGTCTATCTACCAATCTGGATCCCTATGATGACCTTCCCAAAGTCGACTCTTTTGGCGCGCCGGTTATTTTCAAGTACGCTTCAGCCATCCTAAAGAATCCGGCGAATATCAGCGGCAGTGCCATCACTTCCAAAACGGCCGTCTTTATTACCGGTTCTGAGGTGTACTCATCCCGCACGTACTCTCTTTGCCTGCGTAAGTCGGATCGCAGTCTGATCCGATTTGATGAAAATACCCGAGAAGAAACCGTTTTACTGCAAAACCCCCATGTCGACTTTACGATTGAGTCCTTCCGGGTCGGTTACATGGCGACCCGAGCCGGGATCCGGGTGGAGCCAGCCAGCTTCCTGCCCGAGATGCTAAGTCTTTCCAATATGGCTTGCATCAATACAGTGATGTTCACGTTGAATCTGAATGCATCAGAAAGTTTATTGAAAAGGAGTCAATCCCAGACCGTGGGAGAACTGAAGACCCAAATCATGAGGCAAAGAACGGTTTATTCGCAGAACCTGAGCATCAAACGACCCCTCAGCTGTCAACAGTGAGATCCGTTGAAAAAGAAAAAGGGCTGATTACTCAGCCCTTTTTTATTGTTTAAACCCTTTTAGACGGTCGTTTTCGGATTCCAACACTCGAACCAGCGTTTTTAAGTCCGTCACTTCTTCTCTCAGGTGAAGGATCTGTTCCTCTTTTTCCTGAAGGATCTGGGTGTAGGCCTTCTTAAGCTCGTTGAGCAGTTTGTTGGCGGCCGTTAAGATGGGTTCGTCTTTATTCACTTTCACCATCTTATCGGTCAGGTCAGCGGTCTTTACTTCGTCCTTTGAAGTGGCCATTTCATAACCTTTCATCATTCCTTGATGAGCACCCACCAAAGCAAGGTCGCTTTCTTGGGAGGGGCGATGTACTCGTTGATGGGTACCCATCGGTTCGTCCATGATGAAGTACTTGCCGTCTTCAAAGCGGAACTTAATGTCGTCAGCCTTGATCCTTCGGCGGAGGGTACTCACACTAATTTTGTACTTAGTGGAGTAGTCCGTTAGCGGTAACCAAGAACCATAGGTCTCGACGTTCATTATTTCCTCATACTTTCTACTTCGGTGGCGCCGAAGCTTCAGTAGCTCGCCTTTGGGAGAGGTGGTCCCCTTACTCAGCTTGCGTAGTCAACGTTATCACAGGACTTAAGCCTGTCAAATTTTGTGTGAACACTTGTTCAAATTCAACTAAATTCAGGACTTTGATCTGGTTAGCCATTGCCTATTCACTAGACCAAAGTCTGAATACGCATCCCTAAGTCATGGATTTTTCATCGTTTAAAAGAATTCTTTGCGAGTTTTGCCCGAAGGTCCGATAATTTAAAAAGTTGTATGCGTATTAGAGATAAAAAGAAAGTGGCCCTAGTTTTAAGCGGAGGAGGCATTAAAGCCGCCGCCTTCCACATTGGGGTTTGCTTGGCCCTTCAAGAAAAGGGATTCAAATTTGCCGGCGGAACCAAAGAGATGGTGCGTCAGAACTTCGGGGATAACGACCCGATGACGATCCGTCTTTATGTCGGTTCCAGTGCGGGGGCTTTCGTAGCTTCGGTCTTGGCGGCTGGCTATCCAGTGGAGTCTTTGATCAATGCCTTCCAGGTCGGTTCCGGATCCGAACCCACTTTTGAAAAATCAGATCTTCGCTATCTCAAGCCGATTTCCTATCGCAGCTTGTTCAACCTGAATTCGGGAAGTCTTTTGAAGTTCATCCCACGTTCGTTGATGGAAAAAGCCCTGGTGACTGGAGGCTTTGAATCCCTTTTGAAAAACGGCTTGAAACTGAACGGCCTGTTTTCGACCAAAGGCATCGAAAACTATCTTCGCAAAGAAGTCCTGGTCGATAATGACTTTGCCCGTCTGGGAGTTGAGCTCTTTATCATCGGAACTCAACTGAACCACACCCGCAAGGCCATCTTCGGGAACTTCCCGGAGTCTTTTAAAACCGAGACCACCAAGTATATTAACTACGCCACAATCAGTGACGCGGTGGCCTGCTCCACGGCTTTGCCTCCGGTGTTTGCCCCTTACGGAATCAAGCGCCCCGACGGAAAAGAGATCCACTATTATGACGGTGAGATCCGTGACACTCTGTCCACCCATGTGGCTGCAGACTATGGAGCTGATTTAGTCATTTCCTCTTACTCCATTCAGCCTTATCACTACACCAAAGAGATGGGCTCTTTGCACGACTACGGCATCCCCCTGATCGCCAATCAGGCCTTGTATCAAGTGGTCCAACAAAAGATTGCCCGCCACATTCAGTACAAAAACGACATCCGCGGAATCTACAATGCTGTGGATGGTTACTTCAAACAACAGAACTTGCCACCCGAACACAGGGACAAAATCCTTGAAATCATTCGCAATCGTGTGAACTATCGCCCTGAAGTAGATTACATCTACGTGGCTCCACGCCCGCAGAACTATGAGATGTTCTTTGTGGATCACTTCAGCTTGAATCCGGATATCTTAGCGCGCATTGTACGCATCGGTTTTAAATCCGGAATCAACGCCCTTCGCCAGTACGATTTCAAATAGCTACCCGCTTTTTTCGATGGCTCTTTTCCACTGGGTCAGCAGCTCCCGAACTGACGTCTTTGGTTGGGTGCCGGCATAGGCCTTGTGATCAATGAACTGGCCAATATCCTGAAGAACTTCCCGTTGAGATGGGCTTTCTGCCGCCAGTCTCTGCAGATACCGTAGTGGGGTTTCGCCGGTTTCCTGGGACAGACTTCTTTTTTCAGCCCAATTCTGCACCTCCAGAAGTAAAACTCGCTCCTCGCTCACCAAGTCTTTTGTCCTGAAAAGACTACGGAAAAGCAAAACTCCAAGAACTCCGACGAACAACAACCCCAGGATCAGCTGTGCCTTCATATCCGCCAGGGACTGCCAAAAGCTCTGTTGAGAACTTCTGTCGAAATCCACCAAGAAGTAAGTCCACCGATAATTCAGATCGTCTATTAAAAATTCCGCGCGATCCCAAAGGGTGATACCCGCATCTTTGGACGGCCTCCACTGCACATTGCGTGCAAAGACTTTCTGATCCTCTTCAGACAAACTGAAGAAGTCTTCCGCTCCGATCACCAAACGCAACGGAGCCACCCAGCTCGTCGGGTCCACCCGCTGCCAACTTCCCTGATGGAATATTTCAACCCAGGCGTGAGCATCTCTTTGAGTCACCCGCCAAAAATCACCCACAGGATTGTAACGTCCACCTTGATAACCCACGACCACCCGAGAGGCGATCCCCAAAGACCTCGCCAAAGTGGCATAAGCTCCGGCAAAGTGTTCACAGAAACCACGTTTTCGATAAAACAAGAACGCTTCCAAATCATTCGGCCCACCATACACGCCCGGACTCAGACTGTAGGTAAAATCATTCTTAGCAAAAAGGTCCTGCAAAGCCTGAAGACGGCCTTCAATTTCCCGGGACCTTTTCTTGGTCTGCTCCACCCACTCCAACACCTGTCCACGCAGAGGCGGAGTTTGCAAATACTCGTCTTCAGCGGGAACCCAAGTGTCTTTGCTCCCCTCGTTCAAGATGCCGCGATAAACGGTGGTGGTCATAATCGGTCGTGTGCTGCGATAAACGCCGCCGTTCAAAGAAGTTGTGCGACCCTGCTCCAACTGCACCTCGCGGGTTCCATCCAAAACAAAAAGATATGTGTTAGAATGGGGCTCCAGTGCAATTTCATAGTAGCTTTCCTGGGCATCCACTTTTTTATTCTCGGGCGAACGCAGTCCCAAAGCTCCCGGTCGCCAACTTAAGCCGCGAGAAAGTGGCAAAACCGAACCTCTCCAATAAAGATTCTCGCCGCTCTTTATTCCCGTGTCTGAAAGCTTGGCTCTAAAGACCATTGTGGAGACACCGGCAAGTTCGGCTACATTTCCGGGGTTTAGTTCCTCACTAAACCCAATTTGTCCTGTGTTGCTTCCGCGCGACATCGCCCATGGAAGTACCACGCGGGGAAAAGCAAAGAACAGAATCACCGCCCCCGGAACCGATAGGGCAAAAACCTTCAGAAGAACTTTTCCTTTGTGTGGAAGTTCCTGCGGAAGAAGGGAGTACCACAACCCCGCAAAGGCCAGCGCCGAGGGAACAATCCAGTAGATGTCCAAACTGAAAAGAGCTTTTACAGATACAAGAACAAAACCCAAAAGAACCAGGAAGCGGTGATCGCGTTCATTGCGATAGTCCATCACGCGCAAACCTGAAAGTCCCAACAAGAAAGTATAAGAAGGCTCTTGTCCAATAAAAGTACGGAACTGCAAAAGAATCTGCACAAGCAAAGCGATACTTAAAAAGCCCGTTACTTTCTTGGACAGTGGCTTCCAGCCCAGGTTCTCCACGCCCCACTTCCAGATCAGAAGGCCGGCTGAAAAAAGGGCAATCCACGGCGACACTTCCATGCCGACCATCACCATGGCGGTCACAAAAGAAAAAGCCAGGGCTTTCTGGGAGAAGAATCTTTTTTCGCTCATGTCAAACTCCCTACCTGAAGAAGAGCCAGGGCTTTCAGACATTCATAGCGATGGGAGGCCCCCGAGTTTTTTCCCAGCTCTTGTGACCCTAGTTTCAACGAGTAAGCATAGTCCCGTTTTGCTGCCTGATCGATCCACAGACATAGCTGTGAAATTCGGCTTTCACCATCTTCCAGATGCGCCGTTTGATCCCAGGAAAAGTGCAGCGCTGGTTTATCCGGTTCTTCATAGTTTTTTACCAGCAACTCCTGACGTCGGGCACTGGCACGCCAGTCGATACGACTTAAAGGATCGGCACTTTGAAAGGCTCTGTGATCCCGAAACAATCCTGCCAGCCGCACCCCTTCACCGGACACGGAATCCACAGGAAATTCCACATCCCCTTTTCTTTGTGGAAAGACCAAGATCTTTTCTTCAAAAAACGCATACTTCCACGCCCGCAGAAGTCCAAACGGATACGCACTTTGCAGAGTGACTCTGGGCAAAATGACATAACCCCGGTGGGTCGGTTTAAACCTCAGCGAAAGACTTTCATGAGACTTCGGCGCCAACGATACTTTCGTTGTGATTTCTTGGCTTCGGGCAAAGACAGCTTCGACTTCCCAGGCTGTTATGTCGGAGCTGTTTTCAAGATCAAGGCGCACAAGTCCTTCTTCACCGGCGAAAAGCTCGGGGCTTTCCATTCCTTCGACACGCACAACATCCATGTTCTTGTTCGTTAATAGCATTCCTGTTACGGCAACAGAGATAAGGAAGAACACAAAGATATAAATCAGATTGTTCGCATAACCCACGGCCAGAAAAAACAAGGTCAGCGCCATCGCCCCAAAGGCGACACCAAAACGCGAAGGCATGATGTATGTTCTGTTTTTCCTTTTAGACAGGAACAGCAGTGGCCTTTTGAAGATTGACTGCCCACTCACGACCTCGTTTGATGCCATGGTTGTCTCCCAGTCTGTGTCCTAGCACGGGTACTAGAACCTGTTGCACATCATCGGGACGAACATAGTCTCGGCCCTCTAAAAAGGCCCACGCTTTTGCCGCGCGAACCAGGGCCAGACCCGCCCGCGTGGACAACGGAGCCCCTTCAAAACCAGCTCGACGTGACCTTTCCAGAATATCCGCGATGTAAGTCGCCACCGCTGGAGCCACTTTCACGGCCTGCACCAGGTGCAGGGCCTGTTGAATCTCCCCTTCAATAAAAAGAGATTGGATCTTGCTTAACATTCCCCGAGGATCTTCTCCTTGCAACAGACGCACTTCAGTTTCTTTTGAGGCATGATGCAATTCCAAGCTCATTAGGAAACGATCCAACTGACTTTCTGGAAGTGGGAATGTTCCCGTCTGTTGATGAGGATTCTGGGTGGCAATAACATAGAATGGTTTTGGCAAAGGCCAGTTAGTTCCATCCACGGAGACTTCACCTTCCTCCATAGCCTGTAAAAGCGCACTTTGTGTGCGAGGGCTGGCGCGATTCAGTTCATCGGCCATCACCATTTGTGAAAACAATGGACCCGGGTGAAAGACAAATTTTTGCTCTTGAGGATGAAACACCTGTCCACCGATCACATCAGCCGGAAGCAGATCAATTGTGAATTGAATGCGACGGGTTTTTAACCCCGTCAGCTTTCCAAGAACTTGCACCAAAGTGGTTTTACCAACGCCTGGCAGGTCCTCAATCAGCAGATGTCCACCTGCCAACAGACAGGTCATCGCCAGACGAATTTCCACGTTTTTATCCAGAACAACTTTGGACGCTTCAGAGATAAGTTCATGAAACTTTTTATTCATAGGTGGATAGAATAAAGGCAAAAAAAAGCCCCGGCATCACCGGGGCTTAGAATGAAGTTTCTTTCAGGTCAAAAGTCCTACAAAAGGCTTTTTTCTACGGCAGAGAAGATGGGACCAGATACAAAGCCCATCAAGATAATGGCAACAGCCATAACCACTGCAGTCACGGTTGTGGCATTCAAAGAATGACCCGCGATCTCGGCTTCACCCTCTTTCATGTACATCACAACAATCGGGCGCAGGTAGTAGTAAACACCGATGACAGAGTTCAATACACCCCATACCGCCAACCACAACAAACCTTCACCAATAGCTGCGTTGAACAGATAGAATTTACCAAAGAAGCCCAGTGTTGGTGGAATACCTGCCAAAGACAGCAGGAACACCGTCAGGCACAGAGCCAACATCGGTCTTTGTTTCGCAAAACCAGCAAGGTCATCCACGTTTACGATGTGGTTTTCAGACTTTTCAATCATGCTCGCAATAGCGAAAGCTCCCAACGTCATCAGACCGTAAGCTAGCAGATAGAAGATCACGCCAGAGGCCCCAAACGCACCACTGTCACTGACGCCCGCCGTGATAACACCTACCAAAAGATAACCAGAGTGTGCCACAGAGGAGTAAGCAATCATACGTTTGAAGTTGTTCTGAAGAATCGCCGCCGTATTCCCCACGATCATCGTGATAACTGCCAGCCATTGAAGGATGTCAAACAACTGATCTGAACCCGTCAAAGACTTCGTCGCAATGATCCTCAAGAAAGCCGCGAAGGACACCGTCTTCACCGCAGTCGCCATGAAAGCCGTGTGCGGAGTCGGAGCACCTTGGTAGACGTCCGGAGTCCAAGCGTGGAATGGAGCGATCGAAACCTTGAAGCAGAAGCCCAGGATCACGAAAGTCACACCAAACAGGAACAGACGGCTTGTTTGAACAAGCTCAGCTGCATTTTCCATGAAGCTCAGGATGTTTGTACCACCCGTGGAGCCGAAGATGAAGGCCACACCGTACAGGAACAAAGCTGAAGCAAATGAACCCAGGATGAAGTATTTCAGTGCCGCTTCCTTGGAAAGCTTTTCTTCGTGGCTCATCGCGATCATCAGGTACAATGCCAAAGACATCATTTCCAGACCGATGAAGACCATCAAAAGATCCACGGCAGAAACCAGGATCAGCATCCCAATAGCGGAACTCATCGCCAGGAAGATCAGTTCAGAGAACTGCTTTCCTTTTGTCGCCGGATTTTCATACATCATCACCATGGCAGCACCCGCGCCTGCCAAAGAGATAATACCCATCCACTGAGTCACACCATCAAAGATCAGACCGTTGTTGAAGGCCGTTTTATCAGCGCCGCCAAAAACGACCAGAAGGACCACGGCCACCACAATCCCGATCAACGCCTGAGAAAGCGTGATCAATGAATGTTGTTCGCGGTTTCCACGAAGAACCTTCGTCGTGATTGGCAACAAACTTGCCAAGAACAAAGCGATCATCGGAGAGATCAGAAGAATGTCGCTAAGACCGATATTGATATTCATTAGTTTTCTCCTTGCGCGTGACTCACTTCAACGGCGCCGGGCTGAACAATCGTCAGATTATAGTTACTTCTATTGTTCACAAGGTAGTCGATGCTGGCTTTGGAATAGTTCAGGAAATGATTCGGGAACAGACCCATCCAGAACACCATGATCACCATTGGAACCAAAACTGCGATTTCACGGGCATTCAGGTCGTGCAGAGGATGGTGTTCATCCTTAACAAGCTCCCCTTGTTCACCGAAGAAGACGCGTTTAAACATCCACAACATGTAAACCGCCCCAAGAACCACACCGGATACCGCGAAGTAAGCAAACACCGGATGCGCCTGATAAGTTCCAAGAAGGATGAAGAATTCACCCACGAAGCCATTCGTCATTGGAACTGCGATGGAAGAAAGCGTGATGATAAAGAAGAAGATCGTGAAGATCGGCAATACGCCGGCCAAACCACCGTACTTGGAGATTTCACGAGAATGCGTTCTTTCGTAGATCATACCAATCAGGATGAACAGCGCCCCGGTGGATATACCGTGATTCAGCATCTGATAAAGACCGCCACCCATGCCGTAGGCGTTAAACGCGAACAGACCCAATAAGATGTAACCCATGTGGGATACAGAAGAGTACGCGACCAGCTTTTTCACATCCGGCTGAACCATCGCCACCAAAGCACCGTAAATGATGCCCACAGTACCGATCAACATGAACAACCAAGCCCAGTATTCAGAAGCCTCGGGGAACAAAGGAATCACCCAGCGCATGAACCCATAAGTACCCATTTTCAGCATCACACCCGCCAGGATCACAGACCCTGGGGTCGGAGCTTCAACGTGGGCATCAGGCAACCAAGTGTGAACCGGGAACGCCGGAACCTTGATCGCAAAGGCCAGTGCAAAGGCGAAGAACAAAAGCGTCTGCAGGCTGAAGAAAGTCCCGCCTACAAACGGGATTTGAAGCTTGTAGAAGTCCAGAAGGCTTGCGCTCATCTGGCCGGTCGCTTCCTGAGTCAGGTACATCATATAGATGATTGCCACCAGCATCAGAACAGAGCCCGCCATCGTATAGATGAAGAACTTTACTGTTGCATAGATACGACGAGCGCCCCCCCAGATACCGATCATGAAGTACATCGGAACCAGAGAAAGCTCCCAGAACACATAGAAGAAGACCGCATCCATCGCCAGGAATGTGCCCAGCATGGCTGTTTGCAGGATGAACAAACAAACATGGAAGCCTTTTACGCGTTCTGTGATGGAAGTCCAGCTAGCCAGAATGATGATCGGAGTCAGGAACGTAGTCAGAAGAACCAGCCACAAAGAAATCCCGTCAATCCCCATGAAGTACTGAATACCGAAGCGTTCAATCCACATGAATTTTTCCACCAACTGCAGGCCTGTCGCCGAAGCGTCGAAGTGCTTGAAGATGGAAAGGCTGACCAGGAACTCAATCAAAGAAAAGCCCAAAGCCAAGTGGCGAACGGTATTCGCCTTTGGCCAGATCGCGATCAGAAGTGCGAATAAAAGAGGTAGGAAAACAATGCTACTTAGGATCATACATTACCTCATGATCACAAATGAAAGGGCTACAACCACGCCAATGCCAATGTACATCGCGTACTGCTGCATATTTCCAGTTTGAACAGAGCGCGCAAAGGACCCCATGCCACGCACAAGATCGCCTGCCCAGAAGGTCATTTTATCGATGAAGTTTACATCGATATAATACCAAGTGTTCTTACTGAGGTTTACCAAAGGATTAATGATTCCGCCGAAGTACGCCTCGTCCACAAAGTATTTGTTATTCACAAGGTTGTACACAGGCTTGATGCTTTCAGCGATCTTCTTCGGAGTCTCTGGAGACTTCACGTAGAACTGATAAGCCACGATGGCAGAAACTGTCGCAAGGCCCACTGAGCAGCCCATCAAGATCCATTCAGTCGTTGCATCAAATGCAGTCCAACCAGGGATCGGAGAAATCATTGGGTGCAACCAGTGCTCCCAGAAGTTTGGCATGTGACCCAAGTGCTCACCGATAACATGCGGAACCCCGATCCAACCGGCAAATACAGAAAGGATCGCCAGGATGATCAAAGGAATTGTCATGATCGCGGAAGACTCATGCGGGTGAACGTCAGGGGAAACACGGCTCTTACCCCAGAAGGTCAAAGCCATCAAACGAGTCATATAGAATGCCGTCAAAGTAGCACCCACAACACCCGCCGCCCAAAGGATCGGAGACCCCATTGGAGAATGGAATGCATAAGCCAGGATCTCATCTTTAGAGAAGAAACCAGAGAACAGTGGAGTTCCGATGATTGCCAGCCAACCCATCACAAATGTGATGTGCGTGATTGGCATGTACTTTTTCAGGCCGCCCATTTTTCTGATGTCTTGTTCTTCATGCATTCCGTGAATCACAGAACCAGAACCCAGGAACATCAAAGCTTTAAAGAAGGCGTGAGTCATCAAGTGGAACATCGCTGCTCCGAAGGCCCCCACACCCACTGCCAGGAACATATAACCCAGCTGGGACACGGTGGAATAAGCCAAAACCTTCTTGATATCATTTTGTGTGATACCGATTGTCGCCGCAAACACAGCCGTCGCCGCACCGATGATCGCAATAACCATCATCGTGTTCGGAGCCATGATGAAGAGCGGATTCAGACGAACAATCATGTATACGCCGGCAGTCACCATCGTCGCCGCGTGGATCAACGCAGAAACCGGTGTTGGGCCGGCCATCGCGTCTGGAAGCCAAACGTACAATGGAATCTGTGCGGATTTACCGGTAGCACCGATGAACAGGAACAAAGTCCCCAAAGTCACGGCCCCCAACCAAGAGGACTCAACCACTGTCGGAGCCAGGGCATTCAGTTCAGAGAAGTTCAATGTTCCGAAAGTAATGAACAGAACGAACATACCCAGCAAGAACGCCGCATCCCCGATACGATTGGTGATGAAGGCCTTCATACCGGCAGCTGCCTTTTCCTTGTCCGTGAACCAGAAACCGATCAACAGATAAGAGCAAAGACCGACACCTTCCCAACCAACGAACATCACCAGCAAGCTGTCGCCCAGGACAAGCAACAACATGTTGAAGATGAAAAGATTCAGGTAGGCGAAGTACTTCGCCACACCCTTATCGTGGTGCATGTAACCGATAGAGAACAAGTGGATCAGAGTACCAACACCCGTGATCACAAGGATCATGATGGCGCTGATTTGATCGACCACAAAGCCTGCGTTGACCTTGAATTTATCAATCGCCATCCACTCAAAGAAGCTCACCGCAATACGGCGGGCTTCAGCCGGCATGGAGACCAGGTCTACCACCAAAAGAATCGCAGAAATAAAGGAGATCGCCACCGCTACTGTCGCGATGGAACCAGCTACATTTCCGGAGTGTTTTTTATATCTGGCACCGTTGATCAGGAAACCAACGAAAGGAGCCAGAATCAGGATTGCCATTAATAGAGAATGATTCACAGCTTATCCCCTATCCTTTCAAGTGCTCAAAGAAGCGAATGTTCACTTCGTTGAATCGTTTAAAGATGGATACTGCCAGCGCTAGACCTACCGCCGCCTCGGCAGCAGCAATCGTCATAACGAAGAAGACCATGATATGACCATCCAGAATGCCCAGGTACTTACTGAAGGCAATGAACGTCAGATTCACAGAGTTCAGCATCAATTCAATAGACATCAAAAGTACGATCACGTTACGGCGCAGAAGAACCCCTGCCATACCGATAACGAACAACATAGCTGCCAGAACCAAATAGTGTGTCAGGCCGATATTAGTAATGAACTCAGTGTTCATGTGTTCCACCTTTACTGCGTGCCAATGCCACTGCACCAACTGCGATTACCAAAAGAAGCACACCCAAAGCCTCGAAACCGAAGATGTATTTGGTGAACAGGATGTTACCCAATGCCTTGGTTGTTTCCATGCCTGTGCCGACCATCACTGGATTGTCGGTGGTCTTTTCACCCATCAAGCTGACGGACATGGCAATAGCACCCACAACCAGACCCGCCAACAAGCCCACGGATGCGATCTTAACCGCCCCTGTGAATTTGCCTTTGGTGAAGGCCTGTACGTCTTTTTTCAAGTCAAAGAGCATGATCACCATCGTGAACAGAACCATGACCGCACCGGCGTAAACGATCAGCTGAACACCCGCAATAAAGAAGGCATTCAAGGTCACAAACAAGGCAGAGATACCCACCATTGTCATCGCCAGGCACAAAGCGGAATAGATCGGATTGGACATCAAAATGACACTAAGGCCAGAGGCCAGAGTGACAAACGCTAAGAACCAGAAAAGAAATGCATCTGCTGTCATTTTAACTCCTTACAAAGATGCGATGAAGATCACAAAGGCTGTGAGAATGGTGTTTGCCAAAGCCCAAGGAAGCATCGTCTTCCAGCCCAGATCCATCAACTGATCGTAACGGAAACGAGGCAAAGTCCAGCGAACCCAGATGAAGACCCACATGAAGAATGCAAATTTCACGTTGAACACCAGGAAGTGAATCAGCGCCACCAAAGCACTTGCCTTGCCTGCTGTTGATGTAACACCTGCGGCCCACTCATTCAGTTCTGCAACAGAAACAAATGGGATTGTGTAACCACCAAAGAAGAACAAAACCATCAGACCGGAAGCGATCATCATGTGGCCGTATTCACCGATGAAGAACATGTTGAACTTGAAACCGCCGTACTCTGTATGGAAACCACCGACCAACTCGGATTCACCTTCGGCCAAGTCGAATGGCAGACGGTTGGATTCTGCGAACGCCGCTGAGAAGAACAAAATCGCCCCTAGCGGTTGATAGAAGATACCCCAGTTCGGAAGCCAGTTCGCCGCGATCGTGTGACCCAGGAACGTGAAGGTCAAAGGACCTTGCTGAGCCAATGTCATCTCCGTCAGATTGAACGTGCCGTAAAGCATGATCACGCCGACGATGGAAAGGCCCAATGCCAGCTCGTAAGAGATCGTTTGAGCGGAAGCACGAAGAGCACCCATGAGGGTGTACTTATTTCCAGAACCCCAACCAGCCATCAACAATGTGTAAGCAGCCAAGGAGCTGACACCCAGGATGAAGACGATACCCACGCCAATTTCGTAGCCCTGAACCAAGAAAGTGTAAGGACCCCAAGTAGAGCCAAACATTTCAAAGGTCCCAACCTGAATTGGAGAGGACATTGGAATTGCCGAGAAAGCCACCGCACCCGGAATCAAAGCAAACACCGGCGCTGCATAGTACAGGAAGGTTTTTGCATTCTGAGGAACGAAGTTTTCTTTGGTCAGGAACTTCACGGCATCAGCCAGAAGCTGCATCAAACCCAATGGTCCCACGCGGTTCGGACCCAGACGGTCTTGAATGAAAGCAGAACCACGGCGCTCAAGCCAAACCAGAATCGGCACCAACTGAACCATCATCAGGAAGATGACGACCAACTTCAGGCCATTCACGGTGATTTCGAAAATATCTTTACCCATTCCCATTGATTAGTCCCACTCCAAAGCTTTTGATTTAACTTCCCAGAAGAGCCCGAAGATGAAGATCGCGATGAACACCATCATCGAGATGAAGACGAAGGCGCCCCCACCTGTCGAGATGAATTCACGGAAGGAAATCGCCCAAGGGTACATGAAGATAATCTCGATATCGAAAAGAATGAAAAGAATCGCTGTTAAATAATACTTAACAGAGATCTTTGTTTCTTTCTTTTCGATCCCAGGAATACCGCACTCGTAGGGCTCGTACTTCACGGGGTTATAAACCGGTTTCGTTCCGGTAATGTTGGCTGCAAGCCAAACTAAAAATGCTCCAAACAGAGCAATGAATATGACGATGAATATGACTCCACCGAGTGGCACTAGTCCCTCCAAAGTTGTCGTTATTATTTGGATTTCAATTAGTTATATATGTGTCGTCAGTGAAAACCAAGAAATATGAATGGAAACAAGGCGATAAGCGTGGCAAGATGAGCCCACCAAATGAAAGCGGAAATCACTCACACAAGGCTTGAATCCATCCTGGAAAGGGCCTTCGAAACAACTCGCGGTAAGATTCAAGTGACCGGGGCAGCGTCACCGCTTGCGCTTGCGTACTTCTTGTCACAAACATACTCTAAAAAAATCAACGGCTTGCCGCATCTTGTTGTGGTCGGCAGTCATCGCGATGCTGTGACTTTGCAGCAGCTTCTGGAGTTCTTTGACCCAAGTCGTCAAAGTCATATTCTGCCTGCTTTCGACGTTTCTCCGTATTCGGGTCTTTATCCAAACACACAGGTGGTCTCTGATCGCATTCGCTTTTTGGCGAAAGCTCAAACCGCCAAAGCCGGAGAAATATTCATATCCTCTTCTGACGCACTGATGCAGAAGACACTGCCGGTGAAAATCCTGAAGGATCTTTCCCGCACAATTCGGGCTGGCGATGAGCTTCCCGAAAATCTTAACGAATATTTTGGTTCATTGGGGTATGTCGCAGCCCCGATGGTTGAAGACAAAGGTCAATTCGCCGTTCGCGGAGGCATCGTGGATATCTATCCACCCACCGAGCCTCAGCCCATCCGCATGGATCTGTTCGGCGATCAGGTGGAAAGCCTTCGTCACTTCGCGATTTCCGATCAGCGTAGTGCTGATGAAATCTCTGCCTTTGTTCTGACTCCGGCCCGCGAGGTGCTTTTCCGCGATGAAACCCATGAACGACTGCTGCAACGAGTGCGCACCTCTATCGACGGCCGCAAGGTGGATAAGGCAGAGGCTGAAGAAACTCTGCGCTCTTTGGTTTTAAAGAATGCCTTTCCGGGAATTGAATTCTTGCTTCCGTACTTTTACGGAGAGCTGGCAACACCCGTGGACCATTTCCCAGGGGCCTTAAACCTGTGGTTCCTGGATCCCGTAGAGATTTCCCGATGTGCCGATGAAAGCTGGGCGGAAATCAAAGCAGACTATGGCACCAGCGAAGGACATGTGATCCGCCCGGCCCTGGAGGATCTGTACACGGTTTTTGAAAATCTGAATTACCCGCTAAACTCGCGGCAGATTTATTTCTCGTCCTTGGAGTATTTTGAAGAGGAAAATTCTGACGACACTCGCGTGGAGTATCGCACGGCCCTGACCCAGGACTTTACCAATCTGGGACTTGCTAATGCCGTCGGCTCTGAACAGTGGCTGCAAGCAGCCACCAACAAACTTCACCGTTGGCGGGATGACGGCTACCGCATCTTTGTCAGCACAAAAAACCAGTCGCACATCGATCGCCTTTCTTTGATCTTTGAAAAACTGGAGCTTAAGGCTGTTCGCACCAACAATGATGAATACCGCTGGGACTCCTGGCTTCAGGAACAGGATCACAATCCGTCCTGGATTCATATTGTGCCTCGCTATCTGGCAGAAAGCCTGCGTCTTGAAGAAGAACGCATCATTTTCCTGCGTGATGAAGACTTCTACGGCAAAAAACAACGCTCTTCCCGCGAAAGCTCAGGCGCAGAGGACTTCCAGAAACAAGCCAAGCGACTGTCTTTTGGTGATCTGAAGCCGGGCGACCTAGTGGTGCATGTCAAACACGGCATTGGCCAATATGAAGGTCTCAAGATTATGAATATCGGCGGCGTCGAATCTGAGTATATTCAGGTCGGCTACAAAGATAAAGACAAGCTGTATCTGCCTGTTTATCGTGTGGGGCAGTTGCAGAAGTTCTCCGGTGCTGGAGCCACCAGTGTTCTGGATAAACTGGGCGGCACGGCCTGGGAAAAAACCAAAGCCAAAGTAAAAGCCCACGTTCGCGACATTGCCTCGGAACTTTTACAGCTCTATGCAAAACGTGCAGAAATGCACAGGCCCCCTTTTGTGATCAATGAAAACGAAGTGGCGATGTTTGATAACGGCTTCCCATACGAAGAAACCGATGACCAGCTTCGTGCGATTAACGACATTCGTCGCGATTTAAAGTCCACCAAACCGATGGACCGCCTGGTCTGCGGCGATGTGGGCTTTGGTAAAACCGAGGTCGCCATGCGTGCGGCCTTCTTTGCCATTCAAGCTCGCAAACAGGTGGCGGTGCTGGCGCCCACAACGGTTTTGACATTCCAGCACTTTGAAACGTTCAAAAAGCGCTTCGAGGGTTGGCCTGTCGACATTCGTGTGCTGAATCGATTCGTTCCACCCGCTGAAGCTAAAAAGACCCTGCAGGATCTGAAGGATGGCAAGGTCGACCTGATCGTGGGCACACACAAGTTGTTAGGTTCTGGCGTCGGATACAAAGATCTGGGACTTTTAATTATTGACGAAGAACAAAAGTTCGGTGTCACTCACAAGGAAAAGATCAAGAAGATTAAAACCAGCGTCGACACTCTGACTTTGTCAGCCACACCGATCCCAAGAACATTGAACATGGCTCTTGTGGGCATTCGGGATCTCAGCTTGATCAATACGGCCCCCGTGGATCGTCTGCCAACACGAACCTTCGTGACAAAGTTTGATCCTGAAACCATTCGCAAAGCCATCACTGCAGAAATCTCCCGTGGCGGCCAGGTTTACTTTATTCACAATCGCATCGAGTCCATCTATGGCCTGGTGGACGAACTTCGCCAGATCGTGCCGGAAGCCCGCATTCGCGTGGCTCACGGACAGATGGAGGAACACGAGCTGGAAAAAGCCATGCTGGCTTTCTTCCATCATGAGATCGATGTTCTGGTCTGTACGGCGATTGTGGAATCGGGAATGGACGTGCCTCGCGCTAACACGATGTTCATCGACACGGCCCACTTGTTTGGTCTTTCGCAGCTTTATCAGTTGCGCGGACGTGTTGGTCGCAGCAAGACCCGCGCCTATTGTTATTTGATGATGCCACGGGATCGCAAGCTGGACAAAGAACAGCAAGAGCGCCTGAAGATCATTCAGGAAAACACCGCCCTGGGAAGCGGTATCAAGATCGCACAATACGATTTGGAACTGCGTGGTTCTGGAAACATTCTGGGCGAAGAACAATCCGGCCACGTCAACTCTGTGGGTTATGAACTTTACATGGATCTTTTGAACGAGGCCCTGGCGGAAGCCAAAGGCGAAACCGTTGAGGACATGGATCTGGATCCAGAGATCAACCTGAAGATTCCAGCACTGATTCCGGATTCTTACATCAAGGACATTCGTATTCGTCTGGGGTACTATAAGGCTTTGGCGGATATTTCTTCCAACGAAGATCTGGATCGTATTGAAGAAGAATTGCGCGATCAGTTTGGACCGATTCCTGATCAAACTGTGAACTTGATGGGTCTGATGCTGATTCGTCGTCAGTGTAAAGAGCTGGGTGTTCGTGACATTAGCGCCGGCTTAAAATCCGTGTCCTTGATCTTTACTGAGAAAACAAAACTCAGTCCGGAGAAGGTCATTCAGCTGGCCGTGCGAGAAAGCAAAAAGTATTCACTGACTCCGGACAACCGCCTGAACATCAAGCTTTCCACGATCACGTGGTCTGCTGTTCATGATGAGCTCGATGCGCTCTTGCGCTTAATTTGATTCAGAACTCAAAGCGCAGACCCGCGCCATAAGTTAAGTCCGTTTCAGTATTGGGATCATCCGGCGCTTCTGTTTTCGCATACTGTGTGGCGTACACATCCAGGAAGGTATTCTCCAAGCCCCAGTTAAAGGTCGTCTCTTTCGCCGTCTCGTAATCAATCCAATCAAGCTGGATCAACAGCCCCAGCGAATAGTTGTAGCCCAGCTGAGTTGTCGCAGAGAAAGAATCTGTCGCACTTTTTTCGGATATCCCCATCTGCCAGACATTGACCCCGACGTAGGGTACCACATAGGGCTCATTCATAATCATGTCTGCTGTGAATCGGAAGGCCGCCCCGTATTTACTGATCTCAAGACTGCGGGAGTTTTCCGCATCAACCCGGCCCATCCCATAGAAAATACCAGCAGACAGAGAGCCCAAAGCGAAATTGAATTTATAGTCGACTCCGGCTTGAACCAAATTGACTGTGTCCTCACCGAAGACATCCTTGTAAGACATGCCATCCAGGGTCGAGATCAAATTTTTAAAGTTAATAGCCTCATAGTCCATGCCAAAATAGACCCCATGAGTTTCCCGACGCTCTTTGTAAGGCGCCAGGTTGTCCTGTCGAATTTGCAACTCCACCAACGGAAGATCCTGAGGCGGCACCTCGACCATATTCTCGACAGGGATGGTTTCTTCTTGAGGAGCCTCGACGACAGCCGGAGCTTCCTCTTCAACGGGATCAGCTTCGACAGTGGCTTCTTCACTTTCAACCGCCGCTGCTTCTTCCGCAGCGAAATCCAGCGCATCGTCCGCGACGGGCGCTTCTTCGCCAATAACATCTTGAGATTCCACGGCCTGGAATTCTTCCTCAAGATCCTGAGCCATGGCCGAAAAGCCAACAAAGACTGTTAGCAGAATACATACCTTTGATTTAAGACTTTGGTGCAATTTCATGCTGTCTCTCAAATCTTGCCTACCTTCGTTCAGGCACAGTGATAGTCTGAATATATGAGCAAGTATATCAGGGAAATCTTTAGGAATTTGAGCATTAGTCTGCTGATTCTTGTTTTTCCCCACCTTGTGCTAGCTGGTCCAGATCGGATCGCAAAAATTATCGATAAGAAAATAGCCCAGATGACCCCCGAAGAAAAAGTGGGGCAGCTTTTTATCGTGGGCTTTCCCTACACCGAAATCACACCCGAGCTTGAAGCGTTTATCGGAAAATACAAGCCCGGCTCCTTCTTACTGTTTAAACGCAATATCACTTCGGCCTCACAGATCCGTGAGTTGAATTTAAGTCTGTACAAGGCCAGCTACAGATATTCCCAATTGCCTCCGTTTATCGCCATCGACCAGGAAGGTGGTGCTGTCTCCCGACTTCCCATCACTCCTGCACCTCCGAACGCGCTCGCACTTGGACAGACGCAATCACCTTTGCTGGCAGAGGAAATGGGGCATCAGACCGGTTTGTTCCTGCGTGAAGTGGGCTTTAACATGAATCTAGCCCCGGTTCTGGACGTAGTAGATCCCTATTCGACCAGCTTCATTGGTGTGCGCTCATTTGGCTCCGACCCTGAGATGGTTCGAGATATTGGCGTTGCCTACTCCAAGGGTCTTCTGAAGGCGCGCGTGATTCCCACGGCAAAACACTTCCCCGGCACCGGCAGTCTGAATCAGGATCCTCACGTGACTGTCGTTGAAAACAAGACGCCATTGGAAACTTTCAGAAAGCGCGATCTGGTTCCATTTATCGGGTACAGCAAACTTGGACAGAACATCGCCGTGATGATGTCACATCTGATTTATCCGGAGTTGGATTCCAGCCGCGAACCCGCCAGCTTTTCCAGCAGGATTGCTTCAGATCTTCTGCGCCATGATTTAAAGTTTATGGGTCTTGTCATGACCGATGACTTGCAGATGCAGGGATCAAAGCAGGTTCTGCGCCCCGAGGCCGCGGCGTTGAAAGCATTAAAGTCAGGCTCTGACATTGTGATGCTGACATGGTCTTTTGCCGATCAAGGAAAGGCATTTGATTACGTCCTCAAAGCCCTGCAAGACGGTGATCTTTCCGCCCAGGACGTGGACAACAAACTGCGACGGATTCTTCGTGTAAAGGCCTTTGCCAACGTCTATCGCAAGGACCCAAAGGTGCCTTCTCTTTTAAGTGGCAACAGCCTGACATCGCGTGATTATGCCAGCCTTGAGGACGAGGTTCTTTCTCAGAATCTAAAAACCAGCCTGATTCCGCGCAACCTTCCCCAGATAAAAGCCCCGCGGAAACCCGCCAGCACTGAAAAGGTCTGTGCGGCTTCACCTTCCAAGGACTTCTTAAACACGTTCACCGAAGGAACGAAGATGCCCTCTGTGCACTTGCAGAGTCGAACCGGATCTGGCGATATCGCTTCATGGATGAAGAAGCATCGCTGCACGGCTTTGTTTGTTGGTGTGACCGGTCCCCGCACCGCCCGCCAGATTCGTGGTCTGAGTCCTGAGCACAAGAGCAAACTGATTATCGTGAATCTGGGAGCCCCCCGCCTGTTCCCGCGCAGTCGTGGATATCGCCAGGTCATTCAGCTTTATTTTAATCACAAGGACGCAGGAAGGAAGATCGCCAAGTATCGCGAGGAGATCCTGCAAAGTTCTCAGGGCACCTTTGCCCTGAACGATTAGTTTTCTTCTGTATAGAAATGGTGGCTACACCTAAAAAAGAAACGGAGGCTTTGGGCCTCCGTTTTTGATTCTTACTTCTTGGCTGGCAGTTGTTCTGCCGCTTCGATTTTTGCTCTGGCATGAGCCCAGTCGCGCTGGAACTCTGCCCAGTCTTCGTCTGTGATCAATTCGTTCATGATCTTCTTCTCGGATAGAGCCAGGAACTCTTTCGTTGCCTGAAGATCGATCTCTTCTGGAAGATCAGCAATGTTCGCAAGAATATTCACGCCCTCAGGAGAAACCTGGCAGTAACCCCAGCTGATAACAGCCATGTCCTGCTTTTCTTTTCCTTTGAGTTTCCATTTCATCACGCCTGTTTCCAGAGTCGTGATCAAAGGAGCGTGACCAGGAAGAATGTTTAGTTCCCCCTTGAATGCTGGAACAGTCACCTCGTCAACCTCTTGGCCAACAAGGATGCGCTTTTCCGGAGTCACGATTGTTAGTTTCATATTCACCCCTTAGGAAGGGCAGGCACTAGGCCTGCAGCTTCTTAGCTTTCTCGATAGCGTCTTCAATAGTACCAACAAGGTAGAACGCCTGCTCTGGAAGAGCATCATGTTTACCATCAAGGATTTCACGGAAGCCCTTAACAGTGTCTTTGATATCAACGTATTTACCTTGCAAGCCAGTGAACTGCTCAGCAACGAAGAACGGCTGAGACAAGAAACGCTGGATCTTACGAGAGCGGGAAACAACCAGTTTATCCGCTTCAGACAACTCGTCCATACCCAAGATGGCGATGATGTCTTGAAGTTCACGGTAACGCTGCAACAACGCCTGAACGTCACGAGCGCACTTGTAGTGTTCTTCACCGATAACAGTTGGATCCAAAAGACGTGAAGTGGACGTCAATGGGTGAACCGCAGGGAAGATCGCCATAGCCGCGATATCACGATCCAAGTTTGTCGTAGCATCCAAGTGAGTGAACGTGGTTGCTGGAGCTGGATCCGTGTAGTCATCCGCTGGTACGTAAACCGCTTGAACGGAAGTGATGGAACCTTTTTTAGTGGAAGTAATACGCTCTTGAAGAGCACCCATCTCAGTCGCCAAAGTTGGTTGGTAACCAACGGCAGAAGGGATACGACCCAACAACGCGGAAACTTCAGCACCCGCCTGAGTGAAGCGGAAGATGTTATCCACGAAGAAAAGAACGTCTTGGTTTTCAACGTCACGGAAGTATTCCGCAACTGTCAAACCAGTCAAAGCAACACGCGCACGTGCTCCAGGAGGTTCATTCATCTGACCGAACACCAAAGAAGTCTTAGCCAAAACGCCAGACTGCTTCATCTCTTGCCACAAGTCATTTCCTTCACGAGTACGCTCACCCACGCCGGCAAATACGGAGAAACCACCGTGCTCAGTCGCGATGTTACGGATAAGCTCCTGGATCAGAACCGTTTTACCAACGCCCGCACCACCGAACAAACCGATCTTACCACCCTTTGCGTATGGAGCCAGCAAGTCAACGACCTTGATACCAGTCATCAACATCGCAGCTGCAGTCGCTTGGTCTTCAAACTTAGGAGCATTTCTGTGGATACCCCAGTGTTCTTTTGCGTTTACTGGACCTTGTTCGTCGATAGGCTCACCAACCACGTTGATGATACGACCCAAAGATTCACGGCCCACTGGAGCTGTGATCTGAGTGCCCAAAGCCTTTACTTTTTCACCACGAACCAAACCTTCAGTTTGGTCCATCGCGATTGTTCTTACAACACCGTCACCCAAGTGCTGGGCAACTTCTAGAACAAGGTTGAACTCAGCGTCAGAGATAAATTTATTAGTTACACGAAGAGCGGAGTTGATGGCAGGAAGTTCGCCGCCTTCAAATTCCACGTCCACTACGGGACCCATCACCTGTTTTACTTTACCGAATGCCATTATTCAGCTCCCTATTTAAGCGCTTCTGCGCCCGATACGATTTCAGTCAATTCTGTAGTAATTTTTTCTTGTCTCAATTTGTTGTACGTCAGAGTGAGTTTGTTGATCATCTCTTTCGCGTTGTTCGTCGCGTTCTCCATCGCGCTCATACGAGCACCATGTTCACCCGCTACGGACTCGGACATACATCTGTAAACCTGAAGTTCGAAGTGCTTTTCAAGAAGCTCTTTGATGATCTTCTCTGGAGCCGGTTCGAAAATCATATCCACAGCAAAATCATTCGCTTTCTCTGGCTGCGTGTTGAAAGTCGTCATGCCGATATCGATCGGCAGGATTGTTTCACAGACAACAACCTGGGAAATCGCAGATTTGAATTCGTTGTGAACGATACGAACTTCGTCGTAATTACCTTCAAGGTAGTCGTTCAAAATACGATTTGAAACCTTGGAAGCCAGCTCATAGGAGATGTCCTTATCAAGCTTGGTGATGTAATCAACAGGCTTGATGTCTCTTCTTACGAAGTAGTCATGAGCGCGACGGCCAATGAACAGGAAGTCGATCTTCTCGACCTTATCCTTGTTCTCTTTGTAGTAGTTCTCAGTGAATTTGTTGATATTGCTGTTGAAAGCGCCGCACAGGCCGCGATCAGAGCTGATAACAACAAGCAAAACATTCTTTACTTGTTCTTTCTTCTCCATCAACGGATGCGACACTTTGTTTGTCACAGCGATATCCGCAATCACCTTACGCAAAGTCAGAGCATAAGGACGCATATTAACGATGTTATTCTGCGCCTTTCTCAACTTCGCAGCAGACACGAGCTTCATCGCTTTCGTGATCTGCTGGGTGTTTTTAGTGGACTCAATTCGAGCCCGGATATCCTTCAAGCTTGCCATTTAAGCACCAAATTACTTGTTAGAAGGTTGGAAGATCGCTTTGAACTCTTCAAGAGCCGCCAACAACGCTTTTTTAGTGTCGTCGCCGATAGCTTTCTTCTCAGAGATAGTTTTCAAGATGTCGCCATGCTTGTTTTTCAAGAACTCGATCATCTCAGCTTCGTATCTCTTAACATCAGTTTCTGGGTAGCTATCAACGAAGGCATTGGAAGCTGCGAAGATCATAACGATCTGCTCTTCAACCTTCACCGGTTGATACTGAGGCTGCTTCAAAACTTCGACCAAACGACGACCACGAGCCAACTGTTGCTGAGTCGCTTTATCCAGGTCAGAGGCGAACGCTGCGAAAGCTTCCATCGCACGGAACTGAGCAAGCTCAAGTTTCATGGAACCGGCAACCTGTTTCATCGCCTTGATCTGTGCGGCACCGCCCACGCGGGATACGGATTTACCTACAGAGATCGCTGGACGGATACCTTTATAGAACAAGTCGGATTCAAGGAAGATCTGTCCATCAGTGATGGAGATAACGTTTGTCGGGATGTAAGCAGAGATGTCACCCGCTTGAGTCTCGATAATTGGCAAAGCAGTCAAAGAACCGCCACCTTTATCAGCAGACAATTTGGATGCACGCTCTAGCAAACGGCTGTGAAGATAGAATACGTCGCCTGGGTAAGCTTCACGGCCTGGAGGACGACGAAGAAGCAGGGACAATTGACGATAAGCTTGTGCTTGTTTCGTCAAGTCATCGTAAACGATCAAAGCGTGTCTGCCAGTATCACGGAAGTATTCCGCCATAGCTGTACCAGTGTAAGCCGCCAAGTATTGAAGCGGAGCTGGGTCAGACGCGTTGGCCGCGATGATAGTAGTGTACTCAAGAGCGCCCGCTGCACGAAGTTTTTCAACAACCAAGGCAACTGTGGACTGCTTTTGACCGATAGCTACGTAGAAGCACTGAACACCAAGACCTTTTTGGTTGATGATAGTGTCAACTGCGATAGTTGTTTTACCAGTTTGACGGTCACCGATGATCAACTCACGCTGACCACGTCCAATTGGTACAAGGGCGTCGATCGCCTTGATACCTGTTTGAAGAGGCTCTTCAACCGGGTGACGGTAAACGATACCAGGAGCTTTTGTTTCAACGATGCGGCTGTGAGGAGTGTTGATAGGACCACGGCCGTCGATGGCGTTACCCAAACCGTCAACAACACGGCCGAGAAGCGCTTCACCAACTGGAACGGAAACGATTTTCTTAGTTCTCTTAACAACGTCGCCTTCTTTGATAAGACGGTCTTCACCGAAAAGAACGGCACCAACGTGACCTTCTTCAAGGTTCAAAGCCATCCCGAAAACTTCACCTGGGAACTCGATAAGTTCACCAGTCATTACATTTTCAAGACCATAGATACGAGCAACCCCGTCCCCTACGGAAAGAACGCTACCTGTTTCACTTACTTCAATCTTTTTGTTGTATTGATTGATTTGCTCTTTGAGAACGCGACTGATTTCGTCGGCACGGATTTGTGTTTCCATTTTTAGTTGGCTCTCCTGTTTAATTCTTCATTCAATTTTTTAAGATGTGTGTCGATGCTGTCATCGAAAGTCCAGCCGCCTACAGAGGCAACAACGCCCCCAAGCAGTTTGGAATCCTGTTCGTACGTCAGAACGATTTTCTTATTCAAAACTTTGTTAATTTTCTGTTCGATCTCTTTTTGCGCATCAGCGGTCAAAGGCTGAGCAGAGCGAACCACACCGCGGGTCACACCTTCTTCAATATCCAGAAGATCGCGGAAGGCGATCGCCATTTGACCAAGGATGTCCATGCGGTTTTTTTCTGCCAAAAGAACCAGTGTATTTACGACTTCTTCAGACACACCTTTGCCTGACAAAGCCGCTTTTACTGCGGCAACCTTTTGATCAGAGCTGACCATAGGATTTTCGAAATAATTTTTTACAGATGCATCGGCCGCAAAAGACTGTACCAGTGTTTGCAGTTCACCAAATACCTGGGAGTGGATGCCTTTTTGTTTTGCTACAGCCAAAAGGGCTTTCGCGTATCTTTTGGAAATCTCGCTGACTCTCATCGGCTTACACTCCAACGTTGTTGATGAAATCTTTTTGCAATTTTTGTTGATCTGCTGACCCAAGATCCTTCGTCAAAACGATGCGAGCCGCCTCGACAGAATCTTTCAATAGCTGAGAACGAAGTTCCTTCTGCGCACGCTGAACTTCCAACTTCACAGTCAGTTCCGCATCGTTTTGAATGCGCTTGGATACATCAGCAGCCTCGTCCAAAATTTGCTTCTTCAGCTCTTCTGCATGAGTCTGTGCTTTGCGCAGGTTCTCTTCACGAGTCTGATCTAAATTTGCCAATTTGGATTTGATATCCACGAATTCTTTTTCAGCTTGCTCACGCGCAAAAGCAGATTTCTGAGCAGCCTCAAGATAAGCTGTTTTTCTGCCTGCGAAGAAAGAAACAATACCATCTTTTGTGAAGTAAATAAGACCTGCAACAAGGATCACAACGTTGATCGCCTGGTACATGACTGCCTTAGGAATACCCTCACCACCATGTCCACCCGCTGCCAATACAGCCGCAGGAGCCAACAATACCATAAGATTCAAGATCAATTTCATAGTGTGTCTCTCTTATTTACCAAGAAGCTTGCTAGTGATTGCCATTGCCACAGCATTTGTTTGAGATTTCAAATCCGCTGCCGCAGATGAAACCGCTGTGGTGATTTTTGTTCTATTGTTCTGAACAAGAGCTTCAGACTCTGTGCGCGCCTTGGCAACCAAAGACTCATAGTCTTTTGTTGCCTGAGTTTTCGCAGCATCGATGATGGATTTCATCTGAGCATTCAGATCACGCACTTTTGTTTCGTATTCTGTCTGCAATTCGATGGATTTGTTTTGGTACTCAAGGGCAAGGTCTTCCCCGCCTTTGGTTCTTCTTTCTCTTTCCTCCAATGCATGAGCATAAGGAGCGAATACAACCTTGCTCAAGAAGATCAAGGCGATTGCAAAGAGCACAAACTGAATGACTGCCGTGGTATTGATACCTAGTTGTCCAAAAATGTCCATTTGGTTGAAATCCCTACTGATTTTTTGACCTTCGGGATTAGCATTGGGGGACAGAACAGGTCAAGGCGTATTTCTAACTGATAATGTTGGACTGCCTAAGACTTAGGCATGTATGAAGCCCCTTCAAAAACAACCCCTTCATCAATGCGTAGACTTGGAGATGTTACGGTGCCTTTGAATATAGCGGGAGGGTGCATGATAACCCTGCGGCGGGCAAAGAGATTTCCCTCTACCCGGCCGGAAATAACGATGGTGTCGGCCTCAATTTGGGCGGTCACAGAGGCCCCCTCATTGATCACGATGGTGTCCTTAGTAAAGATTTCCCCCTTAAAGTCTCCGCCGATCTGAACAGTCCCCTCGAAGCTGAGCTTTCCTTCGAAATGGGTCCCCTGGTCAAGGATCGCTGTCACATGACCAGAAAGAAGATCTTCTTGAAGTGCGGGGGAAAGTCCTACTGCCATCCTTCTTTAAGCCTATCTACCAAGTTGGTTAGTTCGTCATCGGAATAGAAATGAATGCTGATTTTACCTTTTGAATTGGCATAATCAATGTTCACTTTTGTTCCCAGCATTTTCTGAAGCTCATCGCTCAAACCAGAAATCAAACGCTGGGTTACATTAGAATCAAAAGTTGGCGCCTCTTCAACTTCCTCTTGGCCCTTTACGACCGCCTGCACCATTTTTTCAAGCTTACGAACCGCGATTTTTTCGTTCAGCACTTTCTTCGCAAATTCGATCTGCTTCTTTGGATCTTGTAAAGAAAGAAGAACTTTGGCGTGGCCGACGGAAAGTTCGTTTCCGGAGATCATTTCTTTCACCGGCTCTGGCAAGGAAAGAAGACGAACCGCATTGGCAACCGTCGCACGGTCACGGCCTACTTTTTCAGCCACTTGCTGTTGCGACAACTTAAATTCAGAAATCAGACGGGAGTAACCTTCTGCTTCCTCAATTGGATTCAGATCTTCACGTTGAATATTCTCAACAATCGCCAGTTCCAGCGCTTGTTTGTCATCGTAATTCTTCAGGATAACTGGAACTTCATGCAAGCCCGCCAGTTGGGATGCTCTCCAACGACGCTCCCCTGCGACAATTTCCAATTTTCCGGAAGCGGTTCTGCGCGCCACGATTGGCTGAAGAATACCGTTTTCTTTAATAGATTGAGCCAGCTCTTGCAGGGGTTCTTTATCAAACTGCTTACGCGGCTGATATTGGCCTGGCGAAAGTTTGTCGATAGCAACCTTCCAGATTTTGCTCTCAGGATCTACGGGAGGGGCAACGGGTGTTGCTACTACCTGAGGCGCAGCTGCTGGTGCAGGAGCTGGCGTGGAGTTCACATTATTAATAGGTGCAGCTGGGGCCTTCGCCACTGGAGCTTCGGCCGCCGGAGCTGGGCCACCCAACAAGGAACCTAGGCCTCGGCCCAGTCCCTTTTTCTTATTGTTTGAGGATTCAACAGCAATATCAGACATTTATAATTCCCCTCTTATGCCATCTGTTCTGCGTGTGGAGCCGCCTCGGACGTCGTTTTCACCTCGGAACGGGCGATCACTTCGCGGGCAAGCTCTAGGTATCTAGTTGCGCCAATGGATTTGCTGTCGTATTCGAAGATGGACTGACCATGGCTTGGTGCCTCGGATAGGCGTACATTTCTTGGAATGATGGCGTTGAATACTTTCTCGCCAAAGTGGTTTTTAATCTCGGTCACAACTTGGTGACTTAGATTATTTCGAATATCAAACATCGTCAGAACGATGCCTTCGATATGCAATTGAGGATTCAAATTCTTTTTGATTAGTCCTGCAGTATTCAAAAGCTGACTAAGCCCTTCAAGCGCATAGTACTCACACTGCAGAGGCACCAAGAAACTGTCCGCCGCATTCAGGGAGTTCAAAGTCAAAAGCCCCAAAGATGGTGGGCAATCGATGATCACGAAGTCATATTGATCAGCCACAGTGGCAATCGCCTGTTTTAGACGGTATTCACGCTGCGGCATATCAACCAATTCAATTTCCGCGCCCACCAGATCAGGATTAGCCGTGGATACTTGCAAATTTGGATTGGAAGTTTTTTGAGTAGCCTCTGAAAGAGTTTTTTCACCGATAAGCACATGGTAGCTATTCGCATCCTGGCTTTCGTATCTTTTGATACCCAAACCGCTGGAGGCGTTACCTTGTGGATCCATGTCGATCAAAAGAACTCTTTTACCAAGAGAAGCCAAGGCAGAGGAGAGGTTTACAGACGTCGTTGTCTTACCAACACCACCCTTTTGATTCGCTATACAGATTGTTTTTGCCATTTTTCCTCCTTGAGTAGAAAAAGTCGCTCGAATCGCGTGAACATTCAAGAATAAAGACCAGTTTTTCGCGCCACACCTTATGTTTTTATGCGTTTTTTCCGATGTTCCACGTGGAACACGTGTTTTTATGCGAATAATTTGTCTGATCATCCTTAGTTTAAGCCTCGTTGCCTGCAACAAACCCGATCCCAACCCCGAGTTGAAGGATCCGATCTTCAATGATCTTCAAGCTAACGCTGCAGAAACAAGTCAGCTTCTGGAAGCAGAAAAGAAGAACTTAGAAGGGTTCGAAAAGGAATTGTCTGACGTGGTCCCTCAAACAGGTCAAATAAAGTACGCTCAAAAGCGTGTGCGCGAGTCGAAAGAAAGAATTGTCCGGCTGGAGCAGGAAAAACAGTATCTTGAGTTAAAAGTCGATGCCCGCAAGCGCGAGGCTAAGAAATCTTATTCCAAGGCATTTAAAAAAGGTGATCCATGGCCTGATCCCCAGGAGTGGGACTCCTATCAGACGGAAAAACGCCTTAGAAACGCAAAAAGAACCTGGGATGCAAAAGAAAGAATGAAAGAAGCCGGTTTAGGGCAAGAAAAAACCCCCGAACCAGCGGCCGGGGGTCATTAGACATGTTCCACGTGGAACATTCAGGCGATTTTCTCCGTTTTTACCACGGAAAACTTCACAGCCCCCACCGGAAGCTTATATTCCCCCACTAGCGAAGGCGACCAAATAGAGCAAAGCTGAGTCGGGATTTCTCCCACCTCAATCCCCCACTCTTCGCTCTTAAGATGATAAAAAGCACCACCCTTTGGGACGCTTTTGCGCACAAGCATGATGGCCTTTGAAATAGAGTTAAAACCACGAGCCATCACGAACTGCATAGAGTTATCCGGCATCGATTCCACTGTTCTGTGTTCGACCGTACAATTAGACGCTTTCAGCATGGCAGCCATGTGTTTTAAGAACTCAACCTTTTTAATATCCGACTCAATCAAAACGACCTGGACCTGCGGATACAAAAGGGCAAAAACCAACCCCGGAAAGCCATTACCGCTTCCCAAATCAAAAATCTTATCGATCTTAGGGTTAGCCTTATAAATTACTTGAGAGGCTAGAATGGCGTCCGCAAAGTGAAGCGCATCGGCCACGAAGAGCGTCTTGGGTGAAATCAGATTCACCGTTCGATTGAACTTAATCAGCTCTTCATGATACGTCTTTAGTCTAGTTCTTAAATCTGGACTTAAATCGGGAAACCACTCATCAATGCGCCAGTGTATTATCGGCGCTTCCTGTTCCTTGTTGTCCTTCAAGATCCATCTCCTTGATCTTCTTATGACCTTTAAGATGAATCATTATAGCCTGAATGGCCGAAGGATTAACACCACTTATCCTTTGAGCTTGACCTAAGGTCCGTGGCTTAACGCGTTGCAGCTTATCTTTCTCTTCATTAGAAAGACCACGAATCTCACTGTAAGAAAGACCGTCTGGAAGAACCATTTCTTCCATTCTTTTGGACTGAACGATCAGGTCCATCTGTCTCTTTACATAACCCGAGTACTTCACTTCAATCTCGACCGGTTCAACCACATTTGGATCCGGATCCAGCTCAAAATTCAGCAGTTCCAGATGTGAACTGGTAAGCTCAGGGCGTCGCAGCAACTCCTCGAAAGTCAGAGACTTTGTCATAGCTGGAGTCGGTATGGTCGCAAGAATCTGCTGCACATCTTTGGTCGGATAAACAACCGTATTGCGAAGTCGATCATGCAAAATCTGACGGCGTTCTCGCAACTTGCTCAAAAGCTCGTAAGACTCCGCCGGAACAAGACCCAACTTCATACCGATATCACTCAACCTATCGATAGTATTATCTTCTCGCAAAACTAGTCGGTGCTCTGCGCGAGATGTAAACATACGATACGGCTCACGCGTCCCCTTCGTCACAAGATCGTCGATCATCACACCCATATAGGCTTGATCACGGCCCAAAATGAACTCGTCACGGCCCAAAATACTATGAGCCGCGTTGATACCCGCAATCAAACCTTGAGCAGCTGCTTCCTCATAACCGGAGGTGCCGTTGATCTGACCCGCCAGGAAAAGCTGACGAATCGTTCTGGTTTCCAGTCGATGCCAGATCTGAGTGGGCTCGATATAATCATATTCGACGGCATAGCCGTAGCGAGCGACTTTGACGTTTTCAAGTCCCGGGATTGTTTTCAAGAACTGATCCTGAACCTCTTCCGGAAGACTGGTTGAAATGCCCTGAAGATAAATCAAATCCGTGGAAAGACCTTCCGGCTCCAGGAATGTTTGATGGCTGGTTCTTTCCGCAAAACGAGTGATCTTATCTTCGATAGACGGACAGTATCGAGGTCCGATACCTTCAATAATTCCACAATACATCGGGGACTTATCCAGGTTCCCACGGATGATTTCGTGGGTTTTCTCTGTCGTGCGAGTCAGGTAACACAACACCTGCGGCAGCTTGAGTTTGTCAGAGGACTTATAACTGAAAGGATAAACCTTTTCATCGCCGCCCTGAGGAACCGTTTTTGACCAGTCAATGGAATCTTTCAAAAGACGCGCTGGCGTCCCGGTCTTCAGTCGTTTTACTTCAAACCCGAACTGAGCCAATTGATCTGACAAACCAATGGATGGCTTGTCCCCCACACGGCCACCCGCCTCCTGGCGAAGACCGATGTGCATCACTCCATTCATGAAAGTACCAGTGGTGATGATCGTCGCTTTAGCGAAAATTTCAGAGCCATCCTGAAGAACCACACCCACACACAGATCCTTCTCAAGAATCAGGCGTTTGACCTCACCCTGAAGAACTTCCAGATTGGGTTGATTGAACAGGGCATTCTTTTGAAACTGCGAATAAAGATGTTTGTCATTCTGTACGCGCGTCCCACGAACTGCGGGACCTTTGGAGGCATTAAGGCGTTTGTATTGGATGCAGGTTTCATCAGCTGCAACACCCATCTGTCCACCCAGCACATCGATTTCACGAACCATGTGCCCTTTGGCAAGACCACCAATGGAAGGATTGCAACTCATATAACCGATGCGATCCGTGTTTGTGGTCACCATCAGAGTGTTTAAACCCAAACGCGCCGACGACAAACAGGCCTCGATACCCGCATGACCGGCACCGACAACAATCACATCATACTTTTTATTCGCCATATTTATTTCCCGATACAAAACTCTTTAAAGACTCGGTCCATGATCTGATCATCAAACCGCTTCCCTAAAGTTTCGTGAATCGCAATGAGAGCTTCTTTAAGCTCAAGAGCCAAAAACTCAGCGCCCATGCCTTGATCCACAACTGATTGAGAACGTTGTGTGTTCTCCAAAGCACGATTGAGGTTTTCATAGTGACGGGCATTGGAAATCAAAACTGTGTTTTCCACCTGCAAGTCCGCGAATTCCTTCACCAGGCTTTGGAGCACTTCAGAACGCACCTTTTTATCAAGAGCGCTGACAAAGAACACCCTTCTTGTGAAGAAAGCCGGGCTGTCGCCAATTTTTTGGAAAAATTTACTGTTTTTAAGGGCTTTTTCGACAGTTTCCAGGGGTTTAGACCCCCCAATTTTGTCGGTTTTATTGGCCAAAATATAGGTCTTCTGAGGCTCTAAAGAATCCAAGATCAGCAACTCTTCAGAGCTTAAACCCTTTTCAATATCAAAAACGAAGAACACCACATCGGATTCATTCTGCGCCTCATAGCTTTTCTGAATCCCAATGCGCTCAACCAGATCTGTTGCCTGATCCCGCAGGCCAGCCGTGTCCACAAACGTGAACTTTACGCCTTCAAAGCTGGTATCCCCGTGAATAACATCGCGGGTGGTCCCGGGGATATCGGTCACGATGGCACGTTCATCTTCCAGGAACAAATTCAATAAACTGGATTTTCCGACATTGGGAAGACCGGTCAAAACAACGCGGAATCCGTCTTTCAGAAGGCGTCCGACTTTAAACGTCGCCACCAATTCTTTCAAAACAGCTTCAACTTTGCGTAGGCGAACCTGCACCACATTGTCTTCGATGACTTCGATGCCTTCGGTGGAAAAATCAATACTGGCTTCGGCGTGCGCCAAAATCCAGGTCATGTCATCTTCCACTTTCTCTAGCTTTTCAGACAACGAACCCTTCAGCTGGCGAAGAGCCAACTTGGCTGCCTGCTGACTTTGCGATTCGATCAAAGATAAAACGGATTCGGCCTGAACCAGATCAAGCTTCCCGTTCATAAACGCACGGTAGGTAAACTCACCGCGGTCCGCGGCACGAGCCCCCAGTTGAATGAGCTGATTCAGGATACTCTGACAAATAAGTGGGCTTCCGTGACAGGAAATCTCAATAACTTCCTCACCGGTGAAAGAGCGGCCCTGTTTGAAATAGGTTGCCAAGACCTCGTCAATCTCATCACCCGTCTGGGCATTTTTCAGATTACCGAAATAAACTTTATGAGACTCAGGATGTTCGGGCAAAAAAGAACAAAGCTTGGAGACAATAGAAAGAGTCTGGGGCCCGCTAACTCTGATGACAGAGATTCCACCCACTCCATGAGGAGTGGAGATCGCACAAATTGTATCTTTATCACGATCTCCGCGGATCATAGGCCCCACCTGGGCTCACTAGTCGTGAGCCGCTTCCTCATTACCTGAATTGTTGGCGTTACCGCCTTTTGCAGGATAGATTTTGATTTTTTTGTACAGACCGTCACCCAAAGAGCGGCTTTTCACACGCGGATCCTTGGCAAGGTACTGATGAACAACTTTTCTGTCTTTCGGCGGAAGAGCTCTGTAATAAACAGACTTTCCTTGCTCGATGCAGATTGCTTTTAGATTCTCTGCACGCTCAATCAAAGCATTTGCGGATTCATCGCGGTAACCACCGCAGTCCACTGTGATGTTTGTTTTATCGTCAGGGAAATTGTGCTGGATCACGCGCTTAAGGAACAATTGGAAAGCATCCAACATCTGTCCTTTTTTATCCTTAAGAATCTCTTCATCAGCTCCAGAAAACTGAATAGCCAATGTTGTCGAACCGTCGTCGTCTTTTTCGGTGGACAGTTCAAAAGAAAGTTCAAATTGAGCTTTCTCGATGATTCCCTCAAGCGTTTTTTCAACCAGTGCTTCTACTTCGCTATTAGCACTTTTGCTTTTCCCCCCGAAAAGCTTACTAAAAAAACCCATTTTGCCTCCTATATAAAATAATAAAAATTCAAATCAAAAATGGCCAGTTACGCCTTGGCCGTGGCAGCTTTCGGTTCTCTCATGATCAGATACTGCTGGATGATACCGAACAACGTGCTGATCACCATATAAAGAGTCAAACCACTTGGCAGCTGCAACATGAACAAAGAGAACACCACAGGCAGGAACGCCATGATTTTCGCTTGAGTCGGATCCATCGTGCTCGGAGTGAGTTTTTGCTGGATATACATGAAGACCGCCATAGATACCGGCAACACATAGAACTTATCGTGAGAGCTCAAATCCGTGATCCAGAAGATGAACGGAGAATTGTAAAGCTCGATGGAAGAACCGATCACACGATAAAGCGCGAAGAACACCGGAATCTGCAACAACATCGGTAAACAGCCACCCAATGGATTTGCTCCGTTTTGCTTCATCACAGCCATCATTTCCTGATTCAAACGCATTGGATCTTCTTTGTATTTTTCACGAAGACCCTGAATGATCGGCTGAACCTTTTGCATCGCCTTCATGGACTTGAAGGACATGATGTTAAACGGCAGTACACAAAGACGAACCAGCAAGGTCAGGATAATAATCGCAAAACCCCAGTTACCGACAACAGAATGTGCAGCTTTCATCACATAAAGAAGTGGACGAGCGATAAAGCCAAAGAAACCAAAATCAATCAGGCTAGCCATCTCAGGGTCCACTGCTTTTAAAGCATCAATGGATTTAGGACCCGCATAGAAGATCTCAGAGAAGGTCATTTCAGACTTAATCTGAGCCGGTTTGTAAACTAGCTCCGCCATAGCAGTCTTGTTGTTAATCTGGGCATTCAATTTAACTTCAGGGATAACATCAGACTTATCCAGAATAGCCGCCGCAAAGTACTGAGAGCTCACAGAAACCAAAGATGCACCGGTGAAGTCCTTTGATACATTCTCTTTGGAGTTACTGAAGTTCACGGTCTCATGCTTACCCGCGCTGTGGGTAACAAAGAAATCCTGATGTTCATAAGAAGGGAACAAGAAGGAAGTGGATGCGGGTGTGTGAATAGTCTCTGGAATCAATAAAGAGAAGCCCTTTTTAAGTTCTTCTGTTGGACTTGATACAGAGATCGTGTTTGTGAAAGAGGAGGTTTCGGTGTTGAACTTCAACTCTCTTTTTACAACTGTTTCACCAACTTGCGCGGTACCGATATAATGACCAGGAGCTTGTTCAGCCAGATCAAAATTCAGAGGCTTAACATCCCCTGCCCAGCGCATTTCAAACAAACCATCAGCCTGGGACACACCTAGTTTGATATTGTTCTTTTCTTTATCCTGATAGTTGTTGATGGTGTAATTCTTCAACCCCATACCGAAACTGGTTACAACGAAAGATACTTTGTCATTTTCAAAGTGGAATTCTTTCGCTACAGCCGGCGCCGTCACGATTTCAGATTTTGTATCAACAGTATTTGCAGAAGCTGCGGCCGATTCAGAAGGAGTTGCGCCCGATGTGGCGCCGACAGTTTGCTCAGATTGAGTCTTTGGTTTGTTATAGTTTGGATACTTTTTAGCCAGATAAGTATTCCAGCCATAATAAGCGATTGCCACAGCGGCAACAGCAAGAAGGGTTTTCGGATCGAAGAACGACGGATTATTCTTTTGTTGCATGGATTACTCCCTTTGCAGGCGGTACCGGATCGTACCCATAAGGTCCCCCCGGTCGGCACTTGCACACTCTTTTGGTTATTAACCACAGAGCACTGTGTGTATGATGAGTCTTTATAGCTTCAAGGGCATAGGCAGAGCAGCTAGGCTCGAAACGACATGATCCACCCAAATGAGTGGTCCCCAGAGTTCGGTAAGCTCCAATCAACAGCCACAAGATATACTTAGAGGTGTTTTCGTAGAGTTTCCAAACCCCGGTCCAAAGCTTTAACAAATTCCTCATGACTGAGGCCTTTGTAAAAGTTTGCATCCATTGGTTTAAAAATGAGATTGATGTCAGCTTCAAGGGGATGTCCCGCCACAAGGAAGCTTCTGAAATACTCTCTCGTCCAGCGTTTCAACTTATTGCGCACAACGGCCGAGCCGGTTTTACGACTAGCAGTTACGCCAAAACGCAACTGACCCACCTGGTTCTTCTGATAATTCAGAAGCAACCACTTTGTAGGCCAGTGTCTTTTCCCGTTTTGTTTTAGAGAGAGAAACTCAGAACTTCGCTTAATAACTTGTGGAGAGTTATTTTCCACCAGTAGAAACCGTCAAACGCTTTCTACCTTTAGCGCGACGACGATTAAGAACTTCTTGACCAGATTTAGTAGCCATACGAGCGCGGAAACCGTGAGTGGTTTTACGACGTTTATTGGATGGTTGGTATGTACGTTTCATTACTATTCTCCCCAGGGTTTTTTTACGACGCTAACTGACGTCAAAGACACCTATATATGTATTCCACAAAGTTGGTTACAACTA